>NZ_FOZJ01000002.1 GCF_900114345.1 Microbacterium sp. cf046 | reverse complement strand
GCGTTCTGAAGGCACGATCGCCGGTCCGCCTCAGTGCAGTGCGCGTTTAGCGCAGGTCGCGCCCGGGCCCGAGCGCGTTCGCTTACCGGTCCCTCTACGCGCCGACCGTTACAAGGCCGGCGATCAGCGCCCGCTCAGGGACCCGTTCAGTTGCTTGGGTTGGGGGAGAGGCCTTCGTGACGCCGTTCCGTCGTGTCTGTGAACAGGTGATCACGGCTGGTCGTTGACATCTCCCCACGCGGCGATGTCGACACCGTGGTTGTCGGGCGACGCGAACGTCCACCAGTCTGGTGAATGGGAGTCATCCGCGAGCCGCCCGCCTGCGTGAACAATTGCGGCTACACGCTCGTCTGCACGGTCTTTCGGTACGGCCACGTCGATGTGGGTGCGGCCGCGTCCCGGCGCGGCAATCTCGTCGAACCACATCCGCGGTCCGCGGCGGAGCGGGTCGACGACGAAACCGCCGAGTGACTCGTACCCCAGCGCCGCGACCCAGAAATCACGTGTGCTCACCCCCTCCGCTTCCGCGATGGCGATCTGAATCGTGTGGAGCTGAGACGGGTCAGCTCGGAGCCCGAGCTCCTCGGCAATGGCCGAGACGCGCCGCACGAGTTCGACATCGAGGGTGTCCAGTCGGCCTCTGGGCGTTGACGCGGTACGGACGACCACGGCTTCGGGCCGCAGGTCGATGTCGGGCTCGCGACCGACCAAGACCGTCGCCTGTGCGATACGTCGGATGAACTCGACGCCTGTCGCGAACGAGTTCGTCGGAAAGACCGTCTGCGCACCCCCATACAGAACGTGCCACCCCGCCGTTCCCTGTTCATCATGAAACTGTTTGGCGCTAATCGATTCGGCCATGAGCCCTCCCGTTCACCACGCTGCGAAACGTGACGCCACCGTAGCGAACGAGTGCGACATTCGACGGGCGGCCGCCCAGGCCACGCAAACCTCATCATGACGAGTGCGGTGACATGCCCATTGTCGCGCCGACCACTCTGGCTTGAGCCGCACCTTTGCGATGCCCGCCCGGAAGCCGGTCGGTCTTCGTTCATCACGATGGAGTGATGCCGACCTGCGTGGCGCCCATTTTGCTGGTGCTCGGATAGCCCGCCCGATCAACTTCGCGTTGAGGGTCGGGTAATCGCGCATCTGCTGATCGGTTCTGCGTCACAGACCTGGGCGCCCCAGCAGCTATGACACTTCGACTCGTGAGCTCATCAGACGAGGCCTGGGGCGGCTCGAAGTCAGCCGCGCCGACCGAGCCAACCCGCAACTAGGGGACCGGGTCGGTTTCTCGTCGCGCAGCCTTCCAGACGGCGCGGGCCGCGTCCGCGTTGAGGACGGCGATGCCGATGCCGACGATGATGTCGAGCCAGCCGGTCGCGAACCAGATCGTCAGGATGCCGACGACGATGATCGCGATGTTCGCGAACGCGTCGTTGCGAGCGGAGAGCCACGCGGCCTTGGTGAGACTTCCGGCATGGTGGCGGTGCCGCACAAGAAGCAGCGCCGCGGTCAGGTTCACCACGAGAGCGCCGATCGCGGTCAGGGTGAGCGGGATCGGCTCCGGAGGGTACGGATCGAAGATCTTGGAAATCGCGGTCCAGACCGTCGCGATGGCGGGGATCAGGATGACGAACGCGAGGATCGAGCCGACGGTGCGTCGCCGCTGCGCGGTCCAGGGCAGGGCTGCGAAGATCAGCAGGTTGATCAGCGCGTCCTCGAGGAAATCGACACTGTCGGCGAACAGCGACACGGAACCGATCGTCAACGCGACGGAGAACTCGACGACGAAGTAGCCGAGGTTCAGCAACGCGACGATCAGCACCACGCGGCGGAGGGATTGCACGATCCAATCGTGACAGCACCGGCATCCGCAGTCCTCGCCGCGCCGGATCAGCGTGTGATGATTTCCCTACTCAAGCGCGACGTACTGGGTGTACAGCAGCACATACGGTGTGGTGGCGCCTGCGGGCACCTCATAGAAGTTCCGGCCCAGCCAGGTGACGCCCTCCGTCAATGGCACTGAGGGGTCGGAGACGAGCTGCGTGAAGAGTGGGGGATAGCCCTTCCCGTCCTGGTCAGCGAGCTGCCACAGTCCGGCCTCGATGGCCATGTCGGTACCGGCAACGGACGCGTCCAGCCCGACCACGGTGAACTCGACGGCGACGACGCGCGTGCCCTCCGTCGTCGGTTCCACGGGTACGTCGTCCGCGAGGTTCTCGCTCTCCGCCAACCGCGCGGCCAGTGTGAACACCTCCACGTTCGTGGTCGTATCGGAGAGGATCATCCCGAAATCGGCCGGGTAGGGGTTGGCCAGGGTGCCGGCCTCCGCGGCCCGCTGCGCCGGACCCTCCGGTTCGGTGGCCGCCTCCTCGCTCTCGTCCGGACGCAGCGCCGTCGAATCCGAGTATGCCGTCGCGAGGATGAACCCCCGGATGACCAGCACCCCACCGACGATCGCCATCACCAGCAGGACGGACGCAATGGCGATGCTGGTACCGAGCCACCTGCGGTTGGTGTTCGGTGGCGGGGGTGGCGGTTCATCTTTTGCTGCGAGAGTCGGTTCGGACACGATTACTCCCTTTCTGACGCCCCTCAGGGCACCACTTGAACGGCCGATTTCGCCATCAGCAGGTCCAGCGTCTTCATGGGATCACCCTCGGAGCACGTGACGTCGATCGTCATGCCGAGAAGCGGGCCAGTGAACGCCCGAGCGGCGGTCACCCACCTGACTTCAGAGTTCTCGCGTTCGATGAGCCTCATTGCGACGAGGTCGTTGCCCGGCATGGCGACCGCGAACGCGCCGTCAACCGCGTCCTGAGGCACCATGCTGTCGGGGACCCCGAGCGAAGCCGCAAGGAGTTTGTCGCTGGCTTCGCGGTCACTGGGGGCAGCGGTCTGCTCGTCGAGGAGACCCTGCTCGTACTCCGCCGTGCAGTCCCCGTCGGCAGTGGTGAACGTCCACACCCCCGCCTCGACGTCGGCGAACGTCCAAGCAGGGTCCTCCATCAGGGCGCTGTCGACCCACCGTGCCTCCGACGATGCGACAAGGTCTGCTCCTTCGTCGAAGTCGAGCGACTCAACGACGTTCCAGTCGACTCTGCCGAGTCCGACTTCGAAAGCGTCGAGTCCGACCACCTCGGGGAGCAGTTCGAACATCTGCTGTCCGCTCGCCCCGGTCATCGGGCCCGGGTCGCAGTCGAGCTGGATCACCAGTGCCGTATCGAGCGCACCGAAGACCCTCGCTGCGGCCAGCCACGTACCCCCGTCTGTCCAATCCCCGGCGCGCACCCGGAAGTCCGCCATCATCGGCCACCGCCCGACCACCGGGAACGAGACATCGGAACCGCCCTCCGAGACATCTTCTATCGGCATCTCGAGGAGCTGGGCGAGGAACTGATCAGTCAACGTTCGGTCGTCGAGGGTCAGGTCAAGCCCGTCGAGAGGACCGAACCGGTGATACCTCGAGCCCTCGCAGCCGTTCGAGAGATGCTTCTCCTCCCAATCGTCGCGTGGGTACACGACGGAGTAGCCGTGTGTCATGTCGATCGGCTCGACGTGCCACCCGGCGAGCCAGACCTCCGAGTCGAGACCCGCCCCCGCCTCGAAGGTGAGCTGTTCCGGAGGCGCCGGCACGGCCGGCCTGGAAACAGGTGAGGGCGACGGCGACGTGACGGCTTCGGCAGGCTCGATCGCAGGCGCGTCTTCGGGCGTGGGGCTGGCCGTACAGCCGGCCAGCGCCACGGCCACGGTGATGATCACCACACTGCCGAGGTGCCTCCACGCGGGAGGCTTGAGCGCGTCATTCCGCTTGATGTGAGGCATGACGAGGTCTCCTTCCGCCGTTCGAGCACGACGAGATGGGGAGAGTCCAGCCCATGTCGACCGATACGCAGCACGTAGTCCACTACCTGTTTTCGACGTCACCGAAACCGGTGGGCGCAAACCGTGCCGACCCCGCTGGGCGAATCTCGGAGCAGACAGCCGCGCGAACCCGCACCATACTGGTCGGATGTGGGCGCTGAGGCCTCCAGATGCGGAGCGGCGTCCGACCGGAAGGGGACGTGATGTTCGCATTGAAGAGACTGGCCGCGGCGGGAGCGGCCGCAGGATTGCTGCTGGCAGGAGCGGCGGTGTCACCGGCCACAGCAGCGCCGGGAGGCGGCGTTCGCGCGGGACAGCCCGGTGAGGTCATCCGGGTACAGATCTACGAGCGCGGCTACAACGGCCTCTGGGCCAGCGACCGATTCAGCGGCAGCTGCCCGAGCACGCATCCGTACCTGGTCGACAAACGATTCAGCAACGACCGCATCCTTCCGCGTGGCGTGATCGTGACGACGGAGGCCAGTGTCGCCACGCTGGTGGTCGCCACGAGCAGCGAGACGCGGATCGAAGGCAAGAAGGAGTTCATCGCCGTCAAGAGCGTCGAGGGATCCTGGACGAACTGGGGTCTCGGCTCGGGAACCGTCAACATCACGCTCGAGTGCACGAACGACTGGAAGCAGGCGCGGCTCGAGAACCAGTACGGGTGATCGAGGTCGCCTGAGCGGCCCTCTCTCCGCACAGCCGCGCCGAGGTGAACACTCCCGCGGCCGCTCGGATGCGCGTGCATGCGGCATCCGGCTCTTCCGTGCGCGCTGCGCGCGCCGCTATGCTCACGACCATAGGTCGCGCCCTGATGCGGGGAGCGGCCTTTTGCGATGAAACGGGGTGTCAGATGAGTGAATGCGAAGCATGCGGTCGGCAGTACCCCTCGCTCCTGGAGGCGGCGCTGTGCGGTGAGAGGGACTCGGTCGAAGCCGAGGACCGCGAGCAGGGGACGGTCTATCGCCCCGCGGCCTGATCGCCGCCTTCATCCGACGCGCGTGATCACGCGCCGGATGAGTCGTTCGAACACGCCAGAAATTGGATGCTGGTGCATGAACCGGCGCGGACGCTAACATGACGAGCCGGCGGTCCCCAAGACGATGATGTCTACTCCGGTGCACCAAGGAGTCATCATGGCGAAAGCCCGCGCGTTTCGATTGCTGGCGGGCTTCACCGCCGGTCTGCTCTTGGTGGCAGCGGGTGCGACTGCATCCTTCGCCGACCAGCTCTCTTCGGACGGGGATGGCGTGGCGCCGCTGAACTCCGGTGGAGCAGCGATAGTCGTCGCCTGCACGAATCAATCCGTGCAGTTCAATGTCCTGATCGCGGCGCGCCGCAATGGCAACCCGAGCAACAACGTCAACAACAACGTCTTCGCCAACGGCTCGACTGTGACGGTGGCGGTGGGAACCGCCACAGCCGGGATGACAGCAGCGCTCGCGGACACGACCATCGTCGTCACACCCACGTGGCAGGCACAGGCGACCAATTTCGAGAGTCCCGACACGGTCACTGCTGTCGTGACCCTGCCCGCCAAGACTGTGGCGGGGTCTGGAACGATCGCGTTCAGCTTTTCCGGAGTCAACAGCGCAGGTGCGGCTGTAGTGGGAGCCAACTCGGGCTTGGTAAATGTCAATTGGACCATCGGCGCGTGCGACACGACCCCGCCCACGCTGCACCTGCCCGCTCCGATCACCGCTGAGGCGACCAGCGCCGCCGGCGCGGTCGTGACCTATAGCGCGACAGCCACCGATACGGCTCCGCTGAGTCCCGCCGTGACCTGTGGTCCGGCATCCGGCTCGACCTTCCCGATCGGAACGAGCACCGTGTCGTGCTCGGCCACGGACACCGTGGGCAACGTCGGCAGCGGGTCGTTCACGGTCACGGTCAAAGACACGACGGCACCCGCGGTCGGCGCCATGACGAACCTCCAGTTCGAAGCGGCCGGCGCGCTGACGACCGCGACGTGGACCAACCCGACGGCGACCGACGCTGTGGACGGCACCCTGTCGTCGACATGCCTTCCGGCATCCGGCAGCGGATTCCCCGTGGGCTCGACCACCGTCACCTGCTCGGCGACCGACGCGCACGGCAACACCGGCACATCGACGTTCACGGTGAAGATCACCGACACGACCAAGCCCATCCTCGTGCTCCCGACTGACGTCACGGCCGAGGCGACCGGACCCGGAGGTGCTGCGGTGACGTTCACCACCTCGGCAAGCGACCTCGTCGACGGTGCGCTCACAGTCACCTGCGTGCCCGCATCGGGCTCGACGTTCGCGCTGGGGACAACCACGGTCGACTGCTCCGCGACCGACGTTGCGGGCAACACCGCGACGGGCTCGTTCACGGTGACCGTCGAGGACACGACGGCACCGACTGTGACCGTGCCGGCTCCTGACCCGGTGGAGGCGACCGGGCCTGGCGGGGCGACCGTCGACTTCTCGGCGAGCGCCTCTGACCTCGTCGACGGTGCACTCGGCACGAGCTGCTCGCCCGCGTCGGGATCGGTGTTCCCGGTCGGCACGACGAGCGTCACGTGTTCCGCGACCGACGCGGCGAACAACACGGGGTCTGCGAGCTTCGACGTGACCGTCGTCGACACGACGGCGCCGGTGGTGACGGTGCCCGACCCGATCATCGCGGAGGCGACCGGCCCGAGCGGTGCGACGGTGACCTTCACGGCGACCGCGGAGGACATCGTCGACGGCACGATCGGTGCCGATTGCACGCCGGCCTCCGGGTCGGTCTTCGCGATCGGGAGTCACCAGGTGGACTGCACCGCGACCGATGCCGCGGGCAACACGTCCGCCCCCTCCTCGTTCTCGGTGACCGTCGAGGACACGACCGCGCCGGACATCACGACCCCGGGAGACCTCGAAGCGGAGGCGACCGCGGCGTCGGGAGCGTCGGTGACCTATGCCGCGTCCGCGTCGGACCTCGTGAGCGGGTCGGTGACGACGACCTGCGTGCCTGCCTCGGGGTCGACGTTCGCACTCGGAGACACCCTCGTCACGTGCGAGGCGGAGGATGCCGCGGGCAACGTCGCCACCGAGACGTTCACAGTGACCGTGAAGGACACGACGGCGCCGGCCATCACCGTGCCGGCCACCACGACGGCCGAAGCCACTGGGCCATCCGGAGCGTCCGTCTCCTACAGCGCGTCCGCATCGGACCTGGTGGACGGCTCGGTGACAACGACCTGCCTCCCGGCCTCCGGATCGACGTTCCCACTGGGCAACACCACCGTCACGTGCACTGCGGCCGACGAAAGGGGCAACACCGGCTCGAACTCGTTCACGGTCTCCGTCGTGGACACGACGGCCCCGGCCATCTCGGTCCCGGGAACGACGACCGCTGAGGCGACGGGGTCGACCGGAGCGCCGGTCTCCTACGTCGCGACCGCGTCCGATGCCGTGGACGGATCGGTCACCCCGACCTGCCTGCCGGCATCCGGATCGACGTTCGGGCTCGGCACGACGACGGTGACCTGCAACGCCATGGATGCTGCGGGCAACGCCGCCGAGCCGGCCACGTTCCTCGTCAAGGTCGTCGACACCACCGCACCTTCGATCACGTGGGTGGGCGGTCCGGCGAACGGCGGGAACTACGTGTTCGGCTCGGTGCCGCCCGTCGGAACGTGCACGGCGACGGACATCGTCGACGGCTCTGTGGCGTGCACGGTGACCGGGTACAGCGCGGCTCCCGGATCGCACACGCTGACGGCCTCCGCGACGGATGCCGCCGGCAACCTCGGCACCCGCACACGCACCTACACGGTCGCGGCGTGGACGCTCGGGGGCTTCTTCCAGCCCGTCGACATGGGCGGCGTGTGGAACAGCGTCAAGGGCGGGTCGACCGTGCCGCTGAAGTTCGAGGTGTTCGCCGGCGGCACGGAGCTGACGAGCACGATCGCGGTGAGCGGGTTCACCGTCAAGGGCGTGTCGTGCATCGGAGGCGCTGCGACGGACGACATCGAGCTCACCACGACCGGTGGGACGACGCTGCGCTACGACGCGACGGGCGGGCAGTTCATCCAGAACTGGCAGACCCCGAAGAGTCCGGGCACGTGCTACCAGGTCACGATGAAGACGCAGGACGGATCGAGCCTGACCGCGCTCTTCAAGCTCAAGTAGGCCACGCGGACGCCCTCACTCAGATCACCCGATCCGAGTGAGGGCGTTTCGCTGCGTCGTCCATAGACTGAGCGCGTCGTCGCCCGGTGCCGTGCGTTCACGGTGGTCGGAGAGCGCCGAATGGAAGGGACTCGACGATGAGCGATGGCCAGAACACCCCCGGCACGCCGCCGATCACGAAGCCGCCCGCAGGCCCTCCGAGGGCGACGGCCCCCGCGCCGGCTGCCGCACCGGCAGGCGTCAGCCGCGCCGCGCTGATCTGGATCGGCGTCGCCGTGGTCGTGCTGTCGTTCGTCGCATCGTTCCTCGGCGCCACGCTCGCCCGTTCGAACAGCGAGGCCGCCGCTCCCGTCACGACTCCCGTCGCTGAGACCTCCCAGCCGAGCACCGAGGACTACGAGGCCGCGCTCGAGGAGATCCTCCCCGCCGGTGCCGCAGTGCGGGCGGGAGCCGGAGTTCCCGAAGCGGGCAAGGGGTACGAGGGCGAGGTCTACATCGACATCTCGACGTCCGACGTCTACCTGTTCAAGGACGGCGAGTGGGTGAAAGTCGGCAACATCCGCGCTTCCGCGGCCGAGAACCTGACCGGCGAGACGGGCGCCGCCGGCGAGGCGGGAGCCACCGGCGAGACCGGGGCGAGCGGCGCCCCGGGGACGCCCGGCACGCAACTGTCGCTCGGGCTCGGCGCTCCTGAGAACGAGACCTGCGAGTCGGACGGCGACGTGTACATCGACACCGAGCTCCTGCAGTTCTACGAGTGCGAGGGCGGCACTTGGACACTGTTCGGTCCCGAGCCGGCGTCGGGATCACCCGCGCCGACGCCGACGACCGATACCGAGGGGTAGGCGCAGGGTCAGCGCTCGCCGCGATTGCGCGCGAGCTGTTCACGCCAGTCGGCGGGCAGCCGATCGGCGGGCCCCGGCGTGGTGAGGTGCGCCGAGTGCGAGTCCGGCGGGGCGAGCGCCGGACCGTAGGCGTAATCGCCGGTGGAGTAGTCCCAGAACCATTCCTCGCCCGGCTCGAAGCTCTGCACGATCGGGTGCCCGCTCGCCTCATAATGCCTGGTCGCGTGCGTGGCGAGAGAGTCGTCGCAGCAGCCGATGTGTCCGCACAGCGCGCACCGGCGCAGGTGCACCCACCAGCCTCCGACCGCGTCGCACTCCGCGCATCCGTCGCCGCTCGGGGGAACGGCCGGGTCGATGAACTCGGAGTGCTCGCTCACGTCGTCGTTCTCCTCGGTCAGGGGCGGTCGGGGATACTCGCGATGCTACCCAGAGTGCGCGAGCCCCGCGCTACCAGCCCGTCGTCAGCACGCGATCCAGTGCGTCGACGAACGCGTCGGCGCTTTCCCGGCTGAAGCACATGGGCGGCTTGATCTTGAGGAGGTTCTGGTGATCGCCCGTGGGCTGCGCGATCACGCCGAGCTCCCGGAGTCGTTCGCAGATCGCGGCGGTCTCCGCCGTCGCCGGCTCCCAGGTCTCTCGATCGCGTACGAACTCCGGTCCGAGGTAGAAGCCCGATCCGTGCACGGCCGCCAGGATCGGATGCCGCCGCCCCAGGTCTTCGAGACGCCCCTTGAGGTGCGCGCCGGTCTCTCGGGCGTTCTCCTGCAGTCGTTCGTCGCGGATGATGTCGAGGACCGTCAGGCCGACGACGCTCGAAACCGGACTGCCGCCCGCAGATGAGAAGAAATAGCCGCCTTCGCGATACTGCTCGGCGATCTCCCGGGACGTGATCACGGCTCCGAGCGGGTGTCCGTTGCCCATCGCCTTGGCGATCGCGATCACATCAGGCACGACGCCCTGCTGCTCGAAGCCCCAGAACCACTCGCCGAGACGCCCGTACCCGACCTGCACCTCGTCGGCGATCGCAAGGCCGCCGTGCGCGCGGACCGCGCGATACACGGCGTCGAGGTAGCCGTCAGGGAGCATGACTCCGCCGGCGTTGCCGAAGACCGTCTCGGACAGGAACGCCCCGGCCGGCGTTCCGGCGTCGGCCAGCCGCCCGACCTCGGCGACGGCGTCCTGCGCGTAGGCGTCCGCGCCGGACTCCGCGTGCGAGCCGCGGAACGGGATCGGCGCGGCGACCGTGTGCACCCAGTCGGGCCGAGTCTCGAGCGCGGCCGGATTGTCGGCGACCGACGTCGACACCGCATCCGTCAGGTAGGTCCAGCCGTGGTACGCCTCGGCCACGGCGAGGACTTCGCGCCGACCCGACCAGGCCTGCGCGAGCCGCAGCGCGAGGTCGACCGCCTCCGAGCCGCTGTTGACCAGGAACACGGTGTCGAGCGGATCGGGTGCGAGCGAGGCGAGCCGTTCCGAGAACTCGACGACGGCCGGATAGTGGAAGCGGGAGTTCGTGTTGAGCAGTCGCCACTGCTCGGCGACCGCAGCCACCAGCCGCGGGTGCGCATGGCCGACCGAGGTGACGTTGTTGAGCGTGTCGAGGTACACCCGCCCGTCGGCGTCGACGAGGTGCTCGCGCCACCCACGCACCATGATCGGCGGGTCGGCGTAGTAGTGCTCCTGGACGTCGGCGAAGGACCCGTCCCGGCGCTTGAGCAGCTCGGCTGCGTCCGGCGTCGCACCTGCGGCGTCGAGTTCGGGCACGAGCGCACCGGGATCGGCCGCAACCGTGCGCCATGCCGCGGCGAGCGAGGCGGTGACGAACCGGGGCGCCTCGACGCCTGCGCGCATGACCTGGACCCACATCGACCCGGCCGCCTGACCGATCACCTCGCCGGCCTCGACCGTCGTGCCGTCCGCGAGCGTCGTGCGGCACCCGTCGAGCCTCAGCGTGAGTTCGGCGGTGCGAAGTTCGATCCCCGCGCTCCTCAGCCGCACCGTGCCGGCCCACGGCGCGGCGACCGGCTGCGCGACAGGGCACTGGAACTCGACGCCCAGCGCCACGTTGCGAGGCGGTTCGGGATCGTCCGCACGCGACCGCGTGAGTCGCGCCTCGCCGAATCGCCCGACAGCCGTGCCCCCGACAGCGACCGACTCGACGAAGAGGTCATCCTCCGCGGATGCTGCGAGCCATCGTCCGTCGTGAAGCGCGGGGCTCGCGGCCGAGAGGTCGACGACGCGCACATCCGCGGCGGTCAGGCCGGGTAGGAGGGCTTCGCCGGTCACATCGAGGGGCGCCGCGGTGTGCCCGGTGTACGCCCGCACCAGGGCGGTCGCTACCGGCAACGGGACCGATACCGCCTGCGAGAAGATCTCGCGCTCGTGGACCAGATTCTCGGCGGCGTACTCGTTCGCCGCATCCGTCGCGAGCACGTGGTGCGCGCTTGCCACGAGCACGGCGCCGCGCACCACGACCAGCGCCCACAGCGCGTCGGCCTCGGTCTCCGAGATCGGCCGGATGGCGTGATACGCCGCGATCGCCTGCATCGCTCCCGCAAGGTCCATCCCGTCGTGGTGCAGGAGCGACGACACCGTGATGGCGAGCTCGCCGACGGTCCAGGTGCGGTTCAGGTCGCCGAGGTCGATGACCCCGTCGGGGATGCGCGTCACGGCGTCGCCGGTCACCACGTTGTCGTCGGTCAGGTCGCCGTGGATGAACTGCACCGGAAGGCGATCGGCGACCGCGGCGACGGCATCCCACGCGGACTCGGCGGCAGCGGAGAGCTCGTTCCGCAGCTCGTCGTCCGAGACGTAGGGGAGGAGCTCATCGAGCACTCCGGGTGCCTCGCGCAGGTCCCATTGGTGCACCCGCTCGGCGGCAGGGGCGACGAGGTCGGCCAGAGCCACGTCGACCGTGGCCGCCAGTGCTCCGATCGCACGCACGGCGGCGGGGGAGAGGTACCCCGACAGGGTCTCGCCCTCGAGGAACTCGAGCAGTCGCGCCTGCATCTTGACCCCGTCCACCTCGACCGCGCGAGCCGTTGCGCCGTCGCCGACGGGGAGCGCGCGGGCGGCTCGCACGCCGGCGGAAGTGATCGCGGCGGCCGCCGCGGACTGCGCTTCGAGTTCGGGCGCAGTGACGCTCGGGTTCGCGATCTTCAGGAGCACCCGCGCACCGGTGTCGGGCGTGATCAGGAAGTTGCGGTCCTGGTGACTGCCGAGCGCCCGCGCGCGACCGGAAACACCCCACCCCTCCGACGCGATGCGCTCCGCGGTCGCATCGCCGATCTCCGGTGGAGCGGGCTGCACGAGTGCCGCGCCGGTCGCGGCCGCCTCGAGGCCTTCGGCGGTCATCGGGTCCGCTCCGCGACCAGCCGCCGTTCGAGTCCTTCGAGGAGGATGTCGAGCCCGAACTCGAACTCCGTCTGGTCGTCGCACCAGCCGAGCGTCGAGTCGGGGTCGTCGTGGACGACGTCCTCCAGCATCGCCGCGAGGTTCGGCACGAAGTCCCGCATCTGCGCGAGATCATCCCCCGCGGGCGCCGCGTCGTCGCCGTCGAGAGAGAGCTCCTGGGTGAAGCCGTACATCCGGCTGCCGAGCGCGTGCAGGCTGTGGTGGATCAGATCGAAGGAGAGCCCGCCGGCACGCATGATCGCCACGATCCCGTCGATGTAGCGGGCCATCGTCGGAACCAGCACGCCCCGGTTCTCCAGGACGACCGGCACCCACCGATGCTTCAGCAGCACTCGTCGGGAGCCGAGGATGCGGGTCCGGAGCGCACTACGCCAATCCTGCGCAGCTCCGTCGACGCCGAACCCGCCGACCTCCGCCTCGATCTCGCTGAAGGCGAGCTCCACGAGACCGTCCAGGATCGCGTCCTTGTTCGGCAGGTGATGGTAGATCGACATCGCCTCGACGTGCAGATCGTCGGCCAGACGCCGCATCGTGAGCGCGTCGAGTCCGTCTTCGTCCGCGAGCGCCCGAGCGGCGAGCAGCACCCGTTCGCGCGTCAGCGGTGCGCGTTCGCGGTTCTTCGTCGCGGGCATGTCGCACCTCCTCCGCCCACCGTACAGCGTCAGGTTGCCCTCTCGACAAGCCGCTCCGAGTGCGCTACCTTACAGTGTAATACTTACAGCGTAAGGGGAATTCGATGACTCAGCACGCGATGGATGCGGCGACCACCACGATCGGCACGATGCGGGCAGCGGTCGCACGACGGTTCGGCGGGCCGGAGGTGGTCACGGTGGAGCGTGTGACCAAGCCGGTGCCGGGCGCGGGTGAGGTGCTCGTCCGCCTGCACGCGTCGACGGTGAGCATCGCCGACCACCGCATCCGTGCGAAGGACCTGCCGCGAGGACTGGGATTCCTCGCGGTCGTCGCGCTCGGCGTGCTCCGGCCGCGCAAGCCGATCCTCGGGATGGAGGGCGCCGGCGTCATCGAGTCGGTCGGCTCGGGCGTCACGGAGTTCTCGCCCGGCGACCGGGTGATGGTGATGCGGGGGAGTGCGATGGGCTGCCATGCGGAGTACGCGACGGTCGCCGCTGACCGCAGCATCGTGCGGATCCCGGGGGAGATCCCGTTCGAGGATGCCGCCGCCCTCGTGTTCGGCGGCTACACCGCGATCTCGTTCCTTCACCGCGTCGACCTCGGACCCGGCGTCGAGGTGCTCGTCAACGGCGCGTCGGGAGCTGTGGGGACCGCCGTGGTGCAGCTCGCTGCGGGGGCCGGGGCGCGCGTGACCGGCGTGTGCAGCGCCGGGAACGCCGAGCTGGTCCGCTCGCTCGGCGCCGAGCGGGTGATCGACTACGAGCGCGAGGACTTCGCGGCCGGAGACGAGCGTTACGACGTCGTCATCGAGTGCGTCGGCAATGCGCCGTTCCGTCGCGTGCGCCGAATCCTCAAGCCCGGTGGAGCGCTGCTCATGGTGATCACCGACCTGCGGGGGATGCTCCGGGAGCGGGCGCAGTCGCGCCGGAGCGGGACGCTGGTCACCCACACGGGCTCCGTGTTCGGCGCGGAGGTCATGCGCGAACTCGCGGCCGCGGCCGAGACCGGGCGGATCCGACCGGTGATCGATCGCACCTACGACCTCGAAGACGTGGTGGACGCGCACCGCTACGTCGACACCGGCCGCAAGCGGGGCAGTGTCGTGCTCCGCATCGCGAACAGGCACGGCTGAGCGGGACCGCAGACTCGATCGCGAACCCGGGAATAGGCTTCGAGCTTCTCGGTTTAACTTGATACGAGTGTGCTCAAGTTCGTAAACTTGACACGCTGAGACTCAAGTTGTACAGGAGAGAAATGCCCGAAGACTTCACCCCCCAGGACGCGGAGAGCGGCTCGAGTGCGTTCGACGAGTTCCTCGCGCGCTACCTCGATGGTGAGCGCGCCCGCGCGTCGCGGTCGATCGATCTCACGCGCTTCCTGAGCCTGCGGACGCAGGAGTTCCTGCAGCAGGCGGGCGCGTACGCGCTCGAGCGCGGTCAGCGCGAGCTGGATGCGCTCCACGTGCTGCGGGTGCTGGTCGGCGAGTCGCCGGCGAAGGATGCCGTGGAGCGAGTCGGTGCAAACCCCGCGTCGATCGCTCGCGCGGTCGAGCAGCGGCTTCCCCAGGCATCCGACCCCGCCGACGTCGAGGGCGCCGTGATCACGCCATCCGTGCAGCGGGCGCTCTTCCACGCCTTCCAGGTGGCCCGGTCCTCGGGCTCCACATACGTCGACCCCGAGCACCTGTTCTTCGCACTCGTGCTCGGCCAGGACGCGCCTGCAGGGCAGATCCTGGCACAGGCGGGTGTGACCGCCGACGCCCTGCTGCAGGGCGCCCGCGAGACGGTCACCCCGAGTGGAGTGCCCGCCACCGAGCAGCAGCCCGAGCAGGCGGCATCCGAGACTCCGATGCTCGACCGGTTCGGAACGGACCTGACCGCGTTGGCGCGTGAGGGACGGCTCGACACCGTGGTCGGACGTGAGGACGAGATCGAGCAGACCATCGAGATCCTGAGCCGTCGCACGAAGAACAACCCCGTGCTGGTCGGCGAGGCCGGCGTCGGCAAGACCGCGATCGTCGAAGGGCTCGCCCAGGCGATCATCGCGGGCTCGGTCCCCGAGCAGCTGCGCGACAAGCGAGTGATCGCGCTCGACCTGCCTGCGATGCTCGCCGGAACGCGCTACCGCGGCGACTTCGAGGAGCGCCTGACCAGCACGATGGACGAGGTCGCGGCGCTGGCCGGCGAGCTCATCCTCTTCATCGACGAGGTGCACACCGTCGTCGGCGCCGGAGGCGGCGGCGAGGGCGCGATGGACGCCGGGAACATCCTCAAGCCGCGACTGGCGCGTGGCGACCTTCACCTGGTCGGTGCGACCACGCTCAAGGAGTACCGCGTGATCGAGAAGGATCCGGCGCTGGAGCGTCGGTTCCAGCCGGTGCGCGTCGGCGAGCCGAGCCTCGAGGATGCCGTGCTGATCCTGCGCGGACTGCGCCCGGCGTACGAGGAGCACCACGGCGTGACGTTCACGGATGACGCGCTGCGCGCGGCCGTCGAACTGAGCGATCGCTACCTGTCCGAGCGCGTCCTGCCCGACAAGGCGATCGACCTGATCGACCAGGCCGGCGCCCGGCTGCGGCTGCGGCTCGGAGTCAAGGTCGACGTGTCGGGGCTCATGGCTCGCCTGGGCGAGCTCGAAGCGGACAAGAACGCCGCCGTCGGCGCGGAGAAGTACGAGGAGGCCTCGCGCATCCGCGACCAGATCGCGGAGGTACAGGCCCGCCTCAGCGAGGCCACCGAGCGCCCCGCGCCCGACGCCGTCGTCGACGAGCCCGAGATCGCCGCAGTGATCAGCCGTGCCACCGGCATCCCGATCAAGCGGCTCACGGAGTCCGAGCGCGAGCGGCTCGCCGTGCTGGAGAACGAGCTGCACGCGCGCGTGATCGGTCAGGACGACGCCGTGACGGCGGTCGCCAAGGCCGTGCGTCGCAATCGCACCGGCATGGGCGATGCCCACCGGCCCGTCGGATCCTTCCTGTTCCTCGGGCCGACCGGCGTCGGCAAGACCGAGCTGGCCAAGGCCCTCGCCCTGAGCCTCTTCGACGACGAGACCGCGGTCATCCGCTTCGACATGAGCGAGTTCGGCGAGCGGCACACCGTCTCGCGCCTGGTCGGCGCCCCTCCGGGGTACGTCGGCTACGACGAGGCCGGCCAGCTCACCGAGCGTGTGCGGCGCAACCCATACTCGATCGTCCTGTTCGACGAGATCGAGAAGGCCCACCCCGACGTCTTCAACCTGCTGCTGCAGGTGCTCGACGACGGCCGGCTCACCGACGGCCAGGGCCGCACCGTCGACTTCCGCAACACCGTGATCGTGATGACCTCGAACATCGGCAGCGAGTTCCTCGCGTCGCGCTCCGGCGCGATCGGCTTCATCGCCGACGGCGGCGGCGCGACGGGCTTCGGCAGTGAGGACGACCTGCGGGTGCGGGTGATGGGTCGCCTGCGCGAGGCCATGCGACCGGAGTTCCTCAACCGCATCGACGAGATCGTGCTGTTCCGCAAGCTCGACAAGCCCGAGCTGCGACAGATCGTGCGGCTCATGCTCGGTGCCACCGAGCGTCGTCTGCGAGGTCGCGAGGTCACGATCGAGGTGACGGATGCCGCGATCGACTGGCTCGTCGAGCACGGCTACGAGCCCGAATACGGTGCGCGTCCGCTGCGGCGACTGATCCAGCGCGAGGTCGACGACCGCGTCGCGGAGCTCTTCGTGAGCGGCGACCTGGTCGACGGCGGCGCGGTGACGGTGGACGCGAACGCGGATGCCGTCGTCGTGGCAAGCGGGCATGCCCTGGCCCACGCGGCCTGACACGCACGAGAGGCGCGCCCACCGGTTCCCCGGGGGCGCGCCTCTCGCATGTGCGGGTTCAGCCCGCCTCGACGCGGCGCGGCTCGAGCAGCGACCTGGCCAGATTCGTGGAGCCCGCCACGGCCGCCGGCATCGTCGCCACGGCCCCGAAGGGGATCATGAAGCACAGCTGCGTCGCCACCCCGAAACCGAGCACGCGGCCGCGATGGCTGCGCATCAGCCGCCGACGACCCTCGTAGTCGATGCCGCGCGCGGTGAGCGCGCGCGAGGAGAGCTCGTCGGCGAGCAGCCAGCCCGTCAGCACCACGGCGAAGACCGTGGCGAGGACGCCGCCGACGACCGGGATGAATCCGATCAAGGCCGCGAGGACGGCGATCGCGACGCCGCGGACGAAGAGGAACAGACCGTCACGCACCGACCGCCAGAATCCGTAGCCCGCGTCGATGTCGGCGTCGCCCAGATCGCGTTCGACCGACCGCCAGATCCGTTCGTAGAACGGCTCGCCGACGATCAGGGTGAGGGCGGTGAACGACACCGCCGCGAGCACGAGCGCCGCGCCCACCATCGCCGTGCCGATCGTGGCGCGGATCACCGTCGCCCAGAGGCTCGGCCAGCCGTCCGCGAACGGGGTGACCGCCACGGTGATCCCGGGCAGGGTGATCGCGAGCGTGACGATGCCCGACAGCAGCAGGAGCCCGACGATCGCCGCGGGGATCAGGCCGAGTGCCATCAGGCCCGGCCTGCGCCGCCAGGAGGCGAATCCGCGCCCGAGCAGCCCCACCCCCACGACGAACTCGCGCATCGCCACAGCCTAAGCGCGGGGCGCCGCGCCGTGCGCAGCGCCCCGCGAACCGGGCTCAGTCGCGCGGCGGCAGCTGCTGCAGGGTCCAGGTGTTGCCATCGGGGTCGTCGAAAGACACGAAACGGCCCCACGCCTGCTCATCGACGCCCTTGGCGTCGACGCCGACCGACTGCAGGTGGGCGAGTGCCTCATCGGCATCCGGCACGACGACCTGGATCGTGTTCTGCTGCCCGGGCTCCAGCTGGATGCCCAGGCCGTAGCCGAACGCGATCGAGCATGCCGATCCTGGCGGCGTCATCTGCACGAAGCGCAGCCCATCGAAGGGGATCTGGTCGTGGTCGGCGTTGAAGCCGATCCGCACGTAGAACTCCTTGGCGCGGTCGACGTCCGTCACCGGCACGTAGATGAGCTCGATCTTCCAGTCCATGGGATCCTGCCTTTCGTCGGAGGCCGCCTTCCGGCGCCTGATGTCAGGCTACGAGCGGATGCGGACACATCCGGTCCGCAATCGGCTCATGCCTCGTGGTATCGCCGGATCGTCTCGGCGACGACGGCGTGATCTACAACGTCCGGCTCACCCGACATGGTGATAGACCCGACGACCTCGCCGCGGACGAAGATCGGCACCGCGCCGCCGTGCGCGCGGAACAGCTGATGGTCGAAGTCCGAACGGTCGGTGAATGCCGTGCCGGCGGCCTCGTGACGGCGCCGCACCAGCAGCGACGGCTCACCGAAGCGCTCGGCGACGGCGGCCTTGCCCGCGAGCCACGGGTCGTTGCCCGCACCGGTGGTGCCGAGCTTCGCCACGAAGACCGGCTCTCCGCGCAGGACTATCCGCACGGCGAGATCGGCGTGGTGCTTGCGGATGACCCCGACGGCGATGAGCCCCAGGCTCACGGCATCGTCGTTGTCGAAGGACGCGTGCTCGAAAGGCGGAACGGACTCGAGGTCTTCGACGGTGAAGACCGGCAGCTCTGACATCATCGTGCGACCTCCAGTGCGCTGATTCCCGGCATCCCGAACCATACGCGCCCGTCCTCCGCTTCGACGAACGTCGCGAGCACGCCGTCGCAGTGCGGGCACCGGGCGACCGCACCCATCGAGCTCATGTAGACGACCGCAAGCGCGATCTGACCGTGCTGGCCGCAGTGCGCGCAGCGTGCGTCGGAAGCCGTCGCATCCCACCCGAGCACATCGACCAGCATCCCGGCGAGGACGTTCCCGTCGAGTTTCGTCATCACGAACCTCCGAATCTCTCGGTGCGCACATCGCCGGGCCGGTGGCCGGCGTCGATCAGCCATCCTGCGACGGCCTCGACGAACGGGGTGGGGCCGCAGACGTACACGCGCGGGCGGGAAGCCGCCGGCACCGCCGCGGCATCCAGAAGATCCCGCGTGAGACGGCCGGCCGACCTCGGCCAGCCCTCGGGCACGCTCCGCGTGTAGATGAAATCGAGCTGCAGGGGCGGGTCCGCCGCCGCCAGCGCGGCGAGCTCGTCGCTGAAGAAGACGTCGTCCGGCGTGCGCACCGAGTACAGCATCCGGAATTCGGTCGCGTCACCTGCGGCGGCGTGCGCGGACGCCATGGCGTACAGCGGAACCACGCCGGATCCGCCGGCGATGAGCTGCACGGGCCGCGGCGTCTCATCGTCCGCGGGGGGCGTCCAGACGAAGAACGCCCCCAGCGGTCCGTGCAGTTCGAGCTGATCCCCGGCGCGCAGGTCGTGCA
Organism: Microbacterium sp. cf046; assembly: GCF_900114345.1. GTDB lineage: Bacteria > Actinomycetota > Actinomycetes > Actinomycetales > Microbacteriaceae > Microbacterium. The sequence goes on along the minus strand of NZ_FOZJ01000002.1, from coordinate 1,312,875 downwards.
CCAGGAACGGCGAGACCTCGCCGTCGGGCAGTTCATCCACGGCGAGTACGACGCGCGTGCCGGGGCCGGCGGAGGCGATCGAGTACGACCGCGTCGCCTGATAGCCGTCGGGCGCGGTCAGGCGCACGTCCAGGTGCGAGCCGGCGTCGTTGCCCGGCCAGGTGGGCACCTCGAGCTCGATGCGCCGGGCGGTCGTGGTCTCAGGTCGTGAATCGGCGACTTTTGCAATGTGCCACGCCGCGGCACGATGCTGCCGCGCGGGGGCTGCCGCGAGCGTGCCGGCTTCGCTCACCAGTACCGCTCCTCCTGCCAGGGGTCGCCGTGCAGGTGATACCCGTTCTGCTCCCAGAACCCGGGGTCGTCGGTCGGCATCGTGACCAGACCGCGGACCCACTTCGCGCTCTTCCAGAAATACAGGTGCGGTACGAGCAGTCGCGCCGGCCCGCCGTGCTCCGGATCGAGGGGCTCGCCGTCGGCCTCGAACGCGATCCAGCTCTTGCCGTCCAGCAGGTCCTCGAGCGGCACGTTCGTCGTGTAGCCGCCGTACGAATGCGCCATCACGAACTCGTGCTCGGTCTCGACGCTCTCCCAGATCTTGTCGAGCGGAACGCCGCGCCACGGCATCTCGAGCTTCGTCCAGTGCGTGACGCAGTGGATGTCGGTCGTGATGTCTTCGATGCCGAGCGCGCGCAGCTCGTCCCAGCTCCAGGTGTGCGAGCCGTTCTCGGTGCGCACGACGAACTCCCAGTCCGCGGTGTCGACCTCGGGAGTCGGGCCCGCCGACAGCACCGGCCAGTCCTCGACGAGGGTCTGACCGGGAGGAAGCCGCGGATCGCGGTCGCCGCGCCGACCGGAGAAGCCTCGTGTGATGAACGACATGGCGCCCTCTCTTTCTCGGTTCCCTGTGTTCTGTGGGGCTCCCGCCCCAGATGCCCGTCGTGCAGACGCGTGCCCTTCGCTCACCCTAGCCACGCCTGCGCATGCCTGTCACTGCCGTCGCACGCGGCCGCGGCGGGATGCGGGGCGCATAGGCTGAACTCATGTCGACGCTCTCGCTCGGGATGCCGCGGATCCACCGCGATCCCTTGAGCGCCCCCGACACGACGGGTCGGCCCGACACGGCCGGACTGGTCGACCGGTTCGGCCGCGTCGCGCACGACCTGCGGATCTCGGTGACCGAGAAGTGCTCGCTGCGCTGCACCTACTGCATGCCGGCGGAGGGGCTCCCCAGCATCCCCAAAGCGGATCTGCTCACGGCCGTCGAGATCGCGCGCCTGGTCGGGATCGCGGGCAGCGAGCTCGGCATCCGGGAAGTGCGTTTCACTGGCGGCGAGCCGCTGACCCGCGCCGATCTCGTGGAGATCGTCGCGCTGTCCGCTGCAGCAGCGCCCGGGATGCCGATGTCGATGACCACGAACGGCATCGGGCTCGACAAGGTCGCGGAGCGCCTCGCGGCCGCGGGGCTCGGGCGCGTGAACGTCTCGCTCGACACGATCGACCGCGAGCACTTCGCGCGGCTGACCCGTCGCGACCGCCTCCCGGCCGTGCTGGCCGGCATCGACGGAGCCGTGCGCGCCGGCCTCGGCCCCACGAAGCTCAACGCCGTGCTCATGCGCGAGACCCTCGAGGACGCGCCCGCGCTGCTCGCGTGGGCGATCGAGCGCGGACTGCGGCTGCGGTTCATCGAGGAGATGCCGCTGGATGCCGATGCCGCGTGGCGGCGGGCGAACATGGTTCCGGCCGCCGAGCTCGTCGAGGTGCTGTCGCGCAGGTTCACGCTCGTCGAAGCGGGCCGCGACGACCCATCCGCCCCTGCCGAGGAGTGGCTCGTCGACGGAGGACCTGCGACCGTCGGCATCATCGCGTCGGTGACCCGCTCATTCTGCTCCGCCTGCGATCGCACCCGCATCACGGCTGAAGGCACCGTGCGCTCGTGCCTGTTCGGCGACGACGAGACCGATCTGCGCGCGCTCCTGCGCGGCGGCGCGACCGACGCCGAGATCGCCGATCGCTGGCGGGCCGCGATGTGGGGGAAGCAGGCGGGGCACGGCATCTCCGACCCGGGCTTCACTCCGCCCGAGCGGTCGATGGGCGCGATCGGTGGTTGAGGTGCGCGTGCGGTACTTCGCGGCCGCCGCGGATGCCGCGGGCCGAGCCGACGAGACCGTCGTGGTGTCAGGGGGCACGGTCGGCGATCTGCGCGACGCCCTCGAGTCGCAGTACGGCGAAGCGATGGAGCGCGTGCTGCGCACCGGCTCGATCCTGATCGACGGCGTCGTGAGCCGGGACCGCGAGCGCCCCCTCGGCGCGGCGGCCGACGTCCTGCCCCGGTTCTCCGGCGGCTGAGCCGGGCTACAGGCCGACCCACTCCGTGGTGCCCTCGGCGAGGTGCTGGCGCTTCCAGATCGGCGTGCGCTCCTTGACCAGGTCGACGAGCTGCGCGCACACCGCGAAGGCCTCGGCCCGGTGCGGCGCGGCGACGGCGGCGACGAGCGCGACATCGCCGATCGCCAGCGCTCCGACGCGATGGATCGCCGCGACGCGCAGGCCGGAGGAGTCCGCGATCTCGGCGCACACCTCGGCCAGGAACCGCGGCGCGTCGGGATGGGCCTCGTAGTCCAGGGCGTGCACGGATGCGCCGTGATCGTGATCGCGAACGACGCCCTCGAAGACGACGAGCGCACCGTCCGATCGCGTGGTGACGAACGCCTCCGCCGCGGCGCGGTCGATCGGCTCCGCCGTGACGAGCGCCAGATACCGGTCAGCCATGACCGCCGCCGGCGACCTGGTCGAGCACATGCCCGAGCAGCGGCTCGAGGACGGCGAGCCCGTCGCGCACGCCGCCGGACGATCCGGGCAGGTTGACGACGAGCGTCGCACCCGCCATGCCGGCGACCGCACGACTCAGCGAGGCCGTCGGCACCGCCGCCCTGCCCGCCGCGCGAATCGCCTCGGCGATGCCGGGCAGCTCGAAATCGAGCACCGCCCTCGTGGCCTCGGGCGTGCGATCCTGCGGATGCAGTCCGGTGCCCCCGGTCGTCAGCACGACTTCGGGCGCGGCAGCCACGATGCTCCGCAGCGCCGCCGCCGCGTCGAGGTCGGCCGTCACGATCGCGTCGTCGACCGCGAACCCGCGCTCCCGGAGCCACTCGACGATCAGCGGCCCGGTCGTGTCGGCACGGGTTCCGGCCGCCGCCGCGGTCGAGGAGACCAGCACGGCTGCAGAGCGACCGGCGCCGAGCAGGGAGACAGATGGATGCCGCCCTTCGGCATCCGGAGCGACCGCGTCCCGCGTCCACTCGCCGTGCTTGCCGCCCGACTTCTCGAGCAGGCGGATCTCGCCGAGCACCGCCCGAGGATCCACGGCCTTGATCATGTCGTGGAGGGTGAGCCCCGCGATCGCGACCGCGGTGAGCGCCTCCATCTCAACCCCCGTGCGCGCGGTGACCGAGACCGTCGCCTCGATGAGGACCGCGTCGCCGTCGAAGCCGAAGTCGATCGTGACGGAATCGAGCGGCAGGATGTGCGCGAGCGGGATCAGCTCGCTCGTGCGCTTGGCTCCCGAGATGCCCGCGATGCGCGCGGTGGCGAGCACGTCGGCCTTCGGCAGGCCGTCGGCGCGGACCAGTGCGATTACTTCGGCGGTCGTCGACAGCCGGCCGGCGGCGTGGGCGACACGGCGCGTGATCGGCTTGGCGCCCACGTCGATCATGCGTGCGCGGCCGTCATCGTCCAGGTGCGTGAGCGAGCTCATAGGTCAACGGTATCCACCGACGCGCCGGCCGGGAGCGCGGTGACCTCCGCCGGGACGTCGATCAGCACATCGGCGGCGGCCAGCGCGGCGACCAGATGCGACCCGGGACCGGCGACGGTCTCGACCTCCCCGTCCGCAGTCACCCTGGCGCGGAGGAACTGACGGCGTCCGGCGATCGACTCCAACGGGGTCGCCAGCGCACGGACGATGCGACGGTGCTCGGGCAGGCCGGCGATCTCGCGCAGCAGCGGCGCCACGAACAGGGCGAAGCTCAGTTGGCTGCTGACCGGATTGCCCGGGAAGCAGACGACCGGCACGCCGTGATAGCGCGCGTGCGCCTGCGGACCGCCCGGCTGCATGTCGACAGTGCCGACGATCGCCCCGAGCGGTTCGAGCAGCTGGCGAACCGGTTCGTGCGCGCCCATCGAGATGCCGCCGCTCGTGAGCACCAGTTCCGCGCCCGCCGCGATCGCCCGATCGAGAGTCGCCCCGAGCCGTACCGGATCGTCGCCGGCGAGCTGCAGATCGACCACCTCGGCGCCCACCGCGGTCGCCGCAGCCGCGAGGGCGATGCCGTTCGCATCGGGAAGGCTTCCATGCGCGAGGGGAGCACCCGGTGGGACGAGCTCGTTGCCTGTGCTGACGACCGCGACCCGCACGCGCGATCGGACCGCGACCTCCATCAGGTTCGCCGCGGCCAGAGCCGCCAGGTGCCGCGATGCGAGGCGCCGGCCGGCCGGCAGCAGCACCGCCCCGGCGAGCACGTCCGATCCCGCCTCGCGGACGTAGTCGCCGGCATCCCGTCGTCGAAGGACCTCGACCCCGCCGTCGACGAGGCGGGTGTCCTCGATCGGGATGACGGTGTCGGCCCCGGGGGGCACTGGTGCACCGGTCATGATCGCGATCGCCGAGCCGGCGGGCAGCGCTGCGGGATCGGCCGCGCCGGCCGCGATCTCACCGAGCAGAGGAAGGACGGCGGGGATGCGATCGAGGTCGGCACTGCGGACCGCGTAGCCGTCCATCTGCGAATTGCGGAACGTCGGGAGGTCGATCGGACTCCGCACCTCCGCCGAGGTCACCCGATCCGCCGCGAGCGCGATCGGGACGATCTCGACCGGCCGATCGGTCACCGATGCGAGGAGCTCGCGGATGACGGCGGCGTAGTCCTCGACCGGGATGCGTTGCATGGCTCTGGTTTCGCGTCGTTCAGTAACGGGGCAGGGAAGGGTCGACGGTGCGCGACCAGGCGTCGATGCCGCCGGCGAGATGGCGGGCGCGGGCGAAGCCGGCAGCCTCGAGGCGCTGCAGGGCGGTCTCCGAACGGACGCCGAGGTGGCAGAACACGATCGTCGGTGCGGCGGGGTCGAGTTCGCCGATGCGCGCATCGAGCTCGCCGAGCGGGATCACGATCGCGCCGGGCAGCGCCGCGGCGGCGACCTCGTGAGGCTCGCGGACGTCGAGCAGCACCGGCGGAATCGGCTCGCTCAGCAGAGCCGAGAGTTCACGCGCCGTGATCGAGCGATCGGATGCCGGCGCCCGGGCGGGCGGAGGCACGAGGGGCGCCGCATCCCTCGCCGGATCACGCTCGTACCGCAGCTCGCGTGTCGTCCCGGTCAGGGCGTCGAACAGGATGACCCGCCCGACCAAGGGCTCTCCGATCCCGGTGAGCAGCTTGATCGCCTCCGTCGCCATGAGTCCGCCGATGACCGTGCACACGGTCGGCAGGATGCCGGCGACCTCGCACGTGTCGGCTTCGGAGTCGGGTCCGTCCGGGAAGAGGTCACGGTAGTCGGTGCCGCCCCAGGCGATGCCCACCTGCCCCGACCAGCGCAGGGCCGACCCCCAGACGAGGGGGATGCCTGCGGCGACGGCGGCGTCGTTCGCCGCGAAGCGGGTCTCGTTGGTGTCGGAGCCGTCGATCAGGATGTCCGCACCGGCGAGCAGCCGACCGGCGGTGGCCGCGGTGAACAGGCCACGGTGGCCGATCACGGTCGTCTCCGGCGACTGGGCGCGTACCGCATCCGCCGCCGAGTCGACCTTCGGGCGGCCGACATCGGTCGCACCGTGCAGGATCTGGCGGTGCAGGTTCGTCTGATCGACCAGGTCGTCGTCGACCACGGTGATCGTGCCGACACCGGCCGCGGCGAGGATCGGCAGCACTGCGCTCCCGAGACCGCCGGCGCCGATCACGACGGCGTGCGCACCGGCGAGCCGCCGTTGCGCAGCCTCGCCGAAACCGGGCAGGATCCGCTGGCGCGCGTACCGCGCGGCGCTCGGATCCGGGGGAGTGGTCATCTCGCGATTCTCCCATCGTTTCGGGCTCCCGGCCCGGCCGCTCACCCGCGCTACAGTCCTGGAGTGCCCGATTCCGCCGACGAACTGACCTTCTGCTGCCTGCTGTGGGCGACGCCCGACCGCATCGCGGAGCTGCACGCGTACGAGGATGCCGTCCTCGCGCTGTTCCCCGATCACGGCGCGACCGTGCTGCAGCGCGCGTTCGGCGACGGGGCGGACGACCAGCCGGTCGAGGTCCAGCTGCTGCGGTTCCCCGACCGGGCCGCGCTCGACGCATACATGGCCGACCCTCGCCGCACCGCGCTCCTCGGTGAGCGTGACCGGGTCTTGGCCCGCACGGAGCTGTTCGCGGTGAGCCGGCCGACCCTCGACCAGACGGGGTAGCGTCGAACCCATGACCGCGCCGTCCGCCCGCTTCGCGACGGGTCGAGGCGTCGCACGCTGGGCGCTCGCCGCCCTGCTCGCCGTCGCGGGGGCATCGCACGTCACCTGGGGTCGGCGCGGATACCGCATCGTCGTGCCGGACTGGGCGACGCGACTGACCAGGCTCGACAAGGACGCGATCGTCCTGGCATCCGGTGCGGTCGAGCTGGTGCTCGCCGTCGGGCTCGTCGCGCTGCCGACGCAGCGGCGCAGCGTGGGCCGGCTGGTCGCCGCGTTCTTCATCGCGGTCTTCCCCGGCAACGTGCACCAGTGGCAGACCGGCAGGTCCGCGCCGCTGATGCGCACCGACCGTGCGCGCTTCGTGCGGCTGCTGCTGCAGCCGCCGCTGGTCGTCTGGGCGCTGTGGAGCACTCGTGGACGGTGACACGCGGCTGACCCATCGCGTCTACGGATCGCCGGGCGCGGCGCGCCTGGTCGTCCTCGTCGGCACCGGGATCGCGGTCGCCACCGACCCGGCACCCGCCGAGACCGCCGCGCGCAGCATCTGCGTGCTCGCCGTGTCGCTGGACGGTGCAGCGATCGCGGATCCCGGCACGTTCGGCAGCGAGACTCCGGCGGAGCAGACCTCGGCGTGGCTCGTGGAGCTGATCCGCGGTGAGCTCGCCGCCCCGCAGTTCACTGCGGCCGGCCCGCCCGCAGCAGGCCTGATCATCTATCGCGAGGCGGTCGATGTCGCGCTTCGCGCGGCGGCCTCGCTCGGCGACACGATCGACCGGATCGCACTCGTCGCCGTCGCCGAACCCGAGCAGCCGCTGGACCGGGACGACCTCGGCATCCTCATCTCCGCGGTGAGCGCGAAGGCCCTCATCATGAACGGACAGCGCGAGGAGGCAGCCGCGAACGCCGCCGCGAACTGGTATCGGACTCAGCTGCCCTCCGCTCGGGTGGAGATGGTCCCCGGCGTGGCCGAGCTGTCGCTCACCGACGTGTGGGCGCGCGCCCTCTCGCACGTCGCGCCGCGGACGAAGCGCTGACCGGGCGCGTGGCGACGACGCGCGGCGCGATCGCATCGCCCGCGTCTTCATGACGGCTTGCATGTCGCGGGCGGGTGGGAGAATTCGGGGATGCTGCTGCACGAGCTCGTGACCACGACCGAGACGGTGGCTGCGACATCATCGAGGCTCGCGAAGATCGATGCCCTCGCGACGCTGCTGAGCCGGCTTGCTCCGGAGGAGATCGTGCCCGCGGTCGGGTTCCTGGTCGCGAAGCCGCGCCAGGGACGGCTCGGGGTCGGGTGGCGGGGGGTCGCGGCGATGGATGCCGACCACTCGGCGCAGCCGACGCTCACGGTGCTCGATCTCGACACCGCGCTCGAGCGTCTGGCCGCGGCATCCGGAGCGGGCTCGGTCGGCACGCGTCGCGCGGAGCTCGACGGCCTCGCCGTCCGGGCGACGGCGCCGGAGTGGGACTTCATCTCCCGGGTCATCCTCGGCGAGCTGCGCACTGGCGCGCTCGAGGGCGTCCTCGTCGACGCGGTGACCCGGGCATCCGGGCAGCCCGCGACGACCGTGCGCCGTGCCGCGATGCTCTCCGGCGACCTCGGCGAGACCGCGCGGATCGCGCTCGCCGGCGCGGACGGCGAGCTCGCCGCGGTGGGACTGCTCGTCGGCCGTCCCGTCATGCCGATGCTCGCCTCCACCGCAGGCTCGGTCGCCGAGGCCGTCGCGACGGTCGCGGGTCCGGCATCCGTCGAGTTCAAGCTCGACGGCGCGCGCATCCAGGTGCATCGCGCCGGCGAGGAGGTGCAGGTGTTCACGCGCAATCTCGCCGACATCACGCATCGGGTGCCGGAGATCGTCGAGGTGGTGCGCAGCCTGCCCGTGCGCGACGTGATCCTCGACGGCGAGACCCTCTCGCTCGACGCCGACGGGGCCCCGCGACCCTTCCAGGACACGATGGCACGGTTCGGCTCCGAGACGATCAGCAGCACGGCGCTGCGGCCCTGGTTCTTCGATGTGCTGCACATCGACGGTCGTGATCTGATCGACGAGCCCCTCGGGGTTCGGCTCCAGGAGCTCGAGCGGATCGCATCCGACTGGCGGATTCCGGGAGTGGTCACCGCCGACCCGGTCGCCGCCGACCAGGTCTCGCGCGACGCGCTCGCAGCCGGCCACGAAGGCGTCGTCGTCAAGGGCATCGACTCCGCCTACGCCGCCGGCAGGCGCGGCAAGAGCTGGATCAAGGTCAAGCCCGTGCTCACCTACGACCTGGTCGTGCTGGCCGTCGAATGGGGATCGGGCAGGCGGACCGGCCAGCTGTCGAACCTGCATCTCGGCGCCCTCGATGCTGCCGGCGACTACGGTCCGCCCGGAGGGTTCGTGATGGTGGGCAAGACCTTCAAGGGGCTCACCGACGAGCTGCTGCGCTGGCAGACCGAGTACTTCCCGTCGATCCAGACCGGCCGCAGCGACTACGCCGTGCACGTGAGACCCGTCACCGTCGTGGAGATCGCGATCGACGGGGTGCAGCGGTCCACGAGGTATCCCGGCGGCGTCGCGTTGCGCTTCGCGCGCGTGAAGGGCTATCGGCCGGACAAGCGACCCGACGAGGCCGATACGATCCAGAGCCTGCGGGAGCTGCTGCGGTGACCGGAGCCCCACCCGCATTTCCGCGTGTCGTCGTGCTGACCGGCGCCGGGATCTCGGCCGACAGCGGCGTGCCGACCTTCCGCGACGCCGGCGGCCTCTGGGAGGGCCACAGGGTGGAGGACGTCGCGACGCCGGAGGGATACGAACGCGACCCGGTCGCCGTGCTCCGCTTCTACGACGACCGCCGACGTGGTGCGGCATCCGCCGTCCCGAACGCCGCGCACCGCGCGCTCGCGCGGCTGGAGGGGGCGCTGGGCGATCACCTGCTCGTGGTGACCCAGAACGTCGACGACCTCCACGAGCGGGCGGGCAGTCGCAATCTGGTGCACATGCACGGCGAGCTGCGGCGGGCACTCTGCGTCTCCTGCGGAGCCCGCCCGGAGTGGGAGGGCGATCTGGAGGATCGACCACGTTGCCCCGAATGCGGCGAACGGATGCTGCGCCCCGACGTGGTCTGGTTCGGGGAGCTGCCGTACGACCTCGACCGGATCGAGAACGCCGTCGTCGCATGCGACGTGTTCGTCTCGATCGGCACGTCGGGCGCGGTCTATCCGGCTGCGGGGTACGTCGCGCTGGCCGCGGCGTTCCGCGCGCGGACCGTGGAGCTCAACCTCGAGCCCAGCGACGCCGTCGTGCCCTTCGATGACGCTCGTGCCGGTCGGGCGAGCGAGATCGTCCCGATCTGGGTCGACGAAGTGCTCAGCGGCGGGTGGACACCGTCACGGTGAACTTCGCGTTGCGCGCGATCTGGCGGGTCGGCCCGACCAGCCGGTCCAGGGCTGCTCGGTACTGAAGCGACGAGTTCCACACCGCCCACAGCTCGCCGCCGGGGGCGAGGACACGACCGGCGTCGGCGAACAGCGGGTCCGCGACTCCCGTCATCGGGACGGCGGTGCCGGCGTGGAACGGGGGATTGAGCGCGATGAGTCTCGCGCTGGCGTCCGGTCGGGACTCGAGGCCAAGCGCGCGGACGACCCGGACGCGTTCGGCGACGCCGTTGGCTGCGACCGTGGCCTGCGCGGAGGTGACCGCGGCTGCTGATCGATCGCTCGCGAGGACGTGCAGTGCGGGCTGCCGCAGCGCCAGCCAGGTCGCGATGACTCCGGTCCCGCAGGCGAGGTCGATGACATCACCGCTGCGACCGTCGAGTTCGTCGGCGCCCGCGGTCGCGAGCTGGTCGAGCAGGAACCTGGTGCCGATGTCGATGCCCGTTCCCGCGAACGCGCCGCCGAGCGCGCAGATCGTGATCGGGGCGTCGAGGCCGGGAGCCGCGTGCAGCGCGGTGCGGGGCCGCGGATCCGCGCCGTCGTGCGGCCCGCGCGCGATGAGCACCCGGGACTTCTGGCGCGCGTGCGAGACGTCCACGGTCGCGAAGCGTCGACGCAGGACTTCATTCATGGCGAGGGTCATGTGCTTGATCCGGCCGCCCGCGAACACGGTCACGCCGGGGTCGGCGTGCGCGGCGATGAGGCCCGCGATGTCATCGAGGGCGTCGAGGGCTCTCGGAAGGCGCACCAGGATCACCGTCGCGCCCGCGACGAGGGTCGCATCGAGTGGCAGGGAGCGGAATGCACCCCCGAGTTCGGCGGCCTCCGCATTCGCGGCGAGCGCGCGCTCTCCGGCCAGGGAGTCCTGGTGGACGCGGATGCCGGTGGCACCGGCATCCGCTGCCCCGAGCGTCAGGGCGCCGTACTCGTCGCCGATCACGACGATCATGCCGTCCGCCGCGGTGTCCCGTGCGGCGGCGGATTCGTCGAGGATCAGGCGGTCGGCGGCATCCGAAGCCAGCAGGTCGGGGCCTTCGACATCGGGACGGCGGCGGAGCGCATCGGGCGAGTAGGGGGGTGGCGGCACCTGGACAGTCTCGCGCAGGGCTGGTCGGAAAGGCGCATCAGGAGCGCTATTGAACTTCCGGCTCACATACCTCAGCGCTCAGGGGTGTGTGAGCCGGAAGTTCAATGCACTCCCGGGCGCACGCAGAACGCCGGGACCGAAACTCGGCCCCGGCGTTCTGTCAGGCGCGTGTCGCTAGACCCGCGCTCCACCCGACCTGAGCCGCGAGAGGGCGTCGACGGTCGCCGCGAGGATCAGCACGGCGCCGGTGACCATCAGGTTGAAGCCTGCGGGCAGGTTGAGCAGGCCGAGCCCGTTCGTGATCACCGCGATCACGAGGGCGCCGATCGCCGCGTTCATGAGCCGTCCGCGTCCGCCGAAGAGGCTGACACCACCGACGACAGCGGCGGCCACGCCGCTCAGCACGATGTCGCGACCGACCGTGGCATCGACCGAGCCGACGCGCGAGACGCTGAACAGCATCGCGGCGACTGCGAGCGAGGAGCAGATCACGAACGCCCACCACTTGATCCAGCGCACCTTCACACCGGAGCGGCGAGCGGCCTCTGCGTTGCCGCCGATCGCGTAGACGTAGCGTCCGAACTTCGTGCGGTCCAGCACGAAGGTGCCGATCCACAGGATCAGAAGCACGATGGGCACGATGATCGGGACGCCGGCCACCTCGTTGACCGACTGTCCGCGGTTCTGGTTGAGCACGAACACGAATGCGCCACCGAGGACGGCGATGACCCCGAGCTTGATCCAGACGAGCGAGATGGCGCGGTTGGGCACACCCGCTTTCGTCCGGCGCGCCCGGTCGTAGAACGAGGTGCCCGCCGAGATGGCCAGGATGATCAGGAGCATGGCCCAGCCGCCCCAGACCGGCAGGTTGCCGTTCTGCAGCGCGATCAGCTCCGGGACCTCGATGCGGAACAGTCCGCCCGGGCCGATGACGACGAGCGCGAGGCCCTGGTAACCCAGGAACAGGCCCAACGTGACGACGAACGACGGGATGCCGACCCTCGCCACGAAGAAACCGATGAGCGCACCGGTGAGGAAGCCGAACCCGAAGCCGAGGAGCAGGGCGAGCGGCCAGGGAATGCCGAACTGCGCGTTGAGGACGACGAACAGCGCCATGCCGACGCCGCCCGTGACGCCGGCGGAGAGGTCGATCTCGCCCAGCAGCAGGACGAACACCAGCGCCATGCCGAGCACGACGAGCGGGGCGGCCTGGTTCAGCAGGTTCGCGAAGTTGCGCTCGGTGAGGAAGAACGGACTCAGGACCGTGAACAGCAGGCTGAGGACGATCAGGCCGCCGACAGCGGGCAGGGCGCCCATGTCGCCGCCGCGGACGCGCTGCCACCATGCCTTGATCTGGTCGGTCAGGCCGCCTTCGACGCCGCTGCCGATCAGGTCGCTCGCGACCGGGCTCGGCGCCGCTTCGGTTGTCGTGCCGCTCACTCTGCGCCTCCCGTGGCGATGTTGGTGGTGCCGATGAGCTCGACGCCCAGCGTCTTGGTCCCGGTGATGTAGCCGACCACGTCGTCGCGTGTGGTCTCGGCGACATTGATCTGGGCGACCATCTGCCCGAGATACAGCACCGCGATGTCATCCGCGACCTCGAAGACGTCGGCCAGGTTGTGGCTGATGATGATCACCGCGACACCCTGCTCGGACAGGCGCTTCACGAGGTTGAGCACCTGCTCGGTCTGCGCGACGCCGAGGGCGGCGGTCGGCTCGTCGAGGATCACGACGCGCGCCTTCTTCAGCACGGCGCGGGCGATCGCGACGGTCTGGCGCTGGCCACCGGAGAGGGATGAGACCTTCTGGCGCACGGACTTGACCGTGCGAACGGACAGGCCGCGCAGCGTGTCGGACGCGTCCTTCTCCATGCGGCCCTCGTCGAAGGTGCCGAACGTGAGCTCCTCGCGACCGAGGAACATGTTCTGCACGATGTCGAGGTTGTCGCACAGGGCGAGGTCCTGGTACACGACCTCGATGCCGAGGTTGGCGGCATCGCGCGGAGCATGCAGGTCCCGGTGGACACCGTCGATGAGGACTTCGCCCTCGTCGTAGGGCTGGACGCCGGCGAGACCCTTGATCAGGGTCGACTTTCCGGCGCCGTTGTCGCCGACCAGGGCAGTGACCTTGCCGGGGTAGACCTTGAGGTCGACCCCTTTCAGGACGCTCACCGGACCGAACGACTTCTTCACGCCGACCAGTTGGATGATCGGCTCTTGCGCAGTGATCGTGTCTGACATGCTCGCTTCCTTGCGATTCGGTGTGGGTACACGTCGAGGACGTCGCGCCATTCTCAGGCGCGACGCCCTCGATGAGGTGACTGCTACGGAGCGACTACGCCGAACTCCTCGCACGCGGCCATGACATCCGGGGTGCAGACGTCATCGTACGCGGCGTCGCCTGCGGCGACTACGGTGTTGACCTCGTTCGGGCCGACGAGCTGCGGCGTGACCTGGATGTACGGCGTGCCGTCATCCAGCTCGGCGTCTGCGCTGGGCGTGTCGCCCTTCAGCAGAGCGACCGCGGTGTCGACCGCAGCGTCAGCCTCGTCCTTGACCGGCTTGTAGACGGTCGCCGTCTGCCAGCCGAGGAGGATGTTCTGCAGGCCCGCCACGTTGGCGTCCTGGCCGGAGACCGCGACGCCCTTCAGGTTGTTGTCCTGCAGGACCTTGATGACGCCGGCTGCATTCGTGTCGTTCGCGACCCACACGCCGTCGACCTTGCCGCCGAGCGAGGTCAGCGCCTGCTCGAAGTTGGTCTGCGACTTGGCCTGGTCCCAGGCTCCCGGGGGCTCCGCCGCCGGGACGATGCCCGCGGCTTCCATGACCTCGACCGCGCCGTCGTGGAACATCGCGGCGTTGCCGTCGGTCGGGTCGCCGCCCATGTACACGACGACTGCCGTGGCGGGATCCTTGCCTGCGGTCTCGAGACCGTCCAGAACCGTCTGGCCCTCCATGCGGCCGACCTCGACGTTGTCGAACGACACGTAGTAGTCGGCGCCAGTGAACGGACGGTCGTAGGCGATGACCGGGATGCCCTCGGCCTTGGCCTTGGTGGCCACTGCCTCGGCGGCGCCCTGGTAGTCCACGAGCAGCATGACGCCGCAGCCCTGGGTGAGCTGCTGGTCGGCGATCGTGGAGTACTTGTTGACATCACCCTGGGCGTTCTGGATGTCGACCTCGAAGCCGGCGCCCTCCAGACCCTCCTGGAGGTACTTGCGGTCGAAGTTCTCCCAGCGCGGCGAGGACGCCGCGTCGGGGAGGATGACGCACGCACGGCCTGCTGCGTCGCCTCCGCCACCACTCTCGCTCGGCGTGCCGCCGCCCGAGCCGGCACAGCCGACCAGGAGCAGCGCGGCAGTGCCCGTGAGGGCGGCCGCGGAGAGGATTGAAGACTTCTTCATCTTTCGCCTTTCGTCTTTGAATATGCGAGCGCCAGGAGACCCGGCGTGTTTCGCGCTTGAAGCGATCTTTTCGACATCCCGCGTTGGCGTCAAGCTTTGAACGTAACGCTTTGGCAACGCCCGGATGCCGCGACGAAGCCTCTCGCGGCGATGCTCAGCGGACGAGTGCAGGCAGTGCACTATGCATGATCTTGCGCCGAAACGAGTGCACTATGCGCAGAGTGACCGCATCCGCATTGAAAACCGAATCGGCGCGCGTTTTCTACTTGAACGCATGATGCGTTCACGCTCTGCCGGCGGCAGCGCGTTTGCGGCGCGAGAGCGAGTCGACCGTGACCGCGAGGACGAGGACGACCCCGGTGACCATGAACTGTACCGAGGAGTCGAGGTTCAGCAGCGTCAGACCCGACGAGATCGACTGGATCACCACGATTCCCAGCAGCGCGGCGAACGCAGTTCCGCGTCCGCCGAACAGGCTTGCACCGCCGATCACGGCGGCGGCGATCGCGTTCAGATTGACATCGCCCGCGCCGGAGCTCTGGTTCGCCGCCGCCAGCCGGGCCGCCGCCAGGATGCCGCCCACCGCGGCGAGGCTGGAGCACAGCATGAAGACGGAGATGTAGATGCGGTCCACCGGGATGCCGGCCCGGCGGGAGGCCTCGACCGAACCGCCGACGGCGTACACCGCCCGGCCCCACCGGGTGCGGGTCAGGGCGAAGTTCGCGATCACGACGAGGGCGAGGAAGAACAGGAACATGACGCCGACTCCGCGCGACAGGTTCAGGTACCAGGCCGCCACGAGCAGGAACACCAGGAGCGCGCCGCCCCTGAGGCCGATCTCGACGTAGCTCTGGCTGACCAGGTTCGCGGCCGCTCGGGCGCGGGCCCGTCGCATCAGGATCCAGGCGTACCCGGCGGCGGTGAGGACCGCGACGACGTACGACGCCCACGCGGGCAGGAACATCTGCTGCGCGAAGTAGACGATCCAGGAGTCGAACGGCAGATTGATCGAGCCGGTGGCACCGAGCACCCAGAGCTGGAGCCCCAGGAAGCCGAGGAGGCCGGCAAGCGTGATCACGAAGCTCGGCAGGCCGAAGCGCGTGTACAGGAATCCGTAGAGGAGGCCCACCAGCGCGCCCGCGCCGATCGCCGCCACGAGCGCGATCGCGAGGTTCCACTGCAGCTGGACGAACGTGACCGCGAGGATCGCTGCGGCGAGCCCCGCGACCGATCCGACCGACAGGTCGATCTCGCCCACGAGGAGCACGAGCACGATGCCGAGCGCGATCGTCCCGATCGCCGCGCACTGCATCGTGAGGTTCACCAGGTTCGTGCTGGAGAGGAAGATCGGGTTCAGTGCCTGGAAGACCGTCCAGATCAGCACCAGGCCGATCACGACCGGCAGCGACCCGAGATCTCCACCGCGCACGCGGGTCAGCAGCAGCGCGACGGCGGCCCGGAGGCTCCGCGGGCTCAGCAGGCGGTCGTCGGGCACATCGACGGCGGAGGCCGGCACCGCGCGCTCCTCGCGACCGGAGCTCATGCCTTGCCGTCGCCTGCCGCGTCGTGCCGACGCCGACCGCTCTTGTCGGACATCCGGATGATCTTCGGATCGTTCGGCTCGCGCGCAGGGCTCTCGGCCTCGCGGCGCGTCACCGCGTTGTCGGTGGCGCCGGTGATCGCTGCGATGAGCGTCGCGCTCGTGACATCGGCGATGTTGTAGACGCCGTTGTTGCGGCCGAGCCGGAGCACGACGACGCGATCGGCGACGGCCATCACGTCGGCCATGCTGTGACTGATCAGCACGACGCCGTGGCCGCGCTCCCGCAGCCGCTCGATGAGGTTCAGCACTTCGGCCGTCTGGGCGACGCCGAGCGCGGCGGTCGGCTCGTCGAGGATCACGACGCGTGGGTCTCCGATCAGCGACCGGGCGATCGCCACGGTCTGGCGCTGCCCCCCGGAGAGGGAGGCGACCGGGATGCGGACGGACGGGATCTTCGCCGACAGCTCACGGAGCAGGGTCCACGTCTGCTGCTCCATGTCGACCTCGTCGAGCGTGCGGCCCGACCGCAGCTCGCGACCCAGCCAGAGGTTGGCGACGACGTCGAGGTTGTCGCACAGCGCGAGGTCCTGGAACACGGTCGCGATGCCGAGCTCCTGCGCGTCGGCGGGGCTCGAGATCTCCACGATGTCGCCGT
The DNA here is from genome assembly GCF_900114345.1 of Microbacterium sp. cf046. Lineage (GTDB taxonomy): Bacteria > Actinomycetota > Actinomycetes > Actinomycetales > Microbacteriaceae > Microbacterium. The sequence goes on along the minus strand of NZ_FOZJ01000002.1, from coordinate 1,296,339 downwards.
CGTACTCGATCGTGCCGGAGTCCGGGGCGTGCACACCCGAGAGCACCTTCACGAGGGTGGACTTGCCGGCCCCGTTGTCGCCGATCAGGGCGACGACCTCGCCTTCGTTCACCCAGAAGTCGACGTCGGTCAGGGCGCGGACGGCGCCGAAGCGCTTGGCGATGCCGCGCATGGTCAGCACGCGCTCGCGGGCGCGGCCGGTGCGGGCGGCAGGCAACGACATCACGACCTCATCCCGTCACGTCCTCATCCTCGGCGATCGTCTCGATCGACCATACCCGCGGTGCCGCCCGGCGGTCGTCGGCACGGGTTCACTCCGTCAGCAGGCCCGCGGCAACGCAGGCGTCGTGGTAGTCGGGGGTGCAGATGTCCTCGATCGTCCAGAACCCGTCCGCGACCACCGTGTCCAGGATGTCGTCGACCGTGACCGCGACCGGATCGAGCAGCGTCGTGGGCGTTCCGTCCATGTCGAGGGGCGCCGTCACCTGCTCGCCGTGCAGCAGCGCGACGGCGACTTCCGCGGCGAGCTCGGCCTGGGGTTTGATCGCCTTGTACACGGTCATGTACTGGTCGCCGGTGAGGATCCGCTGGATCGCGGAGAGCTCCGCATCCTGCCCTGTCACGACCGGCCAGGGCGTGACGTTCGCCGCCTTCAGGGCCGAGACGGCGCCGCTGGCCGTGCCGTCGTTCGCGGCATACACGCCGACGATGTCGCCGCCGTACTGCGCGATCTGGCCGGTGACCCACTCCTGCGCCTTGTCCGGGCTCCAGTCGGGTGTCGCGTACTCGGCGAGCACCCGCAGCCCTGTCGCGTCGATCACGCTGTGCGCGCCCTCGGCGAACCGGGTCGCGTTGCTGTCGGTGGGTGAGCCGTTGACCATGAGGATGCCGCCGTCGAGCTCGCCGCGCTCGGTGAGCGCATCCACGAATGCCGTCGCCTGCAGCTCGCCGACCTTCTCGTTGTCGAAGGAGACGTAGTACGCGAGGTCCCCTCCCGCCACCAGACGGTCGTACGAGACGACGGGGACCCCCTGCGCATTCGCCGCCGCGACGATCGTCACGGCGGCCTGCACGTCGACGGGGTCGAGCACCAGCACGCCGGCCCCGGCGGCCAGGGCCGACTCGGCCTGAGCCTGCTGCTTGGCGGCATCCTGATCGGCGTTCGCGTAGAGCACGCGGTAGTCGCCCAGCTCGGCGATGCGCGCCTCGAACAGCGGTCGATCGAACGTCTCATAGCGCGCGGTCTTCGCATCGGGCAGCAGCAGCGCGATCGCGCCCTCGCCGCTGGGTCCGCCGCCCGGTGACGCAGAGCATGCCGCGAGCGCCGTCGCACCGAGACCGAGCACGATCGTCGCGGCGACGGCCCGCCGGAGGAAGCGTCGCGCGGACGCTCGGATCGACATCCGCCCGCCTACGCCGTGAAGGGCAGGACGTCGGCTTCGACGGTGACGTGATCCAGGGCGATCGTGATCGCGCCCCGGGTCTCGGCCCACTCCCCGAACGATGCGCCGACGATCTCGGGCAGGCCGTTCGCCGAGGTCAGGGCGGTGCGCTCGAGCGAGTGGCGCATCGGCGCCATGAGGATCTCGCCCGCCTGGCCGAGCTCGCCGCCGACGACGATCATCTCCGGGTCGAACAGGTTGCACAGGCTTGCGGCCGCGATGCCGATGTGGCGCCCGGCGTCCGCGATGACGCGTCGCGAGCTGCCATCGCCGCCGTACGAGGCCTGGATGAGGTCGCTGAGCCGCTGCATCCCGTCGCTGGGCGGGAACAGCGACAGCAGCGCCGGACCTCCGGCGTAGGTCTCCAGGCAGCCGCGGTTGCTGCACCGGCAGATGGGCCCGTTCTCATCGATCGTCACGTGCCCGATCTGCCCGGCTTTGCCGTTCACACCGCGGAACAGGTCGCCGCCGACGATCAGGCCGGCGCTGATCGTGTGACCGACCCGGATGAACACCGAAGAGGATGCCGATCGGGCGCTTCCTTCGCGGGCTTCGGCCAGGCCGGCGAGATTCGCCTCGCTGTCCACGAAGACCGGGCGGCCGATGCGTGCGGTGAGGCTCTCGGCGACGTCGACGCCCTCCCAGCCGCGCAGCAGGCCGGGAGTGGACACCATTCCGGTGCGCTGGTCGATCGGGGCGGGCAGGGCGAGTCCGACGGCGAGCAGATCGCCCACCGATCCGCCGAGCGTCTCCATCATGTCGCTGAGCAGGATGCTGAGCCGGTCCAGCTCGGCATCGTGACGGTGGTCGAGCGCGAGCGGCAGCGACGTCTGGGTGACGACCGTGCGGGTGGCGTCTGCGATCGCGATATGCAGCTGGCGCGAGCTGAAGTGCACTCCGGCGACGAGGCCGAGCTGGCGTGTGAGTGAGACGAGGGTGGCACGCCGGCCGCTGCGCGACGTGATCGAAGTGTGCAGCAGGCCCGATGCGGTCAGTTCCTTGACGATGTTCGACACGGTCGCGGGGGAGAGGCCGGTGCTTCCGGCGAGCTCGACCTGGGTGAGCCGCCCATGACGTTTGAGCGACTCGACGAGCCGGGCTCGGTTCGCTTCACGAAGTGAAGACTGCGAGCCAGGCGGGGCGATCCGTCTTACCACGATCGACACTGTACCGGACGAGGTTCACGCAGGACGAGGAGCCGGACTCCTCGGGGAGCGGCCGGCCGCCTACTCGCGCAGGCGCACCAGGCGCTCGTGGCCGGTCTCTTCGAGCTCGGCGATCGACTCCCTCGCCTTCACGAAGTCGTTGAAGGAGCGGTACCCGAGCGCCTTCTCGCTGAAGGACGGGTCCATGCGCCGCATGTGCGTCTTGACGGCCGAGCTGTGCAGCCACTCGGCGTCGTCGTCCTTGTCGTGACCCAGCCGGAGCGCGCGCTCGAGCAGCCGGGTCGCGGTCTCCTGAGGATCCTCGGGCTGCTCTTCGGCGACCGGGTTCGCCTCCGCCGGCTGGGCCGTGGAGGCGACGGTCGTGGAGGATGCGCGGCGATTGGTGCGCTTCGCGGGTGCGGTCGGACCGAGAGCCTCGTTGAGGGATGCCTCGACCTGGGCCGCGTCGGCCTCAGTGCCCGCGGGTGCGGCATCCGCGGGTGCATCGACGGTGGCTTCCGGCGCGTCCTTGGCGGGCGTCTTCCTGGCGCCGCGCGTTCCGCGGGTGCGGGGTGCCGGCTCCGCCGGAGCCTCTTCTGCGGTCGCCGCCTTGGCGCGGGAGGCCGTCGATCTCGAGGGCGCGCGGGAGCCGGCATCCTTCGCCGCGGCACGCGCGACGCGGGGGACGCCCGGCAGGGAGTCATATGCCTCGAACTCGTCGCACGCGGCGGCGAGCGACTTCGCGGTCGAGCCGGCGACCCCGACGCCCACGACGTATCGGCCCAGGCGGCGGCAGCGCTGGGCGAGGGGCACATAGTCCGAGTCGCCGGCGACGATCACGACGTGCGTGAGGTCGGGCAGGCGGAACATGTCCTCCACGGCATCGACGGCCAGGCGGATGTCGGCACCGTTCTTCGCGTACGCCGCGGCCGGGAACAGCTGCACGAGATCGACGGCGCGCGCGACGAGCTGCGTGCGGTACACGGCGTTCACTGGAGACGACCAGTCCGCGTACGCGCGCGTGAGCACGAGGGTTCCGAACGAGGCCGCGTAGTCGATGATCGCGCCGACGTCGATCGTCGCCGCCGTCAGGCGCTCGGCGATCTCGGGGTCCTCGGGGGTCTCGATGATGCGCTGCCGGTCGCGCCCGTACGAGTTGCGGCCGTGCACGCGGTCGTACCAGGAGATGACGATGTTGTCGAAGTCGAGGTAGACGGCGACGCGGGAGTTCTGCGAGTCGGGCATGGCTCCAGTGTGACAGGCGTGCGCGGCGCGCTCGCCAGGGGCGTGGGGCGGAGCCCCACATGACAGGCGTGCGCGGCGCGCTCGCCAGGGGAGTGGGGCGGAGCCCCACAAGGGACAGCCCTCCCTGGGGTCAGCGCTCGGTGGGGTAGGTGAGCCCGATCTGGCGTCGGATCTCGTCGAGGGTGCCCATGATCGCGACGGTCTCATCGATCGGCAGGATGTCGCTGTCGTTGTCGCCCGACGCGACGTACCGTTCGGCCGCGAGCGCCTGGTACTGCATGCCCCGGCCCTCGATGTGCGACTCGTACGCCTCCAGGATCGTCCCGTTCGGGGCGACGAGGCGGAACGTGGTCGGGCTGTACCAGACCTCGTCGATGTCGATCCGCGCGTCGGTCCCGACGATGTGCGCGGTGTTCGGTCCTGCCGCATGGGAGGCCGAGATCGAGGTGGACAGCGCGCCCGAGGCGTGGGTGAAGATCGTGGCGACCTCGTCGTCGACGCCCGTCGCGCCGATGGTCGCGCTCGCCGTGACCGTCGACGGCGCGCCGAGGACGTCCCAGGCGAACGAGATCGGGTAGATGCCGAGGTCCAGCAGCGCACCGCCGCCGAGCTCGAGGTTGTTGAGGCGATGATCGGGATCGCTCGAGATCTTCTGGGTGTGGTCGGCGAACACCGCGCGGATGTCGCCGAGCGCTCCCGAGTCGATCAGTTCGCGCACCCGGATCATGTGCGGAAGGTAGCGGGTCCACATCGCCTCCATCGCCAGGAGTCCGGTGCGGGCCGCGACATCGCGCACCGCCGCCGCCTCGACGCCCGTGAGGGTGAACGGCTTCTCCACAAGCACGTGCTTGCCGTGCTCGAGGGCCAGGATCGCGTTCTCGGCATGAAGGGGATGCGGCGTGGACACGTATACGATGTCGACGTCAGGGTCGGAGACGAGCTCCTCGTAGGAGCCGTGCACCTTCGCGATGCGGAATTCCGAGGCGAAGCGCTCGCCGGATCCGGCTGAGCGCGACCCCACGGCGGTCAGATCGAGGCCCGCCGTGCGCAGGTCACGAGCGAAGGCGTGGGCGATGCCGCCCGTGGCGAGGATTCCCCAGCGCAGTCCAGTCATGGCTCGAGCGTATCCATCCTCGAGGCCGCCGAGGTACCGGGGACGGCCGATTCCCCGGGAGACGGGCGCAGTCGCTACACTCGGAATGTGACCGGTAACATCGACGCCATCGCCGCCGTCCGCGCCGACGTGGCCGCGCTGCACTCCGAACTCGTGCGCTACGGGCTGATCGTCTGGACCGGCGGGAACGTCTCGGGACGGGTTCCGGGCGAGGACCTGTTCGTGATCAAGCCGTCAGGCGTCTCGTACGACGACCTCACGGCGGAGAACATGATCCTCTGCGATCTCGACGGCAACGTCGTGCCGGGTTCACCGGGGAGCGAGCGGTCGCCGTCGAGCGACACCGCCGCGCACGCCTACGTCTACCGGCACATGCCCGAGGTCGGCGGCGTCGTGCACACGCACTCGACGTACGCGGTGGCCTGGGCGGCGCGCGGCGAGGAGATCCCGTGCGTCATCACGGCGATGGCCGACGAGTTCGGCGGTCCGATCCCGATTGGGCCGTTCGCGATCATCGGAGACGACTCGATCGGCCGCGGCATCGTCGAGACGCTCAGCGGCCACCGATCCCGCGGCGTGCTCATGCAGAACCACGGGCCGTTCACGATCGGAGTCTCCGCGAAGGACGCCGTCAAGGCGGCGGTCATGCTCGAAGACGTCGCGCGGACGGTGCACATCGCCCGCGAGGCCGGCCCGCTGATCCCGATCCCGCAGGATGCGATCGACAGCCTCTACAACCGCTATCAGAACGTCTACGGTCAGAGCACCGACGACAAGCGCTGATCCGGTTCCGCGGCGGGCTGCGCGAGCGCGGCAAGCGCGCGCCGCAGATCGGCGATCACATCGGCCGGATCTTCGAGCCCGATCGACAGCCTGATCGTCGTGGAGGTGATGCCCGCCTCGGCGAGCTGCGTGGGCGACATGTGGCTGTGCGTCATCGAGGCGGGATGTGCGACGAGGCTGCGCGCGTCGCCGATGTTCGCCACCAGGCGGATCACCTCGAGACGGGCGATGAGCTCCTCCACCCGTGCGAAGTCGAGCTCCGCGTCGCCGGTCGTGTGCACGTCGAAGGAGAAGACTGATGCCGCCCCTCGCGGCAGGTATTCCTGGGCCAGCCGATGCCACGGGCTCGATTCGAGTCCCGGGTGGTTCACGCGCGAGACCGCCGGATGCCCGTCGAGGAATCGGGCGACCTCGAGCCCGCTCGCGGTGTGCCTGGCGATCCGCAGGTCGAGCGTCTCGAGCCCCTGCAGGAGCTGGAACGCGTTGAACGCGGGCAGCGAGGGCCCGAGGTCGTGGACGTACTTGGTCTTGACGAGCGCGATGAACGGGGATCCGGTCGCGCCGAACCGATCGACGAGGCTGCCGCCCGGAACCCGCCGGTACGGCTCGGTGAGCTGGGGCCACCGCGCCGCGTCGAGGGAGAAGTCGAACGTGCCGAGGTCGACGATCACGCCGCCGAGCGAGGTGCCGTGGCCGCCGAGGTACTTCGTCGCGGAGTGCACGACGATGTCGGCGCCGAAGTCCTTCACGCGCTGGAGGTAGGGGGTCGCGAGCGTGTGGTCGATCACGAGCGGCACGCCCGCGCTGCGGGCGACCGCGGCGACCGCGCGGACGTCGAGCACCTGCGCGTTGGGGTTCGTGATCGACTCGGCGAACAGCGCGCGCGTCGTCGGTCGGACCGCCGCGGCCCACGCATCCGTGTCGTCCTGGTCGACGAATGTGACCTCGATGCCCCAGTCGGCGAACGTGTCCTGCAGGAGGTCGACCGTCCCGCCGTACAGCTGCCGGGCCGCGACGATGTGCTCGCCCTGCTTGGCCAGGGCCAGGAGGGCGAGGGCGACCGCCGCCTGCCCGGAGGCGACCGCCGCAGCCGAGACGCCGCCCTCCAGTTCGGCGATGCGCTGCTCGAACACGAGGACGGTGGGGTTGGCCGCGCGGCTGTAGATGTTGCCCTCGCGCCGCAGCGCGAACAGATCGCGGGCTTCGCTCAGCGAGGCGAATTCGAACGCGTTCGACTGGTAGATCGGCGGCACGGCCGTGTTCTCGGCGACGCCCGGCACGTATCCGGCCTGCACCTGCGCCGTCGCGAAGGAACGCGTGATCTCGGACATCCGTCCATTGTCGGGCAGGCGACGTTCGCGCGCCCGTCCGTATGTCGAACTGTTGCAGCGGGGGAACGGCTACGGGATCAGGGTGATCTTGCCGTCGGTGCCCTGCTCGACCGCTCGATGCGCGGCGGCGGCCTCGGCGAGCGGGAACGACGGACCCAGCTCGACCGAGAATCGGCCGGCGGCGAGGAGGGCGAGCGCGACCGGGAGCGCCTCACGGCGCCAGCCCTGCGCTCGCTCCGGCAGGGGGTTGGGCGCGCCGCCCTGGAAGGCACGGATGCCGAAGGATGCGGCATCCCGCCCGCGCACGATCGTCGCGATGCGCTCGCGGTCGGCGACGAGCTCGAGCGACGCGTTGATGGCCTCGTCGGTCCCGGCGGCGTCGAGCGCGACGGTGATGCCCTCGGGCGCGAGCGCCCGGATGCGCTCGGCCAGTCCCTCTCCGTACGCGACGGGGATCGCGCCGAGCTCGCGGATGCGGTCGAACCGGCGCTCGGAGGCCGTGGCGATGACCGTCGCGCCCCACAGCACCGCGAACTGGATCGCCGCCTGGCCGACCGCGCCCGACCCGCCGTGCAGGAGCAGCGTGTCGCCCGGACCGACGGCGAGCGAGCGCAGCGACTGGTAGGCCGTGCCGACAGGGATGCCGAGTGACGCGCCGACCTCGGCGCTGACCTGCGGGGGTCGCGGCTGCACGTTCTCCGCGCGCACGACGATGTCGGTCGCGTAGGCACCCGGCGCGCCCATCACCACGACGGCATCGCCGACGCGGAAGCCCTCGACCTCGTCGCCGACGCCGGTGACGATGCCGGCCGCGTCTCCGCCGACCCGCCTCGGTCCGGTGAGGGGCGCGGATGCGCGCAGGCCGCTGCGCAGCTTGCCGTCGATCGGATTCACGCCCGCCGCCTCGATGCGCACCGCGATCTCTCCGGCGCCCGCAGTCGGCGTCGGGATGTTGATGAGTCTGAGGACCTCGGGTCCGCCGAACTCCGTGTACGCGATCGCTTCAGCCATGACGTGGCAAACCTCTCCGTTCGTGGGGACTATTCCCGCAGGGACTTCTGGATCCGCTGCAGCGAGACAGGCTCGGCCGTGCCGAGGTGCTGCGCGAACAGGCTGACCCGGTACTCCTCGAGGAGCCAGCGGGTGCGGGCAAGCGCCGGCGGCGCGTCGGCGTCGGAGGGGATCGCGCCCCCTGCCTCGACGTAGGCCGATGCCGCGCGTTCGAACTCCGTCATCCGCTGCCGGTCGCGGCCGGCGTTGTCGGCGAGAGAGTCGACCCGCTCCTTCGCGCCGCGAAGGTAACGAGGCAGATGGGCCAGCCTGGCCAGTCCGGTCCGGGACACGAACCCCGGGAAGACGAGCCCAGCGATCTGGCCACGCACATCGCCCAGGGCGCCGAGCAGCGTCATGGAGTTCTGCGACCGGACGGCCCGATCCGCGTCCCGGGCGGCGGTGAGGACGCGCGCCGCCAGCGAGACGGCTTGGAAGGTCTCATCGACGACCACGGCCGACAGTGCACCCCGCACCTGCTCGAAAGCGGCCCGCGTGCGCACCGGCGCCGCGGTGCGCGCGAGCACGGCATCCGCGACCGCGACGCGCGCGTCCTCGACGAGCGCTTTCGCGGACGGGTACGGGGATGCCGCGAGGGCGAGTTTCTCGGCGGAGGTGAGGTGCTCGAGCACATACGACGCGGCCGACGGCACCGCGAGCAGCAGCAGCCGGCGCACGCCGGCGTGCGTCGCCCGCTCTGCGGCTTCGGGCGTCGTCTCGACGCGAAGCGCGACGCTCGTCCCCTGGTCGATGAGCGCCGGGTACCCGCGCACCACGCCGCCGGCCACCTTCGTGTCCACGACATCCGGCAGGTCGCCGAAGTCCCAATCGGTCAGTCCGGTGCGCTCGGCCACGGTCGCCGACCCGCCCGTCGGCACATCAGTCGCGGCGGAAGCGTCGGTGCGCCCCTTCGGCAGCACCGGGGCCTGAGCCCCCGTCGCCCGCGCGACCGACGTGCGGGCGCGGTCGGCGAACCGCTGCTGCAGAGCCTGCAGGTCGCGCCCAGACCCGATCGGCCGTGCGCGCTCGTCCACGACGCGGAACGAGACCTTCAGGTGCGCGGGAACGCGATCCAGCTCGAAGTCGGCGGCGGTCACCGGCTGGTTTGCGACGCGCTGGATCCGACCCGCGAGCGCGTCTCGGAGCGTCGCGGGCGGCATCCCGTCGTGTGCCTCGGGGCCCTGGCCGTCGAGGTCCTCGGCGAATCGGGCCGCCCAGTCGGCTGCGGGCACGACATGCCGGCGGATCGCCTTCGGCAGTGCGCGCAGCAGCGCCGTGACCAGTTCGTCGCGCATGCCGGGCACCTGCCAGTCGAATCCCTCTGGACGCACCTGAGCCAGCAGCGCGAGCGGCACGATCGCCGTGACACCGTCGTCTTCGGCGCCGGGCTCGAACCGGTAGGCGAGCGAGAGCACCTGATCGCCCTGGCGCCAGCGGGCGGGGAAGGCGCGCTCGTCGGCTCGCGCGGCGTCGTCGAGGAGATCGGCCTCGGTCATGTCGAGGAGGCGGGGGGTGCGGGTCGCGGCATCCCGCCACCACGCCTCGAAGGAGCGGACGTCGTACACGTCCCGCGGGATGCGCGCGTCGTAGAACGCGAACACGGCTTCGTCGCCGACCAGGATGTCGCGGCGCCGTTCCCGCTCCTCGACCTTCTCGAGCCGCCGCCGCAGTTCGTGGTTGCGTCGCTCGAATGCGGTGAGGCGCTTGTCGAGGACCGACGATTCCCACTCGCCGTCGACGAGCGCGTGCCGCAGGAACAGCTCGCGAGCCATCGGCCGGTCGAATCGGGCCAGCTGGGCGCGGCGCCTCGGGACGATCTCGACCCCGAACAGGGTCACCTTCTCGTAGACGGATGCCGCTCCCGCGGCCTTGGACCAGTGCGGCTCGCTGAGCTGGCGCTTCGCGAGGTCGCCGGCCAAGGACTCCGCCCAGGCCGGGTCGATCGCCGCGACCGTGCGGGCGAACAGGCGGGAGGTCTCCACGAGCTCGGCGGCCATCACGGCCGACGGTCGCTTCTTGCGAAGCCCCGAGCCGGGGAAGATCGCGAACCGCGCGCCCCGTGCCCCGAGGTATTCGGCGCCGCCCCGGCGGACGCTCTCGCCTCCCTTCTGCGCGCCGGCCCTTGCCGCGGCGCGCTCATCGAGGATGCCGATGTGCGAGAGGAGGCCGGACAGGATCGCGCGGTGGAGATCGTCCGGGTCGGAAGCGTCGTCGGATGCCGCGCCGCGCGTGCGGGATGCGCCGACGAGTGTCCGCAGCTGCCGGTGGACATCGACCCACTCGCGCACGCGGACGTAGTTGAGGTGCTCTGCGCGGCACAGGCGCCGGAACGCGCTCGAGCCGAGCATCGCCTGCTGCTCCTGGAGGTGGTTCCAGAGGTTCAGGAGGGTGATGAAGTCGCTCGTGGGGTCGACGAACCGCGCGTGCAGACGGTCGGCCTCCTCGCGCCGTTCCTCGGGGCGCTCGCGCACGTCCTGGATCGACATGCCGGCCACGATCGCGAGCAGGTCCCGCTGCACGCCGATGCGCCCTGCCTCGATGAGCATGCGCGCGAACCGCGGGTCGATCGGCAGTCGTGCGATCTCGCGCCCGAGATCGGTCAGGCGTGCGCCGCTGTCGCCGCGGGCCGGCATCCGCACCGCCGCGAGCTCGATCAGCAGGTCCAAGGCCGCCCGCACCCCGCGCGAGTCGGGTGGGGTCAGGAACGGGAAGGACGAGATGTCGCCGAACCCCAACGACAGCATCTGCAGGATGACCGACGCGAGGCTCGTGCGCAGGATCTCGGGCTCGGTGAATTCCGGACGCTTCTCGAAGTCCTCCTCGGAGTAGAGGCGTATCGCGATGCCCGGCGCGGTGCGACCCGCGCGCCCGGAGCGCTGCTGCGCCGACGCCTGCGAGATCGCCTCGATCGGCAGCTGCTGGATCTTGGTGCGGGCGCTGTATCGCGAGATGCGGGCGGTCCCCGTGTCGACGACGTACCGGATGCCGGGCACGGTGAGGCTCGTCTCCGCGACATTCGTCGCGAGGATCACCCGGCGGCGCACGCCCGCGACCCGCGAGCGTTCGAAGACGCGATGCTGCTCCGCCGCGCTGAGGCGGCCGAACAGGGGAAGGACCTCCGTCGGCGCGGCGTCATTCGCATACATGCCGCGGACGGCATCCATCGCGTCGCGGATCTCCGCTTCTCCCGGCAGGAAGACCAGGACGTCTCCGGCGGGCTCGCGATCGAGCTCCCGCAGCGCCGCGGTGATGCCGTCGACCTCGTCGTCAGTGTCGTCCGGGCCGCGGTAGCGGATCTCAACGGGGTACGTGCGTCCGGACACCTCGACGATGGGCGCCGGTTTGCCCTCGGCATCCGCGAAGTGCTCCGCGAAGCTCTGCGGGTCGATCGTCGCGCTGGTGATGATGACGCGCAGGTCGGGGCGCTTCGGCAGCACCTGCGTGAGGTATCCGATCAGGAAGTCGACGTTCAGCGAGCGCTCGTGCGCCTCGTCGACGATGATCGTGTCGTAGCGGCGCAGGAGCCGGTCGCGATGGATCTCGTTGAGCAGGATGCCGTCCGTCATGAGCGCGACGCGCGTGTCGTCCTGCACCTTGTCGGTGAAGCGCACCTTGTAGCCGACCGTGGTGCCCAGCGGCACCTCCATCTCCTCGGCGATGCGTTCGGCGATCGTGCGGGCCGCGATCCGTCGCGGCTGCGTGTGCGCGATGCGCGTGCGACCGAGCTCGATGCAGATCTTCGGCAGCTGGGTCGTCTTGCCCGAGCCGGTCGCTCCGGCGACGATCACGACCTGGTGGTCGCGGATCGCGCGCGCGATCTCGTCCCGCGCGGCGCTGACGGGCAGCTCCGGCGGATACGAGATGACGGGTTCGGGCGCGGGCATAGCCTTCGATCGTACCGAGCCGACGGCATCCGGGCGCGTGACTTCTCGACACGGCTCGCGGTCATCGTTAGTGTCGGCGGCGAAGCCGCGCGCCAGCGGCTCCCTGAACGAGGAATCACACCATGCCCGAGTCCGCTCCCGTCGTCGAACTGAAGCCGCTGCCCGCCGTGAGCCTGCACGAGGTGGTGGACACGGCCCCCGGTTTCGGCCCGGAGAACATCGCACCGCTGATCGGACCGCTCTACGGCCGGCTCGTGCCCGCTCTCGATCAGGCCGGGGTGCCGGTGCGCGATCCGTCGACGATCTACTACACGGGCGATGGATCGATGCTGGATGCCGACGGCACGGTGCAGGTGCACGTCGGCTTCCCCGCCGAGGAGGGCGACGCCGGCGGAGCGTTCGACACCGTGCAGCTGGAGCAGGTGCCGCTCGCCGCGACGCTCGTGCATCTCGGCACGATGGACGGGATCGGCGATTCGTGGATGGCGCTGAACGCCTGGGTCGAGCAGAACGGCTACCGTTTCGCGGGCGCGTGCCGCGAGGTCTATCTCGTGTCCGAGTCCGAGTCGCAGGAGGACTGGGTCACCGAGCTGCAGTGGCCGGTGGAGCGCATCGGCTGAACGTTCGTCGCTGCGACGGTTGGCCGCGAGGTGAGCCCGGCGCGCTCGAGGTATGCCGCGGGGTGAGCGCGGCGTGCTCGAGGTATGCCGCGGGGTGAGCGCGGCATACCTCGAGGTATGCCGCGCGCGAGCTCGGCGCGCTCGATGTACTGGGAGGCGCATTGAACTTCCGGTTCACACGAGCCGGATGCCGAAGGTCCAGTCGGGCGAGCTGAAGTCCGGTTGTGGGCTGAAGTCCCGTTGTGGGCTGAGGTCCGGTTTGTGGGCTGAGGTCCGGGTATGTGAGCTGGAAGTTCAATACGCCTCCCGGCGGACTTCGCGGGGTAGACGGTCGACACACCGCGCGGATGTCCATGGCCAGACCTACCCTCACCCCATGCGACCCGACTATCCCGGTCAGCGGGTGAACCCCTTCGAGGCGATGGCCGAGCCGGCCCGTCGCCGCATCATCGACATCCTCGCCAGCGGCGAGCACACCGCAGGAGAGCTCGCCGCCGTCGTCGGCGGCGAATTCCGCATCAGCAGAACGGCCGCGTCCAAGCACCTGAGAATTCTGAGGGACGGCGGGTTCGTCGACGTCCGCGGCGACTTCCAGTGGCGCTGGTACACCCTCAGGGAGGACGGCATCGAGCGCCTCGAGGCGGCGGTGGCCGACATCCGGCGAAAGTGGACGACGCGAACAGGGTGGGATCCGGTGACCGGTCGCGAACTCGATCCGCTGGCGCCGTTCGCCCGCCCGGTCCCGCGCAGAGGACCGGGCCGCCCTCCCCGACGCGGCCACCGAGGTCATCAACCCATGCCACCGATCGCGAGTGAACCGGACCAGGGCTGGATGCGGGGCTCATAGGCTGGAACCATGACGATCCCCACGGTTCAGCTCAACGACGGCTTCGACATCCCCCAGCTCGGCTACGGGGTGTTCAAGGTGCCGCCGGCCGACACCGAGCGCGCGGTCACGGAGGCGCTCGAGGTCGGATACCGCCACATCGACACGGCGGCGATCTACGGCAACGAGGAAGGCGTGGGCGCAGCGATCGCGAAGAGCGGCATCCCGCGTCGCGAGCTCTTCATCACCACCAAGCTCTGGAACGACCGGCACGAGGGCGACGAGCCCCGCAAGGCCATCGGCGAGAGCCTCGACAAGCTCGGACTCGAGCGGGTCGACCTGTACCTCGTCCACTGGCCGACGCCTGCCAAGGACAACTACCTCGAGGCGTGGCAGAAGCTCATCGAGCTTCGCGAGGCGGGCCTGACCCGCAGCATCGGCGTCTCGAACTTCCTGGTGCCGCACCTCGAGCGCATCGTCGCGGCCACCGGGGTCGTGCCGGCGGTCGACCAGATCGAGCTCCACCCGGCGCACCAGCAGCGCGACGTCACGACATGGGCCGCCGCGCAGGGAGTCCGCATCGAAGCCTGGGGACCGCTGGGGCAGGGCAAGTACGACCTGTTCGGCATCCCTGCCGTGAAGGACACGGCGACCGCGCATGACAAGTCGCCCGCCCAGGTCGTCCTGCGCTGGCACCTGCAGAAGGGGTTCATCGTCTTCCCGAAGTCCGTCCGGCGCGAGCGACTCGAAGAGAATCTCGACGTGCTCGACTTCACGCTGTCGGATGCCGAGATGGCGGCGATCGATGCGATCGACCCGGGCGACGGCACGGGTCGGGTCAGCGCGCACCCCGACGAAGTGGAGTGACCCCCGCGCCGGCCGCGACGTAACGTGGAACCGTGAATCCGCGGCTGGAATCGTCCGCAAGCCCGTACCTCCGGGCGCACGCCGGCAACCCGGTCGCCTGGTACCCCTGGGGCGAGGCGGCCTTCGCCGAGGCGCGGCGGCGCGACGTCCCGGTGCTCGTCTCGATCGGGTACTCCACCTGCCACTGGTGCCACGTGATGGCCCGGGAGTCCTTCTCCGACGTCGAGACCGCCGCGGCGATCAACCGGGGCTTCGTCGCGGTGAAGGTCGATCGCGAGGAGCACCCCGAGGTCGATGCGGCCTACCTCGCAGCGGCGTCGGCGTTCACCCGCAGCCTCGGCTGGCCGCTGACCGTCTTCACGACCCCGGAGGGGCGCCCGTTCTACGCTGGCACGTACTTCCCACCCGAGCCGCGGTCCGGTCTCCCGTCGTTCGGGGAGGTGCTGGCAGCCGTGCAGGAGGCGTGGACCGAGCGGCGCGAGCAGGTCGACGGCACGGCCGACGCCGTCGCACAGGCCCTCGCCGAGACGCGGGCGTCGGCATCCGCCGCGGGTGCGCTGCCGACGAGCGATGACCTCGCCCGCGCAGCGGACGCGCTCGCCGCGCGCGAAGACCGCGAGTTCGGCGGGTTCGGGGGCACCGACCCCGCTGCGCCGAAATTCCCGATCGCGACCGCGCTGCGATTCCTGCAGACCTCAGCCGTCCGCGCCGCCGACCCGGCGGCATCCGCCGTCGCCGAACGCGCGCTCGCGGCCATGGCCGCCTCGCCGCTGCGCGACCCGGTCGAAGGCGGATTCTTCCGGTACGCAACGCGCCGCGACTGGAGCGTGCCGCACTACGAGCGGATGCTGACCGACAACGCGCAGCTGCTCGATGTCGCGGTCTCGGCAGGCGACGCGGAGACGGCGCACGGAATCGCCCGCTTCCTGATCGACGTGCTGCAGCAGCCTGCGGGCGGGTTCGGCGCCGCTCAGGACTCGGAGTCCTGGATCGACGGGATCCGCAGCGAGGGCGGCTACTACCAGCGGGATGCCGATGCCCGCGCTGACCTGGATCCGCCGGCCGTGGACGGAAAGGTCGTGACGGGCTGGAACGGGCTCGCGATCGGCGCGCTGGCCCGCGCCGCCGCGCGCCTCGGCGAGCCGGAGTGGACCGAGGCGGCCCGCTGGGCCGCAGATGCGGTCATCGGCGCCGATGCTCGCGGAGACGGCGCGCTCGTGCGCGCGTCCCTGAACGAGATCTCCTCGCCGGCGGCTGCCACGCTCGCCGACTACGGCCAGTTCGCCTCCGGGCTCGCGGCGCTGGCTGTCGCGACCGGCGAGGTCGCGTACGCCGAGACGGCGCGCCGCCTCGTGCTCGCGTGCGTCGACGATGCGGGGGAGGTGCGGACGCCGGGCGGCGGCGACGCGGTGCTGGCATCCCAGGGCATCGAGGCGCCGGACGAAGCGTCGGATGGCGACGAGCCCTCGGGGTTCGCAGCCCTCGCCGATGCGGCCGTGTCGCTGTGGCTGCTCGGCGCGACGGACGACCTTCGCGGGCTCGCCGAGCGCATCGTCGCCCGGCGCTCCGCTGCCGCACTCGCGCAGCCCCTGGCGTACGGGGCGCTCCTGCGCGTCGCCGCCGTGCTCAGCCGACCCCCGCGTCAGATCGTCGTGATCGCCGAGGATCCCGAGGCTCCCATCGTGACCGCGGCCCGGGCGGCCGAGGCCGAGGTGGTCGCGGTCGTCACCGGCGCACAGGCGCTCGCCTGGGCGGCCGCGGGCTTCTCGCTGTTCGCCGAGAAGGCTGCTCGCGCGGGGCTTGCGACCGCATACGACTGCCGCGCCTTCGCGTGCCGGTTGCCGGTCACCGACCCGGAGGATCTGCCGGTCTCGTAGCGGCCCGCGCTAGATCCAGCTCTGGATCCAGTTGTGCGCCTGCCAGAAGAGGTAGGGCACCGGAGTGCCGGTCAGGATGGGGTACCAGAACACCGCCAGGGCGATCGCGACCAGGAGGAACACGAGCACGATGCGCTGCCCGCTGATGCGTCGATAGGCGTCGGCATCCGGCGCACCGGCGATGTCGCGCAGCGCGAACGTCAGCGCGAGCAGGACGAACGGCAGGATCGCGATCGTATAGAACTGGAACATCGTGCGCTCCGGGTACAGCAGCCACGGCAGGTAGGTCACCGCGACGCCGGTGAGCACGAACGCGCAGCGCCAGTCGCGCGTCACGACCAAGCGGTACACGAGATAGAGCACTGCCGCGACGCCCGCGTACCAGATCAGCGGGTTCGGCATGCTGTAGATGTTCTCCACGCAGCCGTTGGTCGCCCCGCATCCGGCGGTGCCCTGGGGCGTCGAGTTGTAGTACATCGAGGTCGGGCGCAGCAGCAGTGGCCACTGCCACGCCGGGCTCGCGTATCCGTGGCCCGCCGTCAGACCGACGTGGAAGTCGTAGATCGCGCGGTGGTAGATCCACAGGCTCTGCAGGGCCGGCGGCACCCACGACCAGAATCCGGTCACGGGCGTGTCGGTGGCCGCCTGCCGCCCGTACCCGCCCTCGGTTCCGAGCCAGCCGATCCACGACGTGAGGTAGACGATGAGCGCGACGGGCACGAACAGGACGAACGTCACGGCACCCTGGCGGAACGCGGCATCGGCGGGCCAGAGCCGGACGCCGGCTCGGCGGCGTGCGAGGGCGTCGGTGACCACCAGGTAGATCCCGAGCCCCGCGATCACGTACAGGCCCGACCACTTCACGCCCGTCGCGGCCCCCGCTGCCGCCCCCGCGGCCATGATCCACGGGCGATTCCAGAACACGGGCCCCCATGCCGGTGCCTCACCGGTCGAGCGCTCGGCCACGAGCGCGGCGAGCCGGTCCATGTGCGTGCGTCTGTCGAGCAGGACCAACCAGAACGCGAGCAGGATGAAGAAGGTCAGGAACATGTCCAGCAGCGCGACGCGGCTCAGCACGATCGCCAGCCCGTCGATCGCCATCAGGAACGAGGCGACGGTCGCGAAGGCGATCGAGCCGGTCATGGACTTCGCGACGAAATAGAGCAGCAGGACGGTCGCGGTGCCGAACAGCGCGGTCGTGATCCGCCA
The DNA here is from genome assembly GCF_900114345.1 of Microbacterium sp. cf046. Classification (GTDB taxonomy): domain Bacteria; phylum Actinomycetota; class Actinomycetes; order Actinomycetales; family Microbacteriaceae; genus Microbacterium. Next base: position 1,278,946 of record NZ_FOZJ01000002.1, on the reverse strand, counting down.
CCCGAACGACGAGTCGGCGCCGAACACCGCCATGCCGACGCCGATCAAGAGCTTGCCCAGCGGCGGGTGCACGACGAAGCTTCCGGTCGTCGAGAAGGTGTCGGTGTCGCCTGCGAGGAAGCCCTCGTTCGCGCCCTCCGGCCAGGTGGCCGCGTACCCGAGCACCCATTGGGTCCAGGCATCCTTCACGTAGTACGTCTCGTCGAAGACGAACGCGTGCGGATGCCCCAGATTCCACAGACGCAGGATGCCGGCCAGCACGGTCACCAGGAGCGGTGCCAGCCACGCCCATCGCCGCGCGAGGCGCGGATCGGCGGCCATCCGGGCGGACCACCGGTCGTACAGCGACGCCCGCGTCTCGGGGAGGAGGGGAGCGGTCGCCGTCACAGGCTCCAGCCTAAGGTGGGAGCGTGATCATCCTGGCCGCGACCCCGATCGGCAACCTGGGCGACGCGTCGCGACGGCTGGTCGAGGCGCTCGAAGCCGCCACGGTGATCGCAGCGGAGGACACGCGCACGACGCAGCGCCTGCTCGCCGGGCTGGGCGTCGCCAATCGCCCGCGGCTGATCGCCCTGCACGACCACAACGAGAAGGAGCGCGCGGGCGAACTGGTCGCCCTCGCCCGCGAGCAGGACGTGCTCGTGCTGAGCGACGCGGGCATGCCCACAGTGAGCGATCCGGGCTACGGGCTGGTCGCCGCCGCGGCGGCGGCAGGCGTCGCGGTCACGGTGATCCCGGGGCCCAGCGCCGTGCTCGCCGCGCTCGCCGTGTCGGGGCTGCCGACCGACCGGTTCACGTTCGAGGGGTTCCTGCCCCGCAAGCCCGGTGAGCGCCGCGGCGCGCTGCGCGCGCTCGCGGCCGAGCGCAGGACGATGGTCTTCTTCGAATCGCCCACCCGGGTCGCGGCATCCCTCGCCGACATCGCGACCGCGTTCGGCGCTGACCGTCGCGTCGCGGTGTGCCGCGAGCTCACCAAGCTCTACGAAGAGGTCGTCCGCGGCACCGCAGCCGAACTGGTGGCGTGGGCTTCGGCCGGGGTGCGCGGAGAGCTCGTCCTGGTCGTGGAGGGTCGATCCGCCGAACAGGTGACCTTCCCCGATGCGGTGACGCAGGTGCTCGAGCTCGTCCGTTCGGGAGCCCGGCTGAAGGATGCCGCCGGCGAGGTCTCGGCCCACACCGGCCATTCCTCACGCGAGCTCTACCAGGCCGCGCTCGCCGTCAAGAACTGAGAAATGTGACGGATCGCACCGCCGAGGGGACCGCCAGCGGCCCTCAGGTCACACGGCCGGGCGGGGTATCGCGCCCAACTAGAATTCACGGGTGAGAACCGGCGAATCCTTCTACATCACGACGCCGATCTACTATCCGAGTGACGTGCCCCACATCGGCCACGGCTACACGACGGTGGCGGTCGACGCGCTCGCACGCTGGCATCGCCAGGCGGGCGATGACACCTGGATGCTGACGGGCACCGACGAGCACGGCCAGAAGATGCTGCGCGCCGCCGCAGCCAACGGCGCCACACCGCAGGAGTGGGTCGATCGGCTGGTGGCCGAGTCGTGGCATCCGGTGCTGAAGGAGCTCGACGTCGCCAACGACGACTTCATCCGCACGACGCAGGCGCGCCACGAAGAGCGCGTGCAGAAGTTCGTGCAGGCCATCTACGACCGCGGGTACATCTACGCCGGCGAGTTCGAGGCGCTGTACTGCGTCGGGTGCGAGGAGTTCAAGACCGAGTCCGAGATCGTCGACGGCACCGGCCCGTTCGAGGGCCTGAAGGTCTGTGCGATCCACTCGAAGCCGCTCGAACTCCTGCAGGAGAAGAACTACTTCTTCAAGCTCAGCGAGTTCCAGGACAAGCTGCTCGATCTCTACAAGACCGATTTCGTGCGGCCCGAGTCGGCGCGCAACGAGGTCGTCTCGTTCGTCAAGCAGGGACTGAAGGATCTGTCGATCTCGCGATCGACGTTCGACTGGGGCATCAAGGTGCCGTGGGACGAGTCGCACGTCATCTACGTGTGGGTCGACGCGCTGCTGAACTACGTGACGGCCGTCGGCTACGGCAGCGACCCGGAGGAGTTCGCCCGCCGGTGGCCGGCGTACCACGTGGTCGGCAAGGACATCCTGCGCTTCCACGCGGTGATCTGGCCCGCGATGCTGATGGCCGCGGGCGTCGAGGTGCCGCGCGGAGTGTTCGCGCACGGCTGGCTGCTGGTCGGCGGCGAGAAGATGTCGAAGTCCAAGCTCACCGGCATCGCCCCGACCGAGATCACCGACGTCTTCGGATCGGACGCCTACCGCTTCTATTTCCTCTCGGCCATCGCGTTCGGACAGGACGGCTCGTTCTCGTGGGAGGACCTGTCGGCGCGCTACCAGGCCGAGCTGGCCAACGGCTTCGGGAACCTCGCCTCGCGGACCACGGCGATGATCGACCGCTACTTCGAGGGGATCGTGCCGCCTGCCGGCGAGGACACCGACGCCGAGCGGCACATCCACAAGACGGTGGCGGATGCGGCGACCGCCGCGGATGCCGCGATCGAGCGCTTCCGCATCGACGAGGCCATCACCGCGATCTGGACGATCGTGGACGCGCTGAACCTCTACATCACCGAGAACGAGCCGTGGGCGCTCGCGAAGGACGACGCCCGGCGGGAGCGCCTCGGCACCGTGCTCTACACGGCGGCGGAGGGGCTCCGGGCGCTCGCCGTGCTGCTTTCCCCCGTGATGCCGATCGCGACCGAGAAGCTGTGGATCGCGCTCGGCGCCGGCGACACGCTGGGGCACCTGGCCGACCAGCCGATCCGCGAGGCCGGCCGCTGGGGAATCCTGCCTGCGGGCGCCGCGGTGAACGCGCTGGCGCCGCTGTTCCCCCGCGTCGAGCAGAGCGCGTGACCGACCCGGTGACCCCGGTCGTTGAGCGAGCGAAGCGAGACGAAACGCCGTGACCGACCCCAGCCAGTACGTCCGGGAGCGGCACAACGACGGCACGCGCGATGTGCGGTGGCCCGTCGCCCCCGAGCCGCTGCCCGTGCCGGTCTACGACAACCATGCGCATCTCGAGATCGCGGACGGCGACGAGCCGCTGACGCTGGACGAGCAGCTCGAGCGCGCCGCGGCCGCGGGCGTGATCGGCGTGGTGCAGGCCGGGGGCGACATCGACTCGAGCCGCTGGTCGGCGTGGGCGGCGGCATCTCACCCGCGCGTGCTGGCGGCGGTCGCGATCCACCCGAACGAGGCCCCCGCCTATCAGGCGGCCGGAGAGCTGGATGCCGCGATCGCGGTGATCGACGAACTCGCGGCGCAGCCGCGGGTGCGGGCGATCGGCGAGACCGGCCTGGACTTCTTCCGCACCGAAGAGGACGGCATCCCGGCCCAGTTCCACAGCTTCGAGGCGCACATCGCCCTCGCGCAGAAGCACGGGATCGCGATGCAGATCCACGACCGCGACGCGCACGAAGCGGTCCTGGAGACGCTGCGACGGGTCGGCGCTCCCGAGCGCACGGTCTTCCACTGCTTCTCGGGCGACGACGCGATGGCGCGCGTCGCGGCCGAGGCCGGGTACTACCTCTCGTTCGCGGGCAACCTGACGTTCAAGAACGCGCAGAACCTGCGCGATGCGCTCGCGGTCACGCCGCGGGATCGGATCCTGGTGGAGACGGACGCGCCGTTCCTCACGCCGATCCCGCACCGTGGCCGCCCGAACGCTCCGTACCTCGTCCCGCTGACGGTGCGCTTCATGGCGGCCGAGCTCGGCGCCGACCTCGACGAGCTGTGCGCGCAACTGGCCGAGAACACGCTCGCGGTGTACGGACCGTTCGAAGACTGACCTCCGCCGCTACACGACCGGTGTCGGCTCCTCGCTCATGGACTCGAGCGTTCGGCCCTTCGTCTCCTTCACGTACTTGATCACGAAGAAGATCGCGACGAACGCGAAGACCGTGTACACGCCGTAGGCGAGGCCGAGCCCGACGGCAGCGAGCGCCGGGAAGGTCGTCGAGATCACGAAGTTGGCCGTCCACTGCGCGGCGGCGGCGACCGAGAGGGCGACGGCGCGGATCTTGTTGCTGAACATCTCGCCCAGCAGCACCCAGACGACCGGTCCCCATGACGCGCCGAAGAACACGACGTACAGGTTCGCGGCGATCAGGGCCGTCGTGCCCGCGGCGCCGTCCAGGACGGGCTGCCCGTTGACGATCGGCGCTGAGGCGAAGATGAACGTGAGCACCGCAAGGCAGGCGAACTGGCCCATCGCGCCGACCAGGAGCAGCGGTTTGCGGCCGACCTTGTCGATCAGCATGATCGCGATGATCGTGGTCACGATGTTGGTCACCGAGGTGATCACCGTGATCGTCAGGGAGTCCTGCTCGTCGAAGCCGACCGCCTGCCACAGCGTCGTGGAGTAGTAGAAGATCACGTTGATGCCGGTGAACTGCTGCAGCACCGAGAGGCCGATGCCGATCCACACGATCGGCAGGAGGTTGAACCTGCCGCGTCTGAGAATCGCGAAGCGCGGGCGATCGGACTTGCCCTCGACCGTCTTGAGGATGTCGGTCGAGACCTTCTCGACGTCGCCGCCGACGTAGCGCGTGAGGACTTCCTTCGCCTTGCTCATCTCACCGCGTGCGATCAGATACCGCGGCGACTCGGGGATCGTCAGCGCGAGCACGCCGTAGATCACCGCCGGGATGACCTCCACCAGGAACATCCAGCGCCACGCCTCGAGTCCGAGCAGCCAGGGAGCGGTCGCGGTTCCGGCGGCCGCGACGATCGCGGCATCGCTGAGCAGGGCGACGAAGATGCCGGAGACGATCGCCAGCTGCTGCAGCGAGCCGAGGCGACCGCGGTACGCCGGCGGAGAGACCTCCGCGATGTACGCCGGAGCGATGACGGATGCCGCGCCGACGCCCAGACCGCCGACGATGCGCCAGAACGAGAAGTCCCACACGGTGAACGCGAGCCCGCAGCCGATCGCGCTGGCCACGAACAGCGCGGCCGCGATGAGCATGACCCGGATGCGTCCGTAGCGATCGGCGATGCGCCCGGCGTACCACGCGCCGATCGCGCAGCCGATCAGCGCCGATGCGACCGCGAAGCCCAGCAGGAACGGACCGGTGCTGAACTGCTCTCCGATCGCGCTCACCGCGCCGTTGATCACGGCCGTGTCGAAGCCGAAGAGGAAGCCGCCGAGGGCCGCGGTCGCGGCGACCAGCACCACGCGGGCGATCGGCACCGAGACGTCGTGGGGGTCGGATGCCTGGGCTGAACTCATGGGCGGATCCTCCTCGTTCGTGCACAACGAGCAGCGTTGCCCGCCTGGCCTCACCCTGTCGTGATCGGCGCGGCCCTGTCAAGGGAGGGCGCGGCGCGCGGGCGACGGCGGTGGCGGGACGCGCGGCTACAGTGAACACATGCCCGTGACACTTCTCGGCGCGGCCGAGATCCGCGCGCTGGCCGCCGAGCTGGAGGTCACCCCGACCAAGAAGCTCGGCCAGAACTTCGTCGTCGATGCGAACTCCGTGCGGCGGATCGTGCATGTCGCACAGGTCGCGCCGGGTGAGCACGTGGTCGAGGTCGGCCCGGGTCTCGGGTCGCTGACGCTCGCGATCCTCGAGGCCGGCGCGACGGTCACCGCGGTGGAGATCGACCACCGGCTGGCCGCTCGCCTGCCCGAGACGGCCGCCGCACACGGTGTCCCGGACGGCGCCTTGGAGGTCGTCGATGCCGACGCGCTGCGGCTGACCGAGCTGCCCGGCGATCCGGAGGTGCTCGTCGCGAACCTGCCCTACAACGTGTCGGTCCCCGTGCTGCTGCACTTCCTGGAGAGCTTCCCGTCCATCCGGCGCGGCGTCGTGATGGTCCAGGCCGAGGTCGGCGAACGCCTCGCGGCGCCTCCCGGGTCCAAGACCTACGGTGCGCCGAGTGTGAAAGCAGCCTGGTACGGCCCGTGGCGGCTCGCCGGCAAAGTGTCGCGGCAGGTGTTCTGGCCCGTGCCCAACGTGGACAGCGTGCTGGTCGCCTTCACTCGCGACGACGAGCTGCGCGGCACCGAGGCGGAGCGCGTGCGGACCTTCCAGATCGTCGATGCCGCCTTCCAGCAGCGACGGAAGATGCTCCGGCAGGCGGTCTCGGGTGTGCTCGGCGGGTCCGCCGCTTCGGCATCCGCGATCCTCGAGCGCGCGGGCGTGGCCCCCACGGCGCGCGGAGAAGAGCTCGGCGTGGAGGACTTCCTGCGCATCGCGCAAGCCTCCTAGCTCTGCGTCGTCGACTGTTCGGGTCCTGTCATCCCGGCGTTCACGAAACATGCCTGTAACATTTCCCCCGACCCGCCACCATGGCGGCGACGGCGACCGTTCCTCGACCGCGGCCCGCCGACTGGGGAGGGTCCCATGCGCACGGCGGAGTATCCGGCGCCCGAACGGGTGCTGCTCCATCTCAGCGACACACATCTGCGAGCAGCCGGTTCGCGACTGTTCGACCTCGTCGACGCGCGTGACCGCCTGGTCCGTGCGCTGACGGCGATCGAAGCCTCGGGCATCGCGCCGGACGGAGTGATCTTCACGGGGGACCTCGTCGACCTGGGCGAGGGCGATGCCTATTCCGAGTTGCGCGCCCTGGTCGAGCCGTTCGCGCACCGGCTGGGCACACGGGTGTTCTGGGTGATGGGAAATCACGACGATCGCGCGCAGTTCCGGCTTCGTCTCCTGGACGAGCCGTCTGCCTCGGAGCCGCAGCCGGTCGACCGCGTCGACGAGCTCGACGGGCTGCGGCTGGTCACCCTCGACACCAGCGTGCCCGGATTCCACCACGGCGAGCTGCGCGATGCCCAGCTCGAATGGCTCGCCGGGGTGCTCGCGACTCCTGCGCCTCTGGGCACGATCCTCGCGATGCACCATCCGCCGGTGCCGAGCGTTCTGCCGCTGGCGGGGAGCGTCGAACTGCGGGACCAGTCGCGCCTGGCCCGCGTGCTCCGCGGCACCGACGTCCGCGCGATCATCGCCGGCCATCTCCACTACTCGACGTTCGCGACCTTCGCGGGCATCCCGGTATCGGTCGCGTCATCCACCTGCTACGCGCAGGATCTGACGGTGCCGGTAGGAGGGACCCGCCCGCAGGACGGCGCACAGGCCTTCAACTTGGTGCACGTCTACGACGACACGATCGTGCACTCGGTCGTCCCGGTCGAGGCGCCGAACGCCCTCGAGCACATCGACGCGGCCGAAGCCCAGCGTAGGCTGGCGGCCGCCGGTGTGCAGGCTCTCAGCGCGTCGCGACGGATCGCTCCGCCGACGGAGCCGATCCCCGTTCTGCGCTGACCTCTTCGCGCTCCCACGGCGCTCGGATCGGGAACATCCGCTCCAGGATGCCGGTGACGGTGCGCACCCGCAGGTCCTCGGGCATCTCGCCCGAGCCGCCGTCGTTGAGGCAGAACATGTCGACGTCGCGTCGGCGGGCCAGGCGCTCCATCCCGGCGAGGGATGCCGCGAGCGTGGTCTGCACGTAGCGCACCCGAGGCCGCGTCGTGGCGATCGCCCGCCCGGTGAACTGCGCGTAGTAGTGGTACAGGCTGTTGGTCACCGAGATGTCGGTGGCTGAGCGGAAGCGGGAGGCCGCGGTGCGCGCGAAGTCCTCGGGGAATGCCCGCTCGAGCTCGTCGACGACGCTCCGGCGCAGGGGCGTGGCGCAGTGCTCGAGGTCGCGCGTGATCGTGCGGCCGAAGCGCTCACGCAGCAGCGCCCGGTTCACCCGGAGCGCATTGTCGTGTCCGCTGCGGTGCACAGCCGAGCCGCCCGCGCCGATCCGGATGCCGCACTCCACGAACCGCGTCAGCCCGGCGGGGGAGAAGAACAGCTCCGGTTCGACGGGTCGCCCGAAGAACATGTCGTCGTTCGAGTAGAGGAAGTGCTCCGCGAGCCCGTCGATGCGATGCAGCTGCGACTCGACGGCGTGCGAGTTGTGGATCGGCAGGACCGACGTGTCGGCGAAGAACTCCTCGCTGCGCACGATCGTCACCTTCGGATGCTCGAGCAGCCACGCGGGGGCGGGCGAGTCGGTCGCGATGAAGATGCGGCGGACCCAGGGTGCGTACATGTGCACGCTGCGAAGTGCGTAGCGCAGTTCGTCGACGTGCCGGTATCGTGCGGGACCGTCATCTCCCTCGCCGACGACGTACTCGGCCAGCTGCGCGGCGCGCTGGCGCTGGAAGTCGGTGGACGAGCCGTCCACCCACGAGAAGACCATGTCGACGTCTTCGGTGAACTCCGCGGGGTGCACGTCGAACATTCCGCGGATCGTCCGCCAGCGGCGCCCGTACCGCTCGACCTCGGTGAACTCGAGATCCGAGACCGGTGTGAGCCGACGGGTCACCGCGTTGTCGTGCGGCGCTTCGACGAGCTCCTCGCCGAAGCGCCAGAATTCCAGTCGGATGCCGATCTCGTGGTCGTACCGGAGCTCGCCGTGCTCCGAGATCCGAGGTCGGTACACCCGGATCGAGGCGGGTGCGGCCACCGGCGTCTCCAGCTCGGCGGCGAGGATGGCCGCATGCGCCTTCCGCTTCACGTAGAGCGGTTCGGGCAGTTCGCTCAGCGCGGATGCCGCGGCCGCGGCATCCGCCACGTCCACGACGAGGACCGGGATGCGCAGATCATGCCGGACCAGCAGCACCGGAACTCCGGCATGCTCGAGGACACGCGCCGTCAGCAGCAGGTCCTCCGTGCGCGCGTCGTCGGGCGTGGTGCGCTCGTGGCGCAGCCGCAGAACGCCGCGATCGAGGACGATGTCGTCGCGCTCGAGAAGCGCGGCCCAGCTGCGGGGGTGGGCGGGCAGAGCGGACAGCGTCGCCATAGGACCTCCAAATGGACAGAGGGCAAGACTAGGCGCCGTGCGTTTCGGTCACATTTCGCGATCGCGCCCTTGACAACCGCCAGCGGACGTGCTGCCCACGTCTTCGTGACCCGTGCCCTGCGCGCACGGCCCGGGCTAGGCTCGGGGCGTGACCGACGCACCCCGATTCCGCCCTGACGTCAACGAGCTCCACCGGCCCTATGCGGCCGCCGCCGATCGGTACTCCGGGACCGAGTATCGCCAGGTCGGGGCGTCCGGCCTCTACCTGCCGCCGATCTCGCTCGGCCTGTGGTGGAACTTCGGAGACAACATCCCGTTCGACAACCAGCGCGCGGTGCTGCGCCACGCGTTCGACATCGGCATCACCCACTTCGACCTCGCGAACAACTACGGCCCCCCGTACGGGACGGCCGAGACGAACTTCGGGCGGATGATGCGCGAGGACTTCGCCCCGTACCGGGACGAGCTGATCATCTCGTCCAAGGCCGGCTACGACATGTGGCCCGGACCGTACGGCGACCTCGGCTCGCGGAAGTACATCCTCGCGAGCGCGGAGCAGTCCCTGAAGCGCATGAGCGTCGAGTACGTCGACATCTTCTACTCGCACCGGGTCGATCCGATCACGCCGATCGAGGAGACGATCGGAGCCCTCGACACGCTCGTCCGGCAGGGCAAGGCGCTGTACGTCGGCATCTCCTCGTACAGCGCCGAACGAACGGCGATCGCCGCCGCGGTCGCGCGCAGCCTCGGCACGCCGCTGGTGATCCACCAGCCCGCCTACTCGATCCTCAATCGGTGGGTCGAGGACGGCCTGACCGGCGTGCTCAAGCAGGAGGGCATGGGCGCGATCGCGTTCACGCCGCTCGCGCAGGGACTGCTCACCGACAAGTACCTCGGCGAGGGTCCGGCCGACAGGGCGCAGAAGCGCTCGTCGATCCCGGACAGGCAGCTCTCGGATGCCGGGCTCTCGGCGCTGCGCAGCCTCGATGTGATCGCCAAGCAGCGCGGGCAGACGCTCGCTCAGATGGCGATCCAATGGGTGCTTCGCGACCCGGTGGTCACGTCCGCGCTGATCGGCGCGTCCCGCCCCGAACAGCTGGACGAGAACGTCGCGGCCGTCGCGGGACCCGCGTTCGACACAGAGGAGCTCGAGGAGATCGACGCGCTGTCCGGCCGTCTCGACGTCGACCTGTGGGCGGAGTCGGCCCAGCTGTGAGTCGCGCTTACGTCGCCGACCGCGTCCACGTCAGGGCGCCCGGGAAGCTGAACCTCTTCTTCGAGGTCGGCGACGTCCAGGACGACGGATACCACGAGGTGGCATCCGCGTATCAGGCGGTCTCGCTCTACGAAGACGTGTGGGCCGAGCCTGCCGCCGACTACTCGGTGTCGGTCTCGGGAACCGTCGACGTGTCGGGCGTGCCCGAAGACGACCGCAACCTGGCATTGCGGGCGGCCCGGCTCGTCGCGCAGAAGGCCGGGCACACCGGCGGCGTCCACCTGGAGATCGTCAAGCACGTGCCGGTCGCCGGGGGAATGGGCGGGGGATCGGCGGATGCCGCGGCCGCGCTGGTCGCGTGCGACGCGCTCTGGGGGGCCGACCTGGGCGCGGCTCAGCTGCAGCAGCTCGCCGCGCGTCTGGGAGCGGACGTGCCGTTCTCCCTCATGGGAGGCACGGCCATCGGGACCGGCCGAGGCGACCAGCTGAGCCCCGCGCTGGCGAAGGGGCGGTTCGACTGGGTGATCGTGCCCTCCGGTGCGGGGCTGTCCACGCCCGAGGTGTACGCGCACCTTGACGCGCTGCGGACCCGGCCCGACATCCTCTCTTCCGTACGCACGCCGGCCGTGGACCCGGGCGTGCTGCACGCGCTGCGCGCGGGGGATCCGATCGCGCTGGCGGAGAGTGTACGCAACGATCTGCAGGCGGCAGCGCTGTCGCTCCGGCCCGAATTGCGGGAGGCGCTCGAGCTCGGCGAGGAGGCGGGCGCCCTGGCCGGTCTGGTCTCGGGCTCCGGTCCGACACTCGCGTTCCTCGCGGCGGATCCCGAGTCCGCCCTCGAGCTGCAGGTCGTCCTCTCGGCAGCGGGCTACGAGGCCCTCCACGTGCACGGACCGGTCCACGGCGCGCGGGTGCTGTAGCCGTTGGCAGGTCGCCGAGACCGGGTGAATCTAGCCTTTGAGTCGCCGGATTGCAACGATCCGCCATTTCGGGTCCGGCGTCCGAGGGGTTCGCTACGCTCGAAAAGCAGTCGGATGACCGGCTGATGCGACGAGGTGCCGACGCGCCTCCGGGAGAGGAACGGCGCCGATGATCGAGTTCCGTTCGACGAGCAAGGAATTCCCCGACGGCACGCGCGCCGTCGAGGACTTCAGCCTGATCATCCCGTCGCGAAAGACCACGGTCTTCGTCGGATCGTCGGGCTGCGGCAAGACGACGCTGCTGCGGATGATCAACCGCATGGTCGATCCGACCGGCGGCGACATAGAGATCGACGGCGAGAGCATCCTCACGCGGGACCCCGTCGCCCTCCGTCGCAGCATCGGCTACGTGATGCAGAACTCCGGGCTGATGCCGCATTTCACCGTGATCGACAATGTCGCGACGGTGCCGGTCCTCAGCGGCGTGCCGAAGAAGCGCGCGCGCGAGCAGGCGCTCGAGCTGCTCGACACGGTGGGGCTCGACCGGTCCCTCGCCAAGCGGTACCCGAGCCAGCTCTCCGGCGGCCAGCAGCAGCGCGTCGGAGTCGCCCGCGGCCTCGCGGCCGACCCGAACATCCTCCTGATGGACGAGCCCTTCGGCGCCGTCGACCCGATCGTGCGCGCCGATCTTCAGCAGGAGCTCATCCGGCTGCAGCGCGAACTCGGCAAGACTGTCGTGTTCGTCACGCACGACATCGACGAGGCCTTCCTGCTCGGCGATCAGGTGGTGATCCTGCAGAAGGGCGCCAAGATCGCGCAGGTCGGTTCGCCGAGCGAGATCATCGAGAACCCCGCCGACGATTTCGTCGCGAGCTTCATCGGATCCGATCGCGGCAAGCGCGCGCTCTCGCTCAAGCACACAGACCGCGGCACCGTCGTCGTCGACAGCGAAGGCCGCACACAGGGGTCGATCGTGGAGAGCGCGCTGCCGGAGGCGGCGCTGCAGGAGACGGAAACGTGAACTGGGTCGCGAACAACCTCGACCTGATCTGGGAGCTGACCCTGGTGCACCTGCGCCAGTCGGTCGTCGCGATCATCCTCGGCTTCGCGCTCTCGCTGCCGCTGGGCTGGCTGGCCTGGAGGTACCGGGTCGCCCGGGGCGGCATCCTGACGGTGACCGGCCTGCTGTATACGATCCCCTCGCTCGCGCTGCTCATGATCATCCCCGTGATCGTCGGGCTTCCGCCGTTCAACGAGGTGAACCTGATCCTGGCGCTCACGATCTACGCGATCGCGCTCATGGTTCGATCGGTCACCGACGGGCTCGACTCCGTCGACGCATCCGTGCGGCTCTCGGCCACGGCGATGGGCTACGGCGCCGGCCGGCGCTTCTGGGCCGTGGATCTGCCGCTCGCCGGGCCGGTCATCCTGGCCGGCCTTCGCGTCACCGCGGTCAGCACGATCGCGCTCGCCACCGTGGGCGCCCTGATCGGCGTGACGAACCTCGGCTACCTGTTCACGAACGGCTCGCAGCGGCGTATCATCCCGGAGGTGCTCGCCGGAATCGTCGCGGTCGTGGTCATCGCCCTGGTGCTCGACGGGCTGCTGATCGCCGCGGGACGGGTGCTGATGCCGTGGTCGCGGGCGCAGCGGCGCCGGGTCCGGCGCGGCGCCCTGCCGTTGGAGGTGAGCGTCGCATGAACCTCATCGCCGAAGCCATCGCATGGATCTTCTCCGGAAACCCCGGGGCCGGCCTCGCTCCCATCCCCGTCGCGCTCGGTCAGCACCTCTTCTTCACGTTCGTATCCGTGCTGATTGCCGCCCTGATCGCCGTCCCGCTCGGCTGGGCGATCGGGCACACGGGCAAAGGCCGCGACATCGCGGTCGCGATCTCAGGAGCCGCGCGCGCGATCCCGTCGTTCGGGCTCCTGATCCTCCTCTTCCTGCTCCTCGGCGTGCTGCGCACGACCGAGGCCGCCATCATCACGTTCGTGCTCCTGGCGATTCCGTCGATCCTCGCGGGCGCGTACACCGGGTTCGAGGCGATCGACCGCAAGGTGATCGACGCGGCCCGCTCGATGGGCATGACGCAGTGGCAGGTCCTGTGGCGCGTCGAGGTGCCGCTCGGGCTCTCGCTCCTGATCGCAGGCCTGCGCTCGGCGACGCTCCAGGTCGTGGCGACCGTCACGATCGCCGCCTTCATCAACCTCGGCGGGCTCGGACAGTACATCCTGGCCGGCATCCCGCTGCGTCGCTTCGACATCGTCCTGGGCGGCGCACTGCTCGTGGCCGCCCTGGCCCTCGTGCTGGACGGCATCTTCGCCCTCCTGCAGCGCGCATCCATCCCGGCGGGCGTGCGCGCCTCGCAATCCGAACATCGATCCGCTCCGAAGAGATCGGCGTCCGCTCGCACGGCGTCCGCTGCTGTCTCCTGACCACCGCTCCATCCCAACCCAGAGGAAGAACAATGTTCACAGCAAAGAAGTCCCGGCTCGCGCTGGCCGCGGCCGTCCTCACCGGTGTCGCGCTCGTCGCGGCCGGGTGCGCCTCCAGCGACCCCCTCGCCCCCGAGACGGACGCCCCGGCGGCGGGCGAGACGATCGTGATCGGCTCGCAGGCCTACTACTCGAACGAGATCATCGCCGAGATCTACGCCCAGGCACTGGAGAACGGCGGGTTCGAGGTGTCTCGTGACGCCTTCAACTCGGGTCAGCGCGACGCGTACATCCCTGCGCTCGAGGCCGGTGAGATCACCCTGTTCCCCGAGTACTCGGGCAACCTCCTGCAGTTCTTCGACCCGGAGACGACGGCACGGACCTCCGACGACGTCTACGCGGCGCTGCCCGACGCGCTGCCCGACGGTCTCAGCGTGCTCGACCAGTCCAGCGCGACCGACCAGGACTCCTATACCGTGACGAAGGCGTTCGCCGATGAGAACTCGCTCGTCACGATCGGCGACCTTGCGAACGTCAGCACCCCGCTCACCCTGGGCGGTGCGCCCGAGCTCGCCGAGCGTCCGTACGGACCCGCCGGCCTGCTCGAGACGTACGGCGTGACCGTCGCGTTCTCGCCGACTGCCGACACCACGGTCGAGGCCCTGCTGGCGAACACCGTCCAGGTCGCGAACGTGTACACCGCCGACCCCCGCATCCAGACCGACGACCTGGTCGTCCTGGAAGACCCCGAGGGTCTGTTCCTCGCCTCGAACGTCGTGCCCGTCGTCAGCGGCGAGCTCCCGGACGGCGCGGCCGAGATCATCAACGCGATCAGCGCTGCGCTCACGCCCGAGGGCCTGGTCGCGCTCAACGTGCAGAGCACGGTCGACCAGGAGTCGACGCCTGACATCGCCAAGGCCTGGCTCACCGAGAACGGCTTGATCTAGGAGTTCTCTGACCGCGAGACTGCAACGGCGCGTCGGGACTGCGGGTTCATCCCGCAGTCCCGAGCACCCGTCGCAGTCTCGCGGTCTGTGCGGGCGGACGTACCATCGAGGGATGCTGCGCGCCGAGGACATCGTCCGCTTCGACGATGCGCCACCGCCGCCGGGCGAGAGTCCGTGGGTCGGCGCAGTCGAGCCGTCGGCGCAGATCGCGATCGTCGAGGCCGATCCGCGCTGGCCGACCGAGTTCGCGGAGCTCGAGCGCAGCATCCGGCATGCCCTGGGCGACCGCGCGCTGAGCGTGAGCCATGTCGGCTCGACCTCCGTGCCGGATCTGCCGGCGAAGCCGGTGATCGACATCGACCTGATCGTCGCGGACTCGTCCGACGAGAGCGCGTACGTCGGGCCGCTCGAGGAAGCCGGATTCGTCCTCCGCGTGCGCGAGCCGTGGTGGTACGAGCACCGCTGCCTCGTCCTCGCCGACCCTCGCTGCAACCTGCACGTCTTCTCGCCCGACAGCGCCGAGGTCGCGCGTCACGCGATCTTCCGCGACTGGCTGCGTGCGAATCCGCAGGATCGCGACCTCTACCGCGATGCGAAGCTCGAGGCGGCGGATGCGGCCACCCGGGCCGGCGAGCACGTGATGCAGTACAACGCCCGCAAGCAGCGCGTCATCCGCGAGATCTACTACCGCGCCTTCCGTGCCGCGGGTCTGCCGGCCTGAACCCGGCCTCGCGACCGGCGACAGTCAGTGGCCGAGCGCCTCGCCGACCTCGAGCCACCGCTCCTCCAGTGCGGCGAGCTCGGCTTCGAGGCTCTGCAGCTCGGCGTTCAGCCTGCCGATGCCGACGTAGTCGGACTGATCGTGGGTGGCGAGGTCGTCGTGGGCCGCCGTGATGCGCGTCGCGATCTTCGCGAGCTGCCGGTCGATCGCGTTGAATTCCTTCTCGACGGTCCGCCGGTCCGCCCCGGTCAGTCCCGCAGCCGCCGGCGGAGGAGCAGCGGATGCCGCGGCCGGTGCGTCCCGGATCGCGGCGCGTCGCCGGAGGTACTCGTCCACACCGCCGGGCAGGTGCCGCAGACCGCCGTTCTCGATCGCGTACTGCTGATCGGTCACGCGCTCGATGAGGTAGCGGTCGTGCGAGACCACGAGCAGGGTCCCGGGCCACGAGTCCAGCAGATCCTCCAGAGCGGCGAGCATGTCGGTGTCGAGGTCGTTGGAGGGCTCGTCGAGGATCAGCACGTTGGGTTCGCCCAGGAGCACGAGCAGCAGCTGCAGACGCCGCTTCTGGCCGCCGGAGAGGTCGCGAACCGGAGTCGAGAGCTCCGATGAGCGGAACCCGAGGCGCTCGAGCAGCTGGGTGGGAGTGAGCTCCTTGCCGCCCGAGACGTACGAGGTCTTCTGCAGCGCGAGCACATCGCGCACGCGCTCGTCGGCGTACTGGTCCAGCTCGGTGAGGCGCTGGCTGAGGACGGCCACCTGCACGGTCTTGCCGCGCTTCACGCGCCCCGAGGTCGCCTCGACCGTGCCCGACACCAGGCCGAGGAGCGTCGATTTCCCGACGCCGTTCGGACCCAGGATGCCGGTGCGCTCGCCCGGCGCGATGCGCCATTCGACGTCCTTCAGGACGGGACCACCGCCGTAGTCGACACCGGCATCGAGCAGATCGACGACGTCCTTGCCGAGCCGCGCGGTGGCGAGCTTCGCGAGCTCGACGTTGTCGCGCGGCGGCGGCTCGTCCTCGATGAGCTGGGTCGCCGCCTCGATGCGGAACTTCGGCTTCGACGTGCGCGCCGGCGCACCGCGCCGCAGCCACGCCAGCTCCTTGCGCAGGATGTTGCGCCGCTTCGTCTCGGCGAGGTTCGACTGGCGCTGTCGCTCGACGCGCTGCAGCACGTAGGCCGCATAGCCGCCTTCGAACGGGTCGACCGTGCCGTCGTGCACCTCCCACATCCGCGTGCACACGGCGTCGAGGAACCAGCGGTCGTGGGTGACGAGCAGCAGGCCGCCGGAGTTGCGTGGCCAGCGGTCGGCGAGATGGGCCGCGAGCCACGCGACGCCCTCGACGTCCAGGTGGTTGGTGGGCTCGTCCAGCGCGACGACGTCCCATTCGCCGACGAGCAGGCGCGCCAGCCCGACGCGCCTGCGCTGGCCGCCCGAGAGTCCGGAGACGACGGTGTCGAGCGGCACGTCGCGAAGCAGTCCGTCCAGCACATCCCGCACGCGCGCGTCGCCGAGCCATTCGTGCTCGGGCCGGTCGCCGACGATCGCGTGGCGCACTGTCTCGTCATCGGGCAGATCGTCGTCCTGCGCCAGCATCCCGACCCGCACACCGCCGCGCAGCGTGACGCGACCGGCGTCCGGCTCCATGCGGCCGGTGAGGACCTTCATGAGCGTGGACTTGCCGTCGCCGTTGCGCCCGACGATGCCGATGCGATCGCCGCCGTCGACCCCGACCGTCACGTCGTCGAGGACGACCTTCGCGGGGAATTCGACGTGCAGATGCTCTCCGCCGAGGAGATGGGCCATCCCTCCAGCCTAGGCCGGGCGCTCACGTGCCGAACCCACACCGTCCCCGCGAACCCATGCGCTGCGGCGCTCGGGAGCGCATGGGTTCGCGGGGAAAGAATGGGTTCGGCGCCCGGGCTAAGCGCGTGGACGGAGAGCAGCCAGGAGGCTCTCCGCCGAGGCGAGGCCCACTGCGCGGGGCTCTGCGGAGAAGTCGTGCTCGGCGCGCAGATCGTAGAAGGCGTGGAGCACGGTCGATTCGACGACCTCGTCGATGCGGGTGTGCCGGACCGCCTCCTGCGCGTCGACCCGTTCTGCGTCAGTCGTCAGGTCGGCGGCGTCGATGCCGACGAAGCCGACCGAGAGCACCTCTCGCGGATCATCGACCGAGACGGCGTCGAACACCCGAGCGGGCACGCCGAAGCCTTCGTCCGCCTGCCAGGCGTCGATGAACTCCTCGAACGTGACCCCTTCGCGGAGTCGACGGCGGAACAGCGCGATGATCACGCGCCCAGAGTATCGCCGCTCGCCCCCGGGCACAGGGGATGACGCCGGGGCACTGCGGTCCGGGTCATCGAGCTGATCATCGCGGCCGCGGGGCGGGCGGCGGCGGCACTTCCTTCGCGGCGATCACGGCGGCCAGCGCGACGGTCTCCAGACCCCTCCGCGTCTCGACCACGATGTGGTCGGCGTCCCGTGACCGCAACCAGCCGAGGGCGTCCGTCGCGCGGCCGTCATCGAGCAGGTGACGCGCGACGATCCGCGTGCCCAGCGGGATGCCGCGCAGCAGCTCCTGAGGCGTCACCAGTTGCCGACCGAGTAGTCCTTCAGGAAGACCCCGAACACATCCTCGCCGGCTTCGCCGCGCACGATCGGGTCGTACACCCGCGCAGCGCCGTCGACCAGGTCCAGGGGCGCGTGGAAGCCCTCCTCGGCCAGCCGCACCTTCGTGGGGTGCGGACGCTCATCGGTGATCCACCCGGTGTCGACGCTCGTCATCAGGATGCCGTCGGTCTCGAACATCTCGCGCGCACTCGTGCGGGTCAGCATGTTCACCGCGGCCTTCGCCATGTTCGTGTGCGGATGCCCCGGACCCTTGTACCCGCGCCCGAACACCCCCTCCATGGCGCTCACGTTCACGACGTACTTCCGCCGCGCCGTGCTGGCCGCCATCGACGGACGCAGCTTCGAGATCAGCAGGAAGGGTGCGGTCGTGTTGGCGAGCTGCACCTCCAGCATCTCGAGCGGCTCGACCTGCTGCACGTGCTGGGTCCACGAGTTCGAGTCGTGCAGATCGGGCACGAGGCCCCCGGCATCGATCGCAGTCCCCGCGGCGAGGCGATCGAGCGAGCTGGAACCGGCGGCCATCGCCTGCTCCGTGAGCTCGTCCGCCCGCGCGGCCGCCGCGGCGAGGATCGGATGCGCGCTCACCGATTGCGCGAGCGCGAGCGGGTGCGCGTCGTTCGTGTGCCCGAAGGTCTCCAGCTCCGGAAGCGGTCCGTCGGGCAGCGGCGCGAGCTCGGCATCCACGAGCGGCTGATAGGCGCCGGGGGAGCGGCGGACCGTCTGGGTGGCGTTGTTGATCAGGATGTCGAGCGGCCCCTGCGCGGCGACGGACTCGGCGAGTCCGATCACCTGGGCGGGGTCGCGCAGGTCGATGCCGACCACGCGCAGCCGGTGGATCCACTCGGCGGAGTCGGGGAGGCTCGTGAACCGGCGCACGGCGTCGCGCGGGAACCGGGTGGTGATCGTCGTGTGCGCGCCGTCCCGCAGCAGTCGCAGCGCGATGTACATCCCGATCTTGGCGCGGCCGCCGGTCAGCAGTGCGCGCCTGCCGGTGAGATCGGTGCGGGCATCGCGCTTGGCGTGACTCATCGCCGCGCACGTCGGGCAGAGCTGGTGGTAGAACGCGTCGACCTGCGTATACGGCTGCTTGCAGATGTAGCAGGGCCGCGCCTTCAGCAGGGTGCCCGCGGTCGGCGAACTCGCCCGCGTCTCGAGCGGGATGCCGCGCGTCTCGTCGTCGATCCGGTCGGGCGCGCCCGTCGCGGTCGCCGCCACGACGCTGCGGTCTGCTTCCGCGATCGCCTCGCGGATCTCGCGGCGCCGCTCCTTCTTGACCGCCTTGAACATCTGCGCGGTCGCCTGACGGACCGTCACATAGTCCGGATGGGCGGGGTCGACCGCGGTCATCTGCGCGAGCACGCGGAGCGTGGTCTCCAGCTCCGCGGGGTCGATGCCGCTCGCATTCGCGTCGGGACGATCGGGCGGGGAGTCGGCGGAGGGCACACGGAATTCTACCCGCGCCGAGCTTCGAGCCGGCCGGGGGTCAGGAGTCGAAGCCGAGGCTGAGCTTCCGCAGCAGGCCTGCGAGCCGCTCCCGGTCCGAGCGCGACAGCGTGCCGAGCAGGAGCGCCTCGGCGTCCACGAGACGCGTGATCGCGGCATCCACCCGGGTCTTGCCGTCGCCGGTGAGCGTGACCAGGATGCTGCGCCCGTCGTCCGGGTCGTCCTCGCGGCGCACGAGGCGCCGGCCGACGAGACGGTCGATGCGGTTGGTCATCGTCCCGCTCGAGACGAGGGTCTGCTGCAGGAGCGCCTTCGGGCTCAGCTGGAACGGTTCGCCGGCGCGACGGAGGGCCGACAGGACATCCCACTCCCACGGCTCGAGGTCGCTGCGGCGGAACGCGTCGCGACGCGCGCGGTCGAGGTGCCGGGAGAGCCGGTCGACGCGCGAGAGCACTTCGAGGGGGGAGAAGTCGAGGTCCGGTCGCTGCGCGATCCAGGCTTCGACGATCCGATCGACCTCGTCAGTCTCGTGCGCCATGTGCCCATTATCGCGGGAGAGGCTCCGGCGGCCGTCTGGCAGACTTGTCGGGCGGCCGCCCCTGTCGGGCGGGGGTCGCGGTCCGCCGTGGTGTAATGGCAGCACGACAGCCTTTGGAGCTGTGAGGTCTAGGTTCGAATCCTGGCGGCGGAGCATGTCTGAGAACACCATCGAACCCCAGCTGGCCGTCGTGATCCTCGCCGCGGGTCAGGGCACCCGGATGCGCTCGACGCTCCCGAAGGTGCTCCACCGCATCGGCGGTCGCCCGCTGCTCGGCCACGTGCTGGACACCGCCCGTGCGCTGGATCCGCAGAGCGTGCTGGTCGTCGTGCGGCACGAGCGCGACCTCGTCGCCGACGCCGTGCTCGGCGTCGCCCCCGATGTGCTGGTCGTCGATCAGGACGAGGTTCCCGGCACCGGACGCGCCGTCGAGATGGCGATCGCCCAGGTGCCCGACTTCACGGGCGACATCCTCGTGCTGAGCGGCGACGTTCCGCTCCTCGATGACGAGACCCTGGCGCGCCTGATCCGCACGCACCGCGAGAGCGGCGCGGCTGCGACGGTCCTGAGCGCGGTCGTCGACGACGCGACCGGCTACGGCAGGGTCATCCGCGACAGCGCCGGCGGCGTGCAGCGCATCGTCGAGCAGAAGGACGCGACCGACGACGAGGCATCTGTCCGGGAGATCAACGCCGGGGTCTACGTCTTCCAGTCCGGCCCGCTGCGCGCCCACATCTCACTCGTCGGCACGGCCAACGCGCAGGGTGAGCGGTACCTGACCGACGTCGTCGCGCTGCTGCGCGACTCGCGGCTCACCGTGGGTGTGTCGCAGGCATCCGACGCGACCGCCGCGCTGGGCGTGAACGACCGGGTGCAGCTGTCGGAGGCCGCGCGCATCCTCAACGCGCGCACCGTCCGACGATGGCAGCTCGAAGGCGCGATGATCCTCGACCCCGCCACCACATGGATCGACGTCACCGCCAACCTCGCCCCCGATGTGACCGTGCTGCCGAACACGCACATCCTGCGCGCGAGCACGGTCGCCGCGGGCGCCACGATCGGTCCCGACACGAGCCTCGTGGACTGCGAGGTCGGCGAGAACGCGACAGTCACCCGCACCGATGCCACACTCGCGGTGATCGGAGCCGGTGCGACCGTCGGCCCCTTCGCCTATCTGCGCCCCGGCACGTACCTCGGCGACCGCGGCAAGATCGGCACGTTCGTCGAGACGAAGAACTCCACGATCGGCGAGCGCAGCAAGGTGCCGCACCTGTCGTACATCGGCGACACGACGATCGGGACGGGCGTGAACCTCGGCGCCGGTGCGATCACGGCCAACTACGACGACATCGCGAAGCACCGCACCGAGATCGGCGACGAGGTGCACTCCGGCTCGCACAACGTGTTCGTGGCGCCCGTTAGGATCGGTGCAGGCGCGAAGACCGGGGCCGGAGCGGTGATCCGCAAGGATGTGCCCGCCGGTGCCCTGGCGCTCAGCGTGGCTCCTCAGCGCAACGTCGAGGGGTGGGTCGAGACGAACCGACCGGGCACCGCCGCGGCTCAGGCTGCGGCCGACGCCCGGTCCGCACAGAAGGCGGACGATGGCGCGCAAGAGGAAGACGGTTGATCTCGACCGCGAGAACGACATCGCCCCGGGGCTGGTAGCCAAGACCAAGAAGCGGCTCGTCGTCGCAGGCGGCCGCTCGCACCCCGCGCTTTCGGCGGATGTCGCCGCGGCGATCGGCACCGAGCTGGTGCCGACCGAGTACCGCACCTTCGCCTCCGGCGAGATCCTCACCCGCTTCGAAGTGTCGATCCGCGGGTGCGACTTCTTCCTGATCCAGAGCTTCGGGCCACCGGTCAACGAGTGGCTCATGGAGACGCTCATCATGCTGGATGCCGCCAAGCGCGCATCCGCGAAGCGCATCACCGTCGTCGCCCCCTACTACCCCTACTCCCGTCAGGACAAGAAGAGCCGGGGCCGCGAGCCCATCAGCGCCCGACTCGTGGCGGACCTGCTCAAGACAGCCGGAGCGGATCGCGTCATGAGCGTCGACCTGCACGCCGCGCAGATCCAGGGCTTCTTCGACGGCCCGGTCGACCACCTGTTCGCCAAGCCGGTGCTGCTCGAGTACTTCGAACGCACGCTCTCGGCGGCCGACCGCGCGAAGCTCACCGTGGTCTCTCCCGACACCGGACGCGTGCGGGTTGCCGACACCTGGTCGGACAGCCTGGGCGCACCGCTCGCGATCATCCACAAGCGCCGCGACCCGAACGTCGCGAACCAGGTGACGGTCAACGAGATCGTCGGTCAGGTCGACGGCCGGGTCTGCCTGCTGGTGGACGACATGATCGATACGGGCGGCACGATCGTGAAGGCCGCCGAGGCGCTGAAGAAGAACGGCGCCGAGCGGGTGATCGTCGCGGCCACCCACGCGATCTTCAGCGATCCCGCCGCGCAGCGCCTCCAGTCCGACGCGATCGACGAAGTCGTAGTCACCGACACTGTGCCGATTCCGGAGCACAAGCGCTTCCCGTCGCTCACGATCCTGCCGATCGCCCCGCTGCTCGCGCGTGCGATCCACGAAGTCTTCGAAGACGGGTCCGTCACGAGCATGTTCGACGGCGCGGCCTAGCCCGCAGGCACACCACCAGCGGGCCCCGGCAGCGCGCACGGCGGGTCGCCGGCGCGCCGCCGCGGGGCCTCGGCGAGCCCTCCTCGGGACTCATAGGGGCGTCATAGCGTGAACCGATCCAACGCTCGAACCGTGTGGTTAACGTAGAGGAGATCCGCCGCGAGGCACCGCAGAAGGAGGACCATCATGATCCGCACCGCCGCAGTACCCCGTCCCGTCCGCATCGGAGTCGCCGCCGTCGGAATCGCCGGCGCGCTGGCGCTGGCCGGCTGCTCGACCACCGGAACCCCGGAGTCCGACACCACGACGGACGCGACCACGACCACCCCCGCGCCCACCGCGAGCAGCACACCCGACGCGACCGCATCCGAGTCGGCCGCACCCGCCGATGACAGCGCGTATGCCGACGGGACGTACACCGCAGAGGGCTCTTATGCGACCCCGGAGTCCGTCGAGACCATCGTCGTGACCGTCACGCTGCAGGACGACATCATCACCGCGGTCGACGTGAGCGGCGACCCGCAGAAGAGCGAGTCCGCCGAGTACCAGGGCCGCTTCATCGGCGGCATCGCCGAAGTGGTCGTCGGGCAGAACATCGACACGATCTCGGTGAGCCGTGTCGCCGGGTCATCGCTCACCAGCGGGGGCTTCAACCAGGCGATCGACACGATCAAGTCGGAAGCCGCGTAGCGCGGTCGGCGCAGCGGTGGCATCCGAATCGAGCGCGGACCGCATCTGGCGGTTCGATGCGATCGGCACCGTATGGCACATCGAGACCGACTCGCCGCTCGGTGCCACCGCAAGATCCTCCGTCGGGGACGTGATCGAGACGTTCGATCGGGAGTGGTCCCGGTTCCGCACGGATTCGCTCATCGCCGCCCTGGCCGCAGGCGCAGGAGCCGTGCCGGCGCCGGCGGATGCGACCGCCATGCTCGACGCGTTCGTCGACCTGGATCGCGCGACCGCCGGCGCGGTGAGCCCGCTGATCGGTGCATCGCTCGAGGCCCGCGGATACGACTCGACCTACGGCTTCGTGGATCGCGGCGCGCTCCCCGCGCCGGCCGACTGGCGCGAGCGGCTGTCGTGGGAGGGCGGGACCCTGGCGCTCACCGAGCCCGGCGTGATCGACGTCGGCGCGCTCGGCAAGGGCCGCCTCGTCGACCGCGTGCTCGAGACCCTTCTCGAACGTGTCCAGGGCGATGTCGTGGTCGACGCGAGCGGAGACCTCGCGGTCTGCGGCACTCCGCAGCGCGTCGGCCTCGAGCACCCGTACGACGCGCGTCGTGCGATCGGCGTGGTGGAGGTGACGGATGCCGCGCTCTGCGCGTCGGCGACCAACCGCCGCGCGTGGGGAGACGGCCTGCACCATGTGCTGGATGCCCGCACCGGAGAGCCGGTGCGCACGATCGCCGCGACGTGGGCGATCGCCCCGACCGCGATGCGGGCGGACGCCGTCGCGACCGCCCTGTTCTTCGACGGCGGCCCGGAGCTCGCGCACGAATGGGGCGTCGAGTGGGTGCGGATGACCACCGACGGCCGCGTCGAGTGGTCGCCGGGGAGTAAGGCAGAGTTGTTCCTGTGATCGGAACCTTCACCTCCCTGTGGAACCGCGTCTTCGCGGTGCTCGGCCGCGTCTCGATGTACCGCCTCGCGCTGCTCTCGCTCGCGGGGCTGGCGCTCATCGCGCTGGTCGTGTCGTTCTTCCAGCTGGTCGTGCCCACGCCCTGGGAGCTCCTGGTCACCTCGGCCGTGCTCGCGGTCGTCTGCGTCGGGGTGGATGCCGCTGCCCAGGCCATCGTGCGCCTGCCATGGCGGATCGAATCCTCGCTGATCACCGCCGGCATCCTGCTGTTCGTTCTGCGCCCCACCCTGGACCCGGCCGGATTGGCCGGGATCGCGCTCGCTGCGGCCGTGGCATCGCTCTCGAAGTACGTGCTCGCCTGGCGGGGGCGCCACATCTTCAACCCGGCCGCAGTCGGCGCGACCGTGCTGACCCTGGTGAGCATCGCGGTTCCCGCTCTCGGCGCCTCGTCGTGGTGGGTCGGCACGCCGGTGATGGCGGCGCCGGTGATCGTGCTGGGCCTCGCTGTGCTCATCCGCACCGAGAAGGTGCGCGTCATCGCCGTCTTCATCGTGACGGCAGTCGCGGTGGCGGTCTTCCGCACGGCGGCGCAGTACCAGGCGGCCGGGCTGGCCGTCGACGGCGGGGCGATCCTCTCGACGGTCCTGTGGTCCTCACCCTTCCTCTTCCTCGGCGCCTTCATGCTGTCCGAGCCGCTGACCCTGCCCCCGCGCCGCTGGCAGCAGTTCACGGTCGCCGCCGTGGTCGGAGTGCTGGCTGGCTGGCCGATCGATCTCGGCGCGATCAGCCTCGGCCAGGAGCGCGCGCTGCTGATCGGCAACCTCGTCGCATTCGCGTTCGCGTTCTCCGTGCGCTCTGCCGTCAAGCTCACGCTGGAATCCCGCGCCGATCTGACCCCGACCGTTCAGGAGCTCACATTCCGCGCCCGCCGGCCCGTGCTCTTCACGCCGGGACAGTATCTCGAGCTGGACGTTCCGCATCGGCATCCCGACGCCCGCGGCACGCGGCGGGAGTTCAGCATCGCCTCCGCGCCGGAGGACCTGCCTCTGCTGTCCGTCGCGTTCCGCGAGGTTCCGGGGGCGAAGACCCAGAGCTCGTACAAGAAGGCGCTCGCCAAGGTCGGCGCGGGTGACGGTCTCGCCGTCACCGGCGTCTGGGGTGACTTCGTGCTGCCGAAGAAGGCGACCAGTCCGGTCCTGATGGTCGCGGCCGGCATCGGGATCACCCCGTTCGTGTCGCAGCTGCGCCACGTGAGGCTGACGGGCGAAGAGCGCGACATCGTCCTGGTGTACGTCGCCTCGGATGCCTCGGAGCTGGCGTTCCGCGACGAGCTCGAGGCGTCCGGCATCTCGGTCGTCGTCTTCACCCGCGATCAGCCGCAGGACCTGCCCCGCCACTGGCTCTGGGCGCGAGGTGTGCGGCTGGACTCCGACGGGCTGCTGCAGGTCGTGCCCGACATCGCGGCCAGGCACGCGTACATCTCCGGTCCGGCCGCACTGATCGCCGACCTCGCGCCCGCTCTGGAGCGCGCCCGGTCGATCACCACCGACGCGTTCAGCGGATACTGACCGGCGCGGTCAGCTCGCGTGCGGCGCAGGTGTGACCGGGAGCCGCACCTCGAACGTGGTGGATCCCGGTGCGCTGCGCACCGATATGGATCCGCCGTGCGCGGTGACGATCGCCTGCGCGATCGACAGGCCGAGGCCCGTGCCGCCGGTCTTGCGCGCCCGGGAGCGATCGGCGCGCGAGAACCGCTCGAACAGCTCGTCGGCGATCGCAGGATCGATTCCCGGGCCGTCGTCGGTGACCCGGAGCACGGCATCTGCGCCCTCACGCGCGACGGCGAGCGTCACATTCGTCCCGGCCGGAGTGTGCGTGCGCGCGTTGGCGAGCAGGTTGCCCACGACCTGGTGAAGGCGCGACGCGTCGCCGGTCACGACGACCGGCTCTTCGTCGAGGTCGAGCTCCCAGCCGTGGTCGGGCCCGGCGGGGGTCGCATCCGCGATCGCCTCGATCGCGAGGCGCGACAGGTCGACAGTGCCGTAGACCAGCTCCTGACCCTCGTCCAGCCGCGCCAGCAGCAGCAGATCCTCGACGAGTGCGGTCATCCGGATCGACTGGGCCTGGATGCGCTCCAGCGACGATTCGGTCGTCTCGACGTTCTCAGGCGCGGGCGCGGCACCGGGCCCCTGCGCCTGTCGCAGGGCGCGCAGCGAGAGCTCGGAGAATCCTCGGATCGACGCGAGCGGAGTGCGGAGCTCGTGACTCGCGTCGGCGACGAAGCGCCGCATCCGCTCCTCGTTGCGCTGGCGCGCGTCGAGGGACTCGCCGACGTGGTCCAGCAGCGTGTTCAGCGCGTGCCCGACGCGCCCGATCTCGGTGTCCTCGTCGGTCTCGTCGTCCGGCACACGCTCGGTGATCGACACGGCACCCTGGGAGAGGGGGAGGGCGGCGACTCGGGTCGCGGTGTCCGCGACCGCGCGCAGGGGCTTGAGGCCCGCACGGATCACGAGCGCGATGGCCGCGGCCAGCAGCAGCAGGCCGCCCGCCGTCACGAGGGCGATCGTGGTGAGGGTGGCGCCGATCGTCGATCGCACCTCCGTGACCGGGAGTCCCGCGATGGCGAAGAAGCGATCGCCGCGCACGGGCACGATCCGGTAGTCGCCGATGCCGTCTCCGAGCGAGACCGTGGTGAATCCGCCCTGGCCGATCGCGTCGATCACGTCCTGGATCTGGGCCTCGGTCATCCGCACGACCTCGCCGTCCTGATCGACGTACGCGCCCGAGACCGCCCCGTCGATCGGCTGCGCGATGAAGAGGAACCCCGGCTCCTGGCGACCCTCGTTCAGCACGTCGTACGCGTCCCGGCTGGTCGCGGGGAACTGCGGGATCTGCAGCGCGCGTCCGGCCTGCTGCGCGGCGTTCTCCAGCTGAGCGTCGAGATTCTTCTCCAGCACGCTGCCGAGGGCGGCGCTCGTCGCGATCGCGACGATCACGAGGATGAGCGAGACGATGCCGATGACCGTGGCCATGAGCCGGGTCTGCAGGCTCCAGCGCCGACGATGACGGCGGACGGGAGGAACGGATGCCGCAGCCGGGGGCGGCTGCTCGGCATCCGCCGTCGCCTCCGAGTCCGGAAGCGAGTCCGCAGGAGGTGCTTGGGTCACTGGGGGGCCTTGATCATGTAGCCGACGCCGCGCACGGTGTGGATGAGGGGCTCGCGGCCGTGATCGATCTTCTTGCGGAGGTAGGAGATGTAGAGCTCGACGACGCTCGAGCGTCCGCCGAAGTCGTAGTTCCACACGCGGTCGAGGATCTGCGCCTTCGACACGACGCGGCGCTGGTTGCGCATCAGGAAGCGCAGCAGCTCGAATTCCGTTGCCGTGAGCTCGAACTGGTCGCCGGAGCGCTCGACCTCATGGCTGTCCTCGTTGAGGCTGAGATCGCCCACCCGCAGGATCGGCTCGGCATCGGCGGACTGCGCCGTGCCCGCCCGCCGCATGAGACCGCGCAGGCGTGCGACGACCTCTTCGAGACTGAACGGCTTCGTGACATAGTCGTCGCCGCCCGCGGTCAGGCCGGCGACCCGATCGCTGACGGCGTCCTTCGCGGTCAGGAACAGGACCGGCACGTCGTTGCCCGACTGCCGCAGCCGCTGCAGCACGGCCATCCCGTCCAGGTCCGGCATCATGATGTCGAGCACCATCGCATCGGGGTCGAAGTCGCGCGCCGCCTGGAGCGCCTGGAATCCGGAGCCGGCGGTGCGAACATCCCACCCCTCCATCCGCAGCGCCATCGACAGGAGGTCGGTGAGCATCTGCTCGTCGTCGACGACGAGCACCCGGAGAGCGGAACCGTCGAGGCGACGAAGGGCGGGAGCGGAAGCGGTGGTGGTCATGCACCCATTGTGCGCGCCTTCCTATGTGCTTCCTATGGAGCCGGCTATGCGGTGGCTGTGAGATTCGGCCCGCGGGCTCATCACCGGTTCATAGGTTTCTCTGGATCGCCGCATCGACGGCGTCCATAGCGTCTGATCGAACGGCAGAACCGGGCCGTCGGGAGGAGACCCATGTACTGGACCTATCTGCGCCGAGAACTGGTCGGCCGCAAGAAGCAGACGATCATCGTGGCGGCGGGGCTCGCGATCGCGATCGCGCTCGTGATCGTCGTGAACTCGCTCGCCGCGGGCGTCCGGGATGCGCAGGCGCAGGCGCTCGAGTCCGTCTACGGCGTCGGCACCGACCTGACCGTGTCGGGCGCGATGGCCGAGCCGGGCGCCGACGGCGCCCCGCAGTTCCAGTTCGACGAATCCGACGGCCAGACCGCCGACGGCACGACGAGTCTCAGTCAGTCCCGACTCATGACGGATCGGATGCGGGGCACCCTGGACTCCTCGACACTCGAGACGATCTCGGCGATCGACGGCGTCGCAGCAGCATCCGGCGCGCTGGCCCTCACCAACACGACCTTCTCGGGGGAGCTGCCCGAACCGGGCACCGCGCCCGAGGCGGCACCCGCGCCCGAAGACGGCAGCAGCGACACGGGTCAGCCGCAGCGCAGCTTCGGCGGCGGCGATTTCGACGTGGACGCCTTCTCGGTGCTCGGGATCGACCCTGCCGAGACCGCGGTCGGACCCCTTTCGGCGGTCACGTTGAGTGAGGGACGCGGGCTCGACTCGGACGACGCCGGACAGAATGTGGCGGTGCTGGACGCGACCTACGCGAGCAGCAGCGACCTCGGGGTCGGCGACATGATCGACGTCGGCGGCACCGACATGGAGATCGTCGGCATCGTCGCCTCCGCTTCGAGCGACGCCGACACCGCCGCGAACGTGTACATCCCGCTGGATGTCGCACAGGCGCTCGCCGGCGTCGAAGACGTCGTCTCGACCGTGTACGTCCAGGCGGAGTCGGCCGACGCGATCGCAGCCGTCCAGGCCGACATCGAGGCGGCACTGCCCGACGCGACAGTGAGCTCGCAGTCCGAGCTCGCCTCGACGGTCTCGGGGTCGCTCTCCAGCGCTTCTGCGCTGATCTCGAATCTCGGCACGTGGCTCTCGATCATCGTGCTGGCCGTCGCCCTCGGTCTCGCCGTGCTGTTCACGATCTCGGGCGTCTCGCGGCGCACGCGTGAATTCGGCACGCTCAAGGCGATCGGATGGTCCAACGGTCGGGTCGTCGGCCAGGTGGCGGGGGAGTCCGTCGCGCAGGGCCTTCTGGGCGGCGCGGTGGGCCTGGCGCTCGGGCTCGCGGGCATCTGGGTGATCAACCTCATCTCGCCGACCATCTCGACCGCCCCGTCTGCGGTGACGGTCGGCGGGCCCGGCGGCGGGACCGTGACCGACGCCGGTCCGGGCGGCGGCGGTCCCGGCTTCGGGGGACTGGTGCAGCAGTCCGGTGCGACCGACGTGGTCCTGAACGCGCCCCTCACCCTCTGGGTCATCGTCGCCGCGATCGTGATCTCGATCGCAGGCGGACTGATCGCCGGGGCCTTCGGGGGCTGGCGGGCGGCGCGACTCAGCCCGGCCGAGGCCCTGCGATCGGTCGGCTGAACGGCGATGTCCACGTCCGGCCTCATTCCTCAGCACACCGACACCAACCACCAGGGAGAAGCCATGACCATGACGGATTCGCCGTACACGGACAGCGCGGATGCGGCATCCGCCCCGATCTACCGACTCAGCGGCGTGACGCGCACGTACCAGCAGCGCGGGCGGATCGTGAACGCGCTCGCGGGAGTCGACCTCGAGATCGCCGAAGGCGACTTCGTCGCGATCCAGGGTCCGACGGGCGGGGGCAAGTCCACGCTCCTGCAGCTGCTGGGCGCCCTCGACAAGCCGAGCAGCGGCAGTGTCGTGCTCGGCGGCACCGACATCGCGACGGTGTCGCAGCGCGAGCTCGGCCGCCTGCGGGCCGAGGAGATCGGATTCGTGTTCCAGGGCTTCAACCTGATCCCGACGCTCACCGCGCACGAGAACGTCGACATGGCGCTCGAGCCGCTGGGGCGCGCGTCAGCAAGCCGGGGGTCTGGGGCGGAGCCCCAGCAGGTGCTGGCGTCAGCGGATCGCGCGGCGCGGGTCGAGGAGGCGCTCGCCCACGTCGGGCTCGCCGACCGTGCCGATCACCGGCCCGGCGAGCTGTCGGGCGGGCAGCAGCAGCGCGTCGCGATCGCGCGGGCGATCGTCAAGCGCCCGCGGGTCCTCCTCGCCGACGAGCCGACCGGGAACCTCGACGAGTCCATGCGCGACGAGATCCTGACCGTGCTCGAGGCGCTCAACGCCGAAGGCCTCACGCTCATCGTGGTCACCCACGACTCGGCTGTGGCCCAGCGCGCGCGCCGCAGGCTGCGGCTCGAGAAGGGGACGATCCGCGACATCACGCGCTGACGCGCCGCCGCGCCGCGTCAGCCCGCGGAGCGTGCGTACGCGACGATCCGGTCGAACAGGCCGTCGGTGTGCTCATCGATCTTCTGCTCGGCGGGGTGGGCGTCGTAGTGTGCGACGATGCGGCGGGC
This sequence comes from Microbacterium sp. cf046, assembly GCF_900114345.1. Taxonomy (GTDB): domain Bacteria; phylum Actinomycetota; class Actinomycetes; order Actinomycetales; family Microbacteriaceae; genus Microbacterium. The sequence continues at coordinate 1,248,523 of NZ_FOZJ01000002.1, read as the reverse complement.
GCCTTCGTCGAATGTGATCGTGGTGCGGAACTCCGGCACGAGCGCGGTGACCTTGCTCACGTCGAACACGACGGAATGCGACTTGTCGCCGAGCAGGCCGGGACCCAGATCGGGCGCGAACGCCGCGATCGCGTCGGATGCGACGTGCACGAACTCCGGATCGGCCACGCCCGCGGCATCCGCGAGCCAGCCGTAGACCTGGTTCCAGGTCGGCGCGTGGGTGCCCGTGATCGTGAACGCCTCGCCGATCGCAGCGGGGTTGCCCAGCAGTCCGGTGAACGCGACGGCGAAGTCGTCGCTGTGGGTGAGGGTCCACAGGCTCGTCCCGTCGCCCTGGATCACCACGGGCCTGCCCTGCCGCATCCGCGCGATGTCGGTCCAATGGCCCAGCGTGGGGATCATGCGCTCGTCGTACGTGTGGGAGGGGCGCACGATCGTGACGGGGAAGCCGCGATCGCGGTAGGCCTCCACGAGGAGGTCCTCGCAGGCGATCTTGTCGCGCGAGTACTGCCAGAACGGGTTGCGCAGCGGCGTCGACTCGGTGATCGGCAGCCGCTGCGGCGGCTTCTGATAGGCGGATGCAGAGCTGATGAACACGTACTGCCCGGTGCGTCCGTCGAACTGGGCGAGGTCCGCGCGGATGTGCTCGGGCGTGAACGCGAGGAATTCCGCGACGACGTCGAAGCGTCCGTCGCCGATCGCGCGACGCATGGCGTCGGCATCCCGCACGTCCGCGACGAGCTCGCGCGCACCCTCTGGCAGCGGCCGGCGGCCGGATCCTCGATTCAGCACCGTCACGTCGTGACCGAGTTCGACCGAGCGTCGCACGCTCGCCGCGCTGATCGTTCCGGTGCCGCCGATGTAGAGGACTCGCTTCGCGCTCATTGTGCCATCGTGCCCGATGCGCAGGCCTTCGGCACGTAGAGTGTGCGCGGGAGTGAAATGACAGTCGTCGACAATGCCATCTATGTGAGCGGGCGCCGCACGTCGGACCCCTCATCGCTCGACCAGACCTTCGAGGAGATGAGCGCGCGCCACGGCATGGCGTGGATCGGCCTGTACCGCCCCGATGAGGCGGAACTGCGCGAGATCGCAGACGAGTTCACCCTGCATCCGCTCGCCGTCGAAGACGCGCTCAACGGACACCAGCGCCCGAAGCTCGACCGGTACGGAGACTCCGTCTTCCTCGTCCTGCGCCCGGCGCGCTATGTCGACTCCAGCGAGGAGGTCGAGTTCGGAGAGGTGCACGTCTTCGCCGGCCCCGGTTTCGTCGTCACTGTCCGTCACGCCGAGTCTCCGGACCTCGCGCGCGTGCGGCACCGCCTCGAGAGCGAGCCGGAGATGCTCGCCCGCGGTCCGATGGCCGTGCTGTACGGCATCATCGACGAGGTCGTGGACGAGTACGAGCCCGTCGTCGCGGGTCTCGAGAACGACATCGACGAGATCGAGAACCAGCTCTTCGCGAACGACCCGTCGGTCGCGCGACGGATCTTCGGGCTGACACGCGAGGTCATCGACTTCCAGCGGGCGGTCGGACCGCTGGTGCCGATCCTCGAGCGCCTGCAGGTGGATGCGGAGGCGTTCGGCATCGACCTGGAGGTGAAGCGGGCGATCCGCGATGTGCACGACCACGCGATCCGGATCGTCGACCGATCGGCGAGCTTCCGGACCATACTCGAGAATGCGCTCCTGCTTCACGCGACGCTCGTGACGCAGCGTCAGAACGACGCGATGGCCGAGATGACCGAGTTCAGCCTCACGCAGAACGAGCAGGTCAAGAAGGTGTCGGGATGGGCGGCCATTCTGTTCGCACCCACGCTGGTGGGGACGATCTACGGCATGAACTTCGACTACATGCCCGAGCTGCACTGGGTTTTCGGCTATCCGATGGCCCTCCTGCTCATGGCCGGGACCAGCGTCACGCTCTACAAGGTGTTCAAGCGCAAGGGCTGGCTCTAGTCCGTTTCCGGGTCTCGACTCATGTCGGGACCCTCCGGTAGCGTCTGTGCGATGCGGATCGATGCGCTGATTTCAGAACTCCCCGGACGCGTGCTGACAGCCGGCGATGAGGGGTGGGATGCCGCTCGGCACTTCCATTCCGGCGTCGGCGACCCCGATGCCATCGTGCGCCCCACCACCGTCGCCGAGGTCGCCGCGGCAGTTCGATGGGCTGCGGCAGAGGGCGTTCCGATCGTCGTGCGAAGCGGCGGACACAGCGATTGGGGCAGTGTCCCGGCCGGTCTCACGATCGATCTCGGCGCGCTGAACGACGTCGAGATCGACGGGCGGACCGTCAGAGTCGGCGGCGGAGCGACCTGGGGCCTGGTCGCACACACCCTCGCCGAGCACGGGCTCGGCGTCAGCTCGGGCGACACCGCCTCGGTCGGCGTCGGCGGCCTCACCCTCGGCGGCGGCATCGGCTGGATGGTGCGAGCCTGGGGGCTCGCTGCCGATCAGCTCGTCGGCGTGCAGCTGGTCACCGCGTCCGGAGAGACGATCGAGGTCACCGATGCCGAGCACCCCGAGCTCATGTGGGCGCTGCGCGGCGGCGGCGGAAACTTCGGCGTCGTGACGCGCTTCGATTTCCGGGCGCACGCGCTGGACTCGGTGGTCTTCGCGACGCTCGGGGTCACCGGAGACGCGCGACCTGTGCTCCGTGCCCTGCGCGAGACTCTGGGCGGCGCACCCCGCGAACTCACGGTGACGTACATGGACGTCCCTGCGATGGACCCGAACGCGCCCGCGGGCGCGACGATCACGGCGGTGTGGATCGGCGGAGACGAGGACTCGGCGCGAACCGCGCTCGCGCCCCTTCTGGACCGCGACGACGTGCACGAGACCGAGATCGCGACGACCGCCTATCCGGATGTCCTTATGGAGATGCCCGCGGCCGATCCCGACAGCCCGATGCCGGGATTCGTCGGCGGCAACACGCTGCTGCGGCAGCTCACCGACGATGCGATCGAACGCCTCGTGGCCTTCCGCGAGGCCAACGAGGCGTCAGTCCTGTTCCTGCGGTCGCTGGGCGGCGCGTTCTCGGATGTGCCGCAGGAGCGCAGCGCGTTCCCCGCCCGCGACGCGACCTGGTTCGCGATGGCCGGCGCGTTCGACATCCCCGGTCTGGTGGACGACGAATCCCGTTCCGCGATCCTCGGTGCGTGGAATGCGATCGAAGCGCTCGGCGCCGGTGTCTACGGCAACTTCACGACGTCGACCGACACCGCCATCGCCGGCAAGATGTACCCGCCGGCGACGATGCGACGGCTGGCCGCAGTCAAGCGGGAGTGGGACCCGGCCAACGTCTTCTCACGCAATCACAACGTGCTCCCGGGCTGATCCGGAGAGACCCGCCGAGCGGGTCGGTGGGCCGGAGGTCGCGCCGAAGGCTCAGTGGGTGTCTTCGGCCTCGATCTCGGTGCGGTCCCCCGACCACAGGGTGTGGAACGTCCCGGGCTTGTCGATGCGCTTGTAGGTGTGTGCGCCGAAGAAGTCGCGCTGGCCCTGGACGAGGGCGGCCGGCAGACGCTCGGCGCGCAGTCCGTCGTAGTACGACAGCGATGACGAGAACGCCGGTGCGGGGATGCCGGCTCCCGCCGCGATCTGCACGATGCGGCGCCACGAACCCTGGGCGCGGACCAGCGCCTCGACGAAGTACGGCGCGGTGAGCAGGACGGGCAGGTCCGGGGTCTCGCCGTAGGCGTCGGCGATGCGGTTGAGGAACTGGGCGCGGATGATGCAGCCGCCGCGCCAGATCTTCGAGATCGCACCGAGGTCGATCGACCAGTCGTACTCGGCGGCGCCGGCGCGGATCTCGTCGAACCCCTGGGAGTACGCGACGATCTTCGACGCGTACAGCGCGAGGCGCACGTCCTCGATGAAGGCGTCGGCGTCCTCGACGCGCAGCGCCTCGACCGGACCGGGCAGGTCGCCCGAGACGGCGCGCTGCTCGGGGTGGCTCGAGAGGGATCGGGCGAACACGGCCTCCGCGATGCCCGAGACGGGGACTCCGAGATTCAGCGCGGTCTGCACGGTCCATGCGCCGGTGCCCTTCGCGCCGGCCTGGTCGAGGATCACATCGACGAGCGGCTTGCCGGTCTCGGCATCCACCTGGCGGAGCACCTCGGCGGTGATCTCGATCAAGTATGACTCGAGCTCGCCCTTGTTCCATTCGGCGAAGATATCGGCGATCTCGGCGGGGCTCTTGCCCGTGCCGCGGCGGATGAGGTCGTAGGCCTCCGCGATCAGCTGCATGTCGGCGTACTCGATGCCGTTGTGCACCATCTTCACGAAGTGCCCGGCGCCGTCGTGGCCGACATGCGTGACGCACGGCTCGCCCTCGGCGACCGCGGCGATCGAGCGGAGGATCGGGCCGAGGGTGACCCAGGACTCGTCAGAGCCGCCGGGCATGATCGACGGGCCGAGCAGGGCGCCCTCCTCGCCGCCGGAGATCCCGGCGCCGACGAAGTTGATGCCGGTCTCGCGCACGGCCTTCTCGCGCCGGATGGTGTCGGTGAACAGGGCATTGCCACCGTCGACGATGATGTCTCCCGGCTCGAACACATCCACCAGCGCATCGATCACGGCATCCGTTCCCGCTCCGGCTTTGACCATGATGATCGCCGTGCGCGGCTTGGACAGGGACGCCGCGAACTCCTCGTACGTCGCGCTGGGGACGAACTCGGCCTCCGGATGCGCGTCGGTCAGGTGCACGGTCTTGTCGTGGCTGCGGTTGTAGATCGCAACGGTGTTGCCCTCACGGCTGGCGAGATTGCGGGCCAGGTTCGAGCCCATCACCGCCAAACCGACCACGCCGATGTTCGCAGGTCCTTCCGCGGGAACCGCGGTCGGCTGCCCGGCGCCGGCCTCGACGGGCACGTCCTCGGGCGCGGGTGCGGCCGCGTGCTCCGGCGCCGAGTCGGGAGTGTCGTCCCGATCGTGCGAGATGTTCGTCTGTGCCGGGTTCTCGTTCGAGGACACGCCTAGCTCCTTGCCGTCAACGGGGGTTCAGTTCCAGCCTAGAGTCTGCCGGAACCGCGTTACGGGGCCGAGGCGAACTGCTCACGGCGACCGTTGGCGCGTTGTGCGGCGCCGAGCGGACGGATGGGCTCCGCACATCGGCGGAGGGCGGGCTGTGACTCCATTGCAGCCCTGTCCGCGCGAATTGTCAACCGATTGCCAAGGCGTTGAAAGTAGGCTTCAATGGTGGACGAGATGCCGATTCGGACCCGCCCGGGACGATGGGGCTTCGCATCCCGCTCGCCCGCTAGCGTGGATCCTGGACTTCGGCGAGGGGGTTTCGATGGCTGATGAGGCGTCTGCGTCGGATGGGCGCGTCCCCAAGCGAGCCCGCGGCGGCACGGCCCCGACGATCTACGACATCGCCCGGCTGGCCGAGGTCAACCCGTCGACCGTGTCGCGAGCGCTCAGTCAGCCGGGTCGTATCAACGCGAAGACCGAGGAGCGCATCCGCGCTGCCGCGAAAGAGCTGGACTATCGGGTCAACCCGATCGCCCGCGCCCTGCCGACCGGCCGAACCAACACGCTCGGGCTGGTGGTGGCCGACATCACGAACCCCGTGATCTTCGGGATCGTGCGGGGCGCCGAGCGCGCCGCGGCCGAGGCCGGCTACACGCTGATCGTCGCGGAGTCGCAGGAGTCGGGCGAGCGAGAGGCTACGGCGGTGGACCGGGTCATCCCGTCCGTCGACGGTCTCGTGCTCGCGACCACTCGCCTCGGCGACGCACAGATCTCCAAGATCGCCGAGCGCAAGCCGCTCGTGGTGATCAATCGCGCCGTCGAGGGACAGACCTCGATCCTCCCCGATGTCGAGCGCGGAGTGGACCAGCTGGTGGCGCACCTTTCCGGCCTCGGCCACCGGTCGATCGCATACCTCTCCGGCCCGGACACGTCATGGATCAGCGCGCGGCGATGGGAGGCGCTGATGGCTGCGGCGCCGAAGCGCGCGATGTCGATCGTCGAGATCGGGCCGGGGGCGCCGACGCTCGAAGGCGGGGTCGAGGCGATCACCCGGGTCGTCGCGAGCGGTGTGAGTGCCGTTGTGGCATTCAACGACCTGATGGCGATCGGACTGCTGCGCGCGGCGGTCGAGCGCGGGATCGTGGTCCCCGATGCCCTGAGCATCGCCGGATTCGACGACATCTTCGGCAGCGACTTCACCACCCCCGGCATCACGACCGTGCGCGCGCCGCTCGCCGAAGCGGGGGAGCGGGCTGTGCGTCACCTCCTCGACCGAGTCGGCGCACAGCCGGCCGAACCGGAGCACGACCTCGAGGAGCTGCTGCCGACCGACCTCGTCGTGCGAGGGTCGACCGGCCCACCTCCCGCCTGAGTCGCAGCTCCGCCTTCGTCGTCAGATTTGGCAACCGGTTGACAATCTGTCGGTGATCGGGCACCATGAAAGGCGTGTCAACGCCGCTGCTCCTCGATCCCGACCGCCTCTTTCCGGCGGATCCGGCCACCCGGGCGATCGCTGGCGGCCTGTACGAATCGGTTGCCGGATTGCCGATCCTCTCGCCGCACGGGCACGTCGCCCCGAGCCTGCTCATGGATGACGAGCCCTTCTCCGATCCGGCCGAGCTCTTCATCACGCACGACCACTACGTCACGCGTCTGCTGCACTCCGCGGGTGTCGACCTTGCGCGCCTCGGGGTCGGACGCAGTGCGCCGGGCGATCCCAGGCAGACATGGCGGACCCTCGCCGAGCATTGGCAGCTTCTCGCCGGCACGGCATCCGGCTACTGGCTCACGCACGAACTGGCCACGCTGTTCGACCTCCGCGACGAGCCGTCGGCCGAGACCGCGGATGCGTCCTACGACACGATCTCCGCGCGGCTGGCCGACCCGGCCTATCGGCCGCGCGCGCTGTTCGAGCGGTTCGGCATCGAGGTGCTCGCCACGACGGACGACCCGATGGACGACCTCTCCGTCCACGCCGCGCTGGGGGCCGACCCGTCATTCACCGGGCGTGTCCTTCCGACGTTCCGCCCGGATGCGTATCTCGACCCCACCGCCACGGACTTCATCGCCCGGGTCCTCCGGCTCACCGAGTGGCACGGCACCGCCGCCGACGACTTCGCCGGATATCTCGCCGCCCTCGAAGCGCGTCGCGCGCATTTCATCGCGCACGGCGCGGTCTCCGCCGACCACGGCGTCAGCGAGCCGTACACGGTCGACCTCGGCGACGACGAGGCAGGAGCGCTCTACCGCAGGGCGGTCGCAGGGAACCTGGACGCTGCCGGCGCCCGCGAGTTCACCGGCAACATGCTGCTGCGGATGGCGGGAATGAGTGTGCGCGACGGCCTCGTGATGACCATCCACCCGGGCGTTCATCGCAACCACTCGAGCGCAGTCTTCGATCGCCTGGGTCCGGACACGGGTCATGACATCCCGCTGACCACGACCTATACCGGAAACCTGCGCCCGCTCCTCCAGCGGCACGGGCTCGACCCCGGCCTGCATCTGGTCCTCTTCTCCGTGGACGAGACAGCGTATTCGCGTGAGATCGCCCCGCTGGCAGGCTTCTACCCCAGCGTCTTCATCGGCGCCCCGTGGTGGTTCCTGGATGCTCCCGATGCCGTGCTGCGCTTCCGCGCGGCCGTCACGGAGACCGCCGGCTTCTCCCGCGGCTCCGGCTTCATCGACGACACACGCGCCTTCCTGTCCATCCCCGCTCGTCACGACATGGCCCGCCGGCTCGACTCCGCGTTCCTGGCACGACTCGTGCGCGAGGGCCGCATCCCGCAGAAGACGGCCGAACGCATCATCGTCGAGCTCGTCGACATCCTTCCACGGCGGGTGTTCAAGCTGTGAGCGTCGAGACCCTCGCCACGCTGGATCGCAGCGTCCTCGAGGCCCGCACGGGAGTGCGGAGCCGACCGGCCCCGGTGCGGATCGCGCACCTCGGGCTGGGCGCATTCCATCGCGCCCACCAGGCGTGGTACACGGCGGTCGCCTCGGATGCCGCCGAGTGGGGGATCGCCGCCTTCACCGGTCGCAGCGCCCTGGCCGCGGAGCAGCTGGCGGCGCAGGGCGGGCTCTACTCGCTGGTGGTGCGTTCCGCCGAGCGCGACGACATCAGCGTGATCGAGAGCATCGCCGAGGCCGTCGACGGCGGCCGCGTCGATCGGCTGATCGAGACCCTCGCCGCACCCGCGACGACGCTTGCCACGCTCACGATCACCGAGCCGGGCTACGCACTCGATGCGGACGGGCGGCCCGACCTGTCGAATCCTGACGTCGCGGCGGACATCGACTGGCTCCGTCGCAATCTGCGCTCCACCCGGTTCGACCTGCGTGACGCCCCGCGGACCGCGCTCGCGCGGCTGCTCGCCGGCGTCGAGGCCCGGCGTCGCGGGGGAGCCGATGACCTCGCGATCGTGTCGTGCGACAACCTGCCCGACAACGGCGAGCTCACGCGCAGCGCCATGCTCGCACTGGCTGAGATGGCGGGAGCGGGCGACGCGCGTGCACACCTCGTCGACCACGTCACCTTCGTCTCGACATCGGTCGATCGCATCACGCCGAAGATCACCGACGCGGATGCCGCGGCGGTCGCCGCCGCAATGGGCTGGCACGACCGATCACCCGTCGTCACCGAGCCGTTCCACGACTGGGTGCTCTGCGGCGAGTTCCGCAGCGGCCGCCCCGACTGGGAGCACGGCGGGGCGCGGTTCGTCGATGACATCGAGCCGTTCGAGCGCCGCAAGCTGTGGCTGCTGAACGGTTCGCATTCGCTACTGGCATACGCGGGCGCCGCGCGCGGCCATCGTACCGTCGCTCAGGCCATCGGAGATCCTGCGATCCGGTCCTGGGTGGAGGAATTCTGGGACGAGGCGACACGGCATCTGCCGTCGGCGCAGCTCGACCTGTCGGCCTATCGAGACGCGCTGCTGGACCGCTTCGACAACGCGCGCATCCAGCACCTGCTCGACCAGATCGGTCAGGACGGCACGACGAAGCTGCGCGTCCGCATCGCCCCGGTGCTGAAGGCAGAGCGGCTTGCAGGGCGCGACGGCGCCGCATCCGTCCGGGTCCTCGGCGCGTGGATCGCCGCGGCGAGGGATGGCCGGCTGCCGGTGGATCGGTCGGCCGAGACGGTCGCCGCAGCGGCCTCCGAGCTCGGCGAGCACGGCGTGATCGCGCTGCTGCGTCTGGTCGACGGCGAGCTCGCCGTCGACCCGGCGGTCGTCACCGCGGTCTCTCGTGCCGCGGCACGCTTCGCTCATCCCTGAGCAGAGAAACGATCTTGGCAATCGGTTGCCGATTTAACCAGAATGTGATTCACTGAGGAATACGCAACCGGTTGCCAACAGGGAACCACGGCAGACATCGAACGCAGCGACGCGTCATCGCAACGACGCGCAGGAAGGCAGACCATCATGCTGAAGCCCCGGACAAGCCCCACGCGGGAGCTCGTCAGCCTCGACGGACTCTGGAAGTTCGCGATCGACACGGCCGTCAGCGATTCGCCATGGAGCGGACCCCTGTCGACCAGCCTCGAGGCCGCCGTGCCGGCGAGCTACAACGACCTGTTCGCCGATGCCGCGATCCGCGACCACGTCGGCTGGGTCTGGTACCAGCGAACGGTCCGGGTCCCGCGCGGCTGGGCAAGTGAGCGGGTCTTCATCCGTCTCGACGCCGCCACCCACGAGGGCGTGGTGTACGTCGACGGCACGAAGGTCGTCGAGCACGTCGGCGGCTACACGCCGTTCGAAGCCGACATCACCGACGCCGTCACCGCGGGCGGTGAGTTCCGTCTGACGGTCGGCGTGAACAACGAGCTGACGAACGTCACGATCCCGCCGGGGCAGATCACCGTGACCGACGACGGCGGCCGGAAGCAGGACTACCTGCACGACTTCTTCAACTACGCCGGGCTCGCTCGCTCGGTCTGGCTGTACAGCGCGCCGGCGGTGCGGGTCTCCGACGTCACCGTGACGACGGATCTCGACGGCTCCACCGGCCTCGTCGGCTACGACGTGGAGACGACCGGCGCCGATTCCGTCCGTGTCTCACTCCAGGACGCCGACGGCGAGATCGTCGCGACCTCGACCGGAGTCGCGGGTGTCCTGCGCGTCGACGACGTCCGTCTCTGGCAGCCCGGCGCCGCGTACCTCTACAGCCTCACCGTCCAGGCGCTCACCGGCGACGAGATCGTGGACGAGTACTCGATCCCGGTCGGCGTCCGCACGATCGAGGTCCGTGGGACCGAGTTCCTGATCAACGGCGCGCCCTTCTACTTCACCGGCTTCGGTCGACACGAGGACAGCGCGATCCGCGGCAAGGGCCATGACAACGCCTACCTGGTGCACGACTTCCAGCTCATGGACTGGATCGGCGCCAACTCCTTCCGCACGTCGCACTATCCCTATGCCGAAGAGGTCATGGAGTTCGCGGACCGCCACGGCATCGTCGTCATCGACGAGGTCGGCGCCGTCGGACTCAACCTCGCGATGGGCGGAGGGATCTTCGGCGGCCAGGCACTGCCGACGTTCTCGCCCGAGACCATCAACGACCGCACCCGCGAGACGCACGCCCAGGCGATCCGCGAACTCGTCGCACGGGACAAGAACCACCCCAGCGTCGTGCTGTGGTCGATCACGAACGAGCCGGCATCCAATGAGGAGGGCGCGCGCGAGTACTTCGAACCGCTCGTGAACCTCACCCGCGAGCTCGACCCGACGCGACCGGTCACGTTCGTGAACGTGATGTTCTCGAATCACGAGCACGACCGGATCGCCGATCTGTTCGACGTGATCTGCCTCAACCGCTACTACGGCTGGTACGTGGACTCCGGCGACCTCAAGTCCGCGGAGCGCAAGCTCGAGGCGGAGCTGCTCGGGTGGCAGGAGAAGTTCGCCCGCCCCCTGATCATGACCGAGTACGGGGCCGACACCGTCGCCGGGTACCACTCGATCTATGACGTGCCCTTCACCGAGGAGTACCAGACGAGCTTCCTCGACATGTATCACCGCGTGCATGACCGCATCCCGGCCATCGTGGGCGAGCAGGTGTGGAACTTCGCCGACTTCCAGACCAAGAACGGATTCGCCCGCGTCGACGGCAACAAGAAGGGCGTGTTCACGCGCGACCGCAAGCCGAAGGCCGCCGCCCACGCTCTCCGCACCCGCTGGACCACCCTGCGCGACGCCGACTGACCGACCGACCACTCCTCCCACAGGCAAGGAAGCCACCATGACCACTGCAGTTCAGACCCAGGCCCCATCGGGTGCCACACCGAAGAAGCTGAGCGCGCTGAGCGTCGTCGGCTACGGCGCAGGCGACGCGGCCAACAACCTCGCGTTCACCACGGCGACGATGTTCCTCCTCGTGTACTACACGGATGTCGCTGGCATCTCCGCGGCGGCCGCCGGAACGCTGCTGCTGGTCGTCCGCGTGTTCGACGCGTTCGCCGACATCTTCGCCGGCCGCGTCGTCGACCGCACCTACAGCAAGCGCTTCGGCAAGTTCCGGCCCTTCATCCTGTTCGGATCGCTGCCGCTGCTGCTGCTGAGCGTCGCGACGTTCTCGGTGCCGCAGATCGGCGAATCCGGGATGCTGCTCTACGCCTACCTGACCTATGCCGCACTGGGGCTGGCGTACAGCCTGGTGAACATCCCGTACGGCTCACTGGCCGGGGCGATGACCCGCAACGCGGGGGAGCGCGCGAAGCTCGCCAGCGCGCGAACCGTCGGTGCCGTGCTGGTGGGCGCTGCGCTCGGCATCTTCGTCGCGCCGCTGATCACGCCGGAGAACGACCTGCAGTCGATCTTCACCTTCATGACGCTCGGCTTCGTCGTCGTGGGCTTCGGGCTGTACCTGTTCACGTTCTTCACGGCGAAGGAGACGGTCGTCCGCGACGTCCCCAGGGTGACCATGAAGCAGAGCTTCGCCATCCTCAAGAGCAACCGGCCGCTGCTGATGCTGTGCGTGAGCTCCTTCACCTTCCTGACCGGCATGCTCGCGCTGAGCACGGTGCAGCTGTACTACCTGCGCGACGTCCTGCACGCCCTGCCGCTGTACGCCGTCCTGTCGCTCATCCAGATCGGGCTCGTGTTCGGGCTCGCGGCGATCGTGCCCACGATCGTGCGCCGGTTCGGCAAGCGCAACGGCTACATCGCCGGCGGCGTCGTGATGATCATCGGCGGCCTCATGGTCTTCCTCTCGCCGCCGAGTGCAGCACCGGTCGCCTTCACCGGACTCGTCCTGTGCCAGGTCGGCATCGCTCTGGTGAACATGCTCGTCTGGGCACTCGAGGCCGACACCGTCGAATACGGCGAGTGGAAGACCGGCGTCCGCGCCGAAGGCATCATCTACGCGCTCTTCTCCTTCACCCGCAAGACCGGCCAGGCCGTGGGCGGCGCGCTCGCCGCATACGCACTCGCCATCGGAGGCTACGCCGCCGGAGCGGAGGTCCAGGCCGAGTCGGCGGAGTGGGGAATCCGTGCCGCTGCCGGTCTGCTGCCGGCAGTCGCCGCGCTGATCGCGATCGTCATCATGTTCTTCTATCCGCTGACCGACGCACGGCACGGCGAGATCGTCGCCGAGATCGCCGCGCGCCGCGAAGCCAGGGGAGAGGACGGCGAGCCGATCGATCCCTCGCTGAGCACGGCGGCCTTCCGTGCGACCGACCCGACGTCCGGTCCCGCGCCGTCGGCGTGACCGAGACCCGCGAACCACGGAAGGAACCCCACCCATGATCATCGACAAGGCAGAGGTCATCCTCACCAGCCCGGGTCGCAACTTCGTCACCCTGCGCATGACGACCGATGAGGGTCACGTCGGCATCGGCGACGCCACTCTGAACGGGCGTGAGCTCGCGGTCGTCAGCTATCTCAAGGATCACGTCGCGCCGCTGCTGATCGGCATCGACGCGAGCCGGATCGAGGACACCTGGCAGTTCCTGTACCGCTCCGCCTATTGGCGCCGCGGTCCCGTCACGATGGCTGCGATCGCCGCGGTCGACATGGCCCTCTGGGACATCAAGGGCAAGGCGGCGGGGATGCCGGTCTACCAGCTGCTGGGCGGCGCGAGCCGTCGCGGACTGATGGCCTACGGCCACGCGTCCGGCAAGGACCTTCCCGAGATCTTCGACTCGATCACCTCGCACCTCGAGCAGGGCTACCGGTCGATCCGGGTGCAGACCGGGGTGCCCGGCCTGCAGGCGATCTACGGGATCGCCTCGCAGGCGGCGGGAACCAAGGACTCCGACATCCGCTACGACCACGAGCCCGCCCGCCGGGGTGCGAAGCCGACCGAGGAGGACTGGGACACCCGCTCTTACATGCGCCACCTGCCGACGGTCTTCGAGGCTGTCCGCAACGAGTTCGGCCCGGAGCTTCCGCTGCTGCACGACGGGCACCACCGGATGACGCCGATTCAGGCCGCCAAGCTCGGCAAGTCGCTGGAGCCGTACGACCTGTTCTGGCTCGAGGACTGCACGCCGGCCGAGAACCAGGAGGCGCTGCGTCTCGTGCGCCGGCACACCACCACGCCCCTCGCGATCGGCGAGATCTTCAACACCGTGTGGGACTTCAAGGATCTGATCAAGGAGCAGCTGATCGACTACGTCCGCGGCGCCGTCACGCACATGGGCGGCATCTCGCCGCTGAAGAAGACCCTGGAGTACGCCGCCCAGTATCAGATCAAGTCGGGCATGCACGGGCCGACCGACATCTCGCCGGTCGGCATGGCCGCCGCGATGCACCTCGGCCTGTCGATCCACAACTTCGGCATCCAGGAGTACATGAAGCATTCCGCGGCGACGGACTCCGTCTTCCAGCAGAGCTTCTCGTGGGCGGACGGCTACCTGCACCCCGGTGACCAGCCCGGGCTCGGAGTCACCCTCGACGTCGACGAGGCGGGCAGGTATCCGTACGAGCAGGCGTACCTCCCGTTCAACCGGCTCGCCGACGGAACGGTCCACGACTGGTGATGACGGATGCGCCGCTGGTGTGCGTGATGGGGGTGTCGGCGGCCGGCAAGTCCACCGTCGGCGCGGCCCTCGCCGGAGTGCTGGATGTCCCGTTCGTCGACGCCGACGATCTGCACCCCGAGGCGAACCGGGCCAAGATGCAGTCGGGCCGGCCGCTCACCGACGACGACCGATGGCCATGGCTGGATGCCGTCGGGGCGGCATTCGCCGACCACCGGGCGACCGGACTCGTCGTCGCCTGCAGCGCCCTGCGCCGTTCGTACCGCGACCGCATCCGCGACGTGGAGTCCGCAGTCGAATTCGTGCATCTGGACGGGTCCCGCGAGCTGCTCGCCGCCCGCGCCGGTGACCGCACGGATCACTTCATGCCGGCGAGTCTGCTCGAATCGCAGTTCAGCACGCTCGAGCCGCTGGGCGGGGACGAGATCGGCCTCGTCGCGGATGTGTCGGCTTCGGCCTCCGCGCTGGTGGCCGACATCGTGGCCCGGCTGAGCGCACGGGCCGACTCAGGGAGTCAGTCCTTGCGGTAGGCCGCGCGGCCCATCGACCAGAACGCGAGCACGGTTCCGACCAGGCCCAGCGCGGCGATGACGCCGATCGCACCCAGGAGCAGCATCGAGATGGTCTGGCTGTCGAGCATGGATCCTCCAGGTCGCAGGGTGGGCGTCTTCATCGTAGCGGTGCTTTGCGCCGCGCCGCCGCTGGTAGACTCGGGGATTGAACTTCGGCGAGGGATGCCTCGCACCGGCCGAGACGGCTGGGTGCGGCATCCGTGATCGACGCGGTGATGCAGGCTCACGGCTTTCCTCACGCGCTCGCGTTCGAGTCGAATGCAGACCCCATACCTGGGCCCGTGGGCCCGAAATCAGAACGGGCCGCGTGCCCGCAAGGAGAATCACCATGGCCACCAAAGAGATCGATTCCAAGGTCCACGCCGAGGTTCGCGAGAACTTCGGCAAGGGCTTCGCCCGCCGCCTCCGCGCCGCCGGCAAGATCCCCGCTGTCATCTACGGGCACGGCACGACGCCCGTGCACGTCGCGCTGCCCGGTCACCAGGTCGCGCTCCTGATCCGCCGCGCGAACGCGGTGCTCGAGCTCGACGTCGAGGGCACCGAGCAGCTCACGCTCGTCAAGGACGTGCAGAAGGACCCGGTGCACCAGATCATCGAGCACATCGACCTCCTCGTCGTGAAGAAGGGCGAGAAGATCCAGGTCGACGTCCCCGTCTCGATCATCGGCGAGTCGGCCCCCGGCACGATCGCCGCGCAGGATGCGAACACCGTGCTGCTCGAGGTCGAGGCCACGCACATCCCGGAGCGCGTCGAGGTCGACGTCGAGGGCCTCGAGGAGGGCACGCACATCACGGCGGCCGACCTCACGCTGCCCAAGGGCTCGTCGCTGGTCGTCGACCCCGAGACGCTGATCGTCGCGATCTCGATCCCGTCCGCGACGCTCGCCGCCGAGGACGAGATCGCCGAGGCGGATGCCGCGGTCGCTGCAGAGCAGGCCGAAGAGGCTGAAGAGGCCAAGGAAGAGTCCGACTCCGAGTAGGACCGCTTTCGGGGGAGGGGGTGCGGATTCCGCGCCCCCTCTTCTGTTCCCGAAGCCGGGACGGAGGGTTTCCGGCAGGATGTGAGACATGGCAGACACGTGGCTGATCGTGGGCCTGGGCAACCCGGGCCCGCGGTACGAACTCACCCGGCACAACGTCGGTCAGCTCGTCATGGATGAGCTCGCGGCCCGTCGTGGCGAGACGTTCCGGGCGCACAAGGCGAACGCACGCGTGGCCGAGACGTGGCTGCGTCCGGGTTCGACCAAGCTCATCCTCGCCAAGCCGAACACGTTCATGAACGTCTCGGGCGGTCCGGTCGCCGGGCTCGCGAAGTTCTACGGGGTCGAACCGGAGCACGTCGTCATCGTGCACGATGAGCTGGACATCCCGTTCGACGCGATCAAGCTGAAGTCCGGTGGTGGTCACGGCGGGCACAACGGCGTGCGCGATGTCGCCAAGGCGCTCGACTCGGTCGAGTTCGCGCGCGTGCGCGTCGGGATCGGAAGGCCGTCAGGTCGGCAGGACCCTGCCGACTGGGTGCTCGAGCCGTTCGGCGCGACCGAGCGCAAGAATCTGCCGATCCTGCTCGGCGATGCCGCCGATGCGGTCGAACAGCTCGTCGACGAAGGACTTCTCGCCGCGCAGCAGAAGCACCACGCGCCGCGCGCGTAGCGCGCGGTGGCTCAGCCCCCGACGGACGCGCCGGAGGCGAAGCCGGCGAACAGGAACGCCTGCACGCCGGTCGCGAACAGGATCGGACCGATCACCGCGATGATCAGCGCCGCGATGCCCCAGCCGCGCCCGCGATTCTTCACGATCGCGATGATCGCCTGCACGATCGCCCAGATCCCGAGGATCGTGCCCGCCCAGAACGACAGCTCGCCGAGCAGCACCCACCCGCGCACCGGGGTGAGGATCGACCAGTCGAAGTCGATGTCCATCGGCCGCAGCGCGATCTCCCTCCCGGTTCCGATGCCGATGCTGTAGCCGGCGATCGAACCCAGCACGCTCGCTCCGAGCGCGGCGATCACGGCGAGCACGAAAGCGACGATCCCGAGGCTCGCGCCGTCGGAGGCAGGAGCCGGCACCCGCGGAGGCGTGTACGGCCCGTAGCCCTGCGGGGGCGCCGCATACCCCGGCGGCGGTGCGTAGGCCGCAGCCGGTGGTGCGTACCCTTGCGGCGGTGCGTAGCCCTGCGGGGGCGCGACAAAACCCTGTGGCGCCGGGTAACCCTGTGGCGCCGCGTAGCCCTGCTGTGCCGGGTAGCCCTGCGGCGTCGGGTAGCCCTGGCCGGCGGAGCCCGCCTGCGACGGGTAGGGCAGCGTCGGGTACTGCTGCGTGGGATAATCCGGATCCGCGTACTGCGGCGCTGCGGGCTGCGCCGGCGGGGCCGACGCGACCGATGCGGCGGCGTACGGCGGCAGCGGGGGCGGCACGTACGCGGGAGCCGCCGGTGGCGGCGGGGGCGGCGCGGCCGGACCCGCCTCACGGATGGGATCGGCGTGGTCGGGTGCCGCGTTCTCGCTCACGGCACTCATCCTATGAGCCGGTGACCCGTCGCCCGCCGCGCGGGCGGTCCGAGTGTCCGCGCTCGCCCGTAGACTCGTGCGGTGACAGTTCCCGGGATCGTGCGCGCCCTCGAACAGGCGGACTCCTTCCGGGATGCCGTGGCCTCGGCATCCGTCGACGCCGACTTCTCGCTCGTCGAAGGGCTCGACGCACCGCTGCTCGCATCGCTGCTCGAGCGGCGCCGGGCTGCCGGTCGAGCCGGCGCGCTGTTCGTCATCGCCCCCACCGGTCGTCGTGCGGAATCGCTCGGTCCGGCGCTGGAGGCACTGCTTCCCGGCGCCGAGGTGATGCATCTCCCCGCATGGGAGACGCTGCCCCATGAACGCCTGAGCCCGAGCCCCGAGACCGTGGGGCGGCGGCTCGATGTGCTCCGCCGCATCTCGCGGTGGACGGGCGGGAGTCCCCTCGTGGTCACCGCGTCGGTGCGCGGGGCGCTGCAGCCGCTCGCCGCCGGTCTCGCCGATGCCGTCGAGGTGCACCTCGCGGTCGGAGAGCGAGGGCACGACCTCGCCGAGGTCTCGGCGCGGCTGGTCGAGCTCGCGTACCACCGGGTCGACATGGTCTCCCGGCGCGGGGAGTTCGCGATGCGCGGCGGCATCCTCGACGTGTTCCCGCCCATCGCCGATCATCCCTTCCGAGTCGAGTTCTTCGGCGACGAGGTCGACCAGATCCGCGCCTTCTCGGTCGCCGACCAGCGCTCGCTCCCCGGCGAGGTCGCCGCCGTCGATCTGCCCGCGAGCCGTGAGCTGCTGCTGACCCAGGCCGTGCGCGATCGCGCACGACAGCTGAAGGACGAGTTCCCCGGCATCCGCGGGATGCTCGAGAAGATGGCCGAAGGCATCCCGACCGAGGGCATGGAGTCGCTGATCCCGGCGCTCGTCGACGACATCGTCACCGTCGTGGACTATCTCCCCGAGGGGTCCGCGATCGCGCTGGTGGATCCCGAGCGCGCGGTCACCCGCGCCGTCACGCTGCTGGAGACCAACCGCGAGTTCCTCGAGGCGGCGTGGAGCGCGGCGACGGCCGGCGCGGCAAGCCCGGTCGACATCGGCTCGGGCGACTTCGTGAGCCTGCCCGCCCTGCGCGAAGCGGCGGCCGACCGCCGCATCGCGTGGTGGACGCTGAGCTCGTTCGACTCGGGCGAGGCGGATGCGTCCGCGGAGGGCCTCCTCGAGGCGTCGGCGGGTGCCGGCGTGCGCGTGCCCGGGTCGTCGGTGCCCTCGTTCCAGGGCAACGTCGACGGGGCGACCGCCCATGTCGGGGAACTGCTCGCAGGCGGCTGGCGAGTCGTGGTCGCGGCATCCGGAGCCGGCCTCGTGGAGCGAGCTCGCGACGTGCTCGCCGAGCGCGGGATCGCCGCGCGTCGCGTGGACGACGTGTTCGAGCCTCCCGAGCCCGGTGTCGCGCACGTCGTGCTCTCCACGCTCGAGCGCGGATTCGAGTCGGTGGACGCGAAGCTCGCCGTGCTCACCGAGACGGAGTTCTACGGCCGCACGATCGGAGCGGATCAGCGGCTCGTCAAGAAGCTCGCATCGCGGCGACGCAACGTCGTCGATCCGCTGCAGCTGAAGGCCGGCGATTTCGTCGTGCACGTCACGCACGGCATCGGCCGATTCGTCGAGCTCACTCAGCGCGAGGTCTCCAGCGGCGGTCGCAACCCCGTCAAGAGCGTCCGCGAATACCTCGTGCTCGAGTACGCGCCGTCCAAGCGCGGCTATCCCGGTGACAAGCTCTACGTGCCCACCGATCAGCTGGACCTGCTCTCGAAGTACGTCGGCGGCGAGGCGCCGACGCTCTCGAAGATGGGCGGCAGCGACTGGGCGCAGGCGAAGGGCCGCGCTCGCCGGGCCGTGCGCGACATCGCCGTCGAGCTCGTCAAGCTCTACTCGGCCCGGATGGCGGCCAAGGGCCATGCGTTCGGCCCCGATACGCCCTGGCAGCGTGAGCTCGAAGAGGCGTTCCCGTTCGCGGAGACCCCCGACCAGCTGCAGACGATCGACGAGATCAAGGCCGACATGGAGAAGCCCATCCCGATGGATCGGCTCCTGTCCGGCGATGTCGGCTTCGGCAAGACCGAGGTCGCGGTGCGCGCATCGTTCAAGGCGATCCAGGACGGCAAGCAGGTCGCGATGCTCGTTCCCACGACCCTCCTGGTCAAGCAGCACCTGGAGACCTTCACCGAGCGCTTCGCCGGCTTCCCCGTGCAGGTGCGTGCGCTGTCGCGCTTCCAGACGGACAAGCAGGCGCGCGACACGCTCGCCGGACTCACCGACGGCACGGTCGACATGGTGATCGGCACCCACCGCATCCTCACGGAGGGCGTCGTCTTCAAGGACCTCGGGCTGCTGATCATCGACGAGGAGCAGCGCTTCGGCGTCGAGCACAAGGACAAGCTGAAGAAGCTCAAGACGAACGTCGACATCCTCGCGATGAGCGCGACCCCGATCCCGCGCACGCTCGAGATGGCGGTCACCGGCATCCGCGAGATGTCGACACTGCAGACGCCCCCCGAGGACCGCCACCCGATCCTGACCTACGTGGGCGCGCGCAACGACAAGCAGATCGCGGCGGCGATCCGACGAGAACTGCTTCGCGAGGGCCAGATCTTCTACGTCCACAACCGAGTGCAGTCCATCCAGCGCGTCGCGGCTCACCTGGCCGAGCTCGTGCCCGAAGCGCGCATCGCGGTCGCCCACGGCCAGATGGGCGAGCACGCGCTCGAGCAGGTCGTCGACGACTTCTGGGAGCGCCGCGCGGACGTGCTGGTCTCGACGACGATCGTCGAGACCGGCCTCGACATCGCGAACGCGAACACGATCATCATCGACCGCGCCGACAAGTACGGTCTGTCGCAGCTGCACCAGCTGCGCGGCCGGGTCGGCCGGGCTCGCGAGCGCGCCTACGCGTACTTCCTCTACGACGAGAACAAGCCGCTCTCCGAGACGGCCGCCGACCGCCTCGAGACGATCGCGGTGAACAACGACCTCGGCAGCGGCATGCAGGTGGCCCTCAAGGACCTCGAGCTGCGCGGAGCCGGCAACCTGCTCGGCGCCGAGCAGGCCGGGCACATCGCGGGCGTGGGGTTCGATCTCTACCTGCGCATGATCGGCGAGGCTGTGGCGACGTTCCGCGGCGAGGAGACCGAGGGGCCGACCGAGCTGCGGCTCGAGCTGCCCGTCCAGGCCCGGATCCCGGAGTCGTACATCGACAGCGAGCGCCTGCGGCTCGAGGCGTACCAGAAGCTCTCGGCTGCCGCGTCCGCCACCGCGAAGGACGACGCGATCGACCTCGTCGTCGACGAGCTGCGCGACCGGTACGGGGAGCTGCCGTCGGAGACCGAGGGGCTGCTCGCGGTCGCCCGCCTGCGCCGCCGTGCCGCGCAGTCGGGGCTGGCCGATGTCGTTGCGATGGGGCCGAACCTGCGGATCGCCCCGGCGAACCTGCCCGACTCGCTGCGGGTGCGCCTGCAGCGGCTGTACCCCGCGGCGAAGGTGCTCGCCGGCGGAGAGGCACTCGTCATCCCGATGCCGCGCGCCGGCGACGAGCGCGTCTCGGATGCCGATCTGATCGCGTGGGTGCGGCAGCTGCTGGATCAGCTGTTCCCGCTGCCGGCGCCGGCCGCACAGGACGCGGCGCCCGCAGTCCGACCCTGATCGACTGAGCAGTCCGCGGATCGTCGCGCGCCCGCGCTGGCCGTGCCCGGTCGGGAGGCCCTAGAGTCGCGACATGGGTCTTGGGGGGAGCCGCAGCAGGCTCCGCGAGGCTGGTGCCGCGTTCTCGAGCAACTGGCGCAACCCGAACCTGCGGAGGGCTCAGCTGAGCTTCCTCGGCGCATGGACCGCGGAATGGGCCTTCACCGTCGCGCTCGGCGTCGTGGCCTATACCGCGGGCGGTGCTCTGGCACTGGGGCTGGTCGGCCTGCTGCGCATGGTGCCGTCGGCGGTCCTCGCTCCGCTGCTGTCGCCGTTCGCCGACCGGGGCAGGCGCGAGCGGGTGCTCGTGGTGGTCTCCACGGTGCGCGGGGTGGCCACGGCGGTCGCAGCGGTGACGGTCGCGCTGAACGGTCCCGTCATCCTCGTGTACGCGCTCGCCGTGCTGTCGACGATCGCGGCGACCATGTTCCGGCCCGCGCACTCCGCACTCCTGCCGACGCTGTGCCGCACCGGGCACGAACTGGCCAGCGCCAACGTCGTGCGCGGACTGCTGGATTCGATCGCCACCCTGGTGGGTCCGCTCCTGGCCGCCGTGCTGCTGGCGTTCACCGACGTCTCGGTCGTGTTCGCCGTCGCGGCCGCCGCATCATTCTGGGCCGCCCTGCTTCTGCTGAGGGTGCGGTACGACGCGCCGCCGCGCCCGGCGGCGCCCCGCCGACCCGATCTGCTGAAGGAGGCGGCGGACGGCGTCCGGGCCGTCACCGGCAGTCGCGACCTCCAGCTGATCCTCGGCCTGGCGGCCGCGCAATCGCTGACTCGCGGAGCGCTCACCGTGTTCTCGGTGGTGGTCGCCATCGAGCTGCTCGGCACCGGCGACCCCGGCGTGGGAGCCCTCATGGCCGCCGTCGGCGTGGGTGCCGTCATCGGATCGCTCGGCGCATCGTTCCTGGTCGGCACCGGCCGGCTCGGGCTGTGGTTCGCCCTCGGGGTGACGCTGTGGGGACTGCCCTTCGTGCTGATCGGGGTCTATCCGCACGAAGCCGCGTCGCTGTTCTTCCTCGCCTTCGTGGGCATCGGGAACGCTGTGATCGACGTCGCCGGGTTCACGCTCATCGCGCGGCTCGCCCCCGACACGGTCCTGGCGCGCGTCTTCGGCGTGCTGGAGAGCCTGGTCGCGGTCTCCATCGGCCTCGGGGCCATCCTCGCGTCGGCGTTGATCGGATGGTTCGGCATACCGGCGGCACTCATCGCGATCGGGCTGCTGTGCCCGGTCCTGGCGATGCTGTCGCTGCGCCGCCTGAAACGGATGGACGACTCCGTTGACGACCTCGATCTCGACATCGGGCTGCTGCAGCGGGTTCCCATGTTCCACCCGCTGCCACTTCCCGCGATCGAGCAGCTCGCCCGGGGACTCGAATCCGTCGAGGTTCCTGCCGGCGATGCGGTCGTCACCCAGGGGGAGATCGGCGACCGTTATTACGTGATCGAGTCGGGTGAAGCCGACGTCCTGGGCGACGGCAGGATCGTGGCGACACTGGGCCCCGGGGACGGATTCGGTGAGATCGCGCTGCTTCGCCGCAGCCGCCGCACCGCCACGGTGGTGGCACGGACCTCGCTGCTGCTGCGGGCCCTCAGCCCAGACCGGTTCATCTCGGCAGTCCTGGGGTACACGCCCAGCGCGCAGGCCGCGGAGGCGGCCGTCGATGATCAGCTCGGCCGTTTCGCACCGAACGACGAGGCCGATGATCCGCCGCCGACCTCATGAGGTGCGGATCGTTGAGATGAGTCGCCGGAGATGGGATGGTGAGGCATGACATCCGAGCGTGCCGCGCTGCTGATCGCCGACATCGGCGGCTACACCGAATACATGGGCTCGCACCGCATGAGCCTCGCGCACGCCGAGGTGAACACCGCACGGATGCTGGAGCGGATGATCCAGGCGGCGCGCGGATTCGACCTCATCGAGATCGAAGGCGATGCGGCCTTCCTCTCGCGGCCGTCGCGCAAGCGCGACCCCGACCCGACCGTGACCGAGATCATGCAGGTCGCGGTGGCGATGCATCAGGCCTTCCACCTCGAGCGCGAATACGTCGCGAAGAACCTCTGCCCGTGCGGCGGGTGCAAAGAGGCCGGCAACCTGAAGCTGAAGTTCGTCGCGCACATCGGCGAGGTGGCCACGCAGAGCATCCGCGGGCGCACGAAGCTCGTGGGCATCGACGTGATCCTGGTTCACCGGCTGCTGAAGAACTCGGTGTCGATCCCCGAATACGTCCTGGTCTCCGAAGAGCTCTATCAGGTGGACGAGACGTCGATGCCGGCGCCGGTGCATGAGATCACTCCCGAATTGGAGGGCATCGGAGAAGTGCGCGCGTACTTCGTCGACGTCGCCGATCTGGACGGTCTGCTCCCACCGCCGCGCAAGCCGTCGTGGGGTGCCCGGATCGGCAAGACGTTCGCGGCGGTGGGCCAGGGGATGCCCTACATGCTCGGCATGAAGCAGCCCCGCAAGGTGCGCTGAGAGGAGCGGTTCCGATGCAGTTCGAGCACCTCGGGGCACGGCCCCGCATCCATCCCGATGCCGTGATCGCGCCCACCGCGGTGATCAGCGGCGACGTCGAGATCGGCGCCGACTGTCAGGTTCTGCACGGTGCGGTGATCACGGCCGAAGGCGGGCCGATCACCCTCGGGGCGAACGTCATCGTGATGGAGAACGCATTGATCCGGGCGAGCGCCACGAATGCCGTGCACATCGGCGACCACACGCTCGTCGGTCCGATGGCCAGCGTGTCGGGGGCCACGATCGGCGACGAGGTCTTCCTCGCCACCGGTACGCGGATCTTCAACGGTGCCCGCGTCGGAGAGCGCAGCGAGGTGCGCATCAATGCGGTCGTCCACTTGCGCTCCGTGCTGCCGCCGCAGAGCGTCGTGCCGATCGGATGGGTCGCGGTGGGGGATCCCGCCCAGATCCTGCCGCCTGAGCGCCACGAGGAGATCTGGGCCGCCCAGAAGGAGCTCGACTTCCCCGGGTACGTGTTCGGCATCGACCGCGACACCCCCGACCTGATGGTGCAGCTCACCGAGCGCTACGGCCGCAGCCTGGCCCGGCACGATCGCGACGTGCGGCTGGACTGACCGACCTCAGCCGGTGTTCTGGAGGCCGGCCGCGACCCCGCTCACGGAGAGGAGCAGCAGGCGCTGCTGTTCCGGATCGGCGGGGGCGCCGCTCGTCGCGTCCGCGCGCAGTGCGCGCAGTGCGCGCAGCTGGAGCAGAGACAGCGCGTCGACGTAGGGGCTGCGCATCTTGACGGCGCGCTGCAGCACGGGTTTGTTGTCGAGCACATCCGAACCGGCGGTCACCCGCACGACCCACTTCCGGGTCAGCTCCATCTCGTCCATCACCAGCTCCGCGAGATCATCGCGGTCGCCGAGGTCGAGGTAGCGCCGCGCAATGCGTGGATCCGCCTTCGCCAGGCTCATCGCCACGTTGTCGACCATGGTGTGGAACAGCGGCCAGTCCTGATATGCCTGTCGCAGCATGTCTTCGTCGCCGACGGCATCCAGCGCCGTGCCGAGTCCGAACCAGCCCGCGAGATTGATGCGCGCCTGCGTCCACGCGAACACCCACGGGATCGCGCGGAGGTCCTCGAGGGATTCGACCGAGAGTCCTCTGCGGGCCGGCCGGGAGCCGAGGGCGAGCAGGCCGACCTCCTCCATCGGGGTGACCTGAGCGAACCACGGTGCGAAGCCAGGCGCCTTGACGAGTTCGAAGAAGCGTGCTCGGGATGCCGCATCCATCGTCGCGGCGACCTGCGCGTACCGCGCCGCCGCGCTCTGGTTGCGGTGTTCGATCGACGGCGCCGAAGCCAGCAGCACGGCCGCGGCGACCTGATCGATGTGGCGCATCGCGATCGCGGGGTCGCCGTAGCGGGCGAAGATGACCTCACCCTGCTCGGTGAGCTTGAACCGTCCGTCGACCGAATGCGGAGGCTGCGCGAGGATCGCCGAGTTCGCGGGACCGCCGCCGCGACCGAGCGCACCGCCGCGACCGTGGAAGAGGGTCAGCTCGATGGCGTTCTCCCGCGCCCATGCCGCGATCGCCGCCTGCGCCTCGTACAGCGCGAGGTTCGCCGCGACCGGCCCGACGTCCTTCGAGGAGTCCGAGTACCCGAGCATGACCTCGAGGCGCCGACCGGTCGCCTCCAGGCGCGCTGCGAACTCGGGGTGCTCGACGATCTCGGCGAGGATGCGCGGCGCCGCCTGCAGATCGGCGAACGTCTCGAAGAGGGGGATGACATCCAGCACCGGCGTCGCGCCGTCGGCGCTGTCGGAGCCCGCCGCGTACCGGGCGAGCCGGTGCACGTTGGCGAGGTCCTCGGCGGACTGCGTGAACGACACGATGTAGCGGCCGGCCGCGCGCGGGCCGTAGCGCGCCTGCAGGAACGCGATCGCGCGGAAGACGTCGAGCACCTCCTCGGCGAGCTCGGTGCGCGGGCCGCCGGCATCCAACTGGGCCAGCACGGTGGCGTGCACCGCCGAGTGCTGGCGCACCTCGAGCTCGGTGAGGTGGAAGCCGAACGTCTCGACCTGCCACAGCAGCTGCTGCAGGTGCCCGTATGCCTGCCGGGGAGCGCGTGCGCTCACGAGCGAGTCCTGCACGATGCGCAGATCGGCGAGCAGCTGCTCCGGGTCGCGGTAGCCGAGGTCGGCGTCGCGCACGCGGGTGGCGGCGATCCTGCGTGCGATCAGCAGCAGGATCCGCCGGTGCGGCTCGTTCGGCGACCGCTTCGCGATCTCGGTCGCGGCGTCCTCGTCGGCGGCCTTGAGCCGCTGCCACAGGGCGACCAGTGCATCGCTCGGCGGAGTGGTCGAACCGTCGAGGGTGAGTCCGCGCCCGATGCGGCTGGCCGTCCGCTCGAGGCCGAGCAGCACGTGCTCGCTCGCGATCGCAGCGGCCTTGCGCGTCACGGATGCCGTCACGAAGGGGTTCCCGTCTCGGTCGCCGCCGACCCACGACCCGACGCGCACGAACGGCCGCACCACGGGGGCGCGCCCACCGGCGGCCGGTCCTTGAAGTGCATCGTCGACACGGCGGTACACGTGCGGAATCGCGGTGTAGAGCGTCTCGTCGAAGACCGCCATCACGGCGCGCACCTCGTCGGTGGGCGACGGCTTCTCAGGACGCAGCGGGGCGGTCCGCCACAGGGTGTCGATCTCCTCCAGCATCCGCCGCTCAGCGCGTCGCTGGTCGGCGCCGTTGCGCAGCGACGCGTCGTGCTCCTCGAGGAATGCGGCCAGGCGGCGGATGCTGGTCGAGATCGCGCGGCGGCGCGCCTCGGTGGGATGGGCCGTGAACACCGGATGGAACCGCATGCTCTGCAGCCGCTGCAGGGCGGTGTCATCGCCGACCTCGGCCGCGAGGCTGACGAACGCGGCGGCGAGCGAATCCGTGGCGTCCTCGCGGTCGGGGCGGCCGTCGCGCTCGCGGAGGATGCGGACGCGCTGGTGCTCTTCGGCGAGGTTCACGAGGTGGAAGTAGCAGGTGAACGCGCGGGCGACCTCATCGGCTCGCTCGATCGTGAGCGAGTCGGCGATGTCGGCGGCGCTCGCGAAGGCCTCGGGCGTGTCGTCGGTGTACGCGTGGATCGTCGCCACGCGCAGCCGCTCGACGTCCTCGTAGAGCCCGGGTGATCCGCTCTCGCGCAGCACGCGCCCGAGCAGTGATCCGAGCATGCGCACATCGGCCCGCATCCGCTCGGGGATCTCCTGGCCGGCCTCGAACCGTCCGACGAGGTCGATCGCTTCGGTCTGGGTGAACTCGCGCATGCGCTCAACGCTAGCCGCGCGGTGTTTCGCGGAGGTCACGTGTTTCACGGCCCTCCCGTTCGACGCTCGATAGCATCGTCTCGACGCGGACGGAGGACCATGGCACTGCTGCGCTCGGCTCGTTTCCCGGCGATCCTGCTCCTGATCGCCGCGATCGCGGGGCTCATCGTCGCCAACTCGCCGATCGGCGCCGCGGTCATCGAGTTCTCGTCCGCGCACATCGGCATCCCCCAGACTGTCGTCGACCTCTCGCTCGCGCACTGGGTCTCGGACGGCCTTCTCGCGATCTTCTTCTTCTCGGTGTCCGTGGAGCTGCAGTACGAGCTGACCCAGGGCGAACTGCGCAGCTTCCGGCGCGCGATCCAACCCGCGATCGCGGCGGCCGGCGGGGTGATCGTGCCGATCGCCGTGTACCTCGCGATCACCGCGGGCAGCGGGGTCGAGTCGGGCTGGCCGGTGCCGACGGCGACGGACATCGCCTTCGCACTCGGCGTGCTCGCCGTCTTCGGACGCGGACTGCCCGCGAGCGTGCGCGTGTTCCTGCTCGCGCTCGCGATCCTCGACGACATCGTCGGGATCGTGTTCATCGCCGTCCTGTTCGCGACGGACGTCAACTTCGGGATGCTGGCGCTCGCGCTGCTCGCGGTGGTGGTGTTCGCGATCCTCAGCAGGGTGCTGGACACGCGCGCGAGGCTGCTCGTCTCGATCGCGCTCGTGCTGCTCGCTGTGGCCACCTGGGTGCTCGTGCTCGCGTCCGGGGTGCATGCCACGATCGCCGGCGTGCTGCTCGGCCTGGCGATGGCGCAGGGCCCGGCGCTGCGGGTGCGGCACGCGATCGAGCCGTGGGTCAACGCCGTCGTCCTGCCCGTGTTCGCGTTCATGGCGGCACTGGTTCCGATTCCGCAGGTCGCGGCATCCGCGCTGTCGCCGGCGTTCTGGGGCATCCTGCTCGCCCTCCCGCTCGGCAAGATCGTCGGCATCGCGGGCGCGGGGTGGCTTGCCCAGCGCTTCGCCGTGGGAGCGGGCGCCCAGAAGCTCGCGTTCGGGGACCTGCTCGCTGCAGGAGCCCTCGGCGGCATCGGGTTCACCGTGTCGCTGCTGCTGGCGAACCTGGCGTTCGCCGGGGATGCGTTCGTGCGCGACCAGGCGATCCTCGGCGTCCTGGCCGGCTCCCTGATCGCCCTGGTGCTCGCAGGTGCACTCGTGTCGTGGCGGGCCCGCTACCACCGCAGGCTGGGCGAATCGATCGCACCCGCCGCTGACGCTCAGGAGGCGACGGCATGACCGAGGCGGATCCGCAGGACGTCGACCCGCTCCGCATCGCCGCCGACACGATGCATGAGGTGCGCGAGCGGTGCGTATGGACGCAGCAGATCGACCACCGCGCGCTCGTGCCGTATCTCGTCGAGGAGAGCGCCGAGCTGATCGATGCCATCGAGGACGGGACGCGCGCCGAGCTGCGCGAGGAGCTGGGCGATCTGCTCTGGCAGGTGCTGTTCCACGCCGAGATCGCCTCGCGCGACCCTGACGACCCCTTCGACATCGACGATGTCGCCCGCGGGCTCACCGACAAGATGGTGCGCCGGCACCCGCACGTGTTCGCCGGGGAGGTCGCCGAGACCCCGGAACAGGTGCTGGTGCTCTGGAATGCGGCCAAGGCCGCGGAGAAGCACCAGCGCACGAGCGTTCTCGACGGCGTCTCGGAGCGGATGCCGTCGCTCTCGCTCGCTCAGAAGCTGATCGGCAAGGCGGCGCAGGTCTCGGTGCCGATCGCCGAGCGCCCTTCGACCCGCGCCGCTCGCTCAGGAACCGACGCTGTCCGGGACGAAACGCCTGAGATCGTCTCCGAGGCAGACCTCGGCGACGCGCTGCTCGCGCTCGTCGCGACCGCGCGGGCTCGTGGGTGGGATGCCGAGCGGGCGCTGCGCGAACGCCTCCGGGTGCTCGAAGCCGGGATTCGTGACGCCGAGCGGGACTGAGAGACTTATCCGGTGGCATCCGTGAACCCGCCGCGCGGCATGCGCGACTTCCTCCCCGCTGAGAAGGCCCGACGCGAACGCGTGCTCGCCGTGATCCGCGGCCGTTACCGCGCGCACGGCTTCGATGAGATCGAGACGCCGGTCATGGAGGATCACGCCCGCCTGCACGCCGGCATCGGCGGCGACAACGAGAAGCTCGCGTACAACGTGCTCAAGCGGGGTCTGGACGCGGACGCGATCCGCGCCGCTGCCGAGGATCCCGCTGCGCTGGCCGACCTCGGCCTGCGGTACGACCTGACCGTGCCGCTCGCACGCTTCTACGCGACCCACCGCGCGGAGCTGCCATCCGTGTTCCGCGCCGTGCAGATCGCGCCGGTGTGGCGCGCGGAGCGTCCGCAGAAGGGCCGGTACCGCCAGTTCGTGCAGTGCGACATCGATGTGGTGGGGGATGCGTCCTCACGAGCCGAAGCGGAGCTCATCGTCGCCACGCTCGACGCGGTCGACGCACTCGGGCTCGACGGGGCGACGGTGCGCATCAACGACCGCCGCGCGCTGGAGTGGATGCTGGAGAGCTTCGGCTTCGGCTCGGACGAGCGACCCGGCGTGCTGATCACGATCGACAAGCTCGACAAGATCGGCCCGGACGGCGTGGTCGCCGAGCTTCGGGAGCGCGGGGCCACCGGTGTCGCCGTCGACGCCTTCGAGGCGTTCCTGCGCCGCCCGCAGACGCTCGAGTACAACCCCTACGGCGAACGCCAGATCCGAAAGGCGCTGCCGGACGGCGCACCCGACGACGTGATCGCGCACCTCGTCGGCATCGGCGACGCCGTCTCCTCCACCCGCGTGCCGGACGACGTCGGCGGCGTCCCCCTCGTGTTCGACCCGTTCCTGGTGCGCGGCATGGGCTACTACACCGGCACGATCTTCGAGCTCGCCCACCCGAGCGTCGACTACTCGCTCGGCGGCGGCGGCCGCTACGACGGCATGATCGGGCGCTTCCTCGGGCAGGACGTCCCCGCCGTGGGCTTCTCGCTCGGCTTCGAGCGACTGGTGGACCTGGTCGACGACTCGACCGCGGACGATGAGCGAGCGATCGTCCTGGTCCACGACCGCGATGTGCCACTGGACGAGCTGCTGGGGCTGAAAGCTTCGCTGACCGCCGACGGAGCGCGAGTGCGGCTGGAGCAGCGGCCCAAGAACCTCAGGGCCCTGCTCGAGCGAGCCGCATCCGACGGGTACTCGTCCTTCGCGACCGTCTCGCCCGGATCGAGCATCGAGGCACTGGAGTTCAAGCCCCTCACTTGACGTCGCGGTCGAAGGGGAACGGTTGACGCGCGTCCACCGGGCGGGTTGGCTGGCGGCATGGCCGAACCCACTCCTGACGCGTGGCGTCGCGTCGACGCGTACCTGACCGAGACCCTGGTCGGGCACGACCCTGATCTGGACAAAGCGGTGGCCGAGCAGCACGCCGCCGGCCTGCCCGCAATCGAGGTCGCCCCTGTCTCCGGCAAGCTCCTTCACCTGCTCGCCCGGATCTCGGGAGCTCGTCGCGTGCTCGAGATCGGCACGCTCGGCGCGTACTCCACGATCTGGATGGCGCGCGGCATCCCCGAAGGAGGCGTCGTCGTCACGATCGAGGCGGAGCCGGCGATCGCAGCCATCGCGCGGGCGAACATCGACCGCGCGGGTGTCGGCGACAAGGTGGAGATCCGCGTCGGCCGTGGCGAGGATGTGCTGCCGACGCTGGAGGCCCCGATCCTCGCGGGAGACGTACCGAGGTTCGATCTGGTGTTCATCGACGCCGACAAGGAGTCCAACACGATCTACCTCGACTGGGCCGCGCGTCTCGGGCACCCCGGCACCGTCGTGGTCGTCGACAACATCGGCCGCGGTGGAGAGGTGGCCAATCCCGCCACGACCGCGTCGCATGTGATCGGCACGCAACGCGGACTGGAGATGCTGGGCAGGGACCCGCGATTCGACGCGACCGCACTCCAGACGCTCGATCTGAAGGGCTGGGACGGCGTCGCCATCGCGCTGGTGACGGATGCCGCGGCGATGCCGTCCGCCGACTGAAGCCGCCGCACCCCGCACTGATCACGAGCCCTGTGCCGCGGCATCCGCCTGGCTAGACTGGCGAGCGGACCGACGACGCTCCCGATCCACCCTCCACCACACAAGGAGTCCTCTGTGGCACTAATCGAGGCTGTCAACGCGCGCGAGATCTTGGATTCGCGCGGAAACCCGACCGTCGAAGTGGAGGTCCTGCTCGACGACGGCATCGTCCAGCGCGCGGCCGTCCCCTCCGGCGCATCCACCGGCGCGTTCGAGGCGTACGAGCTTCGCGACGGTGACAAGACCCGCTACAGCGGCAAGGGCGTGCTGAAGGCCGTCGCCGCAGTCGTCGACGAGCTCGGCCCGGCGATCGAAGGCGTGGACGCCAGCGAGCAGCGCATCATCGACGAGATCCTGATCGAGGTCGACGGGACCGACAACAAGGGCCGCGTGGGCGCCAATGCGATCCTCGGTGTCAGCCTCGCGGTGGCCAAGGCCGCCGCCGACTCGGCCGACCTCCCGCTGTTCCGCTACCTGGGCGGCCCCAACGCGCACATCCTGCCCGTGCCGCTGTTCAACGTCATCAACGGCGGTTCGCACGCCGACAACGGCATCGACATGCAGGAGTTCTTCCTCGCCCCCATTGGCGCATCGACGTTCGCCGAGGCGCTGCGCTGGGGCACCGAGACCTACCACGTCCTCAAGGGCGAGCTCCTGAAGGCGGGCTACGCGACGGGCCTCGGCGACGAGGGCGGCTTCGCCCCCGACCTTCCGAGCAACCGCGAGGGCCTCGACTTCCTCATCACCGCGATCGAGAAGGCGGGCTTCACACCCGGCACCGAGATCGCACTCGGGATGGACGTCGCTGCGACCGAGTTCTTCCGAGACGGCAAGTACCAGTTCGAGGGCAAGGCCTGGTCGGCCGAGGAGATCACCGACTACTACGTCGAGCTCGCCGACGCCTACCCGATCGTCACGATCGAAGACGCCCTCGCCGAGGACGACTGGGACGCCTGGAAGCACCTCACCGAGAAGCTCGGATCGAAGATCCAGCTCGTCGGCGACGACCTGTTCGTCACCAACCCGACCCGTCTCTCGGACGGCATCAAGCGCGGCGTCGCCAACTCGCTGCTGGTCAAGGTGAACCAGATCGGCACACTGTCGGAGACCCTGGATGCCGTGGACATGGCCCATCGCGCCGGGTACACGACGATGTTCTCCCACCGTTCCGGCGAGACCGAGGACACCACGATCGCCGACCTCGTGGTCGCCGTGAACTCGGGTCAGATCAAGAGCGGCGCGCCCGCCCGCAGCGAGCGCGTGGCGAAATACAATCAGCTTCTGCGCATCGAGGAGGAGCTGGGCGACGCGGCGGAGTTCGCCGGCCGTTCCGCCTTCCCGAGGTACACCGCGTAGCAGGCAGAGCGTGAGGGGGAGCCGTGGCCAAGACGACGGCTCCCCCTTCCCGCGCCCCGAAGGCCACCTCTCGGCCACGGCGCCCTCCACGGCGACCGGTCGATGTGCGGGGCTGGCTCGGCGGCATCCGTCTGTCGGGGTTCATGGTGATCATGCTCGGGCTGGTCGTGCTGGCCGCGTTCGTGCTGGTGCCGACGATCGGCACGTATGTCGACCAGCGCCAGCAGATCGCGGCCCTCGCGGCGTCGGTCGAGGTCAGCAGGGAGGACGTCGCCGACCTCGAGGCCCAGCGCGACAGGTGGACCGATCCGGCGTACATCACGACCCAGGCTCGCGAGCGCCTGTACTACGTCAGGCCCGGCGAGGTCGTCTACCTCGTCGACGACGACCTGCCACCGGCACTGGTGCCGCAGGAGCAGGCGCCGGTCAGCGACGAGGTCGAGCAGACCCGCACGGATTGGATGGTGCAGTTCGTTCGCTCCGTCACCGAGGCCGGGATGGCCCAGACCGTGAAGGCGCCCACGATCGGTGTGTCCGACACCGATCCGAGCGGCTCGCCGACGCCGACCCCGTGACTCCGGCGCTCCAGCCGCGCTGGGCAAGCCCTCAGCCGGTGGCGATAGCCTGGGCGGCGTGACCACACCCCCGTTCCCGCCGGTCGGCGAGGCCGATCTGACGGTGCTGCGCGCGCAGCTCGGTCGGCCGGCCCGCGACGTCGTCGGGATCGCGGCGCGGTGCGTCTGCGGCAACCCGACCGTGGCCGCGACGGCGCCGCGTCTCGCGGACGGCACCCCGTTTCCGACCTTCTACTACCTGACGCATCCCGCGGCGACGGCCGCGATGTCCGGCCTGGAGGCGACGCAGGTCATGCGGACGCTCAGCGACGAGCTCGCGGCGGATCCCGAAGTGGCCGAGGCCTACCGGCGCGCGCACGAGGCGTACCTGAGCGACCGAGCAGGCTTCGGCCAGGTCGACGAGATCGACGGCATCTCGGCGGGCGGGATGCCGACGCGCGTGAAATGCCTGCACGCCCTGGCCGCGCACTCCCTGGCCGCGGGTCCGGGAGTCAATCCGATCGGCGATCGGGCACTCGCCCTGTCGGGCTGGTCGCCGCAGCGCTGCGTATGCGCAGAGCCGGGGACGGCCGGCTGATGCGCGGCGTGCTCGCGGCATCCGGCTGCGTCCTCGCCGTCGGTCTGCTGACGGGTTCCACGATCGCTCCGGCCGCCGTGCCGGTCGCGCCGGAGGATCCAGTGCGGGCCGCGGAGTACTGGCTCGACGAGTACGGCATCCAGGATGCCTGGGCCACCACTCGCGGCGCGGGCGTTCGGATCGCGATCATCGACACCGGCATCGGGCGGGGTCCGGTCGAGTTCGAGGGCGCCGTGGTCGACGGCACGGATGTCTCGGGCAGCGGCTCCGCGGACGGCCGCACTCCGGTCGGAGCGGTGGACGCGAACCACGGGAGCTGGGTCGCATCGCTCGCGGCAGCGCGCGGCACCGGGGCTGGGACGGGCATGATCGGCGTCGCGCCGGAGGCCGAGCTGCTGTCGGTGTCGGTCGGCTTCGGGTCCTCAGCGAAGGTTCCGTTCAGCGAACAGATCGCCGAGGCCATCCGCTGGTCGGTCGACAACGGCGCGGACGTCATCAATCTGTCGCTCACGACCAACACGCCCGACTGGGACGAGAGCTGGGACTCCGCATTCCTGTACGCGTACGACCACGACGTGGTGGTCGTCGTCGCAGCGGGCAACCGCGGCAGCGGGACATCGCGCGTGGGCGCACCCGCGACGATCCCGGGCGTCCTGACCGTTGCGGGCGTCGACACCTCCGGCAAGGCGAGCGTCGAGGCATCCACGCAGGGGATCACGATCGGTGTCTCCGCGCCGAGCGAGGACCTCGTCGGCGTGTCCGCCGACGGCCGCCTGGTGCTGTGGAACGGCACCAGCGGCGCGGCGCCGATCGTCGCCGGGGTTGCCGCGCTCGTGCGCTCCGCGCATCCCGACATGGACGCGAACAACGTCATCAACCGCATCATCGAAACGGCCGACCGCCCGCCCGGCACGACCGCGGATCCCGATCCGCTGCTGTACGGGGCGGGACTCGTGGATGCCGCCGCCGCCGTCTCCGCGACCGTTCCGTCCGTGAGCGCGAACCCGATGGGCAGCCTCGAGGACTGGATCCGCCTCTACCGTCGGGCGGACAGCGGCCCCGCGCCGGTCCCGACGGTCGAGCCGGTCGAGGTCGATCCGCTGCCGCCGGCGGACGCGGCGACCCGCGCCGGGTCGCCGCTGCTTCCGTCGACCGACACACTGCTCTATGGAACGCTTCCGCTGATGGCCGGGTCGGCGGCGGCTATACTGGTGGCTCTCGGCGTCACCGCAGCTGTCCGACGTATCCGATTGGCGTCCCGGACGCCGAGCCGCTGACACCCCAGGAGTACTCCCCACCGTGAGCAACACCGTGCCCAAGATCCTCATCGTCGGCGGTGGCTACGCGGGCTTCTACACCGCCTGGAAGCTCGAGAAGCACCTGCGCAAGGGGGAGGCCGAGGTCACGATCGTCGACCCGCTGCCCTACATGACCTATCAGCCGTTCCTCCCCGAGGTCGCGGCCGGATCGATCGAGGCACGGCACTCCGTCGTCGCGCTGCGCCGTCACCTCAAGAAGACGAAGATCGTCGCGGCGAAGGTCACCGGCATCCGTCATGCCGACAAGGTCGCGACGATCACCCCAATCGCGGGTGATCCCTACGAACTCGAGTACGACCAGATCGTCGTGACCGCCGGCGCCGTCTCGCGGACGTTCCCGATCCCGGGGATCGCAGACAACGCGATCGGCCTCAAGACGATCGAAGAGGCCGTCGCCATCCGCGACCGCCTGATGTCCAACTTCGACAAGGCGTCCGTGCTTCCTCCCGGACCCGACCGCGACCGCCTCCTCACGGTCGTCGTCATCGGCGGCGGATTCGCCGGCATCGAGGTGTTCGCCGAGCTGCGCAACTTCGCTTCCGCGCTCGTGGGCCGCTATCCCGAGGTCACCTTCGACGACACGCATTTCCACCTGATCGAGGCGATGAGCCGGATCATGCCCGAAGTGTCGCTCAAGACGAGCGAATGGGTGCTGCGGGACCTCGCCAAGCGCGGTGCGTCCGTGCACCTGGACACGCAGGTGACCGGGGCCGTCGACGGCAACGTCGAGCTGTCCACGGGCGAGGTCATCCCGAGCGACCTGATCATCTGGACCGCGGGCGTCATGGCGAACCCGACCGTCGTCCGCGGCGGCGACCTGCCGGTGGAGGAGCGCGGTCGCATCCGCACCCGCGCCGATCTGCGCGTCGGCACCGAGGAGGAGTTCGTGGAGGGCGCCTGGGCGGCCGGAGACGTCTCCGCGGTGCCCGACCTGACCGGCGGCGGAGTCGGCGGCTATTGCGTGCCCAACGCGCAGCACGCCGTCCGACAGGCCAAGCTGCTCGCGAAGAACCTGGTCGCAGTGCTGCGCGGAGAGCTTCCCCACGAGTACTTCCACAAGAACCTCGGCGCCGTCGCGGGTCTCGGCCTCTACAACGGTGTCTTCCAGTCCGGCAAGATCGCCCTCAAGGGCTTCGTGGCCTGGGTGGCCCACCGCGGCTACCACGGGCTGGC
Source organism: Microbacterium sp. cf046 (assembly GCF_900114345.1). GTDB lineage: Bacteria > Actinomycetota > Actinomycetes > Actinomycetales > Microbacteriaceae > Microbacterium. The sequence continues at coordinate 1,212,878 of NZ_FOZJ01000002.1, read as the reverse complement.
GATGCCCTCGTGGGAGCGCAAGTTCCGCGTGGTGTGGGGCTGGTGGAACAACTTCTGGCTGGGCCGCGACCTGGTCAACCTGCAGGCCGTGCAGGATCCCCGCTACGTGTTCGAGGAGTTCGCGGCTCGCCCGCGCCCGCCGCAGCCCGCCGAGGCCGCCGCACCCGCGAAGGCGGTCGCCGCGCCGGTCGAGAAGGTCGCCGCGACGAGCTGACCGGTACCGTGGAGGCGTTCGCACGAGCGAGCGCCCCCGTAGCCCAACCGGCAGAGGCAGGCGACTTAAAATCGCTTCAGTCCGGGTTCGAATCCCGGCGGGGGTACGGCTGATCGCGCCGCCCGCACGGCGGTGGGGATGAATCCCGGCGGGGGTACGGCTGAATGCCGCAGTCCGTGGACGCGAACGGTGGGACGTAGGCTGGTGGCCATGTGTGCCCACTCGCCGATGAGCGTCCAGCGATGACGATCGATCTGCTCGCCGGAGCCGGCGCCGCGACACCGTGGGCCGATCCCGACGAATACTGGTCGGGCATGACGGATGCCGTGGCCGGCGTGTCGGGCCCCGTCGCCGCACTGAACCTCGCCGCACTCCGATACAACGCGCTCGACATGGTGGTGCGCTCCGCCGGCGTGCCCATCCGCGTCGCGAGCAAGTCGGTCCGGGTGCGCGAGGTGATCGACGCCACGCTCGCACTGCCCGGCTATCACGGCATCCTCGCATTCACCCTGCCCGAGGCGCTGTGGCTCGCGCAGACGCACGACGACGTCGTCCTGGGGTATCCGAGCGTCGACCGAGCCGCGATCGCGGCGCTGGTCGCCGACGAGGCGGCGACGACGCGGGTGACGCTCATGGTGGACGACATCGCCCAGCTCGACGTCGTGGACGCGGTCGTCGCGCCCGCTGCGCGCCCCGTGATCCGCATCGCGATCGACGCCGACGCCTCCTGGCGGACACGAGGACTCGGGCACATCGGCGTTCGGCGGTCCCCGGTGCACGAGCCGGGCGAGGTGGCGAACCTGGCGCGGGCGATCGCCGCGCGTCCCGGATTCCGGCTCGTGGGTCTGATGATGTACGAAGCGCAGATCGCCGGTCAGGGCGATGCCACCGGCTCCGGCGACGGGCTCATCCGCTGGATGCAGCGCAGATCGGGCCAGGAACTGCTCGACCGGCGCGCCGCCATCGTCGGCGCGCTGCGCGACATCGCACCGCTCGAGTTCGTCAACGGCGGGGGAACGGGCTCGCTCGAGCTGACGGCGTCCGACCTGGCGGTCACAGAGCTGACCGCAGGCAGCGGACTGCTTGCCGGGCACCTGTTCGACGGATACCGCGCATTCGATCCTGCGCCCGCGGCCGCGTTCGCCCTCGAGGTCGTGCGCAAGCCGATGCCCGATATCGCCACGGTGCTCGGCGGCGGATGGATCGCGTCGGGACCCCCGGTCGCATCGCGCCAGCCCCGGCCGGTCTGGCCCGAGGGTCTTGCCACCCTCGCGCGCGAAGGTGCCGGCGAAGTGCAGACGCCCCTGCAGGGGGAGTCCGCGCGATCGCTCGCGATCGGCGATCGGGTATGGTTCCGGCACTCCAAGAGCGGGGAGCTCGCCGAGCGCGTCGACCGGTACCATCTCGTCGACGCCGATCGGCTGATCGGCGAGGCGCCCACCTATCGAGGCGAGGGGAAGTCGTTCCTGTGACACGTCCCGGAGGCGTGTGGGAGAACTGGGGCCGCACGGCCAAGGTCCGCCCGCAGCGCGTGGAGTTCCCGCGGTCGACCGAGGCCGTGCAGCGATCGGTGAAGGCGGCGGCATCCCGCGGGATGCGGGTCAAAGCCGTGGGTGCCGGGCACAGCTTCACGGGGATCGCGGTGGCGCCTGGAGTGCTGCTGGATCTGACGGATCTGACCGGGCTGGTCCGCGCGGACCGAGCACGGGGGCGGGTGACGCTCCGCGCCGGGACGCGGCTGCACCAGATCCCGAAGCTGCTCGCGCCGTACGGGCTCGCCATGCCGAACCTCGGCGACATCGACCGGCAGTCGATCTCCGGGGCGATCTCCACCGGCACCCATGGCACGGGCGCCGCGTTCGGCGGCATCGCGACCCAGGTGACCGCGGCGACGCTCGTCACCGCCGACGGTGACCTCCTCGTGGTCGACGAGGACGAGAACGCCGAACTGCTGCCCGCGGTGGCGCTCGGCCTCGGCGCCCTGGGGATCCTGGTAGAGATCACGCTCCAGTGCGTTCCCGCGTTCCTGCTCGAGGCGGTCGAGCGCCCCGAGCCTCTCCAGGATGTGCTCGATTCGCTGGACGCGCGGGTGTCGGCATCCGACCACTTCGAGTTCTACTGGTTCCCGCACACCGACAAGGCGATGACCAAGACGAACACGCGCCTTCCGGAGAGCGCCGTGCGACACCCCCTCAAGCCGTTCGGCAAGTGGATGGATGACGTCGTGGTCGGCAGCGGTGCGCATCAGGTGGCGTGCAGCGTCGGGCGCGCCGTGCCCTCCACGGTCCCCGCGATCAATCGCACCTCGGTGCGCCTGTGGGGCAACCGCGAATTCACGGATGAGTCGCACCGCGTGTTCGCGACGGAGCGCTCGGTGCGGTTCCGCGAGATGGAGTACGCCGTGCCCGCCGAGAATGTCCGGCCGGCCTTCGATGCGCTGCGCTCCACGGTGCAGGATTCGGCGTGGCGCATCGGATTCCCGGTCGAGGTGCGCTTCGCCCAGCAGGACGACCTGTGGATGTCGACCGCGCACGGTCGGGCGTCGGGATACATCGCCGTCCACCGCTACTGGAGAGAGGACCCCGCCGAGTATTTCGACGCGGTCGAGCAGATCATGCTCGGCTTCGGAGGTCGGCCGCACTGGGGCAAGATGCACTCGCTGGATGCCGCGACCGTGCGCGACCGCTATCCCCGCTTCGACGACTTCGTCGCCCTGCGGGACCGGCTCGACCCGCAGCGCATGTTCCAGAACGCCTATCTCGAGCGCGTACTGGGTGAGTAAGGGCTGAGAGTCGTGAGACGGCTCTCATCTGCGGCATCGCGCGTGGCTAGGATGAGGGCAAACCTCGAACGGAGTCACGCGCTATGTGGGAATGGCTGATCCCGGTACTGATGGTCGTGGCGCTCGCCGTCATCGTCGGCATCTATCTGTGGGCCACGTACAACTCGCTGGTCGCGCTGAACGTGCGTGTCGACGAGGCGTGGAGTGACATCACGGTGCAGCTCAAGCGCAGAGCCGACCTGCTGCCGAATCTCATCGAGGCGGTGAAGGGGTACGCCGCGCATGAGAAGGCCGTCTTCGAGAACGTCACGCGGGCCAGGGCCGAGACCCTGACGGCCGGCGGACCGGCTGAAGCGGGTGTCGCCGAGGGACACATGCAGCAGGCGCTCAAGTCGCTGTTCGCGGTCGCCGAGGCGTATCCGCAGCTGCAGGCGAGCCAGAACTTCCTCCAGCTGCAACAGTCGATCGTCGACACGGAGGACAAGATCCAGGCGTCCCGCCGGTTCTACAACGGCGGTGTGCGCGAGCTCAACACGAAGATCAAGGTGTTCCCGAACAACCTCTTCGCGCGCAACCTGGGCTTCACCGAGCGCGAGTTCTTCGAGGTCGTCGACGGCGCTGCGATCTCAGAGCCTCCGCGCGTTCAGTTTTGACACGGAGCGGATCAATGTTGCGCAGCAACGTTGATGCGCCCGCGTGTCAAGGTCGTGTCTCGATACACTCGCTGGCGCTCGCTACTCGACAGCCGAGCGGGCGAGCGCCGTATCGAGGCCTGGACCCTCTCGGGAACTCCTGATGTACAGCGCCATCGCGCGCAACAAGCGCAACACCTGGTTCATCCTGGGCGCGTTCATCCTCCTGCTGGGCGGGATCGGGCTGCTGGCCGGGTGGCTGGCCGGTAACAACTGGTGGATCACGGCGTTCATCCTGATCTTCGCCGCCGGGTACGCGACGTTCCAGTACTTCTTCGCCGATCGCGAGGCCATCGCGATGTCCGGCGCGGTGCAGGTGACCCAGGAGGACGCCCCGCGCTTCTTCCGGCTCGTCGAGAACCTGTGCATCGCCACCGGCACGCCGATGCCGAAGCTGTACGTCGTGGACGATCCCGCCCCGAACGCGTTCGCCACGGGCCGCAAGCCTGAAGAGGCGTCGATCACCGTCACGACCGGGCTGTTCGAGCTGATGACGGATCGTGAGCTCGAGGGAGTGCTGGGGCACGAACTCGGACACATCCGCAACTACGACATCCGAGTGTCGCTCATCGTGTTCGGACTCGTCGTGGCGGTCGGGATCCTGGCCGACATCTTCATGCGGTTCGCCTTCTTCGGTGGCCGTCGCGGCGGCAGTGGTCAGGCGCAGCTGCTGTTCCTGCTCTTCGGCGTCGTCGCCGCGCTGGTCGCCCCGCTGCTGGCCGGCGCGGTGCAGGCGGCGATCTCACGACAGCGGGAGTACCTCGCGGATGCGACGAGCGCGATGACGACGCGCGACCCCGACGGCCTCGCATCCGCTCTGGGCAAGCTCGGCGAGTACGGTCGTCCGCTCAAGAAGGCCAACACCTCGATGGCGCACCTGTGGATCGCCGACCCCCTGCAGCCCAATGCGCTCGCGCGCCTGTTCGCGACCCACCCGCCGATCCCGGACCGGATCGAGCGGCTGCAGACGATGGGCGGCCAGTTCTAGGGTCAGCGGCCGCCGCTACCCTCGAGCCATGACGCATCGGCTCACGCGCGAGGAGGCGCGCCGCATCGCGGTCCGCGCCCAACTGCTCAGCGCGGATCGTCCCGGCGGGATCGTGGAAGCCGTGGACGGGCTCGCGATCGTGAACATCGATCCCACTGCCGCCGTCGCGCCGAGCGCCGACCACATCCTGTGGAGCCGGATCGGCTGGCCCTATCAGCCCGCCGATCTGGTCCGCGCCGTCGAGGACGATCGCGCGGTGTTCGAGTGGGCCGGCTTCTACCGGCCGATGGAGGACCTCGCGCTGTACCTGCCGATCATGCGGGCGTGGCCGCCGTACCGGCAGCATCGCGACTGGCTCGACGCGAACGACCGATTCCGCCGGGACGTGCTCGCGCAGCTGCGTGCCGAGGGACCTCTGCGCACCGGCGAGATCCCCGACACGAGCCAGGTCTCGTGGCGCTCGAGCGGTTGGACGAACGACCGCAACGTCTCGCAGATGCTCGAGTTCCTCGTGATGCGCGGTGAAGCGGCGATCTCCGGGCGCGACGGCAAGGAGCGCGTGTGGGACGTCGCGGAACGGGTGTATCCCGGCGAGGTCGTCGAGCTGACCGCTGAGGAGGCGGAACAGGAGCGGGCCGAGCGGCGGCTGGGCTATCTGGGGATCGCGCGGCCGAAGGCCGTCAAGCAGCCCGTCGAGCCCATCGACGTGGCGATGGTCGGGGAGGAGGCGACGATCGAAGGGGTGGACGGCACATGGCGCGTCGACCCCACCCTGCTCGACCCAAGCCATCGGTTCGCCGGGCGCACCGCGCTGCTCTCGCCGTTCGACCGGCTCGTCTTCGACCGCGCTCGCGCTCAGGACGTGTTCGGCTTCGAGTACATCGTGGAGATGTACAAGCCCGCGGCGAAGCGTCGCTGGGGCTTCTTCGCGCTGCCGATCCTGCATGGCGACCGTCTGATCGGAAAACTGGATGCCGCCGCCGATCGCAGGGCCGGGGTCTTCCGCGTCGCCGCGATCCACGAGGACGAGACGTTCGCGCCGGAGGTGAGGGATGCGGTGCACGACGAGATCCGCGATCTGTCCTCATGGCTGGGACTCGAGGTGACCGGCATCCCGGGGGCGTGAGCGCCGCGGCTCAGTGCGCGATCAGCCGACGGCGAGCACCATCTCGCCGCCGCCGAACGACACCGTCCCGCGCAGTGCCCAGTCGTCGGCGCGGTAGGTGAAGCTCGCGGTGGCGCCCGCGCGGGTCGTGCCGGTGACCGTCGCGACGAGCACGCCGCCGGTCGCGGCGAATGTCTTCGCATCGCCGTCGAGCTCGACCGTGGGGCGCTCGTCGATGCGGAACTCCACCGCGGTCAGCGTCGCGAGGTCGGCCGCCCACGGCACGCGGATGCCGCAGTGCTCGGGGACGGCTGTCGCAGGCTCGGTGCACTCGTCGGCGTACGCGTCCAGCTGCGTCTGCGCTGCGGCGGTCGCCTCGGCCGTGAGGGATGCGGCAACCGTCACGGACTGGTCGACGCCGGGTTCGGCGTCCACCGTCGTCGTACCCGAGACCAGTCCCGGCGGCAGCGCGGCGAATTCGTAGCGACCGGGCAGCAGGGCGACGTCGCCGCCTGCGGGAACGACCGCATCGCCGATACCGACGTCGCCGCCGACCGTCGCCGATGCCGTGACCACGGCCACGGCATCCGTGATCCTCCACCCGTTCGCCTCGTCGTGCGTGAGCCTGAGCGAGACCTCGTGGGGGTCTCCGGCGAGGGAGTAGGTCGCGTCGACGCGAGCGGAGTCCGATTGCTCCGACGATGAGGTGACTCGCGCATCGGTCACCCGGTCGCTTGCGCCGCCGTACGCCGCCACGGCCTCGTCGGCCGCTTGCTGCTGGATCGCAGTGGATGCGACGGCACGGTCGGCGTCTCCCGCCTCCAGCGCGGCGAAGTAGTCCTGGACGATTCCCACTGCGCTGGGCGGACGCGTCGATGCCCAGATCGCGACGCCGAGCCCCAGGGCGACGACCGCGGTCGCGCCGATCGCCAGCCCGATCGTCGCTGCCCGTTTCACCCGTCTACGCTAACCCGGTCCGGTTCGTCGGGTGCCAGAGCGACCGGCTCCGCCGCGCCCGCCTCGTGGCGTCGGGCCTCCGTCAGGACCTCCGCGACGTCGTCGGTCGCATCGCCCCACCGTGACACCGAGATCGAACCCAGACCCTGCCATCGCGCGGCTGCTCGGAGCTCCTCGGCGAGACGTGCCGCGGCATCCGCGGGTCGCGTCCGCTCCCACCACGCGGACTGCACGAGGAGGGTCGAGCTCGCGCGGTCGGCCTTCAGATCGACGCGCCCGACGATATCGTCGCCGATCAGCACCGGCAGCGAGTAGTAGCCGAACCGCCGCTTCGGCGCCGGGGTGTAGATCTCGATGCGGTACTCGAAGTCGAAGAGGCGCTCGGCGCGGTCGCGGAACCACACGACGGGATCGAACGGGGTCAGGATCGCCGCCGCATCGACGCGCCGGGGGAGGGCGGCATCCCGGTGCACCCAGGCCTTCGCCGGGCGTCCTGCGGACTGCCAGCCGTCGACGGTGACCGGCTGCAGCACTCCCGCGTCCTGCAGTTCGCGGATCGCCGTCATGACGGCGCGCCGGTCCTTGATCCGCCAGTAGTCGGCGAGATCGGATGCAGTGCCGACGCCGTGGGCCTTCGCCGCCCGACCGATCAGCTCGCGGATCGCGTCGCTCGTGTCGACGGGGGCGGCGAGGACATCGGCCGGCAGCACGTGCTCGGCCAGCCCGTAGCGTCGCTCGAACCCCCGGCGACCGGCGATCGCCACCTCTCCGAACAGCCACAGGTATTCCAGAGCGTTCTTGACGACGTCCCAGTCCCACCATGGGCCACGGGCGGCCTTCTTCGCATCGTGCTCGATCTGCGCGGGTCGCAGAGGCCCGCGCTCAGCCAGTTCGGAGCGCACCCAGTCGACGATCTCGCCGTGCTTCTGGTACCAGCCGTCCGGATCGGTGCCGTACTTCTCGCGCAGCGCCTCCATTCGGAACCGGAACAGACCCCAGTCAGCGGCGGGTATGAAGGACGCGACATGCGCCCAGAACTCCACGTACGGCGCGCGGCGCGCGAAGAGCAGCCGGTCCAGCGCGCCCGTGTCATAGGGACCGAGGCGGGAGAACAGCGGCATGTAGTGGGAGCGGGCGAACACGTTGACCGAGTCGATCTGCAGGGTCGCCATGCGCGCCATCGCGAGGTTCAGCTGACGTGTTCCGGGCTGCGCCGGCCGGGCTTGCGCGAACCCCTGCGCCGCGAGTGCGATGCGGCGCGCCTCGGCGACGCTCAGGGTCTCCTTCACGGCCGCAAGCCTAGTTGCGCGCTCCGACATGACGGACTGACGAGGGTCCGGCCTTCGGCGGCACCCTAGAATTGCGAGATGAGCGCACCCGGAGACAAGCCCCGAGGCTCGTTCTTCGATGCGCTTCGCGACCGCAGCCGGGTGGTGTCCACGGACGTCTCGGGAGCGGTTCCGCGGGGACTGAAGGTCGCCACCGCATATTCGTGGCGCTTCCTCGTCGTCGCGGCCGCGATCGGCGTCGGGATCTGGATCGTCATCCAGCTGAAGCTCCTGGTCATCCCGCTCATGGTCGCGATCCTCGTGACCGCGCTGCTGTGGCCGGTGTTCAGCTGGATGCTTCGCCGTCGCGTTCCGCGATGGCTGGCGATCACGATCTCGGTCGTCGGAACCCTCGCCATCGTGTCTGGCCTCATCTGGCTCGTCATCTGGCAGATCACCCGTCAGTGGTCCTCCGTCCAGGCCAGCACGGTGGAAGCGGTCGAGCAGTTGCGGCAATACCTCATCGACGGTCCGCTGCACCTGACCGCAGGGCAGATCGACGACCTGCTGGAGCAGGGGCTCGCCCTCCTCCAGGAGCAGGCGCAGCTGCTGCTTTCGGGCGCCCTGGCGCTCGGAACCACGCTGGGTCATGTCGCGGTCGGTGCGCTGCTGACGCTGTTCATCCTGCTGTGCCTCCTGGCGGACGGCGGAGGGATCTGGCGCTGGACGACCCGTCTGTTCCCGGTGAAGGCCCGCCCCGCCGTCGACGGGGCTGCGCGTGCCGGCTGGGTGACCGTCGTGAACTACGCCCGCACCCAGTTGCTCGTCGCCACGATCGACGCGGTCGGCATCGGGCTGGGCGCGTTCCTGCTCGGCGTGCCGCTCGCGATCCCGGTCGCGGTCCTGGTGTTCCTCGGCGCCTTCGTGCCGATCGTGGGCGCCGTCGTCACCGGCGCGCTCGCGGTCTTCCTCGCGCTCATCTACAACGGACCGTGGATCGCCCTGTGGATGCTCGTGGTGGTCCTGGGCGTCCAGCAGATCGAAGGACACGTGCTGCAGCCGCTGCTGATGGGGTCGGCCGTCAAGGTCCACCCGCTCGCGGTGGTGCTCGTGGTCGCCGGCGGCGCGATGATCGCCGGCATCCCGGGTGCCCTGTTCGCGGTGCCGCTGGCCGCCTTCATCAACGTCGTGGCCGTGTACATCGGGGATCGCGCATGGGAGGCCGGTGCACCGCCTCCGTCCAACGACCTGATCTGGACGACCGTCCCGCGCCCGAGGAGGGTTCGTCCGTGAGCATGCCCACCCTGGCGGAATTCGAGGATGCCGCCGCCTACCTCGACGGCGTCATCACGCGGACGCCGATCGACCAGTCGCAGCACCTGTCCGAGGTGCTCGGCGTGCCGGTGTACCTCAAGCTCGAGAACCTCCAGCGCACCGGATCGTTCAAGATCCGCGGCGCCACCTATCGGCTCTCGCGCCTGACCGCGGAAGAGCGGGCGAGGGGGGTCGTCGCGGCGTCGGCGGGCAATCACGCCCAAGGCGTGGCGCTCGCGGCGAAGGCCCTCGGCATCCCGGCGACGATCTTCATGCCGCTCGGGGTTCCGGTGCCCAAGCTCCTCGCGACACGCGGCTACGGCGCCGACGTCGTGCTCGAAGGGGCGACGGTCGAGACGCCCCTTCGGCTCGCGGCCGAATTCGCCGAGCGCACCGGAGCGGTGCTGATCCCGCCGTTCGACCACCGTGACATCATCGTCGGACAGGGAACCCTGGGACTCGAGCTGTTCGACGCGGTTCCCGATCTGGACACGGTGCTGATCGGCATCGGCGGCGGCGGACTGATCGCAGGCGTCGCCGGTGCGGTGAAGGCGCGTGCTGCGGCGGTGGGCCGGACGGTCCGCGTCGTCGGAGTGCAGGCCGAGAACGCGGCCCCCTACCCGCCCTCGCTCGCCGCGGGCCGCCCGCTCGAGGTCGAGACCAGGCCCACGATCGCAGACGGGATCGCCGTCGCACGGCCGGGGGACATCCCGTTCGACATGATCCGGGATCTCGTCGACGAGGTCGTCACCGTCAGCGACGACGACATCGCCCGCGCGCTGCTGATGCTCCTCGAACGCGCGAAGCAGGTCGTGGAGCCCGCCGGAGCCGTCGGCGTGGCCGCGATCCTGGCGGGCAAGGTGATCGGGACCGGTCCCACCGTCTCGGTGCTCTCCGGCGGCAACATCGATCCGCTGCTGCTGCAGCGTGTCGTCTCGCACGGGCTGGCCGCATCCGGTCGCTACATGACCCTGCGCATCCCGCTGCCGGACCGACCCGGCCAGCTCGCACGCGTGTCCGAACTGCTCGCACAGGCCGGCGCGAACGTGATCGAGGTCATGCACACCAGGCACGGCCAGGGCCTGCAGATCAGCGAGGTCATCCTGCAGCTGAGCGTCGAGACACGCGGCGAGGAGCACCGTGCGCACGTGATCGAGATCCTGCGCGGCGCGGGGTTCAGCCCCACCGTCGTCCCCGATTGACGACCGGCGACGACCCTGCGGGCTACTGGCCCGAGTAGGTCTCCACCTTGAGGACCTCGACCGCGATCTCGCGGCCGTTCGGTGCGGTGTACGAGGTCTTCTCGCCCTCTCTCAGGCCGAGGATTGCCGCTCCGAGCGGCGACGCCTCGCTGTACACGTCGAGCTCGGAGTCGACGGCGATCTCGCGATTGCCGAGCAGGAAGACCTCCTCGCCACCGGCGACGACCGCGGTCACGACGGTTCCGGGCTCGACGATGCCGGTGCTCTGCGGAGCCTCGCTCACGGTCGCGGTCTTCAGGAGGTACTGCAGGGTGCGGATCCGCGCCTCCTGCTTGCCCTGCTCGTCCTTGGCCGCGTGGTAGCCGCCGTTCTCCTTGAGGTCGCCCTCTTCGCGGGCGGATTCGATGCGCTTCGCGATCTCCTCGCGGCCCGTGGTCGACAGGCGCTCGAGTTCGGAAGCGAGGCGGTCGTAGGCGTCCTGGGTCAGGAACGTCGCCGGGGCGTCGCCAGTCACGTCGGTCTCCTTCGCTAGGCGGGGTGCGTCGATCACGCGCCGCGCATCGGCTTTATGCCAAAACGCCCCGGCTCCGGCCAGGGCGTCTGTCGACTGTGTGAGGTCAGACTATGTCACCCAGCAGGCGTTGACCAAACCTGTCGTCGCCTCGGCGGTCGTCGGGATGACCTCGCGGAACGCCCGTTCGCGCAGTTCGGATGCGGGGAGTTCGACGATCTTCCAGCCCACGATGCCGTGCTCCTCGTCCTGCGCTTCGAGCGCGCAGGCCACCGATCGCCCGGCCGGAGCGGTGATCTGGAAGGCCAGTGTCACGGTGCGCGGATCGTCCACCGTGAAGCCAGTCGTGTCGACGTGCACGTCGTCCAGGGTGCTCGCGACGGTCATCCAGGCGAACAGCCCGACCACGACGGCGGCGATCGCGATCACGATGCCGATCGTCCACCGCCTGCGCGGTGAGCTCGCGCGACCGTATCGCTCGTCGAGCATGTCCTGAGTGGTCATGGCGCCCTGTCGGAGAAGCGGTTCGGCACCCCGCGGAACGGGGGAAGATTAGGCTTGATACTCCAGGCTATGCGCTCGCGCGCGGAACGAGGACACCCATGCACGACGCGTTCGCCGCACTTGCGCGCGCCGCCACCGCAACGCCGACACCCGAGCCGACCGTCGATCCGACGCTGGTCACCCCCGGGCCTGCGGGTTTCGTCGTCATCGCGCTTCTCGCGGTCGCAGTGGTCGCCCTCGTGTGGGACATGATGCGCCGCATCCGGCGCGGCCGCGTGCGCGCCGACATCAAGGAAGAGCTCGAGGCGGAGCAGCAGGCGGCTGAGGCGATCGAGGCCACCGATGTGGACGACCAGTCGATCGACCCCGACCAGAAGCCGTCAGGCTGAGGGCTCAGCCAGACACGCCGAGCGACGGCGACAGCGGGTTCAGAGCGATCAGCAGGCACGCCGTCCAATGGCACAGGAACGCCAGGACCGTGCAGACGTGGAAGATCTCGTGGAAGCCGAAGTGGCCAGGCCAAGGGTTCGGCCGCTTCATCGCGTAGACCACGGCGCCCGCGCTGTACAGCAGCCCGCCGACGATCACGAGGATCATCATCGCCGCGTTGGCCTGGAACAGATCCACGATGTACATCACGGCCGCCCAGCCCAGCACGAGGTAGAGCGCGACATAGAGCCAGCGCGGCGCCCCGATCCAGAAGACGCGGAACAGAATGCCGATGATCGCTCCCGTCCACACGAGCGACAGCAGCAGGATCCCCTTCTCGGGAGGGAGGGCGAGCACGGCGATCGGGGTGTAGGTGCCGGCGATGAGCAGGAAGATGTTGGCGTGGTCGATGCGCTTGAGCACCGCCTTGGCCTTCGGGCCCCAGTTGAACCGGTGATACACGGCGGAAGCGCCGAACAGCAGCATCGAGGTCGCCATGAACACCGCCGATGCCCATTTGGCGGGTGCGCCCTGGGCGAGCGCGATCAGGACGATGCCCGCGGCGATCGCGACCGGGAACGTGCCGGCGTGCAGCCAGCCGCGCCAGGTGGGCTTGATCTCGATGCTCGCGTCGAGCTCCGCCACCTCCAGCAGCGGCAGCTGGGGCATGTCGGCGCCCTCGTCCTCGAACTCGTCCGAACGCGCGTCGGAACTCCTGCTGCGGGCCACGCCACGAGCCTACGCGCCGCCGTATGCCCCGAGTGGCACGCGCGCGGCGGCGCGACGGTAGCGTAGGCGTGTGAGCGCGTCGAGCGAGGGGAGAGGGCCTCTCTACCGGCTGTACATCAACCGGCTGCGCCGCCAGCTCGAGCCTTCCGCAGTGCCCCGGCACGTCGCGATGATGATCGACGGCAACCGTCGGTGGGCCCGCCAGCTCGGCTACGAATCCGCCGCTCACGGGCACCGCGCCGGCGCCGCCAAGATGCGAGAATTCCTGGAATGGTGCGATGACGTGGGCGTGCGGGTCGTCTCGCTCTACCTGCTCTCGAACGACAATCTGATCAAGCGCGATTCGCAGGAGCTCGCCGACCTGATCGAGATCATCGCCGAGCTCGCCGAGGAGCTCTCGCACGAGCGGGACTGGCGCGTGAACCACATGGGCCGCGCGCACCTGCTGCCGCCGGATCTCGCCCGGGTGCTCGCCGCCGCAGAGGAGCGCACGAAGGATCACACCGGTCTGCACGTCAATCTCGCGGTCGGCTACGGCGGTCGCGGAGAGATCGTCGACGCGGTGCGCAGCATCATCGCCAAGCACGACGAGGAGGGCGGATCGCTCGAAGAGCTCGCCGCGAGCCTCACGCCCGAGCAGATCGGCGAGCATCTCTACACGGGCGGTCAGCCCGATCCCGACCTCGTGATCCGCACGTCGGGGGAGCAGCGCCTGAGCGACTTCCTGCTGTGGCAGTCGGCGCACAGCGAGTTCTACTTCGTGGAGGCCCTCGGGCCCGACCTGCGCGAGGTCGACTTCCTCCGCGCGATCCGCGACTACACGAGTCGCGATCGCCGCTACGGCAGCTGAACGCACCCCGTGACCGCTCCGTCGCTGCTCGTGCTCGAGCTTGCGCAGGCCCTACTGGTCGAGGCACGCCGGCCCGCGTCCCCCGGCACCATGCCAGAATGTGACGGGTGATGGACCTGGAAGCATATCTGGCGTCGTTCGACGGGGAACCGGGGTACCTGGACTGGGCGGCATTCGGTCCGCTCTCCCCGTCGGTGCGAAGCGAAGTCCATGCTGACGCCGAGCTGCTCGGCTCGGGCAGACGGGCGGGCATCGACCTGATCGGCGAGCACGTCCTCGAGGCGAGGGAGCTGCTCGCGGAGCTTCTCGGCGCGGATGCCGAGCAGGTGGCGCTGCAGCCGTCGACCACCGCCGGGCTCATGCAGGCGATCTACGGCCTGGCCGGCGGCCTGATGCTCTCCCGCGGCGAATTCCCCAGCCTCACGGTCACTGCGACCCGCGCCGCCGCCGCGCTCGGGTCGATCGACCTCCAGTGGCTCGAGCCCGAGAACGGATTCGTCACGCCGGAACTGGTCCGCGAGGCACTCACAGGCGACACGCGGGCGGTCGCCGTCAGCCTCGTCGACTTCCGCACCGGCTACCGCGCCGACCTCACCGCCCTGCGGGACGTGATCGGAGACCGGCTGCTGATCGTCGACGCGATGCAGGGCTTCGGTGCGGTGGAGGCCGACTACGCCGCCGCGGACGTCGTCTGCGGCAACGGCTACAAGTGGCTGCGTGCCGGGCGGGGGACGGGCTTCGCCTGGTTCGGCGAGCGCGCGCTCGAACGGATCGCGCCCGTGCTGTCCGGCTGGGCGGGCGTCGACGGAGACCTCCCCGTCGATCTGGTGCCGCAGCCCACCGCATCCGCCCAGGCGTTCACGGTGAGCCGCCCCGACCATCTCGCAGTGGCGAGGCTCGCCACTGCGCTGCGCGACGTGCGCGATGTCGGCATCGATTACATCGACGCGGAGCTGTCCGAGCGCTCGCGCGATGTGATCTTCTTCGCCGACCGCTACGAGGTCCCGGTCCTGACACCGAGGGAACCCGAGCGCCGCGGGGGCATCGTGACCCTGGCGCCGGCGGTGCAGGATGTCGGGCCCCTCGCTGCATCGCTCGCGAACCACGGGATCACCGTCACCGTGCGGTCGGGACTCGTGCGCGTGGCCCCGCACGTCGGCACCGGAGCGGACACGCTGCGGCTCTTCGGCGACGCGCTGGCGGCGTTCTCGTCCGCTCGCGTCTGGTGATGCCGCCCGTCTGCGAGAAGTTCACCGGCCCGAAACATCCCCCAGCGTGTCGGTAACGTGACGGACGTTTCCGAGTCGTAGCGTCGAGTCATCGGGCAAGGCGCCCGGTCGGGTCGGCCTTTCGGATCGCGACTCGTGACCCCATGGTCGACTCGTGACTGCCGGGTGGTTCCACCCGGGTCGGGAGTGGGTTGTGACCTCACGAGCACCACAGCAGCAGCACCGTCATGATGTCGACGCGGTCGCGGAGCAGTCGGAAGATCTGCGCACGTACGTGTTGGACACCTCCGTGCTGCTGAGCGATCCGCGGGCGTTCTTCCGCTTCGCCGAGCACAACGTCGTGATCCCGGTCGTGGTGATCACCGAGCTCGAGGGCAAACGCCACGATCCCGAGATCGGCTACTTCGCGCGCCAGGCGCTGCGGCATCTCGACGAGCTGCGCGTCGAGCACGGACGACTGGACTTCCCGGTTCCCGTCGGCGAGGGCGGCACGCTGCGCGTCGAGCTCAACAACACCGACGCGACCGTGCTGCCGTCCGGCATGCGCCTCGGCGACAACGACAGCCGGATCCTCGCAGTCGCCATGCACCTCGCGCAGCACGGCCAGGAGGTCTCGATCGTCTCCAAGGACCTCCCGATGCGCGTGAAGGCGGCATCCCTCGGGATCATCGCCGAGGAGTACCTCGCCGAGCAGGCCGTCGACTCCGGCTGGACCGGCATCGCGACGATCGACGTCTCGGGCGATGACATCAGCGATCTGTACGAGACCGAGATCGCCACCGGCGACGAAGTGCGCGGGCTTCCCGTCAACACCGGACTCGTGATCCACTCGGAGCGCGGCTCCGCGCTGGGCCGGGTCACCGGAGAGGGCGAGTACAGGCTCGTGCGCGGCGACCGCGAGGTCTTCGGACTGCACGGCCGCTCCGCCGAGCAGCGGATCGCGATCGATCTGCTCCTGGACCCCGACGTGGGAATCGTCTCCCTCGGCGGTCGCGCCGGAACGGGCAAGTCGGCGCTGGCGCTGTGCGCCGGGCTCGAATCCGTGCTCGAACGGCAGCAGCAGAAGAAGGTCATCGTGTTCCGGCCACTGTTCGCCGTCGGCGGTCAGGAGCTCGGTTATCTCCCCGGTGATCAGGGCGAGAAGATGAACCCGTGGGGACAGGCGGTCTTCGACACGCTGGGCTCGGTGGTCACCGGCAACGTGGTCGAAGAGGTGATCGCACGCGGTCTGCTCGAGGTGATGCCGCTGACCCACATCCGCGGTCGCTCACTGCATGACGCCTTCGTGATCGTCGACGAGGCGCAGTCGCTCGAGCGCAACGTCCTCCTCACGGTGCTGAGCCGGATCGGCCAGAATTCTCGGGTGGTCCTGACCCACGACGTCGGTCAGCGCGACAACCTGCGTGTCGGCAGACACGACGGTGTCGCTTCGGTGATCGAGACCCTGAAGGGCCATGATCTGTTCGGCCACGTCACGCTGGTGCGCTCCGAGCGCTCCGCGATCGCGGCGCTGGTGACCGATCTGCTCGAGGCCGGAGAGCTCGCCTGAGAGCCGATTTCGTCTGATGAGACGACGAGAGACCGGGATGCCGCATCCCGGTCTCTCTGTATGAGAAGAGTCTCATGCGTATGTCCTCATCTGCTCAGCGCGGTCTGTCACGATGGACGAGGCGCCTTTTTCGCGCCCGGATTCGGAGGACGCTCGCGTGGACAGCCGGACACGTCTCACGATCGGTGGCATCGCCACGGTCGCTGCGAGTGTCGCCGTCGTGTGCGCGGTCGCCATGACCACCTCAGTTGCGCTCGCAGACTCCGCGGGAGCCCCGGCAGATGCCCGTGCGGTGGTCGTCCCGGCCTCCAGCGCGAGTCCCACCCCCGATCCGAGCCCCTCGGCCGTGCCCATCACGCCGCAGACTCCCGCGCCCGCACCGGTCACCGAGCCGGTGACGGTCCCGGCGCCGGAGCCCGACGACATCGCCGCGCCTCCCACGTCGCAGTCACCGGTCGGCGAGCCGTCGGTTGCGACCGAGGACGAGCTCGTCTCCCAGGTGGAGGCGTCCGGTTCGTGGGACGCCGTCTACGCGTGGGCGCTGAAGCGCGGCTGGTCTCAGGACCGCATCGACGCCTGGATCGCCCGCCTCGACGCGAAGATCGCCGACAAGGAGGCGAAGGACAATTCCTCCGGCCGGTCGGAGACGCAGAACCTCGGATCCGGAAACCGGGTCTCCCCAGAACTGCCCGCTCAGACGGGTGAAACGTCCGAACGCGACCTCTCTGGTCTGACGTTCGGTACGAAGAGAGGGCAATCGCGCGTTCCCCCAGACTGACGCGAATGCCTGGCCGGCATCCCCCTGCCCGGCCTCTCCCAGCCCCCGGTGTTCCCCCAACACCGGGGGCTTCTTCGTGCGGTCGGGCTCACTCCCAGCGGTACCCGGCGCCCCGGACGGTGACGATGTGGTGCGCACCGAGCTTGCCGCGCAGATACCGGACGTACACGTCGACGACGTTCGAGCCCGGGTCGAAGTCCATGCCCCACACCCGGCTGAGCAGCTGCTCGCGGCTGAGCACCCGCCCGGGGCTGCGAAGGAACTGCTCGGCCAGCGCGAACTCGCGCGCCGACAGCTCGACCTCACGGCCGTCCACGGTCGCGCGCCGGCCCAGGATGTCGAGCATGACGTCACCGTGCGCGACGGAGACGCCCGTGGTCGTGCTCTCCCTGAGCCGGGAGCGGACGCGGGCGAGCAGCTCGTCGAACGTGAACGGCTTCGACACGTAGTCGTTGGCTCCGGCATCCAGCCCCTCGACCGTATCCCGGGTGCTGGAGCGGGCCGTGAGCATGATGACGGGCACCGCTGATCCGCGTGCTCGGAGTTGACGCAGGACTTCGAAGCCGTCCATCGTGGGCAGGCCGACATCCAGCAGCACCAGATCGATGTCCTCGGCGAGGGCCCGACGCAGTCCTTCGGCACCGTCGTCGACGATCACGGTGCTGTAGCCGGCGGACTCCAGACCTCGACTGACGAACGCCGCGATCCGCGGCTCGTCTTCGACGATGAGGATCGTGCTCATCCGGCTGCCTCGCGCTGCAGCACCACGTCGCCGGCGCGGACGGGCGCCGGGAGCGGTGTCGTCGGAAGAGGCAGGTGGATCGTGAACGTCGCGCCCCCGCCGGGTGTGTCGGTCACCGCGCAGAGTCCGCCGTGGCCCTTGGCGATCGCGTCGACGATCGCCAACCCGAGCCCCGATCCGCCGACCGTCCGCTTGCCATGGGCGCGGTCGAATCGGCGGAAGATGCGATGGCGCGAGGCGGGCGGGATGCCGGGCCCATGGTCGCTCACCCACAACTGGGCACCGGAGCTGTTCAGCAGGCTTCCGAGCTGGATCGTGGAGCCCGCCGGGGTGTATTTCGAGGCGTTGTCGGCGAGCTGCAGCCATGCCTGCAGCAGCCGGTCGGCGTCGCCGACGATCCGGCCGTCCGCGAGCGAATCGACGCTCCATCGATGCCCCGGGATGACGGTGACCAGTTCGCCGACGCGCGCCGTCAGGGCGGCGAGGTCGACCTCCGCCATCGTGAATCCGTCGCCTTCGACCGTCGCCAGCAGGTCGATGTCGTCGACGAGGCGGGTCAACCGGTCGAGCTCGGCCATTCCGATCTCGCGCGTGGTCGCGACATCGGCGGCGTCGCTCGGGTCCATCAGCTCGAGGTGCCCGCGCACGATCGTGATCGGCGTCTTGAGCTCGTGCCGCACATCGTCCAGCAGCTGGCGCTGCACGTCGACGGAGCCCTCGAGCCGATCGAGCATCGAGTTGACCGTGCGCGTGAGATCGGAGATGTCGTCGTTGCCCTGGGGCGAGAGCCGCGGCGACAGATCATCGAGCGTGATGGCGTCGGCGGCGTTTCGGAGGTCCCGGATCGGCGAGAGCAGCCGGCCCGCGACGAACCAGCCGACGATGCCGATCGCGGCGAGCATGATCACCGCGGCGATCGAGTACGTCGTGATCGCCGCTGTCACCGGGCTGAGCTCGGCCCCGAGGTCGATCGCGCGAACGTAGATGCCGGTCTGCGGATCGCCCGGCATCGTCACCGGGATCGCGATGTAGCGAAGAGATCCCTGCTCGGTCACCGCGGTGCCGATCTTGGTCTCCCCGCCTGCGGTCTCGGCGATCGCGCGGTCGATGAGCTCCTGGTTGCCCGAGATGTCGAAGCCCGACAGCGTCGCAGGGATGAAGCGAGCCTGATCGTCGACGATCGCGACGGCGGCCTCGTTGCGGGCGGGCACGAGCCGCGCCACTGCGCTGTAGAGGTAGTCCTCGACCGAGTCGAAGTCGTCGATGCTGAGGTCCTCGCTCGCGGTCGTGGCGCCGGAGCCGGTCGCATCCGCTTCACTCGGCGCGTCGCCGGCCACCGTGTGCAGCCGGTCGACCTGCGCCTTCAGGCGGTCGTTCACCTCGTTCACCACGCGCTCGCGCTGCACCAGGAATGTGACGCTCCCGACGATCGCGAGTCCGATGCACGCCACGGCGAGGATCGCGCCCAGGATGCGGGCACGCGCCGAAAGGGGGCGAGACGGCCGACTCACCTCCCGATTATCGCGCCGGAGCGACATTCGCGGGATGCCGGCCGGTCAGCCGGGATGGGTCATCGACAGCAGGTCGAGCTTCTCGTCCAGCTGCTCGTGGGTGATCTCACCGCGCTCGACGTACCCAAGGTCGATCACGGCCTCTCGGACGGTGATGCCCTTCGCCACGGAGTGCTTCGCGATCTTCGCGGCCGCCTCGTAGCCGATGAGCTTGTTCAGGGGCGTCACGATCGAAGGCGACATCCCGGCGTATGCGGCGGCCCGCTCGACGTTCGCCTGGAGTCCGTCGATCGTCTTGTCGGCCAGGATCCGCATCGAGTTCGCGAGCAGGCGGATCGACTCAAGTACGGCCGTTCCCATCACCGGGATCGCGACGTTGAGCTCGAACGCTCCGGAGGCCCCCGCCCACGCGACCGTCGCATCGTTTCCGATGACGCGCGCGCACACCATCAGGGTCGCCTCGGGGACGACGGGGTTGACCTTGCCGGGCATGATCGAGGACCCGGGCTGCAGGTCGGGGATGTGCAGTTCGCCGAGGCCGGTGTTCGGACCGGACCCCATCCATCGCAGGTCGTTGTTGATCTTGGTCAGGGAGACCGCGATCGTGCGAAGCGCGCCGGAGGCCTCGACCAGCCCGTCACGGTTCGCCTGAGCCTCGAAGTGGTCCTTGGCCTCGGTGATCGGCAGCTCGGTGTCGGAGACGATGAGCTCGATGACCTTCTGCGGGAACCCCAGCGGCGTGTTGATGCCGGTCCCGACGGCCGTGCCGCCCAGCGGCACCTCGCCGACGCGGGACAGGACGGACTGCACGCGCTCGATGCCGAGACGCATCTGGCGCGCATAGCCGCCGAACTCCTGGCCGAGCGTGACCGGGGTCGCGTCCATCAGGTGCGTGCGCCCGGATTTGACGACGTCCTTCCAGGCCTCGGCCTTCGCCTCGAATGCGACCGCGAGGTGGTCGAGCGCGGGGATGAGATCGTCGATGAGCTCCTGTGTCACGGCGATGTGGACCGAGGTCGGGAACACGTCGTTCGAGGACTGCGAGGCGTTCACGTGGTCGTTCGGGT
This sequence comes from Microbacterium sp. cf046, assembly GCF_900114345.1. Classification (GTDB taxonomy): domain Bacteria; phylum Actinomycetota; class Actinomycetes; order Actinomycetales; family Microbacteriaceae; genus Microbacterium. The sequence goes on along the minus strand of NZ_FOZJ01000002.1, from coordinate 1,192,457 downwards.
GGACGAGGGAGCCGAGGTCGCGCGATGCCAGGGTGGCGAGCACCTCGTTCATGTTCATGTTCGACGAGGTGCCGCTGCCGGTCTGGTACACGTCGATCGGGAACTGGTCGGCGTACTCGCCTGCGATGATCCGGTCGGCCGCGCGGGAGATCGCGTCCGCGATCGTGGGGTCGAGGGTCCCCAGCTCCTTGTTCGCGAGCGCTGCGGCCTTCTTGATGCGGGCGAGAGCCACGATCTGGGCCGGGTCGAGGGCATCGCCCGAGATGGGGAAGTTCTCGACCGCACGCTGGGTCTGCGCGGCGTACAGCGCGTCCCGCGGTACGCGGACCTCACCCATCGTGTCGTGTTCGATGCGGTACTCGATGTCGGTCACGTCGTCGTTCCTCCAGGTATCGGAAATCGTGCTCAGGCGCCGTCGGTCACGTCGCCAAGGATGATGTCGGGTACCGCCGTGCCCTCGGCGAGGCGGTAGTTCGCGCCGACGATCGCGAGCCGACCGTCGGCGACGGCCTCGCTGATCAGCTCCGACGAGTGCAGCAGGTCTGCGACGGTGTCGCGGAGGTGCTCGCGGCCGACGAGGTCGGCGTCGATCTCGTCGGGCAGGTCTCCGGCCACGGTCGTCTCGCGTTGGACGCGACGCACGGCCGGGACGATCGGGGCGATCTGACGCCAGATGTGCGGGGGCAGGGCAGGAGCGTCGTCCGCGACGCTGCGGATCGCAGCATCCACCGCCCCGCATGCGTCGTGGCCGAGCACGATGATCAGGGGGACCTCGAGCACCGCGACCGCGTACTCGAGGCTGCCGACGACGGAATCCGAGATGACCTGCCCCGCGTTGCGCACGACGAACAAGTCGCCCAGTCCCTTGTCGAAGATGATCTCCGCCGACAGGCGCGAGTCCGAGCAGCCGAAGAGGGCCGCGCGCGGGCGCTGGCCGAGCGCGAGCTCGGCGCGACGCTCCACGTCCTGACGCGGATGGCGGGGCTCTCCGGCGACGAACCGGGCATTGCCGCGCTGCATCTCCTGCCACGCCTTGATCGGGGTGGGTGCGGTCACTGCGTTTCCTCACTGAATGCGTCGCGAAGTGCGATGACCTGGTCGGCGACCGATGCCGCCGCGAGCTCGAGCGTGTCCTGGTCGGTCGAGCCGTACACCAAGACGACGTCCTCACCCGCCTGCGTGCTCAGGGCCGCCGAGATGTTGCCGGTTTTCGACGGATCGGGGATGTCGTATCGATCCCACTCGACACCGCCGATCGTGACGGTTCCGTCCACGGCCGCGCCGCTGAGCACTCGCGTGGTCCAAGCCGGATCGGCGTCGAAGCCCTGCGCGATCCTGAGGAACCCGGCCTTCTCGTCCGGCACGTAGACGATCGTCCACGCGGAGGTCGAATCTCCTTCGATGGACGCACGGTTGACGATCCACTCCTCGGGGACGGCGGGCACGATGACCGCGCGGCCCTCGGCGCGCTCGATCTGCTGTGCGACCGCCGCCACGTCGATCGGCTCCGCCTGGGGCGGCTCACCGCGGGGCACCGCGAAGATGATGACGGCGACCACAGCCAGTGTGACCAGCAGCGCGGCGATCAGATTGCGCGTGTTCTGGCTGGCCCGGTACACACGCGACGACTCCGCCTTGCGGTCGGCGGTCTCATCCGGGGTCTCGGGTCGGCCGAGCTCGGCGACGATCCGCGGGTTCTGCGCCATCACGCCTCTGCGCTCTCGGCCGCCGTGTTCGACCGCGCGGCATCCAGGCGCCGCTTGGCGCCGAGCAGCCACTCCTCGCAACGGGCCGCGAGCGCCTCACCGCGCTCCCAGAGCGCGAGCGAGTGCTCGAGGGTCGGCGCACCCTGCTCCAGTTCGGCGACGACGCGGACGAGTTCGTCGCGTGCCTGCTCGAACGAGAGACCCGCGACGTCGGCGACGCCTTCGCTCGATGCGCTCATACGTCCATTCTAGGACGGTGCAGCGGGAGCCTCCGCGGTGCCCGCCGTCCGCGGGCTCTCGGCCACCTCGCCCTCCGACCGGGCGGAGAAGGAGCCGCGAGCGACCGTGACCACCACTGCGTCACCCGCTCGCGCCTGGGCGGCATCGCGCACGATCACGCCTCCGGTCAGGTGCGCGATCGCGTAGCCGCGGGCCAGGGTGGATGCCGGTGACAGGGTGCGCAGGGCGGCCCGCAGTTCAGCCGCTCGGCGCGCCTGCGACTCCAGGAGGCGATCGACGACGTCCCTGCCCCGAGAGACGAGCAGCCACTGCTGCTGCGACCGCGCGTCGATCATCGTCTCAGGCGCGCGCAGGACGGGGCGGGAGCGCAGCTGCTCGAGCTGCGCGATGTCGTGGCCGATGCGCTGGGAGAGGCGCATGGTCAGCCGCGAGCGGAGTTGGACGACCGCGGCGCGCTGCTCGACGACATCCGGAACGACGCGCTTCGCCGCATCCGTCGGCGTCGATGCCCGCAGATCTGCGATGTCGTCCAGAAGGGGGTGGTCGTTCTCGTGCCCGATCGCGCTCACGACGGGCGTGGATGCCGCGGCCACGGCCCGGAGCAGTCGCTCGTCACTGAAGCCGAGCAGGTGCTGGGCGTCGCCGCCGCCTCGGGCGATGACGATCACGTCGACATTCGGATCCGCATCCAGCGCCTTGAGCGCGCCGATCGTCTCCGGAACGCACCGGTCGCCCTGCACCGCCGCGTACGCGGTACGGAACCGCACGTGCGGCCATCGCAGCTCGGCATTGTGACGGACGTCCTTCTCGGCATCCGACTTCTCACCGGTGATGAGGCCGATGACATGCGGGAGGAACGGGATCTGCTTCTTCCGGGCCAGGTCGAACAGGCCCTCGGCGCGCAGCTTGGCACGAAGGCGCTCGAGCTTCTCGAGCTGGTCTCCGAGCCCGACGTGGCGCATCGAGGAGACCGCGAAGCTGAAATCTCCGGACTTGATGAAGTAGTCGGCCTTCACGGACGCGATCACATGGTCGCCCACCCGAAGGTCGGCAGGAAGCCGCTGGAGGGTGCTCGACCAGATCCGGAAGGAGATCGTCGCGTCGGTGGAGAGATCCTTGAGCCTGCCGAACACGTTGCCGGTCCGGACGTTCCACGACGTGATCTCGCCCTCGACCCAGACCGATCCCCAGGTCTCGATGAATCCTCGGATGGTGTCGTTGAGGCGGGCGACCGAGGTCGGTGCATCGGAGGTGGAATCGCGCGGCCGCACCGAGTCGGGGGGAGGGGGCTGGCCGGGAACCGCGTCGGCGTGGAACGTCGTCATCCGGTCCTCTCCTGTCGGGCGCATCGTTCGGGTGCACGCGTGGCCGCCGGCAGTCGTCTGCACGGCCGGTGCACAGGCCGCCCCCGTAGACTCGGGGATGTGAGCACTTCGGCTGTCCGCATGCCCGTCCCCCGCGTTCCGCGGCGGCGCGAGCGACTTCAGGATATCCCCGTCTCCGGACAGAAGCGGGTGCTGCTGGCGGCTCCCCGCGGCTACTGCGCCGGTGTCGATCGTGCCGTGATCGCCGTTGAGAAGGCGCTCGAGCGGTTCGGCGCCCCGGTGTACGTGCGCAAGCAGATCGTCCACAACATCCACGTGGTGACCGAGCTCGAGGCCGCCGGCGCGATCTTCGTCGACGAGGTGGATGAGGTACCCGAAGGCTCTCACGTGGTCTTCAGCGCGCACGGCGTGTCACCGGCAGTCGTGGCGGCGGCATCCGACCGCGGTCTGCAGGCGATCGATGCGACCTGCCCGCTCGTCACGAAGGTCCACCGCGAAGCGGTGCGGTTCGCGCGGGACGACTTCGAGATCCTCCTGATCGGCCATGAGGGTCACGAAGAGGTCGAGGGCACGGCCGGCGAGGCGCCCGAGCACGTCACGATCGTCAATTCGCCCGAGCACGCCGATCGGGTCGAGGTGCGCGATCCGTCGAAGGTGGTCTGGCTCTCGCAGACGACGCTGTCGGTCGACGAGACGATGGAGACGGTGCGCCGCCTTCGGGAGCGGTTCCCCCACCTGCAGGATCCGCCTTCGGATGACATCTGCTACGCGACGCAGAACCGTCAGGTCGCGATCAAGAAGGTGGCCAAGGACGCGGACCTCGTGATCGTGGTCGGCTCGGCGAACTCGTCCAACAGCGTCCGGCTGGTCGAGGTCGCCCTCGAGTACGGTGCGAAGGCCGCATATCGCGTGGACTACGCCGACGAGGTCCGGCAGGAGTGGCTCGACGGCGTCGAGACCGTGGGCGTCACCAGCGGCGCCTCGGTGCCGGAGGTGCTCGTCCAGGAAGTGCTCGACGATCTCTCCGGAGCCGGCTACCGCGACGTCGAGGTCGTCAAGACGGCCGAGGAGGACCTGATGTTCTCCCTGCCCAAGGAGCTCCGGCAGGATGCCGCGGGCAAGCGCGACGAACGCGCCCTCGGCGGCAGGGTCGGCGCATGAGCGACACGGAGCGGCCCCGTCCGCAGTACGGCGAGTACGCGACGCCGGAGGAGCAGCGGGCCCGGATCAAGCAGCCTGATATGACGTGGCTGCTGGAGACCGGTCAGGATCCGGACGCGCTGAAGGGCGCCCCGCCCGCGGACTCGCCGACGGTGCCGGCGGCGCCCTCCGGCGTGTCATCCGCGACACCGACGATGCGGCGCGGACGGTTCGCCGATCGCGTCGCCACGATCGCGCTGCTCGTCTACGGCCTCGTGAACGTGGTGACCAGCATCCCGAGCATGCTCGACTATCAGGCGTACGTGACCACGGTTCTCGGGATCCTGGGGATCGACGGTCAGCTCGCCGACCCCGCCGCCGACCGTCCGTGGGGCATCGCGGCGGCCCTGGTCCTCGCGATCGGATGGCTGCTGACCGCGTGGGTGTCGTGGCGCCGACTGGCCAAGGAGCGGCTCACGTGGTGGATTCCGCTGGTCGCCGGCATCGTCTTCACGGGCATCAGCGGCGTGCTGCTGATGGTGCCGATCGCCTCGGACCCGGTCCTGTGGAACGCGATCCTCGACAGCGCCCGCTGACCCGGGGACTCAGAGCAGTGCACGTCCGCCGGCGAACAGCGGCGTGAGCTTGTCGAGCGACTGCTCCAGACCCTGACGTGACATCTCGAGCGGTTCTTCGCTCTCGTAGCCGGCCTCGTGCACACGCATGAGCGTGCGGTCGCCCTCCAGCGGGTCGAAGGTCACGGTGTGCGCGACCTCGGCGGGCACACCCGGCGGCCGGGCGTCCTCACCGAGCGGATCGCCATTCGCGTCGCTGAACCGGAACATGAATTCGAGGCGGCGCGGTCTCTCCACGAGCGTGTACTCCCACGAGCTGAACATCTCGGGGAAGCCCCAGTCCGGGGCGCTCATCGACACGAGAGAGCTTCCTCCGACGCGCACATCCATTTCGGCCGTCGGGCACTCGAAGCCGTTCGGCCCCCACCATCGCTGCAGGATCGCGGCATCGGTCCAGGAACGCCAGGCGACATCAGGCGGGGCATCCAGCTCACGGCTCGCCTCGACGACGAACTGCGATGCAGCACTGCTCTCGGCCATCGCGGATCTCCCTGCTTAGAGGATGTGACCCCTGAACGATACCGACGGCCGGGGCGCAGATCGAGGGCTCCGGACTGCGACCGGGCCAAGGCCGAGAGGGGTGCGTTCATACTGGATGGAGACTGAGCGCGGTGTCCGGTTCACCGCGGTGAACCGCCGGTGCATCCGTCTCGTGTCCTCAGTGAGGGAGGTGCGGGATGCCGGGGGATGATGGCGCACGTCTCGGCGCCCTCTACGACGCCCACGCGGGACCGGTCTGGCGCTACGTCGTGCGGCTGACCGGCGATCGCGCCGGTGCCGACGATGTCGTCCAGGAGACACTGCTCCGCGCGTGGCGGAACCCGCGCATCCTCGAGCAGGACCCGGCGACGATGCGCTCGTGGATGATGACCGTCGCCCGCAACCTCGTGATCGACGAAGCACGCAGCGCGCGGCGCAGGCATGAGAACGTCGTCGCCGACGTTCCTGAGCGCATCGGCGCCGACGACACCGACGCGCTGTTCGAGGCGATCCTGATCGAAGAGGCGCTCGCGGTGCTCAGTCCCGAGCACCGCTCGGTCATCGTGCGCTCCTACTACGGCGGCCGAAGCGTCGCGCAGACGGCCGCCGAACTGGACATCCCGGAAGGCACCGTGAAGTCGCGACTTCACTACGGCTTGCGCGCCATGCGCCTGGCGCTTCAGGAGAGGGGGGTGACGCGATGAATCCCGATCACCCGCGCTTCGCCCAGTGGGATGCCGCCTACGTGGTCGGCGCCCTGTCGTCCACCGAACGCCGCCAGTTCGAGGAGCACCTCGCCGACTGCGCCGAGTGCCGCCGCGCGGTCGCCGAACTCAGCCCCACCCTCGGGCTGATGTCGAGGGTCAGCGCCGAACGGGCGCGCAGCATCGACGCCGAATCGGCCGAGGGAGCCGCCGGCGCGGGGGAGCCCGACGGATCGGTCCGCGCCGAGGTCATCTCCCTCGCGCGTCGGCGCGCCCAGCGCCGTCGGCGTGCGTGGTGGGCCGCCGCGGCGGCCGCCGTCGTCATCGTGGTCACCGCGATCGCCATCCCCGTCAGCATCGTGCGCTCCGCGCCCCCGGCGGCCTACGCGCTCGAGGCCGTCGCGGACGTTCCGCTCGAGGCGAGTGTACGTCTGACCAGCGTGGCCTGGGGCACGCGAATCGAGCTGGAATGCCGCTACGCACCGAGCGAAGATCCGGAGTCGCCCGCTGAGGAGCGGCCGTACGCGCTGACGGTCGTCGGGTCGGACGGAACGTCGGCCGACGTGTCGACCTGGCGGGCCATACCCGGCTCCACCGCTCGGCTCAGCGCGGGCTCGGCGCTGGACCTCTCCCAGATCGCGGCGATCGAGATCCGGTCGATCGAGTCCGGGCGCCTGCTGATGCGGTACGACCTGGGGGAGTGATCCGACGACAGGGATGCCGCTCCTCCGCCGCCGTAGGATGACCGGATGCCTCGTCTTGTCGCCGTCTGCGCCGTCTCGCAACTTCGTCAGGACGGCACCCGAGACCGGGTGACGGCGATCGACAAGCGTGCGCTGGACGGCAGGGTGCGGATCGGGCGGTACGGGGTCGGCGCCGACGTGCAGGCCGACCGCAAGCACCACGGCGGTCTGGACAAGGCGCTGTACGCGTACGCGGCCGAGGACGCCGCGTTCTGGGAGATCGAGCTGGCCCGACCGCTCCCACCCGGCTTCTTCGGAGAGAACCTCCGCACCGAGGACATCGACGTGAATGCGGCACGGATCGGGGAGGTGTGGCGCATCGGTGACACCGTCACGGTCGAGGTGACGATGCCGCGCACACCGTGTCAGACGTTCGCCCGCTGGGTCGGCGGAGCGGAGCAGCGCGGGTGGGTCAGGCGCTTCTCGGCCGAGCGGCGCCTCGGCCCCTACCTGCGCGTGCTCCGCAACGGATTCGTCAGCGCCGGCGACCCGATCGAGGTCCTCTCGCGACCGGATGGCGCGCCAGGACTGCTGGACGCGTACATCGGGCCTGAAGAGGCCTGAAGGCGCTGCGCGTCAGCTTGTGGACTTGCCGGCCGAGCCGAGCTGCTGCGTGGCCTGCACCACACGGGCGGCCATCGCCGACTCGGCGATCTTGCCCCACGCGCGCGGGTCGTACGCCTTCTTGTTGCCCACCGACCCGTCGACCTTCAGCACGCCGTCGTAGTTGCTGAACATGAACCCGGCGACGGCACGCGTGAACGCGTACTGCGTGTCGGTGTCGATGTTCATCTTGATGACGCCGTTCGCGACGGCCAGCGCAATCTCGTCGTCCGTCGAACCGCTGCCGCCGTGGAAGACGAGGTCGAGCGGCTTGGGGCCGGTACCGAACTTCGCGGCGATCCCGTCCTGGATCTCGCCGAGCAGCTCAGGGCGCAGCTTGACGTTGCCCGGCGCGTACACGCCGTGCACGTTGCCGAAGGTGAGCGCGGCGATCCAGCGCCCCCGATCGCCGAGGCCCAGCGCTTCGACGGCCTTGGTCACGTCCGCGACGGTCGTGTAGAGGGCGTCGTTCGACCCCTCGTGCTGCACGCCGTCCTCTTCGCCGCCGACGACGCCGATCTCCACCTCGAGGATCGCGTTGATCGCCTTGAGCCGGGGGAGCAGCTCCTTGGCGATGTCGATGTTCTCGTCCAGCGGCACGGCCGATCCGTCCCACATGTGCGACTGGAAGATCGGCTGACCGCCGTCGGCGACGACCTTCTCCGATTCGGCGATCAGCGGAAGCACGAAGTCCTCGAGCGCCGGCTTCGGGCAGTGGTCCGTGTGCAGGGCGACCGTGATCGGGTAGCTCTTGGCGACCTCGTGCACGAACTTCGCGAAGGCGAGTGCCCCGGTGGAGCGCGCCTTGACCGTGTGCCCGGCGAAGTAGTCGGCCCCGCCGGTGGTGACCTGGATGATGCCGTCCGAGCCGGCCTCGGTCAGTCCCTGGAGGATGGCGTTGACACTCTGGGAACTGGACGCGTTGAACGCCGGATAGGCGAATCCGCCGGCCTTCGCGCGGTCCAGCATCTCGGCGTACTGCTCGGGGGTGGCGACGGGCATGACGGCTCCTTGGTCGTGTGCAGGGTTACGGTCACTCTAGCGAAGGGCGCGCCGCGAGCGGAGGTCGGGACCTCCCGCTGTGCTCCGTGCGCGCGCCTCATACCGCTGCCGCAAGAAACGCGATTCCTTCGTGTCCCGCGAACGCCTGACCGCCGGACCGAGCAGCGGGCGGTGGCTAGGCTGACCTCATGGTGAGTCTTACCGCCGACATGAGTCCGCTGCATCCCGACCGCAACCTCGCGCTGGAATTGGTGCGTGCAACGGAGGCCGCAGCGATCCGCGCGGTGCCCTTCATCGGGCGAGGTGACAAACTCGCGGCCGACGCTGCGGCAGTCGATGCGATGCGCGCATTCTTCACCACGGTCAACTTCGACGGGACGATCGTGATCGGCGAGGGCGAGAAGGATGAAGCGCCGATGCTGTTCAACGGCGAGAAGGTGGGCAACGGCCGCGGCCCTCAGTGCGATGTCGCCGTCGACCCGATCGACGGCACCTCGCTGACCGCCGCCGGTCGGCAGAACGCGCTCTCCGTGATCGCTGTCTCGGATCGCGGCAGCATGCTCGACGCATCCACGGTCTTCTACATGGACAAGCTCGTGACCGGCCCGGCCGGCGTCGGCGTCGTCGACATCCGCCTGCCGATCGGCGAGAACATCCGCCTGCTCGCCAAAGCCCTCGACAAGCCGATCGACGAGATGGTCGTGTCGGTGCTGAACCGTCCGCGCCACGAGCAGCTCATCGTCGATATCCGAGAGGCCGGGGCGGGGACGCGCCTGATGTCCGACGGCGACGTCGCCGGCGGGATCAACGCCGCCCGGCACAACGCCCGCACCGACATGTGCGTCGGCGTCGGCGGCAGCCCTGAAGGCATCGTGACGGCGTGCGCGATCAAGGCTCTCGGCGGCCATATCCAGGGCATCCTGTGGCCGCGAAACGACGACGAGAAGCAGAAGGGCGCCGATCACGGTCTCAGGACCGATGGCCACGTGTACGAAGCCGATGAGCTCGTCACGGGCCAGAACACGATCTTCGTGGCGACCGGCGTCACCGACGGCCAGCTCGTGGCAGGTGTCCGGCGCGAGGGCGATTTCATCTACAGCGAGAGTGTCGTGCTGCGCGGCCGCTCGGGCACGCTTCGTCGCATCGTGTCGGAGCATCTCACCTCGAAGTGGCTGTAGCGGTTCACTCCGACGTCCATCCCTGATGCGGATGCGCCTGCTGATGCGGGTGTGGTCGGAGTTGCAGATGTGATTGAGTCGTGATGTGTGAAACGCGTCGACTCTGGCACAATCGAACCGGTGTCAATGCGGACGCAGCAGTGTTCTCTGACCCGAGGGAGTTGTCGATGTCGGCACAGCCGAGCGGCGCGAAGCCGCAGACAGGCGCGATCGCCGTCGTGGCGAACGCGACGGACCCCGCTCGCCGGCCAGATGTGCTGTTCCGCGTTCGACGAGACGATGACCATCAGCTTTCGGCGTGGTGGATGATCGGCGCTTTCGTCGCCGTCTCTGTCGCCGTCATCGCCCTGCTGAGCTTCGTTCCCGGCTGATCCCGCAGTCACTCCGCTTGCGGTGAGATGCGTTCGCGCACGTCGCCGAGATCGGCGATGAGCGGGGCGTCATCGGATGCGGCATCCGCCGTGACGGAGGACCGCGGGCCATTGCTCTCGAGGTCGAGTGCGGCGTCGAGGAGTTCCGGCGCGGTCAGCCGCCGTGGAGCCCTCTGCACCAACGTGGGCTGGTCGAGCGCGTCGAGCTTGGTCTGGTCGATGCCGGGAAACCGGCGCGCGGTGACGAGCACACGCGATTCGAGCGACCCGGCGAACCGGTTGTAACTGTCGACAGTGCGCTCGATCGCGCGCCGGAGATCGTCGGCGTGGCCGGCCAGCGTGGCGAGCCGCTCGTAGAGCTCGTTGCCGAGGTCGAACAGGGCACGTGCCTCCTGCGACACATCCTGCTGCGTCCACGTGTAGGCGACGGTCTTGAGCACCGCCCAGAGGTTGACCGGGGAGGCGAGCGCGACGCGCTTGCCGAACGCGTACTCCAGCAGCGACGGGTCCTCCTCCAGTGCCGCGGCGAGGAGAGACTCGCTGGGCACGAAGCAGACGACGAATTCGGGGCTCGAGACGAGTCCCGCCCAGTAGGTCTTGCGTGCGAGCGCGTCGATGTGGGCGCGGAGCGCCTTCACGTGCCGGTCCAGCAGCGTCTTGCGGCGCGCCCCCTCAGCGCCCGATGCCGTGAGGGGGATCGCGCTGGCCTCGAGATATGCGTCGAAGGGGACCTTCGCATCGACGGCGATCGCCTTCTCGCCGGGAAGGCGGATGATCATGTCGGGCCGGCCGGCTCCGGCATCCGAGGTGATGGAGGTCTGCGTGTCGAAGTCGATGTAGCGGGTGAGCCCAGCGGCCTCGACGACGCGCCGCAGCTGGGTCTCGCCCCAGACGCCGCGCGTGCTCCCCGAGCGCAGGGCGCTGGCGAGCGATTCGGTCGTCGCCCGCAGTGCCTCACCGGATTGATGGGCCTGCCGCAGCTGCTCGGCGAGCGTGCCGAATTGGGCATGGCGGTCTCGCTCGAGGTCATCCACCTTGCTCTGCATCGACTGGAGCGTCTCGTGCACCGGGGCCAGCGCACGCAGCACCGCCTGCTCGCGGCGTTCGCGCTCCTCGCGGGATGCCTGGTCGCTGCGCGCCTGGGCGGCCAGCTCGCGGTACAGCAGCTGCTGGTGCTCGAGCTGCGCGTGCACGCCCTGCCGACTCGCCTCGCTCGCAGCGAGGCGGGCGCGCAGATCCGAGGTCGCCTGTGCCGAACGCGTCGTCGCGCGGGCGCCGCCCGCAGCCCAGCCGGCCAGAACGCCGGCGGCCAGGCATCCGATCACGATCATCGAGACGGTGAATGCATCCATGCACCCAGGATGCCCCGGGCGGCGGACATCGCCCGGTGCTACCGTCTTTTCCATGACCCCTCAGGAACTCGAGAACCTGGCGCTCCTGCGCCGCGCTCGTGACCTGATCGACCGCGATTACGCCAAGCCGTTGGACGTGCCGACGATGGCTGCGAAGGCGCTCATGTCTCCCGCGCACTTCTCGCGTCAGTTCCGTGCCGCCTATGGGGAGACGCCCTACAACCACCTGATGACGCGCCGGATCGAGCGTGCGATGGCGCTGCTGCGGGGTGGAGCGAGCGTGACCGACGCGTGCATGGCCGTCGGGTGTACGTCACTCGGCTCCTTCAGCTCGCGATTCGCGGAGATCGTCGGGATGACGGCGTCAGAGTATCGGCGGCAGGAGCACTACGCGGTCGAGGCGATGCCCGCATGCGTGGCGAAGACCCAGACGCGGCCGAGCCGCCGCCCGGCGGACGCAGCGGCATCGAGCAGGATCGAAGAAGTGCGCGCGAACACGGCGGCGTAGCGTCGCTCGCATGACAATCGCACTTCAGTACACCAACGTCACCGTGGCCGATGTCGACGAGTCGATCGCGTTCTATCGCGACGCGCTCGGCCTCGAGGTGCAGAACGACGTCGCCTCGGGGAACTTCCGCTGGGTGACGCTCGGCACGCCCGCGCAACCCGGTCTGGGCATCGTTCTCTCGGAACCGCACGCCGGCCGCTCGCAGGCGGACGGCGACGCGATGCAGGAACTGCTCACGAAGGGCGTCCTGCCCATGCTCGTGTTCAACACCGACGACCTGGATGCAACATTCGAGACCGTGCGTGCCTCCGGCGCCGAAGTGCTGCAGGAGCCGATCGACATGGGCTGGGGCCAGCGCGACTGCGCGTTCCGCGACCCGTCCGGCAACATGGTCCGGATCGCGCAGGCACCCGCGGCCTGATTCGCAGCGGCGCCGCCCGCAGATCCGACGGCCGGCGTGCTGGCAGGAACCCCAGACCTACTGCGGCGGACCGTCGTCCCAGCCGAGCGGCAGGCTCGGCTCATCCGGCGCCGAGAAGCGCCCGGCAGCGGGGGTCCAGTCATCGCGCAGCAGGTCGGCCCACTCGCTGAAGCTCTCATCGTGAGTGAGGCGCGCGAGCGTGTCGAGCTGCCACGAGTGGATCGCGTGATACGCCGAGTTCTGCCAGAGCGGGCTCTTGCAGTAGTCCGGCTGCACGCAGTAGTACGACACTGCGCCGGGGTTGCGGACGTCGGGCATGATCGCGAGCGTCGTCGTCGCCCCGCCGTCGAGGAGTCGAAGCGCATCGGGGTCGTCGGTCAGTCGCCAGTAGTCGTAGATGCCGAAGATCGCGAACACGTGCCCGTTGAGCACGAGGAGCGGGGGCTGATCGCCGGCGTACTCCTCGAAGAACAGACGATCGCCGTCCACGAGGGTCGACCACGGTTCTGCCTGGGACCGGGGCTGGAGGAAGCTCTGCCAGGTTCGGTGAGCGGCGTTCTCCCAGCGCGCGTCGCCGGTCTCGTCGTAGAGGCGGACGAACAGTGAGAGAGCCTGTCCCTGGGCCATCCCCGACCACCACGGCTCGGTCAGCGTGCGCTGGTAGTAGGTCCACGGGAACATGTAGGGGAACCACCACGCTCCCGCGCGCTCCGTGTGGATCTGCTCCAGGCGCTCGGCGTGCCGCGTCGCGCGGTCCAGCCAGATCGTGTCGCCTGTGCGCTGGTACTCCATGAGCGCCGAGATCCCGTACTGGGCATACGCCACCGGATGATCCGCGCGCGCCCCGTTGTCCCTCCGCAGGTAGACACGCAGTCCTGTGGCATCCAGCACGATGGCCGGATCGTCGACGTTCACGGGCGGCCGGTCGGAGTACGGCGCGGCCGCGGCGGGGTCGAACTGCCACCCGGTCATCGCGAAGCCGGGTTGGGCCGGCGGCTGCGATGAGCAGGGGGTGTTGGCGGCGGCGGCCTCAGAAACTGCACCCTCGCCGCCGATCACGATGCGTTCCGGTGCTGAGACCGTGCTGAGCGCGACGTGTGGCGCCCACGGCACGCACTCCGGCTGGGTGAGCAGCAGCGGTGCCTGCATGCGTCCCGCGAGCGCCGCTGCCGACAGCGCGTCAGGGTAATCGGTGCCGGTCGCGAGGAAGGCGGCGTCGGGCGCGGCATCCGTGAAGTAGGCGTTGTAGAGCGCTGCCGCGGTCTCATAGCGCGATGCCCCCGCGTGCCGGCTCACCGTGAATCCCTCGGTGCGAAGCTGCTGCTCGATGCGCAGGTCGATGGCTCCGTGGCCACCGGCGATCGACACGTCTGCCACGCCCCAGCGCTTCAGCGCTTCCATCGTGGACGCTGGAAGCGTCGTGCCGCGGCCGTTGACCAGGAGGAGCGGTGCGCCAAGACTCCCCGCTGCACCGGAGGCACCGAGCGCGTCGGGAAAACCGAGACCCGTGGCCAGGAAGATGTGCGTCGCGCTCCCGAACACCGTGTCGATCAGCTTCTCCGCCGTCGAATATCGATCGGCGCCGCCGATGCGCTCCGTCGGCGCCATCGCCGAGAGCCGCGCGACGACGGATGCCGAGACGGCGCCGGTGCCGCCCAGGACGTAGATCTTCGTCGGCTGGAGCCGCGCGAGCTCCTCGGCGACGACGAGGGGGAGCGCGCCGGGCTGGGTGAGCAGGAGCGGAGCTCCGAGCGAGGCCGCCGCGGCGGCCGCGGCGAGCGCATCCGGGTAGTCCGTCCCCGTCGCCACGAACGCCGCGGCGACCCCGGGTTCGTACCGCTGCGACACGGCGACGCTGGTCTCATAGCGCGTCGCACCGCCGAGGCGCACGATGCTGGTCGCCGACGCCGGATCCTCGATCGGCTGGGGAGGTGCGGCGTACGCCGCGGTGCCCGCAAAGAGGCCTGCGACGGTCGCGGCGGCGACCGCCATGAGCAGGCGAACCTTCGTACAGCGCATGGTGGGGCTTCCGAGCGTCGAGAATCGGGCGTCAGACGAACGCGTCGAGCAGGGGCAGCATCGGCTGCGCCGGTGCCACGGGCTCCGGGACGAAGACCCGCGAGACCCGCACGGCCGCCGCCTCGGCGAGTGCGCCGATGTCCTTCGCGCCGACCAGCTGCGCCGCATGGACCATGATATGCGCGCAGGCGAGCGCGTCCGCCGTCGGATCGTGATGGGGGAAGTCGAGGAAGCCGGCGGCCGCTGCGACCGACGGGAGGCGATAGGACTCGAGGTCGTAGAGCTTGCGCGACACCTGGAGGCTGCACACGTAGCGATACGGGGCGTATGAATCGCCGGTCGCTTCGCACGCGCGACGCAGCACCATCATGTCGAAGCCGGCGTTGTGGGCCACCAGCACGTCATCGCCGACGAAGGCCGCAAGGTCGTCGAGCTGCTCGCTCCACGTCTTGGCGCCGTCGACGTCCTCGGCGCGCAGGCCGTGGATGCGCGTGTTCAGCTCGAAGAACCGGTCATGCCCCGGTGGCGGCTGGATGAGCCAGCCGGTCGTCGCGACGACGCGGCCGTCGCGGACGCGGACGAGGCCGACGGCGCAGGCCGACGCGTTGCTGGAGTTCGCCGTTTCGAAGTCGATCGCGGTGAAATCCAATGGCACGCCTCCAGACTCGGCGCGGCCGGGCGAACCGCGACGCAGGCGCGCCGGGACGGAGCCCCATTAGGGTCGACGCATGGCCAGCAACGAGGAGATGTCCACGTCGTTCGGGTCCGCCGCCGGAACCTACGAGTCCGGCCGGCCCGACTATCCGATCCAGGCCGTCGACTGGATGCTCCAGCCGGTCGCGGGCGGTGAGCGCAGCATCCGCGTCGCCGATGTCGGCGCCGGGACGGGTAAGCTGACGCGCTCGGCGGTCGAGCTCGGCGCCGAGGTCGTGGCGATCGATCCCGACCCCAAGATGCTCGCCGTCCTGCGCGAGCACGTGCACGGGGTGCCGACCTTCGTCGGATCGGCCGAAAGCCTTCCGGTGCCCGACGCGAGCCTGGACGCGGTCCTGCTGGGTCAGGCCTGGCATTGGGTGGAGCCGGTCGGCGGCTCTGCCGAGGTCGCACGGGTGCTGCGCTCCGGGGGAGTGCTCGGCTTGATCTGGAACATCCGCGACGAGAGCGTGCCCTGGGTCGCTCGGCTGACGGAGATCATGCACGGCAGCCACGCCGAGGAGATGCTCGCGGAAGGAGACCCACCGCTGGCGGCGCCGTTCGGCACGGCCGAGGCTCGCCGCTGGAGCTGGTCGCGCCCGATGAACCGCGAGACGCTGCTTGCCATGGCGCGCTCGCGCAGCTACATCATCACGGCGGCCGCGGAGGACCGTGCGCGCATCGAGGACGGCCTCGCAGAGCTCTTCGATGACATCGGCGCAGTCGGCGACGCGGTCGTGGAACTGCCGTACGTGACGCGCGCGTATCGGGCGCTGCGCCCCTGACCGGGCGCCGGGTCGCGGCATCCCGCCCACGTAGACTGGACTCCCGTGGCTCTCACTATCGGCATCGTCGGCCTGCCCAACGTCGGCAAGTCCACCCTCTTCAACGCGCTGACCAAGAACGACGTGCTCGCTGCGAACTATCCGTTCGCGACGATCGAGCCGAACGTCGGCGTCGTCAGCCTGCCGGACCCGCGCCTCGCGAAGCTCGCGGAGGTGTTCCACTCCGAGCGCATCCTGCCGGCGACGGTGTCGTTCGTCGACATCGCCGGAATCGTGCGAGGTGCGAGCGAGGGCGAAGGGCTCGGGAACCAGTTCCTCGCGAACATCCGTGAGGCTGACGCGATCGCGCAGGTGGTCCGCGGCTTCACGGACGACGACGTCGTGCACGTCGAGGGCGCGGTCGATCCGAAGGGCGATCTGGAGACCATCAACGCCGAGCTGATGCTCGCCGACCTGCAGACGCTCGAGAAGGCCATCCCGAGACTCGAGAAGGACGTCAAGGGCAAGCGAGCGGATGCTGCGACCCTCGAGGCCGCCGTCGCGGCGAAGGACGCCCTGGAGCGCGGCATCCTGCTCTCGCACTCGGGCCTCGACCTCGCGCCGGTCAAGGAGCTCGGGCTGATGACCGCGAAGCCGTACATCTACGTCTTCAACGTCGACGAGGCGGTGCTGACGGACGCGGCCCGCATCGCCGAGCTCGAAGCCCTGGTCGCACCTGCGCACGCGGTGTTCCTCGACGCGAAGATCGAGTCGGAGCTCATCGACCTGGAGCCCGAGGATGCCGCCGAGCTGCTCGCCTCCACCGGTCAGGAGGAGTCGGGTATCGACCAGCTCGCCCGCATCGGCTTCGACACCCTCGGGCTGCAGACCTATCTCACGGCCGGCCCGAAGGAGGCCCGGGCCTGGACGATCGGCAAGGGCTGGAAGGCCCCGCAGGCGGCAGGCGTGATCCACACGGATTTCGAGAAGGGCTTCATCAAGGCCGAGGTGATCTCCTTCGTCGACCTGATCGATGCCGGGTCCGTGCTGGAGGCCCGCCATCGCGGCAAGGCCCGGCTCGAGGGCAAGGACTACGTGATGCACGACGGCGATGTCGTGGAGTTCAGATTCAACGTCTGATCCGACACCGACCCCGCCCACGAGAGGACGCTCCGCAATGACCGACACGCAGATCTTCGACGTCGACGGCCGCGCGATTCCGTACGCGATCGACGGGGCAGGTCCCGCCCTCGTCCTGATTCCGGGGCAAGGTCGGACGATCGACTATCTGGCCGCGCTCGCACACTCGATCGCCGAGGCGGATTTCCGTGTCGTCCGCATCGGCCCGCGCGGGTCGGACCCCGATGTCTCGTTGCAGGACATCGCGCAGGACGTCATCGACGTGATGGATCATCTCGGTGTCGATCACGCCTGGGTCGGCGGTCATGGGTTCGGCGGATCGGTCGCGCGCATCGCTTCGGTCGACCACCACGACCGGGTCAACGGCGTCCTGCTGCTCGGTGTCGAAGGACCGGCCGAGGGCACGGGGGAGCTGCCTCCGCTCGCACAGGGCGTGCCGGTGCTCGTGATCCAGGGAACCGACGATGAGGTGACGCCGCCGTCGAACGGCGACGACCTTCAGGCGTCCGCCCCCGACCGCGTGAGCGCGGTGCGGATCGAGGGTGGCACGCACATGTTCCCGGCGACGCACGTCGGCGCCACATCGTGGGCGATCGAGGACTACCTCGACTGGGACTAGCCTGCGCGCCACGATGAAGCGCTAGCGGCCCTGCCGCTTCGTGAACGGCTTCGGCTGTCCCTTCACCACCGGGGCACGGCCCTTGCCCTTCGAGGCCTTGGCCTTGCCACCCGCCGGCGCAGCAGGTGACCCGGGCGCATCGGGTGCCTCTGCGATCTGCCGTTCGGCCTCCTCGAGCAGCAGCGTCCCGGCCGGCGTCAGGGTCATCCCGCTCTTGGCGCGTGTGATGAGCGGATGGCCCACCTCGGCTTCGAGCTTGTCGATGGATGAGTAGAGCGAGGCAAGCGGGATGCCGAGCGCCTTCGCAGCCCGCGGAAAGTGGAGGCCCTCGGCGACGAGTGCGACGAACCGCTTCAGCAGCGTGATACTCACGGGCACCCTTCCGGTAGCGTCCCTGCCCAGGATAGGCGGCGATGTGGGAGCTGAAGTAGCGTCGGCGCCATGGCGACGCGTCTGCTCCTGATCTCCGACACCCACATCCCGGGTCGGGCACGCAGTCTTCCCACGGCCGTGCGATCCGCCGCCGATCGAGCGGATCTGGTGATCCACGCGGGTGACTGGGTGGCAGCCCCGGCGGACTTCGCCTGCTCAACCCGGGCTCGCCGACCGATCGGCGCCGGCAGCCCCACTGCACGATGATGACGCTCACCGTCGAGGACGGCACGCTCGGGCCTGTCGACCTCATCGAGGTGTAGCCGGCCGCGGGCGATCAGAGGTCGCTGAAGTCGTTCGACGGCGCCTGGATCTGCTCGACGAGGTCGCCGTCCATCAGCAGGAACACGAACTGGGTCCCGACCGAGCCGGGATGGGTCATGGACTCGGTGCCCGGGACTTCGCGTGATCCGATTCCGAGGAATTCCGGAGTCCCGTCGCCGTCGGCGTCCCAGCCCCCGTTCCACGCGCCCGCCGACAGCGCCTCCTCACGTGTGGAGCCGACCGCCAGCCCTTCCACGGTGGTGATCGGGAGACCGCCGAGCTCCGAGGCCGTGAAGGCGACGCTCGCCGGTCCTGCGACCGAGCCGATGACCGTGACTCCCGGCCAGTTGTAGAAATCCACCTCGTGGCGGTCGTCGCGGCTGACCTCGGGAGCGGCGCCCACGAGCCCCTCGATGAGCGCGACCAGGTCTGCGGTGTCGGCGTATCCGACGACGTCGGCACCGTCCGTGCGCTGAACCTCGAGCCCGTCGAGCGTGACGACGAG
This sequence comes from Microbacterium sp. cf046, assembly GCF_900114345.1. GTDB lineage: Bacteria > Actinomycetota > Actinomycetes > Actinomycetales > Microbacteriaceae > Microbacterium. The sequence continues at coordinate 1,173,613 of NZ_FOZJ01000002.1, read as the reverse complement.
TGCCGCATCCGACACCGGCGAGGGCGGCGTCGCCGATGACGGGGGGCTCGTGGATGAGGCGGCAGGCCCGCCGGTGCCCGGCGAGGACGGAGCGCAGCCCGTCAGGCAGAGCACTGCGACGAACGAGATCGCGAGGAGGCGGCGGTGGAGCACAGTGGACAGCATAGATTCCGAATCCCGGCCCGCCTTCCGTGGATCGACGGGGCACTCCGATGAGTGCGGGCGCCCGAGCCGGAGTAGCGTTTGCGGGAGGAGGTGCAGCACTGTGAGGGACTCGTTCCATTCGGCGATGGACACGCTGGAGAACGCTCCGGATCAGCCGGAGCGGTACTGCGGCGCCTTCCTGTCCGTCCTTCCCGTCGCCGGCGCGGCGGTGTCGACGATCGGGCACGTCCTGGGCAGCGAGACGATCGCGGCGAGCGATTCCCAGGCTGCGCGCATCGACGAGATCCAGTTCGACCTCGGTGAGGGACCGTGCTGGGATGCGATGCGCTCGGCAACCCCCGTGCTCGAACCTGCGGTCGGCACGGCGGGGCGGGAGCGATGGCCGGCGTTCGCCCAGTCGATCGTCCCCGACGGCGTCAACTCCGTCTTCGCCTTCCCCTTGGCTATCGGACCCCTGCGATTCGGCGCGGTCGATCTGTACTCGCGCATCCCCGTGAGTCTCAGCGACACGCAGGCCCATCAGGCGGAGGCGATGGCCGAGATCGTCAGCCGGCATGTGCTGCGCCGGGCTCTTGCCTCGATCGGCGACGATGCGAATGAGCCGGTCAGTGCGTTCTCGCGGCGGCTGATCCACCAGGCGACGGGTGTCGTGCTCGCGCAGGTCGACATCTCGGCCGACGACGCGCGCCTGATGATCCAGGGACAGGCTTTCGCGGCCGGTCGCCCGATGATGGAGGTCGCTCAGGACATCATCGACGGGCGGCTTCGATTCATCCGTGCGGCCGGCCGGATCGAGGTGGCGCTGTGAACGACGTGACGCAGCGGAGACTCCTGCAGACCTTCGTCACGCTCGCCGACACCCTCGTCGACGACTACGACGTCGTCGACCTCCTTCAGCTGCTCGTCGACACGTGTCGCGATGTGCTCGACATGACTGCCGCCGGCATCCTGCTCGCGGACGCGCGAGGGGAGCTCGAGCTGGTCGCCTCCACGAGTGAGGCAAGTCGTCTCGTCGAGATGATGCAGCTGAGCGCCGAGGCCGGCCCTTGCATCGAGAGCTTCCGGTCCGGCCAGCGCGTGTCGGTCCGCGACATCGCGACCGCGGACGACGAGTGGCGGCAGTTCCGCGAGAGTGCCATCGCGCAGGGGTTCCGTGCGATGGACGCGCTGCCGCTGCGCTTGCGCGACTCGACCATCGGAACGCTCAACCTGCTGCGCGACGCGCCCGGGGCCGCCCCGGAAGACGCGGTGCTGGCCGCGCAGGCGTTCGCCGACGTCGCGACGATCGGCATCCTGCACGAGCGCACGCTCCGCGAGAGCGCGGTGCTGAGCCGGCAGCTGCAGACCGCGCTGAACAGTCGCATCGTGATCGAACAGGCCAAGGGCGTCGTCTCGCACACGAGCGGTGTGTCGATCGATGAGGCCTTCACTCTGATGCGCGAGCACGCACGGTCCCACAACGTGGGGCTGAGCGTCGTCGCAGCCAGGATCGTCGACCGCAGCCTGCGCCTGTGATGCCATCGGCGCGCGCGGAGCCGTAGACTCGATACGTCACTCCAGACCCCGGTGGCGTCATCGGCTGTCGATGTCCGGGTCTGGTCCAAGACCCCGTCCTCATTCGCGCACCGTTCCCCACCGGCGCCGAGTGCGCCGATGCCGCCACCGGCACGCGGGACGGTGGCGGTGCCCGCTGCCGCTCGCGCGGACGGACCGCACGCCGGTGACCGTCGAGGCGGTCATGTCGCCGGGCCGTGGAATCATGGGGCCATGCCGGAGTCGCCAGAGGTTCAGGAACTCGCGTCGTTCCTCACCGCCCACGCCGCTGGTCACGTCCTCACCGCAATGGACGTCCTGCTTCCCAAGGCGCTCAAGACGCAGCATCCGTCACCGGCAGACCTTGTCGGAAGCCGGATCACGGGGGTGTCGCGCCTGGGCAAGATGATCGACATCGAGACGACTGATCCAGCTGGGGCACCGTTGCACGTCATCGTGCATTTCGGGCACGACGGATGGGTGCTGTGGCACGACTCCGCACCCGAGGGACTCACACGGGCGGGCGACGCGACGCTGATGGCGCGGTTCCGGCTGGATGACGGCGCGGGATTCGACCTGACGGACGCCGGACAGTGGAAGGCTCTCACCGTGCACCTCGTCGCGGACCCGGCGGAGGTGCCGGCGATCGCGAAGCTCGGTCTCGATCCGATGGGCGACGAGTTCACTCCGGAGCGCTTCGCGGCGATCCTGGCCGGACGCAGGAAACAGGTCAAGGCGCTCCTGCAGGACCAGACGGCGTTCGCCGGCATCGGCAACGCCTACTCGGATGAGATCCTGCACGCCGCGAAGATCTCGCCGCTGACCCACGCGGCGAGCCTCTCCCGCGACGAGGTGGCCCGACTGGGCGAGCTGACTCGCGAGATCCTGACCGACGCCACGCACGCGCGCCGCGGCGTCGCCCCCTCTGAGCTCCGTGACACCAAGCGCGCAGCCCTGCGCGTCCACCGCCAGACCGGCGCGACGTGCCCGGTGTGCGGTGATGTGATCCGGGAATTCACATTCTCCGGGGCGGCCGCGCAGTACTGTCCGACCTGCCAGACCGGCGGCGCACTGCTCGCCTGAGGAGGGGCGACCCGCGCGCACGGCTACGATGGATCGCATGACGACTTCGCAGCTGCCGGCCCCCGTGACCCTCCTCCCCCTCGCGGACGACAAGAATCTCCTCGCGGTGACCGAGTCCGGCGCTTCGTGCTGTGGTGGATCCGCCTGCGGCACGGGAATCTGACCCCGCACCCGCTCGACGCCCGTCCCGGCTGAGACCCCGTCGACGATCTGCCACTCTGGATGAGGAGGGCGCGATGAGTGACGAGGAGCTTCTGGGTACGACGCCCAAGGTGACCCGCATCCTCATGTCGGAGGAGGCGATCTACGGATTGATCCTCGTGTCCGGAATGATCGTGGTCAGCTACAACCTGACCGGCACCTCACTGAGCGCCCTGGTCACCGTGGTCGTCACCGTGATCGTGTTCTTCTGCGCGCACGTGTACGCGGGGACCCTCGCCCGCCTGGCGGCGACCGACGGCAGGGCGGGGCTTCCCGAGAGTCTCCGGGCAGCCGTCCATCACTCGCTCGGGATGCTGCTCATCTCGCTGATTCCGATCTTCGTGCTGCTGCTCGGCGTCACCAAGGCGGTCGATGACGACTTCGCCGTCTGGCTGGCGCTGTTCATCGATGCACTGGCCCTCGGCGTGCTGGGCTGGCTCGCGGTCGCCAAATGGACCCACCACTTCTGGCTGCGATTGGCCAGCGCGCTGCTGACCGCCGCCTTCGGCGGGGTGCTGATCATCCTGAAGGCGTTCATCCACCACTGACCGCAGGTCAGCGGTGCACGGGTGAGAGCAGCGCCTCCGCGAGCCGCGGGCTCAGTCCGGGAACGTCCTCGACCGGCACGGCGAGCGCCTGCAGCGCGCGGCTGAAGTAGTTGCGCGCGCCGGCGGCCAGCGCGATGTCGACGATCTGCCGATCCGTGAAGCCGTTCTCGCGCAGGGCCTGGGAGTCGGCATCCGTCATCGCGGCCGGGTCGGTCGAGAGCTTCTCGGCGAATCGCATGACCGCGACATCGGCCTCGTCCAGGCCTGCCGTTTCGTAGTCGAGCGCGACCAGTTCGAGCTGGTCCTCATCGAGCGCCTCCGCGCGCAGGGTCTTGCGCCCGTGAGCGAGCAGGCAGTGCGGAGAGGGGATGCCGCGCGCGGCGCCCAGGGTCGCGAGCTCGTAGGTCCGCACGCCGATCGACGGAACGATCGCGCGGATCAGGTTCTCGAACGCCTGGTGGGCCTCGGGGTTGATCGCCATGACCCGGGTATGGCTGAAGACGAATCCGTCGTCACGGATGTCGTTCTCATACATGTCGGCGGCGTGCCCGGCGACCTCGTCGACGGCGGGCGGGTTCACGATCATGGCTGCGCTCCTCACGGACCACGCCGGACCGATCCGGCGGTCGCGCACCAGCATGGCACGCGCGTCCCCTGGAGACGAGGGCATGAGCCCGCGCCTGATACGAGGGTCAGTGCGCGGCTGCGCCGGGGAAGGGCTGATCTGCCGGCTTGCGGATGAAGAACGCGCCGACGATGAGGGGGAGGGACACGATCGCGGCGATCGTGAAGGCCGCCTGGGCGCCCTGAGCGCCTGCCGCGACCTCGGAGGCGCCCGCGTCGACCCCACTGGCCGTCACCGCGGCCATGATCGTGATCATGAGCGCGATTCCGGCTGCGCCGGCGACCTGCTGCACGGTGCCCACGACCGCGGAGCCGTACGAGTAGAACTTGGGCTGCAGCGACCCGAGCGACGCCGTGAACAGGGGCGTGAACGAGAGGGCGAGGCCGATCGAGAGCACGGTCTGCGCGATCGCGATCATCCAGACGGGCGTGAACTCGTCGAAGGTCGTGTAGGTCCACAGGACGGCGCTGGCGATGATCGAGCCGGGGATCAGCAGCACTCGGGTGCCCCAGCGGTCGTAGATGCGGCCGATCAGGGGACCGCTGAGACCCATCGCGAGCGCGCCCGGGAGCACCACGAGCCCGGTCTCGAGCGCCGAGACCTGGAGCACGCTCTGCATGTACAGCGGCACGACCGTGATCGCCCCGAAGAAGGCGAGGGACAGCAGACCCATCTGCGTGATCGAAAGCGAGAAGTTCAGCGAACGGAACACACGCAGATCGAGCAGGGCGCGGTCGCTTCGCTGCAGCAGCAGCTGACGCCAGATGAACAGGCCGAGTGCGATGACCCCGACGCCGAACGAGACGATCAGCGTGACAGCCGACATCGCGTCGGCCGCTGCGGCATCCGCGGCGCTCGCGCCGTGCGTCGCCGCTCCGCCGATCTGGCTCAGGCCGAACACGATTCCGCCGAAGCCGAACGCCGAGAGGATCACGGACGGCACGTCGATCGGCGCATCTGTGGGCTCGCCGATGTTGTGGATCCAGCGGGCTCCCACGCCGAGCGCGATCAGCGCGATCGGGAGGATCAGTCCGAAGATCCAGCGCCAGCCGACGGTGTCCAGCAGCAGCCCGGATAGCGTCGGCCCGATGGCCGGCGCGAGCGAGATCACGATGCTGACGCGGCCCATCATCCGGCCGCGGATGCCGGGCGGCACCAGCGTCATGATCGTCGTCATCAGCAGCGGCATCATGATCGCGGTGCCGGTCGCCTGCACGACCCGGGCCACCACCAGCAGCGGGAAACCCGGCGAGAGGAACGCGATGAGCGTTCCGAGCGAGAACAGGCTCATCGCCGCGACGAACACCGTCCGAGTCGTGAATCGCTGCAGGAGGAACCCGGAGATCGGGATGACGACGGCCATCGTGAGCATGAACGCCGTGGTGAGCCATTGGGCCTGGACGGCCGTGATGTCGAGGTCGCCGATCAGGTGCGGGATCGCCACGCCCATCGTCGTCTCGTTCAGGATCGCGACGAATGCGGCCAGCAGCAGCAGCCAGATGATCCGGCTGTCCGCGCGGCTGAGGACGGCAGCGACGGGCGCGGGGATGCGGACGCTGTCGGTGCCTGGAGTTGTATCGGTGGCGGCCATCGGTCGTCTCCTCGAGGGGTCGGCGTGCAGGAACGCCGTCCCGTAGGCGGGTCACACGAAAAAGAGCAAGCCCCAACAGTAACGGCCGAGTCGGACACGGCATTCCCCGATCACGTGAAACCATTCGGGTATGACCGAGCCACGTCTGCAGCCGAAGCTCTACGTGCGCGCGGCGGTCGCATTCGCCGTCGGCATCGTGGTCGGCGTGATCGTCTGGCCCTCCCTCGGCGTGGCCGCGGGCTTCCTGGCGGGGTGGGCGGCGCTGTGCATCACGAGCGTCGCGTGGATCCTCGCGACCATCTGGCGGATGGATGCCGCCCAGACCCGCGCCCACGCGATCTCGGAGGATCCCGGTCGCGCCGTCGCGCGGATCATCGCGCTGGTGGGCAGTTTCGCGAGCCTGTTCGCCGTGGCCGTCGTCCTGCTGCAGACAAGGAACACCACCGAGTTCGAGTCGTTCCTCCTCGCGGGCATCGCGGTGATCGCGGTCGCCGGCTCCTGGGCGCTCATCCAGGTGGACTACATGCTCCGCTTGGCGCACGTCTACTACCGCGATCCGGTCGGCGGAATCAGCTTCAATCAGCAGGACGATCCGATGTACACCGACTTCGTCTACGTCGCGGTCGGCCTGGGCATGACCTACCAGATCGCCGACACGAACCTCACCACGAACGAGATGCGGCGCATCGTCATCTTCCAGACGCTTCTGGCCTACCTCTTCGGCGCGGTCATCCTGGCGACGGTGATCAACCTGGTCACCGGGCTGGGCTGAGCGTCTGGCCCTCGCGTCCGGGCCGGTCAGTAGGCTTGCCGACGTGAGCATGGGTGGCAGGGGCGGTGGGCCGGGAGCAGGATTCCGGCCCGTCGACATCGAGGCCCAGAAGAAGCTGAACGCCGAGGCGCCGCGCATCCCGCACCTCGGTCGGCGGGTTGTCGCGCTCTTCCGCCCCTACCGCTTCCGCATCCTGATCACCGGCATCCTGGTCATCGCGGGGGCCGCCATCGCAGTCGTGCCCGCGCTGATCGTGCAGCAGATCTTCGACCAGGCGCTCTTCCCGGTCGACGGCGGACCGCCGGACCTCCCGCTGCTGCTGCGTCTCGTGCTGATCATGATCGGCCTGTTCTTCCTGTCCGCCGGGCTCGGCGTCCTGCAGACCTGGTTCACCTCGACGGTCGGCAACCGGGTCACCGGCGACCTGCGCGTAAAGCTCTTCGAGCACCTCCAGGCGATGGAGCTCGGCTTCTTCACGCGCACCAAGACCGGGGTGATCCAGTCGCGCCTGCAGAACGACGTGGGCGGCGTCTCGGGCGTTCTGACGAACACGGTCACCAGCATCCTGGGCAACGTCGTCACGGTCATCGCATCGCTGGTGGCGATGATCATCATCGACTGGCGCCTCACCCTGATCGCCGTGGTCATGATGCCGGTCCTGGTGATCGTGCAGCGCCGCGTCGGTCAGGTGCGGGCGCGCATCGCGGGCGAGACCCAGGAGTCCCTTTCCGAGCTCACCTCCATCACGCAGGAGACGCTGAGCGTGTCCGGCATCCTGCTCTCGAAATCGTTCAACCGGCAGCGCACCGAGTCGGCCCGCTACAGCACCGAGAACGTGAACCAGGTGCGGCTCCAGGTGCGACGGGCGATGAGCGGGCAGGGCTTCTTCGCCGTCGTGCAGGTGCTGATGGCGAGCGTCCCCGCCGTGATCTACCTCGTCTCCGGCTACCTGATCACCGGCGGCACGGATGTCATCACAGCCGGAACGATCGTCGCGTTCACGACGGTGCAGGCTCGGCTGCTGATGCCGCTGATGGGACTCATGCGCGTCGCGCTCGACGTGCAGACCTCGGGGGCCCTCTTCGCCCGCATCTTCGAGTACCTCGACCTCGTGCCGGCGATCAGCGACGCCCCCGACGCGATCACGGTCGCCGACGCCCCCGGGCCGATCGGGCGCATCGAGTTCCGGGATGTCGTCTTCCGCTACCCGGATGCCGCGCCCGATGCCCGCCCCACGCTCCGCGGGATCTCGTTCACGGCCGAGCCGGGGCAGCACGTCGCGTTCGTCGGCCCGTCCGGAGCGGGCAAGACGACCGTCCTGTACCTCACTCCTCGGATGTACGAGGCATCGGGCGGCGAGGTGCTCTTCGCCGGGGAGGATGTGCGCCGGCTGACGCAGGAGTCGATCATCGATCACGTGGGGATCGTCTCGCAGGAGACCTATCTGTTCCACGCGACGATCCGCGAGAACCTGCTGTACGCGAAGCCCGAAGCGACCCAGGAGGAGCTCGAGGACGCATGCCGCGCCGCGAACATCCACCACATCATCACGGGCTTCGAGGAGGGCTACGACACGATCGTGGGCGAGCGCGGGTACCGCCTGTCCGGCGGGGAGAAGCAGCGCATCGCCATCGCCCGGGTACTCCTGAAGGATCCGCCCGTCCTGCTGCTGGACGAGGCGACCTCCGCCCTCGACACGGTCTCGGAGCGCGTCGTGCAGGAGGCGCTGGATGCCGCGGCCCGCGGTCGCACCACCCTGTCGATCGCGCACCGGCTCTCGACGGTGATCGGCGCGGATGTGATCCACGTGGTGGACGGCGGCCGCATCGTCGAGTCGGGCACTCATGCCACGCTGATCGCCGAGGACGGCCTGTACGCCGAGCTGGCCGCGCAGCAGCTCGCGGCCTCACGGATCCTCGAGGTCGAGGCGACCGAGCCGGCGGGAGCGCTGCCGACGCGGCGGGCCGATCGCGCACCGGATGACCCGGCACCGCCCGCGCCCGACGATCCGATCGTCGTGCTCACCGGCTCGCTCTCGCTCACCGGGCCGCTCACGGTCCTGGCCGACGACGCGCCCACCGACGAGCGCACCTGGCCTGCCTGACCCCTCCCTCGCGCGCGAGTTGCGGCATCCGGCCTGGATCACGTCGTCCTCAGCGGCCGATTTCCGCAAGTCGACGATCGATGGCCGTGCGCAGGTCGCGGAGGAAAGCACTCGGCGCGACCAGGTCGGCTTGCGTCACGCTCAGATAGATCCAGCCCTCCGCCTCCAGCCGCCGGCGGCGAGCGATGTCCGCTCGCCACTGGCTCTTCCCGCGGTGGTGGTCGCCTTCGTATTCGATGGCGATCTTGAGGTCGGGGTACGACAGGTCGATCCGCGCGATGAACCGGCGATCGGCACCGAGGGCGTTCCGATTGCAGAGAGGCGCGGGAAGACCTGCCTCGACGATGATCACCCGCAGTTCGGATTCCTTCGGAGACTCCGCGCCCTCGTCCAGAAGCTGGAGCGCACGGCGCAGGCGATTGCGCCCGCGGCTGTTGCGTCGCACCTCGACTGCGGCCGCGAGGGATGGCCGTGTGACACCGCAATTGCGGATGAGGTGGTCTCCGATCGCGACGAGCTGACCCAGACTGAGGAGCGGGGCCATGTCGCAGAAGGTGCGCTCGGGGGTGGTGCACGCGATGCCGTGCCTGGAGTCGAAGTCTTCGGCGGCCAGTGCCGTCTGGTGGCCTGACGTGCGTCTGCCCCCGGGTGCACGGATGCCCGCGGGAACGCTGATGTGGACGACTCGCGTGCGGGCGAGGGCGGGAGGCAGCGGAAGATCGTGCAGACGCGCGGCCGTCACGTGACTGATCACCGCCCGGTCGGTCAGGGATGCGAGGCGGGCTCGGCAGGCCGAGACGAGGCTGATGTCGCCTGCGGGCAGTCGGATCCCGTGGAACGGGGTCTGCAGGTCCGATGCCCGGGTCCGCCGCCGACTCACGCCGACTTCACGCGCTTGGGCAGTGGTGAACGACCCGCCTTGGAGCTCCGGTGGGAGGGGTCGAGGTGGGCGGGACATGCTCGACAGCATCCGCGATCCATGCGGACGCCCGCGCCGCAACCGCGGCGTCTGGGGAGGCGTGCGCACCCGCCCCGCCTGTGGAGGACTCGTTCCTTCCCCGAGTTGCGCCCTTCGGCCGCTTCGCCGCGGTTGGCGACGGCCGATTGCCGCAACTCGCGGGTTTGCTCTCCCTACCAGAGGCGGGCGGCGGCGACGGCGGTCGCGGATGCCGGGTCCAAGGTGGTCCGCGCGGTGCCGGCGTGGTCCCACAGATCGCGCGCGAACGCGCCCAGTGCGCGGCGGTAGGCGGCATCCGGATGCAGGCGGGCGATGTCGGCGAGACGCGGGATGTCCATCCGCAGCATCTGGCCGATGCGCGCCTGGGCGGCGACCGGATGCCCGCCCGCCTGCAGCACCTCCAGGCCCGCATCCATCGCCTCCAGGCAGTCGCGCAGCACGTCCAGCTGCGCCTCGCGCTGGGTGATCGATGACCCGTCCGCGCGGATGCGCCAGTGCGCGACGACATCCGGCACCGTGTCGAACCGTCGTGCGCGCGCGTACATCTGCTGGGCGACGACCTGATCCTCGTAGAGCCGGCCCTCGGGGAAGCGCAGCCCGGCGCGATGCCAGAACTCGGTGCGGCTCACCTTCGACCACGCGACGATGTTCCCGGTCGCCTCCGGATGCTCATCGATGGTCGTTCCGCGGCGCTCGGGCGCGGTGGAGGCGGCGACCCACGGCTGCACGACGCCGACCGTGTAGCCGCCGGCCCCGTCCGGGCGGAGGCGGACATAGGCGCCGACCGCGAAGTCGCTGCCGCTCTCATCGAGGACGCCGACCATGCGCTCGAGGGCGGTCGGGGTGAGCACGTCGTCGGCATCGAGGAACCCGAGGAAGGGGGTGTCGACCAGATCGAGACCCGTGTTGCGGGCCGCGCCCAGACCGGCGCGCTCCCGGTGGCGGACGACGCGGAACCGCGGGTCGGACTCGGCGGCGTCGGCGAACACGCCGGGCGTGGCATCGGTCGAGCCGTCGTCGATCAGGATCGCGACCCAGTCCCGGAGACTCTGGCGCCGCAGCGAGTCGAGCGCTTCGGCGGCGTACGGGGCGACATCGAACCCCGGCACGATGACGGTGACCGCGGCGGGGGAACTCACCCGCTCGATTGTACGGCCGTGACGGATGCCGAGACCGCGTCGGCGACGGCATCCAGCGGCTGGTCCAGGGCGTGCGGGAATGTGAACCGCACGGCGGTCTGGGCGACCTCGGGTGCGACACCCATCGCCAGCAGCACGTGCGAGGGCTCGTCGCTGCCGGCGGCGCACGCGGAGCCGCTGGAGGAGACGACACCCCGGCGCTCGAGTTCGAGCAGCACGGCCTCTCCGCTGGTGCCCGCGAACGTGAAGCTCGCCGTCCCCGGCAGCCGGTGCACGGGATCGCCGGTGAGTGCGGCACTGGGCACCCCGGCGAGCACGCGCGCGATGAACCGATCGCGGATCGCCGTGACGCGGGCGGATGCGTCGGCGCGTTCGGCCTCTGCCAGCTCCAGCGCGGTCGCGAAGCCGACCGCGCCGGCCACGTCCTCCGTGCCGCTGCGGCGTCCGCGCTCCTGTCCGCCCCCGTGCAGGAGCGGTTCGAGCGGCACGCGCCCTCGCAGGGCGAGCACTCCGGTGCCCTTCGGCGCGCCGAGCTTGTGCCCGGCGAGCGAGATCGCATCCACTCCGAGGTCAGCGGCGTTCAGCGGCAGCCACCCCGCGGCCTGGACCGCATCGATGTGCACGGGGATACCGCGTTCGCGCGCTGCGCCGGCGATCGCGGCGACGTCCTGCACGGTGCCGACCTCGTTGTTCGCATAGCCGACGGTCACCAGCGCGGTCTCATCGCGCAGGGCGGCCGCCACGTCGGCGGGCGCGACGCGGCCGAACCCGTCGACCGCGACGTGCGTCAGATCGAAGCCGTGCACCCTCGCGAGGTAGTCGGCGGATTCGAGGATCGACTCGTGCTCGATCGGCGTCGTGACCAGATGCCGCGCCCGGACCTCCGACGCACCCGTCGAGCGCGCGGCCGCTGCGATCACGATGCCCTTGACGGCGAGATTGTTCGCCTCCGTGCCGCCGGAGGTGAAGATGACATCGCCTGCCCGCATCCCGAGGTCGCGGGCGACTCGGGCGCGCGCCTCGCCGAGGGCGTCAGCGGCGGCCTCGCCGACCGTGTGGTGGCTGGACGGATTGCCGAACCAGCGTGTCAGGAACGGCATCATCGCGTCGAGGACCTCGGGGCGCACCGGCGTGGTGGCCGCGTTGTCGAGGTAGAGCATGCTCATCTGCGACGGCCTCAGGACACGCGGACGTCGAGGCCCAGATCGAGTGCCGGGGCCGAGTGCGTGAGCGCGCCGACCGAGATGACGTCGACACCGGTCTCCGCGATCGCGCGCACGGTCTCGAGTGTGACGCCCCCGGATGCCTCCACGGTCGCGCGGGCGGCCACCTGCTCGACGCCGCGTCGCAGATCGTCGAGCGAGAAGTTGTCGAGCATGATCGTGCCGATGCCGGCGGCCAGCACCGGCTCGATCTGCTCGAGGCGGTCCACCTCGACCTCGACGTGGGTCGTGTGGGGCAGCCGCGCGATCGCACCCTGCAGCGCGGCCGTGACCGAAACGCCCTTCTCTGCGAGCACGGCGAGGTGGTTGTCCTTCGCCATCACGGCGTCCGAGAGCGAATAGCGGTGGTTGTGCCCGCCGCCGCTGACGACAGCGTGTCGTTCGAATGCGCGCAGGCCGGGTGTGGTCTTCCGGGTGTCGGCGATGCGCGCGCCGGTGTGGGCGACCGCGGCGACATACCGCGCGGTCAGGGTCGCGATGCCCGACATCCGCTGCACGAAATTAAGGCCGATCCGCTCGGCGGTCAGCACCCCGCGCGCGGGACCGTTGACGACCGCGAGCAGGGCACCGCGCTCGAAGACCTCGCCGTCCTGCACCATCAGCTCGACGTCGATCTCCGGGTCGGTGAGCCGGAACGCGGCGGAGAACACCTCACCGCCGCTGAAGATGCCCGCCTCCCGTGCGATCAAGTCCGCTCGCGCCGTCGCCGACTCGGGAATGAGCGCTTCGCTCGTGATGTCGCCCCACGGCGCATCCTCCTCGAGTGCGGCAGCGACCGCCCTGTCGATCGTTGTGCGGGTGAGCATCAGGCGACTCCGCTCGAGGCCGGAACCTGTGCCGCGGCATCCGCCCTCACCTGGCCCGGATCGTCGCGCCGGTAGTGCGCGCCGACCGATCCGCGGCGGGCGAGCGCGGCGGCGACGAGCTGCTCGGCGACGACGAGGAGGTTCTCGTCCTCGAACTCCGCCTCGGTGTGCGGGGTGCGCCGGTCGGCATGCCAGACGGCGATCACGGATGCCGCGTGCTCGAGGCCTTCGGCGTCTCGGACGAGTCCGGCGTCCTCCCACATGAGGTTCTGCAGTGCGCGACGGGTGAACGCAGGCACGGGGTCCAGATCGTCGACGGTCGCGGTGACCGGGAGGACCTGGTGCGCCGTCGCGCGCGGCGCGGTCCACCGACCGGATGCCGCGTCCTCGGCGATCGCATCGCCGGCACGGGCGCCGAACACCGCGCCCTCCAGCAGCGAGTTCGAGGCCAGGCGGTTGGCGCCGTGCACACCGGTGCGGGCGACTTCGCCGACCGCGTACAGCCCGGGCAGCGTGGTGCGCCCGTCGAGATCGGTCGTGACCCCGCCCATCAGGTAATGGGCGGCGGGCGTCACCGGGATCGGCTCGCGCGCCCAGTCCAGTCCGCGGTCCCGCACCGCGGCGTCGATCGTCGGGAAGCGCCGCGCGAGGAAGGCCGCGACCTCCTCCGGCGTGGCGCGCAGATGCGTGGCGTCCAAGAACACCGGCCGACCGTCCTGCGCCTCCATCTGGCGGGCGATCGCCCGCGCGACGACGTCACGGGGGGCGAGTTCGCCGTCGGGGTGCGCGTCGAAGGCGAAGCGCCTGCCGTTCTCGTCGATGAGGGTGGCGCCCTCGCCCCGGACGGCCTCCGAGACCAGGAACGACTCGCCGATCGCGAGCACGGTCGGGTGGAACTGGAAGAACTCCAGGTCGGTCACATCCGCGCCCGCCCGCAGCGCGGCGGCGATGCCGTCGCCGGTCGCCACGGCGGGATTCGTCGTGTGGGAATACAGCTCGCCCGCACCGCCCGTCGCGAGGACGACCGCGTCCGCATCGATCCGCTCCCGTCGGCCGGCGATCGGCGGTGTCGTCTCGGATGCGGCGACGTCGCCGATGAGCAGCTCGACACCGGCCAGGCGTCCGCTGACCAGGACGAGGTCCATGAGGAAGGCGTGTTCGATCACGCGGACCTCGCTCGCGCGAAGACGTGCGACGAGGGCCTTCTCGATCGCGGTGCCGGTGGCATCGCCGCCGGAGTGCAGGATGCGCGGATACGAGTGGGCTGCCTCGAGCCCCTTGACGAACGCGCCGTCGGCTCCGCGGTCGAATGCGACGCCCAGGGCGATCAGCTCGCGGATGCGCGCGGGACCCTCATCGACGAGCACCCGCACCGCCTCCGGGTCGCTGAGACCAGCGCCCGCCGTGAGGGTGTCGCGGACGTGGTCCTCGGCACGATCGTCGTCGAACATGACGCCGGCGATGCCTCCCTGGGCGTAGCGAGTGTTCGCGTGCTCGAGCACGTCCTTTGTGACCAGGGTCACGCGGCAGCCGTGTTGGACGGCGTGGAGCGCGACCGTCAGGCCGGCGATGCCGCTGCCGACGACGACGGCATGCACCGCCGGTGATCCGGTCGTTCGCTGCGTCATGAGGCGTTCTCCCACGCGGATGCCGGTGCGGCGGGCGGCTTGGCGGCCAGCATCCGCTCGAGGGCGAGACGGGCCGGGTCGGCGACATCCTGCGGGACGGTGATGCGGTTGAGCACCTCGCCGTTCACGAGTCCCTCGAGCACCCACGCGAGGTAGCCGGGGTGGATGCGGTACATCGTCGAGCATGGGCACACGACCGGGTCGAGGCAGAAGATCGTGTGCTGCGGATTGTCTGCGGCGAGGCGCTGCACGAGGTTGACCTCCGTGCCGATCGCGAAGGTGGTCGGCTCGGCGGCCCCCTCGATCGCGCGGCGGATGTAGTCGGTCGAGCCCGACTCGTCGGCCGCGTCGACGACCGCCATCGGGCACTCGGGGTGCACGATCACGCGCACACCGGGGTGCTCGGCGCGGGCCTTCTCGATCTGGTCGACCGTGAAGCGGCGGTGCACCGAGCAGAACCCGTGCCACAGGATGACGCGCGCGTTCTCCAGCTCGCCGGCGGACGCGCCTCCGAGCGGCTTGCGCGGATTCCACATCGGCATCTGCTCGAGCGTCACGCCCATGGCCTTCGCCGTGTTGCGACCCAGGTGCTGGTCGGGGAAGAACAACACGCGGCGGCCCCGCTCGAACGCCCACTCGAGCACGGTCTGCGCGTTCGACGACGTGCACACGATGCCGCCGTGACGGCCGACGAATCCCTTGATCGCGGCCGAGGAGTTCATGTACGTGACCGGGATCACCGGGACCAGGCCGTCGGCATCCGGCGCGTCCATGTCGCCGTAGATCTCGGCCAGCTGCTCCCAGCACTCCTCGACCTGGTCGATGTCGGCCATGTCGGCCATCGAGCATCCCGCGGCGAGGTTGGGCAGGATCACCGCCTGCTCGGGCGTGGAGAGCAGGTCGGCGGTCTCTGCCATGAAGTGCACGCCGCAGAAGACGATCGCCTCAGCCTCCGGGTGGGCCTTGGCCGCATTCGCGAGCTGGAAGGAATCGCCGACGTAGTCGGCGTGCCGGACCACCTCCTCGCGCTGGTAGAAGTGGCCGAGGATCATCACCCGGCCGCCGAGCTTCTCCTTGGCCGCGCGCACGCGCGCATCCAGTTCGTCCGGGGATGCCTCGCGGTACTCGACGGGCAGTTCGCCCTGACGCGGCGAGCCGACCGGGATCACGTCGCCCATCGACGAGCCCGGGCCGTAGCCGGGTCGGTCATCGAAGTTCCAGGGCCCTGCGGCGAGGTCGGTGTTGCAGGTCTCCGCCGTGGATGCGCCGGAGACGATCGCCTGGATCTCGTGGTCGATCGAAGGGTCGACCGGCAGCGGGGGGAGTGTGAGTGATGTCGCGGACATGGCGTGCTCGATTCGATCTCGAAAGGGTTCAGTGTCGGACGACGAGGGGGCCGCGGTCGGCGAGCTCGACGTCCTGGTTGTAGCGGTAGAGGCGGGCAGGGCGATGGCTGCCGGTGCGGAAGCGATCGGTCGGGATCAGGTTTCCGGAGTTCTCGACCTGACGACGGAAGTTCGCCGGGTCGAGGCGTCGTCCGAGGATCGACTCGTACACCTCGCGCAGCTCGGCGAGCGTGAACTCGTCGGCCAGGAGGCCGTGCGCGATGCGGCTGTAGCCCACCTTGTTGCGGAGGCGCCAGAGCGCGTACTCCACGATCTCGTTGTGGTCGAAGGCGAGCAGCGGCAGCTGCGCCGCCTCGAACCACGTCACGTTCTCCACGTCGTGGTCGGGGATCTCATCGGGGCGCACGAGCGCCCAGTAGACGATCGAGACCACGCGACCGGGGGAGCGGTCGACCGCGCCGAAGGCGTACAGCTGCTCGAGGTAACTGGGAGCGATGCCGGTCGTCTCCGCGAGGGTGCGGGATGCCGCGGCGTCGAGACTCTCGCTGGTGTCGAGCCAGCCGCCCGGCAGCGCCCACAGGCCCTCGTGCGGATCGCGTGTGCGGCGCACGAGCGGCAGGACGATGGCGGCGCGGTCCGAGACGGGGTCGCGACGGAGGGTGAAGATCACCGTCGATACGGCGACGCGCGTGACGTCGTCGGTCGTCGTCTCCGCGCTGGTGATGCCGGGAATCAGGGTTGTTTGTGTCATGGTGACCATTACCTCGCATCCGATCTTAGTGTCACTCTGACCCGAAGTGCAAACCTGCTGTGGATTCGAGGTCGCTCCGAGCGCGGCCACAGGAAGCGATGCGTACGCTGATCGTGCGAACCGGAACACGACAGGGCGGAGGAGAACGTGGTCGTCGTCGACGTCGTGCTGATCGCGCTGCTGCTCGTCGCGCTCCTCGTCGGAGTGCAGAGGGGCCTGCTGGCGAGCCTCGGCGTGCTGATCGGAATCGTGCTCGGCGGAGTGGCGGCGTTCTGGCTCGTCCCGATCGTGAACGACGTGTGGCCGTGGCAGAACTCACGGGTGGTCGTCGTGATCGGACTCGCGATCGCACTGCTGATCGGCGGTGCCGCGGCCGGCGGAGCGATCGGCGGCGCACTGCGCCGCGGCGTGGAGCGCAGCGCGCCCCTGCGGGTCGTCGACCGCGTGCTCGGCGGAGTGCTCGCCGTGCTGGCCGGGGCCCTCTCGCTGAGCCTCATCGCCTCGAGTGTCGCGGCCACCGGCATGCCGGGGCTCTCCACCGCGCTGTCCTCGTCCCAGGTCCTGCGGACGATCGACGCGCTCACGCCGCGGCCGGTCGCCGAAACGCTCGCGCGTGTGCGCTCCGCCGTCCTGGACGACGGCCTTCCGCAACTGGGGGTGCTGCTCGACCTCGACGTGCAGCCGACCGCGCCGCCGGTGGCGCTCGACGATCCGGAGCTGACCGCGGCCGCAGCATCCGTCGCCCGCGTGTCGGGCGTCGCATTCGCGTGCGGCACCAGCGCTTCGGGATCAGGATTCGTGATCGCGCCGGATCGTGTCGTGACGAATGCGCACGTCGTCGCGGGGGTGTCCGCCCCTGTCGTCGAGCTCCCGGGGCAGCCCGCCCGAGAGGGCCGCATCGTCTACTTCGATCCGATCGACGACCTGGCGCTCATCGCTGTCGACGACCTCGGCGCTGCGGCGCTCGGCGTGGTGGAACCCCTCACCCCGGGGACCGCGGCGGTCATCCAGGGCTATCCCTACGGCGGTCCGTTCACGATGGTCAATGCCGAGGTGATCTCCGCCGGTTCGGTGTTCGTGCCCGACATCTACGGCGATTCGAGCGAACTCCGCGACATCTACGCGCTCGCCGCGCAGGTCCATCCCGGAAACTCCGGCGGACCGCTCCTCACGGCGGACGGGCTCGTCGCTGGGGTCGTCTTCGCCCGCGCCGAGACGGATGCCGACCGCGGCTACGCGATGACCACGAGCGAGCTGCAGCCCGTGCTCGCGGGGGCATCCGGCTGGACCTCCCCGGTCTCGACCGGGTCGTGCACGGGATGACACGCCGTGCAGAGCGCGAACGCTATGCTTGCAGGACAAGTCGATAAAGGCCAATAACCCGGACGGGAGAGCCTCGGCAGCGCGTGTGATCACGCAGCCGGGCACCGAAGGAGCAAGCCTCCCCGCCAATCTCTCAGGTAATGCGTACCGCCCGGGCTCGGCCGCTCTGGAAAGCGATCCTTCGAGGATCCGCCGACGGTGAAAATCCCTGCATCCCATCAGTGAATCGGATGCAGAGGTGAAACTCTCAGGCCCATGACAGAGGGGGAGTTCAAAGGCGCCGACCCCGGCACCTGCCCGCACGAGACCGGGAGAACTCATGACCGACCCCCGCCCCACCGAGGCGCAGCCCGAAAGCGCGCTCCGCTACACGCTGCTGCGCGAGCGCCACGAAGCGCTCGGTGCGTCATTCACGGACTTCGGCGGGTGGGCGATGCCCGTGCGCTACAGCTCCGACCTCGCAGAGCACCACGCCGTCCGCACCGCCGCGGGCCTGTTCGACATCTCGCACATGGCGGAGTTCTTCATCGACGGCGCAGGTGCCGCCGAGTTCCTGGACTTCGCGCTCGCCGGGCGCCTGTCGACGATGGCGACCGGGAAGGCGAAGTACTCGCTCGTGCTGGATGAGAGCGGCGGAATCGTCGACGACGTGATCGTCTACCGGCTCGCCGAGGAACGGTTCCTGGTCATCGCGAACGCCGGCAATCGCGCGGCGGTCGCCGCCGCGCTGGTCGAGCGGGCTGAGGGGCGGTCCGTGGCCGTCGTCGACGCCACGGACGAGTATTCGCTCGTCGCAGTGCAGGGTCCTCGGGCGCGCGCCGTGCTGGACGCCACCGCCGGGCTCGGCTCGTTCGCCCATCCGCTGGACGACCTGAAGTACTACGCCGCGGTCGCGGCATCCTTCGGGGATCAGCCCGTGCTGGTCGCCCGCACCGGGTACACCGGTGAAGACGGCTACGAGCTGCTCGTGCCGAACAGCGCGGCGGGCGCGCTCTGGGACGCGCTGCTGGCAGCGGGTTCGCCGCTCGGGCTCGTGCCCGCAGGACTCGCCGCGCGCGACACGCTGCGGCTCGAAGCCGGGATGCCGCTGTACGGCCACGAGCTCTCACTCGACATCGTCCCGGCACAGGCCGGTCTTGCACGCGCGGTCGCGCTCGACAAGAGCGACTTCGTCGGGCTCGCCGGGCTGTCGGCAGTCGTCGCGACGGACGCACCCGTGCTCGTGGGCCTCGCGTCCGAGGGCAAGCGCGCCGGACGCGCCGGCTATGCGGTGCTGGACGCCGACGGCGCGGTCGGCGAGATCACCAGCGGCGCGCTGAGCCCGACGCTGGGGCATCCGATCGCCATGGCGTTCGTCGTACCCGCCGCGAGCGCACCGGGCACCGAGCTGTTCATCGACGTGCGCGGAACCCGCATTCCCGCGACCGTCACCGCCCTCCCGTTCTACCGTCGTGCACGAAGCACGACGTGACCCGCATCCAGCAACACCCCTCATCCGACCGGAGGAAGAAGTGACCGACCTCAACAGCCTCAAGTACACCGCCGAGCACGAGTGGATCGCGATGGACGGCGACGTCGCTACCGTCGGAATCACGGACTACGCGGCCGACAAGCTCGGCGACGTCGTCTTCGTCGAGCTTCCCGCCGTCGACTCCGGAGTCTCAGCCGGCCAGGTGGTCGGCGAGATCGAGTCGACGAAGTCCGTCGGCGAGCTGTACGCGCCGCTCACCGGTGATGTCGTCGGAGTGAACGAGGCGGTCGTCGATGACCCGTCGCTGGTCAACAGCGACCCATACGGCGACGGCTGGCTCATCAAGCTCCGCATCGACGGGTCCGCTCCTGCCGAGCTGCTCGATCGCGAGGCGTACGTGGCGCTCACGGGCGGCGAGGAGTGAGCGAGGTCACGACCGCGTTCGGCCGGCCCCGCGGTTTCGTCGACCGTCACATCGGAACGGACGCCGCGGCTCAGGCGCTGATGCTGGGCGCGCTGGGCTACGACTCCGTGGACGCCCTCGTGCAGGCTGCGGTTCCGGCATCCATCCACGTGACCCCGCGTCGGACCTCCGACATCCCGCCGGCGGCGACCGAGGCGGAGGCGCTGGCGGAGCTGCGCGAGCTCGCCTCGCAGAACCGCGTCGCGCGGCCGATGATCGGCCTGGGCTATTACGACACGTTCACGCCGTCGGTCATCTCGCGCAACGTGCTGGAGAACCCGTCCTGGTACACCGCGTACACGCCCTACCAGCCCGAGATCTCACAGGGGCGCCTCGAAGCGCTCATCAACTTCCAGACGATGGTCACCGATCTCACCGGGCTGGCGACGGCGAACGCCTCGATGCTCGACGAGCCGACGGCGGTCGTGGAGGGCATGCTCGTCGCCCGGCGCGCCTCGAAGTCCGCCTCGAACGTGTTCGCGGTCGATGCCGACGCGATGCCGCAGACCAAGGCCGTGCTCCGCGCACGCGCCTCCGTGGTCGGGATCGAGCTCGTGGAGCTCGACTTCGCGAACGGCGCGACGCTGCCCGACGCGCTGTTCGGAGTCTTCGTGCAGTATCCGGGCGCTTCGGGTCGGGTGTGGGATCCGGCGGGTGTCATCGACGCCGCCCACCTCGCGGGAGGGCTCGCGGTCGTCGCGGCCGACCTGCTCGCGCTCACGCTGCTGCGCTCGCCGGGCTCGCTGGGCGCGGACGTCGCCGTCGGAACGACCCAGCGATTCGGGGTTCCGCTCGGCTTCGGCGGTCCGCACGCCGGGTACATGGCCGTCCGGGCTGGGCTGGAGCGCCAGCTGCCGGGACGCCTTGTGGGCGTGTCGCAGGATGCCGCGGGCCACGCTGCCTACCGACTGTCGCTGCAGACGCGTGAGCAGCACATCCGCCGTGAGAAGGCGACGTCCAACATCTGCACCGCCCAGGTGCTGCTGGCAGTGATGGCCGCGATGTACGCCGTGTACCACGGCCCCGATGGGCTCCGTGCGATCGCGACCGAAGTCGCGCGGAAGGCTGAAGCGCTCGCCGAGCGCCTGCGCTCGTACGGCCTGTCGCTGCGCTCGGACTCGTTCTTCGACACCATCCAGGTCGTCACGCCCGGTCCGTCCCGGCGTGTGATCGAGCGGGCTCGGTCGCGCGGGTATCAGCTCTTCTGGGTCGACGACGCGACGGTGGGCGTCTCGGTCGACGAGACCACGACCGCCGACGATCTCGCGTCGGTCGCCTGGGCCTTCGGACTGCCGTCGGCCGATGAGCACGGCGATCGCGACGTGCCGTTCGCGGATGCCGCCCCGCTGGCAGGTGTCAGCGACGCGCTGCTGCGCGACGACGAATTCCTGACGCACCCCGTGTTCAACACGCATCGCAGCGAGACGGCGATGATGCGCTACCTCAAGCAGCTGGCCGACCGCGACTACGCGCTCGATCGCGGCATGATCCCGCTCGGCTCGTGCACGATGAAGCTCAACGCGGCGACCGAGATGTCGGCGGTCTCATGGCCGGAGTTCTCCCGCGTGCACCCGTTCGCCCCCGAGTCTGACGTGCGCGGATACCTCGCGATGATCGAGCAGCTGGAGACGTGGCTCGCGGAGGTCACCGGCTACGACGCGGTCTCGCTGCAGCCGAACGCCGGCTCGCAGGGCGAGCTCGCAGGGCTCCTCGCGATCCGCGGCTGGCATCGCGCGAACGGCGATACGGACCGAACGATCTGTCTCATCCCGTCGTCCGCGCACGGCACGAACGCGGCATCCGCGGTGCTGGCCGGCATGAAGGTCGTCGTGGTCGCGTGCGACGAGGCGGGCAACGTGGATCTCGACGACCTCCGGGCGAAGATCGCGCTGCACGCCGCCGAGCTGGCCGCGCTCATGATCACGTATCCGTCGACGCACGGCGTCTACGAGCACGATGTGCTCGAGATCACGCAGGCTGTGCACGACGCGGGCGGCCAGGTGTACGTCGACGGCGCGAACCTCAACGCCCTCCTCGGATACGCGCGGTTCGGCGACCTCGGCGGCGACGTGTCGCACCTGAACCTGCACAAGACGTTCGCGATCCCGCACGGCGGCGGCGGCCCCGGTGTCGGGCCGGTGGCTGCCAAGGCGCATCTGGCGCCGTTCCTGCCCGGCCATCCGTTCTCGCAGCGCGCCGATCACGCCGGCGGGTTCGTCTTCGACGGTGGGGCTGTTGCAGGCGCTCCGCACGGATCTGCCGGCATTCTGCCCATCTCGTGGGCGTACGTGCGGATGATGGGCGCGGAGGGGCTGCGCGATGCGACCGCCGCGGCCGTGCTCGCGGCGAACTACATCGCGACCCGGCTGAAGGACCACTACCCGGTGCTCTACACCGGCGAGGGCGGCCTCGTGGCGCACGAGTGCATCCTCGATCTGCGACCGCTGAAGGAGGAGACCGGAGTCTCCGTCGACGACGTCGCCAAGCGTCTGATCGACTACGGCTTCCATTCGCCGACGATGTCGTTCCCGGTTGCGGGCACGCTCATGGTGGAGCCGACCGAGTCCGAGGATCTGGCCGAGATCGAGCGCTTCATCGAGGCGATGATCGCGATCCGCGCCGAGGCTCGGGCCGTCGCCGCGGGGGAGTGGCCGGCCGATGACAATCCGCTCGTGAACGCCCCGCACACGGCGGAGTCCGTGGTCTCCGGCTCGTGGGAGCACCCGTACTCGCGCGAGCTCGCCGTGTACCCCGTGCACACCCTCGTGCGCACCAAGTACTGGCCCCCGGTTCGCCGGATCGACCAGGCGTATGGCGACCGCAACCTGGTCTGCGCGTGCCCGCCCGTGGAGGCGTTCGCGTAACCGCGCCTCGGTCCCTGCTCGGCGAGGCCGTATGCGCGGCGCGAGACTGCACTTGTGCGTCGAGACTGCAACCCCGCGCCGAGACTGCGGGTCCACCCCTCAGTCTCGGCGCGCGGGTGCACTCTCGATGCGGCTTGCCCGCGGCGGCCGCAGGACGCTGCTGAGGCCGTAGAGCTCGCGCGAGGACTCCGCGCCGACGGGTCGCAGACCCGCCTGGAGCAGGGTTTCGCGGAGCGGGCCAATCTGCGCGACATCGCGCCATCCCCAGTGCCCCAGCCCTGACGCGTGGCGCCGGAGCCGCCGATCCCGTTCCTTCTCGCGTGCGATCGCGGCGGCTGCGGGGCCGAAGGAGCCGTCGTACTTGATCTCGCCGTCGGCCTCGCCGATGACATGTGCGTCCTCCCACCACATGTCGACGCGGTCCACGACGCCGTCTCGGCGGAATTCGACCTGCAGTTCCGGGTCCGCGAAGCCCAGCCACTCGATCGCTGCGCGGCTCACCGATTCCAGCACGGTCTCAGCCAACGGGGTGGCGCGGTGCAGTGCCCAACGCGCCAGTCGCCGTCCGCGACTGTTGACACGGCTCTCGTTCTGGGCGACGAGCCCTTCGACGGTCAGGTCGGATTCGAGGCGGAGCGCGGCATCCGCCACCGCCAGCCCGATCGCGCCGTGGCGCCCCCGGGCGAGGTCGATCACGGTGTCGGCGAGCGAGGTGATGAGAATGCCGCCCCTGCTGTCGACCACGCGATCCTCCGCAGTCACATGGACACGGATGCCGCCGCTCGAGCGGGCTGTGGCTCCCGGCGTGTCCAGAATGTGGACCTCCGGCGGTTCGCCGAACACCGGTAATCCGCGGATCGCCGCCGCGGACTCGCGGTAGAACACGACACCCGGATGCGTCATCGCCACCGCGTGCACGCGCGCCTCATAACGGCGCCACGGCGGAAGCGCCAACCAAAGGGAGGAAGGAGCGAGGATTCCGCGTCTCACCCGGATGAGCTCACCGGAGGCGACACCGCGCTCAGCGTGCGGGATGACCGACGAGCGGAACAGCGGCAGGGGCGGCTGCGCCGCGAGGAACCGGGCCGGGGGCGTGTCTATCGTGAGCGTCATCCCGGCACTTTCGCGCGTCTCGCCGGCACACGGACCGGCCGACGCCGGCCTGTGCACCGCCGCCATACGGCCCACGGCTGTGCAGGAAGCGATCGGTCGCAGCATCCCGACCGCGAAACTGCAACTGCGCGCCGAGACTGCGGGGGAGACCCGCAGTCTCGGCATCCGAATGCGGTCTCGGCGAACGATGGCCAGACGGATGCGGGGGCTAGGCGGCAGGCGTCGGGGTCGGGGTCGGAGTGACGGTCGGTGACGGCGCTGGCGCGAAGACGCCGGGCCACAGCGCGGCAGCCAGCGGGTAGCCGACGAACGCGACGATGTCCAGGAGCGTGTGCGCGATCACAAGCGGCATGATTCGTCCCCACCGCCGATAGCACCATCCGAAGACGACGCCCATCACGAAGTTGCCGACGATCGCTCCGACGCCCTGGTACGCGTGATACGCGCCGCGCAGCGCCGCGGTCGACAGGATGATCGCCCACCAGGACCAGCCGAGCCGGCGCAGCCGATCGAACAGGTACGCGATGAAGATGACCTCCTCGGTCAGCCCCGCCCGCACCGCAGCGAGCACGAGCAGCGGCACCGTCCACCACGCGGCATCCAGCGGCGAGGCGACGACGGCCACGTTCAGTCCCAGCATCCGCGCGACCGCGTACAGTCCGAGTCCCGGAATGCCGATCACGGCGGCCAGCAGGATGCCGCGACCGAGGTCGCCGCCGAAATGCGTGAAGTCCAGCCCGATCCGTCGCAATGCGTTGTGCCCCGGCTCCCAGAGCAGGTAGACGACCAGAGCCACCAGGGCCAGTCCGAACACGATTCCGAGGAACTGGTACAGGACGTTCCAGAGGACCTCGGCATCCCGATTCGGGTTCAGCTGCGTCTGCTGCTGGCCGATCGGCGTCGTCCGCAGCGACGCGCGCAGCAGCGAGAGCAGCGAATACAGCGCAGACTGCCCGACGGTGACGGCCAGGACGATGCCGATCTCCCACCACAGCCGCGTTCGCGCGGCCGGGTCAGTGGCAATCCTCACATCCGAGGGGCCCGTCGCGGACGTCATCTTGTCAGATTGCCACATTCAAGATCAATTGAGTTAAGGCTCTGTAACGTTTTCGCGAGTTGTTATGAACATCCGAGACCACATGCTTATCGTTTCTCTATCCGCGCCCCGGCAGACTCTGTGCTGTCGTGTGCGCACAACCCTGCACAGGAGGAATCAGTGAGAATGAAGCGCATCTCGGCGGCGGTGGCTCTCACCGCAGTCGGCGCACTCGTAATCTCGGGTTGCGCAGCCACCGAAGGTGGCGGCGACGACTCGGGTCTCGTCGAGGGATCGTCGATCACCGCCGCGTGGAACCAGCCGTTCTACTCGTACAACGGCAACACGTCGTTCGGCAACGCGACCGCCAACAACAACATCACGTATCTGACGCTCGGCGCGTTCAACTACTACAACAACACCCCCGAGCTCGTGCAGGACACGTCCTTCGGATCGTACGAAGTCGTGAACGAAGACCCGCTCACCGTCAAGTACACCGTCGCTGACGGCGTCAAGTGGTCGGACGGCACCCCCGTCGACGCAGCGGACCTGCTGCTCGAGTGGGCTGCCCTCTCGCGCTCGCTCGACACGCCGGACTTCGACCCGGCCGAGTTCACCGACCCCGACACGGGCGAGTTCACCGACGCGTTCCCGACCGACGTCGTCTACTTCGACTCGGGCGCCACGCCGACCGCGGGCCTCGGCCTCGTGACTGAGACGCCGGAGATCGGCGACGACGGCCGCTCGATCACGATGAAGTACGACGCGCAGTTCGTCGACTGGGAGCTCTCGTTCCCGTCGCCGCTGCCGGCGCACGTCGTGGGCAAGAACGCCCTCGGCATCGAGGACAACGCTGAGGCCAAGCAGGCCGTCATCGACGCGATCCAGAACGAGGACGACGCAGCCCTCGCGCCGATCTCGTCGTTCTGGAACGGTGGATTCAACTTCACCGAGCTGCCCGACGACCCGGACCTGTACCTATCCAGCGGCCCGTACATGATCAGCGACTTCGTCGCCGAGCAGTACATCACCCTGACGGCGAACCCGGAGTACACCGGCGACCTCAAGCCGAACATCGAGGAGATCACGATCCGCTTCATCCCCGACCCGCTCGCTGCGGTTCAGGCGCTGGAGAACGGTGAAGTCGACATCATCTCGCCCCAGGCGACCGCCGACATCAAGACCGCGCTCGACGCGCTCGATGGCATCACGGTCATCACCGGCTCCGAGGGAACGTACGAGCACCTCGACCTGCAGTTCGATCAGGGCAAGAACCCGGAGAACATCTTCTCGAACCCCAAGGTTCGCGAGGCGTTCCTCAAGACGGTTCCGCGCCAGGAGATCGTCGACAAGCTCATCGTCCCGATCGCCGGCGAGGACGCGACTCTGCGCAGCTCGCAGATCTTCGTTCCCGGTGCTGAGGGCTACGACGAGTCGGTCGCCAACAACGGCTCCGACGCGTTCGCCGAGCCCGACATCGAGGGCGCCAAGGCGCTGCTCGCCGAGTCGGGCATCACCGACACGTCCGTCTGCATCCTGTACGCGACGAACAACCCGCGTCGTGTGAACGAGTTCGCGCTCATCCAGGCGTCGGCCAACCAGGCCGGCTTCAACGTGACCGACTGCGGTTCAGACCAGTGGGGCGGCCTCCTGGGCACCCCGGGTGCCTACGACGCATCGTTCTTCGGATGGCAGTCGACGAGCCTCGGTGTGACCAACTCGCTGCCGACGTTCCAGACCGGTGGCATCAACAACCTCACGTTCTACTCGAACGCCGAGGTCGATGACCTGGTCACGCAGCTGAACGTGGAGTTCGACGCAGACAAGCAGATCGAGCTGCAGCAGCAGCTGGACAAGGCCCTGTGGGACGACTTCTACGGTGTGACCATCTTCCAGTTCCCCGGCGTCACCGCCTTCAGTGACCGTGTGGAGGGCATCGACCCGTCGATCCTCGCTCCCACGATCTTCTGGAACGCCTGGGACTGGGCAGTGACGGACAGCGGCTCGGACGAGGGCTGACAGCTGTAGCGGTTCGCACTGAGCTCCGGCTCACGTGAACCGAGGTGGGGTGCAGGTCCCTTCAACAAGGGGCCTGCACCCTCACCCGTTACACTTCTCGCAGTGGTAGAGCATGCGGCCGGTGATGACGCCGGCGCGGCCTGTTCCCGCTGACTCACCGATTGGCAGGCGGCCACAACATGGCTTCATTCATCATCCGGCGGTTGATCGCGTCGATCTTCGTGCTCTTCGCCGCGACCTTCCTGATGTACATCCTCACCACCTTCGCGGGCGATCCTCTCGAAGAGCTGAGGCAAGGCAATGCTCCGAACAAAGTCGAGCTCATCGAAGCTCGCACCAAGCTCCTCAACCTCGACGTCCCGCCCCCGCTGCGCTACTTCCTGTGGCTCGGCGCCCTGTTCCGCGGTGACTTCGGGGTCAGCGTCCAGAACCAGCCGGTCAACATCCTGCTGTCGAACGCGATCGCGTCAACGCTGACGCTGGTCACCACGGCTACCGTCGTCGCGATCATCCTGGGCCTCACGGTCGGAATCGTCTCGGCCCTTCGCCAGTACAGCGGATTCGACTACAGCGTGACCCTGGTCTCGTTCCTGTTCTTCTCGCTGCCGATCTTCTGGGTCGCGGTGCTGCTGAAGCAGTACGGCGCGATCCGCATGAACGACTGGCTCGCCGAACCCACGATCGCGATACCCGCGGTGATATTGATATCGCTGATCGCGGGCTTCCTGTGGATGTCTCTGCTCGGCGGCAAGGCGAAACGCCGTCTGATCGTGTTCGGCACGGCCACCGTCGCGACCGCCGCCGTGCTGATCTACCTGTCGGCGACGCAGTGGTTCGCAGATCCGAGCATCGGGATCGTCGTGTACAGCGCGTCGGCAATCGGCATCGCGTTCGGCGTGACGGCGATCTCGACCGGTCTGCGCAACCGCCGGGCCCTCTACGCCTCGCTGGTCGTCGCACTGATCGGCATCGGGCTGTACTACCCGATGATCAACTACATCCTCAACGGCATGACGCTCTGGTTCTTCCTGCTGCTGATGGTGCTGGCGGTCGTCGTGAGCGGCCTGATCGGCTTCTTCATGGGCGGCGCCGATCGGGGGCCGGTCGTCCGCACGACGGCCATCGTCGGCTTCCTCTCCGCCGGGCTGATCGCGCTGGACAAGTACATGTCCTACTGGGAGGTCTACGCGAACTCGAGTCGTGTGCGCGGGCGGCCGATCGCCACGGTCGGCGCATCCACGCCGGGGCTCGGCGGCAACTTCTGGGTGCAGGGCATCGACCTGTACACGCACCTGCTGCTTCCGACGATCGCGATCATCCTGATCTCGTTCGCGAGCTACACGCGCTACTCGCGTGCGAGCCTCCTCGAGGTCATGAACCAGGACTACATCCGCACCGCACGCGCCAAGGGGCTCACGCAGCGCACGGTCATCGTGCGCCACGCGTTCCGCAACGCGCTGATCCCGATCACCACGATCATCGCCTTCGACGTCGGCGCGATCATCGGCGGCGCGGTCGTCACCGAGACCGTCTTCGGCTGGAGCGGCATGGGCCGGCTGTTCGTCGACGGGATAAATCATGTGGATCCGAATCCCGTGATGGCGTTCTTCGTCATCACCGGCACGCTCGCCGTGCTCTTCAACCTCATCGCGGACCTCGTCTACGCGGCCCTCGACCCGAGAATCAAGGTGGGCTGATGAACACCACAACCGCTCAAGACCCCGACGTCAACTCCGCAGCTGCCGTCGCCGAGATCTCCATCGAGCAGAAGGAGACCGAGGGCCTCAGCCAGGGGCAGATCGTCCGTCGCCGGTTCTTCCGCCACCGCGGCGCGCTGATCGCGATGATCGTGCTCGCATTCATCGTGGTGCTCGCATTCACGTCCGTGGGCGTGGACCTGTGGGGCCTGAAGATCCCGGGCTGGTGGATCTACACCTGGACCGAGATCGCCCCGAAGCTCAACAACGGCGTCCCGACGCTGAGCCTGTTCCCGCCCGCACTGGGCGAGCACCCGTTCGGCCAGGACGAAGTCGGCCGCGACATCTTCGCCGTCGTCATGCGCGGAGCGCAGCAGTCGCTCATGGTGATGGTCATCGCCGGCGTGGTGGCCACCGTGATCGGCGTCGTGATCGGCGCGGTCGCCGGCTACTACGGCAAGGCGACCGACTCCGTGCTGATGCGCTTCACCGACGTCATCATCACGATCCCGCTCATCGTGATCGGCGCGGTGCTCGGCAAGACGTTCGGCAGCCTCGGCGCCGCCGTCCTCGGCGTCGTCATCGGCGTGTTCGCCTGGACCACGATGGCCCGCCTGGTGCGTGGCGAGTTCCTCACCCTTCGCGAACGCGAATTCGTGGATGCCGCGCGCGTGTCGGGTGCCCGTGACCGGAGGATCATCTTCCGCCACATCCTGCCCAACGCGGTCGGCGTGATCGTCGTCAACGCGACGCTGCTGATGGCGGGAGCGATCCTGCTGGAGTCCGCGCTGAGCTACCTCGGCTTCGGCGTCCAGCCTCCCGACACGTCGCTGGGCAAGATCGTCTCCGACAACCAGGCGGCGTTCTCCACGCGGCCGTGGCTGTTCTGGTGGCCCGGTATCTTCATCATCGCGATCGCGCTGTGCGTCAACTTCATCGGCGACGGCCTGCGCGACGCGTTCGACCCGCGTCAGAAGAAGATGCCGAGCGAGCGTGCGATGCGACGCGCAGGACGAGCGAGCGGACCGGTCGTTCCGATCCTGGACACCACGGAGCCGAAGGAAGGGCACACCGTGACGGTGGCGATGGAGGCCGTGTACACGGGCGATGTCGTCAACTACCACGATCAGCGACCTGAGGAGCCGGGAGACGCCCAGAACGAGCCCCTCAACCCGGAGCGGTGACAGTGACGCTGCTAGACCAGCAGACCGATCACCGTCGCCGCGGCGAGGGCCGCGATCACCGTGACGGTGGCGTAATGCCACGTCACCGTGAAGGCTTCGGGGTCCTCTCCGCTCGCGAACGCGCCCGAGTCGCGGAGGCGCTCCCAGTGACCGCGGATCGCCTGCGCCAGGTTCCCGGACGGCGTGCTCAGCGCGTCGCTCGGGCGAAGGCTGCCGTGTTCGCCCTTCGCAGTCTCGCCTATGCCGTCGAAGTCCTTCCGAGCGAGGCCGAATGCGCGGTGCCGGCCGGGAGCCGGCGTGGCCCAGACGGGAATCTTCCCGTGCGAGGTGTGGATCGTCAGGGAGTAGCGGGTGTCGATGTCCTGGATCGACGGCCACGGGATGAAGTAGGTGCGGAACACGTTCTCGACCGTGACGCCGTGCTCCTGCATCCGCAGACTGGGTCGCCAGAACAGCGCCCAGGCGACGGCGGCGACGAGGATGATCGGCCAGACGTAGCGGATCGCCGAGGCGGCGTCCCCCCAGAACAGCGCGACGACACCGAAAGCGCACACCACCACGGTCACGACAGCGAGCGTGCGGCCGAAAGCCGGCCTGTACAGAACCTCCTGGAACGCCATGACCTCAAGCTTTGCAGATGGGACACACCGAATGACTGACACGACGGGCATCGCCGCCGAGATCGCGGCGTCGCACAAGGCCCTGCCGGAGACGATCCTGGAGGTCGACAAGCTCGGCGTCGAGTTCTGGGTCGAGGGCGAGTTCTACCCCGCCGCGATCGATATGAACTACGTCGTGCGCCGAGGCGAGGTGCTCGCGATCGTCGGCGAGTCCGGCTCGGGCAAGAGCACGAGTGCGATGGCGCTCCTGGGCCTCCTGCCGGAGAACGCCCGGGTGACCGGGTCGATCAAGCTGCTGGGGCGCGAGCTGCGCGGCGTGGACGACGCGACGCTGCGGTCCCTGCGCGGCAACGAGATCGCACCGATCTTCCAGGAGCCGATGACGGCGCTCAACCCGGTGTACACGATCGGATTCCAGATCATGGAGGCGCTGCGCTCGCACGATCGCGGCATGGCTCCGTCGATCGCGAAGGAGAAGGCGATCGAGCTTCTCCGCCTGGTCGAGATGCCGAACCCCGAGGTGTCGTTCAACAAGTACGCACACCAGCTCTCGGGCGGTCAGCGCCAGCGCGCCATGATCGCGCAGTCGATCTCGTGCGACCCGCTGCTCCTGATCGCCGACGAGCCGACCACCGCGCTCGATGTGACCGTCCAGGCGGAGATCCTCGACCTGCTGCGCAACCTGCACAAGCGGCTCGATTCGGCCATCATCCTCATCACCCACGACATGGGCGTCGTGGCCGACCTCGCCGACCGCATCATGGTCATGAAGAGCGGTGTCGTGGTCGAATCCGGCACTGTGCAGCAGATCTTCCACGCGCCGGAGCACCCCTACACGCAGCAGCTGCTCGCATCCGTGCCGCACCTCGGTCTCGGCGTCCTGGAGGAAGCCGAAGTCGAAACGGATGCGGTCGGGGAGGACGGCTACGTCGTCCCGGCGATCGCCGCGATCCGCGAACGGGCGTCCGAGGCCGCGGAGGAGGTCATCGAGACCCGCGCCCCGGTGCTGTCGTTCGAGGACGTCGCGATCGACTACCCCAAGCGCGGCCGCGTGCCCGCGTTCCGCGCCGCGGAGCACATCGATCTCCGGATCTATCCCGGTGAGATCGTGGGGCTCGTGGGGGAGTCCGGCTCGGGCAAGACCACGCTCGGGCGCGCGGCGATCGGGCTGATCCCGATTGCGGAGGGCAAGCTGACCGCGGTCGGGACCGACATCTCGAAGGCGTCGCAGAAGGATCTGTTCGCGATCCGCCGTCGCACGGGCATCGTCTTCCAGGACCCCGCGTCCTCGCTGAACCCGCGTATGCCGATCGGGCAGTCGATCGGCGAGCCGATCCTGCTCGCCGGCGAGGCCAAGGGCAAGGATCTGGACCGGCGCGTCGAGACGCTCCTCGCCCAGGTGGAGCTGCCTCGTTCATACCGGAACCGCTTCCCGCATGAGCTGTCCGGCGGACAGCGTCAGCGTGTCGGCATCGCGCGCGCCCTGGCTCTCGCCCCCGAGCTGCTGGTCGCGGACGAGCCGACCTCGGCGCTGGACGTCTCGGTGCAGGCGCGGTTCCTCGACCTCCTGCAGGAACTGCAGCAGCAGCTGCAGTTCGCCTGCCTGTTCATCAGCCACGACCTCGCGGTGGTCGACATCCTCGCGCACCGCATCGCCGTGATGCACCTCGGCAAGCTCGTCGAGGTCGGCACGCGCGACGAGATCCTGCGTGGCGCGAGCGACGCGTACACGCAGCGCCTGATCGCGGCCGTGCCGGTTCCCGATCCCGAGCAGCAGCGCGTCCGCCGTGAGGCTCGTGCGCTCCTGCTGAGCGCTTCGCGGCAGGTCGACTGACGGTTCGCGCGGCTCGGACCGAGTCCGAGAGGGACGCTCAGGAAGCGCCCGGTAGACTGGGTGATGCCCGGCTCCGGGCGCTTCCCCGCTCTGCAAGGATTCTTCATGGTGCGCGCCCTCCGTTCAGACCTCCGCAACGTCGCGATCGTTGCTCACGTCGACCACGGCAAGACGACCCTGGTCGACGCGATGCTGCGCCAGACCGGCTCATTCGGCTCGCATGAGCACATGGAAGAGCGCGCCATGGACTCGAACGATCTCGAGCGTGAGAAGGGCATCACGATCCTCGCCAAGAACACGGCGATCACCTACTCGGGCGAACACGCCACCGAGGGTCCGGTCACGATCAATGTGATCGACACCCCCGGTCACGCGGACTTCGGCGGCGAGGTCGAGCGCGGCCTGTCGATGGTCGACGGCGTCGTGCTGCTGGTCGACGCGAGCGAGGGCCCGCTCCCGCAGACCCGCTTCGTGCTGCGCAAGGCGCTCGAGGCGAAGCTCCCCGTCATCCTGCTGGTCAACAAGACCGACCGCCCCGACGCGCGCATCGCCGAGGTCGAGGAGGAGGCGCACGATCTCCTGCTCGGCCTCGCGAGCGATCTCGTCGATGACGTGCCGGATCTGGACGTGGACGCGCTCCTGGACGTGCCGGTGGTGTACGCGAGCGGACGCGCCGGCGCGGCATCCCGCACCCGACCCGAGAACGGCAGCCTGCCTGACAACGACGACCTCGAGCCCCTGTTCGAAGCGATCCTCGAGCACGTCCCCGCCCCGTCGTACGACGACGAGGCGCCGCTGCAGGCGTGGGTCACGAACCTCGACTCGAGCCCGTTCCTCGGACGGCTCGCGCTGCTGCGCGTCTTCAACGGCACGCTCAAGAAGGGCCAGACCGTGGCATGGGTGCGCGCGGACGGCACGGTCAGCAGCGCTCGCATCACCGAGCTCTTGAAGACCCGCGCGCTCGAGCGCTACCCCGCCGAGAGCGCCGCCCCCGGCGACATCGTCGCGATCGCCGGCTTCCCCGACATCACGATCGGCGAGACGATCGCCGACCCCGACGACGTGCGCCCGCTGCCGCAGATCCACGTCGACGACCCGGCGATCTCGATGACGATCGGGACGAACACGAGCCCGCTCGTGGGCAAGGTCAAGGGCCACAAGCTCACCGCCCGCATGGTCAAGGATCGCCTCGACCGCGAGCTCGTCGGCAACGTCTCGCTCAAGATCGTCGACATCGGGCGACCGGATGCGTGGGAGGTCCAGGGCCGAGGCGAGCTCGCACTGGCGATCCTCGTCGAGAACATGCGCCGCGAGGGCTTCGAGCTGACCGTCGGCAAGCCCCAGGTCGTCACCAAGAAGGTCGACGGCAAGACGTACGAGCCGTTCGAGCACCTGACCGTCGACGCACCCGAGGAGTACCTCGGCGCGATCACGCAGCTGCTGGCCACCCGCAAGGGCCGCATGGAGGGCATGACCAACCACGGCACCGGTTGGGTGCGCATGGAGTTCGTCGTCCCGTCGCGCGGGCTGATCGGATTCCGCACCGAGTTCCTGACCACGACCCGCGGCACCGGCATCGCGAACGCGATCTCGCACGGCTACGAGCCGTGGGCGGGACACATCGTGTCGCGCCAGAACGGATCCATCGTCGCCGACCGCTCCGGTGTCGTGACGCCGTTCGCGATCATCGCGCTCCAGGAGCGGATGTCGTTCTTCGTGCAGCCCACGCAGGAGGTCTACGAGGGCATGGTCGTCGGCGAGAACTCGCGCAACGACGACATGGACGTGAACATCACGAAGGAGAAGAAGCTGACCAACATGCGTCAGTCCACCTCCGACACGTTCGAGTCGATGACCCCGCCGCGCCAGCTGTCGCTCGAGGAGAGCCTCGAGTTCGCCCGCGACGACGAATGCGTCGAGGTCACCCCCGAGATCGTGCGCATCCGCAAGGTGAACCTCGATGCGACCGAGCGCGCGCGCGCGACCTCGCGCCTGAAGCGTCAGGACGCCGGCGTCTGACGCCCGCTCCCGTCCGCGCGGACGGGCCACGGATGCCGCGGCGGCACGTTCCGCGACGCGGTCGCGCTCGGTAGGCTCGGGCGGGTGACTCTCGAGCGCCCGGCATCCGACCCGGAGAGTCGCCGCGCCTGGCGTCAGGGCCTCGGTGTGGCGCTGGCCACGAGCGCGTACGGAGTCTCGTTCGGAGCGCTCGCAGTGGCCGCCGGACTCGACATCTGGCAGACCTGCGTCATGAGCCTCGTGATGTTCACGGGTGGATCGCAGTTCGCGTTCGTCGGGGTGATCGCCGCAGGCGGCCTCCCTGCGGCGCCCGCCGCGATCGCGTCGGCATCCCTCCTTGGAGTGCGCAACATCGCGTACGGGATGCGGATGTCGCCCGTGATCGGAACGGGATTCTGGCGCCGCGTCGCCGCAGCGCAGTTCACGATCGACGAGTCCACGGCGGTCTCGCTGGCCCAGACGACGAGCCGCGCGCGAACGCTGGGGTTCTGGGTGACCGGCATCGCGATCTACGTCGGCTGGAACCTCTCGACCCTCGCCGGCGCCCTGCTGGGAGACGTCCTGGGCGACCCGAAGGCGTACGGACTCGATGCCGCGGCGGCGGCGGCGTTCCTCGCCCTGCTGTGGCCCCGGCTGCGGCACCGGCAGCCCATCGCCGTGGGGATCGCCGCCGCGGTCGTGGCCACGATGCTGACGCCCGTGCTGATGCCGGGCATCCCGGTGCTGGTGGCCGCAGTGGTGGCGATCATCGTCGGATGGTTCAACTGGCTGGGCGTCAGCGAGGAGCCGCCGGATGAGCCCGAGGACGTCGCCGAGAGGGTGGGGCTGCCGTGACCCTGTGGACCGCCGTGCTCATCGCATCGATCATCTGCGTCGCGCTCAAGACGCTCGGCTATCTGGTGCCCCAGCGCTTCCTCGAGGCGCCGCGCCCGGCACGGATCGCCGATCTGCTCACCGTCGCGCTGCTGTCGGCCCTGGTGGCCGTGCAGACGCTCGGCGCGGGCCAGGAGATCGTCCTCGACGCGCGCATCCCCGCCGTGCTGGTCGCAGCGGGCCTGCTGCTGCTGCGCGCCCCGTTCCTGGTCGTGGTGATCGCCGCGGCGCTCACCGCGGGCCTGCTGCGGCTGTGGGGGTGGGCCGCATAGTGAGCGCCTAAACTTGCCCGCGTGAACACGCCCTCCGCGACGGACGCCCCCTCCGGGCCATCGCCCCAGACCCCGGGCCTGCGGTCGCGGGCCCCCCGCATCGCGACCTGGATCGTCGCCTTCATCGTGGGAGCCGTCTACGGGCTCGCGGGCACGATCGCGCACTCGTACACGGTGGGCTGGTTCCCGCTCGGGCTCGTGCTCGCGATCATCGGGAGCGCGGCACTGCTCGCCTCCGTGCGGCTGCTGACGGCCGACCGCTGGGCCGCGCTCGCCACCGGTTTGGGGATGATCCTCGCGACGCTCGTCTTCTCCGGCCGCGGTCCGGGCGGGTCGGTCATCGTCCCGCAGACCGAACTGGCCATCGCATGGACGATCGCGGTCCCCGTTCTCGTGGTGCTCGTCGTCGCGTGGCCGAACCGGCGGATTCAGGCCGAGGAGGATCCCGAGCCGCGTCTAGACTGAACTCGTGACGTATGTGATCGCTCTTCCGTGCGTGGATGTGAAAGACCGCGCCTGCATCGACGAATGCCCGGTCGACTGCATCTACGAGGGTGATCGGATGCTGTACATCCACCCCGACGAGTGCGTGGACTGCGGTGCATGCGAGCCCGTCTGCCCGGTCGAGGCGATCTACTACGAGGACGACCTGCCTGACGAGTGGCAGGACTACTACAAGGCGAACGTCGAGTGGTTCGAGGATGTCGGATCGCCGGGTGGAGCCGCCAAGGTCGGCGTGATCCACAAGGATCATCCCGTGATCGACGCGCTGCCGCCGCAGGCTCCGTAAGCCCGTCATGGGCGTCGCTGACCTCGCCGACTACCCCTGGGATGCGGTCGCTCCGTACGCGGCGCGCGCGGGCGCGCACCCCGACGGCATCGTCGATCTGTCGATCGGCTCGCCCGTCGATCCGACGCCGCCGCTCATCGCCCGGGCACTCGCCGCGGCGACCGATGCGCACGCCTACCCGCAGACCGTCGGCACGCCCGCTCTGCGTGAGGCGATCGTCGACTGGTACGCGCGGCGCCGCGGTGTGCCGGGCCTCACACCGGACCACGTGCTGCCGTCGATCGGCTCGAAGGAGCTGGTCGCGCTCCTGCCGCTCCTGATGGATCTCGGCCCGGGCGACACGGTCGTGCATCCGCGCGCGGCGTACCCGACCTACGAGGTCGGCGCGCGACTGGTGGGGGCGACGCCGCTGGCCTCGGACGAACCGGCGGACTGGCCCGAGGGAACGCGGCTCGTCTGGCTCAACTCGCCGGGCAATCCCGACGGCCGAGTGCTGGATGCCGCATTCCTGCGCACCGCAGTCGCCCGGGCCCGCGAGCTCGGTGCGGTGCTCGCGAGCGACGAGTGCTACGCGGAGCTCGGGTGGGAGGCGCCGTGGGACCGCGACCCCATCCCGTCGGTCCTGGACCTTCGCGTGACCGGCGGCGATGCGACCGGCATCCTGTCGGTGTACTCGCTCAGCAAGCAGTCGAATCTGGCCGGATACCGGGCCGCGTTCTTGGCCGGCGATCCGGCGCTCGTCGCGAGGCTCGTGACCGCACGCAAGCATCTCGGGCTCATGCTCCCCGCGCCTGTGCAGTCGGCCATGATCGCGGCGCTCGGCGACGACGAGCACGTCGAAGCGCAGAAGGAGCGGTACCGCGCCAGACGCGCGACCCTCAAACCGGCGCTCGAAGCCGCCGGTTTCCGCGTCGATCACAGCGAAGCGGGGCTGTACCTCTGGGCCACAGAGGGCCGTGACGCGTGGGAGAGCGTCGGCCGGCTCGCCGATCTCGGCATTCTGAGCGGGCCGGGCCATTTCTACGGCGCGCACTTCCCGCAGCACGTGCGCCTGTCCCTCACGGCCACCGATGAACGGATCGCGGCCGCGGCGGCGCGTCTGGGCGGTGCCTGAGCATCGGAGGAATCCTCCATCGGATGCCGCGCGCCTTTGGTCGTGTCCGCAGTATGCCGACGGCGCCATTAGGCTGTAGGAGCGCGGTGGTGCGGCATCCCTCGTCATCACGCCGGCTCTCGGAGATCGCCCCCCGGCGTGATCCGCAGGGTCCTCGAAACCCCCGGAACGACCAGGAATCGCGAGGAGGCGCCGTGAGCGACGCGGGCACCCAGCAGGACGAGGCCACCCTCACGATCGGTGATCGGACGGCTCGATTCCCGGTTCTGCGCGGCACGGACGGCACCCCGAGCGTCGACGTCTCGACACTCACGCGGCAGACCGGTCACACGACGCTCGACTACGGGTTCGTCAACACCGCGGCGACGAAGTCCGCAGTGACGTTCATCGACGGCGATCAGGGCATCCTGCGCTACCGCGGCTACCCGATCGAGCAGCTCGCCCAGAACAGCACCTACCTCGAAGTCGCCTGGCTGCTCATCTACGGCGAGCTTCCGACGGCCGACGAGCTCGGTGCGTTCGACGAGCGCATCCGTCACCACACCCTGCTGCACGAGGACCTGAAGCGCTTCTTCTCATCGCTCCCGACCACAGCGCACCCCATGTCCGTGCTCTCGTCGGCGACGGCCGCGCTGTCGACCTATTACGAGAGCGAGTCCGACCCGAACAATCCCGAGCATGTCGAGCTGAACACGATCCGGATGCTCGCGAAGCTGCCGGTGATAGCGGCATACGCGCACAAGAAGAGCATCGGCCAGGCCTTCCTGTATCCCGACAACAAGCTCAGCTTCGTGGACAACTTCCTCAAGCTGAACTTCGGGGTGCTCTCGGAGCTGTACCAGATCGATCCGGTGATGTCGCGTGCGCTCGAGCGCCTGCTGATCCTGCACGAAGATCACGAGCAGAACGCCTCCACGTCGACCGTGCGCCTGGTCGGCTCCACCGGCGCGAACCAGTTCTCGTCCATCTCCGCAGGCATCAACGCCCTGTACGGACCGCTGCACGGCGGTGCGAACGAGGCGGTCCTGGAGATGCTGGCCCGCATCAGCGACTCGGGCGAGAGCGTGCAGCGCTTCGTCGAGCGGGTGAAGAACAAGGAAGACGGCGTGAAGCTCATGGGCTTTGGCCATCGGGTCTACAAGAACTACGACCCGCGCGCCAAGCTCGTCAAGGAGTCCGCCGACGAGGTGCTCACCGCCCTCGGTGTCAGCGACCCGCTTCTGGATCTCGCGAAGGAGCTGGAGCAGCTCGCCCTCGAGGACGACTACTTCAAGGAGCGCCGGCTGTACCCGAACGTCGACTTCTACACCGGCGTCATCTACAAGGCGATGGGCTTTCCCACCCGCATGTTCACCGTGCTGTTCGCGATCGGCCGGCTGCCGGGCTGGCTCGCGCACTGGCGCGAGATGCAGAGCGACCCGCAGACCAAGATCGGGCGTCCGCAGCAGCTGTACGTCGGCGCGACCAAGCGCGACTACCCCGGCGCAGTCTGATCGCGGCGGCGCTCAGCGCCGCAGCTCGTCGACGATCACCGGGAAGGTGTCGCGCCATGCGGTCGCCCCGAAGATGACGTCGAGGTGCCCGTAGCCCGGAAACTCGTGGTGCGCATGGCGACCGGGGGAGAAGGCGTCGAAGTGCTCGAACGAGCGCCGCTGGCCCTCCGCCAGGAAGCAGCGGTTGTCTGCGCCGGCCAGGAACACGAACCTGGCGTCGGTCTTCGGAGCGGCCATGAGATCCGGTGCGATGGACGCCACCTCGCCGGTCGGCACGAGGTGCCCGACCCGCACGCTCTCGCGCATCTGGGCGAAGAAGGTCATCGGGGCACCCGCGAACTCGCCGGTGATCCAGTCGTGGGTCGCCTGATCGATGTTGCGGTGCGCCCACAGGCCCGGGTTGCCGGCTCCGTAGGTGAAGCTCACCATCGCGCAGACCGGGTTGTCGCACTCCGGGTGCGTCCTGACCACGACGCCGCGCAGCATCCGCGAGAAGGAGCCCTCGGTCCGGTATCCCCACTTCGGTGAGAGCGTGGGCGTGTAGCGGCGCACCATGGGCGAGAGGGCCTGGATCTTCAGCGCCGACCAGCGAGGCAGGATCGTGTGCAGCGACACGGCATTGGTCACCACGGTCGTCACCTCGGGCACGAGTCCGGAGATCGCCGAGATCACGAACGACGTGGAGCCCTGGCAGTGCACGAACGCCTTGAGCGTCGATGCGCCGGTGCGGGCGAGGATCAGCCGGACGGCGGACGGGTAGTCGTACGCCGCCGCGTCATCGAGTGTCCACGCGACGGGACGGAGGTCGATCGAGGCGCGCCAGTTCACCATCCAGACATCGAATCCGTCATCGAGGAGGGCATCGACCAGGGTGTTCGCGATCGGCGGGCGGAAGATCTCCGCGCGGACGCCGGCGCCGTGCACGAGCAACACCGGACCACGCGGGGTTCGACCGCCCGCACGGGTCACGTGCAGCATCGTCAGCGGCACGCCGTCGTCGGCCTCGAACGGGATGATCTCCGTCTCCTGGCCCCGCGTGCCGGGGCGCACATACCGCTGCCGTGCGGGCGATGTCGCCGTGCTCATTCCGTTACTCCTCCCGGGCGGCCAGCCCTGCGTAGGCGTCCCACAGCTGGCCCAGGAACAGGCTGCCGAATGCGGCGACCGCCGCGGCGCCGCCGGGACCGGTGGTGCGGAACGTGGTCATCTGCTTGGCGAAATCCAGCGGCTTGATCCTCAGCACGCCGGCCCCCGCGACGCCGGGGTCGCCCACGGGGAGAAGCTCGCCGAGCTCCCCGGTCTCGGGCGGCGGGACGTGGCCGTTGAGGAGCTGCACGTACAGCGTCGTGGTGTCGTCCCACAGGTCGAACCCCGGGTCGTCGTGCACGTCCTTGAAGCCGAGCATCGTGAACGGAGCGCCGGAATCGACCGTCAGCCACAGCCGGTAGATCATCCGGCGCTCGGCCTCGTTGTCGGGCTGCACGAACAGGTTGAACCAGCCTCGTTCCACGGGCACCCGACCCCCGAGGATGTCGGCCTCGACGAATCCGGATGCCGTCCCCGCGTGCGCCGGATCGGACACGAAGCCGTCGATGTCGCTCGTGGAGATCGTGAGCTCGAACATGAACTTCTCGTCGAGGATGCGCGCGTCCTCGTACGCGTCGCGCGGGTCGCTGGCACCGAGCTTGACGAATCCCTTCATCTGCTCCGTGAATCTGACGGTCGTGGTGCTCGGATCGACGGCGGGTGCGGCATCCATCGTGGGTGTCCTCTCGGGACGGGCGGCGCGGTTGGGCGTGCGGGCGCGACGCGGGGTGGGCGTTTCCAGCTGATGCTCGATCGCGCGGTCGGCGAAGGCCGCGATGGTCAGGGACGGATTGGGTCCGGTCGGTCCGGGCATGACCGACCCGTCGAGCACCCAGAGGTCTTCGGCGCCGAAGACCCTGCCCCACTCGTCGACCACGCCTTCGTAGGGGTGCCGCCCCATCGGCGCACCGCCGAGCGGGTGCACGGTGATGACGCGTTTTGCCCACCACAGCGGATTGTCGGCATACTCGGCGCCGAGCTCCGCCGCGATGCGGCCCATCGTCGCGCGCATGTGGTCGAAGTAGTCGATCGAGGTCGCGGTCGTCCAATCGATCTGCAGGAGTCCGTCCTCGAGGTACATCATGCCGTCGGGCAGATCACGACCCATCCCGAGCACCGGCATCGACGACGACGACAGCGACACTTTGCCGATCGCCGACGCGAGGTCCCGCGAGACATTCGACCGCGCCTCGCCGAACAGGCGCGATGCGAGCATCCGCACGGCGACGCGAGAGCTGCGCGAGATGACCGATCGAAGCTGACTGAGCTCCATGAGCCAGTTCAGGAACCCGGGGTAGCCGGCATCCTGCACGTAGTAGCCTCGCCCCTTCGCGTCGGAGTCGTCGCCGTCGACGCGGTCGCCCACGCGGACGGCGCTGGTGATCACCGGACCGCGGCTGCTGACCAGCGAGCGCGCCTTGGCAGTGCGCTCGATGCTCTCCCGCGCATTGAACAGGAAGCCGAGCAGATCACCGTTTCCGCAGAATCGCGTGCCGATCGCCGTGCTCAGACCGGGAATCGAGGCCCTGTTCTTGAGGAGGAGGAACGTGGAGCCGAACGTTCCTGCCGCCAGGATCAGCTGGGTGGCGAAGATGACCTTGTCCTCGCTCGTTCCGGCGAGCGCGTCGTGCACGCGGTAGTGCACCTCCCACGCGCCGTCGACCCGATGGAAGCCCTTGACCTCGTGGAGCGTGCGGATGTCGGCCCCGGCGTGCGCGGCCGCCGAGAGGTAGGTGTGATCGAGGGTGTTCTTCGAGCCGTAGTTGCAGCCGATGTCGCACTCGCCGCAGAGCATGCACGTGAACCGCTCGGATCCGTGGATGTTGCCGTATTCGGCGGTGGGGATCAGACCGATCGACGGACGCCCCTCGCGTTCCGGTCCGAACGAGACCGCGAGCGGAGGCCGCATGGTGCGCAGCCCGGCACGGTGCGCGGCCTCCTCGAACGCCACCGTCTTGGACGTGTCGGTGTACGGGTAGGGGGTCGCCCCCATCATCGCCTCGACGCTGTCGTAGTGCGGGTCGAGGTCCTCGCGGCTGATCGGCCAGTTCTCGTAGCCGCCACCCGGAAGGGGGGAGTCGTGGACGAACCACTCGGGGTCCTTGCGCAGCAGGACGTTCGCGTAGATCAGCGAGCCGCCGCCGAGTCCGCTCGAGACCACACCCTCCAGACCCCGGAAGCTCCAGGTCTCGAACAGGCCGTACAGGTCATCCGAGGGCGACCAGAAGTTCTCGCTGAACTCGCTGGGCGTGCGGGCGAAGCCACCGGGAGGGTACGGCCGCCCGCGCTCCATGAGCACGACGGAGCGGCCGGCGCCGGCGAGTCGATACGCCGATACCGAGCCGCCGAAACCGCTGCCCACGACGAGTGCGTCGACGTGCTCGTCCGTGCGATCCGCTGCCACACCGACCTCCCCCTCGCCGCGACTGGCCGTTCGGTCGAATTATGGCACCGGTGCCGGAGCGGCGATAGCGCGGAGTGCGCGTCGGCTACTTGTCGTCGGCCGCCTCCTCGCGGTCGGCGATCTCGGCGGCATCCTTCTCGCGTTCGCGCTTGCCCTGCTTCGAGGACACCCGCTCCTCCTTGTGCCGCTTCTCGACTTCCTTCGCGTAGTCGGGCACGCTCGCGGTCATGTCACGGGGAGGGCGTTCGTATCCGCCCGAAGGCGGTCGGGGCGGGACGACGACCTCTTCGCGTTCGACGAGCTCGTACGGGACCTGGGAGAGGATGTGCGCGATCGTGTTGATCCGTCCGCGCCGCTTGTCTTCGTTGTCGACCTCCCACCATCTCGCCTCGGGGATGTCGGTGTGGACGAACATCGTGTCCTTCGCCCGCGAGTAGTCCTCCCACTTGGTGATCGAGAGGACGTCGTTCGGGCTCAGCTTCCACCGGCGCATGGGATCGTCTGCGCGGTCGATGAATCGCTTCTCCTGCTCTTCGTCCGACACGCTGAACCAGTACTTGAGCAGGATGATGCCGTCCTCGACCAGCATCCGCTCGAAGATCGGCGCCTGGTGGAGGAACCGGTGGTACTCGGTGGGGGTGCAGTAGCCCATCACGTGCTCGACCCCTGCGCGGTTGTACCAGGAGCGGTCCATCAGCACGATCTCTCCGCCGGCGGGCAGGTGCGGAACGTAGCGCTGGAAGTACCAGCGCGTCTTGTCGCGCTCACCGGGCGCGGGCAGCGCGACGATGTGCGTCACGCGGGGATTGAGATACTCGGCGACGCGCTTGATCGTGGAGCCCTTCCCCGCCGCATCGCGTCCCTCGAAGATGATGACGATCCGCGCGCCGGTCTCCTGGACCCAGGCCTGCATGTCGACGAGTTTCGCCTGCAGCACCATCAACTCGGACTCGTATAGCTTCTTCGCCATCCGTGCGCTCATCAGACTCCTTCGGCCAGCGACGGTCCGCGTGCGTTCGCGGATGCCTCGACCTTACGCGTGCAGCGCGTCGTTGAGGGTGACTCCCGCACCGGCTCGTCGGACCGCCTCGATCGCGCCGGTGAGCGAGTTGCGCCGGAACAGGATGCCGTTCTCACCGGACAGCTCACCGCCCTTCGCGGTGACCCGCGATCCGTCGTGCCGCGGCGGGGCGTCCGCGAGGACGATCTTGGAGCCTGCGGTCACATAGAGCCCTGCCTCGACGATGCAGTCATCGCCCAGTGAGATGCCGACCCCGGCGTTCGCCCCGAGCAGCGTTCGCGCGCCGATCGACACGCGATGCGCGCCGCCGCCCGACAGGGTGCCCATGATCGATGCTCCGCCTCCGATGTCGCTGCCGTCGCCGACGACGACGCCCTGGGAGATGCGCCCTTCGACCATCGAGGCGCCGAGGGTTCCGGCGTTGAAATTGACGAACCCCTCGTGCATCACGGTGGTGCCGGGGGAGAGGTACGCGCCCAGGCGCACCCGCGAGGCGTCGGCGATGCGCACCCCTGGCGGGATGACGTAGTCCAGCAGTCGGGGGAACTTGTCGAGCCCCTGCACCTGGATGCCCTCGCGCGAGAGGAACGGTCGCAGCCTGGCCGCATCATCTGGATGCATCGGCCCTGCGTTGGTCCAGGCGACGTTGGGCAGGTGCGCGAAGATGCCGTCCAGGTCGACCGTGTTCGGCTCGGCCAGTCGGTGCGACAGGACGTGCAGGCGCAGATAGGCGTCCGGGGTGGAGGTCGGCGGCTCATCGAGGTTCGCCTCGACGGTGACGACGTCGAGCGTGACTGCGCGACGCGGGTCCGGCACGGCATGACGGTCCAGCTCGTCGGGCGGCATCGCCGGATCGAGGCCGAGGGGAATGCGTCCAGCCGCCGGAGACGGGAACCACGCGTCCAGGACCGTTCCGTCCTCGGACGTCGTGGCCAGGCCGACACCCCATGCCCACCGTGCGTCGCTCATCCCTCCACGCTACCGAACCGACGCCGGGCCGGCGTGGCGGGTGTCGTCAGTAGACTCGGGGGATGCCGCCGCTGGATCTGACCGCGACCTCTGTCGACCTCTCCCGGACGATCTGCGACATTCCGAGCGAGTCGGGCGACGAGACGGTGCTGGCGGATCTGATCGATGCCGCGATCCGCCCGCTGGCGCATCTCGACGTGTTCCGCGACGGCGACACGATCGTGGCGCGAACCGCTCTCGGCCGACCGCAGCGCGTCGTGATCGCAGGTCACATCGACACGGTGCCGATCAACGCCAACGTGCCCACGCGCGACATCGCCGTCGACGGGGAGCCCTACCTCTGGGGTCGCGGAACCGTCGACATGAAGGCAGGAGTCGCGGTGCAGCTCAAGCTCGCCGCCGAGCTCGCCGACCCCCGGATCGACATCACCTGGATGTGGTACGACCACGAGGAGGTGGATGCCGACCTCAACGGCCTGACCCGCCTCGCCCGCACGCGTCCCGA
Organism: Microbacterium sp. cf046; assembly: GCF_900114345.1. Classification (GTDB taxonomy): domain Bacteria; phylum Actinomycetota; class Actinomycetes; order Actinomycetales; family Microbacteriaceae; genus Microbacterium. Next base: position 1,128,970 of record NZ_FOZJ01000002.1, on the reverse strand, counting down.
CCTGTTCCAGGGTGACTTCGCCATCCTCGGCGAACCCTCGAACGGTCAGGTCGAGGGCGGGTGCAACGGCAACATGCGGGTGATCGTGCGCACGCACGGCGTCCGGGCCCACAGTGCACGCGCGTGGATCGGGCAGAACGCGATCCACAGCGCCGCCCCGGTGCTCGCGCGCCTCGCCGAGTACCGTCCGCGCGACGTCCCGGTCGACGGGCTCGTCTATCGTGAGGGCCTGAACGCGGTGCGGATCGACGGCGGGGTTGCGGGAAACGTGATCCCCGATCTGTGCGAGGTCGAGGTGAACTACCGCTTCGCGCCGAGCCGCTCCGCCGACGCGGCCGAGCGCCACGTGCGGGATGTCTTCGCCGGCTTCGACGTCGAGGTCGTCGACGTGGCCGTCGGGGCCCGCCCGGGGCTGGACGCGCCGCTCGCCCGGGAATTCGTCGCGGCCGTGGGCGGTGAGGCGCGACCGAAGTACGGGTGGACCGATGTCGCACGGTTCTCGGCGATGGGCGTCCCGGCGGTCAACTACGGTCCGGGCGACCCTCACCTCGCCCACCACGACGAGGAGCGGGTGTCCTTCGCGCAGATCGAGGACGTCGAACGCGGGCTGCGCGCGTGGCTGAGCACGCCCTGATCGACTCCGCCCCGCGCGGCTGGCGGGCGCTTCCGGTCGCATTGCGGATCGGCATCCTGTATTTCGCGGCGCGCGTCGTCACGACCCTCTTCCTGATCCTCGCCACCACCCTTTCCGCGCCGGGTTCGCGGTTCGGGCAGAACGCCACGATCGGGGACTTCATCCTCGGCTGGGATGCGCAGTGGTACTGGTTCATCGCCGTCAACGGCTACCCCGCAGACCTGCCGCTCACCGAGGCCGGGCAAGTCGCCGAGAACGCCTGGGCGTTCATGCCGATCTACCCATATCTCGCCGACATCGTCGGGCTCCCGTTCGGCGCGCTGCCGTGGATGGGAGCGCCCGGATGGGGCGTCGGCGCGCTGCTGGTCTCGCTCGCGGCCGGCTACCTCTCGTGCCTCGTGCTGTACCGGATGCTCAGCATGCGCATCGATGCGACCGCGGCCCTGTGGTCGGTGGTGTTCTTCGCCGCGGGGCCGGTCGCGGCGCTGTTCCATCTCGGCTACGCCGAGTCGCTGTTCCTGCTGTGGCTGTTCCTGGCGATCTGGCTGCTCCAGCGCCGAGAGTTCGGCTGGCTGTACCTGCTCATTCCGCTGATGGGATTCACCCGACCGGGTGTCCTGGCGTTCGCGCTGTTCCTCGGGCTGTACGGGATCTCGCGGTGGGTCATGCGTCGCAGAGATCCGCTTGCGCGACGTGAGGTCGTGCACATCGTCGCGCTGGGGCTGCTCGCGGTCGTCGTCGGCTTCTCCTGGCAGGTGATCGCCGGGATCGTGACAGGGCGTCCGGATGCGTATCTCGCGACCGAGCTCGCATGGCGGCGCGCCTCGATCCCGGGCGACGGCTTCGCGCCGTTCGAAGGCTTCGTCCAGGGAGCAGCGCTCTGGTTCGGCCGGATCTGGGGACTGGGCGAGGTGACCGGATACATCGTGCTCGCGGCATCCGTCGTCGCAGTCGCAGCCCTTCTGCTCTTCGAACCGCACGTGAAGCGGCTCGGGATCGAGGTGCGGCTCTGGGTGGCGAGCTATCTCATCTACCTGCTTGCGGTGTTCTTCCCGCAGTCGAGCATCTTCCGTCTTCTGGTACCGGTGTCCCCGCTGTGGGGCGCCGTCGCCCAGCCCAAATCGATCGTGTACCGGCTGAGCGTGCTCGCCCTGTGCCTGATCGGCCAGTGGTGGTGGATCTACAACATGTACTCGCTTGCGAATACGGCGTTCTGGACCATTCCCTGACGGGATATCCGAGCAACCGACGACGCAGCCGTCCGCGGATTATCCCCTGTCGTGGCAGCGGGATAAACTTGACAGGCAGACCACGACGAAAGGGAGCCACGATGGCAGCCATGAAGCCGAGAACCGGAGACGGGCCGATGGAGGCCGTGAAGGAGGGTCGACTCATCATCGTGCGTGTACCGCTCGAGGGTGGGGGACGCCTCGTCGTCTCGGTGAACGACGCTGAGGCCAAGGAGCTCTACGACGTGCTCGGCGGCGTTGTGAACGCCGCCTGATCACACCTCACGAGAACGGCCGGTCGAATGACCGGCCGTTTCGCGTTTCCGCGATGCATATATGCCGCGATGGTCAGTCGGCGAGCGTGGTGGTCAGCTGCAGGAGTCCCTCGCCGACGATGGACAGCGCCCCGATCACGGCCGGCGAGGCCTGCGTCTCCTGGATGAGCGATCGATACGCGGCGGTCACCGGATCACGGCGCACCGGGTCGGCGACGGCACCGTGGCCGAGCACCCGCGGCACCAGGACGGTGCCTCCCGCCCGGACGAGCCGCAGACCGTGCTCGACGTACTCGATGACCCCCTCGGGATCGGCGTCGACGAGGACGATGTCGTAGGACGCCTCGTTCATCCGGGGGAGCACCTCGGCTGCCCGTCCGGTGATGAACCGCGCTCGCGCAGGCGGGATCTTCGCGTCCGCGAAGGCCTTGCGCGCCGCACCGAGATGCTCGGGCTCGCTGTCGATCGTCGTGAGGGTCGCCCGCGGGGACCCGTAGAGCAGCCAGAGCCCCGAGACGCCGGCACCCGTGCCGATCTCGACGATGTTCAGGGCCTGGGATGCTGCGGCGATGACCGCGCACTGCGCTCCGACGGGAGGGCTGATCGGTGCGGCGCCGAGCTCGAGAGCATGAGCCCGGGCTCGCGAGATGTGGTCCGGCTCGATCGTCGCCTCGGCGGCGAAGCGGTGGTTCGCGTCGTGTTCGCCCATCGGTGCTCCTTCGCGGCAAGCCTACGGGGCCCGGCGGCGCCGAACCCTCAGGCGCGGCGGTAACCTGAATGCATGTTCTTCGGGCTCACGATCGAGAAGCTTCTGCTGATCGGACTGGTCGCCGGGCTCCTCATCGGACCCGAGCGGCTGCCCCGCTATGTCGAGAGTCTGACCAAGTGGGCCAAACGCGCACGGGAGTACGTCACCACCGCGAAGACGCGGGTGAAGGACGAGATGGGCTCCGACTTCGACGACGTCGACTGGCGCACGCTGGACCCGCGCCAGTACGACCCGCGCCGGATCATCCGCGAGGCGCTGCTGGACGACGCTCCGGTCCCGACCGTGCGGGCCGCGAGCGCGGCTGCCGCGGTGACGACTGCTGCCGCCTTCACGAAGCCGGTGAGCCCCGGCGCTCCGTTCACCGCGGACGATCCGCCGCCGTTCGACAGCGAAGCGACCTAGGACGCGCCCGTGCCGTTCGTCCGGAACGGCAGGGAGCGACCCGCGAGCCCTCGCGGCTCGGCCGCCAGGATCTCGGCGAGCCGCATGATCGCGACGGCGGCCGGATCTTCGGGGTGCGCCACCACGAGGGGCGTTCCCGCGTCGCCATCGGAGCGCAGACGGGTGCTCAGCGGGATGGATCCCAGCAGCGGCACGCGCTCGGCGCCGTCGGAGAGCGCGTCCGCCACGTCGGCGCCTCCTCCGGCGCCGAACAGCTCGAGGGTGGTGCCGTCGGGAAGCGTCATGGCACCCATGTTCTCGATGACCCCCGCGACGCGCTGACCGGTCTGGCGCGCCACCAGGCCGCTGCGGACGGCGACATCGGACGCCGCGGACTGCGGAGTGGTCACCACGACGACATCGGCGTTGGGCAGAAGCTGGCCGACCGAGATCGCGATGTCGCCGGTGCCCGGAGGCATGTCGAGCAGCAGCACGTCGAGGTCGCCGAAGTACACATCGGTGAGGAACTGCTGCACGGTGCGATGGAGCATCGGGCCGCGCCAGGCCACCGCGCCGACGGGGGCATCGCCGTTCGCGCGGCGCAGGAACATCCCGATCGAGATGACCTTCACGCCGTAGGCGACCGGCGGCAGCATGAGCTCGTCGATGCGGGTGGGCTGCGGGACGTTTCCGTCGGCATCCACCAGCCCGAGCAGCCCGGGGATCGAGAAGCCGTGCACATCGGCATCCACGAGTCCGACCGCGAGGCCGCGGGCGGCCAGCGCCACGGCGAGGTTCGCGGTGACCGTCGACTTGCCGACACCGCCCTTGCCGCTGGTCACCGCGATCACCCGGGTGAGCGAGCCGGGGCCGAACGGCATCTCCCGCGCCGCGCGGCCGCCGCGAAGACGCTCGGTCAGCTCCCGCCGCTCTGCGGGCGACATCACGCCGACATCGAGCGCGACATCCGTCACGCCGGGGACGGATGCCGCCGCCGCGCGGACGTCGGCGGAGATCCGGTCCGCCGCCGGGCAGCCGACGATCGTCAGGACGATCCCGACCGAGGCCAGGCCGTCCGTGATCGAGATGTCCCGCACCATGCCGAGTTCTGCGATCGGTCGTCGCAGCTCGGGGTCGATGACGGCGCCGACCGCACGCCGGACGCCGTCGCCCGCATCAGAGGTCACGAGTCAGCGCTGTCCTTCTCGCCGCTGCGTGCGGCACCCGCCGACCGCTCGTCGAGCTGCTCGAGCAGCGCCTTGATCTCCGCGCGGAGCACATCCTTGGTCACGACGTCCTCGGAGACGTCAGTGACGACCATGCGCAGCGCGACGATCTCGCGTGCCAGGTACTCGGTGTCGGCGAGATTGCGCTCGGCGCGCTGACGATCCTGCTCGATCTGCACCCGGTCGCGGTCGTCCTGCCGGTTCTGGGCGAGCAGGATGAGGGGTGCGGCATAGGACGCCTGCAGCGAAAGGATGAGCGTCAGCAGCGTGAAGTTCGTCGCCCTCGGATCGAACTGCAGGGGCACGGGGGCGAACGTGTTCCACAGCAGCCAGACCGCCACGAAGACGGTCATGCCGATCAGGAATCCGGAGGTCCCCATGCCGCGTGCGAACGCCTCGGAGAACCGCCCGAACCGGTCGCGGGAAGGCTGCGGGTTGCGGCTGAGCATCCCCGTCCGGCCGCGAGGCGCATCCAGTGAGGGCTGGCGGGAGGTCCGTGCCATCATCAGCGCCTCCTCCCGGCGCCGGAGGCGTTCCCCCTGGGCATGGGGCTTGCGGTCGTCACCGGAACTGCCGGCGTGCGCGGCTCGTCGTCACCGCCGTACGATCGCCAGTCATCGGGCAGGAGGTAGTCGAGCACGTCGTCGACGCTGACGGCGCCGACGAGGCGACGCGCCTTGTCGACCACCGGCAGCGAGACGAGGTTGTAGCTGGCGAGCATGCGGGCGACCTCGGCGGCGGACGCCGTCGCGGGCACCGGGTCGAGCGTGTCGTCGATGATCGCGCCGAGCCGCTCATGCGGCGGGTAGCGCAGCATCCGCTGGAAGTGCACCGTCCCGAGGAGGCGCCCGGTGGGGGTCTCGTACGGCGGCAGGGTGATGAAGACGGATGCTGCGAGGGCGGGGTGCAGCTCGTGGCGGCGGATCAGCGCGAGCGCCTCGGCCACGGTCGCATCGGCCGACAGGACGATCGGCTCGCTCGTCATCAGACCGCCCGCCGTGTCGGGGCCGTACTGCAGCAGCGCGCGGACGTCCTCGGCCTCTTCGGGCTCCATCAGGTCCAGCAGCTGCTCCGAGCGGGCGTCGGGCAGCTGTCCGAGCAGGTCGGCCGCGTCGTCCGGCTCCATGGCGTCCAGGATGTCGGCGGCGCGCTCGTCGCCGAGCTGCTCCAGGATGTGCACCTGCTCGTCTTCGGGCATCTCCTCCAGCGCGTCGGCGAGCCGCTCGTCGGAGAGCTCCTCGGCGACCTCGATCATGCGTTCGTCGGAGAGGTCGAGCAGGCTGTTGGCCAGATCGGCCGGCTTCAGGTCGGCGAAGGTCGCGACCAGCTGCTCGGCGGACTGCGCCTCGCCCGGCACCTGCTGCTCCTGCACCTCAGACCAGTTCGCGAACGTCGTCGGCCCTTTCGCGAACGGCGAAGCGCTGGTGCGCGGCCGCCGCAGGAACAGCTGTCCGACGTCCCACTCGCCGAGCCGGTTCCGCTCGATCGCGACGTCTTCGATCACGGCAGTGCCGGAACCGTCGGCGAGGAAGACCCGGCGGCCGACGAGTTCGGCCATCACGCGCACCTCGCCGCCGCGCTGCTGGAATCGGCGCACGTTGATGAGGCCCGTGGTGATGACCTGGCCGGTCGCGATCGAGGTCACGCGGCCGATCGAGACGAACACGTGACGGCGGCCCGGAATCTCCACGACCAGGCCCACCACGCGGGGCGGATCGTCCTTCCGGTAGATCACGACCACGTCGCGGACCTTGCCGAGCCGGTCGCCGGCGGGGTCGAAGACCGAGCACCCCGACAGGCGTGCGACGAAGACCCTCTGCGTGCTCACGCGTTCCAGCGTAGACCGGAGTGCGACCCGCGACGCGGACCTGCGCACCTGGAAGGGCGCGAGCGGGGCGGGTGCGAGAATGGAGCAATGAGCATGAACGGCGGCAGGTTCCCGCAGAGCGTGGAAGACCTCGGTCAGACCGTGGCGAGCTTTCCGACCTATGAGGCGGCGCAGAAGGCCGTCTCGACGCTGATCGCCGCCGAAGTGCCGGCGCGCGACATCGCGATCGTGGGGCAGGGACTCCGGTCGATCGAGCGCGTCACCGGTCGACTCGGATACGCCACGGCGGCGCGCTCGGGCGCGATCAACGGCGTGCTCCTCGGGCTGCTGTTCAGCGCGATCCTCGTGATCGGGACGCCGTCCGTGCCGATCCAGGCATTCGTCGGCGTGATCTTCGTCGGCATCGCGCTCGGCATGCTCCTGAGCATCATCACCTACTCGTTCGTGCGCCGCCGCCGCGACTTCGCATCCGTGATGCAGGTCGTGGCCGACCACTACGAGCTGACCATCGCGACCGACAGCGTCCAGCGCGCTCGACAGGTGCTGGGTCGTCCGGGTGCAGTGCCGGATCGCCCGGCAGCTCCGGTCGCGTCGACCACGGTGACCGCACCCCCGGCGGCGACGCCGGATGCGGGGGCCGAGCCTCCACGCTACGGCGAGCGGGTGGCGGCGTCCTCCCCAGCCGTCACGGAGTCGGACGCACCGGCCGTCACGGAGCCGGAGACGCCGGCCGGGCCGGCGGACGAGCAGTCGCCCGACGGCGCGGACGAGGGCGACGGCGCCGAGCAGCCGAAGCAGTGACCGCGGTGGAGACGGAGGATCGCTTCTCGGTCGCCCTGCCGTCCGGGCCCGTCGAGGTCTCCGCCGACTACAGCAGTCCGAACGGCGCATGGGCGACGGTCGCGATCGCGCACGGCGCCGGCGCGGGCTTCCGGCATCCGTTCCTGGTCGGGTTCGCGCGCGCGATGCGCGACGAGGGCGTCGCGACGCTCCGCTTCAACTTCCCGTACCTGCAGGCCGGGCGACGGATGCCGGGCCCGGCGACGCATGCCATCGCGACGTGGACCGCGGCGATGGCTTTCGCGGCATCCCGCGGCGTCGAAGGCCCGATCTGGGCGTCCGGCAAGTCCTACGGCGGGCGGATGGCCTCGATGGCCGCTGCGGAGGGCGCGATCAGTCCGGCCGGACTGGTCTATCTCGGATATCCGCTGCATCCGCCGGGCGATCCGTCGAAGGCACGCGTCGCGCACCTGCCGTCGGTCCCGCAGCCGCAGCTGTTCGTCGAAGGCACGAACGATCCGTTCATCGACCCGCACTCGCAGCTCGAGGAGGCGGTGTCCTCGTGCCAGGACGCCACCGTCGCTTGGATCGAAGGCGGCGGGCACTCGTTCGAGGTCAAGGGCCGCAAGCGTCCGGCCGACGAGGTCGCGGCAGGGCTGGCGCCGCTCGTCGCGACCTTCCTCCGCGAACGAGCGTGATCGATGGGTTGATCCGTCACCCATGCACGCTGATGAGGGCTCGCAGCGTGCGCGGGTGACGGATGAGCGTGCGCCGTCAGCGACCCGCCGCGTACCCCTGCATGCCGCGCGGGTTCGCCGCGGCCCAGACGCCTCCGGTCGCAGCATCCCATCCCACCGCCGACACTCTGCCGAGCGACCATGCGCCGGCCCGCGTGACATCGTGGCCGCGGCGCTCGAGGCCCGTGATCAGCTCGTCGCCGAGGCGGTCCTCGACCACGACTCCCGCCGAGGTCCAGCCGCGGGGCCAGAACGAGTCGACGAGCGCCGTCGTGTGCAGGGACGGGGCGTCGATCGCTTCCTGCGCGGTGTAGCCGCCCACGATCATGCGAAGCAGCACGGGCACCTGCCACTGCTCCTGCTGGTCGCCGCCGGGCGTTCCGATCGCCATCTCGGCCCGGCCGTTCCGAAGGACGAGCGTCGGCGTGAGCGTCGTTCGCGGCCGCGCGCCGGGGCGAAGCGCAGCGGGGGATTCCGCGTCCAGCCACGTCATCTGCAGTCGCGTCCCGAGACAGAAGCCGAGCTCGGGGATCGTCGGTGAGGACTGCAGCCAGCCGCCCGACGCCGTGACGGCGATCATGTTGCCCCAGCGGTCCACGATGTCGATGTGGCACGTGTCGCCACGGGTCCGGCCGTCGCGCCCGGGCGGGGCGACGGTCGGCTCGCCCACGCCTGCGATGATCGCGCCGTCCGGGGTGCGCAGCGCGGGCCGGAAGACTGGGTGGCCGTCGATGATGCCCGGGCGCCACTCCTGCGACGCCCCATCGGCGATCAGTGCGCGCCGCTCGGTCGCGTACTCGGCGGACAGCAGGACATCGAGCGGCACGTCGATGTCGCCGTAGTACGCGTCGCGGTCCGCGAACGCGAGTTTGAGCGCCTCGAGCACGGTGTGCGCCCCTGCTTCGGTGGACGGATCGATCTCGGCGCAGCCGTCGAGGATGCGCAGGGTCTGCAGCAGTGCGGGGCCCTGCGTCCACGCGCCGGCCTTCGCGATCGTGTGCCCGCGGAATTCGACCGAGACGGCCGCTTCGTATGCTGCGCCGGAGTCGGCGAAGTCGGCGGCGGTGATCACGCCGGCATGGTCGGAGCCGTCGGAATGGCGGTGCGGCGTCGCCAGGAACGCGGCCGCCGCCCCGGCGACCGCTCCCGACTTCCACTCGGTCCGGGCGGCGTCGATCCGCGCCTCGCGGCCGACGGGGCCGTCGTCGCGGATCGCGGCGCCGGCCGCGATCAGACCTTCGAGCACCGACGCGTACGCGGGATTGCGCACGATCGTGCCCGCGTCCGGTACGCGGCCCTCCGGCATCCACAGCGCCGCGGAGGACGGCCAGTGCTCGCGGAACAGACCGGCCACGCGCGAGATCGTGGCAGCTGCCTGGGCGAGGAGCGGATGCCCGTCGCGCGCGTAGCCGATCGCGTAGGAGAGGACGTCAGCGAGCTCCCAGGAGCCGTGATCGTGCAGGAGCATCAGCCACGCGTCCACCGCGCCCGGCACGGTCGCCGCGAGGCCGCCAGCTCCGGGAACCAGGTCGAGTCCTTCGGACCGGTAGTGCTCGATCGTCGCCCCGGCGGGCGCGGGACCCTGACCCGCGAGCACGACGGGCGTGCCCGGCTCCTCCGCGGTGGCGAAGATGCCGACCAGGTCGCCGCCCGGCCCGTTCAGGTGGGGTTCGACGACGTGCAGCACGAAGCCGCCTGCGACCGCGGCGTCGAACGCGTTGCCGCCGCGTTCGAGCACCGCCTGCGCGCTCGCGGTCGCCAGCCAGTGCGTGGATGCGGACATCCCGAACGTGCCGGTCAGCGTCGGGCGCGTCGTGAACCCGGGTGGGGGAGTGAAGCTCACGGGTTCAGGCGGGCGACCCAGGCTTCGACCTCGTCGGCTGTGCGCGGAATGGCCGACGACAGGTTCACCGGGCCGTCGGGCGCCATGAAGATGTCGTCCTCGATGCGCACGCCGATGCCGCGGTACTCCTCGGGGACGGTGAGGTCGTCGATCTGGAAGTACAGGCCGGGCTCGATCGTGAAGACCATGCCGGGCTCGAGCGTGCCGCCCGCGTACAGCTCGCGACGCGCCTGCGCGCAGTCGTGCACGTCGAGGCCGAGGTGGTGGCTGGTGCCGTGCACCATGTACCTGCGGTGGTGGTGGCCGGTCACCGGATCGAGCGACTCCTCCGCCGAGACCGGCAGGATGCCCCACTCCTCGAGCCGGTGGGCGATGACATCCCAGGCGGCTGCGTTGAGGTCGGAGAACTTCGCGCCGGGCTGAGCGGCTGCGAATGCGGCGTCCGCGGCCTCGCGCACCGCTTCGTAGACGCGGCGCTGCACCTCGCTGAAGCGGCCGCTGACCGGGATCGTCCGGGTGATGTCGGCCGTGTACAGCGAATCGACCTCGACGCCGGCGTCGATGAGGATCAGGTCGCCCGGCGCGACGGCGCCGTCGTTGCGCGTCCAGTGCAGGTAGCACGCGTGAGGGCCGGAGGCGGCGATCGTGTCGTAGCCCTCCCAGTTCCCATCGTTGCGCGCACGCTGGTGGAAGACCCCCTCCACGACCCGCTCGCCGCGCGGGTGCTCCACGATGCGTGCGAGGTTCGCGACGATGTCGTCGAATCCGTCGGCTGTCACGTCCACCGCGAGCTGCAGCTGGGCGAGCTCGTACTCGTCCTTGTGCAGGCGCAGCTCCGAGACGAACCGGGTGAGGTCGGCATCCTCGTCCAGCACGAGATCGGCATCGGCCGGCTCGAATGAGTCGATGTGTGCGGTGGCCAGACCGAGGTCGGCGGCGACGCCCTCGAGAGCCGGTCGCGGGCCGATCCAGAACTCGCCGATCGATGGGTTCGCGTAGAACTCCGCGGTCGTGCGGTCGGCACGCTCGCGGAAGTACAGGGTGACGTCGTGACCGCTCTCGCCCGTGGGCTCGAAGACGAGCACCGAGTCGGGCACGGAGTCCGTCGCCCAGCCGGTCAGGTGCGAGAACGCGGAGTGGGCACGGAACGGGTAGTCGGTGTCGTTGCTGCGCACCTGGTACGGACCGGCCGGCAGGATGAGCCGCTTGCCCGGGAACGCGGCCGAGACGGCGTCGCGTCGCCGTGCGGCGAAGGTCGCCTGCTCACGGGGCGGAGGGAGCACCTCGGGACGCTCGGCCCAGCCGGTCGAGATCGTGCTCAGAAAGCCGTCGCCGAACCCCTGTCGCCGATTGACCGTGCTGTTGGCGGGGATCTCGGGCGCTGCCTCCGGGGCAAGCTCGGTGGTGCCGGTGGTTTCGCTGTCGCCTGTGGTGCTCATGCATCAAGTCTCGCACCGGCGACGAGGTCAGTCGACCGGTTCGAACTGGACGATGAGCGGACGATGGTCGCTGCCGGACCCGTCCATCGACCGCAGGACGAGCGACCCCGTCGGCTTCCAGCTGCTCGAGGCCATGACGTGATCGATCGGCGCGCCCACGAGCGCGGGGATCTGCGCCGACCAGGTTCCGACTCCGCCGTTGCCGGTGGCCACGGCTGCATCGCTGCAGCGCCCGAGTGTTCCCCCGTCGACGCCGAGATTGGTCATGTGGTCGATCGTCGCGTTGAAGTCGCCCGCCATGATCACGTTGTCATCGACGCACTGATCGGCGAGCCATTGCAGGTCGTACCGCCAGTACTGCATGTAGCTCTGTCGCGGTGCGACGGCGTGGGCGGCGACGACGATCGGACCGTCGCCGCTGGTCGGCATGGCGACGGCGCTCGGCACCGTGGAGGTGTTGCTGGACCCGTCGACGGAGGATTCGATCACGGCGTACTCGCCGAGATCGGGCGAGATGAGAAGGGTTGTGGATCCGGCATCCCACTCGGTCGAGGGGTAGTCGGTGTAGTACGCCCACATCGGATGCCCGAGGTCGCGCATCGCGATCGCGACCTGCTCGCCCGTCTCGATCGTGGTCTCGGGCAGCGTGACGATGTCGGCATCCATCGCCACGGCGATCTGCGCCACGGAGTCGGGTGACGTCGCCGAGCCGGCGGTGTTCCACGTCATCACGCGGATGCTGCTGCCGGTCTTGGCCGGCAGCGTCTCGGTGCCGATCCCGCGCGTCGCCACGATCGCGACGTTGGCGATCATCGCCACCGCCATGATCACGGCGAGGGACAGGGCGAACCAGCGCAGTGGACGCGCGATGGCCAGCAGGAGCGCGACCACCACGAGGATCGCGAACGCGATCACGAGCACCCCGCGGAAGGACACGATCTGGGCGACCGGGAAGGTCCGTTCGAGCTTGAAGAACGAGGGCCACGTGAGGACGGCCGCCGCGATCGCGCAGATCACGGTCCCCAGAATCCCCAGCAGGCGAAGCACCCGGCGACTCTATGTCAGCAGTCTGGGAGATCGGTCAGCGGGGTCCCGCCGGACCGGGTGCAGCGCGGCTCCGATGAAGCGCCGCGCTACGCTCGGAGGATGCCGGACACGCGACGCTTCGAGGGGCCGAGCGACCTGCATCTTCACTCGATCCACTCGGACGGCACCGAGTCGGCGGCGCACGTGATGGCGGCCGCGCACCGGCACGGCTTGCGCACGGCTGCGCTCACCGACCACGACACCACCTCGGGGTGGGCGGATGCGGCCGAGGCCGCCGTATCCCTCGGCATGACGTTCATTCCCGGGATGGAACTGTCCGCCAAGTACGAATGGCGCAGCGTGCATGTGCTCGCGTACCTGATCGACCCGGATGATCCCCGGCTGCGCGCGATGACCGACCGGATCCGGTCCTCCCGCCTGGAGCGGGCCCGCACGATGGCCGATCGCATCGGGCGCGACTACGACCTGCACTGGGACGATATCGTCGCGCAGACCTCCGATGGCGCGACGGTCGGTCGCCCGCACATCGCGGACGCCCTCGTGGCCAAGGGCCTGGTGGCCGACCGCGCGGAGGCGTTCTCCGACATCCTGAGCCCGCGCGGGGATTACTACGTCGCGCTGTACGCGCCGGATCCGGTGCTCGCCGTGCAGCTGGTCGTCGGCGCCGGGGGAGTGCCGATCATCGCCCACCCCGCCGGCCGCGCAGGGCTGCTGCCGACGCCGCTCATGGAGCGGATGCTCGCCGCGGGCCTCGCCGGCTTCGAAGTCGGGCATCGCGAGAACCTCGAGGCCGGCATCCGCACCCTGCGGCGCATCTCTGCGGAGCGCGACCTGATCATCACGGGCTCGAGCGACTATCACGGCCTCGGAAAGCCCAATCAGCCGGGCGAGCACACGACGAGCGACGACATGGTCGCCAGGATCATCGACCGCGCGACCGGGAGCACCCCGGTCTACCCCTGACAGCAGTCGGCCCCGCCGCTGACGCGACGGGGCCGACGGCGGAAATTCGGCTCAGCTGAGCGCCTTGGTCTTGATGGCGTCGAACTCGGCCTGCGTGATGGCACCCGAGTCAAGGAGCGACTTCGCCTTCGCGATCTCCTCGGACGGGCTCGCGCCCGCGACCGACTTGATGTACTGGTCCTGAGCGGCCTGCATCTGCTTGGCCTGGGCCGCGCCGCGCTCGGTCATGCCTTTGCCGCGCGCGATCAGGTAGACCAGCAGCGTCAGGAACGGGACGAAGATCAGGAAGATGATCCACACCGCCTTCCACCAGCCGTTCAGCTTGTGGTCGCGGAACAGGTCACTGATGACCGCGAACAGAGCGATCAGGTAGGTGAAGAACACGAATGCCCACAGGAACCACCAGATCAAGTCCCCAAAGGAGCCCCAGAAGCCCTGGTACTCCACTGCGTCGATGATTCTCATCACTGCCTTTCATGCGAGGAATGCGGCACGATCACCGCGCCGCTCACATTAGCGCTTTCCCAGGTTTCTCACGGAAGCCGGTACCGCCTGCGACGCGAGGGGTCGATTAGCGTCGGGGAATGCGTCAGCCCACTCGGCTCGAGCGGCGGATCGACGGCGCCGCGCACCGCCTGCTCGCCGGCGCACCGACATCCGGCGTCCGGTCGGTGCTCGTCGAGGTCGGCGTCTTCGTCCTGAAACAGGCCTGGGCGTGCGTGTTCGGAGCATCGCTGCTCGTGGTGATCGTCGCGGCGCGACTCTGGTACCCCGACGACGCGGCGCTGGCCCGCAACGACTTCCTGACGATCGCGGCCGTCGTGATCCAGATCGCCATGCTCGCGACGCGGCTCGAGACCGGCCGGGAACTGTGGGTCATCGTGCTCTTCCACGTGACCGGCACGGTCATGGAGCTGTTCAAGACCGATGTCGGGTCATGGATGTACGAAGTCGAAGGGGTCCTTCGGATCGGCGGCGTGCCCCTGTTCAGCGGATTCATGTACGCCGCGGTCGGCTCGTACATGGTCCGCGTGTACCGCCTGTTCGACCTCGGATTCACCAGGTACCCGAAGCGGTGGCTGACGGCGATCGTCGCTGCCGCGATCTACGCGAACTTCTTCACGCACCACTGGATCTGGGACTTCCGCTGGGTGCTGCTGGTGGCCGTCGTGCTGCTGTGGGCGCGGACGGTGATGTACGCCCGGGTGTGGCGCGCAGTGATCCGGATGCCGCTGCTGGCGGCGTTCGGCGGGGTCGCGGTCTTCATCTACCTCGCGGAGAACATCGGCACCTGGGCGGGCGCGTGGATGTACCCCGATCAGCTCGACGGCTGGCAGCCGGTGTCGATCACGAAGCTCGTGTCGTGGTTCCTGCTCATGATCATCTCGGTCGTGCTGGTGGCGTGGGTGTATCCACCGCGGCCGCCGACCGCGCGAGAGCAGGAGATCTCACGGGAACAGGTCGATTCCGTCTAGCTCGTCCTGCCTCGGTGGGGTCTCCTGTCCCGGTGCGGTCGCCGGTCGACACCGGCGAGCGGATGCCGCGGCTCAGGCGCCGGCGGGTGCTCCGCTGGGCCGCGAACCGCCGCGACGGCGACGACGGCGGCGCGGTGCGGCATTGCCGTCGTGGTGCTCCTTGCCGCCTCCGTCATGCGTGCCCGTGCCGTCGGCCCCATCGCGCGCACCGTGCTCGGTCGGCACCTCGGGTGCGGCATCCCTCGTCGAGGGGCCGGTCGAGGCGCCCGCACCGGCGGATTCGCCGGTGCGACGGCGGCGCCTGCCCGAGTCGCCGTCACGACCCGAGGACCCGGAGCGCGCCGTGTCCTGCGTGCGGACGGTCTGCGTGCGGGGAGCGGTCGTGAGTCGGCCCTTGGTGCCGGCGGGGATGTCGAGGTCGGTGAACAGGTGCGGGCTCGACGAGTAGGTCTCGGTCGGCTCGGGCTGGCCGAACTCGAGGGCGCGGTTGATCAGGGCCCACTTGTGCAGGTCGTCCCAGTCGACGAAGGTGACCGCGATGCCGGTCTTGCCCGCGCGGCCGGTGCGGCCGGCGCGGTGCAGGTAGGTCTTCTCATCGTCGGGGATCGTGTGGTTGATGACGTGCGTGACGTCATCCACGTCGATGCCGCGCGCAGCCACGTCGGTCGCGATCAGGACGTCCTTCTTGCCGGCCTTGAACGCGGCCATCGAGCGCTCGCGCGCCTCCTGGCTCATGTCGCCGTGCACCGATGCGGTGTTGAAGCCGCGGTCGCCGAGCTCGTCCGACAGTCGCTGCGCAGCGCGCTTCGTCCGGGTGAAGATAACGGTCTTGCCCCGGCCGTCGGCCTGCAGGATGCGGGCGATGACCTCGTCCTTGTCCAGCGAGTGCGCGCGGTAGACGAGGTGGTTGATGTTCGCCTGGGTCAGGCCCTCATCGGGGTCCGTCGCGCGGATGTGGATCGGGTTGGTCATGAACCGGCGGGCCAGCGCCACGATCGGGCCGGGCATCGTCGCCGAGAACAGCTGCGTGTGCCGGACCGCGGGAACCTTCTGGAAGATCTTCTCGATGTCGGGGAGGAACCCGAGGTCGAGCATCTTGTCGGCCTCGTCCAGCACGACCTCGGTCGCGTGCGACAGGTCGAGCAGTCGCTGGTTGTTCAGGTCGATGAGGCGGCCGGGGGTGCCGACGACGATCTGCGCGCCGGCCTTGAGCTGGTCGATCTGACCCTCGTACGCCTTGCCGCCGTATATCGCGACGACGCTCGTCGAGCGGCCCGATGTGAGCATGTCGATGTCCTCGTACACCTGGACGCACAGTTCCCTGGTGGGCACGACGATGAGCGCCTTTACTCCGTGCTCCGGGTTCGGCCCGAGGCGCTGGACGACCGGGATGCCGAAGCCGAAGGTCTTGCCGGTGCCGGTCTTGGCCTGGCCGATGATGTCCTGGCCGGGCAGGCCCAGCGGAATGGTCTGCTCCTGGATGGGGAACGCGTCGACGATGCCTTTCGCGGCAAGGGTCTCGACGATGTCCTGGTCGACGCCGAGTTCGGCGAAGGTCGTCACGATGTGAGCCTGTCCGGCAGTGAGATGCTGCCTTGTGGTGTGCCCTGGCGCGTGTGCGATGTCGCCGCGCGGGCGGGGGTGGGATCCACGCCCTTTCTCTGCCACAGGCGCGGGAGCCCCGATCCGACGTCGGGGACTTCCCCCAGGATACCGGCTCGCACCGCGCGCAGACGTATCCGAGCTCCCGGGTCATGGGCTGCGCATGGCCGCGCACCTATGCTGAGTGCGTGGTGAAGTGGTTCTGGGAGCGGCGCCCGCAGGGGCGCAAGCTCCAACTGCGATCGCGCGATGAAGCGAGCGACGCTCACCGCGTCGACTTCGAGGAGCTCGCGCCGGAGATCGACACGTTCCTCGGACAGGCCGCGTATCTGCAGCTCGGCTACTTCGAGACCCTCTCAGAGCTGATCGCCTCGACGCCCGAGCTCGCCGAGAAGGAATCCCTCTCTCGTGCTGCCGGCGCGGCGCTGCAGAAGCACGAGGAGCTCGTCGCGCTCATCCGCGACCGCGGCGACGACCCGACGAGCCTCATGCTCCCGTTCCGCGAGCCGCTCGATGCCTTCCGCCGTGCGACCCACGGCGTGCGGCCGCAGGAGACCATGCTCTCCGTGCACATCACCGCGGGCATGCTCGATGACTTCTACCTGGCGCTCTCGTCGAGCTATGGCGAGACGGGTCGGGTCGTGGCCCGCATCCTGCAGGCGGACGACGACCGGCAGGCGATCGTCGACATCATCGGCGAGACCATCGCGAGCGATCCGGAGTGGAAGTCGCTGCTGGCGATGTGGGGTCGCCGCCTGGTCGGCGACACGCTGCTGATCGCACGTGCGGCGCTGCGGCCGACGACGCTGCGCATCGCGGACGAGCAGAAGGTCGAGCCGGTCTTCACCGACCTGATGGCCGCGCACTCGAAGCGCATGGACGCGATGGGTCTGGCGGCGTAGCTCGCGGTGCCCGGCGTCGCTCGCTCTCGACCCCTGGCGTCGCTCAGCCGATCTTGAGGCGCGCCTTCTCCCGCGCATCGTGAGCGGTGCGCGTGCGGGCGAGGATGACCAGCACCGGCCACGTCACGACGATCGGAACGACGAGTGCGGACATCCACAGCAGCGGGTTCTCGAGGCCGACGCCGGCCCACGTGAGGATCATCCACACGAGCCCGGCGGAGAAGGCGCCGATGATCGGCGCGAGCGCGACGCCGCGCGTTCCGCGGCCGCGCACGAGGAAGTGGGCTGCCGCGCCGACGGCGGCGCCGATGATGAAGGCGAGGAGGATCTGCACGCGCGGACCTGCGTCAGGCGACGAAGCCGACGCGGCGCGACTCTTCGGTGCCGAGCTCGATGTAGGCGAGTGTCGCGGTCGGGACGATGTAGCTCGTGCCCTTCGCGTCGGTGAAGCTCACGTGCGTGGCACCCGCGTCGAGGGCGCTCGCGACCGACTTCTTGACGGCCGCTGCGGTCTCTGTCGTCTCGAAGTTGAGCTCACGGCCGGTGTTGGCGATGCCGATGCGGATCTCCACGTGAATACCTCCTGCGACGGGGCGCTGCCCCGGGGCCTCGTGCGACCGGATGCCCGGCGCGCATGGCAACTCTACGACACGGGCCGAGGGCCCTCGGCCGTCCGTCGCACGCTCTCGGCGAACGCGCGATGACGGTCGTGGCGCACGCTCGTTGTCGGCACCTCGCGCTACCGTCGAAGCCATGGACTTGGGCGACGACTCCGGCGCGGCGCCCGCCCTGGATGCGCATCAGCGCGTCGTGTCGGGGCTTTCCGCCGCGGCATCCGGAGTGGTCGTCGGCGCTCCCGGCAGCGGCAAGACGACCGCACTGATCGCCCGGGTATCGGCGCTCGTGGACGCGGGGATCGACCCCGACGCGCTGCTCGTGCTCACTCCGTCGCGCCAGACCGCGACCGCGCTGCGCGACCGGCTGGCGCTCGCTGTGGACCGGGCGACGTCCGGCCCGCTCGCCCGCTCGGTCGCCTCCTTCGCGTACCAGCTGGTGCGGGCGACGCAGGTCGCCGCGGGTGAAGAGCCGCCGCAGCTGCTCACCGGCGGCGACGAGGACCAGCTGATCCAGGATCTGCTCGAGGGGGATGCCGAAGACGAGGCCGAAGGCCGCGGCCGATGGCCGGAATGGCTCGGCCCGACCGTCCGCTCCACGAAGGGATTCCGCACCGAGGTGCGCACGTTCCTCGCCGAGTGCACCACGCTGGGCATCGAGTCCGGTCGTCTTCGCGAACTCGCCGAGACGCATGGGATCCCCGTGTGGGGCACGATGGCCTCCTTCTTCGAGGAGTACGTGCAGGTGCGGGCCGACATGCGGGGCGCGCATCGGGATGCCGCCGGACTGGTGCGCGAGGCCGTCGGCGTGCTGCGCACCGCGCCGCCGGGAACAGAGGTCGTCGATCGGGTCCGCGTGATCCTCGTCGATGATGCCCAGGAGCTGACCCTGGGCGGCGTCGAGATGCTCGAGGCCTGCGCAAGGCGGGGGATCGCGGTGCTCGCCTTCGGCGACCCGGACGTGGGAGCGGGAGCCTTCCGCGGCGCCACGCCGGAGAACTTCGCGCGGCTCGCGGCGAGCCTCGGGAGCGTGTGGGTGCTCTCCGGCGCGCATCGCGGCACGGCATGGCAGCGCGAGTTCGTCGGGCAGATCACGCAGCGCATCGGGGCGGTCGGGCTCGTCGCCCATCGCGCGCGCCCTTCCGTCGACACCGGCCCCGTGGTGCCCGACACCTCCGTGCGGGCGCTGACACTGCGCTCTCCGGCCGAGGAGTACGACGCGATCGCGCGGCTGCTCCGCGAGCGACACGTGCACGACGGCGTCGCCTGGTCCGCGTGCGCGGTCATCGCGCACGACACCAGACAGGTCGCGGCGCTGGAAGCTGAGCTCGCCGCGCGCGAGGTGCCGACGCGGTCGAGCGGACCGGGCCGCCCGCTGGGCAGCCTGGCGCCGGTGCGCGACCTGCTGAGGATCATCGACCTCGCGGCACGCGACGACTGGACCTTCGAGGCAGTTGCCGACGCCCTGGTCGGGACCGCGGGCCGACTCGACCCCATCGAGCTGCGCCGGCTGCGATCGGCGTTGCGGCACGTCGCCCTGCGGCAGGCTCAGGAGCCCGGCGCCGAACCCGCGGCGTCAGGCCGGGAGCTCCTGCTCTCCGCGATGCATCAGCCGCTCGAGTTCGAGCTCATCGACACGAGGGAGGCGCGCACCGCAGCGCAGCTCGCGAGCACACTCGTCCTGCTCCGGGAAGAGCTCGAGCGAGGGGCCACCGCGCACGAGCTGCTCTGGACCGCATGGGATCGCAGCGGCCTCGAGCGCGTGTGGTCCGAGCTCGCCCGCGGACACGGGCCACTGGCCGAGCAGGCGAACCGCGACCTCGACGCGGTCGTGGCGCTGTTCCAGTCCGCGAAGCGCTTCGTGGAGCGATCGCTCGACGCGGATCCGCGCGTCTTCGTCCGCAGCATCCTCGACAGCGATGTCGCCGAGGATCGTCTCGACGCGCCCGCCGGCGGCGATGCCGTGCGGATCCTGACGCCGGCCGGTGCACTGGGCACCGAGTTCGACACGGTCGTGATCGCCGGTGTGCAGGACGGCGTCTGGCCGAACAGCCGCCTGCGCGGATCGCTTCTGGAGACGTGGCGCCTGGCCGACGCCGCGACCCGCTCCGAGGACGCCGCCGCCTCGACGCTCGATCGCCGACGGGCGGCGATGCACGATGAGCTGAGGCTTCTCGTGCGCGCGGTCTCCCGCGCGACTGAGCGCGTCATCGTGACGGCGGTCGACGACGACGACACCGGTCCGAGCGTGTTCTTCGAGTTCCTGCCCGACCCCGAGCGGCACGCCGTGGAGCATCCGCTGTCGCTGCGGGGCCTCGTCGCCCAGCACCGCCGCACGCTCACGGAGCCCGGCGGCCGCAGTCGCGGCGAGCGGGCGGCGCAGCAGCTGGCGCTGCTCGCGGACGCGGGCGTTCCCGGGGCCGCGCCGGCGGAATGGTTCGGTGTGCTCACGCCGACCTCCACCGGCCCGCTGCGCGACCTCGACCGCGAGGACGTCCGCGTGTCGCCCTCGCGACTGCACACCCTCGAGGAGTGCGAGCTGAACTGGGTGATCGGCGACCTCGGCGGCGATCCAGGGAGCACCACGGCAGGGCTCGGCACGATCGTCCACGCGGCCCTCGAGCACGCCGCGGATTCGGATGAGGAGAGCCTGTGGGCCGAGGTGGATGCGCGGTGGGGAGAGCTCACGTTCGAGGCGGCGTGGCGCGAACGCGCCGAACGCGCCCGCGCGCGCGACCTCGTACGACGGCTGCATCTGTACCTGCGCCGCTTCGAGTCCGCCGGCGGAGCGCTCATCGGCGCCGAGCCGCACTTCGAGGTCGCGATCCCGCTCGATGACGGAGAGGCATTCGAACACGGCGCGATCCTCTCCGGGTACATCGACCGCGTCGAACTCACGCCCGAGGGCACTGTCGTGATCGTCGACCTGAAGACCGGCAAGCGCGAGCCGCAGACCGACCTCAAGGTCGTCGACAACCCGCAGCTCGGCGCCTATCAGCTCGCATTCGAATCCGGCGCGATCCCGGCGGCCGCAGGCTTGCCGCCGGGCGGTGCGAAGCTCCTCGTGCTGCGCCCGACGGCAGCCCGCTCGGACTACGCCACGCCGTGGCAGCCGCCGTTCGACGAGGAACGGCGCGACCTGTTCCTCGCGCGGGTCCGTGCCGCGGTGGCGGTCATGCGGGGCACGGCGTTCGAGGCGCCGTACGAGGACCACTGCCGCGACGAGTACTCGTACGGCCTGTGCCGGATCCACACGATCGGGGCGGTGAGCGCATCGTGACCGCACCCGTGTCGGTCCAGACCCTCTCCGCCGACGTGATCGCCGCCGCTCTGGGGCAGTTCCCCCCGACCGCCGAACAGGCGGCGGTCATCGAGGCGCCGCTCGAGCCGGCGCTCGTGGTCGCGGGCGCGGGCAGCGGCAAGACTGAGACGATGGCTGCGCGAGTGGTGTGGCTCGTCGCCAACCGTCTGGTCCGTCGCGACGAGGTGCTCGGTCTCACGTTCACGCGCAAGGCCGCGGGCGAGCTCGCCGAGCGCATCCAGCGCAGGCTGCAGCGACTCGGCGAGTTCGAACGCCGCGGGCTGATCGAGGCTCTGCCGGCGCTGCACGCGAGCGGGCGCCTGGACGTGTTCGGCGACCTGGAGCGCGCCGGTGGCGACGGCTCGAAGGCCGCGTCGGCCCGACACGCCGCGATGGACGCCCTTGCCGACGAGGTGGGTGCGATCGCCGAGGCGCCGGACGATGACGCACTGCTGCACCGGCCCACCGTCGCGACCTACAACAGCTTCGCCGACCAGATCGTCCGCGAGCACGCGGTGCGGATCGGGCGGGATGCCGAGGCCGTCATCCTCTCTGAATCGGCCGCGTGGCTGCTCATGCGTCGGGTGGTCTTCGCCTCCGACGATCCGCGCCTGGAGACACGGGGCGAAGCCGTCCGCAGCATCGTCGACGCCGCGCTCCGCATCGCGCGGGACGGCGTCGACAACCTGGTCTCGTTCGATGACCTGGCCGCGTTCCCTGAGCGGTTCCGCGACGTGCTCGAGCGTCCGTCGACGAGCAGAGCGACGGTGGTGTACGCCGCCGTCGCCGAAGCCGAGGACAAGGTGGGCGCGCTCGCACTGCTGGCCGACCTCGCCCGGGAGTACGCGGCCGAGAAGCAGCGCATCGGCGTGCTCGACTTCTCCGACCAGGTCGCCGGCGCGCTCGATGTCGTGCGCACGCATCCGGTCGTCGCCGACGAACTGCGCGACCGATTCCGAGTCGTCCTCCTGGACGAGTACCAGGACACGTCGGTCGTGCAGACCGACCTCCTCGCGGGGCTGTTCGCCGATACCGCGGTGATGGCGGTCGGCGACCCCCACCAGGCGATCTACGGGTGGCGCGGGGCGAGCGCCGGCAACCTCGGCGGGTTCGCGGAGTCCTTCTCGCCCGGCCGGCCCGGTTCGCAGTTCGCTCTGCTGACGAGCTGGCGCAACAGCGCCGGTGTGCTGGCAGCGGCCAACGCGGTGCTCGCACCGCTCGCGGCATCGGCATCCGTCCCCGTCCAGCAGCTGCGCGCCCGGCCGGCCGCCCCGAGCGGAGCCGTCGAGCTCGCGTTCGACGCGGACCTCGACGCCGAGGCCGACCGGGTCGCCACCTGGTTCGGCCGGGTTCGCTCCGAGCGCGCCGCGGACGGGCGATCCACCACGGGTTCGATCCTGTTCCGCAGCAAGAAGCACATGGTGCGCTTCGGCGACGCGCTCGGCCGCCGCGGGGTGCCGCATCGCATCCTGGGGCTCGGCGGTCTGCTCTCCACCCCCGAAGTGGTCGACGTGGTGTGCGCCCTGCGCGTCCTCAGCGACCCGAGCGCGGGATCCGCGCTGATCCGCCTGCTCGCCGGGCCGCGATGGGCGATCGGTCTGCCCGACCTGCGCGAGCTCGCGGCGCTCAGCCGTCGGATCGCGCGGCACGATGCGGCCCTGCAGCCGCTCGCACCCGAAGTCGTCGAGCGGATCCGCGGCAGCGCCGGCGACGACGACGGATCCCTGGTCGACGCCCTCGACTTCGTCCTTCGCCACAAGAGCGACCACGGATGGCTCGAGGGCTTCACGCCCGACGCCCGCGAGCGGCTGCGGGAGGCCGCATCGGTCTTCGCCGGACTGCGCCGCGCGGTCGGGATGCAGATTCCCGATCTCGTGCGGCTCGTCGAGCTCGAGCTGCGCCTGGACGTCGAGCTCGCGGCCAACGAGTCGCGCGGACCCGCGCGCATCGCCTCGGCACAGCTGCGTGCGTTCGTCGACGAGCTGCACGCGTTCCTGGCCGCCGATGAGTCGGGGTCGATCTCGAATCTCCTCGCCTGGCTCGACCATGCCGAGCAGCTGGACGAGTTCGCTCCACGCACCGAACCGCCTGAGGACGACGTCGTGCAGCTGCTCACGATCCACGGCTCCAAGGGACTCGAGTGGGATGCCGTCGCGGTGGTGCGTCTGGTGAAGGACGAGCTTCCGAGCATGGCCCGCGACACGAAGGGGTGGCTGGGGTTCGGCATCCTGCCGTATGCATTCCGCGGTGACGCCCGATGGCTGCCGGCGCTGCGATGGGAACGGGATGTGGCGCCGACCCAGCAGGACCTGAAGGCCGCGATCGATGAGTTCATCGCCGCCAACCGAGCCCGTCAGCTCGATGAGGATCGCCGGCTGGCGTACGTCGCCGTCACGCGCGCGAGGGATCACCTGCTCCTGACCGGTGCGAGCTGGTCGGGCACGAAGCGTCCACGTGAGCGCAGCGTCTTCCTCGATGAGATCGCGGACGCGCTCGGCATCGGGCTGCCCGACGACGACCCAGGCGATGACCCGTACCTCGGCGAACGCCGGGTGCTGAGCTGGCCGATCGATCCGCTCGGCGCGAGGCGGGCCGCCGTCGAACGCGCGGCTGCGGCCGTGGATTCCGCTCTCGGCGCGACACGGGTGGAGCCGGATCGCGACGTCGCTCTGCTGCTGGCGGAGCGAGACGCGCGGCATCGGCCCGCTGCTGATGCGGCTCCGATCAGGATCGCGGCATCCCGCTACAAGGAATTCGTCACCGACTACGCGGGGACGGTCGCGAAGATCTCACGACCTCTACCCGAGCGCCCGTTCCGCCAGACCAGGCTCGGCACCCTGTTCCACGCGTGGGTCGAACAGCGCTCCGGACGCGTCGGCACCGCCCGGTCGCTCGACGACGCGCTGTGGGAGCTCGACGAGGACGGACCGGCCACCACGGCGTCGGCCGAAGATGCTGCTGTGCTGGCGAGGCTGCAGGCGAACTTCGCGGCGTCCGAGTGGGGCGATCTCAGTCCGATCGAGGTGGAGACCGAGATCGACTTCACCGTCGCGGAGGGGGCGGGTCTGGACGGCCGACCGCACGTGATCATCTGCAAGCTGGACGCCGTCTTCCGGCGGGACGACCGCGGCGGACGCATCGAGATCGTGGACTGGAAGACCGGCGCCCCGCCGCGCACCGACGCCGAGCGTCAGGAGCGGATGCTGCAGCTGGAGCTGTACCGCCGGGCGTATCACGAGATGCACGGGGTGCCGATGGATCAGATCGACGTCGCGCTGTACTACGTGGCGGACGACCTGGTGATCCGCGGCTGAGCGTCGGAGGCTCAGCCGGCGAGACTAGTCCGAGAGCCAGCGCCGCAGCGCGGCATCAGACGCACGCTCGTTGTCGGCCTGCGCGTCTGCGTCATCCGCGCCGTCCGCCGATTCTCCGGTGGTGTCCGTGCGGTTCGCCCAGGCGGAGATGTCGATCGGCGCGGTGGAGACGTCGTCGTGCGACTGCGGAACGGAACCGATCGTCGACTCGGGTGCCTCGGCCTCGTCGGCCTGGTCCGCCACCTCGGCCGCATCGGTGTCGTCGGTCGTGACCCACAGCGAGAGCTCTTCGGGATCGTACGCGTCCGTGTGCATCGAGGTGTCGACCGCCGCGGCCTGCGCGTCAGGCACGCGGTCCAGCAGCGCGATCGCGTCGTCGACGCCGACGGCGGCATCCGGAATGATGTCGTCGTCACGCACGCCGGCGGCGAGCGACTCCAGGAGGCCGACAGCGTCGTCCACGATGTCGGAGCGTCCCGCCTCGTGCCCGTGGACGAGCCACTTCGCGAACTCGAGCTCGGCGTACAGCCGCGCGCGCGAGCGGGCGAGCCGGTCGGGTGCGCGGTCGCTGTGCGCGACATACGCGTCGTAGACGTCGTCGGCGGCCGCCGGTGCCGACGCGAGCCACTGCAGATCGGTCGCGGGGTCGCCCACCGACAGTCCGTGCCACTCGAGCACGCCGGTCACGCGCGGGACGGAGTCGACGTCCTCGAACAGGAACGACGCTGCGCCCGCTCCGCCCAGCACGACTGCGGACTCGAAGCGCCACAGCTCGTCGGTCTCGACAGCGCGACGCCACCGGTCCACGAGCGCGCGCGGCGCTGAGCGGGTCGCCTCCGCGCGGTCGATCAGGCGCGACACATCGTCGCGGACCTGCTGAGGGGTGCGGACAGGGAGGCCCTCGGTGCGCACGATCGAGAGCGGGAGGGCGTGCAGGGCAGCCAGCGCCTCGCCGATCGACGTCGCGGCGCCGCGCCCCGACGGGAGGTGGGCTGCATCGACCCGGTACCCGGGGAGGAAGTCGACCACGACGGCCCGGGCGTCGCCGATGCCGGCTTCGCCGAGCAGTTCCGGCGCACGGAACGGCAGCAGGCCGCGCACGCCGGGCGTCAGGGCACGCAGAGCTCGCGCCTCAGCGGCGAGCTCGGTGCCGGCATCCGCGTCCGCCGGCGCGCGCACCACCACGCGCCTGCCGTCGTCGAGTTCCGCGAGCGCGGCGTCGTAGCGACCGGCAGCGCCTTCCGTCAGAATGCCGACTCCGACGACGCCGACCCGGGGCAGAGCCGAGGTCACCGACGCGGCTAGAGTGAGGGGTGAGCGTGCCATGTGCCCAGGGTAGGTCGGGTGCGCCCGTGCGCCCCCGCGCCACGCCCGGCTTGTCGACCAGCGGCAGAGAGGTCCTCGATGACGGCGCCTGAGAGCACGCAGCCACCGCCGCTGGCGAGGTTCGGTCTGGATCGAGCCGCCGAGGAGCGGGCGACGCCCGCACGACTCGAGGCTGCGCGGTCGGATGCCGCCACCCGAGTGCTCGTCCTGAACGGCGACGCCGCACCGCTGTCGCGACGCGATGCGCTGCACTGGGTGGGGCCGGGCGCGGCTCCGCAGGATGCCGAGTGGGCGTTCCTCGGTCGCGATGGTGACGGCACCGCCGTGCTGGCGGCAGTGCTGGCCAGGACCGAGGACGAGCCGTTCCCGGCGCCCGCGGGCTGGGGATCGCTGCGAACGGTGGGAGGACTCCTCTCGGCCCGCGATGCCGGCGCCTTCGTCGAGGCGCTCAGCCTCGGCCGGTGGCTGCTCGAGGCCCCGTTCTGCCCGGCCTGCGGTGCGCGCACCGAGATCCGCGATGCCGGCTGGTCGCGGCACTGCCCGTCGTGCGGGCGCGAGCACTTCCCGCGGACCGATCCAGCGGTCATCGTCGCGATCACCAGCGCCCGGCACCCCGACCGACTGCTGCTCGGCTCGAACGCGCTGTGGACGGGCGACAGGTTCTCGTGCTTCGCGGGCTTCGTCGAGGCGGGGGAGTCGCTCGAGGCGGCGGTGGCGCGGGAGGTCCGCGAGGAGGCGGGCGTCGAGGTGGTCGACGTGCGGTACCGCGGCTCGCAGGCGTGGCCGTATCCGCGCTCGCTCATGCTGGGATTCCTCGCCACGGCCGCCGACGACACCGCAGCCGAGGCGGACGGTGAGGAGATCGTCGCGGTGCGATGGTTCGAGCGATCCGAGATCGGCGCGGGTCTGGCCGGTGAGAGCGACCTGTTGCTTCCCGGCGCCGCATCCATCGCGCACAGCCTGATCAGCGACTGGTACTCGGGTGCGGAATGAGCGACCGCGCGCTCGAAGGTCTGGATGACCGCCAGCTCGAGGCGGTGACGACACTGCGGGGACCGGTCGCGGTGCTCGCAGGTGCCGGAACGGGCAAGACGCGCGTCATCACGCACCGGATCGCGCACGGCGTCGACACCGGCGCGTACTCGCCGGGACGGGTGATGGCGGTGACGTTCACCGCGAAGGCCGCCGGCGAGATGCGAGGCCGACTGCGGGCCCTCGGCGTCGAAGGAGTGGCGGCCCGCACGTTCCACGCCGCGGCACTCGCACAGCTCAACTACTTCTGGCCGACGGTCGCGGGCGACTCCGCTCCCGCCATCGTCGACAACAAGGTGCGCCTGCTGGCCCATGCCGCCGACGGAATGGGCATCGAGCCCGACACCGCGACGCTGCGCGACGTCGCGAGTGAGATCGAGTGGCGCAAGGTCACGATGCGCAGCATCGAGCAGTACGCCGCCGCGCGCCCGAACGGCGTCGGGCGGCTCGACGTCTCACGGGTGGCAGACCTGCAGCGCGCGTACGAGAAGCTGAAGGACCAGCGTCGCCAGCTCGACTTCGAGGACGTCCTCCTCGCGTGCGCCGGCATGCTGGAGGCCGAGCCCCACGTCGCGGCATCCGTCCACGAGCAGTACCGCCACTTCACGGTCGACGAGTTCCAGGACGTGTCGCCGCTGCAGCATCGGCTGCTCGAGCTGTGGCGGGGGGACCGTCGCGACATCTGCGTCGTGGGCGATGCGAGTCAGACGATCTACTCGTTCGCGGGCGCGGATGCGCGATTCCTCCTGGAGTTCGCAAGCACCCACGAGGATGCGCGCGTGGTGCGTCTGGAGACGAACTACCGATCGGATGCCGCGATCCTCGCGGTCGCGAACGAGCTCATGCGCGGTCGCCCCGGCGCGCTCGAGCTGACGGCGGCGGGCGGTGGAGACGGTGCTGTGGTGCCCGCCGATCCGCCGATCGTCACCGCCTACGAGGACGACGTCGCCGAAGCGCGCGGCGTGGCGGGAGGGGTCGCGGCGCGGATCGCGGCCGGGGTCGATCCGCGCACGATCGCGATCCTCTATCGGGCGCATGCGCAATCGGCCGAGCTCGTGCGCGCGCTGGCGGATCAGGGGATCGCGGCGACCGTGCTGGGCGGCAAGCGCTTCTTCGACCTGCCCGAGGTGCGTCAGGCGCTCATGGAGCTGCGCGCGGCTTCGGTGGCGCCGATCGAGACGGGATTCGTCGACACGGTCCGCGACATCCTCCGCTCCCGCGGGCTGACGGACGAGCCGCCTCAGGCCGGCGGCGCGCTGCGGGACGCATGGGAAGCCCGCGCCGCGCTGCTGCGTCTGGCCGAAGAGGCGCCGGAGGGGACGACCCTGCGCGGCTTCACCGACGAACTCCAGGCGCGCGCCCGCGCGCAGCACGAGCCGGCGATGCGCACGGTGACCTTGGCGACGCTGCACGCCGCCAAGGGGCTGGAATGGGATCACGTCCACCTCCTCGGTGTCGCAGAGGGGCTTCTGCCGATCAGTTACGCGACGACCTTCGAGCAGGTCGACGAGGAGCGCCGCCTCGCCTACGTGGGCATCACGCGGGCCGGGCGAGTACTGTCGCTGTCGTGGTCGCGGGGACTGCGGGATCGTCAGCCGTCCAGGTTCCTGCGAGAGATCGGCACCGGCACGCTGCGTGCGGGCGGTGCACGCGCATCGAGCGGTGCAGGGAGCCTTCGCGCAGGCTCAGCGAATGCGACCGGAGGCGCCGCGGGCTCCGCACGGCCTCGCTGATCAGACGAGCGGCCACCAGCGACGCCTCGACCGTGAGGGCGTCGCTGAGCACCGGGGCGGTACGACCGAGCAGCTGCGCCGCGACGTGCGGCCACGCCGGGTCGTCGTCACGCCTGCGCGCCGCGATGCACGACAGGCACGCCGTCCGCCCGGGCACGACGAACGGCCCGATCTCGGCACCGGGCCCGGTGAAGATGAGCGGCAGGTGGGCGAGGTCGCGTCCCATCAGCGCCGCAGCGCGTCGGGGAGCGATCAGGTGGTGGCCGAGGATGACGACGGGCGCCGCGTCGGGAACGGGCTCGCCCGGCGCATCCCACCACGTCGCTTCGGTGACCTCAAGACCCGCGCTCCTGAGTGAATGCGCGACCTGCCCGGTGGTCTCCCGGGGAAATCCCTCGGGAACCTGGAGGATCACCCGAACTCTCGGTGCGGGCGGGCCGATGAGTGCGGGTGCGATGCGACGCACGAACCGCCCGGCCGCGGCCTCGGGCGCGCCGAGGGCGATCGCGATCGGATCGAGGGCGGCATCAGGGATGCCGCGCTCGAGCTCGCGCAGGAGCCGCTGCTGCCACGGTTCGGGGTCGTCGAGGACGGCGACCGCATCCGCTCCGAACTGCAGGGTGGTGGCGGAACGCCAGAGCGGCGGGAACGCGGGGTCGAGTCGCAGCATGGTCCCGATTGTGATCCGCGCGGCGTGACGGATCCGGCTCTCCACAGGTTCGACTCGCTCTGGGGTCTCGGACCGCACCCTGTGGAGGAGCCGAGGGCGCCGCGGACTCAGACGGGCCGGGGATCGTCCGAAGCGGAGGGCTCATCCGGCTCGGACGGGCCTTCGTCGACGCCGGACGGCGCCTCGCCGATGTCCTCACCGGCGAGGAGGCGGGCCAGCGCGTCGTCCATCTCGTCGGTCGCAGGCGCCTCACCGCGCGCCCGTGCTTCGAGCCGCGCGACGAGCGCCGCGGGGTCGTCGATGTCCTCGGCGGTGGGCATGAGGTCGGGGTA
Organism: Microbacterium sp. cf046; assembly: GCF_900114345.1. Taxonomy (GTDB): domain Bacteria; phylum Actinomycetota; class Actinomycetes; order Actinomycetales; family Microbacteriaceae; genus Microbacterium. The sequence goes on along the minus strand of NZ_FOZJ01000002.1, from coordinate 1,099,518 downwards.
GTCCCACAGGGCGTCGCGGCCGGCCACGCCGACGGCATCCGTCACGGCGCGCCACATCGCCGCGGCCTCGCGCATCCGGCGAGGGCGAAGCTCGAGCCCCACCAGCGAGCTCAGCGCCTGCTCGGCGGGGCCGCCCACGGCGCGGCGGCGGCGCACGGCCTCGGCGATGCGATCGGCGGACGGCAGGCGCGCAGTGGCGCGCTCCGTCACGACATCGACCCAGCCCTCGATCGTCGCGAGGAGGTTCTCGAGCCGGGTGAGCGCCGCGTTCTGGGCCTCCGACCGGCTCGGCAGCAGGGCGCCGCTCTCCAGAGCCCGACGCAGCTCCTCGGGCTGGGAGGGATCGAAGCGCGACGCGAGCTCTTCGAGCGCGTCGGTGTCCACGTGGATGCCGCGCGCGAAGTCCGTGACCTGGGAGATGACGTGCAGGCGCAGCCAGCGGGCATGACGGAACAGCCGTGCGTGAGCGAGTTCGCGCGTCGCGATGTAGAGCGCGAGCTGGTCGTCGGGGATCTCGAGATCGCGCCCGAAGTCGGCGAAGTTCTGCGGAAGGATCACCGCGTCGCCATCGGGCATGAGCGGGATGCCGACGTCTCCGCCGCTGACGACCTCTTTGGAGAGGTTGCCGACCACCTGGCCGAGCTGCGACGCGAAGAGCGATCCGCCGACCGTGCGCATCAGCCGTCCCGCGCCCTGCACGAGGCCCTGCATCTCCTCAGGCGCCTGTTCACGCAGCGCCTGGGTGAGCGCGTCCGCGATGCTCGTCGCCACGGGTTCGGCCAGCTCCTGCCAGACCGGCAGGGTCGCCTCGACCCAGCCGCCGCGGGTGAGCGCGCGCGGCGGGGTGGCCAGCTCGGAGATCGTGGTGGCCTCGCTCAGCCACAGCGATGCCAGGGCGAACGCCTGATCCAGGTCCGTGCGCTGGCCGTCCGTGACTCCGAGACCGTCCTGATTCGCGATGTGCAGCGCCTGGCGCTTGGCCAGGTCCCACGAGATGCCCTCGTCGGCACCGCCCGCGAACGCGCCCTGCAGGTGCTGCATGACGGTCTGCATCATCGCCGGATCGATGCCCATCCCCGACAGCTGCGCGAGCTGCTCGGGGTCCACGTCGGCACCCGCGCCGCCGAACAGCTGCCGGATCAGCTCCTGGAACTGCTCCTCGGGGCTCTGGTCGTCCTCACGGTCGGACTCTGCCACTTCAGCCGCCTTTCAGCCGGGTCATGACCTCGCCATCTACGCTAGTCGCACGGATCATCGCACTTCCCGGCACGGACCCTTCCACCCTTACGCCGGTCGCGAACGACCAGGCAGAGAAAGGTCCCTCGTGGCGCTGTTCGACGAGAACGTCACCATCACGCCCGCGCCACCGCGTGCGGACCGGCGCATGTCGCGCGGCATGGTCGCCGGCATCTGGGCGCTCGCGATCGCGCTCGCCGTGCTGCTGGTGATCACCTTCCTGCCGACCTCCTACGTGATCCAGCGTCCAGGGCCGGTGTACAACACGCTCGGCACCGCCGAGGCGGCCGATGGAACCCAGGTGCCGCTGATCTCGGTGGAGGGCGCGGAGACCTTTCCCACCGAAGGAGCGCTGGATCTGCTGACCGTGCAGGTGATCGGCAACCGCGAGCGCACGCCGTCGTGGTTCGAGCTGGCGACCGCGTGGTTCGACCCGAGCAAGGCCGTCCTGCCGATCGACGCGGTCTTCCCCGAGGGGCAGAGCACCGAGCAGCGCAACGAGGAGAGCGCCGCGATGATGGTCGACTCCCAGAAGGAGGCGACAGCCGCCGCGCTGACCGAACTCGGGTACGACGTGGACGCGAAGCTCACCGTGTACTCGTTCACGGAGGACTCGGCGGCCGAGGGGGCGCTCCAAGAGGGCGACGTGATCCTCGATGCGAACGGCACCTCGGTCACTGACGCGACCGCGCTCCGCGAGATCGTCAACGAGGGCGAGGGGGCGCCGATCGAGCTGACGATCGAGCGCGACGGCGAGGAGGAGTCGGTGTCGGTCACGCCGAAGGAGACCGAGGTCGACGGCGAGACCCTGTGGCTGCTGGGCATCACGCTCACGAACGACTTCGACTTCCCGATCGACGTGACGATCCAACTGAACAACGTCGGCGGTCCGAGCGCCGGCATGATGTTCGCCCTCGGGATCATCGACACGCTGACTCCCGACCAGCTCAACGGCGGTGAGACCGTCGCCGGCACCGGGACGATCGACGCGGAGGGCGTCGTCGGGCCGATCGGCGGCATCCGCCAGAAGATGTGGGGTGCGGTCGGTGCCGGAGCCGACTGGTTCCTGGCCCCGGAGGACAACTGCGACGAGGTCGTCGGCTACGTCCCCGTCGGACTCCGGGTGTTCTCGGTCGGGACGCTCGATGACGCGCTCGATGTGCTGGACGCCGTCCGCGACGACGGCGACCTCTCGGCCCTGCCGACCTGCACCGCAGGCTGATTCCGGCGCTCGCGGGGGCTGATCGGCCCGCACCGGCTGCGGCTTCGCCGACAGCGGAACTCACGGCTCGAGTTCGTGCACTCCACGGCATACGCCCAGAACTGCGCGCCTAGGATTGATCCGTGACCACGACCCCAGCGCCGGCCCCGGCCACGCCCTCTCGCTCCCGCAGAGTCATCGCGATCTCACTGGCGATCATCGCCGTGATCGTGGTGGCGTTCTTCATCTTCGCCAACCTCTACGCGGACTGGCAGTGGTACGCACAGCTCGGGTTCGACTCCGTGCTGATCACGCAGTGGATCGCCCGCGTCGTGATGTTCGTCGTCGGCTTCGTCGGCATGGCCGTTCCGGTGTGGCTTTCGATCCAGCTCGCATATCGGCTGCGCCCGGTCTACGCGCGGCTGAGCTCGCAGCTGGACCGGTACCAGGAGGTCGTCGAGCCGCTGCGTCGCCTGGCGATGTGGGGGATCCCGATCTTCTTCGGCTTCTTCTCCGGGTTCGCCGCATCCGCCCAGTGGGAGACCACATGGCTGTGGTTCAACGGCGTGGCCACCGACGTCACCGACCCGCAGTTCCACCTCGACACCGGCTTCTACCTGTTCGCGATGCCGTTCTACAGCGCGCTCCTGGGCTTCATCTCGGCTGTGCTGATCGTGTGCCTCCTGGTGACCGCCCTCGTGGCGTACCTGTACGGGTCGGTGCGGATCGGTCAGCGCGAGCTGCGCATCTCCAAGGCGGCGCGCATCCAGCTCGCGGTCATCGCCGGGCTCTACCTGCTGGTGCAGGCCGCGAGCCTGTGGCTGGACCGTTACAAGACGCTCGTCGAGCCCGGTGCGCGCATCACCGGCCCCGGGTACACGGGCGTGAACGCCATCATCCCGGGGCTGACGATCCTCTCGATCGTCGCGATCATCGTCGCGATCCTCTTCTTCATCACCGCCATCATCGGCCGGTGGCGCTATCCGCTGATCGCGACGGCACTGCTGATCGTCTCGGCGATCGTGGTCGGCATCGGCTACCCCTGGGTGGTCAACACGTTCCAGGTGCAGCCGAACCAGCTCAGTCTCGAGCGCGAGTTCTACCAGCGTGGCATCGACATGACCAAAGCGGCCTACGGCATCGACGGTCTCGAGAAGACCAACTTCCAGGCGGTCACCGACGTCGAGCAGAACCAACTCCGCGAGGATGCCGCCACCACCGCCCAGATCCGCATCATGGACCCGGCGGTGATCAGTCCGACGGTGCGGCAGCTCGAGCAGTTCCGCGGCTACTACCAGTTCGCGGATCCCCTCGACGTCGACCGGTACGCGATCGACGGCGTCTCGCAGGACACCGTGGTCTCCGTCCGCGAGCTCAACATGGAGCAGCTCGGCGCGGCCGCGTCGTGGCAGAACACCACCCTGGTGTACACGCACGGATACGGCGTCGTCGCGGCCAAGGGCAACGACCGCACGACCGACGGCGATCCGGTCTTCCTCGAGCGGGGCATCCCGGCAGCCGGGTTCCTGTCCGATCAGGAGAACTTCGAGCCTCGCGTGTACTTCGGCGAGTTCTCGCCCACCTACTCGATCGTCGGCGCGCCGGAGGGCACGGACCCCGTCGAGCTGGACTATCCGACGGGCGCCGACAACGCGAGCGAGACCAAGACGACCTTCAGCGGCGACGGCGGTCCGAACATCGGCAGCGTGTTCAACCGCCTGATCTACGCGCTCAAGTTCCAGTCCGAGCAGATCCTCTTCTCCGACAACGTCAATGAGGACTCCCAGATCCTCTACGACCGCGACCCGAGCGCGCGCGTGCAGAAGGCGGCGCCATACCTGACGCTCGACAGCGACCCGTACCCGAGCGTCGTCGACGGTCGCATCGTGTGGATCATCGACGGCTACACGCTCAGCGCGAACTACCCGTACTCCACCACGGTGAGCCTGCAGCAGGCGATCTCCGACTCGAACACGTCGGCGCAGCGGTTCGCGCTCGACAACATCAACTACATCCGCAACTCGGTCAAGGCGACCGTCGATGCATACGACGGTTCCGTCACGCTGTACGCGTGGGACGCCGATGACCCGGTGCTGCAGTCGTGGCAGAACGTGTACCCCTCGACGGTCAAGCCGATCAGCGACATGTCGGCCGACCTGATGAGCCACGTGCGCTACCCGACGGACCTGTTCAAGGTTCAGCGCTACGCCCTGGGCGTCTACCACGTCGATGACGCGCAGTCGTTCTACCAGCGCGACAACGCGTGGCAGACGCCGAATGACCCGCAGCTGGACACCGTCCTGCAGCCGCCGTACTACCTGACGATGCAGATGCCCGGCCAGGACGCCCCGACCTACTCGATGTTCACAAGCTTCATCCCGGCATCCGAGGGCACCGCATCCCGCAACGTGCTGATGGGGTACCTCGCCGTCGATTCGAACGCGGGCAACAAGGCGGGTGTGAAGAGTCCGGACTACGGCAAACTTCGAATGCTCGTGGTGGATGCCGACACCACGATCCCCGGGCCGGGTCAGGTGCAGAACACGTTCAACTCAGATCCGCTCATCTCCTCACAGATCAACCTGCTCAAACAGGGGCAGTCGGAGGTGATCAACGGCAACCTGCTGACGCTGCCGGTCGGCGGCGGCCTGCTCTACGTTCAGCCGGTCTTCGTTCAGGCCTCCAGCGGCACCCAGCTGCCGCAGCTGCAGAAGGTGCTGGTCGCGTTCGGCAACCAGGTGGCATTCGAGGACACGTTGAACGAAGCGCTCGATGCCCTCTTCGGCGGAGACTCCGGTGTCGACACCGGTGATGCCGACGTGACACCGACGCCCGGTCCGACGCCGGAGCCCACCCCGACGCCGGGCGAGACCACCGAACCGCAGCCGACGGAACCGCCGACGGACGAGTACCAGGCTGCGCTGCAGGACGCGCAGCAGGCCATGCTCGATCGGCAGGCGGCCCTCCAGGCCGGCGACTGGACCGCATACGGCGAGGCAGACGAGCGCCTGACCGCGGCCGTCGAGAAGCTCATCGCTCTGGGCGAGCAGTAACCGTCCACGTTGAAGGCCCCCTCCACCGTTCGGTGCGAGGGGGCCCTTCGTCTGCGCCGGCTCAGTCGGTGAGGAACCAGGACCAGATCAGCAGCAGCGTGATCGCGAAGCCGGCGATCTGGTTCACCCAGAGGAAGCGTCGCCACCCCGCGGTCGCGCGTTCGGCCGTCTCGTCCGTGATCGAGCGGAACGGCCACACGGTCGCGATGTAACCGACCGCGACGAGCGCGGCCAGTGGGCCGGGCCAAGGTGTCACCAGCATGACGAGCCCGGCCGCGGCATAGCAGCCGAGCGAGAACCACACCGTCCACCTGGCTCCGCGGGCGGTCGCGATCGACGAGATCCCGGCCTCCCGGTCCGCGACGACATCCTGCACCGCCCCGAACGCATGAGAGGCGACGCCCCAGAGGGCGAACGCGAGGATCACCGCGGCGAGCTGCCACGTCCAGGTCGCACCGGCGAGGACGAGCCCGTACACGGCGGGGGAGAAGAAGTGGATGCTGGAGGTCACAGAGTCCGCGAACGGGACCTCCTTCAGCCGCAGCGGCGGTGCACTGTAGAAGACGACGAAGAACAGGCTCGCCGCGAGCACCGCCCACGACAGCGGGGATCCGACGACCACCAGGAACACGACGAACGGCAGGCAGGAGAGCGCCGCCGCCCACAGCGTGATCCGGTGCATCCTGCGATCGAGCACCGCACCGTGCGCACCGCCCTTGCGCGGATTGCGCAGATCGGATTCGTAGTCGAACACGTCGTTGATGCCGTACATCGCCAGGTTGTACGGGATCAGGAAGAACAGCGTCCCGATCACGAGCGCCGCATCGACCTCGCGCGTGGTCATCACATACGCGGCCGCGAACGGGTAGGCGGTGTTGATCCAGCTGACCGGGCGAGACGCCACGAGCAGCTGTCCGAGCACCGTGGCCGGCCGCAAGGCCCGTGCGTCGCTCACGCCGTCGCCTCCCGATCCGCGCGGCGCCCGAGCATCGTGTAGACGGCAGGGATCAGGAACGCCGCGCACAGCGGATAGGCGAAGTCCTCCAGAGGCGCCAGTCCGATGCGCAGGCCGCTCAGATGCTCGGCGGGATACGTGAACAGGCCCGCGGCGATCATGACGTTGTCGAAGACCGCGGTCAGCGCGACGAGCACGGCGGCCGAGATCGCGGAGGCCGCCATCCGTCGCCCGAAGCCGGGGCGCCGGAGCGTCGCGAGGCTCACGATGATCGTCACGAGGACGAACGGGACGACGATCAGCGGGTAGGTCACGTGCCGCGCTCCGCGTGGGGACTCTCTGAGGACGCGGATGCCGCGCGTCGGGCCAGGATCCTCATCGCGGCCGCCCAGACGACCAGGCCGAGGTAGCACAGGAACGCGAGGAAGACGGGCTCCTCGATCGGCAGCTGCGGCGCGAGATCGATCCCGAGCAGGAGCGCACTGTCCCCCTTCACGAACACGCCGGTCGCGATGCCGACGGCGTCCCACACGAGGAAGACGGCCGTGCCGATCAGGACCGAAGCCGCGGTCCGGCCCGGCGCGCGCCAGGCGGCGAGGCGCCATCGCCCGTCCAGGGCGAGGATGCCGCCGACCGACACGAGGATCGCGAGGAGGTAGAGCCCCGGCACGTCACACCCTGGCCGGTTCGGGGAGGGGACCCGCAGTGCGATCGCCGCGCAGCCGCTTGAGCACGAGCTCGGCGGAGATGAGGCACATCGGCAGTCCGATTCCGGGCAGCGCCGACCCGCCCGCGTAGGACAGGCCCCGCACGCGCTTGGACGCATTCCGCGGCCGGAACATCGCGCTCTGACCCAGGGTGTGGGCCAGGCCCAGCGCATTGCCGCGCCACGAGTGGAGGTCGGCGGCGAAGTCCCCGGGTGCGATCGTCCGACGCACGACCACACGCTCCGCGAGATCGGGGATGCCGCACCAGTCCGAGATCTGGCGGATCACGCGGTCGGCCGCGGTCTCGACCGCGGCGTCGCCGTCGCCGTCCAGCCCGCCGCGCCCGATGGCGGGATCGGCAGGGATCGGCACCAGGACGAAGAGGTTCTCGTGGCCCGGCGGCGCGACCGCGGGGTCGGTCGCGCTCGGTCGGCACACGTACAGCGACGCGGGATCCGGGATGCGGTGGGGCTCGCGGAAGATGTCCTCGAAGTTCGAGCGCCAGTCCTCGGCGAACAGCAGGGTGTGGTGGGCGAGCTGCGGCAGCGCTCCCTCCACCCCGAGCAGCACGAGCAGCGCGCCGGGACTCGGGGTTCGCTTGGCCCACCACTTCTCGGGGTAGGTCTGCAGTTCGGCGGGAAGGAGTCGTGTCTCGGTGTGATGAAGGTCCGCGGTGGACACCACGAGGTCGGCGGCGATGTGCTCGCCGTCCGCGAGACGCACGCCCGTGGCCACGGCATCCGTCGTCGTGATCTCCACCACTTCGCAGCCGGTCCGGATCACGGCGCCGTTCGCGACCGCGAGCCGCTCGACCGCGCCGATCACCTCGGTGAAGCCGCCGCGCGGATACAGCACGCCGTCATCGAGGTCGAGGTGGCTCATGAGGTGGTACAGGCTCGGCACCGAGTACGGCGAACCGCCGAGGAAGACGGCGGGGTAGCCGAGGATCTGCCGCAGCCGCGGATCGGTGAACCGACGCTCGACGTGATGAGCGAGGGACCGTGCGAGCAGAGGGGCGAGGCGTCCGGCCCGGCGCATGAGGACCGGGTCGCGCAGCCCCGCCGTCGTCTCGTACGTGTCGTAGAGGAAGCGCGAGACGGAGAGCTCGTACGCGTCGGCGGCGGAGTCCAGGTACTCGTCGAGCGTCGCGCCCGCACCTGGCTCGATCGCCTCGAACAGGGCGGTGGCCTCATGCCGGCCCGATCGGACGTCCGTCGGCGGCAGCGGATGCTCGGCTCTCGGCTGGCTGTACACGCGGTAGGCAGGATCCAGGCGGACGAGGTCCAGCTCCTGGGCGGCCGTCGTGCCGAGCAGCCGGAAGAAGTGATCGAAGACCTCGGGCATCAAGTACCAGCTCGGGCCGGTGTCGAACCGGAAGCCGTCCCGCTCCCATGAGCCGGCGCGGCCGCCGACCTCGTCGCGGGCTTCGACGATCGTCACGTCCCACCCTTCGGCGCCCAGGAGGGCGGCCGTGGCGAGACCTGCGATGCCCGCGCCGATCACGACGGCGGCGCCCTTCTCATCGTGCGCCATGCGGGGATCCTCCGTCGATCGGTCGCGTCCGGTCATGCGCGTGCACGTGCCATGCGCGGGTGGCGCGGCGCGAAGCCGAGCCACGCACGAGCGGCGAGTGTCGCCTTCACGGTATCGGGCACGCGGACGCGCTCATCGGATGCCGAGTCACGGCGCAGCCGCATGGACAGCGCGGCGAACAGGTCATGGGCGGCGGTCACCGCGCGGCGGCAGTCCGCCGGGAGACGGGGGATGACGGCCGCCGCCGCGGCGAGATCCGCGTCGATCCGGTCGAGCACATCGATGCGGGTCGCGGATCCGGACGCGATGCCGAGGTAGTCGCGACCGAGGGCGCCCTCGTCGTGCTGGAGATCGCGCAGGAAGTTGACGTCCTGGAACGCGGCTCCCAGGCGGCGTGCGCCGTCGACGAGCTCGGGTTCGGGTGCGACGGGATGCGGCGCGCCCGCGTTCACGAACACCTGCAGGCACATCAGTCCGACGACCTCGGCGGAGCCGTAGACGTAGTCGTCGTGCGACGCCGCGTCGTGGCGCGTCCTCATCAGGTCTGTGCGCATCGATGCGAAGAACGGCCGGATCAGCGCTTCGTCGATGCCGCACTCGCGCGCCGTCCGGGCGAACGCATGCACCACGAGGTTCGCGCTGAAGCCCTGGGCGATCGCGGTCATCGTGTCCGCTTCGAGTCCGTCGAGGATCATGCGCTCGGCCGCCGAGTCGAGTCCCGCCTCGGACGCAGGGCCGTCCACGATCTCGTCCGCGATGCGCACCAGTGCGTAGATGTTGCGCACGTGCGGACGAGGGCGGACCCCCAGGAGGCGGGCGGCGAGAGCGAAGGAGGTGGAGTAGGCCGCGATCACCGCGGCAGCGGCATCCTCGGCCGCCTTGTCGTAGAGGGCGAGCCCGGTCGGATCCTCACTCACGGGATGCGCTCCTCGACGCGGTCGGCGAGATCCCGGATGAGCGGTCGTGCATCTGCGGGGAATGCCGGGTCATCGGCCGCGGAGCGCACTCCGGCGAGGGTGTCGTCGATCAGCATCCGCAGGCGGACGCGGGCGCCGCTCTCCTCGAGCGCGAGCTGTGCTTCGCGCACGGCGATCGGCCCGGTGTGCGCGACCGCGAGCGCGTCGTTCACTCGGGACCAGGAGGGTGTCTGCCGGGCGAGCGCGATCAGCGGCGTGCGCTTGGACTCGCGGAGGTCTCCTCCCTCGTCCCGGCCGGCCTGTTCGGCCGATCCGAAAGCGCCGATCAGGTCGTCGACGAGCTGGAATGCGAGGCCCAGACGGCCGCCTTCGGCGTCGAGGGCCGCGACCGCCTCAGCCGGCGCGCCCGCGAGGACGGCGCCGGCGCACAGCGGCGCGCTGAACGAGTAGACCGCCGTCTTGTTGAAGGTCGCATTGAAAATCGCCTCGGCTTCGGCGTAGTCGGGCATCACCGCGTTCTCGACATCGGCGAGCTCGCCGGCCGCCGAGACGTAGATCGCGTCGTCGAGCAGGCCGAACAACTCGGCACGGACCCCGGGCGACACGTCGGCGAGGGCGATGAGTCGCGACGCCTCGTGCAGGAGCAGGTCGCCTGCGAGGATCGCGGCCGCGTCTCCGAGCGTCGCCGCTCCGGCGGCGTCGGCCCCGCGGTCCCGTGCCCGCCGCCGGAATTCGCCTGCGACGTTGGGGATGCCGCGCCGGATCGTGTCGTGATCGATCACGTCGTCATGGACGACGAACGCAGTGTGCAGGAGCTCGAAGGCGGCGGCCACGCTGTAGAGCGTGTTCGCTTCGTCGAGCTCTCCGCCGAACGCCGCGAAGGATGCCGCGACCAGCGCGGGCCGGAAGCGCTTGCCGCCCATGGCGGCGCGACCGACCGCGTCTCCGAGCTCCTCGAACCCGCCGCCCAGCTCGATCGACCTCCGACGGATCCGACTCATCGAGCAGTCGATCGTCTCGTCGATGGCCGCTCGCGTGGCGAGCGGGATCATGAGGCCCGTCGTCGCTGCAGCGCGGGCTCCGAGCCGAACAGGTGCAGCTGCTCGGCCTGGAGCACCAGCCACGGACTGAACGCCCAGGGCGTCGCGGTGAGGGAAGTCGCGAGATCGGCGGGGTCGACCCACTTCGCTTCCACGACCTCGAGCGGATTCAGGACGGGCTCGTCGGACGTGCGCGCGGTGTAGACCGGGCACACCTCGTATTCGACGATCCCGCTGGTGTCGACCGCACGATAGCGGAACAGGGGGAGCGCGAGCTCGATGTCGGTGAGCGCGATCCCCAGTTCGTACTCGGCGCGTCGATGGACCGCCGTCAGCACGGGTTCTGCCGGCCGAGGGTGGCCGCAGAAGGAGTTGCTCCACACGCCCGGCCACGTCGACTTGCCCAGAGCCCGGCGGGTCACCAGAACCTGCCCGTCGTCGTTCATGACGTGGCACGAGAAGGCGAGGTGGAGCGCGGTGTCGGTGCCGTGGACGCTGCTCTTCGGCGCGGTTCCGATCGGCCGCCCCTCGTCATCGAGGAGGACCACGTGGTCGACGTCGCTCATGAATCCTCCTCTAATTCGCTAGTTTAGCTAGCGATATCTTTCGCCCGATGATACAAGGGGAGTGAAGGAGTGTCCACATGACGCAGCCGTGGCTCGCGCATACACCCCATGATCAGGCGGTCATGGAGGTTCTGCAAGCCGTCCGGGCTTTCAGCGACGCCATGGACAGGATGCACGGCGGCATGAAGGGCGACATGGAGATGAACGCCACCGACCTCGCTGCGCTGCGAATGCTGATCGTCCGCGAGGGTCGCGGTGAGACCGTCAGCCCGCACCAGGTCGCGGACCACTTGCGCATCTCGACGGCCTCGACCACGAAGCTCCTGGACCGGCTCTCGGCTTCCGGGCACATCGAGCGCCGCCCGCATCCGAGCGACCGCCGCGCCCGGATCGTGGTGCTCACCGACGAGTCCCGCAGCAGCTTCTTCCGCCACTTCGGCGAGCGCCTGCGCAGAATGCGCGGAGTGGCGGATCGCTACGAGGACGGCGAACTGGCCGTGATCACGCGATTCCTCGCGGAGCTCAGCGAGACGCTCGATCCGCGGTGATGCGGTTTGCGGACCGCCCGGACCGGCCCATTGCGACGGTCAGAAGACAAAGAAGATGGCCCCGGACGAGTCCGGGGCCATCTTCTTTTCGTTGCGGGGACAGGATTTGAACCTGCGACCTCTGGGTTATGAGCCCAGCGAGCTACCGAGCTGCTCCACCCCGCGGCACAAGAATCAAGCCTAGCACGGTTTGAAACCGGGGTCGGGTCGCCGCAGCCGCTTGCCGTGCGCGTCCGCAGAGGGCGAGGATGAACCCATGCCCTCCGAGCGCGACACAGACCCCGAGGACGACCTGGAGGACGGGCGTGACGAATCGCCGACCGAGCGTGCCGACCGCAACTGGAGCGAGGTCCTTCAAGAGCTGCGCGTCCTGCAGACGGGCACCCAGATCCTCACCGGCTTCCTGCTCGCCCTGGCATTCCAGCCCGCGTTCGCCGAGCTGAACGCCGGCCAGCGCGGTGTCTACCTGGGGCTGGTCGTGATGTCGGCACTCACGTCGATCGTCGCGCTCGCACCGGTCGCACTCCACCGCGCGCTGTTCCATCGGCGCGCGAAGGCGCAGGTGGTCGCATACGGGCACGCCGCGCTCGTCACGGCGCTCGCGACGGTCTCGGTGCTGCTCATCGGCGTGGTGGGCTTCGTGTTCGACGTGGTCGTCGATCGCGCCGCCGCCATCGTCGCCCTGATCGCGCTCACGTCGGTGATCCTCACGCTGTGGATCATCGCGCCGGGCGTCATCCGCGCACGCCTGAGCATCAAGGCTCCCCGATGACCGCCCACGGCTCTGACACGACGGCCGTCGCCGTCGCCCAGTTCGCCCCCGCGGCCGACAGGAGCGCGAACCTCGTCGCGATCGAGCAGCTCGTGGTGGCGGCGTCCCGCCGAGGGGCCGCCCTCGTGGTCTTCCCGGAGTACTCGAGCTACTTCGTCGACCCGTTCGACGACTCGCTCCGCGCCCATGCCGAAGAGCTCGACGGTCCCTTCGTGCACGCCCTCACGGCGCTGGCCGCCGAGCACGGAGTGCACATCGTCGCCGGGCTCGTGGAGTCGGCGGCCGACGACCGCCGCGTTCGCAACACGGTCGTCGCGATCGCAGCCGACGGAATCGTCGCCACGTACCGCAAGCTCCATCTGTACGACGCGTTCGGTCAGCGGGAGTCCGACTGGGTCGAACCCGGAGAGCTCGCCGACACTGAGACGTTCGAGCTGAACGGTCTGCGCTTCGGGTTGATGACGTGCTACGACCTCAGGTTCCCCGAAGTGGGTCGGATGCTCGCCGATGCCGGCGCGGATGCGTTCCTGGTGCCCGCCGAGTGGGTGCGCGGCCCGCTGAAGGAGCATCACTGGCGCACGCTGGTGCACGCCCGGGCGATCGAGAACACGGTGTACGTGGTCGCGGCCGATCATCCGCCGCCGCTGGGCGTCGGCAACTCGATGATCGTCGACCCGCAGGGCGTCGAGATCGCCGCGATCGGGACCTCGACGGATGTCGCCGTCGCCCACCTCGATCGATCGGCGGTCGAGCGCGTCCGCAGGGTCAACCCCGCGCTGCGGCTCCGGCGCATGGGGGTCGTGCCGCGAGCCTGACCGCCGCGGCGAGTCCGCTCAGCCTGCGAGAGCGGCGAGTCGGGATGCCGCGTCCTCGAGCACTTCGACGCGCTTGCACGCGGCGAACCGCACCAGCGTCGCGTATTCGGCTCTTCGTGCCGGGCTCGCGAATGCAGTCAGTGGGATCGCGACGACCCCTGCGCGCTCCGGCAGCGCACGGCAGAACTCGGCGGCATCGGTCGCGCCGAGGGGTGCGGCATCCATCACCGTGAAGTAGGACCCGGACGGGACCGACACGTCGAAGCCGGCAGCGCGCAGACCCGAGCCGAGCAGATCGCGCTTGGCGCGCATCGCCTCGGCGATGTCGTCGAAGAACGCATCCGGCAGCCTCAGCCCGGTCGCGATCGCCGGCTGGAACGGCGCCCCGTTGACGTAGGTGAGGAACTGCTTGACCGCGAGCACCGCATCCACGAGGTCGGACGGTCCCGCGATCCATCCGATCTTCCAGCCCGTGGTCGAGAACGTCTTGCCGCCCGAGGAGATCGTCAGCGTGCGCTCCCACGCGCCGGGGAGCGTCGCGATCGGCACGTGTGGCCCATCGAAGGCGAGATGCTCGTACACCTCATCCGTCACGATCACGGCGTCATGGCGCTCGGCCAGCCGCACCACCTCATCCTGCAGCTCGCGCGTGAACACCGCTCCGGTGGGATTGTGCGGGTCGTTCACGAGGATGACACGCGTGCGGTTCGAGACCGCGGCGCGCAGGTCGTCAGGGTCGGGCTGGAAATCCGGCCACCGCAACGGCACGGTCACGAGCCGTGCGCCGGCCAGCGCGACGACGGCCGCGTACGAGTCGTAGTACGGCTCGAACACGACCACCTCGTCATCCGGGCCTTCGACGAGCGCGAGCAGGGTCGCCGCGAGCGCCTCGGTCGCACCCGCGGTCACCAGCACATCGCGGTGCGGATCGAGGTGCTGACCGTAGAAGCGCAGCTGGTGCTCGGCGATCGCGTCGAGGAGATCGGGGATACCGCGCCCGGGCGGATACTGGTTGACCCCGTGGGCGATCGCAGCGCGCGCCGCCTCGAGCACAGCCGGGGGTCCGTCCTCATCAGGGAAGCCCTGACCGAGGTTGATCGCGCCGGTTCGCGCCGCGAGGGCCGACATCTCGGCGAAGATGGTGGGGCGGGTGGATCCGTCGGGACCGAGCAGGCCTGCGCCGAACGCCGTGCGGCGCCAGGCTCCGGGTATTTCTCGCATCCGGTTCACGCTACTCGCATAGTCGACCCCCATCCCCGGCATAACAAACGCACAGAAACCCGGGCGAGAGTTGTCAGTGGTCGGCAGAAGGAGCAATCATGAGCGACACCGAGGGCGAACGCCCTTCAGAAACCACCCCCGAGACCGCGAGCGGCGCGGCGCCCCAGGCACAGCAGCCCGTCGTTCCGCCCGCACCGCAGGCGCCCGCGCCCACCGCGGCTGCGCCCCAGGCCCCTGGCTCGCAGATTCCCGCCCAGCCGCAGTGGCAGCCGCCGCAGGGCGCGCGCCCCGCGGCCGCTCCGGCCGGCTACCCGCCGTACCCGCAGCAGGCCCCGTACGGCGCCCCCCACGCTCAGCCGTATGCGGGTCAGCCCGCAGCCGGTCAGCAGTACGCGTCATCGTTCGGTCCCGGCGCTCGTCCTGACCTGGCGCAGACGCAGCCCACGGCCCCGCTCGGCGGCCCGGCAACGGGCGCGGTCGCGACCGGAACGGCCACCAAGAAGAAGTCGGGCGCCGGCAAGGTCGTGGGGCTCATCGTGGCCGCCGCGATCGTCGGCGGCGCCGCCGGCCTCGGCGGAGCGTACGCGGGCGTCAACCTCTTCACTCCGGCCGGCAGCAGCCCGGCCGCCGGCCCTTCGACGGTCACCGTGAACAACACCGACTCGGTGAACCAGACCACGGCGATCTCCGCGAAGGTGCTCCCGAGCGTCGTCACGATCCAGGCGACGGGCACGAACGGTGCCGGAACCGGCTCGGGCGTGGTGCTCACCAGCGACGGCTACGTCGTCACCAACACGCACGTCGTCACGCTGGACGGTGCCACCTCCGACGCGACGATCCGGGTGACCACCTCCGACGGGCGCGTCTACGACGCGGAGGTCGTGGGCACGGATCCCACCTACGACCTCGCCGTGATCAAGCTCACGGATGCCGAAGGACTGACCCCGATCGAGTTCGCGGACTCGTCGGAGCTGAACGTGGGCGACCAGACGATCGCGATCGGTGCGCCGCTGGGGCTGTCCAACAGCGTCACGACGGGCATCGTCAGCGCGCTGAACCGCTCGATCCAGATCGCCTCGTCGGCGGTGCCGGACTCCGGCGACGCGCAGGATGACTCCCAGACGCCTGACAGCCAGACGCCGGAGGGCCAGTCGCCGTTCCAGTTCGACTTCGGCGAGGGCGACTCGCAGGCGCAGACCCCGAGCGAGTCGATCTCGATCGCCGTGATCCAGACGGATGCCGCGATCAACCCCGGCAACTCGGGCGGCGCGCTGGTCGACGAAGAGGGCAAGCTCATCGGCATCAACGTCGCGATCGCGACGGCGGGCGGCTCGAGCGGCGAATCCGGCTCGATCGGCGTCGGGTTCTCCATCCCGTCGAACATCGTCGAGCGTGTGACCGGGGAGATCATCGAGAACGGTGCCGCCACCCACGGCCTGCTCGGTGCGAGCGTCCGAGACGCGGCATCCGTCGAGTCCTCGACGATCACCGGCGCCTACATCGCCGAGGTCGTCGCCGACGGCGCCGCCCAGGCAGCCGGCCTCGCCGAAGGCGACATCGTCACCGCCTTCAACGGAGTGCCGGTGACCGATGCCACCGACCTGACTGCGCAGGTGCGTGCCGCCGCAGCGGGAAGCGACGCGACCGTCACGTTCGTCCGCGACGGCGAGACGAAGACCGTCGATGTGACTCTGGGAGAGCTGGCGCTGTAGCGCACCTCCCGGTCTGAGACGCCACCCCGCGATAGAGTCGCGGGGTGGCGTCTTTCTCGTTCGGCGCGGGAAACGCTCGGCAGATCGCGAGCATCCCGCTCTATGCACTCGGCCGCCTCGCCACCCTCCTCATCCCGCGTCGTCGCGCGGACTGGGTGTTCGGCTGCGGCGTCGGGATCGGCGACGGCGCGCTCGCCCTCTGGGACGTCGTCGCCGCCCACGGCCACCCCGCGATCTGGCTGGTCGGCAGCCCGCGGGAGGCACGGGATGCCGCGACCCGCGGCATCCCGACCGCGTACAAGCGTTCACTGCGCGGGTTCTGGCTCACCGCCCGAGCAGGCGTCGTCGTCGTCACGCACGGGTTCGGCGACGTCAACCGGTTCGCGGTCTCGGATGCGTTCGTCGTGCAGCTCTGGCACGGGATCCCGCTCAAGCGCATCGGCCTTGATTCGCCGGAGACCGTCCGCAGCGGCATCCTCCCGGGCTCCCGCCTCCTGCGCGGCCTGATCGCCCGCATGTACCGGGGCGCCACCCGCCGGATCCACGTCCTGCCGGCCGCCTCGCATCTGGTCCGCGGGCGGCTGGAGTCGGCGTTCGGACTGCCCGACCCACGCGTTCCGGTCACCGGCGAGCCGAGGGTGGATGTCCTCTCGCAGGGCACACCGGGGACGCGACGGTCCGAGGCGCGTGCGGCGATCGACAGCGCAGCCGGTCAGCTCGAGGCGTCGGCCCGCCTGGTGCTCTATGCGCCCACCTGGCGCGACGGAGCAGCCGATCCGGCCGTGCCGTCCGCCGACGAGTGGAAGCGCATCGTCGAGGTCCTCACCCGCCACCGCGCGGTGCTCCTGGTGCGGTCGCACCCGCTCGGCGCGGGCGACTACGCCCCCCCGTTCGCGACCGAGCGGGTGCTCGGGCTCGGCAGCGAGCTCGTGCCGGACGTGACGCCGCTGCTTCCGGGACTGGACGCGCTCGTGACGGACTACTCATCGCTCGCATTCGATGCCGCCCTCGTCCCGCTGCCGGTCATCTTCCTGGCTCCCGACGTGGAGGCCTACGCGCGCAGACGCGGCTTCTACGGCTCGTATCGCGACGTCGCCGGCGAGGAGTGGGCCACCGACTGGACCCAGGCCGCAGCGCAGCTGGATGCGCTGCTGGGCGATGCGACCGATCGCGCGCGCCGCATCGAGAGATCCGTGCGCGTGAGCGAGCACGTGCACGCGTTCCGCGACGGCGGCAACACCGACAGGGTGTACCGTGCGATCCTGGCGGGGCTCGACGCTGCTCGGCACGACGCCGCGACGGCGACCACCACGGAGGTATCCCGATGACCGAGGCCCGCTTCACCACCGACGGGGGTGCCGCGCTGATCGTCGCGGGCACCGGGGCTCGGCCGATCTCGGTCGAACTCGTCGGTTCGCGCGCGCGGGTGACCGGGACCACGTCTGGGCGGAGCAGGACCTGGAAGGCGACCCTTCCGCTGCAGGCGTCCCGCTGGGGCGGTGCCGAACTCCCCCTTCCGGTGGGAGCGTACGAGCTGCGGATCGTGCCGTCCGAGGGCACCGAGGCGGAGCCGCCGGCATCCGTGCCCCTCGCCCAGCTCGGAACCCTGCGCGCCTCCCTCGACGGATCGACGCTGACGATCGGCCCCCCGATCGACCCCGCGTACGACTCCGGTGAGGGGCAGGCCGCCCTCGACCGGCGCTATGCGACGCGCCCCGCGGCCCTGGAGAACGCGGTGTTCTTCGAGAGCTTCTACGGCCGCAACGCCAGCTGCAACCCGTTGGCGATCGATCGGGAGCTCGCGCGTCGGGCGCCGGGCGTGACGCGGTACTGGAGCGTCGTCGACCTCTCCGTGCAGGTGCCCGGAGGCGCGGTGCCCGTCGTCGACGGCAGCCCGGAGTGGTGGCGCGCCCGCGGCTCGGCGCGGCTGCTCGTGGTCAACGACTGGCTGCGTCGCACGTTCTCACGGCGGCCGGGGCAGGTGGTCCTGCAGACCTGGCACGGCACGCCGCTCAAGCGTCTCGCACTGCACCGGCCGGGCTTCGACCCGCGGCGGATGGCAGCCGTCATCAAGGAGTCGCGTCGCTGGAACGTGCTGCTGGCGCAGAACCCGTATGCGGCGCGGATCCTCGGCAAGGCGTACGCGTTCCTCTCCCGCCCGATCTGGGTCGAGGGCTATCCCCGCAACGACATCCTGACGAGCGGCGATGACGGTGCGACCCGGCTTGCCCTCGGCATCCGTCCCGATGAGCGCGTCCTGCTGTACGCGCCGACCTGGCGCGACGACCGCACTGAGATGGTCGACTTCGTCGACCCGGCCGCGCTCGCCGAGGCGACCGATGCCGTCGTCCTCGTCCGCGGCCACTCCCGCACCCTCCTTCCCGGGCGGGATGCCGAGGGCCCGCGCGTGGTCGACGTCACCGGGTTCCCCGACACGTCGCGGCTGCTGCTGGTGGCCGACGCGCTGATCACCGACTACTCATCGGTCATGTTCGATTTCAGCGTGACGGGCAAGCCGATGTACTTCCTGGTGCCCGACATCGAGCACTACCGTGGCGAGCTGCGCGGCTTCTACTTCGACCTGGCCGCCCATGCGCCCGGGCCGGTGGTGCGCACCGAGGCGGAGCTGGTCACCGCGCTCCGCGACGGCGATCCCTCCGACCACGCCGAGAAGTACGCGCTGTGGCGGGAGAAGTTCAACGCGCGCGACGACGGCCATGCCGCCGAGAGGGTGGTCGCGCGCATCCTCGATCAGGGATTCGTGACCGCAGCGGAGTAGACCGCGCCGAGAACGCGACCGTCAGGGGAGCGGAGTGTTCCGATTCCCCAGCCGGGACGTGTCGACCGTGTCGTGCGCACCCCGGACCACCCCGATGATGAACCCCGCGCCCCACGACAGGTGCATCGTGGGCAGGACCGCCAGCGTCCAGAGCTTGTCGCGCCAGCCGGTGCCTCCGCCCGAGCCGATCGCGACGACGATGATCAGGACCGCGTAGGCGATGACGGGGAGATACACGACGGATGCCGCGACCGCCCACCAGCTCGTCACGACGCCGGTCGCCTGGAGGATGCCGACGAGCAGGCTGAGCACCAGCGCGAGGACGAGCGCCGGCGGTGCGAAGAACCTGACGGAGTTTCCGCGCCCGTATCGGCGGACGAGCTCCCCGCGCCAGCGTCCGGTGGCGGAGAACTGCCGGACGAGCCTCGTCCAGCTCTCGCGCGGCCAATACGTCACGGCGAGGGACGGGTCGAACCACACTCGGTAGCCCGCCCTTCGGATCCGCAGGTTCAGCTCCCAGTCCTCGCCGCGACGGATGCTCTCGTCGAAGAGGCCGACCTCCTCCAGGACCGATCGGCGCATCACCCCCAGGTACGCCGACTCGGCCTCGCCCTCATGCGCGCCGCCGTGATAGGCGCCCCCGCCGAGGCCGATGGGGGAGTTGTACGCCCGGGCCACCGCGCGCTGGAACGGCGTTCGACCGTCGGCCTTCATCACGCCGCCCACGTTCGCGGCACCCACGCGGTTGAGGGTCTCCAGGGCCCGTGTGGTGTAGCCCGGCTCGAGTTCGGAGTGCGCATCGACGCGCACGATGGTCGGGTAGCGACCGGCGCGGATCGCCCGGTTCAGCCCGATCGGGATGTCGGCCTCGGGGTTGTCGACGAGCACGATGCGGTCGTCGGCGGCGAGTTCGCGCGCGAGTTCGGTCGTCCCGTCCGTCGACGGAGCGAGCGCCAGGACGAGCTCGGTCGGTCCCTCGACGTCCTGCGCGAGCACCGTCTCAACGGCGCGCCGGAGGTACGCGCGCTCGTTGAGCACCGGCATCACGAACGTCACCCCGGCGCCTGCGGCGACGACCGGCGCATCTTCGCGTCCGGGCTGGTCGACATGCACCCGTCGATCATGTCACGCAGGCCCGTCGGTATCCTGAAGGCGTGGGTCTCGTCTCGGATGCGAAGAAAGCCGCGGCGCTGCTGCGCAAAGCGGTCGTCAATCGCTCCGCGGTCGGCGAGGTGCGGCGAACCCTCTCGGAGCGGCCCGAGCACCCGCTGCACCACTACCGCGTGGCGGTGTACTTCGCCGACGGCGCGGTGAACATGTACCAGATCCGCCAGTGGTACAAGCCGCTCGCCGAGCTCGCGAAGACCTGGCCTGTGGTGGTCCTGAGTCGTGCGGCGACCGGTACCCGTGCGCTGCTGGCCGAGGACGCGCCGCCGGTCGCCTTCGTTCCGACGGTGCGCGATCTGGAGCGGTTCATCGCCACCCAGGACATCCGCATCGTGCTGTACGTGAATCAGAACACGCGGAACTTCCAGATGTTCCGGTACGGCCGCCGCTGGCACGTGTTCATCAACCACGGCGAGTCCGACAAGATGTACATGACGACCAACCAGTACAAGGCGTACGACTACGCGTTCATCGCGGGCGAGGCGGCTCGCGAACGGCTCGGCAGGGTGCTCTGGGACTACGACCTCGACCATCGCACGATCCAGATCGGGCGACCGCAGGCGGATCACTACTCCGGAGTGCTGCCCTACACGCCCGATGACCGGATCGTCGTGCTGTACGCGCCGACATGGGAGGGCGATCGCCCCTCCGCGCACTACGGCTCGATCCTGTCGCACGGCGAGACGCTGGTGAGGGCGCTGCTGGCGACCGGCCGCCACCGGGTGATCTACCGGCCGCATCCGCGCTCGGGTGTCGTGAATGCGGAGTACGGCGCCGCGAATCGGCGGATCATCGCAGCGCTCGCCGCCGCGAACGCCGCGGACGCGGCATCCCACCACGTCTTCGACGACGGCCCGGAGCTCGGCTGGCAGCTCGCCGCCGCCGACGTGGCGATCGTGGACATCTCGGCCATGGTGTACGACCGGCTGGCCGCCGACCGGCCTCTGATGGTCACGCGCCCGGCAGACCCTGAAGCCGCGATCGACACGCACGGGTACCTCTCGGCGTGCGAATGGCTCGATGCGGCGGATGCGGGGGCGATCGTCGCAGAGACCGATCGGGTGCTCGGGGATGCCGACGCCGTTGCCCGCCTGGAGGAGTGGGTCACCCGCTACTTCGGCGACACCGCGCCGGGTGCGGCCACCGCGCGTTTCCACGCGGCCGTCGCGGGGCTGATGGACTCATGGGACGAATGGCACGGTCCGCTGCTCGATGACGAGGAAGAGGACACCGAGCGCGAAGAGGCCGAGCTGGACGACTGAGGGTCAGGCGGCGGCCGCGGCCCTGCCGACGAGCCGTGCGATCGCGCGCAGCGGGATCGTGACCCAGGTCGGTCTGTTCCGCGACTCGTAGATCGCTTCATAGACCGCCTTGTCCAGTTCCAGGGCGGCCAGGAGCGCGTTCTCCACGTCCAGCTCCGCGCCCGAGACGCTCGCGTACCCCTCGACGAACGAGCGGCGCGCGTTCAGCGCCCACTCGCGCACGGCGTCGGGGGAGCGGTCGGGGTGGTCCAGGCCGATCGATCCGGCGACGTAGTCGAAGGATCGGAGCATGCCCGCGACGTCCCGCAGCGGGAGGTCCGACAGCACGCGCTCGGACATCGGCCGAAGCGGTTCTCCCTCGAAATCCAGCAGCACCCAGCCGCGGCCGGGCACCTGGAGCACCTGTCCGAGGTGGTAGTCGCCGTGGATGCGCTGCAGGGGCGGCCACGGCACCGAGGTCGCACGGGCGTACACGGCCTCGATCGCCTCGCGCCGGTCGGCGATCGCCGGGACCTCGGCGATCGCGATCGCGAGTCGCCTCCGCCACGTCGCAGCCGTGGACTCCCGGTCGACGGGCTCGGTCGCCTGCGTCGGGAACAGTCCCGCCAGCGACAGATGCACGTCTGCAGTGGCGGCCCCGAGCGCGTGCGCCCGATCGCGGAAGTCCTCACCCCGGGCGGCCGCGTGCAGCGCGACCCGCCACGCGTCCTCGACACCCGGGAGGAACTCCTGCGCGAAGGCCAGCGAGCCCGTCACGGTTCCGCCCGCGGTGGCGGGGTCCGGCCATGCGCCCTCGATCGAGCCGATCGCCTGCGGAACATGCGTCGAGCCGGCGTCCGCCAGCGCCGTCTGCAGTTCGATGTCCGGATTCAGGCCGGGGTGGATCTGGCGGAACACCTTGCAGATGATCGGCATCGCCCCGTCGTCCGAGCGGTAGATCAGCGACGTGTTGGACTGCTCGCCCGCGAGCACCGTGGCGGAGCGGCTCAGGTCCGACGGCACGATGCGCGTCGGATGTCCGGTGGCGACCGCGCGCGGTCCTCTGCCCTGGCCGCCGACGGTGACGAGTGCGAGCAGTGCGTCCGCGTATGCCGGGTCGAACGGCCCGTCGATGAAGGTCGTGCCGGGCTCCGGGCTTCCGATGATGTGGTCGGGAGAGGCATCGACGCTCGCCGTCGCGCGCGCCACGACGGGGATCTGGTACAGCACGGCGGGAAGAGCGCCCTCGTCGGCGACCAGGTACGTCCGCACGCGCGCGTCGCCGCCCCCGACGATCTCGCCGGCGCCCTCCGAGGTGGATGCCGGCGGCTCCCACCACGCGATCAGCCGCAGGCTCGGCAGCCGCCCCTTCGCGGCGTACCACCGCTGCCTCGGCATCCATGCCGCGAGGCACGCCAGCGTGCTGTCCATACCCCCGAGATTATGCCCCGGCGCCGAGAAGTGTCGACCCGTCGGCTGGAAGCGCTTGCACCGCTGCGCGCGGGGTGGGCGCTGAGCCCGTCCGCCGTGCATCTGCGACGATGAGCGCATGGATGCTCTGGAGGGCTGGGCGCGCACGGATGTCACGTTCGGCGAGGAGACGCGGGAGGTGTACCGCAAGGGTTCGGGGCGCGGGGTGATCATCATCCACGAGTTCCCCGGCATCGAGGAGAACCTCGTGAGGTTCGCGCAGGAGGTGGTGGATCAGGGCTTCACCGTGCTGCTGCCGCGCCTGTTCGGCACGCCGGGCGGCGGGCTGACGTTCTCGAACATCGCCGGTGACGTTCGGCAGTTCTGCGTGCGCCGCGAATTCTCGATCTTCGCGAGGGGCAGGACGAGCCCCGTCGCGGTCTGGCTTCGGGCGTTGGCCTCGCAGCTGCACGACGATGTCGGCGGTGACGGCGTGGGCGTCATCGGCATGTGCTTCACGGGCGGATTCGCCCTGGCGACCATGGCGGACGCGCCCGTGATCGCGCCGGTGATCGCGGAGCCCTCGCTGCCGGCGGCGATCGGACTGCCGCGCGCAGCAGCGGCGCGCGGCGCCGATCTCGGCCTGTCTCCGCACGATCTCGCGGTGGTGCGAGCCGGAACATGCGAAGTGCTCGGTCTGCGATACCGCACCGACCCTGCGACGTCCACGCGGTTCGACACGCTTCGCCGCGAGCTCGGCGACCGGTTCCTCGCCGTCGAGTTCGAAGGCAGGGGTCATTCGGTGCTCACCGGCGACCGCCGCGAATACGGGGTCGACCAGGTCCTCGACTTCCTCGATCGGACGCTCAACGATGAGCCCACCCGGCTGCCGCAGCGACGCAATGCGGCGGGGGAGGACCTCCTCGAGTCCCAGCTCGGTCCGGGCTTCCGCGCCGAGGTGACAGGGGACCCCGCGCGGGTGGTGCTGCATGTCGAGCGCGGACTGACACGGAAGGGTCTCGAACGCGCCGAGGCGATCACCCGCGAGGTGACCGGCGGCGATCCGGAGATCGTGCGACTGATCCCTCGTCGGCCCGAGGGCTGATCGGCTCGGCGCTCACTCCTGCGCGGGCGGCGTGCCGTCGCCTTCGGCCGACTCGGTCGCGCTCTGCGCGATCTCGACCACCGGGGCCACCGGGATGACGACCGATTCGATCGCCGTGCCGAGGAAGGCCAGGGAATCGGCCGACTCGATCGGCGCACCGAGCGATTCGGCCTCCGGGCGGGACTCGATCGGCTCGGACGGGAGACCGGCCCACTCGGCAGGCTCCTCCGGACGTGTGGTGAACTGACCCATGCATCCAGTCTGCGCCCGTTCGGCCTCGGATGCACCCGGCGGTGGCGGGAGCCCGACGTCGCTGCTCAGTCGTCGCTGAGACCGGTCTCGAGCGGGTCGTCGACCGATGCCGCAGCATCCGCCGCTTCGATCGCCTTGCGCTTGCGGGGCGTGACCGCACCGCCCACCCGGCGTCCGGCGGATCCGACGGCGGACACGCTGCGCGTGATGCCTCCGGCGATCGCGCCGCCGGCCCGTCTGATGCCGCGCGTGGCCGCGTGTTCGAGCCGCAGCGTGTCGGGACGAGGCTCGAGGTCCGCAGGAAGGTCGAGCGGCGGCAGTCCGAATGCGCGCCGCGAGCCGGTCAGCACCCGGCGACCGAGGATGTTGTTGCCTGCGCCGCCGATCGCGGCCCCGATTCCGAACGGCAGCGCCTTCCCCAGGAAGGAGGCGCCGCCGCGCGCGGCGAATGAGCGTACGAACATCGTCTTGAGGCGGTCGACGATGGGACCGAGCGCGGCCCGCGGAATGGTCTTGGTGACGAGCTCGCCCCAGTAGCGGTCGCGTGTCGGTCCTCGGCCGACGGCCTGACCGGCAAGCTGGGCGACGAGGTCGACGCCCTCCTTGCCGAGCATGAGCGTGAGGACGAGCGCGCGTGCGCGCTCGGGATCGGAGACCGGGATGCCGTGCACCTCGGCCACCGACTGTGCGAACAGCGTCGTCGCCTCGAGGAAGCCCACCGTCTCGACGCCGCTGAGGACCAGCGTCACTCCGGTGGTGATTCCGGGCACCACGGCCGTCGCGCCGACCGCCGCGCCACCGGTGGTCACGGCGGCGAGGTAGCGCCGCTCGAGGATGCGCACGATCTCGGCGGTGGTCGCGTTCGGGTGTCTCAGGCGGATGCTGCGCAGATGCGCCACGACGACCGGCCGCTGGATCGCGAGCACCCGGTCGAGCATCCGGATGATGGCGGGATGCTCGTCGGAGCCGGCAGGCGGAAGCCCTCCCGTCCACGGAGCGTCATCGGGGAGGGAGTGGATGCGGTGCACCTTGTCGGCCATCACGGCCGATCCTATGCGCGCGCTACTGAGCGAACGCTGGGCTTGACAACACCCGGCGCGTCATCTCAGACGAAGAGGTTCGCGCGCTCGAGATCCTCGGCGAAGTCGACCTCGACGGCGTACAGGTCCGAGATGTCGAGCGGCTCGAGCCGCACCGAGTCCTCGGCGATCGCGAGCTCGAGGCCGCGCTCGAAGTAGTCCTGGTCATCGACACGCGACAGCTGGCGGATGAATGCCTTCTTGTCGCCGCTGGAGATGTAGTTGATGCCGACCGCTTCGCCGATCCCGCCCTCGACCGTCTTGGAGAGCTCCTTGATGAACCCCTCGGCGGTGACGGTGTACTTGACCTCTTCGTCGCTCACCTTGGACGTGTTCACGGTCACGAACGACTGGTCGCGCTCGATCAGCTCGATGGCGCGTCCCAGCACGAGCGGGTCGAAGACGACGTCACCGTTCATCCAGAGCACGCCGCCCTTGCCGCTCTTGGTGAGCGCGCGCAGCAGGCTCTTGGACGTGTTCGTCTGGTCGTAGCGGTCGTTGTAGACGTACTCGACCTGCGGGAACGCCTCGACGATCGTCTCGGCCTTGTACCCGACCACGGTCATGATCTTGGCATCGGTGCCGAACGCCGCACGGATGTTGTCGTGCTGCTGCTGCATGATGCTGCGTCCGTCGCTGAGCTCGGTCAGCGGTTTCGGCAGGCTGCGGCCAAGCCGCGAGCCCATTCCGGCTGCGAGAATCACGGTCTGAAGGGTCAAAATCTGCTCCTGGGATGAGTGTCTTCACTGTCGGTTCACCGACGCGACACTCCCTCGTGCCAAATCCATGCTAGCGATGGCACCTGTGAAGGTGCATAATGCATGACCCCCGTTGCACATTCGTGACAAAACGGATATGTCGACAACCGCCGTCGCGCATTGCCGGGCTCGCGCGGGCCCTTGGTAGGTTGTATCGGTGACAGCCTCTCTGCCGGTGCCACAAGACGCCCATCCGACTGGTCCGGATGGCGCTCGCGGCGGCGCGCGCGGGCAGACCGCCCCGGTCACGGCGCTGCCGCCGAAGCCGAAGACTCCCGCGGAGGTCGCCGCGCAGCAGGATGCCGGATCCCCGCCGGCGCCGAAGCGCCCCAAGCGCGCGCCACGCAAGAAGCCGCAGGCGGATCCCGGTCCGCCGCCCCCGCTGCCGCCGGATCTGGTGATCCCGCCCAAGCCGCCGCTTCCGCCGGTCGCCGAGGAAGAGGCGACCGAGCACGTGGAGCCCGAGGCGCCGAACGAGATCGAGGCTGAGATCGAGACCGAAACCCTGGTCGAGCAGACCGACACCCCGGACCTCGCCCCGGCGCTTCCGGCCGACGAGCCCGAAGCCTCCACGGCGACGGATGCCGAGGCGGCAGCACTCGAAACCGACGAGCCCGAGGTCACGCCGATGCCGGTGGACGAGCCCGAGGTCCAGCCGCTGCCGGTGGATGAGCCCGAGGTCCAGCCGCTGCCGGTGGATGAGCCCGTGGTTCCGCCGCTGCCGGTCGTGGACGAGCCCGAAGACGTCGTCGACGCACCCGCGCCCGCGATCGCGCCTGACCCTGAGCCGGCGATCGATCATGCGCCAGAGGCTCCGGCCGAGCCCGCCGCCGCGGAGCCGGCGGTCGCCGTGGCGGTCGCACCGGTGCCGCTGGAGCACGCGGCGGAGATCGCGGCACCGCCGGCGGCCGAGGTGCCGGAGGTGCTGGTCGCCGCTCCCATCGCGCCGAGCGTCGCGCTGGGCGGTTCCGCACTCGTCGTGAAGGGCGTCACGAAGGCGTTCGGCGACACACGGGCGGTGGACGGCATCGACCTGACCGTGCCGACCGGCATCTTCTACGGCCTCGTCGGCCCGAACGGCGCCGGCAAGACCACGACGCTGTCCATGATCGCGGGTCTGCTGCGGCCCGATCGCGGCTCGATCCGGGTGAACGGCGTGGACGCGGTGTCCGCCCCGCTGGCGGCGAAGCGGCAGATGGGAGTCCTTCCCGACCGGCTTCGCACGTTCGATCGGCTGACCGGGCGTCAGCTGCTGCACTACTACGGCGTCCTGCGGGGCCTTCCCTCCGCCGTCGTGGAGAGCCGCACGAACGATCTGGCGCGCGCCTTCGACCTCTCCGATTCGCTCGGCCGGGTGGTCTCGGACTACTCGGCGGGCATGGTCAAGAAGGTGATGCTCGCGGGGGCGATGATCCACTCGCCGAGGCTGCTCGTGCTCGACGAGCCCTTCGAGGCGGTGGATCCGGTCTCGAGCGCGATCATCCTCGACATCCTGAAGACGTACGTCGCCCACGGCGGAACGGTCATCCTCTCCAGCCACGGCATGGACCTCGTCGAGCGGGTGTGCTCGAGGGTCGCCGTCATCGTGGCAGGGCAGGTGCTCGCCGAAGGGACAGTCGACGAGGTCCGCGGCGAGCTCACGCTCGAGCAGCGGTTCATCGAACTCGCCGGCGGCCTCAGCGACGTGGAGGGCCTGGAGTGGCTGCACACGTTCTCCGACTGAGGATCGCCCTTCTGCTGGGCGCGCTCCGCGGAGATGCCGCTCACGTGCGTCGCACGATCCTCGGGATCATCCTGCTCATCGGCGCGACCGGCGTCGCCTGCTGGGCGCTGCTCACGCTGCGCGACGCGGCGACCGACGTCGCGCAGGCCGTCATCGTGCTGGGCGGTGCGGCAGTCACACTCGGCTTCGCGCTCGCCCCGCTGATCGCCGGCGCGACCGATCCACTGGACCCGCGTCGGTTCGTCGTGCTCGGCCTCCCTTCCGGCAGGCTCGCAGCCGTGCTGGCAGCCGCCGGGTTCATCAGCGTTCCCACGTTCGCGCTGCTCGCGGTGTCGGTGTGCGCCGCGATCGTCTGGGCCGAGCACGGAGTGCCCGGCCTGGTCGGCGGAGTCGGCGTGCTCCTCGGCGTCGCCACCTGCGTGCTGCTGGCCCGCGTCTGCATGGCGCTGACCGCGCTGTTCCTCCGCGAACGTCGATCCCGCGAGCTCTCCGGACTGTTCGCCCTCGCGATCCTGGTCGTCGTCGTGCCCGTCGGGGTGTTCTTCGCCTCGCTCGAGTGGGGCGGCCGCGTTCCCACTCAGCTGGCCGAGGCGATCTCGACCCTTGCGATCACGCCCCTGGGTGCGGCCTGGGCGTTCCCCGGCCGACTTGCGCAGGGCGGCGCAGAATCCGCGATGCCCGCGCTCCTGATCGCGATGGCCACGCTCATCGTCCTCGGCCTGGTGTGGTGGCTCCTCGTGCGACGGCTCCTGTCGACGACCGAGCGTCCCGTCTCGGTCCGCGAGCGCGGAGGACTCGGCTGGTTCGCGGTCGCACCCGGAACCCCAGGCGGCGCGGTCGCCGCGCGGAGTCTTGTGTACTGGCTGCGCGACCGGCGCTACCTCGTCAACATCATCGTCATCCCGTTCGCTGCTGCACTCACGGCCGTGCCGCTGCTGATCGCGGGGGTGCCGCCGGAGATCGTCGCACTGGTGCCGGTTCCGATCGTCGCGCTGTTCCTGGGGTGGCTGCCGCACAACGACCTCGCGTACGACTCGACCGCGGTCTGGATGCACATCGCGAGTGGCGTGCGGGGGGTGTCCGACCGGATCGGCCGGCTTGTTCCGGTGCTGCTGATCGGCATCCCGCTGCTGGCAGTGCTCGTCCCGGTGGCGATCTCGCTGCACGGGCGGTGGGCGCTGCTGCCGGCGATGGTGGGCGTGTGCACGGCCCTGTTCCTCTCGGGCCTCGGCCTGTCGAGCATCTCGTCGGTCGTCTCGCCGTATGCGGTCTCCCGGCCGGGGGAGAGTCCCTTCCAGCAGCCCCAGCGCACCGGCGCGGCCGGAGCGATCGCGCAGGGCATGGTGATGCTCGGTGCGATCGCACTCAGCGCGCCCGCGCTGTGGTGGGCCTGGATCGCGCTGACCCGAGACATCGAGGCGGCGACGATGGCGCTGTGGGGCGGCGTCGGCATCGGCCTGGCGGTCCTGATCATCGGGATCGCGATCGGCTCCGCGGTGTTCGAGCGCCGCGGCGGCCGGCTCATGGAGTTCGCGGAATCGATCTGAGCTTCGCGGCGGTGCGCGTGGCGCATCATCCTGCCCCCCGGACGCGAGGCCGCGATACACTGACTGACCATGAGCACCCCTCTCGACAGCCCGGATCAGGGTGGCATCGCAACCCTCGATCGTGAGCTCGAAGAGCTCATCCGGGAAGAGAACCTCGAACCCGGCGATCACGAGCGCTTCTCGCACTACGTGAAGAAGGAGAAGATCCTCGAGTCGGCGATCACGGGCAAGCCCGTCAGGGCGCTGTGCGGCAAGAAGTGGACGCCTGGGCGCGATCCGGAGAAGTTCCCGGTGTGCCCGACGTGCAAGGAGATCTACGAGTCGCTGGTCGGCTGACCGCGTAGGGGGCGCCTCAGGAACGGCGGGCCGTCAGCCCTCGGCGTCGACGTACACCGTGGGGATCGCCGGATCCGAGCGACTGAGCGCGAGCCCGCGCACCGGCAGCTCCTCTCGCACACGGGAATGATGCGCGCGCGCCGCTTCGACACCCGCGTGACCCTCGTACGCGGCATCCGCTTCGCCGTGCACGACGAGCTGCACCTGGAGCGGCCGGGAGTCGGGATGCTCGGAGGGTGTGTCGACCTGCTCGAAGCCGTCTGAGACGGCGATGAGCTCGGTCGTCGCTGTGCCGTTGTCCAGGGTGCGGAACGCCGCCTTGCGACCGCCCTTGGAACCCTTGTCGGTCGAGGCCTTGGCGACCGCGGTCCAGGAGCCGTCGGTGCCCTGCCGGGCGACGAGCTTGTAGACCATGCCCGCGGTCGGCGTACCTGAGCCGGTCACGACCGAGGTGCCGACGCCGTACGCGTCGACGGGGGATGCCGCGAGTGCGGCGATCGCGTACTCGTCGAGGTCGCTGGTCACGGTGATCCTCGTCGAGGTCGCGCCGAGTTCGTCCAGCTGCGTGCGGACGGCCGCTGCGACGGCCGGCAGGTCGCCCGAGTCGATGCGCACACCGCCGAGCCCGGGGCCGGCGACGCGGATCGCCGTCTCGACGCCCTGCGGGGTGTCGTAGGTGTCCACGAGGAGCGTCGTATCGGTCCCGAGCGCGTCGATCTGGGCGCGGAACGCCTCTTCCTCCGTGTCGTGGAGGAGCGTCCAGGCGTGCGCGGCCGTGCCCATCGTGGGGATGCCCCAGCGGCGCCCAGCCTCCAGGTTGCTGGTCGCGCCGAATCCGGTGATGTAGGCGGCGCGCGCCGCGGCGACGGCCGACTCCTCACCGGCGCGTCGGGAGCCCATCTCGGCGAGCGGCCGGTCGCCTGCAGCGATGCTCATGCGTGCTGCCGCCGACGCGACGGCGGAGTCGTGATTGAGCACGCTCAGCGCGAGCGTCTCGAGCACCACGGCTTCTGCGAACGACCCCTCGATCGTGAGGATCGGCGACCCGGGGAAGTACAGTTCGCCCTCGCGGTAGCCCGTGATCCAGCCTGTGAAGCGGTATCCGGCCAGGAAGTCCAGGGTGTCGGCATCCACCACGCGGTTGTCGCGGAGGAACCGCAGCTCGTCCTCGCCGAAGCGGAAGTCCTCGATGAGCGAGAGCAGCCGGCCCGTGCCGGCGACGACGCCGAACCGCCGCCCGCCGGCGAGGCGCCGCGCGAACAGCTCGAACACGCAATGGCGCTGCGCGGTTCCGTCGCGCAGCGCGGCATCCAGCATCGTCAGCTCATAGCGGTCGGTGTGCAGGGCGGTGCTGCGCGCGCTCATGGGGTCAGCCTACTGAGGCGGTCGGGACCCCAGCGGGCCCAGGTAGGCTGGTCCATCGTGAATGACGCGCCGATCGGCATCTTCGACTCCGGGGTCGGCGGGCTCACCGTCGCCCGGGCGATCTCCGCTCAGCTGCCGCGTGAGTCGCTGCTCTACATCGGCGACACCGCGCGCTCGCCCTACGGCCCGAAGCCCATCGCCGATGTGCGCCGGTACTCGCTCGAGATCCTCGACACCCTCGTCGATCAGGGCGTGAAGATGCTCGTGATCGCGTGCAACACCGCATCGGCCGCGATGCTGCGCGATGCGCGCGAGCGCTACGACGTCCCGGTCGTCGAAGTGATCGGCCCGGCGGTCCGCACCGCGATGTCGACCACCCGCAACGGACGGATCGGCGTCATCGGCACGGCCGGAACGATCGGCTCGGGCGCGTACCAGGACATGCTCGAGGTGAACGAGAAGCTCACGGTCTTCGCCGAGGCGTGCCCGCGATTCGTCGAGTTCGTCGAGGCAGGCGTCACCGACTCGCCCGAAGTCCTCGCGGTCGCCGAGCAGTACCTCGCGTCGCTGCGCCACGCCGGAGTCGACACGCTCGTGCTCGGGTGCACGCACTATCCGTTCCTCGAGGGCGCCATCAGCTACGTCATGGGATCGGAGGTGTCGCTCGTCTCGAGCGACACCGAGACCGCGAAGGACGTCTACCGTCAGCTGGTGAGCCGAGACCTGCTCGCCGGACCGGGTGCCGCACCCCGCCACATCTACGAGGCGACAGGTGCCTCGGCCGACGACTTCCTCAGGCTCGCCCACCGGCTGATGGGCCGCGAGGTCACCGAGGTGCAGCTCGTGCAGACCGGGGCGATCGACCTGCCCACGCTTCGCTGAGGCGCTCGCCTCGGCATCCGTGTCCCGATCGTGCAGGCGACACGCCGTGCGCACGATGCGAAAGTGGGACATCGACAGAATGAGAGAGACAGATCGAATGAGCGACATCATCCGTGCAGACGGCCGCGCTGTCGACCAGCTGCGGCCGATCACGATCGAGCGTGGCTGGAGCAGCCACGCGGAGGGCTCCGCCCTCATCTCGTTCGGCGGGACCAAGGTGCTGTGCACCGCATCGTTCACGAACGGCGTGCCGCGGTGGCTCACCGGCAAGGGCAAGGGCTGGGTCACGGCGGAGTATGCGATGCTGCCGCGGGCGACGAACAGTCGCAACGACCGCGAGAGCGTCAAGGGCAGGATCGGCGGCCGCACCCACGAGATCTCGCGCCTGGTGGGGCGCGCGCTGCGCGCGGTCGTGGACACCAAGGCGCTCGGCGAGAACACGATCGTGATCGACTGCGACGTGCTGCAGGCAGACGGCGGCACGCGCACCGCGGCCATCACCGGCGCGTACGTCGCCCTCGCCGATGCGATCGAGTGGGGCCGCGCCAAGAAGTTCATCGGGCAGAAGGCCACGCCGCTGATCGACTCCGTCGCCGCCGTGTCGGTCGGGATCATCGACGGCGAGCCGATGCTCGACCTCGCTTACGTCGAGGACGTGCGCGCCGAGACCGACATGAACATCGTCGTGACGGGTCGCGGGCTCTTCGTCGAGGTCCAGGGCACCGCCGAGGGAGCGCCCTTCGACAAGCGCGAGCTGGACGCACTGCTCGAGCTCGGCGTCGCCGGATGCGCGGATCTCCGCGACCTCCAGGCGGCGGCGCTCGCGGCGGAGTGATGGCGGCCACGGGCCCGGCGGCCCGCCCGCGCCGAATCGTGCTGGCGACCCACAACCCGCACAAGGTGGAGGAGTTCGGCGCGATCGTCGCAGCCACCCGGCCCGATCTCGAGGTCGTCGGGTACGACGGCCCGGAGCCGGTCGAGGATGGTGTGACCTTCGCCGAGAACGCCCTCATCAAGGCCCGTGCCGCAGCCGCGCACACGGGCCTGCCCGCTCTCGCCGACGACTCCGGCATCTGCGTGGATGTGCTCGGCGGTGCCCCCGGCGTCTTCTCCGCGTACTGGGCGGGTCATGCGAAGGATGCCGCGGCCAATCTGCAGCTGCTCCTTGATCAGCTCTCCGACGTCCGCGACCCGCATCGCACCGCATCCTTCGTCTCGACGATCGCCCTGGTTCTGCCCGAAGGGGAGGAGCACGTCGTGGAGGGCCGCTGGCCCGGCCGGCTCGCTGCAGCGGCATCCGGCGGGGGCGGGTTCGGCTACGACCCGATCTTCGTGCCGGACGGACAGCCCGCCGACTCCGAACGCACCGTGGGGGAGTGGGACGCGGCCGAGAAGAACGCGGCATCCCATCGCGCCCGCGCGTTCCGCGCGCTCGCCCCGCTGCTCGCCGCGATCTGACCGAGGCACGCCCGGTCGATCGCTTCGCAATACCGGCTTGCGTACGCTGTACGCTATGAGGTAACGTACATCGTACACAAACTCTTTCGAGCCACTACAGGAGCCGTCATGTCCTTCCTCCGCTGGATCCCCACGTTCCTCGCCTTTCCGCTGAGCGGGCTCGCCGCGATGCTCCTGTTCGGCTCGGTCGGCAGTCCGCTGGTCGCCGCGGCCGGAGGACTTCTCACCGGCGCCGTCATCGGGGGAGCCCAATGGCTCGCGCTCGGACGAGCGGTGAACTGGCTGTGGCTGGTCGGATCGTCGGCGGCGGTGTCGGTGGGCATGTCCCTCTCCGTCGCCGTCGCAGGCGCGCCCACCACCCCGGCAGCCGCGATCACCGCGGGGGCGATCACGGGCCTGCTGCTCGGTGGCGTGCAGGGCGTGCTCCTGCGCCGCGGGCTCCCGGTCGCCGCGCTGTGGACCGCGCTCGTGGGTCTCAGCTGGACCCTGGGCTGGATCATCACGTCGTTCGTCATCGTCGACATCGATCGCGGCCACATCGTGTTCGGAGCCAGCGGTGCCCTGGTCGCCACGGTGATCACCGGCGTCGCCCTCCGCCTCATCCTCGGACCCCGGACCCGACGGGTCGCCGACCACCCGGCCGCCGATTCCGCGGTCACCGACGCGGCGAGCGTCTGAGCGCCATGCACATCGTCACCGGCATCCTGCTGATCGCCCTGCCGATCGCCTTCAACGTCGCCTTCGCCGCCCTCGCCGCGCGCTTCGCCTACCCCGACATCCTGCGCCGGCCCACCGCCGAGATCCTCGAGCGCTTCCGCGCGGGCGGCTCCTCGCTCGTCCTGCTCTGGTGGTCGTTCGCGATGACCGCGGTGCTGCTCGCGCCGCTCGCGGCGCTCGTCTCCGCGAGCCTGAGCGGTGCGGATGCCGCCCTGCTGTCGACCGCGCTCGTCGTCGGCGTCCTGGCCGCGCTGGTGCAGTTCCTGGGACTCATCCGCTGGCCGTTCCTGGTGCCGTTCCTCGCGCGTGCGGACGCGGACCCGGAGACCACGCCGGCGCAGCGAGATGCGATCGACATCGTGTTCCAGTCCTTCAACCGGTATCTGGGGGTCGCCGTCGGGGAGCACCTCGCCTACCTGCTCAGCGGCGCGTGGACCGTGCTGGTCGGTGTCGCCATCACCCAGTCGACTGCGGTGCCCGGATGGATCGGAGTCGTCGGCATCGTCGTCGGCGCGGTGCTCGCGCTCTGCTCGTTCGAATTCGTCGGACGCTTCGAGGAGCGCGGCTGGAGGCTCGCCGGCTTCCTCACCCCGATCGCCTACATCGCATGGTCGATCTGGCTGGCCGGGACCGGCATCGCATTCCTGCTGTGACCCGGATCGAGGCGATAACGGCTCTCATTCCCGACTAGCGAGGCGCGCCCCAAGCCCGCGTGCCCGGTCGTAGCCTGAAGACATGCACGACCACGCGCCCGGCATCCGCGGCACCGGCAATCGCCGGCTGCTCGCGATCTCGCTCGCGATCACCTCCGTCGTGATGGTCGTGCAGATCGTCGGGGCGGCACTGTCGGGTTCGCTGGCACTGCTGGCGGATGCCGCGCACATGTTCACGGATGCCGCGGCACTGGTGATCGCGCTGATCGCGAGCGTCGTCGCAGCCCGTCCGGCGAACGATCGCCGCACGTTCGGGTTCCAGCGCGCCGAGGTCTTCGGCGCCCTCGTGAACGGCGTGATCCTGATCGCGCTGTCGGTCTGGGTCGCGATCGAAGGGATCCAGCGGCTGCTCAACCCCTCCGACGTCGAGGTGTCGGGTGGACTCATGCTCGTCATCGCGATCATCGGCCTGATCGCGAATGCGGTGGCGATGTGGCTGCTGAGCGCGGCGCAGCGCACCAGCATCAACGTGCGGGGGGCGTACCTGGAGGTCATGGGCGACCTGATCGGCTCGGCAGCCGTGATCGTGGCGGCGATCGTGATCGTCACGACCGGATGGCTGCAGGCCGACGCGATCGCTTCGCTGCTCATCGCGGCCATGATCATCCCGCGGGCGATCTCGCTGCTGCGCGAAGTGGTCTCGGTGCTGAGCGAGTCGACCCCCAAGGGCATGCACGTGACCGAGATCAGGGATCACATCCTCTCGACGCCAGGAGTCGTGGACTGCCACGACGTGCACGTCTGGCAGCTCACGCGCGGCGCGCCGGTCTTCACCGCGCACGTGGTCGTCGACGATGCCGCGCTCGCGGACGGGCAGTCCGCCGCGATCCTGCAGCGGCTGCAGTCGTGCCTGAGCGAGCACTTCGATGTGGAGCACTCGACGTTCCAGCTCGAGCCGGCCGGGCACGTCGAGCACGACGCGCACGCCTAGGGGCTATGACTCCCTGACGACATCGGCGGCGGATTTGTCGGGTCTCAGGCCGCGCCAGCGCGAGTGCCGCAGGATGCCGCCGGGCGTGAACTCGCCGAACTCCACCTCGCCGACGACCTCGGGTCGCAGCCACTGCACGCCGCGCGTGTCGAGCGGCGGCACGCCCACCAGCGGGTTCCGATCGGTGTGCAGCGGCTCCAGCGTGCGCATGAGGCTCAGCAGCGTCGAGTCGCTGAAGCCCGAGCCGACCCGCCCGGCATACTGCAGCCCGTCCGGTCCGGGGATGCCGAGCAGGAGCGAGCCGAACGTCTGGGCGCGCCCGCCGTTGCCCGGGCGGATGCCGGCGAGCACGACCTCCTGCGTGCGGGTGAGCTTCACCTTGAGCCAGGACTCGCTGCGAAGGCCCCGCCGGTAGGTCGATGACGGATCCTTCACGACGACGCCCTCGAGGTCGAGCTGCCGGCTGGTCCGCAGCGCGCCCTCCACGTCGTCGAACACCGGCGGCACGACGACGGGAGCCACGGCATCCGCCGCCAGCTCTTCGAGGACCGCCCGCCGAACGCGGAGGGGCTGCCCGGTGAGGTCCTGGCCATGGGCGCCCAGGACGTCGAAGAGGTAGTACTGCACCGGCGTGCGCTTCACCTCCCGCGCGATCTCGCCCGGTCGCTGCAGGTTCATCCTGTTCTGCAGCAGAGGGAAGCTCGGCCGCCCGCGCTCGTCGATCGCGACGACTTCGCCGTCCACGATCGCCGGCTCGGAGCCGAGGCCCAGATCCGCGTCCGTCAGCTCGGGGTACTTCGCGGTGATGTCGTTGCCGCTGCGGGCGACGAGCCGGAAGCGGGTGCCGTCCCAGACGCCGATGGCGCGGATGCCGTCCCACTTCGCCTCGGCCCAGGCCGGCTCGCCCCACTGTCGCGCAGCGAGCGTCGCGCGCTCCGGGGTGGATCCGGTCGACAGCATGGGCCGCAGCGCCTCCGCGGGCGGCGGCCACGCGAGCGGTACCGGGCTCGCCGGCGGTTGCGACGCGACACGTGGCGCCGCCGGTGCACCGGACACCGGCTCGCGCCGCGGCATCCGGCGATCATCCGCCTGCGCCGATGGCTCCACGGGGTCGCCGTCGGACTGGACCCGGCCGTCGATGTCGGTCTTCATCCGGTGCAGCAGCCAGGTGGACTTCTCGCCCTCGCCCTCGGTGCGGATGAGCGCGAGCCGCACGCGCCCGAGCGGTCCGCCGGGCCTGCCTTCGAGGGTCGCGATCACCTCGTCGTCGCGCCACTTCTCCAGCTCGTAGCGTCCGTCGTCCCAGATCGTGACGCTGCCGCCGCCGTACTCGCCCGACGGGATCGTGCCCTCGAAGGTCGCGTAGTCCATCGGGTGGTCCTCGGTCATGATCGCGAGGTTGTTGCGTTTGTACGATGGCGGGACGCCGCGCGGCACCGCCCAGCTCACCAGAACCCCGTCCCGCTCCAGGCGGAAGTCCCAGTGCAGGGCCGTGGCGTGATGCTCCTGGATCACGAAGATCGGCAGCTCTCCCGCCGGCGTCGCCTCTGCGGCCGGATTCGAGGGGACCGGCTCGGGCGTCCGGCCCGCGGTGCGCTTGGAGATGTAGGTGCTGAGCGGCCCCTCGTCGACGTCGCGGCCGCCGGCGTGGAACCCGAGCTCCGCCAGCGGGTCGCCGATCGTCTCCACGCGCTCGAGCACCTCTTCGAACGACAGCTGCGCGAGAGCGGGGTCGTCCAGCTCGTCCCATGTGCGCGGCGCAGCGACGTTCGGGTGGGCACGACCGCGCAGCGAGTACGGTGCGATCGTGGTCTTGGCGCCGTTGTTCTGGCTCCAGTCGATCAGCACGCGGCCGCCGCGGATCGCCTTCTTCATGCTGCTGACGACCATGTCGGGGTGATCCGCCTCGATCGCCCGGGCCAGCTCGTGCGCGATCGCCGACGCGGCCTCGCTGCTCTGCCCCGGCGGCAGCGCGGAGTAGAGCTGGACGCCCTTACTGCCGCTCGTGACCGGGAACGGATCCAGCCCCATGTGGCCGAGGATCTCGCGCGCCCACCGCGCGACCTCGGCGCATTCCGCGAGCCCCGCTCCGGGACCGGGGTCGAGATCGAGCACCAGCCGGTCGGCATCCCCCCGCCCCCCGTCCGGAGTGAAGCGCCACTGCGGCACGTGCAGCTCGAGGCTCGCCACCTGAGCGAGGTACACCAGCGTCGGTACGTCGTTGATGAGCGGGTAGTCCTTCGGACCGCCCGAGTGCGGGATCGGGAGGCGACGGACCCAGTCGGGCGCACCGCGCTCGAGGTCCTTGGCGAAGAAGGACTGTTCGGGATCCTCGCTCGTGCCCACCCCGTTCGGCCAGCGCTTGCGCGTCACCGGGCGGCCGGTGACATGGGGGATCATCGTCGGGCCGATGCGTGTGTAGTAGTCGATCACCTCGCCCTTGGTCGTGCCGGTCTCCGGATAGAGCACCTTGTCGAGGTTCGTGATGCGCAGGCGGCGGCCGCCGACGCTCACGAGCTGCTCGTTCGCGGCCCCGGCTGTCGGTCGACCTCTGCCCTCGGCATCCGCCATGACATCATCCTGCCGTCATCGCGGCCGGGCGCGCAGACGCCGACGCCGCACCGCCCGATACAGCACGCCCACCAGCACGACGATGACGCCGACGACGATCGCGATGATCGGCAGGGTGACCACCAGCACGGTGCACCCGATCAGGCCGACCACCTGCAGCGCGCGAGGGTAGCGGCGCGCGCTCGCCGTCTGGCGGTGCGCCGCCGCGTTCGCGATGAAGTAGTAGATCAGCACGCCGAACGACGAGAACCCGATCGCGCCGCGCAGGTCGACGAAGGCGACGGTGACGATGACGATCGCACCGATCGCCAGCTCTGCCCGGTGCGGCACGTGCCATCGCGGGTGCACCGCCGCGAGGAAGCGCGGCAGGTCGTCCTCGCGGGCCATCGCCAGGGTCGTGCGCCCGATCCCGGCGATGAGCGCGAGCAGCGCGCCGAGGGATGCCGTGGCCGCGCCGATCCGCACGACAGGCTGAGTCCAGGCCCACCCGGAGGCGGCGGCCGCGTCTGCGAGCGGCGCCGAGGACGCGGCGGTCGCCTCCGGGCCGAGCACGGCGAGGACGGTCACCGCGACGACCGCGTACACCGCGACCGCGATCCCGAGCGCCACCACGATCGCCCGGGGAATCGTCCGGCGCGGGTCGCGCACCTCCTCGCCCATCGTCGCGATGCGGGCATAGCCGGCGAACGCGAAGAACAGCAGGCCGCCCGACTGCAGGATGCCGTACACGCCGCCCTCCGCGAGGTCCGATGCGTTCCACCAGTCCGGCAGAGGCCCGGCGGCGGCGCCCGCCGCGACGACGACCGCGAGGGAGAGCAGCACGATGACGACGATCACGCGGGTCAGCTGCGCTGTGCGGGTGACGCCGAAGCAGTTGACCGTGACCAGCGCGGCAACGGCGAGGATCGCGACCGGTCGCTCCCACCCCGGCGGAGCGGCGTAGGCGGCGAACGTGAGGGCCATCGCCGCGCAGCTCGCGAGCTTGCCGATCACGAAGCTCCAGCCTGCGACGAACCCCCACCAGTCGCCGAGTTCGGCGCGACCGTATGCGTAGGTCCCGCCCGACGTCGGGTGCGCGGCGGCGAGCTGCGCGGAGGCGGTGGCGTTGCAGAATGCCACGACGGCGGCAATCCCGAGGCCGATCAGCAGCCCCGTTCCGGCGACGGCGGCCGCAGGTGCGAAGGCCGAGAAGACCCCTGCGCCGATCATCGAGCCGAGTCCGATGAAGACCGCGTCGCCCAGCCCGAGTCGCCGCACGAGCGCAGGCGGAGTCGACACACGCCGACTCTACGGCCGCTCGGCGCGCGCAGTGTGAACGGCCGATGAGCGCTCGCAGACCGCAGGATCATGCGGGATGACTAGCCGCGACGGGTGTGACAGGTGTGTACTGGTGTGATGAGAGCGATCTGGAAGGGCTCGTTGACGTTCGGACTCGTCAACGTGCCCGTCAAGGTGTATTCGGCGACCGAAGACCACGACGTGCCCCTTCACCAGGTGCATAACAAGGACGGCGGCCGCATCCGCTACCAGCGGATCTGCGAGATCGACGGCGAGGTGGTGCCGTTCTCGGACATCGACAAGGCGTACGACGACGGCGAGCGCACGGTCGTCCTCACCAAGGAGGACATCGACTCCCTTCCCGCCGAGCGCAGTCGCGAGATCGATGTCGTCGAGTTCGTGCCGAGCGATCAGGTCGACCTGCTCACGCTGGACCGCGCGTACTACCTCGAGCCCGACTCGAACTCGCCGAAGGCGTACGTGCTGCTGCGCAAGACCCTCGAGCAGACCGATCGCACCGCGATCGTGAGGTTCTCGCTGCGACAGAAGACGAGGCTCGCGGCCCTCCGGGTCCGTGACGACGTGCTCGTCCTGCAGACGCTGCTCTGGGCCGACGAGGTGCGTGAAGCCACGTTCCCCGCACTGGACGAGCCGGTGCGCATCTCGGCGAAGGAGCTCGAGATGTCGGCATCCCTCGTCGAGAGCTTCGCGGCGGACTTCGACCCCTCGGAGTTCTCCGACGAGTATCAGGACGAGCTGCGCACGCTGATCGAGGCGAAGCTCGAGAAGGGCGATGCCCTCGACACGTCAGAGACCTTCGGCGAGCACGAGGAGGAGGCCAAGGGCGGTGAGGTCATCGACCTCATGGAGGCCCTACGGGCGAGCGTCGAGCGCAGTCGCGCGGCGCGCGCGGGCGGGTCGAGCGGCGCGAAGGATGCCGAGCCCAAGGCCGCGGCCAAGAAGCCGGCGGCGAAGTCGGATGCCGCGGCGAAGGCCCCGGCGAAGAAGCCCGCCGCGAAGAAGGCACCGGCGAAGAAGACCGCGAAGGCCTCCTGACGGCTCAGGCCTTCGGCGCCTCGCCGTCGTGGTGCTCGTGCTCCGGCCCGCGATCGAAGACCTCGGGATCGAGCACGAGCTGCCTGGCCTCGTCATGGTCGATGACGACATCCGCCCCGGAGGCGGCGAGCTTCTTGGCCTTGCGGCGCTCGTTGAAGTAGTGCCAGAGGGTCACGAGCGCGGTGCCGCCCACGGCGATCAGCAGGATGACGTCGATGTACTCGGTCACGAGGTCGGCGACCCAGGGGATGAACCCGATCACGTAGCCGAGCATCACCAGTCCGAAGCCCCACAGCATGGCGCCGATGAAGTTGTACAGCGTGTAGCGCCGCCACGGCATGTGGCCGACGCCCGCCGCGACGGGTGCGAAGGTGCGCACGATCGGGACGAAGCGCGCCAGGATGATCGTCAGGCCGCCGAAGCGCTCGAAGAACGCGTTCGTGCGTTCGACGTTCTTGACGCTGAACAGACCCGATTCCTTCCGCTCGAAGACCGCAGGCCCGCCCTTGTGGCCGATGAGATAGCCCACTTCACCGCCGATGAATGCGGCGAGGGCGATCAGCAGCGAGACCACCCAGATGTTGACGCCGAAGATGTTGCTGGTGTTGGTCAGCAGGCCCGAGATCACCAGCAGCGTGTCGCCGGGCAGAAGGAAGCCGATCAGAAGGCCGGTCTCGGCGAAGACGATGAAGCAGACCACGAGCAGTGCCCAGGGGCCCGCCGCGGCGATGATCGTCTCGGGGTCGAGCCAGGGGATGAGCGCGATGTTGTGCAAGGGAGTTCCCGTCGGTCGTCACGGTCGGCGGTCTGGTGGATGCGGTGCTGCGGTCTCTGACAGCGGCAGTGGACTCGCGTGCGGAAGGTGGGACTTGAACCCACACGCCCGGAGGCACAGGAACCTAAATCCTGCGTGTCTGCCAGTTTCACCACTCCCGCGGGTGTGCACAGTCTACCGAGGCGACTGTGGGGTGGCTGTGGGGCTGACCCCCCGTTGCAGGGCAGCGTGGTGCGCGTGGCGCACGAACCGCGGGCGCTAGGTTGTCACTCACACCCTCGTCAGTGGAGATCGCATGGATGCGCTGTGGCAGCTGCCGGTCATCGCCGGACCCGTCCCGTGGATCACGTACGGGATCGCGATCGCACTCCTGCTCGTGCTGCTCATCCGGCCGATCACGCCGCGCTGGCTGCTGACCGCGGTGATCGGCATCGCGGCCGGCGCGTTCGTCGGGGTATCCGCGTACTTGATCGCGAACGCGCTCAACGCGTTCGGCAGTCCGCTTCCGCTCGAGGTCGGGCTGTGGGCGGGGGCGACCCTGGCCGGCGTCGGCCTTGCGGTCGCCAGCCTGTGGGGCACCCCGGTGTGGCGCAAGATCGTCGCGGTCTTCGCGATCATCTGGTTCCTGATCACCGGGATGATCGGCATCAACGCGTTCTACGGACTGAACCCGACGCTCGGCAGCATCCTCGGTATCGCAGCCGACAATCCGATCGTCATCCCGACCCCCGCTCCCACGCAGACGAACGCCGGACCCCTCTACCAGACGTGGACGCCGCCCGCCGGGATGCCGGCCGTTGGCCAGCAGGGAACCCAGGTGATCCCGGCGACCGTGTCGGGCTTCGACGCGCGC
The DNA here is from genome assembly GCF_900114345.1 of Microbacterium sp. cf046. Classification (GTDB taxonomy): domain Bacteria; phylum Actinomycetota; class Actinomycetes; order Actinomycetales; family Microbacteriaceae; genus Microbacterium. The sequence continues at coordinate 1,057,246 of NZ_FOZJ01000002.1, read as the reverse complement.
CCGGCGGGCATCTACCTTCCGCCCGCGGCGCTGGTCGAGGACGCTCCGGCGCTGCCGCTGGTCATCCTGATGATGGGATACCCGGGCAACCCGGACCCGAGTTACATCGCGGCGGTCCTCGATCAGTTCGCCGAGCAGAACAAGGGGCTCGCCCCGATCGTCGTGGTCGCCGACCAGATCGGCAACGGCGGCGATCCCGCGTGCGCGGACTCGACCGCGTTCGGCAACGCCGAGACCTACATCAAGACCGACGTGGTCAACTGGGCGAAGGCCAACCTCAACATCATCAATGACCCGAAGTACTGGGTGATCGCCGGGTACTCCAACGGCGGCGGCTGCGCGATCAAGTACGGAGCGCAGGAGCCGGGCACCTTCAAGAACATCCTCGACATCTCGGGCGAGGAGTTTCCGGGGTCGGAGGATCCGGCCGACGTGACCGCCCAGATCTACGGCGGCGACGATGCGGCGTTCGAGGCCGCCAAGCCCGTCAACATCCTGGCCGCGAACACCGGGCAGTACGAGGGTGTCACCGCGGTGTTCACAGCCGGCGAGAACGACCCCGAATACGTCGCCGCAGCCGCGACCGTCTCGAGCGCGGCGATCGCCGCAGGGATGGCGGTGACCGTCTACACGGTCCCCGGCGCGGGCCACGTGGTCGACGCGCTCAACGGCGGCCTGGCGGAAGGGTTCGCGGTCCTCTACCCGGTGCTCGGACTCTCGGCGCCGTAGGCGCCACACCGTCGCCTCAGCGGGTGCGGTGCACGTAGAAGTAGGACAGCGGCCCGATCCAGTTGATCAGGATCACCGGGATCCACACCGGCTTCGGGCCGTGCACCCGCTTCTGGGGCCGATGGGCCAGATCCCAGTAGGCGAGGAACGCCAGCGCGACCTGCACGAGACCGAAGACACCGCCGACCAGGCGTCCCGCCGGCGTGACTTCCTTCTGCGACCGCGTCATGGTGCTCCTTCCACTTGTGCATCCATCCTGCCCGTCCGATCGCCGCCGCGCACCTGTGGATAACTTCGCCGACGACCGACGCGCCCTTGCGAGGATGCTCGGATGACTCTTGCGTACTCGTCCGCCGGGACCGCGACCGCCGTCGTGGCCGAGCGTGTGCGCGACAGACTCCGCGCCGAGCAGACCGATCCGACGCGCGACCCGGATCTCGCGACCCGCATTGCCCAAATCGAGGTGCGCCGACACAACGACTTCGCGCTCGCCCGCGGACTCGCGCCGGTGGATGACGAGTCAGCGTGCGTCCGCGAGGTGCTCGCGGCGGTCGGCGGCTACGGTCCGCTGCAGTCGTACCTCGACGACCCGACCGTCGAAGAGCTGTGGATCAATGCGCCCGATCGGATCTTCATCGGCCGCGCGGGTGTCGCCGAGCGTGTACCGCTCGCACTGTCCGATGCGGCGGTGCGCGATCTCGTCGAGCGGATGCTGCACTCGACGGGCCGACGGGTGGATCTGAGTCAGCCCTTCGTCGACGCCTCCCTTCCCGACGGCAGCCGCCTGCATGTCGTGATCCCCGACATCACGCGCCGCCACTGTCGGTCAACGTCCGCAAGTTCCTGCCCGCGTATCGCGACCTTGATCGCCTCGTCGCCGGCGGATCCGTCGAGCCGGCGGCAGCGGAGCTGCTCCACCGGGCGATGACCACAGGGGACAGCATCCTCGTGTCCGGGGCGACCCATGCCGGCAACGCTACAAGTCTGGAAAACATCCCCTGGGCGTCGCAAGGACAGGTCAGGAACCCCCAAAGCGGGGCGGCTGGTTCCCGAGTGGAGGACTCTAGTTCGCGTATCGTGACCGACATGGAAGTTGTCTGGGTGGCGCTTATCACCGCTGTCACAACGCTAACCGCCGCTTGGTTAGGGAACTGGGCTTCGGCTCGTCGCGATGATGCTGCCCGCAAGGCTGCCCGGGAGGAGGCGAGCGAGGCGCGGCGTTTCGCCAGTGCGGAGAAGTTAGTCGAGGCGGTTGTGGCGGCCGTGCAGGATCCGACCTCCGAGTCGAAGCGCTGGGCGGTTTCCGTGGCGCGGACGGGTCTGGTGGCGACATTGCGCCCGGGGGAAGAACGTGCCGGATGGCTTACCAATCGCATCGCTGATGTGGTGATCAACTCGACAACATCCGATCGGCGTAGGTTGCTGGATGATCACGTTGATCTGCTGTTTCGGTGGCTTCGCGGCGAGGTCTCCGTCGATGAGCTCGAGGTCCCGCCCGCGAACTGGGGCGTAGCCACGATCGCTACCATGCCAGCGACGCACGCCGTCACGGGGTATCAGTCAGGCCCGGGCGAAGGTTCCTCCGCCGCGTAAGCGCATCTCGCGCGTCGGTCACAGTCAGGTACCTAAAGGGCGCACAGGGTCACACATACCAGGGCCACATACTCGACCCTGCTCGGCCGCAAGCACGCAACGACGGTCAACTGTGCCTGATGGCGCGAAGCTTCATCATTTGGTCTTCACCACGGCTGGTGAGTGCCCAGTACTTGCCCTTGTCACTAACCGTCCGCTTTTTCACGCCTCGGGAAATCACGTCCAGCGCGAAGAACTGAACGAGTACGTCCTCCACCACGCTCCCCGATACGTGTATCGCTCCCTTGGCCTTCGCCATCGCCTTTGGATGTAGATCGCGATTCTCTCGCCACTTTTGTTGCAGCCAGGTCTCGAAGAACCGGGTCAGTTCTGGCTCGCTAGCCTCGTGCAACAGGGTCGGCCCTACGGCTTGAAGAATCTCGTTCCACGTGACCGGTATGTGCATGGTCCAGGTGTAGGAGGTCGTGTCCCAACTAACACTGCCGTCGGCATTCAGATCTTGTTTCTTGTAGCCGCTCACCTTGACCTCGGCGCTATACATGTCTTCGCCCTGCGCGAGATCCGAAGCGTCATCGAAGCTCTTGGACGATCGCGAATCCGCCGCATGCGACAGTTCGGCGACCAGCGCGCGCAGCTCGGCGATCTCTGTCTTCTGCTCGGGCGTCAATGCCTGACTAGCGCGGACCCACCCCTCCGCCGGAAACTGCTCCCGAGCTTCCATCAGCGAGAGAGCCACATGCCCTGGCAACTCGGCTGCATTCGTCCAGTAGCGGACTACTCGGCCCGCCTCGACCTTCCTGCGGAAAGCGTCCAGCTTCCTTCGCTTGCCCGGCTCGAGCTCGATCTGATCGCCTTTGAGCTGGCCCGGTTCCCCGTGCAAGAAAGCCATGATCGGCTTACCGATGGACTCAGCGAACTCGTATTCCATCTCGGTGTAGCTCAAGTCCGTCGCAGGATCAATGGATCCGTATTTGCCACCGATGACCAAGACGTAGTAATCGCACTCGGAGATGACTCTCTGAATCAGGCGCCATTTGTCCTCGTTCCCGGCGACGAAAAGCTCCATACCCGCCGGTATGCATCCTGCAATGAGCAGGGCCTGGATAACCGCCTGTCGCTCATGCGCAAGGTCGAGGTAGGTGGAGCTTACGAAGACTTGCTCACGACGTTCGGCCACGTGAGTGAGCGTAGTCGAGAGGTTGCTGAACCCGACAAGTGCGAAACACCCGCCCTAGCTCGCCTCCATCGCCTGCCGAGCCCGTTTCGCCGCGGCTTCGGCCCGCTGTTCTTCCTCTTCCTTCGCTCGGCGCTTTTCCCGTCGGTCGTACTCGCGTCGGGCACTGAAATATCGGAGTTGGCCTTCCCGGGATGCCGCCTTCATCGCCGCTGTGAACTTGCTATTCAGAACTAGGAGATTGAGGATCCGGTCTCGTTCTCCAGACTGGACGGTGGAGTAACGCACGAGCAGTACTACCCCTGCAGCGGCCACGACGATGCCAAGCCATGGCGTAATCGTGATCGCGACGTATAGCCCGAGCGCAATTAGGGGGAATGAGACAGCGAGCCGAACTAGCCGTTCGCCACGCTCGCGGTCGAGATCGCTATACAGCCCCTCATCCAGCCCTCTAACCACCTCGAGTGGATCCGACCCGAGTTCCTTGTTCAGTCGTTCCGCAATGCTCGTGTCTCCGCTTTCGTCGATATAGGAGAAATCGTCGGGAGACTTGCCGTCGGCGTGCATGGCATCGAACAGGGCATCGGTAATGAGTTCGGTGATGACAGAGGACTCAGACTCAAAGGGGACGAGCGGCGGTTCGCCGAGCGCGTGACGGGCCTTCTTCGTACGAGGTGTGTAGAGGCGTCGAGGGTTTGCGCGTCGCCCGAAGTAGCGTTCTCCCTCTTCAACTTGCGATATTTCTGCCTGTGCCGACGCCCGCCGCCGCTCGGCCGCCGCGGTGTTCTGGTCCTTGAGGCTTTCGATCGTCCCCAAAGCCTCGGCGCGGACCCGCCCGAAGTCTCTGCGCCGCGCACGCGCGTATCGCTGCCACTGAACGACGGCAGTGAACTCTCTACCCAGTCGACCAACTAACGTTGCAAGCGGGTCTGTCAGCGCGAGTGCCGCGACTCCGATCAGAAAGACGGCAACGCCGACCACAACCGCCAAGCCGGCAGTGCCGATCCAACCCATCACGGCGTAAACCTGTGCGATCCACCCCGTGGCGTCTTTCGGAGGAGGCAGTTCGTCAGCGATTACCAGCCACACAACCAGCGCCCAAAGAATGCCAGCGAAAACGGGCGGACGGAGACTGCGAATACCGGGCATCAATCCATCGACGAATGCGGTCAGCAAGACTGCCCCCCTTGTTGTTGCGTCTGCATGATTCCCGACCATAGCGGGCGCGTAGCGCCCTCTTCACTTGAATATGCAACGTAACTCGGAGACTGGACAGCCCTCGTGGTTGGCAAACGCTGTGCGGCGTCGTGGCGCAGCAGGGGGCGGCACGAGCGAATGACAGCCGTGTAGTTCTGTGGTAAAAACATACGTGAACGGCAACTCACCCTAAAAACACTCCTCAGCTACGGCGCCTGCTACCCACCGACGAGTGGGTCACCTCAAAGACAAAGACAGCATCAGCCTCAGCCGTTCGGATTCTGTCCGTCTGTCTGCATGAGGTGTCCCGGTGGCTTCTGCCCCTTCTCTGTCAACGCATCGTTTGGCGCGTCCCGATGCGGGGTGGACGTTTACCCTTGTGTCCGCTGCTGGCGAGGGCGGCGGATCATTCCAGGCCTCGCTACGTCGGAAGTCGGAGTATGTCCCGCGAGGTGAGGCGGCGGATCCGGATCGAGCTGCCGTAGAGGCGGGTCGTCGTGCCCGAACTGCTCTTCGTCGTTACTGCGCCGCGAACGGTCTGAATCGGCTGGGCACACTGACGTACCGGGGTGATGGCAACCATGATCCCGCGCTAGTACGCGAGCATATTGGCTCGTTCTTCCGCGATTTGCGCGCCGGTCTGGGTGGAAAACCGTTTCCGTATGCGTGGGTGCCGGAGTGGCACAAGTCCGGCCATGGGCTCCATGCTCACTTCGCAGTCGGTCGGTACGTCAGGCGTGCGGTAATCGAGGCCGCCTGGCCCCATGGGTTCGTGCACATCAAGCTGCTGGGTGACCTTCCCGTTGGGTCGACCAGGTTGTCTGAGGCGCGCCGTGCGGCGGGGTATCTCGCCAAGTACGTTGCGAAGTCGTTCGCGGACTCTTCGGTCGAGCGGGATCTAGCGTTGCACCGCTATGACGTAGCGCAGGGATTCCAGCCTGCGCGGGTGCGGTTCTCTGGTGCGAGTCGTGAGGAAGTGCTGGCCCTGGCCTCTGACGCGCTGGGGGAGTGGCCTGAAACGGTGTGGTCGTCGCGCGATGCCGAGGACTGGCAAGGCCCGCCGGTCATCTGGGCGCAGTGGGGGCGTTGACCGTGGCTGTGGATCGGGCCGCAATCGCTGCGTGGGTGGCGGCGTCTTGTGCGAAGCAGGGTGTGCCTGAGTTCGTGTCGGACCCCACCGCGATTGATCGGGTGCGGGCGCTGCTCGGGGTCGGTCAGCCGGGCCGCCCGGCGCCGTTAGAAGACCTTGCGGCGCGGTCGCGGCGCGAGCTGATCGCGCGGGACTTGTCCGCGCCGCGGAAGGAGAATAAATGATGTGCCTGAACCACACGCATCCGGACGGCGAACCAGTTCCGGACTGGGAGATCTACCTTCGGGACGGATTCGGTCGTCCCAGCGAAGCGCTCGGCGGGGTAACCGGCCTCGTCCACACCGCTGAGGATGCTCTCGATGCGTTCCTCGCATTCGCCCCAGAACTGTCGACCTATGCGCTTGTCGCGGTGCGATCGACGATCGCGCCACCGTGGTCGGTGTACGAATGGGCCTGAACCGTGCGGGGTCAGGCGCGAAGCGGTGCCGCGTGCGGCGCGCGCGCGCCTGACCCAGCGGCTCACGCGCAGTGATGCACGAACCGGGTCACGATGCCGAGGGCAACCGGAGCGCGTAGCGCGGAGGGCGGCAGTCCGACCGATCGTCTACCAATGGCGCTTCCGCTCAGTGCTTAGGATTGCGCCGCGGTTCGCCTTCGGTCTCTTCTTCGGACTCTCGCGCCTCGATCCAGGCCCACTCTTCCGCGGTCGCGCCCGTGGACATGGCGTCCTCCAGTTCCTGACCGGTCAGGCCGTGCAGGAAGTCCCATTCGCTCATGGCGACAGTTTTCCACACGCGACGGGCCTGTGTCAGACGCGCCAGGTCGCTACGATTCGGTCGGGATTGACAAACTTGCTCGGCGGGCTCGGCATGATTGTCGCGTAGTCGAGTACGGCCGAAATGATCGCGGACTGACGGGACAGGTTCAAGCCTGCCCATTGCGCGCGGAGGGCTTCTCCTTGTCCCGCGAGCCCGTCCAGTCGTCGGCTGCTGGCAAGGGCGGCGAGCTGTCGCTCAATGTCGGCGATTTGGCGGTGCAGGGGTTCGCGCGCAGCTTTCCATTCGGCGCGGGATATCTCGCCACTTGCCCAGTCCTGGGCGAGCTCCTCGGATCGTGCGGTAAGTCGCTTCTGATCGTCGTTCAGAGCGGTGTGCAGTACATCGTCATTGGGCTCTCCCGCCATGGCCGCGTGCATGGCGGGGGCATCGAGGCGGTGCAACACGGCTTCGGTGATCCATTCCTCGACGGGGGCCGCGCTGATCGTGATTCCTCCGCAGCCTGCGCCGTGGTCGAGTCCTTTCATGCATCGGTATAGGCGTCGCTGTTCACGCGAAGTGCTGAACAACTTGGCTCCGCACTTCCCGCACCTCAGCATGCCCGACAGCGCGTGGCGGCGGGCAGGCCGCCAGCCGGTGGCCTTCCGCCTGGCGTCTTCGGCCTGGACTCGCTCGAAGGTGGCCTTGTCGATGACGGCGGGCCAGATCGCCTCTGCCACGATCTCGCCGTTGAGGACACGCCACCCTGCGATCCTCGGGTTGGTGATGATCTGCCGGATGGTGACAGTTCTCCACTCGCCACCGTTCACCGTCGGCACGTCCTGGCTGCGGAACCACTGGACGATCGACGACATAGATTCGCGGGCAAGGAATCTCGCCACCGTCTGCCGGATCAGTTCGGCCTCGGGCTCTCGAACGGTTATCCGGTCCGCCTCGTAGCCGAAGGGGCGTACCGCGCCGCCGTTGGGTAGTCCCCGCTCCGCCTTCTGCTGAATGCTGCGCTTCACGCGCTTTGCCTTACGCGCTGATTCGTTCGCGGCTACGGCGGCCAGGATGCGCGCCGTAAACATCCCATCGTCGTTCCCAAACGAAATGTCAGACGTCACAGTCGCGAAGCGATCCAGGCCAGCTCGCTGACACAGCTCTACGAACTGCTCGAACTCGATGGGGCGGCGCGTGAGCCGGTCCTGGTGGTAACTGATGACGGCATCGACCCGGCCCGCCTCGATATCGACGAGCATCCGCTCGTAGTTCGGACGCGGCTTGCCCGTGTACGCCGACAGGTCATTGTCCACGTACTCAGCTGCTACTTCCCACCCGCGACTCTTCGCAAGCTTGCGACAGTCCTCGAGCTGCCGCGTAACGCCAAGTTCCTCGCCTGATGCGTCCTGAGAGATCCGAGCGTAAATTGCCGCCGCGCGTGCTGTCTGCATAGGGGGATATTAGCGACATGTGGGAAAGACGACGCTCCTGGGCGCCCTGATCGCGGCGTGCCCGCCCGACCACCGGATCGTCACCGTCGAGGAGACGTTCGAGCTCGCCGCCGATGCCGCGGACATCGTCGCGCTGCAGGGCCGGCAGCCGAGCCTGGAGGGGACCGGCGAGGTCACGCTGCGGAGGCTGGTCAAGGAGGCCTTGCGCATGCGACCCGACCGGCTGATCGTGGGCGAGGTTCGCGACGCCGAAGCGCTCGATCTTCTCCTCGCGCTGAACACCGGGGTCCCCGGGGCGGCAACGATCCATGCGAATTCCGCCCGGGAGGCGCTCGCCAAGCTGGCCGCCCTGCCCCTCCTGGCCGGCCGCAACATCGATTCCGGATTCGTCCTGCCGGCGGTCGCCGCCTCGGTCGATCTCGTCGCGCACTGCGAGCGGGATGCTTCGGGCCGCCGCCGAGTCGTCGAGATCGTCGAGCCGACCGGCGTCGCCGACGGCACCGTCCTGGCTCGCACCGTCTATCGGGCGGATGCCGCGTGACCTTCGTCTGGGGCGCCGTCCTGGCAGCTGGCATCCTGCTGACGATTTCGCCATGGGTCTGGCCGGCCCGCGGCCGGAGGCCGGCTGCAGCGGCATCCGGGCGCGTCGCGCGCCTGCTCGAGTCGGCCGGCCTCAGCCGGGTCCCATCCGCAGGCGTCGTGCTCGCAGCCGGGTGTGCTGCGGCGGTCCTCGCCGCCGCGGCGTGGCTGCTGACGCAGGTCGCCGTCCTCGCGCTGCTGGCGGCGATCGTCGGAGCCATCGCCCCCTTCGCGTGGCTGCGCTCTCGTGGCTCGCGGCTCGTCCGTTCGCGTCGCGCGCTGTGGCCCGACGTGTGCGATCTCCTGATCGCGTCCGTCCGTGCCGGCATGTCGCTCCCCGACGCCGTCTCGAGCCTGGCCGATTCGGCACCCGCACCCCTTCGCGCACCGTTCGCCGCCTTCGCGCGAGATGTCGCGGCATCCGGCCACTTCGACTCCAGTGCCCAGCGGCTGAAAGTCGCTCTGGCCGACCCGGTCGGTGATCGCATCGTCGAGACGCTTCGCATGGCCCGCCAAGTCGGCGGGACCGAACTGACCCCGATCCTTCGCGCGCTCGCCGCCTCGGTGCGCGCCGACGCGGCGCTGCGCGCGGAGGTCGAGGCGCGACAGTCGTGGATCCGCGGTGCCGCGGTGCTCGGAGTCGCCGCCCCGTGGGTGATCCTCGCCCTGCTCGCGATGCGGCCGGAGGGCGCGCGCGCCTACGGCAGTCCGGAGGGGGTCGCGCTCATCCTCGCAGGAGCGGCGGTCTCGTTCGTCGCCTACCGCGTGATGCTCCGGATCGGCAGGCTTCCCGAGCCGAGGCGGTGGTTCGGATGATGCCGGTGTCGGCCACGGACATCGCGCTGGCCGTCGTCCTCGGCGGCGCCCTGGGCGTCGGCGTGTGCCTCCTCGTCTCGCTGACCCCGCGATGGGGCGCGCCGACGCTCGCCCGACGCATCGCCCCGTACATCCGCGATGTCACCGATCCTCAGGGCGTCTCGCCGAGGTTCGGGGTGCCCGACGCGGATGTCCGTGCGATCTGGGCGTCGGTGCAGGCACGTGTCGCGAACATGCTCGGCGGGTCGGCATCGATCGATCGGCGGCTTCATCAGGCGGGATGGCAGATGGATGCGGCCGCTTTCCGCGGGCGCCAGCTCGGATGGGCGATCGCCGGCGTCGCGATCGGAGGCGCGGGTGTCGTCGCGCTCGTCCTGCTGGGCCGCGCCTCGGGCGCCGCGGTGCTCCTGCCGCCGCTCGCCGCCGTGATCGCAGCCGTCGCGTACGACGCCCGGCTCACCCAGGCCGCGCGTGCGCGAGTCGGCCGGATCCAGGAGGAGCTGCCGACGGTGCTGGAGTTCCTCGCGCTGTGCCTGTCGGCGGGCGAGGGGATCCTCGACTCGCTGCGTCGTGTCAGCGAGGTCGGTGCAGGGGAGCTGACCGCCGAGCTGCGCGGTGTGGTCCTCGCGGTCGGCACCGGATCATCGCTGTCGGACGCGCTCACGCGCCTGAGCGCCCGCCTCGAGATCCCCGCGTTCTCGCGCAGCGTCGATCAGCTCGTCGCTGCGATCGACCGTGGCGCGCCGCTCGCACACGTGCTGCACTCGCAGGCGCTGGACACCCGAGAGGACGCCAAGCGCGGTCTCATCGAGCGTGCGGGGCGCAAGGAGATCTACATGCTCGTCCCAGTCAAGTTTGAATAAGAATCTCTTTGGGAATCGGGTCGTGTGAACCTCCGATCATCGCGACTCTGGTATTCGATCTACTCCCATTGCTGCTCCTGCTGCTGCTGCTGCTGCTGCACCTGCTGCTGCTCCTCCTGCTCCATCTGCTGCTGCTGTTGCTGCGACGGGGGATTGAGGTCCCTTGTCATGACGATTCCTCCTCTCTGACTCCCGTTGTGATACCGAGCCCTACCCGCCCTCGGCCGGGGCGCCGCCCGGGTCGTGCCCGCGTTCGCGCTACTGCTGCTGCTCCTGCTCCTGCTCCTGCTCCTGCTCCTGCAGCTGTAGTTGTTGTACTGGTTGTAGTTCCTCGTGATCCTGCTGCTGGATATTCTCCATTCCCCGCATCTGTTGCCCGGTCGGCGGTGAAAGGTCCTTTGCCATGGTTGATCCTCCTTTCAGACAATCGCGGTGCCGATGATGCCCACGGCGAGCGCCGTCAGCCCGATTAACACGAACCGCTTTTGCAGAGCGATCGTGCGCCGTACCGCTGCCGTCTCATTGTTGATGACTCTCGCCAGGGCGTAGGTGGCCTGTGGGCGCTCCATATCGACCAGCTGGTCAAACACTCCCGTAGGGTTCACGGCGACCCCGACCGTGGGCCAGAACACCGCAATTCCTGCCAGGGCTGCGATTGCGAACAGCGCGACCGGGATGACAGTCAATGGGTTTTTGGATCCGCCGAAATAGATGCGGCGATAGAGGCCGTTCCTGCAAGCAGTGTTGCCCGTTGCCGCATGCCTTCCATGACCCCGCCGACGACTCCGCGTGAGCGGACGGCTTCCGCAAGGATCACCTCGAGGGTGTCCTCGTAGTATGCGTGGTTGTTGGGCAGGACAATCCTGCGCACGTCATCTGTGGCGTCGTCAGCGCCGTCCATAGCGCTCACTATAGGCCCCATGCAGGAGGGCCATCTATCGGACAGGTAGCCATGTTTATGAGGAGCGGGAAGCCCACAGTCCTGATACGCGGGGAGGATACGGTGGCGGGTATGAACCCCGACACAGCCCCTGGTTACGCCGCGGCGAACGTGCTACTCGACGCCCTGATCGCGCCGGAACCTGGTCAGCCGATCCAGGCTGACCCGATCAACCTCGCACTGCAGGGACTCTCCGAGATTGAGGGCGCCTACACGGTGACGAGTAACGACGAGGGCGACGTAACCGTGACAATCGACCACATAGTCGGCGGGACGCTCCTCGCAATGGGACGCCTGGTCGACCTGGTAGCCGAAGCGACTCACGCGTCCCGCGAGGTGGTCGTTTCAGATCTGCGTGCGTGGCTCTCCGACCTGCAAAACGGCTAGTCCGACCGCTTCACCGCGACATGCTGAGGCAGTCTGCCATCTGTCTTCGGGCGCTCAAAAATCTGAACATAGAACAAGATCACCGCGTTTACGGCGAACGATGCGAACGACAAGTACGCCAATATGGCATCATCGGTGCCTCCCTCCTCGATGACCGTGACCGACAAAGCCGCAAGCACCGCAAACGAAAGCACGCTTACGGTGAGCGAGCCGGCGAGCAGCCACCGATCGGACGTCCAATTGAGGGACACATACGCGACAATCTGCGCAATGAACAGTGTGGCCGCAACTTGCAGCAACAGGCTGGCAGTTTCAGGACTCATCGACAGCATCATGGCCGCACTCTATCGGCGGCTAGTTGCTCCGCACGGTTACGGCGTTGCGCCACACGACGACGCTGCGCCGCCCGCCCTGCGCTTCCCACTCCACGATCACTACCCGGTCGTTCCACCCAGCCGCGACCGCGGGGATCTTCGATGCCGGCGCATCTCCCCAGGTGATCCACACCCACACTTCTGGCGGGCGACCCTTCGCCCACGTGATCGGCTCCGGCCCGTACGCCTGCAACGGGAGTGTGCATGGCGCGAGCTGCGCGGTCGCCTGCAGGATGCGCTGATCGTTGAGCGCGTCAAAGTGAGCTTCGTCGCGGCGATTCTTCGTCACGTGGCGGGAAACCAATCTCCGGCCGAGTGCAGGACATCAGGCTACCTCGGCACCGCCGACACTCAATCAGCGCGGCCTCTCGACTCACGATGCGATCGTGCGATGGTGGTTTCGTGAGCAGAGACCCCTCCTTGCCGAGCGACATTGACATGCGTGCGTTCCTGCTGCGGTTCATCCAGGATCCGAAACACCCGGACGGCATCACCGTGCCCCCTGAGAATCAGCGCGAATTCTTGATGCTCTTTGGGCTCATCCAACGAGTCCGACGATTGACCCAGGCATATCTTCGCCTCGAGCGCGACGGCTTCTTAAGTGAGGGCAGTGTGCTTGTCAGGGCCGCGCTTGAACACGCCGTGATCGCGCAGTGGGCATATCTGACGCCGGGTGGGATTGATCGGCTTCATGTGAGCCTCGCGATAGCCCAGGCCGACGTTGCAAAGAGCATGATGGCTTACTCGAAGGATCCTGAGTGGGTCACGCTCGAGCAGCACCTCAGAGGACTCGTACCTCCTGGTGCTGCGCTCCCGAAGTTCTCCGGCAAGGACGCCATGATGACGGAGCTCGACTCGATCAAATTCCTCGCCGCTAGTTATCGCGTGTTGTCTCAGGTCGGCCACGTGACGCATCAGGCTGCTCTCGATTTCGTGACGGAGGACCAGGGCGTTGTTCGGCTGCGAACGAATCCTGAGTCGATGGAGCAGGATCACTTGCTGTACGCACTGTGCGGTTTTTGTATGCTCGTCGCTTGGCTGCACGCGAGGCTCGAGGCGGACGAGGAGGAAGTACTGCGCCTGAAGGAAATGTCTGTCCGGCTCCACCTTCCGTGGCGGCTCGACACTCACATGCCACGAGATCGGCGGCGGTTTCCGGACGAAGACAACGACGACAGCGCGGCCTCGGAGCAGGTCGATTAGATCTCGTTACCCTCCGTTGATGCTCGGCCCGTCGAATGCCGGCGGAGGTGTTCCGTCGAGGGCAGGAAAGTCGGAGTGACCACATGACGGGCACTCCCAGCCTCCGGGCACGTCTCGCATGAGCACACCGCACCGGGGACATCGCGGCTGCTGCGCATCGTCAAACGGGTCCAGGCTCATGCCGCCGAGCCTACGATGCCAGGTCACTGGTCAGCGGCGGCGCTTCTGCGGTCTGGGGAATCGAACCACGTTTGATCCTGCTTGGGCGCCGGTGGACGGCCGCTCCACGTCGAACCGGCGTGACCGCAGCTCCAGCTGCAGCCGCACCCGCGGAGTGCCACCCAACTCATCCAGGATGCGAGTCAACGCCCCGTGTGCGCGCAACTCCCGCGAAACCTCGCCTGCCGCGTGCGCTGCATCGATGATGCCTGCGAGCATCCGAGCCTGCTCCATCCCGGCCCCGTCAGAGTCGGCCAGCCACTTCATCGCCGCCACCTGGACTGCCGGCCGGCCGGCCGATCGTGCCCGGAGGCCGGCTCGACGATCATCGTGACCGTCCAGACGAGGGTCGCCCTCCCGCTCGTGCCGCCGGTGCTCGGATTGGAGAGGGTCGCGAGCATCCCGGTGGAGGCGTCGGCCGTGCAGAAGATCTCGCGCTTCTGGGAGCCGGAGTGAGCGTGCGCGATCGGCTTCGACGTCTGAACAGGTCCGCCGCCGGCGACGACGAGGGCAGCATCCTGATCCTGACGCTGGGCTATGCGGTGCTCGCCATCGCGGTGATCCTCGTGTGCGTCGATGCGACGAGCCTCTACCTCGCGCAGAAGCGGCTCGACGCGCTCGCGGATGCCGCCGCCCTGGCCGGTGCGGACGGCTTCACCCTCGTCGTCGAGAGCGGCGAGCCGCGCGCCGAGCTCACCAGCGACGGTGTCCGCGCTCAGGCCGACGCGCTGATCGGCGATGTCGGCGGCGGTGCCGTCGTCGTCGACGCCGGCACCCCGGACGGCATATCGGCCCGCGTGACGGTCGCCGACACCTGGCTGCCGCCGATCGTGGCGCTCTTCGTGCCCGACGGCGTCGCACTCGAGGCGACCGCGACCAGCCGGACGGCGCTGCGCTGACCGGTTCCGCCGAGGCGCAGCATCCGCCCCGCGGCGAAGCCTGACAACGCGGGCCGGACATGCCACGATGAATCCGGGGATGGGGGACGCACATGGCCGAGGGCTACCCGAACATCGCGGATCACGGACTGATCGGCGATCTGCAGACCGCTGCGCTGATCGACACCGACGGCACGCTCGACTGGTTCTGCGCGCCGCGCTTCGACTCGCCCAGCGTCTTCGCATCCCTGCTCGACGCCGAGCACGGCGGGTACTGCCGCGTTCGTCCCGCGACCGACGACTACGTGTCACGACAGCTGTACCTGCCCGACACGGCGATCCTGATCACCCGGTTCATGACCGAGGAGGGCGTCGGCGAACTCGTCGACTTCATGCCCGTCGAGCCGGGCGAGGCGACCGACCGGCACCGGATCGTCCGAATGCTCCGGGTGGTGCGGGGGACGATGTCGTTCATCGCCGAGGTCAAGCCCCGCTTCGACTACGGCCGGGCATCGCACCGCATCGTGCCGTCGGACGGTGCGGGGGCGAAGGTCGTCTCCGACACACTGTCGCTGACCCTGCATCGCGTCGGCGATCCGGTGCTGCACGGCGCCGAGCGCGCGGGTCAGGTGGAGCTGGACGGCGACGGCATCCGCATCACCGGCAGCCTGCACGCCGGCGAGATGGCCGGTGTGATGCTCGAGACCGGCGACGCGGAACCCCGGCGCATTCCGCTGGCGGAGATGGACGAGCTGCAGCTGGAGACGACTCGGTTCTGGCGCGACTGGAACGGCCGCTCGACCTATCGGGGCCGGTGGCGCGAGATGGTCGGCAGATCGGCGATGACGCTCAAGCTCATGACCTACGCGCCGACCGGCGCCCTCGTGGCGGCGCCCACTGCGGGCCTGCCCGAGCAGGTCGGCGGCGAGCGCAACTGGGACTACCGCTACACGTGGATCCGCGACGCGTCGTTCTCGGTGTACGCCCTCCTCGGACTCGGCTACACCGACGAGGCCGAGGCGTTCGTCACG
The DNA here is from genome assembly GCF_900114345.1 of Microbacterium sp. cf046. GTDB lineage: Bacteria > Actinomycetota > Actinomycetes > Actinomycetales > Microbacteriaceae > Microbacterium. Next base: position 1,041,964 of record NZ_FOZJ01000002.1, on the reverse strand, counting down.
TGGCTGATGGAGCGGATCCACGAGAGCGTCGGCGAGGGCTCGGGTCCGCTGAAGATCATGTACCGCGTCGACGGCTCGTCCGACCTCGTCGAAGACAGCCTCGAGGACTTCGAGGGCTACCGCGGATCGAAGCCGGTGCGCATCGGCAACGGCGCGGCGGACCAGCTGCAGCTCGACATCTACGGCGAGGCGATGGACTCGATCTATCTCGCCGACACCCACGGCCTCCAGCTGCCCCACGCCGGGTGGACCCAGATCAGCGAGATGCTCGACTGGGTCTGCGACAACTGGGATCAGCCCGACGAGGGCATATGGGAGACCCGCGGCGGCAGGCAGAACTTCACGTACGGGCGCTTCATGTGCTGGGTGGCCCTGGATCGCGGCATCCGTCTCGCGCAATCGCGTGGCCGCCCCGCGCCGATTCCGCGCTGGCGCGAGCAGCGGGACGCGATCTACGCCGAGATCATGAAGGACGGCTGGAGTGCCGAGCGCGGCGCGTTCGTACAGTACCAGGGCACCGACGTGCTCGACGCATCGCTGCTCGTGATGCCCCTGATGGGCTTCATCGCGCCGCGCGACCCGATGTGGCTCTCGACGCTCGCCGCGATGGACACCGAACTCGTCTCCGACAGCCTGGTCTACCGCTACAACCCCAGTGCCTCACCCGACGGGCTCCGCGGGCACGAGGGTACGTTCACCCTCTGCTCGTTCTGGTACGTCGACGCGCTCGCGCGCTCCGGGCGTCTCGAAGAGGCCCAGCTCACGTTCGAGAAGATGCTCACCTACGCCAACCACCTCGGCCTCTACGCCGAGGAGATCGGGCTGACAGGGGAGCAGCTCGGCAACTTCCCGCAGGCGTTCAGCCACCTCTCGCTGATCAACGCCGCGGTGAACCTCGACTATCAGCTCGACCACGGCTCGGGTGTCGTCGACCCGGTTCTGACGAAGGGGCGCCGGCAAACATGAACGCACCACCCACGATCGGTTCGACAGCGGATGTGCTGGTGATCTTCGGGATCACCGGAGACCTCGCACGCGTGATGACGTTCCGGTCGCTGTACCGGCTCGAGCAGCGCGGGCTGCTGAACTGCCCGATCGTCGGCGTCGCCGTGGACGACTGGACGATCGATCAGCTCGTCGAGCGTGCCCGCACGTCGATCGCGGCAACGGGCGAGCAGATCGACGAAGGGGTGTTCGCCCGGTTCACCGCCCGGCTGAGCTACGTGCAGGGCGACTTCGCCGACGACGCCGCATACACCCGGGTCGGCGCGGCCATCGGGGCGGCGAAGTCACCGGTGTTCTACCTGGAGATCCCACCCAGTCTGTTCGCCACGGTCGTCAAGGGCCTCGCCGGCGCCGGGCTCACCGCCAACGCACGCGTCGTCATCGAGAAGCCGTTCGGCCACGACCTGAACTCCGCGCGGGCGCTCACAGCCGAGGTGCACCAGTACCTCGACGAGTCGCAGATCTTCAGGATCGACCACTACCTCGGCAAGCTGGGGCTGGAGGAGATCCTCTACCTGCGGTTCGCCAACACGATGCTCGAGCCGGTGTGGAACCGCAACTACGTCGACTGCGTGCAGATCACCATGGCCGAGAAGTTCGGCATCGCCGACCGCGGGCACTTCTACGATCCGGTCGGCGCGCTGCGCGACGTCGTCGTCAACCACCTGATGCAGGTGTTCGCCGCCGTCGCGATGGAGGCGCCCGCGCACGGCGACCTCGACACGATCAAGGACCTGCAGACCATGCTGTTCCGCGCGACGCGCGACGCGGACCCGCAGCACTACGTGCGCGGCCAGTTCGACGGGTATCACGATGTCGCCGGCGTCGCGGCCGGCTCCACGACCGAGACGTTCTGCGCACTGCGACTCGAGGTCGAGAACTGGCGATGGTCGGGCGTGCCGTTCTTCATCCGCACCGGCAAGCTTCTGCCCGAGACGGAGACCGAGGTGAGGCTGGTGTTCAAGCCGTCACCGGCGCTCGGGTTCGGGCTGCGGGATGCACGCAGCCAGCCGGATCAGCTCGTGATGCGGCTCGACCCGTCCACCGGGATGCGGATTCTGCTCAACGCGCAGCGGATGGATGCCCCCAAGCCGGGACTCGTCTCGCTCGACATGGAGTTCGCGACCGAGGGCGGGGAGGGGCACACGCCCTACGAAGTGCTGCTGCTCGCCGCGCTCACCGGCGGCCGCACCCGCTTCGGGCGGCAGGACACGATCGAGGAGGCGTGGCGCATCATGCAGCCGCTGATCGAGAATCCGTCGCCGATCCTCCCGTACGCACCGGGAAGCTGGGGGCCCGCCGAGGCTGACGCCCTGGTCGCCGACAACGGCGGCTGGCGCGACCCCTGGGTCTGACCCGCTCGGGTCAGCCGACTCGCGCGGGCAGGGAGGACGGCCCCAGCTCGCCGGCCCGCACGGCGAGGGCGACGGCTTCGACCCTCGTGTGAAGGCCGAGCTTCGAGAGCAGGTTCTGCACGTGCGTGCCGACCGTCTTCACGCTGATCCCGAGCTCCGATGCGACCTGCTTGTGCGATCGGCCGTCGGTGAGCAGCCCGAGCACCTGCCGTTCGCGGTCCGTCAGCGCAGAAAGGCGGCGCAGATCGGCGGTGGCATGCGGAGCGCGGCCCGTGCGATCGATCAGCCTGCGCACGCGAGCGAGGAATTCGTCGGCATCCATCGACTCCGCCGCATAGTCGTCGGCTCCGACGAGCAGCCCGGCGACGACATCGGCTGGAGCGGTGCGGTCGGCTGAGACCAGGACGACCGGCAGATCCGACCCGAACTGGTCGCGCAGCTCGCGCAGCAGTTCGCACCCGCCGTGCTCGACCTCGAGGATCGCGACGACCGGGGCATGGTCGCGCAGCGCGGCGGCGGCGGAGTGCGAGTCCGCGAACGCATCAGCCGACATCCCCAGTCGGCCCAGCAGGCGCACGTAGTCGGCCCGCACGGGCTCGCCCGTGACGACCAGCCCGTATGCGCCATCGCCTTCGATGCCCACGAAACCCCCGCTGCTGCTCAATGCGCGGGCTACGCATGCCTAGGGGCATTCCCCTAGTGGATGACACGGTGATCACCCGATATGCGCTCCCCAGCGGCCCTACAAGGATAGGACCGATTTCGGGCTTGCAACAGGGGCGCTCAGCCGGCGGGTTCGGTACGGGGTGCGCGACCCGCGGCGACCAGACCGAGTCCGGGGATCGCCCAGAGCCCGATCGCCACGATCAGCTCGATGACCGCGAGCACGATGACCGGAACACCGCCGCCCTGCGACGCGTCCTGGAGTGAACCCGGATCGAGCAGCGATTCGGGCATGGGCGAGAGCAAGGACTCGAGGAAGTCGACGCTCCAGTGCGCCGTTCCGATCGAGGAGAGCACCCAGACGACGAGGGATGCCAGAGCCAGTGCGAGCGCGACGACGCCGCAGATGACCGATAACCGCTTGTGCCGTCGAGCGCCGAGCACGATGCATCCGATGCCGAGCGCCACGTACAGCGCGAGGAACACGAACAGCATGGCTCTCTCCCGTCGTGGGTGGGTGCAGGCACGAGTCTAGGGCGGGCCGGCCGCCTCACCCGGCCCGGTGCGCGGCACGAACCTGGGCACCCAGCGCAGGAATGCGACTGCTCCCAGCAGGCCCACCACCCCCACGGCGCCGGTCGCGATCGCGAGCGACGAGAGCCCGGTGATGGCCGAGACCAGCAGCGGCGAGATCGCGCCGCCGGCGTCGGTGAGCGTGCGCCACGAGCCGAGGAACGGTGCCGGGTCGGACTTCGGCGCCACGTCCGCACCGAGGGTGAGCAGGATGCCGCTCGAGAGCCCGTTACCCACTCCGAGGACAGCCGCGAACATCGCGAACCACATCGCCGCGCTGTCGAGGTCATGCGTGAAGGCGAGCGCGATGAACCCGAGACCCATGAGGATCATCGCCGGCAGGGCGGCCCAGAGCCGGCCGAAGCGGTCCATCACCTGACCGCTCGCATAGAACAGGGCGAAGTCGATCGCACCGGATATTCCCACCACCAGGGCGATGGTCTGCGCATCGAGTCCGATGGAGAAGCCCCACAGCGGGAGCACGACCTGGCGGGCGGAGCGGACGGCGGAGAGGGATGCCGCGGCGAGGCCGAGCCGCGACAGAACGCGGCGGAACAGCCACATGGTCCGGAACACGCCCACGCGCTCCGCGCTCGGGATCGACCCGGTGACCGCCTCGCCGGTGTCCTCCGCCATCGCCGAGGTGGCGCGGGTGATTACGTTCTCGGCCGGCGGCGGGATCTGCTTCTCCGGATCCGGACCGAGCAGCACCAGCAGCACGGTCGCGATCAGGCACGCGCCGAAGAACCAGATCGCGGCGTGCTCGTCGCCGAACAGCGCCAGCAGGCCGGCCGCGACGAACGGCCCGATGAACATGCCGAGCCGGAACGTCCCGCCCAGCAGCGACAGCGCTCGCGCGCGGAACGCCAGCGGCACGCGGGTCGTCATGAACGAGTGGCGGGCGAGCCCGAATCCCGCTGCGCAGAAGCCGATCAGGAAGACGGATGCCGCGAACACTCCGAGCATGGGTGCGAAGACCATGCCGATCACGCCGACGAGCGACAGCGTGCCCGCGATCGCCATCGTGAGACGCTCGCCGATGCGGGCGACCGCCCACCCGGCGGGCAGGTTGCCGCAGAGCTGGCCGACCACGAGCGCCGACGCGACCAGCGCTGCGGTCGCCACGTCGGCGCCGAGCTGCGCGGCGATGATCGGGATGAGCGGGATGACTGCGCCCTCGCCGAGCGCGAACAGCACGGTTGGCCCGTAGATCATCGGCCCGAACCGCCAGAGCACGGTCGACGCGCGGTCGGTCACGCGGCTGCGCCCGGCCGTCGAGCGAGCCTGAGGCGAGACGAAACGGCGGTCACCGCATCCACGTTAGTCTGGACTGTCATGCTTGATTTCGATCTGTCCGCCGACATTCAGGCGCTGCGCTCCACGTTCGCCGACATCCGATCCGTCGTCGATGTCGATGCCCTCACCACTGAGATCGCACGCCTGAGCGAGGAAGCCGGCGCCCCCGACCTGTGGGACGACACCGACAAGGCGCAGAAGGTGACGAGCGCGCTCAGCCACCGTCAGTCGGAGCTGGCGCGGCTCACCGGCATCGAGCGCCGCCTCGACGACCTCGAGGTGATGGTCGAGCTCGCGAACGAGATGGACGACGAGGACGCCGCCGAGGAGGCCCGTCACGAGCTCGCCGAGCTCGAGGACGTCATCGGCCAGCTCGAGGTGCAGACCCTGCTGGACGGCGAGTACGACGAGCGCCCCGCGGTCGTCACGATCCGCGCCGGGGCGGGGGGAGTGGACGCTTCCGATTTCGCCGAGATGCTGCTGCGGATGTACCTGCGCTGGGCGGAGCAGCACAAGTATCCGGTCACGATCATGGACTCGTCCTACGCAGAAGAGGCCGGGATCAAGTCGGCGACGTTCGAGGTCGATGCGCCGTACGCGTTCGGCACCCTGAGCGTCGAAGCCGGCACGCACCGCCTCGTGCGGATGAGCCCCTTCAACTCGGCAGGCAAGCGCCAGACCTCGTTCGCGGCCGTCGAGGTCATCCCGCTCCTGGACGAAGCAGTCGAGGTGGAGATCCCGGAATCCGACCTTCGGGTCGACGTCTTCCGCTCGTCGGGCCCTGGCGGCCAATCGGTCAACACGACCGACAGCGCGGTCCGCCTGACGCACCTGCCGACCGGCACCGTGGTCTCGATGCAGAACGAGAAGTCGCAGATCCAGAACCGTGCGGCCGCCATGCGCGTGCTGCAGTCGCGCCTGCTGATCCTCCAGAAGGAGCAGGAAGCGGCGATCAAGAAGGACCTCGCCGGCGTGATCACCGCCAGCTGGGGCGACCAGATGCGCTCCTACGTGCTGGCGCCGTACCAGATGGTCAAGGATCTGCGCACCGACTACGAGGTGAACAACCCCTCGGCCGTGTTCGACGGTGACCTGGACGGCTTCATCGCCGCGGGCATCAAGTGGCGCAAGCGCCCCGCCGACGACTGATCGGATGCCGCGGCATCCCGACCCGCCGCGAGCGAGGTCCTGTCGCGAACGGCTGACGCGATCGGCCGCCGACCCTAGGGCGTTTACCCGACCCGGATACGCACATCACCCGATGGTCGCCGCCTCGCCCCGTTCCTAGCCTGGCCTCGTACCGCGCCGAGCACTGTGGCGCGCGAGAGAGAGGGTTGCCATGAACACTTCACGCCCGAACGTGAGTCCGGAACCCCGATCGCGACGCCGCAGAGCGCCGTGGCTGGCAGGCGTCTTCGCCGTGACGCTCTCGGTCGCGATGGTCACCGCGCCGGCGGCGCTCGCCGCGGACGGGCCCTTCGACATCAACGGCGTCGTGCCCGATGCCGGGACCGCCGAGCTGGCGGACGTGTTCGGGAGTGTGAAGGAGCTCGGGCCGCTCAACTCGAGCAGCACGAAGATCGGCGTGATCCACGCGGATGCCGTGCCGACGCTCGGCATGACCAACCCGAATGCCCAGGTCGACCTGCGGCGCGCGTGGCTGGACACCGCGCGGGATGCGGGCACGAACCACGACTGGCTGTACTTCGCGTGGGAGCGCGACAACAACACCGGCAGCGGCTTCATCGCCTACGAGTTCATGCAGAACGCCGCACCGGCCAGCTGTGCGTATGAGACGGCGACCGAGGCGCAGCTCACCGCGAACTGCAACCCGTGGGCCAATCGCAAGGCCGGCGACTTCATGATCCTCTGGGATCAGCAGGGCAACAGCCTCGATCTGTACCTGCGCACTTGGAGCGGCACGGCACCGAACCTGACGCTCGGCGCCCCGACGCTGCTGAACGCCGCCGTGTCCCAGGCCGCCTACAGCGCGGACGGATTCCGCGGTGAAGCCGCCGTCGACCTGACGGCGACCATCTTCGGCGGATCATCGCAGTGCCTCGCCTTCGCGAACACGATTCCGAGCACGGTGACCGGAAACTCCGACACCGCCGACTACAAGGACACGATCCTGCGGACCGCGCCTCCGATCAGCAACTGCGAATCGACCACCGTCACGACGCCGAAGACGGCGGCAGGAGCGGATGTGCCCGCTGGCGGACTGTCGATCGGCACCGGCGTCGTGGGAGTCAAGGACTCCGCCGTTGTCAGCCTGACCGGCGGCACCGCGACTCCGGCCGGTTCGGTCGCCTTCTTCCTGTGCAAGCTGGACTCTCCGGCACTCTGCACCGCCGACGGCACGAGTGTCGGTTCGACGAACCTGACGGGCGCGGCGTATCCCGTGACCGTCGTCTCGCCGACCGCGTACGTGACCTCTGCAGGTCGCTACTGCTGGCGGGCGGTGTTCAGCGGGGACTCGGCGAACGGCATCCCCTCCTCGAGCGACTCCTCGGCGACGGAGTGCTTCACGGTGAACCCGGTGACACCGTCTCTGGCGACCACCGCGGGTGACGATGTGTTCCTCGGGGCGGCAGTGACCGACTCGGCCAGCTTGGGTGGGACGGCCACGCAGCCGGCGAACCCGATCATCAACCTGACCGGCACCGGTGGCGCAGCGGCCGGCGGGACGATCACAATCAAGCTGTACGGGCCGAACAACTGCACGACGCTGGCGTACACGTCACCGACGGTGGCGGTCAGCGGCAACGGCGTCTACAACACGCCGGCACCCCAGTTCGTGCCGGGAGCGGCCGGGACGTACCACTGGGTGGCGGTCTACAGCGGCAGCTCGCCGAACACGAACGGCACCACGCACAACGCCGCCTGCGGTGACAGCAACGAGGACGTGGTCGTGCAGACGGTCGCCTCATCGCTGCGCAGCGCCCAGACGTGGGTGCCGAACGACGCGGTCACTGTGACGGCGCCCGCGGGTGGGGCGCTTGCCGGCACGGTGTCGTTCGACCTCTACGCGACCAGCGACTGCAGCGGATCGGCGATCTACAGCACGACGGCCGCCGTCGCAGGCGCCTCTCCGCAGGTGGTGAGCACGAGCAACACCACGGCGCAGTCGGCATCCGGGTCGTTCTCCTGGAAGGTCAGCTACGACAGCACGAACCCGGGACAGCGCGACATCCCGGCCAGCTGCCACGAGACCTCCGCGCTGACGATCGCGAACGGCGGTCTCATCAGCAGTCCGTGACGGGGGACACACCCGCTGCACAGCGCTTCCGCTGTGCGAAACGCATGGTGGAATGACCGGATGCCGAGGCCAGGGTGTCGCTCGACGCGCTCGGCCGTCACCCGCTTAGGCTCGGATGGCCATGATCCGGTTCGAGAACGTCACGAAGCGCTTTCGCGGCACTGCGAAGCCCGCCCTCAGCAAGGTCGACTTCGAGGTGCTGCGTGGCGAGTTCGTGTTCCTCGTCGGCGCGTCGGGCTCGGGTAAGTCCTCGTGTCTGCGGCTCATCCTGCGCGAGGAGACGCCGAGCGACGGCCGCGTCGTCGTGCTCGGACGCGACCTGCGGTCGCTCTCCAACCGCAAAGTGCCGTACTTCCGGCGACACGTCGGCGCCGTCTTCCAGGACTTCCGCCTGCTGCCGAACAAGACGGTGTTCCAGAACGTCGCATTCACGCTCCAGGTGATCGGATCATCCCGCGGATTCATCCAGCAGGCCGTCCCGGAGGTGCTCGCCCTGGTCGGCCTGGCCGGCAAGGAGAAGCGGTTCCCGCACGAGCTCTCCGGCGGCGAGCAGCAGCGCGTCGCGATCGCCCGTGCACTGGTCAACCGCCCGCAGGTGCTCCTGGCCGATGAGCCGACCGGAAACCTCGACCCGGGCACGTCCGTCGACATCATGCAGCTGCTCGCGCGCATCAACGCGGGTGGCACGACCGTCGTGATGGCGACGCACGAGGCCGGCTTCGTCGACCAGATGCAGCGCCGCGTCATCGAGCTCGTCGAGGGCGAGATGGTGCGGGACGAGCGCCACGGCGGATACGGCGACACGTCGAGCCTGCCGAGCCTGGCACCCGAGCCGGAGCGCGGTGCGGCCGCGGTGGCGGCGCTCACAGCCGTGCTCGAGGTGCAGCGGGAGACCGCACTGAGCCCATCCTCGGCGGTGTCGTCGGCGTACGGCCACGGCACGACGCAGGCGGCCGAGGCGTCGACCGACGTCGCCGAGGCAGACGCGGCCGAAGAGGCGCCCGGTGCGGCATCCGGCGAGATCGAGAGCGACGAGCACCACGCCGCGCCGGCGGAGAAGACTGCACCCGTGGCAGCCGAGCCGGAGCCCGCTCCGCCGACGCACGCACCGGCGCCCCGAACGCAGCCCGTCCCGATCGTCGACATCGCCGAGGTCGAGGTCGCCGAGCTGGGTCTCGCGGATCGCCTGGGACTCGGCGAGACCGACCCCGATGACGAAGTGGGGCCGACCTCGTGAGGGTCGGGCTGGTCCTCTCCGAGGCGCTCTCGGGGCTGCGGCGCAATGCGTCGATGGTCATCTCGGTCGTGCTCGTCACCTTCGTCTCGCTCACCTTCGTCGGCGCCGCGATCCTGATGCAGATGCAGATCGGCCAGATGAAGGACTACTGGGCCGATCGCGCCCAGGTCGCGATCTACATGTGCACCGCGATCTCGCAGGCGGCGACCTGCACCGACGGGGTCGCGACGCCCGAGCAGCTGGCGGAGGTGCAGGCGAGGCTCGACGGCCCGGCGCTCGCGCCGCTCATCCGCGATCTGCGGTTCGAGGATCGCGAACAGGCGTACGCGAACGTGATCGAACTCCTCGGCGAGGACTACGCGAGCGTCATCACACCCGAGCAGCTCAACGAGACGTACTGGATCAACCTGATCGACCAGGGCCAGTCGGACGTGATCATCGAGGCGTTCACCGGGATGCAGGGCGTGGAGGAGGTGCAGGACCAGCTGCAGTACCTCGAGCCGCTGTTCTCCGCGCTGACGGTCGCGACCTACATCGCGGTCGGCATCGCCGCGCTCATGCTCGTGGCGGCGGTGCTGCTGATCGCGACGACCATCCGCCTCTCCGCCTACGCGCGCAGGCGTGAGCTCGGCATCATGCGGCTGGTCGGCGCGTCGAACAGGTTCATCCAGACGCCGTTCATCCTGGAGGGGGTCTTCGCGGCCCTGCTCGGATCGCTCCTCGCGGGCGCGGCGATCATCGCGGGCGTGCACTTCGGCGTCGACCAGTACCTGCGCCAGCGCGTGGATTTCGTGACGACCTGGGTGAGTGTGGCCGATGCGTGGGTCGTGGTGCCGATCCTGATCCTGATCGGCATCGTGCTGGCCGCGTTCTCGGCCGGCTTCGCGATCCGGCGGTGGCTGCGCGCCTGATCGGCCCACGGCAGTCTGCACGGCCGAGCCGTGTTGTTAGACTGACAGGCTGCCGTGCGCCCGCGCGGCCCCGGAATCGCTCCGGATGCTGAGCCGGGAGAGTCGTCATGCCCAGGGAACGCGGTGAACAGGTCGTCGCGACCAATCGTCGCGCGCGCCACGAGTACACCATCGAGAAGACGTACGAGGCGGGCCTCGTGCTGACCGGCACCGAGGTGAAGTCGCTGCGACAGGGCCGCGCCAATCTGTCGGACGGCTACGCGTACATCGACGGCGGCGAGGCGTGGCTGGATGCCGTGCACATCCCCGAGTACTCCCAAGGACACTGGACGAACCACGCGACGAAGCGGGTGCGCAAGCTGCTGCTGCACAAGGACGAGATCATCAAGCTCTCGCACGCCGTCTCGGCGGGCGGCTACACGCTCGTGCCGCTCAAGCTCTACTTCTCGGACGGTCGCGCCAAGGTCGAGATCGCGATCGCGAAGGGCAAGCACGAGTGGGACAAGCGCCAGACGCTCCGTGAGCGTCAGGACAAGCGCGAGGCAGAGCGCGCGATGCGCTCGAAGAACCGCCTCGGCGACTAGCTCGGGGTCGGCGCCGGACCTGCGCGCTGTGGCGGACCCTGCGAGTGCGCTCCCGTCGCGCGAGCCAGCAGCGACCGGCGACTGCGCACGCCGGTCTTCTCGAACACCGACTTGAGGTGGTCCTGGACTGTGTACGGCGAGACGAACAGGCGCGTCGAGATCTCGGCCGTCGCGGCCCCGCGCGACAGCTCGAGCACGACATCCCGCTCGCGGACCGACAGGGCGAAGGCGCGCGCGAACAGGTCGAGTCGCTCCTCCATCGTCGCCGGCTCGATCGTCACGACGATGCCCTGCGCCGGCTCCACCCGGGCCGCGCTGACCCGCACCCACGATCCGTCGGATGCCGGCATCCGGGCCAACGGCTCGCTTCCGTCCACGCCGGCCTCCCGTGCGAGCAGCTGCGCCGCGACGTTGTAGACGGCGGCGGGGATCGGCGTCAGCTGATCCGGGGTGGGCAGCAGCAGCCGCAGCCAGGGAGCGGCATCCGCCGTCTGTCCGACGACCGACAGCGAGTCGTCGACCAGCACCACCGATGGTCCGGATGCCGGCGGCGGAGCGGCAGGATGCTGAAAGCTCTGCCCGCGGATGATCCGCACAGCCTGAGCGAGTCCGGGCGCCACTGCGCGAAGCGTGGCCATCTCGTCGCTCCGGAACGCTCGCCGAGACCACAGGTCCACGAAGCCCCAGCAGTTCGCGTGCTCGCGCAGGACGACCGATGCCACATCGACGACGCCCGCCGGTTCCTGGATCTCGCGCCACAGCGCGCTCTGCGCCGCTCGATCGCCCAGCGACGCCGCAACGTCGAGCGTGGTCCACCGGTTCGTCGAGGTCAGGTACTTGAGCCTGATCGCGCGGGCGGCCTCGCGCGCGTCCGGGATCCTCGCGAGCGGATCGATGCCGACGCCGGTGACCGGGTCGGTGAGGGCGAACACGTGCCAGTCGAAGTCCATGACGGTTCGCAGGCGCCGCAGCACCTCGGCGCGGAAGTGCCGCGAGTCGGCTGCACCGCGCGCCGCCTCCTCGAGTGCGTCCAGCGTCAGCAGCCACGGCAGATCCGACGACATACGCCCACGATACGAGCCTCGGCGGGCGGATCCCAGGTCCTCGCAAGACGCGAGAATCCCAAGAGTCTGGGATGGGATGCGCCGACCCGGCGGCCCATCATGAGGACATGTACACACTTCACATCGAGCATCCGATCACCGACTTCGACGCGTGGCGGGGTGCGTTCACGCGGTTCGCCCCGCTGCGGAGCGCTGCCGGGGTTCGCTCCTGCACGGTCCGACGCCCGGTAGACGATCCGCACTACGTATCGGTCGACCTCGACTTCGACACGCCCGCGGGCGCCGAGGCGTTCTTGCAGACGTTGCGCACGCGGGTCTGGTCGACCCCCGATAACAGCCCCGCGCTGGCCGGCGATCCGATCACGCGCATCCTCGCTACAGAGGAGACCGCCCAGTCCTAGGCGAATCGCGTGGAGCACACCTGGCGCCCAGGCGGGATGAGTCGAGCTAAGCGCGTGCACAGCTGCGGGCATTCGTGGAGGCACTCCGCTCGCGGCATCCCTTCGTCCCGCGTGTCGCACTTGAACCCCGCGGTCATGTCCGCGCCCGAACCACCGACCTCCGCCTACGGAACCGCCGGCTCAGCTGCGGCCTCCGCGACCGCGCGGTCGGTGAACGCCGTCTTCGGCACGAACGCGAGGGCGATCGCCGCGATGAGCGCGGTCACGCCGCACACGATCCAGACGGTGAAATAGCCGGCGAGCGATCCGGCGGTGCCGGTACCCTCCGCTGCGGCGCCGGTCGCGCCGTGGAGCAGCGCGATGCCGAACACGCACGACGCGATCGCACCGCCGACCGTCTTCACCGAGTTGGTGAGGCCGGTCGCGACGCCGGTCTGCGTCGCGGGGGCAGCGGATGCCGCAGCCGCGGGCAGTGCGGCGACCAATGCACCCGAACCCAGGCCGACGATCACCATGTTGATGATCACCTGCGTATAGGTCTGGTGGAACGGGATGAACAGCAGGAAGCCGATGGCCACCAGTGTGGACGCGCCCATCAGTGTCAGGCGCGGCGCGGTGAGGCGGGCGATCAGCGGGAACAGCAGTGCGCCGACGATCATCGCGATGAGGTAGATGCCGATGATCAGCGACGTCGCGAAGCCCGCGGTGCCGAGTCCGTAGCCGTACACGTCCGGATCGGTGCGGGCGAAGGTCGACAGCGGCGCCTGAGCGCCCAGCACGCTGACCCCGAAGAGGCCGGCCGTGAGGAACACCGGGCCGAGCGCGGGGGAGCGGAACATGCGCACGTCGATGAGCGGGTCCTCGTGGCGAAGCTCCCACAGGGCGAAGGGCACGACCAGCAGGATGCCGAGCGCCACGACCGTCCACGACCACGGGTTCACGAGCCCGCCCTCGAGGCGCAGCAGGCTGAGCCCGCCGGTGAAGCAGATCAGGGCGAGCGAGATGAGGATCAGGCCGACGGTGTCGAAGGTGCCACCGGTCGGCTCCGGGGACTCCTTGACTCCGAACATGATGACGAAGAAGCAGACGACGATGAGCACCGCGGGCACGAGCAGGACGACTGTGAGGGGCAGCGAGTCGATCAGTGCGCCGCCGACGAGGGCGCCGACGATCGCGCCCGCCTCGAGGGCGGCCACGAGCAGACCTGCCGCGCGTGCCGTGATGACCGAGCGACCTTCCATCCGGCGCGAGCGCGACCAGATGAGGGCGATCTCCAGCGGGAGCCACACGACGTAGAAGCCCATCAGCGCCCACGCGGCCAGGAACAGCGGGAACGAGTCGGTGAACGGCAGCACGAGTGCCGCGGCCGCCGTCAGGGCGGTCGAGATGAGCAGCATCCGCTTGTGCCCGACCATGTCGCCGAGCTTCGCGAACGCGGGCACGACGAGTGCCGACAGCATGAGCTGGGCGCCCTCGAGCCAGTTGACGTCGGCATCGTGCACACCGAGGTGCCGGGCGATGTCGGTGAGCATGGGCGTGTAGTAGCCCTGCAGCACGCCGCTGGTGAACTCGACGAACGCGAGGAATCCGACGACGGTGGCGAGGGTGCCCAGGGTGGCGGCGCGCGTCATCGCGGCTCCTTCGGGAAGACGAGGGTTTCGGGTGCGATCACTGTAACCGCTGCAGGAGAGCGCGATGGAACAGCTCTCCGCGCTCGAGGGACGCGATCTCGACGCGCTCGTCGACGCCGTGGATCGACGCGCGCTGCGCATTGGTCATCTCGAGCGGTGCGAACCGGTAGACCGCGGGTGAGAAGCGGTGGAAGTGTCGCGAGTCGGTCGCGGCCATCATCACGTAGGGAACGGTGGACGCATTCGGGTACGAGGCGTTCACGGCGTCGACGATCAGGGCGAACTGGTCGTTGTCGGTGGGCGACTCGGGCGACGGCTCACTCGATTCGACGACCGTGACCTCGACGAGCGGGTCGGCGATGCGGCGCTTGACGCGCCGGACCGTCCCGGCGACCGTCTCGCCCAGCGCGATGCGCAGATTCAGCGTCGCCGACGCCTGCGACGGCAGCACGTTCGCGGCGGTGCCGCCCTGCTGCATCGTGGCGGCGACCGTCGTGCGAACGAGCGCGGCCGGCTCCCCGCCCATGGCCGCGAATGCGCGAGCGGTCAGCCAGGGGAACGTCGCGAGGGTGCGCAGGAGCAGCTGCGGGGCGCCGGATGCGCGGTCGGCGAACTGGGCCAGCATCCGGGTGATCGCCTTCGGAGAGTGCGCGGGGAACGTCCACGGATCGAGCCGGTCGATCGCGCGCGCGATGCGACCCACGGCGGTGATCTTCGGCGGGGCGGAGGCGTGTCCGCCGTCGCCGCGGGCGGTGAGGCGGAGCGTCAGCACGCCCTTCTCGCCGACGCCGACCATCGCGGCATCCCCGAGCGCGAACGGGAGGGGCGCGTCGACGACCGCGCCTCCCTCGTCGAGCACGAGCCACGGGACGATGCCGCGGCCCTGCAGTGTGGTCGCGATCTGCTCGGCCGCTGCGCCGTAGGTCTCCTCGTTGCCTCCGAATGACAGGTACACGTCACGCGGGGGCGTGAATCCGGCAGCCAGCAGGTTCTCGACCGCCTCCAGCACGATCGCGAGCGGTCCCTTGTCGTCGAGCGCACCGCGGCCGTACACCCAGCCGTCCTCGACGCGGCCTTCGAATGGCGGGTACGTCCAGGCGTCCGACTCGTCGACCGGCACGACGTCGTAGTGCGCCATCAGGACGACGGGCTGAGCGGATGCCGCAGCTCCGGCCCACCGGAAGAGCAGGCCGAACTCCGTGACCCGCTCGAGGGAAAGATGCTCGTGCACGAGCGGGTACAGCTCCGCGAGGAGCACGACGAAGTCCTCGAACGGTTGCGGGCCGCGCGCGTCGAGTTCGGCGCTCACGGTCGGCAGCCTGATCATGCGGGAGAGGCGTTCACCCACTCCCGGGCGAGGGGTCAGGGTCTCCGGCAGGGGCGTGGCTGCAGCGGGCATGCGGGCTCAGCGGGCGGCGAAGCGCGCTTCGACGGCTGCGGTGACCACGATGTCTTCGGGCTGCAGTTCGACCGCAGGGCCCGCGGAACCGGCATCCATCGACATCGCCATCGCGCGCATCATCTTGGGCGCCGGAGCGGCGCCTTCGGGCGCGTGGGTGAGCAGGCCCAGGTCGGCGATCTCCAGCGGTGTGAGGGTGGCCAGCCCGATCGCACCCGCGTACGCGGTCGCGCGGTCGACGGCGACCTTGACGGCCTGCGCGGCGACATCGGCTTCCATCGACTTCGCGGTGGCGGGGGTGAGCTGCCACACGACGTTGTCCACCTGCACGCCGTCGCGCTCGGCGACGTCGCTGATCCACCACGACAGGGCTGCGAAGTCGGTGAAGGTGGCGGTGAACTGCACCGAGGCGTAGTGCACGAGCGCGAGCTGCTTGCCCTCGTTGTTCCACGGGCGGTTCGCCCACACCGACACCCGCTGGCTCGACCACTCGCTCAGGCCCCCGGCATCCCTGCGGGCGGTGAGGTCATCGCGCAGGGGAGCCGCGAGGGCGGCGATCCTCTCGACGACGGCGCCGCGTTCGCGGCCTTCTGCGCGCAGCGAGATGTGCGCGACGGCTTCTTCCGGGGCGACGCGGGTCTCGTGCTCGCCTCGAACGGTGATGGTGACTTCGCTCATGGCTGAGACTCTACGCGCGCGACCGGGGAGTAGAGTCTGGCCTGACGGCACTGCGCTGGTCGGCGAGATCGGCGAGGGAGCCGCATGGGGAGCACATCATCGACGCGCGCTGCGGGGTGGGCGGCGCTCACCGTCGCCGTGGTGGTCGGGGTGACGGGTTGCACCTTCGGCCCGCCATCGCCGGCGTCGACGGATGCCGCGGCCGTGCACGAGCCGGTTCCCGGCTCCGCGGCCGCATGCGTGCCCGACCCCGATGCGGTTGCCGCCGCGGAGGACACGCAGTCCACCGACCCCGTGCCCGTTGAACTGGCCGCGGAGTTCGACGCCGCCGCGGCCGCCGTGCACGAGCGGGTGCGTGAGGTGGTTCCCGGAGTGGTCGTCGGCGTTCGCAGCCCCGCCGGCACCTGGAGCGCCGGGTACGGTGCAGACCTCGTCACCGGCGCCCCGGTCGCGGTCGATGCACACGCGCGCGTGGCCTCGGTCACGAAGTCGTTCGTCGGGACAGTGATCCTCCAGCTCGCCGAGGAGGGCAGCCTGTCGCTCGATGACCCGATCGACGACTACGTGGCCGACGTGCCGAACGGCACGCGCATCACGCTGCGCGAACTCATCTCGATGACGAGCGGGCTGGGCAACTACTCCGACGACGAGGCCTGGGGACTCGCGGTGCTGGCCGATCCGGAGGCGGAGTGGACGCCCGAGCAGCTGCTCGCGTATTCCTGGTCGATGCCCACGTCGTTCGCTCCGGGATCGAACATGCAGTACACGAATGCCAACTTCATCCTTCTGGGTCTGGTCATCGAGCAGGTGACCGGACAGGCACTGCCCGACGTACTGGACGAGCGCATCCTCGGCCCGCTCGGGCTGACCGAGACGAGCTATCCGACCGACAACGAATTGGCCGAGCCGCGCATGATCGGCTACACGCTTCCGGCGGTGGTCCATCCCATCGGGGGGACATCGAACAAGTGGGTCGACGCCACGGAATGGAGTCCCAGTTCGGCCGGCGCCGCCGGCGCCATGATCAGCGACGTCGACGACATGCTGGCGTGGGGTCGGGTGCTTGCGACCGGACAGGGCGTGCTGTCGGAGGCCGCGCAGGTGGCACGGCTGGAGTCGTTCGGTTCCTCCGATCTGGCGCCGCAGGAGTTCTACGGTGACGCGATCGTCTGCCAAGGCGGCTGGATCGGGCACAGCGGCAACATCCCGGGGTACAACACCCTTGTGCGCTACGAGCCGGCCTCCGAAACGACGATCGTCGTGATCGCCACGGGCCTGTCGGGCTCGTCCACTCCGCCGCGCGAGTTCGTCACCGAGGCCTTCGCGGCAGCGCTGGCCGAGGCGGGAGGCACGACCTTCGTTGCTCCGGTCGTTCCCGACGAGGCGCAGTTCCAGGCGATAGTCCCCGAACTCTGAGCCGACGGGCAGCTCGGGCTGAGTCAGCCGCCCTCGGTCGGGGACTTGATAGAGGCGGTGTACGCCTTGAACACCGCCCAGCGCACGTCGCGCTGCGTGAAGAGGTAGGTGTCCGCATAGCCTTCGGCGTCGACCGGTATGCCGGCCGGATCCTTCAGGGCGAGGTAGACGCCTTCGGGCGCATCGATTCGCGTGTAGCCGGATGCCTCGAGCTGCTGCATCGCCGCGACCGCATTCTCGGGGTCGATCGGAGCCCAGGCGAGGTCGATGATGTCGTCGGGGGCGAGCCCGGGGTCTGCGCCCCACCGGCAGACGAGGGCGCCGCGGGGGCTGCCGTTCGGGAAGCCGTCGAAGGGCCGCGGGCCGACCAGCTGGCCTTGGGTCTCCCATGACACCCACCCGTTCGCGGCCATCATCGCGCGGAACGCGTCGGTGGAGGTGGTCTCGCACGTCGCGACGACGGTGGTCGCGGTGGGGGAGGGGGTTGCGGATGCCGCCGGCGTGGCGCTCGGCGAGGGTGCGGCGGATGCGGTCATGGTGGGCGTCGGGGACGGCTCGGCCTCCGACGACTGAGGCACGAGGAAGCCGGCGAGGAGGACGAGCGCCACGACTGCCGCGACAGCCGATCCGGCGATCAGCCACAGGCGTTTGGTCGACACGCGTCGACAGTATCCGGCCCGCAGCGCTCCAGCGCGTCGCGACGCGGCCCGGAGCGCCGCGGAATCGCGGGGATGCGGCATCCGTTGTAGACTGTGATGCTCGGCACCCGACAGGGTGGCGGGTGCATGACAACTCCACAGCGCGTGACAGCGGCCCTCTGCAACACAGGGGAGACCATGGGGATGATCGGTTTCGACATCGCCTGAGCTCCTGCGAGAAGCGGGCCGAGGATGCAGGGTTATCTCGTAAACGATCCTTGCAAAAAGATAACTGCCGAAAAGCAGAAGTCTGCCTTCGCCCTCGCTGCATAAGCGAGCCTGAAGGCCGTCAGACCGTAGGCGTTCCCGCTACGGACCCTGGCGTCATCTAGGGAACTTGCTGCGTGACGGCGTCTGGACGTCACGTGGGACTCTTCCCAGGCTGGGCCTGTCGACCTGGATGCCTGTGGCAAAGGTCGGGGCCGAGCAGAACGTCAGCACAGGCTACGCCCGTAGAAGGCGCAGAGACACAGCGATGGACGGGGGTTCGATTCCCCCCATCTCCACCAATCCGCTGTCACGTGTGAACAGGCCCGGCGCCCGCGGTCAACGCGGGAGCCGGGCCTTCGTGGTCGTGCCGAGGCACACCGGTGCAGTGCATGCGACGCCCTCGGTTAGGCTGATCGCTGGTCCACTGATCGGGCCATCGGGGGAGAGCTTCAATGCGTCTACGCGCGCGCCTTGGCATGGTTGCCGGGGCTTCTATCGTCATGTCGTCACTCGTGTTCGCGCCGCCCGCGATCGCGTCGACGATCGAGCCCGGAAGCACGACGACGGTCGCGGCGCTCCTCGACGATCTACGGGTGACGGCTCCATCCACCTCGACGTACGATCGCGACCTCTTCTACGAGGGTCAGGACGCGGACGGGGACGGCTGTCGCACCCGCCAGGAGGTCCTGCTCGAAGAGACGATCGTTCCTGCGACGATCACCGACACATGCACGGTGACGACTGGCGAGTGGTACTCCTACTACGACGGGGCCACGCATCTGGACGCGACGCTCGTCGAAATGGACCACCTCGTCGCGCTGAAGGAGACATGGGTCTCTGGTGCCGATGCGTGGTCGGATGCGCAGAGGACCGCGTACGCGAACGAGACCGATTTCGCAGCGACGCTCGTCATCGTCACCGCAGCCGTGAACACCGCCAAGTCGGACAAGGATCCCGCCGGCTGGCTGCCTCCCGTTGACTCCGCCCGGTGCCGATACATGACCGACTGGGTGACAGTGAAGTGGCGCTGGAACCTCGCCGTGGATTCGGTCGAGAAGACCGCCATCCAAGACGTGCTGGCAGGCTGTGGACCGATCGAGACGCCGGCGCCGGCTCTGCCGCTGTCCGGCCAGCCGGCTGACCCGGTTGTGGGCAGCGTGACCGAGATCGCTCCGTTCGGGCCCGGGATCACGCGACTGTCCGGCTTGAGTCGCTACGAGACGGCGATTCAGGTTTCTCAGCGCTACTCGCCAGGAGTGCCCGCGGTGTTCGTCGCGACGGGAACGAACTTCCCTGACGCGTTGTCCGCGGCCGCGGCCGCTGCATTCGTCGGCGGCCCATTGCTGTTGACGCCGTCTGACTCGCTCCCCGAAACCGTGCTGGGCGAGATCCAGCGCCTCGCGCCCGCGAAGATCTACGTGATCGGTGGCGCCGGCGCGGTGTCACCGGCGATCGTGGACGCTTTTAAGATCGTCGCGCCCACCGAGAGGCTCGAAGGAAGCGACCGATACGCGACGGGTCGGAAAATCGTGTCGTCCATATTCCCCGGCTCGGCCACGGTGTTCTTGGCGACCGGCACCTCGTTCCCGGACGCGCTGGCGGCGACCGGCGCTGCCGGCAAGCTCACCGCGCCGGTGCTCCTCGTGCCGGGGACGACCGGTGCGCTCGACACCGCGTCACTCGGCGTCATCTCGGATCTTGGCGCGTCGGACATCGTCATCGCCGGTGGTACGGGTGTGGTCTCGGCGGGCATCGAAACCCAGCTCGCCAGCCAGTACTCGGTCTCTCGGTACGGTGGCGCCACGCGCTATGACACCACCGCGAACCTGAACAATGCATTCTTCGCGCCGGGCTCGTCGGCGAATGTCTTCCTCGCGACCGGCGCGAACTTCCCCGACGCACTCGCAGGCGCGGCCCTTGCAGGCCGCCTCGGGGCACCTCTGTACATCTCGACGGCGCCGTGCGTGCCGGGTCCCATTCGGGAGTCCATCGCCGCTCTCGGCGCCTCGAACCAGATCATCATGGGCGGCCCTGCGGTCGTGAGCGATGCAGCGGCATCCAACACGGGGTGCATGAGCCCCGGAGCGCCCACGATCAGCGGGACTCTTCTGGTCGGGTCGAGCGTGACGGCGAATCCCGGGGTGTGGACGGCCGGCACCACCCACACCTATCAGTGGTACGCCAACGGTGCGCCGCTGGCGGGGGCGACGGGGTCTGCGCTGGCGCTGACCACTGCGCACGCAGGCAAGAGGATCAGTGTCGTCGTGACGGGCACCAAGGTCGGCTACCTCGAGATGTCGGTGGCGTCGCAGCAGACAGCGCCCGTGGGATACCCCTCCCGGACGACGCCGATCGACAGCTGGACCTGTCCCGCTTGGGCGCCGATCAAGGGCAACGCGAACTCGATGATCTATCACGTTCCCTCCGGCCAGTACTACGCGGCGACGAATCCCGAGGAGTGCTTCACGACCGAGGCCGCCGCGGTCGCGGCCGGGTACCGAAAGTCGCAGCGCTGAGGCGGGCCGCGGGACGGGCAGCGACATCCCGAGAGGTCTTGCGGGAGCGGCAGTTTCCTCTGCGAGGAGGCGTCAACGGCCCGCCGGCCGCCCCAGTCCGCTAGCGTCACTGCATGGCCACCGATGACTGAGCCCCGGACGACGTCGGCGGCCGCGGCCGATGCGAACGCGAGCATCCTCCGCAGGCCCGCAACGTGGGTCTACGTCTTACTGGTCGTGGCGGGTCTCGTCGTCATCGTTCCCCGATTCGTCTTGATGCTCGATCAGCCGGATCTCCTCGTCGTCACGTGGCTGGGCGGCGCCATCCAGGCCGTCGCGCTGCTCCTGTTCGGCTGGGTCATGCTGCCGAAGCGTCGCGCGTCCGCACCGG
Organism: Microbacterium sp. cf046; assembly: GCF_900114345.1. GTDB lineage: Bacteria > Actinomycetota > Actinomycetes > Actinomycetales > Microbacteriaceae > Microbacterium. Next base: position 1,020,698 of record NZ_FOZJ01000002.1, on the reverse strand, counting down.
CAGTTCTGCTGTCGATCCTCATCGGAGCGACCTTCTGCACGGGGTCGGCGATCACGCTGGTCAACATCGGCGCCACGCTGCGACTCGAACGATTCGTCGTCACGCCGATCATCGAAGAGGTCGTCAAGCTCGTCGCGGTCCTGGTGGTGCTGCTGATGCTGCGGCCGCGACTCCGCGGCCCCCTCGACGGTCTGATCATCGGCTATTTCGTCGCGTTCGGCTTCACGATCGTCGAGAACATGCTCTACACGTCCGATGCCGCCAACATCACGGCCGGGTGGCAGCTGGTGATCACTCGGTTGATCTTCCAGTTCGGCACCCACGTGCTCTACACCGCCATCGCGGGCGCCGCGCTGGCGTACGTCGTGCTCTCTCGAGGGCGGAAGTGGTGGCTTCTCGTCGCAGCGTTCGCATCCGTGCTCGCGGTGCATCTTCTGTGGGACGTGCTCGGCCTCTGGCTGGCGCCCCTTGTCTACCTGGGTGCCGCCGTCGTGCTGGGCGCTGCGGCGATCGTCGCATTCGTCCTGGTGCGGCGGGCCTGTGCCGCGTTCGAACGACGAGCGGATGCCGTCGGCTCCGCCGACTGACGGTCAGCTGTCGCTCCACACCCGTTCGATCGGAATCTCCCGCCCGAGGACGTTCTCCGCTGCGCGGTGGCCGGAGAAGAGCGCCGCAGTCACCGTCGCGGGATCATCGGTCCATGTCGCCTCGCCGGCGAGATGGAGCACGCCGCCGATCGGGGTCGCCAGGGTGTCGTGATCCTGCGTCGTCGAGCCGACCTTCATGTACGCGTAGGAGCCGTGTGAGAACGGGTCGTCCTGCCAGTCCGTGACGTGCACATGGGTGGGACTCTCGACCCGGTCGCCATAGAGGCGCCGCAACTGAGCCAGCACGGAGGCGACGATCTCGTCCTCGCTCCAGTCGCGCGTCTCGACCGCCGCCGGCCCTGCGGCGAAGGTCAGAAGGGTCGGAGCGCCGTGCAGGGCGGTGAGGTCGTACCAGGAGTGCCACCACCGGCTCTCGGGCCCCTGCTGGCGGATCACGTAGACGCCGTCGTCCCAGAACTTCGTCGGGAATCGGAGGAAGACCTTCTCGAATGCGTTCATCGTCAGTCGACTCAGGGCACCGGCGACCGGCTCGGGAAGCGGCGGATCGATGATGAAGTCATCCGACTGCAGCACGCCGACCGGCACCGTGACGATGGCGCGGTCGGCCGAGAAGGTGCCGAAGTCAGTGGTCACGGTCACACCGTCTGACCACTCCAGACGTGAGACGACGTGCGTGAGTCGCACGTCGAGCCCTTCCGCGAGATGCGACGGAAGGCGGTCGTACCCGTCGGGGAAGACCACCTCGTCGCCGTCGATCGAGTCGTCGTCGAGTCCGTGCGCGGCGAGATCCTCGATCCACGCCCCGTACTGCTCCTCCGACCGGTGCTCCAGATACTCGCGCACGCGCTGTGCACGAGCGTCGTCCCATCCCTGGGCCGCGATCGCGGCATCCGTCACGTCACGATACGAAGCGTCCGGATCCGAGTCGGCGACCACGTTCAGAAGGGTCGCGTCGACCGTGTGGATGTCGTCGACGAAGCTCTGGGCGGCGGCATCCGGGAGTCGCTTCCCGTCGGGACCGTAGTAGGCGATCGGACGACTGTCGGGCTGGTATCCGCCGACGGTGAACTCCACCGTGCGCATGCCGAAGGCCTCGGCGGCGGCCGCTACCGGGGAGTCAGTGATGCCGTGGATCCACGATGCGCCGAGATCGGTCGCGAGTCCGTAGCGCCGATCGGTCACGACGCGGCCGCCGACCCGATCCCGGGCCTCCAGCACCACGACGTTCTGGCCGGCGCCTGCGAGCAGGCGGGCCGCGGTCAGGCCGGATACTCCTGCGCCGATGACGATCGTGTCGAAGCGTTCCATCTCCCGACCTTCCCTCGCGCGGGAAGCTCAACCCGCATTCCGACGCTACCGCCCTCGTCGGCGGAGTGCAGAGCGCGCCGCGATTCGCGGTTTCGGCCGCGCTCATCTCGGCGAGGCAGGCTGTGGAGAGCTCGCAATCGATGTCGCACATATGTACTAAACTCGAAGTCATGATCGAACACCCGCCACGATCCGACGAGCCGAGACCCGGCCGCCTCGATGTCGTGGTGGACCTCGCCGCGACGATGGCGATGTACTCCGCGGAGCGGCTGGAGCAGATCGATGAGCTTCGCCGGGCGCACCTGGCGGATGCAGCGGTGGCCGGGCGGCACTTCACCGACGTGGTCATGCGGGGCCTGCGCCTCGAGCTCGCCGCCGCGATGCGGATCACCGAGCACGCGGCGGGCAGCCTGATCGCCTTGGCGGAGGCCCTGGTGCACCGCTACCCGAGTGCGATGCGCGCCCTCGAGCGCGCACGCATCACCGAACGGCACGCCGAGATCCTCGTCTATGGTGTGGACGAGCTGGAGCCCGAGCTGAGGGCGGCGCTCTTCGATCGCGCGCTCGCGCTGGCCGAAGTTCACCCGGTGGGTGAGTTCCGCCGGCAGCTGGGCAAGCTGATCGAGTCCGCGCGGGTCGTTACGCTGGCCGAACGTCACGAGGCGGCGCTCGTGCACCGCAGGGTCTTCGTGGAGCCGGTCGGGGACGGCATGGCGTGGACGCACCATCTCGGACCGGAGATCGAGGCCCACGCTGCGTACGGGAGAGCGACTGCGATCGCGAAGACGATCCTCGCGCAGGAAGGCGGAACCCGCACCCTGGATCAGATCCGGGCCGACGTGGTGGCCGATCTCCTCATCGAGGGTACGACGGCGGCACACCCCGCTGAAGCGCGTGGCATCCGCGCGACCGTGGTGGTGACCGTGCCCGCCCTCGCGCTGCTCGAGCAGACGGATGAGTCGGTCGCACGGGCCGGCGCTGACGCGGCGACCGTCGAGGGCATCGGCCCGATCCCGATCGCGCGGGCGCGCGAACTGTGCGGAGGCGACGCCATGTGGATGCGGGTGCTCACGCACCCTGAGACGGGCATGGTCCTCTCGGTGGGGCGGACGCAGTACTCGCCTCCGGCGTCGCTGAGGCGACTCGTGAAGTGGCGCGCCGACCGGTGCATGGGGCCAGGGTGCGGGATGCCGGCCTCCCGGTGCGAAGTCGATCACACCATCGCCTGGGAGCAAGGCGGCGACACCGGGCTCGAGAATCTCGCGCCACTGTGCAAAGGCCACCACAAAGTCAAGCATCACGGCGGCTGGCGCCTGAGACAGATCGCAGACAGCGGCGGCGCGGTCGAGTGGATCTCCCCGGCCGGCCGAAGCTACGTGGTGCGACCGGAGCGCCGGGTGCCCGCATTCACGGTGTCGAGTGAGCGCACCGGTGTGTCCGTGGACGATCGCGCCCCGTTCTAGCGCGGGACATCCTCACGCTTGCAGAAGCTTGTCGGCCACTTCGGCCAAGACCGATTCATCGCCGGCGTAGATCCCGTCTTCGCGGGGCCAATGCGCGACCACATCGGTGAAACCCAGGGTCTCGGCACGGCTCACCGCGTCCTCGTAGGACGCGAAGCTCGCGAGGGAGTACGCCGACTCGATGTCGATCGACACGAAGCGCGGGATGTCGCCCTGCCTGCCCGAAGCTGCGTACTCGTCCTCGAATCGCCTCGCCAGAACCGCGAGCTCGAACCACCACCGTTCGCGGTCGTCCTCGTTTCCGCCGGTGGTCACCCATCCATCCCCGTGGTTCGCGGCGAATCGGATCGTCTTCGGGCCGTTGCCCGCGATCAGCAGTGGCATGCGAGGGTGGCGGGCAGGCGCCCCGACCATCCGTGCGCTGCGCGATGTGAACCAGTCTCCATCGAAGGAGATGCCGCCCGAACCCGGCTGTTCGAACCGCAGGAGCGTGTCGAGCGCCTCTGCGAACTCGATGAAGCGCCCGTGGCGTTCGCGGGGGCTCAGCTCAGGCTGTCCGAGGACGTATGCGTCGAAGCCGGTGCCGCCCGAGCCGACGCCGACCAGCACGCGACCTCCAGCGATGTCATCGAGCGTCGCGAGTTCCTTCGCGAACGGGACCGGATGGCGGAAATTCGGACTCGCGACGAAGAGCCCGAGGCCGATGCGGGTCGTGACCATCGCCGCAGCTGTCAGCGTCGGGATCGTCGCGTGCCACCGCTGATCGGCGAGGCTCCGCCACGACAGGTGGTCGTACGTCCACGCGTGATCGAACCCGTACTCCTCGGCCAGTCGCCACCGTCGTCCGGCCGCCGGCCAGTCCTGCTGCGGCAGGATCACGATTCCGTGTCTCACCCGGGCCACGCTACCGCGGTCGGTCCGGCCCGCGCGTGGCCCCAACACATCGCGGAACCGCTACGTCAGCTGCCGGCGCGCCTGCGCGGCGAATCTGCCGTCGAGCGCCATCAATTCGTCGAACGTGCCCGACTCGACGATCTGCCCGCGCTCGAGGTAGTAGATGCAGTCCGCGCCGATCACGGTGCTCAACCGGTGCGCGATGACGATCCGGGTGGCAGAGAGCGCGGCGAGGCTGTCGGCGACGATCGCCTGGGTCGTGTTGTCGAGCGCGCTGGTGGCCTCGTCGAACAGCAGGATGCGCGGATCGCCTGCGAGTGCTCGCGCGATCAGCAGACGCTGCCTCTGCCCACCCGACAGGGTCGAACCGCCCTCCGAGATCGCGGTGTGCATGCCCATCGGCATCGCCTCGATGTCAGCCGCGAGACCGGCGTCGGCCGCGGCGCGCCACGCATCGTCGATCGTCAGGTCGACCGCCTCGCCGATGATGTTCGAGAGGATCGTCCCCGGCAGCAGCTGCACCGACTGCAGCACGACGCCCAGCTGCCGGCGGACCGCCCGCACGTCCAACCCGGCGAGGTCTTGGTTGTCGAAGAACACGCCGCCCTCTTCGGGTTCCTCGAAGCCGAGCAGCATACGTCCGAGCGTCGACTTTCCAGAGCCGGAGGGTCCGACGAGCGCGACCGAGCTGCCGGCGGGGATGCTGATGGACACGTCATCCAGCACGACCGGGCCGTCGGCCTGATAGCGGAACGTGATCCCGCTGAACTCGACCGCCCCCCGCAGCACGCCGGGGTCGGCCTTGGCGGCGTCCTCCTCGGGTTGCTCGACCAGCACCGGCAGGATGCGCTGCAGGCCGGGGAGGGTGCGGATGAACTGGGTGGTCGAATTCGACATCCCGAGCAGCGCGACCACCACCTGACCGTACGCCGCGCTGATCGCGAGGAACACGCCCGGCGAGACGGGCGGCTGCTGACTGAGCCCGACTGCGGCGAACAGCACGATCGACGAGACGATCGGGAACACCGCGCCGATCACGGCGCCGAAGTTCTCGGCCGATCTGACCGAATTCCATCGCTCGCGCTTGAAGCTGAACTGCATCGCCCAGAGCCGGAAGGCCTTCTCCTGCGCACCTGCGACGCGCAGCTTGCTGAGCCCGCTGATGAACTCCAGCAGCATCCCGGTGAGCTTTCCGGAGGCCCGCTCGACGGCCTGCATCCGGCGCAGCTGCACCCGGGCCGTGAAGAACATCGTCGCGACCAGGAGGGCCAGCAGCACCGTCGAGATCACGCCGAACTCGATGCTGTAGTACCAGATCAGGCCGAGGCTCACGAGAGAGAAGACGCCACCCAGCAGCGAGCTGACCGACGTCCCGCTGACGAGTTTCACGATCGCACCGGCCGACTGCACCCGGAATGCCAGGTCGCCCGCGGTGTATCGCCGGAAGAACGTCGTCGGCAGCGACAGCAGTCGACCCCAGAGTGCCGGAATGAGATACCGGTCGACCCTGCCCTGGATCCGCAGCACCGCGATCACCGTGGTCAGCTGCAGGAGAGCGCCGGCCAGCGTCGCGACCAGCAGCGCCAGCGTCAGCTGCAGCAGCTCGGGCAGGTTCGCCTCGGGGATGACGCTGCCCACGATCTGACCCGTGACGATCGGCACCGCGAGTGCCAGCAGCGCCGCGCCTAGCGCGAAGGCGAGCAGTCGTGCGATGTCGCCCTTCGCTTCCACGAGGGAGCTCCGGACGAGCCCGCCCACGGTCAGGGGTCCATCGGGCAGGGGCCGGTAGACCGCGAACGCCTCGAGTTCGAGCGCGTCTGCGCCGGGGCCGTCGATCAGGGTGCGGGTGCCGGCGACAGGATCGACGACCTGGTACCGCCCCGACCGGACAGGGATCAGCGCGACCGGGCGATGCCCATCGGCGACGTATCCGAGCATCGGGCCGGAGTCCTGCTGCCACCACTCGCTGTTCAGCAGCACTCGGCGGATGCGGGTGCCCGAAGCCTCGGCCATTCGCAGCAGCGGATCCTCGCCGGGTGAGCCCACGCCGGCCGACGGCTGCGCGACGCCCTGCGCCTTCGCGACCAGCCGGAACGCCGCGAAGAGCGGGTCGCCGACGCTGCGCCGCAGTATGCGCGCGTCGCCGGTCCCGACCAGATCGCCGAGGGTCTCCAGTCCGTCGGACATCGCGCCCTCGTGCTGCATCCGCTGCGCGAGCACGCGCGCGGCATCATCCGCCCGGACCTGCTCACGCCGCGCGGCGATCGCGCGACCGAGGGCCTCGTCCGCCTCGTCCGCATCTTCCGCGCTGTCGAGCAGGTCCGTGGTGTGCGCCGGGTCGCTCTCGGCCGACACCGCGGCGGCGAGTTCTCGTACCCACCGGGAGCGCACCCGGCGGTCATCGGGCGAGAGGACGGCGACGATACGTACGGCCGAGTCGGCTCCGCCCACCGCGACCAGGCGCGGCGAACCGGCGCGTGACTCATCGATGCCGAAGAGGACCTCGCCGCTCGTCGCCGTCGCGATGTGCAGACGAGGGGCGTCCGGTTCACCCGCGTCGCCGGCGACGGAGAACACCTCGATGACCCCGCGGACGACGAGCCACGACCGATCCGCGCCGCTCAGGAGGAGGGGACGATTGGCGCCGAGCTCGAGCTCGGCGTCCGCGGCGGAGGCGCCGGCGGCGGCATCCCGATGGTCGCTCATTCGTCTTCGCTTCCGTCGGCGGCGAACAGGCGGCTGTAGGGACCGCCGCTGCCGATCATCTGGTCGTGGGTGCCGCGCTCGACGATGCGGCCGCGCTCCATGACCACGATCTCGTCGCAGTCGCGGATCGTGCTCAGCCGGTGCGCGACGATCAGCGTCGTGCAGCCGCGACGGCGGATGTTGCGATCGATCAGCGCTTCGGTCGTCGGATCGAGGGCGCTCGTCGCCTCGTCGAGGATCATGATCCGCGGCTCCGGCACGAGGGCGCGGGCGATCTCGAGTCGCTGTCCTTCGCCTCCGCTGAAGTTCGCGCCGGACTCCCGTACCTCGGTGAGATAGCCGTCGGGGCGTCGGGCGATCTGTTCGTGGATCGAGGCATCGTGCGCCGCCTGCACGACGCGCTGCTCGGGGATCGACGGGTCCCACATCGTGAGGTTGTCGCGCACGGTGCCGCTGAACAGCGTGATGTTCTGGTCGACCAGGGCGACGGAGGTGGTGATCGTGTCACGCGGCCAGTCGTCGCGGGGGATGCCGTCGAAGAGGATCTCACCGCTCCACGGGTGATACAGCCCCGCCACGAGACGGGTGATCGTCGACTTCCCGCTGCCCGAGCCGCCGACGAGCGCCACCCGGCTGCCCGGCCGCAGGATGAGGCTGACCCCGTTCAGGAGCGGCGGCTCGAGCGGGCTGTAGCCGAAGGTCACGTTCCGCAGCTCGAGCTGGCCGGTGAGTCGCACTGGCGCGTCGTCGTCCACCCGGTTCGCCTGTGCATCGGCGATCTCGTCGATCGGGTTGGCCAGTACGTCGTCCAGGCGCTCGAGATCCCCGCCGACCTCCTGAAGCGTGCCGCCGAGCGCGACGAATCGGCCGATGGGCTCGGCGGCTCGGCCCATGAGCAGCTGGAAGGCGATGAGCGTGCCGAGGCTCATCGCCCCGTTCACGACGTTCAGGCCGCCCCACCCGAGCACCGCGACGGTGGTGAGGCCGGCCATCAGCGGAGGGACGACGAAGAGGGGCAGGGATGCGTCGCCCAGACGCTGCGCACCGCTCACGGTCTTCGCGTGCAGTCCGGCGATGCGGGTGAAGAGGTCCGCTTCGCGCCCGGCGGCCTTGACCGACTCGATCGAACGGATCCCGCTCATCGCGCTGCCCAGCAGCGCACCGCTGTCCTGCAGCACGCGGAGGTTCTCGTCTCGCCGGCGCCGGCCGACTTTGCGCAGCACGAGGATGTTGATCACCGCGGCGGCGACGGCCACGAGCGCGAGCCCGGGGCTGTAGCTCACCATCACCGCGAAGTAGAACACGACGACGACCGAGTCGATCACGGCCGCCGCGACTTCGCTCGAGAGCACCACCGCCACGCGGTCGTTTCGCGACACCCGGCCCGCGATCTCGCCCGCCGAGCGCTGGGCGTAGAAGGACACCGGCAATCGAAGGATGTGCCAGAGGAACACGCCCGAGCTGTGCAGCGAGAGCTTCGTCTCGAGTCTGAGCAGATAGTGGGACCGCAGCGCAGTCAGCAGCAGCACGATCAGCGCCGCCCCGGCGAGCAGGCCCAGGATCGGCCAGATCGCACCCGGCTGATCGGCGACGAGCACCTGGTCGACGAACGCCTTCGTCAGCACCGCGGCCGCGAGTCCTGGGATCACCAGGCCGAGGCCCGCGAGGACCGCGTAGAGCAGGCCCGAGAGCGAATTGCGCATGCGGCCGGCGAGTCCGGTCAGCACCGACGGCGGACGCCCTTCGCGTCGGAAGTCCGCCCCGGGCTCGAGGCGCAGCACGATGCCGGTGAACGAGCGGTCGAACTCGGCGTCGCTCACCGCCCGTGAGCCGTACGCCGGATCCTTGAGGAACCAGCGACCCGGCGCGTAGCCCTCCACCACGAGGAAGTGGTTGAAGTTCCAATACACGATCGCCGGAAGCGGCCCGGCCCGCAGCGCGTCGATGTCCTGACTGAATCCCTTCGCGACCATGCCGTAGCTGCGCGCCGCCTTGACGATGTTGCTCGCCTTGACGCCGTCGCGTGAGACGCCGCTCTCCTGACGCAGCTCGTCCAGCGGGACCCAGCGGCCGTAGTGGGCCAGCACCATCCGCAGGGATGCCGCCCCGCACTCGGCGGCCTCCATCTGCAGCACCGTGGGGGTCCGCTCGCGCCGGGTGGACGGCAATGCGACCTCCGCGGGCGCGGTCAGCGTGCCACCCGTCATTCCGATGCCCGATCGGACGGGAACAGCAGTGCGATCGGATGCTGCACGGCGGTGATCACGGTGGCGTTGACGAGGGTGCCTGCGCTGAGCGGCTCAGGCGGCCCCTGGCTTGAGGTCCACGCGTAGCCGGTCGGGGTCGACGCGGGGGTGAGGGTCACCTCGACCTGGATCACGGGGTTGCCGGAGACGACGATCTGCGTGACGTCCGCATTGTTCAGCAGCGCGTCGACCCCCTCGCGCGTCGCCGGGTGCGAGCTGACCTTCGCGACCGTGCCGAGCAGCAGTCCGTACTGCTCCGAGGGGACTGTCGTCACATCGATCTGCACCGGCATGCCCGGCTTGATCGGCTGCCGCGCGCTGATCGGCACGTAGATGAAGCAGTGCAGCTCCTCGTCGGCGGGCTGGATCCTGACGACCGTCGATCCAGCCTCGACGTGATCGCTGGGGTAGGCGAGCATCTCGACGACGCTGCCGTCGGTGGGTGCGGTCACCATCACCGTCTCGGCATCCTCCGTCTCGACGGTCGCCAGCGTGTCGCCCGCTCGCACCTCATCGCCCTGGGCGACCAGCACGGATGTCACCTGCCCCGTCTGCGGGGTCACGCTGTTGAAGGTGCCGTACTGGGTGAGCAGCACTCCGCCGCCGGGGAACGTGGTCTGCACGGTGCCCACGAAGCACCACACGACGAAGCTGATCAGCACCACGCCGACGGCCGCCAGCGCGATCCAGCTGCGCGGCCGCGTGACCCGCACCACCGTGTCGAGCTGCTCAGGGCTGGACAGGTGTGCGACGGCGCTGGGGCGGAACAGCGTCGGACTCACGTGATCCCGCCGTTCCGCAGTCGACTGATCTCGTCGCCCCACGCGCCGTCACCGCCCGCGATCGAGTCCAGCTCCTCGTCGGTGAGCTCCCGCGACTCGATGGGGCCGGACTGCGCGACCGGGGGAGGCGGCGGCTCCGCCGCCTTCGGATCTTGCGACATGTCGGCTCCTCTTCCCCGTGCGCGGTGCCCTCCGGCACATCGACGATCGCGTCTCTGCGAACATTGCCAGCCGGAGCCCGCGGTGGGCAACCCTGGTGACGGAAGCGGAGGCGGCTGTTCCAGCACCGTCGACACCGTCGCGCGCCGCCGCGCGGCGGACGAGAATATGACGCGCGGTCGGATGAAGCCGCAGGACGAGGAGTCGACGGATGACCAAGTACCTGATCTCTTTCCCGGGCGAAGCGATGGTCTTCCCTGCCGAGGACCTGCCGGCCGTGTCGCGCGACTCGCACGCAGTGATCGAGGAGGCCAAGGCCGCGGGTGTGTACGTCTTCGGAGGAGGGATCGACGAGGATGTCGCACCCGTTCGGGTGGCGGGCGACGGCACCGTGACCGAGGGCACGTACCCCGGAGTCACCGTGCCGAACGGGGGCTACACGGTCCTCGAGCTGAGCTCGCGCGAGGAGGCCGTGAAGTGGGCCGCGAAGATCGCAGTCGCGTGCCGCTGCCCCCAGGAGCTGCGTGAGTTCATGTACGACCCCGCGAGCTGATGAGGGCCGATCAGGTCGATGTCGCGGTCGTCGGCGGCGGTCCGACCGGCATGATGCTCGCGAGCGAACTCCGATTGCATGACGTGGACGTGCGCGTGCTGGAGCGGGAAGCCGAGCCCAGCGCGGCCGTCCGTTCGCTCGGCCTGCACCCGCGCAGCATCGAGATCCTCGACCAGCGCGGACTGCTCGGCCGATTCCTCGCCGCGGGACAGCAGTATCCGGGCGGGGTGGGACGATTCGCCGGGATCGACAAGCCCGCGCCCACGGATCTCGACACAGCCCACGGCTACGTGCTCGGCATCCCGCAGCCGGTCACCGATCGGCTGCTCGCAGAGCATGCGGCCGAGCTGGGCGCGCAGATCAGCCGAGGCTCCGAGGTGACCGGCTTCGAGCAGGATGAGGACGGAGTCACCGTCGACCTCTCAGACGGCGGAAGGCTGCGGGCGCGCTGGCTGGTCGGCTGCGACGGTGGGCGCAGCCTGGTGCGGAAGCTGCTGGGAGTGGGATTCCCCGGCGAGCCCGCCAAGACGGAATGGATCCTCGGGGAGGTCCAGGTCACCGCGCCGGCGGCGGAGATCACTGCCGTCTCGGACGAGGTGCGCAAGACGCACCGCGGATTCGGGATCGGGCCGGCCGGCGACGGGCTGTTCCGCGCGGTCGTCCCTGCAGCGACGGTGTCGGAGGATCGTTCGACGCCGCCGACCCTCGAGGAGTTCCGCGCGCAGCTGCGGGCGTACGCCGGAACCGATTTCGGCGTGCACTCACCACGCTCGCTCTCGAGGTTCAGCGATGCGATCCGCCTGGCCGATCGATACCGAGACGGCAGGGTGCTGATCGCGGGCGACGCTGCGCACGTGCATCCGCCGCTCGGCGGCCAGGGACTGAACCTCGGCATCCAGGACGCCTTCAACCTGGGCTGGAAGCTCGCCGCCGATATCGACGGCTGGGCACCCGAAGATCTCGTCGACAGCTACTTCACGGAGCGGCATGCGGTCGCCGACGACGTCCTGAACCTCACGCGCGCGCAGAGCGAGCTGATCTCGCCGGAGCCGGGTCCGCAGGCGGTCCGGCGGCTCCTGACCGAGCTGATGGACATCGATGACGTCAGCCGATACCTGGCCGAGCGGATCGCCGGGATCGGCATCCGATACGACGTCGGCGACGGGCCCGCACTGCTCGGTCGGCGGCTGCGCGACATCCGGCTGACGGGCGGAACGCTGTACGAGCTCATGCACGAGGGTCGCGGGCTGCTGCTGGATCAGACCGGATCGACGTCGGTGGACGGATGGGCGGATCGAGTCGACCGGGTCGTGGACACGGGTGCCGAGCTGGACGCACCGGCGGTGCTGCTGCGGCCCGACGGGTACGTCGTGTGGATCGGTGGCGGCCGAGACGACGCGCTCACGATGCGTCTCGCGCTCGAGAGGTGGTTCGGGGTCGCCGTCAGCGGGTGACGTCGCCGGATTCGAGTGATTGCGTGCCGATCACGGAGAGCAGCTGGAGCAGGTCGTAGCTCTCCGTGCCCGGAGTGGCTGTGAGGACGAGGAGGGTCTGCCCCTGGTCGGGGTCGATCAGGAACTGGCACTGCAGCTCCATGACGCCCACCTCCGGATGCTGCACGCGCTTCTCGAGCGGGTGCGTGCTGCGGACATCGTGCGCCTCCCACAGCTGCGCGAACTCGGGGCTCTCGACCAGGAGCGCGTCGACGATCGCACCGGCGCGCGAACGGGCGCCGTGCTTCGCGGAGACCGTGCGGATGTCGGCGGTGAAGGCGCGCGAATGCATCGGGTGGTCCTCGACGGGGTAGACGTCCCGCGCCGACGGATCCATGAACCAGCGGTATGCGACGCTGCGCATGAATCCCTCGAACCGGGTCTCGTCGCCGAAGAGCGCCCGGGCTGCGGGGGTCTGCGCCAGGGTCTCGCCGAGCTCGGTCATCACCTGCGCCGGCGTGTCGGCGAGCCGATCGAGCACCCGCATGATGCCCGGGGAGACGTGATCCCCGCGCAGCGCCCGCGCCGGCGCGGTGTGGCCGGCCAACCGGAACAGATGGTCGCGCTCATCGAGCGTCAGCCGCAGGCCACGCGCCATCGCGGTGAGCATCTGCTCGGACGGCTGGGGGCCGCGACTCTGCTCGAGCCGGCTGTAATAGTCGACCGACATGTCGCACAGCGCGGCGACCTCCTCCCGCCGCAGCCCGGCGGTGCGGCGCCGCGAGCCACGGCGCAGGCCGACGTCTTCGGGCTGCAGCACTTCTCGGCGTCGGCGGAGGAAGTCCGCGAGCTGGGCTCTGTCCATGGTTCGAGTCTCCGAGATCGGCGTGGGCGCAACAAGGGACCGGCGGTCCCTGGGTGCGCGGTCGAGGTCCGGAGGGGGTCAGCCGGCGACCTTCACTCCCACCAGCTGCTCTGACAGATCCCAGATGCGGCGGGCGGCATCCTCATCCTGAAGCCGCGAATAGAGGCGCTGCTCGGCGGGCAGACCGCGCAGGTGCTGGAAGCCCTTCGGCCCGTACAGCCGCCCACCCCTCGCCTCCGGGCTGGTCGCGGCATACACGGCCGACAGCGCTGCGGAGGCCGGAGTTCCGAACAGCAGACCGCGGCGCGACATCGCGCGGATGAACCTGACGGCGGTCGTGTCGTCGGGCCGCCCCATTCCGGGTTGGGCGGCGAGCAGGTTGGTCGGCGTGACCCCCGGATGCGACAGGTTGCTCTGCATGCCCCAGCCCGCGGCATCGGAACGCCGTTGCAGCTCGGTCGCGAACAGGCCGAACGCGATCTTGGACGAGCTGTACGCCTTCATCGGGTCGTAGTCGCGCTCCCAGTTGGGGTCGTCCCACTTGACCGCGCCCTCGTTCGCCGCGATGCTCACCTGACTCGTCACGTGAGCGTGCCCGTCGCGAAGCAGCGGGAGCAGGCGGGCGACGAGTGCGAAGTGGCCGAGATGGTTGGTCGCGAACTGCAGCTCGAACCCATCGCGGGTCAGCTGCCGCGCCGGAGGGTTCATGACACCGGCGTTGTTGATCAGGATGCCGATCGGGCGTCCGGCTGCGATCATGTCGTCCGCGAACGAGGCGACCGAGTCGAGCGACGACAGATCGAGCTCTGCAATGCGGACGAGCGCTCCGGGCGTGCGCTGCCTGATGCGATCTGCCGCCTCCTCGCCCTTCTGCACGTTGCGGACCGGCATGATCAGCTCCGCCCCCGAGCGCACGAGCCGGGCGGCGATCTCGAATCCGACGCCGTCGCTCGCGCCGGTGACGAGGGCGAGGCGCCCCGTGAGGTCGGGGACGGTGATGTCGATGGTCTTCGGCATGGCTGCAGCTCCTGAGTGTCGTGACGCGATGCTGCAATGCTCCGCGGATGCCGCGTCGACATTCAGGGCGCGGTTACCCAGGGATCGCCGATCCGTGGCAGGCAGGTCGTACGCTCGAACTCGCTGGACCACGCCGCGATATCGAGGAGCATCACCATCATGCGCGCACTCATCCACACGGAATTCGGTGACCCGACCGAGGTGCTCGAGGTCGGGGAACGACCGCTTCCGGAGCCCGGGCCGGGGGAGGTGCGCGTCCGCACGGTGCTCGCGCCGATCCACAATCACGACCTGTGGACCATCCGCGGCGACTACGGATTCAAGCCCGAGCTGCCGGCTGGGTCAGGAAGTGAGGCGATGGGCATCGTCGATGCGCTCGGCGACGGCGTCGAAGGGCTTCAGGTCGGCCAGCGGGTGACGGGTGGAACGTTCGGCGCATGGGCGGAGTACTTCACGGCCAAGGCGTCAGGCCTCGTGCCGGTGCCCGACACCATGAGCGACGAGACCGCGGCCCAGCTCATGTCGATGCCCTTCAGCGCGCTCGCGCTGCTGGAGTCGCTCGAGGTGGAGTCAGGGGATTGGATCGTGCAGAACACCGCCAACGGCATGGTCGGCAAACTGGTGGCGCAGTTCGCACCGGCGCGCGGCATCCGCGTGCTCGGCCTGGTGCGCCGTCAAGCGGCCGTCGACGAACTCGCGGCGCTCGGCATCCGCGATGTCGTCTCGACCGACAGCCCCGGCTGGCGCGATCGTGTCGCAGAGATCCTCGACGGCGCCCGACCGCGTGCGGCGGTCGATTCAGTCGGCGGAACGGCGGCCGGCAGGCTCCTCTCGCTCCTGGGCGACGGAGGCACGCTCATCTCGTTCGGCGCGATGGGCTCGGAGATGCTGCAGCTCTCGGCGGGCGACCTCATCTTCCGCGGGACGACCGTGAAGGGGTTCTGGGCCACCACTGCCGCGAGGTCGATCGATCCAGCCACCCGCGGCGCGCTGTTCGGCGAACTGCTGCGCGCCGTCGGCTCGGGCGAGATCGACCTTCCCGTCGGCGAAGTGTTCCCCTTCGAGCAGGCGCGTGCTGCCGCGGCCGCGAGTGCCGAACCAGGCCGTGAAGGAAAGATCCTGCTCCGGTTCTGAGGCCAGACAGGTGCAGGGGCAGGCGTGCTCCGCGGCTCGCGTCACTCCTGATCGGAACGGACCGGGCCGGGCTCCATGAACCATTCCACGAACGATCGCGCACGTCCGTCTTCGGCGAACGTCACGACGAAGAGGTTGGCGTACAGCTTTCCGTCGCCGTAGTCCGTGCGGCCCTGGATGACGCCCACCCCGTCCGAGTATGCGAGCGGAACGCCCTCGAACGACCAGGAGCCGGGCTCATCCTGATGTGCGAGCCAGCCCTCGACGATTCCCTCGCGGCCGACCCACGGCTCGGGGTCGAACGGACCGCCCGCGTATGTGGCGTCTTCCGTGAACAGTGCGCGGATGTCTTCGGAATCGTTCGACGACCATGCGCGCAGATATCCGTCGAGCCAGTTCTGTACGACTGCATTCATGCTGCGTGTCTACCCGCCACCTCCGACACGACCCATCGTTACGCTCGGAATCGTGACCCATCAGCTCACCCGCGATCAGGCTCGCCGCCTTGTCGTGCGCGCACAGCTGCTGGACGCCGACCGCCCGGGCGACGTCGTGGAGGTCGCGGAGCAGCTCACATACGTCAAGATCGACCCGACCGCGACGATCGCCCCGTGCGAGCACACCGTCCTGTGGTCTCGGATCGGCTGGTCGTACGAGCCCGGCCAGCTGACGAAGGCGGTCGAGATGGACCGGCTGCTCTTCGAGTTCGACGGCGCATTCCGCCCGATCAGCCTGCTGCCGCTGATGCAGCCCACGATGCGACAGTGGCCGCGCCGCGACAGCACCCGGCAGTGGCTCGAGGCGAACGCCGGATTCCGCGCGGACGTGCTCGCCCGCCTGCGCGCGGAGGGTGCGCTGCTGGCCGCCGACATCCCCGACACCGCGCAGGTGAGTCGACCGCCGGACGGGTGGTCCGGCTCCAACCAGGTGCCGATCATGCTCGACTTCCTGATGCGGAAGGGCGAGGTGGCGATCGTGGGCCGCGAGGGGCGCCACCGCAGGTGGGACCTCGCCGAGCGGGTCTACCCGCAGGATCTTCCCGAGTATCCCGAGTACGAGGCGAAGGAGCTCCTCCGTCTTCGCACGCTGCAAGCCGCCGGCATCGCGAAGGAGGGCGATCGCTGGTGGAACGCGGTCGGAAAGGCCGGCGACCCCGCGAGCGTGGAGGGCAGCAGGTGGAGGTTCCGCGTCGACCCGGAGGCGATCGCCGCGCTGGAGGAGGATGACGGCGGGCGCGTCGCGTTCCTCAACCCGTACGACGGGATGCTGTACGACCGCCCCCGCCTGGAGGAGATCTTCGAGTTCAAATACGTGCTCGAGCAGTTCAAGCCGAAGCCGCAGCGCAGATACGGCTTCTTCGCTCATCCGATCCTGATGGGCGATCGATTCGTCGGGATGCTGGATGCCGAGGTGGACAAGGACCGCGAAGCGCTGCGCGTGAACGCCGTGCACGAGTTCCTCCCGTTCGAGGCGGAGGAAGCGGAGATGGTGCGCGCCGAGATCTCCGAGCTGGGCGAATGGCTCGGGCTCACTGTGATCGAGGCGCGCTAGGCCAGCCCTCACGAATCTCGCACGCGTGCATCCGTAGCGGGTGTTCGCGGGGAAGTACTCCTTGCAGGGCGGAACGAGCCGCCCCACAAGGAGGACAACGTGCGCAAGACAATCGCGGCCGGCGTCGTAGCAGGATTCGCCCTCGCGGCGGGTTTCATCGCTCCCGCCCAGGCCATCTCGCCGACGACCGCCGACCTCTCGGTGCTTCACGGCATCCCGGACACTCCCGTCGACGTCTACGTCAACGGAGAGCTCACACTGGACGACTTCCAGCCCGGCGACCTCGCCGGACCGCTCGATCTCGCCGCCGGCGATTACGAGGTGGCCCTCACGGCACCGGATGCCGCAGATGACAGCGCCCCCATCCTCGGGCCCGCCACCCTCACACTCGAGGCCGGCAAGAGCTACACGGCAACTGCCAACCTCGACGAGGCGGGCACCCCGGCGCTGAACCTGTTCACCAACGACATCGCGACCACGAACGCCGGCGAAGGCCGCCTGACCGTCCGCCACGTCGCGGCCGCCCCCGCAGTCGACGTCCTCGCGGGCGGGAGTGCGGTCATCTCCAGCCTCGTGAACCCCGATGAGGCGACCCTCAACCTGCCGGTCGGCACACTCTCGGTCTCCGTGGCCGCTGCCGGGACCACCGACCCGCTCATCGGCCCGGCCGATGTCGCAGTGCAGGACGGCGTGCTCACCATCGTCTATGCGTGGGGGAGTCTCGAGGGAGAGAACCTCGCGCTCGCGGTGCAGACGGTGACCGTCGGGCACACGACTCCGGGCGGCGTTCCGTCCGGGACGGCCGGCTATGCGGCCGAGCGTGACGCGATGACCCAGGCACTGTGGATCGCCGGCATCGCGATCGCCCTGGGTGCGGCATCCGTCGCGGTCGTCCTCGTGGCCCGCCGAGCGCGGACCGCGCGCATCGACGGCTGAGCCCACACCTCACCGCGAAACCCCGAGAGAGCCTCCGTGACCCGACGTCTGATCGCACCACTGGTGCTCGCCGTCGTCGCCCTCTCGGCATGTGCGCCCGCCCCGTCCCCCAGCGGGGCGGGCGCACCCTCGGTGACCTCGACGCCGACGCCCATGCCGGCTCCCACGGCGGCCGTCGATGTCCCGATCGTCTCGAGCGCGCCGGCGCCCGTGCGCGCGTCACTCCCGCCCGTGCGGGTGCAGATCGCGCAACTGGGCATCGACATGGAGGTCGTCCCGGTCGGGGTCGAATCCGGCGGTTTCATGGAGCTGCCGCCTGACCCTGCGATCGCAGGGTGGTACCGATTCGGCCCCGATCCGTGGAGCAGCGACGGCAACACCGTGATCTCCGCCCACATCGACTCGCCGGACTACCCGATCGGCCCGTTCGCCGACCTGCGCGACCTCGACCCCGATGCCGAGGTGACCGTGGTCGGGGCAGACGGCTCGGTCGCCTCGTACGGGGTCGTGTCGGTGACGTACTATCCGAAGCAGGACCTCCCCACGAACGAGATCTTCGCGCGGACCGGCACCAGAGCGCTGGTGCTGATCACGTGCGGAGGCGAATTCGACAGCAGCACCGGCCATTACGAGGACAATGTCGTCGTCGTGGCCGCGCCGCGTACCGATGGATGACGGGATGAGCGCGTGAGCCGAGGTGAGCAGGGCGCACAACGGGCGGAACACGACGAGGAAGCCTCGTGGGACGCGCGCTTCATCGCGGGCGACGAGCGCGCGCTCGAGCACGCGTACCGGCGCTGGTCGCCGGTCGTGTTCACCCTCGCCCTCCGATCGCTCGGCGATCGGACCGACGCCGAGGACGTGACGCAGAAGACGTTCGTCTCGGCGTGGACCTCCCGCGCCAACTTCGACCCGAACCGGGCCCGCCTCTCGACCTGGCTGGTCGCGATCGCCAAGCGCCGGATCGCCGACACCCACGAGGCGCGCACCCGCATCCGCGCGCTGCAGCAGCAACTGCAGCGCGTCACGCGGCCGGACGACCTCGTCACGCCCGAGGTCGATCTCGGCGAGACCCTGCTGGTCGCCCAGGAGATCGAACGACTGGAACCCGATGCACGGCAGGTCATGAAACTCGCATTCTTCGACGATCTCACCCATCAGGAGATCTCCCGCAGACTCGACATGCCGCTCGGCACCGTCAAGAGCCATATCCGACGAAGTCTGGAGCGGATGCGCACGCGACTGGAGGTGACACATGCCGCACATTGATCCTGAGCGCCTGGCGCTCCTTGCGCTGGGGGAGCCGGATTCCGCGCCCGCCGAATCGGAGCACCTCGCCGACTGCGCGGCATGCATCGACGAGCTCACGGCGCTGCGTCACGCAGCCGTCGCGGGCCGCGCGAGCATGGACATCGGCGAGCTCGAATCACCGCCTGCGGCCGTCTGGGACCGCATCGCGGAGGAGCTCTCTCTAGGCGGCGCCCCGACGCCACCGGATGCCGCCCCGGAACGCCCGCGGCGCGCATGGCGGATCTGGGCACTCGCGGCGTCGCTCGTGCTCGTCGCCGGTGTCGGCCTCGGCGTGTGGGCCGTCAGTCAGCGCGTCGCGCCCACCGAGATCGCCGAGGCGGAGCTGCAGCCGTTCCCGGATCACCCGAACGCCGAGGGCACCGCGATCGTCGAGGAGCAGCCAGACGGCACCCTCGCCGTGCACGTCGCGCTGAGCGCGGATGCCGCCCCCGACACGTTCCGCGAAGTGTGGCTGATCACCGCAGACGCGTCGGCGCTGGTCAGCCTGGGTGTGCTCGACGGGAAGGAGCAGACCTTCGCCGTCCCCGCCGGTGTCGACCTGCGTGACTACGTGCTCGTGGACGTCTCCCAGGAGCCAGACGACGGCGACCCGGATCACTCCGGCGATTCGATCGTCCGGGGCGAACTCACGTTCCTCTAGCGAACGGGTTCCCGGTCAGGGGGACGGCCACACCACGAGCAGCAGCCCCTGCTTCGTGTCCGCGTACTTCACCCAGCCGTCGCCGAACAGATACGTCAGGCCGTACCCGTCGGCATCCGTCGCGACCGTGGTGTCGGCGCTCTCGGTGACGATGACGCCCGCCGAGACATCCTCCTTGCGCCATCCCATCGCGACCAGCTGCGCCTGGGCATCGGCGGCATCCTCCGCCGAGATCGGCGCCCATCCGTAGATCTGCACATGGTCGGTCGCGGTGCTGAAGTCGCCCCAGATGCACTGGACGCCTCCGGCGATCTCCGTCGCGCCGATCCGGAAGGATTCGGCGCGTGCGGTCCAGCCCACGCTTTCGAAATCCTCCACCGTCGAGGCGGGGATGATCGTCTCGCAGGTCGGGTCGCCGGCCGGCTCGGCCGACTGCGTGACCTCCGGGGTCGGCTGCGGCGATGTCGCCACCGGCGTCGGAGTCTCGGGGCCGTCGGGCGTGCCGGGCGCGCCGGTGCAGCCGGTGGCGACGAGCAGCGTCGCCGCGATCACGACCGATGCGCCGAAAAGCGTGAGTGCGCGCGTCATCGCGTCGTCTCCGTCTCGCCTGTCGGGCGCAGGAGGTCGAGGAAGGCCTCGTGCAGGCTGCCGTTCGTGGCGAGCGACGATCGCTCGGCGAGCGAGTCGTTCCCGTCGAATGAGGTGAACCGTCCGCCTGCCTCCGTGATGATCGGCACCAGCGCGGCGATGTCGTACTCCTTGACGCCGAACTCGGCGACGAACTCGAGCCGGCCCTCGGCGAGCAGCATGTACGGCCAGGTGTCGCCGTAGCCGCGGTCGCGCCACACCGCCCGGGACAGCCGGATGACGGCATCCAGCCGGCCGGCCTCGTCCCACTGGCTGATGCTCTGGAAGCTCGCGCTCGCCTCCGCGATGGAGTCGATCGATGACACCGACAGCCGGGCGGGGGTCCCGCCCGGGGTGTTCGTCCATGCTCCGAGGCCGGTCGCGGCCCACCAGCGCCGGCCGAGCGCAGGCTGGCTGGCCACCCCGACACGCGGGACGCCGTCGATCGAGAGGGCGATGAGGGTGGTCCACATCGGGATGCCCTTGAGGTAGTTCGCGGTGCCGTCGATCGGGTCGATGATCCACTGCCGCGAGGAGTTCCCCGTGACGCCGAACTCCTCGCCGAACACGCCGTCTTCGGGACGCTCCGCCTCCACGATCGCGCGGATGGCGCGCTCGGTCGCCAGGTCGGCCTCGGTCACGTGCGTCGCGTCGGACTTGAGCTGCACATCGAGGTCGGCGGCGTCGAAGCGGGCCATGGATGCCGCGTCCGCAGCATCCGCCAGTCGCAGTGCGAGCGCCAGATCTGCCCGCAGATCGCCCTCGAAAGGCGCGCGGAAGGACACCGGGAGTGAGGGGGAGGTCACCTGTCAAGGATAACCGGGGCGATGCCGGCTCGATTTCCCGGTGACGTGATCGTGATGGTAACGTTTACCCTCGGTTCGCCCATCGTGAACCATGCACCTCTAGCTCAATCGGCAGAGCAACTGACTCTTAATCAGTGGGTTCAGGGTTCAAGTCCCTGGGGGTGCACCATGAGCACATACACCGTCGCGACGGACGGCGCGTGCATGCGGAATCCCGGCCCGGCCGGCTGGGCGTGGGTCGGCGAAGACGGCCGCTGGGCCGCGGGTTCGCTGGTGGCGGGCACGAACAACATCGGCGAGCTGCTGGCCGTGCTGTACGCGATCCGCGACAACGCCGAGGTCGATGATCTGCTGATCCAGGCGGACTCGATGTACGCGATCAACTCCTACCGCACGTGGATGGATGCCCACTCGCGCCGCGGCTGGAAGACGAGCACCGGCGCGCCCACGAAGAACGCCGACATCCTCGCGGCTCTGATGGATGCGCGGGACGCCCGGCGAGCCGCCGGTCTGCCCGACGTCACGTTCGAGCACGTGAAGGGCCATGCCGGGCATCGTCTGAACGGCTGGGCGGACGAGCGCGCGGTCCGGGCCTCGCATCACGGCGACCGCGGGCTCGCCGCGATCTGGTCCAGCGATCGCGGCCAGGAGCGCATCGACGTGACGGTCGACGCGCCCAAGGCGGGCGAGGACAAGCCTTCGCGCACGCGCCGATCCGCGTCTCCCACGTGATTCGATAGGTCCAGCGCAGTCGACCGAGGAGAAGACCGATGACCGAACAGGACCTCGCGGGCAAGCGCGCACTCGTCACCGGGGGAGCCAGCGGGATCGGACTCGCCTGCGTGCGCGAGTTCGCCTCGCGCGGCGCGCACATCGTGGTCGCCGACCACCACGTCTATCTGACCGAGTCCATCGCCGACGAGGTCGGAGGCGATGCGTGGCTGGTCGACCTGGCGGACACCGCCTCCTTGGAGGACATCTCGCTGGACGTCGACATCCTGGTCAACAACGTCGGCATCCAGCACGTCAGTCCGATCGACGAATTCGACCCCGAGACCTTCCGCCTCATGCTCCGCCTGATGGTCGAATCGCCCTTCCTCCTGCTGCGGGCGGTGCTGCCCGGGATGTACCGGCGCGGCTGGGGACGTGTGGTCAACATGTCCAGCGCGCACGGCCTGCGCGCGAGCGCGTTCAAGTCCGCCTATGTCACCGCCAAGCACGCGTTGGAGGGACTGTCGAAGGTCACCGCGCTCGAGGGTGCGGCGCACGGTGTGACGAGCAACTGCGTCAACCCGTCGTATGTGCGCACGCCGCTGGTCGAGCATCAGATCGCCGACCAGGCGCGCGTGCACGGCATCCCCGAGGAGGAGGTCCTCGAAAAGGTGCTCCTGACCGAGAACGCGATCAAGCGGCTCATCGAGCCCGAAGAGGTCGCGTCGCTCGTCGGCTGGCTCGTCTCCGACAGGGCCGGCATGGTCACCGGCGCGTCGTACACGATGGACGGCGGGTGGACGGCCCGGTGACCGACCCCACCGCCCGCTACCGCACAGTCGATGTGCCCGTGGCCGGAGGAGACCTGCGCGTCGGAGTGTGGGACGCGCCGACGGATGCCGCCCCCTCGGTGCTGCTGATCCACGGGGTGACGGCATCCCACCTGTCCTGGCCGTTCGTGGCCGATCGGCTGCCGGACGCCCAGGTCATCGCACCCGATCTCGGCGGTCGCGGACGCAGCAACGCCCTGGTCGGGCCGGCAGGGCTCGCGGCGCACGCACACGATCTCGTCGCCGTGCTCGATGCCCTGGAGGTCGACAACGCGATCGTCGTCGGCCACTCGATGGGCGCGTTCGTCGCACTGGTGCTGGCCGACCTGCAACCCGAGCGCGTCTCGCGTGTCGTGCTCGTGGACGGCGGACTTCCGCTGGATCTGCCCGAGGGGCTGTCCACCGACGAGATCATCCGGCTCGTCCTCGGGCCGACCGCCGAACGCCTTGCGATGCGATTCGCCTCCGGGGACGACTATCTCGACTTCTGGCGCGGCCATCCCGCCTTCCGGCGGGACTGGACGCCGGAGCTCGAGCGGTACCTCGCGTACGACCTCGTCGGCGACGAGCCCGAGCTGCGTCCGGCGACGAGCTACGCCACCCTCGTGGAGGACTCGGTGGACCAGAACAGCGGCACGGCCATCGCCGACGCGCTGGATCGATTGCCTCGCCCGACAGTGCTGCTGACCGCAGCGCGCGGACTGCTCGACCAGGTGCCGCCGCTGTATGCGGAGGAACGGCTGCCCGGGCTGCTCGCGGCGCATCCCGGACTCGGGCACGTCCCGGTCGCCGACGTGAACCACTACACCATCGTCCTCTCGGCGCGCGGTGCGGACGCCGTCGCCGCGGTCGTGCACGAGCAGCCTGCCGCACTCGGCTAGGCGTCACCGATGGGTCGCGGCCACCCGCGTCGTCAGCTGGTGCGCATGGGCCAGAAGGGTGCGTCCGAGGTCCGAGAGCCGGTCGGCCCCGAAACGGAATTCGACCCCGGTCAGGCTCAGCGCCCACTGCGGATGCCCGTCGCGACTGAACACGGCCGCACCGAGCCCGAAACTGCCCTCGACGATGAGTCCGGGGTTGAGCGCGTACCCGCGGGCCTGGGTCTCGCGCAGGCGGGCGCGCAGCCGCTGCTCGCCGTGCGCGGCACCCCACTGCTCCGACAGATCGGGATGCCGCTCGAAGTACGCGTCCACATCGTGAGGTGGGAGGAACGCAAGGATCGCGAGCCCCGCCGACGCCACGCCGAGCGGGAAGCGCACGCCCTCCGACAGCACGAACGAGCGGATCGGGAAGCTCCCCTCCTCCCGCAGCAGGCACACCGTCTCGTCGCCGCGGCGCACCGAGAGGAACGCGCTCTCCTCCGTTCGCACGGCGAGTGATCGCACGATGTCGCGCGCGATCCCGGTGATGTCGTAGCGGGATGCCGCAACCGTGCCCATCAAGTAGAGCTCCGGCCCAGGCATCCACCGGCCGCTGCGCTCGTCCTGATCGACGAGCCCCTCACGGTGGAGCGCGGCGAGCAGGCGATGCGCGGTGGGGCGGGTGAGATCGGCTCGTCTGGCGAGGTCGGCGACGCTGAGGCCGTCGTCGCCCGCGGTCGTCACGAGCCGCAGGAGGCGGGCCGCGCGGGCCACGGACTGGGCGCCGGGCACGGAGCGTTCGCGGGCAGTGTCCACGATATGGACACTAGACCTCCTGTGATCCACATGGCAACGGCAGCGGTGCAGGTTCGCCGCGGCGCGCGCAGGATGGAGGCACAGATCCACTCAGACACAGGAGTCCTCACGTGATCGACAAGACGTACGCGTCCGCCGCCGAGGCCGTGGCCGACATCCCCGACGGAGCTTCGCTCGCCGTCGGCGGGTTCGGGCTGTCCGGCAACCCGACCGCGCTGATCGAGGCGCTGCTCGCGCAGGGGACGACCGACCTCAGCATCGTGAGCAACAACTGCGGCGTCGACGACTGGGGGCTCGGCATCCTGCTGAACGCGAAGCGCATCCGGAAGATGACCTCGTCGTACGTCGGCGAGAACAAGGAGTTCGAGCGCCAGTTCCTCTCCGGCGAGCTCGAGCTCGAGCTCACCCCGCAGGGCACGCTCGCCGAGAAGCTTCGCGCCGGCGGTTCGGGCATCGGCGCCTTCTTCACCCAGACGGGCGTCGGGACGCAGGTCGCCGAGGGCGGACTGCCGCGCCGCTACGACGGCGAGGGCGGCGTCGCGATCGCGTCGCCGGTCAAGGAGACCCGCACGCTCGAAGTCTCCGGAGCGCCGCGCGAGTACGTGCTCGAGGAGGCGATCGTGACCGACTTCTCCCTCGTACACGCGCTGAAGGGCGACCGCTACGGCAACCTCATCTTCAACAAGGCCGCCCGCAACTTCAACCCGCTCGCGGCGATGGCGGGTCGCATCTGCATCGCGCAGGTCGAGGAGCTCGTCGAACCCGGCGAACTCGATCCAGACTGCGTCCACCTGCCCGGGATCTACGTCCACCGCATCATCGAGGTCGGTCGCGACATCGAGAAGCGCATCGAGCGACGCACGGTCACCACCACGGAAGGGAACCGATCATGACACTGACGCGCCACGAGATGGCCGCGCGCGCGGCTGCCGAGCTCGCCGACGGCTCGTACGTCAACCTCGGCATCGGCATCCCGACCCTCGTCCCCAGCAACCTGCCCCCGGGCGTGCGGGTGACCCTGCAGTCCGAGAACGGCATCCTCGGCGTGGGTCCCTACCCGACCGAGGAGAACGTCGACCCCGACCTGATCAATGCGGGCAAGGAGACCGTCACGACTCTGCCGGGCGCCGCGTTCTTCGACTCCGCGACGAGCTTCGGCATGATCCGCGGCGGCAAGATCGACGCAGCGATCCTCGGAGCGATGCAGGTCTCGGCATCCGGCGACATCGCGAACTGGATGATCCCCGGAAAGATGGTCAAGGGCCCGGGTGGCGCAATGGACCTCGTCCACGGCGCCGGGCGCGTGATCGTGCTCATGGAGCACGTCGCGCGCGACGGCTCCGCGAAGATCGTGAACGAATGCTCGCTTCCGCTCACCGGCAAGCGCGTGGTCCACCGCATCATCACCGACCTGGCGGTGATCGACGTGACGGATGCCGGACTCGTGCTGGTCGAGACGGCGCCTGGGGTCAGCGTCGACGAGGTCATCGCCGCGACGGAGCCGCCCCTCAAGATTTCGGACGAGCTTAAGGTGGGTGCATGAACATGGACGACGTCGTCATCGTGGCTGCGGCCCGCACTCCGCAGGGCCGGCTGAAGGGCCAGCTGTCCTCGCTCACGGCGGTGCAGCTCGGCAGCGCAGCGATCCGGGGCGCGCTCGCACAGGGCGGCATCGCCCCCGAATCGGTCGATGCGGTGCTGGTCGGCCAGGTGCTGCCCGCCGGGTCAGGGCAGAACCCCGCGCGTCAGGCCGCGGTCGGCGCCGGCATCCCGTGGGATGTGCACTCGTCATCGGTCAACAAGGTGTGCCTGTCGGGTCTGACGGCAATCATCGACGGTGCACGCATGATCGCGGTCGGCGACGCCACCGTCGTGGTGGCCGCCGGCATGGAGTCGATGACCCGGTCGCCGCACCTGCTCATGGGCTCGCGTGAGGGCTGGGCCTACGGCTCGATCGAGGTGCTCGACCACATGGCGTACGACGGACTGACCGACGCCTACGACCGCGAGAGCATGGGCGCCTCCACCGAGCGCCACAACGGGCGTCTCGAGGTCACCCGCGAGGCGCAGGACGCGGTCGCGGCGCGATCGCATCAGCGCGCCGCCGCCGCGACCGACGCGGGGGTCTTCGACGCCGAGATCGTCCCCGTCGAGATCCCGCAGCGCAAGGGCGACCCGCTCGTCGTGACGGTCGATGAGGGCATCCGCCCCGAGACCACAGTCGACACGCTCGGCACGCTGCGCTCGGCATTCGCGGAAGGCGGGTCGATCACCGCCGGCAACTCGTCGCAGATCTCGGACGGCGCATCCGCCGTGGTGCTCACTACACGCTCGCACGCCGACGAGAACGGCTGGCCCGTCCTCGCCGTCGTCGGCGCGTCCGGCCAGGTCGCCGGCCCCGACAACTCGCTGCACGCGCAGCCCGCCCGCGCGATCGAGAAGGCGTGCCGCAAGCAGGGCATCACGCCCGGCCAGCTCGACATCGTCGAGATCAACGAGGCGTTCGGGGCCGTCGTCGCGCGATCGCAGGTCGAATTGGGGCTCACCGACGACGTCGTGAACATCCACGGCGGCGGCATCGCGATCGGTCACCCGATCGGCGCGTCCGGCAACCGGCTCGTCGTGCACGCGGTCCACGAGCTGGTCCGCCGCGGTTCCGGCACCGCAGCCGTCGCGCTGTGCGGCGGTGGCGGTCAGGGCGACGCGCTCATCCTCACCCGCTGACGCCGCCACCGGGTGGGAGCGGCGGCTGCGGGTCTAGTCTCATCGGCATGACGACTCTCAGCCCTCTCACCGCGGATGATCACGATGACTGGCTCGCGCTCTGGTGGGCCTATCTGGAGTTCTACGAGACTGCACTGTCGACCGAGCAGACGGAACTGACATTCGCCCGCCTGGTGAGCGACGGCGACGCCGTGCACGGGGCGATCGCGCGAAACGACGCGGGCCACGCGATCGGCTTCGTCAACTGGCTGACCCACCCGTCGACATGGGCGGACGGACCGTACTGCTACCTCGAGGACCTGTACGTCCACCCCGGGGCCCGAGGCGGCGGCACCGGTGGTGCGCTGATCGCCTACGTGCGGGCGTGGGCCGAGCGGTCCGGGTGCGACAAGCTGTACTGGCTCACGCAGCGGAGCAATCACAAGGCCAGGGAGCTCTACGACCGGGTCGCTCAGGACACCGGCTTCATGCACTACGAGATCGATCTGGCGACTATTGCCGGAGACTTCGTCTGAAGATCTTCTCGGCCTTCGGCGCAATGGGCGAGTCGGTGTCGATGAGCTTGCCCATCGACGCGCGCCGGACATCCACGATGGTCCCGATGACGAGCGCGAGCGAGATTGCCCAGCTCAGCCACGCGAGGCCCACTCGCCAGGTGAATCGGTCCTCGCTGCGCAGTCCGCGCAGGAGCGTGATGCCGCCCATGACCGCCGTGATGAGCCCGGTGCCGAAGAGGTACTTGCGCATGCCGACAACGCTACCCCGAGCCATGGCCGTCGGTGCGGCGCTGTTAGCCTGGACGTTCCCCCGGCTGTCAGGAGTGCGCGTTGGACAAGGCCGATTTCGTCGTCGTCGCCAACCGGCTTCCGGTTGACCGCACTGTCGGCGCGGACGGCGAGGACGCGTGGCGGCGCTCCCCGGGAGGTCTGGTCACCGCGCTCGAGCCCGTCATGCAGAAGGCCGACGGAGCGTGGGTCGGGTGGACCGGCCAGCCCGATGTCGAGCTCGAGCCGTTCGAGTTCGAGGGGACGCTCCTCGTGCCGGTCAGGCTCAGCGCCGAGGACATCGAGCTGTACTACGAGGGCTTCTCGAACGACACGATCTGGCCGCTGTACCACGACGTGATCGCCGAGCCGCGGTACAGCCGCGTCTGGTGGGACGCCTATGTCCGCGTCAACCGCCGGTTCGCCGAGGCGGCCGCGGAGGCCGCATCGGATGGAGCGACGGTGTGGGTGCAGGACTACCAGCTGCAACTCGTGCCGCGGATGCTGCGAAACCTGCGCCCCGATCTCGTGATCGGCTACTTCCACCACATTCCCTTCCCGGCATACGGTCTCTACTCGCAGTTGCCGTGGCGACGCCAGGTGCTCGAAGGGCTCCTGGGTGCAGACGTGATCGGCTTCCAGCGCGTCGCGGATGCCGGCAACTTCGCCCGCGCCGTCCGGCGTCAGCTGCGGTACGACACCAAGGCGTCCGGCATCGCCGTCCCGAACTCCGACGGCACGACCCGACGCGCCCTCGCGAAGGCGTTCCCCATCTCGATCGACGCCTCCTCGTACATCGAGCTCGCGCGGCGCGAGGACGTGCAGGCGCGGGCCCGCCAGATCCGCGAGAGCCTCGGCAACCCTTCGCGGATCTTCCTCGGCGTCGACCGCCTGGACTACACCAAGGGCATCCGCCACCGCCTCAAGGCCTACGGTGAGCTGCTCACAGAGGGCAAGCTCAGCGTTCAGGACGTGACCCTCGTGCAGGTCGCCAGCCCGAGCCGCGAGCGGGTGGCCGCGTACGTGCAGCTGCGCGACGAGATCGAGCTGACCGTCGGGCGCATCGACGGCGACTTCGACACGATGGGCCACACCGCCATCCGCTACCTGCACCAGGCGTACCCCCGCGAGGAGATGGTCGCGCTGTTCCTCGCGGCCGACGTCATGCTCGTGACGGCTCTGCGCGACGGGATGAATCTGGTCGCCAAGGAGTACGTCGCCTCGCGCATCGACAACCGCGGCGTGCTGATCCTCAGCGAGTTCGCCGGCGCCGCCGACGAGCTGGGGACGGCGGTGCGCGTGAACCCGCACGACATCGAGGGCCTCAAAGAGGCCATGATGCGCGCGGTCGAGATGACGCCGGGGGAGCAGGGGCGGCGCATGCGCGCGGCGCGCCGCCGCGTCCTCGAGCACAGCGTCGAGGACTGGTCGCGCGAGTTCCTCGCGGCGCTCGCAGAGTTCCACCATGGGAGAAGCGCATGACCGCACCGACCGACGGCGAGACCCTCACCGAGAGCCTGGGGCGCATCGCGGCATCCGATCGCCTGCTGGTCGCGCTCGACTTCGACGGCACCCTGGCGCCGCTGGAGGACGAGCCGATGAACGCCCGCGCCCTGCCGGATGCCGCGGCCGCGGTCGCCGCACTGAGCGCGCTCGCCGACACGCCGGTCGCCTTCGTGTCCGGCCGCAGTCTGCACGATCTCCGGGAGATCGCCGAGCACGGCGACGACTCGCCCATCCACCTCGCCGGTTCGCACGGCGCCGAGTTCTGGGTACCGGGCGAAGGCGAGCTCGACACGCACGACGACGATGCCGCACACGCGCTGCGCGACGAGCTGCGCGACGCGATGACCGCGGAGCTCGGGGGTCTGGATGGCGTGTGGGTGGAGCCGAAGACGTTCGGGTTCGGCATCCACACCCGTGTCGCGTCGGACGAGGACGCCCGCTTCGCCCGCGATGCCGCCGACCGGCTCGTGGCCGAGCGCGCGCCGCACTGGCGCCGCCGCACCGGACACAACATCGTGGAGTACTCCTTCCGTCACGAGGGCAAGGACGCCGCCATCGCCGCGCTGCGCGAGCGCGTCGGCGCGACCGCTGTGCTGTTCGCGGGCGACGACGTCACGGATGAGGACGCCCTGGCGAGCCTGGGACCCGACGACCTCGGCATCCGCGTCGGAGAAGGGCGGACCGCCGCGTCCGTACGTGTGGGAAGCATCCAAGATCTGGCCGCCGCATTGAGTCTGCTGGCGAGGATGCGGGCCGCGGCGCGGGAGTAGGTGCCCCTCGGGAGCGAACCGCCGCGCGGGAATAGACTACGTGAATGTCTTCGCCCGATAACTCCATCGACATCAAACCTCGCAGCCGCGTCGTCACGGACGGCATCGAGGCGACCACGTCTCGCGGAATGCTCCGCGCGGTCGGGATGGGGGATGCGGACTGGGACAAGCCCCAGATCGGCATCGCGTCGAGCTGGAACGAGATCACGCCGTGCAACCTGAGCCTGGACCGGCTCGCCCAGGGGGCCAAGGAGGGCGTGCACTCGGGCGGCGGCTACCCGCTGCAGTTCGGCACGATCTCGGTCTCCGACGGCATCTCTATGGGCCACGAGGGCATGCACTTCTCGCTCGTCTCACGCGAGGTCATCGCCGATTCCGTGGAGACCGTCGTGATGGCCGAGCGCCTGGACGGCACGGTCCTGCTCGCCGGATGCGACAAGTCGATCCCCGGGATGCTGATGGCAAGCGCCCGCCTCGACCTGTCGAGCGTCTTCCTCTACGCCGGATCGATCGCTCCGGGCTGGGTCAAGCTCAGCGACGGCACCGAGAAGGACATCACGATCATCGACTCGTTCGAAGGCGTGGGAGCCTGCATGGCCGGCCGGATGACCGAGGCCGACCTCAAGCGCATCGAGTGCGCGTTTGCGCCGGGCGAGGGCGCGTGCGGCGGCATGTACACAGCCAACACGATGGCCTCCGTTGCCGAGGCGCTCGGACTCAGCCTCCCGGGATCGGCCGCCCCCGCAGCCGCGGACCGCCGTCGCGACTACTACGCGCACCGCTCGGGCGAAGCGGTGGTCAACCTCCTTCGCCTCGGCATCACGACGAGCGACATCCTGACCAAGGAGGCGTTCGAGAACGCGATCGCCCTCGCGATGGCGCTGGGCGGCTCCACGAACGTCGTGCTGCACCTGCTCGCGATCGCCCGCGAGGCGCAGGTGAACCTGACCCTGCACGACTTCAACCGCATCGGCGACAAGACGCCCCACATCGCCGACATGAAGCCCTTCGGCAAGTACGTCATGAACGACGTCGACCGCCACGGCGGCATCCCCGTCGTCATGAAGGCGATGCTCGACGAGGGTCTGCTGCACGGCGACGCGCTCACGGTCACCGGCAAGACCCTCGCCGAGAACCTCCGCGAGCTCGACCCCGACCCGGTGGACGGCGATGTGATCCACCGGCTCGACGACCCGATCCACGTGACCGGTGGCATCACGATCCTGCACGGCACCATCGCGCCCGAGGGCGCGGTCGTGAAGTCGGCGGGCTTCGATGCGAACGTGTTCGAGGGACCGGCCCGCGTGTTCGAGCGGGAGCGTGCCGCGATGGACGCGCTCGAGGCCGGTGAGATCTCCGCGGGCGATGTCGTCGTGATCCGCTACGAGGGCCCGAAGGGCGGCCCGGGCATGCGCGAGATGCTCGCGATCACCGCCGCCATCAAGGGCGCTGGCCTCGGAAAAGATGTACTACTCTTGACGGACGGCAGATTCTCAGGCGGCACAACCGGCCTGTGCATCGGCCACATAGCACCCGAAGCGGTGGACGCTGGTCCCATCGCCTTCGTGCGCGATGGTGATCTGATACGGGTCGATATCGCGGCTCGCACTCTCGACCTACTCGTCGACGAGGCTGAGCTGGGTTCCCGCCGCTCTGGCTGGGAGCCGCTTCCTCCGCGCTATACCCGTGGCGTTCTGGCCAAGTACTCCAAGCTCGTGCGCTCCGCAGCGGAGGGCGCGGTCACGGGTTGAGGCCTGCCCCCCAGTCATCGAACTCTCGACAGAGGATCACCATCATGCCCGCCGAATCAGCCACGGCCATCCCACGGCCTCCCGCTCGCACCGCCTCAGCGCCCGTGCTCACGGGTGCGCAGGCGGTCGTCCGTTCGCTCGAGCTGCTCGGCGTCACCGACGTCTTCGGGCTGCCGGGCGGAGCGATCCTGCCGGTGTACGACCCCCTCATGGACAGCACCGAGCTGCGTCACATTCTGGTGCGCCACGAGCAGGGCGCGGGCCACGCCGCCGAGGGTTATGCCGCGGCATCCAACAAGGTCGGCGTCGCGATCGCCACGTCCGGCCCCGGCGCCACCAACCTCGTGACGGCGATCGCCGACGCGTACATGGACTCCGTGCCGATCGTCTGCATCACCGGGCAGGTGTTCTCGAACCTGATGGGGACGGATGCCTTCCAGGAGGCCGACATCGTCGGCATCACGATGCCGATCACGAAGCACTCGTTCCTGGTCAAGCGCGCCGAGGACATCCCCGCGGCGATCGCGGCGGCCTTCGAGATCGCCGGCACCGGTCGGCCTGGCCCCGTGCTCGTCGACATCACGAAGGACGCACAGCAGGCCGAGGTGCCCTTCGTCTGGCCTCCCAAGATCGACCTGCCCGGCTACCGGCCGGTGACCAAGGCGCACGGCAAGCAGATCCAGGCGGCCGCGCAGCTGCTCGCCGAGGCCAAGAAGCCCGTGCTGTACGTCGGCGGCGGCGTGATCCGCGCGCAGGCGTCGCAGGAGCTGCTGACCCTCGCCGAGACCACCGGCGCTCCGGTCGTGACGACGCTGATGGCACGCGGCGCGTTCCCGGACTCGCATCAGCAGCACCTCGGCATGCCGGGGATGCACGGGACGGTCCCTGCTGTCCTGGCGCTGCAGGAGGCCGACCTCCTCATCTCGCTCGGGGCCCGGTTCGATGACCGTGTGACCGGCAAGGCGGCGCTGTTCGCCCCGCACGCCAAGGTCGTGCACGTCGACATCGATCCCGCGGAGATCGGCAAGATCCGCGCGGCGGAGGTGCCGATCGTGGGCGATCTGAAGGACGTGCTCGTCGACCTCGAGGCCGCCTTCCGCAACCAGATCGCGGGCAAGACGGTCGACACCGACGAGTGGTGGTCCTTCCTGGACGGCCTGCGCGACGAGTTCCCGCTCGGCTACTCGCAGCCGACCGACGGGCACATGTCGCCGCAGTACGTGATCTCGCGCATCGGCGAGCTGACCGGACCCGAAGGCATCTACGCCGCGGGAGTGGGCCAGCACCAGATGTGGGCGGCGCAGTTCATCAAGTACGAGCGGCCGAACGCCTGGCTGAACTCGGGCGGCGCTGGAACGATGGGCTACTCGGTGCCGGCCGCGATGGGTGCGAAGGTCGCCGAGCCCGACCGTCACGTCTGGGCGATCGACGGCGACGGATGCTTCCAGATGACCAATCAGGAGCTCGCCACCTGCTCGATCAACGGCATCCCCATCAAGGTGGCGATCATCAACAACTCGTCGCTGGGCATGGTCCGCCAATGGCAGAGCCTGTTCTACGACGGCCGCTATTCGCACACGGATCTCAACACCGGTCACGGCACGGTCCGCATCCCCGACTTCGTGAAGCTCGCGGAGGCGTACGGCTGCCTCGCGATCCGCGTCGAGAAGGAGGAGGACGTGGATGCCGCCATCACGCTCGCGCTCGAGACCAACGACCGACCGGTCGTGATCGACTTCGTGGTGAGCGCGGATGCGATGGTGTGGCCGATGGTCCCGCAGGGCGTCAGCAACAGCTACGTCCAGTACGCGCGAGACCACTCGCCGGCGTTCGATGAGGAGGCCTGAGCCATGTCGACTCACGTGCTGAGCCTCCTCGTGGAGGACAAGCCCGGTCTGCTCACCCGCGTCGCGGGGCTGTTCGCCCGCCGCGGCTTCAACATCGAATCCCTCGCGGTGGGCGTGACCGAGGTGCCCGGTCTGTCGCGCATCACGGTCGTCGTCGATGTCGACGAGCTGCCGCTCGAGCAGGTGACCAAGCAGCTGAACAAGCTCATCAACGTCATCAAGATCGTCGAGCTCGACAGGTCGTCATCGGTGCAGCGCGAGCACGTGCTCGTGAAGGTGCGCGCCGACAACGCCAGCCGATCGAATGTGCTCGAGGTCGTCAATCTCTTCCGTGGCTCGATCGTGGACTACGCGCCGGATGCGCTGGTCGTCGAAGTGACCGGCGACAAGGGCAAGGTCGACGCGTTCCTCCGCGCGCTCGAGCCGTTCGGCATCAAGGAGCTCGCCCAGTCCGGCCTGCTCGCGATCGGCCGTGGCGGCAAGAGCATCACCGAGCGCGTCCTGCGCGGCTGACCCAGATTCCCCAGAACCGAAAACAAGGAGAAACACACCACCATGGCCGAGATCTTCTACGACGCCGACGCAGACCTGTCGCTCATCCAGAGCAAGAAGGTCGCGATCGTCGGCTACGGCTCGCAGGGCCACGCCCATGCCCAGAACCTCCGCGACTCCGGTGTCGAGGTCGCCATCGCGCTCAAGGACGGCTCCAAGTCGACCGCGAAGGCCCAGGAGGACGGCTTCGAGGTCAAGAGCGTCGCGGACGCGACCGAGTGGGCCGACGTCATCATGATCCTCGCGCCCGACCAGCACCAGCGCGGCATCTACAACGAGAGCATCAAGGACAAGCTCACCCCGGGCAAGACCCTGGCCTTCGCACACGGCTTCAACATCCGCTTCGGCTACATCGACGCCCCCGAGGGTGTCGATGTGATCCTGGTTGCGCCGAAGGCGCCCGGACACACGGTGCGTCGCGAGTTCGTCGCGGGTCGCGGCATCCCCGACATCATCGCCGTGGAGCGGGACGCGTCGGGCACCGCGTGGGACCTCGCCAAGTCGTACGCGAAGGCGATCGGCGGCACGCGCGCCGGCGTCATCAAGACCACCTTCACCGAAGAGACCGAGACCGACCTGTTCGGCGAGCAGGCCGTGCTCTGCGGCGGCACGTCGCAGCTCGTGCAGTACGGGTTCGAGACGCTCATCGAGGCCGGCTACCAGCCGGAGATCGCCTACTTCGAGGTGCTCCACGAGCTCAAGCTCATCGTGGACCTGATGTGGGAGGGCGGCATTGCCAAGCAGCGCTGGTCGATCTCCGACACCGCCGAGTACGGCGACTACGTGTCGGGCCCGCGCGTCATCGACCCGCACGTCAAGGAGAACATGCAGGCCGTCCTCGGCGACATCCAGTCCGGAGCGTTCGCCAAGCGGTTCATCGCCGACCAGGATGCCGGCGCGCCCGAGTTCCTCGAGCTGCGCGAGAAGGGCGCCCACCACCCGATCGAGGCCACCGGCAAGGAGCTTCGCGCGCTGTTCGCGTGGAAGCAGACCGACACCGACTACGTCGAGGGTTCGGCCGCTCGCTGACCCTTCCGTCTTCGGGAGATCGCACGGGATTCTGACCGAATCCGCGTTATCTCCCGAGTCCCGTGCGCATCTGCGTGATGTCGCGGTACCACTGGGCCGCCCCCATAAGGGGCGGCCCTTCGTATCAATTCAGGACATTCCGGCTCCTCCCCAGTAGCCCGAATCAAAGCTGATCCGGGCAGAAAAGCCCAGGTCAACGGTGATCGGGGTAAACCCAGGAGGAAGCAATGAACGCCAATTCGAAGGGCCGGTCATCGAGCACCGCGTCCCGCATCTCGCGCGGCATCGGGGCTGCCGCACTCAGCACGGTTCTGATCGTCGGACTCGCGGGCTGCATGACCGGCCGCGCGCCCACGATCAGCGGGCCGGTCGTCGTCAACCGGAACGCTGAGGTTCCGGCGGGTGTCGACCTGTGGCAGCCGGCGGACCGCATCGCCGAGCAGCTGGCTCACCAGGCCGCCGTCGACACCGCGAACGCCGAACGCTTCGCCGGTGTCCCCGCAGATCGCGTCGCGGAGCAGCTGGCCCGCGAGACGCTCGGGGGCGGATCGACCGTCGTCGTGCAGCAGTCGGTGACGACTGCGCAGCACTTCCCGACGTGGACGGATCGCATCACCGCGCAGATCGAGTACCGGGCGGCACACCCCTACGCGGGGATGACGGCCGATCACATCGAGCGATTCCTGCTGCAGGCACGGTGAGCGGGTCGGTTCGGATCACGACGAAGATGCCCGGCTGATGGCGAAGGAGCCAGCCAGCCGGGCATCTTCGTGTTCCCGAACCCCGGTCAGGGGAGTATTGTTCGCGACGTCGACGAGGGGGACAGCATGGCTGAGGGCACCGGCACGAAGGACGACCCGTGGCGCCTGACCACGGCGCCGGGCACGTCCGCGTACACGATGTACCGGGACGAGGATGCCGACCCGCCGGCACTCGTGTGCCAGGTGGGCTCGACGACGCTCAAGTATCACCTGAGCGCGATCGACGACCTCGCCGTGTGGCTCCGCGCGCAGGGCGATTGGGTGCCGCTCGGCGCGGCCGACGAGCAGAAATCCGCCGCTGACGGGACCGTCGAAGCCTGGGGCCGCGACGAGGCGAACCCGGTGGGCGGCTGGTACGGCCTGCGCAAGGGCTACCGCGGGCGGTTCGGCATGTACCTGCCGCCGCTGCTCGAGGCCCTCGGACTCGTCGAACTCACGCACGACGCCCGCAACAACAGCGTCCGCGCGCTCTGACGCGGAGCGGCGGAGCAGCTCCGAGGGACTCTTGCGCGACCCTGCCCGGTCTGGGACCGTGTCGGTGGGGGAGCTCCACCACAGAGGAGTCTCGATGAACGTCGAACCGTGGGGCACAACGGGGCCGGGTGCCTCGACACCGGTGGTCCCCGCCATCCAATACCTTCTCCGGGCGCACGGGCACGCCGTCGTGGTCGACGGGGACTACGGTCCTGCGACGACCGCCGCGGTCTCGGCTGTGCAGAGCGCGGCGGGACTGACCACGGACGGCATCGTCGGTCCGGTCACGTGGCCGCATCTGGTCGTGAGCACGCAGAACGGCTCGACCGGTGACGCGGTGCGTGCGGTCCAGCAGTTCGGGCTGGTTCCCTCGCCCGGTGTCGATCCCCTCGTCGTGGACGGCGACTTCGGGCCCATCACGCAGGAGCGGGTGCGCTTCTTCCAGGAGTCCTGGGGACTCACCCAGGACGGCATCGCCGGGCGCGAGACGTGGTCGTTCCTCAGCACGATGCAGCCCGGGCCGCGCCCGTGGCCGCTCGTGAAGGTCGGGGCGACGCAGGCGACGAACTGGCGCGTGCTCGCCGCGCAGCACCTGCTGCGATTCCGCGGCGCGCCGATCGTGGCCGACGGCGCATACGGTCCGCTCAGCGGCGAGGCCACCCGCACGTTCCAGATGACGCTGCGGGCGACGTTCATCTCGACCACGCTCGGGCAGCTCGACTGGCCGTCGCTCATCGAGACGGTTCGCCTCGGCGATACCGGCGAAGCAGTGCGCGCGGCCCAGACGCTCCTGCCGGGCGGCCTCGTCTTCGACGGTGACTTCGGACCGCTGACGGATGCCGCGGCCCGGCAGTTCCAGTCGATGTTCGCGCCACCCGCCGATGGCATCGTGGGCCCAGCCACCTGGTTCGCGCTGACGCAGCGCCTGTTCGACTGACCGGGCCGCGAAGGTCACGGTTCGGGCCGCGTCGCGCGGCTACGCTGGAGCGCATGGCCCGCGGCACAGACGACGACGCACTCGCTTGGGGCGGTGACGACGATCCGACGCTCGACGTGGGTGCCAAGCCCGCGGATCCTGCGCCCGCGCCGCTCGACGACTCAGACGAGACCGACGAGACCGAAGCGGTGGACGAATCAGCGGATGCTTCACCGACCGCGCTCCCGAAGGGCTTCACCGCCGTCGGCAAGGGCAGCGACGAGGTCGGGAGGGTGCATGCCGACGGCTCGGTCACGATGCCGGGAGAGCGCGAGCCGATGGGCAATGCGACCCTCATCACGCTCGGCATCCTGGGCGGTGTCTACCTGATCTACGCGATCGGATGGATCATCGGAGGATTGCGGGTTCAGGGTCGCGCGCAGTACCTGGTCACGGACGTGATGTACCAGGGCAGCTTCTGGCTCGCCGTGCTCGCACCGCTGCTGTGGTTCGCGACGGTGTTCCTGCTCACGATGCGGTCGAGGTCCTGGGTGCGGTTCGCGTGGCTCATCGCCGGTGTCGTCCTGCTTCTGCCGTGGCCGTTCGTCATGATCGGGGCTGTGGGACAGTGAGCGACACGACCGTCAATTCCGAGGCGTCGGCCGGGCCGCGCAACCCCGTCTGGCTGGTCGCAACGATCGCCGGAGGGTTCGGACTCTTCTACGCCTACGCGGTGTGGAACGCCCTGGGCAACCTGATCCAGGCCGCACAGCTGCCCACCGGGCTGAACGGGCTGGGCTGGTTCATCTGGATCTTCGCCACCGTGTTCCCGATCCTCGCCTGGGCGGCGGCGTTCGCGCTCGGCCATCGACGCCCCGCGCACCATTTCATCCTGATCATGCTCACGGGGCTCGCGCTGACGGCGGTGTTCTGGCTCGATGTGGTCGCCTATACGACACTGAACACCGCGTCGCTGCTTGCCTGATCGGCCTAGATGACGAGCCCGTGCCGATGGGCGATCGCTGTCAGTTCGGCACGCCTGCCGGCATCCAGCTTTGCGAGCAGATTCGACACGTGCCGCTCGACCGTGCGGTGGCTGATGTACAGACGGCTCCCGATCGTGCGGTCGGTGAGACCCTCCGCGACCAGCGCGAGCACCTCCCGCTCGCGAGGTGTCAGTTGGTAGAGGTCCGCGTCCGGCTTCGGCTCATCGCCCAGAACCACGCGGGCATGCTTGGCGATCCGGTTCGCCATCCGCATCAACTGCTGGGCGCCGATGTCCGCTGAAGTCACCGCTGCCGCGCGCACCTGCGCCGCCGCCGCCCTGCGGTCGCCGAGAGCCAGCAATGCTTCCGCGGCGCGCAGTCTCATCTGTGCCTCGCGGAATGGATCCTTCACCCGAGCCCATTGCTCGGCCGCATCGACCCACTCCGCAGCGCATTCCCGTCCTTCACTCTCGGCCAGTTCGCAGAGTGCGCCCGCGTACGTCGCGAGCGTTGTGGGGACGGCAGCGGCATCACGCGCCAGAGCTGCCGCGGCGAGTTCCACCCATTCGCGCACGGACCCGGCGTCGCGTGCGTGACTCGCATCGACTCGGCTGCGAGCGGCGGCCGCGGCCGCCGCGGCGACGAAGACCGGCACTGCGTAGATCGCCGGCTCCTCGTCGCTCAGCGCCAGCTGCGCGGTGTGCGCCGCCGCGACAGCGGCGTCGAGCTCTCCGCGCGCCACGGCAACTTCGATCCACGTCGCGTACAGAGGACCGATCAGCTGCCCGTCCAGCAAGCGAGCGCCGTTGCGGGCGGCGCGCTCGAGAAGCGCATCCGCCTCGGCCAGCGCACCCCTGCGGAAGTGGAGCTGCCCGCGGGTGAGGTCGGCCCGCAGCGCGTCGATGCCGAGAGGTTCGAACGTGGCGGCTTCATCGAGCAGCAACTCCGCCTCGGGGTAGCGACCGAGGCGGAGGAGGGCCTCCGCCGCATCGCACCGGGCCCACACTCCCTTCCTCTGCTGAAGGCCGAGGCCGTCCACCACCGCGATCCCTTCGATCGCGACCACCGCGGCCTCCTCGATCCGATCGGCGTCGAAGAGGATTGATTGAAGGTTGACGACTGCGCGGGCGATGTCGTCGAGGTCGTCGAACTGTTCCTCTGCGATGTCGCGGGCCAGGAGCAGCTGAACGATTCCCTCATCGACGCTGCCGACGTGAGCCAGATCGACGCCCAGATTGTTGCGCGCGTGCCCTTCGATCGAGCGTGCGTTCGGTACCGTCTGCGCGATGCGGATCGCCTCCTCAGCAAGAGCCGCAGACTCTTCGAACCGACCTCCGAGCATGAGGACCTGCGAATACCCGCTCAGGACCGCTGCGCGCCACGAGGTCTCGGGCTCGGCGGGGACGAGCTCGACGGCGCGCTGATAGGCGGCCAGTGCGCCGACGCCGTCGGCCGCCATCCACAGATAGCGCCCGAGGCGCTCGTGGAGGTAGCCGTGGTGGTGGCGCTCGGCAGGATCGACTGCGTCGATCGCCGCACGGATCAGCTCGGCGGCGCGCTCCGGACGGCCGGCCAGATGTGCGACCTCCGCCGCCGCCCAAAGCAGGCGATACCGCGGTTCATCGAGCAGCTCGTCACCGTCGCGGACGACCTCGAGCAGGGCGATCGCGCGATCATAGTGCGACAGCGACTCGCTGAATGCGAGCGCGCGAGCGGCTTCGCGAGCGGCTGCAACTGAGGACGTCAATGCACGCGGGCGGTCTCCGGCTGCATCCCAGTGGCGAGCGATCGCGCCGGCGGCTGCGCCTGCGGTACCCGCGAGTTCGGGTGATTCGGTGAGGGCGGCCGCGGCTCGCTCGTGCAGCCGTGCCGCCTCGCCGGGAAGGAGACCACCCGCAATCGCCTCCTGGAGGAGCGCGTGACGGAACATGTAGAGGCCACCCGCCTGCTCGGTCAGTAGGACGTGCTGTTCGACAGCGGGTCGCAGGGCCGCATCCAGCGACGGCCCGCTCCTGTCAGCGACCTGCTCGAGCAGGCGGTGGGTCACACGACGTCCGATCACGCACGCGGCTCGCAGAACCTGCCGCGTCGCGGGACTCAGGGCCTCCAGGCGTGCAAGAAGCAGATCTCGGACCGTGGCGGGCAGGTCACCGTCGCGAGCCAGCGCGAGGAGTTCCTCGGCGAAGAAGGGGTTGCCCTCGGCGCGCGCGTACACGTCGTCGAGGAGAGCCTTGCGGGGCGGAACGCCGAGGATGTCGCTCAGCTGGAGCGCCTGCTCTTCGCGGGTGAGCGGCTGAAGGACCACGCGCCTGTCGGACCCCCGCCCCGCCTCGGCGATGAACCGTGCGACTTCCGGCTCCGCCGATGTCTCGTCGCTGCGCACCGTGAAGAGCAGGAGGGTCCCTCCTCGCAGTTGACTCGACAGGATGGCCATCAGCTCCACGGTGGACTGGTCCGCCCACTGCAGGTCCTCGATGATGATGACGACGGGGGAGCCCTTGCTGAGCCCGTCGACAATCGCGCGGACGGCACGGAACAGTCGGTTCGCACTGGCCCGGTTCAACTCCGGCACCGAGACAGCGTCATCCAGCGCCGGTATCCAGCGGGCCAGCTCAGGTGCGTTCGGTGCTGCCAGTTCGACGACTCCGGCAACTCCGCGCTGTCGTACGAGGTCGGTCAGCACTTCGACGAGCGGCGCGTACGGCAGGATCAGTTCGCCGTGCAGCACGCATCGCCCCACGAGAACGTTCGCGCCGAGCGCCTCTGCTCGGGAGGCGAACTCCATCACGATCCGGGTCTTGCCCATTCCCGCTTCGCCCTCGACGAAGGCCGTCTGGGCGTGTGGAGCCTCGATCGCGTGCTTCAGCAGAGACTCCAGGCGCGCGAGCTCGGACTGCCGTCCGATCAGACGACGGCTGGCCGCGCGCCCATTTGTGACTTCCCCCGTCGCCATGTGTGGATTATGTCCCTGTCCGAAGCGATCGGACAGTGCCCCGTGTCAATCCGCAGCGACAGGGATCACGCCCTCCTGCACAGGAATCAGCTGATCGGCGACGAGACCGTGAGCCTCGCGATGCACTCGAGCGGCAGCCTCGGCATCAGGCGCCTCGACCAGGCAGAACACCATGCCCGAGTCCTCGTCGAACCAGTACTGCTTGTAGTCGACGCCATAGTCGTGCTGAACGTCGAGATCTTTGCGGTGGGCTTCGGCGACCGCGTCTGCCGTGAGTCCCTCGACCTTGCGGTGGATGTCCATGAAGAGTGCCATTTCAACCTCCTGTGGTGTGGCGACATGCGTCGTGCTCCCAGCGTGGCGCGCTGTGTCGCGCGACGGATGCGGGTAACCACGTACGAGTCGATGTCGCGACCACGCAGATTCGCCCCGGATGCGGGCGGCCGCACTGCGTCACACGACGTGGGTCCCTGTCGGCGAGCCGATAGAGTGGTCCTGAATGCGCCCCGATGGCGTGCGGCGCAGCATCCACTTCTCTTCCCCGGCCGCACTTCGCGCGCCCACGCTCCAAAGGATCCGCCGTCGTGACGAAGCCTGTCGTGCTCATCGCCGAAGAACTCTCTCCCGCAACGATCGACGCACTGGGGCCGGACTTCGACATCCGTCAGATCGACGGCACGGATCGAACGGCGCTGCTCGCGGCCCTCGGCGACGCGCAGGCCGTGCTCATCCGCTCGGCCACCAGGATCGACGCCGAGGCGATCGGCGCCGCCCCCCAGCTGAAGGTCGTCGCGCGTGCCGGTGTCGGGCTCGACAACGTCGACATCAAGTCGGCGACCACGGCGGGTGTCATGGTCGTCAACGCGCCGACGTCGAACATCATCTCCGCGGCCGAGCTGACGATCGGGCACATCCTCAGCCTCGCCCGGCACATCCCGAGCGCCCACGCATCGCTCGCAGCCGGACAGTGGAAGCGCAG
This sequence comes from Microbacterium sp. cf046, assembly GCF_900114345.1. Taxonomy (GTDB): domain Bacteria; phylum Actinomycetota; class Actinomycetes; order Actinomycetales; family Microbacteriaceae; genus Microbacterium. The sequence continues at coordinate 978,430 of NZ_FOZJ01000002.1, read as the reverse complement.
CGCCTACACCGGTGCGGAGCTGTTCGAGAAGACGGTCGGAATCATCGGCCTCGGCCGGATCGGCGCACTCATCGCAGAGCGCCTTCGCGCATTCGGGGTACGCGTCGTGGGCTACGACCCCTACGTGACCCCGGCGCGGGCCCAGCAGCTGCAGGTCGAGCTGCTCTCGTTCGAGGACGTCCTCCGCCAGAGCGACTTCGTCACCGTGCACATGCCCAAGACTCCCGAGACCACCGGGATGATCAGCACGGAGCAGCTCGCGCTGATGAAGCCGTCGGCGTTCGTGATCAACGTCGCGCGCGGCGGGCTGATCGACGAAGAGGCGCTGCACACCGCGCTCACGACCGGTGTCATCGCCGGCGCCGGGCTCGACGTGTTCACCTCCGAGCCTCCCGCTCCGGACTCGACCGCAACGCGCCTGCTCGACCTGCCCAACGTCGTCGTGACGCCGCACCTCGGCGCGAGCACCGATGAAGCGCAGGAGAAGGCCGGCGTCTCGGTCGCGCGATCCGTCAAGCTCGCGCTCGAGGGCGACCTGGTGCCCGACGCAGTCAACGTCGCGGGCGGCATCATCGATCCCTTCGTGCGACCGGGCATCGCGCTCGTCGAGAAGCTCGGCCAGTTCTTCACCGGGCTGGCGCACGCCGCGGTCACGAGCCTGGACATCGAGGTACGCGGCGAGCTGGCCGCCTACGACGTCAGCGTCTACCGCCTCGCCGCGCTCAAGGGCATCCTCACGAACGTCGTCAGCGAGAACGTGTCCTACGTGAACGCGCCGCTGTTCGCCGAAGCCCGCGGCATCGAGACACGTCTGATCGTCGAGGCCGAGAGCCCGCTGTACCGCAACCTCACCGTCCTACGCGGCACGCTCTCCGACGGAACCGTGCTCACGATCGCCGGCACCCTGGCCGGAACCCGCATGGTGCCCAAGGTCGTCGGGATCAACGGCTATGAGATCGAGGTTCCGTTCGAGCAGTATCACATCGTGATGCGCTACGCCGATCGACCCGGCATCGTCGCGATCTACGGCCAGCGGCTCGGCGATGCGGGCATCAATATCGCCGGACTGCAGGTCGCGCACCCGGACGCGAGCGGCCGGGCGCTCTCGGTGCTCACGGTCGACTCGCCCGTGCCGGACGAGATGCTCACCGAGTTGCACGCCGCGGTCCAGGCCGATATGTTCCGGCAGATCGAGATCACCGAGTCCTGACTCGGTGAGAGCGCGGCGTTCGCTACGGTGAGCGCATGCGTCTGATGAACGGCCCCGCGGCACGCGTGGTGGGCTCGGCGGTTTCGTGGCTGCTGTTCACCACGAGCTTCACGCTGCTGTACCTGTCCGCGGCCGTCGTCATGGGTCTCGGCGGCTTCTGCGCCAGGGGAGGCCCCTACGTCATCGAGACCGAGTGCCCGGATTCGGTCGTCCTCTTCACCCCGCTCAGCATCTTCGCGATGCTCATCGCCGTGGCGATCGGCGTCTTCCTCGCGCGCGGGTTCGGCACGCCGCTCGTGATCTGGGGGTGGCCGATCCTGTTCGTGGGGCTCGGCATCGACTTCCTGCTCGCCTCGTTCATGCCCGGCGGCGTCTCGAACCTCATCGTCGCGATCGTGTTCATCATCATGGGGATCGTGCCGCTCGTCATCGTGCTGCGCGTCGGCGCCGCGCGGCTGCTGATCGGCACCACGAACGTGCGGGATCGGCCGTTCCGCGACGGGCGCGGCCCCACGCCGATCTTCCAACTCGGCGGCAGAAGTCAGGATGGAGATGCCGCGCCCGCGACGGCGGGGGACTGGGCGCTCGCGCTGGGCGTCTCGGTGCCGTCGATCCTCGTGGGCCTCTGGCTCGCGCAGACCATGTTCCACTCCGTCGCCGGAGCCCGATAGGTCAGCGGCGGGCCGCGCGCTCCACGAGCTCGATCAGCGCGTCCATCTCGGCGCCTCGGGGCACCGGTCCCGGGATGCTGCCGCCGGCGAGCGCGTTGTTGAAGTACAGCCCGTCGCTCACGAGCATCACGAGGTCGAGGGATGCCGCATCCTTCGTGTGCGGCCGCAGCGCGTCGCCCCACCGCTCCCGCACGTCCCGCAGGGCAGTGCTCGCAGAGACGTTGCCCCCCTGCGCGAGGCGCGAGGTGGCCAGGATCGCACGATCGAGCGGGTCGTTCTGCATGACCGACGACCTCAGGAAGTACGCGATCGGGCCCTCCTCGGCGAGCGTCATCGCAGTGATGTCGTCGGTGACGAGCGCGTCCAGGCGCTCGATCACGCCGGATTCGAGCGCGTCCTTCGACCCGAAGTGGTAGAGCAGGCCGCCCTTCGACACGCCGGCGGCGCGGGCGGTGGCATCCATCGTCGCGGAGCGTTCGCCCTCGTCGATGAGGATCGCCTCGAACGCGTCGAGCACGCTCTCTCGGGCTCGGGGAGGACGGCTCATGGCCTGATCGTACCCACCTCCCGCCCTCAGCTCTCGTGCGGGCGAATCTGATACTATACCGGCTAGACGGTTTAGAAACTGAGGAAGAAATGACGAACACGCTGACCCGCATCCCGACGACGGTGGCCCCGCGCGTCGGATGGCGCGGCTGGGCTGCACTCGTCGTGCTCATGCTCCCGGTCCTGCTGGTGTCGGTCGACAACACCGTGCTGAGCTTCGCGCTGCCGCAGATCGCCCTCGACCTCGAGCCCACCGCGACCCAGCAGCTCTGGATCATCGACGCGTACCCGCTCGTCCTGGCGAGCCTCCTGGTCACGATGGGCGTGCTCGGCGACCGGTTCGGCAGACGACGGATGCTGCTCATCGGCGCTGCCGGGTTCGGCCTGGTCTCCGCACTCGCGGCCTTCGCGCCGAGTGCGGAGTGGCTGATCGCGTCGCGCGCGGCGATGGGCGTGTTCGGGGCGATGCTGATGCCCTCGACCCTCTCGCTGCTGCGCAGCATCTTCACCAACCGCGACCAGCGCCGGATGGCCATCGCGGTGTGGGCGGCCGGGTTTTCCGCCGGCGCCGCACTCGGACCGGTCGTGGGCGGCATCCTGCTCGAGCACTTCGCCTGGGGATCGGTGTTCCTCATGGCCGTGCCCGTGCTCGTGCCGCTGCTGATCCTCGTGCCGATCCTGGTGCCCGAGAGCCGCGACCCGAACCCCGGTCGATTCGACCCGATCAGCGTCGCACTGTCGCTGCTGACCATGGTGCCGATCGTCTACGCCATCAAGGAGTTCGCCGTGCACGGCACCGAGAGCGCGCTCCCGCTCGTGCTCGTCGCTGCGGGCATCGTCTTCGGCGTGGTGTTCGTCCGTCGGCAGAACCGGCTCGAGACGCCGATGCTCGACATGGCGTTGTTCCGACGCCCGACGTTCTCGGGCTCGGTGCTCGTGAACCTCCTCAGCGTGATCGGACTCGTCGGCTTCCTGTACTTCGTCGCTCAGCACCTGCAGCTGATCGTCGGCCTGTCGCCGATCGAGGCGGGGCTCGCCCTGGTCCCGGGTCTGCTGGCGATGATCGTCGCCGGCATCGGAGTGGTGCCGATCGCCAAGCGCGTCGCGCCGCGGATCGTCGTCCCCGTTGCCCTGGGCTTCTCGATCCTGGGCTATCTGCTCGTCGCGGTCAGCGCGAACACGGGCGAGCTCGCGATCCTGATCGCAGCGTTCGTCTCCCTCGGCGTCGGCATCGGCGCGGCCGAGACCGTCTCGAACGAGCTGATCCTCGCGAGCGCCCCGCCCGCGAAGGCGGGCGCGGCCAGTGCCGTCTCCGAGACGGCATACGAGCTCGGCGCGGTGCTGGGCACCACGATCATCGGCGGTCTGCTCGCGGCGTTCTACCGCGCCAACCTCGCGCTGCCCGCCGGACTGCCCGCGGAGACCGCCGATGCGGCCCGCGAGACACTCGCAGGCGCCGTCGCCGGTTCGGACACGCTCGCCGAGCCGATGGGTCAGGCCCTCCGGGATGCCGCCGCACACGCGTTCGATGCCGGCGTCGGCGTCACCGCGCTGATCGGCGCAGGACTGATCGTGATCGCGGCCGTGATCGCCGCCCTCACGCTCGGCGGTCGCGCCAAGCGCGAGCCCGTCGAGCACTGACACTGCGCTCGGCAGAGCGATCCGCCCCGATACGCTGGCACTGTCGGAAGGAGCGCAATGTCAGGCGTGCAGGAGAGCAGGACGGTCCGACTCGCCGTCATCCCCGGTGACGGCATCGGGCCGGAGGTCATCGCCGAGGCGGAGAAGGTGCTGGATGCCGCGACCACGGGTTCCGGCATCCGGTTCGAGCGCACGCGATTCTCGCTGGGAGCCGCCCGGTTCCTCGAGACCGGCGAGACGCTCACCGACGAGGACCTCGCCTCGATCGCCGCTCACGATGCGATCCTTCTCGGTGCGGTCGGCGGAGTGCCCGGCGACCCCCGGCTGAAGGACGCGAACATCGAGCGCGGTCTGCTCCTGAAGCTCCGCTTCGAACTCGACCACTACGTCAACCTGCGACCCTCGAAGCTGTACCCCGGCGTTCCCGGCCCGCTCAGCGACCCCGGCGAGATCGACTTCGTGGTGGTGCGGGAGGGGACCGAGGGGCCGTACGTCGGCAACGGAGGATCGATCCGTCGCGGGACAGAGCACGAAGTCGCGAACGAGACCTCGGTCAACACGGCGTACGGCATCGAGCGGGTCGTGCGCTACGCCTTCGACCTCGCCGAGCGGCGCAGGAAGGCGCTCACGTTCGTCCACAAGACGAACGTGCTGGTGCACGCGGGCGGGATGTGGCAGCGCATCGTCGACGCCGTGGCGCAGGAGCACCCCGACGTCGCCGTAGACTATCTCCACGTCGACGCGGCGACGATCTTCCTGGTCACAAACCCGTCCCGCTTCGACGTCATCGTCACCGACAACCTCTTCGGCGACATCCTGACAGACCTGGCCGGCGCCGTCACCGGTGGCATCGGTCTCGCAGCGTCCGGGAACATCAACCCGGATGGCGCGTTCCCGTCGATGTTCGAGCCCGTTCACGGTTCGGCACCCGACATCGCGGGGCAGCAGAAGGCCGATCCCACGGCCGCGATCCTCTCGATCTCGCTCATGCTCGATCACCTCGGGCTGCACGACGAGGCACAGCGCGTCACCCGCGCTGTCGAGGACGACATCGCGGCACGCACGGGGACCGCTCGCTCGACGGGCCAGATCGGCGACGCGATCGTCGCCCGGCTGCAGGCGTAATCTGGAAACTCGCCCCCTCCGCGGGCGCATTACTCGCTTGGACGTGACATGACTCTCATCGGAACCGACCCCGACACCGGACTCGAGCCCCTCGAGTTCGCCGTGACCAAGAACCTCACCGCGAAGAACGCCGCCCAGCGCGACGAGATCCTCGCCAACCCCGGGTTCGGCGTCAATTTCACCGATCACATGGTCGACATCTGCTGGTCTACGGGCGGCGGCTGGCACCGCCCCCGTGTGCAGCCCTATGGCCCGATCACCCTGGACCCGGCCGCCGCCGTGCTGCACTACGGCCAGGAGATCTTCGAGGGCATCAAGGCGTACCGGCACGCCGACGGGTCGATCCACACGTTCCGGCCGGATCAGAACGGACGCCGCCTCCAGCGTTCGGCGCGTCGCCTCGCGCTCCCCGAGCTTCCGGTCTCGTACTTCATCCAGTCGCTGCGCGAGCTGATCGCGGTCGACGGCGCGTGGGTGCCGTCAGGTCAGGACCAGAGCCTGTACCTGCGTCCCTTCATGTTCGCGAAGGAGGCGTTCCTGGGGGTGCGCCCGGCGCACAAGGTCAACTACTACGTGATCGCCTCTCCCGCCGGGGCCTACTTCCACGGCGGCGTGAGCCCGGTGTCGATCTGGCTCAGCGAGGACTACGCGCGCGCGGGCAAGGGCGGCACCGGTGCGGCCAAGACCGGCGGGAACTACGCCTCTTCGCTCCTGCCGCAGTCCGAGGCGTACGAGCACGAATGCGATCAGGTCGTCTTCCTCGACCAGGATCGCAACGTCGAGGAGCTCGGCGGGATGAACATCGTGTTCGTCCACAAGGACGGAACGCTCGTCACGCCGGAGTCGCCATCGATCCTCGAGGGCATCACGCGCGATTCGATCCTCCAGCTCGCGATCGATCGCGGGCACAAGGTCGAGGGTCGCGCGGTGGCATTCGACGAGTGGCGCGAGGGCGTGGCATCAGGCGACATCGTCGAGGTGTTCGCGTGCGGCACCGCGGCGGTCGTCACGCCGATCGGCGTACTCAAGGGCAAGGACTTCATCGACGAGCAGCCGATCGGCACGCTCGCGCTGGAGCTGCGCCAGGAGCTCACCGACATCCAGTACGGCCGCGCCGAGGACAAGCACGGCTGGCTCCTGCGTCTGGATGCCTGAGTAGGCTCGACGGGTGAGGATCGCACGCTTCAGCCACCAGGACGCCATCCGCTACGGCATCGTCGACGACACGGATCTGGTCGTCCTCGAGGGCGATCCGATGTTCGCCGGATTCGACACGACGGGGGAGCGCGTCCCGCTCGGCGATGTCGCGCTGCTGGCACCGGTGATCCCGCGCTCGAAGGTCGTGTGCGTCGGGCGCAACTACCGTGCGCACGCCGAGGAGCTCGGCAATGAGGTGCCCGCGGAGCCGATGCTGTTCCTCAAGCCGAACACCGCGGTCATCGGCCCGGGCGATGTCATCGTCCGCCCGCCGCAGTCGAAGTTCACGTCGTTCGAGGGCGAGCTCGCCGTCGTGATCGGCTCGATCGCGAAGAACGTCTCGGTCGAGCGTGCGCCGGAGGTCGTCTTCGGATACACGATCGCGAACGACGTCACCGCCCGCGATCTGCAGATGACCGACGGGCAGTGGGCGCGCGCGAAGGGCTTCGACACGTTCTGCCCGCTCGGCCCTGCGATCGAGACCGACTTCGACGTCGCCACCGCGACCCTCGAGACGCGGCTCAACGGCGAAGTGGCCCAGCGGGCGCCGCTCACGGACATGATCCATTCCGTCGCCGACATCATCGCCTACGCGTCGGCGGCATTCACCCTTCTGCCCGGAGACGTGATCCTGACGGGTACCCCGTCCGGCGTCGGACCGTTCGAGGCCGGTGACACGATCGAGGTCGAGATCTCAGGCCTCGGCACGCTGCGGAACACCGCTCGCGACGCGTGATGGCCGACGCCGCGGCGTCGGCGCACGCCTCTCTCGCGCCCGCAGACATCGCTCGGGTGCAGCGCCGCACGGTCGGCGTGCTGTCTGTCGCGCAGGTGCTCGGGGGCATCGCCTTCGGCGCGACCCTGTCGCTCGGTGCCGTCCTGGCCGCCGACATCTCCGGCGATGAGACGTTCTCGGGTCTGGCGGCCGCGGCGGTCACGTTCGGCACGGCGCTGATCGCGATCCCGCTCGCCCGCCTCGCGCGTCGGCGCGGCCGGCGACTGTCGCTGGCGACCGGCATGATCATCGCGCTGGTGGGCGTGACACTGGTCGTCGTCGCGGCCGCGATCGGATCGTTCCCGCTGCTCCTGCTGGCGTTCCTGCTCGTCGGCGGCGGCCAGGCCGCCAACCTCCAGTCCCGGTTCGCCGCGTCCGATCTGGCGACCGACGCCACACGCGGCCGCGACCTGTCGATCGTGGTCTGGGCGACCACGATCGGGGCGGTGCTCGGACCGAATCTGACCGGCCCCGGCGAGGTCATCGGCACGGCGATCGGGATGCCGCCCTTGACGGGGCCGTACGTCTTCACGATCGTCGGCCAGCTCCTTGCGATCGCCCTGTACTTCGCCGCGCTGCGCCCGGATCCGCTCCTGCTCGCCCAGCGCGTGGTGGATGCGGCATCCACCGCCTTGCGCGCGCAGCAGATCGCCAAGCCCGATCAGCCGCGCGTCGCGCGGTACGCGATCTTCGCGATCGCGGCCGCCCACGGCGTCATGGTCGCGGTCATGGCGATGACCCCGGTGCACCTGCTCCATCATGGAGCGACGCTCACGATCATCGGAGTGACTCTCAGCCTCCACATCGCGGGGATGTACGCGCTCTCACCGGTCTTCGGCATCCTCGCCGACCGGCTCGGCCGCATCCCGACGATCCTGCTCGGCCAGGTGATCATCGCCGCCGCGCTGGTCACCGCGTCCTTCGGGCAGGAGTCCACGCCGGCGGTGACGATCGGGCTGGTCATGCTCGGACTCGGATGGAGCGCAACGACCGTCGCCGGGTCGGCTCTGCTGACCGAGGCGTCGTCCGAGTCGGTGCGCACACGGCGGCAGGGGCTGAGCGACTTCACGATGAGCATCGTCGCGGCCACGGGGGCGATCCTGGCCGGTGTGATCCTGGGCTGGATCGGTTACGGAGGGCTCGCCCTGCTGGTGAGCGTCGCGGTCGTCGCCGTCATCGCGCTCGCGCCCCTCGGGCGTCGCGCGACTCCGGTGCCTGCGTAGGCTCGACGCTCCTATCGTCCGAGCGCCCGCAGCGCGTCGGCGGCGTCCTGCGCGTCGTTGAAGACATGGAACGCCACGCGGGCGCGACCGGCCCTGCCGGATGCGGTGATGCCCGCCGCCGTCAGTCGCGCCAGGTCGCTTCCCTCGGGATCGGCCCACGTGACGATCGCACTCGGGCGCGCTGCGGGATCGAGCCCCATCCCGGTCACGAACGCAGCCGCGAGACCGGTGGTGTGATCCTGTACCGCGACCGGGTCGAGCGACGCGAACAGCTCGAGTGCGGGCTCCGCCCCGACGAAGGCCTGCCACGCGGGCGACACGTCGAATCGCGTGGCGTCCGATGCGAGATCCACCGTGTGCCCGTAGCACGACGACCACGGGTCGGAGCCGGAATACCAGCCCGCGAAGATCGCCGGGACCTGTTGCGCGAAGTCCTCGCCGATCGCCATGAACGCGACTCCGCGTGGAGCGCACAGCCATTTGTACGTGTGGCAGATCACGGCGTCGTACTCGGACGCGTCGACCGGAAGCCACCCGATCGCCTGGGTCGCATCGCAGAGCGTGCGTGCGTCGTGCCGCTGCGCCGCGTCGCGGATGGCCGCAGCATCCGCGACCTCGCCCGTGGCGGACTGGACGAGCGAGAACGCCACGAGCCAGGTGTCATCGGTGATCGCGTCGGCGAGCAGTTCGAGGGGTGCAGTGCGCAGACGGATGCCGCGCCCGGCGTGCGCGAACGGAAGCACCATCGACGAGAAGTCTCCCTCGACGCAGAGCACCTCGGCGCCGTCCGGGACCGCCGCGGCGACCAGCCCGGCGAACACCGACGCCTGCGAGCCGATCGCGACGCGCACGGGCGGGACGCGCACCAGCTGCGCGAAGTGCCCGCGAGATCTCTCCACGACCGCGGTGTATTCGACCGCTGACGCGTGCCCGGTGGCGGCGGCATCGAGATCGGCGATGACGGCGGCGCGCGTCGCGCGGGTGGGGAGTCCGACCGTGCACGCCGCGAGATAGGACCGGCCGCCCGCGAACTGGGCGCGAACCCCCGTCAGGTCGGCACGAGTGAGGGTGGACATGATTCCAGCGTGCTCGCCCGAAGAGCATTCGTCTACGGCAGGTGTTCTATCCGAATCATGCGAATTGCTTATGATTTAAGCGTGAGCGAGCGTCTGTTCGACGACCCGGAGTTCGATGTGCAGGCGTTGCGCGCGATCAAGGCGATCGCGGACGAAGGGTCGATCACGGCGGCCGCGACCGCCCTCGGCTTCAGCCAGCCGGCGCTCAGCCAGCAGATGAAGCGGCTCGAGTCGCGACTCGGGGTTCCGGTGATCGAGCGGGTCGGTCGCACGGTGAGACTCACCGAGGCCGGTCGGGTGCTGGCACGCCACGCTCCGGCCGTCACGACGGCGCTGGACGCCGCCGCGGGCGAACTCGCCGAGCTGCGCGGGCTTCGCGCCGGGCGCGTCAGGCTCGTCGCATTCCCGTCGGCCTCGCCGACCGTGGTGCCACGGCTGCTCAGTCATCTCGCGGAGCATCATCCCGGGATCACGATCACGTTCGTGGAGGCCGAACCGCCGGAGGCGGTCGAAGCGGTCCGCGAGAATCGTGCCGACATCGCCCTGACCTTCAGCTATCCGGGCGACCGAGACGACCCTCACGGTTCGAGCGCCAGCGGACTCGCGGTGCACTCCGTCGGCGCCGACGATCTGCTCGCCGTGCTGCCGGTGGGGCATCCGGCTGCCGCAGGAGAACGCGTCGAGGTCGCCGAGCTCGCCGACGAGAACTGGATCGCAGGATGTCCACGCTGCCGCGGTCATCTGCTCGAACTCTGCGGTCGCGCCGGCTTCGAGCCGCGCATCGGCTTCGAGACCGACAACTTCGTCGCGGTCGAGGGGCTCGTCGCCCAGGGAATCGGCGTCGCGACGCTGCCCCGAATGGCGGTGGAGTCGTTCCCGCTGATGCCCGGGGTGATCACGCGTCCCCTTCCGCACGCGGAGGCGCGCACGCTGCACGTCGTCACAGCACACGGGGCGGAGCGCGTTCCCGCGGTGCGCATCACGCTGGCCGCGATCGAACGGGTTCTGCGGTAGCGCCGGTCCTACGGAGGGCGCGTCCAGCGCCCTTGACGCCGAACGCATCCCTCTGCAACGCTCGCGGTGTCGGTGGCTGACGAGGAGGTCGGCGCACGAATCCTGGGGGAGACCGATGCGGATCACATCGCGCGTTCGCGCTGTCGCAGCAGCAGGTGGCCTGGTCGCGGCACTCGTCCTGACCGGATGCTTCGCGGAGGTGCTGCCGAAACCCGATGCGACGCCCACTCCGCCTGCCGATGAGACGGCGGCAGGCGGTCCGCTCGTCGGCGACCCGTCCCTCCTCGCGGGTGAAGAGGAGTGCGTGGCGGCGGCCGACAACGAGCCGTGGTATCCGACGATCGCTGCATTCGAGGTGCACGATTCGGAGCGCACCCACCTGTACGACTGCGCGAGCTTCCTGGGCGCGACGACCGACTCGAACGCGGTGTTCGCGTACTCCTCGCCCGACGTGTACGTCACGCCGTACAACATCGTCGGGCGCGGCCCGGACGAGCTCTACATCTACGGCGGAGGCTACGGCGACGATCCGACCGCGTCCGGCTCGTTCGTCTCACGCGTCGAGCCGGGGAGCCTCCGCGAGGTGTGGCGCCGTGTGCTCATCAACACCCATGTGACCGGCGAATGGAACTATCCCGGCGTGCTGAACGCGATGGCCGAGGACGACCTGATCGTCGTCTACGGCTACCGCATCGCGCGCATCGATCCCGACGACGGCACCGTGATCGCCAGCGCGACACTGCCGACCGGCGACTCCGAACCGGGCGACACGGCCTACAACGGCTACGACGCGTTCCCCGACGGGACGATCATCGCCAAGACGGTCAACCGGCAGCCCGGCTGCACCGAGCAGGGCTTCTCCGCCTTCCTGCAGTGCCCCGACCCGAGTTCAGCTCCCGCGAGCGTCCTCGTCGCGATCGACCCCAGCACGCTCGAGGTGATCGATCAGGTCACGCTCCCGGAGATGATGGGCGGCCGCGTCACGACGACCGTCTACGACGGCACGAACATGATCTACCTTCCCGGTGCGACCAAGCTCTACCGCTACACCTTCGCCGACGGCACGCTGTCGGCTGACGAGTCGTGGGGACCGGTGAGCTACCTGAAAGACGGACAGACGGCGGCTTCGGCGATGGCGGTGATCGGAGACCAGGTCGTCGGCATGACCAACGGCGGCGCGCCGACCTCGACGCCGATGAGCGTGTTCTCGGTGAGCCAGGCCGACTCCACGCAGGTCGGCAACCTGCAGCCGTTCGCCGACTCCGATTCGGACAACAGCTTCATTCCGTCGATGGTCTCCGTGGACCCCGACAACGGCCGCGTGTACGTGATGGACGCCGGCGCGGCGATGATCGGCGCCGTCGACGTCGGTGAGGGAACGCTCGATCTGGCTTGGACGGCCGACCAGCGCACGCTGAGTTTCACGACCCTGGTGGGTCCGCCCGACCAGCGCATCCTGATCGGCACCCATATCCCGGTCAAGACGTTCAAGGGTCTGCAGGACTACACGACAGAGGAGGTCGTCTGGCGGGACGCCGACTCCGGCGACGAGCTCGCCCGTTCCAGCGTCTTCCCGAAGATGACGACGGGCATCCTCGTGACGCCGGGCTACGGCGGCCTCCAGTACTTCCTCGCGGCCGACGGGCACATCATCAGCCTTCAGGTGGTGCCGGCGGCGGACTGAGCAGGGCACGCGGGGCCGGGGCATCCGCGAACTAAGCTGGACGACGATGTCTGCACCCGATCCCCGCACCACGACCGCAGCCGGCGCCGACGTGCGCGTCCGCTTCTGCCCCTCGCCGACCGGCCTGCCCCACGTGGGGCTGATCCGGACCGTGCTGTTCAACTGGGCGTACGCCCGTCACAACGGCGGGACCCTGGTCTTCCGCATCGAGGACACCGACGCCGCGCGTGACAGCGAGGAGAGCTACCTGCAGCTGCTCGATGCGCTGCGGTGGCTCGAGATCGACTGGGACGAGGGCGTGGAGATCGGCGGACCGCACGCGCCGTACCGTCAGTCGCAGCGGCACGACATCTACTTCGGCGTCCTGGAGAAGCTCAAGGCGGCCGGAGCCGTCTACGAGAGCTTCTCGACGCCCGAGGAGATCGACGCCCGAAACCTCGCGAACGGCCGCGCGAAGCAGCTCGGCTACGACAATCACGACCGCGACCTGACCGACGAGCAGAAGGCCGCGTTCCGGGCGGAGGGCCGCGAGCCCGCATGGCGCCTGCGTGTGCCGGATGAAGACCTCACGTACGTGGACCTCATCCGCGGAGAGGTGACCTTCCCGGCCGGATCCTTCCCGGACTTCGTCGTCGTCCGCGCCGGGGGAGTGCCGCTGTACCCCTTCGTCAATCCGGTCGATGACGCGCTGATGGGGATCACGCACGTGATCCGCGGCGAAGACCTGATGCCCTCCACCGCCCGACAGCTCGCGCTGTATCGCGCACTCGTGGATGCGGGTGTGACAACGTTCATCCCGCGTTTCGCCCATATGCCGCTCGTCCTGGGCGACGAGGGCAACAAGAAGCTCTCCAAGCGCGACCCGAAGGCCGACCTGTTCCTGCAGCGCGAGAAGGGGTTCATCCGCGAGGGGCTGCTGAACTACCTGTCGCTCCTCGGCTGGTCGCTCGCCCCCGACCGGGACGTGTTCTCGCTCGACGAGCTGATCGCCGCGTTCGACATCGTCGACGTCAACCCCAATCCGGCGCGCTTCGACCAGAAGAAGGCCGAGTCGATCAACGGCGACCACATCCGGATGCTGGAGCCTGCGGACTTCGCGGAGCGGATCGTCCCGTACCTCGCCGCCGCCGGTGTGCTGACCGTCCCGCTGAGCGACGCGCACGCGAGTCTGCTGAGCAAGGCCGCCCCGCTCATCCAGGAGCGGCTGCCGCTGCTCGGCGATGCGCCGGATCTGCTCCGGTTCCTCTTCACGGACGACATCTTCTATGCCGAGGACGCGCTGGCGGGACTTCCCGCGAACACGGGAGTCGTGCTCGCGGCATCCGTCGGGGCGCTCGAGCTGATCCCGGAGGATCAGTTCACGGCGGCGGCGGTGCAGGAGGCTCTCTCTCGCGCGCTCATCGAAGGCCTCGAGCTCAAGCCGCGCGTGGCGTACGGCCCGCTGCGGGTCGCCGTGAGCGGTCGACGGATCTCACCGCCGCTGTTCGAGTCGATGGAACTTCTCGGCAAGGCCGAGTCCATTCGTCGCCTCGGCGCGCTGGAGGCGTTCCGCGCGGAGTGACCGCCGCCGATCCCTTCCGGCGGGACGGCTCGGTTTGGATGGGCCGCTCCCGTCGCGTAGACTTGACCCTTGGCACGGACTTCGGTTCAGCGCCTTGGGGTATGGTGTAATTGGCAACACGGAGGTTTCTGGTACCTTTGTTCTTGGTTCGAGTCCAGGTACCCCAGCTATTCGAAAACCCCCGCTCAGCGGGGGTTTTTCGTTTGCCCTGACCACTCGCCACGTGCGGTCGCCGATGCGCTGACGTCGCCCGAGCCCGTCCTGCGGACCGGGACCATAATGGACCGTATGGCTCTGCCGCTGTCGCCTGAGCACGAGGTCGAACTGGCCGCGCTGCGGCAGCGCGCCTACGGCCCGGACGCCGACATCGAGGTCGATCCGGACGCGATCGCGCGGCTCGTCGAGCTCGAGGACATGACGCGGACGGATGCGGCAGACACCGCAGATGTCGATGGTGCGTCCGATGCAGGCGCGGATTCGGCGACTTCCGGCACCCCGGCGGTGCCCCCGTCTCTCGTGCCGCCAGAGGATCCTCCGGACCCCTCCGCTCCCGCGGCAGGACCCCGTCGCCGACGCCGGACGCCGCTGTGGGCCTTCGCTGCGGGAGCCGCGCTGGTCGGTCTCGGACTCGGATGGGCGATCCCGAGCCTGGTACCGCCGCATCCGCAGACCGTCCTGCAGGTCGCACCGGCCACGGGCGCGCCGCAGAACTTCGAGCTGTACGGACTCGAAGCGGTCGCGCCGGTGCGGTACGACCCTTACCACGAGCTGGAGGTGTGGTCCTCGATCACACCGACCGGTGCGGTGTGCCTCCTGATCACCGCGAACACCGGGGAGTGGATCACCGCGGGATGCGCGGCCGGCGACATCGATCCGATCGCCGACTTCACGGTGTACGCGGGCATGCGCACGATCGAAGGACTCGATCTGCCGGTCGGCAGCCTGGTGCGCTTCATGCTCAGCGACGGCGCCGTCGAAGTCTGGATCGACCGGAGCGAGGAGCAGACGTGATGGATCTCACGGCTGCACGTTCCTCGGCCGAGCGTGAGCTCGCGCACCTGCGGGCGCGCGCGTACGGACCGGGCGCCGACATCCACCTCGATGCGGCTGCGCTGGCGCGGCTGCATGAGTTGGAGGCAGCCTCGGGGCCAACGGGGGTCGGCGCTCCCGGCCCGGACCAATCCGAGACCGAGCTCGCGCACGAGCCCGCGGACGAACCGCCGCGCTCGACCGAGACGGTCGGCCCGATCGACCCCGACGTGCAGAGCGCACCGCCGCGGCTGCACTGGTGGAACAGGATCCCGGCGTGGTCGCTGATCGCGGGGGCCGCCGCGATCGGACTGCTCGTCGGCGTGCTCGGCTCCGCGCTGTCGGCGCCGCGGGCCGTTGCCCAACTGCGACCGATGACACCCGCCGAGCCGTTCACGTTCGACTGGTACGACATCGATCGCGACACGCTCGTGCAGTACGACGACTACGGCGAGGTCCAGGTGTGGACGGCCGACAGTGTGGCGGGGATCCCGTGCCTGTTCGTGGCCGTGGGCGCCGAGTGGGTGAGCATGGGGTGCGCGCCCGGCGAGCTGGATCCGACCGTCGACCTGAATATCTTCACGGGGATGCCCGCGCTCGATGTGCTCGATCTGCCCCCGGGGAGCGTGGTGCGGTTCGTGCTGCGCGGAGAAGTGGTCAGTGTGTGGACCGCCGAGCCGACGGAGCCCACACCGGTCAGCTCGTGAGTTCGACGAGGGCCTCGGCGCCCAGCATCGCGTACTCGGGGTTGTCGTCGCTCTGATCGAGCAGCACGAGCGTGAACGCGGCAGCCCAGCCGTGGGCGCGTGCCCAGGTCGCCGCGTCGTAGCGGTCGCCGACCGCCTCGATGAACGCCGTGCGCCCCGCTGATTCGAACGCGAGCCAGGCGACTGCGAGATCGTAGGCGGGGTCGCCTGCGGTCACGTCACCGAAGTCGATGATCGCGACGAGCTCCGATCCGCGCGCGACGATGTTGCCGGGGTGCAGGTCGCCATGGATGCACACCGGTGCGTCAGCCCATGCCGGCGCGGTGAGCGCGGCATCCCACAGCCCTTCGGCGCGGGCGAGGGCACGATCCGCCACCCTTCCCCGCAGGGTGGCGAGGCGCGCGCGAACGGATTCGTCTCGGACGGTGAGGGGGACCCCTCGCACGGGATTCGCGGGGAACGGGACGCCGGCAGGGACGTGCAGCGCGATCAGTGCACGTGCGAGGGGCTCGGCCCAGCCTGCTCGTCGCGCGCGTGGGATGCCGAGCCCTCCGGCGCCGTCGAACCACGGAACGATGGACCATGACCATGGGTAACCCTGGCCGGGCCGCCCTTCCAACACCGGCGCCGGAACGCGGACACCCGACGGCCCCAGGCGTTCCGCGATCTCCGCGAGCACCTGCTGCTCGTGAAGCACCAGCGGTGCAGACCGCGCGCGGCGGGGAAGCCGCACGGCGAGGTCGTCGCCGAGCCGCCACACCGAGCAGTCCCAGCCGTCGGCGACGTGCACGAGCGGCGAGGTCGCGGCATCCGGGACCGCTCCCGCCTGGCTCGTGACCAGCTCTCGAACCAGCTGCTCGTCGATCACGAGCTCTGCGGCGGGCTGGTCGGGCATCCTCCGACGCTACCGGCAGCGCTCGGGGCACCGGCCACCGACTGTGAGAATTTCTGCGAATGCTCTTGCGAATGTGTTGATTTCTGTTGTATCGTGTGGGAAATTCACGGAGGAATTCGCATGTACGCAATGGAGCGCCAGCAGCTCATCGGGCGATTGCTGCTCGATGAGGGTCGCGTCAGCGTCGTGGACCTCGCTCGTCGCTTCGAGGTCACCACCGAGACCGTCCGGCGCGACCTGGATCAGCTCGAGCGGGTCGGCGCGCTTCGCCGCGTGCACGGCGGCGCGGTCACGCGCGACCGCGACAGCATGGCCGAGCCCACGCTCGCGGAGCGATCCACCCGCCGCAGCGACGCGAAGGCCGCGATCGCACGCCGCGCGCTCGAGGTCGTCGGCGACCGCTTCCGCGGCTCCCTCTACCTCGACGCCGGGACGACGACGCACGCCGTCGCCGCTCTGCTGCCCGAGCGCCTGATCATCTCGGGCGGGCAGGTCGAAGTCGTCACGCACGCGATGACCCTCGCCCACACGCTCGCCGGCGCGGCGGATGCATCGCTCACCGTCATCGGCGGGCGCGTTCGCGACGCGACCGCCGCAGCGGTCGGCGCCGAGACCGTGCGCGCGATCGAGCGGCTTCGCCCGGATGTCGCGTTCCTCGGCACCAACGGCATCTCGGCGGCCTTCGGCCTGAGCACGCCCGATCCCGAAGAGGCAGCGGTCAAGACCGCGATCGTCCACGCCGCCCGCCGCGTCGTGGTGGTCGCCGATGCCGACAAGCTCGGCGCCGAGCTGCTCGTCAGCTTCGCGCCCCTGGATGCCATCGATGTGCTCGTGACGGATGCCGCGCCCGACGCCGAACTGGCCGACGCGCTCTCCGACGCCGAAGTGGAGGTGTGGCTCGCATGACCCCCGAGTACGCGACGGCAGGCAGGATCGTCACCGTCACCGCCAATCCGTCCCTGGATCGCACGATCACCCTGGCGACAGCGCTCCAGCCCGGCGAGGTCCAGGCGGCAGCCTCAGCACGCGAGGACGCCGCGGGCAAGGGGATCAACGTCGCCCGCGTGATCGCCGCCGCCGGCGTGAGCACGGTGGCCGTGCTCCCGCTCGCTGAGGACGATCCGTTCGCCGCCACACTGCGGGCATCCCATGTTCCCGCGCGCATCGTCGAGGTCGACGGCCATGCTCGCGCGAACGTGACGATCACGGACCCGGCCGGCGTGACCACGAAGCTCAACCTTCCGGGTGCGACCCTCTCGCCCGCCGAGGTCGACGACCTCGTGACCGCCGTCGTCGAGGCGAGCGCCGGCGCCGACTGGCTCGTGCTCGCCGGATCCCTGCCTCCAGGTGCGGGGGAGCGCTTCTACGTCGAGGCCATCCAGGCCGTGCGAGCACGCTGGGGCGCGGATGCGCCTCGCATCGCGGTCGACACATCGGGCGCGGCGCTGCGCGCGGTCGTCGCGGAGGGCTCACCGGATCTCATCAAGCCCAACGACGAGGAGCTCGCCGAGCTGGTCGGCGTCGCGCTCGATCCCGGGGCAGACCTGGCCGCAGCCGTGCTCCCCGTCGCCCGCGCGCTCGTCCCCGGCAAGGTCGCGGCAGCCCTCGTCACCCTCGGTGCCGACGGCGCCGTCCTCGTCGACGCCGACGGTGCGTGGCAGGCCAGTCCGCCGCGCATCCGCGTCGTCAGCACGGTCGGCGCCGGCGACAGCTCGCTGGCGGGATATCTCCTCGCCGACGTGGCCGGCGACGGACCGGGTGATCGGCTGCGCAGATCGGTCCGATACGGCGCGGCCGCGGCATCCCTCCCCGGCACACAGGCCCCGACGCCCGACGACCTGCCTGCAGGCGAGGTCGTCGTCCGACAATTGAACACCTGATCGCAACCCACCCCGCAACATCGCACCACCGACCATTGGAGGTCATCGTGTCCCAGACCATCACTCCCGAGCTGGTGTCCCTCGACACCGCGCTCGGCGCCGACAAGGCGGCGGTGATCCGAGCTCTCGCCGCACGCGTCGCGCAGCAGGGTCGCGCCACCGACGCCGAGGCGCTCTTCGCAGACGCGTGGGCCCGTGAGCAGAAGGACGAGACCGGCCTGCCCGGCGGCATCGCGATTCCGCACGCGAAGAGCCCCGCCGTCACGGAGGCCTCACTCGCGTTCGCTCGTCTGAAGCCCGGAGTCGAGTTCGGAGCACCGGACGGCCCCGCCGACCTGGTGTTCCTGATCGCCGCACCCGAGGGCGCAGCCGAAGCCCACCTCGCCGTGCTCTCCAAGCTCGCCCGCAGCCTCATGCAGGACGACTTCACCGCCGGGCTGCGTGCGGCCACGACCGCCGACGAGGTCGTCGCGATCGTGCGCAACGCGATCGGCGAGGGCGACGCCACCGCGGCGCCCGCAGCGGCGGCCGCGGCTGCAGCACCGGCCGCGGCAGCCGCCTCGGACGCGCTGAGCATCGACGGCCACCCCGCCCGGATCGTCGCGGTCACCGCGTGTGCGACCGGCATCGCCCACACGTTCATGGCTGCCGACGCGCTGACGGCGGCCGGCAAGAAGGCCGGCATCGACCTCGTCGTCGAGCCGCAGGGCTCGAGCGGCTACCAGGCGCTGCCGAACGACGTCATCGCGAACGCGGATGCCGTGATCTTCGCCACTGATGTGGACGTGCGCGAGCCCGGCCGCTTCGCAGGCAAGCCGGTCGCGCGCTCGGGTGTAAAGCGCGGGATCGAGCAGCCCGATGCGCTGATCGCGGAGGCGATCGCGGCCGCGAAGGACCCGAACGGGCAGCGGGTCTCG
Organism: Microbacterium sp. cf046; assembly: GCF_900114345.1. Classification (GTDB taxonomy): domain Bacteria; phylum Actinomycetota; class Actinomycetes; order Actinomycetales; family Microbacteriaceae; genus Microbacterium. The sequence continues at coordinate 959,279 of NZ_FOZJ01000002.1, read as the reverse complement.
GGATCCGCGACCGCTGCCGTCGCCACGGCTGTCGCATCGGTCTCGTGGGGTGCGCGCATCCAGCGCATCCTGCTGACCGGTGTCAGCTACATGATCCCGTTCGTCGCGGGCGGCGGTCTGCTGATCGCGCTCGGATTCCTGCTCGGCGGCTATCTCGTCACTGAGAATGCCGCGACCGTCATCGTCCAGAACTCCCTCTGGGATCTGCCGACGGAGAACATCACCTCCAGCTACGGACCACTCGGCCAGTACCTGGGCTCGGTGTTCTTCATGATCGGCGCGACGTCGATGGGCTTCCTCGTTCCTGCGCTGGCCGGGTACATCGCCTTCGCGATCGCCGACCGACCCGGCATCGCGCCGGGCTTCGTCGCGGGTGCGGTCGCCGTGCTCATGAACTCGGGCTTCATCGGCGGCATCGTCGGCGGTCTGCTCGCAGGTGTGGTGGCCTGGTGGCTCGGACGCCTGCCGGCTCCGCGCTGGCTTCGCAGCCTGATGCCGGTCGTGATCATCCCGCTGGTCGGGTCGATCATCGCCTCGGGCCTGCTGGTGCTGTTCCTCGGCAAGCCGATCGCGACCTTCATGACCTGGCTGACCGACTGGCTCACGAGCCTCACCGAGTCCGGTGGCTCCGCCATCGCGCTCGGCGTGATCCTGGGTCTCATGATGTGCTTCGACCTGGGCGGCCCGGTCAACAAGGTGGCGTACTCGTTCGCGGTCGCCGGGCTGGCCGCCGGCTCGGCCGACAACCCCGCTCCGCTGCTGATCATGGGCGCCGTGATGTGCGCCGGCATGGTTCCGCCGCTCGCGATGGCGCTGGCCTCCACTGTCCTGGCCCGGAAGCTCTTCACGCCCGTCGAGCGGGAGAACGGCAAGGCGGCCTGGCTGCTCGGTGCGTCGTTCATCTCCGAGGGTGCCATCCCGTTCGCCGCGGCCGACCCGCTCCGGGTCATCCCCGCGTCGCTCGTCGGCGGCGCCGTCACCGGTGCGCTGTGCATGATCTTCCAGGTGGCCTCGTACGCACCGCACGGCGGCATCTTCGTCCTGTTCGCGATCAACCCCATCTGGGGCTTCCTCGTCGCCCTCGCGGCCGGCGTCGTGGTCTCCGCTCTGTGTGTGGTGGCCGCGAAGCGCTACATCGCACCGAAGGAGCTCGCCGAGGCCGAGGAGAACCTCGAAGTCGCCGCCGTTCCGGCGTAACCCTCGCACCCGCATGCCGAATGCGGAATGCTGGAGTCAGCCGTCTTCTACGAAAGGCAAGTAACCATGGCAGAACGTCAGGCAACCATCGCGAGCAGCTCCGGCCTGCACGCACGGCCCGCGAAGCTCTTCGTGCAGGCCGTTCAGGAGAAGAAGATCCCCGTGACCATCGCGGTCGAAGGGGGTCCGGACCTCAACGCGGGCAGCATCCTCTCGCTGATGGGTCTCGGAGCCTCCAATGGCACCGTCGTGACCCTCAAGGCTGAGGGCGAGGGTTCGGAGCAGGCGCTCGACGAGCTCGTCGCGCTGCTGGAGACGGACCTCGACGCCGTCGAATAGCACGAGAACACGGATGCCGCGGACCCTCGGGTTCGCGGCATCCGTGTTTCTCGTCAGAGATCGATCGAGTCCCCGGGCTCGAGTTCGAGGAACTCGCCGCCGTCCTTCTCCGTCGCCCAGCGCAGCCGCGCTCGATGCATCGTGCGGCCGATGACGGACAGTCCCATGTCGTGCGTGCCGAAGGCCTGGCGCGGAGCGACGGCGACGACGAAGTCCATGGCCTCGCCGATGTGGAGCCACGGTGCGCCGAGCGGCGCCGCGAGGAGCTTGACGTCGACTCCCTTCGGCACCGCGTACGAGTCGCCCGGGTAGTACAGCTCGTCGTTCACGAGCACTCCGACGTTGTCGATGACGGGGATCGTCTCGTGGATGATCGCGTGAGTGCCGCCGAAGAACCGAAGCGTGAACGGCACGACCGTGACCGTGTCACCCGCGTTCACCACCGTGATCGCGTACCCGGCGGCGGCCTTCGCGACGCCTTCGGGTGCGAAGATCGGGATGTCGGGGGAGTGCTTGAGCAGGCGATCCAGATGATCGGGCGTCCAGTGGTCGGGGTGCTCATGGGTGAGCACGATCGCGACGACGTCGCCGGCCTCCAGGAGCGGGTCGGTGAAGGATCCGGGATCGATGACGAGGGTCTTCCCGGACTCGACGACGGTGAGCGCGGCGTGTTCGTGCTTGGTGACTCGCATTGTCCGAGTCAACCCCGGCGGCAGACGGCGTGCAACCGCTTGACTTCAGCGGCCGATGCCTAGGGGAACAGCAGATCGGTCGACGACCACGAGCAGTACATGACCAGGTGCGTCCGGTACTGGACGAAGCGCGGCGTGGACTGCGCGGCGTCCGTGTACCCGTCGGCGCTGCCGCCGGGTTCGACGCACGTCGGCGCCGATCCGTACCAGGTCGTCGGTCTGGTCGGTGCGGTCCAGCTCCAGTCGTATCCGCCGCCCTCGGGGTCGGCGCTGTAGGACGGCGCCGTCTCGAAGTAGCAGACGAGGTGCCGCTTTCCGGCACTGTCGCGGATGGCGTAGTTCGGCGTGAACAGCGTCGCGGGGATGCCGCTCAACAGGCCCCCGACGTAGCAGGAGTTCTCTCCTGCGGAGCCGAGGTCGGTCAGCTCGGCGCCGCCGGTGTGGTCGGCCCAGGCCGGAATGCTCCCGCCGATGGTGAGGGCGCCGGCGACGGCGATTCCGATAACGGTGTTGCGGGTGATGCGCTTGATCATGGTGCTTCCAATCTCTCGGGACTGGAGCTAGATGGATCGAGACATCGCTCCTTCAGCGTCTCGCGCAACAGTGTGCCGCACATGCCTCGCGACGCGCCAGATGGGTCTTCGTCAAGGCTCGGCGGGAGGCCGCGCTGATTTGTCGGGATGCGGCGCTCATGGCATAATCGAACGGTTGCGTAAGCGGCCCCATCGTATAGCGGCCTAGTACGCCGCCCTCTCACGGCGGTAACGCGGGTTCGAATCCCGCTGGGGTCACCAACGAGAAATGCCCGTCCGAATGGACGGGCATTTCTCGTTGATGCGCGATCGCGGCTGTTCGGGGGAGCGGTGGTGCGAATCGCCGTCGGGTCGGACAATGGCGGTATGAGCTCGCGGGTGGACGACGCACGATGACCAAGCGCGACGGAACCGAGGAGCCCGGGGGCGCGGACGAGGTCGCCGCGGCGCGCGACGCGCTGGGTGGCCGGCACGATCCGCTCGACGGTCGCGTCGATACCGCCGGCGTGAGCCATTCGCATCTGCTCGATCGGGCTGTGCCGAACCTCCCATCGCGCGACTTCGACGGCACGATCGCGTTCTACGGAGGATTCGGCTTCGTGATCTCGTACCGCGACGGCGGGTGGCTCATCATCCGTCGCGGTGGCGTGGTGCTGGAGTTCTTCCTCGCTCCGGAGTTCGATCCGTACGAGAGCTGGTTCATGGCCAGCATCCGCGTCAGCGACCTCGATGAGCTCTACGAGGCGGTGAGAGCGAGCGGCGTGCCCGAATTGACCGTCGGCATCCCGCGCCTCACGCCGGTCGCGCTGCAGGAATGGGGGCAGCGAGCGGGCTACCTGATCGATCTCGACGGAACCCAGCTGCACCTCATCGAAGACGACGGCCAGGCACGGGCTGGGTGAATCCGCAAGGGCTGCGCCGATCGGCGCGCGCAGGAGCATGCTGGTGACATGACCGAGCCGAAGCGCACATCCGGCGTGGCGAAGACCCTCCAGCGGGTGAGCCAGCCGGTCGCCCTGGCGATGGCCGGCCATCGGTGGCTACCGATCTGGGCGGTCATCCACCACCGCGGGCGAAGCAGCGGCACGCAGTATCGGACGCCGATCGCCATCATCCCCACGAATGACAGGAACATCGTCCTGATCGGGCTGCCGTGGGGGGTGAAGACCAACTGGGCGCTCAATGTGGTCGCCGCAGGAGGGGCGAGCCTCACATGGAAGGGGGGCGAGCACCAGGCGGTGGACCCGCGCATCATCGAGCCGATCGAAGCCTCCGTGCTGGCAAGGCCGTTCTTCCGATTCGTCGTGCGCCGCATGCCTGGTGCGATCGCACTCACGCGCGCCTCGTGACGCTCCCCGCCCGTCCGCTCGTTCGGACGATCGCCTTGATCGGGTCCATCGCGCTCCTGCTGACCGCGTGTGCTCCAGCGAGTGGGACCGCGTCCGAAGACCGGCCGCTCGTCGCGTTCTACGGCGACTCGTACACGCTGGGGACCGGGGCATCCGACCCGTCGGAGCGCTGGTCGACCCGCATCTCGGAGAGCCGTGGGTGGCGCGAATTCAACCCGAGCAGGAATGGGCTCGGCTTCGTCAACAACCGGGACGCGCTGCGGGCCGACCTTCCCGGGCAGATCATCGATGCCGATCCCGACATCGTCATCATCACCATGGGTCTGAACGACGTGTTCAGCTACGACCGGGTCGGTGAGGGCATGCGCGAGCAGATCGAGGACGACTTCGATCGGCTCCGCACCGCGCTGCCGGACGCGGCATTCGTCGTCGTCGAGCCGTTCTGGTACACCGCCGAGCGGCCGGACTCGTTGGAGGTGATCATCGAGTGGGTGCGGGATGCGGCTGACGACATCGGCGCCGAGTACGTGCCGGGCGCCTCCTCCTGGATCCAGGGTCGACGGGGCGAGATGGCGGCCGACGGGCTGCACCCGAACGACGAGGGCTACGACCTGATCACGCAGCGGATTGATGCCGCGCTCCGCGAGCTGGGACTCTGAGCGGCGGCGCTCCCGCACCGCATCCCCACGACGACGCTTCATGCGGGATGATCGAGGCGTGTACCCCGCTTCCTCGTCCGACTCGGAGGTCGGTGGCCCGAGTGGCCACACCTACGGTGCTGCGATCGTCCCGGCCGACGAGCTGACCGCGGACGAACTGCAGGGCGTGCTGAGCGAGATCCGGTTCTCGGGGTGGATCGCACCGGCCGAGGACGGCTGGTGCGTCGTGCTCGGCGACCCCGGAGGCGGTGTGGTCGCAGACGGGAGACGCGGAATCATTGAGGTCGCCGAGGTCATCGCGGCACGGGTGACCGGCCCGGTCCTCGCGGTGCGTGTCCTGCACGACCGCCAGCTGGCGCTCGTCGCGTGGCATGAGGGCGAGGAGGTCGCGCGCTATTGCAGCGACCCGTCACGCGAACCCGGTGCCCGCAAGGATGTCCTCTCCGAGCCGATCGGAGCGGAGAGCGCCGCTGTGTTCGCCGAGCTCTGGAAGCGGCCCGATGACGCCGAGAAGCTCACCGAGCTGCTCGAGGACGAGATCGACCCGGACAGCGTCTACGAGTCCGAGCGCGTCGGCAAGACGCTGCGGATGCTGGGACTGCCCGCCTGGATCGTGGCCGCGGGCGCCGGACCCCGGTCGATGCCGACGGGTCCGAAGGCGTCCGAGCTCGTGCATCTTCGCGCCGGTCTGCCCGGCGTCGCCGGCCGCAGCCGCGACGCCCTGGTGCGCCCGATCCGGCGCCGGCAGATCCCGCCGCCGGTGATCGAGGATCCGCCCAGCGGCAGCGGCATGGACGCCGAGTCCTGGATGTTCTGAGCTTCGAGCAGAACGACTATCCGCGCGTGCCGACCCAGCCGAGCGAGGGCGCCACGTACTTCGCGAACGATTCGACGACGCGCAGGTTGAACTCGACGCCGAGCTGACTCGGGATCGTGAGCATGAGCGTGTCGGCGCTGCGGATCGCGGCATCCTGCTGGAGCTGCTCGACGAGCACATCCGGGGCTGCGGCGTACGTCTTGCCGAACGTCGAGCGGATGCCGTCGATCACACCGATCTGGTCGCCGTCCTGGCGGCCGCCGAAGTACATCTGCTCCTCCGCGGTCGTGATGGGGAAGATCGACCGGCTCACCGATGTGCGCGGCGTGCCCGCGTGCCCGGCCGCGCGCCATGCCTCGCGGAAGACCTCGAGCTGCTGCGCCTGCAGCTCGTCGAACGGCTCGCCGCTTGCCTCGGTGAGCAGTGTCGAGGACATGAGGTTGACGCCCACGGAGCCCGCCCACGCGGCGGACTCGCTGTTGCCGGCGCCCCACCAGATCCGCGAGCGCAGACCGGGGGAGTGCGGCTCAATCCCCTGCATGCCGGTGCCGCCTCCGAATGGACTGTGCGCATCCCTCTCGGCCATGCCTTCGCCCTCGATCGCGCGCAGGAACGTCGCGAAGTGCTCGCGGGCGATGTCGGCCCCGCGCGGATCCTCCGAGCCGGTGTACCCGAACGCCTCGTATCCCCGGACGACGGACTCGGGCGAACCGCGGCTGACGCCGAGCGCGAGCCGCCCGTCGCTGATCAGGTCGACAGCCGCTGCCTCCTCGGCGAGGTAAAGCGGATTCTCGTACCGCATGTCGATCACGCCGGTTCCGACCTCGATGCGCTCGGTGCGCGCGGCGATGGCAGCCAGCAGTGGCATCGGCGAGGACTGCTGTCGCGCGAAGTGGTGCACGCGGAAGTACGTGCCGTCGACGCCGAGGTCGTCCATCCCCTGGGCGAGATCGATGGCCTGCCTCATCGAGTCGCCGGCGGTCAGCATGCGTCCCCCGCCGAGGGGTCCGTAGTGGCCGAAGGAGAGTGTTCCGAAGCGCTGCATACTGACTCTCAACCTACGGCGCGCCGACGTATTCCGGTGAATGCGGTTCAAGGCCCGCTCGACCGCTCGGTTGACGGGCATCGCCGTCTGGGCAATCGTTTCGAGCATGACCACGCGTGCGCAGACCACATCGCTGCAGCGCACCTACCGGTATCTGCGGATCGCGGTGACCGGGACGGTCGTGGTGATCTTCGTGGCCGTGGGGGTGACCATCCCCATCGTCGGCGTGCTGCCGTCGCTGAGCCACTACTACTACACTCCCGCGAACACCCTGTTCGTGGGCGCGCTGATCACGGTCGGGGTGTGCCTGTTCGCACTCTCGGGGCGCGGACCGGAGCGCGTGCTGCTGGACGTCGCGGCGATCCTGATCCCCCTCGTCGCGATCGTGCCGACGGTGATCTCGCCCGGATGGATCGTCGGTGTGCGGGTCGGCTGCGTCGGGGCGTGCGTGCCCGCGGCGTACGATGCCGCCGTCGATGTCGGAGTCGCGACGTACCTGATCATCGGTGCGATCGTGCTGGTCGTGGCCTCGACGCTGATCGTCGTGGGGGAGGTGGAGCGGGAGGGCGGCATCCTGTCGCTGGTGATCGGCGCCGTCCTGCTGATCGCGGTGGGACTGACGTGGTGGCTGTGGCGCGAGGTCTTCCTGCAGTGGACCCACTTCGTGGCAGCGATCGGCTTCTTCGGCGTCATCGCCGCGGTCGCGATGGTCAACGCCTTCTGGCCCACCCGTCGGCGCCGGCCCACACGGATGCTCAAGGTCGCCTATGCCGTGATCGCGATCGCCCTCACGCTCGATGTCGTCGCCCTGCCGCTGTTCGGCAGCCTGCGCATCGGACCGTTCTACTGGGTGTTCATCGGCGAGGTGATCGCGCTCCTGCTCTTCCTCGCCTTCTGGATGCTGCAATCGATCCAATTCTGGAGCTCGGTGGATCCGGATGCGGTCACGCAGCCGTGACGTGCGCTAGCTTCGCGGCATGACCGAGAACACCGAGTCCGCCGCAGTCTCCGAGGGCCGCCGCCGCGACATCCCGCTCGCCGTGATCTCCGTGGGCATGGCCGCGGTCGTGTGGTGGCCGGCGTTCACCCTCGGCGCGTGGGGCACGCTGTTCTTCGACACGCTGCTGACCCTCTGGGTCGCCTCCACGGCCGCCTTCGTCTTCGTGCTCGTCGAGCGCCGGCCAGTGGGGGCCCGCCTCGGACGCGCCTTCCTGCTGCTCCTGCCGTCGGTCTGGCTCGTCTTCAGCTTCATCGACTTCAACGCCACCGACTTCGTCACGTTCGTCGTCAGCGCGATCGCCCTGCTGATCGTCCTCATCGCGAGCCCGTTGACCGTGTGGGTGCTGGCCCGCATCATGTGGCCCGACTTCGGCGAGAACTCGACGCGCCGTCAGCGCTGGCTCATCTTGGGCGTCGTCCTGGGCATCGGCGTCGCCGCGTTCGTGCTCGGTCTCAACCAGGCGCGCTTCCTCACGTGCGAGGACTTCACGATCAGCGGCAACTCCGAGCCGCCGGGCTGCGTCCACGAGGATCAGTCGGCTGAGACGAGCGCTCCGAGCTCCTCGTCCGCCATCAGCCGCGCAACGGTGCTGCGCCCGAGCTCGGCCATCGTCGGGTTGGTGTCGGCGTAGTACCAGATCAGCCCCATCGCCTGCTGGAGCGCCCAGCCGGCACCGCGAAACCACTCGACCCGACCGCTGCCGAGCCGATCGCGAAGCGCGGCGCGGGGCCCGTCGTCGAGCAGGTGCCAGCCGGCGACCAGATCCAGCGCCGGATCAGCCGGACAGTACCCGCCCCCGTCCAGGACGCCGACCAGCCGACCATCGCCGACCAGCAGGTTCGCGGGGATCAGGTCGCGATGCGACATGACGAGGGTGTCGGCATACGGCAGTTCGCGCAGCCGCGCCCACAGCGCCCCGATGCGGTCCACGTCGACCAGACCCGTGCTGCGGCGCAGGCACTCCGCCACCCACTCGTCGCCATCGCGCAGCACGCCGCCACGCCCTTCGCCCGAGAAGACACGGCCCGCGACATCGGCATCGCGCATCGCCTGGATCAGCCTGACGAGGTCCTCGGCGAATTCGAGTGAGCCCGACAGCCCACGAGGACTCGCGATCTCACCCGGCACCCAGGTCTGAACGCTCCACGGCAGCGGGTACCCGTGCCCTCCGCTGCAGATCATCAGGGGCCGCGGGGCGGGGAACGGGCACACCCGCCGGAATTCCCCGAGGGCTGCGGCCTCGCGCTCGAGGTGCGACTCGACCTCGGCCGCGTCCAGCCCCTGCAGCGGGAACCGCGCCGTGAGGTCGTCTCCGATGCGGAAGATCGCGTTCACGGTTCCAGACCCGGCCAACGCTGTCACCGGCAGGTCCCGGCACTCGGGAAGCTGCTCCACGATGAGCCGCCGCGCGATCCCGAGGTCGATGTGGAGCTGATCGTCGTGCATCCTCATCCGCCCGACGCTACCAACGCCACTGGCGTTTAGCCTTGACGTAGACGCGTGGAGGTGAGCGTGGCGGAGGACAGCCGGGATGCAGCGATGCGGTACCGCCTGCGCAAGGCGGCGATCGCGCGCGGCGAGGAGCCTCCCGAGGACGACGACCCCGCGGCGTCCCGCATCTGGTCCGAGGTGGAGCGAGCTGCGATCGTCGAGGTCTCGATCGAGCAGGCCATCCGACGGGGCGACTTCGACGATCTTCCGGGGGCGGGCAAGCCGATCCCCGGTCTCGGCGCCTCGAACGACCCGGACTGGTGGATCCGGCGCAAGATCGAGCGGGAGCGCCTGACAGGTCTCGGGCCGCCGGCACTCACGCTGCGCACCGAGTACGCGTCGCTCGAGGACAGGCTCGATGAGCTGCGGACGCGGAACGAGGTCCGCGAATACCTCGAGGACTTCAACCACCGCGTGATCGAGGCCCGCCGTCAGCTGCTCGGCGGACCCCCGGTCGTCACACCGACGGTCGAGGTGCAGGAGTGGGTGGACGGGTGGCAGGAACGCCGGGATGCGGCATCCCGACGTGTCGCGGAGGCGCACGCGTCGGACGGACGGCGTCCGCCGAGCTGGCGGTTCTGGCGCGTCGACCGCGCCTGAACCCGCCGCCCGACGCGTGATCGAGGACTAGTCGGTGCCCTGGTCGCTCTCGGATGCGTCCGCCTTGCCCGCCGACTGCCGGCGGCTGCGGCCGCGCTGGACGAGCGCGACGACGGCCCACACGATCAGACCCGCGACGGCGAGGACCAGGATCCAGGGGATCAGGAACCCGATCGCGATCACGATGCCGTTGAGCGTCGCGACCAGCCCGTTCCAGCCCGCAGCGAGACCGTCGCTGAACCCGGCGGGATTGGCCTCGACGGTCTCGACCGGCTCGGTCAGCGTCACCGTCAGCGTAGACATCGCGACCTGCTCGTCGTAGTACTTCAGCTGCTGCTGGTACGACTCGAGCGTCGCCTGGCGCTCGGCGAGCGCGGACTCGGCGGCGATCAGATCGGAGAGGCTGCCGGCCTGGGTCATGAGCTGCGTCAGGCGGTCCACGGACGCCTGTGCGGCATCCACGCGTGCCTCGAGATCGAGGGTCACCTCGGTGACGTCCTGCCGGTTCACCGATGACGCGGTGACCTCGCCGAGCCCCGACAGCTGGTCGACGAGGGACTGCAGGCCGTCGGCGGGAACGCGGACCGTGATCCACGCGCCGTCGGGCGTGTACGGATACGGCATCGTGCTGTCGTAGACCATCCCCGTGGTGGGGTCCACCGGAATCACCTGGCCGGACTGGCCGATGCTCATGGACTCGACGTACCCGTCGCGCGACTGCGCGGCATCCGTGATCACCACGACGGCGTCCGAGATGTCGTCGACGACGACGGTCGCCGTCGCGGTCGTGATGATGTCGCGGTCGGGTGCCGCGACCGCGCTGTCGGCGGCGATGCCCGACGACTTGTCGGTCTCGGCGAGGCCCTCGCTCATGGCATTCGGGTCCGCGACGCCGCCCGCGGCCGAGTCCTCGATCGGCGCCGACGGGCCGATCGCCGACTCGTCCGACGAGGCACCGCCGACCAGACCGCCGACGCTCGGTGCGATCACCGCGGCCACGACGATCACCGCCGCGGCTGCGCCGCTCACCGCCCACACTCCGGTGCGGCGCTTGCGCCGCGAGGTGCGCTCGCGCCCGATCTCGGCGAACAGCGAGTCCTCGATCTCGTCGATGCGCGCGTCGCTGAGCTCCGGCAGCGGCTCAGGCAGCTCGCGCGAGGTGTCTGCGTGCTCTTCGGTGTTCATGTGCTCTCCTTGGCTACGGTCCGCAGTCGCGTGCGGATGCGGGAGAGACGATTGCGGACGACTCCGTGCGCGATGCCGAGCTCTTCGGCAGCGGCCTGATAGGCGTACCCCTCGGTCGCGCACAGACGGAAGATGTCGCGGTCGAGCGGGCTCAGGCCTTCCACTTCCCGCAGGATCCGGTCGGCGAATTCCGTGTCGATCACCTGCTGCTCGACGTTCACAGTCGACGGGATGCTGTCATCCACGGCAGCGGCCGTGTTCTCGCGGTCGCGTCGCTGGGTGCGGATGCGGTTGGCCGCCTGGAAGCGGCACACGGTCACCAGCCACGGAAGCAGCGATTCGCCGGCGAGTTCGAGGCCGGGCAGCTTGCGCCACGCGACCAGGAACGTCTCCTGCGTCACATCCTCCGCGTCCGAGGCATTTCCCACGAGCCTGTGCGCGAGCCAGTACACCGGCCGCACGTACGCCCGGTAGAGCGTGCGGAACGCGTGCTCGCTCCCACTCGCAGCCTGCGCCACGAGGGTCGCGTCATCCGTCGCCGCCTGCTCGACCATGCCCGATCCCTTCTCCGCCGACCCGTGAGCCGATGGAGCCTCATTGTCTCTCACCCCGTAAGTGTCACGTCAGGGCGGATCGTCTCAGCCTGTATCCTGGGGGAGCGAGAGGGAGTATCCCGTCATCGCGTGTCCGTCATCACGGGAGCCATCGCCGCATCCCCGGGCACGCACCACGGCAGGCCGGTCACGGTCTCCGCGGGGGAGAGACTTTCGGGAATCCACCGACCCCCGCCCTCTCCGTGAAAGGCCCACCTTTGGACCTGCAACTCCCGCTCTGGTTCGAGATCGGCTCGCTCATCGTGCTGACCCTGATCCTCGCCGCCGACCTGCTCCTGATCCTGAAGCGCCCGCACATCCCCTCGACGAGGGAATCGACGCTGTGGGTCGTGTTCTACGTCGTCCTCGCGCTGATCTTCGCAGGACTCATGTGGATCTTCGCCGGGCCGGAGTATGCCGGGCAGTTCGTCGCCGGCTGGCTCACCGAGTACAGCCTGTCGATCGACAACCTCTTCGTCTTCGTCCTGATCATGAGCCAGTTCGCGGTGCCGCGGCGGTACCAGCAGGAAGTGCTGATGGTCGGCATCATCATCGCGCTGATCCTGCGCGGTGCGTTCATCCTCATCGGCGCCGCCGCGATCGAGCAGTTCAGCTGGGTGTTCTACATCTTCGGAGCGTTCCTGGTCTGGACGGCATACCGGCAGGCCTTCCCCGGCGGCGATCATGACGAAGAGGTCAAGCGCGAGAACTTCATCGTGCGCCTGCTGCGCCGCACGATCGACATCAGCGACCACTACGACGGCGCGAAGCTGCGCACCGTCGTGGACGGCAAGAAGATCTTCACGCCGATGATCATCGTCTTCGCCGCGATCGGGGTCACCGATCTCCTCTTCGCCATCGACTCGATCCCCGCGATCTTCGGCATCACGACGAGTCCGTTCATCGTCTTCACGGCGAACATCTTCGCGCTGATGGGACTGCGCCAGCTGTACTTCCTGCTGGGCGACCTGCTCGACCGCCTGCGCTACCTGCACTACGGCATCGCGTTCATCCTCGCCTTCATCGGGCTCAAGCTCGTCTTCCACGCGATGCACGTCAACGAGCTGCCGTTCATCAACGGCGGCGAGCCCATCGAATGGGCGCCCGAGATCTCCACCTGGATGTCACTCGGCGTGATCATCCTCTCGATGACGGTCGCCACGGTCGCGAGCCTGATCGCGTCGGCGCGTGACAAGCGCAGAGCCGCTGCGGAGCTGCCCGGGAACCTGTGAGTCGCTCAGGTTCGAGGAGTAGCTTCTGACTTGAGCGGGCTGGTCTGTGTCCGCCGTAGGAAGCGACCCTAGGAGGTCGTGATGTCTCCTGGCATTATTTCCACCAAGAAGCCCCAGACCCCGGCTCACACAGGCAGCGATTTCACCGAGCTCGCCGCGATGGTTCGCGGATCAGGTCTGATGAGACGCCGCTACGGGTACTACTGGACCAAGCTCGTCGCGGTCCCGGTCGTGCTCACCTCCGCCGTGCTCGCCTTCATCTGGATCGGCGACACGTGGTGGCAGCTGTTCACCGCCGTGGGGTTCGCGATCCTGTTCACCCAGATCGCGATGCTCGGCCATGACGCCGCCCACCGGCAGATCTTCGTGTCGGGTCGGTGGAACGACTGGATCAGCCTCATCCTGGGCGATCTGTTCGTCGGCATGAGCTACGGCTGGTGGCGGCACAAGCACACGCGCCATCATGCGAACCCGAACAAGATCGACGTCGATCCCGACATCGATCTGCCGGTGATCTCGTTCACGCCGGAGCAGGCGCGCGCGCCCCGCGCACCGGTCCCGCAGTGGCTGGTCGCACACCAGGGTCTCTTCTTCTTCCCGATCCTCCTGCTGGAGGGCTTGTCGCTGCACGCGTCGGGCGTGCGACGGGTCGTCTCGCGCGAGAAGCTCGAGCGGCGCTGGGTGGAGATCGGGTTCCTCTCGCTGCGGCTGGTCGGCTTCATCACACTGGTCTTCCTCGTGCTCTCGCCCGGGATCGCGGTCGTGTTCCTGGCGGTGCAGCTGGGCATCTTCGGCGTGTACATGGGCATGGTCTTCGCGCCCAACCACAAAGGGATGCCGCTCGTGCCGAAGGACGCCAAGCTCGACTTCCTCACCCGTCAGGTGGCGATGAGCCGCAACGTCCGGGGGACGTGGGCGCTGGATGTCGCGATGGGCGGCCTGAACTACCAGATCGAGCACCACCTGTTCCCGTCGATGCCCCGCCCGCACCTGCGCCGCGCGGCGCCCATGGTCGCCGAGTATTGCGCCCGCCAAGGGGTGCCCTATACCGTGACCGGGCTGCTCGAGTCGTACGGCATCGTGATCCGGTACATCAACCGCGTCGGCCTCGGCGAGCGCGACCCGTTCGCATGCCCGCTGGTCGAGCAGCGCCAGACGATCTAGGAGGCCCCTGGCAACGGCATCCGGAGCCGGTGGTATTCTGAGGCCGTGCGGATCGCTCTCCTTCTCCTTAGCGGCCGCGGCGAGTCCTAGTTCTCAGGCCTTCCTCGTCGCGGAGTTCGTCACGGGCTTGATCCCCTTTCCTGGAGAACGAGACACATGACCACCGAAATCCCCGATTCCCCGCGCACCCTCGCCGAGAAGGTGTGGGACGACCACCTCGTCGTCAAGGGCGAGAACGGCGAGCCCGACCTCATCTACATCGACCTGCACCTCGTGCACGAGGTCACCAGCCCGCAGGCCTTCGACGGACTGCGCGCCGAGGGCAGGCCGCTGCGCCGCCTCGACCTGACGATCGCGACCGAGGATCACAACACCCCGACGCTCGACATCGACAAGCCGATCGCGGACCTGACCAGCCGCACGCAGATCGAGACCCTGCGTCGAAACGCCGACGAGTTCGGCGTCCGCCTGCACTCCCTCGGCGACAAGGAGCAGGGCATCGTCCATGTGGTCGGTCCGCAGCTCGGACTCACGATGCCCGGCATCACGGTCGTGTGCGGCGACTCGCACACCTCGACGCACGGTGCATTCGGCGCGATGGCGTTCGGCATCGGCACGAGCGAGGTCGAGCACGTCATGGCGACGCAGACGCTCCCGCTCAAGCCGTTCAAGACCATGGCGATCACCGTCGAGGGCACGCTCAAGCCCGGGGTGACCGCGAAGGACATCATCCTCGCCGTCATCGCGAAGATCGGCACCGGCGGCGGGCAGGGCTACGTGCTCGAGTTCCGCGGCAGCGCCATCCGCGCACTCTCGATGGAGGGGCGCATGACGATCTGCAACATGTCGATCGAAGCGGGCGCGCGCGCCGGGATGGTCGCGCCCGACGAGACCACGTTCGCGTACCTGGAGGGCAGGCCGCACGCCCCGAAGGGACAGGACTGGGAGGATGCGGTCGCCTACTGGCGCACGCTGCCGACCGACGAGGGCGCGGTCTACGACGCCGAGGTGTACCTGGATGCGAACGAGCTCGAGCCGTTCGTCACGTGGGGGACCAACCCCGGCCAGGGCGTGTCGCTCAGCGAGGTCGTGCCATCGCCGGACGACTACGCCGACCCCAACGACAGGGCCGCCGCCGAGCGCGCCCTGGAGTACATGGCGCTGACCCCCGGCACCCCGCTGAAGGACGTCGCGGTGGATGCCGTCTTCATGGGCTCGTGCACCAACAGCCGCATCGAGGATCTCCGGGCGTTCGCATCGATCGTCAAGGGACGCAAGAAGGCCGACAACGTGCGCGTCATGGTCGTGCCCGGCTCGGCCCGCGTGCGGCTCGAAGCCGAGGCTGAGGGTCTGGACAAGGTGTTCACCGAGTTCGGCGCGGAGTGGCGGTTCGCCGGCTGCTCGATGTGCCTGGGCATGAACCCCGACCAGCTCGCGCCCGGGGAGCGCTGCGCATCGACGTCGAACCGCAACTTCGAAGGCCGCCAGGGCAAGGGCGGGCGCACCCACCTCGTCTCACCGCTCGTCGCCGCCGCGACAGCGGTGCGGGGCACGCTCTCCAGTCCCAGCGATCTGCCCGCACTGGCGAAGGTCGAGGCCTGATCGTGGAGAAGTTCATCACCCACACCGGCATCGCGGTGCCGTTCAAGCGCTCGAACGTCGACACGGACCAGATCATCCCGGCGGTCTATCTCAAGCGGGTCACCAAGACCGGCTTCGAGGACGCGCTGTTCGCCGCCTGGCGGCAGGATCCGGACTTCGTGCTCAACCAGCCCGCCTACGAAGGTGCCAGCATCCTCGTCGCCGGGCCTGATTTCGGCACCGGGTCGAGCCGCGAGCACGCGGTCTGGGCACTGCGCGACTACGGGTTCGCGGTCGTGCTCAGCCCCAAGTTCGCCGACATCTTCCGCGGCAACTCCGGCAAGCAGGGGCTGCTCACCGGTGTGATCTCCGACGACGATCTGGAACGCATCTGGGCCGCACTCGACGCCGATCCCGGCACGCGGATGACCGTCGATCTCGAGCGCCGGGTCGCCTCTGTCGCGGACTTCGAGGTGCCTTTCGAGATCGATGATTACACTAGGTGGCGGCTTCTCGAAGGGCTCGACGACATCGGGCTCACCCTGCGGAACGAAGACAAGATTTCGCAGTTCGAGGCTCGCCGAGAGGCGTGGCGGCCGCGGACGCTTCCTGTTCCCTAGACTCAGGCGGTTCCGTAGCCCCGGCTATCCGCTCCACGAAAGCGGACTGCTGACAGCCGTTCCCTCGAAGACACAAGTGAGGTTCCACCGGATGAAGACGCTCCTAGGCGAGGGTGCTCGATCGCAAGACGAGGCACGATCGAAGGCAGGAGAGCAGCAGTTGTCCGGAGAAACACTCGCGATCCGCGGCGGCCGGCCGCTCAGCGGCCGGGTCGAAGTGAAGGGCGCGAAGAACCTCGCCACGAAGGCGATGGTCGCGGCCCTCCTGGGCGAGACGACGAGCGTGCTGCGCGATGTGCCCGACATCAGCGATGTCGAGGTCGTCCGCTCGCTGCTCGAGGTGCACGGGGTCCGTGTCGAGGACGGCGACGAAGCGGGCTCGCTGATCTTCGATCCGAGCGGAGCGGTGTCTGCGCACTTCGAGGAGATCGACGCGCACGCCGGTGCATCCCGCATCCCGATCCTGTTCTGCGGCCCCCTCCTGCACCTCCTCGGCGAGGCGCTCATCCCCGACCTCGGCGGCTGCCGGATCGGCGATCGCCCGATCAACTTCCACATGGACGCGCTGCGCGCGTTCGGCGCGATCGTCGACAAGACCTACGAGGGCATCCGCATCACCGCCCCCAACGGGCTCACCGGCGCGAAGATCGAGCTGCCCTACCCGAGCGTCGGCGCCACCGAGCAGGTGCTGCTCACGGCCGTGAAGGCGAAGGGCATCACCGAGCTGCGCGGCGCCGCGATCGAGCCCGAGATCATGGACCTGATCGCCGTGCTCCAGAAGATGGGCGCGATCATCTCGTACGAGCCCAACCGGGTGATCCTGATCGAGGGCGTCGACAAGCTCCGCGGCTACGACCACCGGTGCATCTTCGACCGCAACGAAGCCGCGTCCTGGGCGTGCGCGGCGCTGGCGACCGACGGCGACATCTTCGTCGGCGGCGCGAAGCAGCAGGAGATGCTCACCTTCCTCAACGTGTACCGCAAGGCGGGCGGCGAGTTCGACATCCACGAGGACGGCATCCGCTTCCGCCGCGGTGGCGCGCTCAAGCCGGTCGTCGTCGAGACGGACGTGCACCCGGGGTTCATGACCGACTGGCAGCAGCCGCTCATCGTGGCACTCACCCAGGCGGAGGGCCGTTCGATCGTGCACGAGACGGTGTACGAGAACCGGCTCGGCTTCACCGAGGCGCTCGTGCAGATGGGGGCCGACATCGTCGTGCACCCCGAGGGCATCGCGAGCCCCGACCGGCGCGTCCCGCGTCGGGCGCTCGAACAGGCGGCCGTCATCAACGGGCCGACCCCGCTCCACGGCGCCGATGTCGTGGTGCCCGACCTGCGCGGCGGCTACAGCTACCTGATCGCCGCCCTCGCGGCCGAGGGCGAGTCGATCGTGCGGAACGTGGGCATCATCCGTCGCGGCTACGAGAAGCTGTTCACGAAGCTCGACGCACTCGGCGCGGACTTCGACGTCATCGGATAGCGGTCGTGGCGACAACCTCGCCTCGACCGCCCGCGTCCAGGCTTCCCAGCAATCCGGAGAAATCCCGCCCGAGCGTCTTCTGGCCGCTCGCGGCGATCGTCATCCCGTTGACCGGGCTGTTCGCCAAGATCGAGATCATCGACGGGCACAAGCTCCCTCGCGAGGGCGCCTACGTGCTCGCGCCGACGCATTCCACCGAGTTCGACCCGCTGATCGTCGCGGTCGCCGTGTGGCGGATGGGCCGGGCGCCGCGATTCATGGCGAAGGAGAGTCTGTTCAAGGTTCCGGTGCTGGGCTGGGCGCTGCGTGCCACGGGGATGGTGCCGGTCGCACGATCCTCATCAGCGGCCGCGGCCCGCCAGACGATCGAGCAGTCCGAGGTGCTCGTGGAGCACGGGCGCGGCGTCATCGTCTACCCCGAGGGGACGCTGACGCGCGACCCCGACCTGTGGCCGATGCGCGGCAAGACCGGCGCCGTCCGGCTCGCCCTCGCCGACGGCATCCCGCTCATCCCGATGGCACATTGGGGCGCGCAGGACATCCTGCCCCGCTACGGCAAGCTCAGCTTCTGGCCCCTGCGCCGACCGGTCAAGGTCATCGTCGGCGACCCCGTGGACATCTCGGAGTTCGGTGCCGGGAACGCTCAGCCGGCTGCCCTCGTCGCCGGAACCGACCGACTCATGAACGCGCTCGCACAGCTCCTCTCGCAGCTGCGCGGCGAGCCGGCACCCGAGAAGCGCTGGAATCCTGCCGAGCACGGGCAGAGGGAGACAGGTCGCCTTGAGCCGTAAGGATGCCGGGCTGCCCCGCGTCGCCGTGATCGGCGCCGGCAGCTGGGGCACGACGTTCGGCAAGATCCTCGCCGACGGCGGCGCGCATGTGACGATGTGGGCACGGCGGCCCGAGCTGGCTCACGAGATCAACGAGGCCAAGCGCAACAGCGAGTATCTGCCGGGCATCAACCTGCCGCGCGAGATGTACGCGACCCACCACCTGTCCGAAGCGCTCGACGGTGCGGAGCAGGTCTACCTCTCGATCCCGAGCCAGGCGGTGCGGCAGAACCTCAAGGCCGTCAGGGCGCTCGTGACCAAGACCGATGCCCCGATCGTCTCGCTCATGAAGGGCGTGGAGCGCCGCAGCGGCCTGCGGATGAGCCAGGTCATCGAGCAGGAGCTGCACTGCGACCCCTCGCGCATCGCCGTCGCCTCCGGCCCCAACCTCGCTCTGGAGATCGCCCGCGAGCAGCCGACCGCCGCGGTGATCTCCTCGACGAGCCAGGAGACCGCCGATGCGGTCGCCCGCCGGGCGCGCAACCGGTACTTCCGCACCTTCGTGAACACCGATGTCATCGGCACCGAGTTCGGCGGTGTGCTGAAGAACCTGATCGCCGTCGCGATCGGCATCGTCGACGGCGTCGGCTACGGCGAGAACACGAAGGCTTCGATCATCACGCGCGGGCTCGTGGAGATGACCGACTTCGCGGTGGCCCAGGGGGCACAGGTCGAGACCCTGCAGGGTCTCGCCGGCCTCGGCGACCTCATCGCGACCTGCCAGTCGCCCCTCAGCCGCAACAACACGGCGGGCAGGCTGCTCGGCCAGGGCTACAGCTTCCAGGATGTCGTGAAGCAGATGAACCAGACCGCGGAGGGTCTGGCATCCGTCGCGCCCGTCCTGCAGCTGGCGCGCGAGGCGGGCATCGCGATGCCGATCGTCGAGCAGGTCAAGATGGTGCTGGACGGAACGATGGACCCGCGTGAGATCGCACCACACCTCACGACGGATGACGATGAGCCCCAGGGCGAGAGGACTCAGAATGGACAGGCCGGTGGTGGTGGTGCTCTTTGGAGGTCGCTCCAGCGAACACTCGATCAGTTCCGCAACGGCGGGCGGCGTCCTTCGCGCGATCAGCCGTGACCGCTACGGGGTGATTCCCGTCGGGATCACCCGAGAGGGCGTCTTCGTGCTCGAGGACGACGATCCCGACAAGTTCGCGCTCGACGCCGAAAGGCTTCCCGAGGTCGTCGACAACGGCACTCGGATCCTGTGGCCGGAGGGCGGAGGGGATCGCGCGCTGCGGGTCCGACGTGCCGACGGGACGATCGGTGAACTCGGAACCGTCGACGTGGTGCTGCCCATCCTGCACGGCGTGCACGGCGAGGACGGCACGGTGCAGGGCTTCCTCGACACGCTCGAGCTGCCGTACGCGGGCGGCGGCGTGCTGGATTCGGCCCTGTGCATGGACAAGCACTTCATGAAGATCGTGCTGCAGGCGGCCGGAGTCCCGGTGTCGCCGTGGGTCACGGTGACGCGCGCGGGGTGGGCTCGCGACGCCGACGGAGTGCGAACGGATGCCGAGGCCCTCGGCCTGCCGATGTTCGTCAAGCCCGCGCGCGCCGGCTCGAGCGTCGGCGTCTCGAAGGTCGCGGACCCGTCCGAGCTCGGTGCGGCCCTGGAGATCGCGTTCGCCGAAGACGACAAGGTGCTCGTCGAGAGTGCGATCGTCGGCCGAGAGATCGAGGTCGCGATCCTGGAAGGCCGTGACGGCGCACGCTCGCGCGCGTCTCTCCCGGGCGAGATCGTGCTCACCACGCGCGAGTTCTACGATTTCGAGGGCAAGTATCTCGGCGGCGACGGTGCGGAGGTCGTGTGCCCGGCCGATCTGACCGATGCCGAGATCGCCCGCATCCAGGAGCTCGGCATCCGCGCCTTCGAAGCGGTGGACGGCCGGGGACTCGCGCGGGTGGACTTCTTCCTCGGACCGGATGAGCTGTACGTCAACGAGCTGAACACGATGCCGGGGTTCACCCCGATCTCGATGTTCCCGAAGTGCTGGATCGCATCGGGCATGACCTACCCCGAGCTGATCTCGGAGCTGATCGACACCGCGCTCGAGCGGGCGGCCGCTTAGTTCTCTGAACCCGACTCCGTGCACACCGAGCCGTCGGTCGGCAGCACCGAGACGATCTGCGAGAGCCGGTCGAGCACCTGGGCGCTGGAGACGACATCGTTGTCGAGGTAGATCTCCACCGCGGGAACGCGACCGAACGTCGTGACCCGATAGCGAGGGGCATCGGACTCGTCGATCACCCAGTCCACGCCGTTCACGCTCTGGCAGGGGAGGGTCGTCGGCCCGAGCGTCGGCACGCCGCAGGTGAGGATGACGGATGCCGGATCCCCCCACGCCCCCGTCGCCTGCGCGTCCGTCCAGCGTCGCGGCTGCCCGTCGACCGAGTCGGGCAGGCGCACCGTGACATCCGCGCAGGCCGGATCGTTCGCGTCCTGCGCGGGCTGGAGCGACACGGTTGACGTGCACCCGGTCAGCAGCGCCCCGGCCAGCAGGAGCGCGGCCGCGGCGGCGAGAGCGGCGGGTCGGCGGGGCACCTCTTCAGGCTACCCGCGGCGCCGCCGGCGGGACGCTACCGTTGTCGGGTGACCGCGCCCGCCGAAGACCCGACCGTGGGGGAGTCGTCGGAGGGTGCAGTGCTCGGCCGCATCCTGGCGAGGCTCGGCGCGTCGCACGCGCTCGTCGGCCCGGGAGACGACGCCGCCGTGATCGCGGCACCGGACGGCCGGGTGGTCGCGACGACCGACACCCTCGTGCACGGCCCCGACTTCCGTCTGGCGTGGTCGAGCGGGTTCGATCTCGGCTGGAAGGCCGCCTCCGTCAACCTCGCGGACATCGCAGCGATGGGCGCGCGCCCGACTGCGCTGCTGGTCGCCCTCGCGACGCCGAACGGCACGCGGCTGTCGTTCCTCGAGCACCTCGCCGATGGTCTTCGCGCCGCGTGCGATGCGCTCGCTCCGGGGTGCGCGGTCGAGGGCGGTGACTTGACGGTGTCCGACACGCTCACGATCGCCGTCACCGCGCTCGGATCGCTCGAGGGTCGGGCTCCCGTGCTGCGCAGCGGCGCGCGAGCGGGCGATGTGCTCGCCGTCGCGGGGGAGCTCGGAGCAGCGGGGCGCGGACTCGCGATCCTGTTCGATCGATTCCGCGATGCCGCCGCCGAGCCCGTTCCCGTCGATCCCGATCGGCTCACGCCTGCGGAACAGGCCGCAGTCGCCGCCCAGCTGCGGCCGGTGCCGCCCATCGCCCTCGGCGCGGTCGCGGCACAGGCGGGGGCGACGGCGATGATGGATGTCTCCGACGGACTCGTCCTGGATGCTTCGCGACTGGCGTCGGCGTCCGGGGTGACGGTCGACCTCGGCGCGTCGTCGCTCGGGCCGGACCTTCCGGCCGCGCTCACCGGCGGCGAGGACCACGCACTGCTGGCGGCGTTCGGGCCGGGGGTCGAGCTGCCCCGCGGGTTCCGGGTGATCGGCCGGGTCGTCGGCCGCTCATCGCATCCCGTGCTCGTCGACGGCGCACCCCACGACGGTCGCGCGGGCTGGGACCCGTACCGCGACTGGGACGCGCACAGCGGGTAGTCGCTACCGCTCGGTGACTCGCATCCACCACAGCGCGGTGTCGCCGTACTTCTTGTCGCGGACGTGCTCGAGCCCATCGGGCGCTGCCGGCCGCGGCGACCGCGCCGCGCGTTCGACGATGATGGTCGCGCCGGGAGCGAGCGACGGCAGCAGCAGCGCCAGCGCGTGGGTGAGCTCGCCCTCGTCCAGGTCGTAGGGCGGGTCCAGGAACACGACGTCGAACGGGCCGCGTGCTCCACCCAGGAACGCCGACACCGGACTCCGGTGCACCCGGATCACCGCATCCCGGCCCACCGACTTTGCGACCTTCGCGGCATTCCGCTCGACGATCGCGGCCGCGCGCGGGGACTTCTCGACAAGATCGGCGGATGCCGCGCCCCGGCTGACCGCCTCGAGTCCGAGCGCGCCCGAACCGGCGTACAGGTCGAGCACCGCCGCGCCCTGGAGGGCCTCGGCCGATTCCAGCGCCCCGAACAGGGACTCTCTGACGCGGTCGCTCGTGGGACGTGTTCCGGCGTCGGGGACCTCGAGGGTGATCGATCCGGCGCGTCCGGCGATGATCCGTGTCACGTCCTCACCCTATGCTCGGGAACATCGACAGTTGAGAGAATCGGAAACGACGATGAGCCGCACCGCCGCCCGCACCCTGTCCACCCTCGCGTTCGCGACCGTCCTGGCCGCCGCCCTGGCCGGCTGCGGTGGCGGCGGCGGAACCCCCACGGCGTCGCCGACGACGAAGCCGACGCCCACCCAGACCGCGACGCCCACGCCGACACCCACCCCGACGCCGACCGAGACGGTCGCGCCGGCGAACCTGCCCACCGACTGCAACACCCTCGCGACACCCGCAGTGCGGGAGGAGGCCATCGGAGACCTGACCCTGCAGAGCGACGGTGTCGGCTTCGTCCGGCCCGCGCCCGAGAACGCCACCCTCGTGCTCGGGTGCGACTGGATCGTCGGCGACTCGACGGGAATGCTGCTGCTCATCAGCACTGCGACGCCGGATGCGGCCGCCGCAGCGGTCGCGACCCTCCCCGCGATGGGCTACGCCTGCGGCGTATCCGACGACTTCGGTGCGAACTTCTGCCAGCTTGCGGGCGACGGGCCCGACACCGAGGAGATCATCATCACCCGTGACGGGGTCTGGATCTATCTGTCCACCTCCAACCGCAACGGCCGGGCATTCCTCTCCGATATCGCGACCGGGATCTGGGGATGACCGACCTCGACGGAGCAGCGGATTCCGTCCACCCCCCTGCCTAGACTCGGAGCATGCCCGCGCTCGCCCTCGAATCGCGTCTCGACGGCGCCGTCGGAGGCAAGACCGCGACGGCGCTCGAGCGCGCGTTCGGCATGCGGACGGTCGGGGACCTCCTGGCGCACTACCCGCGCCGATACGCCAAGCGCGGCGAGCTGACGCCGATCTCCTCGCTCCCGCTCGGCGAGCCGGTCACGATCGTCGCCGAGGTGCGGCGGGCGAGCGAGCGTCGCATGCAGAACCGCAAGGGATCTCTGCTGGAGGTCGTGATCAGCGACGGTCAGGGAGAGCTCTCACTCACGTTCTTCAACCAGTCCTGGCGGCTGAAGGATCTTCAGCCGGGCAGGCGCGGGGTCTTCGCCGGCAAGGTGGGGGAGTACCGCGGTGCGAAGCAGCTCGCCCACCCGGACTACGAGCTCTTCGACGATGAGGAGACCGCCCGGCTGACCGCGGAGGCCAACGCAAACCTGCCGATACCGATCTACCCGGCGACGAGCACGATCGCGAGCTGGCAGCTGCGGAAGATCATCGAGCTCGTCCTGGACGGCCTCGGACCGGTCGAGGATCCGCTTCCCGACGAACTGCGCACTGCGAACGGACTGCTCGAAGCGAGGACCGCGATCGAGCGCATTCATCGCCCCGACTCCGAAGAGCAGATCGAACAGGCGCGCAGCACGCTGCGCATGCACGAAGCGTTCGTGCTGCAGGTCGCGCTCCTCCAGCAGCGGCAGTTCGTCCGCGCCCTGTCGGCGACGCGTCGAGAGCCGGGTGCGCTGCTGTCCGGCTTCGACGACGCGCTCCCGTTCCCGCGCACTCCCGACCAGCTCTCGGTCGGCGACCAGATCGCGCGCGACCTGGAGGGCGACTGGCCGATGAACCGGCTCGTGCAGGGCGAGGTCGGCTCGGGCAAGACCCTCGTCGCACTGCGCGCGATGCTGCAGGTCGCCCAGAGCGGCGGCCAGTCCGCCCTGATCGCGCCGACCGAAGTGCTCGCCGGACAGCACCTGCGCTCGATCGCGCGGATGCTGGGGCCGCGGCTCGCACCCGAGCTCATGCCGACGCTGCTGACCGGTCAGATGCCGGCCGCGGAGAGGCGCAAAGCGGCTCTGCGCACGGCGTCGGGACAGGCGCGGATCGTGATCGGCACACACGCGCTCCTCAGCGACAGCACGACCTTCGCCGATCTGGGGCTGGTCGTCGTGGACGAGCAGCACCGGTTCGGCGTGGAGCAGCGCGAGTCGTTGCGCGCGAAGGGTGCCGCCCCGCACGCGCTGGTCCTGACCGCCACGCCGATCCCGCGCACGGTCGCGATGACCGTGTTCGGCGACCTGGACGTGTCCACCATCCGCACGATGCCCGAGGGCCGCGCCGGCATCCAGACCTTCGTCGCCCCGCTCGCGGAGAAGCCGGCGTGGTTCGCGCGCGTCTGGGATCGTGTCGCCGAGGAGGTCGGCAAGGGCCATCAGGCCTTCGTCGTGTGCGCCGCGATCGACGCGGACGCGTCGGTCAAGGACGACACCGCCGACGAGCCCGTCGCGGTCGTCGAGGGAGAGGCGGCACGCACCCGCTGGGGCGTCGCACAGGTCGTGGACCTGCTGTCGCGGCATCCCACGTTCACCGACCTGCGCGTCTCGGCACTGCACGGGAAGATGCCGTCCGACGAGAAGGATGCCATCATGCAGGCGTTCGCCCGCGGTGAGATCGACGTCCTGATCGCGACGACCGTCGTCGAAGTGGGCGTCGACGTTCCGAACGCATCGACCATGGTGATCCTCGAGGCGGACCGGTTCGGCGTATCGCAGCTGCATCAGCTGCGCGGGCGCGTCGGGCGCGGCGGCGTGCCCGGGCTCTGCCTGCTCGTGACCGAGGCGCCTGCAGGCACTCCCGCGCGGGAGCGGGTGGTTGCCGTCGCGGGCACGCTCGACGGCTTCCTGCTCGCCGAGATCGATCTCGAGCTGCGCGGCGAGGGAGACGTCCTCGGCGACGCCCAGTCCGGCGCGCGATCGTCCCTGCGGCTCCTGCGCGTGGTGACGGATGCCGACCTCATCGCGGAGGCCCGGATCGCCGCCGAGCAGGTGCTCGAGCAGGATCCCGCGCTGATCCGGCATCCGGGTCTGGCCGCGGCGCTGGAGCGGCGGCTGGGCATGGAGGAGCGCGCGGCGCTGGCGAAGAACTAGCCTCGATAGGCTTCAACCATGAGCAGCCGGATCGCCGTCGTTCCTGGATCATTCGACCCGCCGACCCTGGGTCACCTCGATGTCATCCGTCGCGCTGCCGCGCTGTACGACCAGCTGCACGTCCTGGTGGTGCACAACCCGGGCAAGGAGGCCATGCTGCCGATCGCCCAGCGGCTGAGCCTGCTGGAGCAGTCGATCGAGGAAGGCGACGTCGAGGGCGATGTGACGGTCGCATCGTGGAGCATGGGCCTGCTCGTCGACTACGCCACCGACGTGGGGGCGGGGGTGCTCGTCAAGGGAATCCGCTCGCAGATCGATGTCGCGTACGAGACGCCGATGGCGATCGTGAACCGCCACCTCGCCCACGTCGAGACGGTGTTCCTCCTGCCCGATCCCGCCCATGCACTCGTGTCGAGCTCCCTCGTGCGCCAGGTGGCATCGCTCGGCGGGGATGTCTCGCCGTTCGTTCCCGCCCCGGTCGCGCGGTTCCTCGACACGGGCTCGCGCGACATCTGAGCCCACAGCCGTCGCCCATCCGGACCCGGGTAGCATGGACGACCGTGAGAAAACAGCGTTCCGGCCCGTTCGTCGTCCCCGCGCGCGACATCGTGTTCCACCCGGGGGAGATGCGCGAATTCACGCTCGACGTGCCCGCTCCCGAGAAATGGGGTGAGGGTCTGGTCAGCGTCGCCGAGGGTGATTCCGTGCTCGTCGAGGTGCGACTCGAGTCGGTGCACGAGGGAATCCTCGCGACCGGTCGCATCGAGACCGAATACGTCGGGGTCTGCGGACGGTGCCTGACCGACATCGCCGAGCCCGTCGAAGTCGAGTTTCAAGAGCTTTTCGCGTATCCTGGAACCGAAGCAACTGACTTCGAGGTTCAAGACGACCACGTGGATCTTGAAACTCTGGTCAGGGACGCGATCGTATTGGCGCTTCCGTTTCAGCCGGTGTGTCAGCCGGATTGCCCCGGCCTTGATCCGGCCACGGGCGAGCGACTGGCCACGAGCACCGGATCAGAGCAGCGCGAGCCCCTCGATGTCCGCTGGGCCGCGCTCCAGAAATTCACCCCAGACCACGACGAGGAAGCCCCGCGCGCGTAGCGCGGACTTCATCGCCGAGAACACAGAAGAGAGCAAGCCATGGCAGGTAACCCCCCGAAGCGGAAGGTCTCCCGCTCCAACACGCGTTCGCGTCGTGCCCAGTGGAAGGCGGCGCCCATCACGCTGACCAGCACCGTCGAGAACGGCAAGGTCGTCTACAGCCGCCCGCACCAGGCGAAGGTCGTCACCGACTCGCAGGGCACCGAGCTGTTCCTCGAGTACAAGGGCCGCAAGGTCGCTGACGTCTGATCTCAGTCGTCTCACCGACAAGCTCGGCGTCGTCATCGACGCCGAGCTTCTGTCGCTTGCCCTGACCCATCGGTCCTGGGCATACGAGCACGGTCAAGGGCCCCACAACGAGCGCCTCGAGTTCCTCGGCGACTCGGTGCTGGGGCAGGCTGTCACGGTGCGCCTGTTCACGGCGAATCCCGATCTCGATGAGGGCGCGCTGGCCAAGCGCCGCGCCGGCGTGGTCTCCACGGTCGCCCTCGCGGAGGTCGCGCGCGGCATCGGACTCGGTGACCATGTGCTGCTCGGCCGCGGCGAGGAGCAGACCGGCGGGCGCGACAAGGACTCGATCCTCGCCGACACGATGGAGGCGGTCATCGGCGCCACGTACCTGTCGGTGGGGCCGGATGCCGCATCCGGGCTCGTGCTCCGCCTGATCGATCCGCTGCTGCAGGACCCCGACCGGTTCGGCGCGGCGATCGACCCGAAGACGACGCTGCAGGAGCTCGCCTCGCGCACCGGTGCGGCGCCGCCCGTCTACGCGGTCACCTCGACGGGCCCCGACCACAGCCGGCTCTTCACCGCCACGGTCAGCGTCGCCGATCTCACCGCCGAAGGCAGCGGTTCGAGCAAGAAGCAGGCCGAGATGGCCGCCGCGCTGCTGGCGTGGCGCGAGCTCAGCGGGCGTGCCTGAGCTTCCCGAAGTCGAGGTCGTCCGTGCCGGCCTCGACCCTGCGGTCACAGGTTCGACCGTGCTCGGCGTCACTGTCCTCGACGAGCGCGCGCTGACCCGTTACCCCGGGTCGGGGGAGCAGTTCGAAGCCGCACTGACCGGGCGGAGCCTGCGCGGGGCCGCCCGCCGGGGCAAGTTCCTCTGGATCCCGCTCGAGCCGGCACTGTCCGGCGACTCCGCCGATGAGGCGCTCGTCGCGCATCTCGGGATGAGCGGACAGCTCCTGCTGCGCGCGCCGGGCGCGCCGGTCGAGCGGCACGAGCGGGTCCGCCTCGACATCCAGCATCCCGAGCATGGCGAAGTCGCGATCGTGTTCGCCGACCAGCGCACGTTCGGATCGCTCACGCTCGACCCGCTCGTACCCACGCCGGATGCCGCCCCCGGCGGCTATGGAACCCTCGACCCCTCCGTCCCTCGGCAGGTCGCCCACATCGCGCGCGATCCGCTCGATCCCGCCTTCTCCGACCGCGCGTTCCGCTCGGCACTGGCGAGGAAGGAATCGGCGATCAAACGGGTGCTGCTGGATCAGTCGACGATCAGCGGCGTGGGAAACATCTATGCGGACGAGGCGCTCTGGGCGGCACGGGTTCATCCCGAGACGCCGGCTCGCGCGATGTCATCGCGAACGGTCAACCGTCTCCTCGTCGAAGTGCGCGGCGTGCTCGAACAGGCGCTCGCCGAGGGCGGCACGAGCTTCGACGCCCAGTACGTCAACGTGAACGGCCAGTCCGGCTACTTCGCGCACTCGCTCAACGCGTACGGTCGCACCGGCGAGCCGTGCCCGCGCTGCGGACGACCGATCGTGCGGGTGTCGTTCATGAACCGATCGAGCCACTTCTGCCCGCACTGCCAGCGTCTCGGCGGCGCTAGGGTCCGCTGACGGTGGCCGGCTCGAGAGTGCGCTGCCACATGCCCGCGTAGGCGATCGGCACGAAGCCCATCTCCTCGTTGATCGAGAGCATCGGCCTGTTCTCCTCGGCGTTGTTCGTGAGGATGCGGGTCGACTCGGGCATGTGCTCGCGCCAGATCCGCAGCGTCTCGCATTTGACCAGCGCGCCCAGCCGATGACCGCGGTGCTCCTTGAGGACGAGCGTGTCGTTCTGCGACGTCGGCAGCGAGTGATCCTCGCCGAGCAGGTAGAGCTCGGTGTACGCCGCGAGTTCGCCGCTCACGATGTGCTGCGCCGCCCCGATGACGCCGGTGTAGCCCTGCGCGACGAGGCGCTCGTCCATCCGCGCGACACGGTCGGCATCCCACAGCTGCTCGTCGAAGTCCATGTCACCCGCCGGCGCGTCCGTCGACATCCGCGACTTCAGCCAGGCGTAGCCGGCTCGATGCTCCACCGGGGTCGGAAGCGTCCACGAGACGTATCGGTAGTCGGATGCGGCGGCGCGGGCGCCGGCCAGGACGGCGGCGACTCGGTCGAGTGGCTGCGACAGATCGAGGGCGCTCGCGCGGTAGACCTGCTCGAGCGTGAACCCGAAGCCGCGCATCGCGCGGGAGATGTGGTCGTCGGGCACCGATCCCCACCCCGTTCGCGCGATGATCCGCTCACCGTCGAGCCGCAGGTGATCGGTCCAGGCGTGCAGCACCGACCGCCCGTGCGCACGCGCGAGTGCGGTGAGCGCCTCCAGCGCGTGCCGCCCTGCACCGCGCCCCCACCAGTCGGGCAGGATCTCGATGCGGACGTCGGCGCTCTTGGAATCCTCCTGGACAGGTACATAGAGCAGCGCCCGCCCGATGGGCTCGCCGTCCGCGTGCACCAGGAACCCGTGGATCCGCTCGTCGGTCTGGTCCTGCCACGCCGGCAGTGTCTGGGCGGCGGTCGCCGCGACCGCCTGCTCGCCGCGCACCACCTCGTTGATGCGATTGCGCAGGTCGACCATGACCTGGAAGTCCGCGCCATCCGGCCCGTCGGCTGCGGACGGCACGACGATCGGTGTGAGTTCGATCAGCGGTCGGGGACGAGCCTTCACTCCAGCACCTTCTTCCACGCTCCCGCGTAGGACGCGGGCACGAAGCCGATCGCCTCGTTGATGTCGAGCATGTGCCGGTTCTCCTCGGCGTTGAACGTCGAGACGCGGGGCGATTCGGGCACGAGATCGCGCCAGCGCAGCAGATTCGCGCACTTCACGATCGTGCCCAGCCGGTGTCCGCGGTGATCCTTGAGCACGAGCGTGCCGTACTGCTGGGTCGCACCCGTGTGGTCGTCGGCGATGACGAGCTCGTTATAGGCCGCGATCGCGCCGGTCGGAACGTGCTGCACGCACGCCACCGACACGGTCAGTCCCTGCGCCTTCAGACGGGCATCCCGGCGCTGCACGCGCGCCGCATCCCAGTGCTGCTCGTCGATCACGAGTCCCGCGGCAGGTGCGTCGGTCGACATCCGGGCGAGCACCTCGGCGAAGCCGTCGAGGTGCTCCGGTGGAGTCGGCGATGTCCAGACGACGAGCCGATAGTCCTCGCCGGCGGTCTCGAACGCATCGGCGAGCTTCTGCTCGACGATCGCGAACGAGCCCGTCAGGTCGAACACGCTGTTGCGCTCGACCTGTTCGAGAGTGAAGGCGTGCTCGAGCATGAAGACACTCTGGCGGTCCTCTGCCGGGATCGAGCCGAACCCGGTCGGCGGGGCCAAGCGCGGCCCAGCCGTGTCGGGCCGGTGCAGGGTCCACGACTGGATCGTCCGGAGCCCGCGCTCTCGGGCTTCCGTCTCGACCGCTGCCAGAAGCGCCTCTTCCGCGCCCTCGCCCCAGTGCTCCGGATCGATCATCAGATCGAACTCCAGAGCCGAGACGTCCGGCTCGTTCGCGATCATGATCTTGACGGCGCCGAGCATCCGCCCGTCGCGCTCGGCGGCGAAGCCGATCTGCGTCCAGTCGGTCTGGTCCTGCCAGAACCCGAACACCTCCTCGGCGCTCTCGTGCAGGTAGTTGTGGCCGGCGTCGGCGAGGCACACGGCGTTGCCGATGCGGACCAGCTCCAGGAACCGTCCCGCATCGGGAGCGTCGAGACTCTCGGGCACGGCGATCCGCGAAACCGTCACGGCGACCTGCTGGTCGATGTCAGTCATCGAGCACCTTCTTCCATGCGCCCTCATACGCGATCGGCACGAAGCCGATCGCCTCGTTGATGTCGAGCATGGGGCGATTCTCCTCCGCGTTGTAGGTGATCACTCGAGGGGATTCGGGCGCGACGGCGCGCCACGACAGCAGTCCGGCGCACTTGACGAGCGTGCCGAGCCTGTGACCTCGGTGATCCTTGAGGACGAGCGTGTCCTCCTGGTGTGATGCCTCGGTGTGGTCCTTGCCGATAACGAGCTCGTTGAACGCGCAGAGTTCGCCGGTCTCGATGTGCTGCGCCGCAGTCACCTGCAGCGTGCGGCCGGAGTCGGTGTATCGCGAATCGTGTCGCGCGATGCGCCCGGCATCCCAGGTCTCCTCATCGAACTCCAGGTTCGCCGCAGGAGCGTCGGTGGCCATGCGCGACTTCATCCACGCGTATCCGTCGACGAACTCCGGCGGAGTCGGCACGAACCACTGCACCAGGCGATACTCGGACGATGCCGCGACGGCCTGCGCGAGCAGCCGCTCGACTCCGTCGAACGGACCCTGCAGGTCGAACGCGCTGTTGCGCTCGATCTGCTCGAGGCTGAAACCATGCCGCAGGTAGAACCGCGCCGCGTGGTCTTCGGGAATCGTGCCGAATCCGGTGGGCGGCGCCAGGCGCGGGCCGGGCGCATCCGGATGCGCGGCCCACGATTGCAGCACCGTTCGGCCGTTCTCGCGGGCGATCCGCTCGAGAAGCTCGTACGCGGCGGTGCCGATGCCATGCCCCCAGACGTCGCGCACCAGTTCCACCAGCCAGAACGCGAGCTTCGAGTCTCCCTGCAAGGGGAGGTCGATGCCGGCGCGACCGACCATCTGGCCGTCCACGTGGATCGTCCACATGAGACGGCGCTCGTCCTCGTCGGGCTGATAGTGGGGCAGCAGTTCGTCGGGTGCGATGCGGTGGTCGTCGTGGCCGGCGATCTCGCGGTAGATGCGATTGCGCACGCGCACCATCTCGATGAACTCGGATGCGTCGGCGTCATCGATGGAGACGGGGGCGGTCAGGGGCCGGAAGTCGACTCCGGCGGGAGCGGTGATCATGATGGTCCGTTCAGGGTGAGGGTGGGGCATCCGGGACCGCCTGCGAAGGGCGGCCCCGGATCGATTCAGGTGCGGACGCTGTTCAGAGCGTGGGCACGGAGGGCGTCGTGGTGCCGGTCGGCGAGCGACCGGGTGTTCACGAGCCGGCGAGCGCGATCGGTGTGATCCCGAGCGCTGTCCCGGCGCCGGGCGCTGCGTAGCAGCAGCCAGACGCCGACCCGCAGCTCGAAGCGGTCGGCGAGCGTCAAGTGCGCACCGTCCGCCACGGAGGCGGGGAGGAGAAGCCTGTCCGAACCGAGAGACCGGACGGGCGCCAGTGTGTCGTTCATGGTGGTCTCTTTCGAGTGTGGGTGGGTGAAGGAGTGCCTGAGTGGGCGGAGGGTCGCGAAGGCGCGACGAGAGGGATGCTCCACGAGGAGGTGCTTCGACGGACCGCTGATACGCGGTCCGCGGGCATCTGCACGGACGCAGACGGTCCGCTGGGCAGAGTCCTCCTGGGCGGCGCTCAGCCGGCCGTGGGAGCAGTGGCGCCGAACGACGGGGTCACCGGAGCGATTCCGCGGAACGGCGAACGGCGAACGGGCGCGAACGCTGGGGCAATCATGTGCATCATCGGTGACCTCCTTTCGTGTGTGGACGCGAAGAGCGACGATAGCGCGCACTCGCAGCGCGCGTCAAGCGAATTCGCAGATTCGAGTGACGACGGGCGTGTCGCGGTCTCGCCACCGGCCCATCGCAGACGGTCGACCCCGGCTCGCCTGCGTGGCAGCACGCACGTCCTCGGGTAGCGTGGGGCGGTGAATCGACCGGGGTGGAAGGCGTCTGTATGCACCTGAAGAGCGTGACGCTCAAAGGGTTCAAGTCGTTCGCCCAGCCGACGACGTTCGCATTCGAGACGGGCGTGACCTGCATCGTCGGACCGAACGGATCCGGCAAGTCGAATGTGGTGGACGCGCTCGCGTGGGTCATGGGCGAGCAGGGGGCCAAGACCCTCCGCGGCGGAAAGATGGAGGACGTCATCTTCGCCGGCACCGCGACGCGCGGACCGCTCGGGCGTGCCGAGGTGCAGCTGACGATCGACAACGCGGACGGCGCCCTCCCGATCGACTACACCGAAGTCACGATCAGCCGGACGCTGTTCCGCAACGGGGCGAGCGAGTACGCGATCAACGGCGGCGTCTGCCGCCTGCTCGACGTGCAGGAGCTCCTCAGCGATTCCGGACTCGGCCGTGAGATGCACGTGATCGTGGGCCAAGGGCGTCTGGACAGCGTCCTGCAGGCATCTCCGGAAGAGCGCCGCGGATTCATCGAGGAAGCTGCTGGAATCCTCAAGCACCGCCGCCGCAAGGAGAAGACCCTCCGCAAGCTCGATGCGATGGAGGCGAACCTGACGCGTCTGAGCGACCTCGCCGGCGAGCTGCGACGCCAGCTCAAGCCACTCGGGCGACAGGCTGAGATCGCGCGTGAGGCGGTGACGATCGCCGCCGTGGTGCGTGACGCGCGGGCCCGCCTGCTCGCCGACGAGCTCGCCTCGCTTCGGGCCGAACTCGCGGCGCACGCGCGCAGCGAGCAGGAGCGGCACACCGAGCGCCTGGTCCTGCAGGACCAGGCCGACAGCGTCCGAACGCGCATCTCCGGGCTCGAGGAGCAGCAGCGATCCGAAGGCGTCGACCAGGCCCGCACCGTGGCCTACGGCCTCGAGCGCGTTCAGGAGCGCCTCCGCAGCCTGTTCACGCTGACCGGACAGCGGCTCGCGCTGCTGGGTGAGAACGCCGACGACGAGGGCATCGAGCTGACGACCGTGTCGCAGAGCATGATCGACGACGTGCGGGGCGAGATCGACGAGATCGCCGCGGGACTCGGCGACGCGCAGGATGCGGCGGCCGAGGCTTCGCGCGGCGTGATGCGCGCCCGCGCCGAGCTCGACGCGCTCGATGTGGACATCGCCGCGCAGAGCGCGCTCGTGTCCGAGCACGACATGCGGATCACGGCTCTGCGAGGTTCGGCCGAAGCCGCGGCATCAGCGCTCGCGGCCGTTCGCAGCGGCGTCGAGCGTCAGCGACTCGCCCTCGATGCCGCGTCGGGCCGTCGCGCGGAGGCCGAGGCCGAGCTGGCCGGGGTCGACCCCACGCTCGTGCCCGAGGGCTCCGCGGCCGAGTACGCAGCGGCGTACGACCGCGCGCAGCGGGATGCGACGGACGCTGAGGCGGCTGTGAGCAGACTGCGTGAGCGCCTGCACGCCGTCGAACGCGAGAGCGAGTCCCTCGCCGCCCAGACCGCCGCCCTGGGGCGCGCCCTCGAGGTGCGCAACGCGGCCGCGGAACTCGTCGCGCGCGGAGGATCCGGCATCCGGGGACTGCTCGGCGATGCCGTCAAGGTCACGCCGGGGTACGAAGCGGCGATCGCCGCGGCGCTCGGACCGCTCGCCGAGGGCGTCCTGGTGGAGTCGCGCGATGACGCCTTCGCGGTCGCGCGGATGGTGCAGGGATCCGATCTCGGTGTCGTGGACATCGCGATCGCCGACTCGGATGCCGCGCCGCGGTCACTGCCGCGGGTCGCCGGCGTGGTCGCAGCGCGGGACGTCGTGAGCGCGCCGGACGGGGTGCTCGGCATCCTGTCGTGCGTCGTCGTCGCCGACGATCTCGACGCCGCCCGAGCGGCCGGTGCCGCGTTCGCGGATGCCGACCTCGCCGGGCCGATCACCATCGTGACGCGCGCGGGGGAGGTCTGCACCCCGCACACGCTCAGGTCGGGCTCGGGGCAGGGGAGATCGCGGCTCGAACTCGCGGCGGAACGGGATGCCGCGTCCGAGCGCGGCGACGAGATCCTCGTGGTCTCGGACTCGCTGCGGGAGGCGCTCTCGGACGCCGTGCACGGACTGGATTCAGCCCGGCAGCGCACCAAGGCCGCCCTCGCGACGCTTCGCGCGCACGACGCCGCACTGGCGGCGCACACCGAGCAGGTCAACCGAGCCACGGTGCGACACGAAGCTGCGATCGCCGAGTGCGACCGACTCGCAGCGGCCCTGACTCAGGTGTCGGCGGCGGTGGAGGAAGCCGAGGCGGCCGCCCGGGCTGCGGACGACCGCCTGAACGGCGCGTTGGAGGCTCCGCGTCCGATGCTCGACGCATCGGCACGCGAAGGGATGCTCGCCGATCTGGAGGGCGCGCGGGACGCCGAGATGCGCGCGCGACTGGACGTCGAGACCCTCAAGGAACGGGTGCGGGCCGGTGAGGCGCGGGTCGTCCAGCTCGAACGGCAGCGCGAGCGCGAGCGCGCCGCCGCCGCCGAGGCGGCGCGGCGCGCGGTCATCCGACGCGCTCAGCGGGAGGTCGCCGAGCGCGTCGCCCTGCAGCTGCCCGCTGTCCTGGACTCGGTCGATCGCTCGGTGAGTCAGGCGAGGGTCGAACTCACAGCAGCCGAGAGCACCCGCACCGCGGTGACCGCCGAGCTCGCCGAGGCGCGACGTCAGGAGGTCGTGCTGCGGGATCGGCTCGCGGGCCTCACCGAGAGCGTCCACGGGCTCGAGCTGCAGATCCACGAGAAGCGACTTCACGTGTCGAGCCTCCTCGAGCGCGTCGCGTCGGAACTGGGTCTCGAGGAAGACATTCTCATTTCGGAATATGGTCCGGATCAGGAGGTTCCTGGCGAAGGTGACGCGGCGTCTGGGTCTTACGATCAGGCACAGCAGCGCCGCAGACTCCAGGATGCCGAACGCAAACTCGCTCAGCTCGGCAGGGTGAATCCCCTCGCACTCGAGGAGTTCGCGGCGCTCGAGCAGCGGCACAAGTTCCTCGTCGAACAGCTCGCCGACCTCACCCAGACCCGCAAAGACCTGCTCACGATCATCGACGAGCTCGACGAGCGTATGCAGACGATCTTCCTCGCCGCGTTCGAAGACACCCGCGTGGCGTTCGGCGAGGTGTTCCCGGTGCTGTTCCCAGGGGGCACCGGAAGCATCTCGCTCACGAATCCGGACGATCCGCTCACGACGGGCATCGAGGTGTCGGTGCGGCCGGTCGGCAAGAAGATCGAACGCCTGTCCCTGCTGTCAGGCGGTGAGCGCTCCCTTGCGGCGGTCGCCCTGCTGACGGCCATCTTCATGGCCAGGCCGAGCCCGTTCTACATCCTCGACGAGGTGGAGGCGGCGCTCGACGACGCGAACCTCGGCAGGCTGCTCGGCGTGTTCGAACGGCTGCGCGAGAGCAGCCAGCTCATCGTGATCACGCATCAGAAGCGCACGATGGAGATCGCGGACGCGCTGTACGGCGTCTCGATGCGCCAGGACGGCGTCTCCGCCGTCGTCGGGCAGCGCGTCGGCGAGCGCGTGGCGAGCTAGGGGCGGCCCGCACCGCCGGGGTCAGGCGATCCCGCGTCGGACGAGGTCGAGGGCGTCGTGCGCCCGCAGTTCGGATCCGCGATCCTGCGCCGCGGCCCATTCGTCCGCCCCGAGGTGCTCCGTCACCTTGGAGAGCAGCCTCGCTTCGCCGGGCCGGGCGATGGGCCAGGCGATCAGCCCGGCGCGCTCCCGGAGACCCCTCACGGCGCCGAGCGCGGTGGCCGCATCGAGCGGTCGGGCCTCGGCGATCGCGAATTCGGCATACGCGATCAGCGCGAAGCAGACGAGGATCGTCCCGAGCTGCGGGCCGTCGACCTCGTCGAGGATCTCGGAGAGGAGCTTTCGCGCGGCGGCCTGCGACCCCGCGCGCACGTCGAGGATCACGAGCTGCGTCCGTGCTCCCGCGGTGAGCCAGCGATTGCCGAAACGAGTTCCGAGGTCGGCCGCCTCGCGGAGGAAGCGGCGGCCCTCGTCGTCCTCGTCCAGGGCGGTGCGCAGCATCCCGACGGTGAGCGCTGCGAAGGCGATGACCGCGTCGTCATGCTCCGCGAACCCGTCGTATGCGCGTGTGGCCTCAGTCAGCGAGCCCTCGAAATCACCCTGGATCGGAAGGCTCCACGACAGGGCCAGATGCAGCGCGTTGCGGAGGGCGGGCTCCTCCACGCGATCGATGATCGCCGGAATGGTCGCAGCAGCGGACACCGCGCCCCGGTCGTCGCCGACGGCCACCGCCGTCACCACCTCGGTGAACAGCACCTCCGCCCGCGCGCGCTCATCCAGCTGGGCGGCATCCGCGACGGCCTGGAGCTCGCTCACCCATTCACGACCCTCGACCAGACGGTCGTTCGTCTGCCAGTAGAGCCACAGCGAACGAAGCAGATGGGGGAGGCGGCCGATGTCTTGCCGGAAGAACCACGCGATCGCGACACGGACGTTCTCCTCCTCCGTTCGCAGTCTGTCCGCCCACGGCGTCGTCAGGTCAGTCGGCACGGCATCCGTGTCCATGATCGAGGCGAAGTACTCGGCGTGGCGACGCTCGATGACCGAGCGATCGTCGCGGTCGACGAGGCGCTCCGCCGCAAGCTCGCGAACCGTCGTCAGCATGCGGAAGCGCGGCTCGGATGCCGACGGGTCGATGGTGACCAGACTGTGTCCGGCGAGCGCGTCGAGCAGGTCGAGCGTGTCCAACTCGTCTGCCGCCGAGACGTTGGCGGCGGCGGTGATGGTCCAGCCGTCGGCGAAGACCGACAGGGTGGCCAGCAGGCGCGCTTCGGCGTCGGAGAGGAGTCCGACACTCCATTCGGCGGTCGCGCGGAGCGTGCGCTGACGCTCGGGGAGATCGATCGGGCCGGTCCCGAGACCGTCGAGCACCGACTGGAGGTGCGCGAGGAGAGGTGCCGGATCGAGCAACCGCGTCCGGGCGGCCGCGAGCTCGATCGCCAACGGCACCCCGTCCAGCCGGCGGCAGATCTCGGCGATGGCCCGGGCGTTCTCGGGCGTCAGGACGAGGTCCCGACGAACGGTCGATGCGCGATCGAGGAACAGCCGGACCGCGGCGAGTGCGGCGATCCGGGCCACCTCGGCATCGTCGTCCTCGCTGGGAAGCGCCGGAACCGCGAGGGGTGGAACGGCATACTCGTGCTCCGCGCGAAGTCGGAGCACGGTGCGGCTCGTCGCAAGGATCTTGACTCCTGGCGTTCGGGCGAGGAGTTCGTCGAGCTCGGGAGCGACACCGATCACCTGCTCGAGATTGTCGAGGATGAGCACCGTGGGTTGGTCGGTGAAGTGCTCCACGAGCGCGTCGAGTGACGAACCCGTTCCTTCTGCAACGGCACCGACCGCCGATGCGATGCGAGGCATGACGGACGACGGCTCGGTGACGGTCGCGACCGGCACGAACACGACACGGCCGTTGACGCCCTCGTCCAAGGTCTCGCCCACCGCGATCGCCAGGCGGGTCTTGCCCATGCCACCCGGGCCGGAAAGCGTGACCAGGCGGATGCCGGGAGATTCGAGCATTCCGACCACGGCCGCGATGTCGTCCTCCCGGCCGAACAGGGACGTGAAGGTCACGGGGATGGACTGCGGCTCCTCTGTCCGAGCCGGCCCGGTCGGCGCGGGGACGTCGGCGCGGGGGCCGGCGGCGGCGAAGCGTTCGCTCAGGAGCAGCGCGAGATCGTCGCGCACCAGCCGACCCAGTTCGTGCGGGGTGTGGAACGTGCGATACGCGTCACGCCCCTGTGAGCGGATCTCGTCGAGCATCGCGCTGAGCTTGGCCTCCCGCTCCGGCGCCGGCGCCTTGAGGTAGAGCAGCCGGGGACGCCCTCCGGACAGACGGAATTCGTCCTCGAGCCCGGATATGTCCATGCCCGGACCCACCCAGCCGTAGCTCTGCCAATAGAGCCCCACGAAGATGTCCGACTGAGCGAGATACGCGCGGTACAGCTCCTGCGGCGGGTGGGGACGCGCGCCCAGTTCGAACATGACCGGAGACATGCCGAGCGCCGTGATCGTGCGGGCGACGGCTTTGCGCTCGTCCGCGAGCTCCGCCAGCGTCGAGCTCACGAACACTCGAAGGCGCTGATCGGGAGTGCGGATGACCGTGTGATCGATGCCCTGCGCAGACATGGCAACATCATGCCGTGATCGACGGTCGCGCCGCGCGCCTAGGCTGGAGACATGGCGGAAAGCACCTGGTCACTCGGTCGCGCGCTGCGAGGCGTCTTCGTCAAGCCGACGATCGACGAGACCACGTGGGAAGACCTCGAGACCGCGCTGATCACGGCTGACTTCGGCCCCGACATCACCGAGCGCATCGTCGACGAGCTCCGCGCGAAGGTCGACAGGTATCGCACGACAGATCCGCGCGACCTGCAGCGGATGCTGAAGGAGACGCTCGAGGAGCACTTCGCGAAGTTCGACACGACCCTGCGCCTGACCGAGCGTCCGGCCGTCGTGCTCGTCGTCGGAGTGAACGGCGTCGGCAAGACGACGACCATCGGCAAGTTCGCGAAGTTCCTGCAGCGATACGGCCGCAGCGTGGTCGTCGGGGCGGCCGACACGTTCCGAGCGGCAGCCGTCGATCAGCTCGCGACGTGGGCGGAGCGCGGGGGAGCGGCAATCGTGCGACCCCAGCACGAGGGTCAGGATCCGGCATCCGTCGCCTTCCAGACGATCGAATACGCCAAGCGCACCGGTACGGAGATCGTGCTGGTCGACACGGCAGGTCGGCTGCACACCAAGGGCGGGCTCATGGACGAGCTCGGCAAGATCCGCCGCGTGATCGAGAAGCAGGCGCCGATCAGCGAGGTGCTGCTCGTGCTCGATGCGACGACCGGGCAGAACGGTGTGATGCAGGCGCAGGCCTTCCTCGAGCACGCGGGCGTCACCGGGCTGGTGCTCACCAAGCTCGACGGCTCTGCGAAGGGCGGTTTCGTGCTCGCCGTGCAGGAGCGCACCGGCATCCCCGTGAAGCTCCTCGGACAGGGCGAGGGCATCGGCGACCTGACCGGATTCACGCCGCACGTGTTCGCCGCATCCCTCGTCGAGTGACCGCGTCGGCCGACATCGACTCTTAACATGACGGCGCGCCGTCACGGGATAGCGCCGATCCTCCGGTGCTGGTTTCATGGGCATATGGCGATCGAGCACGATTTCTTCGGACTGCTGGAGTCCGGCCCCGACGGGTCGATCTTCTGGTCCGAGAACGTCGACCTCGGCGATCAGACGGTGACCGTCGACCTGACCGCGCCGGATCAGGACGACGTCTCGGAGGCAGCGCTCGACGTCGCGGCGAGCCTGATCTCCTCGATCGAGTCGATCGACCGGACGGCGCGCAACGCCATGGTCTCAGAGCTCGATGACCGCACCAGCGAAGTCATCGAGTACATCCTTCAGCAGCAGGAGAGTCTCGGCGAGGAGCTCGAGGAGCTCCTGGTCGACAACTCGGGTGACATCCAGGTCGATGTCATCCGATCGCTGCAGCTCATGAGCATGACGATCCTCGCGGACGAGCACGGCGGCGCCGACCCGTTCGCGGTGCTCGAGTACGCGCTCGACCCCGACGCGACGGATGACGTCATCCTGGTGAACCTCGACTCGGACGGCGACGTGCTGTCGGTGACCAGCGCCGACTGAACGCCCGTCTGACGCCGCGGAACGGGTCAGACCGCCTGCGAGAAGCTCAGGCCTTCGTGCGCGATGTCCTGTGCGAGGTGCGACAGGCCGTCCGGAATGTCGCGGCCCTTGGAGATCATCGACTGCGCCCACAGCCGACCGGCACGATACGACGACCGCACCAGCGGCCCGGCGAGCACGCCGAGGAATCCGATGCGCTCGGCCTCC
Source organism: Microbacterium sp. cf046 (assembly GCF_900114345.1). Taxonomy (GTDB): domain Bacteria; phylum Actinomycetota; class Actinomycetes; order Actinomycetales; family Microbacteriaceae; genus Microbacterium. Next base: position 918,947 of record NZ_FOZJ01000002.1, on the reverse strand, counting down.
TGCTTGAACTCGACGAACTCCTCCGGCTTCACCCACCGGTCCACCGGCAGGTGCCGGGGCGACGGGCGCAGGTACTGGGTGATCGTGATGATGTCGGTTCCGGCGTCGTGCAGGTCCTGCAGGGCCTGCACGACTTCGTGCGGCTCCTCGCCCATGCCGAGGATGAGATTCGACTTCGTGATGAGGCCGTACTCGCGCGCCTGGGTGATGACATCGAGGGAGCGCTCGTAGCGGAACGCCGGGCGGATCCGCTTGAAGATGCGCGGCACGGTCTCGACGTTGTGCGCGAACACCTCGGGTCGCGAGTCGAACACCTCGCGCAGCAGGGTCGGGTTGCCCGAGAAGTCGGTCGCGAGGATCTCGACCCCGGTGCCCGGGTTGTCGGCGTGGATGCGGCGCACCGTCTCGGCGTGCAGCCAGGCACCCTCGTCGGGCAGGTCATCGCGCGCGACGCCGGTCACGGTGGCGTACCGCAGCCGCATCTTCTGCACGCTCTCGGCCACCCGCCGCGGCTCGTCGACGTCGTAGTCGGCGGGCTTGCCGGTGTCGATCTGGCAGAAGTCGCACCGTCGTGTGCACTGCGACCCTCCGATGAGGAAGGTCGCCTCGCGGTCCTCCCAGCACTCGTAGATGTTCGGGCAGCCGGCCTCCTGGCACACCGTGTGCAGGCCCTCGTCCTTCACGAGCGAGTGCAGGGCGGTGTACTCCGGACCCATCTTCGCGCGCGTCTTGATCCATTCCGGCTTGCGCTCGATCGGGGTCTGCGCATTGCGGACCTCGAGTCGCAGCAGCTTCCGGCCGCCCGGAGCGGACGCCGGAGTCGACGAAGCGGAGCCTGTCGCGCAGCCGCTCATGCGAGCGCCCCGGCGTACTCGGCTTCGAAGGCCGAGACGACGGAATCGATGATGTCAGCCGGCCCCACGTCGCGGCCCACCACCTCGCTGACCGTCGTGACTCCGGCATCCGTGATCCCGCACGGGATGATGCCGCGGAACCCGGCCAGCGAGTTGTCGCAGTTGACGGCGAAGCCGTGCATCGTGACGCCCTTCTCGACGCGCACTCCGATGGCGGCGATCTTGTCCTCCGACAGCGGCCGACGAACCCACACGCCGCTTCGTCCCTCGACCCGATAACCATGGACGCCGTGCTCATCGAGGGCGTCGATCAGCAGGCGCTCGAGGCGGCGGACGTGCGCGACGACGTCGACGGGCTCGTGCAGCCGGACGATCGGATACCCGACGAGCTGGCCCGGTCCGTGCCACGTGATCTTTCCCCCGCGATCGACATCGATCACGGGAGTTCCGTCGGTCGGTCGCTCCTGGGGCTCGGTGCGCTTGCCCGCCGTGTACACGGCCTCGTGCTCGAGGAGGATCAGCGTGTCTGGCCGGTGTCCCGACACGACATCGGCGTGGATGTCACGCTGCAGCGCCCATCCGTCGTGGTAGGGCACGTAGGCGGGTGCGAGCCCGGCGGTGACGATCTCGAGCACAGGAGCTCCTCCGCTTGTGGCGATTTCTGGATCGCGTCCAACATTACCCCGACGCGCTCCGATCACGCGTGCGGCGCATGGGGACTCCTACGCTGGGGGTCATGACCGAGCAGCGAGCGGGCCGGCCCCGGGCATCATCGCGCGAGATGCTGGCCGAGGCCGCGTGCGAGCTGTTCCTCGAGCAGGGGTTCGAGGCCACGACGATCGCCGACATCTCCCGGCGCGCAGGCGTCAGCAGGTCGAGCTTCTTCAACTACTTCGCCTCGAAGTCCGACATCCTCTGGGCGGGCCTCGACGAGCGGATCGCCCGGTTCGAGGAGCGGCTCGAGCAGGATGAGGCGGTGGATGCCGCCGCCGACGTCCGCGCCGCGGCGATCGCCCTGGCCGAGGACTTCGCCCCGGACAGCCTCGCCCTGGCCGAGCGGAACGCGGCCGCGATGGGCCTGGAGGACGAGCTGGAGCGCGAAGCCTCTTCGCGTCGCTCTCGGATCGCGCGTGCGGTGGCCGCGCGACTCGGGCGCGCGGGCGCCGACCGATTGCACGCGGACGTCGCGGGCGCGGCATGGGGCGGGGCCGTCCTCGGCGCGCTTGAGGCGTGGGCGCACGACGGCGCCGGACGCACCTCCCTCGATCGGTTCGCAGCCCGTGCCGCGGACGTGGCGGCGCTGGCGACGCGGATTCCGGCTCCCGGAGCGGTGCGGCAGCTGCGGATGGTCGTACAGGCGCCCGACTTCGACGCGACCCTTGCGTTCTACCGCGATGTCGTCGGGATGCCGCAAGCGGAGGCATACGAAGCCGAGGGCGGCGCACGGGTGGCGATCCTGGATGCCGGACGCGCGACGCTCGAGCTCGCGAATCCCGGTCAGGTCGCGTTCATCGACAGGGTGGAGACGGACGGCGGCTCGAGCGACCGCATCCGGGTGGCGTTCGAGGTGGACGACACGGTGGGAGCCGTCGAGCGCCTCGCCGCGAGCGGCGCGCGCGTGGAGGCATCCGCCCGGGAGACGCCATGGCGATCCGTCAACGCACGCCTGCGGGCTCCCGCCGACCTGCAGGTGACGCTGTTCCAGGAGCTTGGACCGGCCTGACGGAGCGCCCCGGCGGCTCACGTAAACTTGGGGGACTATGGCAACCTTCGGCACGCTCTCCGATCGTCTCACCGAGACCTTCCGCAACCTCCGCACCAAGGGCAAGCTCACGCCCGCGGACGTCGACGGAACGGTCCGCGAGATCCGCCGCGCACTGCTGGATGCCGACGTCGCGCTGCCGGTCGTCAAGGAGTTCACGGCGAAGGTGCGCGAGCGTGCGCTCGGAGACGAGGTCAGCAAGGCGCTGAACCCCGCGCAGCAGGTCGTCCAGATCGTCAACGAGGAGCTCGTCGCCATCCTCGGCGGCCAGCAGCGCCGGCTGCAGTTCGCCAAGAACCCGCCCACGATCATCATGCTCGCGGGACTGCAGGGTTCCGGAAAGACCACGTTCGCCGGCAAGCTCGCGAAGCTGCTCGAGAAGGAGGGGCACACGCCGCTTCTGATCGCCGCAGACCTGCAGCGCCCGAACGCCGTCAATCAGCTGCAGGTCGTCGCCGCCCAGGCGGGCGCCGCGATCTACGCACCGCAGCCCGGCAACGGTGTGGGGGATCCCGTCCAGGTCGCGCGCGACGGCGTCGAGGTGGCACGGCGTCAGCAGCATGATGTCGTGATCATCGACACGGCCGGGCGCCTCGGCGTTGACGCCGAGATGATGAAGCAGGCCGCCGACATCCGTGCGGCGACCGACCCGGACGAGGTCCTGTTCGTCATCGACGCGATGATCGGTCAGGATGCCGTCAACACGGCCAAGGCCTTCCAGGACGGCGTCGACTTCACCGGTGTCGTACTCTCCAAGCTCGATGGCGACGCCCGCGGTGGCGCGGCGCTCTCTGTGGCCTCGGTCACCGGTCGGCCGATCATCTACGCCTCGACGGGTGAGGGTCTGGACGACCTCGAGCCGTTCCACCCCGACCGGATGGCGTCCCGGATCCTGGATCTCGGCGACATCCTGACACTCATCGAGCAGGCGCAGCAGGCCTTCGACGAGGCCGAGGCCATGAAGATGGCCGAGAAGCTCGCGACCGACAGCTTCACGCTCGAGGACTTCCTCGATCAGATGCAGCAGCTGAAGAAGATGGGCTCGATGAAGAAGATGCTCGGCATGCTGCCGGGCATGGGTCAGATGAAGCAGCAGCTCGAGGACTTCGACGAGAAGGACCTCGACCGCACGGAGGCGATCATCCGCTCGATGACTCCGATCGAGCGACGCAACCCGAAGGTTCTGAACGGCTCGCGCCGACTGCGGATCGCGCGGGGCTCCGGAATGACGGTGACCGACGTGAATCAGCTCGTCCAGCGATTCGATCAGGCCGCCAAGATGATGAAGACCGTCGCCAGGGGCGGCACGCCGAACATCCCGGGGATGGGCCCCATCCCGGGAACCCGGCCAGGCGCATCGGCGAAGCGCGGCAAGCAGCAGAAGGCGAAGGGCTCCCGGTCGGGCAACCCCGCCAAGCGCGCCGCCGAGAACGCCGGCATCGCCGCATCCGCCCCCGCACCGGCGACCGGCTCCGGCTTCGGCCTCGGCGGTTCGGCCGCGGCGAAGGGTGCGCCGAGCGAGGCGGACATGGCCGAACTGCAGAAGCTCCTCGGCCGGGGCTGAGCCGCCCGGGCACCGGGCACCGGCGCGTGCGGCCGTCAGTGGCCGAGCGCCGCCAGGTGCTCTCGGAGCGTCGGGCCGGCGCGGAACTCCCGGATCAGGTGCTGCACGACCTCGCGGAGGTCGCCGTCCGCGGCATCGGCCACCATCGTCTGCCGGGCGTAGCTCGCGCCCTGTGTGAGGATCGTCTCGAGTCCTGCGAACTCGCGGGCGCATTTCAGATCGACCGCGATGCCCTGGATGCGTGCCATGGTCTCCCGCAGGTGCTCTCGCACCGGGCGCTGTGTGCCGTCGCGGTCGACGATGATCCGCGCATCGAGACCGTAACGCGCGGCGCGCCACTTGTTCTCGCGCACGAACCAGGGCTGGATCCACGGCAGTTCGCGTCCCTCGTCGAGCTCGCGCGAGAAATGCTCGACGAGAACCTGGACGAGGGAGGCGACGGCCGCCAGTTCGGGCAGCGTCGACATGCCGTCGCACGCCCGGACCTCGATCGTGCCCCAGCGCGGTGCGGGCCGGATGTCCCACCGCACCTCGGTCGCATCCACCATCACGCCGGTATGGATCATGTCGTCCATGTACGACTCGAACTCCGACCAGCCGTGCAGCGGCCACGGAAGCCCCGCGGTGGGCAATTGCTGGAACACGAGCGAACGATTGGATGCGTAGCCGGTGCGGTCTCCCGCCCAGAAGGGACTCGACGCGGACAGCGCCTGCAGGTGCGGCAGGTAGATCGCCAGGGCGTTGATGATCGGGAAGACCTTGTCGACGTCCTCCACACCCACGTGAACGTGGATGCCCCAGATCATCATGTTGCGACCCCACCACTGGGTGCGCTCGATGAGCTTGTGATACCGCGACTTGTCGGTGACGCTCTGTTCGTACCACTGCGCGAACGGATGGCTCCCGGCGCAGAGCAGCTCGACGTTCATCGGGTTCGTGACGGTCCGCACCGCCGCGATGGCGTCCGCGATGTCATCCGTCGCGGCCGCCACCGTGTCGCCGACACCGCTGGTCACCTCGACGGTGTTGGTGAGCAGCTCGCCGGTGATCGTGTAGCGCTCGTGGGCGGTCGCCGCCTCGAGCACGTCGATGACCTCGGGTGCCCGCGGCACGAGATCGCCCGACTCGCCGTCCGCGAGCATCAGCTCCCACTCCAGTCCGACCGAAGATCGCGCGGATGTCGCGAAGGGCACCGTCATCCGCACAGTTTGACAGACGGATGCGGCCCGGCCGCGGATTCGCGTGGTTCGCGACGCCGTCCGTCATCTGGTGGGCGGGGGTGTTCGCGGGAACGCCTGCGATGTGGGAGAATTGTGGGTCGGACGTGGTGCTCGACCCTCTATCCAGCATCCTCGTCCTCCTTTTGAGCTTCCGCCGGGGGTGCACCCCACTCTCCAGGCGATCGGTTCGTCCCACTTCACACAATTCAGGAGAATCGTGGCTGTCAAGATTCGTCTCAAGCGCCTGGGCAAGATCCGCGCGCCGTACTACCGCATCGTCGTCGCCGACTCGCGCACCAAGCGCGATGGTCGTGTCATCGAGGAGATCGGCAAGTACCACCCCACCGAGGAGCCCTCGTACATCGAGGTCGACTCCGACCGTGCGCAGTACTGGCTGAGCGTCGGCGCGCAGCCGACCGAGCAGGTCGCCGCGCTGCTGAAGCTCACCGGCGACTGGGGCAAGTTCAAGGGCGACGCGAACGCCGTCTCGACCGTCAAGGTCAAGGAGCCGAAGGCTCCGTTCGAGATCGACTCGAGCAAGAAGGTCGTCATCAAGCCCAAGGCTGAGAAGAAGGCCGAAGAGCCTGCAGCCGAGGCCCCGGCGGACGCTGACGCCGACGCCGCGACCGACTCGGAGTAATCGTGGTGCTCGCCGCCGCGCTCGAGCACGTCGTCAAGGGGATCGTGGATCACCCCGACGACGTGTCCATCCGCTCTTCGACGTCCCCTCGCGGTGACGTCCTCGAGGTCCACGTGCACCCGGATGACCGGGGTCGCGTGATTGGGCGCGGCGGACGCACGGCGAAAGCCCTGCGCACGCTGATCACGGCACTCGCCGACGGCCGACGCGTTCGCGTCGACGTCGCGGACGACTGACGTGAGCGGTCCGGAAAAGTCATCCCCGGCACGCCCGCCGCGCTCGGCCAAGACGCAGCTGCGCGTCGGCAGGCTGGTGAAGGCGCACGGACTCAAGGGCGCTCTGAAGCTCGAGCTGTACACGGACGACCCAGAGGGCCGCTTCACGCCCGGTGCGTCGTTCACGCTGCAGGTGCCCGAATCCTCTCCATGGCATGGGAAGCTGCTGACCGTCCGCGAGTTCCGCTGGATGAACAGCCACCCCGTCGCCTTCTTCGAAGGCGTCGACGATCGCTCGGCCGCCGAGGAGCTCGTCCGGGCGATCCTGTGGATCGACCAGGATCCGGAGGACGCGCCCACCGAGGATGACGCCTGGTACGACCACCAGCTGGTCGGGCTGGAGGTCGTGCGGGACGGCCAGGTCGTGGGCCGGGTCATCCGCATCGACCACTTCCCCGCACAGGACCTGCTGACCGTCAAGGTGCCGGGAGACCGCGAGGTGCTCGTTCCCTTCGTCAAGGCCATCGTCCCCGAGGTGGACGTCGCCGGTGGACGGGTCGTCGTCACACCGCCCCCGGGCCTGTTCGAGGACCTTCCCACGGAGGACGGGGACGACGAGCGCCCAGAGGCGGATGCTGCGGCATCCGCGTCGGCCTCGGACATCGACGAGGGCGATTCCCCGGAGGGCTGACGTGCGCATCGACGTCGTCTCGATCTTCCCGTCGTTCTTCGACGTCCTCGAGGTCTCGCTGCTCGGCAGGGCGCGCGGCAAGGGCCTCCTCGACGTGCGGGTGCACGATCTGCGGTCCTGGGCGCACGACCGTCATCGGACGGTCGATGACACTCCGTACGGCGGCGGCGCCGGCATGGTGATGAAGCCCGAGCCCTGGGGCGAAGCGCTCGGCGCCATCGCATCGGACGCATCGACCGGTCCACAGACCACGGGGCCTGTCATCGTCTTCCCGTCTCCGGCGGGCGAGGTGTTCACGCAGGCGACCGCCCGCGAGCTCGCCGCCCGCGAGCACCTGATCTTCGGCTGCGGTCGGTACGAGGGGATCGACGAGCGCGTGTTCGCGCACGCGGCGTCGCTCGGAGAGGTGCGATTGATCAGCCTCGGCGATTACGTGCTCAACGGCGGAGAGGTCGCCGCGATGGCGATGATCGAAGCCGTCGGACGCCTGATCCCGGGTGTCGTCGGCAATCCGGACAGCCTCGTCGAGGAATCGCATGAGGACGGCCTGCTCGAGTACCCCTCGTACACCAAGCCCGCCTCCTGGCGCGGGCTCGACGTTCCCGACATCCTGCTGAGTGGCAATCACGGTGCGATCGCGGCCTGGCGTCGAGAGCAGCAGCTCGAGCGCACCCGTGCGCGTCGGCCGGACCTCCTGGATAGGTCAGACTAGTCCGACAGACCTGGGAGGCGATGTGCAGACTTGGCCCGGCTCGAGCTATCCGCTCGGTGCGACCTTCGACGGCAACGGCACGAACTTCGCGCTCTTCAGCGAGGGTGCCCAGCGCGTCGAGCTCTGCCTGTTCGGCGATCGCGGCAAGGAGACGCGCGTCGACATGGTCGACGTGGACGCCTACGTGTGGCACGCGTATCTGCCGCAGGTGCGGCCCGGCCAGCGGTACGGATACCGCGTGCACGGAAAGAACGATCCCGCGTCGGGTGCGCGATTCAACCCGAGCAAGCTGCTCCTGGACCCCTACGCGAAGGCCGTCGACGGCCAGGTCGAGTGGGGCCAGGCGGTCTTCGGCTACGACTTCGGCGACCCCGACTCCGTCAACAACGATGACTCCGCGTCATCCATGATGAAGGCCGTCGTGGTCAACCCGTACTTCGACTGGGCCGGCGATCGGCTGCCCAAGACGCCGTACTCCGAGTCGTTCATCTACGAGGCCCACGTCAAGGGGCTCACCGAGCGGCATCCCGCGATCCCCGAGGAGATCCGCGGGACGTACAGTGCGATCGCGCACCCCGCGATCATCGAGCACTTGAAGAAGCTCGGCGTCACCGCGATCGAGCTCATGCCGGTCCACCAGTTCGTCAACGACTCCACGCTGCAGGACAAGGGACTGTCGAACTACTGGGGCTACAACACGATCTCGTTCTTCGCGCCGCAGAACACGTACTCATCCACCGGCGACCGAGGGCAGCAGGTCGAGGAGTTCAAGGGAATGGTGCGGACGCTCCACGCCGCAGGCATCGAGGTGATCCTCGACGTCGTCTACAACCACACTGCCGAGGGCAACCACCTGGGCCCGACCCTGTCGATGCGAGGCATCGACAACGCCGCCTACTACCGGCTCGAAGACGACGACAAGCGCTATTACACCGACTACACGGGCACCGGCAACAGCCTGAACGCCGGTAACCCGCACGCGCTGCAGCTCATCATGGACTCGCTGCGCTACTGGGTGCTGGAGATGCACGTCGACGGCTTCCGGTTCGACCTCGCGTCCGCGCTCGCGCGAGAGTTCTACGACGTGGACCGCCTCGCGACGTTCTTCGAGCTCGTGCAGCAGGATCCGGTGGTCTCGCAGGTCAAGCTCATCGCGGAGCCGTGGGACGTCGGCCCCGGCGGCTACCAGGTGGGGAACTTCCCGCCGCAGTGGACCGAGTGGAACGGGAAGTACCGCGACACGGTGCGCGACTTCTGGCGCGGCGAGCCGCAGGCGCTCGGGGAGTTCGCCTCGCGACTGACCGGCTCGGCCGACCTCTACGAGCACTCCGGGCGCCGGCCGGTGGCATCCGTCAACTTCGTGACCGCGCACGACGGCTTCACGCTGCGAGACCTGGTCAGCTACAACGACAAGCACAACGACTCCAACGGCGAAGACGGCAAGGACGGCGCCGACGACAACCGCTCGATGAACTTCGGCGTCGAGGGGCCGACCGACGATCCCGCGGTGAACACGATGCGCGCGCGCCAGCAGCGCAACTTCATCGCGACGCTGCTGCTGAGCCAGGGCGTGCCGATGCTGCTCCACGGCGACGAGCTCGGCCGCACACAGCAGGGCAACAACAACGGCTACGCGCAGGACAATGAGCTCACCTGGGTCGATTGGGACAACGTCGACCACCCGCTCATCGAGTTCACCGCCGCGATGGCGAGACTGCGCCACGATCATCCGACCTTCCGCCGGCGTCGGTTCTTCGACGGACGCCCGGTGCGGATGAAGAAGGGGGAGCGACGCCGCGACATCGCGTGGCTCCGCCCCGATGGCAGCCTGATGCAGCCCGATGACTGGGACTCGGGATTCGGGCGCGCCGTCGGGGTGTTCCTCAACGGGCGTGGGATCCGCGAGCGGGACCGTCGCGGCGAGCCCATCGTCGACAAGCACTTCATCGTCCTGTTCAATGCGGGCGACGACGTCATCGACTTCCATCTGCCGGCGCTCGAGGACAGCCCGAAGTGGAATGTCGTGATCGACACCGCGGGCGAACAGGCCGACAGCGAGCCGATCGGGCCCGGGGCGACCGTGCGGCTGTCCGCGAAGGCGCTCATGGTCCTCTCCGAGCACGATCTGCCCGAGCCCGAGATCGATCACTCGGTCGCCGCCTCACTCGCGGCGCTGACCGATGCGACGATGCCCGGCCAATCGCCGAAAGCGGAGCTGGAGCATTGACCGTGACGGCGACTCCGAGATCGACCTACCGTCTGCAGATCCGGCGCGATTTCGATCTGGATGCCGCGGCCGCGGTCACCGGCTACCTCCGCGATCTGGGCGTGTCCTGGGCGTACCTGTCCCCGCTGCTCCAGGCAACCGCGGGCTCCGATCACGGGTACGACGTCGTCGACCCCTCCCGGGTGGACCCCGAACGCGGGGGAGCGGATGGCCTGGACCGCTTCGTCGCGGCGGCCCGTTCGGCCGGTCTCGGCATCCTCATCGACACTGTGCCCAACCACATGGGCATTTCGCAGCCGAGCCAGAATCCGTGGTGGTGGGACGTCCTCACGTACGGACAGGAGTCCCGGTACGCCGAAGCGTTCGATATCGACTGGGCCTTCGGCGCGGGCAGAGTGCGGGTTCCGATCCTCGGAACGGACATCGACGCAGCGATCAGCGGCGGCCAGGTCGAGATCGACCCGGACATGACCGTCTTCGGGCCGACCGGCGTCGTGCGGTTCTCCGGCGAGCACGTGCTGCCGCTCGCGCCAGGGACGGTGCCCGCCGACGCCGCACTGGACGATCCGGACACCGTCCGCAAGATCATCGAGCGTCAGAACTGGGAGGCGGTGTTCTGGCGGCGCGAGGCCTCCGAGCTGAACTACCGGCGGTTCTTCGCGGTCACGACTCTCGCGGGCGTGCGTGTGGAGATCCCGTGGGTGTTCGAAGAGAGTCACGCGGAGGTGCTGCGCTGGGTTCGGGAGGGACTCGCTGACGGGCTGCGGGTCGACCACCCCGACGGCCTGATCGACCCCGGCGGATATCTGGCCCGGCTCTCGCACGCGACCGGCGGAGCGTACGTGCTGGTGGAGAAGATCCTCGAGCACGGCGAGCAGCTGCCGGCATGGTGGGAGACCGACGGCACCACCGGGTACGACGCCCTCGCCGGGATCGACCGCGTGCTGATCGACGCGGCGGGCGAACCCGCGCTCGACGCGCTCGACTCCGAGCTGCGAGGCGGCACAGGGCCGGCCTACGAGGATCTCATCCACGAGACGAAGCGGATGATCGCCGACACGATCCAGCGCGCCGAGATCGCCCGGCTCGTCCGGGAGCTTCCCGTACACCTCGACGGATCCTTCGACGCCCTCGCCGAACTGCTCGCGTGCTTCCCCGTCTACCGCTCGTACCTGCCGGCCGGTCGGGAGCACCTCGACGCGGCCGCGGCGGCGGCATCCGCGCGTCGTCCGGACCTGGCGAGCGCGATCTCGCGGCTCGTGCCGATCCTCGCCGACCCTGCACTCGAGGTGGCCAAGCGCTTCCAGCAGACCACCGGTCCGGTCATGGCCAAAGGCGTGGAGGACACGGCGTTCTACCGCTATACGAGGCTCGGCTCGCTGACAGAGGTCGGGGCCGACCCATCGGTCTTCTCGCTGAGCGTTGACGGCTTTCATCGCGAGCAGGCGGCGCGGCAGGCATCATGGCCGCACTCGATGACGACGCTCTCGACCCACGACACGAAGCGCGGTGAGGACGTGCGCGCGCGGCTGAGCGTGCTGTCGGAGATCCCGCTGCGGTGGGGCGAAGTGCTCGGCGAGCTGCGCGGTCGATCGGCGACCGGTCACGGGCCGTTCGACAGCCTGCTCTACCAGGCGGTGATCGGAGCATGGCCGGCATCGCGGGAGCGCCTGCACGCCTACGTCGAGAAGGCCGCACGCGAAGCCGCCGAGGCGACCGGATGGTGGGACCCGGATGCCGCGTTCGAGGCGCGGATGCACGCGACCGTCGACGCGGTCTCCGACGATCCCGCGGTGCAGAAGCTCATCACCGACTTCGTCGCCGAGATCCGACGCTTCGGATGGTCCAACGCGCTCTCCGGCAAACTCATCCAGCTCACCGCACCAGGCGTCCCGGACGTGTACCAGGGTTCGGAGCTGTGGGAGACCTCGCTCGTGGACCCGGACAACCGGCGCCCTGTGGACTTCGACGAGCGCCGGCGGATGCTCGCTGACCTCGACGCCGGGTTCGCGCGGGGCGATCTGCCTCCGGTCGATTCCTCGGCGTCGGCCAAGCTGCTGGTCACCTCCCGCGCTCTGCGCCTGCGCCGCGACCGGCCTGAGCTCTTCAGCCGCTACACGCCGATGACCGTCGTCGGTGAGGCCTCGGACCACGCCGTCGCGTTCGACCGCGGCGGCGCGCTGACGGTGGCCACACGGCTGCCGGTCGGGCTCTCAGACAGCGGGGGATGGGGCGAGACACTGCTGCTGCGGCATCCCGGACCGACGACCGATGCGCTGACCGGACGCCGCTTCGAAGGGTCCGAGGTCCGGTTGGCCGATCTGCTCGCAACGTACCCGGTGGCGCTGCTCATACCGGGAGTGGAGGACTCGTGACGATCCGCGTCTGGGCACCACGGACGGATCGGGTGCGGCTGCGCCGACCCGGAAAGGCCGACCTCGACCTGTCGCCTGCAGACGCCGGATGGTTCACGGCATCCGTCGACCTGCGCGACGGCGACGAGTACGCGTTCGTGCTCGGCGACTCCGAGTCGCCGCGGCCGGATCCGCGCTCCCGTCGCCAGCCGCGCGGCGTCCACGAGCCGAGCGCCTGGTTCGATGCGGACGCGCACGCGTGGCGGGACGAGGAGTGGACCGGGCGTCAGCTCGCGGGGTCGGTGATCTACGAGCTGCACGTGGGCACGTTCACGCCCGACGGCACGCTGGACTCCGCCGTCGCGCGGCTCGATGACCTCGTCGAGCTCGGAATCGGGTTCGTCGAGCTGCTGCCGGTCAACGCTTTCAACGGCACGCACAACTGGGGCTATGACGGCGTCCTCTGGTACGCCGTGCACGAGGGGTACGGCGGTCCGGCCGCCTACCAGCGGTTCGTCGACGAGTGCCACCGACGCGGGCTCGGCGTGATCCAGGACGTGGTGTACAACCACCTCGGGCCGAGCGGCAACTACCTGCCCGAGTTCGGCCGGTATCTGAGAGACGCCGAGCGCAACACGTGGGGCTCCTCCGTCGACCTGGACGAGGCCGACGTGCGCCGCTACATCGTGGAGAACGCGATGATGTGGATGCGGGACTATCACGTCGACGGACTGCGGCTTGATGCGGTGCACGCCCTGCAGGACTCCGCTGTCCCGCACATCCTGCAGGAGCTCGCCGAGCACACCGAGGCACTCAGTGCCCACGTCGGCCGACCGCTCACGCTCATCGCGGAATCCGACCTCAACGACGCAACCCTCATCACGGCCCGCGAGGCGGGCGGCTACGGGCTGGGCGCGCAATGGAGCGACGACTACCACCACGCGCTCCACGTCGCGGTCTCCGGCGAGACGACCGGCTACTACGCCGACTTCGAACCGCTGTCCGCCCTCGCGAAGGTCGCCACGAAAGGCTTCTTCCACAACGGAACCTGGTCATCGTTCCGGGGCAGAGCGCACGGGCATCCGATCGATCCCCGCATTCCCACGACACGGCTCGTGACCTTCAGCCAGGACCACGACCAGATCGGCAATCGCGCCGCCGGCGACCGGCTCTCGCAGTCGCTCGACGAGGGCGGACTCGCGATCGCCGCCGTGCTCACGGTGTGCTCGCCGTTCACGCCGATGCTGTTCATGGGCGAGGAATGGGCGGCCTCGACGCCGTGGCAGTTCTTCACGTCGCATCCCGAACCGGAGCTCGGACGCGTGACCGCGGAGGGGCGCATCGCGGAGTTCGCCGCGATGGGCTGGGACCGCTCCGTCGTGCCCGATCCGCAGGATCTAGCCACATTCACGCGGTCGAAGCTGGACTGGGACGAGCGCGGCTCTGGAATCCACGCGCGGATCCTCGAGCTCTATCGCGGCCTGATCCGGCTGCGACGAGACGTTCCCGACCTCACCGATCCCGCGTTCGGCGCGCTCGAGGCGGAGGTCGATGAGGCGCAGCGACTGTTCCGGCTCCGCCGCGGGGCAGTCCAGATCCTCGTCAACTTCTCGCATGACGCGCACCGGATGCCGCTCCCGCCGTCTTCGGTCGTCCTCGTGGCGACGCACGCGGAGTTCGGCCTGGACCGCGACGACGCGGTCCTGCCGGCTCGGTCGGCTGCGGTCGTGCGCGTCGACTGACCCGGCGGGCGGGCGCCGACTCAGCGAGCCTCGTCTTCGACGACGTTCAGGCGGTAGCCGCGCTTGACGACGGTCTTGATGAGATCCGGCACGCCGATGCTCTCGCGAAGGCGTGCGACGGCGACCTCGACGGCGTGGGTGTTCGCGACCGATCGGGGCAGGGCGCCCTGCAGTTCTTCCCGGGAGACCGTCGCCCCGTTCGCGTCCACGAGGGCGGCGAGGATGTCCAGGCCCACGCGGGAGACGGGGAGGTGACGACCGTCCAGGACGATTCCCGCGCTGCGCAGCTCGAGCCGGCCACCGGAGGTCTCGATTCCCGGTGCGTGGCCGCCGCCGAAGTAGGTCACCACCGCTCGAACGAGCGAACCCAGACGGCCACGATCGGGCACCAGCGGATCGAAGCCGGCCGCGCGCAGCGGTCCCGCCGTGATCGGCCCGACTGCGGCCATGAGCAGTCGCCCGGCGTCCGCCTGTGCGCGCATGGCAGGCAGCACCTGCAGGATCTCGGCCGACCCCAGCCACTCCTGCGCACCGGGAGCCGAGGTGAACAGGATCGCGTCGTACTCGCCGGCCGATGCGGCGATCACCGATCGACGCACGACTGCGATGTCCGGCGGTGGACCCCAGCGGTAGATCGTGAGGCTGACGACGTCGGCGCCGGCCGCTTCGAACGCCTCATCCAGTCCATCGGCTCCCGAGCCGTGGTGCTGCACCGCGATGCGCCTGCCCTCGACGCCCTCTGCGAGCAGGAAGGCCTCGAGCTCGGCGGCCGTCTCGGATTCGGCGACCCAGTCCGCCGACAGGCCGGCCTGCTGGATCGCGCCGCGCGCCTTCGGGCCCCGAGCGACGATCTGTGACGGACTGATCGCGCTGAGGAAGTCCTCGAGCAGTCCCGCCTCGTCGACCGCCTCGATCCAGCCCCGGAATCCGACGCCCGTGGTAACGACCACGATGTCGGGGGGATCGGCGATCAGCAGCCGCGAGCGTGCGATCAGCTCTTCGTCGTCGATGTGCGGGACGATCGTGAGCGCGGGCGCGAGGCGCACCGCGGCTCCGTGTCGTTCGAGCGCCGCGGTGAGCTCGCCGGAGCGCCGATCGACCGGCAGCAGGATCGTGCAGCCGGCGAGGGCGGCAGAGATCGCGGGTGCGGACGGCTCTGCACCCGTGCGGGGACCGGTGTGACTGGCGATGCTCACAGAGTAGTGTCACCCGGCGCGTCACGGACGAGCGCGGGCAGGAGCAGATCGGCGGCGGCGACGTGGCCGAAGACCATGACGGCGGGGTTGCGCACCACGGCGGCACTCGCGTGGAGGACTGCTGTTGCGAGCGTGGCGTGCGTCGTGCGCTGTGGTCGGTGTGCCCGCTCTCGACGATCGCCATCGGCAGAGTCGGGTCCGCACCTGCTGCGAGCGCGGCATCGGCGAACCCGGGCAGCGCGCTGACGCCCATGAGCACGACGGTCGTCGTCTGCGGGTCCCGCAGGGCGGCGAGGGTCGCCTGGGTCGGCGCATCCTGTCCGTTGACGACATGGAGCGCGGTCGCTGTTCCGCGGTGCGTGACCGGGATGCCGGCCGCCTGCGGCACCGACACGATGCTCGTCAGTCCGGGCACGACATCGACCGGCACACCCGCGGCCAGGCAGGCGGCGACCTCTTCGCCTCCCCGTCCGTAGACGAACGGGTCACCGCCCTTGAGCCGGACGACGCGCAGACCGCGACGCGCGCGGTCGATCAGGAGCTCGTTGATCTCGTCCTGGGGCACCGGGTGGTGCTGCGGCCGCTTTCCCACGTCGACGATCTCGACCTCTGGGGAGAGCTCGTCGATCACTGCGGTCGGGCCGAGCCGATCTGTCACGACCACATCGGCCTCGGCGAGCAGGCGACGGCCGCGCACGGTGATCAGATCGACCGGTCCGGGTCCGCCGCCCACGAGATGCACTCGTCCGACCGGGCTGGGCCGACTGCGCCGCAACGGGAGGCTCCCCTCACGGAGCTTCTCGGCGATCGCAGTCCGCAGCAGCAGAGTGCGACCGGGGTCCACCCCTGCATCCGACACGACGCCGACGATGCTGTCGCCGGAACGGGTCTCCGCTGCGAGACGGGCCGAGCCGTGGCTCCCGTCGCCGGCGTTGATGCACAGGACGCATCGGACCTCGCACAGCGCGGCGACGTCCGCGTCGACGCGCGGATCGCCCGTGGCCGTGTGCACGAGCCACGCATCATCCAGGTCGCCGGGGACCATACCGCGGGCTCGCCACTCGAGGTCGTGGTCTGTGACGAGACGCCGCGCGGTGGCGCCGAGCTCGGGAGCGACGACGCGGACGACGGCGCCGTCGAGCAGGAAACGGCGGATGCGGCGCGCGGCGACCTCGCCGCCTCCGACCATCACGACCTGTCGGCCGGTCAGAGAGATGCCGATCATCGTGGTCATGAGCCCGCCCTCCATTTGATGAACACGTCTCCGCCGGCATCCACCGCGACCGGCCACACCTGCAGGCGGTGCTCGTCCTTGCCCTGGGTCTCCAGGCATGCTCCGGTGCGCAGATCGAAGACCTGCTTGTACATCGGCGACGCGACCGTCGGCGCGTCGCCTTTCGTGCCGACGATCCCTCGCGACATCACGTGCGCGCCGCTGTACGGATCGAGCTGCTGGACCGCGTGGATGCGATCGTCGTGCGTGCGGAACAGCGCGACCTGCTCGCCGTCGATCAGGGCGGCGAGTCCGCGCTCCGGCTCGAGGTCGGTGATCGCGCACACGCGCACCCACACCGCGAGGGGACTGCGCGGCGGGGCGGGCGAGTCGAGCGGGAGCTCGGCCGCCATCGTGAGATTCTGCAGGGCGGTCATCGCCGGACCGCCAGGGTGGTTCCTGCGATCAGCACACGCGGGTTCTGACGCTCCTCGGCGGTGACCGGCCGCACCTGCCCGCGCTCCGAGGTGTAGGCCAGCGACGGGTCGGGCGTGGTCGGCGCGTTGACGAATGATGCGAATCGTCGCAGCTTCTCGGGGTCCTGCAGCGTTGCCTTCCACTCATCCTCATAGTTCTCGACATGCTGCGCCATCGCCGCATCGAGGTCATCCGCGATGCCGAGGCTGTCGTCGAAGACCACTGCGCGAAGCGCCTCTACGCCGCCCTCCATCTCCTCGAACCACGGCGCTGTGCGCTGCAGCCGGTCGGCGGTGCGGATGTAGTACATGAGGAACCGGTCGATGGCCCGCAGCAGCCCGGCGTCGTCGAGCCCCTCCGCGAACAGCACAGCGTGCCGGGGGGTGAAGCCGCCGTTGCCGCCGACGTACATGTTCCAGCCGGCCTCCGTGGCGATGACGCCGACGTCCTTGCCGCGCGCCTCGGCGCACTCGCGGGCGCACCCGGAGACACCGAGCTTGATCTTGTGCGGTGAGCGCAGGCCCCGGTAGCGAAGCTCGAGCTGCACTGCCATTCCGACCGAGTCCTGCACGCCGTACCGGCACCAGGTCGAGCCGACGCAGGACTTCACGGTGCGCAGCGATTTGCCGTACGCGTGGCCCGATTCGAACCCGGCGTCGACCAGGCGCTTCCAGATCTCCGGCAGCTGCTCGAGACGAGCGCCGAACATGTCGATCCGCTGGCCGCCGGTGATCTTCGTGTACAGCCCGTAGTCCTTCGCGACCTGCCCGATCACCAGGAGTCCCTCCGGGGTGATCTCACCGCCGGCGATCCGGGGCACGACGGAGTAGCTGCCGTCCTTCTGGATGTTCGCCATCACGTGGTCGTTCGTGTCCTGCAGGGTCGCGTTCTCGCCGTCGAGCACATGACCGTGGCCGAGGGAGGACAGGATGCTGGCGAGGACGGGCTTGCAGATGTCGCATCCTCGCCCCGTCCCGAACCGCTCGATGATCGCACTGAAGGTGCGCAGTCCCGAGACGCGGACGGCGTCGAACAACTGAGCGCGGGAGTGCGTGAAGTGCTCGCAGAGCGCGGTGCTGAGGCTTGCCCCGGTGCGCGCGAGTTCGGCGCCGACCAGCTTCTTCACGAGAGGCAGGCACGAGCCGCAGGCCGCACCGGCGCGCGTGCACGCCTTCACGCCCGCGACGTCGGTGCAGCCGTCGTCGGTCACGGCGCAGCGGATCGTTCCGGCCGTGACACTGTTGCACGAGCACACGAGCGCTTCGTCGGGCAGCTCGGCGTTCGCGAGGGCGTCGCCGGCGCCCTCGGGCATCAGGTACGCCGCAGGATCGGCGCCGAGGGGTCCGCCGAGCAGCGGGCGCAGCATCCCATACGCGCTCGCATCGCCGACCAGGATGCCGCCGAGCAGCGTCTGCGCGTCGTCGGAGAGCACGAGCTTCTTGTACACGCCGGCGACCGGGTCGGCGTAGACGACATCGAGGGCACCGGGGGTCTGCGCGAAGGCGTCGCCGAAGCTCGCGACGTCCACCCCGTTGAGCTTCAGCTTGGTCGAGTCGTCATAGCCGGGGAAGCTCGCCGGGGATCCGAGGAGTCGTGTCGCGGCGACCTCGGCCATCGCGTAGCCCGGGGCGACGAGGCCGACCGCGCGCCCGTCGTAGTTCGCGACCTCGCCGATCGCGAGGATGCGCGGGTCGGAGGTCGTGCACTGGGCGTCGATGATGACGCCGCCGCGCGGGTGCACATTCAGGTCGGAGGCGCGCGCGAGCTGGTCGCGAGGGCGGACGCCGACCGTGAAGATCACGACGTCGGTCTCTGCGTAGTCGCCCTCCCGGAACTCCAGACCGCGCACATTGCCGCGGACGTCGGGGTCGAGCCGGGTCGTGACGCTGCCGGTGCGCACGGCGATCCCGCGCGCCTCGATCAGCCGACGCAGCGAGTCGGCACCCCGCTCGTCCAGCTGCGCCGACATGAGCTTGTCGGAGGACTGCACGACGGTGCATGCCACATCCAGACCCTGCATCGCGCCGGCGGCCTCGAGGCCCAGCAGACCCCCGCCGATCACCGTGCCGTGGAGGGGGCGTCCGAGCTCGGCGCTGCGCTTGTCGACGAACGCCCTGATCCGCTCGACATCCTCGAGGGTGCGGTACACGAAGCAGCCCGTCAGGTCGAAGCCGTCGACGGTCAGCCGGGCGGCGTACGATCCGGTCGCCAGCACCAGGGCGTCCCATCCGACGCTGAGCCCGCTCTCGGTGGTGACCCGTCGCGCATGCCGGTCGATGCGGGCGACGGCGTCACCGCGCACGAAGCGGACCCGGTCGTCGTCGTCGAGGATCGAGCGCTCGAGAGTGAGGTCGTCGGCACTCGCGCCGCCGAAGAACGACGTGAGACCGACCCGGTCGTACGGGTGGCGATCCTCCTCTCCGATCACCGTGACGTGCCAGGCGCCCTCGGGGTCGCGGCTGCGCAGGCTCTCCACGAAGCGGTGTGCGACCATCCCCGCGCCGACGACGACGACGTGCGGATCGGACGCGGATGCCGCGGCATCCGTTCTCTTCGAGGTGCGAGGCACGGGATCTCCTGTCGTCGCGGTCTGGGTGAGGCGATCGGCTCTCTGCGGGCGGGCGGGAAGCGGTGGTGTGGTCGACGCTACGGAGGCGAGGTTTCGGGGGTGGGGCGGGCGTCGTTTCGGTCGGGGAACATCCGTCTCACCGAGAGGCGGCGGCAGTTGTGAGATCTCACGCCGGCTCCACCGCGTGGCGGGCGAGCATGTCGGAGATCCGGGTGCGACAGCCTCCGCATCCGGTTCCGGCACGCGTGTCGCGCCCGACGCACTCGACCGTGTCGTTGCCGGCCGCGATCGAGTCATCGATCTGCTGCACGCTCACGCCGTTGCACCAGCACACCGTCGCGTGCGGGGAGAGGGATGCCGATCCGGCGTCGGGATCGAAATCGGGGCCGTCGAATCGCAGCAGCAGCGAACGGTCGGCCGGAAGCTCGTCGCCGCGTTCGTACAGCAGCGTCAGCTCGGCAGCGGTGCGCGGCATCCCGACGCACACGAAACCGGTCAGGATGCCGCCCGCGGACACCATCTTCGTGTAGCGACCATGCTCGGGGTCGGCCCACTGCGCCACTTGGCGCCCATCGGGGTCGTCATCCCAGGGATCGGCGCTGACATCTCCCGCGGCGACCACATCGACGTGCTCGGCCTTGAGCATCACCAGCGGGTCGCGTTCCGCGGGGAGGGCGTCGCCGCCCGCGGTCTCGGTTCCCGCGAGGAAGCGCGCGGCCAGCCAGTCCGCTTGGCGCCATCCCGGCCCGATCAGGCCGCTCGGCGCTCCGGCGATCCGCGCGGAGGAATCCGGTTCTGCGGCATCGGCGATGTGCGCGCAGTCTCCGATCGCGAACACCGACGGATCGGTCCAGCTGCGCAGGCCCCGATCGACGACGACGCCGAACGAGGCACGCAGACCGGACGCCTCGGCGAGCTCGGCGCGCGGTGAGACACCGCACGAGAGCACCAGCATGTCGCCGGCGATGTCCTTGCCGTCCGCGGTGATCACGCGGTCGAACGCCTGGCGGCCGTCTTCGGCGGTGTGGAACAGCACCGTCTCCGCGCGGCTGTGCGCGAAGATCGTCACTCCCGTCCTGCGGACCGCCCGCCGCAGCACCGATCCTGCGCCCCGGTCGAGGTTGCGCGGCATGGGGTGCGGGCCGTGATGCACGACGGCGACGTCGGCACCCGCGTGCGCCGCCGCAAGTGCGAACTCGAGTCCGAGCACACCCGCGCCGAGCACCACGATGCGCCGGCCCGAGCGGACGGCATCCCTGATGCGCGCCGCATCGTCGAGATCCCGCAGCGCGGTGACGCCGTCGGGAAGCGCGTCGTCGGTGCCGGCCGGGCGGTGGGCGCCGCGCGGAACGCCGTCGAGCGTCGGCACATTCGCGCGCGATCCGGTGGCGAGCACCACGCGGTCGAAGGGGATCCGCTGCCCATCGCTCAGCACGGCCACCTGGGCTGTTCGATCGAGTTCGACGACGGACACGCCGGTGATGACGTGGCCGCCGGCACGCTCGACAGCCAGCCGATCGGCGATGGTGAGGGAATCGCGCTCCATCCTGCCGACGGCGTATTCGGCCACGAGCACGCGGTTGTAGGCATCGCTCTGCTCGGCCCCGACCACGGTCAGGGCGATCCGGCCGGCCCGGACGGCGGGCAGAAGGGCCTCCGCGAAGCGCGCGCCGACCGGCCCGTAGCCGACGACGAGCACGCGGAGCGCGGAGTCGGTCATGCGACGACCGTCTCCGCCACCCGGCGCACCCGAACGGCGCCGGTCTTGAACTCGGGCATCGCAGAGATCGGATCGACGGCGTCGGAGGTCAGGAGGTTCGCAGTGCCGTCGCCGGGGAAGTGGAAGGGGACGAAGACATCGCCGGGGCGGACGTCACGCGAGATCGTCGCGCCGGCCCGGACGACGCCGAAGTCGTTCGACAGCTCCACGGTGTCGCCCTCGGTGATTCCGTGGCGTTCGGCCGCAGCTGGATGGAGCGTGACCGTGACTTCGGGGTGCGCGGCCGCCAACTCGGGCACACGCCGGGTCTGCGCGCCGCTCTGGTAATGCTCGAGCAGCCGCCCCGTGATGAGCGTCAGCTCGCCGCTTCGCGGAAGGCGTGCATCGATCGTCGCCGGCGTGACCGGGACGATCCGCGCCCGTCCATCGGCGTGCCCGAAGCCGTCCTGGAACAGCCGCGGCGTGCCGAGCGAGCCGACCGGGCAAGGCCAGTGGACCGGGGCCCCGGCATCGAGCAGGGCGTCGTCGATGCCCGAATAGTCGGCGACACCGCCGGCAGATGCCCTGCGCAGTTCGTCGAAGACCTCGCGCGCGTCGACCGAGTAGGTTCCGGGAGCGTCGAGACGCCGTGCGAGCTCGGCCAGGATCCACAGCTCGTCGCGCACCTCGTCCGGCGGACTCATGGCGCGGCGACGTCGGATCACCCGACCCTCCAGGTTCGTCATCGTGCCCTCCTCCTCGGCCCATTGCGGGACGGGCAGGATGACATCGGCCATGGCGGCAGTCTCGGAGAGGAAGAAGTCCGACACCACGAGCAGCTCGAGCCGTGCCAGGCCCTCGCGGACCGCGGAGGCGTTCGGCGCCGACACCACGACGTTCGATCCGTGCACGAGGAGCGCACGGGGTCCCGCGTCGGTGCCGAGCGCCTGCAGGAGCTCCACGGCGGGGATGCCGGGGCCCGGGATGACGGCCGGGTCGACGCCCCACACGTCCGCGACGTGGGCGCGGGCGGCGGGATCGGTGATCTTGCGGTAGCCGGGCAGTTGATCGCACTTCTGGCCGTGTTCGCGCCCGCCCTGTCCGTTCCCCTGACCGGTGAGGGTGCCGTAGCCGGAGTCCGGTCGACCCGGCAGTCCGAGAGCGAGCGCGAGGTTGATCGCCGCAGTCGCGGTGTCCGTGCCGTCCACGTGCTGCTCCACGCCGCGGCCCGTCAGGATGTACACGCCGCCGCCTGCGCCCAGTCTCCGCGCGACCGTGCGGATCGTGCTCGCGGGAACGCCGGTCACCGCCTGGACCCGCTCGGGCCACCATCCGCTCACTGTGCGTCGCAGGTCGTCGAAGCCATTCGTCCGGCCGGCGAGGTAGTCGGCATCCGTCAGTCCTTCGGCGATCACGACGTGCGTGATGCCGAGGAGGAGGGCGAGGTCGGTGCCGGGCGTCGGCTGCAGGTGGATGCCGCGCGCCTCGTCGGTGAGCCGGGCGGTCGCCGTGCGGCGAGGGTCCACGACGATCAGCCCGCCGGCGTCCTGCGCTCCGGCGAGGTGGCCGATGAACGGCGGCATGGTCGCGGCGACGTTGGTGCCGAGAAGGAGCACGGTGGATGCCGCGTCCAGGTCCGCAAGCGGGAACGGCATCCCGCGATCGATGCCGAAGGCGCGATTGCCGGCAGCCGCTGCCGATGACATGCAGAACCGCCCGTTGTAGTCGATGCGGCTCGTTCCGAGCGCGAGACGGGCGAACTTGCCCAGCTGGTACGCCTTCTCGTTCGTGAGCCCTCCGCCGCCGAAGACCGCGACGGCATCCGCGCCGTGCCGATCACGGATCGACCGCAACCGATCGGCGATGAGATCGAGTGCGTCATCCCACCGCGTCTCGTGCAGCAGGCCGTCCCCGCCGCGCACGAGCGGCGCGGTGAGGCGATCCGGGGAGCGCAGCAGCTCCGCCGAGGTCCAGCCCTTCTTGCAGAGCCCCCCGCGGTTCGTCGGGAAGTCGCGTCCGGACACGACCACGGGGGCCGCGCCCTCCGCCGCCCCCGCTGCCCGCGTCAGCGTCATCGCGCACTGGAGCGCGCAATACGGGCAGTGGGTGTCGGTGGATGCCGCGACCCCGGTGATCGTCGATGCCATCGGCGTCAGATCCGGAATCCGTCGCTCCGCGCGCGGCCGTAGACCGCGGCCGTGAGGACCAGCAGGGCGATGTAGGCGAGGACGAAGACGAGGAAGGCCCCCGTGTAGCTGCCCGTGCCGAGCTTCGACAGGTTGAGCGCCTGCGGGATCAGGAACCCGCCGTAGGCACCGATGGCCGAGATGAGCCCCAGAGCCGCGGCGGCCTTCCGCTTGGAGGACACATCTCCGCCGGTGGCCGCGTCGCCGTCGCCCCGAAGTGCGAACACGACCGGCACCATCCGGTACGTGGAGCCGTTGCCCGCCCCCGCGGCGGCGAACAGCAGCAGGAAGCAGCCGAGGAACAGCCAGAACTGCCCGGTCGGGATCACCGCCATCACGGCCAGGGTCATGACCGCCATGGCGGCGAACACCCCGATCGTCACCCGTGCGCCGCCGAAGCGGTCGGCCAGGCGCCCACCGATCGGACGGGCGAGCGAGCCGACGAGCGCGCCGAGGAATGCCAGGGAGACGGATGCCGTCCCCACCGCGATGCCGGAGAACGCCGGGAACTGGTCGGCGATGAGCTTGGGGAAGACGCTCGCGAAGCCGATGAACGATCCGAAGGTGCCGATGTAGAGCAGTGCCAGCACCCAGAGGTGGGGCTCCCGCAGCGCCGCGGCTGATCCGGAGAAATCCGCCTTGGCCGACGAGATGTTGTTCATCCGCGACGCGGCGCCCGCCATCGCGACGACGATCAGGGGGACCCAGATCCAGCCGGCGAGGGGCAGATTGACCGCGACGCCCGCACCGATCGTGACCACGATCGGAACGACGAACTGCGCGACGGAGGCACCCAGGTTGCCTCCGGCGGCATTGAGGCCGAGGGCCCAGCCCTTCTCGCGCTGCGGGTAGAAGTACGTGATGTTCGACATCGAGCTGGCGAAGTTGCCGCCGCCGAAGCCGGCCAGCGCCGCAACGACGAGCAGCACCGGGAACGGCGTCTCGGGGTTGCCGACGCACACCGCCATCGCGATCGCGGGGATGAGCAGAAGGCCCGCAGAGATGATGGTCCAGTTCCGGCCGCCGAAGATCGGAACGAGGAAGGAGTACGGAATCCGCAGTGTCGCGCCGACGAGGCTCGGGATCGAGATGAGCCAGAAGATCTGACTGCTGTCCAGGGCGAATCCGGCCAGCGGCAGCATCACCGCGACGATGCTCCACAGCTGCCAGATCACGAATCCGAGGAACTCGGCGAAGATCGACCAGACGAGGTTGCGCTTCGCGATCGTGCGCCCCGAAGCCTCCCACTGCTCGGATTCCTCCGGATCCCAGCCGTCGATCCAGCGCCCGCGGCGGTGGACGATGCCGGTCGCGCCCCGAGCCGCGGGAGCATCGACCGCGGTGTCGGCGGCGTCGCCCGGCACGGGTGCTGTGAGTGTCGCTTCGGTCATCGTGATCTCCAAGGGAGTCGCAAGTGAAGTGGAGCCTGTGACTCAGAAGCTACGGATTCCGCATTTCGCGAGGTCGTGCCGCGTGTGAACTCTGCGTCTCCTGGATTTCACCCGGGTGTGAAGACCGTTGTGAGAACCTCCGCCGGTACCCGGCGTTACGACTCTGAAACCCATCCGCCCGCCGGGTGCGCGACACTGGGTGCACAGCGATCGGCCCCGGAGTCGATCGCGAGGGAGTGAGCATGCGCCGTGCCAAGATCGTCGCCACCCTCGGGCCTGCGACGTCGACCTACGAGACGATCGAGCAGCTGGTGGCCGCCGGGCTCGACGTGGCCAGACTCAACCTGAGCCACGGTGAGAGATCGGTCCACGAACTCGCGTACGCCAACGTCCGCCGTGCGAGCGACTCGACCGGGCGTGCGGTGGGCATCCTCGCCGACCTGCAGGGTCCCAAGATCCGCCTCGGACGATTCGACGACGGACCGCACCTGCTCGAAGCGGGTGACATCTTCACGATCACGGCCGAGGACGTCGCCGGCACGAAGGAGATCGTCGGCACCACCTTCCCTCAGCTTGTGAAGGACGTGTCGCCGGGCGATCCGATCCTGGTCGACGACGGCAAGGTCCGCCTGCGGGTGATCGACACCGATGGCGTGCGCGTGCGGACCGAGGTCGTCGTCGGCGGCAAGGTTTCCAACAACAAGGGCCTGAACCTCCCGGGCGTCGCCCTCACCGCAGCCGCGCTCAGCGCCAAGGACGAGGACGATCTGCGCTGGGCGCTGCGGCTGGGCGTGGACCTCGTCGCGCTGTCGTTCGTGCGGTCGCCCAAGGATGCCCAGCGAGCGCGCGTGATCATGGCCGAGGAGGGCGTGCGCGTGCCCCTCATCGCGAAGGTCGAGAAACCGGAGGCGATCGAGGTCCTGCAGGAGATCATCGACGCGTTCGACGGAGTGATGGTGGCGCGCGGCGACCTGGGGGTCGAGCTGCCGCTGGAGATGGTCCCGATCGTGCAGAAGCGCGCGGTCGAACTGTCGCGCAGGTGGGCCAAGCCCGTGATCGTGGCGACGCAGATGCTCGAGTCGATGATCGACAATCATGTGCCCACCCGGGCCGAGACCTCGGATGTCGCCAACGCCGTGCTCGACGGAGCGGACGCGGTCATGCTCTCCGGTGAGACCAGTGTCGGCGCCCATCCGGTCACCGTCGTCGAGACGATGGCCCGGATCATCGCCTCGACCGAGGACCACGGGATCGCGCGGATCCCGGCACTCGGCACGAAGCCGCACACGCAGGCCGGCGCGCTCACCCTCGCCGCGGCCAACATCGCGGACTTCGTCGGGGCGAAGTACGTATGCGTCTTCAGTCAATCGGGCGATTCCGCTCGGCGCATGTCGAGGCTGCGGCATCCCGTGCCGATCATGGCATTCACCGACCTCGCCTCCACACGCTCGCGCAGCGCCCTGTACTGGGGTGTCGAGACGTTCCTCGTGGAGCGGGCGCTGACCACCGACGACCTCATGCGGACGGTCGATGACGTGCTGCTGGGGACCGATCACGCGCAGCGCGGCGATGTCGTCGTGGTCACAGCGGGTGCCCCTCCCGGCCTCGCCGGCTCCACGAACAACGTCCGCGTTCACATCATCGGAGCGATCGACGGCTCATGAACGGCGTCATGTCAGCGCACTCCGAGCCAGGACCTGTCGGTCAGCACGATCGGGCCATCGTCGGTGATCGCCATCGTGTGCTCGGAGTGCGCACCGCGTGATCCGTCGGCGCTTCGCAGCGTCCAGCCGTCCGGGTCGGTGATGAGCTCATCGGTGGTCTGGAGGAACCACGGTTCGAGGGCCAGCACCAGGCCTTCCCGCAGCGGGTAGCCGCGCCCGGCCTTGCCGTCGTTCGGGACGTGCGGATCGCCGTGCATGATCCGCCCGACGCCGTGTCCGCCGAAGTCGGTGTTGATCTCGTATCCGTCGGCATGGGCGATCTCCGCGATCGCGTGCGAGATGTCGCCGATCCGATGACCCACGACCGCCGCCTGGATCGCGGCATCCAGAGCCCGCTCGGTCGTGTCGATGATCGCGAGATCCTCGTCGCGGGGCGTCCCGACAACGAACGAGACCGCGGAATCGGCGACCCAGCCGTCCACCGACACCGCGAAATCGAGCGAGACCAGGTCGCCGTCCCGGAGTGCGTAGTCGAAGGGGAGGCCATGCAGGACCGCGTCGTTCACGGACGTGCAGATGACCTTGCCGAACGGACGCGCGCCGAAGGACGGGTGGTAGTCGATGTAGCAGGACTCGGCCCCCGCACGGCGGATCAGGTCGTGCGCACGACGATCGATCGCAAGCAGGTTCGTGCCGACCTTGGTCTCGTCGCGCAGCGTGGCAAGCACCTCCGCCACGAATCGCCCGGCAGGCCGCATCGCCTCGACCTCGGCGGGCGTGCGCAACTCGATCATTCCGGTTCCCTTTCGTCCTGACCCATTCTCACTGATACGGAGTCTGTGAGGATGCTTCGTCCTGCATGGACCCACGGTCCCAACCGACGGCGACCGGCGTACGATCGAGGCTATGTGGGTGCGTCGCGCGTTCTATAGCTGGTTGATCCCGGCCGCGTTCCTGCTCCCGCTGTGGCTGCTGGTGGGCTGGGGCGTCTTCAATGCCGGTGGGTGGGCATTCCTCTGGGTGCTGTTCATCGCGATACCGTCCGTGTTCTTCGGGCAGCTCCTCCTCACGCTCCTGGTGCGTGCGCGGGGCACCGTGAGGGTGGAGCGGGCCGTCTCCTGGTGGGACGTGCTGGGCTTCACGCTGTGGAACGGGCTCACGATCGCGCTCGGCTTCTTCAACCAGGCATGGTGGGCGCCCGTGATGGTGCTCACGATCGTCGTCGGTCTCGCGCTGTTCTGGCTCGAGCTCGTGCAGCTGTGGCGTGAGGCGAGACCGTCCGCGATCCTCATGCGCACCACTGAGGGAATCGGCTACATCCCCGCGCAGGCGCCCCGACAGGCGCCGAGCGAGCGCGATGTCATCGTGATCACAGAGAAGCCGCCGGCAGCCTGAGGCCGTTTTGGCGGGCCGCGGCATCCGTGGCAGAATAGATCTTTGTGTCCTGACCAGGTTCTGCCTCAGGGGAGCCGGTTGTCAGACGTGATGTCGATGGCCTTGGACGCAACCGAAACTTCCCACTGATACCGCGGTCGACCTGTGGCGGCCGCAGAGAGCAATGATCATGCAGATCCTCGACTCCGTCGACGCAGCCTCGCTGCGTTCCGACATTCCCGCATTCGGCGCCGGCGACACCGTCAAGGTGCACGTCAACATCACCGAGGGCAACCGCTCGCGCATCCAGGTCTTCCAGGGCGTCGTCATCGGCCGCTCCGGCGACGGCGTTCGTGAGACCTTCACGGTCCGCAAGATCAGCTTCCAGGTCGGCGTCGAGCGCACGTTCCCCGTCCACAGCCCCGTGATCGACCACATCGAGGTCGTCACCCGTGGTGACGTCCGCCGCGCGAAGCTCTATTACCTGCGCAACCTCCGTGGCAAGAAGGCCAAGATCAAGGAGAAGCGCGACAACTGACGCAATTTCCGCGAAACCCCGGTGCCGTTCGGCCCGGGGTTTCGTCGTTTTCCCAGGTGCGGATGTGCGACCCTTGGAGCAGGGGTGCGCTGATGCGCGGTGAGCCCGTGAGAAGGATCTGAATGACGACCGAGCAGACGGCACCCGCAGCGCCGGCCCCCTCACCTCGCGCTGCAGCGAGCGCAGGTCGGGACCGACGGCGCAGCTGGCTGTCCTTCCTGCGCGACGTCATCATCATCGTGCTCGTCGCGGTGCTCGTGTCGTTCCTGGTGAAGACCTTCCTGGTGCGATCCTTCTACATCCCCTCCGGGTCGATGGAGACCACCCTGCTGGTCAACGACCGCATCCTCGTCGACGAGATCACACCGCGATTCGGCGGCTACGAGCGCGGCGACATCGTGGTGTTCCGCGATCCGGGCGGCTGGCTCCCGGTCCGCACCGATCCGCCCCGCTCACCGCTGGTGGAGGCTGTCGACTGGGCGCTGTCCCTCGTGGGCCTGTCCGCGCCGGACAGCGACGATCATCTCGTGAAGCGGATCATCGGAACACCGGGCGATCACGTCGTGTGCTGCAACGCGATCGGCCAGATCACCGTGAACGGCGTCCCGATCGACGAGGACGAGTACCTCAAGCTCCCGAATGCAGACAGCGCGGCATCCGCCGACTCGTTCGACGTCACCGTGCCCGAGGACAGCCTCTGGGTGCTGGGCGACAACCGCTATTCGTCGAAGGACTCGCGCTACAACCAGGACCAGCCCGGCAAGGGCTTCGTTCCGGTCGAGAACGTCGTGGGGCGGGCGTTCCTGATCACCTGGCCGTTCGATCGCTTCGGCGCCCTGGATTTCCACCATGACGTCTTCGCGGGCGTCCCCGAACCCACGGCGGAGCCCGCTCCGAAATGACCGTGATCGAGCCCCGCCTCACGCTCGAACGGCGCCTGCTGCGCGAGCACGCGATCCTCATCGCGTGCGACGAGGTCGGGCGCGGGGCCCTCGCCGGTCCGGTCGCCGTCGGGGCCGTCATGATCGATGCCCCGCGCTCGCGCAAGCGCGTGCCCCAGGGCCTGCGCGATTCGAAGCTCGTGCCCGAGCACCATCGGGCGGCGGTCGCGGCGCGCGCCGCATCCTGGGTGTCCGCGAGCGCCGTCGGCTGGGCCAGTGCGGAGGAGATCGACCAGGTCGGCATCATGCGCGCACTCGGCCTCGCCACCATTCGCGCGCTGGCCGATATGCGTGCCCACGGGGTGGTGCCCGAAGATGCGATCGTCGTCTTGGACGGAAACTACGACTACATCACCCCGGCGGGCGGGACCGGACTGAACGTGCGCCCCGTGATCAAGGCCGACCGCGACTGCGCGAGCGCGGCTGCTGCATCCGTCATCGCGAAGGTGGCGCGTGACGCGCTCATGACCGAGCTCCATGATGAGCTGCCGGCGTACAACTGGGCGCGCAACAAGGGCTACGCGAGTCCCGACCATCGTGATGCGATCCTCGAGCACGGGATCAGCCGGCACCATCGCGCCTCGTGGTCGTTCATCGGGTCGCCCACGCTCTTCTGACCGTTGCGCGCGATCCCGCGTCCCTCAGGAGTCGAGTGACAGCTCTTCGGGAAGGTGGAAGTCGCGGCGCGAAAGCTCCTCCACGTTGACGTCCTTGAACGTGAGTACACGGACGGACTTGACGAAGCGGTCGGCACGATAGATGTCCCAGACCCAGACATCGGTCATGGTGATCTCGAAGTAGAAGTCGTGCTCCGTGTCCCGCCGCACGACGTTCACCTCGTTCGCGAGGTAGAACCTGCGCTCGGTCTCGATCACGTACTGGAACTGCGAAACGACGTCGCGGTACTCGCGGTAGAGGGCGAGCTCCAGTTCGCGGTCGTAGTCCTCGAAGACTTCGTCATCCATGGTCTCTCCATACTAGAGTCGCGCCGCACCGCACGCGCGTCGACCGTTCCTCCCCAGACCGTGCCGCTGGGCGACTGTCCACGCACACCGGTGACGGACGCGGCGCGCTCGGACGCCCGCGCGACGATGCCTTCATGGCAGCGAAGGATGTTCTCGGGCGGGCCGGCGAGGAGCGCGCCGCCCGTCATCTGGAGTCGTGCGGCTACACCGTCGTGGATCGGAACTGGCGCATCCGCGACGGCGAGATAGACCTCGTCGCGATCCGACGCACCGACCTCGTCGTCGTCGAGGTCAAGACGCGTCGCGGCGAGGGCTTCGGTCATCCCTTCGAGGCGATCGACGCTCGCAAACGGCAGCGGCTGTGGCGGCTCGCGTTCGCCTGGATCGCCGCTCACCCCGAGGTTGCGCAGGGTCGTCGGCTGCGCCTGGATGCGATCGCGATCATCGGGGCGGATCCGGCCAATGGGGCTCTCGAGCATCTCGAGGATCTGCGGTGAGGGGCCGTGCCCGATGACCACCGCGCGCACGTGGGCGATAGCGCTGAGCGGCTTGGACGGCTCGCTCGTCGAGGTCGAGGCGGATCTGTCCAACCAGCAGCCGGAGTTCCGGATCATCGGCCTGCCCGACAAGGCGCTCGGTGAAGCCGTTCAACGCGTGCACAACGCCAGCGCGAATTGCGGTCTCGAGCTTCCGCGTCGCCGCCTCACCGTCAATCTCTCGCCCGCGAGCGTGCCCAAGCACGGCTCGGCGTTCGATGTCGCGATCGCGATCGCGGCACTTGCCACCGAGGGGCGGATGGATGCCGCATCCATCGCCCAGACCGTGCACATCGGAGAGCTCGGCCTCGACGGCAGGCTGCGCCCGGTCCCCGGCGTGCTGCCTGCGGTGATCGCCGCGGCGAGGGAGGGGATCGGCCGGGTGATCGTCCCTCACGCGAATGCGCCCGAAGCCTCCCTCGTCGAAGGCATCGACGTGATCGGCGCGGTCTCGCTCGCCGACGTGGCCCGTTTCCACGGGGCGGACGTCGAAGACCGCCCGCTCGACCCCGTGCCCGCACCGGCGACCGTCGGCCAGGAGCGTCCGATCGCCGACCTCGCCGAGGTGATCGGCCAGCGCGATGCGGTCGAGGCGCTCATCGCGGCCGCCGCCGGCGGCCATCACATGCTGATGAGCGGTCCGCCGGGCGCCGGCAAGACCATGCTCGCCAGTCGGCTGCCCGGAATCCTCCCCGAACTCGACGACGCGGCCGCACTCGAGGTGGCCGCCATCCGATCACTCGCGGGCGACTCGATCGGCTCGCTCCAGCGCCGGCCGCCGCTGGAGGCGCCGCACCACAGTGCGAGCATCGCGTCGCTCGTCGGCGGCGGCTCCCGCGTCGTCCGACCGGGTGCGATCGCGCGGGCGACACACGGCATCCTCTTCCTCGATGAGGTCGGCGAGTTCGCACCGAGCGTGCTCGACGCCCTGCGGCAGCCGCTCGAGACCGGGACGATCACGATCCATCGCGCCGGGGTGACCGCATCCTTCCCCGCGTCGTTCCAGCTGATGCTGGCCACCAACCCGTGTCCGTGCGGGAACCACGGCGTGCGCGGGGGCAGCTGCGTCTGCCCGCCGATGGCGATCCGGCGCTATC
The DNA here is from genome assembly GCF_900114345.1 of Microbacterium sp. cf046. Lineage (GTDB taxonomy): Bacteria > Actinomycetota > Actinomycetes > Actinomycetales > Microbacteriaceae > Microbacterium. Next base: position 887,120 of record NZ_FOZJ01000002.1, on the reverse strand, counting down.
TGGGGCGCCTCTCGGGGCCGCTCCTGGACCGTGTGGACATCGAACTGGGCCTCGCGCGCGTCTCGGTCGCGAACGCCGCCGACCTCACCGCAGACATCGTGACCACGGATGCCGCGGCCGCACGGGTCGCGGAGGCTCGGGCTCGGGCAGCCCGCCGACTGCGCGCGACGCCGTGGCGCGTGAACGCCCGGGTGTCCGGTCCGTGGCTCCGCGACGGACCGCTCGCCCTCCCCCCGGTGGTTCGCCGCCCGATCGACGCGGCCCTGCACCGCGGGTCGTTGACCCTGCGCGGATACGACCGGGTGCTGCGGGTCGCCTGGACGCTCAGCGATCTCGCCGCTCGCCCGAGTCCGACCGTGCACGACATCGGACGCGCCCTGTTCATGAAGAAAGGCATCACGACATGAAGGACTACCTGCCCCCTGCCGACGTGGCTCGTGCCGCACTGGCGCCGCTCGTGCACGGGCACTTCGACCGTGACCGTGCGCGCCGGCTGTACGCGACGCATACGTGGAGCTGCCTGATCGAACCGGGGGATGGAGTGGCCGGACGCCTCATCGCGGCACTGGGCTGCGAGGACGCTCTCGCCGAGGCGATCGGGGGCGGACGCGACGGAGCGGCTCGGGACGCGGCAGGAATCTCGCCCGCCCAGTGGAAGGACGCGCTGGCGCGCTGGCGGCCCCGACTCGACGTGGCTCGCGTGCGCGAGGCCCTGGAGATCGCGCGTCGCAGCGGAGTCTCGCTCATCACACCCGAGGACCCCGAGTGGCCCGCCACCCTGTCGGATCTCGGCGAACACGCACCGCTGCTGCTCTGGGTCCGTGGAGATGTCACGACCCTCCGCCGGCTCGCGCCGTCTGTGGCATTGGTCGGGGCGCGGGCGGCGACGAGCTACGGCGAACACGTCAGCATGGAACTCGCCGCTGAACTGGTCGCCAGGGGAGTGGCGATCGTCTCGGGTGCCGCGTACGGCATCGACGGCGCGGCCCATCGTGCGGCGCTGTCGGCGGGTGGCACGACGATCGCGCTGCTCGCGGGCGGCGTCGAGCGGCCGTATCCGGCGGGACACTCCGACCTGATCGCCAGGATCGCGGCCTCCGGCGCGGTCGTCAGCGAGGTCCCGTGCGGGTCGGCGCCGACCAAATGGAGATTCCTTCAGCGGAATCGACTCATCGCCGCGCTCGCGGACGCGACCGTCGTCGTCGAAGCGGGGTGGCGCAGCGGCTCACTCAACACGGCCGGCCATGCGGCCGCCCTGGCGCGACCACTCGGCGCGGTTCCGGGCCCTGTCACCAGCGCGGCCTCGACCGGCTGCCACCGCCTGCTGCGCGACTTCGACGCGCGGTGCATCACCAACGCCGACGACGTGCTCGAACTGGTCGGAGCCGTGCCGGCGACCCTCTTCGACATGCCCGACGACATCAGGGACGAAGGGCGCACCGACGACACGACGCGGGTAAAAGACGCCATGAGCTTCCGCGCATGGCGGGACCCGTCCGACATCGCGCGACGGTCCGGACTGGCGGTCGCCGACGTCGACGCGATACTCGGACTCCTCGCCCTGGAGGGCGCGGCGGAGCGTGGCGACAGCGGCTGGCGACGCGGGCGATCCGGGGTCGCGGCGGGCTGATCCTCCGTGAGCCGCCGCCCGTGAAGGGGAGTCAGAGGGCATGCTTGAGCCATGCAGGTGGACCGGGCGGCAGAGGCATACGCGGTGCAGCTCGAACGCGTGCGCCGGCTGTCTCCCGCGACCGTCCGCGCGTATCGCGCCGACCTGCGCGACCTGTCGGCGACCGTGCCTGGTGCCGAACTCTCCGACGTCGATCTCGAAGCGCTGCGGGAATGGCTGTGGCGGGCGACGCAGCGCGGCGATGCGCGCTCGACATTGGCGCGGCGCACGGCCGCGGCACGAGGGTTCTTCGGGTGGGCCGCCGAAGAGGGATTGATCTCGACCGATCCGAGTCTGCGGCTGGTCGCGCCCAAGCGCGGGCGCACCCTGCCGAGGGTGGCGACGGCGGACAGCGTGCAGGGCCTGCTCGACCGCATGGCCGAACGTGCCGCAGCCGGCGATCCGGTCGACCTGCGCGATCACGCGATGCTCGAGCTGCTCTACGGCTCGGCGGTGCGCGTCTCGGAGCTGACCGGACTCGATCGAGACGACGTCGACCTCGACCGCGCGACAGTCCGCGTCCTCGGCAAGGGCTCGAAGGAGCGCGTCGTCCCGTTCGGCGTTCCGGCTCGGCGGGCGATCGCGTCGTACCTCACGCGTGGCCGGCCCGGACTCGTCCAGCGCGCCCAGAAGGAAGCCGGACCGGCCGTGTTCTTCGGGGCGCGGGGTGCCCGCATCACGCCGCGCGCCGTCTACGACGTCGTCGCGCGCGAGCTCGGCGGCGTGCTCGGCACGACCGCGGTCGGACCACACGCCCTGCGGCACTCCGCGGCGACACACCTCCTCGACGGCGGCGCGGACCTGCGTGCGGTGCAGGAGCTGCTCGGCCACGCGAGCCTCGGCACGACGCAGATCTACACCCACGTCTCGTCCGAGCGTCTTGCGGCCACCTACCGGCTCGCGCATCCGCGGGCCTGAATCCGGGCGTCCACGCGCCCGATGATCCCTGCGGTCACTCGCAGCAGGGGAGCAGCACCGCTCGCGGAACGCCGCCGAGCAGCAGGAGCGGATTGATGTACTCGCCCTCGAGCCGCACCCCGAAGTGAAGGTCGCCCGGTCGCGCATGGCCCCCCAGTGCGAGCGTCGCGACGTCCTCTGCGGCCTGCACCTGCGTGCCCGGAGTGAGCGTCGTCTGCACAGGCTCGAAAGTGGTGACCAGGCCGTTCCCGTGATCGATCGTGAGGATGCCCCGCCCGGCGACCGGCCCGGCGAACGCGACGACGCCGTCCGCCGGAGCGCGCACTGCACTGCCGCCGAGCAGCTCGACATCGATTCCGCGATGGCCGGGGCCGTACTCGTGCGCCGGAGCGACGAAGGGGCGGGACAGCCGGAACGACTCCGCGGGCCACACCCACCCGAGCGATGCGAGATCGACGCCTGCAGGCATCCGATCCAGTTCCGCAGCACCGCTCGCGCCGGCGGGAGTCGGGGACGCGGCGACCAGCAGCGCCAGCACCACGGCGCACAGCACTCCCGCGCGCCGCAGCGCGGGACGGGAGGACCGTGGATGCCGCAGCATCCGTCCAGCATCGCCGCGGCGAGACGAACGACGGCCTCCCCGCCTCAGGCCCGGGACAGCGGGCGCCGGCATGGACGCTGGGGAGGAGGGGCTGCTGGTACACTTGATGCACACCCCGCTCGTCGGGGTGAATACGCGTGCCCACAGCGCGAACGCGGACTCCGGTTCGCGAACGCGCGGCATCCACCCCCACCGGTCTCACAGAGCGAATCCGCTCTGGAGCGGGAGTGCGCCGGGCACCAGGCCCGCCGACCGATCGGTCGAGCGAAACACAACCGCAAGCGGCGCTTCCGAGCGTCGAGAACAGGAGAACGGCCATGGCCGTCGTCACCATTCGCCAGCTGCTGGACAGCGGCGTCCACTTCGGACACCAGACCCGCCGGTGGAACCCGAAAGTCAAGCGCTTCATCCTCACCGAGCGCAGCGGCATCCACATCATCGACCTGCAGCAGTCGCTGACGTACATCGACAAGGCGTACGAGTTCGTCAAGGAGACCGTCGCCCACGGCGGCACCGTCCTGTTCGTCGGCACGAAGAAGCAGGCCCAGGAGATCATCGCCGAGCAGGCGACCCGCGTCGGCCAGCCCTACGTGAACCAGCGCTGGCTCGGTGGCCTCCTCACCAACTTCCAGACCGTCTCCAAGCGCCTCGCGCGCATGAAGGAGCTCGAGGAGCTCGACTACGAGAACCCGGCGGACAGCGGCTTCACCAAGAAGGAGCTGCTGCTGAAGAAGCGCGAGCTCGACAAGCTGCACAAGTCGCTCGGCGGAATCCGCAACATGTCGAAGACCCCTTCGGCGATCTGGGTCGTCGACGCCAAGCGCGAGCACCTCGCGGTCAACGAGGCCACCAAGCTCGGCATCCCGATCATCGGCATCCTCGACACGAACGCCGACCCGGACGAGTTCCAGTACCCGATCCCCGGCAACGACGACGCGATCCGCTCGGTGGGCCTGCTCACCCGCATCATCGCCGACGCCGCGGCCGAGGGCCTCATCCAGCGCCACAACCCGACCGACGAGTCGGCTGAGGCCGCAGAGCCGCTGGCCGACTGGGAGCGCGAACTGCTCGAGCAGAGTGCCGCCGAAGAGGTCGCCGAAGCCGTGGCCGTCGAAGAGGTCGCTGAGGAGCTCGCCGCCGAGGCGGTCATCGCCGAGGCCGTGGCCGTGGAGCTCGCGGTAGAGGCCGTCGAGGCCGAGGCCGCCGGTGACGAGGCCGCCGCTGAGGAGCTCGCCGAGGAGGCAGTGGTCGCGGAGGCCGTCGCCGAGGAGCTCGCAGCCGAGGCCGTCGCCGCCGAAGAGATCGCCGAGGAACTGGTCGCCGAGGCCGTCGCCGACGTCGAGGCCGCCGAGAAGTAGATCATCCCGCCGCAAGGCGCGCTCGGCGGGGTCGTTCTGTGCGACCCCGCCGAGGCATCCCCCTGAACTCACCACAATCAAGGAGCCGCCGATAATGGCAAACTTCACGATCGCCGACATCAAGGCGCTGCGCGAGCAGCTCGGAACCGGCATGGTCGACACCAAGAAGGCACTCGAAGAGGCTGACGGAGACGTCGAGAAGGCCGTCGAGATCCTGCGTCTGAAGGGCGCGAAGGGCAACGCGAAGCGGGCCGACCGCTCCACGAGCGAGGGCCTGGTCGTGGCTCGCGAGCTGAACGGCAAGGTCACCCTCGTCGAGCTCGCCTGCGAGACCGACTTCGTCGCGAAGAACGACCGCTTCATCGCACTGGCCGACAAGGTCGCGGATGCCGCGGCCGCAGTATCCGCCGACTCGGTCGAAGCCGCCCTGGCGGCGCCGGCCGGTGCGAGCACCGTCGAGAGCCTCATCTCGGACGAGGCTGCGATCATCGGCGAGAAGGTCGAGCTGCGCCGCGTGCGCACGCTGACCGGCGACAAGTTCGAGATCTACCTCCACAAGACCAGCAAGGACCTGCCCCCGCAGGTCGGCGTCGTGCTCGCCTACACGGGCGAGGACGCCGAGACCGCTCGCAGCATCGCGCAGCACATCTCCTTCGCCAACCCGACGTACCTGTCGCGCGACGAGGTCCCCGCGGCCGAGGTCGACAAGGAGCGCGAGATCGTCACCGAGATCTCCCGCCAGGAGGGCAAGCCCGAGGCGGCGCTGCCGAAGATCGTCGAGGGGCGTGTCAACGCGTTCTTCAAGCAGGTCTCGCTCCTGGACCAGGACTACGCGAAGGACAACAAGCAGTCCGTCGCGCAGGTGGCCAAGGACGCCGGGCTCACCCTGACGGGCTTCGCCCGCTTCAAGGTCGGCGCGTAACGTCCCGAAGAAGGCCCGCATCATCTTCGATGCGGGCCTTCTCCCATGTCCGGGGATCGGCTCCTGCGATCCGCTGGGATAGTTTGTATGCGACGAGAGGACCCCACGTGATCGATGAAGCGACCGGAACCCGGCGCGTCCTGCTGAAGCTCTCGGGCGAAGCGTTCGGAGGGGGACAGCTCGGAGTCAACCCCGACGTCGTGAGCGAGATCGCCCGTGAGATCGCCGAGGCAGTCGACCGCGTCGAGATCGCCGTCGTCGTGGGTGGCGGCAACTTCTTCCGTGGCGCCGAGCTGAGCCAGCGCGGCATGGACCGAGGGCGCGCCGATTACATGGGCATGCTCGGCACGGTCATGAACGCGCTGGCCCTCCAGGACTTCCTCGAGCAGGCCGGGGCGGCGACCAGGGTCCAGTCGGCGATCTCGATGACCCAGGTCGCCGAGCCCTACATCCCCCGTCGCGCGGTGCGTCACATGGAGAAGGGGCGCGTCGTCATCTTCGGCGCCGGTGCGGGGCTCCCGTACTTCTCGACCGACACCGTGGCGGCGCAACGCGCCCTCGAGATCGGCGCATCCGAGGTGCTCGTCGCCAAGAACGGCGTCGACGGCGTCTACACGGCCGATCCCCACAAGGACGCCAACGCCACGAAGATCGATCGCATCACCTACCTCGATGCGCTGCAGCGCGGGCTGAAGGTCGTCGACTCGACCGCCTTCAGCCTCTGCATGGACAACCGCATGGACATGCGCGTGTTCGGGATGGAGCCGTCCGGCAACGTGACCCGGGCCCTTCTCGGCGAACCGATCGGGACGCTCGTCACCGCCTGACGCCCGCGGACGGCGACGTCCGGGCGCGGCCGGTACACCGTGTTCGACGGGTCCTGGCCATTAGACTGAGGGCTCTGGATCTACCGATGGGAGTCACTGTGATCGCGGACGTCTTGGCCGATGCGGGCGCGCGCATGGATCGTGCTGTCGAAGGCGCGAAGGACGACTTCGCGACCGTTCGGACGGGTCGCGCGAACCCCCAGCTGTTCCAGAAGATCCTCGTCGACTACTACGGCACCCCGACTCCGCTCGCGCAGCTCGCGTCGCTGAACAATCCGGAGGCGCGCACGCTGGTGGTCACGCCCTACGACAAGTCGGCACTCAAGGCCATCGAGCAGGCCATCCGCGACACCCCGAACCTGGGTGCGAACCCGACCAACGACGGCAACCTCATCCGCGTCACGCTTCCCGAGCTGACCGAGGAGCGCCGCCGGGAATTCGTCAAGATCGTGCGCGGCAAGGGCGAGGATGCAAAGGTCCACGTGCGCGGCATCCGCCGCAAGACCAAGGACGACCTGGACAGCCTCAAGAGCGACATCGGCGAGGACGAGCTCGCCCGTGCCGAGAAGGAGCTCGATGCGCTGACGCGTGCCCACGTCGACGCGATCGACGACGCGCTCAAGCGCAAAGAGGCCGAGCTTCTCGAGGTCTGAGCCGATGACCGACGCATCCGACGACCTCCCGGGCGATCCACCGCCTGCGGAGGCGCCGCTGACGAGGCGCGATGCCGCGAACCTGCGCAAGAGCGGCGCCGACGGCGAGCAGAACGCGGACTTCCAGTCGCACGTGCGCGCTGCCCGCAGCGAGTTCGAGAGCCAGGTCGCTCAGGCGCGCGCGGAGTTCGAGGAGGCGAACGAGCGGATCAAGCAGCGCACAGGTCGCGACCTGATCGTCGCGATCCTGATCGGACTCGCTATCGGCGCAGTGCTGATCGCCTCGCTCATCTTCTTCAAGTGGGTGTTCGTCCTGTTCTGCCTCGCGGCGGTGCTGCTCGGCATGTTCGAGTTCGGACGCGCCCTGATCGGGTCGGGGCGCAAGGTCGACCTGATCCCTCAACTGGTCATCGGCGCCGTGCTCGTGCTGTCGGGGTTCTTCGTAGGGCTGTGGCTGCACTGGGTGGTCGCGTTCGTCGCGGTGGCCCTCGTGATCGTCTGGCGCCTCATCGCCCAGATGTTCGCCAAGGACGGTCGCACGTACGGCGCCGTGCTCGGCGATGTGCTCATCGCGGGATTCCTTCAGTTGTACGTGCCGTTCCTCGGAAGCCTGTGCCTCATCCTGCTGCGTCAGGACGGCGGTCAGTGGTGGGTGCTCGCGTTCATCATCATTGCGGTGGCGTCGGATACCGGCGCCTACGCGACAGGGCTGTCGTTCGGCAAGCACCCGATGGCGCCGCGCATCAGCCCCAAGAAGACCTGGGAGGGGTTCGCCGGCGCCGCGCTGGCGGCACTGATCGCAGGCGTGCTGCTGGCGATGTTCATGCTCGGCCTGCCGTGGTGGACCGGACTGATCATCGGCGCCCTCGTGCTCGGAACGGCCACCGCGGGCGACCTCGGCGAATCGATGATCAAGCGCGACCTCGGAATCAAGGACATGAGCTCGTGGCTGCCCGGCCATGGGGGAGTGCTCGACAGGCTGGACTCGATCCTTCCGTCGGTCGTCGCCGCGCTCGCCCTCTTCTACCTCTTCTCCCCCCTGGCGGCATGATGACGACATCCGAGAACCCCACCATCACGTTCGCCGAGACGCAGGGCGCAGTGAAGGGCTACGAGAAGCGCGCCGTGGACGCGTTCCTGAACCGCGCACGCGAAGCCTTCGAAGCCGGCGCGGAGCCCATGACCGCCGCAGAGGTGCGCCAGGTCGCGTTCCCGATCGTCCGCCACGGCTACGTGATCGCGGCGGTCGACGCCGCTCTCGGCCGCATCGAGGACGCGTTCGCCGCGCGGGAGCGTGAGGCTGCGGTCAGCACCGAGGGCGCGCACGCGTGGGTCGGCCAGACGCGCGAGACCGCCCAGGTGGTTCTGGATCGACTGTCGCGCCCGAAGGGACGTCGCTTCGATCGGGTCAGCGCCCTGCGCTACGGATACCGCATCGACGAGGTGGACCTGGTCGCCGACAAGCTCGCCCGCTATCTGGAGACGGGCGACTCCGTGACCGTCGAGCAGGTTCGCGCCGTCGCGTTCCGGATGCAGCGCGGCGGATACCGCGAGACGCAGGTGGATGCCGTGCTGGACGCGGTCATCGAGGTGATGCTCGCCGTCGCCTGACGCTCTCGTCGATCTGGTCGCGGGCACAGGGCATCGGAGATGGCATGGGCAGTCGCGCCCGGGTAGACTCGTGGAACTGTGACTTCCGGAAACGAGATGATTCCCGCACGACGGAGCCCCCGTCAGGGTGTGGTGAGCGCAGATCCGGTCATCACCCGCGCGGCCGCTCCGACAGCCCGGTGGTCACGTCGACGCGGAGTGCTCGGTGTGTTCGCCGCATTCGCCGCGGTGGGATTCGTCGCCGCCTACATCGGCCCGACCGGGGTCGCGCTCTCCGAGGCCAACGCGGTCGAGAAGGTCCCGATCACCCTCTACTCGAGCACCCTCGGCGACGCGCAGAGCCTCAGCATCGAGACCGTCGATGCTGAGGTCTCCGGCGACTCCCTCGATCGCGGCAACTACACCGTGTACGTCACGCCCAAGCCGACGCCGACTCCCGAGCCCGAGCCGGCCACCGAGTCGTCATCGTCGAGCTGGGCGCCGCCGTTCGTGAGCCCCGACCCGGGTACCGCTCAGGCGATCGCCTATCAGATGGTCCTCGCGCGCGGGTGGGGCGACGACCAGTTCGCCTGCCTGGTCGCTCTGTGGAACAGGGAGTCCGGCTGGCGCGTGAACGCCTACAACGCCGGCAGCGGCGCCTACGGCATCCCGCAGGCGCTGCCCGGCAACAAGATGGCCAGTGCCGGCGCCGACTGGGAGACCAACCCCGCGACGCAGATCACGTGGGGGCTCGACTACATCGGCGGTCGCTACGGCAGCCCCTGCGGCGCCTGGGAGCACTCCGAGTCCGTCGGCTGGTACTGACCCCATGCCGCGGTCGAACCGTCGACGCTCCGAGGAGCCCGGCGACGAGGCATTCGAGCGCCTCCTCACCGGCTGGAAGCGAACCGAGGTGCGCCGAGGCGTCGAGTGGACCGTGCAGCCGGTCTCGGCGGCTCAGGCGGCGAAGGCGTACGTCTGCCCCGGCTGCGGCCGAAGCGTGCAGCCGGGAGCCGCGCACCTGGTCGTGTGGCGCGCTGACGGGGTGCTCGGCGACAAGGCCGACCTCGAGGCCCGACGACATTGGCACTCGCACTGCTGGAGGATCGCCTGACATGGACATTCGCGGACCGGTGCTGCTTCCTGCGCGACGCGAGGAGATCGAGCTGCGCACGCTCGATGAGCTGACGCTCGTCGGGGAGCTCGCGACGCCGCTGGAACGGGAGCCGGTCGCCACGCTCGTCACCCTGCACCCCCTGCCGACGGCGGGCGGATTCATGGACTCGCACATCCTGCGGAAGTCCGCCGCGCGGCTGCCGGCTCTCGCCGATCTGGCGGTGCTCCGCTTCAACACGCGCGGTACGACCTCGCCGCGCGGCACGAGCGACGGCGCGTTCGACGGCGGGCGGGCGGAGTCGTTCGACCTCGCCGCTGCCATGGACTTCATCCGCACCCGCGGACTGCCGCGACCCTGGCTGGTCGGCTGGTCGTTCGGCACCGAGGTCGCACTCAAGTACGGCCTGGATCACGACGTCGAGGGTGTGATCCTGCTCTCGCCCCCGCTGCACCGCACGACGGCCGAGGAGGTCGCAGCCTGGGCGGGGAATGCGCGCCAGGTCATCGTGATCGTGCCGGAGCTCGACGACTACCTCCGACCGGATGCCGCAGCCGAACGGTTCGCGAGCGTCCCGGATGCCGTGCTGATCGCCGTCGAAGGAGGAAAGCACCTGTGGGTCGGGGAGAATCAGACGCGCCGGGTGCTGACGGAGATCGTCGCCGCGGTGAATCCGGATGCGCTGCCCCTCCCGACCGAGTGGGACGGACCCCTCGGCGAGGAGTGATCACCGCTCGTTCTGGCGTGGGATGACCACCTGGCGGTAGATGATCAGGACGCTCGCGGCGACCGGGATCGCGATCAGGGCCCCGAGCAGTCCGAGCAGCGAGCCACCGGCCAGCGCCGCGATCACGACGACGGCGCCGGGCACCGACACGGCGCGATTCATGATGCGCGGCGAGATGACGTACGCCTCGATCTGCATGTAGATCAGGTAGTAGATCGCCGCGATCAACGCGGTGGTGGGTGAACCGAGCCCGGGGATCAGGCACGTCAGCACGATGATCGTGGAGCCCGTCAGCGTACCGACGAGGGGGATCAGCGAGAAGAAGAACGCGATGACGGCGAGCACGGCAGGGAACGGGGCTCCGATGATCGTCAGGAAGATCGCGCTCAGCACGCCGTTGATCACACCGAGGGTGACCTGCCCGATCACGTAGTAGCCGACGGAGTCGGTCACCTGCTCGGACAGGTCGATGAACCGCGGACGCTTGGAGGCCGGGACCAGCTGGTAGACGGCCTTCTTGAGCGACGGCGTGGACGCCGTGAAGTAGATCGTGAGGATCAGGACGATGAACGCGCCGCCGATGCCGCTGAAGAGGGCGACGCCGGCGCCGATGACGCCGCCGGTGATGGATCCCGCGTTCTCCAGCGCCCAGGTCTGCACCTGCTCGATCACGGCCTGGAGGTCCAGATTCGGGAAGATGCCGTGGATCCAGTCCTCGAGGTCGTTCCAGAACGTCGGCCGGTTCAGGAGCTTCGTGACTTCGTTGACCAGCTGAGTGATCTGATCGACCAGGATCGGCACGATCATCAGGACGATGCCCGCGAAGATCGCCAGCACGCCCAGGATCGTGATCAGCACGGCCGCCCATCGAGGCAGCTTGCGCCGCTCGAGCCAAGCCACGACGGGTTCCAGGCCGAGCGAAAGGAACAGCGCGGTGCCGACGTACAGGAGGATCGTCGAGAGGGTCTGGATGCTGCCGATCAGCAGCAGCCCCACGCCGACGCCCAATGTCGCGACGAGGGCGACGCGGAATGGGTTGTGCACCTTCACGGTGGCTCCTGACTGTCCCGGCGAGGATTTTGTTGTTGTCACGTCAGGATATGCACAGGTCGCGCCCAGGCCCGGGATTGGCGCCTCCCGGGCGACATTCAGGTGGGTTTCGCTAGTCTGAAATGTCGAGTCGACGGCCCGCATCGTTCCCCCGCGGGTCCAGGAGAGGTGTTTTCGTGCGTTTCGTGTGGGCTGTGGCGGCATTCGTGCTCGCCGCCGTGATGATCGGTGCAGGCATCGCCCAGCGCACCGTCTTCCAGGGTCCGAAGTCCGAGACGTCGGACCTCTCGGTGTCCGAGGAGGCGCCGTATCTGCTGATCGACGGCGCCGTGCTCAACAGGCTGCCCGGCGCGCAGACGCTGCGCGCACAGGGCGAGGGCGACATCTTCGCCGCCTACGGACGCACGGCCGACCTGAAGGCCTGGCTGGCTGACGCGACCTACAACGAGGTCTCCCTCGGCGACGACGGTGAGATCGTGTCGGATGCCGTCGCGCCGGCGACAGCCGATGACGATTCGACGGCCGATGCGACCGCGACACCGACACCCACGCCGACACCCACCGCCGGCGCCGCTGCCGACGCTGCGGTGACGCCCGGCCGCAGCCCGATCGGTTCGGACCTGTGGCTCGACGAGTTCCAGCAGGAGGATCTTCTGATCGCGCCTCTGCAGCTTCCCGCGGAGATGAGCGTGCTCGTCGCGACCGACGGCACCGAGCCGGCACCGACCGACGTCAGCGTGTCGTGGCCGACCGTGAGCGCGACCCCGTGGGCCGGTCCGCTGATCGTGTTCGGCGGCATCCTGATGGCGATCGGCGTCTTCCTGTACATCCTCGGCATCCGTCACGCCCGTCGTTCTCGCGGCCCGCGCCGCAAGGGCCTGCCCCTCCCCGTCACCGAGCCGATCGACCTCGCCGTCGAGGGCGCCGACAAGGGCGTCATCAGCGCGACACCCCCGACCCGCCGCTCCGTGACGACCGGGAAGCGCGCGTTCGCCATCGTGCCCGCGATCGCCGTCTCTGCCCTGATGTTCGCAGGATGCTCCGCCGACTCGTGGCCGCAGATGGCGGCGTCCCCGACGCCCAGCCCGACCGAGACCGTGATCGTGCCGGAAGGGCAGCAGGCGCCGGCCGTCACGAAGTCGCAGGCGGAGCGGATCATCGCCCGCATCGCCTCGACCGCGGCCGATGCCGATGAGGCCATGGACCCGACGCTGGCAGCGTCCCGCCTGGACGGCGCCGTGCTGGCGGAGCGGGCGACGAACTACAAGCTCCGCGGCGCGATCGCCGACTATGCCGCGCTCGCGGCGATTCCCACGAAGCCGCTCGAGATCGTGCTCCCGCAGGCCTACGACGGCTGGCCGCGCTCCGTGATGGCCGTGGTCAACGACGAGGAAGACAAGACCGCGAGCATCATGCTGCTGACGCAGGAGGACGCCTGGTCGCCGTACAAGCTCGCCTACCTGTCGAGCCTCGAAGCGGCTACACAGATGCCCGACCTCGCACCGGTGTACGTGGGAGCGCAGCAGGTTCCGCCGGACTCGTCGTTCCTCGTGATGGCGCCCGACCAGCTCGCAGCGGCCTACGCCGATGTCATCAACAAGGGCGAGGACAGCGAGTTCTACAGCCAGTTCGAGGCTGAGGGCGACCAGTTCCGCGTGAGCATCGCGGCCGATCGCGAGAGCAGACTGGCGGAGTTCAACACGACCGCCGCATCCACCGGAAGCCTGTCGTTCAGCTCCATGCCCGGCGAGCACCCTCCGCTGGCCCTCGCCACCCTCGAGAGCGGCGCGATCGTCGCGGTGAACGTCAACGAGGTCGACACGGTCAAGCCGACCAACGCGGATGCCGTGATCAAACTCGACGGCAACCCGACCGTGAAGACCCTCGCCGGCGCTGAGCAGTCCGCGACGGGCTTCACGACGACCTTCAGCGATCAGCTGTTCTTCTACGTCCCGGGGCTCGGCTCGACCGAGAAGATCCGTCTGCTCGGCTATGGTTCTGAGATCCTCGATGCAAAGGTGATCAATTGACCGACGTGCCCCCGGGTGCCGCGCTGCGCGGTGCCGTCGACCTGTCCGCACTTCGCAATCGCCCGGCACCCGCGCCCGCCGGAACCGTCGCGGCGACGTCGGCGCCGTCGCTCGTGATGGACGTGACGGACGAGACCTTCCCCCAGCTGCTGGAGCTGTCGCGCACCGTGCCGGTCGTCATCGATCTGTGGGCGGAGTGGTGCGGGCCGTGCAAGCAGCTGAGCCCGATCCTCGAGCGCGTCGTCACCGAGCTCGGTGGTCGACTCGTGCTCGCGAAGGTGGACGTCGACGCCAATCCGCAGCTCTCGCAGGCCTTCCGCGCGCAGTCGATCCCGATGGTGGTCGCGCTGGTCGGTGGCCAGCCAGTACCGCTGTTCACCGGCGCGGTGCCCGAGCAGCAGGTGCGAGAGGTCTTCGCGCAGCTGCTCCAGCTGGCTGCGCAGAACGGCGTCACTGGCACCCTCGAGGTCACCGAAGACGATGAGACCACAGCGGATGCCGAGCCGGTCGAACCGGAGCTGCCCCCTCTTCATGCGGAGGCGTTCGACGCGATCGAAGCCGGAGACTACGCACGGGCGATCACCGCATACGAGAAGGCCCTCGCCGAGAACCCACGCGACGAGGACGCTCGCGCCGGGCTCGGCCAGGTGAAGCTGCTGGACCGCGTGCAGGGTCTGGATCTGCAGGAGGCGCGGGCGGCCGCGGCCGCCGCGCCCCTCGACGTGGATGCGCAGTTCGCCGTCGCCGACATGGATCTGGCCGGCGGACATGTCGACGACGCGTTCGCCCGACTGCTCGACCTGTTCGGCGCACTTCCGTCGGACGAGCGCGGTCCTGTCCGTGAGCGTCTGCTCGAGCTGTTCGGCCTCATCGGCGATACCGACCCCCGCGTGATCAGTGCACGCGGACGCCTGGCCTCGCTGCTGTTCTGACCTCGACCTCCCGACGGGAGCCCCACGTCACGGCAGGAGCAGGCGCTCCGTGATCGGCTGCTTCGGCAGATGGGCCTGTGGGTCGTGCTTCAACCACAGCACGCCCAGCGGCGGCAGCACCATCGAGGCGCGTCCGTCCTCGCCCGCGTGGACCGTGCCCATGTTCCCGACGCCGGAGCCGCCGTAGGCCTGGGCGTCCGAGTTGAGGATCTCGTGCCACACGCCGGACTCCGGCAGGTCGAGCGTGTAGCCGTGCACCGGGACCCCTGAGAAGTTGCACACGACGACCACCGTGTTGCCGTGCCAGTCGCGTCGCGAGAACGCGATCACGTTGGGATTCCAGGTCGGGCCTCCGAGTCGCGAGAATGCTGCTCCGTCGCTGTCGCGCGCCCACAGCGCAGACTGTTCGCGGTAGACCCTGTTCAGGGTCGCCACGAACCCGTGCAGTTCTGCGTGGGAGGGTTGGTCGAGGATCCACCAGTCCAGCCCTCGTCCTTCGGCCCACTCGGAGAGCTGGCCGAACTCCTGTCCCATGAACAGCAGCTGCTTGCCCGGGTGACCCCACATATACGCGAGGAACGCGCGCATGTTCGCGAGCTTCTGCCAGTGATCGCCCGGCATCCGCGAGAACAGGCTGCCCTTGCCGTGGACGACTTCGTCGTGGCTGATCGGGAGTACGAAGTTCTCGCTGAATGCGTACACGAATGAGAACGACAGCTCGCCCTCGTGGTGGGACCGGTACATCGGGTCCCGGGAGATGTACTGGAGGGAGTCGTTCATCCAGCCCATGTTCCACTTGAAGCCGAAGCCGAGGCCCGCCCGATCGGTCGGCGCGGTGACGCCCGGGAAGCTCGTGGACTCCTCGGCGATCATCGAGATGCCCGGGTAGCGCTTGTATGCGGTCGCCGTGACCTCCTGCAGGAAGTGGATCGCTTCGAGGTTCTCCCGGCCGCCGTGCACATTCGGCACCCATTCGCCGTCTTCGCGGGAGTAGTCCAGGTAGAGGATCGAGGCGACGGCGTCGACGCGCAGGCCGTCCACGTGGAACTCCTCGAGCCAGTACAGCGCGTTGGCGACCAGGAAGTTGCGCACCTCGCTTCGGCCGAAGTCGAAGATGTAGGTGCCCCAGTCGCGATGCTCGCCGCGTCGCGGGTCGGAGTGCTCGTACAGCGCTTCTCCGTCGAAGCGAGCGAGAGCGAACGCGTCCTTGGGGAAGTGGCCGGGAACCCAGTCCATGATCACGCCGATGCCGGCCTGGTGCAGCCGATCGATGAGGTAGCGCAGGTCGTCGGGTGTGCCGAACCGGCTCGTCGGCGCGTAGTAGCCGGTCACCTGGTAACCCCACGACCCGCCGAAGGGGTGCTCGGAGAGCGGCAGGAACTCGACGTGCGTGAATCCCTGGGCGGTCACGTACTCGATCAGCGCATCGGCGCCGTCGCGGTACGAGAGGCCGGGTCGCCACGACCCGAAGTGCACCTCGTAGATCGACATCGGCTGCGAGACCGGCTGCGAGGTGGACCGGGCCTTGAGCCACGCCGCATCCGACCAGGTGTACGAGGACTCGGTGACCACGGACGCGGTCGCGGGCGGAACCTCCGCGTAGCGCGCCATGGGATCCGCTTTCAGGACCCACTCGCCGTTGCGGCCCAGCAGCTGGAACTTGTACGCCGTGCCCACCCCGATGTCGGGGACGAACAGCTCCCAGACCCCACTCGAGCCCATCGATCGCATCGCGTGCGACTGGCCGTCCCAGTCGTTGAAACCGCCCACGACGCGCACTGCGCGAGCATTCGGCGCCCACACGGTGAACGACGTGCCCTTGGTGCCCTCGAGCTCGCGCACGTGCGCGCCCAGTGCGCGCCAGAGTTCCTCATGGCGTCCCTCGCGGATCAGGTGCAGGTCGAGCTCGCCGATCGCCGGACCGAACCGGTACGGATCCTCGGCAGTGTAGTCCGGCGCGCCCTCGTAGGTCGTGACGAGCTCGTACTTGCCTCCGTTCCCCGAGCGCTGCCCCTCCCAGATGCCCGCCCGCACGTGCTCCAGCGGAACGCGGGTGCCGTCCGTGAAGACGGCGGTCACGCTGCGGGCCAGGGGGCGCCGGGCGCGGATCGTCCACTCGTCGGATCCCTCGGCATCCTTCCCGAGATGCATGCCGAGAACGGCATGCGGGTCGTGGTGCGCGCCGGCGGCGACGGCGTCGAGCAGGTCGTCGGAGGGGGAGGTCATCGGGACTCCTTCACGTGCAGGATGTGGACGGGTTCGGTGAAGGCGTCGAGCTTGACGAAGTTGTGATCGGACCAGGTCCACTGCGCGCCGGTGATCAGGTCTTCGACCTCGAACGGCTCACCGTGCGCCACGCCCCAGACGCGGGTGTCCAGGTGGACCATGGTCTGGCGGACGGAGTGCGGATCGACGTTCGCGACGACCAGGATCGTGTCCGCCCGGCCGGTCGGCGACAGCTCGGCGGTGATCCGCTTGGAGAAGACGAGGATCGCGTCGTCGTCACTCCAGTGCACGGTGAGATTGCGCAACTGGCCGAGGGCGGGGTGAGCGCGGCGGATCTCGTTCAGGCGCGACAGGTAGGGGGCGAGGGAGTCGCCGTTCGCCTCGGCACCCGCCCAGTCGCGCACCTTGTACTCGTACTTCTCGTTGTCGATGTTCTCTTCGGATCCGGGGCGCGCGACGTTCTCGTACAGCTCGTAACCCGCGTACACGCCGTAGGACGGGGCGCCCGTCGCTGCGATCGCGGCGCGGATCTTGTAGGCGGGCCGGCCACCGAACTGCAGGTACTCGGTGAGGATGTCCGGCGTGTTCACGAACAGGTTGGGGCGGAGGAAATGCGCCGTGTCGTGCGCGAGTCCGGTCAGGAACTCTTCGAGCTCGAGTTTGGTGTTGCGCCACGTGAAATACGTGTAGCTCTGCTGGAATCCCGCCAGGGCGAGCCCCTGCAACGGCGCGGGCCGTGTGAACGCCTCGGCCAGGAAGACGACGTCGGGGTGGTCGGCCGAGACGGTCGCGATGAGCCACTCCCAGAACTGCAGCGGCTTGGTGTGCGGGTTGTCGACCCGGAAGATCTTCACGCCCTGGGCGATCCAGTGGCGGAGCACGCGCAGTGCCTCCGCGCGGATCCCCTCGGGGTCGTTGTCGAAGTTGATCGGGTAGATGTCCTGGTACTTCTTCGGCGGATTCTCCGCGTACGCGATCGTCCCGTCCGGCAGGGTCGTGAACCATTCGGGGTGCGCGGCGACCCACGGATGGTCAGGTGCTGCCTGCAGCGCGAAGTCGAGCGCCACCTCGATGCCCTCGGCCCGCGCCGCCCGGACGAATGCGCGGAAGTCCGCGAGCGTCCCGAGGTCTGGATGGACGGCGTCGTGGCCGCCTTCGGCCGAGCCGATCGCCCACGGCGAGCCTGGATCGCCGTCCTGCGGATCCAGCGTGTTGTTGCGGCCCTTGCGGTTCAGGCGACCGATCGGGTGGATCGGGGGGAGGTAGAGCACGTCGAAGCCCATCGCCGCCACGGCCGGCAACCGGCGCGTGGCGGTGCGGAACGTCCCGCTCTTGATCGTTCCGTCCTTGAGGCGTCGGGCGCCCTCCGAGCGCGGGAAGAACTCGTACCAGGCGCCGACACCCGCGCGTTCGCGCTCGACGAGCAGCTCGAGGCTCGGTCCCACGCTCATCAGCGAGGTGAGCGGCCGTGACGCGAAGAAGGCGGCCAGCGACGGATCCCGCACGACCTCGAGGGCGGCTTCGTCGCTCGTTCCGGAGTCGCGCAGCGTCGCCGCGGCGGTCTCGAGGCGTCGCCGCTCGGCGATCGGCCGCGTCTTGTCCGCGACCGCGCGTTCGAACAGTCGGGCGCCGAGTTCGCGCATCACCGGGGTGTCGACGCCCGCGGCGATCTTGAGATCGGCGGCGTGCTCCCATGTCGCGAAGTCGTCGGCGAACGCCTCGAAGCGGAAGCTCCACACACCCTCCTCGAGGGGCGCGATGGCGGTCTCCCACCGGTCGAAGCCGTCGTGCAGTGCGGCGAGCCGGTGCAGCGACTCGTCACCGCTCGGCGAGAAGAGCCGCACGTGCACGCCGATCAGATCGTGGCCCTCGCGAAAGGCCGTCGTCCGGAACGGGACGATCTCACCCGCGAACGCACTCGGCCGGAACAGTCCGTCCGGCACGGACGGTGACGACAGTGCCAGGGGGATGCGGGGCGTCGCCGTCGTGCGATCGGGCTGGGCGTCGGCTGCCGCTCGGACCGGGATCGGAGAGGCGCTGCGCCAGGGGCGGGTGCGCGTCGTGCGCGTCGTCGTGACCACGTTTCGAACCTACCGCCCACCCTGCCGAGGCGACAGTGCGCGGCGCGGCCGTGTCGGGCGCTACTCGGCTCGGAAGAGCCGCATCGAGGTGCCCGCGAGCGGCACGATGTCGCCGGCGTGGAACTGCTCGAGGTCCTCGCTGGGGCTCTCGTCCTCACTCGACCACAGCGACACGAACGTCGTGACGCCCGCGATCGCCGGGAGCGTGACATCCACCGGTCGCTCGTTCCCGTGCACCATGAGGAGGATCCGGTTGAAGGCCTCCCGCTCCGGAGTGGAGGCCGCGACGTACTGCAGGGTGCGGTTCGACGGGTCGGTCCATCTGTCGATCGACATCGTCTGGCCCTTCTGGTCGTACCACTCCATGACCGACGCGGACGGCGTGTGCTCGTCGAGCTTCGCGAATCGGATCGGACGAAGCGCGGGGTTATCACGGCGCAGCTGCAGTAGCCGACGCACGTGCGCGTGGAGATCCTGCTGCCACGGCGCGTGCTCCCAGGACAGCCAGGTGAGGGGCGAGTCGTGGCAGTACGCGTTGTTGTTCCCTCGCTGCGTCCGCGCGAATTCGTCCCCGGCGGTGAGCATCGGCACTCCCGCGGAGAGCAGGAGGGTGCCGAGGATGTTGCGCATCGCCTTGCGGCGGGTCGAGAGGATCCCCTCATCCGTCGTCGGACCCTCGGCGCCGTGATTGAACGAACGGTTCGTGTCCGCGCCGTCGCGGTTCTGCTCACCGTTGCCCACGTTGTGCTTCACGTCGTACGAGACGAGGTCGCGCAGGGTGAAGCCGTCGTGGGCGGTGACGAAGTTCACGCTTGCAAGCGGGCCGCGTTCGACGCTGAATGTGTTGGACGAGCCCGAGAGGCGGGTGGCGAGGCCTCCGATGCCGACCGGTGCTGTCGATGCGCGGCGTGCGTAGTCGACGTCGCTCAGCCAGAAATTGCGGACACGATCGCGATAGCGGTCGTTCCACTCGTGCCACCCGTCGCCGAAGTTGCCGGTCTGCCAGCCGCCCATCCCGACATCCCAGGGTTCGGCGATCTTCTTGACCCCTTCCAGCGCGGGGTCGTCGATGATCGCGCGCAGAAGCGGGTGATCCGGATCGAACGTGTGCGCGGCATCCCGGCCGAGGGTTGCGGCCAGGTCGAAGCGGAAGCCGTCGATCTGCACGTCGTTTGCCCAGTACCTCAGCGAATCCAGCACGACGCGGGAGGCGGCATCCGTGGCGGTGTTCACCGAATTGCCGCACCCGGTCACGTCGATGTACACGCCGTCCTCGTGTTGGCGGTAGTACGAGCGGTTGTCGATGCCGCGAAGGCTGGTGCGCGGGCCGCCGATGCCCTCCTCGGCCGTGTGGTTGTAGACGACGTCGAGGATGACCTCGAGGCCGGCTTCGTGGAGGAGTCTGACCATCCCCTTGAACTCGCGCAGGATCGCCTCCGGCCCCTGACGCCGGTTCTCCGCGGTGGCGTACGCGCCATGCGGTGTGAAGAAGTTCAGCGAGTTGTAGCCCCAGTAGTTCGCGAGACCGTGCTGGAGCAGGCGCGGTTCCGTCGCGAACGCGTGGACCGGCAGCAGCTCGATGCTCGTCACGCCGAGGGTGAGGAAGTGATCGATCATCGCGGGGTGCGCCAGTCCGGCGTACGTGCCGTGCAGCGCAGGCGGGACGAGCGGATGCCGCTTCGACATGCCCTTGAGGTGACCTTCGTAGATGACCGTGCGGTCCATCGGAACGGCGGGCTTCGCGACGCCTCCCCAGTCGAAGGATCCGTCGACCACGACGGCGCGCCAGTCCTCATAGCCGCCGCTGACGAGGCCCTTCGCGTAGGGCTCGACGAGCAGGGTTCCCGGGTTGAAGGTGCTCCCGGTCGCGTGGGGGCCGTCCACCCTGATCGAGTATCGCGTGCCCGGACGCAGCAGCGGCGTGGTGACCGTCCAGACGCCGCCTCCCGCCGGGGCGAGCGGGATCGTGTCGGTGATCCAATCGAGGTCCGTGTCGTCGAAGACGACGAGCTCGATCTCCGAAGCGTGACCCGACCAGACGCGCAGCGTGCCGCCGTCGGCCCCGAGCGTGACGCCGAGGTCGTCGAGTTCGGAGCTCAGCAGACCGGGCGCCGGTGCGAGCGCAGTGCGGGATTCGGGCAAAACCATGCGCTCTACAGTAGTAAGGCCGTGAGTCATGCGCGTTACGTCGACGGGAGGAGCCCCATGGTCGTCTACCTCGACCACGCGGCGACCACGCCGTTGCGTGACGAGGCCCGCGAAGCGTGGATCGCAGCGACGGGCTCGGTCGGCAACGCCTCATCGATCCACGGCGCGGGACAGAGTGCGCGCCGGCTGCTCGAGGAATCGCGGGAGCGCCTCGCCGCTGCGCTGGACTGCGACCCGGTGGAGGTGGTCTTCACCTCGGGTGGCACCGAATCCGTGAACCTCGGAATCACCGGGCTCTACCGCGCGCGACGGGAGACGACCGGGCGGACGGCGATCGTCTCCGCCCCGGCCGAGCATCATGCCACCCTCGACACGCTCGGCTGGCTGCACGCCCACGAGGTCGCCGACATCGAGTGGGCCGGCGTGGATCGCAATGCACGAATCGACGTGTCCGAGTGGGAGGCAGCGGTCGGCGGCGGTGACGCTGCGGCGGCGACGCTCCTGGCCGCGAACAACGAGGTGGGCACGATTCAGCCGGTCGTCGCGGCGTCGGCCGCCTGCGCCGACGCGGACGTGCCCATGCATCTGGACGCGGTGGGGGCATTCGGGCACGTTCCGGTGTCGTTCCGCGCCCTGCGCGCCGAATCGGGAGCAGGCAGCGCCGGTCTGGTCGCCATGAGCGTCGCGGCGCACAAGCTGGGCGGGCCGGTGGGGGTCGGCGCGCTGGTCGTGGCGCGCGAGGCGAGCGTCGAGCCGCTCCTGCACGGCGGCGGTCAGCAGCGCGGGCTGAGGGCAGGGACGCAGGATGCGGCCGGTGCGGCGGCGTTCGCGGTCGCGGCCGAACTCGCGGTGGCCGAACTGGCAACCGAGGCGGCTCGCATCGCAGCGCTGCGCGATCGGCTCGAAGCCGGCCTGCGCGAGCGAATCCCCGAGCTGCGCATCTCCGCATCAGGCGCCGATCGCCTCCCGGGCCACGTCCATGCGGTGTTCCCCGGCGCACAGGGCGACTCGATGCTCCTCCTGCTGGACGGGGCGGGGATCGCGGTCTCGACCGGGTCGGCGTGTCAGGCGGGCGTCGCGGAGCCGTCGCACGTCGTTCGCGCGATGGGGCTCGGAGAGGAGGCGGCGCGCAGTGCGCTCCGGTTCACGCTCGGACGCACGACCACGGATGCCGACGTCGACGCCGCGATCGCGGCTGTCCCGTCCGCATACGAACGAGCCCGGACCGCGGGCCTGTCCTCGCGCAGGGTCGGCGCTCCCAGGCTCGGCTGAGGGACGGCTCGTAGACTCATCCCATGCGTGTTCTTGCGGCGATGAGCGGTGGAGTCGATTCCGCCGTCGCCGCTGCGCGCGCCGTGGATGCGGGGCACGACGTCGTCGGCGTCCACCTCGCGCTCTCGCGCGCCGGTGGGACGCTGCGGGCGGGCAGCCGCGGGTGCTGCACGATCGAGGATGCGATGGACGCCCGCCGGGCCGCCGACCGCCTCGGCATCCCGTTCTACGTGTGGGACTTCTCGGAGCGGTTCCGCGACGACGTCATCGAGGACTTCGTCGCCGAGTACAGCGTCGGGCGCACACCCAACCCGTGCATGCGCTGCAACGAGCGGATCAAGTTCGCCGCCGTGCTCGAGAAGGCCCTCGATCTCGGGTTCGATGCGGTCGCGACGGGCCACTATGCGATCCTGCGCACCGGCCCGTCGGGCGCCCTCGAGCTGCATCGCGCGAGTGACGCCGCGAAGGATCAGTCCTACGTCCTGGGAGTGCTCACGGCAGAGCAGCTCGCCCATACGTTGTTCCCGCTGGGGGAGACGCCCTCCAAGGCGCTCGTGCGCGCGGAGGCCGAGGCTCGTGGCCTGACCGTCGCGAACAAGCCCGACAGTCACGACATCTGCTTCATCCCCGACGGCGACACGCGGGGCTGGCTCGCCGATCGCGTGGGTGCTCAGACCGGCGACATCGTCGACCGGTCCGGCGCCGTCGTCGGCACGCACGAGGGCGCGCACGCGTTCACGGTCGGGCAGCGCCGCGGCCTCGCGCTCGGCATTCCCGCTGCCGACGGCAAGCCGCGTTTCGTGCTCGAGGTGCGTCCCGTCTCCAACACGGTCGTCGTCGGCCCGAAGGAGGCCCTGGCGACAGCCGAGATCGCCGGTACATCGTTCACCTGGACCGGCGAGGCCCCCGCTTCGTCCGACTTCGCGTGCCACGTGCAGATCCGGGCTCACGCCGAGCCCGTGCCCGCGCGCGCCGTCCTGATCGACGGGCTCGTGATGGTGAGGCCCGATGTTTCGCTCGACGGCGTGGCGCCCGGTCAGACCGCGGTGCTCTACGAGGGCACCCGCGTCCTCGGCCAGTTCACGATCGACCGGACGGTGTCGGCGGTTCCGGTCGACGCCTGATCAGACCGGCCGGGCACGGCGTGCTGTCGCAGGAGGCTCCTAGACTTGCGGCGTGACGGATGCCGCAACCCCCGCAGAACTCGCAGATCTTCCGCTCGAGGCGGCGCGCGCCGAGTCGGTGCGCCTCACGGAGCTGATCCTGGAAGCCCGCGACGCGTACTACGGCCGCGACACGGTCGTCGTGGACGATGCGACGTACGACGAGTGGATGCACCGCCTCGAGGCCATCGAGCGGCTGCACCCGGAACTGCAGGGCCAGGACTCTCCGACGCTGTCGGTGGGCGCGGCGTCCGGGTCGCTGTTCGCGCCGGTGGAGCACGCCGAGCGGATGCTGAGTCTCGACAACGTCTTCAGCGACGAGGAGTTCCTCGCCTGGGCGGCGAAGGTCGAACGGGACGCGGGCCGATCCGTCCACTACCTGTGCGAGCTCAAGATCGACGGACTGGCGCTCTCGCTGCGATACGAGAACGGCCGGTTGGTCTCGGCCGCAACCCGCGGCGACGGCCGCGTCGGCGAGGACGTGACCGAGAATGTGCGGCGCGTGGGAGGCATCCCGCATCGGCTCGAGGGCGACGGGCATCCGCCGCTGGTCGAAGTGCGCGGTGAGGTCTTCTTCAACGTGGCCGACTTCGAATCCCTCAACGCCTACCAGGAGGCGATGGGCGATCGACTCTTCGCGAACCCGCGCAACGCGGCCAGCGGCTCCCTCCGGCAGAAGACCGAGGGCAAGAACGACCGCCAGCTCGATGCGATGCACCAGCGTCTGTCGCGGCTGCGCATGACGGTGCACGGGATCGGCGCGTGGCCGGCGCCGCCGGTGTCGACGCAGAGTGAGATCTATGCACTGCTCGCGTCCTGGGGACTGCCGACGAGCGCGTACTTCGCCGTCGCGGACTCCGCGACCGCCGCCGACGAGTTCATCCGCCACTACGGCACGCATCGCCACGACGTCGAGCACGAGATCGACGGGATCGTCGTGAAGGTCGACGAGCTCGCGCTCCACGATGAACTCGGTGCGACTAGCCGGGCTCCGCGCTGGGCGATCGCCTACAAGTACCCACCCGAGCAGGTCAACACGAAGCTCCTCGACATCGTCGTGTCGGTCGGTCGCACGGGTCGGGCGACGCCATTCGCGGTCATGGAACCCGCCCGCGTCGCCGGAAGCGTCGTGCGCCAGGCGACGCTGCACAATCAGGACGTCGTGAAGGCCAAAGGCGTGCTCATCGGCGACACGGTCGTGCTGCGCAAAGCCGGTGATGTGATCCCCGAAGTCCTCGGTCCGGTCGTGGAGCTGCGCGACGGGAGCGAGCGGGCATTCGTCATGCCCTCCGACTGTCCGGAATGCGGGTTCCGGCTCGCCCCGGCGAAGGAGGGCGACATCGATCTCCGGTGTCCGAATGCGCGCTCGTGTCCCGCGCAGGTGCGCGGGCGCGTGGATCACATCGGCTCCCGCGGCGCCCTCGACATCGAAGGACTCGGCGAGGTGTCGGCGGCCGCGCTCACGCAGCCCGTCCGGCCCGAGGTGCCGCCGCTGGTCACGGAGGCCGGCCTCTTCGACCTGCGCGCGCAGGACCTGTTCCCGATCGACGTCGTCGTGAGGGATGCCGAGACCGGGCTCGTCCGTCTGCTCGAGAACGGCGAACCGGACACCCGCTCGCCCTTCCGTCGGCAGCGGAAGAAGACCGACCCTGCGTTCGATCCGGACGGCGACTTCGACGGCGACGCCGACCACGTGCTGTCCGCGAGCGCGACGCAACTTCTTGCGAACCTCGAGGCGTCCAAGACGAAGGAGCTCTGGCGCTTCCTCGTCGCACTCAACGTCCGCCATGTCGGTCCGGTCGCAGCCAGGGCCCTCGCCGCGTGGTTCGGCTCGCTGGAGGCCATTCGCACGGCATCCCGCGACGAACTCGCCGCGGTGGAGGGCGTCGGCGGGATCATCGCGGATTCGCTCCTGGACTGGTTCGATGTCGACTGGCACCGCGAGATCGTCGAGCGCTGGACGGCCGCTGGCGCACAGCTCACCACACCGGGTCACCCCGGTCCGGGCGCGGCTGCCGTGCAGGGCGGGGTGCTCGACGGACTCACCGTCGTCGCGACCGGGTCGCTCGAGGGATACAGCCGCGAGGGTGCGCAGGAGGCCATCATCGCCGCCGGAGGGAAGGCCGGATCCAGCGTGTCGAAGAAGACCGACTTCGTCGCAGCAGGACCGGGCGCCGGCTCGAAGCTGGGCAAGGCCGAGGAGCTCGGCGTGCGCATCATCGACGCAGCGCAGTTCCGCATCCTCGTGACCGAGGGTCCGGCGGCGCTCGACGCGCTCGCGCCAGACGCAGGATGATGGGCGCATGGCCCAGTGGATCTATCGCATCGTCCCGACCCGGCCCGAGATGGTCGCCGCGGCCACCGACGAGGAGGCGGCCGTCATCGAGGAGCACTTCGGGTACCTGCAGGCGCTGAAGGGCGCCGGCATCCTGATCCTGGCCGGACGAACGCAGGTGGATGAGGGCACCTTCGGCATCACGATCTTCGAAGCGCCGGATGAGATCACGGCCCGGGCGATCATGGAGACGGATCCTGCCGTGTCGGCGGGCGTGATGAGCGCGACACTGTATCCGTACGCCGTCGCCGTCGCGCGCGACGGTCTCGCCGACTAGGCCCGCAGCAGTCTCTCAGCTGCCGGTCGTCAGCTGCAGGAGCGAGTCGCGCACCTGGCGGCGAAGCACCTTGCCGATGAGGGACTTCGGCAGCTCGTCGACCACGAAGATGCGCCGCGGAACCTTGTACGGCGTCAGGATGCCGCGTGCGAACTCGCGGATCCCTTCGATGTCGGGCTCCGCGACCCCCTCCGCCAGGACGACGGCGGCGACGACCTCTTCGCCGGAGTGCTCGCTCGGCAGCCCGACGACCGCGGCGTCGTCGACCTGAGGATGCTGTCGAAGCGCGTTCTCCACCTCGGTGGGGGCCACATTGAAGCCTCCGGTGATGATGAGCTCCTTGATGCGGTCGACGATGCGCACGAAGCCGCCCTCGTCCACGGTGACGATGTCTCCGGTGCGGAACCAGCCGTCGACGAATACCGCTTCGGTCTCCTCGGGCTTGCCGTAGTAGCCGCTGAACACCTGCGGGCCGCGGACGATCAGCTCGCCGCGCTCACCCGGCGCGACATCCTTCGTCGGCTCGTCGGGGTCGACCACACGCAGTTCCGTCCCCGGCAGGGGGAGCCCCACCGTGCCCGGCTCGCGGTTCTCCGCCACCGGGTTGGCCATGAGCACGGGAGAGCACTCGCTGAGTCCGTACCCTTCCACGAGATATCCGCCGGACGCCGCCTCGAACGGCACGACGAGCTCGTGCGGCAGCGCCATCGCACCCGAGATCGCAACCTGTGTGCCCGCGAGCGAGACGCCCTTCGCTCGCGCGGCCTTCAGGAGCCGGTCTGCGATCGGCGGCACGAGCGGCAGGAAGGTCGCGGGATGCTTCTTGGTGACCTCGAGCACCATGTCGGGGTCGAACCTGGGGAAGAGCACCAGTCTGGCGCCCATCGACATCGCGAACGTGAGGCACAGGGTGAGGCCGTACGCGTGGAACATCGGCAGCACCGCGTACACGACGCACCCGTGGCCCCGGACGATCGAGGGAACCCATGCGCGCGCCTGCGCGGCATTGGACAGCAGGTTGCGATGGGTCAGCGACGCGCCCTTGGGCGCGCCGGTCGTCCCACTCGTGTATTGGATGAGCGCGAGGTCGTCGGTCGCCGGCTTCGGATGGGATGCCGGCAGCGCCGGGGTGGAAACGACCGACTCCCAGGTCACGGTTCCGCTGACTCGCTCGTGCAGCGCGGTGCGCGCTTCACGGGCCTTCGCGATCGGCAGCCTGAGGGCGAGGCGCGTGCCGAACGGCATGGCTTTGGTCAGGTCGACCGAGATCAGCGACGTGACGGCGAGGTCGGCCGGGAAGTCCTGGATCGACCCCACGACCTTCGTCCACACGATCGCGTGCCGAGCGCCGTGATCCTCGAACTGCTTGCGCAGCTCGCGCGGAGTGTACAGGGGGTTGTGCTCGATCACGATCGCGCCCAGGCGCAGGATCGCGTAGAACGCGATGATGTGCTGCGGGCAGTTCGGCAGGACGATCGCCACCGGGTCTCCCGCGCTCACGCCCTGATCGCGCAGGCCCGCCGCGGCGCGCTCGATGGCCTCGTGCAGTTCGCGATACGAGGTCGTGCGGCCGAAGAACTGCAGAGCCGGGGCATCCGGGAAGTCGCGGGCGGAGGCTTCGACGATGTCGACGAGCGAGCCGGTCACTGGTGCGAGATCCTCCGGGACCCCCTCGGCATAGCTGGCGATCCAAGGGCGAGGAGGCTCGTACGTCGTCACGCGCCCCAGCATAGGCCCGGGCCTCTGCCGACGCAGGGGCAGGCACGGCGCCCGAACTAGACTGGGGGAGTGTCTGAAATCACCCCTGATCTCGTGCGCCATCTCGGTGTGCTCGCCCGGATCCAGCTGAGCGACGAGGAGGTCGAGCGCCTCACCGGGCAGCTCGACGTGATCGTCGACAACATCGCGAAGGTGTCGCAGGTCGCCACGCCCGACGTGCCGGCGACGAGTCACCCGATCCCGCTCCGGAACGTCTACCGCGCCGATGAGGTCGGCGAGACCCTGACCCTCGCCCAGGCGCTGCAGAACGCCCCGGACGCCGCCGACGGGCGCTTCCGCGTCACGGCGATTCTGGGGGAGGAGCAGTGAGCACCGAACTGATCCGTCTGAGCGCGGCAGATCTGGCCGCCAAGCTGGCCTCCGGCGAGGTGTCCAGCGTCGAGGCGACCCAGGCGCACCTCGATCGCATCGCCGCGGTGGATGCCGACATCCATGCCTTCCTGCACGTGAGCGACCACGCGCTCCAGGTCGCAGCCGACGTCGATCGTCGTCGCGCGGACGGCGAGGCGCTCGGCCCCGTCGCCGGCGTGCCGCTGGCCATCAAGGATGTCCTGGTCACCACGGACATGCCGTCGACGAGCGGGTCGCGCATCCTCGAGGGATACCTGTCGCCGTTCGACGCGACCGTCGTCGCACGCTCGCGTGCCGCCGGCCTCGTGCCGCTCGGAAAGACGAACATGGACGAGTTCGCCATGGGTTCCTCCACCGAGCACTCGGCGTACGGCCCGACGCACAACCCGTGGGACCTCGATCGCATCCCCGGCGGCTCGGGCGGCGGCTCCGCCGCGGCGGTCGCCGCATTCGAGGCGCCGCTCGCGCTCGGATCCGACACGGGCGGCTCGATCCGCCAGCCCGCCCATGTCACCGGCACTGTGGGCCTGAAGCCGACCTACGGCGGTGTGAGCCGCTACGGCGCGATCGCGCTGGCGTCGAGCCTGGACCAGGTCGGCCCGGTCACGCGCACCGTCCTGGACGCCGGACTGCTGCACGACGTGATCGGCGGACACGACCCGCATGACTCGACGTCGCTGACCGATCGTTGGCCGTCGTTCGCAGACGCCGCTCGGGAAGGCGCACGCGGGGACGTGCTCCGCGGGCTCCGAGTGGGCGTGATCAGCGAGCTCCCCGATTCCGGATTCCAGCCCGGGGTGTCCAAGTCGTTCCGGGCCGCCCTGGCGGCCATGGAGGCGCAGGGGGCCGAGCTCGTGGAGATCAGCGCACCGCACTTCGAGTACGGCGTCGCGGCGTACTACCTGATCCTGCCCGCCGAAGCATCCAGCAATCTCGCGAAGTTCGACTCCGTCAGATTCGGCCTTCGGGTGACGCCGTCCGGCACCCCCACCGTCGAGAGCGTGATGGCCGCGACGCGCGAGGCCGGCTTCGGCGACGAGGTGAAGCGCCGCATCATCCTCGGCACCTATGCGCTGTCGGCTGGGTACTACGACGCGTACTACGGTTCGGCGCAGAAGGTCCGCACCCTCATCCAGCGCGATTTCGACTCCGCGTTCGCACAGGTCGATGTCATCGCGACGCCGTCCGCGCCGACGACGGCATTCCGCCTCGGCGAGAAGATCGACGACCCCATGCAGATGTACCTCAACGACGTCACGACCATCCCGGCCAACCTCGCCGGAGTGCCGGGCATCTCGATTCCGTCGGGGCTCGCCGAGGAGGACGGGCTGCCGGTCGGCATCCAGTTCCTCGCTCCCGCCCGTCAGGATGCGCAGCTGTACCGCGTCGGGGCCGCGCTGGAAGCGCTGCTGGTGGACTCGTGGGGCGGCCCGCTGTTGGATCGCGCGCCCGTCCTTCGACAGGCGCAGGGCGCAGGAGAGGTGGCCTGACATGGCGAAGGACGCGCTGATGGACTACGACGCCGCCATCGAGATGTTCGAGCCCGTGCTCGGCTTCGAGGTGCACGTCGAGCTCAACACGAAGACGAAGATGTTCTCTGCCGCGCCGAACTCGTTCGGTCGCGAGGCGAACTCCGATCTCGCGCCGGTCGACCTCGGGCTGCCGGGGTCGCTCCCCGTCGTCAACGAGCAGGCGGTGAAGTACTCGATATCGCTGGGGCTTGCGCTCGGCTGCCAGATCGCCCCGTCGAGCCGCTTCGCGCGCAAGAACTACTTCTATCCCGACCTCGGCAAGAACTACCAGATCAGTCAGTACGACGAGCCGATCGCGTTCGAGGGCTCGGTCGAGGTCGAGCTCGCGGACGGCACGCGCGTGGTGGTTCCGATCGAGCGCGCGCACATGGAAGAGGATGCCGGAAAGCTCACGCACGTCGGCGGTTCGACCGGCCGCATCCAAGGCGCGGAGTACTCGCTCGTCGATTACAACCGCGCGGGCGTGCCGCTCGTGGAGATCGTCACCAAGCCGATCTACGGCGCAGAGCACCGCGCGCCCGAGATCGCGAAGGCGTATGTCCAGACGGTCCGGGACATCGTGCTGTCGCTGGGCATCTCCGACGCGAAGATGGAACGCGGCAACCTCCGCTGCGACGCGAACGTATCGCTGCGCCCTCGCGGGCAGGAGAAGCTCGGAACGCGCACCGAGACGAAGAACGTGAACTCCATGCGCTCGGTCGAGCGCGCGGTGCGGTACGAGATCCAGCGCCAGGCCGCGATCCTGGCGGCGGGCGGTTCGATCACGCAGGAGACCCGGCACTGGCACGAGGACACCGGAACGACCTCGCCAGGTCGCCCGAAGTCGGACGCCGACGACTACCGCTACTTCCCCGAACCCGATCTGCTGCCGGTGGTCCCCTCGGCCGAGCTGATCGACGAGCTGCGTGCCGCGCTGCCCGAGCCGCCGGCCGAGCGCCGCCGCCGCCTGAAGGCGGAATGGGGTTTCAGCGACCTGGAGTTCCAGGACGTCGCCAACGGCGGTCTGCTGTCCGAGGTGGCGGCGACGATCGATGCGGGCGCGACGCCCGCCGCGGCGCGCAAGTGGTGGACCGGTGAGATCAGCCGGATCGCGAACGCCCAGGGTCGAGAGGCGACGGATCTCGTGTCTCCAGCCGACGTGGCGTCTCTGCAGGGACTGATCGACGCAGGAACGCTGACAGACAAGCTTGCGCGCCAGGTGCTCGAGGGCGTGATCCTCGGGGAGGGCACTCCGCAGGAAGTCATCGATGCGCGCGGACTCGCCGTCGTGTCCGATGACGGCGCCCTGATCGCGGCGATCGACGACGCGCTCGCGTCCCAGCCCGATGTCCTGGAGAAGATCCGCGACGGCAAGGTGCAGGCCGCCGGTGCGGTGATCGGCGCCGTCATGAAGGCGATGCGCGGGCAGGCGGATGCGGCTCGCGTACGCGAGCTGATCCTCGAGCGCGCAGCGCAGTAGTCCGGGCGAGATGTCAGCAGCGCCTGACATCATCGATGCATGGGACGGGGCGACGGGACGGGACGCATCGTCTCGCCCGAGGGTGCAGACGACACGGGCACCGGGATCCTGCACGTCGACATGGACGCCTTCTACGCGTCCGTGGAGGTGCTCGACGATCCTTCTCTGAGGGGCAAGCCGATCATCATCGGGGCGCCGGACGGCAGGTCGGTCGTCTCGAGCGCCTCGTATGAGGCCCGGAGATTCGGCGTGCGCTCGGCGATGCCCGTGGGACAGGCCCTCCGGCTGTGCCCGACGGCGATTGTGGTGCTGCCGCACTTCGACCGCTACGTCGCGCTCTCGAAAGAGGTCATGCGCATCTTCCACGACGTGACACCGCTCGTGGAGCCGCTCTCGATCGACGAGGCGTTCCTCGACGTCCGTGGCGCGCGGCGGCTGTGGGGCACCCCGGGCGAGATCGCCAGCACGCTGAGGGCGCGGGTGCTCGAGGAGACCGGCCTGACGTGCAGCATCGGCGTCGCCGCCACCAAGCACGTGGCGAAGATGGCCTCCACGATCAGCAAGCCCGACGGTCTGCTCATCGTGGCCGAGGCGGATACGGCGGCGTTCCTGGCTCCTCGCTCGGTGCGCGCGCTGTGGGGGATCGGACCCAAGTCCGCCGAGGCGCTGGAGTCGCGCGGCATCCGCACCGTGGCGGACGTACTCGAGACGCCACGCACTGTTCTGGACCGGGCGCTCGGTCCGGCGATGGGCGATCGGATCTGGCACTTGGCCCGGGGCCTCGACGCGCGGCGGGTCGACACCGAGCGGGTTGAGAAGAGCGTCGGCCATGAGGAGACCTTCGACACCGACATCGACGACCCCGCGGTGCTGAAGTCGGAATTCCGGCGGCTCGCCGACCGGGTCGGCGCGCGGCTCCGCGTACACGGGTGGGAGGCCAGGACGGTCGCGATCAAGGTCCGATTCGCCGACTTCACGACGATCAGCCGATCCCAGACACTGTCCGAGCCGACCGCGGTCGGTCAGCGGATCGGGGAGGCGGCACTCGAGCTGTTCGCCGCCGTGGAGCAGCGACTGCCCGTCCGGCTCGTCGGTGTCCGTGCAGAGAAGCTGCGCCCTACCGCCGATGCGGGACTCCTCCTGTGGGACGACGACGCGGAATGGCGGCGCATCGAGGGGGCGCTGGATGACGCGTCAGCGCGGTTCGGTCGCGGCGCAGTCACGCGGGCAACCCTCCTCGGCGGATCCCGCGCAGGAGGGTCATTGCCGTCGCATCCGAAGCCGCCGCCGCTCGATTGACCGCGAACCCCGGGTTTCCCTGGGCAGGTCGCGTCCGGCCGGGTACCGTGGACACATGCCCAACATCGCACTCGAGCTCGGCAAGCAGTCCGCCACCTTCGGCGCGAAAAGCGCCTACGGAGACCAGGTGGACATCGACGGCGTCCGCATCATCCCTGTCGCACTGACCTGGTCGGGCTTCGGAGGCGGTTCCGACGAGTCGGGAAACGGCGGCGGTGGCGGCGGCGGGTACGCCGTGCCTCTGGGTGCCTACATCCGCAAGGGAGACAGTCTCACTTTCGAGCCGAACATGGTCTCGTTCCTCGCGGTCGCGATTCCGTTCGTGTGGGTTGCCGGCCGCGCGCTGAGCCGTGTCATCCGCGCCCTCAAGCGCTAGCGCCGACCCGGTCTCCGCAGCCCTCGACGGCGCTGCCGCGAAGGTCCTCGACGCAATCGTCGGCATCGCCGCAGCAAACCCCGTGGTGCTGATCGACGGCCGCAGCGGGTCGGGCAAGACCTCGCTGGCGCGAATGCTGGTGGCGCGTTGGCCGATGCACGGGCGCGTGCAGCTCGTCGCCCTCGACTCGCTCTATCCCGGATGGGACGGCCTCGCAGACGGTGTCGAGTCAGCGCGCGAGTTGATCCTGCGTCCGCACGCGCGCGGCCTCATCGGCGTGTGGGAGCGCTGGGACTGGGACGCATCGGCGCCGGCCGAGGCTCACGCCGTCGACCCGTCGCTGCCGTTGATCGTGGAAGGCTCGGGATTGCTGACGGCCGCGACGGCTCGCCTGGGCGACGTGCGGGTGTGGCTCGAGTCGCCGGCGCAGTCTCGCAAGCGCCGCGCACTGGAACGCGACGGCGAGACGTACCGCCCGCATTGGAATCGGTGGGCCGAGCAGGAGGAGCGGCATCTCTCGCGTGACGAGCCGACCCAGCGGGCGACTCACGTCTTCGCGATTCCGTGAGCCTGGTCAGTCGTCGTCGGATGCTGCGTGCACGAGTCCGTCCAGGCGGTAGCCGAGCCACTCGTAGACCCCGAAGCGGGGATCCTCGACATCGTGGTCGTCCTCGGTGCGGATGTCGAGTCTGGTCGCCAGAACAAGCCGGATCGCCGCAAGGCATCGCAACCACGACTGGAGGGCGTCAGGTTCCAGGCGAAGCTCGATCAATTCCATCAGGACGTCGTCGTCCGGCTCGGCGTCTTCGGGCAGCGCGGCGGGCCCACTGAGTGAGCTGAGGACCACCCCCGCATCCTCACGCCGACGATCGAGCAGATCGCGTTCGGTGAGGTCGCGGAAATCCGCGGCCGCCTCGGCGTCCGCGTACGCATCGGGAACGAGGCGTGCGATCGCCGGATCACCCGACCGGCTCTCGGCATCCTCCAGCAGCTCGGCGAACTGGGTGACGAGCCCGGAGAGATGGGCCGCCTCCATCCGGGTCAGTTCGAGCACGACGATGCGACCGGCGTTCATTGCGGAGCCTGCCGGATCGTCGCCCAGAGGCCGTAGTCGTGCATCGCCTGCGCATGCAGCTCCATCTGCTCGCGGGCGCCCTCGGCCACGATCGCGTGACCCTCGTGGTGCACGGCGAGCATCAGCCGCTCCGCGTGCGCGCGGTCGAACCCGAAGTATTCACGGAAGACGTGAGTGACGTAGCTCATGAGATTCACGGGATCGTTCCACACCACGGTCTGCCACGGCCGGACCGTCTGCTCTTCGCCGCGGATGGCGACCTCTTCGTCGACCTCAGGCGTCGCGAGGAGCACCATCACGCCCACCCGAGTTCGTGGAGCCGCTCGTCGTCGATTCCGTAGAAGTGGGCGATCTCATGGACCAGGGTCGTGTGCACCTCGTCGCGCAGCTCCCGCTCGGTCTCGCAGGCCGCCAGATGCGGCTCGCGGTAGACGATGATGCGGTCGGGCAGCTCGCCGCCGCCGTAACGGTCCCGCTCGGTCAGCGCCCAGCCGTCATAGAGCCCCAGCAGGTCGAGACTGCCGTCCTCGGGGCGGTCCTCAACCACGAAGATGACGTTGTCGAGTCCGTCGACCATCTCGTCGGGCAGACGATCGAGTTCGTCGGTGACGAGCGCTTCGAATGCGTCGGCATCCATGTCGATCATCGAAGACCTCACTTGGGGTGAGTAACGGGGCTCGAACCCGCGACATCGGCCACCACAAGGCCGCGCTCTACCAACTGAGCTATACCCACCATGTCTCCCGCACGTGGCGGGCAACCCGAAAATTCTCTCATACTCCTGGAGCGAATGACGAAACGGCTGCGGCTGCCGCGGCACGGGCGCCATCGCTGGTGGGACCCGGTTCGGGCACGAACACCGCCGAGCGGTAATACGCCAGTTCCAGGATGGATTCGCGGATGTCCGCGAGCGCGCGATGCCCGCCGCCCTTCGCGGGCGCGTGGATGTAGGCGCGCGGATACCAGCGCCTGCTGAGCTCCTTGACACTGGAGACGTCCACGTTCCGATAATGCAGCCAGCGGTCCACTCTCGGCATGTACTTCGCCAGGAACATCCGGTCCGTGCCGATCGTGTTCCCGGCCAGCGGCGCCTTGCCCTGCAGCGGAACGAACCGCTGGATGTACTCGAGGGCCTCGAACTCCGCCTCCGCGACACTCACGCCCTCCGGGATCTCCGTCAGCAGGCCTGATTTCTCATGCATCGCGGTCACGAAGTCGTTCATGTGGGCAAGGGCCGACGCATCGGGCTTGATCACGATCGAGAAGCCCGGGTCGAGGGGGCGCAGCTCGAAATCGGTGACGACGACCGCGATCTCGACGAGCTCGTCGACTGAGAGGTCCAGACCCGTCATCTCGCAGTCGATCCACACGAGACGGTCGTTGTCAGAAGCCCCCACCATGGGCTCCATCCTAGTCAGGGCCCTCGGACACCGACTCGCTGCGGACGGCCCGTCCTGCCCGTCGATGTGGGGCGCGATAACCTGGATTCGCGCCTCCGTAGCTCAGTGGATAGAGCAGCGGCCTTCTAATCCGCCGGTCACAGGTTCGAGTCCTGTCGGGGGCACCGATCTTCTCAGAAGCGTCGATCCGTCGTCTCCGCGACGTGCCGACGCAGCACTGGCGGGGTGCCCGCGCCAGGCGTACCGTCGAGGCGTCGGAAGGAGATCGATCATGAGCACCACCGAAACGCATCACGCCCTGTGGGTCGCATACGGCCCGTCCGGTGTGGTCGGAAGCATTCGCAAGGACGAGGACGGTTACACCGTCACGATGGCCGGCGCGGACGCGTCAGCAGGCACGTACCCCTCGATGGAGATCGCGAAGAGCGCGCTGCACTCGCGGATGACTCCGGGCAGCGACTGGCCGGAGTTCCGCGAGCACTGACCCGGTTCAGCCGCCGACCGCGGCGATCGTGGTCGGACCGTCGGATTGACGGATCCGGCGCGGCCGTGCGGTGTCCAGCAGCGGCAGCGCGATGTGCACGAGCGGGCCGATCAGCACGGCGAACAGCACCGTGCCGATCCCGACGGTGCCTCCCAGCAGCCAGCCGATCGCCAGAACCGAGAGCTCCACGAGCGCGCGGCACACCCAGATCGGCCAGTGCAGGCGTGCGTGCAGACCGGTCATCAGGCCGTCGCGAGGGCCGGGTCCGAATCGCGCGCCGATGTACAGCCCGGAGGCGATCGCGACCATGAGGATGCCGCCCAGCAGCACGGCGATCTGCGCCGGCAGGCCCGCGATCGGCGGCACGAACGTGAGGACGACCTGCATGCTCGTGCCCACCAGGAGGATGTTCGCGATCGTGCCGATGCCGGGCTTCTGGCGAAGCGGAATCCACAGCAGCAGAACCAGGAATCCGACGATGTTGGTCACCCACCCGATCCCGATCCCGGTGTGGATCGACACGCCCTGAGCGAAGACCGTCCAAGGATCGACTCCGAGGCCGGCTTCGACCGTCAACGCGCAGCCCGCCCCATAGAGCACGAGGCCGACCAGGAGCTGGGTGATACGACGAGGCATGATGCCATCCAATCGCATGATTGGCTCGTATGTTGCAGTCCAATTGACGTATTCTGGCTCTCATGGACTCCCGGATCTCGGCGCGCGCGCTCTCGGCGGCACTCGGCGGATGGCGCACGCGTGAACCGGCCTACGAGGCACTGGCCGACGGCATCCGCCTGCTCTGCCTCGACAATCGGCTTGCTCCCCGCACCGCACTCCCCGCCGAGCGCGAACTGTCCGCCGCCCTGCACATCAGTCGAAGCACCGTGGCCGCCGCATACCGGAGCCTTCGCGACTCGGGCCACATCGTCAGTACGCGCGGGTCCGGAAGCGTGACCCTTCCGCTGCGGCGTCGTGATCCCGGCGGTGCCGCGTCCGCGGAGGGTGCGATCGACCTGCAGCAGGCCAGTCCACCGGCGTGGCCCGGTCTCGCCGGCGTGATATCCGAGGTGGCGCTGTCCGCCTCGACGCTCGTCGCCCGCACCGGCTACGACGTGCTGGGTCGGATCGAGCTGCGCGAGGCCATCGCCCGACGCTACTGCGACCGCGGCATCCCGACCTCGCCGAGCGAGATCATCGTGACGACAGGCGCCCAGAGCGCCATCCATCTGCTTGCGGCAGTGCTGCTCGGCCGTGGCGACCGGGTGCTCATCGAGACTCCGACCTACCCGCATGCCGCGGACGCGCTTCGTCGCGCCGACGCGCGCCTCGTCGGAGTTCCGGTCACGACGGACGACGGCTGGGATCTCGACCGAGCCGAGCAGGCGTTCGCGCGGACCCTGCCCGTGCTGGCGTATCTGATGCCGGACTTCCAGAACCCGACCGGTCGCTCGATGACCGAGCAGGAGCGGTCCGTTCTTCTGCGGGCGGCGGACCGCGCAGGCACCATTCTCGTGCTCGATGAGACCACAGCGGATCTCGACATCGATCGGGGGCCGCTGGCATCGGGCTTCATGGACGGCGACCCGGCCCTGGTGGTGCGGGTGGGGTCGATGGGCAAGACGGTGTGGGGCGGATTGCGCGTGGGTTGGATCCGCGCCGAGGGAGACCTGATCCGGCGTCTGGTCGCGTCCCGGCCGGCGCAGGATCTGGGCACTCCGGAATTCGAGCAGGCCGTCGCCGCTGCGGTGTTCCCGGACTTCGCCGAGGTCGTCGCACAGCGTTCGCACGTCCTGCGCGAAGGCCGGGACGCCGCTGTGTCCTCCCTCGCTCGTGCATTGCCCCAATGGCGTGTTCCACGGGTGCAGGGCGGAGTGTCGCTCTGGATCGAGCTCGACGCCCCGCTCAGCTCGGCGCTGGTGATGGATGTCCGCTCACGTGGCCTTCTGCTGTCGGCGGGACCCCGCTTCTCCGTCGAGGGCGGTCACGACCGGCACCTGCGCATCCCGTTCACCGCCTCACCGGATGACCTCGCGCGTGCGGTCGACATCCTCGCCGAGTCGTGGCCGCGCGTGCGCGGCGGGGCTCCGGTCGCACTCGTCGAGCAGCTCGACTCCGTGGTGTAGCAGGGCGCCTCACCGGGCGAGAGCCACGCATTCGACGGCGTCGTCCGCGGACCAGAACTCGCCGAGGTCGCGGAATGCGCGAGTCGCCGCGTGGAATCGCCGTGCGCGGTACCGATCGCCCTGGTCGTGCCCGACGACCTGAATGTGCCCGATAGCGCGCCCGCTGCGGTCCACGATGCGCCACAGCGCGGGGCCGGCTTCGACGAGTCGGAGATCGCGGCGGCGAGTGAGACGAGGTGCGCCAGCAGGTGCGTCGAGAGTCAGTGTCATGATCGGGTCCTTCCGTTCATTCGAAGATACGTACTACCTCCGACATCGACTGCGCGCACCGACTCCTCCCCAGGCACCGCATCGCCGGCTCCCATCCGCAAGCCCCACCGGCAGCCGGTGGCGGCGTCCTCGGAGCGCCATTCTGAGATCGCGCCGGCGTCCGACGGGCACTCGGGCGCCGGCGCAACCCGGGGACGGTCCTCGGGCAGAGAGGAAGCGACATGAGCGACACCATCACGATCGTCGGGACGGTCGGCACCGACCCTGAGAAGAAGACCCGCAACGGGGTGACGATCACGACATTCCGCCTCGCGAGCAGGGAGCGTCGATTCGACAAGGCCACCGGAGCGTGGGTCGACGGCGAGACCAACTGGTACACCGTCTCGGCCTATCGGAGGCTTGCCGAGCACGTGTTCGATTCCGTGCACCGGCGCGACCGGGTCATCCTGACCGGACGACTTCACGTCCGCAATTGGGACAACGGCGAGAAGCGCGGGACCGCGGTCGACGTCGACGCCGACGCGATCGGACACGACCTGCTGTTCGGGACGACGGCATACGAGGCCGACGAGCGCTCGTCCCTCACGACCTCGTCCACCACGGAGGACGGCTGGGCTCCAGCCGACGCGGACCAGCCGGGCTGGACCAGTCCTGGCGTCGCACCCGGCGCCGATGCCGGTGCCGGTGCCGGTGCCCGTGCATCCTCGGAATCCCAGTCCCAGCCCGACGAGGCGGATCAGCGACCGCTGGCCCTGGCGGGCGTGGAGGCGCCGTTCTGAAGACATGGAGCGGGGGCTCGGGGTGGCGAACCTAGACTCGAACGGTGTTCCGCCACCCCGAGCGTCGTCACGCCCGCGCTGCAGCCCATGCGCTCGTGTGGGCCAGCCTTGCGGCCGCGCTCGCACTGACGGGGTGCACCGGCGAGCCATCGACCCCGAGTCCATCGCAGACGTCGGCGCCCGCGTCCGGTTCCCCGGCACCGATCGTCACACCGTCCGCCGCGCCGGTGATCGTTCCGGGCGGAACCGCCGAAGAGAACCTGCCCGTCTTCTCGATGGTGACGGCCGCCGTCTGGGCGAGTCCGCAGCAGGTCTCGGGCCGGGCGTACGTCGATGCGCTGGTGACTGCCGGCTTCGACAAGTCCGCCATGCAGGTGACCTACGACGAGTCGACCGTCGGCGACCCCGCGGAGAGCATCCAGTTCGCCGTGCGATGGGGGGACGAGTGCCTGGTCGGTCAGGTGGGACCGTCCACCGGATCGCCCGTCACCGTCGTCGTGCCGGCCCTGAGCGAGGGCACGTGCCTGGTCGGATCCACCCGTCCGATCGATTGGTGAACCCGGGGCCGTGGGCCCTGGCCACGGCGCGGGGCCGTGCCGGCCGGCCCGTAGACTGGACAGGTTATGGCTGATTACATCTACTCGATGGTGCGCGCCCGCAAAGCGGTCGGCGACAAGGTGATCCTCGACGACGTCACGATCGCTTTCCTGCCCGGCGCGAAGATCGGCGTCGTGGGTCCGAACGGTGCCGGAAAGTCCACGATCCTCAAGATCATGGCCGGACTCGACACCCCCAGCAACGGCGAGGCGAAACTCAGCCCCGGCTACAGCGTCGGGATCCTCATGCAGGAGCCCGAGCTGGACGAGCACCTGACCGTTCTGGAGAACGTGCAGCAGGGCGTCGGTCCGATCAAGGAGAAGCTGGACCGGTTCAACGAGATCTCGGCACTCATGGCCGACCCGGATGCAGATTTCGACGCGCTCCTGGCGGAGATGGGCACCCTGCAGGAGGCGATCGACGCCGCAGATGCATGGGATCTCGACTCCCAGCTCGAGCAGGCCATGGATGCCCTGCGGACACCGCCGTCGGAGGCCCTCGTGAGCAACCTGTCCGGTGGCGAGAAGCGCCGAGTGGCGCTGTGCAAGCTCCTGCTCCAGAAGCCGGACCTGCTGCTGCTGGACGAACCGACGAACCACCTGGACGCGGAGAGCGTGCAGTGGCTGGAGCAGCACCTGGCCAAATACCCCGGTGCCGTGCTCGCCGTGACACACGACCGATACTTCCTCGACCACGTCGCGGAGTGGATCTGCGAGGTAGACCGAGGTCGGCTGTACCCGTACGAGGGCAACTACTCGACCTACCTGGAGAAGAAGCAGGAGCGCCTGCAGGTGCAGGGCAAGAAGGACGCGAAGCTCGCCAAGCGGCTCGCGAGCGAACTCGAGTGGGTCCGCAGCAACGCGAAGGGGCGCCAGACCAAGTCGAAGTCGCGCCTCGCACGCTATGAGGAGATGGCGGCCGAGGCCGACCGCACCCGCAAGCTGGACTTCGACGAGATCGTGATCCCTCCCGGTCCCCGGCTCGGACAGCTCGTGCTCGAAGCCAAGAAGCTCCAGAAGGGGTTCGACGGACGCAGCCTGATCGACGGGCTGAGCTTCACGCTTCCGCGCAACGGCATCGTCGGGATCATCGGCCCGAACGGCGTCGGCAAGACCACGCTGTTCAAGACGATCGTCGGTCTCGAGCCGCTCGACGGCGGCGATCTGAAGGTCGGCGAGACCGTCGACATCTCGTACGTCGACCAGAGTCGCGGCGGCATCGATCCGAACAAGTCGCTCTGGGAGGTCGTCAGTGACGGTCTCGACTGGATCCAGGTCGGGAAGGTCGAGATCCCCTCGCGCGCGTACGTCTCGCAGTTCGGTTTCAAGGGCCCCGATCAACAGAAGAAGGCGGGAGTGCTCTCCGGCGGCGAGCGCAACCGGTTGAACCTCGCGCTCACGCTCAAGCAGGGCGGCAATCTGCTGCTGCTCGACGAGCCCACGAACGACCTCGACGTCGAGACGCTCGGCAGCCTCGAGAACGCGCTGCTCGAATTCCCCGGCTGCGCCGTGGTCATCACGCACGACCGTTGGTTCCTCGACCGCATCGCGACGCACATCCTGGCCTACGAGGGCACCGAAGAGGACCCCGACCAGTGGTACTGGTTCGAGGGCAACTTCGAGGCGTACGAGGAGAACAAGATCGAGCGGCTCGGTCCCGACGCCGCCAAGCCCCACCGTTCGACCTACCGCAAGCTCACGCGTGACTGACGACCCGTCGACGGACCCGGCCGCTGCGCCGGGCCGACGACTGCACATCCCGATCCACCTGCGGTGGGGCGATCTGGACGCGTTCAACCACGTGAACAACGCCTCGATGCTGAAGATCCTCGAGGAGGTGCGCGTGCGCGCGTTCTGGCGGCCGGCCGCCGACGAGGACGCACCGCCGACCGCTGTGCTCGACTCGGGGATCGACGCGGGAGTGCTCACGCTCATCGCCCGCCAGGAGATCGAGTACCTGCGGCCGGTGCCGTATCAGCGCAATGCGCTCGATGTGCAGCTGTGGTTCGGCAAGATCGGCGGATCGAGCATCGAGGTCTGCTACGAGGTGTTCAGCCCGATCAGCCCCGTCGGCCAGGAGCTGTACGCACGCGCGTCCGCCGTCGTCGTGATGGTGGATGCCGCGACCGGGCGACCCGTGCGCCTCACCGCCGAGCAGCGCTCGGCATGGGGTCCGTACCTCGGCGAGCCCGTCGTCTACGCCCACCGGCGCTGAGCGTTCCGCTCAGGCAGTGTCGCCTTCAGGAGGCGGAACGCGGACCATGATCTCCTGTGCGACGCTGGCCAGCAGCATCCCGTCCCGGGAGTAGATGCGGCCGGTTGCGAGGCCGCGGCCGCCTCTCGCGCTCGGAGACTCCTGGACGTACAGCATCCACTCATCCACACGGCCGGGCCGGTGCCACCACATCGCGTGATCGAGGCTCGCGACCTTCAGCCCGCGGGTCGCCCAGGACACCCCGTGCGCGCGCAGGATCGACTCCTGGATCGTCAGGTCGCTCACGTATGCGAGCACGGCGCGATGGATGCGCTGATCGTCGGGCACCGTTCGCCGGGTGCGCATCCACACCGCCTGACTGGGAACCTGCTCGCCTTCGACCGTGAGGTAGATCGGCGACGGGATGTGTCGCAGATCGACCGGGCGATCGAGGAAGAGTCGCTTGGTCATCGGATGCAGCCCGGCGAGGTGGTCCTCGAGATCGGGAAGCCCTTCGGGTCCGGGCACGTCGGCGGGTGCGTCGGACTGATGCTCGATCCCGGGATCCTCGTCCTGGAACGACGCGATCATCGAGAAGATCGGCACCCCCTCCTGGAACGCCTGCGTGCGCCGGGTGGAGAAGGAGCGGCCGTCGTGGATGCGGTCGACGGCGAACGTGATGCCCTTCGACGCGTCGCCCGGTCGCAGGAAATAGCCGTGCATCGAGTGCGCGGAGCGGCCGTCCGGAATCGTGCGCTCGGCGGCGACGATCGACTGGGCGAGCACCTGGCCGCCGTACACGCGGCCGAGCGGCATCGACTGCGAGACCCCGGTGAAGATGTCCTCGGTCGTGCGCGCGCCGGACTGCGACAGATCGAGCACGGCGAGCATCGATGCCACCGGATCGGGATCGGGCGTGAAGTCGTCGGACTGGGGGGCGTCGGTCACGGCTGCTCCGGTTTCGTCAGCGGGCCGGTGCCTCGCCGATGCTTGGTAGTTTAGGGCGGATGTCGCAGCGCCTGATCTTCGCCGACGCTGCCGCGGCAGCGGACGCCCTCACGTTCGCCGGACGGTCGGTGCGCGTCGGAGACGGCGCGATTCGGCTTCGCGCCGCGGGCGGGACGCTCACGATGACATCCGCGCCGTTCGCACCGCGCGGGCTGCTTGACGCCACCCCGACGGTGCTCGCGATGCGCGCGCTGCCGGTGGATCCGGAACTCGAGTGCGACCTCGTCGTCGAGGCCTCCGGCCTGGTCGGCGTCTCCGACCATTCAGCGCAGCTGCAGCTGCCGGAGACCGCGCTCTCACCTGCTTGGGCGGCAGTCTCGCCGCCTCGCGGCGGCTGGGTGTCGACGGGGAGCCTCGCGGCCTCCGTCCTCGCTGCCCGAGCGCAGTGGGGGATCAGCGCGGTCGCGGAGTCGATCCCGCAGAACCCCGGTGAGGATGCAGTGCGCGCGGTGCGCGCGGCGGTGTGGGGCGTTCCGGACGATGCGCTCGGAGGCCTCCCATTGGGTGTGGCCTTCGCGGCCTTCACGCTCGGCTTCATCGTCGGCGAAGAGGATGCGCCGGTGCGCACGTCCGGTTCGTGGACCCGGGTCACACTCCGCCGGGGTCACATCATCGTCCGCGGTCCGGCACGGGTCGGTTTGACCGCGGTGCGTCAGACCGGACCGACGCCAGAGGGCTAGACGGCCGCGGCCGCCGCCCGACCCGCCGTGCGACCCGAGAAGAGGCAGCCTCCGACGAACGTCCCCTCGAGCGCGCGATAGCCGTGGACCCCGCCGCCGCCGAAGCCGCTCGCTTCGCCGGCGGCGTACAGGCCGGCGATCGGCTCGCCTCCGGGCGCGAGCGCGCGCCCGTCGAGATCGGTCTCGATGCCGCCGAGCGATTTGCGGGTGAGGATGTGCAGCTTGACCGCGACGAGCGGACCGGCCTTGGGATCGAGGATGCGGTGCGGCACGGCCGTTCGCACGAGCCGGTCGCCGCGGTACGAGCGGGCGGAGCGGAGCATCGCGATCTGGGCGTCCTTGGTGAAGTCGTTGTCGACCTCGCGGTCGCGCGCCTCGACCTCGAAGCGGACCTGTTCAGCATCCAGTGCGTCGCCGCCCGGCAGCGCCTTCATGCCCGCGATGAGGTCATCGAGGCTGTCCCGCACCACGAAGTCCTCGCCCCGGTCCATGAACGCCTGCACCGGGCCCGCGGCGCCCTTGCCGAGTCGGGACTTCATCAGCAAAGGGACGTCCTTGCCGGTCAGGTCCGGATTCTGCTCGCTGCCGGAGAGCGTGAACTCCTTCTCGATGATCTGGCGCGACAGCACGAACCAGGAGTGATCGTGGCCGGTGGTGCGAAGGTGCGCGAGCGTGCCCAGCGTGTCGAAGCCGGGGAAGAGGGGCACGGGCAGGCGGCGCCCGGTGGCGTCGAGCCACACCGAAGACGGCCCGGGCAGGATGCGGATGCCGTGCATCGGCCAGACCGGATCCCAGTTCTGAATGCCCTCCACGTAGTGCCACATGCGGTCGCCGTTGATGAGGCGGGCACCGGCGCGCTCGGTGACCTCGAGCATCGCGCCGTCCACATATGCGGGGACACCCGTGATCATCGAGGCGGGCGGGGTCCCCAGGCGGGCGGGCCACTGCTTGCGCACCAGATCGTGGTTTCCGCCGATGCCGCCGGACGAGACGATCGTGGCACCGGCCGTGATCTCGAACGAGCCCACCACCTCGCGCGACGTGGCCGTTCCGCGGGCGGCGCCCGACGGTGCGAGGATCTCGCCCGCCGCGCCGCTCACCGCGCCGTCTGCGGTCAGCAGGGCGGTCACGCGGTGACGGGGGAGGATCGTGACCAGCCCGCGTGCTTCGCCGTCCTCGACGGCGGCCTGGAACGGTGCGACGATGCCGGGGCCGGTTCCCCACGTGATGTGGAAGCGCGGCACCGAGTTGCCCGGCCCGGTCGCCGTGTATCCGCCTCGCTCCGCCCAGCCGACGACCGGGAAGAAGCCGACGCCCTTCTCGCGGAGCCACGCGCGCTTCTCGTGATGGGCGAACTGCAGGTACGCCTCCGCCCAGCGCCGCGGCCAGGCATCCTCCTCGCGGTCGAAGCCGGCGTTGCCGAACCAGTCCTGATGGGCAAGCTCGAAGGAGTCCTTGATGCCCATCCGTCGCTGTTCCGGCGAGTCGATGAAGAACAGGCCGCCGAAGGACCACCAGGCCTGCCCACCGAGATTCGTGCGCGGCTCCTGGTCGACGATGATCACGCGCTTCCCGGCCGCGACTG
This sequence comes from Microbacterium sp. cf046, assembly GCF_900114345.1. GTDB lineage: Bacteria > Actinomycetota > Actinomycetes > Actinomycetales > Microbacteriaceae > Microbacterium. The sequence continues at coordinate 842,237 of NZ_FOZJ01000002.1, read as the reverse complement.
CCTCACTCGCCGCGACGAGTCCGGCCAGGCCCCAGCCGACGACGAGGATGTCTGCGGACTTCGTGAGAGGGGATGCGGGCATTTGCGACTCCTTCGTCGACGGGGGAGATCAGTGCGGGGACGGCGGCGAGAGCGGGAAGGAGGTTGCGGCGCGCCCGTCTGCGGCCGGTCCGATTCCGCTGGGCTCGAATGTGTTGACCATCGCGAACGCGGCGCGCTGGAGGTAGTCCCACAGCGTCGCGTCCTGCAGCGGTGGCAGGGCGAGTTCGTCGACCGCCGCGCGCATGTGCGCGAGCCAGCGGTCGCGAGCGTCCGGGTTCACGTGAAATGCCGCGTGGCGCATCCGGAGTCGAGGGTGACCGCGCTCCTGACTGTAGGTGGACGGCCCTCCCCAGTACTGCTCGAGGAACAGGGTCAGGCGCTCCTTGGCCGGAGCGAGATCCTCCTCCGGGTACATCGGACGCAGCACCGGGTCTTCCGCGACCCCGCGGTAGAACGCATCCACCAGGCGGACGAACGTCTCGTGACCGCCGACCTCGTCGTAGAAGCTGATGCTCACGCGGATCCCTCGGGGGACTCGGGTGAATCGTTGCTCTCCTGGTCCTTCGGCGTCTTCTTCGGCCGCCAGACCGGGCGCTCCGGGGGAGGGGGAGCGGTCGTGATGGTCGTGGGCTTGGTCTTGGGCGGATTCGCTCCGCGCACCCGCTGGGCGCCCTCGAGGCCGCTCAGCGTGATCGAGTTGAGCTGCGGCAGCGTCAATCCCATCTCATCGACCGAGTTGAGCACGCGCATGCGCAGTTCGCGGGCCACGTCGTCCTTCGCGTTCGCGCGGGTCTTCATCACGAGCCGGATGACCAGTGCATCGCCGGAGACGGACTCCAGCCCCCAGACCTCCGGCTTCTCGATGATCCGAGTGCGCCACTTCGGGTCTTTTGCGAGGTCCTTCATCGTCTCGAGCATCGTGTTCTCGACGAGCCCGATGTCGGTGCCGATCGGGAGCGCGAGATCCACGATCACTCGCGACCAGCCCATCGACATGTTCCCGATCCGCAGGATCTCGCCGTTGCGCACATACCAGAGGGTGCCGTTGACATCACGGACCGTGGTGATGCGCACGCTCACGTACTCGACGATTCCGGTCGCCAGACCGAGGTCGACCACGTCCCCGATGCCGACCTGATCCTCGGCGACGATGAACATCCCGTTGAGCACGTCCTTGACGATGTTCTGCGCACCGAAGCCGAGTCCGGCGCCGATCGCGGCGGTCAGCAGGGTCAGCGAGCCGAGGGCGCTGGGAGCCAGCAGATTGATGATGAGCAGGAACGCGACGATGACGATCGACACGTTGACGATGTTCTGGAGGATCGATCCCAGGGTGCGGGTGCGCTGAACGAGCCGGATGGCCGCCAGCGGCGAGCGCTCCAGCGCCTGGGTGTCATCGACGTTCGCCTTGTTCTTGGCGCCGTTGACGATCCGGCGCACGACCCGACGGATCACGAGCTTCAGAATCCAGCTCAGAAGGAACGCGCCGATGATGATCCCGGCGACCACCAGGAGGTTGAGTCCGATGGCGCCGAGGACCCCGACGGTCTGGCTCCAGAGGGTCGGTTCGGGCGCGACGGCTGTGTTCAGGAGTGGTCCGATCATCGTCACGATCCTAACGACGGATGCCGCGAACCACCTGGGCTCGCGGCATCCGTGCGGTGCTGCCTACGAGGCGTCGCGGTCCTGAACGGCCAGTGCGCGCTCGACGCCGGCGAGGTTCTCCTCGACCAGGCGCCGCAGCGCGGGCGCGGCATCCGCGTTCTCGGCCAGCCATGCGCGGGTCGCGTTGCGCAGCTCCAGGTTCGCCAGCGGAGCGGGATAGAGGCCCACGATGATGTACTGCGCGATCTGGTACGACCGCGAGTCCCAGATCGGCAGCAGCATCTCGAAGTACGGCTTCACGAACTCGCCGAGCTGCCCGACGGTGGCCGGATGCTGGAAGCCGAGCGCCGTGGAACGGACGATGGTGTTCGGCTGGTCGTCGCGCTCGATGATCGAGTCCCACGCGGCGAGCTTCGCCTCCGCGTTCGGGATCGACGCCTTCGCCTGCGCCGCGAACTCGCCGCCCTTGGCCGTGTTGTCGGCGGCCAGGGCATCCTCGATGGCCTTGGCGTCGGCGACCCCGCCCGCTGCGAGCGAGATGAGCAGCTGCCAGGACAGATCGGTGTCGACCTCGAGTCCCTCGAGGGTGATCTCGCCGTCGTGCAGGGCCTGCACGATCGACCAGTGCTCCGGCGTGGACGCCGCGGTGGCGAACGCGGTCACGAACTGCAGCTGACTGTCACTGCCCGCCTCCGCCGCCTGTGCGAGGGCCCAGAGGCCCTCGGCGACCTTCGCACGGGTCGCGTCGCGCTTCTCCGGCGCAACGTAGGAGTTCGCCGCGAGCTGGAGCTGGGCGAGGGTCGTGCGAACGGTCGTCGATTCGGTCTCGCGCCCGATGTTGCGCAGCACGAGATCGACGTAGTCGCTCGGCGAGGCTTCGGCATCCCGCGTCTGATCCCACGCCGCGCCCCACACGAGTGAGCGCGCGAGCGGGTCGGCGATGCCGCCGAGATGCTCGATCGCGGTCGCCAGCGAGCGCTCGTCGAGCCGGATCTTCGCGTACGCGAGATCCTCGTCGTTCAGGAGCACGAGATCCGGGCGCTTGTGCCCCTTCAGCTCGGGGACATCGGTGCGGTCGCCGTCCACGTCCAGCTCGACGTGGTGCACGCGCTCGAGCGCGCCGTCGGTCACGTTGTAGAAACCGACGCCCAGGCGGTGCGGCCGGATGGTCGGGTAGTCCGCGGGCGCTGTCTGGGTGATCGCGAAGCGCGTGATCGTTCCCGTCGCATCCTGGTCGATGACCGGCGAGAGCGTGTTGACCCCTGCCGTCTCGAGCCATTTCTTCGACCAGGTCCCCAGTTCGCGGCCGCTGGTCTTCTCGAGCTCGGAGAGGAGGTCGGACAGCTCGGTGTTGCCCCACTCGTTCTTCTTGAAGTACTCCGCGACACCTGCGAAGAAGGCCTCGATCCCGACCCAGGCGGCGAGCTGCTTGAGCACAGATCCGCCCTTGGCGTAGGTGATGCCGTCGAAGTTCACCTGGACGTCTTCGAGGTCGTTGATCTCGGCGACGACCGGGTGGGTGGAGGGCAGCTGATCCTGGCGATACGCCCAGGTCTTCTCCATCGCGTTGAAGGTGGTCCAGGCCTCCGTCCACTCGGTGGCCTCGGCCGTCGCGATGGTGGATGCCCACTCGGCGAACGACTCGTTCAGCCAGAGGTCGTTCCACCACTTCATCGTCACCAGATCGCCGAACCACATGTGCGCCAGTTCGTGCAGGATCGTGACGACCCGGCGCTCCTTGATCGCGTCGGTCACCTTGCTGCGGAACACGTACGACTCGGTGAAAGTGACCGCGCCCGCATTCTCCATCGCGCCGGCGTTGAACTCGGGGACGAAGAGCTGGTCGTACTTCGCGAACGGGTACGGGTAGTCGAACTTCGCCTCGTAATAGGCGAAGCCTTCGCGCGTCTTGTCGAAGATGTAGTCGGCATCCAGGTGCTGCCACAGGCTCTTGCGTCCGTAGACGCCGAGCGGGATGACCCGGCCGGACGCGCTGGTCAGCTCCGAGAAGACCTCCTCGTACGGACCGGCGATGATCGCCGTGATGTAGGAGGAGATCGGCGGAGTCGGCTCGAAGCGCCAGGTCGCGCTGCCGTCGCCATGCTTCTTCGGCTCGGGGGTCGGGGAGTTCGAGACGACCTTCCACGGCTCCGGCGCCGTGACGGTGAACTGGAACGTCGCCTTGAGGTCGGGCTGCTCGAAGACGGCGAAGACCCGACGGGAGTCGGGCACCTCGAACTGCGAATACAGGTACACCTCGTCGTCGACGGGATCGACGAAGCGGTGCAGCCCTTCGCCCGTGTTCGTGTACAGGCAGTCGGCCTCGACGATGAGCTCGTTCTCCCGCTCGAGACCGGTCAGGGCGATCCGCGAGTCGGCGAACGCACTGATGGGCACCTCGCGGCCGTTCAGCGTGATCGAGTGGACCTCGCGGGCGATCAGATCGATGAAGCTGTCGGCACCCTCGGTCGCCGAGAATCGCACGACGGTGCGCGAGCCGAAGACTTCGGCGCCCCTGGTCAGGTCCAGGCCCACCTCGTAGGAGTGGGTGTCGACGATCGCGCGGCGCTGCTGCGCCTCGATGCGGGTGAGGTTCTCTCCAGGCACTGCTTCTCCCGATGTGTAGGGGGGTTCGGATGTCACGAGACCGGCGGGTGGCCGACGCTGGCAACCTCCCCAGCCTACGTCAGCGCTTCGACGGTCCGTCGGTCGCGAGCCCGCGGCCGACGGCTTCTCTAGGATCGACGTATGCGCATCCACATCGCGACCGACCACGCCGGCCTCGAATTCTCGACGCAGCTGCAGCACCACCTCGCGGGCCAAGGGCACGACGTCGTCGACCACGGGCCGCTGGATTACGAACCGCTCGACGACTACCCGGGGTTCTGCATCCGGGCCGCGCAGGCGGTCGTCGCCGACCAGGAGGCCGGTGTCGAAGCCCTCGGCGTCGTGTTCGGCGGCTCGGGGAACGGCGAGCAGATCTCCGCGAACAAGGTGCGCGGCATCCGGGCGGCGCTCGTGTGGAGCATCGCGACCGCCGAACTGGCGCGCGAGCACAACGATGCGAACGTGATCTCGATCGGCGCGCGCCAGCACACGTTCGACGAGGTCGCGACCTTCATCGACCGGTTCATCGCGACGCCCTTCTCGAACGAGGAGCGCCACGTGCGCCGGATCGCGCAGATCGCCGCGTTCGAGGACGACGGCACGCTCGCCGCCGACCCGAGGGCGAAGAGCGCTCGACCCGACGTGCTCGCGGACGACGACAGCTCGTTCGACCCCGAAGCCGGCTGATGCCCGAGGGGCATTCCGTCCACCGGATCGCCCGGCAGTTCGACCGCAACTTCGTCGGGCGCACAGTGGCGGCATCCAGCCCGCAGGGACGCTTCGTGGAAGGCGCGCGGATCATCTCCGGCCGCACCGCAACCGCCGTGCGCGCCGTCGGGAAGCAGATGTTCCTCGAGTTCGACGACGATCTCTGGCTGCGAGTGCACCTCGGGATGTACGGAGCATGGGACTTCGCCGGGGAGATCATGGTCGACCCGACGATCGCGTCGGCGAACGGCCGGATGGGTCAGACCAACCAGCGGGGAACGGATCTGGATGCCCCCATCCTCGATGACGCCGGCGAGAACTCGCTGACCTCTATCGGCGCCCCGCGTCGCGCGCGGGTGCACGTGCGGATGTCCGAGCAGACCACGGGCCTCGCCGACGAGGGGGACGATTGGCCACCGCCGGTCGTCGGCCAGGTCCGGTTGCGGCTGCTCACCGCGTCGACATGCGCCGACCTGCGAGGGCCGACTGCGTGCGAGCTCCAGACCCCCGACGAGGTCGCCGCGACGATCGCGAAGCTGGGACCCGATCCGCTCGTCGACGACGTGACGGAAGGCGAGGAGCGGTTCACCGCCGTCGTCCGGCGGAAACCGACCCCGATCGGTCAGCTGCTCATGGACCAGAGCGTCGTCAGCGGCATCGGCAACGTCTACCGTGCGGAACTGCTGTTCCGGGCGCGCCAGAATCCGCACACGCCGGGGCGCGACGTGCGCGAGGAGGTCGTTCGCCACCTCTGGCGCGATTGGGTCGCGCTGCTTTCGATCGGGGTCGAGACCGGTCAGATGATGACGATGGACGATCTCGATCCGGACGCCTACCGAGCGGCGATGGCCAGCCGCGACGATCGCCACTGGGTCTACCACCGCGCCGGTCTGCCCTGCCGTGTGTGCGGAACCGCCATCGTGGTCGAGGAGATGGCGACGCGGAAGCTGTATTGGTGCCCGAGGTGTCAGGCCTGACGCTCTCGTAGTCTTGGATCATGCGCCAGAACCCGAGCTTCGCCATGACGGATGTCGCGGAGCTGCGTCGCCTCGTCGACCTGAATCCGTGGGTGACCCTCGTCAGCAGCACTCCCGAGGGGCTCGTCGCGTCCCATTACGCGGTCCTGCTCGATCAGGAGCGCGACGATCTGACGATCGTCGGCCATGTCGGCAAGCCCGACGACATGGTCCACGGGCTGGGGGAGCGCGAGCTGCTGGTCGTCGTGCAGGGTCCGCACGGCTACATCTCGCCCGGGTGGTACGGCGATGTGCAGAGCGTGCCGACCTGGAATTTCGTCTCGGCGCACTTGACCGGCGTCCCCGAGATCCTCCCGCCCGAAGAGAACCTGCGGGTGCTCGACCGCCTGGTGACCCGATTCGAGGGGCGGATGGCGGAACCGCGCATGATGTGGGAGCGACCGAACGATCCCGCGTACGTCGAGCGGCTGGAGCGCGGCACGGTCGGATTCCGGCTCACTCCGAGCCGCGTCGTCGCCAAGCGCAAGCTGAGTCAGAACAAGTCGGCCGAGGTCGTGGAGACCGTGATCGCCGAGCTCAGTGCCGATGGGCCGTACTCGAACGCGGCGCTCGCGCGCGAGATGCGCCGTGCGCACGACGCCATGGCCCGCCCGTGACCGCGATCGGCACAGCCGTCGGCACGATCACGAACGCCCGTGTCGGCGGCGCCGGCCGGGATCTCCTTCCCACGGATGGACCGGTCGATGTCCACCTGGATGACGGGCGCATCGCGGACATCGCGCCCGCGGGTGCCCTCCGCCCGCGCGGCGAGGTGCTCGATGCCGACGGAGGGTGGCTCATCCCCGGCCTGTGGGACCACCACGTGCACGTGGTGCAGTGGGCCCTCGTCGCACAGCGCGAACCTCTCGGCGCTGCGGAATCCGCGGCCCATGCCGCCCGGATCATGGCGGACGCTCCCGTGCAGGCCGACGCCCGGCGGGTGGGCACCGGCTTCCGCGACGCGTTCTGGAGCGACGCGCCGAGCCTCGAGATGCTCGACTCGGCCACGGGTGAGACCCCGACGTACCTGATCAACGCCGACGTGCACAGCGTCTGGCTCAACAGCGCAGCGCTGCGCCGTGAGGGCTTCGAGCCCGACGGCGTCGGCATCCTCCGGGAAGGCCCGGCCTTCGAGATCTCTCGGCGCCTCAACGACATCGACCCGACCGTCGGAGACGCCCTGGTCGCGCGGATGGCGCGGGATGCGGCATCCCGCGGCATCGTCGGACTCGTGGACCTGGACATGGCGTGGAACGAGTCCGCCTGGACGAGGCGACTCGCTGCCGGGTTCGACACGCTGCGCGTCGAGTTCGGCATCTACCCGGAATTCCTCGACCGTGCGATCGCCGAGGGCCTCCGCACCGGCGATGCCGCGCGGGGCGCCGAGTCCGATCTCGCCCGCGTGGGGTCGCTGAAGGTGATCACCGACGGCTCGCTCGGCACGCGCACAGCGGCATGCTCCCACGGCTATCCCGGCGATCCGCACAATCACGGCGTGCTGGCTGTCGACCCGGTGATCCTGCGCGAGCTGATGACCGCGGCGACGGGCGCCGGTCTGTCGTGCGCGATCCACGCGATCGGCGATCTGGCCAACTCGCACGCGCTGGATGCGTTCGCACTCACCGGTGCGGTCGGGACGATCGAGCACGCGCAGCTGGTCGCCCATGCCGACATCCCGCGGTTCGCGCGGCTGGGCGTCGGCGCGAGCGTGCAGCCCGAGCACGCCGTCGATGACCGCGACCTCACCGATTCGATCTGGGCCGACCAGACAGCCCTTCCGTACCCGCTTCGCTCGCTCGCCGACTCCGGCGCCAACCTGCTGTTCGGCTCTGACGCGCCAGTCTCCCCGCTGGACCCTTGGGCTGCGATGGCGGCGGCGGTCTCCCGCACCCGCGATGGGCGCCCCGCCTGGCGCCCGGAGCAGAGAGTGGATGCCGCGACCGCGCTGGCCGCGTCGACGCACGGCGGTTCGACCGCGGCGGCGACGATCGAGCCCGGGGCGATCGCCGACCTCGTGCTCTGCGACACCGACCCTCTGAGCGTCGACGGGACACGGCTCCGCGCGATGACGGTGACGGCGACGCTGCTTGCCGGCCGGGTGACGCACGCGGGCTGAGGTCGGGGGATAACCCCCCACCCGATCGGGGTGTGCGTCGGATGCCGCGCCGTGCCCGCGCTGACGACGCTTGAGGTATGGCCTCGACCCTGCTCGTTCCCCCCGCGCCTCCGGCGCCTGTCGCACCGCGACGCCGCCGGCGCGGCGGCGTCATCGCCGCCCTCATCGCCGTCCCGCTCGTCGCCCTGCTCGCCGGTGGAACGGTATGGGTCATCACGCAGACGGGCCGCGCGACGCCACCCGCACTCGGCAGCGTCCGATTCGTGAATCCCGTCGGCATTCCGCCGTTCGCGCTATCCCGTGTCGAGGACGGCGTCCGCGTGTTCGAGCTGGAGGCTGCGGCGTCGGAGTCGGCATTCGTCGACGGCGGCGCGACCCCCACGCTGGGCTACAACGGCCCCTACCTGGGTCCGACGCTCATCGCCGAGCGTGGCGAACGGGTGCGGGTTGACGTCACCAACGGACTGGACGAATCCACGTCGGTCCACTGGCACGGAATGCACCTGCCGGCGGCGGCGGATGGCGGGCCGCACACCCCGATCGCTCCGGGTGCCCGCTGGGAGCCGGAGTGGAGGATCGACCAGCCGGCGTCGACCCTCTGGTATCACCCCCACCTGCACGGCCGTACGCGGGAGCAGGTCGACGCGGGGCTGGCCGGCCTGTTCATCGTGCGGGACGTCGAAGAGTCTGCGCTGGCACTGCCGCGGGACTACGGCGTCGACGACTTCCCGATCATCGTCCAGGACCGCTCGTTCGCGGCCGACGGATCGTTCGCCGGCGGCATCGGCATGCAGTTCGACGGCGTGCTCGGCGACACGATCCTCGTCAACGGCACGGTCGGCCCCTACCTGGACGTGACCACCGAACGGGTGCGGCTGCGGCTGCTCAACGCGTCCAGCGCACGCATGTACGACTTCGCGTTCGGCGACGGGCGCTCGTTCGACCTGATCGCGACCGACGGCGGACTCCTCGAGAGTCCGGTTCAGTCCACTGCGGTGCCGCTCTCGCCTGGCGAGCGCGCCGAGATCGTCGTCGAGCTGGAACCCGGCGAGCGGGTCGCACTCATCTCAGACGCGCCGGACCCGGCATTGCATGCCGGATCCGCATCCTTCGACGTGCTCGAACTGCGTGCAGCGGCATCCCTCACGCCCTCGCCGGAGGTGCCCGCGCACCTGACGACCCTTCCCTCCTCGGATGTCGGATCAGCCGCGGCCGAGCGGTCGTTCGTCCTTTCGGGCCACGACATCAACGACCGGCAGATGGAGCTCTCGCGCGTGGACTTCGTCGTGACCGTGGATACGAGTGAGGTGTGGACCGTCCGCAACGACAACCCGCTGCCGCACTCGTTCCATGTCCACGACACGCAGTTCCGGGTCGTGAGCATCGACGGCGCTGAGCCGCCGCCGCGCCTTGCGGGGTGGAAGGACACGATCGCGCTCGAGGGGAGCCGTTCGTATCGACTGCTGGTGCGGTTCGACGACTACGCCGATCCGACGACGCCGTACATGTACCACTGCCACCTGCTGTGGCACGAAGACCAGGGCATGATGGGACAGTTCCTGGTCGTCGAACCTGGGCAGCAGCCCGCCCTGAACACCGACGAGGGAGAGAACGATGACCGCCATGACCACTGAGCAGATCCGCACGGAGGCGCCGACCCGAACCGGGTGGGCCGCCTACGGTCGCGAATGGAAGCTCGTCCCCGGCCGCGCGCTCTACCTGATCCTCGCGTTCGCCCTCGCGATGACGGCCGTGAGCGTGCTCGCCGGACTGTTCTGGACCGGCGTCGGACTGCTGATCCTGATCGTCGGCCTGCCGATCATCATGCTCTCGCTGTTCGTCGCCCGCGGATTCGGGCTGGCCGACCGGTACCTCCTCCTGCTCACCGGGCTCCCCGAGATCGCGGAGCCCGAGTGGGACCGCGAGGTCACCCGCTCCGAGGGGTTCTGGGCGACGATCAGCAGGCCGCTTCGCAACGGTCATTACTGGACGTACCTCCTGCACGGCATGATCGTGAGCCCCATCGTGAGCACGGTCACCTTCGCGCTGACCACCGTGTGGCTGAGCGTCAGCCTCGGCGGACTCACCTTCTGGTTCTGGGGCGCCTTCATCCCGCGCGGTGACGGCACCGGCGAGTGGGGCCAGTACGTCTCGGCCGCGATGCCATGGCTGTTCGGCGGATGGTCGAGCTTCACGGTGGAAGTCACCCTGTACCTGATCGCCGGCGTGATCTTCGCGGTCACCCTGCCGTGGGTCATGAGCGGACTGGCCAGGTTCCAGTACCTGATCGCCCGCGGGCTGCTCGGGCGCTGGGCGAGCGACGACCTCGCCGCTGAGGCGCGGGCCGAGGCCGCTGCGCGCACGTCGGCCGTGCAGGCGGAGAGCGCTGGGCTGCGACGCCTGGAACGTGACATCCACGACGGTCCGCAGCAGCGCCTGGTGAGGCTGCAGCTGGACCTCGCGGCGCTGGAACGCCGCGCCGCGGCCGGTGACACGGAGGCTGCCGCCGAACTCGCTCGCGAAGCCCAGGGTCACGCGAAGGCGGCCCTGGACGAGCTGCGCGCGCTCTCGAGCGGAGTCGCACCGCCGCTGCTGCAGGATCGCGGGCTCGCGGCCGCGCTGGCGGGCGTCGCCGCGGCGAGCGCGCTGCCGGTCTCGCTCGACATCGATCCCGCCGTGGATGCCGCCGTGCCCGCCGAGGTCGCGCGCACCGTGTACTTCGTGATCGCGGAGCTGATCACGAACGCCGTGAAGCACGCCGGGGCGTCCGCGGCGACCCTCAAGGTGTCGCTGCGCCCGGGCGAGACCCCGCCGATGCTCGACGTGTGGGTGGTCGACAACGGACGCGGGGGAGCGCACATGGTTCCCGGCCACGGCCTCGAAGGACTTCGAGATCGCATCGCGGGCCTGCGCGGGGTGCTCGTGGTCGACAGCCCGCTCGGCGGACCGACGGCGGTGGGCGTGCACATCCCGCTCGCGTCCACGATCGCCGCGGCGCCGGCGACGGCGTGACCGGCCCGTATCCTGAGTGGATGCCCGGGCAGCAGCTGCGGATCGTCCTCGTCGAGGACTCCGTGCTGCTGCGCGAGGGGCTCGTGCGGCTGTTCGACGAGGCGGGGTACGTCACGGCCGGCGCATTCGGCGACGCGGATGACATCGTGGCTCGCGTGCGGACTGCCGAGGCGGATGTCGCGATCCTGGACGTGCGGCTTCCTCCGTCGTTCCGCGACGAGGGCATCAAGGCGGCGCTCCTCCTGCGCGCCGAGGTGCCCGAGCTCGGCATCCTGGTGCTGAGTCAGTACGTCGAGGGCGTGTATGCGCGTGAGCTGCTCGCGGCAGGCGACGGCGGGGTCGGCTACCTCCTCAAGGATCGGGTCACCTCGCTCGATGAATTCACGGATGCCGTGCGCCGCGTGCATGAGCGCGGAACGGTGCTCGACCCGCTCGTCGTGCAGGGACTGCTCGCCAGTCGGCCGAATCCGCTCACGGCGCTCACTCCTCGCGAGCGCGACGTGCTCGAACTGATGGCGGAGGGTCGCAGCAACGCGAGCATCGCCGCGCGACTGTTCATCGGCGTCGGCGCGGTTGAGAAGAACGTGAGCGCGATCTTCGCGAAGCTCGGGCTCGAGGAGTCGGCGACGGAGCATCGGCGAGTGCTGGCTGTGATCGCCTACCTGCAGCGCGACTGACCGCCCGGGACCACGAACGCCCCCGACCAGCCGGACGGGGGCGTTCGTGGTGTCAGGGCTACTCTGCGAGGTGGGCGAACAGGAACCAGCGATCCTTGTCCAGCGCCTCCCGGATCGTGATGGCGACGTCCTGGCTGGCAAGGTCCACCTCGTCGAGGCCGTCGATCGCGGCCTTCACGTCGACCAGGACGGTGTCCATGTCGGCGATCACGCCGCGGATCATGTCCTCCCACTGCGTGAAGCCCGCGGGCACCTGCGTCTTGGCGGCCTTCTCGGCGACCGTGGAAAGCCGCGCGTCGATCGGGAGGCCGAGAGCGACGATGCGCTCTGCGGCGAGATCGGCGCCATCCTGAGCGTGCGCGACGATCGAGTCGAGCAGCTCGTGGATCGCGATGAAGTTCGCGCCGCGGACGTTCCAGTGCGCCTGCTTGCCGTTGACGGCGAGCGCCTGAAGTCCGATCGCGACCGGAGTGAGGAATTGGGCCGTGCCAGCGGCGACCGTCGGGTCGGCGGCTGTCGCGGGGGTGGTCTGCGTCTTGGTCATCGTTTCGCCTCCATCTGGGCAGTTCGTGCTCGGCACCGTCTGCCTGCCTGCTTCAACGCTACTCAGCCGCACGCATTCCGCAAGGAAGCACAGGCTGGGCTAACCAAGAGCACGGCAGTCTGCCCGGTTGCGACGGGTCGACTTCGGATGCCGGGGCCCAGCGGCTAACGTCGAGGGGTGCCCTCCGCCGACCACGACCTCGGACCGCAGCACCTGAGCGAGCCCAGGCGGCTCGTGCGGCAGGAACCGATCGATCGTTCCCCTGAGCACGCCGAGCCTTCGCGCTTCCTCCCGCACGTTCAGGGTGTGCGCGCCATTGCCGTACTGGCCGTCGTGCTGTACCACTTCTGGCCCGCCCGCTTCTCGGGCGGATATGTCGGCGTCGACATCTTCTTCGTGATCTCGGGCTTCCTGATCACCGGGCACCTGATGCGCGAGCTGACCGCGACCGGGACGGTTCGGCTCGGCCAGTTCTGGGCGCGACGCGCACGGCGCCTGCTGCCGGCATCCCTGCTCGTCCTGCTGTTCTGCGCGCTCGTCGCGATGTCGCCGTATCTGACGCCCACCTCGGCACTCCCGAACGAAGTGCGCGAGATCCTGGCGTCGACGTTCTACATCGAGAACTGGTACCTCGCGCTGAACTCCGCCGACTACCTCAACCACGCGGGCGACCCGACGACTGTGCAGCACTACTGGTCGCTGTCCCTCGAAGAGCAGTTCTACGTCGTGTGGCCGTTGATCATGCTGTTGGCGGCGTGGGCGGCGGTGAAGTGGTTCAGGGGCGCTCGGCGACGCGCGGTGATCGTCACCCTCGGCGTCGTCACGGTCGTGTCGTTCATGTTCTGCGTGCTCTTCACGATCACCAACCCGGCGCCGGCGTACTTCGTCACCTTCGGGCGGATGTGGCAGTTCGGCGTCGGGGCGATGGTGGCGCTCATCCCGGCTCTGCGCATCCGGAACGCGCTCGGCAGCTTCCTGCTGGGGTGGGTCGGCGTCGCGGTGCTCGTCTTCGTGATCTTCACCTTCGACGGTCAGACCCCGTTCCCGGGGTACATGGCAGCAGTCCCCACACTCGCGGCCGCGGCCGTGATCGCGGCATCCAACACGGAGCGGTGGTGGTATCCGACACGCGTGCTTTCGCTGCGCCCCGCGCAGTTCGTCGGCGACATCTCCTATTCGCTGTACCTGTGGCACTGGCCGTTGATCATCATCGCGCCCTCTGTGCCCTTCTGGGGCCTGACCATCTACCACCGGGTCGCTCTCCTCGGGATCTGCTTCGTCCTGGCCTGGCTGACCAAGAGATTCGTCGAGGACCCGGCACGCGGCTGGAAGCTGCTCACGTCGCGCCCCGCGCGCGTGACCCTCTGGTCGTCGCTCGCCGCGATGGTCGTGGTCGGCAGCACCGCGGGGATCGCGTGGGCGGTCAACGCCCCCGCCTACAACGACGGCGTTCGGGCGATCGCCGAGCTGCGGGAGAATCCGCCGGACTGCTTCGGCGCCGCCGTGGTGCTCGACCCGACATGCGCGGGCACCGAGTTCGGCGATACGATCCTGCCCGCTCCCGGGTTCGCCGGCGTCGACCGGCCGGTCGACGAGCAGTGCTTCGTGCAGCTCAACGACTCGCGGCCGGTGTCCTGCGAATTCGGGTCGGACGCCCCTGATGCACCGCGAGTGGCGCTCATCGGCGACAGCCACGCCTATCAGCTGCTCACGACCTTCCAGCAGATGGCCGATGAGAACGGCTGGCACCTCACCACGTATTTCAAGGGCGCGTGTCCCTGGAGCACGACCGCGCTCGCCACCCCGGGCGCGTTCGGGGCAGCCTGCACCGAGTGGCGAGGCGGTGTCAGCGCCGCCCTCGCCGACACCGACCTCGACGCGGTGTTCACCGCTGCGATCGCGACCACTCCGTACTCGTCCGCGGGCTACGAATCGCCGCATGACGCGGCAGTCGCCGGCTATCGCGGTGCCTGGAGCGAGGTGCTCGATCGCGGCATCCCCGTGGTCACCGTCGTCGACAACCCGGTCTGGGAGACCGACCCGAACAAGTGCCTTCGAACGCGCGCGATCAGCGAGTGCGACGGGGCGCGGACGCAGCTGCTCGTCGCGGACGACCCGCTCAGGGATGCCGCGGCCGGCCTGTCCGGCGTCACCCTGCTGGATTTCACCGATGTGTTCTGCGGCCCCGACTCGTGCTCTCCGGTGGTCGGCGGCGCGAACGTCTATCGAGACCAGGACCACCTGACCGTCACGTTCGTCGACACCCTCGCTCCCTGGTACACCGCGGCGCTCAGCGCGGCGCTCCAGGGCTCGGGTTCCTAGCAGTCCGCGGCGACGGCCCCGGTGCCCGCGACACGTCGCCTGATCCGCCCGCGGCCCCGACCGGCGGTAAGTTCGGATCATGACGATCGCCGAGGGAGCCTCCGTCCTGTCCGCGGCCGGCCGCACTCCGGTCATCGACCCCAGCGCGTTCATCGCGTCGGGTGCACGCGTCGTCGGTAGTGTGACGCTGAGCGAAGGCTCGAGCGTCTGGTACAACGCGGTCCTCCGCGCCGACGGAGACACCATCACGATCGGCGTCGGCAGCAACCTCCAGGACAATGTCTCCGTGCACGTCGACGCCGGGCGTCCCGTCGTGATCGGCGAGAACGTCTCGGTCGGTCACAATGCCGTCGTGCACGGTTGCACGATCGGCGACGGATCACTCATCGGCATGGGTGCGGTCGTCCTCAGCGGCGCACTGATCGGATCCGGATGCCTCATCGCGGGCGGCGCGGTCGTGCTCGAAGGCGCCGTGATCCCGTCCGGGTCGCTCGTCGCGGGTGTGCCGGCGAAGGTGCGACGGGAGCTGACGGACGACGAGCGCGCCGGCATCCTGCGCAATGCCCAGGCGTATCGCGCGCACGTCGCGGAGCACGAGCAAGCCCGCCCCGCCTAGGCCGCCGTCGGATCGATCGGCCGTAGATCGGGCCGATCACGAGTCGCACCGCAGCCATCGCGTTTCGCCTGTTCTTCGCCGCACTCTCGCTTGCCGCGGTCGGCACGCAGCTGTTCGCCGTGCACCTGGCCAAGGGCTACGACGTCGTCAACTTCTTCAGCTACTTCACGAACCTCTCGAACATCATCATCAGCGTCGTGTTCATCATCAGCGCGGTGCGGCTCGTCCGCGACCGGACGCTGGTCAGCTCCGCCGACGTCGCCATCCGCGGCGCGGCGGTCGTCTACATCGTCTTCGTCGGCCTCGTGTTCAACACGCTGCTGCGCGATGTCGAGCTCGGCGACCTGATGCCGTGGGTCAACGTGGTCTGCCACTTCGTCCTGCCCATCGCCGGCCTCATCGATTGGCTCGTCTGGCCGCCTCGGCGCCGCATCCCCATCGCGACGGCGTTCTGGTGGCTGGTCTTCCCGGCCGTGTACGTGGTCTACTCGCTCATCCGCGGTGCGATCACCGGGTTCTACCCGTATCCGTTCTTCAACCCGGCGGCGGTCGGAGGATACGCCGGAGTGGCGCTGTACTGCGCCGGAATGCTCGTCGGATTCCTCGTGCTCGCTCTGCTGATCCGCTGGGCCGGGAACGCCCTGGGCGCGCGGCGGGACGCGAAGGCCCACGCAGCCGCGTCCTGACGGCCGCGCGCTAGTCCTCCTTGGCCGCAGGGTGATGCGCGCCGCGGTGGATCTCGAAGATGCGCGTCTGCACCGAGCCCGGCAGACCGACGATGGGCCGATCCTCCATGAACAGGCGGATGAGGTGTGCGAGCTCCTTGGGGTGGCTGAAATTGATCGCGTGCGCGGCGCCTTCGAGCACGACGAGGAGGATGTGGTTCTCCTCCTGCGAGGCGACCTCCTTGATGCGCGCAGGGCCGGGCAGCAGCGGGTCGCGCGTGCCGAGCACCACCATCGTCGGAATCCTCAGCTGCAGCAGCCGCTCCAATGACGGGTACTGGGTCAGCGCCTTGAACATCTTGAAGGTGCTGGGCACCCCGAACCTCAGGTAGTCCGGCGTCGCGACGCTGATCATCTTCCGCGGTTCGCGTCCGCCGTCCTTCGCCAGCTGGCTCATCGCGCGCCGCAGCGGCTGATTGTGGATGCCGCCCGCGGGGGAGACCAGCACTGCGCGTTCGATGCGCTCGGGGTAGTGATGGGCGAACTCGACGATGACCGGGCACCCCATCGAATTGCCGACCAGACTCGTCTTCTCGATTCCGCGGTCATCGAGGAAGCGCGCCGCGGCGTGGGCGAGGTCGGGGACATCCAGCGCCGCCCCCTGCTTGCCGCTCCGACCGAATCCGGGAAGGTCCGGGACGAGCGTGTGGAACTCGTCAGCGAGGAGCTCCGCCGTGGGCAGGAGGTATCGACCGGAGAGGCCGAACCCGTGGAGGTGCGTGATGACCGGCGCCTCGGGCGGGTTGGTCGATTCGCGGTAGAAAACGTCGACGCCGTCGACGATCGTCCAGCGTTCCGCAAGCGCGGACGCCGGGCGTCGCGGCGTCATCCGGGCCCGATGACGGTACGACGCCTTCTCGGGGTTCTTGACCATCGCGATCTCCCTTCCCACACGACGTCGCTGATCCATGTGGAACGTCGCAGACCATGCGAACGATGTCAAGAGTGCCGCGCGCAGGCGGACGGCACATCGCCCGGGAAGGGTGAGAGGTGGGAAGAAATGGAGGGGCTGACGGGAATCGAACCCGCATCATTAGTTTGGAAGACTAAGGCTTTACCACTAAGCTACAGCCCCGATTGTCGACGGCGTCCGCCGACTCATCGATTCTATGGCATGACGCAGCGATGCCTGTGCCCGCCGGGCCGTCGGCTAGACTTCTTGGGGCCGATCAGCACGTATCCGCGTGCGCACCCGCCCGGGGCGTAGCTCAGCTTGGTAGAGCGCCCGCTTTGGGAGCGGGAGGCCGCAGGTTCAAATCCTGTCGCCCCGACATCACGGCCCCCAAGAACCCACATCTTCAGTGCCGCGCTGGTGCGCGGTCGATCACAAGGAGAACGAACAGGCATGGTCAACAGCACCGTCGAGAAGCTCACCCCGACTCGGGTGAAGCTGCACATCACGGTCTCGCCCGATGAGCTCAAGCCGAGCATCGCTCACGCGTACGAGCACATCGCGCAGGACGTGCAGATCCCCGGATTCCGCAAGGGCAAGGTTCCCGCGCCGATCATCGACCAGCGTGTCGGCCGCACCGCCGTGATCGAGCACGCCGTCAGCGAGGGTCTGGACACGTTCTATCGCCAGGCAGTGGAGGCGAACGAGCTCCGCGTGCTCGGGCGTCCGAGCGCCGACGTCAAGGAATGGCCGAACGAGAAGGACTTCTCCGGCGACCTGCTCGTCGAGATCGAGGTCGACGTGCGTCCCGACTTCGAACTGCCCGCCTTCGAGGGCACCACCGTCGAGGTCGACGCGATCGAGGTCGACGAAGCCGCCATCGACGAGGAGCTCGATCGACTGCGTGCCCGCTTCGGCACGCTCGTGACGGTCGACCGCCCGGCCGCGACGGGTGACTTCGTCGAGCTCGACCTGGTCGCCACGATCGACGGCGCCGAGATCGATCGGGCCGAGGGCGTCTCGTACGAAGTCGGATCGGGCGAGCTGCTCGAGGGCATCGACGAGGCCATCGACTCGCTCACCGCCGACGAGGAGACCACGTTCCGCTCGACGCTCATCGGCGGCGACCACGCCGGCGAAGAGGCCGAGGTGGCCGTCGTCGTCAAGGCCGTCAAGGAGCGCGAGCTGCCCGAGGCCGACGACGACTTCGCTCAGATCGCGAGCGAGTTCGACACCCTCGCCGAGCTGCGCGAGAGCCTGAGCGAGCGCGTCGCGCAGCAGTCCACATTCACCCAGGGATCGGCCGCGCGCGACAAGCTGATCGAGCAGCTCCTGGCGCAGACCGACATCCCGGTCCCGCCGGCGCTCATCGAGGACGAGGTGCACACGCACCTCGAGGGCGAGGGTCGCCTCGAGGACGACGTGCACCGTGCCGAGGTCACCGAGGCCAGCGAGAAGCAGTTCCGCACGCAGATGCTGCTGGATGCCGTCGCCGAGAAGCTCAACGTGCAGGTCTCGCAGGACGAGCTGACCCAGTACCTCGTGCAGTCCGCCGCGCAGTACGGCATGGCGCCCCAGGACTTCATCGAGGCGCTGCAGCAGAACAACCAACTGCCGTCGCTGGTCGGCGAGGTGGCGCGCAGCAAGGCCGTCGCCGTCGCGCTGGGCCAGGTCGTCGTGGTCGACACGAACGGCAAGCTCGTGGACCTGACCGGTTTCGTCTCCACCGATGACGACGAGACCGCCGAGGAAGAGGTCCTCGACGAGGCGCAGGACATCGCCGACGCGGCGGCCGACGCCGATGCCGTGATCGAGGCCGAAGAGGCCGAGCCGGCGGCCAAGCCGGCCGCAAAGCGCAAGAGCACCAAGAAGACCGCGGACGCCGAGTAGGCGAACGTCGGATGAGACGGGGGCGGATGCTGCGGCATCCGCCCCCGTCTCGTACGAGAGGACAGTCATGGACTCGTGGACCGAACGCGTCGAGGCGGTGTGGGCCGACGAGGGCGCCACCGATCAGGAGCGCATCGAGCGGATCGACGAGCTCGCGCGCCAGCGTCCCTCGGGCGACGCGATGGCGCTGTTCGAGCGCGCGGGCGCGCGGGACTCCGCTGGACGCGAGACCGAGGCGGAGCCGCTCTACCGCGAGGCCCTCGCCCGCGGGCTCGACGAGGAGCACCGGACCCGGGCGATCATCCAGCTCGCGAGCACGATCCGAAACCTCGGTCGCGTGGACGAGTCGCTCGATCTTCTCCGTGCAGAGTACGAGCGCGGCGCGCCGGCGCCCCTGCCCGATGCCGCTGCGGCGTTCTACGCCCTCGCGCTCGTCTCGAAGGGGGATGCCGTGACTGCGGCATCCGTGGCCTTGCAAGCGCTTGCGCCGCACCTTCCGAGGTACACGCGGTCGGTCGCGGCCTATGCGGATGAGCTGACGTCGACGGACTGACCCTTCGCCACCCGAGCCGGGCTCGACGCGCTTCTCTGCCCAGGGCGAACACGGACTGGTCGGCGCGGGCGCGCCGGTAGATTCGTAGCCACGACCACCGAATCAGGAGTTGAAACATGGCCGAACCCCTTGTCGCGACGAGCGTCTTCGACAGGCTGCTGAAAGACCGCATTATCTGGCTGGGCTCGGAGGTGCGCGACGACAACGCGAACGAGATCTGCGCGAAGATCCTCCTCCTCGCAGCCGAGGACCCCGAAAAGGACATCTTCCTGTACGTGAACTCGCCGGGCGGCTCGATCACCGCCGGCATGGCCATCTACGACACGATGCAGTTCGTCCCCAACGACATCGTGACCGTCGGCATCGGCATGGCGGCGTCGATGGGGCAGCTGCTTCTGACCAGCGGCACGAAGGGCAAGCGGTACATCACGCCGAACGCCCGCGTTCTGCTGCACCAGCCCCACGGCGGCTTCGGCGGAACCTCGAGCGACATCCAGACGCAGGCGCAGCTCATCGTCTCGATGAAGAACCGTCTCGCCGAGATCACCGCCGCCCAGACCGGCAAGTCGGTCGAGCAGATCAACGAGGACGGCGACCGCGACCGCTGGTTCACCGCGGACGAGGCGCTGGAGTACGGCTTCGTCGACCACATCCGCGCACACCTCGGTGATGTCGTCGGCGGCGGCGGCACGGACCAGGAGTGACCGAAGGCGAATGAGAAGGAACAACAGCGAAATGAGCACCCCCACCTTCGGCGGAACAGCGGGCAACGGGCTGGCGATGCCCTCGAGCCGGTACATCCTGCCCCAGTTCGAAGAGCGCACGGCCTACGGCTACAAGCGCCAGGACCCCTACAACAAGCTCTTCGAGGACCGCGTCATCTTCCTCGGCGTGCAGGTCGACGACGCGTCCGCAGATGACGTCATGGCCCAGCTTCTCGTGCTCGAGAGCCAGGACCCCGACCGCGACATCATCATGTACATCAACTCGCCCGGCGGCTCGTTCACCGCGATGACGGCGATCTACGACACCATGCAGTACATCTCGCCCCAGATCCAGACCGTCGTGCTCGGACAGGCCGCCTCTGCGGCGGCAGTGCTGCTCGCGGCAGGTGCGCCGGGCAAGCGACTCGCGCTGCCGAACGCGCGGGTCCTGATCCACCAGCCGGCGATGGGTGAGGCCGGACACGGTCAGGCCTCGGACATCGAGATCCAGGCCGCGGAGATCCTGCGCATGCGCACGTGGCTCGAGACGACGCTGTCGGCGCACTCGAACCGCACCGTCGAGCAGGTCAATCGTGACATCGACCGCGACAAGATTCTCGACGGCCGCGAGGCCGTGGAGTACGGCCTGGTCGACCAGGTGCTCACGACGCGCAAGCGCGTGCCCGCCGCGCTCACCAAGTAGGACCGTCCGCCTCGACGCCCCGTCACCCTCCCTTCGGAGGGGGCGGGGCGTCGTCGTGCGACCGGATCCGCCCTCAGCAGAACGCCCCGCGCCGCATCCACAATGCGCGTCGCAATCCCGGCGCATGTCGCCGTCAGCGGTTAGGCTCGGAGGCAGTCGGGGCCAGGTCCCGTCGCGGGGCGCTTTCGTTCCGGCACGCAATGAGGAGGAGCCTGATGGCGCGCATCGGTGAGAGTGCCGACCTGTTCAAGTGCTCCTTCTGCGGGAAGAGCCAGAAGCAGGTCCAGCAGCTGATCGCAGGTCCGGGCGTCTACATCTGCGACGAGTGCGTCGAGCTGTGCAACGAGATCATCGAAGAGCGCATGGCCGAGTCCTCGACCGGCGTGGTCTCGGACTTCGATCTGCCCAAGCCTCGCGAGATCTTCGCGTTCCTCGAGGAGTACGTGGTCGGCCAGGAGGCCGCCAAGCGCGCACTCTCGGTCGCGGTCTACAACCACTACAAGCGCATCCGCGCGCACGGCACACTGCAGAGTGCCGAGCAGCGCGCCGACGAGGTCGAGATCGCCAAGAGCAACATCCTGCTCATCGGCCCGACCGGGTGCGGCAAGACCTATCTCGCGCAGACGCTCGCGAAGCGCCTCAACGTGCCGTTCGCCGTCGCCGATGCCACCGCGCTCACCGAGGCCGGCTACGTCGGGGAGGACGTCGAGAACATCCTGCTCAAGCTCATCCAGGCCGCGGATTTCGACACCAAGCGCGCTGAGACCGGAATCATCTACATCGACGAGGTCGACAAGATCGCCCGCAAGGCCGAGAATCCGTCGATCACGCGCGACGTGTCCGGTGAAGGCGTCCAGCAGGCGCTCCTGAAGATCCTCGAAGGCACGGTGGCCTCCGTTCCCCCTCAGGGCGGGCGCAAGCACCCCCACCAGGAGTTCATCCAGATCGACACGACGAACGTGCTGTTCATCGTGGCCGGCGCATTCGCGGGGCTCGAAGACATCATCTCCAGCCGCGTCGGCAAGCACGGCATCGGCTTCGGCGCTCCTCTGCACACCAAGGGCGACGACCTGAGCCTGTTCAGCGAGGTCCGGCCGGAGGACCTCCACAAGTTCGGCCTGATCCCCGAGTTCATCGGACGCCTCCCCGTCGTCGCGTCCGTGACACCGCTCGACCAGGTCGCGCTCATGGAGATCCTGACCGAGCCGAAGAACGCGCTCGTCAAGCAGTATCAGCGCATGTTCGAGCTCGACGGCGTCTCACTCGAATTCGACGCCGAAGCGCTCGAGGCGATCGCCGACCTCGCGGTGGAGCGCAAGACCGGCGCGCGCGGGCTCCGCGCGATCCTCGAGGACGTGCTCGGACCGATCATGTTCGACATCCCGTCGAACGACGACGTCGAGAAGGTCATCGTCACGAGGGACGCGGTCGAAACCGGCGCGGCACCGACGTTCATCAAGCGTCAGGCACGCAAGAGCGCCTGACCCAGGGGTGTCCGACCCGGGGCGTAGCCTCGGGTGATGCGTCCGTTCCGCATCGACGTACCGGATGCCGTGCTCGACGACCTGCGCGCGCGGCTCAATGCCGCACGACTGCTCGACGACTCGCCGAATCGGCCCCCGTCAGGGATGTCGGCACCGTACCTGCGGGACCTCGTCCAATCCTGGGCCGCCTTCGACTGGCGCGAACGCGAAGCCTGGCTCAACGGGCATCCTCAGTTCCTCGCCGACGTCGGAGACGCCACTGTTCACTTCGTCCATCGACGGGCTCGGCAGGGCGATGCGCCCGCGCTGCTGATCATGCACGGCTGGCCGCACCTGTTCACGCTCCAGCTGGACTACGCCGACCTGCTCCCGGACTTCCACGTCGTGGTGGTGAGTCTGCCGGGGTTCGCGTACTCCACCCCGTACGCGACGGGGCGGATCACCGAGAGCAGGCTCGCCGAGACCATGCACCGACTGATGACCGAGGTTCTGGGGTATGAGCGCTACCTCACGTACGGCGAGGACGTGTCCGCGAACGTGAACGACCTGATCGCAGCGCGGTATCCGCACGCCGTGGCCGGCATCATCGTGACGCACGCGCACTTCCCGACACCGGAGGAGCGCCGCGCACTGGTGCTGCCCGACGAGCGCGCCTTCTTCGATCGGCTGGCGGCGACCCATCACACCGACGGCGCATACGGTCATGTCCAGGCGACCCGCCCCGACACCCTCGCGGTGGCGCTGAACGACTCTCCGTCCGGACTCATCGCCTGGCTGGTCGAGAAGCTCGTCGAGTGGAGCGACACCCCGCCCGGCGAGCCGTCGGCGATCGAACGCCGCATCTCGCGAGAGCGACTGCTCACCGAGGCGACCGTCTACTGGGTCACGCAGACCGTCGCCTCATCGTTCCGTCCCTACTACGAGGGCGCCGACACCCCGGGTCCGATACCGCCGGTCACCGTCCCGGCGGCCGTCTTCATCCAGCGGCACGAAGGCGACTATCCCGAATCGATCGCACGCTCGTACTACCGCGATCTGCGCACGTTCGAGCGGCTCGAAGCGGGCGGGCACTTCGCGGTCGGCGAGGTGCCGGACGCGATGGCGGAGCGCACCCGCAGGTTCGCGCGCGAACTCGGACTGCTGTAGCCGCCGTCAGGCCGCCAGGCCCCTCCGCTCCAGCAGCGGCTGGATCTCGGCATCCCGTCCCCGGAAGTCGCGGTAGGCCTCCAGCGGGTCCTTGGATCCGCCGACTCCGAGCAGCCGCTGCCGGAACCGGTCGCCGTTCTCGCGGGTGAGGCCCCCGTTGTCGCGGAACCACTCGACCGTGTCGGCATCGAGCACCTCGCTCCAGATGTACGAGTAGTAGCCGGCGCTGTAGCCGCCCGAGAAGACGTGCGCGAAGTACGTCGAGGAGTAGCGAGTCGGCACCGCCGGGTTGTCCAGTCCGATGTCGGCGAGGGCGGCGGCCTCGAATGCGGCAACATCGATGTCCGCGGCAGCCTCGCCGGCTCCGAGGGAGTGCCACGCCTGGTCGAGCCAGGACGCGGCGAGGTACTCGCTCGTCGCGAAGCCCTGATTGAACGCCTCGGATGCGCGCAGCTTCTCGACGACATCGCGGGGGAGCGGCTCGCCGGTCTCGACGTGACGCGCGTACGAATCGAGGATCGCGGGCCAGTAGATCCACATCTCGTTGACCTGGCTCGGGAACTCGACGAAGTCGCGGAAGACGTTCGTGCCGGCGAAATGCGGGTAGGTCACGGTCGCGAACAGGCCGTGCAGGGCGTGCCCGAACTCGTGGAAGAGCGTGGTGACCTCATCGAGCGTGAGGAGTGTCGGCCTGCCCGGAGCGGGCTTGGGGACGTTGAGGTTGTTCACGACGATCGGCTGGGTGCCCCGCAATCGCGACTGCGACACGATCGAGTTCATCCAGGCTCCGCCGCGCTTCGTATCGCGCGTGTAGAGATCCAGGATGAAGAGGCCGACCGCCGAGCCGTCGGCGTTGCGAACCTCGAACACCCGGGCGTCCGGGTGGTACGCCCCAAGCTCGCTCTGTTCCTCGAACGTGACGCCGTACAACTCGGTGGCGGCGTGGAACACACCGTCCCGGAGCACCCGCTCGGCTTCGAACCAGGGCCGCAGCGCGCCGCGATCGAGGTCGTATTCGGCGGCGCGCACCTTCTCGGTGTAATACGCCCAGTCGTGTGCCTCGAGGGCGAACGGCTCGGTTTCGGCGTCGACGATCGCCTGCAGAGCGGCTTGCTCGCGGCTTGCGTTCCGTGCAGCGGGCACGGCGAGGCGACGCAGCAGGTCGTGCACAGCCTCGGGCGAGCCCGCTGTCTCATCCGACGTGATGTACGCGGCGTGCGAGTCATACCCGAGCAGGGCGGCGCGTTCGGCCCGAAGGCGCACGATCTCGCGGAGAACCTCGCGGTTGTCGTTCTCGCCGCCGCGCGAGCCGCGGGCCCGTGATGCATCGAGGATGCGCTTTCGGCTGTCGCGGCTCGTCAGCGACGAGAGGTAGGGGTGGCCGGTGAAGAGCGTCAGCGTGACGACCCACTTGCCGGCGAGTCCGCGATCCGCCGCGGCCTGGGCGGCCGCAGAGATCTCGCCCTCGGCGAGCCCGTCGAGGTCAGCCAGCTCGTCGAAGACGACGGCGAGGTCGTTCGTGTCGCGCAGCAGATTCTTCTCGAACGTGGTGGTGAGCGTGGACAGGCGCTGATTGAGGGCCGTGAGCTGCTCCTTCGCGGCCTCGTCGAGGCCGGCTCCCGCGTGCGACATCTCGCGGAACCTCCGCTCGACCAGGTAGCGCTGCTCGGCGGACAGGTCGAGGTCATCGAGCTGCTCATGGAGTGTCTTGATGCGCCAGTACAGTGCCGCGTCGAGTTCGATCGAGTCCTGGTGGGCCGACATCAGCGGGGCGAGCTTCTCCTCGATGTCCTGGATCTCGGGCGTGGCGTCAGCGGAGGAGACCGTGTAGAAGGTGCGCGAGACATCGCCCAGGAGCTTTCCGCTGGACTCGAGCGGAACCATCGTGTTCTCGAACGTCGGCATCGAGCGGGCTCGGGTGATGCTGCCGATCTCGGCCTTCTGCTGCGCGAAGGCCTCCTCGAATGCGGGGAGATAGTGCTCGGGACGGATTGCGGAATAGTCCGGCAGACCGTACGGAAGCGAGCTGGGGGACAGGAGCGGGTTCTCGTTCACCATGCCCGCCAGCCTAGCCCGGCCACTCGAACTTGCCGCCAGATGTTTGCAAACGACTAATTGCAAAGAATTGGTTGCAAAGAATGCTTTGCATGGCTATCGTAGGTGTCATGGACGAAGAACAGGAACTCACTCCGGATGTCGCGGCTCGCGTCGAGCAGCGGCACTCCGAAGACCGCGTTCTCGACACCGGTGCGCTGCGGGCGCTTGCTCACCCGCTGCGCGTGCAGATCTACGACATCCTCAGCCAGTACGGCCCGCAGACCGCGAGTTCGCTGGCGGAGAAGCTGGGGGAGTCCTCCGGCTCGACGAGCTACCACCTGCGCGCACTGGCCAAGCAGGATCTCATCCAGGAGTGCACCGACCGGGGAACCGGCCGCGAACGCTGGTGGGAGCGCCCGATCGGCGGCGTCTCGTTCGCGAACGCGGATGCGATGAAGACGCCGGCCGGGCGCGCTGCGACCCAGATCGTGATGAACGAGTTCTTCCGCAATCGGCAGGAGCAGCTCGTCAACTTCATGAACGAGGGGATCGCCAGCGCGGGCGAGGACTGGCAGAGCGGCACGATGATCTCGACCGCCACCGCCCGCCTCACCCCGGAGCAGAGCAAAGAGCTCTCCATCAAGATCATGGCGTTGATCGACGACGCCGTGGACAAGTACCGCAATCAGACCGGCGAGGACGTGCGACCCGTGACCATCCGGGCCGACGTGTTCCCGCTCCCCGACCTGGGAGGACAGCCATGACCGCCATCTCCGCACCCCGCTCCCTCACCCGCACGACGCCGTTCGAGCGCGCGCTGCTGAGCGCAGCATCCGCCCTCGACGTGTACGTCGCAGCGCGGCTCGAGCGTCGAAACGGCGCCGCACACCGTCAGGCTGCCGTGGCGCAGTCGGCGTTCGACGCCGCGCGTCGGGGCGCCGAGGCCCGTGGCGCGATCGGCATCCTGCCGCGATGAGCGACGCGACCGACACCGACGCCGCCACTGACGCGGCGGACGGTGCCGAACCGTCGAAGACGGCGGCCGGGCGGGCACGCAGGGTCCCGCTCGGCCGCGACTTCGGCAGACTCTGGACTGCTGCCGCCTTCAGCAATCTGGCCGACGGCCTCGGGCGCACGGCGGTCCCGCTGATCGCGACGACGCTCACCCGCGATCCGCTGGCGATCTCGGTCATCGGTGCCTTGGCCTTCCTCCCGTGGCTCGTGTTCGGTCTTCCGGCGGGGATGCTGGTGGACCGATTCGACCGCCGCGTCATCATGGCGGTCGCAAACGGCATCCGCGGCGCGGTCGCCCTGTGGCTGGCGATCCTCACAGCGACCGGCCAGATCAGCCTCTGGACGCTGTTCCTGGGCACGCTCGTGTTCGGACTCGGTGAGACCCTGTTCGACAATGCGACGAACGCCGTGATCCCCGGTGTCGTGACCAGGCGCCAGCTCGACCGGGCGAACGGACGGATGCAGGCCGCCCAGGTCACGATCGACAGCTTCATCGCCACGCCGATCGCCGGTGTGCTCTTCGCAGTCGCGCTCGCCCTGCCGCTGTGGGTCGGGGCACTGGGTTACCTCGTGCCCATCGCGCTCGCGCTGATGCTGCCGCTGTCCGCCGCGAGGCCGCTGCGGGACCGCGCGAGCGTGCCAGACCGCGACGCACCCGACATCGAGGTGAGCGGACCGACCGCCGAGCCGATCGCGACGCCGCTGGCCGCGTCGAACGTGTCCGCGCGCGAAGCGATCTCGTACCTCTGGCACAACCACTACCTCCGCGCCATGGTCGTATTCACCTCGCTGGTGGGCTCCGCCTTCTCATTCGCACAGGCCGGCACGATCCTGTACTTCCTCGACGAGCAGAACGTGGCGCCCGCAGCGATCGGCTTCGTCACCGCGGGCATCGGCATCGGCGCTCTGATCGGGTCGATCGTCGCCCCGGCGATCGTGGCCCGGCTCGGTCGCGGATGGGTGATGTTCTCCGCGAACATCATCGCCGCCGTGGCCATGACCCTCACCGGACTCGCCCCCGGTGTCGTGACTGCGGTCCTCGCCTACGCGCTCTTTGCGTTCGCCGTCTCCACCTGGAACGTTCCGTGGGGAGCCCTGCGACAGCAGATCGTGCCGGCGCATCTCTTCGGCCGTGTGCTCGGGATCATCCGCATGCTCACGTGGGGGCTGTTCCCGATCGCCACGCTCTTGGGCGGCTGGGTCGCCCGGATCGACCTGCGACTGCCGTTCCTGATCGCCGCCGCCTTCGTGCTCGTGGCAGCCCTCCTTGCGAGCCGGCTGCTCATCGTGGGGACGAAGCGCGCCGGCGCCGAAGCAGAGGCCGACGCGGAGTGAGCCGGCAGGTTACGCGAACCCGTCCTGCTCGTCATGCCGGACGACTGCCTCGCCGGTCTCGTCGAGGCTGACGATCACGCCGGTGTCGAGCTCTGCGATCGGCCTGCCCTCGAGCCAGGTGAGGGTCCAGCGCGGCGCCGGCTGACCCAGCTGGTCGGCCGGGATCACCGCCTCCACCGCGGCGATCTGCACCCGCAGCGCTGCGGGCACCGACGCGGGCGGATCGCCGCCGGCGGTCCATCGGGTGCCGAGTTGCATGTCAGGCCTCCTGCGGGGCGAGCTCGATCCGAGACACGGAAACGGTCTCGGCCTCCGAGTAGGTGATCTCGGCGATCCGGCCCACGGCCTTGAGGTCGCCCTCGGCCACCTGCAGCAGATCCACGGATGCCGTGGGTGCGGCGATCGTCACGCTGGTGACCGGCGTCTTCTGGGACGCCTTCGCCTCGGTCTTCGCCCGCCGGATGCCGACGAGCGCCTCACCCACAGAGACCAGCACGGCGGGGTCGCCCTCGATGCCGAGCGGCACCGGCCATTCGGCCGTGTGCACCGAGCCGTCGTTGAACCAGGACCATGCCTCTTCGGACGCGAACGCCAGCACCGGTGCGAACAGGCGCAGAAGCGTGGCAACGGCGATCCGCAGCGCGAGGGCCGCGGAGGCCTGGCCGATGTCCGATCTGTCGTAGGCGCGCTCCTTGACCAGCTCGAGGTAGTCGTCGCAGAACGTCCAGAAGAACGATTCGGTCACCTCCAGGGCGCGGGCGTGGTCGTACGCCTGGAGAGCCCTCGTGGCTTCCCGCACGACTGCGTCGAGCGTCGCGAGCATCGAGGCATCCAGGGCGTGGGTGACTTCGGCACCCTCGGGAACCGGGAAGGACAGCACGAACTTGGCCGCGTTGAGGATCTTGATCGCGAGACGTCGCCCGATCTTGATCTGCGTCGGATTCTGCGGGTCGAACGCGGCATCCGTGCCGAGTCGAGACGATGCCGCCCAGTAGCGGACCGCATCCGAGCCATGCTGATCGAGGATGTCGGCCGGGGTGACGACATTCCCCTTCGACTTGGACATCTTCTTGCGGTCGGGATCGACGATGAAGCCCGAGATGGCGGCATCGGTCCAGGGCGCCCGGTCGTCTTCGAGCGCGCTGCGCAGCAGCGTGGAGAAGAGCCAGGTGCGGATGATGTCCTGTCCCTGCGGGCGCATGTCGAAGGGGGCCACGAGGTTCCACAGCTCGGGGTCGCGCTCCCAGCCGCCGGCGAGCTGCGGAGTCAGCGACGAGGTCGCCCAGGTGTCGAAGATGTCCTTCTCGCCCTCGAAGCCACCGGCGGCCCCGCGCTGCGATTCGGTGTACCCAGGAGGAACGTCGCTCGTGGGGTCGACGGGCAGCTGCGCGGCATCCGGCGTGAGCACGCGCGAATAGTCGCGCTCGCCGTTCTCGTCGAGGCGGTACCAGACCGGGATCGGCACGCCGAAGAACCGCTGGCGTGAGACGAGCCAGTCGCCGGTGAGACCGTTCGTCCAGTTCTCGTAGCGGACGCGCATGAAGTCGGGATGCCACGACACTTCCCGCCCGAGGGCGATCAGCTTCTCGCGCAGGGGCTCGTCGCGGGCGCCGTTGCGGATGTACCACTGGCGCGTGGAGACGATCTCCAGCGGACGATCGCCCTTCTCGTAGAACTTGACGGCGTGCGTGAACGGCTTCGGATCGCCGATCAGCTCGCCGGATTCCGCGAGCAGCTCCGCGACGCGCTTCTTGGCGCTGAACACGGTCTTGCCTGCGAGCTCGGCGTACGCGGCCTTCGCACCGTCCGTCACGATGACGTCCGGCGCCTCCGCGAGCACGCGTCCGTCGGCGCCGAGGATCGTCCGGTTCGGCAGGTCGAGCTCGCGCCACCAGATGATGTCAGTCACATCGCCGAAGGTGCAGATCATCGCGATTCCCGAGCCCTTGTCGGGCTGGGCGAGCGGGTGGGCGACGATCGGCACCTCGACCTCGAAGAGCGGCGTGCGCACCGTCGTGCCGAACAGCGGCTGGTACCGCTCGTCATCGGGGTGGGCGACGAGCGCGACGCACGCTGCGAGCAGCTCGGGGCGTGTGGTCTCGATGTGGACGTCCCCGGCACCGTCGCTCCTGTGGAACGCGACCCGGTGGTATGCCGCGGGCTGGTCCCGATCCTCGAGCTCGGCCTGGGCGATCGCGGATCGGAAATCGATGTCCCACAGGGTCGGGGCCATCGCCTGGTACGCCTCGCCCCGCTCGAGATTGCGCAGGAACGCGCGCTGGCTCGTGCGCATCGTGTCGTCCGAGATGGTGCGGTAGGTCTGCGTCCAGTCCACGCTCAGGCCGAGCTGGCGGAACAGCTCCTCGAAGGCGACCTCGTCCTGCACCGTGAGCTTCTCGCACAGCTCGATGAAATTGCGCCGGCTGATCGGCACCTGGTCGGCCGCGCGGGAGCTCTTGTTGTCGCCGCCTTCGTAGGGCGGGGTGAAGTCCTGCCGGTAGGCGAGCGACGGGTCGCACCGCACTCCGTAGTAGTTCTGCACGCGACGCTCGGTCGGCAGGCCGTTGTCGTCCCAGCCCATGGGGTAGAAGACCGACTTGCCCCGCATCCGCTCGTACCGCACCTTGATGTCGGTGTGGGTGAACGAGAAGACGTGCCCGATGTGCAGACTGCCGCTCGCGGTCGGCGGGGGCGTGTCCACCGAGTAGGTGCCCGCGCGTCCTGCCTCGGCTGCGCGCAGCCGATCGAACAGGTACGTCCCCTCTTCATCCCACCGCTGCGACCACTTCGCTTCGAGACCTTCGAGAGCGGGCTTGTCGGGAATGTGCGCGTCGGCCATGAGGGTCTCCTGTGCGATATGTGCGGCACTGTGTGAGCGTGCCTGAGTGTGGGATGTGACGCGATTCTACCCGCGCAGTCTGAGTGCTGCACGATGATGGAGGGGCACCGGAGGGAGGCGATCGTGGTGGTCAAGCCTTCGACCCTCATCTTCGATGCGGTCACGCGCCTGCACGAGCGGGGCATGCAGGGCCTCCGGGTCCGCGCGAACTTCTACGCGACGGGGCACTGGCGCTGTCGCGTGTATGCGAGCCGTGCCGGCGACGAGCCGGACCGGGAGCGCGATCAGCTGCTCTCGTATACGTCCGGCCGTGACCAGGACATCTTCGGCGATGGGCGACGCGACTGGACCGTGGAGTCCCTGGCCGACGAGCTCGGCGGGCGCGCGGCGCCGTTCCCCGATGCCACGCGCTCCGACCCCGCGTACGTCGAATGGTTCGCCGGGATGCGGGAGGCGACGGGTCCGGACGGCGTCTTCGCGCTGTGGGACGACTACGACGACTGGGAGAGCACCGGGAGGGTCGCGGTGATCCGGGTGCACGGCGACGAACGCACCGCGCCGGACTTCCTGCCTCTGCCCCCATCGCCGTAGCAGGCGGATCAATCCAGGACGCGGATGCCGAGTGCCTCGGCCAGGGCCGGCGCGAGGTACTCGACCTGGCGCGCCGAAAGCGCGGCGCCGCGAAGGGACGCGGGATCCAGGTAGGACACCGCCTCCAGCCCGCGCAGGTCGAGGTCCTTGGCCTGGAGCCCCCGCGTATCCACGTCGTCGGCGCGACTCTCCGCGAATGCCATGCGGGAGACGGTCGCCTGCGGGATATCGAGCGTCCCGATGGTGCAATCGGCGATCAGCAGATCGGCGACGCGCGCTCCGGCGAGGGACACGTAATCGATTCGCACGCCGCGCATCTCGACCTCGTCCAGATCCGCGTCTGCGAGGTCGAGCGTGCCGATCCGGCCGCCCGCGATGCGCACGCGTCGCAGCCGCGCTCCGCGGCCCCCGACGGTCGTGGCGCGCAGATCGCGGACTTCGACGTCTACCAGCACGGCGCCGGTCAGCTCGAGCCGTTCGACCGACGGGCCGATCAGCTCGCATTCCGTGATCTCGGCGTGCGCAGCATCCGTATGGCTCTCCAGAACGGTCCATCGCAGCTGGAAGAAGTCGCCGGCACGGGCGAGGACCGGTCCGTCCTCGAGTCGCGCCGGCAGATCCGGCGCGGACAGCCGCGGTGCGGCCAGGGGAGCGGAGCGGGCCATGCTCCTACGCTACGGCCCGCGCGCCATGCGCGTAGAATCGAGCTAGCAGCATCGATCCGGCCATCACCGGGGAGCTTCCGGAAGAACGCATCGAACCTCGGAACGTCGGGCACCGATGTCACTAGAACCGGACGGAGCAGGCCCGTCACAGCCGCAGTGAAAGAGGCTCGGGATCCGATCGCAAGATCGGCACCGGGCAACGCGGGGTGGTACCGCGGTCCTTCCGATCGGCAGGGTCGTCCTCGCAGGAAGCGATGCGACCTGCTGGAGTGACATGACCTACCCCAAGACCGGACCCGACGTCCCGCCGAGCCCCCGATTCCCTGCGATCGAGCGCGAGGTCATCGATTACTGGAAGGCCGACGACACCTTCCGGGCGTCGATCGAGAACCGCGAGGGCGCGCCGGAGTGGGTCTTCTACGACGGGCCTCCGTTCGCCAACGGTCTGCCGCACTACGGGCACCTGCTCACCGGGTACGCGAAGGACCTCTTCCCGCGCTTCCAGACGATGCGCGGCAACCGCGTCGATCGCGTCTTCGGGTGGGACACGCACGGCCTGCCGGCCGAACTCGAGGTGATGAAGGAGCTCGGCATCACCGAGAAGGAGGAGATCGAGCGGATGGGCGTCGCGACCTTCAACGCGAAGGCGCGGGAGTCCGTGCTGGCCTACACCCACGATTGGGAGGACTACGTCACGAGGCAGGCGCGATGGGTCGACTTCGAGCGCGGGTACAAGACGCTCGACACCGACTACATGGAAAGCGTCCTGTGGGCGTTCAAGACCCTGTACGACAAGGGCCTCGCCTACGAGGGCTACCGCGTCCTGCCGTACTGCTGGCGCGACCAGACCCCGCTTTCCAGCCACGAGCTGCGCATGGACGACGACGTGTACAAGATGCGCCAGGACCCCTCCGTGACGGTGACCTTTCCGCTGGTCGGCGTCAAGGCCGAGGCACTCGGACTCACCGCGGTGCGGGCGCTCGCCTGGACCACCACGCCCTGGACCCTGCCGACCAACCTCGCATTGGCCGTCGGCCCCGGCATCCGATACGTCGTCGTCCCCGGCGGACCGCTCGGCGCAGCCGACGTGCATCACGCGCCGGACGGCCACAGCGATCAGCGCGCCGAGGCCGAGTCGCATCGCTATCTCCTCGCCGAGGAGCTGCTGGCGAACTACGCGAAGGACCTCGGGTACGAGACCGCCGAGGATGCCGCGGCCGCGGTCGAGGCTGTGCACATGGGCGCGGATCTCGCCGACGTGCACTACGACCGCCTGTTCGACTACTACGCCGACGCCGAGGTCTGGGGCACGCAGAACGCGTGGCGCATCCTCGTCGACGACTACGTGACGACCAGCGACGGCACCGGCATCGTGCACCAGGCGCCCGCGTTCGGCGAGGACGACCAGCGCGTCGCCGAGGCGGCCGGCATCCCCACGATCCTGAGCCTCGACGACGGCGGCCGGTTCCTCCCCGCAGTGACGGATGTGGCCGGTGAGCTGTGGATGGATGCGAACACGCCCCTCGTGCGCATCCTCCGCCAGGACGGCCGCCTCGTGCGGCTCGCAAGCTACGAGCACTCGTACCCGCACTGCTGGCGCTGCCGCAACCCGCTCATCTACAAGGCGGTCTCGAGCTGGTTCGTCCGGGTCACGGATTTCAAAGACCGACTGGTCGAGCTCAACCAGCAGATCACGTGGGTTCCCGACAACGTCAAGGACGGGCAGTTCGGCAAGTGGCTCAAAGGGGCGCGCGACTGGTCGATCAGTCGCAACCGCTACTGGGGCTCGCCGATCCCGATTTGGAAGAGCGATGATCCCGCGCACCCGCGCGTCGACGCGTACGGGTCGCTCGCCGACCTGGAACGCGACTTCGGACGCCTCCCACGCAACAGCGCCGGCGAGGTCGACCTGCACCGTCCGTACATCGACGATCTGACCCGCCCGAACCCCGACGACCCGACCGGTGCGAGCACGATGCGCCGGATCGAGGATGTGCTGGATGTCTGGTTCGATTCGGGGTCCATGCCGTTCGCGCAGGTGCATTATCCGTTCGAGAACCACGACTGGTTCGACGAGCACTCGCCCGCGGACTTCATCGTCGAGTACATCGGCCAGACGCGCGGCTGGTTCTACCTGATGCACGTGCTCTCCGGCGCGCTGTTCGACCGTCCGGCGTTCACCGGCGTCAGCTGCCATGGCATCGTGCTCGGCAGCGACGGTCAGAAGATGTCCAAGTCGCTGCGCAACTACCCGGACGTCTCAGAGGTGTTCGACCGCGACGGCTCCGACGCGATGCGCTGGTTCCTGATGGCGAGCTCCGTGCTGCGCGGTGGCAACCTCATCGTCACGGAGGAGGGGATCCGCGCCGGCGTGCGCGAGTTCATGCTCCCGCTGTGGAACGCGTGGTACTTCTTCTCGACGTACGCGAATGCCGCCGGTGGACCGGGCGGCCGGGGATACGAGGCCACCTGGCGCACCGATTCCACCGATGTGCTCGACCGGTACATCCTGGCGCTGGCCGGCGATCTGGTCCGCGAAGTGGCCCTCGATCTGGAGGGACTCGACTCGACGACGGCCGCGGCGAAGCTCCGCGACTTCGGCGAGGCGCTGACCAACTGGTACATCCGGCGCTCACGCGACCGGTTCTGGGTCGGAGTGACCGACGACCCGAAGAGCCGCGAGGCGTTCGACACGCTTTACACCGTCCTGGAGACACTGACTCGCGTGGCGGCGCCGCTGATCCCGCTCGTCTCGGAGCGGGTGTGGCAGGGGCTCACCGGCGGTCGCAGCGTGCATCTGCAGGACTGGCCGGACGCCGACGCATTCCCCGCGGCCGACGACATCCGGGCGGCGATGGATGCCGTGCGCGACGTGTCCTCGGTCGCGAACGCACTGCGCAAGCGCGAGGGCAAGCGTGTGCGCCTGCCGCTGGCGCGCCTCACAGTCGTCGTGGCCGGGGCTTCCGCCCTGGCGCAGTTCGAGGACATCCTGCGAGATGAGCTGAACGTGAAGGCCGTCGAGCTCGTCGACCTGCAGGAGGACACCGCCTCGGCATACGGCATCTCCAACCGCCTTTCCGTCAACGCCCGCGCGGCGGGGCCGCGGCTCGGCAAGCAGGTGCAGCAGGCGATCCAGGCGGCCAAGGCCGGTGACTGGTCCGAGGCCGACGGTGTCGTCACGGCAGGTGCGATCGCGCTGCAGCCGGGCGAGTACGAGCTCGTGCTCGAGACGACCGGCCGGCCCGAGGGGGAGGCACTCGCGGTGCTGCCCGGCGGCGGTTTCGTGCTGCTCGACACCGCGGCGACCCCGGAGCTGGAGGCCGAGGGGCTGGCACGCGACGTCATCCGCGCGGTGCAGGACACCCGCAAGGCCGCCGGTTTCGAAGTGAGCGACCGCATCCGACTCGCACTCGCGTTCTCCTCGTCGGCCGACAGGGAGGCCGTGGCGTCTGCGTTCGACCTGGCCGACGTGGCGGGGGAGACCCTCGCGCTCGAGCACTCGGTGACGGATGCCGGTGGTGCGTCCCTCATGGGCGACGGCGTCGGGTCCTCCGATGCTGCGGACCACTCCGTGGAATTCAACAAGGGGACCTTCGCCAACGCCGGGCCGTTCACGGTGTCGGTCACGAAGGTCGAGGTGTCGAAATGAGCGATCGCAGTCGCGCCGATGCGGTCTACGCTGCGCTGCTCGAGCGGCAGGGCGAGCGTTGGGTGCAGCCGCGAGTCGAGCGTACGAGACGGGTTCTCGAGCTGCTCGATGACCCGCAGCGGACGTATCGCGTCGTCCACGTCACCGGCACCAACGGCAAGACCTCGACGAGTCGCATCATCGAGAGCCTGATCCGAGCGCACGGCCTGCGCACCGGACTGTTCACGAGTCCGCACCTGGAGCGGTTCACGGAGCGGATCATGATCGACGGCGAGCCGGTCGCCGACGCAGCCGTGGCGGACGCGTGGGACGAGATCCAGCCGTTCGTCGACCTCGTCGACGCCGAACTCGCAGCCGCCGACGATGCGCCGCTGACCTTCTTCGAGCTGCTCACCGTGCTCGCCTTCGTGGCGTTCGCCGACGCCCCGATCGATGTGCTCGTGCTCGAGGTCGGCATGGGCGGCTCGTGGGATTCGACCAACACGGCCGACGGAGACGTCGCGGTGTTCGCGCCGATCGACATCGACCACGCCGACCGGCTCGGCGACACCATCCGCGAGATCGCCGATGTCAAATCCGGAATCATCAAGACCGGCGCCGCCGTCGTCTCGGCCCGCCAGGATCGCGCCGCCGCTGACGTGCTGCGCGCGGCCGCCGCTCAGCGGGATGCCACGATCGCGTTCGAGGGAGACGAGTTCGCGCTCACCGACACCCGGCTCGCGGTGGGCGGTCAGCTCATCTCCGTCCGCGGCCTCGCCGGAGTGTACGACGAGGAGTATCTGCCGATGTTCGGCGCGCACCAGGCGCAGAACGCGGCGCTCGCGATCGCCGCGGTCGAATCGCTCATCGGCGGGGGCAGCCAGCCGATCACCGGAGACATCATGGCCGAGGGGCTCGCTCAGGCGACCTCGCCCGGCCGTCTTCAGCTCGTCGGCGTCGCGCCCACCGTCATCGTGGATGCAGCGCACAACCCGCACGGCGCCCGCGCGCTGGCGGGGGCACTCGGCTCCTCCTTCGACTTCGACGAGTGGGGTGTCGTACTCGGCGTCCTCGCCGACAAGGATGCCGCGGGAATCGTCGCAGAGCTGGCACCGCTCGCCGCGCACGTGTTCGCCACGGCACCGGATTCGGAGCGCGCGGACGACGCCGATCGCATCGCAGACCTCGCCGAGGCGCAAGAGCTGCCGGTGGCGGTGCATCCGAATCTCGCGGATGCTGCCGAGGCGGCGCGCGAATGGGCCGCGGCATCCGATCGTCGGGCAGTCGTGATCGCCGGATCGGTCGTCCTCGCCGGCGAAGCGGTGGCACTCGCTGCCGCCGAGGACTGGAAGGCCGGGTGGGCGGAGTGACCGCGAATGCGGAGCATCCTCGCCCGCGCCGGGCGCGCGGCGCCGCGGAGTCGCTCGGCTCGATCGTGCTCGCGTTCGAGTCGATCATCGTCTTCCTCGGCGGCTTGGCCGTCTACGGTCTGAAGGCGCTGCCCGAGCCGATTCCGCCGTGGTGGGGGATCGTCGGCGGGACGGTGCTCGCGATCGTGATGCTGCTCACCGGACGGGTTCTGCGCCACCGCTGGGGGATCGTGCTCGGCTGGGTGCTGCAGGGGATCGTCGCCCTCGCAGGCTTCCTCGTTCCCGCGCTCTTCCTCGTGGCGCTCATTTTCGGCGGCATGTGGGGGTATGCGACGATCAAGGGGGCTTCGCTGGACGCGCGCAACGCGCGACTGGCCGCCGAAGCCGACACCGCGAACGGAGACTGACACATGGCCACCGAAGAGACCCTCGTCCTCGTCAAACCCGATGGCGTCGCACGCGGCCTGACCGGGGCGATCCTCGCCCGCATCGAGGCGAAAGGCTACGCGCTCGTGGACATCCGGCTCGTCGAGCCGGATCGCGACGTGCTGGAGCAGCACTACGCGGAGCACGAGGGCAAGCCGTTCTACGAACCGCTCCTCGAGTTCATGATGTCCGGCCCCTCCGTCGCCATCCGGCTGGCCGGCAACCGGGTCATCGAGGGCTTCCGCTCCCTCGCAGGCACGACCGACCCGACGACTGCGGCGCCCGGCACGATCCGCGGCGATTACGGACGCGACTGGGGCCTGAAGGTCCAGCAGAATCTCGTCCACGGCTCGGACAGCACGGAGTCGGCCGCGCGAGAGCTCGACATCTGGTTCCCCTAAGCCGCTGCAGGCTCGAGGTCAGAAGATCGACCCGAGCACGTCCAGGCGCACCTGGGCGATGATCGCGATGATCGCGTAGCTGACGACCGCCAGGAGCGGCACCCAGCTCATGAGGCGGTCGGCGCCGTTGCGCAGGCCGCGCGGCGCCGGAAGGATGCCCGTGCGCAGGACATGGAGCGTCACGGCGTAGAACGTCGGAATCGTCACGACCCAGGTCACCATGCACCAGGGGCACAGCGTGCCCAGCACGAAGATGCTCTGGCCGATCAGCCAGATCACGAACACGAACGCCGACGTCACGCCGAGTGCGAACAGCAACCAGAACCAGCGCGCGAACCGCGCTCCGGCGAGGATGGCGAAACCGACGACGATCGGTGCCATCCAGCCCGTCAGCCCCAGGATGGGATTGGGGAAGCCGAAGACGCTGCCCTGCCAGGACTCGAGGTTCTTTCCGCACTGCACCAGCGGACTGATGTCGCAGCCCAGGATCGCATCGGGGTCTTCGAGCAGGTGGAGCCGCTCCATCGTCAGTGAGAACGCCGCCCACCATCCGATGACGCCGGCGATGATCAGCCACACCGCCAGGGCCGTCGGTCGGGTGCGGGTGAGGGGCTGCGTCATGCCTCGGATTATGGCATCGGGGGCTGAGCGGATGCCGCGTGCGCGACCGTGCAAAATCAGTCGGGGCGCCTCCCGCACATTCCTCCGAGGAAAGTGCGATAATGGTCGCGATGCGTCGCGGCCGCGCCGCCAACGCGTCACCAGAAGACTTCGGGCGATGAGCGCCCTTCGCAGCACGAGCCACGGGCCGGCTGCAGACCGAGTGAGTTAGCGGCACCGCAGGTGCGGCACCGCACGAGATTTCGCCGGACGACGCGCGGTGTCGCCCGCAGGGAGTACGCCAGTGATGGCCGATGAAACCGATGCACACCTCGAACCCCGCGACGAATCAGACAGCCCGGTAGCGCAGAGCGCTCCGGAGGCTGCGGCATTCGCAGGCGACGAGCCCACCTTTGACGCGCCCGCGCGCGCGGAGGTCGACGGTTCCGCCGAGGAGCCGACCTCTGAATCGTCCACCGACGCCGATGCGTTTGCGGAGCCCGATCCGACGCCCGACGGCGCACCCGAGGCGAGCGATTCGAACGGCGCGACCGAACCCGAAGCGCCGGCGGACCCCGATGCTCTCGTTGACGGTGAGCCCGGAGAATCCGCCGAGGATGCCGGCGCCGAGGCGCCGTCTACCGGCGCGGACGCCGAACCCGAGGCCATCCCCGACGACGCCGGACCCAAGTCCGCGGTCGATCTCGGCCTGCTTCCCGAGGTTTTCGTCTCGGCAGTGTCCACTCAGCTGGTCTTCTATGCGCCCGAGATCGCCGCGCTGCCGGCGCTGCCCGAGCACGAGCCCGTCGCCGAGCAGGCGTCGTCCACGAGCGCCCGTCGTCGCAATCGCCGCAGGACCGGCGAGGGTCGCGACGACTCGTCCGGCCCGTCCGAGCAGCAGCCGCCGCGCCAGCGCGCGGTCGAGCTGATCACGGAGCCGCAGCGCATCAAGGGCTCGACCCGCCTCGAGGCGAAGAAGCAGCGCCGCCGCGACGGTCGCGAAGCCGGGCGCCGACGCGCCGTGGTGACCGAGGCCGAGTTCCTCGCACGCCGTGAGGCGGTCGATCGCGAGATGATCGTGCGCTCCAAGAACGGCCGCATCCAGATCGCGGTGCTCGAGGACAGCGTGCTGGTCGAGCACTACGTCGCTCGCAACCAGGACGCATCGCTGATCGGCAACGTGTACCTGGGCCGCGTGCAGAACGTGCTCCCGAGCATGGAGGCCGCGTTCGTCGACATCGGGCGCGGACGCAATGCCGTCCTCTACTCAGGTGAGGTCGACTGGGACGCGGTGGAGACCGGCAACCAGCCTCGTCGCATCGAGCTCGCGCTCAAGAGCGGCGACCGCGTGCTCGTCCAGGTCACGAAGGACCCGGTCGGTCACAAGGGTGCCCGGCTCACGAGCCAGATCTCCCTGCCGGGCCGCTACCTCGTCTATGTGCCCGGCGGTGCCATGAACGGGATCTCCCGCAAGCTTCCCGACACCGAGCGCGCACGCCTGAAGAAGATCCTCAAGGAGGTGCTTCCGGAATCGTCCGGCGTCATCGTCCGCACGGCCGCCGAGGGCGCCACCGAGGATCAGCTCACGCGTGACGTGCAGCGTCTCACGACGCAGTGGGAGCACATCAGCCGTCAGGTCGAGTCGATCCAGGCCCCTGCCCTCCTGCACTCCGAGCCCGATCTGCTCGTGAAGATCGTCCGCGACGTCTTCAACGAGGACTTCACGAAGATGCTCATCCAGGGCGAGGACGCACATCAGACGATCACCGCGTACCTCGAGAGCGTGGCGCCCGATCTGCTGGACCGGATCGCACCGTACGAGGGGGAAGCCGACCCGTTCGACGAGTTCCGCGTCACGGAGCAGATCGAGAAGGCGCTCGATCGCAAGGTCTGGCTGCCCTCAGGCGGCTCGCTCGTCATCGACCGCACCGAGGCGATGACCGTCGTCGACGTCAACACCGGGAAGTTCGTCGGCTCCGGCGGCAACCTCGAAGAGACCGTCACCAAGAACAACCTCGAGGCGGCCGAGGAGATCGTCCGCCAGCTGCGCCTGCGCGACATCGGCGGGATCATCGTCGTCGACTTCATCGACATGGTGCTCGAGTCCAACCGCGATCTCGTCCTGCGCCGCCTCGTCGAGTGCCTGAGCCGCGACCGGACCAAGCACCAGGTCGCGGAGGTGACCTCGCTCGGGCTCGTGCAGATGACCCGCAAGAAGCTCGGCCTCGGCCTGCTCGAGACCTTCAGCGAGCCCTGCGAGGTCTGCGCCGGCCGCGGTGTGATCGTGCACCACGACCCGGTCGTGAAGCATCGCGCCCCGATCGGCAACGGCCAGCCTCCCGGACGCCGTCCGCGTTCGGCGGCGCCGAACACGAACGGCGGCGCCGGGGGCACCCACGTCATCACGGAGGGCGTCAAGTCCGCCCTCGCGCAGATCGCCGCCTCGACGATCCACCCGCACCACGAGGAGGAAGTCGCGCCGGTCGCGGCATCCGTCGCCGAGCCGCCCGTGGAGCGCCCCAAGAAGCAGCGGAAGAAGCGTCAGGACGCCGCATCCAGCGCACCGCGGACCGAGAAGGATCTGCTGCTCGACTCGGTGCTCAGCGCGCTTCCCGAGCCCAAGGCCCCGGGCCAGGGCCGTGGACGGCGGAGGGTGTCGACGGCGGCGCTGACCGGGACGCCGGTCTCGCATGCGCCGTCCGACGAGTAGCGAGACAGCTCAGAGCTGCCGGCGCTGACGCGCCGTGACACGGAGCCCCGACGCGATCAGGGCGCGCACGAGGGTGTGCCCGTCCACGGCGCGCGCGCCCGCGGCGACCAGTCGCGCGTGCGCCTCGTCGGGCACGTCGTAATGATCACGGTCGAACCCGCGTCGGGGGATGCCGTTGGCCTGCGCGAACTCGTGGAGCTCGTCCAGATTCGAATCGCTGACCAGATGAGACCACAGCCGACCGTGCGCCGGCCAGCGCGGATCATCGATCAGGATCGCCACGTGCTGATCCTACGCAGACGGTCGCCCGACGCGCCGTCCGAGCCGTCTCCAGGCGCTTTTGCTTGTGGCACCGGCATCCGGTAAAGTATTCCTTTGGTGCGTTGACGACATTTCTGCTCCGCACCGAGTCTTTGCTCAGGCATCCGGAGCCGCGCGCTCCCCGAAGAAACAGGTATGAAGTGGTCTACGCAGTTGTGCGCGCCGGTGGCCGGCAGGAGAAGGTCGAGGTCGGCACGATCGTCGTCCTCGATCGTCAGTCCGCGAAGGTCGGCGACAAGATCGAGCTCGCCGCGGTTCTGCTCGTCGACGGCGACGCCGTGACGACCGACGCCGACAAGCTCTCGAAGGTGACCGTGACCGCCGAAGTCCTCGGCGAGGAGCGCGGCCCCAAGATCGTCATCCAGAAGTTCAAGAACAAGACCGGCTACAAGAAGCGCCAGGGGCACCGTCAGGACCTCACGCGCGTCAAGGTCACCGGCATCAAGTAAGCACGGAAGAGACGCAGACATGGCACACAAAAAGGGCGCAAGCTCCACCCGTAACGGTCGTGACTCCAACGCACAGCGCCTCGGCGTGAAGCGCTTCGGCGGCCAGAAGGTCCTCGCCGGCGAGATCATCATCCGCCAGCGCGGCACGCACTTCCACCCCGGCGCCAACGTCGGTCGCGGTGGCGACGACACGCTGTTCGCCCTCGAGGCCGGCGCGGTCGAGTTCGGCGCCAAGGGCGGCCGCAAGGTCGTCAACATCGTCGTCCCGGCGGAGTAGTCCGCCGCACTCGCAGTTTCATCGTGGGAGGGGCGGGCTTCGGCTCGCCCCTTTTCCGTTCGCAGGATAGAAGTCCCGACAGCACGACAACCGTAAGGGGGAGCGCATGGTCACATTCGTCGACCGAGTGACGCTGCACCTGTCCGCCGGCAAGGGCGGAAACGGATGCGTCTCGGTCAAGCGCGAGAAGTTCAAGCCGCTCGCCGGGCCCGACGGCGCGAACGGCGGCCACGGCGGCGACATCGTCCTCGTCGCCGACCCGAATGTCACGACCCTGCTGTCCTACCACCACTCGCCGCACCGCTCCGCCGGCAACGGCGGATTCGGCATGGGCGATCATCGCGCGGGCGCGATGGGGGAGAACCTCGAGCTGCCGGTGCCGGTCGGCACGGTCGTGAAGGACGTCTCCGGCGAGACCCTGGTCGACATGATCGAACCGGGGATGCGGTTCATCGTCGCCCCCGGCGGAATCGGCGGGCTCGGCAACGCGACGCTCGCGAACCCGAAGCGCAAGGCGCCCGGCTTCGCCCTGCTGGGCACCCCGGGTTGGGAGGGCGATGTCCTCCTCGAACTGAAGACCGTGGCCGACGTCGCGCTGGTGGGCTATCCGTCGGCCGGCAAGTCCAGCCTGATCGCTGCGATCTCCGCAGCCCGCCCCAAGATCGCCGAGTACCCGTTCACGACGTTGCACCCGAACCTGGGCGTCGTGCAGGCGGGCGACGTGCGCTACACCGTCGCCGACGTTCCCGGGCTCATCGAGGGGGCGAGCGAGGGCAAGGGCCTCGGGCTCGAATTCCTCCGTCACGTCGAGCGCTGCACGGCCCTCGTGCATGTCCTCGACTGCGCGACCCTCGAGCCGGGCCGCGACCCCCTCAGCGACCTCGACGTCATCCTCGCCGAGCTCGCGGCCTATCCCGTGCCGGAGGGCCAGCTCCCGCTGCTGGAGCGCCCTCAGATCGTGGCCCTGAACAAGATCGACGTTCCCGAGGCGAAGGATCTCGCCGAGCTCGTCCGCCCCGACCTGGAGGCTCGCGGCTTCCGCGTCTTCGAGATCTCGACGGTGAGCCATGCGGGCCTTCGGCAGCTCACGTTCGCGCTCGGCGACGTGGTCGCCGCCCATCGCGCGGCGGAGGCCGCCAAGCCGGTGCTCGAGCGCGTCGTGATCCGCCCGCAGGGCTCCGAGCGCGAGTTCACGATCCGCGTCGAAGGCGGAACGTACGGAGACATCTACCGGGTGCTGGGAGTCAAGCCGGTGCGCTGGGTGCAGCAGACGGACTTTCAGAACGAGGAGGCCGTCGGCTATCTCGCGGATCGGCTCGAGAAGCTCGGCGTCGAGGATCAGCTGTTCAAGTCCGGTGCGCAGCCCGGATCGACGGTGGTCATCGGCGAGGGCGACGGCGTCGTGTTCGACTGGCAGCCCTCCCTCGGCTCGGTCGCAGAGCTCATGACCGCGCCGCGCGGCACGGACCCCCGCCTCGACATGAATCCCCGCCGGACGACGTCGCAGCGGCGTGAGAAGTACTACGCGAGCATGGACGCCAAGGCCGAGGCGCGTGCCGAGCTCGAAGCCGAGCGCATCGCAGCGAAGTCCGCGCAGATCGGCCGGGACGACGAGGAGCACGCGTGACCAGCTTCACGCGCGATGACATCCCCTCGGCGCGCCGCATCGTCGTCAAGGTCGGCTCCTCCTCGATCAGCGGCGAGAACTCCGGCAAGATCCAGGGGATCGTCGAGGCGCTGGCCGAAGCGCACGCGAGCGGCACGGAGGTCGTCCTCGTCTCGTCGGGGGCGATCGCGACCGGGATGCCGTACCTGCGGCTCGGCGAACGCCCGACCGACCTCGCGACACAGCAGGCTGCGGCGGCCGTCGGTCAGAACGTCCTCATCTACCGGTACCAGGAGTCACTACGACCCTTCGGCATCGTCGCCGGGCAGGTCCTCCTGACCGCCGGCGACCTCGACAACCCGACTCCCCGTTCGAACGCCCGCCGGGCCATGGAGCGGCTCCTCGGCCTGCGCATCCTGCCGATCGTCAATGAGAACGACACCGTGGCGACCCATGAGATCCGCTTCGGCGACAACGATCGCCTGGCGGCCCTGGTCGCACAACTGATCGGCGCGGACGCGCTCGTGCTCCTGAGCGACATCGACTGCCTGTACACCCGGCCGCCGGATGAGCCCGGAGCACGACCCATCGACCGGATCCCGTACGGCGACGACCTGAGCGGCTACCAATTCGGCTCGGTGGTCGTCAACAGCGTCGGCACCGGCGGCGCGGCCACCAAGGTCTCCGCGGCTCGCGTCGCCACGGCATCCGGTGTCGGCGTGCTCGTCACGAGTGCCGATCTGGTCGATCGCGCCCTGCGAGGCGATGAGATCGGCACCTGGTTCGACCCGCATCCCGAACCCGTCTCGGTGCCGGTCACCGGGCCGATCCGCCGGGCATCGACTGCGCGGGTCGCCGATACACTCGACGGATGACCACGACCGCCACGACTGCCCGCGAGCGGATGCTGCTCGCGAAGTCGGCGGCGCGCACGATCGGTCTGCTCAGCGACGCCGAGAAGCACGATGCCCTCCTCGCGATCGCCCGCGCGATCGAGGACGCGACGCCCGCCATCGTCGCCGCGAACCGGGAGGACCTCGACCGC
This sequence comes from Microbacterium sp. cf046, assembly GCF_900114345.1. Classification (GTDB taxonomy): domain Bacteria; phylum Actinomycetota; class Actinomycetes; order Actinomycetales; family Microbacteriaceae; genus Microbacterium. The sequence continues at coordinate 797,561 of NZ_FOZJ01000002.1, read as the reverse complement.
GGACGCGAGACCGGCCTCTCGGCGGCGCTCCAGGATCGCCTCCGGCTGGACGAGCCGCGCGTCGCCGCACTGGCGGCCGCTGTGCGCGACATCGCCGACCTTCCCGACCCGGTCGGAAGGGTGCTCGATGAGCGGACGCTTCCGAACGGCGTGGAGCTGACGAAGGTGAGCGTGCCGTTCGGCGTCGTCGGCTCGATCTACGAGGCGCGTCCCAACGTGACCGTCGACATCGCGGCACTCGCCCTGCGCTCCGGCAACGCCGTCGTGCTGCGCGGCGGCTCCGCCGCGGAGCTGACGAACGCGGCGCTCGTGCACGCCATGCGACTCGCACTGAGCGCAGAGGGGATCGATCCCGAGGCCATCCAGACCGTCGACGACTTCGGCCGCGACGGCGCACGCGAGCTCATGCACGCGCGCGGGATCGTGGACGTCCTGGTTCCGCGGGGGAGCGCGCAGCTGATCGAGACGGTCGTCACGGAGTCATCGGTGCCGGTGATCGAGACCGGCGCAGGAGTCGTGCACATCGTCCTGGACGAGTCGGCGCCCCTCGAGTGGGCGCGCGAGATCGTGGTGAACGCCAAGGTGCAGCGCCCGAGCGTGTGCAACTCGGTCGAGACGGTGCTGATCCACCGCGCCGCCGCCGAGCGCCTCGTGCCGCCGGTCGTCGCCGCACTCAACGAGCAGGGCGTGACCGTGCACGGCGACCCCGAGATCGTCCGCCTCGGCGATGCGGTCGTACCGGCGACCGAGGAGGACTGGTCGACGGAGTATCTCAGCCTCGACGTCGCGATGCGCGTGGTCGACGATCTCGACGATGCACTCGAGCACATCCGGCGCTATTCCACGCATCACACCGAGTCGATCATCACCCAGGATGCCGCCAACACGGAGCGCTTCCTCGCCGAGGTCGACTCGGCCGTGGTGATGGCGAACACGTCGACGCGCTTCACCGACGGCGGCGAGTTCGGCTTCGGCGCGGAGGTCGGCATCTCGACGCAGAAGCTGCACGCGAGGGGCCCGATGGGGCTCGCCGAGCTCACGAGCACGAAGTGGCTCGCGCGCGGTTTCGGACAAGTCCGGCACTGAACGATAAACTGACACCGCGTCCCCGCACGACGCGAACCCGATCGGAGCACGAATGACCTTTGCCACGCTTCTCGTCCTCGCTGCCGAAGAGTCCGAGGCCCACGGCAACGTCGCGCTCGAGACCGTCATCTTCGGCATCATCGCCATGGCGACCTTCGGCGCGCTCGCACTGGTCACCCTGTCGTACCGCAACGTCGCGAACCGGCACTCGCGCAAGGCCGATGCGTACGCCGCCGCGCACGCCAACGACGTGCAGCAAGCGGGGCACGGCCACTAGGCCGACTGCATGTCGGTGACGCGCACCCCGAGAATCGGGGTCATGGGTGGAACGTTCGATCCCATCCACCACGGTCACCTGGTCGCGGCGAGTGAAGTCGCGCAGTCCTTCGATCTGGACGAAGTCGTCTTCGTGCCGACCGGGCAGCCGTGGCAGAAGTCCGGCGTCTCGCCGAGCGAGCACCGCTACCTGATGACGGTCATCGCCACGGCATCCAACCCGCGTTTCACCGTCAGCAGGGTCGACATCGACCGCGCCGGACCGACCTACACGATCGACACGCTCCGCGAGCTGAAGAACCAGCGCCCCGACGCTGAGCTGTTCTTCATCACCGGCGCAGACGCCTTGGCGCAAATTCTCAGTTGGAGGGACCATGATGAGTTGTGGGATCTCGCCCACTTCGTCGCCGTCTCCCGACCCGGACACGTCTTGAGCACCGCAGGACTGCCCAGCGACGACGTGAGCCAGCTCGAGATTCCCGCACTCGCCATCTCGTCGACGGATTGTCGCGATCGCGTGGAACACGGCAATCCCGTGTGGTACCTCGTTCCCGACGGGGTTGTCCAATACATTGCGAAGCATCACCTCTACCGGAGCAAGGAATGAGCACACCCGAGCAGCCGGCAACACCAGCCCTCACCCGCAAGCAGATGCGGGACATCCGCAACACCGGCGCGACCCCGATCGTGAACGGCGACTCCGCACCCGCGGAGCAGCCCGCCGGTCTCGAGCAGGCGCCTGAAGTCGCGCCCGAGCCCGCCCACGAGCACGACGACGCGCCGCCGACGCCTCAACCCGAGGTGCCGCCGGCCGTCGCCGCGCCGCTGGCACGTGCAGCGACGCCCGTGGCGGTCCATGACCTGCCGGGCGCCGATGCGAGCGTCGACCTTGGAGTCTCGCCGCTGACGCGCCGCCAGGCCCGCCAGCAGGAGCGCATCCGGACCGCATCCGTGCCGGTGATCACGCCCGAAGTCGCGGCGGCCCACGCCGCGTCCGTCGCCGCTGCGGCGGCGGCCCCCTCCGCCGCGTCCACGAGCGAGACGGTGACCGAGCCGTCGACGAGCGAAGTGAATCTCGCCGAGCTCTTCGGATCGGATGCAGTGGCATCCGTGGCGCAGGACGAACCGCACACCGCGGACGAGGTCACCGTCGACACGAACACGCACGACACGGACGATGCTCCGGAGGCGGCACAAGAGACTGCCGACAGCGAAGAGCACAGGGACCACTCGTGGCCCGACACGTCAGCGGACGACGAGGACGAATCGGAACGCGCGGTCGTGCATCCTCGGTTCGGTGCCGAGCTGCTTGCCGGCGAACCGGCGCAGGCCGACCTTCCGCCGTCGTTCGATCAGCTGATCTCGCGCTCTGCGACCGGATCGGTCGGCACCGGAAACGCGCTGATCCTGTCCCAGACGCCCGCGCCTCCGCCACTCGTCGCGCCTGTGACGGCAACGGGCGAAGTGCTGATCACGGGATCTTTCAACCTCCCCGAGGGTCTCGGCTCCACCGGCCACGCGGCCGGCACCGCCGACGGCAAGGAGGTCGACGCCGTCCTGGTCGACGGCGAGCTGCCCGCGCACTCGTCGCCCACGCCGATCGCGGCGAGCGCCGCGATCAGCACCGTCAAGAACGGCGGCGACCTGATCAAGCCGCCCGCCCCCGAGAAGGGCGGACGCCTCATGCTGACGCTCGCCATCACCGCGGGCGTGCTCGCACTCGCCCTCGTCGGCGTGCTCATCCTGGCGTTCGTGACGGGCGTGTTCTGATGGCGGCGACCGAGCAGTCCCGCGAGATGCTGCGCATCGCCGCACTCGCCGCGGATTCGAAGGGCGGGGAAGACCTCGTCGCCCTCGACGTGTCAGGGCCCCTGCCGCTCGTCGACATCTTCCTGCTGGTGACGGGGCGCAGCGAGCGCAACGTCGCCGCGATCGCGGACGAAATCGAGGACAGACTCCTCGAGGAAGGTCACAAGCGGCTGCGGCGCGAAGGCCGCCAGGAGTCGCGTTGGATCCTCCTGGACTTCGGCGACCTCGTCGTGCACGTCTTCCACGAGCAGGAGCGCATGTACTACGGGCTGGAGCGTCTGTGGAAGGACTGCCCGGTCGTGTCGATCGAGCTGCCCGCCGCCTCGAAGGTCGACTGAGCGCTCACTGCAGGCAGAACTCGTTCCCTTCAGGGTCCTGCAGCTGGTAGTAGAGCTCGGGCCACTCGCCCCACATCTGGTCGACCAGACGCACGACGGTCGCGCCCAGGGCGACGAGCCTGTCCTTCTCGGCATCCAGCTGCTCGCGGGTGGGCGCGCCGGACGAAACCGCCTGCACGTCCAGATGCAGCCGATTGCGACCGGCCTTCGGGTGCTCGGCGTGGTGGAAGAAGAGCCGCGGCCCTCGCCCCTCGGGGTCCTCGGCGAGTGCGCGAAGCCCGAGATCCGCCTCGGTCAGACCCGCGGCGAGCAGTTGCGACTTCAACGGCTCGTCCCACTCCAGCAGGGGATAGCCGAAGACACCCGACCAGAAGTGGGCGAGCGCCCGCGGGTCATCTGCGTAGAACGTGATGTTGCCCATCGTTGCCATGTCGACACCTTTCCTCGCACCGAGACTAGGTGGCAGCGCCGACACCGTCAGCAGTTCGAGGCACGACATCCGATGTAGTAATCTAGTCGGGTTGCCTCCGATCCGGAGGTCGCACGAGGGCCTGTGGCGCAGCTGGTAGCGCACCTGCATGGCATGCAGGGGGTCAGGGGTTCGAGTCCCCTCAGGTCCACCGACGACAGAAGCGCCCCCTCGTGGGGCGCTTCTGTCGTTCATGGGCGCTGTGGCTCGAACCCTCGCGGAATGCGCTTCGGCGCGCTGCCGTCGTATGGCGTGACGCGCTTGTCGTCTTCGCGATCGCTCAATGGAGTTTGATAGCGGCGGTCGTGGTGCCACGTTCGGTGCCGGTCGGAGAGTAGTAGCCGCCTCCGTAATCGATGCCGCCGGTGTACTCGAAGGAGGCGGTGACGTAGGCGGCTCCGTTCTTGAACGGTCCTGATCCCTGATCGGCCAGGACCCGCACGACGACGTTGTTCTGCGTGCTTCCATCGCATGTCAGTACGGTCCCAGTTCCGGGCGTGGCGTAGAGCTGGCCGCTTCCGGTCGAGATCTGCTTGCCGTTGGCTTGCTTGACGGAGACGAAGACCTGGCTGGCGACACCTGGGTCGCTGAGGGGATCACAGACGATGGTGACCGGCACCGCGATGGCGATCTTGACCGTCAGGTCTGCAGCGGAGCCGACCGTGATCGTGTTGGTGGCGGCCCAGGCGGGCGTCGTCGCCCCGAACAGCGCGATACTCGCCGCCGCCGCGGCGGCGAGCCGTACCCGATTGCGGGTCCTGCGAGCGGTCTTCGCGGAATCTGGATTGGTGATGAACAGCGACATTGTCGTTCCTTTCGCACATGCCTGCTCGGCGGTGAGTGACATTCGTCCCGGGCGTGCTCGAGTTGGGAGACGCCCTGGGATCAGTTCAAACCCGATGACGTCCAGCCCGACACGTAGTGGACTACCTGTTTCACCAACGCTCGGCATCCGCGCGCCGTGACCGCTGACGAGGTTGCGGGTTTGAACGAACTGCCCATCCAACGCGCCCGCTCTTCGCGGTGTCCCTTGACCGGGCGAGCGCGACGGGAGAGCCTGGAGCGATGCGAGGAGGCACCCGATGACCGACGTGACCCCGTTCCTGTGGTTCGACGACGACGCGGAAGCGGCGATCATGTTCTACACGACGCTCATTCCCGGCTCGGAGGTGGTCTTACTCGCGCGATACCCCGACGAGGTTCCGGGGATGGGCGGCAAGGTGATGAACGCCCATTTCCGGCTTGCCGGACGGGACTACTACGCGATGGATGCCGGACCGCAGTTCCCGTTCACGGAGGCCGTGTCGCTGTTCGTGTCCTGCAGGGATCAGGCGGAGGTCGACCGATACTGGACGGCGCTGACCGCGGACGGGGGCCAGGAGCAGCCGTGCGCGTGGCTGAAGGACAGATGGGGCCTTTCGTGGCAGATCGTCCCCGACCGGCTGGTGGAGCTCATCCGCGATCCTGATCCGGACAGATCGCATCGCGCGGTCCAGGCCATGTTCACCATGACGAAGATCGACATCGCCGCGATCGAAGCCGCCGCCGACGGATCGTGAGGCTCCCGCGCCGAAGCCTCGCCGCAGTCTGGCTCGTCGGCGCCGTGCTGGCATCCTCCGGATGCGCCGCTTCACCGCCGAGCTCTGTGCCGCCGAGGGCTTCGACAGCGCCGAGTGCGCCGAACGCGACCAGTGCGCCCGACGCGCACTGGGCTCCCTCCGGCGAGCCCGCGACGCTTGCCACGGACCTCGATGCGCCCTGGTCCGTCGTACCCCTCGACGGCGGGGGCGCAGTCATCTCGGAGCGCGACTCCGGCACGGTGCGGGAGCTGACCAGTGCGGGCGACCTGCGGACGATCGGGGTCGTCCCCGGGGTGGTCTCCGGAGGGGAATCCGGCCTGCACGGCCTCGCGATCCGGGTCGATGACGCCGGGGATCGATGGCTGTACGCCTACCACGGAGCCTCCCATGACAACCGCGTCGTCCGGATGCCGCTGCGCGGCGACGCCGGCTCGCTCGCCATCGGCGATCCGGAACCCATCCTCACCGGCATCCCGCGGGCGAACACCCACGACGGCGGACGGATCGCGTTCGGCCCCGACGGATACCTGTACGTGACGACTGGTGATGCGCAGAACCAGAATGCACCACAGGATCCCGACGCGCTCGGCGGGAAGATCCTCCGGCTGACGCCCGAGGGCGATCCAGCACCGGGCAATCCGTTCGGCAATGCCGTCTGGACGCTGGGCCATCGCAACGTGCAGGGGCTGGCGTGGACGGCCGACGGCCAGCTGTGGGCGAGCGAATTCGGGCAGAACGAGTGGGACGAGATCAACCGCATCGTGCCGGGCGCGAACTACGGCTGGCCCATCGTCGAAGGAGATGCCGGTGACGACAGGTTCACGGATCCCGTGGTCACGTGGGCGACCAGCGAGGCCAGCCCGAGCGGGATCGCCGCGGTGGGCAGGACTGTCTTCGTCGCCGGCCTGCGGGGAGAGCGGCTGTGGGTGGTGGACATGACGGAGTCCCACACCGCTGAGCAGCCGAGAGTCGGCCTCGACGGTCAGGGGCGTCTGCGGGATGTGGTCGCCGCACCCGACGGAACGCTGTGGATCCTGACGAACAACACAGACGGCCGAGGCTCCCCGCGGAACGGAGACGACATCCTGATCCGCCTGCCGATCGCCCCGGTCCCATAGCGGGCGCGCAGTTCTCGCGCCGCGCGGCCGGGGCAGGACGACGGAGCGCTACGGTGAGACCGTGAGCTCCCAGCCGCGCTGTCCGCATTGCCGCCACTTCCTGTATCTCGACACGCTCGTGTGCCCGAATTGCGAAGCCGAACTGGGCTTCCACATGCTTTCGCGTCAGTTCTACGGGCTGCGCAACAATCGCACGGTGATCGCAGAGCGCACCTGGTACACCTGCTCGAACAGGGACTGGGCGTGCAACTGGCTCGTTCGCGACGACGCACCTGCCGGCCGCTGCTTCTCCTGCCGTCTCACGCGCACCCGGCCGGCGGCCGATGACACCGTGGCGCTCCAGAAGCTCGCGAGCACCGAGGAGGCCAAACGGCGCCTGATCCTGCAGCTCGCGAGTCTCGGCCTCCCCATCGTCGGATGGGACCTGAAGCCAGGTGGCCTCGGCTTCGACCTGATCTCCAGCCTCACCGACGGTCGCCCCGTCATGATCGGCCATGCGAACGGGATCATCACGATCGACCTGGCGGAGAGTCTGGACGATCGTCGCGAGGCACTCCGGGTCAGGCTCGGAGAGCCGTATCGGACGATCCTCGGTCACCTGCGGCACGAGGTCGGCCACTACTACCAGAACGTGCTGCTGACCGATGATGCGGCCTGGGCTCAGTGCCGGGCGATGTTCGGCGACGAGCGGGCCAGCTACCAGGATGCGCTCAAGCGCCACTACGCGATGGGCGCACCGGAGAACTGGCACGAGTCCTTCATCTCCGAGTACGCGACGATGCACCCGTGGGAGGACTTCGCCGAGACCTTCGCCCACTACCTGCACATCACCGGGACGCTCCAGACCGCCGCAGCGATCGGCATCCGTCTCGACGCCGCGGTGACGAGCCTGCGCGACGCCGACGTGGTGCCGCGCGAATCGTACGAGGACGAGCCGATCCAGCGGCTCCTCACCGACTGGGAGTGGATGTCCCAGGCGTTCAATCGCATCAACAGGTCGATGGGATTCCGCGATCTGTATCCGTTCGAACTGGTGGCGCCGGTGCGCAGAAAGCTCGGATTCATGCATGAGATCGTGACGAAGGCGCCGCTGACCTCCGAGGAGCAGATGGCCATGGCGGCACCATGGGATGAGGAGCGCACATGACCTCGGTCGCGCGCGGGCAGCGCGTGATCGGCGCCGCCACCCATTACGTCGAGAATCAGCCGCCCGTCCGCACCGAGATCGACGAGTACGCGCTCAACCTCCCGCTCGTGGACGCCGTCGCCACTTTCGGCGCCGAGTGGGCACACGATGAGCTGCACGAGGCGGGCCGGCTCGTGGGCACATCGTCCTTCCAGCGCGACGCGACACTCGCGAACGTCCACGCACCGATCGCGCTCGCGCACGACCGGTGGGGCTTCAGGCTGGACGAGGTGGAGTACGACCCGTCGTATCACCGCATCCTCGGCGATGCGATCGCACGCGGCGCGCACACGTCAGCGTGGGTCGATCCGAAGCCCGGGGCCGGCGTCGCCCGTGCAGCGATGTTCATGCTGTTCGCGCAGGTCGAACCCGGCCATGCATGCCCGGTGTCGATGACGCACGCCGCGGTCGCGTCCATCAGGGACTCACCGTGGGTCGCCGACGAATGGCTGCCGAGACTGTACTCACGCGAGTACGAGCCGCGACTGCTCCCCAATGAAGAGAAGACCAGCGCGCTGATCGGCATGGCGATGACCGAGAAGCAGGGCGGATCGGATGTCCGCGCCGGTACGACCCTCGGCACCTACATGGGCGGCCACGCGTATCAGATCACGGGACACAAGTGGTTCTGCTCGGCGCCGATGTCCGACGGGTTCCTGGTGCTCGCTCACACGCGTCGCGGGAACGTGGACGAGGGGCTCGGCTGCCTGTTCGTACCGCGCCTGCTGCCGCGCGGGATGCGCAACGTGTTCCGGATCCAGCAGCTCAAGGACAAGCTCGGCAACCGGTCCAACGCATCGGCATCTGTCGAATTCGACGGGACGATCGGGATGCTGCTCGGTGAGCCGGGCAGGGGAGTGAGCACGATCATCGAGATGGTGCAGCGCACTCGCCTGGACTGCGTCCTCGGAACCGCAGCCGGCATGCGCCAGTCGGTCGCCGAAGCGGTGTGGCACACGCGCGGGCGGTCGGCGTTCGGCAGACTGCTCGTCGACCAGCCCGCGATGACCGCCGTGCTCGCCGACCTGGCGATGGAATCCGAGGCGGCGATGCTCACAGGGCTCCGCCTCGCGCAGGCGTTCGGGGCCGACGCATCCGATCGGGACGCGGCGCTGCGGCGCCTCGCCACACCCGTGTCGAAGTACTGGGTGACCAAGCGCGGCCCGCACCACGCCTACGAGGCCATGGAGTGCCTCGGGGGCAACGGATACACGGAGTCGTTCCCCCTCGCGCGACGGTACCGGGAGCAGCCTGTGATGTCGATCTGGGAGGGGTCGGGCAACGTGATCGCGCTGGACGCCCTGCGCGCCTTGACGAAGGACCCGGATTCGATCGCGGCGTTCGCCGACGAACTCGACACCACAGCCGGCGCCTCCGCGCTGCTGGACGGACACGTCGCGCGAACGCTCGCACTCGTGGCAGAGCTCGCCGGGGCGGAGCCCGACGACGCGCAGCCTCAGGCTCGCCGCCTGACCGAGAACCTCGCGCTGGCCTTCCAGGCATCGCTCATGCTGCGCCACGCCCCGTCGGCCGCGGCGGATGCCTTCATCGCGGCGCGCCTCGGCGACGATCGCGGCGCCCAATACGGCGTGCTCGCGCGAGGAACGGATGCCGCCGCGATCGTCGCGCGCCACTGAGCCCACCACCACCGCCGCCTCCCAGGGATCGCGCATAGGCTGATCCGATGAACTCGGCTCGGCGCACGCTCGCGGCCGGCGTGGCCGGAGCACTCGTGCTGGTGGGCTGCGTGACACCCGCATCCTGGGCGGGCGACGACAGCACACCGGCACCGGCACCCGATGCGCCGCAGGCGACGGTCCGCGTCGTCCCCGGCGCCGATCTCCACGCTGCGGCCGTCGAGCGGCTCGCCTCGATGTCGACCCTCGAGAAGGCTGCGAGCATCGTTATGGGTCACATTCCCACCACGGATGCCGCGGTCCTCTCCGAATACATGTCGAGCACCGGCATCGGCGGCTTCATCCTCATGGGAGCGAACATCCCGGCCACCGAGTCGGACCTGCGCGGGATCACGGCCGCATTGACCATCGACCCCGCCCTTCCGCCGCTGATCGCCGTCGATCAGGAGGGCGGCGATGTCTCCCGCCTGCCGTGGGACCGATTCCCGTCCTCGGTGACGTTGAAGGATCAGCCGGCCGCCGCAACGCGTGATGCGTTCGCCGCTCGGGCGGCGCTGCTGCAGCGAGCCGGAATCGGAGTGAACTTCGGCGTCGTCGCCGATGTGACCCCGGACCGCTCGATGTTCATCTACCGTCGTGCCCTCGGAACGACGCCCGCATCCGGCGCGGAGCGCGTCATCGCCGCGGTGGACGGCGAGGGCGGCGCCGCGATGTCGACCCTGAAGCACTTCCCCGGTCACGGTGCCGCTCCGGGCGACTCGCATTCCGGCATCCCGTCGACGGGCATGTCGAAGACGCAGTGGGAGGCCGGGGACGGCATCCCCTTCCGCGCGGGGATCGACGCCGGCGCCCCGTTCCTGATGTTCGGGCACCTCTCGTACGGTGCCGTCGATCCCGCCCCGGCGACATTGTCCGCCGAATGGCACCGGGTCGCGCGCGAGGAACTCGGCTTCACCGGCGTCGCGATCACAGACGATCTCGGGATGCTGCAGGCGACCGGCCTGCCCGGCTACCAGGACCCGGTCGCGAACGCCGTCGCTGCCGTGGCGGCCGGCAACGACATGGTGCTCGGCATCGTCTTCACGACCGCAGACTCTGCGCCGCGGACGGCGGAGGGCATTGCGGCGGCCGTCGACGGCGGGATGCTGCCCCAAGGACGACTGGACGAGGCAGCCGTCCGGGTCATGACAGCCCGTCTGGATCTGGCGGCGCAGGGCCGCGGGCTCGTGCCGTGTGCCGACTGCGCGCCCGTCGGCTGACGCGCCGCGACTACGCCTCGGGGACGGGCTCGATCAGCTCGGGGGAGTTGTTGCGGACATTTCCGACGGCCTTCGACACGACGTGATCGTCGAGGGTCTCCGCGACCGCCGGGGCGGCGTCGATCGCCGCGTCGAGCACGTCGCGCACGTTGTCGGTGGTCGGATCGAGCCAGGCGTCGGCATGGTCGGGATCGACGAACAGCGGCATGCGGTCGTGGATCGATCCGAGGTGCCCGATCGAGTCTCGCGTGAGGATCGTGAAGCTCAGCACCCACTTCGCGGGATCGTCCTCGGCGAGAGCCGGGTTCTTCCACCACTCGTACAGTCCCGCCATGAACAGCGGCGAGTCGTCCGCCGGATGAATGTAGTGCGGAATCTTCGTCCCGTCGACGTTCTTCCACTCGTAGTAGCCGGATGCCGGGACCACCGCGCGCCGCTTCTCGAGGGCCTTGCGGAACATCGGCTTGTCTTCGAGCTCCTCGGACCGGGCGTTGAAGGCACGGGCGCCGATCGAGAGGTCTTTCGCCCACGCGGGCACGAGGCCCCACCGCGCGGTCTCGAGGCGCCGGGTGGGCGGCTCGGTCTTCGCGGAGTCGATCACGATCGCGACCGGCGCTGTCGGGGCGACGTTGTACGAGGGCTCGGGAAGGTCGTCGCTCTCGAGATCGACCCGGAGCACGCCCACGAGCTCGGAGCCGACACTGGCCACGACGAATCGTCCACACATGGGTCAGAGCCTACGCGCGGGTTCGGACACGACCGCGGGCTCAGCGGTCGAGAATCCCGATCTCGTCGAGCTTCTCGGCGAGGCCCGCGCCGTCCGACTCCGTGACCCACGGCACGGCGGCCGCGGTGTGGTCGTCGACCGCGGTCCGCCCCCCGGCGAGGACCGCTTCGGCCGGAGACAGGCGGCGGATGGCCACCGCTGCGACGTTGCCGGGGGACTCGCCCGCGAACGTGGTGTAGATCGCGTCGTCGTGCTGTCCGTCGTCGCCGATCAGCAGCCACTTGACGTGGGGGAACTCGGCGGCGAGGCGGCGGAGGTTGGACAGCTTGTGGTCTCTGCCGCTGCGGAACCAGCGGTCGTGCGTGGGTCCCCAGTCGGTCAGCAGCACGGACCCTGGAGGGAAGAGGTGACGGCGCAGGAAGCGGATGAGGGTGGGAGCGACGTTCCAGGCGCCGGTGGAGAGGTAGATGACCGGGGTGCCGGGCGCGTCCCGCACGAGCCGCTCCATCAGCACGGCCATCCCCGGAACGGGCTGGCGGGCGTGCTCGTTGACGACGAAGGAATTCCACGCCGCCAGGAGCGGTCGCGGCAGCGCCGTGACCATGACGGTGTCATCGACGTCCGAGACCACACCGAAGGAGACGTCACGGCCCACGATGAAGACCCTTGTCTCCACCGGAGGGCTGCCTTCGACCGACATCGTGAGGGTCTGCCATCCGGCCTCCAACCGTGCCGGGATCTCGATGTCGATCACCCCGCCGCGATCGGCGACGACTTCGTGCGTCACGTCGGCGATCGTGATCCGCACCTGAGCGAAGCCGACCGGAACAGACGCGAAGCTGCGCCAGCCGCGCACGCTCTCGTACTCGCCGGACCCCGTCGTCGGCACGGGCGGCGCAATCAGGACCCGCCCGAGGACGCGCACCCAGTCCGGGCCACCGTAGCCGGGGAACGGGGTCACGGTCGGGGTCAGGCCGCGGGCTCGGGCGCGCCGTTCGCGCCACGCGTGGAAGCGGTACTCGAGCCGTGCGAGCCACAGCACTTTGCGGCGCGCAGGCGTCGTCGCGGTCTGGGGCATCCCCTCAGTCTTCCATGTCCTCCGCAGTGCGAAGCGACCCGGGCGACCCGCCGGCGTCGTCCTCGTCCTCGTGAAGGTGCTTTCGCTCGGCCCTCTCGATGACCTTCTTGCTGACGAAGACGAGCAGCAGGAACACGACGATGACGCCGACGAAGATGTATCCGGCGAAGTGGAGCCGATCCGCCAGCTCCCGGTAGGTTCCGGCCGCCACCGCCGCGACGGTGACGTAGAGGGTGGCCCAGATGATGCACGCGGGAACCGTCCAGGCGAGGAACCGCCGGTACGAGTAGCCGCTCATCCCGACCGTGAGGGGCACGAGCGAGTGCAGCACCGGGAGGAATCTCGAGACGAAGATCGCCGGACCGCCGCGACGGCGCAGGTAGCGCTCGGATCGCTCCCAGTTCTCGTCGCCGATGCGGCGGCCGAGGCCCGAATGGCGGATCTTCGGGCCGAGGTAGCGCCCAAGCCAGAACCCGATGCTCTCGCCCGCGAGCGCACCGATGACGACGGCGATGATCAGGAGCACTCCCTCGAGAGGGGAGGCCACCGCCGTGCCGGCGATGATGACGATCGTGTCTCCGGGGACGAAGAGACCTACCAGCACGCTCGTCTCGAGCATGATCGCGATGCCGGCCAGCAGTGTCCGCAGCACGGGGTCGACGCTCTGGACGGCGTCGAGCAGCCACGTGAGGAACTCGTTCACACCCCGAGCCTAGAGCGACCCCTCTACCCTGGGTTCATGCCCGAACCGCTGATCGCTGTGCCGTTGCGCAGCAGGCGGGATCCGGCATCCGTCTTCGCGGGAATCGCGGCGAACAGCGAGCACTGCTTCTGGCTGGATGCGGGCCCGGACGCGACGACCGGGTGGAGCTGGGTCGGCGAAGGCACCGTCGAGACGCAGCCCGATCTCGTGCGCTCGATCTCGCTCACCCCCGCGGACTCGGCCGGCGGCGCGGCTGCCGGTCCCTTCCACGGCGGATGGGTCGGCTGGCTCGGATACGAGGATGCCGCGGCGCGTGCGGGCGCTCCGATCAGCGCAGCCGATCCCGACGTCCCGGCCGAACGGTGGCTGCGGGCCGATCGATTCGTCGCGTTCGATCATGAGCGTGGACTCGCCTGGGCCTGGGCGCCGGCCGCGGAGGCGCAGTCGTTCGCCGCACGGGTCGAGGCGATGTCCGCGGACCCGACCGTTGCGGAGCCCGGGCCTGCCGTCGCCGTCGCCCGGCACGTCCCGGACGAATACGCGGCCCTGATCGAGCGCTGCCGCGACGCGATCCGTGCGGGCGACGCGTACCAGCTGTGTCTGACGACGCGGTTCACGATCCGATCGACCGTGGACCCCTTGGCCGCGTACGCCCGGCTCCGGGCCCGGACCCCGGCCCATCACGGCGGACTCGTCCGTTCGGGTGACGTCGCCCTCGCCAGCGCCAGCCCCGAGCGATTCCTCGAGGTCTCGGACGGCGTCGTGCGCACCAGACCGATCAAGGGAACGCGACCCCGGGGAACCGACCCCGAATCGGATGCCGCCTTGGTCACGGAGCTGCTCGAGAGCGAGAAGGAGCGCGCCGAGAACGTCATGATCGTCGATCTGATGCGCAACGACCTCTCTCGCGTGTGCGAGCCCGGATCGGTCGGAGTCGACGGGCTGCTGGAGATCGAGTCCTATCCGGCGGTGCACCAGCTCGTCAGCACGGTCTCGGGGACGCTGACCGACGGCATCGTCGTGGGTGACCTTCTGGATGCGACCTTTCCGGCCGGGAGCATGACGGGTGCACCGAAGCTTTCGGCCATGACGATCCTGCATGAGCTCGAGCGCGGGCCTCGCGGCGTGTTCGCGGGATGCTTCGGCTGGGTCGGCGACGACGGCGCCCTCGACCTGGCGATGGTGATCCGCTCGATCGTGGTCCACGCGGGCGGAGCGTACGTCGGCGCCGGAGGCGGGATCACGTGGCGGTCGGATGCCGCCGCCGAGGTGGCGGAAGTGGGAATCAAGGCGCGCGGTCCCCTCGCCGCGATCGGCGCGAGTCTGCCGCTCGGCTGGTGACGGCACCGGTCCGGTAGCCTGGAAGGTGCGCTTCGCGCCGCAGCTTCCATTCCACGATTGGTTCCGTCACGTGTCTCAGACCCTCCCGCCCGACACCACCGCGCCCGCAGACGGCGGCGGGTATGACGCGTACGCCATTCAGCAGAAGTGGCAGTCGCGCTGGGCGAAGGCCGACCCCTTCCGGGCCGGCGGGGCCGAGGACACCCGACCGCGCAAGTACGTCCTCGGGATGTTCCCGTACCCCTCAGGCGACCTGCACATGGGCCACGCCGAGAGCTACGCGTATGTCGACGTCGTCGCGCGATTCTGGCGGCATCGCGGATACAACGTGCTCAACCCGATCGGATGGGACTCCTTCGGCCTGCCCGCCGAGAATGCGGCGATCCAGCGCGGAGCAGACCCCCGCGAGTGGACCTACGCGAACATCGACCAGCACAAGCGCAGCTTCCGCGAGTACGGCTCGTCCTACG
The DNA here is from genome assembly GCF_900114345.1 of Microbacterium sp. cf046. GTDB lineage: Bacteria > Actinomycetota > Actinomycetes > Actinomycetales > Microbacteriaceae > Microbacterium. Next base: position 782,484 of record NZ_FOZJ01000002.1, on the reverse strand, counting down.
ACTGGTCGCGGATCCTCCACACCAGCGACCCGGAGTACTACCGGTGGAATCAGTGGCTCTTCCAGCTGCTGTACGAGCGCGGCCTTGCCTACCGCAAGGAGAGCCCGGTCAACTGGTGCCCCAACGACCAGACGGTGCTGGCCAACGAGCAGGTCGTCGACGGACGCTGCGAGCGGTGCGGTGCCGAGGTCATCAAGAAGAAGCTCACGCAGTGGTACTTCAAGATCACTGATTATGCGGATCGGCTCCTGGACGACCTGAACCAGCTGGAGGGGTTCTGGCCGCAGAAGGTCATCCGGATGCAGCGCAACTGGATCGGCCGGTCGGTCGGCGCCGACATCGACTTCGAGATCGAGGGACACCCCGAGCCGGTCACCGTGTTCTCGACCAGGCCCGACACCCTGCACGGCGCGACGTTCTTCGTCGTCGCACCGGAGTCGGATCTGGCCGCCGAGCTCGCCTCGGGCGCGTCCTCGGAGGTCCGCGCGCGCTTCCAGGACTACCTGACCAGCGTGGGACGCTCGTCCGAGATCGAACGCCAGAACACGGACCGGCCGAAGACCGGCGTCTTCCTCGAGCGCTATGCGATCAATCCGATCAACGGAGAGCGGCTCCCGATCTGGGCCGCCGATTACGTGCTGGCCGATTACGGCCACGGCGCCGTGATGGCCGTGCCCGCGCACGATCAGCGCGACCTCGACTTCGCACGGGCCTTCGATCTGCCGGTGAGAGTCGTCGTCGACACGACGGCGCCGGTCACCGGCGCGATCCCCGTGATCGAGCTGGACGAGAACGGCGACCCGATCGATCCGGGTACGGATGACGCATCGCTGGCGGAGCTGGATCCCGCCACCACCGGCATCGCGCTGGTCGGCGAGGGCCGGATGATCAACTCCGGCTCACTGGACGGCCTGTCCAAGCGGAACGCGATCGCGCGCATCACCGAACAGCTCGTCGCCGCGGGCACGGGCAGGGCATCGAAGTCGTACCGCCTCCGCGACTGGCTGATCTCCCGTCAGCGCTTCTGGGGAACGCCGATCCCGATGATCCACACCGAGGACGGCCGCATCGTGCCCGTTCCCGAAGACCAGCTCCCATTGGTGCTTCCCGACGTCGAGGGACTCGACCTCACGCCGAAGGGCACCTCGCCCCTCGGGGGAGCGACCGAGTGGATGACGACGACCGACCCGGAGACGGGGGCGCCGGCGCTGCGCGACCCCGACACGATGGACACGTTCGTCGACAGCTCCTGGTATTTCCTGCGCTTCCTCGCTCCGGGCGACCCGACGCAGGCCTTCTCGTCGAAGGAGGCCGACAAGTGGGCGCCGGTCGACTCGTACATCGGCGGCGTCGAGCATGCGATCCTCCACCTCCTGTACGCGCGATTCATCACGAAGGTGCTCTTCGATCTGGGTCTCATCGAATTCACCGAGCCCTTCTCGAGCCTGGTGAATCAGGGGATGGTGCTCCTGGCCGGCTCGAAGATGTCCAAGAGCAAGGGCAATCTGGTCGAGTTCGCATCCAGCATGGTCGACCCCGGAGCCGACGCCGTGCGCGTGGCGATCGCATTCGCCGGTCCGGTCGAAGACGACATCAACTGGGAGGACGTCTCGACGACCGGCGCCCAGAAGTTCCTCGCGCGCGCATGGCGTGTCGCGCAGGACGTCGTCAGCAGTCCCGATGTGGTCTGGGCGGAAGGGGATCAGACGCTGCGGCGTGTGACCCACCGGCTGCTCGCCGATGCCCCCGGGCTGATCGAGCAGACGAAGTTCAACGTCGTCGTGGCTCGACTGATGGAACTGGTCAACGCGACCCGCAAGGCCATCGACACCGGCGCCGGGCCGGCGGACCCCGCCGTGCGAGAGGCCGCCGAGGTCGTCGCGATGGTCCTGGACCTGTTCGCCCCGCATACGGCCGAGGAGATGTGGGAGATGCTCGGCTACGAGCCCTTCGTCGGTCTCGTTCCGTGGCGCCAGCCCGATGCGATGCTGCTGGTCGAGGACACGGTGACCGCGGTCGTGCAGATCGACGGCAAGGTGCGCGCGACCCTGGAGGTGGCGGCAAGGATCGACCCGAAGGAGCTCGAGGCGACCGCCCGCGCCGACGCCCGCGTCGTGCGCGCGCTTGCCGGACGGGAGATCACGCGTGCGATCGTCCGGGCGCCGAAGGTCGTGAGCTTCAGCACGAACTGAGGCCGGTCGAGGCGCTAGACCGTCACTTCACCCGATTGCACGACGATCGTCTGGCCCGTGGTGGGCGTGACGGTCAGGACCAGGCGGTACGTCCCCGCCGGCAGTGCAGCCGTCGCGCCGTTGCCGATGGACTGGGACTGGCCGGACGGGACGAAGAACCCACCGCTGAGCCAGACCTGTGTGTCGGGAATCGTCGTGATGGCGAAGGTTCCCGTCGCGTTGGCAGGCCCGCCGCCGCTCTCGTAGTGGATGAAGAACTCCGGCCACGCGATCTGCCCGACGAACTGGTTCGTGCGCGCGCTGAACCCCACGACCGTCAGGATGCCGCTGACCGGTGAGGCTGCGGCGGCGGGAACTGCAGCGGCGGTGAGCACCACGGGCGCGGCCCACACGCCTGTGCGGAGAAGCTTGCGGCGGTCGATCCCGCCCTGCGCGTCGGCGTCCGGACGTTCTGGCATGCTGCCCCCTCAGATTCGGGACAGCGAGTCTGCCTTACCCGCCACACTATGCCACCGGCCGGCGAAACCGAGCACGTCGACAGCGTGAGTCTCGGCTCCTCCCCAGCGGTCGCGGTGCGTTGACGACCTCACCGACCTCGCCGCACAGCTCGGGCTCCCGGACCGCGGCGCCTAGCGTTGGCGCGTGAACTCGGTCGATCCTCGCGCGAACGCCTCGGCGCGCAGCAGGCTCGGCCTCGGCGCCGCCATCGTCGTCGTGATCGTCGCACTGGCCGTCACCGTGGGCATCGGCATCCTGCGCGGTGCCTCCGCGCCGGTCGAATCGGTCACGATCGATGAGGGTGCGGCGACGGATGCCTCCTCCTCGGCATCCGTGTTCGTGCATGTGTCGGGCGCTGTGACGGCGCCCGGACTCTACGTGCTGCGCGAGCACGCGAGGGTCGTCGACGCCATCGCGGCCTCCGGCGGCTTCGCCCCGGGCGCGGACGAGGACGCCGTCAACCTGGCACGGCCGGTGAGCGACGGCGAACAGCTGCACGTGCCTGCCCACGGCGAGTCGGCCGAACCCGGCAGCGTCGCCGCCGTCGGCGACGGACGGATCAACCTCAACACCGCGGATGCCGCTGCGCTGGACACGCTCCCGCGGATCGGTCCGGCCATGGCGGCACGGATCATCGAGTGGCGCGACGCCAACGGGCGCTTCACGAGCGTCGAGGACCTCCTCGCGGTGCCCGGCATCGGCGACAAGATGCTCGAGGTCCTCCGCGAACTCGTCACCGTGTGACCGGGCCGGCGGCATGACGGGAGTGCACGCGACGACCGGGGCGCGGGCGCACCTGCGGCTGCTGCCCGTCGCTGCGGCAGCGTGGGCGGTCGCGCTGGCGGCGACGATGATCCCTGATGCCGCCGCGCAGGCCGCATCGGCTCTGTGGGCTGCAGCGCTGACATCACTGGCGGTCATCGCGCTTCAGCGAGGCAGGCGGCGCCCGGGGCGCCTCGGGCGCAATGCCGGGGTGCTCGTGGTTCTCGCCCTCGCAGCGGCGGCCGGCGCTGCGTCCCACGTCGCGCTCGCGCAGCCGGCTCGCGCCGAAGCCGAGCGATTCGGGTTGGGCGGAGGCCGCGCGGTCGTGATCGAGGCAACCGTCGTGGGCAAGATCGAGCAGCGTGCGACGGGGGAGTGGGTCTTCGATGCGGTCGCGCATCGCATCGTGACCGGGTCGGTGAGCGACGCGGTGAACCTCGACATCGCCGTGCGCGTCCAGCCTTCGGGGGTGGACCGGCCGGATCTGCTCGATGTGGGCGCTTCCGTCGAGGTCGCGGGCACCGCGCGCGCCGCGCCGATCGGCGATCGTGCGGTGCTGACCGTGAGCGGATCACGCGGGATCCGGGTCGCGAAAGGCCCAGAGGGGATCATGGCGGTCGCTGCCGAGCTTCGGCGGGGACTGATCGCCTCGACCGAGGGGCTGCCGGCGCCGGGAGCAGGACTGATCCCGGGCCTGGCCGTCGGCGACACCTCCGCCGTGTCCGCCCAGCTCGACGCGGCGATGAAGCAGTCGTCGCTCTCGCATCTGACCGCCGTATCCGGGGCGAACTGCGCGATCGTGGTCGGTCTCGCGTTCGGCGCCGTCGCGCTGGCGGGAGGGTCGCGGCGCGCCCGCGTCGTGGCCGGAGCGCTCGCCCTGGCGGGATTCGTCCTGCTGGTGACTCCGGAGCCGAGCGTCGTGCGAGCCGGGACCATGGCCGGGATCGCGATGCTCGCAGTTCTGCTCGGACGGACCGGTGCGGGCATGGCGATACTGTGCCTCGCCGTCACCGTGCTGCTCGTCGCGGATCCCTGGCTCGCCGGTTCGCTCGGGTTCGCGCTCTCGGTCGTCGCGACCGCGTCGTTGCTGCTGTTCGCGAGACCTCTCGCGGCGGGGATGGCCAGACGGATGCCGCGCGCACTTGCGCTGGCACTGTCCGTGCCGCTGGCGGCACAGCTGGCGTGCGGTCCGCTCCTCGTGATCATCACGCCCGCCGTGCCGGTGTACGGGGTGGCGGCGAACCTGCTGGCGGCGCCGGCCGCGCCGGTCGCGACGATCGTCGGATTGGCGGCGTGCATCACGGCTCCGCTGCCGTGGGTGCAGTACGGCCTGAGCGCGATCACCTGGCTGCCGGCATCATGGATCGCGGGCACGGCGCTCACGTTCAGCAGCCTGCCCGGCGGCCAGATCCCGTGGCTCGACGGGTGGGTCGGGGCTGCCGCGCTGGGCGTTGTGAGCACCGCGATCGGCGCGGTCGTGATCGTGCCTCGGATGCGTTCGCCCGATCGGCGTCCGGGTGATTCTCTGCGCGCACCGCCCCGTGCACAGCTGCTCCGCGGCATGTCTGTTGTCCTCCTGGCAGCCGTCGCGGGATCCGTAGCCGGTGGAGCAGCCCTCGCCTCGGTCGCGGGTCGATTGACCGTGCCCGCCGACTGGAGCATCCTGGCGTGCGACGTGGGGCAGGGCGATGCGGTCCTGATCAGATCGGCCGGCACGGTCGCCCTCGTCGACACCGGACCCGAGCCCGAGGTGCTCAGGCGATGTCTGGACCGTGTCGGCGTCGGACGCATCGATCTGCTCGTGCTGACGCATTTCGACCTCGACCACATCGGCGGCCTCGACGCGATTCTCGGCGACGTCACGGTGGCACTCCACGGCCCGGTCGCCACGCGAGAGGGCGCTGCCGCGCTCGCAGTGCTCGAGAGCGCGGGTGCCCGCACCGTGGACGCGACGGCGCAGATGCGCGGGACGCTCGGCGATGCCACCTGGCGTGTGCTGTGGCCGCCGCTCGAGAGCCGCGCCTTCCCGTCCGGCAACGACGCGAGTGTCGTGGTCGACGTCCGTGGCGGCGGCGTGCCCGTGTCCCTGTTCCTCGGCGACATGTCCGCATCTCCCCAGACGGCACTCGGCGCGTCGGGGGCCCTGCGGCCGCCGTACGACGTGGTCAAGGTCGCGCACCACGGAAGCGCCGACCAGGATGCGGGTCTCTACGAGCTGGCCGATCCGGCTGTCGCGCTGGTCACCGTCGGCGCGGGCAACACCTACGGCCATCCGCGGCAGGAGACGCTGGACATGCTCTCCGAGCTCGGGGCGACCGTCGTCCGCACCGACGCGGAGGGAATCGTCGCGCTGTGGCTCGAGGACTCGGGCCTGCGCGTCTGGCGCGAGCACGAGCGTGTGGGAGCGCCGGCCGGCTAGGCCCGCGCCGCCGGGTCATGGGGTGGGGCCCCGGTAGGCTCGATGCATGGCGACGAGCGCGCGGCGAACCCCGGCGAGCAGGGCGCGCACGACGATCCCGCAGGTCTCCTGGCGCACACCTCAGCCGGCGCCCATCGTCCTCATCTCAGGGCCCGAGGAGATCTGCGCCGAGCGCGCGACCGCCGGCATCCGCGACTATCTTCGTGCCGAGGATCCAAGTCTCGAAGTCACCGACGTCCGAGCGGACGACTACGTCGCGGGCACCCTGCTGGGCGTGACCTCGCCGTCGCTGTTCGGCGAGCCCCGGCTCGTGCGGGTGACCGGCGTCGAGAAGTGCTCGGACGCATTCCTCTCCGAGGCCGTCTCCTATCTGGCCATGCCCCAGGAAGGCGCGACGGTCGTCCTGCGCCACACCGGCGCTACAGTTCGCGGCAAGAAGCTCCTCGACGCCATCCGCGCCGGCGAGGGCGGGGGAGTGGAGATCGCATGCCCCGCGGTCAAGCGCGACTCCGATCGATTCGACTTCGCCGCCGGCGAGTTCTCTGCGGCGCGCAAGCGCATCGCTCCGGCTGCCCTCCGGACGCTCGTCTCGGCGTTCGCCGACGATCTCACCGAACTCGCGGCGGCATGTCAGCAGCTCATCTCCGACGTCCCGGGCGACGTGACCGAACAGGTCGTGGAGCGCTATTACGGCGGGCGTGTCGAGACATCCGCCTTCGCGGTCGCCGACACCGCGATCGCGGGCCGATACGGGGAGGCGCTGATCTCGCTCCGGCACGCCCTGGCCTCCGGCGCTGATCCGGTCCCGCTCGTGGCGGCGATCGCGTCGAAGCTGCGCACCATGGCGCGGGTGGCCGGCACCCGGGAGTCCTCTGTCGCTCTGGCGGCGCGCCTCGGGCTGAAGGACTGGCAGGTGGACCGGGCGCGGCGGGATCTGTCCGGGTGGTCGGATGCGACCCTCGGCATGGCCATCCAGGCCGCTGCGCGGGCGGATGCCGAGGTGAAAGGCGGCTCTCGCGACAGCGTGTTCGCCCTGGAGCGGCTCATCACCGTGATCGCGACAAAGGCGCCGTTCGGTTCCTGAGCAGGCGCGCGGCGCCGTATCGAAGGACGGTTCCTGAGTAGGCGCGCAGCCGTCGGGGAATGACGAAAGCCCGCCCCCGGAGGGACGGGCCTTCATGAAGACCGGTGCTCAGAGAGCGGCGACCTGCTTGGCGATGGCCGACTTGCGGTTCGCTGCCTGGTTCGCGTGGATGACGCCCTTGCTGGCGGCCTTGTCGAGCTTCTTGGTGGCCTTCGCGAGCGACTTCTCGGCGGCGGCCTTGTCGCCTGCGGCGATGGCCTCGCGGGTGCGGCGCACCTCGGTGCGCAGCTCGCTCTTGACGGCCTTGTTGCGCTCGTGAGCCTTGTCGTTGGTCTTGTTGCGCTTGATCTGCGACTTGATGTTTGCCACGTTTGTAGACGGTCTTTCGTTCGGAGTGTTCGATGTGAAGTGCCGAGTGGCAGGAGAGGGTTGCCGCACGACGGTCGTGAGGGAATCAACCCACACGCAAGCCAATCACCGAGTCTATCAGTTCTCTTGAGCCGGCCGAGCATCCTGCTGTTCGATCGTCGCGATCGCGACGTTCAGCAGGGCGTTGAACACGTGCGGTCTCATGACCGTCACGTGATGGGTCGTGCGGGGCACGACGATCAGCTCGGCGTGCCGGGCGACCCGCAGGAACAGCCGTTCGTTGACACGCAGCTGGTCGTACTGCCCGTTGACGAACCACAGCGGCACTTCGATGCGGTGCAGCGCGGCGAGCAGGTCCAGGACCGACAGGCTCCGCAGCGCCGCGTCCTGCGCATCCAGCGCATAGCCGCCGGCGCCGAAGTCCGCCCGGGTCTCGTCGGGCAGGATGCGATCGAGCATCCGGTTCGTCAGCCACATCCCGCGGTCGGGGAGCGAATCCACGCCCCGCGCCAGCGTCCGATACGTGCTCAGGCCGAGGCCCCGCGGGATCGCCGTGCAGGAAGCCGCGATCAGCCCGGCGATCGGCGGCGGATCCTCCCGTCCCGCGTACTCGACGCACAGCAGGCCCCCCATGGAGTGACCCACCAGCAGCACGGGTCCGCGGGAGGCGGCATCCCTGACGGCGTCGTCGATCGTCGCGAAGGCGGATTCGAGCGTGAACTCCTCTGCCATCCGTGAGCCGTGCCCCGGCAGGTCGACCGCGTGCGCGGGATTCCCGCGAGCCTGCAGGGCGGCGACCTGTGCCCGCCACATCGTCGCCGACGTCCGGATGCCGTGGACGAGCACCACCTGGACGACCATCCGCCCAGGATATGGCGCACCTCGGGCCACGGGCTCGGAGGACTGCCGCGCCACCGTAGAATCGATCAGTCATGTCTCCGCGCGCCCGCACGCCCCTCCAGCCGTCCGCGACCCCTCCTGAGCTGATCCGCAACTTCTGCATCATCGCTCACATCGATCACGGCAAGTCGACCCTCGCCGACCGCATGCTGCAGATCACCGGCGTCGTCTCCGACCGCGACATGCGCGCGCAGTACCTCGATCGCATGGACATCGAGCGGGAGCGCGGCATCACGATCAAGAGCCAGGCCGTGCGCATGCCGTGGGAGGTCGACGGGACGACGTACGCCCTGAACATGATCGACACTCCGGGCCACGTCGACTTCACATACGAGGTCAGCCGGTCGCTCGCCGCGTGCGAAGGCGCGATCCTCCTCGTGGATGCCGCCCAGGGAATCGAGGCGCAGACGCTCGCGAACCTCTACCTGGCACTCGAGAATGACCTGCACATCATCCCCGTGCTCAACAAGATCGACCTCCCGGCGGCCGACCCCGAGAAATACGCCAAGGAGCTCGCCAGCCTGATCGGCGGAAAGCCCGAGGATGTCCTCCGGGTCAGCGGGAAGACGGGCTTCGGCGTGGAGGAGCTGCTCGAGCACGTCGTGCAGCAGATCCCGGCGCCGAAGGGAGACCCTGACGCACCCTCCCGCGCGATGATCTTCGACTCGGTCTACGACTCGTATCGAGGCGTGATCACGTATGTCCGGATGATCGACGGCACGCTCAGTCCTCGCGAGCGCATCCAGATGATGTCCACGCGAGCGGTCCACGAACTCCTCGAGATCGGCGTCTCGTCGCCCGAGCCCACTCCCACGAAGGGTCTCGGCGTCGGTGAGGTGGGCTACCTGATCACTGGGGTGAAGGATGTCCGCCAGTCGAAGGTCGGCGACACCGTCACGAGCGCGGCCAAGCCCTCGAAGCAGGCGCTGCCCGGCTACACCGACCCCAAGCCGATGGTCTTCTCCGGTCTGTACCCGATCGACGGCAGCGACTACCCGGTCCTGCGCGAGGCGCTCGACAAGCTCAAGCTGTCCGATGCGTCGCTGAACTACGAGCCGGAGACCTCGGTCGCGCTGGGCTTCGGCTTCCGCTGCGGGTTCCTGGGTCTCCTGCATCTCGAGATCGTCACCGAGCGCCTCGAACGCGAATTCGGCCTGGATCTCATCTCGACGGCCCCCTCGGTCACCTACGAGGTGACGACCGACGACCGGAAGACCTACACTGTCACGAACCCGAGCGAATTCCCGTCGGGCACGAAGATCGCGAGCGTCACCGAGCCGATGGTCAAGGCCGCGATCCTCGCGCCGAAGGACTACGTGGGCACGATCATGGAGCTCTGCCAGTCGCGGCGCGGCACGCTGCTGGGCATGGAGTACCTCGGTGAGGACCGCGTCGAGATCCGGTACACGATGCCGCTCGGCGAGATCGTGTTCGACTTCTTCGACAACCTGAAATCCAAAACCGCCGGGTACGCGTCGCTCGACTACGAGCCCAGCGGCGATCAGGAAGCCGATCTGGTCAAGGTGGACATCCTCCTGCAGGGCGAGCCGGTCGACGCCTTCAGTGCCATCGTGCACCGCGACAAGGCGTACGCGTACGGCGTGCTGATGACCGAGCGCCTGAAGAAGCTGATCCCGCGCCAGCAGTTCGAGGTGCCGATCCAGGCGGCGATCGGCGCGCGCATCATCGCGCGGGAGTCGATCCGCGCGATGCGCAAGGACGTGCTGGCCAAGTGCTACGGCGGCGACATCACCCGCAAGCGCAAGCTCCTCGAGAAGCAGAAGGAGGGCAAGAAGCGCATGAAGATGGTCGGGCGCGTCGAAGTCCCTCAGGAGGCGTTCATCGCCGCGCTCTCGGGCGACACCGAGGGCAAAGAGAAGAAATAGTCGACGAGGCGCCGGGTGGCGGCGACGACGACGCGAAGTAGGCTGGAATCTATGCGGCGCGGGACTTTCAGGGACGAGACGGTCGATTACGCCGCCGTCGGCGCGACGCAGGCACCCGACCTCATGCACTATCCGCCGGAGCGCAGCATCCCTGCCGAGGAGTCCTGGCGGATCGGCAGCGGTGAGGGCCGCTTCGCGAGCGCGAGCGACGCGCTGCTGTCCTGGGCCGCGCAGCGCGGCGCGGGGCTGGAGCTGAGCGATGTGCGCCCGGCCGCAGGCCCGATGTACTCCGGCGTGAGCTTCGATGCGGAAGGCAACCCGCTCGCACCGAGCAGGCTGGAGGCCGACCAGCGCTTCGACAGCGACGGCACCCCGTACGTCGGCGCGGGCACCACCGTGCGCGTCGACGGGCGTGTGCGCGGCATGAACGCCGACGGAGAGCTGCGCGTCATCTACTCGATCGAAGAGCCTCGCCGCGTCGGCTTCGCGCTCGGCACGGTGAGCAGCTCGGTCGTCAGCGGCGAGGAGTCGTTCGTGCTGCAGTGGTACGACAACGACGAAGTGTGGTTCACCGTGCGCGCGTTCGACGCGCCGTCCGCCTTCCTCTACCGCGTGTTCCCCGGCATGGTGCGTCGCCGCCGTCGCGAGCTGTTCACGCGGTACCTCCGCGCGATCTCGCCGCTGTACTCGACGCCCTGATGGGCTCGGCGCTCCCGGTCGGAGAGCCTGCGCCGCGCGACGGGTCTCTCCCGGTCGCGGTCGACGCGGCCCGGCAGTTCGGCGTATACCTGCATGTGCCGTTCTGTCGCGTGCGTTGCGGGTACTGCGACTTCAACACGTACACCTCCGGAGAGCTGCGCGGCGCGCGGCAGGACGAATACGCCGACACGCTGCTGCGCGAGATCGACCTGGCGCGCGCGGTGCTCACGGCTGCCGGCCCGCTCCGGCCCGCGACCACGGTCTTCTTCGGGGGAGGCACCCCGACGCTCCTTCCGCCCGGAGATCTGGCGCGCATGCTCGACGGCGTCCGGGCGTCGTTCGGCATCGCCCCCGGAGCCGAGGTCACGGTCGAGGCGAATCCCGACACCGTGACCGACTCGGTCGCCGCCGAGCTCGCGGCATCCGGTGTGACGCGATTGTCGATCGGGATGCAGTCGGCGGTTCCGCACGTGCTGGCCGCGCTGGATCGCACGCATGATCCGGCGGCGGTCGAGACGGCCGTCTCTGCCGCGCGCGATGCGGGTCTGGACGTGAGCCTCGATCTGATCTACGGAGCGCCGGGGGAGTCGCTGGCCGACTGGAGGGCGTCAGTCGAATCCGCCGTGCTGCTCCAGCCCGATCACATCTCGGCGTACGCGCTGATCGTCGAGGAGGGCACGAAGCTCGCGCGGCAGATCCGGCGCGGCGAGGTCGCGACCCCGGACGACGATCTGCAGGCGGACATGTACGAGCTCGTCGACGATCTGCTCGGCGCCGCCGGATACGACTGGTACGAGGTGTCGAACTGGTCGCGCGGCATCGGATTCCGGTCGCGCCACAACCTCGCCTACTGGCAGGGCGCCGACTGGTGGGGCTTCGGCCCGGGCGCGCACAGCCACATCGGCGGCGTGCGGTTCTGGAACGTGAAGCACCCCGCCGCCTACGCGCAGCGGCTGGCGGCCGGAGAGTCTCCTGCGGCGGGCCGCGAACGGCCGGATGCTGCGGCCCGGGCGCTCGAGAGCGTGCTGCTGCGGACACGGATCCGGGACGGTCTGCCTGTGTCGGAACTCCTCGGCGAGGGACGCCACTCGATCGCCGCCCTCATCGCGGACGGACTCGTCGACGGCACCGAAGCGGTGCACGGCCGCATCGTGCTGACGCGTCGGGGACGCCTCCTCGCGGACGCGGTCGTGCGCTCCCTGACGGACTGACGAGCCTCCCGCTCGGGTCGAGTCCGATCCGGTAGAATTGGCACTCAGAACATGTGAGTGCCAGTGCGGCAGGAGGGCGTGGGGAGGCGAGATGGTCACCGATCGGGGTCTGCAGGTGCTGCGGGCGATCGTGCAGGACTTCGTCGACACGCGTGAGCCGGTCGGCAGCAAGGCGATCGTCGAGCGCCACGCATTCGGCGTTTCGGCGGCGACGATCCGCAACGACATGGCGCTTCTCGAGGATGAGGAGCTCATCGCCGCGCCGCACACCTCATCCGGCCGGGTTCCGACGGACAAGGGCTACCGCGTGTTCGTGGACCACCTCGCCGAGGTGCGCCCACTGTCGCCGGCCCAGCGGACCGCGATCTCGACGTTCCTGGACGGACCCGGCGATCTCGACGACGTCCTGGTGCGGACGGTGCGCGCGCTCACCCAGCTGACCGGACAGGTGGCGATCGTGCAGTACCCGTCGTTCGCCCGTGCGACGGTCTCGCACGTCGAGCTGGTCCAGCTCGGCGCGGGGCGGATGCTCGTCATCCTGGTCACCGACACGGGCCGCGTCTCGCAGCGCCTGGCATTCGTCCGCGATGAGTTCGACGAGGACGATCTCGCCCGGGTGCGGTCGGACGTGGCGTCGCTCCTGGTCGGCAGACCCGTTCGCGAGGGCGCGCAGCGTGTCGAGGAGCGACTCGCCCAACAGGATGCCGGAACGCCGCACGGCATCGCGACCACCGCGATCGTGCGCGTCGTCGCCGAGGAGCTCGAGGAGTTCCGCCACGACCGACTGGTGATGGCGGGCGCGGCGAACCTGGCGCGGAGCGAATCCGACTTCCGCGGAAGCATCTACCCGCTGCTGGAGGCCATCGAGGAGCAGGTGACGCTCATGAAGCTCATGAGCGAGATGGTCGCCGACGATCATGGACTCGCCGCGAGCATCGGACGCGAGAACGAGGCGTTCGGGCTGGTCGAGGCCTCCGTGGTCGCGAGCGAGTACGACGCGACCGGCGCCCGTGCGCGCGTCGGCGTGCTCGGGCCGACCCGGATGGACTACCCGACCAACTTCGCGGCCGTGCGTGCGGTCGCGCGATATCTCACGCGGATGCTCGACGAAGACGAGAGTGCCCGCTGACGCGGCATCCGTGACCAGACGATCCCGCGCGGTGCGCGGGCGGGAAGGCGATTGTGGCTGACCATTACGAGGTGCTCGGCGTCGCGCGCGACGCGACGCCGGATGAGATCAAGAAGGCGTACCGGCGCCTCGCGCGGGAGCTCCATCCCGACGTCAACCCGGGGGAGGACGCATCCGAGCGCTTCAAGCTCGTCACGCACGCGTACGACGTTCTGAGCGATCCCGACCAGCGCGCGCGATACGACCTGGGCGGCAGCGACTCTCCGTTCGGCGGCGCCCAGGGTGGATTCGGCGGGTTCGGCGACATCTTCGAGACGTTCTTCGGCTCGGCCGGCGGGCAGCGAGCGGGACGACCGCGCTCGCGACGCGAGCGCGGGCAGGACGCACTCGTCCGCGTCACGCTCGACCTCAAGGACGTCGTGTTCGGAGTCCACCGCGACCTCGAGGTCGACACGGCCGTGCTCTGCGACACCTGCCAGGGATCGTGCTGCCAGCCGGGCACCTCGCCGGTCACCTGCGACATCTGCCACGGATCCGGCCACGTGCAGCGGACCGTGCGGAGCCTGCTCGGCAACGTCGTGACCAGCCAGCCGTGCGGGTCGTGCCAGGGGTACGGCACGACGATCCCGTATCCCTGCGCGACGTGCCAGGGGCAGGGGCGCGTCCGCGCCCGACGCACGGTCTCGATCGACATCCCGGCCGGTGTCGAGACCGGTCTGCGTCTGCAGCTTCCCGGTTCGGGCGAGGTCGGCCCGGCAGGCGGCCCGAACGGCGATCTGTACCTGGAGGTCACCGTCTCACCGCATGAGGAGTTCAGCCGCGACGGCGACGACCTGCTCGCGACGCTCGAGGTCTCGATGCCCGACGCGATCCTGGGCGCGACCACCACGATCGAGTCCCTCGACGGTCCGGTCGATCTGGAGTTGCGTCCCGGAGTGCAGGGCGGCGATGTGCTGACCATCAAGGGACGCGGCATCACACCGCTGCGCGGGACGCAGCGCGGTGACCTGAGGGTCGGCGTGCACGTCGTGACCCCGACGCGGCTGGATGCGAAGGAGCGGGCGCTCATCGAGGAGTTCGCAAAGCGCACGAAGGCGCCGGCACCGCGACTCGCGGAATTCCATCAGGGGCTCTTCGCCAAGCTGCGAGATCGCTTCCGGAACGGCTGACCGATGCCACTGCACTTCCTCGCCGAGGATGCGTCCGACGCGCAGCCCGACGGGATGGTCGTCCTGACGGGCGCGGAAGCGCACCACGCCGCAGCCGTGCGACGTGTGCGCGTCGGCGAGGAGGTCTCGCTCGGGGACGGCCGAGGAGTCTGGCTGACCGGTGAATGCGAAGCGGTGACTCCGCGAGAGGTGATCGTCCGGATCTCCTCCCGCACCGACATCCCGGCCCCGAGTCCGCGGATCGTCCTCGTGCAGGCGCTCGCGAAGGGCGACCGCGACGAGCTGGCGGTGCAGGCGGCGACGGAGCTCGGCGTCGATGAGATCGTCCCCTGGCAGGCCTCGCGGAGCGTATCGCGATGGGATGCCGCGAAGGCCGAGAAGGGCCGCGCGCGCTGGTCGTCGATCGCGCGCGAAGCCGCCAAACAGGCCCACCGCCCGTGGATCCCGGAGGTGACACCGGTCCTGACGACGGCGTCGCTGGCCGCCCGCGCCGCCGGCTCACTGCTCGTCGTGCTCGAGCCTTCCGCAGCCGTGCGGCTGACCGAGCTCGGCCTGGACGGTTCGGACCCTCGGGACGTGCTTCTGATCGTCGGTCCCGAGGGAGGCATCTCTGCGGAGGAGCTCGCGATCCTCGAGCACGCCGGAGCCACTCTGGCGCGCCTGGGCGACACGGTGCTGCGCACCTCCACGGCCGGACCTGCTGCGCTGGCAGTGGTCAGCGCCGCGCTGCAGCGGTGGTGACCGCCCGCCGCCCGTCAGGGCCCGCCGGTAGACTGGACGCATGAGCGAGCCGTCGATCTTCACACGCATCCTGAAGGGCGAGATCCCCTCCGAGATCATCGCCGAGACGGACAACGCGTTCGCGATCCGCGACATCGCCCCGAAGGCTCCGGTGCACCTGCTCGTGATCCCCAAGACGGAGGAGTACCGCAACGTCGTCGAACTCGCCGCCGACGATCCCGATCTGCTCGCCGAGCTCGTCGGCCTCGCCAATTCCGTCGCGGCGGAGCACTCCGACGGGGACTTCCGGCTCGTCTTCAACACGGGTCCAGGGGCCGGCCAGACGGTCTTCCACGTGCACGCGCACGTCCTCGCCGGTGAGCTGGACGAATCGAGCCTCGGTGGCTGACGCGCCCGAGGAGAATGTCGTGGAGCGCGTCTACGCCGATGGGGTCGCGATGGTCCAGCTGCTCGGCCCGCAGGACCGCCTGCTGCGCGTCGTCGAACGCGAGCATCCGGACGTCGATGTGCACGTGCGCGGCAACGAGATCACGCTCACCGGGGATGCCGAAGCCGTCGCAGCGGCACGCGGGCTGGTGGATGAGCTGCTGGCGATGACGAAGGCGGGGCACGCCCTCGGTCCTTCGGATGTCTCCTCGTCGAACCGCATCCTGCAGTCGGAGGGCGGTCCCCGTCCGTCCGAGGTGCTCGGAGAGGCGATCCTCTCGACCCGGGGACGCATCATCCGCCCCAAGACCCTCGGCCAGAAGGCGTATGTCGATGGGATCGACGAGAACACGATCGTGTTCGGAATCGGGCCTGCCGGTACCGGCAAGACCTACCTCGCCATGGCCAAGGCCGTCCAGGCTCTGCAGCGGAAGGAAGTCAGTCGCATCATCCTGACCCGTCCCGCGGTCGAGGCCGGAGAGAGGCTCGGATTCCTGCCGGGCACTTTGAACGACAAGATCGACCCGTATCTGCGCCCGCTCTACGACGCGCTGAACGAGATGATGGATCCGGAACTCGTGCCCAAGCTCATGGCCAGCGGCACGATCGAGGTCGCGCCGCTCGCGTACATGCGCGGTCGCACGCTCAACGACTCCTTCGTCGTGCTCGACGAGGCGCAGAACACGACTCCCGAGCAGATGAAGATGTTCCTCACGCGCCTCGGCTTCGGCACGCGGATGGTGGTGACCGGGGACATCACGCAGATCGACCTGCCTCAGGGCGCATCCGGCCTGCGCCTGGTGACCCGCGTGCTCGGCAGCATCGATGACATCCACTTCGCCTACCTCACCAGCGACGACGTCGTCCGTCACTCCCTGGTCGGGCGGATCGTCGACGCGTACACCGAATACGACGAGCGGCGGCTGGCCGGCCGACGCGAACGGGACGAGGCATCCGAGTTCGCGAACCGCGCGGAACGGCGCGCCGGGCTCTCCCGCGCCCCGGGCCCGCACGACCACCTTCCCAAGCGAGGCCGCTCATGACCATCGAGATCAGCAACGAGTCCGGCCACGCAGTGGATGAGACGGTGCTGCTGCGACTGATGGAGCACGACCTCGCCGAGCTGCACGTCAGCGCCGACGCCGACGTCGCGATCCTGCTCGTGGACGAGGGCGCGATGGAGGCGCTCCACGTCCAGTGGATGGACGAGCCGGGACCGACCGATGTCCTGAGCTTCCCGATGGACGAGCTGCGCCCGGGCACGGAGGACATGCCGACTCCCGCGGGACTGCTCGGCGACATCGTGCTGTGCCCGCAGGTCGCCGAGACCCAGGCCGCGGCGGCGAAGCACTCCACCATGGACGAGCTGATCCTGCTCACCACGCACGGCCTCCTCCACCTGCTCGGCTTCGACCACGCGGAGCCGGAGGAGAAGCGCGAGATGTTCGGTCTGCAGAACGACCTGATCATGAGCTTCCACGTCGCCGAGCGACGACGACACCGCGCATGACCGCTGCGCTGCTCCTGGTCGCCGCCGTCCTCCTGGTCGCCTTCGGCGGCCTCATGGCTGCGATCGATGCGGCGCTGGGCGTGACCTCCCGTGCGGACCTCGCCGAGCTCGGGGCGGGCGGGCGCAACGCGGCGTCACTGCGGAAGATCGCGATCGACCCGGAAGCCCACGCGAACGCCGTCGTCTTCATCCGCATCCTCGCCGAGACGGCAGCCGCGGTGCTGGTCACTGTCGCGTTCACCATCCTCTTCGACAGCATCTGGTGGGCGATGCTCGCCGCCGCAGTGCTCATGACCGGAATCTCGTTCGTGGTGGTCGGCGCCAGCCCCCGCACCGTCGGGCGCCTGCATGCGAAGGGCCTGCTCCGCGGTGCCGCGCCGGTCATCCGCGGGGTTCGGATCTTCCTCGGCCCGCTCGCGCACGGCCTCGTCGCGCTCGGCAACCGGGTCACCCCCGGCGCTGCCCGCGGATCCTCGTTCGCGTCCGAGGAGCAGCTGCTCAGCATCATCGACGAGGCTGCCGAGAACGAGCTCATCGAGCAGGACGACCGCGAGCTGATCCACTCCGTCTTCGACTTCACCGACACGTTCGTGCGCGCCGTCATGGTGCCGCGCACCGACATGGTGACCGTGGATGCGTCCGGCTCGACGCGCGATGCGATGGCGATCTTCCTCGAGAAGGGCGTCTCGCGCATCCCGATCGTCGACGACGACGCCGACGATGTCGTCGGGGTGCTGTACCTGAAGGATCTCGTGCAGTTCGGCTTCCGCGACGAGGCGGGCTGGCGCGACGCCCCGATCAGTCGCATCGCGAGGCCGGCGGTCTTCGTGCCGGAGTCGATGAAGGCCGAGACGCTGCTGCAGCAGATGAAGCGCGACGCGGTGCACGTCTGCCTGGTCGTCGACGAGTACGGGGGAGTCTCTGGCCTGGTGACGCTCGAGGACCTGATCGAGGAGCTCGTCGGAGAGATCGCAGACGAGTACGACCCCCGCAGCGACGAGGTCGTCGAACTCGGGCCCGGCCGATACCGGGTCAGCGCGCGGCTCGGGCTCGACGAGGTCGGCGACCTGTTCGGGATCGAGCTCGAGGACGAGGACGTCGACTCCGTCGGCGGCCTGCTCGGAAAGGCGCTCGGCCGTGTGCCCCAGCCCGGCGCGACCGCCGAGTACGAAGGACTCCTGATGACGGGCGGCGCCTCGCGCGGCCGCGGCCGGGGCCTTGCCACGGTATTCGTGGAGCGGGGAACCGCACACGCCTCGACGGACGACGCGAACGGCGCCCGCGCACCGCGCACCGGCGAGATCGGCGTCGCCAAGAGCGGCGCCAGGAGAGGCGACTGATGCCCAGCGAGCCCGCACCGTTCCGTTCCGGATTCGTGACGTTCGTCGGACGCCCGAACGTCGGCAAGTCGACGCTGACGAACGCCCTGGTCGGCGAGAAGGTCGCCATCACGAGCGACAAGCCGCAGACCACACGGCGCGCGATCCGCGGCATCCTGAACCGTGTCGACGGCCAGCTCGTGATCGTCGACACCCCCGGCATCCATCGCCCGCGCACGCTGCTGGGCGAACGGCTCAACCACCTCGTCGAACAGGTGCTCGGCGACGTCGATGTGATCGGATTCTGCGTGCCCGCCACCGAGAAGGTGGGACCGGGCGACCGGCGCATCGCGGAGTCGCTCGACGGGTACCGGCGGGCGAAGAAGATCGCGATCGTCACGAAGACGGATGCCGCCTCCCGCGAGCAGATCACCGAGCGCCTGCTCGAGGTCGACGCTCTGCGCGATGACTGGGCCGCCGTCATCCCGCTCTCCGCGCTCACGAACGAGCAGCTCGACGTGCTCACCGGCGAAGTGCTCGCGCTCATGCCCGCGGGCCCGGCGCTGTATCCCGAGGGGATCGCGACCGACGAGTCGGTCGACGACCGCATCGCGGAGATCATCCGCGAAGCGGCACTCGAGGGCGTCCGCGACGAACTGCCGCACTCGATCGCCGTCGTGGTCCAGGACATCGCCAAGCGTGAGGACTCGGATCTGACCGATGTCTGGGCCGACATCGTGGTGGAGCGGGACAGTCAGAAATCGATCATCATCGGCCACAAGGGGTCGCGGCTGGCCAGCGTCGGAGCCAGGGCACGCGCGGGCATCGAGCCGCTCATCGGCTCGCGGATCTACCTCTCGCTCCACGTCAGGGTCGCCAAGGAGTGGCAGCGCGACCCCAAGCAGCTCGGCCGACTGGGCTTCTGAGAACGCCCGCGCCGTCGCCCGCGAATTTCGCGACCGCCGGAGGACGGGTGTAACCTGGCGGCATGCGCTTCGGCCGGCTCCTTCTTAGTCGCCGCGACGAGTCCTCGTTCTAGGGCCCTCCTCGTCGCGGAGCTTGCTGTCGGCCCGCCTCATCTGACGAGAGAGCAAGCGACATCATGGACAATTCCCAGAAGCCCTCGGGCATGCCGATCCACAAGTACCGGCCGTACCACGAGCAGATCGCGGTCCACGTGCCCGACCGCACATGGCCGGACGCCCGCATCACGAAGGCGCCGCGGTGGTGCGCGGTCGACCTGCGGGACGGCAACCAGGCGCTCATCGACCCGATGAGCCCCGAGCGCAAGCGGATCATGTTCGATCTGCTCGTCGGGATGGGCTACAAGGAGATCGAGGTCGGCTTCCCCTCGGCCAGCCAGACCGATTTCGACTTCGTGCGTCACCTCATCGAAGAGGACGTGATCCCCGACGACGTCACGATCCAGGTGCTCACCCAGGCGCGCGAGCACCTCATCGAGCGCACGTACGAGTCGATCGCCGGCGCCAAGCAGGCGATCGTGCATCTGTACAACTCGACGAGCGTC
The DNA here is from genome assembly GCF_900114345.1 of Microbacterium sp. cf046. Lineage (GTDB taxonomy): Bacteria > Actinomycetota > Actinomycetes > Actinomycetales > Microbacteriaceae > Microbacterium. The sequence goes on along the minus strand of NZ_FOZJ01000002.1, from coordinate 762,642 downwards.
CTACAGCGCGACGTGGTGTTCCGCACCGACAAGCAGGGCATCGTCGACATCGCGCTGGACGGCGCGCGTCTGTGCCGGCAGTTCGAGAAGCGCATCCCCGAGACGAAGGTCTACTACGAGTACTCGCCCGAGAGCTACACCGGCACCGAGCTCGAATTCGCAGTGGACGTGTGCAACCAGGTCATCGAGGTGTTCGAGCCGACCCCCGACCGCAAGGTCATCATCAATCTGCCCGCGACCGTCGAGATGGCCACGCCGAACGTGTACGCCGACTCGATCGAGTGGATGAGCCGCCGCCTCGCGCACCGCGAGAACGTGATCCTGTCGCTGCACCCGCACAACGATCGGGGGACGGCCATCGCGGCCGCAGAGCTCGGCTACATGGCCGGCGCCGATCGCATCGAGGGATGCCTGTTCGGAAACGGCGAGCGCACGGGCAACGTCGACCTCGTCGCACTCGGGATCAATCTGCTGACGCAGGGGATCGATCCGATGATCGATTTCAGCGACGTCGATCAGGTCAAGCGCACGGCCGAGTACTGCAACCAGCTTCCGGTGCACGAGCGCAGCCCGTGGGCGGGCGATCTCGTCTTCACCGCCTTCAGCGGCTCGCACCAGGACGCCATCAAGAAGGGGTTCGAGGCCATGGAGGCCCGGGCCGCCGAAGAGGGCGTGTCGGTCGACGAACTCGAATGGGCCGTTCCCTATCTGCCGATCGACCCCAAGGATCTGGGTCGCTCCTACGAGGCGGTCATCCGCGTCAACTCGCAGTCCGGCAAGGGCGGCGTGGCCTACCTGCTCAAGAGCGATCATGCGCTCGACCTACCGCGCCGGCTGCAGATCGAGTTCTCCGGGGTCGTGCAGGCCAAGACGGATGCCGACGGCGGCGAGGTGACCAGCGACCAGATCTGGCGCATCTTCACCGACGAGTATCTGCCCTCGCAGGTCGCGGAGGACCGCTGGGGGAGATTCGAGCTGCACGCCACGCGAACCCAGAGCGATCTCGAGGGCGACGTCTCGCTCGAGGTCTCGCTCCGCGACGGCGACGAGCGCGTGGACGCCTCCGGCCACGGGAACGGACCGATCGCCGCCTTCCTCGAGATCATGCGCGACCGGGGCTTCGACATCGCGCTGTACGACTACGTCGAGCACACCCTCAGCGCGGGCGGCGACGCACAGGCGGCCGCGTACGTCGAGCTCCAGGTCGAGGGCGAGCGTCTGTGGGGTGTCGGCATCGACGGCGACATCTCGACCGCCTCGCTCAAGGCGATCGTGTCGTGCGTGAACCGCGCGATCCGCACGCGCGAGTCCGCGATCGAGTTCGCGGGCGTCTAGACCGCCGCGGCCGGCGCGGCGTCCACCGGGATGTCGCGCCGGCTCAGCAGCGCCGCAACCAGGAAGCACAGGCCGCCCAGGAACGTCCCGAGGTTCGCCCAGAGCAGGCTGACCAGATCGGACGTCGCGGGGATCACGAACGCGCCCACCGCAGACAGTCCGAAGAACACCGACCCCGCCATGTTCAGCCACGTGCAGCGCCAGCTGCGCGCCTTTGGATCCCACAGCCCCTCGCGATCGGTCGTCGCAACAACGGCGAAGGCACTGGCAACGAGGAAGCAGATCGATCCGAGCGCGTCCGGCACCCAGCCCGTCCCGACCAGGGCGTCGTCGTTGATCACCGTGATCAGCGCGGTGGTCGTGCTCAAGTTGAAGAACAGCGTCCCGCCGAACTGGACGGCCGATGCCCACCAGTCGGCGCGATCGGGACGATTCGACCCTCGGCGGGGTGGTCGCCGTCCGCTCAGGGCGAGCTGGATGAACGCCGCCAGGGTGAAGAAGATCGCGCCGATGAAGAATGTCACATTCGTGAGCACAGGACCGACAGCTTCAGCGTAGAAGGGCACCGCCCCGACGGTGAAGAACACCGATCCGATGGCGAACCCCCACGCTTCACGACGGAGACGGACGCGGCTGTCGGCTGTCATGGTCCGAGAGTAGGGCCGCCGGAGGCTCGGAACGTCACCTTCAAAGCATGAGGCACGCCACGGCGCGGTCCCAATAGCATGAGCCCCATGACGACTGCATCCGAATCTTCGCGCCGCGGCGAGCCCTCGCACGCCTTCACCGGTATCAGCGATCAGAACCAGCTCAATCCGCTCTTCGCGAGGGCCGGTGAAGCGACGGACTTCCCGCTGAACATGCTGCCACCGGGCGAGTCCCTGCCCGAGACCGCCTACCAGGTCGTCCATGACGAGGCGATGCTGGACGGCAATTCCCGGCTGAACCTCGCGACCTTCGTCGGCACCTGGATGGATCCGCACGCCGACCGCCTCTATTCCGAGACGGCCGACAAGAACATGGTCGACAAGGACGAGTACCCGCAGACCGCGGCGATCGAGACCCGCTGCTGGAAGATGATCGCGACCCTGTGGAACGCACCCGATGCCGAGAACGCGATCGGCACGTCGACCATCGGCTCGTCCGAGGCGTGCATGCTCGGTGGCCTGGCGCTCAAGCGCCGCTGGCAGCTCGCGCGGCGAGCGGCTGGCAGGTCCACCGACAAGCCGAACCTGATCCTCTCGAGCGCCGTCCAGGTGTGCTGGGAGAAGTTCTGCAACTACTGGGACGTCGAGCCGCGGTACGTGCCGATCAGTGCCGAGCACCAGTGCCTCGACGGGCACGACCTGGAGAAGTACGTCGACGAGAACACGATCGGCGTGGTCGCGATCATGGGCGTGACGTACACGGGCGTCTACGAGCCGGTCGCGAAGATCGCGGAGGCGCTGGACCGCATCCAGGCCGATACGGGCCTGGACATCCCGATCCACGTCGACGGCGCATCCGGCGGAATGATCGCGCCGTTCCTGCAACCGGACCTGGCCTGGGATTTCCGCGTCGAGCGGGTCGCGTCGATCAGCACATCGGCGCACAAGTACGGGCTGGTCTACCCAGGTCTGGGCTGGGTCGTCTGGCGCACCGTCGAGGACCTCCCGAAAGAGCTCGTCTTCGACGTCACGTACCTCGGCGGCCACATGCCGAGCTTCGCCCTGAACTTCTCACGCCCGGGCGCGCAGGTCCTGCTGCAGTACTACCTGTTCCTCCGCCTCGGCTGGGACGGCTACTACAAGGTGCAGAAGGCGTCCCAGGACGTCGCTGTGTACCTCGCGGGAGAGATCGCGAAGATGCCCGCGTTCGATCTGTGGAACGACGGCACCGACATCCCGGTCTTCGCGTGGCAGCTGACGAAGGGCTACACCGACAAGTGGAACCTGTACCACCTGTCGGAGCGGCTCCGGCTGAAGGGCTGGCTCATCCCCGCCTATCCGATGCCTGACGACCTCGCCGATGTCGTGGTGCAGCGGATCGTGGTGCGCAACGGACTCAGCCGCAATCTCGCCGAGAGCCTGGTGGTGGACATCCAGGAGGCGGTGGCCTATCTCGACGCGCTCGAGACGCCGATGCCGACCGAAGGACTCGTCACGACCTTCACGCACTGACGCTCAGGGCTTGACGATCGGGAGGGCACCCGTCTCGGCGGCGACCTTGCGGCGATAGAGCATGCGCTGCTCGGGCAGCGAGAGATCGAACACCACGGCCAGGACGCGGATGACGGCCGTCACGATGATGCCGGCGATCGCTGCGCCGACCAGCGGCACCCCGAACGCGTTCGAAACGGCCAGGACGAGGCATCCGGCGGCAGCGGCGACCGCATAGAGCGATCCGACGTGCATGATGGCGACCGGCAGTCCCATGAACACGTCCCGCAGGATGCCGCCTCCGACTGCCGAGCAGACGCCGACGAAGACCGCGGGGATCAGCGGCAGGCCGAGCGCCAGCGCTTTGCTGGTGCCGAACGCGCCGAACATGCCGATCACGATCGCGTCCAGGCCCACGATGATGCCGTTGAGCCTCCGCAGCGGCGCGGCCAGCAGCATCCCGAGCAGCGCCGCGGCCGTCGCGGTGACCAGATACCAGTTGCTCTGCAGGGTGCTCAGCGGCTGATCGAGCAGCATGTCGCGGATGATGCCTCCGCCCATTCCCATCACGATGCCGATGATGGCCACTCCGAGCAGGTCGAGCCGGCGCTGGCCGCGGAATCCTGACGCGAACAGAGCGCCTTGGATGCCGCCGAGCCCCACTGCCGTGAGGTCGGCCCAGAGGGGGATCATGAAGACGGGTGCATCCACCCGTCCATTCTCGGATGCCGCCCGGTCGAAACCCGCGCGCATCGCCGGACCGATGGCCGGGCCGCGCCCCACCCGGCCAGGCGCGGGCCCGGTGGGGGACACTGCGACCATAATTGGGAGGTGCCCACCTACCGCGACGAGGTCGTGATCCTGCGCACCCACAAGCTGGGTGAAGCGGACCGCATCGTCACGATGCTCAGTCGCCGGCACGGGAAGCTTCGAGCGGTCGCGAAAGGGGTCCGTCGCACGTCGTCGCGCTTCGGTGCCCGGCTCGAGCCCTTCATGGTGGCCGACGTGCTGCTGTACCAGGGGCGCTCGCTCGACATCGTCCAGCAGGCCGAGTCGCTCGGCTCGTACGGCGCCGACATCGCCGTGCACTACGACCGGTACACGTCGGCCAATGCGATGGTCGAGGCCGCGGATCGGCTCAACGAGGCCGAGGCGACGCCGCAGCAGTATCTCCTGCTCGTCGGCGGCCTCCGCGCCCTCGCACGCGGCGAGCATGTGCCGCGCAGCATCCTGGACTCGTACTTGCTCCGGGCGATGGCCCTCTCGGGCTGGGCGCCCGGGCTGGCCGACTGCGCCCGCTGCGGCGCGCCGGGGCCGCATGACACGTTCGTGGCTCAGCTCGGCGGGATGATCTGCCGTGACTGCGCGCCGGTGGGCGCTGCGCGTGTGGATGTGCCGACCGCAGCGCTCCTGTCGGCGCTCATGGAGGGGGATTGGGACGTCGCAGACGCCGCCTCCGCACCGACCCGGGGCTCGGCATCCGGCCTGATCGCCGCCTACGCGCAGTGGCACCTCGAGCGCGGCATCCGCTCCCTGGAGCACGTCGAGGCTGCGACGTGAGCCCGAAGCCGTTCACCCATCGCGACGCGGTGCCGTACAAGCCGATCGACTGGACCGGCCTGTATCCGCCGGTGTTCCCGAAGGGCCGGGTGCCGTCGCACGTCGCGATCGTGATGGACGGCAACGGCCGCTGGGCGAACAAGCGAGGGCTGACCCGCATCGAAGGTCATCGAGCAGGCGAGGCCGCTCTGCTGGATGTGGTCGCAGGTGCGATCCAGGCCGGCGTGCGGCATCTGAGCGTGTACGCGTTCTCGACGGAGAACTGGACCCGCTCACCCGAAGAGGTCCGGTTTCTCATGGGCTTCAACCGAGATGTCCTCCACCGCCGGCGCGATCAGCTGAACGAGTGGGGTGTCCGCGTCCGCTGGTCGGGCCGGAAGCCGCGCCTCTGGGGCTCGGTGATCAAGGAGCTGCAGTATGCCGAGCGGCTCACGGCGGGCAATGACGTCCTGACGCTGACCATGTGCGTCAACTACGGTGGGCGCGTCGAACTGGTCGATGCGATGCGGACGATCGGCGAGGACATCGCTGCCGGACGCCTCAGAGCGTCCGCCGTGACCGAGAAGCTCATCCAGCGCCGCCTCTACCAGCCCGACATGCCGGACGTCGACCTCTTCGTGCGCTCGAGCGGCGAGCAGCGGACCTCGAACTTCCTGCTCTGGGAGTCCGCCTACGCCGAGTTCGTCTTCCTCGACACGCTCTGGCCGGACTTCTCCCGGGAGGATCTGTGGCGGGCCATCGGGATCTATCTCGATCGCGACCGGCGGTTCGGCGGCGCCGTGGACACCCCGGAGATCCCCGCGCTGTGAACCGGCCCCTCCGCGGGGTCGAGCATCGCAGCGCTCAGCCGGCGGGGAAGAGGTCCGAGTCCTTCGCGAGGTAGCTTCGCTGCAGCCACGCGCCGAATTTCGGGTTCGCAAGGCAGGCCGCATCCGTCGCGCACGCGATGACCGAGTCCTGCGCCGCGTATGCGCGGTAGGGCGCCAGCTTGCGGGTGAGCGCGTCGCCCGACACGTTCACGGGAAAGGATGCCGACGGATAGCCGACCGCATAGCGCACCTCGAGCGAGGGGAATCCGGCCCGCTGCCACGCAAGGCGCGCGAAGTCCCCGGCGGCCCCGTGATCGGGGTGATCGCCCGATGCGAATTTGACCGCCGTCGAGGGCACGTGTGTCACGAGGTGCGTCGCGTGGTACGCCTGGATCGTCTCGGCAAGCGACGCGATGAGCATCTCTGCCGAGATCGGGGGAGAGCCGTCGATCGGGTCCATGGCGGTGATCGAGCCGTCCAGCAGCATCGGCAGGGAGACGTTGCCCGTCGCCGGGAACCCGGAGCCGGTCAGGTTGCCGTCCGGAAGACGCAGGAACGACACGGTGATGTCGGGCTCGCCGTCCGGAGACCACTGATGCAGCTCGGCGCCGGAGAGCAGCGTGACCGCCTTTTCGGACCAGAATCCCTCCTGCCCGCGCATCGCGTTGTATGCGCGCAGGATGCCGAGCTCGCGTCCCTGCGAGTAGTCCCACCCGCGACCGGCATCGGATGCCGTGATGAACACCGTCCTGATGCAGTCGCCGGCGGCCATCGCGTCCTGCAGGGCGGGGTTCGCGAAGATCAGGTCGTCGTCGTAGTGCGCCCAGATCGACATCGTGACCGCGGTGGAGCATGGAGTGTCGGCGGGCGACACCGGGGCGGGCGGCGGAGGAGGAGGCGTGGGGGTCGGTGTCGGTGTGGGAGTCGCCGTCGGGATGGGCGTCGTGGTGGTCGAGGGGTCGCTGCTCGCACTCGCCGACGGCTCAGCAGCGAAGCCGACCAGCTGTCCGAACTGTCCGCTGGCGACCGCGGCCCCGGCGACGCCGAAGAGGGCCACGGCGATGATGCCGGTGACCCAGCCCAGCGCAGCGCCCAGACGCCGCGATCTCCGCGTCGCGCCGGCAGCGCGACGGCCTCCTCTTGCCCGCACGGTTTCCTCGTCGAATCGAACGCGCACACTCCGGTGGCGAGGTGCGCGTGCAATTTTCTCATACGTCTCTCATCCGACCCGAACGACCACACCCGAGTCACGGGGAATTCAGATCCGGCGCCGCAGGTTGCACACGGCATGACGGATGCCATCAAGATCGACGTGTGGAGCGACATCGCCTGCCCGTGGTGCTATATCGGCAAGCGCAATCTCGAAACGGGACTCGCTGAAGCCTCCACAGACGAAGACGCCCCTGCGGTCGAGGTGACCTTCCACTCGTTCGAGCTCTCACCGGACACTCCGGTGGACTTCGAGGGCGGCGAGGGCGAGTACCTCGCCCGGCACAAGGGCATCTCGGCCGACCAGGCCTCGCAGATGCTCGCACGGGTGACGGATGTGGCAGCCGGGTCAGGACTCGAGTACCGGTTCGACCTCCTCAAGCACACCAACACGGTGAAGGCGCACGAGCTGCTCCACTTCGCCAAGGAGCAGGGTCGCCAGGCCGAGACCGCCGAGCGGCTCATGTCGGCGTACTTCACCGAAGGTCGTCATCTCGGCCGTGAGGACGAGCTCGTCGCCCTCGCGGTCGATGCCGGTCTGGATGCGGATGCCGCGCGCGACGCTCTGCGAAGCGGCCGGTACCTCCCGGCCGTGCGGGCCGATCAAGCTCAGGCGACCGCCTACGGCATCAACGGCGTCCCGTTCTTCGTGATCGACGGCAAGTACGGGGTGTCGGGGGCGCAGCCGGCCGAAGCCTTCGCTCAGATCGTGCGACAGGTGTGGTCCGAGCATCGCGAGGGCGCCGAGACGCTCGCCTGAGACGCTCCGGTCAGTTCGGGAGGTTGGCCTCGATGAGTTCGACGATCTGCGGATCGTCGGGCCTCATCTTCGGGCGGAAGCGCTTGACCCGGCCATCGGGCAGGACGAGGAACTTCTCGAAGTTCCACTCCACCCGCCCCGATCTGCCGTCGGCGTCCTCGGTCTTGGTGAGCTCCTTGAAGAGCGGCGCGGCCTTCTTGCCGTTCACCCGCACCTTCTCGAACACCGGGAACGTCACGCCCCAGGTGGTGGAGCAGTACTCGAGGATGTCGTCCATGCTGGACAGCTCCTGGAGGAATTGATTGCTCGGGAAAGCGAGCACATCGAATCCGCGCGGTCCGTACGTCTTCTTCAGCTGTTCGAGCTGCTCGTACTGGGGAGTCAGTCCGCACCGGGACGCGACGTTGACGATCAGGAGCACCTGACCCTCGTATTCCGCGAGCGACACCTCCTGCCCGTCCGCAGTCGTGAAGGGGATGTTCCGGATGTCGATGGCTGTGGACTCGGTCATATCCACCAGGTTAGGTCCGATTCCGAACCCCGGGCTCCACGTCTGGGAGAATGGGGAGGTGACCCCGACCCTCGCTCCCGCGCGAACGCTGCGCATCGGCCCCATCGCGCTGGACGCGCCGGTGGTCCTCGCGCCGATGGCGGGCATCACCAACACCGCGTTCCGGCGTCTGTGCCGCGAATACGGCGCGGGACTGTATGTCAGCGAGATGATCACCTCTCGCGCGCTCGTCGAGCGCAACGCCACCACCATGCGCCTGATCACGCATCACGAGTCCGAGACGCCCCGCTCCATCCAGCTCTACGGAGTGGATCCGGCGACGGTCGAGGGTGCGGTTCGCGTGCTCGTCGACGAGGACCGAGCAGACCACATCGACCTGAACTTCGGCTGTCCCGTTCCCAAGGTCACCCGCAAGGGCGGCGGAGCGGCTCTCCCGTGGAAGCTCGAGCTGTTCCGCGACATCGTCACGCGTGCCGCTCGCGCCGCGGGCGACATCCCGCTCACGGTCAAGATGCGCAAGGGCATCGACTACGACCACCTCACGTTCCTCGATGCGGGGCGCATCGCCGAGGATGCCGGTGTCGCCGCAGTCGCGCTGCACGCACGGACCGCTGCCGAGTTCTATTCCGGACAGGCCGACTGGTCCGCCATCGCCGCGCTCAAGGAGGCGGTCACGAGCGTGCCCGTCCTCGGCAACGGAGACATCTGGTCCGCCGCCGACGCCGTGCGGATGATGGACGAGACCGGCTGCGACGGCGTCGTCGTCGGGCGCGGATGCCTCGGACGTCCGTGGCTCTTCGGCGACCTGGCCCGCGCCCTCGGCGCTCCGGGCTCGGCACCCGCCGAGCCGGTCGATGCGACCCTCGGCTTCGTGGCCGAGGCGTTCCGGCGCCACGCACAGCTCCTGGTGGAATTCCTCGACGACGAGGAGCGCGGATGCCGGGACATCCGCAAGCACGTCGCGTGGTACTTCAAGGGGTACCCCGTCGGCGGTGACACTCGTGCGGCGTTGGCCACCGCATCGAGCCTGGCGGAGATCGACGACCTCCTGCAGACACTCGATCCGGACGCTCCGTACCCCGGCGCCGCCGCCGAAGGGCAGCGCGGACGCGCAGGCACTCCCAAGCGCCCGGCCCTCCCGGACGGCTGGCTCGATTCGCGCGACCTCGGCCTCGAGGCCTCCCGCTCGCTCGCCGACGCCGAGCTGGACCACAGTGGCGGCTGACGGCGCAGTGCGCGTCACCTCGGAGCGCCCCGAAGGCTACGACGAAGCGGATGCCGAACGCTTCCATCGCGAGCACCATCGGTCTCAGCGGGACGACTTCGCCCGAGACCGCGCGCGTGTGCTGCACTCAGCCGCGCTGCGACGGCTCGCGGCCAAGACACAGGTGCTCAGCCCCGCCAGCCCCGCCGATTTCGCGAGGAACCGGCTCACCCACTCCCTCGAGGTCGCTCAAGTCGGCCGCGAACTGGCCACGGCGCTGCGGCTCTCGCCCGACGTCGTCGACACCGCGTGTCTCAGCCACGACCTCGGGCACCCGCCGTTCGGCCACAACGGCGAACGCGCGCTCAACGACTGGGCGGAGGACTTCGGGGGCTTCGAAGGGAACGCCCAGACCCTGCGGATCCTGATCCGGCTCGAGCCGAAGGTGATCGACGAGACGGGGCGCAGCCTCGGCCTGAATCTCACCCGCGCGAGCCTGGATGCGACCTGCAAATATCCGTGGACGGCTGATCACCCGCTCCCTGATCCGGGTGGCCGCCTGAAGTTCGGGGTGTACCCCGACGACGAGGACGTGTTCCGCTGGCTTCGTGCCGGCGCTCCGGGGCGCGTCCGCTGCATCGAGGCCGAGGTGATGGACCTCTCCGACGACATCGCGTACTCGGTGCACGACTTCGAGGATGCGATCGTGAACGGCTACCTCGATCCCGCGCGTCTGGCCGCCGGAGCCGAGCATGCCGCGCTGCTGGACGCGATCCAGTCGTGGGTCGGCTTCGACTTCTCGCGCGATGAGCTCGAGGACGCCCTCTACCGGCTCATGCGGCTGCCGGAATGGATCGGATCGTTCGACGGCACGCGTGCGTCGCATGCACGGCTGAAGAACCTCACATCCGATCTCATCGGCCGATTCGCACGCGCCGCGACGACGGCGACACGGGAGGCGTATGCCACGACCGTGCTGACGCGATACCGGGCGCACGTGGTGGTTCCGCGGGTCGTCGAAGCCGAGATGGCGGTGCTCAAGGGCATCATCGGAGCGGTGGTGGTCTCGATCGAAGGGCGCAAGAGCGTCTACAAGGAGCAGCGACGAGTGCTCAAGCGTTTGGCGACCGCCCTCTGGGAGCGACCCGACGAGCTCGACGCGATGTACGCCGAGGACTTCGCGGGCGCCGACGGCGATGCTGCGCGCCGGCGGGTGATCGTCGATCAGGTCGCGAGCCTGACCGATCAGCACGCGATCGCGTGGCACGGCCGGCTCGTCGGCGAAGTGGATGCGGCGGCGCTCGGCGTGTGGGCACCGGGCGCGCGCGTCAGGGCCCAGCGCGCGGGAGTTGCGACCTGATGCCGGGCCGCATCCTGCAGGCGGATGTCGACGAGGTGAAGGCGCGCACCAACATCGCCGACATCATCGGCGAGCGGGTCGCGCTCAAGTCCGCCGGGATCGGCGCGATGAAGGGGCTGTGCCCGTTCCACGACGAGCGCAGTCCGAGCTTCAATGTGCGGCCCCAGGCCGGCTTCTACCACTGCTTCGGCTGCAACGAATCCGGCGATGTGTACTCGTTCCTTCGCGCGATGGATCACGTGTCGTTCACCGAAGCCGTCGAGCGGCTCGCCGGGCGCATCGGGTACACCCTGCACTATGAGGACGGGGGAGCGGCACCCGAGACCACCGGCCGGGCGCGCATGTATGCCGCCAACGGAGCGGCAGCGGAGTTCTTCCGGGCTCAGCTCGCCACGGCCGAAGCGGAGTCGGCTCGACGGTTCCTGGGCGAGCGCGGGTTCGACGCCGGCGCGGCAGCGCACTTCGGCGTCGGCTACGCGCCCAAGGGCTGGTCGAACCTGCGGGACGCGCTGCACGCGCAGGGTTTCAGCGACGAGGAGCTCTCGGCGGCGGGACTCGTCTCGCAGGGCCAGCGCGGCGTGTACGACCGGTTCCGCGGTCGCGCGATCTGGCCCATCCGGGATGTGACCAGCCAGGTGATCGGCTTCGGAGCACGCAAGCTCTACGACGACGACCAGGGCCCCAAGTACCTCAATACGCCCGAGACGCCGGTGTACCGCAAGTCGCAGGTGCTCTACGGGCTGGATCTGGCCAAGCGTGACATCTCCCGCGACCATCGCGTCGTCGTCGTCGAGGGCTACACCGACGTCATGGCCTGTCACCTCGCGGGCATCACCACCGCGATAGCGAGCTGCGGAACCGCGTTCGGCTCCGATCACATCTCGGTGCTGCGACGGGTGATGGGGGATGACTCGGCGTCTGGTGAGGTGGTCTTCACGTTCGACCCCGATGCGGCCGGCCAGAAGGCGGCGCTGCGCGCGTTCGGCGACGAGAAGCGCTTCGCGGCCCAGACGTACGTGGCCGTCGCGCCGGAGGGGCTCGATCCATGCGACCTCCGGCTCACGCGCGGGGATGCCGCGGTGCGGGCCCTGATGGAGACGAAGGTGCCGATGTTCGAATTCGTCATCGATCAGCGTCTCTCCGGCTTCGCACTGTCGACGGTGGAAGGCCGGGCGGGTGCACTTCGGGCCGCGGCGCCGATCGTCGCGGAGATCCGCGACCCCTCGCTGCGACCGGGATACGTCCGTGTCCTGGCACGACGACTCGGCTTGGAGATGAGCGAGGTGCGCGCAGCGGTGGACCGCGCTTCGCGAGCCTCGACGTCCCGGTCGGCGGATGATCCTGCGACGACGCCGACTGCCGACCAGGTCGGAACGGACCCTCTCGTTCGCGTGACGATCGCATCGCTGCCGCGCTCGGCCGACATCGAGCGGCAGGTCCTGATGGGCTTCCTGCAGTTCGGCCACCGCCTCGATCCGGAGCTCGTGGAACGAGCGGTGCGGATCCCGTTCCAGCATCCCGCCCTCGATGCGGTCCGCCAGAGCATCGTGGGTGCGGACATGTCGCGCCCGGGATGGGCGATGGATGCCGTCACCTCGGTCCGCGAGCCGTATCGCTCGCTGGGCGCCGAGCTGCTCACCGCCGCGTTCCCGGCACGTGACGACGAGCACGCGATCGCATCCGCCACGGATCTGGCACGGCGCATCGTCACGCGAGACCTCGACAGGGAGAAGGTCGAACTCCGGGGTGCGATCCAGCGCGTCGCTCCCGACTCCGAGGAGGGGCGCGCGCTGAGCGTGCGGATGCGGGATCTGGAGACCGAACGACGACGGCTGCTCGGCGACCAATAGAAGCCGCTGGCGCAGACCTCGCCGTCAGGGCAGGATGAGCACATGGCACGCCGTCCTGAAGCCGATGTCGCGATCCGCTCGAGTGATCTCTCGATCGCGCGCCCGACGCGCGGCGCTCCGGATGTGCGGGTCGTCGACGGCGTCTCGTTCGTGCTTGCGCACGCTGGCGCACTCGCTGTCATGGGCCCCACCGGTTCGGGCAAGTCCAGCCTGCTCGCGGTCCTCGCCGGCGCGGACGAGCCCGGGCTCGGCGTCGTGGGCGGCAGCGCCCACGTCGAGGGCATTGCGGTGCGTCGGCCCGGCCGGGCGCATCGGACGCTCACCTACCTGACCGGCTACATGTCGCAGTCCGCCGCCGTGCGGCTGCCCGCCCGGATGACCGTCGCCGAAGTGATCGGCGAGCCGATCACCAGCCGCGACCGCCGCGTCAACCAGAGGGCTCTCGCCGTTCGTGTAGCCACACTGCTGGATGAGATGATGCTCCCGCTGGGTGCGGCCGCGAAGTATCCGTACGAGCTGAGCGCGGGGATGCGGCAGAGGGTGGTTTTCGCTCGGGCGCTCGTGCTGCAGCCCCGGGTGCTGATCGCGGATGAGCCGTTCGCGAACATGGACGTGGAGGTGCGTGGCGCCGCCCGCGAGGCGATTCTGCGCAGGCGCCACGACTACGGGATGTCGGCGATCATCGCCACGAACGAGTCCAATGTGGTCAAGGAGCTCTCCGCGGATGTCCTCGTCCTGCGCAGCGGGCACGCCATCGCCTATGGGCATGGAACCGACGATCTGCTGTGGACGCCGAGCGCCGAAGCAGACCACCGTCTGATCGCGTCCTGACGTCACGAGCACGGTCGACGATTTGCTAAGCTATTCGGGTTGCCTGCTCCGGCGGGCATTTTCCTCGGTAGCTCAATTGGCAGAGCAATCGGCTGTTAACCGATAGGTTCTTGGTTCGAGTCCAAGCCGGGGAGCGGACGGCCCCGGACTCCACTCTGGGGCCGTTCTTCGTTTCCTCGGGAACGGCCGCGATCAGGCTTCGATGTCGTCGACGCCCGGCATCCAGGACTGGCCGGCCCTGCCCCACCCGCGCTTGCGGGCGATCTTCTGCACCGTCTTCCAGTCGCCGTCGTTCAGCCGATCCACGTACAGCACTCCGTCGAGATGATCGAACTCGTGCTGCAGGATCCTCGCCCGCCAGCCGTCGACTTCGATCCGAACCGGACCGCCATCCAGATCCGTCCCGGTGACGAGCACGCGGTCGGAGCGCCGCAGCGGGAACCGCTCGCCGGGAAACGAAAGGCACCCTTCGGACTCCTCGTCCGGATCGGGATCGCCCGGCTCGAGGGGCGCCATCCACAGCTCCGGATTGATCAGCACGCCGCGCCAGGGCGCCCCGTCGTCGTCCTGATAGGAGTACGTGAAGATGCGCAGCGCGACTCCGACCTGCGGCGCCGCAAGACCGACTCCGGGCGCGGCATCCATCGTCTCGAACATGTCCGAGACGAGCCGCCGCACGTCCTCCGTGACGGTTTCGACGGCTGCGGCGGGAGCGTGAAGCACCGGGTCACCCATGATGCGAATCGGCAGAACGGCCACGCCTTGAGCCTATCGACCGACCCGGGCGGTTAGTGTCGATTCGTGCTGTGGCTGAGCGGGGACATCGACAACATCCAGGACGTCGGGGACGCCCTGGTCGGAGTGTTCGACAATCCTGCGCTCCTGATCGGCATCCCGCTTGCGCTCCTCGGTGCGGTCTTCATGTCGTTCGGAGCCCAATATCAGCACCGCGGTGTGACGAAGGTCGAACTGCTCTCGGGCGGCGCCGCGTCCGGCGGCCTGACCCTCACCCAGTTGGGCCGACTGCTCACTCGGCCGTCGTGGATACTCGGATCCCTCATGCTCGGCTTGGCGATCGTCTGCCAGCTCGGCGCCCTCGCGTTCGCTCCGCTGATCGTGGTCCAGCCGCTGGGGGCCATCGCGCTGGTCATCACCACCCTGCTCAACGCGCGGATCAGCGGCCATCGGCCTACGAAGCAGTCTGTGCGCGCGATCATCGAGTGCGTCGGCGGCATCTTCATCTTCGTGACCATCGCGGCACTCGTCGCGACCGACGAACCGGTCACGACCCGCCAGCTGATCACGATCCTCATCATCCTGGCAGTGGTGACGGTGGTCTTCGGTGCGCTGTTCCTGTGGCTGCGGCAGCGGATGACCGCCCTGTTCTACATCATCGGTGCGGGTGTGATGTACGGCTTCGTCGCGACGTTGGCGAAGGTCGTCATCAGCCGCATCCAGTCGGGTGACTTCGAGTGGCTCACCCTGGTGTGTCTCGTGAGCCTGCTGCTGGCCGCGGCGGTGGGCGCGTACTTCGTCCAGACGGCGTACTCGTCGGGTCCGCCGGACCTCGTGATCGCCGGACTGACCGTCATCGACCCGATCGTCGCGATCATCATCGGCCTGACCGTGCTGGGTGAAGCAGCCAACGCCCCGCTCTGGGCTTACATCGGCTTCGGTGTCGCCGGCGTCATCGCCGTGATCGGCGTATGGGACCTCGCCCGCAACCATCCCCAGGTGGTCAGCGACAGCCGAGAACTGCCGATCGTGCGCGGGAGCGTCCCCGCCGACCAGACCGCGGCGAAGTCCGGGTCGACGCGGATCACGGATGCCGTATCGAAGGTGTGGCCGGAGCCCCCGCTCCGCGACGACGATCTTCGGGACGGTCGCTGACTCGATCGCTCAGTCGGCGAGGTCGATGACGATCCGGCCGTCGTCCACGTGACCCTTGTCACCGGGCGTGGGTGCCGGGGCGGGCATCTCGACCTGCGCTTCCCAGTCGGCGCGCGCCTCTTCCGCCGAGGGACGCCACACGACGTCGAAGCCGGCCCCGATGCCCCCGAACGCGCCTCCGCCCCCCTCGAGCTGTCGACGCAGGTTGTCGCGCTTGAACCGGGGCGCCATGAAGATCGCGACGACTCCGAGCACGACGAGCGCGCCGAGTACGAGCCAGGCGATCGGGTCCACACCGGCATTCTGCCATGCACGGGATGTGAGCATCCGGTTCGGTAGGCTCGATCCCCGAGGGGGCGGTGGCCAAGCTGGTCAAGGCAGCGGGCTCATAACCCGACGATCGTGGGTTCAAGTCCCACCCGCCCCACGCGCAGAAGGGCCGCCCGAATGGTGGCCCTTCTCCGCGTTCGACCCGAGGAGCCCTTGAACCGAAGGCGGGCCCACGCCGCCGGAGGCTCCGCGCGCCGCGAAGCGGCGAGTGGAGTTGCGGTGGGGACAAGTCCCACCCGCCCCACCACGACTGCTATTTCATCGCTGCGCCGATGTAGGAGTACTTCACGAACACCTCGGAAGCGAGGCCGGCTTCTTCCAGCACGCCCTGCAGCGCGGTGAGCATGTACTTCGAGTCCCAGCCCATGTAGAGGAAGTTGGCCTCGTCGAGCGCATCCCACTGACCGTTCCAGGACTGCGCGGGATAGATCGGCCCGCCTCGGCGGGCGCTGAATGCGACGACGTCCGCGCGCGAGTCGGCCCACAGTCTCTTGTACACCCGGTTGAAGAGGTATTTGACGTCGTACACCTCCCAGTGCTCGCCGCGGTACTCGACGTACTCGAATTCCCGCTGCCACCCGGGTGGCCATCCGCGTCGGCGCTGAGCATCCAGGATCGGCGTCAGGCCGTCGTCGTCGATGTCGACCGCGGTGGGGCGCTCCCAGATCCGGACGAATCGCGCGCCGAGGTCCGCACCGCGCGCTGCGATCTGGGCCGTGCCCCATGCGGGCAGGGCGGCAAGCTCGTTCGTGAGACCGATCCGGCTCTTCCCGTAGGCGGTGCGCTTGGCGTCGAACGACCTGTCGCCCACTCGCTCCGCGAGCGGATCTTCCAGAAGCGCGAGGTTGCCGAGGGTCCGTGCAAGCGCGCGGTGGCTGTTCTGCTCGTCCTCGGTGTAGTCGGCCCACTCCCGCACGCCGTCACCGCTCCAGGCGTCGCCGGGGGCGAGTGGGAAGACGTGCTCGACAGCGAGATCGGCAAGGGCGTCGACGCCGGAGAGGCGACCCAGGACGTACGCGGCGTGGGGGAGATCCCCGTACTTCAGCGCGACCCGCACCCGCTCGTCCGACGGCGTGATGCGGCTGAACGCCGCCTCCAGCTGCTCCTGCCCGTGTCCGCGCGCACGACAGAGGCGCGCGACGAGCCGATCGGTGCTCACCCCCACGACGGTGCGGCGCAGCAGCAGCGACTGCACGAGCTCGAGGGTGCGGATGAGTGTGCTCTGCTCGATCGTGCCGCGTGCACTGTCGCGGTACGAACGCATCACGAGCGGGTACATCGCCCGGCCGAAGGTGTTGACGAACGCGAGCTGGCGCGCGACGTCGCCGTCCGGTGCGTGGGCCGGATCAAGGAGCACCCGATAGATCTCGGAGTACTCCTTCCACTCGGCGGCATGCGCGCGCAGACTCGCGAGGTCCAGCCGCGGGAACTCGTGGCGGAACGCGTCGTACACCCCTCGCTCGCCTGCGACGGCGACTTCCCGCCCCGTCCGCATGACGAGGTAGTGCCGCCAGAAACCGCCGATCTGGTCGCCGGTGTTCTGCTCGATCGGCACCCAGAAGGAGTCCTCTATCTCGCTCTGCTCGGCGTGCGAGAGACCCATCAGGACGTAGTTGTGGATCAGCTCATGATCGCGCAGCGGCTCACCCGTGGAGTTGAGGCTCTCGAAGATCTGCTGGGCGTTCGCGCCCGTTCCGAGCGTGATGGCGACGTGCTCGAGCTTCTGCAGACCGGCCCAGATGCGCGGTGCCTCCTGCGGGCTGATCTGGCTGCGGAAGAAGGCGTAGTTGTCGTCGAAGCGCGACTCGCGCGGCTCGGCACCGGTCGCGCGCCGATCCAGCACGAGGCTCTCGAAGACGTCCGCCCACGCGCGGTGCGGGCGCAGTTTGGTCCGGGTGCGATCGGTGGCGCGCACGAGCACCCGCTCGAGGTCGCCCGCGAGCACCGGATCGTCCGCCTTCACGGTGTGGTGGAGCGCGGCGACCAGGAGCATCAGGGTCGTCAGGCGCTGCTGTCCGTCGATCAGCACGAGCTCCGCGACATCGCCGTCGAGGCTGAGCGAGGACAGGACGGAGCCGATGAAGTGCATGTGCCGGTCATCCGAATCGGCCACCGCCCGGATGTCTCCGAGCAGCTGCTCGCACGAGCCGATGTCCCATCGGTACTGGCGCTGGTACACCGGGACCACGATGGTCGTGTCTGCGGCGGAGAGCCATGCCACTGTGTTGACCGCGGTGGCATCGATGTTGGTCGCAGTGGCCATCCCACTAGCTTAGGCACGTCCTCGAGACGCCCTGTTTTCCACGGCGCCGGCTCCGGAATGCCCTCAGGGGCCCGATGTAGGCTTGCCTAAGTCGGGCCTGTTAAAACGTGCTGGCCCTCTACGAAAGGCATGATTCGTCATGGGTTACATCAAATCCGCCGCGCTCGAAGAGACCGGATACGTCGTCCTCGACCCGTACAACCAGGATCTCGATCCCAAGGAATGGCTGGACATCGAGTACAACGACTGGAAGTCCTCCGGCGACACCCGCTTCGCCCCGCTCGCCAGCGCGTTCGGAGAGATCGAGTGCAACGGCTTCTGGAACCACAAGCCGCCGCGCACCGACAAGGACGGCGTCTGGATCGAGTCGCAGGTCGCGAAGGCCCCGAACCTCGCCCGTCGCGCTCAGGAGCCCGGCGCCAACGTCGGCCGCTGCCGGGTCATCGAACTTCAGCCCACTCCGTACGGCGACACGCTCTACAACCTCCACCAGGATGACAACAACCGCCTGAACCCCGACGGCACCGGATGGGTGGTCCGCGGCTTCTTCAACCTCACGGATGACAAGGACAGCTTCTTCGTCCTGCGCGAGAACCGGACCGACCCCGCGGGCGAGGTGCGGATCGCCCTGCCCGCCGGCGCTCAGCTCATCATCGACACGCAGCGCCTCTGGCACGCGACCACGCACGTCGGCAGCGAGCCGCGGTACAACCTGATCACCTCGTGGACCTCCGGTCCGGAGCTGGACGCGTACATCGAGAAGTACCACGGCGTGAACCACGTCGAGAACTTCCCGGTCGACCAGGAGATCCTCGAGGCCGGCTACATCGAGCAGGCCCGCAAGGATGCCGCCCGCGCGGCGTTCTACGCGGCGAAGGGCCAGGCGGCGGTCACCGCGATGAGCGAGGCCTGATCCCCGCACCAGCACGTCAGTGGTCCCGGTCCGATGAGACCGGGACCACTGTCGTGCGCCCTTCGCCTGTCGGTGCCTGAAACGCCGAATCACACGCTTGTGATTCGCGCGCCGGGTGGGGATAATGAACAGCACAACCGCATAGCCATGAGGCAGCTCCAGTTCAGGTCGTAGGGGAAGACGCACCTGACGAAACGGAGAGATCATGGCTGCACCACAGGCGCGTGGAGTGATCTACATTCACTCTGCGCCACGCGCGTTGTGCCCCCACCTGGAGTGGGCGGTCGGACGTGCCCTCGGTCACGCGACGAGCTTCGACTGGGCCGACCAGCCCGTGCTGACAGGCAGCCGTCGGGCTGAGTTCTACTGGGAGGGTCCTGCCGGAACGGGCGCGGCGCTGGCCACGGCGATCCGCGGCTGGGAGCACCTCCGCTTCGAAGTGAGCGAGGACCCCACGCCCCGCAGCGACGGCGGTCGGTGGCTGCACACGCCCGGCCTCGGCATCCACTACGCCCAGACCGACACTGCCGGCAACATCGTGATCGGCGAGGACCGGATCCGCTATGCGATGGAGGTGGCGGCAGGCGACCCGATCGAGCTGCACCATGAGCTGCAGGTGGCCCTCGGCGCCGCATGGGACGACGAGCTCGAGCCATTCCGCCACGCGAGCGACGACGCATCGGTCGTCTGGCTCCACAAGGTCGGCTGATGAACAGCGACCAACTCGTGCGCCGCAAGACTTGCGCACTCCCGGACACAGATGGCTGAGGCGTCACTACCGGCAGTCGGAGGCCGACAATCCCGGATGCCGAGACCGCGTATCACCGTCTGAGACGGAAGACGCCCCTGCTGAGGCTTACAGCGGGGGCGTCTTCGTGCGTGGATGGGGCCGGATCAGACCGAGGAGAACGCCACCACGGCGTTGTGACCGCCGAACCCGAACGAGTTGCTGATGGCGAGCTGCGGGGCATCGCCGAGGGGGATCGGCGAACCGGAGATCCGAAGCGGGATCGCAGGGTCCTGCGTGGTGAGGTTGATCGTCGGCGGCGCCTGGCCTTCGCGCAGGGCGAGGATCGTGAAGATCGCCTCGAGCGCACCGGTTCCACCGAGCAGATGCCCGGTCGATGCCTTCGTGGCCGAGACCGGGATCTCGTGCAGCCGGTCGCCGAAGACACTCAGCAGCGCCTTGTACTCGGCGATGTCGCCCGTCGGCGTCGAGGTGGCGTGCGCGTTGATGTGCGTGACGTCATCGACCGACGCGTCGGCCGCCTCCAGCGCGAGGCGCACGGCCCGAGACGCGCCGAGGCCCTCTGGCTCGGGCGCGGTGATGTGGTACGAATCGGCGGTCACGCCGCCGCCGACGACCGCGGCGTAGATCTTGGCGCCACGGGCACGGGCGTGCTCCTCGGTCTCCAGCACCAGCGCGGCCGCGCCCTCGCCCATGACGAATCCGTCCCGGTCGACGCTGTACGGCCGGGACGCGTGCGACGGGTCGTCGTTCCGCTTGGACAGGGCCTGCATAGACGCGAACGATGCGACGGTGATCGGATGGATGGCCGACTCGGTGCCACCGGCGATCACGACGTCGGCAAGACCCAGGCGCAGGTGCTCGAGGGCGTTCACGATGGACTCCGTGCTCGACGCACAGGCCGATGCGACGGTGCGCGCGTAGGCGCGGGCGCCGAGGTGCATCGAAACCGCGGCGGCCGCAGCGTTCGGCATCAGCATCGGGACCGTCATCGGCATGACGCGCCGAGGACCCTTCTCCCGCAGCGTGTCCCACGCGTCCAGCAGCGTCCAGACGCCGCCGATTCCGGTCGCGAAATCGACGCCGAACCGTTCGGGTTCGACATCGGGGGCGCCGGCATCCGCCCATGCCTCGCGTGCCGCGACCAGCGCGAACTGCGAAGCCGGATCGAGGCGCTTGGCCTCGGGGCGCTCGAGGACGGTGTCAGGGCGTACGACGGCCTCCGCGGCGAAGGTCACGGGCAGGTCGTACTGTTCGACCCAGTCGTACTCCAGAGTGCTGGCGCCGGATGTGCCGGCGAGCAGTGCCGACCAGCTCTCGGGGGCTGTGCCGCCGATCGGCGACGAGGCACCGATCCCGGTGACGACGATGCGAGACGTGCTCATATGCGGGAGTCCTTGTGTCTGATGCCGACGGTTACGCGGTGTGCCGGTGGGGGCCGACCGGCCCCCACCGGAGTGCGCTCACGCCTGGTTCGACGTGATGAAGGTGACGGCGTCGCCGACGGTCTTGAGGTTCTTGACCTCGTCGTCGGGGATCGTGACGCCGAACTTCTCCTCGGCATTGACGACGATCGTCATCATCGAGATCGAGTCGATGTCGAGGTCATCGGTGAACGACTTCTCGAGGGCGACCTCGTCGGCCGAGATCCCGGTCTCGTCCGTGATGAGCTCGGCGAGTCCCGCGAGGACCTCGTCGTTGCTGAATGCCATGGTTTCTCCTGTTCTTCGGGGGTGGCCCGTCGGGCCCTGTTCAGTCTAGAGTCGGGGGTCGTCTGCTTCAGGGCAGGACGACGACCTGCGCGCCGAACACCAGCCCGGCACCGAAGCCGATCTGCAGCGCGAGTCCGCCGCTCAGCTCCGGGTGCTCCTCGAGCAATCGGTGCGTCGCGAGGGGGATGGATGCCGCAGACGTGTTGCCGGTGGTCTCGATGTCGCGGCCGATCACGACCGTTTCGGGCAGGCCGAGCTGCTTGGCGAACTCGTCGATGATCCGCATGTTCGCCTGGTGCGGGACGAACGCGGCCAGGTCGGATGCCTCGACGCCCGCGGCTTCGAGCGCCTGACGTGCGACCTTGACCATCTCCCAGACGGCCCAGCGGAAAACGGTCGGGCCCTCCTGCCGCAGGGTCGGCCACGGCGCCTGGCCGTAGCGGAACTCGTTGAGCGTGTGGTTCATGCCGACCGCGTCGGCCTTGGATCCGTCCGAACCCCATACCGTCGGCCCGATGCCGGGCGTGTCGCTGGGACCGATCACCACGGCGCCGGCGCCGTCGCCGAGCAGGAACGAGATGCTCCGGTCTGCGGGGTCCACGACGTCGCTGAGCTTCTCGGCGCCGACCACCACGACGTAGTTCGCGGCGCCGGCGCGGATCAGGGCGTCCGCCTGCGTCACGCCGTAGGCGAAGCCGGCGCAGGCGGCATTGAGGTCGTATGCCGCGGCGGGATTGGCGCCGATGCGGTCGGCCACGATCGCCGAGACCGAGGGCGTCTGCTTGGGGTTGCTGATCGTCGCGACGATCACCGCGTCGACCTGCTGCGGCTCGATGCCCGAACGTGCGATCGCCTCGGCGGCCGCATCCGTCGCCAGTTCGATGGCCGTGGTCTCAGGAAGTGCGCGTGTGCGTGTGACGATGCCCGTCCGCTGCCGGATCCACTCGTCGCTCGAGTCGATCGGACCGATGAGGTCGTCGTTGGGGACGAACACCTCACCTCGCGCGGCGCCATAGGAGTAGATGCGCGTGTGGGCGGGCCCGGTCGGCTGGATCAGCATGCGAGTCATTCGGTGTCTCCGGTCATGCGTCGACGCCGCTCAGGAGCGACTGTGCGGCAGGAAGATCATCGGGCGTCTTGACCGCGACGCTCGGCACGCCGCGAAGCGCGCGCTTGGCGAGGCCGACGAGCGTGCCTGCGGGGGAGAGCTCGACGATGCCGGTGACGCCGTCCGCCCCGAAGGACGCCATGCAGAGGTCCCATCGCACCGGCGAGGCCACCTGGTCCACGAGCAGGTCGAGGAACTCGGCGCCTGCGGCGACGCCGGAACCGTCCGAGTTCGACCAGATCGTCACGGCTGGATCGGCGGGGGCGACGGTCGCGGCAGCCTGCCGGAGGGCGTCCACGGCGGAGCCCATGTATCGGGTGTGGAAGGCGCCGGCGACCTGCAGGGGGATCACCCGGGTCCCGGCAGGCGGCTCGGCAGCAAGCGTCTGAAGGGCGTCCAGGGCGCCCGCGGCGACGAGCTGGCCGCCGCCGTTGTAGTTCGCGGGAGTGAGGCCGAGCTCGTCCAGTCGGGCGACGTTGGCCGCCTCATCCCCGCCGATGATTGCGCTCATTCCGGTCCGCTCGGCTGCCGCCGCCTGCGCCATCGCGCGGCCGCGGATGCCGACGAGTCGAAGCGCGTCCTCCTCGGTGAGCACGCCCGCTGCGGCGGCCGCGGCGAACTCTCCGACGGAATGACCCGCCACCCCGGCGATGCGGCTGCGATCGCCGAGCGCTCCCCACGAGAGCAGGCTCGCGGCCACGATCAGCGGCTGCGCGACCTGGGTGTCCCGAATCCGGTCCGCGTCCCACTCCGTTCCGGCCGCGATCAGGTCCACACCCGACCATTCGGAGTAGGCCGCAAGACGGTCGGCTGCGCCGTCGAGCTGCAGCCAGGGGGCGAGGAACCCAGGGGTCTGCGAACCCTGCCCGGGGAAGACGGCGATGATCACCTTCCCATCCTGCCAAGGATCAGTCGACGGCTTCTGGCGATCTCGTCACAAGAATCGTCACAGCCTTTGTGCGCGCCGTACATGATCACGGCGTCGCGCGTCGCGCGGACGGGAGTCTCCTGCGCGTCGAGTCGGTGCCGATGGAGCCGAGGATGAGCGCAGTCTGAAGGATGAGTGCTTCGCGCGGGCCGGTCGCGTCCCATCCGATGACGTCCGAGACGCGCTTGAGGCGGTAGCGGACGGTGTTCGGATGCACGAACAGCTCGCGCGCCGTTGCCTCGAGGGATCGTCCGTTGTCGAGATAGCTCCACAGCGTGGTGACCAGGTCGGCGCTGTGCGACTGGAGTGGACGGTAGATGCGCTCGACGAGGGTCTGCTTCGCGAGCGGGTCGCCGGCCAGTGCCCGCTCCGGAAGGAGGTCGTCTGCCTCGACGGGTCGTGGCGCGTTGCGCCAGGCGCGCGCGACGGCGAAGCCCGCGAGGGAGGCGCGGGCGCTCTGACTCGCATCGACCAGGGCCGGCACAGCCGGACCGAGCACGAGATAGCCGGGCCCGAAGCCGGGCTCGAGGCGCTTGGCGATCTCGGGGAACGGCAGCTCGGGTTCGTCGTCGGTCCGGCCGGGCAGCTCAGCACGGCCGAGAACGAGGACGAGACGGGAACCCTGCACTCCGATCAGCACGTCGACGCCGAGCTTGCGGGCGCTCCGGCGCAGCTGATCGACGTCGAACAGCGGGGGAGTCGTCCCGACCAGGACCGCGACCTCGCCGTGGCCGTGCCATCCGAGGGCGGCGATGCGGCTCGGCAACTCCTCGTCGGCCTCTCCGGTCAGGATCGAATCAACCACCAGGGCCTCGAGACGCGCGTCCCACAGGCCCCTCGCCTCGGCGGCCCGGGCATACACATCCGCGGCGGCGAAGGCGACATCTCGGGAGTAGAGCAGGATGCCTTCGCGGAGGTCGTCGCCCTTGCCGACGAGCCGCTCCTCGGTGACTTCGACCGTGACGCGGATGAGCTGGAGGGTCTGCGTCAGGCTGACGCTGCGCAACAGCTCACGGGGCGCGGCGGCGAAAATGTCGGCGGCGATCCAGGGCGTCGACGTCGGGTCGTCGTACCACTGGATGAACGACGAGATGCCGGCCTGGGCGACCAGTCCGACCGCCGAACGCCTGGCCGGCGGCATCTCCGCGTACCAGGGGAGGGTGTCCTCGAGACGCTTGATCGTCGCGCTCGCCAGATCGCCCGAGATCCGCCGCAGCCAGGCGAGCGTTTCGGGCTTGTCCATCTGAGCGGGACGGGAGACCATTCCTGCGGTCAGCTCTCGCCGCCCGCGTTTCCGCTGGTGCCGGCGGTCACATCGTGCAGGCGGTACTTCTCGATCGCCTGTGCGGCGAGCGACCGGTCGACCACGCCGTCCTCCGCGAGCGACTGCAGGGTGCGGACCACGACGGACGGACCGTCGATCTTGAAGAAGCGTCGGGCGGCCGGGCGCGTGTCGGAGAAGCCGAAGCCGTCGGCTCCGAGCGTCGCGAAGCGGTTCGGCACCCACGGGCGGATCTGGTCCTGCACTGCGTGCATGAAGTCACTGACGGCGACGACCGGACCCTCGGCATCCCGGAGCTTGTCGGAGATGTACGCGGTGCGCGGCTCGTCGTCGGGGTGCAGGAAGTTGTGCTGGTCGGCGGCGAGGCCGTCGCGGCGCAGCTCGGTCCATGACGTGACCGACCAGACGTCCGCGATCACACCCCAGTCGTCCTTCAGCAGCTGCTGCGCCTCCAGCGCCCACGGCACGCCGACACCGGATGCCATCAGCTGCGCGCGCGGACCATCGCCCTCCCCGACGGAGATGCGGTGGATGCCACGCACGATGCCGTCGACGTCGACATCGGCCGGCTCGGCGGGGTGCACGAGCGGCTCGTTGTAGACCGTGAGGTAGTACATGACGTTCGGGTCGGGGTGCTGCCCGCCGTACATGCGGTCGAGACCGGCGCGCACGATGTGCGCGATCTCGTAGCCGTACGCCGGATCGTAGGAGATCGTCGCGGGATTGGTCGCCGCCAGCAGGTGCGAGTGCCCATCCGCGTGCTGCAGTCCTTCACCGGTCAGCGTGGTGCGACCGGCGGTCGCGCCGATGATGAAGCCGCGCGCCATCTGATCGCCGGCTGCCCACTGGGCGTCGCCGGTGCGCTGGAACCCGAACATCGAATAGAAGATGTAGACCGGGATGAGCGGCTCGCCGTGCGTGGAATACGACGTCCCGACACCGGTGAACGCGGCCAGGGCGCCCGCCTCGTTGATGCCGACGTGCAGGATCTGCCCCTGCGGGCTCTCCTTGTACGCCAGGAGGAGCTCGCGGTCGACGGACGTGTAGTGCTGCCCGTTCGGGTTGTAGATCTTCGCCGTCGGGAAGAAGGCGTCCATGCCGAACGTCCGCGCCTCATCGGGGATGATCGGCACGATGCGGTGGCCGAAGTCCTTCGAGCGCAGCAGGTCCTTCAGCAGCCGGACGAACGCCATGGTGGTGGCGATCTCCTGAGTGCCCGAGCCCTTCTTCGGCTGCGAGTACGCGGAGTCGTCAGGGAGCGTCAGGCCGACGTGCGTCGAGCGGCGGGAGGGGACGAACCCTCCCAGCGCACGCCGGCGCTCCATCAGGTACTGGATGGTCTCGTCCTGCTGGCCCGGGTTGAAGTACGGGGGCAGGTACGGGTTCTCCTCGAGCTGACCGTCCGAGATCGGGATGTGCATCTCGTCGCGGAAGTGCTTGAGGTCCTCGAGGGTCATCTTCTTCATCTGGTGAGTGGCGTTGCGACCCTCGAAGTGCTTGCCGAGACCGTATCCCTTGATCGTCTTCGCGATGATCACGGTGGGCTGGCCCTTGTGCTCGACGGCCGCCTTGTAGGCCGCATACACCTTGCGGTAGTCGTGTCCGCCGCGCTTGAGGCCCCAGATCTGGTCGTCGGTGTAGTCCTTCACCAGCGCGAGGGCGCGCTCGTCGCGCCCGAAGAAGTTCTCACGGACGTACGCGCCGCTCTCCGTCTTGTACGTCTGGTAGTCGCCGTCGGGCGTGACGTTCATGAGGTTCAGCAGCGCACCGTCGGTGTCGCGGGCGAGGAGCTCGTCCCATTCGCGGCCCCACACGACCTTGATCACGTTCCAGCCGGCGCCGCGGAAGAAGCTCTCCAGCTCCTGGATGATCTTGCCGTTGCCTCGGACCGGACCGTCCAGTCGCTGCAGGTTCGCGTTGACCACGAACGTGAGGTTGTCCAGACCCTCGTTCGCCGCGACCTGGAGCTGACCGCGGCTCTCGACCTCGTCCATCTCCCCATCGCCGAGGAACGCCCAGACGTGGGAGTCCGAGACGTCCTTGATGCCGCGGTTGGTGAGGTACTTGTTGGTCATCGCCTGATAGATCGCGTTGATCGGGCCGAGGCCCATCGACACGGTCGGGAACTGCCAGAAGTCCGGCATGAGGCGCGGATGCGGGTAGGAGGGAATGCCGTTCGGCGCCGCAGACTTCTCCTGGCGGAACCCGTCGAGCTGCGCCTCGGTGAGCCGTCCCTCGAGGAACGCGCGCGCGTAGGTGCCGGGGGAGGCGTGCCCCTGGACGAAGATCTGGTCGCCGCCGGAAGCGTGGTCCGCGCCGCGGAAGAAGTGGTTGAAGCCGACCTCGTACAAGGCGGCGGAGGAGGCGTACGTCGAGATGTGTCCGCCGACGCCGATTCCCGGGCGCTGCGCCCGGTGGACGGTGACGGCGGCGTTCCAGCGGATCCACGCCCGGTAGCGGCGCTCGATCTCCTCGTCGCCGGGGAAGTCCGGCTCGTTCTCCGGGGCGATCGTGTTGATGTAATCGGTCGTCGGCACCATCGGCACACCGAGGTGCAGATCCTTGGAGCGCCTCAGCAGGCTGAGCATGATCTCGCGCCCGCGGCCGTGGCCTTTCGCGGCGACGAGCTGCTCGAGGGATTCCTGCCACTCGGCCGTCTCGTCGGGATCGCTGTCGAGGGTGCCCTGAGAGTACGGATCCTGGTCGTGGACAGTCACGGAAGACCTTTCGTCGTCTGGCAGATCGTGCCAGGTAATCGCATGCGATGCGGCGCAGGCTTTGTTCGCCATGCACAATGCACCGTCACTCAGCCTAGCGAGTCCCCGGCCCGCGCGACGCCGATGCGGTGGCTCTAGACTCGGACCCGAGGGGCCTTTAGCTCAGCTGGTAGAGCGCCACGTTTACACCGTGGATGTCGTCGGTTCGATCCCGGCAGGGCCCACCGCATCCGGCCACCGGATCACGCGAGGTAGGTTGGGACGCGTGAACGCCACCCCCTCGGATCAGCGCCGACTCCTCGAGGTCGCCGACCTGGACACCCGCATCCGCAAGGCGGACGCCGCGCGCCGCAACCCCCCGCAGGCCGAGCGCGTCCAGGCGCTGATCGCGCGCCGCCATGAGCTCGCGCAGGAGCTCACCACACGCCTCGGAGTGCGCGATGATCTGCGCGCGGACCTGTCGCGCGTCGAGTCCGATGTGGCCCTGGTCGACGCACGCCGCACCCGGGACACCGAGCGGCTCGCATCGACGAGCAACGTGAAGGAGGCCCAGGGTCTGGAGAGCGAGCTGGGATCGCTCGCGCGTCGCAAGAGCGACCTCGAGGATGCCGAGCTCGAGATCATGGAGCGTCTCGAAGCGGCCGATTCCGCCGTCGCCGAGCAGGAGGCGCTGATCGCGGAGACCAATGCCGAGGGGGCTGCGCTCAGCGCCGAAGCCAAGCGCGTCGTCGCCGAGGCGACCACAGCGTTCGAGGGCGCGACACGGGACAGGTCGGCCGTGGCCGGCATCATCGCAGCGGATCTGCTCGCGTACTACGAACGCGTCGCTGCGCGCAGCTCAGGAGCCGCCCTGCTGCGCCGTGGCACGTGCGAGGGATGCCGGATGGTGCTCGCCGGCACCGACATGCAGACCGTCCGCCTCGCTGCCGAGGACGCCGTCGTCACCTGCCCCGAATGCGGCTGCATCCTGGTCCGCACGGAGGAATCCGGTCTGTGACCCGGCGCCTGGTCGTCGAAGCGGACGGGGGCTCGCGCGGCAATCCCGGGATCGCCGCCGGGGGAGCGGTCGTGATCGACGATGCGTCCGGTGCCGTGCTCAGCGAGATCGGCGTGTACGTCGGCGTCGCCAGCAACAACGTCGCGGAGTACAGCGGCCTGATCGCGGGACTCGATGCCGCGGTCCAGCTCGACCCGGCGGCATCCGTCCACGTACGGCTGGACTCGAAGCTCATCGTCGAGCAGATGACCGGGCGGTGGAAGATCAAACACCCCGACATGCAGCAGCTGGCGGCGAAGGCGAGAACGCTCATCGAAGGCCGTGATGTCTCGTTCGAGTGGGTGCCGAGACTCGAGAACAAGCGCGCGGATGCTGCCGCCAACGAGTCCATGGATCGACGAGAGAGCTTCCGCCGGGACCTCGACGGTGGACAGGACTGACGGCGCGAGCTGGGTCGTCCTCGGCCGGGTCGAGGGGCGCGTCACGGCCGTCACGCTCGGCGCAGACGGTGCCGAACTCGACCGGATGACCCTTCCCGTCCCTGATCTGCCCGCCTGGGTCGGAGCGCTCGAGACCGCGGCAGCGGTGCGCTGGGTGTGGAGTGACGCTCCGCGGTGGTACGCCGACCTGCTCGCCGCCGGCGTGCGCATCGGTCGATGCCATGACCTGCGCCTGTGTCACGCGATCCTCCGCGACTCCGAGCTGGTCGCCGCGCATGCGCCGGTGCGGGTCGCCTCCGCCTGGGACGCGGCACCCTTCGTCGCAGGCGCCGAGTCCGCACCCGCCCTGTTCGAGCTCGGCTCATCCGAGGATGAGCCGAGCGGCCCACCCGAGGATGTCGATGAAGCCGTCGCCGAGTTCGCGCGCCAGCGCGAGGCGATCGACGGATCGGAGGATCCCGGGCGGCTCCGCCTGCTCGCGGCCGCCGAATCGGCCGGCGCCCTCATCGCGGTGGAGCTGCGCGCCGCCGGGCTGCCGTGGGATGCACCGACCCACGATGCGATCCTCACCGACGTGCTGGGCCGGCGACCCGTGGGAGGCGGCACGCCCGAGAAGCTCGAAGACGCGGCAGCCAGGGTGCGGGCCGCGCTCGGCGACCCGGTCGCAAGCCTGGATTCCCAGCCCAAGCTGCTGCGCTCGCTGCATCGAGCGGGCATCCTGGTCGAATCCACCAGCAGGTGGGAGCTCGCCGAATATCGGCATCCCGTCATCGAACCCCTTCTCGAGTACAAGAAGCTGTCGCGACTGGTGTCTGCGAACGGGTGGGCATGGCTGGCCGAATGGGTGCACGAGGGTCGATTCCGGCCCGTGTACGTCCCCGGTGGCGTCGTGACGGGAAGGTGGGCCTCGTCCGGCGGCGGCGCGCTGCAGCTTCCTCGTCAGCTGCGCGCGGCAGTGCGGGCCGACCCCGGCTGGCGGCTGGTGATCGCCGATGTGGCGCAGCTGGAGCCGCGAGTGCTCGCCGCGATGGCTCGCGACGAGGCCTTGGCCGATGCGGCCCGGGGAAAGGATCTCTACGCCGGGATCGTCGAGACGGGCGCGGTCGCGCTGCGCTCCGAGGCCAAGATCGCGATGCTCGGCGCGATGTACGGCGCGACCACCGGTGACAGCGGACGGCTCGTTCCCGGGCTTCGGCGCACCTTCCCCCGCGCGATGGCGCTCGTGGACGACGCCGCGCGGACCGGCGAGAACGGCGGTGTCGTCTCGACCTGGCTGGGCCGCAGCTCGCCCCCGCCGTCCTCCACGTGGCACGAGGCGCAGTCGCGCGCGAGCGATGTGGACGCATCCGGGGTCGACGAGACCCGGGCCCGCCGATGGGCGCGCGATCGGGGCAGATTCACGCGGAACTTCGTCGTGCAGGGCACGGCGGCGGAATGGGCGCTCGCCTGGATGGCCGATCTGCGCGGCCGACTGGCCGCCATCGCGCCGGTCGGCGACGCGGATGCCGCGCCGCGCTCCGGTCCGATCTTCTCGACGCGTCCGCACCTGGCGTTCTTCCTTCACGACGAGGTGATCGTCCATGCCCCCGAGGAGCACGCGGAGGCGGCCGCAAGCGCGGTGCGCGAGGCGGCGGCCGCGGCCGGGCGCCTTCTGTTCGGCGACTTCCCGATCGACTTCCCGCTGGAGCTGCGCATCTCCGAGAGCGCGGAGAAGGACTGACCGGGCTCATCGCGCCGGCCGCGTTCAGGCCGCGAGACTAGACTCGGCTCCGCGAATGGGTCGGCTGGACGGTCGCGTCGCTCGCGGTTCGCCGCGCAGCGCCGAGGAACGTCCGGGCTCCACAGGGCAGGGCGGTGGGTAACACCCACCCGGAGCGATCCGCGAGACAGTGCCACAGAGAACAGACCGCCTCGGCTTCGGCCGGGGTAAGGGTGAAACGGCGGTGTAAGAGACCACCGGGGTCGTGGTGACACGACCCGCAAGGTAAACCTCGCCCGGAGCAAGGCCAGACAGAGGATGTTGACGCGGCTCGCCGAGTCCTCGGGTAGGCCGCTGGAGCGGCACGGCAACGTGTCGCCGAGAGAGATGACCGTCCACGGGGCTTCGGCCCCCGGACAGAACCCGGCGTACAGGCCGGCCCATTCGCCCTCTCGTGCCACCGAGACTGCATCCGCGCCCCGAGAGCGTGGCGGACACCCGCAGTCTCGGGCGCCGGTTGAGGTCTCGTGGTCGCCGGTCAGTCGAGAGCCAGCGCGGCGGCCCCGATGATTCCGGCGTTGTTCCGGTGCACGGCCGGCACGATCGGCGTGTTCAGCTTCAGCAGCGGCAGGAACGAGTCGGCGTGCTTGGAGACGCCGCCGCCGACGATGAACAGGTCGGGCGTGAAGAGGAACTCGACGTGGCTGTAATAGACCTGCAGGCGCTTGGCCCACTCGTTCCAATCCAGGGCGTCACGCTCCATCGCGGAGTATGCCGCGAACGCCTCGAAGTCCTTGCCGTGCTTCGCGCGCTGCAGGTGACCGAGCTCCGAGTTGGGCACCAGAACCCCGTTGTAGATCATCGCGGAGCCGATGCCGGTGCCCAGCGTGGTGAGGATCGTCAGGCCCCCGACACCCCGGGCGGCTCCGTAGCGCATCTCGGCGACCCCGGCGACGTCGGCGTCGTTCGCGAAATGGATGTCACGCCCCAGGCCCTCTTCGAAGAACCTCTCGGCTTCGAATCCGATCCACTTCTGCGAGACGTTGGCGGCAGACAGGGTGCGGCCGGACTTGACGATTGCGGGGAACGCGACACCGAGGGGGATCGCATCGTCGAGGACGCCGAGCGTCTCGAGGACCTTCAGGACCGCCGCGAGCACGTCCTTCGGCTCGGCCCCGGCCGGCGTGGCGACCTTGATCCGATCGCTCAGGAGCGTCCCAGCCTCGAGGTCGACGATCGCTGCCTTGATGCCGGTTCCGCCGATGTCCACACCGACTGCGCGGGTCTTGTCCGTTGCCATGGGGCCAGCCTATCCAGGAGCGCGCGGCCGGTCAGTAGGATCGAGCGAGTGAACCCTTCGACGGATTCGGGGATCACGAGAGGAGCGGGACGTGAGCGGGGACGCCGAGAAGTACTGGTACAACCTCACGACGGGTGAGGTGGAGCACGGCTATGTGTCTCCGCACGTCGATCGTGCGGGCCCCTTCGACACTGCCGAAGAGGCTGCCCGCGCCCCCGAGATCATTCGCGAGCGTTCGCGCGCCTGGGCCGAGGAGGACCGGCGCGACGACGCGCCGAGCTCCGCGCCGCCGGCCGAGCCGCTCGAAAACGACGAGAACTGACCCCGGCCGCGCGCCGGGACCGAAGGGGATTCGATGGACAAGCAGCGTGACTTCGTTCTGCGCACGATCGAGGAGCGGGGCGTCAAGTTCGTGCGGCTCTGGTTCACCGATGTGATCGGCACGCTCAAGTCGGTGGCGATCGCCCCGGCCGAGGTCGAAGGCGCATTCAGCGAAGGTCTGGGCTTCGACGGCTCTGCGATCGAAGGCCTGACGCGCTCCTACGAGTCGGACCTGCTCGCGCACCCCGACCCGACGACGTTCCAGATCCTCCCGTGGCGCGGTGAGATCGATCCCACGGCGCGCATGTTCTGCGACATCACCACACCCGACGGCCAGCCCGCCGTCGCGGACCCGCGCCATGTGCTCAAGCGATCGCTCGCGAAGGCCGCCGATGCCGGCTTCACGTTCTACACGCACCCCGAGATCGAGTTCTACCTGCTGAAGTCGTCGTCGTTCGGACCGGACGGCCCTGAGCCGGTCGATTCGGCAGGCTACTTCGACAACGTGCCCGGCGGCACGGCGCACGACTTCCGT
Source organism: Microbacterium sp. cf046 (assembly GCF_900114345.1). GTDB lineage: Bacteria > Actinomycetota > Actinomycetes > Actinomycetales > Microbacteriaceae > Microbacterium. The sequence continues at coordinate 729,892 of NZ_FOZJ01000002.1, read as the reverse complement.
CGACGCTCGGTGCGGATGCTCGAGGACCTCGGCATCTCCGTCGAATTCAGCCACCACGAGGGCGGACCCGGTCAGAACGAGATCGACCTGCGGTACGCCGACGCCCTGGCGACGGCCGACAACATCATGACCTTCCGCACCGTGATCAAAGAGGTCGCGATCGAGCAGGGCGTGTACGCGACGTTCATGCCGAAGCCGCTGGGCGGCAAGCCCGGCAGCGGCATGCACACGCACATGTCGCTCTTCGAGGGCGACGTCAACGCGTTCTACGAGGAAGGTGCGACCTACCAGCTCTCCAAGACGGGACGCCACTTCATCGCCGGGCTGCTGCGTCATGCCGGCGAGATCTCGGCCGTGACCAATCAGTTCGTCAACTCCTACAAGCGCCTCTGGGGCGGAGACGAGGCGCCGAGCTTCATCACGTGGGGCCACAACAACCGCTCGGCGCTGGTGCGCGTCCCGATGTACAAGCCCAACAAGGGGCAGTCCTCGCGCGTCGAGTACCGTGCCCTGGATTCCGCCGCGAATCCGTACCTGGCGTTCGCGCTCATGCTGGCTGCCGGGCTCAAGGGGATCGAAGAGGGCTACGAACTGCCGCCCGAGGCCGAGGACAACGTGTGGTCGCTCACGGATGCCGAGCGTCGCGCGCTCGGCTACGCACCGCTGCCTGCGAGCCTCGACCACGCGCTGGAGTACATGGAGGAGTCCGAACTGGTCGCCGAGACGCTCGGCGAGCAGGTCTTCAACTACGTGCTGCTGAACAAGCGCAAGGAGTGGCAGGAGTACCGGTCGCAGGTCACCCACTTCGAGCTGAAGAGCAACCTCGAGATGCTCTGAGCTCGCGCGCGAGACGATGTCCACGAGCGAACGGTCGCAGTCACTCACCCACCTCGCACGGATCGGGTTCAGTCGCCTCGCCGAGGCCGAGGCCGAGCTCGTCGAACTCGAAGACCTCCTCGGGGTCGCCAGGGACTCGCTGATCGCTCCCGCCTCTCGAGCCGCGGATCCGGATTCCGCCGTGTCGGCGCTGACCCGGATCGCGCGCCGGGACGCGGCATCCCTCCGCTCGCTTCATGATGAGCCCGGCGGTTGGCGGGCCCTGTGGGCCCTGCTCGGCGCGTCGACGGGGTTCGCCGATTTCTACCTCCGTCATCCCGAGGAGCTCACCCATCTCGGCGGCGCCGGCCCATCCCTTCCGACGGGCGAGGAGATGCGCGCGACCCTGCTCGCCTCGGTCGGCGCGGAGGACGGGTTCTCCGCCGACGCGAGCGACGCGTCGTGGGTCGCCCTCCGGGTGCGATACCGCCGGCTCCTCGCGGCCATCGCGGCATACGATCTGCTGAGCGACGCGCCCGTGGAGGGGCTCGCGGCCGTCGCGGCGAGCTTGGCGGATGCTGCTGGAGCGGCCCTGGAGGCGTCGCTGTGCGTCGCACGGACCAGGGTCTCGTCCGGGGGAGCCGGGGTCGGACTGTTCGACCGAGCGCACGTCGCGGCGACGCGGCTCGCGGTGATCGGGATGGGGAAGACCGGTGCGCGCGAGCTGAACTACGTGAGCGATGTGGACGTCATCTTCGTCGCCGGATCAGATGACGGGCTGGTCGACGAGATCGGCGAGAGCCGGATCGTCGACATCGCGACGCGCCTCGCGGTCCAGACGATGCGAGGCATATCGGGGGTCGAGATCGAGCCTCCGCTCTGGGAGGTCGACGCGAACCTCAGGCCCGAGGGCAAGCAGGGAGCGCTCGTGCGCACGCTCGAGTCCCATCTGTCGTACTACGACCGCTGGGCCAAGAGCTGGGAGTTCCAGGCGCTGCTGAAGGCGCGCCCGATCGCCGGAGACGCCGAGCTCGGCGACGCGTACGTGCGGGCCGTGCAGCCCAAGATCTGGACGAGTGCCGCTCGCGAGAACTTCGTGGACAGCGTGCAGCGGATGCGCGAACGTGTGACCGAGCACATCCCGGCGGGCGAGGTGCCCTACCAGCTGAAGCTCGGACCCGGCGGCATCCGCGACATCGAGTTCACCGTGCAGCTGCTCCAGCTCGTGCACGGGCTGTCGGATGACCGGATCCGTCAGCGCGGCACCCTCGAGGCGCTCGACGCGCTCGTCGAGCAGGGCTACATCGGCCGGGCGGAGGCGGGGACCTTCTCGCACGACTATCGCGTGCTGCGGCTGCTGGAGCACCGGGTCCAGCTGCGGCACCTGCGCCGCACGCACCTCATGCCCGCGCGCCCCGACGAACTGCGCGTTCTGGCGCGCGCATCGGGGATCGCGGAGTCGGGCGAGAAGGTGTGGGAGACGTGGGAGAAGGTCAAGCGCGAGGTCCGTGACATCCACGTCCGCCTCTTCTACCGCCCCCTGCTCTCCGCGGTCGCCGCGCTTCCGGCGGAGGAGCGCTCGCTCTCGCCCGCGCAGGCGCACGACCGTCTCGCGGCGATCGGGTTCATGGACCCCGTGGGGGCGCTCCGCCACATCGCCGCGCTCACGAACGGGCTGAGCCGAGGCGCGACCATCCAGCGCCACCTCATGCCCGTCATGATCCGCTGGTTCGCCGACGGCGTCGATCCCGACTACGGCCTGCTCGCGTTCCGTCGCATCAGCGAGCGGCTCGGCAGCACACCGTGGTTCCTGCGCATGCTGCGCGACTCATCCGGGGCGGCGGAGAGCCTCACGCGTGTGCTGTCCAGTTCGCGCTACGTCGGTGAGCTCATGGAGTGGATCCCCGAATCCGCCGCGTGGCTGGACGACCCCGAACTGCTCCGGCCCCGTACGGGAGTCGCCCTGCAGGAGGAGGCGCGCGCGATCCAGTCCCGTCACGAGACGATCGATGACGCGATGCGCTCCGTCCGCGCACTGCGCAGGCGCGAGCTGCTGCGGATAGCGATGTCCGCGATCCTCGGCATGTCGACGATCGAGGAGGTCGCGACCGCACTGACGACCGTCACCGAAGTCACGATCCAGGCGACGCTTCGCGCCGTGCGGCGCGAGATCGTGCCCGCGGAGGATGCCGCGCTGGACTTCTCGGTCATCGCGATGGGACGGTTCGGCGGCGCGGAGCTCGGCTTCGGGTCGGATGCCGACGTGATGTACGTGTATCAGCCGAACGGGGTCGACGCCCAGCGGGCGCATGAGCTCTCGCTGCAGATCGTCGCCGGCCTGCGGAAGCACTCCGAGGACCAGCGCGTCCCGCTCGACCTCGACGCAGGTCTGAGGCCGGAGGGCCGGAACGGTCCGGTCGCCCGGTCGCTCGCCGCGTACGGCGAGTACTACCACCGCTGGTCGCTCTCGTGGGAGGCGCAGGCGCTGCTGCGTGCTCGTGGCGTCGCAGGCAGCGTGAAGCTCGTCCGCGCGTTCACGTCATTGGCCGACGACGTCCGGTATCCGGCATCCGTCGACCCGCAGGGACTGCGCGAGATCAAGCGGATCAAGGCGCGCGTCGAGAACGAGCGACTGCCGCAGGGCGCCGATCCCAGCCGTCACCTCAAACTCGGACCCGGATCGCTCAGTGATGTGGAGTGGCTCGTGCAGCTGCTGCAGCTCGAGCATGCGCATCGGGTCCCGGGCATGCGCACGACATCGACCCTCGGTGCGCTTCGCGCTGCCCAGGACGCCGGATTGGTCGCCGAGTCATCGGCCGACCGGCTCGCCGAGGCGTGGCGCCTGGCGAGCCGCCTGCGGTCGGCCAACACGCTCCTGTCGGGCCAGACCAGCGATGTGCTGCCGACCGACCGCAAGCGGCTGGACGGCATCGGCCGCCTGCTCGGCTACCCGCCCCGGTCGGCGACGCAGGTCGAAGAGGACTATCTCGGGACCACCCGCCGTGCGCGGCGGGTCTTCGAGCGCCTGTTCTACGGCTGAGCGCCGAGAACCCCGAGTCGTCGGAGCGCGAGCACGAAGAAGGGGCCCCGCCGTGGCGGGACCCCTTCTCGATGACGATTCTCAGACGCCGTAGTACAGCTCGTACTCGAACGGGTGAGGGCGAGCCGCGATGGGCTTGATCTCGTTCTCGATCTTGTACTCGATCCACGTCTCGATGAGCTCGGGCGTGAACACGCCGCCCGCGAGCAGGAACTCGTGGTCGGCTGCGAGGGCGTCGAGCGAGTCCAGCAGCGAGTTCGGCACCTGCGGGATGTTCTTGGCCTCCTCGGGCGGAAGCTCGTACAGGTCCTTGTCGACGGGCTCGTGCGGCTCGATACGGTTCTTGATGCCGTCGAGGCCCGCCATCATCTGCGCCGCGAAGGCCAGGTAGGGGTTGCCCGAGGCGTCCGGCGCGCGGAACTCGATGCGCTTGGCCTTCGGGTTGGAGCCCGTGATCGGGATGCGGATGGCCGCCGAGCGGTTGCCCGCCGAGTAGACCAGGTTGACGGGGGCCTCGTAGCCCTTGACCAGGCGCTTGTAACTGTTCATCGTCGGATTCGTGAACGCGAGCACGGCGGGAGCGTGCGCGAGCAGACCGCCGATGTACCACCGGGCGAGGTCGGACAGACCGCCGTAGCCGGCCTCATCGTAGAAGAGGGGCTTGCCCTCGAGCCACAGCGACTGATGCGTGTGCATGCCCGAGCCGTTATCGCCGAACAGCGGCTTCGGCATGAAGGTCGCCGTCTTGCCCCACTGCTCTGCCGTGTTCTTGACGATGTACTTGAACTTCAGGATGTCGTCGGCCGCGTGGACCATCGTGTCGAAGCGGTAGTTGATCTCGGCCTGGCCGCCGGTGCCCACCTCGTGGTGCGCGCGCTCCAGGATGAGGCCGGCCTCGATCAGCTTGAGGCTGATGTCATCGCGCAGGTCGGCCTGCTTGTCGACCGGGCTGACCGGGAAGTAGCCGCCCTTGTACGGGGTCTTGTTGGCGAGGTTTCCGCCTTCTTCCTCACGACCGCTGTTCCACGCACCCTCTTCGGAATCGACGTAGTAGTAGCTCGCGTTCTGCTTCACCTCGAAGCGCACGTCGTCGAAGATGTAGAACTCCGCCTCGGGGGCGAAGAACGCCGTGTCTGCGATTCCGGTCGACGCGAGGTACTTCTCGGCCTTCTTGGCGACCTGACGCGGATCCTTCGAGTAGATCTCACCGGTGCGGGGGTTGTAGATGTCGAAGACCATGATGAGGGTCTTCGCCTCACGGAACTGGTCGAGGTAGGCGGTCGACACGTCAGGGATGAGCTGCATGTCGGACTCGTGGATGTTCGCGAATCCACGGATCGAGGAGCCGTCGAACAGCTGGCCGACGGTGAAGAACTCCTCGTCGACGGTCGAGGCCGGAATGTTGAAGTGCTGCTGCACACCGGGAAGATCCGTGAAACGGATGTCGAGGAACTTGACGTCCTCGTCCTTGATGTACTTGAGCACCTCGGATGAATCTTTGAACATGAAGGCTCCAGAGTTAGGGCATCGGGAACTGCCGCCCGCGCGCGGGCTTCCTCGAACCGTACCCGGAGGGCATTGCCCGGCAGTGACACCATTGTTTCCGGCATGTTACGCGCACCTGGTTACGCTGGATCGGTGACCGCCGACGCGCAGAGCTTTCCCGGTGAACGACTGGGCCTTCCGCAGACCGGAGCCGGCTCCATCGCGCGCCTCGGACGACGCGTCGCCGCGCTGTTCATCGACTACGGAGCGGCCTACCTGATCTCCGGCTTCTTCGGCTGGGACCCGCTCGCGATCCTGGCGATCTTCGCGCTGATCCAGATCGTCTTCATCCCGACCCTGCAGGGCAGCCCGGGGCATCGCATCCTCGGGATGCGGGTCATTCGGGTGGACGGATCGTGGGTGGGGCTGTGGCGACCGATCATCCGCACGGCACTGCTGATCATCGTGATCCCCGCCGTGATCTGGGATGCGGATCAGCGAGGACTCCACGACAGGGCCGCGGGCACCGTGCTCGTCCGCGCCTGACGCGCAGTCAGAGCGATCAGCGCGGTCGCGGCGCGCGCGCCTTCGTCGGGTCGATGCCCTTCGGGATCGGCAGCGAGGCCAGCGACTGCGACACCGAGCTCAGCCGCTTGATCACGGCGGCCATCGTGGCCCGGTCGATCTTCTTCGGAAGCGACTTGATCGTGGAGGACAGCTTCGCGATCGGCACTTCGTCCTGGCCGTGGCCGACGTAGAAGACGTGCACCGGAACGCCGGTGGCGACGCGCTGCGCCTTGGAGCGCTCATCGTTCACGAGGCGCGTGAGTCGTCCTCGCGCACCCTCGCCCACGATGACCACGCCGCCTCGACCCACCGCGCGATAGACGGCTTCCTGCGTCTTCGGGTTCACGCCGACGGGCATGTCGCTGGATTGCCAGTTGCGGCCCAGTGACGTCGACATGACATGACCCGCAGCGCCCGGCATCCCGTCGATCTGCTTGTACATCGCGGTCGTCGACAGCCGCGTCATCACCATGAGCGAGCCGAGGATGCCGAGCATGAGACCCGTGACGCCCCACAGGATGATGCTCCACAGCGCGACGGGAGGAAGGAGGAAGCCGACGGCGACGCCCAGACCGATGCCCGCGAGCAGGATTCCCGCCAGAAGCCACGGCAGCCACGGATACGCCTTCTGGGTGAAGGTGAACAGGGTGCGGATCTGAGAGAAGAACCCGGGCCGCTTCTCGGGCGCGGTACTGCGTGCTGCCATGGCACCAGCCTACCTTTCCGCGTGCGGTCGAACCGCTCCTCCCCAGCGGGCGACCCGCGACGTCGCTCCACAGGTCGCCGGGGTGCCCGTTCGATCGCGGCGCACGCGACCACGCTCGAGGTGTGACCAACAGCGCGGAGGATCGGCTGCGGCGCGGATACCGCGTCGTCCGTCTGATCACTGCCGGATCGGAGGCCCCGTGGGCGGGTGCACTCATCAGCGGTCCGACCGGTGAGACGGTCCTGGCTGTGGACGCCGCGCTGCTCGGACCTGAATGGACAGGGTGGGATGCAGCGTCCTCGGGGCATGTGCTCACCCCAGTGGATGTGCTTCGCCGGACCGACGGACACGACGTGCTCCTGCCGGTGTGCACCGAGCGCGTCGAGGAGTTCCTGACACGACGCGCATCGGGCGGGTCCGACCTGACGCCGGGCGAGGGGGTCACCCTGGCGGTGAGCCTCATGCGCGGACTCGGCGAGCTGCCGGGGCTGGCCGACGATGTCCGCGGGGAGTGGTGGCTCACCGAGGCCGGCAGGCCCGTGCTCGCGACTGACCGGGGCGCTATGAGCCTCGAGTCCCACACCTTCGTGCTGCTCGATCGCATCGCGACCGATGTCCCTATGCTCGCGGACGCTCTGCGCGACGCACCGGACGCGGTCACCGACCCTCGCAGGCGCTCACGCGAGCTGGGTCGACGCGAGGAGATGCTCTTCGCGGCAGCCGATCCGCTTCCGCTCGCAACGACGACGTTCGGGCCGCGACGAGCGCGCCATCGCCTGCCGATGGCGACGGAGCCCGACGCCGAACCGCTCGAGCCCGCGGAGTCGCCGTGGCCACTCACGCTCTCGCGTCATCTGGACGCGGACTGGGCGGATCTGGTGTCCCGGACCACCACGGGCGTGTGGCGCGCGATGCGGACGCGGCGAAGCGGCGGTCGCCGACCGTGGCTGGTCGCCGGAGGAGTCGCGGGTGCGATCCTCGTCGGCGGTCTGGTCTGGCCCGCCGGCGCCGGAGGCCCCGCGACCGCCGGAGCGGATTCGGCGATCGCCTCACCCGAATCGAGCGCGGCCGCGGACCCGGCCTCGTCGCCGACATCGACGCCGACGGGCATGGACGCCTCGGCGACCTCCCCGTCTGCGGAGGAGGCGGTCGACCTCATTTCGATCACCGGGACGCTCCTCACCGCGCGGATCGACTGCGCGGGGGACCCGACGTGCCTGGAGGCCGTGATCGAAGCAGGCGCCGGTCGGTTTCCGCCCGGAGTCGTCGACCTCGCTCCGGACGAGCGCTCATTGACCCTGCTGGACGAGTTCGGGGGAGTCGCCGTGGCGCGAGTGGATGCAGTTGCCTCTGCGATTACGTCTCAACTGGTCGTCATCGTTCAGGACGACGACCGTTGGCTGCTCCGCGACGTGTACGACGTCGCGGAGCAGTGACGTCACTCAGATGCCGAGGTTCCCGTCGAACGAGGCATCCTCGAGGCGCTTCTTGACCGCGCCGAGGAAGCGCGCGGCGTCCGCGCCGTCGACGATGCGGTGGTCGTAGGAGAGGGCGAGGTACACGTACGAGCGGATCGCGATCGCGTCCTTGCCGTCGACCGAGACCAGACCCGGGCGCTTGACGACCACCCCGGTTCCGAGGATCGCCGACTGCGGGAGGAAGACGACCGGCGTGTCGAACAGCGCGCCGCGCGATCCGGTGTTGGTGAGCGTGAACGTGCCGCCCCCGAGCTCGTCGGGCTTCAGCTTGTTGTTGCGGGTGCGCGCGGCGAGGTCGGCGATCTCGTGCGCGATCTGCGCCAGGTTCTTGGACGCCGCATCGCGGAGCACCGGAGTCAGGAGCCCGCGCTCCGTGTCGACCGCGATCGAGAGGTTCTCCGTGGCGGGGTAGACGATCTGATCGCCGTCCACGGTCGCGTTGATCACGGGGTTCGCCTGGAGCGCCTCGGCCGCCGCCAGCGCGAAGAAGGGCAGGAACGACAGCTTGTCGCCCGTCTTCGTCAGGAACTCGGCCTTCACGGTGTCGCGGTAGTTCGCGAGCTTGGTGACGTCGACCTCGACGACCGTCGTGAGCTGAGCGGTGGCCTGCATCGAGGCGACCGCGCGCTCCGCGAGCACCTTGCGCAGGCGCGACATCGGCTGGGTCGTCCCTCGCAGCGGAGACACCTCGACCGCAGCGGGTGCGGGCGCGGCTGATGGCGCAGCCGCAGCAGGCGCGGATGCGGCCTCGGCGGCCTTGAGGACGTCCTCCTTGCGGATCCGGCCGCCCACCCCGGTGCCCGACACGGTCGCGAGATCGACGCCCTGCTGCTGGGCGAGGCGGCGCACGAGGGGCGTCACGTACGCGGAGACGTCGGAGTCGTCTGCCGCTGCCGGAGCAGGAGCTGCGGCAGCGGGTGCCGGGGCCGCGGCAGCGGGCGCAGGAGCCGCGGCAGCGGGCGCAGGAGCCGCGGCAGTCGGCGCAGGAGCTGCGGCGGCAGGTGCCGGTGCGGGTTGCGCGGGAGCAGCGGCGGGAGCGGGCGCGGCGGGCTCCGGTTCGGCAGCAGCCGGGGCTTGGGACTCCGCGGGCGCTTCGGAGGCGGCGGGAGCTGTAGCGCTGTCGCCGATCCGCGCGAGCGGCGAGCCGACGGCCACGGTCTCGTCTTCGCCCACCAGGATCTCCTGGAGCACGCCGCTGAACGGCGATGGGATCTCGGTGTCGACCTTGTCGGTCGAGATCTCCAGGAGTGCCTCGTCGACCTCGACGCTGTCGCCGACCTTCTTGAGCCAGCGGGTGACTGTGCCTTCGGTCACGCTCTCACCGAGTTCGGGCAGGACGACGTCCTTTCCTTCCGCCGACCCGGCGGCGGGCGCGGGCGCCTCCGTCTCGGCGGGCGCTTCGGCAGCGGCAGCCTCAGGAGCGGCAGTCTCGGGAGCGGCCGCAGCGTCAGGAGCGGGCGATTCCTCTGCGGCGGGGTGTTCGGCATCCGAGGGAGCGTCATCCGACGCGGGTGCCGCGCCGGGCTCGCCGATCTTGGCGAGGACGGCGCCGACTTCGACGGTCTCATCCTCCTGAACCAGGATCTCCTCGATCACGCCGCTGACCGGCGAAGGGATCTCGGTGTCGACCTTGTCGGTCGAGATCTCCAGCAGTCCTTCGTCCGCCTGTACGGTGTCGCCGACCTTCTTGAGCCAGCGGGTGACCGTTCCCTCGGTGACGCTCTCGCCGAGCGCGGGGAGGACCACAGAAGTGCTCATGTGCATGACTCCTTCAGAATGCCGATGTCGTTTTCTAGCTTAGTGATGCAGTCGTGGTCGCGTGCCGCGGCGCGGTGTCAGAGCGCGTGCAGCGGCTTCCCGGCCAGGGCGAGGAACGCCTCGCCGAGCGCCTCGCTCTGCGTCGGGTGCGCGTGCACGAACGGAGCGATGTCCTCCGGGTGCGCTTCCCACCCCACCGCGAGCTGCCCCTCGGTGATGAGCTCGCCGACGCGATCGCCCACGAGATGGACGCCGAGCACCGGACCCTCCTTGACCCGCACGACCTTGACGAGGCCGGAGGTGCCGATGATCTCGCTCTTCCCGTTGCCGGCGAGGTTGTACTCGTACGAGACCACGGAGTCCACGCCGTGCATCTCGACGGCCTGCACCTCGGTGAGACCCACGGAGGCGACCTCGGGGTGGCTGTAGGTGACCTTGGGAATCTGCGTGTCCGGGACGAGCACGGGATGCAGGCCGGCGATCTCCTCTGCCACGAAGATGCCCTGCTGGAACCCGCGATGCGCGAGTTGGAGTCCGGGGACGATGTCGCCGACCGCCCACACATGGTCCGCGGCCGTGCGCAGGCGATCGTCGGTCGTGACGAATCCGCGGTCGAGCACCACGCCGTTCTCCTCGTAGCCGAGCCCGGTCGTGGAGGGGCCGCGGCCGACGGCCACCAGCAGATAGTCGGCTTCGAACGCCGTGCCGTTCTCGAGCGTCACCGTGACGGCATCCGAGGTCTGGCTGGCAGCGGCGAATCTCACGCCCAGCGAGTAGGCGATCCCACGCCTGCGGAACGCACGCTCGAGCGCCTTGCTCATCGAGACGTCCTCGTTCGGCACGAGGTGATCGAGTGCCTCGACGATCGTCACGTCGGCACCGAACGAGCGCCACACGCTCGCGAACTCGACCCCGATGACTCCGCCGCCGAGGATCACCACCCGATCGGGGACCTCGGAGAGCTCCAGCGCGTGCTCACTCGTGAGGATCCGTCCGCCGATCTCCAGACCGGGCAGCGACCGGCTGTACGAACCCGTCGCAAGGATGACGTCGATGCCTCGGTACAGGTCGTCGCCGACCCGGACCGCCGGACCTGCCTCGAGCACACCCGATCCGGCGACGACCGTGATGCCCCGGGCCTTGATCAGCCCCTCGAGGCCCTTGTACTTCTTCGCGACGATGCCCTCCCGGTATGCGCGGACGCCTTCCGGGTCGATGCCGTCGAGCGTCGCGCGGATGCCGATGCTGGATGCGTCGCGAGCCACGTCGGCGACTTCGGCCGCGTGCAGGAGCGCCTTGGTCGGGATGCAGCCCCGGTGCAGGCAGGTCCCGCCGACCTTGTCCTTCTCGATCAGGGCCACGGTCTTGCCCAGCTCCGCGGCGCGCAGCGCGGCGGCGTAGCCGCCGCTGCCGCCGCCCAGGATCACGAGGTCGAATGCGTGCTCGGTCATCAGGACTCCTGATCTGCGACGAAACGGATGAGCGAGCGGACCGTCGCTCCGGTCGGACCCTTGTCCGTGAATCCAAAGGCTCCGCCCTTGTTCATCCCGACACCGGCGATGTCCAGATGCACCCAAGGGATGCGGGGCGCATCGGCGTCCGCCGACACGCGCCCCACGAAGTGACGGAGGAAGAGGCCGGCGAACAGCGATCCGCCGGCGGGGTCGCCGATCTTCGCGTTCTGGAGGTCGGCGATGGGGGAGTCCAGCTCGTCGACCATGTGCGCGGGCAGGGGCAGCTGCCACGCGAGCTCACCCGACTCTTCGGATGCGGCCAGATACGCGGCCACCGCGGCATCCTCACCCATGACTCCGGTGTGACGCGTGCCGAGGGCGATCGTGATCGCCCCGGTGAGGGTGGCCACGTCGACGATGACGTCCGGATTCTCCCGGCTCGCGGCTACGAGACCGTCGGCGAGCACCAGCCGTCCCTCGGCGTCCGTGTTGAGGACCTCGACCGTCGAACCGTCGAGCATCCGCAGCACGTCGCCGGGCCGGATGGCGCGGCCGGACGGCATGTTGTCGGCGATGCACAGCCAGGCTGTGACGCGAACCGGCAGGCCGAGCGTCGCGACGGCGCGCACGACACTCAGAGCAGTCGCCGCACCGCACATGTCGTACTTCATGCCCACCATCGAGCTGGCAGGCTTCAGCGAAAGTCCGCCGGTGTCGAACGTGATGCCCTTTCCGACGAGTGCGACGTGTCGGGCCGCGCCTTCCGGCGCGTAGTCAAGGCGCACGAGTCGCGGCGGCCGATCCGAGCCCTGCCCGACACCGAGGATGCCTCCGTAACCGCCCTCTCGGAGGTCGGATTCGTCGAGGATCTCGACCGTGACCGGCAGATCGGCGACCGAGGCCGCCGCGCGCTCGGCGAAGTCGGCGGGGCCGAGCCACTCCGCGGGGATCGCGACGAGATCCTTCACGAGCGCGACGGCGTCCGCTGCCGCGAGGACAGCGGCGATCTCGTCGTCCGCGGGCGCCGTCTCGCCGTGCACGATGACCTCGCCGGCTCGTGCTTTCGGCGCCTCCGACTTGTAGCCGTCGAAGCGATAGCCGCCGAGGCTCGCGCCCTCCGCGGCAGCGCGCCAGAGACCCGCCTCCTCCGCGATGACCGCGACGCTGACCCGGGCGAAGCCCGTCAGCAGACGGATGCCGGTGCCGACTGCGTCGCGTACGGCGGCGGCATCCGATTTCGCTCCGATCCCGACCACGGCGAGCGGCAGTGCGGTGCTCTCCGGCGCATACACGCGCTGATAGGAGGATGCCGCACCCGTGAATCCGGTCGCGGCGAGCGCCTCTCGAAGACCCGGCCAATCGTCGAGCGCGGGTGGGTCCTCCGAATCGAGGGAAGGCAGCGCCAGGAGAATGGCGTCGGCATCGGACTCTCGAACGGGCGTGGTGCTGAAGACGAGGTCGGGAAACGACATGGACTCCATCCTAGGTATGTCCCCCCGGGTCTGTTCGCTGTGAGCGGGACGTGTGCGACCCGCGGCGGCGGGCCCTGCTCGTACCATGGGGGCATGGCTCATTCCGCTCCGCTGTACGAGCGTGTGGCTTCCGCGCCGCCGATCCCGCGGGGGCTCCCGCTCGTGATCGCGCTGACCGGATTCACGGACGCGGGCAGCGCGGTCAGCCGACTGGTCGACTACTTCCGTGACGCTCTCGCACCGACCCCGGTGGCTGTCTTCTCCAATGACGTGCTGCTCGACTACCGCGCCCGCCGTCCGCTCATCTCCTTCGAGCAGGACCACCTCACCGACTACCGGCCGCCGCGACTGGAACTCTCGTTCGCGCACGACTCGCTCGGTCAGCCCTTCCTTCTCCTGGCCGGATACGAGCCCGACTTCGCCTGGGACGCCTTCACCGACGCGGTCCTGGACTTCGCGGCCGCCTACGACGTGCAGGCCGTGACCTGGGTGCACGCGATACCGATGCCCGTGCCGCACACGCGCCCGATCGGTACGACCGTGAGCGGCACCCGAAGCGAGTTGACCGAGGCGCATTCGGTCTGGCAGCCCCACACTCAGGTTCCGGCCACCGCAGGGCATCTGCTCGAATACCGGTTCGCCGAAGCCGGCGCCCTCGTGGCCGGCTTCGTGCTCCTGGTGCCGCACTATCTGGGCGACACCGAGTATCCGGCCGCGGCACTTGCGGGACTCGACAGCCTCACCGTTGCGACTGGGCTCGTCTTCGCCGGTGACGAGCTGCGCGAGGAGAACCGCGAATACCTCGCGAAGGTCGAGGAGCAGGTCGCCGGGAGCGATGAGCTGTCGCGGATGGTGCAGGGTCTCGAGGAGCGGTACGACGCCTACATGGCCGGCTCGACGCTCGCTTCTCCCATCATCCACACCGGCGATCTGCCCAGCGCTGACGAGCTCGCCGCCGAGCTGGAGCGGTTCCTGGCCAACCGGCCCACTGGCGACGACGAGAAGCGCGGAGCCTGACCGAGGCGGAATGCCCGACACGCCGTCGGCGTTGTAACACAGGTGTCGACCGTGCACGTCGGATGTGCGCGGCGAATGTGCGACAATAGATGACCTGACCCGTTGTCAACCGGCTCTGTGAGGCATTCTCAGCAGAGCGGGGACTTGACAAGGGTCTTACTAGTGTCCGAAATCTACCGGGGGACGTACGACACCCGTCCGCTGGTGAAAGGCGAACCGTGACCTCAGGCACGAAGACCACGACCCGCGCGAGCAGCGCGAAGGACACCGCGGCGGTTTCTCCCGCGGAGGAGTCAGCGGCGGCAGTCGCGAAGAAGACCGCGACGAAGCCCGCTGCGGCGAGGACCACCGCCGCGAAGACGGCCGCTGCGAAGGCGCCGGCTGCAAAGGCGCCGGCTGCGAAGGCAGCCGCGAAGCCCGCGGCGAAGGCCACGAAGGCGCGAGCGACGAAGACCGCAGACGACACCGAGACCGACGACCTCCCGGACGACGTCGAGATCGACGACGTCGTCGACCTCGAAGAGGTCGTGGACATCGACGACAGCGACGACGAGGAGAAGACCCCCGCTCCTGCCCGAGGCAGGGCGAAGGCCGCGGCCGTCGCCGAGCCCGAGGCCGAAGCGTCTGAAGCCGAAGAGGAGGACGACGACGAAGAGGACACGAAGCCCGCGTTCTCCGAGCCGCTTCCCACCGGCGCGATCGTCATCTCCTCCACCGATGAGGACGATGTCCCGGTCTACTCGACCATGATCACCGGCGCCACCGCCGACCCGGTCAAGGACTACCTCAAGCAGATCGGCAAGGTCCCGCTGCTGAACGCGGCCGAAGAGGTCGAGCTCGCGATGCGCATCGAGGCCGGCTTGTTCGCCGAAGAGAAGCTCTCCCACATGACCTCCGCGGAGAAGTCGAACCAGACCGGTCTCGACCTCCAATGGGTCGCTCGCGACGGTCAGCGCGCGAAGTCGCACCTGCTCGGGGCGAACCTCCGTCTGGTCGTCTCGCTCGCGAAGCGCTACACCGGTCGCGGGATGCAGTTCCTGGATCTGATCCAGGAGGGCAACCTGGGCCTGATCCGTGCGGTCGAGAAGTTCGACTACACGAAGGGGTTCAAGTTCTCGACCTACGCGACGTGGTGGATCCGCCAGGCGATCACCCGCGCCATGGCCGACCAGGCCCGCACGATCCGCATCCCCGTCCACATGGTCGAGGTCATCAACAAGCTCGCGCGCGTCCAGCGCCAGATGCTGCAGGACCTCGGTCGCGAGCCGACGCCCGAGGAGCTCAGCCGCGAGCTCGACATGACCCCGGAGAAGGTCATCGAGGTGCAGAAGTACGGCCGCGAGCCGATCTCGCTGCACACGCCGCTCGGCGAGGACGGCGACAGCGAATTCGGGGACCTCATCGAGGACACCGAGGCCGTGGTCCCTGCGGACGCAGTGGGCTTCACGATGCTCCAGCGACAGTTGGAGTCGCTCCTGGATTCGCTCTCCGAGCGCGAGGCCGGAGTGATCCGGATGCGCTTCGGACTCGGCGACGGCCAGCCCAAGACGCTCGACCAGATCGGCGACACGTTCGGCGTCACGCGCGAGCGCATCCGCCAGATCGAGTCGAAGACGATGGCCAAGCTCCGCCACCCGTCCCGCTCGCAGTCCCTGCGCGACTACCTCGAGTGATGGCCGAGGCCAACGCCGGCAAGGCGCTCGCCGTCGAGGTCGAAGGCACGACCTACTCCCGCATCCCGATCCGCACGCGCGTCGTGTTGCCGGGTGACGACCTCGATGCGTTCATCCGCGAGTACGCGACGGACGTCGTCGCGCCCGGCGACATCTTCTTCGTCACCGAGAAGATCGTCGCGATCACCCAGGGGCGCTCGTACCTCGTCGAGGAGATCCACCCCCGCAGGCTGGCGCTGTTCCTCTCGAAGTACGTCACCCGCACGCCGTACGGGATCGGACTGGGCATGCCCGAGACGATGGAGATGGCGCTGCGCGAATGCGGCACGCTCCGCATCCTGTTCGCCGCCGGCGTCTCGGCGGTGACGAAGGCGTTCGGACGCAAGGGCGACTTCTATCGCGTCGCCGGCGACAAGGCACGCGCGATCGACGGCCCGACCAGTGGAACCATCCCGCCGTACAACAAGGCGGTCGTGCTGGGTCCGGAGCGTCCGCGAGAGGTCGCTCAGCATCTGAAGACCCTTCTCGGCGGGAGCGCGGAGGTCGCCGTCGTCGACATCAACGACCTCGGCGGCAACATCCTCGGCTCGACGCTCGACAAGGCGAGCGAGAAGCGGCTGGTCGCGATCCTGAAGGACAATCCCCTCGGACAGGGTCACGAGTCCACCCCGCTGGGCGTGGTGCGCCGCGCGTGACGACGCCGGCCTAGAAGCCGATCGCCTCGCGGTACCGCGCCTTGTGGCCGGTGCGGATGCCGGTGACGCTCGGCTTGTTCTCGTACACGCCTGCGCCCCAGTTGCCCTCGACAAGGACCGGTCCGTCCGGTGTCACGACGATGTCCCACCCCACGTACTGCACCTGGGGGACGACACGGGCGACGTGATCGATGAAGTCCCGCACCTCGTCGATCATCGGCAGCTGGAAGTCCCCGATCACGAATCCGGAATCGGGATGCCGCACGTGCACGTGCCCGTGCGAGTCGTATCCCGGCCCGACGGCGTGGCCGTCGTCGTCGAGCATCGTGTAGAACCCGCCGAAGGTCATCTGGTCGCTGACCGCACCACGCCCGAACTTCTGCGCCATGGCCAGGATGTGCGTCTGCTCGCCGTCGAAGAACGCCGTGACGCGAGTCGTGTTGACGGTGCCGGGGCACACCGCGGCAAGAGCCGCGTGCTGGACGATGACGGCCTCGATGAGCAGCTCGCCGCGCTCGAGGAGGCCGCGGTGGAAGTCGTCCCAGTCATCGACCTCGCTCGCGTGGTAGCGGTGCACTCCGGTGCCGGCCTGACCGACCGGCTCCTTCGTCACAATGGTTCCGAGTCGCTCGGTGAATACGCGGACGGCATCCGCATTTCCCTCGTCCACGACCATCCACTCGCGATGCAGGTGCTCGCTGAAGACCCGGTCGAACTCGACCTTGTCCTGGAAGATGTGTCGGAAGTCGGGGTGGTCGTACTTCTGCGAGAGCTGATTCGACACCGGGTGGGTCATGTAGGTGGCTCGCTCGTCGCGGCTCAGGATCGCGAAGTCGTAGTCGATGTAATCCTGAAAGCCGACGTTGCGGAACCCCGCCTGCCAGAGCATGTCCACCACGATCGCCGGTGTCCACTTGTCGTGCTGTGCGGAGGACTCCTTCGCGCGCTCGACGACGGATCCGACGTCGATGCGGCGAGCACGGCCGGCGAGATAGCGAAGGCGGGGCGCGAGGCCGAGGCCTTTCTGAGGCATGCGTTCTCCGGGGTGGATGGGTGGGCGACTGGCGGGGGACAGTCGGAGGGCCCCGGATAGTCTAGATGCCGTGACCTTCGGCAACCCTGGGCGTGCAGCACCCGACCCGGGCGCGACCGGTCGCACCGCTCCCACGGCCCGGATCTCCCTCTCCGCGCTCGAGCTGAATCTGCGCGCCGTGGTCGGCGGATCCCATGCCCCGCTCATCGACGTGCGCGCCGACGCCTGGGGTCACGGCGTGGATGCCGTCGCGCCCCGCGCGATCGCCGCCGGGGCGGGCGGGCTCCTCATCGATGAGGCGGGAGCCCTCGCGCTCGAAGGAATCGTCGACTCCGCACGATGCACGCTGCAGGCGACCGGTTCGATCGCGGACGCGGTCTACGGGCTGACCCCCGGCTTCGAGCCGGTGATGAGCCTGCAGGGCCGGGTGCTGAGCACAAAGCGCCTGCGGGAGGGTGAGGGCGTCTCGTACGGGTACGCCCACCGTGCGTCTCGCGACACATTCGTCGCCCTCGTTACAGGCGGCTACGCGCAGGGAGTCGTGCGGGCGCTGGGGGATTCCGCCTCGGTGACGATCGCCGGGAGGCGGCATCCGATCGTCGGTCGCGTCGCGATGGACGTGTGCGTAGTCGACGTGGGTCCGGATGGGCCGGTCACCCGAGGCGACGATGTCGTCTTCTTCGGCGACCCGAGCACGGGCTCCCCTGCGATCGCGGAGTGGTCGGCGGCGACCGGGCTGACCGGCGGCGAGCTCGTGACCGCTGTGGGGCTGCGCAATGCACGGGAGTACGCGCCATGAACGGGCCGCGGCTGCACATCGATCTCGACGAGTTCGCGTCGAACCTCGATGTCGTCCGCGCCCGGGTCGCCCCGGCCGGGCTGATGCTGGTCGTGAAGGACGACGCGTACGGCCACGGGCTCGATCGGATCGTCCGCAGGGCGACGCGTGAGGGGGTCGACTGGTTCGGGGCGTTCGACGTCGCAGAGGCGCTGCGCACCCGCGCAGCCGCCGGCCCCGGGTCGCGCGTGTTCTCCTGGCTCACCGTCGGGGCGGAGGAGATCCGGGCGGCGATCGACGCCGACATCGATCTGGGCGTCGGCGACGCCGGGTTCCTCGAGGACATCGGCGCCGGCGCCAGAGCTGCGGGCCGACCCGCGCGAGTGCATCTGAAGATCGACACCGGCCTGCATCGCAACGGAATCCGACCTGAGGATTGGGCGACTGTGGTCGGCCGGGCCCGCGAGCTGCAGGACGAAGGACTCATCCTGGTGGTCGGCGCCTGGAGTCACATCGCCGAGGCGAGCGACCAAGACGACGACGACGCCCGCGCTGTGTTCGAGGACGCGGTGGTCCTCGCCGAGGCCGCAGGGTTCGACCTCGAGGTGAGGCACCTGTCCGCAAGCGCGGCATCCTTCGCGCGCGCCGAGTTCCGGTACGACCTCGTTCGCGTCGGGGCATTCTGCTACGGGATCAGGTCGGCAGGTGGGGTGCCGGAGGCCGAGCTCGGCATCCGCGCGATCGCCTCGCTCCAGGCGCCGGTGACGCACGTCGGCGACCACGCGGTGACACTCGGCGTCGGATTCCTGCACGGAGTGCCGTCGAGCCTCGGGAGGCACGGAGCACTGCGCGTCGACCGCAAGAGCGTGCAGATCACCAGCGTGGGGGAGCAGCACACGCTCGTCGCGTCGTTCGGGCCCGCATCGGTCGGCGACGACGTCGCCTTCTTCGGACCGGACGGAGCATCGGCGACGGATCTGGCCGAGAAGATCGGAACGGTCGGCGAGGAGATCCTCGTGCGGATCTCGCCTCTGGTGCCTCGGACCTACTCCGGGGAGTGACCCTGCGCCACTCGGGCGCTAGACGGACTCGAGCAGGCGGGCGGTCTCGTCGTGCCAGCTGGTGGCAAGCGAACGGAGCTTCTCCTCGTACTTGCGGCCGTGGTGGGCGCAGAACAGCAGCTCGCTTCCGTTCACCTCGGCGGCGATGTAGGCCTGGGCACCGCAGGAGTCGCAGCGATCCAGTGCCGTGAGGCGGTACTCGAGAACGGCGGGCTCGGTCGGTGTCGATAGCGTGGTCATCTCGGGTCCTCCTCGTAAGCGTCGCTCGTGTCTCGTCCACCCTGTGCGGGTCATCACATACAACCATGCGATTGTTTCGAGAATGCCGCGAACCGGTGACATTTCGCTCAGCGCGTACGCGGACCCGGCGCCCCGTGTCTGTGCATGCCTCTGTCGGCTCCCGCCGATAATCTTGAGGATTGTGACCTCCGAGTACTCCGCCCATCACCTGCAGGTGCTCGAGGGGCTCGAAGCGGTTCGCAAGCGCCCGGGCATGTACATCGGCTCGACCGATTCGCGCGGCCTCATGCACTGCGTCTGGGAGATCGTCGACAACGCGGTCGACGAGGCGCTGGCGGGCAACGGCACCCGCATCGACATCGCGCTGCATCCCGACGGGAGCGTCGAGGTTCACGACACCGGTCGCGGCATCCCCGTCGACATCGAGCCGCGCACGGGACTGTCGGGCGTCGAGGTGGTCTTCACGAAGCTCCATGCCGGCGGCAAGTTCGGCGGCGGATCGTACGCGGCATCCGGCGGCCTGCACGGCGTCGGCGCGTCCGTCGTGAACGCGCTGTCGGAGCGCCTCGATGTCGAGGTCGATCGCGGCGGCAAGACGTGGGCGATGTCCTTCCACCGCGGCGAGCCCGGCGTGTTCGCAGACAAGGGCGAGCCCTCGCCCGACTCGCCGTTCACGCCGTTCGAGGTGCGCAGCGAGCTTCGCGTCAAGGGCCGCGCCCCTCGCGGGGTCACCGGCACCCGCATCCGGTACTGGGCGGATCGCCAGATCTTCACGAAGGACGCGGCGTTCCAGCTCGAGGAGCTCGCAACTCGCGCTCGGCAGACAGCCTTCCTCGTCCCTGGGCTCGAGATCGTGGTCAAGGACCAGCGCCACCAGGAGCACAACGAGACGTCCTTCCGGTTCGACGGCGGGATCTCCGAGTTCGCGGAGTACCTCGCGACGGACGCCCCCATCACCGACACGTGGCGGCTGACCGGCAGCGGCACGTTCACCGAGACGGTTCCCGTGCTGCAGCCGACCGGTGCGATGGTGCCGACCGAGGTCGAGCGGGAGTGCCACGTCGACATCGCGGTGCGGTGGGGGACCGGGTACGACACGGTGAGCCGCTCGTTCGTCAACATCATCGCGACCCCCAAGGGCGGCACGCACCAGCAGGGCTTCGATCAGGAGCTCCTCCGTGTCCTGCGCACGCAGGTCGAGCAGAATGCCCGAAGACTCAAGGTCGGAAGCGACAAGCTCGAGAAGGACGACGTGATGGCCGGCCTGACGACCGTCCTGACGGTTCGGCTGCCCGAGCCCCAGTTCGAGGGTCAGACCAAAGAGGTGCTCGGCACGCCGGCGGTGCGCCAGATCGTCACGCAGGTGGTCCGCAAGGAGCTCGCAGCGAGATTCTCCTCGCCCAAGCGCGACGACAAGAATCAGACCGCGCTGCTGCTGGACAAGGTCGTCGCCGAGATGAAGGCGCGCATCTCGGCACGCGCCCACAAGGAGACGCAGCGACGCAAGAACGCCCTCGAGTCCTCGTCGCTCCCGGCGAAGCTCGTGGACTGCCGATCATCCGATGTCGGCCAGTCCGAGCTGTTCATCGTCGAGGGTGATTCGGCTCTGGGCACGGCGAAGCTCGCGCGCAACAGCGAATTCCAGGCGCTGCTTCCGATCCGCGGCAAGATCCTCAATGTGCAGAAGGCCTCGGTCAGCGACATGCTGAACAACGCCGAGTGCGCCTCGATCATCCAGGTGATCGGCGCCGGTTCGGGCCGCACGTTCGATCTCAGCGCCGCGCGCTACGGCAAGGTCATCCTGATGAGCGACGCAGACGTCGACGGCGCGCACATCCGGACGCTGCTGCTCACTCTCTTCTTCCGGTACATGCGGCCGCTGATCGAAGACGGCCGCGTGTTCGCGGCAGTGCCGCCGCTGCACCGCGTGATCGTGATGAACCCCGGCACGAAGCCGAACGAGACGATCTACACCTACAGCGAGAACGAGCTTCACGCGCTCCTGACGAAGGTCACGAAGTCGGGTCGTCGCTGGCACGAGCCCGTTCAGCGGTACAAGGGCCTGGGGGAGATGGATGCCGACCAGCTCGCGACCACGACGATGGATCGTTCCGGCCGGATGCTGCGCCGCGTTCGCCTCCAGGACGCGGAGATCGCCGGCGGCGTGTTCGAACTGCTGATGGGAAACGAGGTCGCCCCGCGCCGCGAGTTCATCGTCGAGTCGTCGGATCGGCTGTCCCGAGAGGCGATCGACGCGTAGTGCCCGAGTTCGACACCTCGCGTGTCCGCCGCTACTACGACCGAAACACGGCGGCGTTCGTCGCTCATGGGCAGGGCGGCAGCGAGGGAGCGATCCATCGCGCGGTGTGGGGGCCGGGGACGCACGATCGCAGCTCGGCGTTCCATTTCGTCGAGGAGCGCATCGCCGACGTCATCCGGGGCCGATCGTCGGACGCGGCGCCCGCCCACGTCGTCGACCTCGGCTGCGGGATCGGCGCGAGCCTCTGCTATCTCGCGCAGCGCCTGCCCGTTCGCGGCACGGGCATCACACTCAGCCCCACGCAGGCGGCGATCGGCAGACAGCGCGTCGCCGACTTGGGCCTGGACGACCGCGTGACCTGTCTCGAAGGCGACTACACCGACCTGCCGGAGGGGATCGCCCCGGCGGATGTCGCGTTCGCCATCGAGTCGTTCATCCACGCGCCCGATCCGGCGCGCTTCTTCGCGGAGGCGGGCCGGCTGGTGCGCCCGGGTGGCGCGCTGATCATCTGCGACGACATGCGGGGCGATGCCGGCGGCGCCGCGGCGCAGCGCACGCTCACGCGCTTCGTGCGCGGCTGGCACGTCAACGCGCTGCTGCGGCCCGCCGACCTGAGATCACTCGCCGAGGATGCGGGCTTCCGTCACGAGTCCACCGAGCGTCTGACGCCCTACCTGGAGCTGCGACGCCCCCGGGACCGCGCGATCGCCGTGCTCACGGCCCCGCTGGCGCTCCTGCCGTTGCACTGGGCACGGCTCGATCCGCTCGTCGGGGGCACCGCGCTGCAGACCTGCCTCGCGAACGGATGGGTGGAGTACGACCTGACGGTCTTCCGCCGCGAGTGATCGAGGGCCGCGCTTGCTAGATCAGCGTCCGGCCGACCGATCCGAGCACGGCATCCAGCGGCTGACCCGACGCATCGCGCTTCGCCGTCGCATCGGGCAGCGTCCGCACCGAGCCGTCAGGACCGACCGCCCGCGCTGACGCGGGGCCGACCCACGCCAGGGTGAGACGGTCCTCGCCCTTCAGGAACGCGTGCGCGCGCACTCCGCCGGTCGCCCGGCCTTTCGCCGGGAACTCTTCGAACCGAGAGGCCTTGATGCGTCCCGGGTCGGTGCCGGGCAGGACGCCGGCCGCTCCGGACACGGTGACGGCGATGACCTCGTCGCCCACGACCGCGCCGAAGAAGACGACGCTCGCCTGCGCGGAGAGGTTCACGCCCGCCATCCCCCCGGCCGGCGCACCTTGCGGACGCACCGCGGATGCCGGGAAATGCAGGAGCTGGGCGTCGCTCGTCACGAAGACGACTTCGGCCCCGTCCGGCGCCGGGGCGGCGCCCACCACCGCGTCACCGGGCTTCAGGGCGATGATCTCGACTTCGGGTCGCGGCGGGAGGGTGCTGGGGATGACGCGCTTGACGACTCCCTCACGCGTGCCGAGGGCGAGCGGCGCTTCATCGTCGAAGCGGATCAGCGCGAGCACGCGTTCGTTCTTGTCGGTGATGCCCAGATAATCGCGCAGCACGACGCCGGCCGCGAGCTGGACCGACGCAGGCGGCACGGACGGCAGGTCGACAGGGGAGAAGCGCACGACGCGGCCCGCCGTGGTGACGGCGCCGAGCTCTCCTCGGGTCGTCGACGTCGCAGTGTCCAGGATCGCGTCGTGCTTGCTGCGCCGGGCCGGGGCCGACAGCTCCTGCCCGTCCCCCAGATCGACGCGCACGGCGCGCCCTGTCGTGGAGAGCACGACGACGGTGGGCGCATCCGCGATCTGCAGATCGGGCGCGGGGGCACCGCGCGCCGGGCGCGGCGCCGCCGGCTTCGCGTTCATGAGCAGCGTGCGCCGTGGAGTCCCGTACGCGTCCGATGCGGCCTCGAGTTCGCGAGCCACCTGCGCGCGGATCAGAGCCTCGCTGCCGAGCAGCAGCTGGAGCTGCGCGATCTCCGCCTTGAGCGCATCGCGTTCGGTTTCGAGCTCGATGCGGGAGAACTTCGTCAGCCGCCGGAGCCGGAGCTCGAGGATGTACTCGGCCTGGACCTCGCTCAGATCGAACACATCGCGGAGGCGCGCCCGTGCCTGCTCGCTGTCGTCGGAGGTGCGGATGACCTGGATGACCTCGTCGATGTCGAGGATCGCGATGAGAAGACCCTCCACCAGATGCAGCCGCTCCTCGCGACGCGCCAGGCGGAATCTGCTGCGCCGCGTGACGACCTGGATGCGGTGATCGAGGTAGACGCGCAGCAACTCCTTCAGCCCGAGCGTCTGCGGCTGGCCGTCCACGAGCGCGACGTTGTTGATGCTGAATGAGTCCTCGAGCGGGGTCAGCCGGTACAGCTGATCCAGCACGGCCTGCGGATCGAACCCCGTCTTTATCCCGATCACGAGCCGAAGCCCGTGGTTGCGGTCGGTCAGATCGGTGACATCGGCGATTCCGGTCAGCCTCTTGCCCTGGACCGCATCCTTGATCTTCTCGATCACGCGCTCGGGGCCGACCTGATACGGCAGCTCCGTCACGACGAGTCCGGTGCGCCTTGGTCCGAGCGACTCGACCGATACCTTGCCGCGCACCTTGAAGGCGCCACGGCCCTTCGTATACGCATCCTTGACGCCCTCGAGGCCCATCACGATCCCACCGGACGGGAAGTCGGGGCCCGGGACGAAGTCCATCAGCTCCTCCACCGTGGCCTCGGGATTGTCGAGCAGGTGGATCGCCGCCGAGACGACCTCGATGAGGTTGTGCGGAGCCATGTTCGTGGCCATGCCGACGGCGATGCCGGTCGCGCCGTTGACGAGCAGATTCGGGTAGGCCGCCGGCAGCACCGCAGGCTGCTGGAACTGTCCGTCGTAGTTCGGAATGAAGTCGACGACGTCCTCGTCGAGGTTCTCGGTGAGCGCCAGCGCCGCCGGAGCGAGGCGAGCCTCCGTGTAGCGCGGTGCGGCCGGACCGTCGTCGAGGGAGCCGAAATTGCCGTGACCGTCCACGAGCGGCACGCGCAGCGAGAAGGACTGCGCGAGCCGAACGAGCGCGTCGTAGATCGGCGCGTCGCCGTGCGGGTGGAGCTTGCCCATCACCTCGCCCACGACACGGGCGCTCTTGACGTGACCGCGGTCGGGGCGAAGGCCCATGTCGGCCATCTGATACAGGATGCGGCGCTGCACCGGCTTGAGCCCGTCGCGGGCATCGGGCAGGGCGCGGGAGTAGATGACCGAGTACGCGTACTCGAGGAACGAGCCCTGCATCTCGGTCGAGACGTCGACGTCTTCGATGCGCTCCTCGTCGGCGGGAGCGGAGTCGGTGGGCGCTGCGGGCATGGCGATCTGGCCTCGGGTGACGGCGGCTGTGGGGCTGGTCGGAGAGGGGCGCCCGCCGGTGTGCGAGACTGACCCCGATGTCCCTCAGCCTACCCGCGGACCCGCCGCGAGCCCGGAGCCTCACCGGTGTCGTGCCGCAGATGATGGCGGCTCTGGAGGGCACCGCCACGTGGTTCGCGCCGGCGACGAGTGCGATCGTCTTCGTGGTGGACGGGCTCGGTGCGCACAACCTGAGCGCGCGCTCCGGCCATGCGCGATTCCTCTCCTCGGCAGGATCGAAGAAGGATGTCGCCCGCACGGTGTTCCCGTCGACCACCGCCTCGGCGCTGACGAGTCTGCTCACCGGCGTCCCGCCGGGCGAGCACGGCATCGTCGGATATCGCGCCCTCGTCCCCGAGATGGACGACGTCGTCAACCAGCTGCGCGGCTGGGACACCGATGGGCTCGATCCCGGCTGGCAGCGGGCCGTGCCGTTCACGGAGCGCTTCGCCGCCGAGGGTCGCCCGTGCTTCGTCGTATCCAAGTCCGAATACGCGGGCACCGGCTTCACCCACGCGACGATGCGCGGCGCGCAGTTCGTGCCCTCGAACGACGTCGCCGAGCGAGTCGCGATCGCGGCGGACCTCGCCGCTTCGCATCCGGGCGCCTTCGTGTACGTCTATGCACCCGACCTCGACGCGATCGGCCACAAGCGGGGCTGGAACTCGGACGAGTGGCTTGCCGCCCTCGAACACGTCGACGGCGCCGCCCGGAAGCTCTCCGATGCGCTGGCCCCGGGCGTGGGCGCGGTCGTCACCGCCGATCACGGGATGGTCGATGTCCCACGCCATCGCCATGTCCTCCTCGACCACGGCGACGACCTGGTCGCGGGCGTCCGGCACATCGGGGGAGAACCGCGGATGCTGCACCTCTACGCCGAGCCCGGCGCCGCGGATGGCGTGCTCGCGCGCTGGCGGGATGCTGAATCGGCGCGCTCGTGGGTGTTCTCGCGCGAAGAGGCGACGGCGGCCGGCCTGTTCGGGAACATCGACCCGGAGGTGTCGCCCCGCATCGGCGACGTCCTCGTGGCAGCGCGGTCGGGGATCGCCTATTACGACGACCGGCTCGAGGACAAGGGTGCGCAGCGCATGGTCGGCCAGCACGGCTCGCTCACGAACGAGGAGCGCACAGTTCCACTGCTGCGGCTCGGGGCCTTCGCCTAGGGCTGATCCTCGGTGCGGGCTCCGAAGACGATCTCGTCCCAGGACGGCATGGACGTGCGGCCCTTCCGCCGACCGGCCGCCTCCACGACCGTGGCCTGACCGACATCATCGGTGCGAGGGTCGTCGTAGTCGTCGCGCGGCGACTCGTCGTAGCCGGGCTCCAGCGCATCGAACAGTGCCACCGGCGCGTGCGTTCGGGCCGAGGCCAGCTCCTCCGCTCCCGGCAGCGGCTCGCGCTGACCGCGCCGACGCCGCAGTGCCTCCAGGAGGTCCGCGGTCTCCGACGAGGTCACATCCGGGGCGGTCGCGCGTTTCATCGCGGCCTCCTGCACGGCGGGAGCGACCGGCTCGCGGAGGTCCGGCGACTCGAGATCGGCATCCGGCATGCGGCGCGGTCCGAACGCTCCGCTGTCGAAGCGGGTGTCGTCCTTCTGAGGAGTCGCATCCAGCGCCCGCAGCCGCGGGATCAGACCCTCCGGCAGCGACCCCTGCCGCGAGAGCTGGATGGCGTCGGCGTTCAGGGGCGAGAGGGTGCTGCGGCGCGGATCGAATCCCCACCTGGCGTCGTGGTCGACCTCATTGGCCGCGAACTCGAGCTTGACCACCCACCCGGTCTGGTCCTTCCAGCTCGTCCATCGCTCGCCGGACGCGCCGGCCTCAGTCAGCTTGGCGCGCACCGCTCCGCCGAACGTGGGGTGGACATCCGGGTCGAGTTCGGCGCCGAGGAGCACCGGAACGGCCAGGGCCTGGCTCACGACGTGCTCGCGTTCGGCGAGCACCGGACCCTCGAAACGTGCGATGTCCTCGACCCGAGCGCCGAGCAGGACGGCGACCTCGTCTGCGGACAGTCCTGCGCGGATGTGCGATTGGATCTCGCGAGGGCTCGGCCTGACGACCTGTGCGTCGTCGTCGCGCTCTTTCCGCGCCTTGCGAAGCTCGCGTCGCAGCACGTCATCGAGGGCGAGCGCGAACCGTTCACCCGACTCGGTCGCCAGGACGAGCAGGTCGTCCTCGGTTCCGATCACTTTGAGCTGTTCCATGCGAAACGCCCCTCCGATCCAGCGGTTGCGCCCATGCTGACACAGGGGGTGCCCCGGGTCGGGAATATCCGGCGCGCGCCGCGAGTTTCACGGCAACGCAGACCAGGATCCGTTCGCGCATTTGCGAAATGGGTTCGGGTCGTGCAAACTATCGCCGCCCGACAGGGTCGGTGCACCACTGTTATTCCCCGGAAGTTGAGACGTTTACGCATGGCCACGGATTACGACGCCCCCCGCAAGACCGAAGACGACAGCGAGTCGATCGAGGCTCTGAAGGAGCGCGTTCCCGACAAGCTCTCGGGATCCGTCGATGTGGAGGACGCCGACAACCCCTCAGGCTTCGAACTGCCGGGAGCGGATCTTTCCGATCTCGAGCTGGACGTCGTCGTGCTGCCGGCTCAGGAGGACGAGTTCACGTGCGTGAACTGCTTCCTGGTCAAGCACCGCTCGCAGCTCGACCATGAGGACGCTGCAGGCCCTATCTGCTCGGAGTGCGCCGCGTAGCCTGCGCTCGACGCACCGCCGCCGCCAGTCGATCCGGCGTTCTGCTGGAGATCACCCATGACGGGGCGGGGTCGTCAGGATCCGTGATCGCGACGATCACGAGACCTTCGATTCCGCCGCGGAACATGTGCCAGGACCGCGGATGCAGCCCCGGGCCGCGGGCGTTCTGGGCGTCACCGCCCGTCAGCACCGCGGTCTCACCGGTGAAGTCGACGTCGATGTGCGCGCGCCCGGCGTGCAGCACGCCCTCGCGGACTTCCACGACGGGGGATGCGGCGACCATGAGCACCACGATCGCGACGCCGACCAGGGCGCCCGCCACGAGGGCGAGCGTGGTGTCGATCGGGGCGAACACGAGCGCCGCCATCGGCGCGGCGACCGCAGCGCTGACCACGGTCCACAGCGATGGACTCAGTCGCTCGCGGTAGTGGACCGCAGCACTGCCGCGGACACCGCTCTCTGTCTTCTGCATTACCCTCATTGCGTGGCTGAAACTGTGGACGTCCTCATTATCGCCCCCGACGTTCCGGCGTACGCGCACCCCGGCGACGCCGGGGCCGACTTGGTCTCCACGGAGGCCCTCCGGCTCGAACCCGGCCAACGCGCCCTCGTCGGCACCGGCGTGCGGATCGCGCTGCCCGACGGCTACGTCGCGTTCGTGGTTCCGCGAAGCGGCCTCGCCACCAAGCACGGGATCACGATCGTGAACAGCCCCGGCACGGTGGATGCAGGCTACCGAGGCGAGATCAAGGCCACACTCTTGAACACCGACGCCGAGCAGGCGTACGACATCGGAGTCGGCGACCGCATCGCGCAACTCATCGTGATGCCGGTCTCCCGGGCCAATTTCATCCCGGTCGACGTGCTTCCCGAGAGCGTCCGCGGTGACGGCGGCTTCGGATCGACCGGCTATCAGGGGAGCACGGCGTAGCCGCCGACGAGCGTCGGCGAGTTTTTTCGCGGGGAGCTCCCCGCGACCGAAGAGACAGATGAACGGAGCGCAGTCCATGAGCGACGCGACACCCACCGATGCCGCCCAGCCGGACCCCCTCGGGGATCGGGCGGTCGCCGGACCCTTCGACGAGTCGGAGGCCAACCCGGTACGGCCCTACATCGACCTCGGCGGGATCAAGATCCTCCCCCGAGAAGGTCTGAACCTGCGTCTCGAGGTCGAAGAGCAGACCAAGCGGATCGTCGCGGTGGGTCTGGACTACGCGGGTTCGACGCTCCAGGTGCAGCCGTTCGCGGCTCCGCGCACGACCGGGCTGTGGGAGGAGACGCGCGAGCAGATCCGCGCGCAGATCCGCCAGCAGGGCGGTCGTGTGGAGGAGCGGGAGGGACCGCTCGGGCCCGAGCTGCTCGCCGAGGTCCCCGTGGCGGCCGGACCGGAGGGTGCCGCAGGCAAGCGCCTGGCTCGCTTCGTGGGCGTCGACGGCCCGCGCTGGTTCCTGCGCGGCGTGATCGGCGGCGCGGCCACGGCGGATGTCGAGGCCGCGGCGCAGGTCGAAGACCTGTTCCGCTCGATCGTCGTCGTGCGCGGGGGAACGCCGATGCCCCCGCGGGATCTCATTCCGCTGAAGATGCCGGCGACTCCGGGCGCCGCGTGACCCAGCCACCGCCCCCGGCCTCGGACCCGTCCCCCGACGGCGAGCCGTCCGCGCCCCCCGCCGCGTCCGCGTCGGCCTCGGAGCTCGTGGGAGCGGCGCTCGGTGAAGCGGCCAAGCGAGCAGGGCTCGACCCCGCGGAGGGTGCGGCCACCGGCCATGTCGTCTGGCGTGCGATGGGCGGCTGGCGCGGCATCCTGGAGTCCGTCCTGCCGAGCCTCGTGTTCGTCGTGCTCTTCACCGTCACCTACGACCGCACCACCCAGACCGGCAATCTGTGGCTGTCGCTCGGACTGTCGGTCGGGCTCGCCGCCGTGTTCACGATCATCCGGCTCGCCACGAAATCCCCGCCTGCGGCCGCTATCGGCGGTCTCATCGCGACCGCGGGAGCCGCGGCACTCGCACTGTGGACCGGGCGAGGGCAGGACAACTTCGTCTTCGGGTTCATCACGAACGCCGCGTACGGGACGGCGTTCCTGGTCTCAGCGCTGATCGGCTGGTCGCTGATCGGCCTCGCGGTGGGCTTCCTCATGAACGAGGGCACGAGATGGCGCGCGGACAAGCGCAAGCGTCGTGTGTTCTTCTGGCTCGCGATCGCCTGGGCAGGGCTGTTCGCATTCCGGCTCGCGGTGCAGCTGCCCCTGTACTTCGCCGGCGACGTGACGGCCCTCGGAACGCTCAAGCTGATCATGGGTCTGCCGCTGTTCGCACCGCTCGTCGCGGTGACCTGGCTCGCCGTCCGGGCACTCTATCCACCGTCGCCGAAGTGATACATTTATCTTGACATCAAGATAAATCCGTTCTTTCGTCAGTAAGGCCAGCCTCACTAGCCACTGCGGCCGGGGACGGGGAAGATGGGGAGGTCGGGCCCTGCGCCCGCTCCGCCGCCGACGAAGGAGACACGCGTGTCCACGGTTGACAGCTTCGGTGCCAAGAGCACCCTGACGGTCGGCAGCACCGACTACGAGATCTTCCGCCTCGACGCCGTCGCCGGCTACGAGAAGCTTCCCTTCTCGCTGAAGGTGCTGCTGGAGAACCTGCTGCGCACCGAGGACGGCGCCAACGTCACGAAGGCGCAGATCGAGGCGCTGGGATCGTGGGATGCCGCGGCCGAGCCCGACACCGAGATCCAGTTCACGCCCGCTCGTGTCGTGATGCAGGACTTCACCGGCGTCCCGTGCATCGTCGACCTCGCCACCATGCGCGAGGCCGTCGAAGCACTCGGGGGAGATCCGAAGCGGATCAACCCGCTCTCTCCCGCCGAGATGGTGATCGACCACTCCGTCATCGCCGACCTGTTCGGCACCGAGAACGCGCTCGAGCGCAACGTCGAGATCGAGTACGAGCGCAACGGCGAGCGGTACCAGTTCCTCCGGTGGGGGCAGACGGCGTTCGACGACTTCAAGGTCGTCCCGCCCGGCACCGGCATCGTGCATCAGGTGAACATCGAGCATCTCGCCAAGGTCATCTACGACCGCCACGTCGGCGGCGTCCTGCGCGCCTACCCCGACACGTGCGTGGGCACCGACTCGCACACGACGATGGTCAACGGCCTCGGCGTGCTGGGCTGGGGCGTCGGCGGCATCGAAGCGGAGGCCGCGATGCTCGGCCAGCCGGTGTCGATGCTCATCCCGAAGGTCGTCGGCTTCAAACTGTCCGGCGCCATCCCGACCGGCGTCACCGCGACCGACGTCGTGCTCACGATCACCGAGATGCTCCGCAAGCACGGTGTGGTCGGCAAGTTCGTCGAGTTCTACGGTTCGGGCGTCGCGTCAGTTCCGCTGGCGAACCGCGCCACGATCGGCAACATGAGCCCGGAGTTCGGCTCGACGGCGGCCATGTTCCCGATCGACGAGGTGACGCTCGACTATCTGCGGCTCACCGGTCGCAGCGAGCAGCAGGTGGCCCTCGTGGAGCAGTACTCGAAGCTGCAGACGCTCTGGCACGACCCCGACACGGAGCCGGTCTACAGCGAGTACCTCGAGCTGGACCTGGCCACCGTGGTCCCCTCCATCGCCGGGCCCAAGCGACCCCAGGACCGGATCATCCTCGCGAACGCCAAGACGCAGTTCGCGAGCGATCTGACCAACTACGCGGATGTGGAGCACGATCTGGTCGACCTGGAGGGATCCGAGTCGTTCCCGGCATCCGACCCTCCTGGCAACTCGCCCGATGACGAGTACAGCGAGCACACGCACCACCACCACAGTCACGCGCCGTTGAAGGGCTCCAAGCCCACCCCGGTCGTCCTCGCGGACGGCGAGCGGTTCACGCTCGACCACGGAGCCGTGACCATCGCGGCGATCACGTCCTGCACGAACACGTCGAACCCGTCGGTCATGCTCGCGGCGGGCCTGCTCGCCCGCAACGCGGTCAGGAAGGGCCTCAAGGCGAAGCCGTGGGTCAAGACGACGCTCGCGCCGGGGTCGAAGGTCGTCACCGACTACTACGAGAAGGCCGGACTGACCCAGGATCTCGAGGACCTCGGCTTCTACACCGTCGGCTACGGCTGCACGACGTGCATCGGCAACTCCGGACCGCTCATCGAAGAGGTCTCCAGCGCCGTGCAGGAGAACGACCTGGCCGTCACCGCGGTGCTGTCGGGCAACCGCAACTTCGAGGGACGCATCAATCCCGACGTGAAGATGAACTACCTCGCCAGCCCGCCGCTGGTGATCGCGTACTCGCTGGCCGGCTCGATGAACTTCGACTTCGAGACGGACGCCCTGGGCAAGGACCAGGACGGCAACGACGTGTTCCTCAAGGACATCTGGCCGGATGCCGCGGAGGTGCAGTCGACGATCGACTCGTCCATCAACAAGGACATGTTCACGCACCAGTACGCCAGCGTGTTCGAGGGCGACGAGCGCTGGAAGACGCTGCCGACTCCGACCGGCGACGTGTTCGAGTGGGATGCCGAATCGACCTACGTGCGCAAGCCCCCGTACTTCGACGGAATGACGATGGAGCTCACCCCGGTGACCGACATCACCGGTGCCCGCGTGCTCGCCACGCTCGGCGACTCGGTGACCACCGACCACATCAGCCCGGCGGGCAACATCAAGGCCGACAGTCCCGCGGGTCAGTACCTCGAGGCGCACGGTGTGACCCGGAAGGACTACAACTCCTACGGTTCCCGCCGCGGCAACCACGAAGTGATGATCCGCGGCACGTTCGCGAACATCCGGCTGCGCAACCAGCTCCTGGACGGGGTCGAGGGCGGCTACACCCGCGACTTCACGCAGGAGGGCGGTCCCCAGTCGTTCATCTACGACGCGAGCCAGAACTACCAGTCGGGCGGCACCCCGCTCGTCATCTTCGGCGGCAAGGAGTACGGCTCCGGCTCGTCGCGCGACTGGGCGGCCAAGGGCACGAGTCTGCTGGGCGTGAAGGCGGTCATCACCGAGAGCTTCGAGCGCATCCACCGCTCGAACCTGATCGGCATGGGCGTCGTCCCGCTGCAGTTCCCGGCGGGTCAGACATGGTCCTCGCTGGGCCTGGACGGCACCGAGATCGTCTCGATCTCCGGACTCGAGCAGCTGAACGAGGGCGTGACCCCCAAGACGGTCCACGTCACCGCGGTCCCCAGCGAGTTCTCGGCGCCGGGCAAGCCGACGGTCGAATTCGACGCCGTGGTGCGCATCGACACACCGGGCGAGGCTGACTACTACCGCAACGGCGGCATCCTGCAGTACGTGCTGCGATCCCTCGTCTGAGATCGACAGGAGGGGTCCGGCCAGAGCGCCGGACCCCTCCGTCGTTTGCACCGCAGGTAGACTTGCCAGGCTGACCGTGAGCGTGCGAAAGGAGCTCGGATGTCGTTGCTGTCGTCGATTTCGAGCCCTCGCGACCTCAACGCGCTGAGCGTCGATCAGCTCGAGCAGCTGGCCGCGGAGATCCGCGCATTCCTGATCGAGAACGTCTCGCGCACCGGCGGTCACCTCGGCCCGAACCTCGGGGTGGTCGAGCTGACGCTCGCGATGCACAAGGTGTTCGACTCACCCGATGACCCGATGATCTTCGACACGGGCCACCAGTCCTATGTCCACAAGCTGCTCACCGGTCGGCAGGACTTCACCGGTCTCCGATCGCGCGGCGGCCTCGCCGGCTATCCGCAGCGTTCGGAGAGCCCGCACGACGTGGTCGAGTCCTCGCACGCATCGAGCTCGCTCAGCTGGGCGGACGGCGTCTCGCGCGCGCTCACGCGCACCGGCCGGAAAGACCGGCACGTCGTCGCAGTCGTCGGCGACGGCGCGCTGACGGGCGGGATGACCTGGGAGGCGCTCAACAACATCTCCGACGACAACGACCGCAACCTGGTCATCATCGTCAACGACAACGGGCGGTCTTACGCGCCGACGATCGGCGGCATGGCGCGGTATCTGAACCGTGTGCGCACGGCCGACACCTACAACACCCTGCACCGCAGCTCCGCCTCGTTCGCGCGCCGCCTCGGACCCGCCGCGCGAGCCTTCTACCGCGGAGTCCGCGGTGGGACGCACGGCTTCCTGTCCCGCTTCTGGAACAACGCCGAGCTGTATTCGAATCTCGACATCAAATATCTGGGGCCCGTCGACGGCCACGATCTGCGGTCTCTGATCGAGACCCTGCAACTGGCGAAGGATTTCGGGGCGCCGGTGATCGTCCATGCGATCACCGAGAAGGGGCGCGGCTATCAGCCTGCCCGCGACGACGAAGCCGATCAGTTCCACGCCGTGGGTCGCATCGATCCGGCCTCCGGTGAGCCGGTCGGCAGCTCGACGGCACGAGCCTGGACCGACGTGTTCGCCGACGAGCTGGTCGCCGTGGGGGAGGACCGACCGGAGGTCATCGGCATCACGGCGGCGATGCTGCGCCCCACCGGACTGCTGCCGTTCGCCCAGCGGTTCCCCGATCGCGTGTACGACGTCGGAATCGCCGAGCAGCACGCAGTGGCATCCGCTGCGGGTCTCGCCTTCGGCGGCCTGCACCCCGTGGTAGCGATCTACGCCACCTTCATGAACCGCGCCTTCGACCAGGTCATGATGGATGTGGCCCTGCACCGCGCCGGCGTCACCTTCGTGCTCGACCGCGCCGGCGTCACCGGGCCCGACGGTCCCAGCCACCACGGCATCTGGGATCTCGCGATGCTGCAGATCGTGCCCCACATCCGGATCGCGGTGCCCCGCGACGCCGACCGGCTGCAGGAAGTGCTGCGCGAGGCGGTGGCGGTGGACGACGCGCCGACGGTCATCCGGTTCCCCAAGGGCTCGGTGAGCGCGACACTGCCGGCGCTGGAGCGCCTGCCCGACGGCGTCGATGTCCTGGTCCGCTCCGACGCGCAGGACGTCCTGATCATCGGCATCGGGCCGATGGCCCACATTGCGGTCGACGTCGCCGAGCGCCTGCGTGCTCAGGGCATCGGATCCACGGTCGTCGACCCGCGATGGGTCGTGCCCGTCCAGCCGTCGATCGTCGAACTCGCAGCATCCCATCGCCTGGTCATCACGATCGAGGACGGCATCCGCGTTGGCGGCATCGGCACACGGGTGCGCCAGGTGCTGCGCGAGGCCGGCGTGGACACGGCCGTCGACGAGCTCGGTCTGCCCGACGAATTCATCGACCACGCGACACGGGAGCAGATCCTCGAGGATGCCGGCCTCACGCCGGCCAAGATCGCTCAGGATGTGGTGTCGCAGGTCCTCGGCACCCGCATCCCGGTCGCCCGGCAGACGGAGCGGCAACCGGAATGGCTGACCGGAGTGGGGTCGCCCCACGATGAGGTCCGCGACGCGTAGATCGCGCCACAGCAACGCGAAAGCGCCTGCCCTCACGGAGAGGACAGGCGCTTTTCGATGCTCGGTGCGTCAGCTCGCGACGCCCTTGATGAGCGGGTGGTGGAACGAGTCGCCGAAGACGCGCTCGGACGCGCCCTCTCGATCGAGGTACGGCGAGGCCCCACCGTCGATGAAGGGCCAGGCGGCCCCGAGGATCAGACACAGATCGATGTCCTCGACCTCGGGGACGACGCCCTCGTCGAGCATGAGCTTGATCTCCTGAGCGAGCCCGTCCTGCACGCGCTGCAGGATCTCGGCCTCGCTCGCGGGTGAGGAGCCGACGGCGCCCTTGAGCACCTTCTCCGCTGCCTTGGTCCACCCGGTGACCTTGCCGTTCCTGTCCTTCTCGACGACCTCGGGCAGTTCTGCGAGCTCGTGGAAGTTCTCCGAGGCGAAGAACCGCTCGGGGAATGCGTGCGCCATGGTGTCCTGGACGTGCGCCGCGACCTTCCAGCCGACCAGGTCGATCAGCTGGAACGGCGTCATCGGCAGCCCGATCGGCGCGAACGCCTTCTCGACGGTCAGGAGCGGCGTGCCCTCGTAGACGGCTCGTGCCGCCTCGCCCATGACCTTCGCGAGCAGGCGGTTCACGACGAACCCGGGAGCGTCGGCGGTCAGGACGGCGTTCTTGCCCAGACCGCGAGCGACCACGAAGGCCGTCGAGAGCGCGGCATCCGTCGTCTGAGGGGTCTTGACGATCTCGATGAGCGGCATGACGGCGACCGGGTTGAAGAAGTGGAATCCGACCAGGCGCTCCGGGTGCGCGAGCTTCGCGCCGATCTCCTCGACGGACAGCGACGAGGTGTTGGTGGCGAGGATCGCGTCGTCCGCGATGATCTTCTCGATCTCGCCGAAGACCTGCTGCTTCACCCCGACCTCTTCGAAGACGGCCTCGATCACGAAGTCGCAGTCCGCGTATTCGGACTTGTCGGTGGTGCCGTGGACGAGCGCCCGGAGCCGGTTTGCGGCATCGCCGTCAAGGCGGCCCTTCGCCTCGAGCTTGCCGATCTCCCCGTCGATGTACGCGAGGCCTTTGTCGACTCGTGCCTGATCGAGGTCGGTGATCAGGACCGGCACCTGGAGCTTCCGCAGGAACAGCAGCGCGAACTGGCTGGCCATCAGGCCGGCGCCGATGATCCCGACCTTGGTCACCTTCTTGGCGAGCTCCTTGTCGGGCGCCCCGACGGGACGCTTCGCGCGCTTCTGCACCAGATCGAACGCGTACATGGAGGCGGCGAACTGGTCGCCGGTGACGAGTTCGGCGAGTGCGTCGTCCTCACGGGCGAAGCCCTCCGCCTTCGTGCCGCCCTTCGCCTTCTCGAGCAGCTCCAGCGCGGCGTAGGGCGACCGCGGAACGGTGCCGATCCGGCTCTCGAGCATTCCGCGCGCCATCTTGATCGCGATCGGCCACTTCGTGAGCCGCTCGATCTTGCCTGGCTCGTGCCTGCGGTCGACCTTGACGGCACCGGTCATCACCCGATCCGCCCATTTCAGGGAGTCCTCGAGGTAGTTCGACGCGGGGAAGATCGCGTCGACGATCCCATAGTCGAATGCCTGCTGCGGCTTCAGCATCCGGTTCTGCTTGAGGGGATTCGAGATCACGACCTCGAGCGCGTTCTCGATCCCGATGAGGTTCGGCAGCAGGTAGGCGCCGCCCCACCCGGGGATGATGCCGAGGAAGACCTCGGGAAGGGCGATCGCGGCCGCCGACGCGTCCACGGTGCGATACGACGAGTTCAGGGCGATCTCGAGGCCTCCGCCGAGCGCGAGACCGTTCACGAACGCGAAGGACGGCACGCCGAGCTCGGACAGCTTGCCCAGCACCATGTGCCCGAACTGGGCGACGAGCTTCGCGTTCTCCTTCGAGCCGACTTTCGAGATGTCGGACAGGTCCGCGCCCGCGGCGAGGATGTACTGCTTGCCGGTGATTCCGACCGCGTCGATCTCGCCCGACGCGGCACGGGCCTTCAGCGCCTCGAGCGTCTTGTCCAGCTCGGCCAGGGTCGCCGGCCCGAGCGTGTTCGGACGGTTGTGGTCGCGTCCGTTGTCGAGGGTGATCAGCGCGATCACCTTGCCGGAGGGCAGGCGGATGTCACGGACGGGGGAGTGCGTGATCACCTCGCCGTCGGTCATCGCGAGGATGGGGGCGAAGTCGATCTCGGTGTAGTTCGTCATTCGTCTGTTCCGCCCGCTCAGTTCTTGCGCTTCTTGCCGTCGTAGTGCGGGTTCTCCCAGATGACCGAGCCACCCTGTCCGAGCCCGACGCACATGGCCGTCAGGCCGTAGCGGACGTCGGGGCGCTCGGCGAACTGCGCGGCGAGCTGGATCATGAGACGCACTCCGGATGCCGCAAGCGGGTGACCGAGGGCGATCGCGCCGCCCCACTGGTTCACCCGCGGGTCGTCGTCGGCGATCCCGAAGTGATCGAGCAGTGAGATGACCTGGATCGCAAACGCCTCGTTCAGCTCGAACAGGCCGATGTCGCCGATGGTCAGGCCGGCCTTCGCCAGCGCCTTCTCGGTCGACGGGATCGGGCCGATGCCCATGATCTCGGGCTGGACGCCGGCGAAGGCGAACGACACCAGCCGCATCTTGGGGGCGAGCCCGAGTTCCTTGACGGCCGCGCCGCCGGCCAGCAGCGACATCGTCGCGCCGTCGGTCAGGGGCGAGGACGTTCCTGCCGTGACGCGCCCATGCGGCCGGAACGGCGTCTTCAGGCCCGCGAGGTCCTCCATCGTGGTCTGCGGGCGGCGGCCCTCGTCCTCGGTGGCGAGACCCCAGGCGCCGTCGGCATCCTTGATCGCGACCGAGACGAGGTCCGGCTGGATCTTGCCGGCGTCGTACGCGGCCTGCGCCTTGTGCTGGCTGAGCATGCCGTAGCGGTCGGACCGCTCCTTGGTCAGATGCGGGAACCGGTCGAAGATGCGCTCGGCGGTGACGCCCATGTTCAGTGCGCCCGGGTCGACCATCTTCTCCGCGACGAACCGCGGGTTCGGATCGGCGTTGCGGCCGATCGGGTGGTGGCCCATGTGCTCGACACCGCCCGCGAGGGCCAGGTCGTACATGCCGACGCCGATCGAGCCCGCCATCGTCGAGACGCTCGTCATGGCGCCCGCGCACATGCGGTCGATCGCGAAGCCGGGCACCGTCATCGGAAGCCCGGCGAGGATCGCGGCGGAGCGACCGAGCGTCAGGCCCTGGTCGCCCGTCTGCGACGTCGCCGCCAGGGCGACGTCGTCGATCCGGTCGGCGGGCACGTCCGGGTTGCGCTCCATGAGCCCGATCATGGCCTTGACCGCGAGGTCATCGGCTCGGGTGTTCCAGTACATGCCCTTCTCGCCGGCGCGCCCGAACGGCGTGCGCATTCCATCGACGAAAAAGACGTCCGAGATCTCGGCCACTCTGCCTCCGTAAGTAGGGATGAGTTCAGCCTATGAGCCGGTCTGAGGCGGCTGGAATCGGTTGGATCGAACCTACGAAGGGCTCTCCGGGGCGGGAACCTCGCTTTGCACGGATTGCACAAAGGCATCCGCAATCAACTGTGCAGTCTGCGCAATCTGCCACGGTCGGGCACCGAGTTCGGCGAGGGATTCGCCGACGGATGCTGCGCTCACGGGCTCGGGCGGGTTCCATGCGACACGTCGGAGGAGGTCGGGGGTGAGCAGGTTCTCGGTCGGGATGTTCAGCTCCTCGGCAAGGGCCTCGACTGCGGGCCGCGCGAGCTTGAGCCGCGCATCCGCCTCGGGGTTGCGGTCGGGCCAGGCGCGCGCAGGCGGGATGCTCTCGCCGCCGGGGGCGCGCTCGAGCGGCAGGTCGGTCGCGGCGCGCCCGGCCTCGAATGCCGCCCACCAGCGGTCCAGCTGACTCCGGCTGGCGCGACCCGTGAACTCGCGCACCTGCGCGAGCTCCTGCTTGGTCTTCGGATCCGCGATCAGCGCGGCCACGAGGGCGCGATCGGGCACCAGCCGTCCCGGCGCGACATCCTGCTCCCGGGCATAGTCCTCGCGAGCCGTCCACAGCTCCCGCGCGACCGCGAGCGCCTTGCGGCCGCGAACGGTGTGCAGGCCGCTGAGGCGACGCCAGGGGTCTTCGCGCGGCGGCTTCGGCGTGCGCTCCAGCACCGCGCGGAACTCCTCGGCGGCGTACTCCGTCTTGCCCTGCTCTGCCAGCTCCGCGACGAGCGCGTCGCGGACGTCGACGAGATGCTCGACATCGAGTGCGGCGTATTCGAGCCAGGACTGGGGGAGCGGGCGGGTCGACCAGTCCGACGCAGAGTGCGCCTTGGCCAGGGTGATGCCGAGCGTGTCCTCGACGACGGCGCCCAGGCCCACACGGGCGTGGCCGAGCAGTCGTGCGGCCAGCTCGGTGTCGAACATCGTCACGGGTTCGAGGCCGAGCTCGCGCAGCGACGGAAGATCCTGGCTCGCGGCGTGCAGCACCCACTCCTCGTCTCCGATCGCCGCCTGCAGGGTGGCGAACTCGCCAACCGCCGGCGGATCGAAGAGGAACACGCCCGAGCCCCTGCGGAAGACCTGCACGAGGTAGGCACGCTGGGAGTAGCGGAATCCCGATGCGCGCTCGACGTCGACGGCGACCGGACCCGATCCTTCGGAGAGCTTCCCCACGGCGTCGGCCAACCCCGCGGCATCCGTGATGACGGTGTATTCAGTCACGCGCGGCCCTGCGTGAGCCGAGCACGGCGATGTCCTCGGACCCCGGCGGAAGACCCGCGAGCATGCACACCAGCTCGGACCAGGCCTGGACGTGGGGCGTCATCGCGCCGATCGGCGACCAGGATGCACGCAGCTCGATCTGCGCCCCGTCGCCGTCCGCGGCGAGCGAGCCGAATCCCTTCGAGAGCGTCTTGGTCGCCGTGCCGGACGCGGAGTGGTACTGGGCATGACGCGAATCGAGCGCGTCCATGAGCCACGACCACGCGACGTCGGCAAGGAGCGGGTCGGTTCCGATGTCGGGCTCGACCGGAGCCTGGGCGAAGCAGACGATCCGCCACGGGCCGTTCCACGGATCGGGCTCCGCGGGATCGTGCAGCAGGATGAAGCGCCCCGTTCCGAGCAGCGAGTCCGCGCCGGCGCGCTCCGGCCGCACATCTCCGGCGAGCGCGAGGCACTCCGGCGCGAGTCCCGAGGGAGCGGGGATCTCCCGCACGGACAGATCGTCGCGGAACACCGTCGCTCGCACGTCCGCCGCCGCACTCTCGAACGACGGCGGCGTCATCGGGGGACGAAGGTCAGCCACGCCGAAAGACTAGAGTGGGGCCTCGATGGTCGTCTCCAGGCGCGCCGCGATGCGCGCCCCCTCTCCCGCACTCCTGGCCGGAGTGAAGGCTGCGCTCACGGTTCTGAGCGCAGCCCTGGCCGCCGCGCTCGGTGCGCTCGCCTTCGTGTCGCTGCGCGTCGCACGCCGGGTCGTCACACCCGCGGTCCGCGTCGCCGACACCCGGATCCTCTCGCTGGACACGTCCGCGCAGACGATCACCCTGGCCCGGACGCCGGATACCCAGCTCCCCGGCAGGTACGGA
The DNA here is from genome assembly GCF_900114345.1 of Microbacterium sp. cf046. Taxonomy (GTDB): domain Bacteria; phylum Actinomycetota; class Actinomycetes; order Actinomycetales; family Microbacteriaceae; genus Microbacterium. The sequence goes on along the minus strand of NZ_FOZJ01000002.1, from coordinate 689,342 downwards.
CTGTTCACCAGCGGAACCGAGAGCTACGTCAAGCTGGGCTCGGTGCTGGCCGAAGATGCAACGAGCGTCAAGCGCAAGCTCCTCACGCACATCGGCGCGCAGACGCGCATCTCGCCCGATGCCGCCTTCAGCGGCTGGTACTACGACCACCCCGAAGAGCTTCATCTGCCGTTCACGCCCGAGCTGATCGGCTCGGCCGTCGGCCCCTGCCCTGCGTGGCTCTTTCCGGCCGGCGACGGCGAGGTGTGGGTCGTCCAGGTGCACGGGCGCGGAACGACGCGCGCGGAATGCCTGCGGGCCGTGCCGGTCTTCCACGCGCTCGGGATCACATCCCTCGTCGTGTCGTACCGCAACGACGGCGAAGCCCCGCGCAGCCGGGCGGGCACGTACGCCCTCGGGGCGACCGAGTGGCGCGACGTGGATGCCGCCGTCGGGTTCGCCCGCCGCCGTGGAGCACGCCGGATCGTGCTGATGGGCTGGTCGATGGGCGGTGCGATCGCACTGCAGCTCGAGCTCAACTCGGCGCATCGCGATGCGATCGCCGGGTTGATCCTGGAGTCGCCCGTCGTGGACTGGCGCGTCGTACTGGGCTACCAGGCGAAGCTCATGCGCCTGCCCGCCGCCGTGACGGGGCTCGCGATCGGGGCGCTGCAGACGGAGTGGGCGACCCCGATGACCGGTGCCGGTGCCGCGATCCCGTTCGACCGGCTCGATGCGGTCTCGCGGTCGGGCGAGCTGCGGCATCCGATCCTGATCCTGCACTCCGACGACGACGGATTCGTGCCGTCCGACGCATCCCACGACCTCGTGGTCGCGCGCCCCGATCTCGTGGAGATGCAGGTGTTCGAAGTCGCACGACACACCAAGCTGTGGAATTACGACCAGGAGCGCTGGAGCGACAGCATCCGCCGCTGGCTGGAGCGGCAGGGTCTGGCGAGCTGAGATCAGGCTGCGCGCTTGGCCGCGACCTGGCGCTTCGCCCGCATCAGCATGCCCGTCATCCCGCTGATCCGCAGGGGCGAGACGGCGCGCGTCAACCCGATGCTCTGCGGGAAGTCCTCGGGGATCGCGAGGACCTCATCAGGCGTGAGTCCGGTGAGCCCCTGCACGAGGATGCTCGCGAAGCCACGGGTGGTGGGCGCTTCCTTCGGCGCGGTCGCATGCATCGCGACCAGGCCGTCCTCATCCACATCGACGACGATGTACACGGGGGACTGGCATTCGACGACCCGTTCGCACAGCTCCGGGTGCCCGTCGTAGCGCGCCGGAACAGGCGGGAGCTCGTTGGCGAAGTCGAGCAGCAGCAGCAGCCGGTCCGCCTCGGGAAGCTCGAGGAACTCGTCGCGGATCTCGGCGAGGGAATCGGGCAGCACGTGGGTGGTCATCGCATCAATCCTCCCACGCCGAAGGCTCCGCGGACCCGCCTTGCCGGCCGGTGGGCAGGGAGCCGCGGCGCTTCGGCGGCGATCAGGCCGGTACGGCGCCGGGCTCCGCGCCCGTCACGATCGGGACGCGCACGGCGCTGCCCCACTCGGTCCACGAGCCGTCGTAGTTGCGGACGTTCTCGAAGCCGAGAAGGTGCTGCAGCACGAACCAGGTGTGGCTGGAGCGCTCGCCGATGCGGCAGTACGCGACGATCTCGTCGCCGTCCTGGAGTCCGACCTCGCCCCGGTAGATCGCGTCGAGCTCGGCACGCGGCTTGAATCCGCCGTCGGCGGCGACCGCGCGCGCCCACGGCACGCTCTTCGCCGAGGGGATGTGCCCGGCGCGGAGCGCGCCCTCCTCGGGATAGGCAGGCGCGGAGGTGCGCGAACCGTCGTACTCCTCGGGCGAGCGCACATCGATCAGGGGGTTGCCGAGGTGGGCGAGCACGTCGTCCTTGTAGGCGCGGATGGTGCTGTCGTCGCGCTCGATCACCGGGTATCGCGTGGCCTCGCGCGTCGTCGGGTCGGTCGTCAGCGCGCGGCCCTCGGCGATCCACTTGTCGCGGCCGCCGTCGAGGAGCCGGACGTCCTCGTGACCGAACAGCGAGAAGACCCACAGAGCGTACGCCGCCCACCAGTTGTTCTTGTCGCCGTAGATCACGACGGTGTCATCGCGCGCGATGCCCTTGCGGCTCAGCAGGGCCGAGAAGCCCTCGCCGTCGACGTAGTCGCGCACCACCGGATCGTTCAGCTCGGTGTGCCAGTCGACCTTCACCGCGCCGGGGATGTGCCCGGTCTCGTACAGCAGCACATCCTCGTCGGACTCGACGACGACGAGCCCGGGCTGCCCGAGGCGTGCCTCGAGCCAGTCCGTGGTGACGAGACGCCCCGGCTCGGAGTATTCGGCGAACTTGGGGGATGACGTGTCGAGATCGACGGACACCGGCTGCTCCTCGGGTCAGGATGGCGGAAGCGACGGCGTAGGGTTGGACCGTCCCTTCGACCCTAGATTCCCGGGTGGGGGAGCGCACCCACTCTGTAAGACGGCGACACAGGATCAGCAGGATGACACCCACCGCGACCCGTACCGGGATCGTCCACCTCACTGAGGGCGCACCGCAGATCTCGGGGGCCGAGATGGTCGCATCCCTCGTGCCTCCGCCGCAGTTCGCGGACGCGACCTTCGAGTCCTACCGCGCCGACCCGGCCTTCCCGTCGCAGCAGGAGGCCAAGGCCACGCTGATGGCGTTCGCCGGGCTGGCGGGCACCGAGGTAAAGAGCGGCTTCTTCCGCCGTGCCAAGAAGGGACCGGAGCTCAAGCCGGGTGTCTACCTCGACGGCGGGTTCGGAGTCGGGAAGACCCACCTGCTCGCGGCGATCTACCACGCGATGCCGGTCCGGCGGAAGTACTTCGGCTCCTTCATCGAATACACCGCGCTCGTCGGAGCACTCGGCTACCAGAACACGGTCGAGCTGTTCCGCGGCGCCGATCTGCTCTGCATCGACGAGTTCGAACTCGACGATCCCGGCGACACCATGGTCATGACCCGGCTGCTCGGCGAGCTCGTCTCTTCCGGAACACGTCTGGCCGCGACATCGAACACGCCGCCGAACGCCCTCGGCGAAGGCAGGTTCGCCGCGCAGGACTTCCTGCGCGAGATCCATGCGATGGCGGCGAGCTTCGAGACGCTGCGCATCGACGGCACCGACTACCGCCATCGCGCGCTGGACGGCCATGCCGCGGTGCTGAGTCAGGCCGACTACGAAGCGACGATCGCGGATGCCGCGACCCGCGGTCTGGTCTCGGACGACGGGTTCTCCGAGCTGGTGGCCCACCTCGCGACCGTTCACCCGTCGCGCTACATCCGGCTCATCGATGGCCTGGCGATGGTCGGGCTGCGCGAGGTCGCACCCCTGACCGATCAGTCCGCCGCGCTGCGCTTCGTGGCGTTCATCGACAGGGTGTACGACGCGCAGCTGCCGATCCGCGCGACCGGCGAGACCCTCGATCTGGTCTTCCCCGATGAGATGCTCGCGGGTGGCTACCGCAAGAAGTACCTGCGGGCCGTTTCCCGTCTCGTCGCATCGACGCTCGACTAGCTCCGATCACCCGAGCGCGGCGGGATCCGCGTGATGCTCTCGGCATCCGGAAACGTGATGTTTACCTCAGCGGGGGTCGTGTAACACACGCGAAACACACTCTCGCCGCCGGAGGAAACCCGCACCCTCGACACTGGGACGACCCGACGCTCTTACCCTGCGTCCCTGCAGAGAGGTTCATTTCGAGATGGATCAAGGCAATACAGCATTCATCCTGATAGCAGCAGCACTTGTCCTGTTGATGACTCCAGGACTCGCTTTCTTCTACGGCGGTCTCGTCAAGGCAAAGAGCGTCATCAGCATGATGATGCTCAGCTTCGGCGCGATGGGCCTGATCGGGGTCCTCTGGGTCCTCTACGGCTACGCGATCGCCTTCCCGACCACTGCGGCCGGCACCATCCAGTTCCCCTGGACGATCGACCCGGCCGAGTTCGGCCTGTCGAGCCTGCTCGTCACCCCCGAGGGCGCCGCGTACCCACCGCTCGCGTTCGTCGCGTTCCAGGCGACCTTCGCGATCATCACGGTCGCGCTCATCTCGGGCGCCATCGCCGATCGTGCCAAGTTCGGGGCGTGGATCATCTTCGCCGCGATCTGGGCGACGGTCGTGTACTTCCCGGTCGCGAGCTGGGTGTTCAACTTCGGCCTGGCCGAGGACGGCAGCTTCGCCTACGGCGGCTGGATCACGTACGGCATGCAGACGTGGTTCGGCGTCGGCGCGCTCGACTTCGCCGGTGGCACCGCGGTCCACATCAACGCGGGTGCTGCGGCCCTCGCGCTCGCCCTCGTCCTCGGAAAGCGCGTCGGCTTCCAGAAGGGCGTGCACGTCCCGCACAACCCGCCCTTCGTCCTCCTCGGCGCCGGCCTCCTGTGGTTCGGCTGGTTCGGCTTCAACGCCGGTTCCGAGCTCGCAGCGGACAACGCCGCGTCGCTCGCCTTCGTGAACACGCTCGCCGCTCCCGCGGCGGCGCTGCTCGCGTGGCTGGTCGTCGAGAAGCTCAAGGACGGCAAGCCGACCTCGGTGGGCGCCGCCTCGGGTGCCGTCGCGGGTCTCGTCGCGATCACTCCCGCATGTGCGTTCCTGACGCCCATCTGGGCGATCGTGCTCGGCCTCATCGCCGGTGCGGTCTGCGCGCTGGCGATCGAGCTGAAGTTCAAGTGGGGCTTCGATGACTCGCTCGATGTCGTGGGCATCCACCTCGTCGGCGGTCTCATCGGAACGCTGTACCTGGGCTTCTTCGCCAACGGCACCGGCCTCATCTACAGCGGCAGCGCCACGCAGCTGCTCGTTCAGGCGATCGCGGCCTTCTCGGTCCTGATCTACTCGTTCGTACTCGCGTATGTGATCGGCTGGATCATCCAGAAGACGATCGGCTTCCGCGTCAAGAACGAGGACGAGATCGCCGGCATCGACACCATCGTGCACGGCGAAGAGGGCTACGTCCTCGCCGACGCGAAGGCGTAGGTCCCGCAGCACACAGCACAGGAGGCCCCGCGACTTCGGTCGCGGGGCCTCCTGCCGTCTCCGCGGCCTCGGTAGGGTCATGTTGTGGCGGAGGGCAAGGGAATCATCGGAGCGCTCTCGCGCCTGTTCGGCTCGGCCCGATCGGCACCGGCATCGGTCAGTGCAGGAGACGCGAGCGATCCGACGCGTGCCGACCACACCGGGCGCGCCGGATCGGCCGCGACGACCGAGGTCGCCCCGCCTGGACCGGACGCGCTGCGGATCACCTACGCGCCACTGCACGACGGCGACCCCGATGCCGGCGAGATCGTCTGGACGTGGGTTCCGTACGCAGAGAACGACGGACGGGGCAAGGACCGTCCGGTGCTGGTGATCGGCCGCCAAGATGCGGAGCGGGTCTTCGCGGTGCGGTTGACGAGCAAGTCGCATGACGGCGACCGCGACTTCCTGAGCATCGGCGCAGGCGCGTGGGACTCACAGGGACGACCCTCATGGGTGGACATCGAGCAGCTGTACAGCGTGCACGCGTCCGGGATGCGGCGTGAGGCTTCGGCCCTGGATCTGGAACGGTTCGTGCGGGTCGCAGACGCGCTGCACCGGAGATACGGCTGGGCTGTCGGCAACTGAGGTGGTGGGCGATACCAGACTCGAACTGATGACCTCTTCCGTGTGAAGGAAGCGCGCTACCAACTGCGCCAATCGCCCGTGGCCCTGCGGGGCCGAGTCTCGATCTTACCGGATGGCTCCGGCCCGAGCGAACCGGTGCGAGTGTGACACGCGAGGGTCTGCACTGGTTTGGCGAGTCAGAATTCATCGGCTAAAGTCGTTCACGCGCCTGGAGCAATCCGGGGAACGCGGATGTAGCGCAGTTGGTAGCGCACAACCTTGCCAAGGTTGGGGTCGCGAGTTCGAGTCTCGTCATCCGCTCGAGTGCAGGGATCTCCTCTCAGGGAGATCACGGCACGTGGGGTCAATCCACACGGTGGCGTGGCCGAGCGGCTAGGCACCGGCCTGCAAAGCCGTTTACACGGGTTCGAATCCCGTCGCCACCTCCACTCTCAACTCAATAGCCCGTACGGGCGCGATTGGCGCAGCGGTAGCGCGCTTCCCTGACACGGAAGAGGTCACTGGTTCGATCCCAGTATCGCGCACAGCAGAACCCCCGGAATTCCGGGGGTTTTCTGCGTTCCGTGACCGCTAGCGTGAGACGTATGCCGACCCGCCCAGACGGTGATGCGGCCGCGCTGACGGCCCGGATCCGCGACGCTCTCGCCGTCCAGGCGGACCCCGAGCGGGCTCGGGGCCAGCAGGCGTACATGAAGTCGGCGATGCCGTTCTACGGCGTGCCTGTCCCCGAGGCACGCCGCATCGCCCGCACCGCCGCGAAATCCGCGGGAGCGACCGACTCCGCCGTGCTGCAGGATGCTGCGCGCTCACTCTGGGACGCTGCGGCACACCGGGAGGAGCGGTACGCCGCGATGGCGCTGCTCGCCCTGCCTGCGGCATCCGCGGATTCTCGCATCGTGCCCCTGATCGAGCACATGGTGCGCACCGGCCGGTGGTGGGATTACACGGATGAGCTCGCGCATCGTCTCGCCGCGCTGCACGACCGCGAACCGGTCGCCACGGCCGCCCTCGTGCGGCGGTGGAGCACGGATGAGGACCTGTGGATCCGGCGCATCGCGATCATCTCGCAGCTCGGCAGACGAGAACGCGTCGACCGCGATCTGCTCGCCGACGTGATCGACCCGAACCTCGCCGACCGGGAATTCTTCATCCGCAAGGCGATCGGCTGGGCCCTGCGGGAGTTCGCGCGCGTCGATCCGGACTGGGTCCGCCAGTACGCAGGGACGCACGAGCTCAGCCCGCTGAGTCGCCGGGAGGCGCTCAAGCACTTCTGAGCAGCATCGACGTATCAGAGCACCGGCGCGCGGCCTCGTCGCCGTGATGGCCCGCGCCCGGGGTGCATCACTAGTATTCGGGCAGGTCCCAATGGTTGCGCCACCCATCGAGCGGGAGACGACGTGAGCAAGCCTTCACTGTTCGATCGGGCATCGACCGCGTACTTCGCGCGGGTGAACCGCACTCGGCCGTGGCACAGGCTGCCGTTCGTCCTCGGCCTGCTCAACCTCATCGCACTGCGCGAACAGCTGCGCGAGTCCAATCTGATCGACACGCGGACCCCCGGTGACCCGCACCGGTCACCGGCGGCGACCCCCGACACCCTGGCCGACGGGGTGCGGCGATTCCGCACCGCCGACGGCTCCTACAACGACCTGGGCGATCCCGACATGGGGCGCGCGGGCACCCGCTTCGCCCGGAACGTGCCGCTGGCCGATGCGTGGCCCGCCGAAGCCCCTGCGATCATGACGCCGAGTCCGCGTGAGATCAGCAGGAAGCTCATGCGCCGCGAGGAGTTCACGCCCGCGACATCGCTGAACCTCCTCGCCGCGGCGTGGATCCAATTCCAGACCCACGACTGGTTCGCGCACGGCCGCGAAACCGAAGCGGCGGTCGAGATCCCGCTCGAGGAGGGGGATGACTGGTTCGAGACCCCGATGCGCATCCCGCTGACCAAACAGGACACGACAAGGGTCGCCGCGGACGACGGATTGCCGGCGACGTACATCAACAGCCAGACGCACTGGTGGGACGCATCCTCGATCTACGGGATCACTCCCGAGCGGCGAGCGGAGATCCGGACGGGCGTGGACGGCAAGCTCGTCCTCAAGGACGGCCAGCTGCCGCTCGATCCGGCCACCGGCGTCGCCCTCACCGGATTCAGCGAGAACTGGTGGGTCGGCCTGGGACTGCTGCACACCCTGTTCACGCTCGAGCACAACGCGATCTGCGACCGGCTCAAGCGCGACCACCCCGCGATGAGCGAAGACGAGCTGTTCGGCACGGCGCAGCTGATCAACTCTGCGCTCCTGGCGAAGATCCACACGGTCGAGTGGACGCCCGCGATCATCGCCCACCCCGTGCTGAAGGTCGCGATGCGCGCGAACTGGTGGGGCATGGCGGGGGAGAAGGTGCACCGCCGGTGGGGGCGGATCAGCTCCAGCGACGTGATCAGCGGCATCCCCGGGTCGCACTTCGACCACCACGGCGCGCCGTACCAGCTGACCGAGGAGTTCGCCGCGGTGTACCGGCTGCACAACCTGCTGCCCGACACACTCGAGGTGCACGCCCTCGCCGACGACGCCCTGGTCGACTCGATGGACTTCGAGGAGATCATCCTGCTCAACGCGCATCGTGTGCTCACCAGCGGAGCGAAGGTCTCCGACCTCTGGTACTCGTTCGGCATCCAGCATCCGGGTGCGGTGGTGCTGCACAACTTCCCCCGATGGATGCAGGACCTCACACTCCAGGACGGCCTTCGGCTCGACCTCGCCGCGCTCGACATCATGCGCGACCGCGAGCGCGGGGTGCCCCGCTACAACCAGTTCCGGCGGCGTCTGCACCTCAAGCCCGCCGAGACGTTCGAGGAGCTGACCGACGATCCGGTGTGGGCCGCAGAGCTCGCGGAGATGTACGGCGGGGACGTCGAGCAGGTCGACCTGCAGATCGGCATGCACGCCGAGACGCCGCCGAAGGGCTTCGGGTTCAGCGACACCGCCTTCCGCGTGTTCATCCTGATGGCCAGCCGCCGGCTCAAGAGCGACCGCTTCCTCACCGACTGCTACACGGAGGAGTACTACACCAGGACGGGATTGCAGTGGATCGCCGACAACACGATGATCACGGTCCTACTGCGGCACTTCCCCGAGCTCGCCAAGTCGCTCGAGGGCGTGCCGAACGCGTTCGTACCCTGGAATGTGAGCCCCGCGTCCGGCACCACCACCGCTTCTTGATGCCTGCATGATCCGCCGCAGGGCTCCCCAGGTCCCAGCGGCGCGGTCGCGCCCGGCGGTTAGACTGTGCTGCATGGGATTGCGCCAGCTGCCGAATGCGACCGTCGTCGCTTCCGTCGGCACGCGAACGCTCGGCGCCTGAGCGGGCGGGACGCCCTGCGCGTCCGAAGCTGAGCCACCCTGATCCGAGCCACCCACTGGAGTGTTCCGTGACTGACGTCATCCCTCCGTCGGACGTGACCTATCCCGCCGACGGATTCGCCCTCTTCCCCGATCGCTCCGTCGTCGCAATGCGCGTCGGCGGCGAACTGAAGGATCTCGCGACGGTCGTCGCGGAGACGGATGCCGTCGAGCCGGTGACGATCGACAGCGCCGACGGTCTCGCGATCCTGCGCCACTCGGCCGCGCACGTGCTCGCACAGGCGGTGCAGCGCATCGATCCGCAGGCGAACCTCGGGATCGGACCGCCGATCACCGACGGGTTCTATTACGACTTCGGGGTGGAGCAGCCCTTCACACCGGAGGACCTGAAGGCCATCGACAAGGAGATGCAGCGCATCATCAGGGAGGGCCAGCGATTCGTCCGTCGCGTCGTGACCGATGATGAGGCGCGTGTCGAGCTCGCCGCCGAGCCGTTCAAGCTCGAGCTCATCGGGCTCAAGGGTGCCTCCTCGACAGGGTCGGCGGCCGGCGAGTACGCGGACGGCGCGAACGTCGAGGTCGGTGCCGGCGAGCTCACGATCTACGACAACGTCAACCGGGACGGCGAGGTCGTCTGGAAGGACCTGTGCCGCGGCCCTCACCTCCCGAACACGCGGATGATCGGCAACGGCTGGGCGCTGACCCGCATCGCCGCCGCATACTGGCGCGGAAGCGAGAAGAACCCGCAGCTGCAGCGCATCTACGGCACCGCCTGGCCGACCAAGGAAGACCTGCGGGCCCACCAGCAGCGGCTCGAGGAAGCGGCCAAGCGCGACCACCGGCGCCTCGGCAAGGAGCTGGACCTGTTCTCGTTCCCCGACGAGATCGGCTCGGGACTGTCGGTGTGGCACCCCCGCGGCGGCATCGTCCGTCAGGAGATGGAGCAGCACGCGCTGCATCGTCACCGCGCTGCCGGCTATACCTACGTGTACACCCCGCACATCACCAAGAAGGACCTGTTCATCGAGTCCAACCACCTCGTGACGTATGCGGAGGGCATGTTCCCGCCGATCCGCATGGATGAGGAGCGCGACGAGAACGGCGCGATCACCAAGCAGGGCGTCGACTACTACCTGAAGCCGATGAACTGCCCGATGCACATCCTGATCTATCGCGAGCGCGCCCGCAGCTACCGCGATCTGCCCATGCGCCTCGCCGAGAACGGCACCGTGTACCGCAACGAGCTCTCCGGGGCACTGCATGGGCTCACCCGCGTGCGCGGCTTCACACAGGACGATGCGCACCTGTTCGTCACACCCGAGCAGCTCGAGGGCGAAGTCGCCGAGGTGCTCGAATTCGTCCTGTCGCTCCTGCGCGACTTCGGCTTGAGCGACTTCGAGCTCGAGCTGTCGATGCGCGACGACGAGAAGTCGAAGTGGATCGGCGACGAGGCGCACTGGGCAGAGGCCACCGACGCGCTGCGCCGCGTCGCCCTGGCCAGCGGGCTCAAACTGACCGAGGTCGCGGGCGAGGCCGCGTTCTACGGCCCCAAGATCGACTTGAAGGTCAAGGACGCGATCGGGCGCACCTGGCAGCTGTCGACCGTGCAGCTCGATTTCAACCTGCCCGAGCGGTTCCATCTCGAGTTCACCGACCGGGACGGGATCAAGAAGCGCCCGGTGATGATCCACCGCGCCCTGATGGGCTCGATCGAGCGCTTCTTCGCGATCCTGCTCGAGCACTACGCGGGAGCCTTCCCGGTGTGGCTGGCGCCCGTGCAGGTCGTCGGCATCCCCGTTGCGGAGGAGTACTACGACTACCTCGATGAGGTCATCGTCAAGCTCACCCGCGCCGGCGTCCGCGCCGAGGTCGATCACAGCGACGACCGGATGCAGAAGAAGATCCGCACCCACACGACCCACAAGGTGCCCCTGCAGCTCATCGCGGGGGAGCAGGATCGCGCGGGTGGCACGGTCTCCTTCCGCTTCCGTGACGGCACGCAGGAGAACGGCGTGCCCATCGAGGACGCAGTCCGCCGGATCACCGGAGCGATCGCGACGCGGGCGCTGGTGAACACCGCAGAGGATCTCGCGTGAGCGAGATCCCGGTCCCTGAGCGAGCGGAGCGCGTCGAGGGGCTTGTGAGCGATGAGCTCATCGACGCCGCCACCCTGGCAGGCGTCCCCGACGAGTTCCAGCGGCTGTGGACGCCGCACCGGATGGCGTACATCCAGGCCGGGCCGGAGCCGCTGCGCGACGCGTGCCCGTTCTGCGCGGCGCCCGGGATGTCCGACGAGGATGCGCTGATCGTCGCTCGCGGCACGACGGCGTTCGTGCTGCTGAACCTGTTCCCGTACAACTCCGGCCATCTGCTCGTGTGCCCCTATCGGCATATCTCGCACTACGACGAGGCGACCGCCGAGGAGGTCGCCGAGATCGCGGCGCTCACGCAGCAGGGCATGCGCGTACTCCGCTCCGTGTCCCGATGCGACGGGTTCAACATCGGCATGAACCAGGGTCACATCGCGGGCGCCGGGATCGACGGGCATCTCCACCAGCACATCGTTCCGCGCTGGCGGGCCGACGCGAACTTCTTCCCGATCATCGCGAAGACCAAGGCGCTGCCGCAGCTTCTGGGCGATGTGCGCCGCACCGTGGCCGACGCCTGGAACTCCTGACCGCATCGCTCGACACCCCGGTCCAGCGGACCGCGGGTGGCTCGCCGCCGCGGCAGGAGCGGCATCCGAGCCCCAGTAGAATCGATCATTATGACTGACAGCACCACCTCCTCGCCCCAGGCCGCCCAGCACGGTTCGAGTCGCGTCAAGCGCGGACTCGCCGAGATGCTCAAGGGCGGCGTCATCATGGACGTCGTCACCGCCGAGCAGGCCAAGATCGCGGAGGATGCCGGAGCAGTCGCGGTGATGGCGCTCGAGCGCGTCCCCGCCGACATCCGCGCGCAGGGCGGGGTGTCGCGGATGAGCGACCCCGACATGATCGAGAGCATCATCTCGTCCGTGTCGATCCCGGTGATGGCCAAGGCCCGGATCGGCCACTTCGTCGAGGCGCAGGTGCTGCAGGAGCTCGGCGTGGACTACATCGACGAGTCCGAGGTCCTCTCGCCCGCCGACTACGTCAACCACATCGACAAGTGGAAGTTCACCGTCCCGTTCGTGTGCGGTGCGACCAACCTCGGCGAGGCGCTGCGTCGAATCAACGAGGGCGCGGCGATGATCCGCTCCAAGGGCGAGGCCGGCACGGGCGACGTGTCCGAGGCCACGAAGCACATCCGCAAGATCTCCGGCGAGATCAACGTCCTCCGCTCCCTGACCAAGGACGAGCTGTACGTCGCGGCCAAGGAGCTGCAGGCTCCGTACGAGCTCGTCGCCGAGATCGCCGAGACCGGCAAGCTGCCGGTCGTGCTGTTCGTCGCCGGCGGTGTGGCCACCCCGGCCGACGCCGCGATGATGATGCAGCTCGGCGCCGACGGCGTCTTCGTCGGGTCCGGCATCTTCAAGTCGGGCAACCCCGCGGAGCGCGCCGCCGCGATCGTGAAGGCCACCACGTTCTACGACGACGCGAAGGTCATCGCCGATGTCTCCCGCGGTCTCGGCGAGGCGATGGTCGGCATCAACGTGACCGACCTCGCAGCCCCGCACCGGCTCGCCGAGCGCGGCTGGTAGCCGGCCGCTGAGCGTGTCCAAGCGCCCCCGCGTCGGCGTCCTCGCGCTGCAGGGCGACGTCCGCGAGCACGCGCGCGTCCTCTCCGACCTGGGGGCCGACGTGGACCTCGTGCGACGCCCGTCCGAGCTCTCGGCGGTGGACGGCCTGGTGATCCCGGGGGGCGAGTCGAGCGTGATCGACAAGCTGTCGCGCGCGTTCGGCATGCAGCAGCCCCTCCGCGACGCGATCGCCGGGGGGATGCCGATCTACGGCACGTGCGCAGGACTCATCCTGCTCGCCGACCGCATCACCGACGGGATCGACGGACAGCAGACCTTCGGCGGACTCGATGTGACCGTGCAGCGCAACGCCTTCGGGAACCAGCTCGATTCGTTCGAGACCGACCTCGATGTCCCTGTGCTCGGAGAGCCGCCGGTCCACGCGGTGTTCATCCGCGCGCCGCTCGTGCTGGACGCCGGGTCGGGGGTCGAGACGGTCGCGCGCCTCGCGGACGGTCGCATCGTCGCGGTGCGCACGCCGACGCTTCTCGGCACCTCGTTCCACCCCGAGGTCACCGGTGAGCGTCGTTTTCACGAGCTGTTCCTCGACACGGTGCGCGCCGCCTGACGCTCGTGGGCTCAGCGGCTAGATTTCTGACATGACCATCAACGAGTGGTGGCACGACCGCCCAGAAGAGCGGTACTGGATGATCGCCCCTTCTCGCGGCATCGTGGGCGACGCGCTCAGCGCGCCGAAGGCGTCGCCGGACCGCCGGTTCGAGTGGTCGCACGAACTGGTCGGCTGCACCGAACCGGGCGACACCCTCTTCGTCTGGGATCGGACGCTCACCATGCCCGGCATCGCCGCATGGGGACGCGTGCTCGGCCCGATGGGCGAGTCGACGACGGCTCGCCACGGTGAGCTGATGCCCCATTGGCGCATGCCGGTCAGCGACACCCTCCGGCTGGCCTCCCCGATCACCCTGACCGGTCTGCGTCGGATCGGCGGGGACATCGTCGCGATCCGCGACTCGATCGAAGCGTCCACCGAGGGCCCCGTGTACTTCCCGTTCATCGGCGCGGCCGAGAGCCTGGTGCCGGCGCCGGCGTATCTGAGCAAGGTGCCGCGCGACCTCGTCGCGCTGCTGTCGTCGCGGTTCGGCTTCGAATTCGCCCTCTGAGCCGATGACCGCGTGGGTCGCGCTGCTGCGCGGAGTCAATGTCGGGGGAGTGACGATCCGCAATGCGGACCTGGCCGCGCTGATGACCGGCGCGCTGGGCTTCAGCGCGGTCCGAACCGTGCTCGCCAGCGGGAACGTCTCCTTCGAGACGGATGCCGCCCCGTCAGCGCGCGCGACGCTCAAGCGCTCGATCGAGACGGCGCTCTGGGAGCGATTCGGCTACGACGCATGGATCGTCCTGGTCACGCGCGCAGAGGTCGAGAAGGCCATCGAAGCCTTCCCGTTCGATGCGGCCGACTCCGAGCGTCAGCCCTGGGTGATCTTCGGCTCGGACGACGCGGTGCTGGACGAGCTGATCGAGGCGGCGGCATCCTTCGACGGCGACGCCGACCCGGTCTCCCGCGGCGACGGCGTCATCTACTGGAATCCGGTCAAGGGCACGACCGTCGACACGGCGTTCGGCAAGCTGCTCGCGCGCAAGGCGTACCGCTCGTCGACGACGAACCGCAATCTGCGCACGCTGCACAAGATCGCCGACGGCTGATCCCGGCGTGCGGCGTCGGGCACGGCACGTAAACTGAAGGCATGTCCGGCCACTCCAAGTGGGCGACCACGAAGCACAAGAAGGCGATCATCGATTCGCGCCGTGCCAAGTCGTTCGCCAAGCTCATCAAGAACATCGAAGTCGCAGCCAAGATCGGCGGTGCCGACCTCTCGGGCAACCCCACGCTGGTGGATGCCGTCCAGAAGGCGAAGAAGACCTCGGTCCCCAACGACAACATCGACCGGGCCATCAAGCGCGGTGCGGGCCTGACCGGCGAGTCCGTCGACTACCAGACGATCCTCTACGAGGGTTACGGGCCGAACGGCGTCGCACTGCTCATCGAGTGCCTGACGGACAACCGCAACCGCGCCGCCGCGGAGGTGCGAACCGCCATGACGCGCAACGGCGGCACCATGGCCGACCCGGGCAGCGTCGCCTACAACTTCCACCGCAAGGGCGTCATCGTCGTGGCATCCGAGAACGCGTCCGAGGACGACCTGATGCTGGCGGTGCTCGATGCCGGCGCGGAGGAGATCGAGCCGCACGGCGACGGGTTCGGCGTGATCACGGATGCCTCCGAGCTGGTCGCGGTCCGCTCTGCACTCCAGGACGCGGGCATCGACTACGAGTCGGCGGACGTCGAATTCGTGCCGTCTCTCAAGGTGGAGGTCGACGCCGACACGGCCCGCAAGGTCTTCCGCCTCATCGATGCGCTCGAAGACAGCGACGACGTGCAGAACGTGTACAGCAACTTCGATCTGTCCGCAGACGTCCAGGCGGAGCTCGAGACCGACGAGTAGGGCGCGCCGCACCCGAGTGCCACCGCCCCCCGCCTAGCGTGGAGTGATGGCAGCCCTGCGCGTACTCGGCATCGACCCCGGCCTGACCCGCTGCGGTGTCGGCGTGGTCGATGTCGCGCGCGACCGGTCCGCGACCCTCGTGCACGTCGGTGTGATCCGTTCCGATCCTGGTGAGCCCATCGAGCGCCGGCTGGCCACGATCGCGGCCGGGATCCGCGCGGTGATCGACGAGCATCACCCCTCGGTCGTGGCCGTCGAGCGCGTCTTCTCCCAGCACAATCGCCAGTCCGTGATGGGTACCGCGCAGGCGAGCGGGATCGCGCTCCTCATCGCCGGCGAGCGGGGCCTGCTCGCCACGACGCATACCCCGACCGAGGTCAAGGCGGCCGTGACGGGGTACGGCGCGGCGGACAAGCGGCAGGTCCAGGCGATGATCGCGCGAATCCTGCGACTGGACGAGGTTCCGCAGCCGGCCGACGCGGCCGATGCGCTCGCGTTGGCGCTCTGCCACGCGTGGCGCGGTGGGGGCGCTCAGGCACCCGCGGGCGGGGCGCTGACGCCGGCGCAGCGCGCCTGGGCGGATGCCGAACGTCTCGCCCGTCGATGAGTGTGTCGGTCGAACAAAACTGCGAACCGCGTTCTAGGCTCGTCGCATGATCTCCTCGCTGCGCGGTCGTGCCGCCCACGTCGATTCGGACTCGCTCGTCATCGAGGTCGGGGGAGTCGGGCTGACGGTCGCAGTCACGCCGCACGTCGCCCATGCGACGAACGTCGGGGATGAGGTTCATCTGCACACCAGCCTGATCGTGCGCGAGGACGCCCTCTCGCTCTTCGGGTTCGAGAGCCGCGACGAACTGATCGTCTTCACCCAACTGCTCGGAGTCACCGGCGTGGGGCCGAAGTCCGCCCTGGGCGTCCTCGCGGCACTGAGCGTCGCGCAGATCGCCGAGGCGGTCGGCGCCGACGACGATGCGCCGTTCCGGCGCGTGTCGGGCATCGGTCCCAAGACCGCGAAGCTGATCGCCGTGCAGCTCGCCGGCAAGGTCGTGGCTCCGAGGGCGGCGGGCGCGCCGAGATCGGATGCCGCTCCCGGCGTCGCCGCACAGGTCACGCAGGCGCTCGTCGGCCTGGGGTGGAGCGAACGCGCCGCCGTGGAGGCCGTGACGAGTGCGGTCGAGAGCGCGACTCCCGCCGAGAGCGCAGCCGTACCGTCGCTGCTGCGCCTCACGCTCGCGACGCTGGGCCCGGCGCGGAAGGAGCATGCCGGTGGATGAGCTGCGCGATGCCGACGAGCCGGTCGACGAGACCGAGCTCGCGATCGAGGGCGCGCTGAGGCCCACATCTCTGGCCGAGTTCGTCGGCCAGCAGAAGGTGCGCGGTCAGCTTCAGCTGCTCCTGGATGCCGCGCGGATCCAGCAGCGTCCCGCCGACCACATCCTGCTGTCCGGGCCGCCGGGCCTGGGCAAGACGACGCTGGCGATGATCGTCGCGCACGAGAGCGGCAGACCGCTTCGCATGTCGAGCGGGCCGGCGATCCAGCACGCGGGCGACCTGGCCGCACTCCTGTCGAGTCTGACGCCGGGAGAGGTGCTCTTCATCGACGAAGTGCATCGCATGGCGCGATCCGCGGAGGAGATGCTCTACCTCGCGATGGAGGACTTCCGCATCGACATCATGGTCGGCAAGGGCGCCGGCGCGACCAGCATCCCGCTGGACCTGTCGCCGTTCACCCTGGTCGGCGCGACGACGCGGTCGGGGCTCCTGCCCAATCCGCTGCGGGATCGCTTCGGCTTCACGGCGCATCTCGAGTACTACGAGCCCGAAGAGCTCGAACGCGTCATCGAGCGGTCTGCCGCGATGCTCGCCGTCGATCTGCCGGCACCGTCGCGGGCCGAGATCGCGCGGCGCTCGCGGGGCACCCCGCGGATCGCGAACAGGCTCCTGCGCCGGGTGCGCGACTTCATGATCGTCCGAGGGGGCGGCGGCGACACCGCCACCGTCGACGCGGCCCTCGACCTCTACGACGTGGACTCCATCGGCCTCGATCGCCTGGACCGAGCCGTGCTCGACGCGCTCGTACGGCGCTTCCGCGGCGGGCCTGTCGGCCTGAGCACACTGGCGGTCGCCGTCGGCGAGGAGGCGGAGACGATCGAGTCGGTCGTCGAGCCGTACCTCGTGCGCATCGGTTTCATGGGTCGGACGCCGCGGGGGAGGATCGCCATGCCTGCCGCCTTCGCGCACCTCGGCGCATCCCACCTCGACTCGGCGCTCAGATTCGATGATCTATAATCGCTGGAGGCTCTCGCCTACCCCCTCCCTGCAAGGCAGTGCCGCCACGGCGCGCGCCTGATTCGAAAGGTGCTCTCGCCTCCATGGACATCGCCACGTTCTTCGGCAACTACGGCCTCATCATCCTGCTGGTCGTCCTCCTCGGCTTCATGTTCTGGAGCTCGCGCCGCCGCATGGCGAAGCAGAAAACCGAGCAGGAGGCCAAGGCCCGCCAGACGGTCCCCGGCGCCGAGGTCCTGCTGCAGGGCGGCCTGTACGGCACGATCGTCGCCTACGACCCCGACAACCTCGACCAGCCCGCGCTCGTCCAGATCGCTCCCGGAGTCGAGATCAAGGTCCACAGCCAGGCCATCCTCCGCGTCGTCGACCCCGCGCAGGGCGCCGTGACCGAGGACGAATTCATCGAGTCGGAAGCCAGCGAGGCCGGCTACGTCGCCGGTGTCGCCAGCGGTTCGATCAGCTCCATCAGCGACGACCAGTCGCGCGCGACCGAGACCGAGCCGACGGCGGAGCCCGACACCGACCCGGAAACCAAGCCCAAGGCCTGACCCGCTCGCCCCTTCCCGGGCTCTCAGAAAGCTGACCCTCCGTGGCGACATCCACCCCTGTCCGGCATGCCTGGCGTGCGCTGACCGGTCTTCTGATCATCACCGCACTGCTGTTCGGCATCAACGCACTCGGCGTCTACGTGTTCAAGGCGAGCTCCTGGACCCCTGAGCTCGCGCTCGACCTCCAGGGCGGCACGCAGATCATCCTCGAGGCGCAGACCGTCGACGGCAGCGCGCCGACCGAAGACCAGATGAACCAGGCGGTCACGATCATCCGCCAGCGCGTCGACGCCTCCGGCGTCGGCGAGGCCGATGTGACGACCGAGGGCGGCAAGAACATCGTCGTCCAGATCCCCGGACAGGCCGACGAGCAGACGCGGCAGCGGATCGAGGCGTCCGCGCAGCTGCAGCTGCGCGCCGTGCTCTACGCCGGCGAGCCGGCCACCACCTTCGTGGGCGACGACGGCAAGGAGACGCCGTACCCGACCCCGGATCCGACGCTCAACTCCACACCCACCGCGGAGCCGACCAACGGAAGCGACCCGGCCTGGGTGACCGAAGCGCTGTACGCGGAGTTCCTCTCGTACGACTGCGACGATCCCGCCAACGACCCGGCCAACGCGCCGAAGGACGAGCCGCTCATCACGTGCGAGGCCGACGGCAGCGTCAAGTACATCCTCGGCCCGGTCGAACTCGACGGCTCCTCGATCACCGATGCGACCTACGGCCTGCAGCAGACCAACGGCCAGTGGTCGGTCAACCTGAAGTTCGACGATGCCGGCACCAAGACGTTCGGTGAGATCAGCCAGCGCCTCTACGGCGCCGACCCGCCGCTGAACCAGTTCGCGTTCGTGCTCGACGGGTACGTGCTGTCGGCGCCTTCGATGAACGCGATCATCCTGGGCGGCGACCCGAGCATCACCGGCAGCTTCACGCAGGAGACCGCCAAGGTGCTCGCCGACCAGCTCAAGTACGGCGCGCTGCCGCTGAGCTTCGAAGTCGTCAGCTCCGACACGATCTCGGCCACGCTCGGATCGCAGCAGCTGCAGATCGGCCTCATCGCCGGACTCATCGGCCTCGCGCTCGTGGCCGTCTACGTTTTGATCGTCTACCGCGCGCTCGGACTGGTGATCATCGCGTCGCTCGCGGTCATGGGTGTGCTCACGTACATCACGATCTGCATCCTGGCCTGGCGCATGGGCTTCCGCCTGTCGCTGGCCGGTGTCGCGGGTCTGATCGTGTCGATCGGATTCACCGCCGACTCGTTCATCGTGTACTTCGAGCGAATCCGAGACGAGCTGCGCGACGGCAAGTCCATCACCGGCGCCGTCGAGGACGGCTGGGATCGCGCCAAGCGCACGATCTACATCTCGAAGTCGATCAACATCCTGGCTGCCGTGGTGCTGTACATCCTGGCCGATGCGACCGTGAAGGGCTTCGCGTTCACGCTCGGACTCACCACGGTCATCGACGTCATGATCTTCATCCTGTTCACGCACCCCGTCATGCAGCTGCTCGCGCGCACGAGATTCTTCGGATCCGGGCATCCGCTCTCCGGCATGGATCCGGCCGCGCTCGGCGCGGTCTACCGAGGTCGCGCGCAGTTCCGGGCGCCGGTCGCGCAGTCCACCAAGACGCAGGCCGAGCGTCGCGCCTCACGGTCGCGCGGTGAGGCCGAGAGGCGTCAGACGATCGCCGAGCGGAAGCAGGCCGAGCTGACGAAGGTCCCCGACACCGGCAAACCGTCCACGCCCGACAAGGAGGGAGAGCTCTGATGCGCTCCATGAGCCAGTTCGGCAACGACCTCTACACCGGCAAGACCTCGTTCCCGTTCGTCGGACGCCGGCGTCTGTGGTTCATCATCGCGGCGATCCTGGTGATCGGCTCCGCGCTGGTGCCGCTGTTCCGGCCGATCCAGTTCTCGATCGAGTTCACCGGCGGATCGCAGTTCACCGTCTCGGGCGTGTCCTCGCCGGACCAGGCGGTCGCCACCGAGGCCGTGCAATCCGTCGTTCCGGATGCCGTCACCAAGGTGACCACGGTCGGCGACAGCACGGTCCGAGTCCAGACCGACCAGCTGACACCCGACGAGTCGCTGCAGGTCACGAGCGCGCTCGCCGAGGCGTACGACGTCCCCGTCAGCGAAGTGACCGCATCCTTCATCGGGCCGAGCTGGGGCGCCGATGTGACCCGGCAGTCGCTCTGGGGACTTGCGATCTTCCTCGCGCTCACCTTCCTGATCCTCGCGCTGTACTTCCGCACCTGGAAGATGTCGGTCACCTCGATCATCGGCCTGCTCGACGTCCTCATCATCACGATCGGCGTCTACGCGCTGTGCGGCTTCGAGATCTCGCCGGCGGCCGTGATCGGCTTCCTGACGATCCTGTCGTACGCGCTGTACGACACGACCGTCGTCTTCGACAAGATCAGGGAGAACACGACCGAGGACGGAGAGGTGTCGGGGCGCACGTTCGGCGAGTCCGTCAACCTCGCGGTCAACCAGACGCTGATCCGATCGATCAACACCACGGTCGTGGCGATCCTGCCGACCGGTGCGATCCTCTTCATCGGCGCGCTCTGGCTGGGCGCCCAGACCCTCACCGACATCTCGCTCGCGATCTTCGTCGGCACGATCGTCGCGGCGTACTCGACGCTGTTCGTCGCATCGCCGCTGTACTCGCTGCTGCGAGAGCGCGAACCCGCCGTCAAGGCGCGCGACGCTCGCGCGCTGTCCGCACGCGAGCGGGCGGGAGTGCCCGTCTGAGACCGGGACCCGCCGACGCGAGGGGCCGTGCGCCGCAGGCATAGGATTGAACTCCTGCGGATGGGAGGAATCGGATGACCGAGACCGTTCCTCCCGCCCAGTCCTCGTCGCTGCGCCGCCTGGTTCCGCGGATCTTCTCGCGGTCCGCCCGGCGCGACGATGTCGAGCAGCTCCTGCGGACGGTGCGCACGCACCATCCCAAGGGCGATCTGTCGATCATCGAGCGCGCCTACACAGTCGCCGATGAGGCGCACAAGGGGCAGACCCGCCAGAGCGGTGAGCCCTACATCACCCACCCGCTCGCCGTCGCGCAGATCCTCGCCGACCTCGGGCTCGGGCCCAAGGCGATCGCCGCAGCACTCCTGCACGACACGGTCGAAGACACCGGCTACGCGCTGGAGACGCTGAAGGCGGAGTTCGGCGACGAAGTCGCGATGCTCGTGGACGGGGTCACGAAGCTCGACAAGGTCAAGTACGGCGAGAGCGCGCAGGCCGAGACGGTCCGCAAGATGATCGTCGCGATGTCGCGCGACATCAGGGTGCTGCTGATCAAGCTGGCCGACCGGCTGCACAACGCGCGGACATGGGGGTTCGTCCCACCGGAGAAGGCGCAGCGGAAGGCCACCGAGACCCTCGAGATCTACGCGCCCCTGGCGCACCGGCTCGGCATCCAGACGATCAAATCCGAGCTCGAGGACCTGTCCTTCGCGGTGCTGCACCCGAAGCTGTACGCCGAGATCGAGAGCCTCGTCAAGCAGCGGACGCCGCAGCGCGAGCAGTACGTGCACAACGTGATCGAAGCAGTCGACGGAGACCTGCGCGACCTGCGCATCCGGGGACGCGTGATGGGCCGTCCCAAGCAGCTGTACTCCGTGTACCAGAAGATGGTCGTCCGCGGTCGCGAGTTCGACGACATCTACGACCTGATCGGCATCCGCATCCTGGTCGGGAGCGTCCGCGACTGCTACGCGGTGCTCGGGGCGATCCACGCCCGGTGGACCCCGCTGCCCGGCCGGTTCAAGGACTACATCGCCACCCCAAAGTTCAACCTGTACCAGTCGCTGCACACGACGGTCATCGGACCGGGCGGGCGCACGGTCGAGATCCAGATCCGCACGAACGAGATGCACCAGCAGGCCGAGTACGGCGTGGCCGCGCACTGGAAGTACAAGGAGCGCCTCACCGGCGGCAAGCCCGACGCGAAGTCGGTCGATGCCGACATGGCGTGGCTCGCGCACATCTCGGACTGGCAGGCCGAGACCGCCGACCCGGGCGAATTCCTCGACTCGCTGCGATTCGAGATCGGCGCGAAGGAGGTCTACGTCTTCACGCCGAAAGGCAGGGTGATCGGGCTGCCGACCGGTGCGACACCCGTCGACTTCGCCTACGCCGTGCACACCGAGGTGGGCCATCGCACGATGGGCGCGAAGGTCAACGGTCGTCTCGTGCCGCTGGAATCCGAGCTGCAGAGCGGCGATGTGGTCGAGGTCTTCACCTCGAAGAATCCGGATGCCGGACCCAGCCAGGACTGGCTGACCTTCGTCAGGAGCACTCGCGCCCGCAGCAAGATCCGCGGATGGTTCACGAAGGAGCGCCGCGAGGAGGCCGTCGAGCAGGGCAAGGAGGCGATCGCGCGGGCGATGCGCCGGCAGAACCTGCCCCTCCAGCGGCTGATGAGCCAGGACTCGTTCACCGAGGTCGCGCAGCAGCTGAAATACGAGGACGTCTCGGCGCTCTATGCAGCAGTCGGCGAAGGGCATGTCTCGACGCAGTCCGTGATCGAGAAGGTCACAGCGCTCGTGAGCGCCAGCGACACTTCGACGGGTCCGATCGACATCCCGCACGTCGGCCGCTCCCGTCAGCCGCGCGGGGGCGATTCCGGTGTGCTGGTCCGCGGCGCTCCCGACATCCTGGTCAAGCTCGCGAAGTGCTGCACGCCCGTTCCCGGTGACGAGGTCGTCGGATTCGTCACGCGCGGCAGCGGCGTCTCGGTGCACCGGTCGGACTGCACGAACGTCAGTTCGCTCATGGAGGATCCGGCACGGATCATCGAGGTCGAGTGGGCGCCGACGACCAAGAGCGTGTTCCTGGTGCAGATCCAGATCGAGGCGCTGGACCGATCCGGACTGCTCAGCGATGTGACCCGCGTGCTGAGCGAGCACCACGTCAACATCCTGTCGGCAACCGTCTCGACCACGAACGACCGCCTGGCTCTGAGCCGCTTCGTCTTCGAGATGGGCGACATCGTCCACCTCGAGCGCGTGCTCAACGCGGTGCGGCGGATCGACGCCGTCTACGACGTCTACCGCGTCACGTCGTCCTGACGTCGCCGGCCGTCCGGCCGGTCACCGCGCGCAGGAACGCGAGGGCGGCCCGTTTGTGGGGGAGCGCCCCGTGGGTCTCGAGCCATTCGATCGCCTCTTCGGCGAGCCCTGGTTCGGCATCCATCAGCAGGCGAGCGGCGCGTGCGTGCTCCGCGTCGTCGACCCGTGCGAGGTCGGCGAGGGTTCGCACCGGTGCGGTGATCCACACCCGGCTGATCGAGAGCAGATCCGACGGGTCGACGCAGAGGTCGCGATAGTGCAGCCGCCGGCCGATCACCTGGTGCAGGCGCCGAGCGACTGCGCGTTGAACCGTGTGCCTGGCAGGCGGCTCGGGGAGCGCTCCGTGCACCCACGCGGCGCTCAGATGGGTGGCGGCCAGGGTTTCTCCGAGCAGCGCCTGCAGGGAGCCTGCCCGCAGCTCCCGCGTCTCGACCGCGTCGGCCGGGATGTACGCGTCGCCGAGCTCGACGAGGTGCCCGTCGAGCCGCGCGGCGGACAGCTCTGCGGGGGAGAGCCGCTCGTCTGCGAAGTACAGGAACGGTGAGGGCATGACAGCCACTGTGCCCGATGCACAGTGGTGGTCGGTCGCACGTCGACGGTCTGTGGAGAACCTTCGGCGGAACTCGCCGAGCGCGAGGCGGGTGGGGATCAGCCGCCGAGCGCGTTCAACCAGGCACGGCGGGCATCGAGCGCCTCGGACGCGTTGGCGATCGCCGCCTTGTCGCCCGACTTCTTCGCGGCCGCCAGTTCGTCCTCGAGCTTCTCGATCGCTTCGGTGAGCTGGCGCGTCATGTCGTTCGCGCGTGCCTTCGTCTCGGGGTTGTTGCGCTTCCAGTCGGTCTCTTCCCGGCTGCGGATGGCGGTCTCGATGCGGCGGAGGTCGTCGTCGAGCACGCGCTCCTTCTCCCGCGGGAAGATGCGGCCGATGTCGTCCCACTGCCGCTGGATGGCGGTGAGGGCGCTGCGCGCCTTGGCCAGATCGCGTTCGTCGGGGATCCCGCGGGCTTCCTCGAGGAGGGCACGCTTGGCCTCGATCTTCTCGCGCGACGCCTCGGCGTCCGCGGCCTCTCGTTCGCCGCGCGCCCCGTAGAGCGCATCGCCGGCGGCCTTGAATCGCGCCCAGAGCGCGTCGTCGGCCTTCTTGCCCGCGCGTCCCGCGGTCTTCCACTGGTCGAGCAGTTCGCGGTAGGCGGCGATGCCGTCCTCGCCCTTCGGGGCGAGCGCTTCGGCCTTCTCCACCAGGCGTGCCTTCTGATCGCGGACGCCCTTGTGTGCCTCATCCAGCTC
Organism: Microbacterium sp. cf046; assembly: GCF_900114345.1. Lineage (GTDB taxonomy): Bacteria > Actinomycetota > Actinomycetes > Actinomycetales > Microbacteriaceae > Microbacterium. The sequence continues at coordinate 664,963 of NZ_FOZJ01000002.1, read as the reverse complement.
GGCGTAGAACTCGCGGCGGTGCTTGTCGACGGTCGCGCGGGCGTCGCGGAACCGCTTCCACAGCTGCTGACCCGTCGACTTCGGCAGCCTCGGACCGTTCTGCTGCTGCGACTGCCACTGGTCGAACAGGGATGCGAGCTCGGCCGATGCCTGCTTCCACTGCACGCTTCTCGGATCGCGCGCTGCGAGCGCTTCGGCCTTCTCGACGAGCTCGGTGCGGGCCTTGACCGCTTCGTCGACGGCCTGCCGCGAGGCGGCCGCCTCCGTCTCGGATGCGGCGGTCAGGACTCCGGTGAGCGCCAGCACGCGCGCATCGAGCGCCGCCAGGTTGCCTACTGCTGCCGCGCCCTGGAGCTTCTCGTGGAGGGCCCGGGCGGTCGTGCGCAGGTCGGCAGGCGAGGCTCCGCCGCTGCGATAGCGCGTCTCGAGCAGGGCGACCTCGCCGGCGAGGTCTGCGAACTTCCGCTGGTAGTAGGCGAGCGCCTCGTCGGCCGTCCCGTCGGGGTACTCTCCGACGACGCGCCATCCGTCCGCCTCGCGCACCGATACGGTGCCGTCCTCATCGACCCGGCCCCACGGCTCGGCGTCCGCCGGCTCGGACGCCGTGGGCGCCGAATCCACCGGAGGAGTTGGCACGACCGGGCGACGCCCGGGGGAGGGCGCATGGGGAATCGCGACGGGCGTCGGGACCGGCGGCGCGGGACGCGTGCTCTCAGCGTCTGCCGCGGGTTCAGCGGCTTCGGGTTCGCTCGCGCCTTCGGGCTCAACATCACCGGCGGGGTCGGCGGCGGCTTCGGGTTCGCTCGCGGCCTCGGCATCCGCGGCGGGTTCGGCGGCCGCGACGGGCTCGGCATCCGCTTCGGGTTCGCTCACGACCTCGTCGAGGGCGTCCGTCGGCGACTCGTCTTCGGCGACGGGTTGCGCGGCCGCCTCGACGGAGGGAGCGACCTCGGCCGTGCCCGGTTCGTCGGGCACGTTCTCCGGTGCGGATTCAGTGGCGGATTCGGGAGTGGACTCTGCTGCAGCAGTCACGGGATGCACCTCATCGCGGCTCTCGCCGCCTGTGGGGGATGGACGGCCCCAGCCTAGTACGGGCGGAGCGGTTCCCCGGAGGGCGGAGGCCCCCCACCGCGTTGCGATCAGGGCGTGGGCGTCGGTGTGGCCGCCGGCGTCTCACTCGGAGCCGGGGATGCGGAGGGGGTCGCGCTGGGGCCGGGCGTGGTCGTGGACGACGGCGTCGCCGAGGGAGTCGGAGCAGGAGCGCCGGGACCGGCCACGAAGTACGCGACCTGACCGGCGATGACAGCGAGGATCAGCAGCCCGCCACCGACGCCGGCGATGACGTTGTCACGCGTGCGGCGCTTCGCCTGGCTCTCATGGAACGCCCGACGGGCCTGGTACACCCGCGCTCGCTCGCGGCCGTCGCGCGAATCGCGCTGCTTTCCACCCGTCGCCACGGGACCTCCCTCGCTCCCCGGTCACCCGGGCGGCTTGATCCTACGGGCCGCCGAGTCGGCGGCCAAACCCGGGCCGGCGCCGATGGTCGGACCCGGCCGTTAGCCTTGATCCGTGACCTCCGCCGCACTCTTCCAGGGGCAGACGCCCCTCGCGGTGCGGATGCGACCCACATCGCTCGACGAGGTCGCGGGGCAGTCCCATCTGCTCCGATCCGGCTCGCCGCTCGTGCTTCTGGCACGACCGGATGTCTCCACCGGCGCGGCCGCATCGGTGATCCTCTGGGGCCCACCCGGAACCGGCAAGACGACGCTCGCGCAGGCGATCGCGCGATCGTCGGGGAGGCGCTTCGTCGAGCTCTCGGCGGTCACCGCCGGTGTGCGCGATGTGCGCGAAGTCATGCAGGAGGCGCTGAACCAGCGCGATCTGTACGGCCAGTCCACCATCCTCTTCCTCGACGAGATCCACCGGTTCACGAAGGCGCAGCAGGACGCCCTGCTTCCGGGCGTCGAGAACGGCTGGGTCGTGCTGATCGCGGCGACGACCGAGAACCCCTCGTTCTCCGTGATCTCGCCACTGCTGTCGCGGTCGCTCCTGCTGACCCTTCAGCCCCTCACCGATGACGACCTGGGGATGCTGATCGACCGTGCGATCGCAGACCCGCGCGGATTCGGCGGTGGAGTCACGCTGCTGCCCGAGGCGCGCGAGGCGCTGGTGCGCCTCTCCTCGGGGGACGCCCGCCGTGCCCTCACCGCGCTCGAGGCGGCAGCGTCCCTCGCCGAGCCGGCGCCGGACGACGACGCCGATCCCGACACGGCCACCGACACCCGGCCGCTCGAGATCAGCGCAGACCACGTCGCCAACGCCGTGGACCGCGCGCTCCTGCGCTACGACCGTCAGGGCGACGAGCACTACGACGTCATCAGCGCCTTCATCAAGTCGATCCGCGGGTCCGACGTGGATGCCGCGATGCACTACCTCGCGCGGATGGTCGAAGCGGGGGAGGACCCTCGATTCATCGCGCGACGACTCGTGATCTCGGCGTCGGAGGACATCGGGCTCGCCGATCCGCAGGCGCTCGTGATCGCGGTCGCGGCCGCCGACGCGGTCGCCTTCATCGGGATGCCGGAGGGCCGCATCCCGCTCGCCGAGGCCACCGCCTACCTGGCGACGACGGCGAAGTCGAACGCCGCGTATCTCGCGATCGACAAGGCTATCGCCGATGTGCGAGCAGGCGGGTTCGGACGGGTTCCCGCACACCTCCGCGACGCGCACTACCCCGGTGCCAAGCGCCTGGGCCACGGCAAGGGCTACCGCTACCCGCATGACTCGGAGGTCGGCGTGGTCGCCCAGCAGTATCTGCCCGACGAGCTGTCCTCGAAGCGCTACTACGAGCCGACCGGGCACGGTCAGGAGCGGGATGTGCAGGCCCGGCTGGAGAAGATCCGCAGGATTCTGGGGTCGGGGTCCTGAACTGATAGGCTAGACCGGCTCGAAACATGGTTTTCGGGTATCTCCTTCCCCCACACACCTCCGGTGCGCCCCGACGTGCGCGCCGATCAGGACCGGCGGGAGATACGTCCATGAGCCGCGAAAGACGCGGCCATGTCGTTTTGGAAGGACACATCCGTGCCCACGAAGTCCCAGGACCGCCGCAAGGTCCGTCTCTCCCGCGCGCTCGGCATCCCGCTGACGCCCAAGGCCGCCAAGTACCTCGAGAAGCGTCCGTACGCTCCGGGTGAGCACGGCCGCACCAAGCGCAAGCAGGACAGCGACTACGCCGTCCGCCTCCGCGAGAAGCAGCGTCTGCGCGAGCAGTACGGCATCCGCGAGAAGCAGATGCGCAACACGTTCAACGAGGCCCGTCGCACCCAGGGCCTGACCGGTGAGAACCTGGTCGAGCTCCTCGAGATGCGCCTGGACGCCCTCGTGCTCCGCGCCGGCTTCGCCCGCACCACCGCGCAGGCTCGCCAGCTGGTCGTGCACCGCCACATCCTCGTCGACGGCCAGACCGTCGACCGCCCGTCGTTCCGCGTGAAGCCGGGTCAGCTCATCCACGTCAAGGCCAAGAGCGAGGGCACCGAGCCCTTCCAGGTTGCAGCCGCCGGCGGTCACGCCGACGTCCTGCCCCCGGTTCCGGGCTACCTCGAGGTCGAGCTCGACAAGCTGCACGCGCGTCTCGTGCGTCGCCCGAAGCGCGCTGAGGTCCCCGTCACCGGTGACGTCCAGCTCGTGGTCGAGTATTACGCGGCGCGCTAGCGCCAGCGTTTCGTCTCGCTCCGCTCGCTCAGCGAGCGGAGAGGAAGGGCGTCGGGGCAACCCGGCGCCCTTCGGCGTTCTCGCCTACGATGGAGGGATGCCGCGCCCTGCGGATGAGGAAGTGGTGACATGAGAAACCTCCTGTGGTTCCTGCTCGGTGTGATCGGCGGTTTCGTCGCCGCGCACCTCATGAACAAGGACCCTCGCGGCCACGAGGTGCTGGCCGACGTCGATGCGCGGATCTCGGAGTTCACCGATCGGATCGGCGACGCGTATCGCGAGCAGGAAGCGCGCATGTCCGGCCTGGTGGACTCGGCCAAGAGCACCGCGAGCGACGCGGTGGACGCGCTCAAGAGCACGGCGTCGGACGCCGTCGACACGGCAGCGGATGCCGCGACCGACGCGATCGGCACGGCCAAGAACGCCGCCAAGAAGCTCACCGACTGACCCACCCGTCAGGCGGTGTCCCGAGTGGACGCCGCCCTTTTTCGAGGATTCACATTGCAGACCGCCGAGCTTGCCGACCGATTCCTGCGCTACTTCGAGGAGCGCGACCACACGATCGTGCCGTCGGCGTCGCTGGTCACCGACGACCCGGCCCTGCTGTTCACGGTCGCGGGAATGGTGCCGTTCATCCCATACCTGAGCGGCGTCGTGCCCGCGCCATACCCCCGCGCTGCCGATGTCCAGAAGTGCATCCGCACGAACGACATCGAAGAGGTCGGCAAGACGCCGCGTCACGGCACCTTCTTCCAGATGCTCGGCAACTGGTCGTTCGGCGACTACTTCAAAGAGGGTGCGATCACCTACGCGTGGGAGCTGCTGACCACGTCGGAGGCCGACGGGGGCCTCGGCTTCGACCCCAAGGACCTGTGGGTCACCGTCTACAAGGACGATGACGAGGCTGCGAGCCTGTGGCGGAAGATCGCCGGGCTGCCCGAAGAGCGCATCCAGCGGCTCGATAAGGACACGAACTACTGGAGCACCGGACTTCCCGGGCCCGCAGGTCCGTGCTCGGAGATCTTCTTCGACCAGGGCCCCGCGTACGGCGTCGACGGCGGCCCGGCCACCGACGACGATCGCTACGTCGAGATCTGGAACCTCGTGTTCATGCAGTACGCGATCGACGACGTGGCGTCGAAGTACGACTTCCGCATCGTCGGGGAGCTGCCGCAGAAGAACATCGACACCGGCATGGGCCTGGAGCGCATCGCGTTCATCAAACAGGGCGTCCAGAACATGTACGAGACCGATCAGGTGCGCCCGGTCCTGGACCTCGCCGCTGCGCTGAGCGGCCGTCGCTACGGCGCGGACCACGGCGACGACGTGCGGATGCGGATCATCGCGGACCATGTGCGCTCGTCGCTCATGCTCCTCTCCGACGGCGTAACGCCTTCCAACGAGGGGCGCGGGTACATCCTGCGGCGCCTCATGCGGCGCGGCATCCGCTCGATGCGCCTCCTCGGAGTGGACGGCCCGACGTTCCCGGAGCTGTTCGCCGCGTCCCGCGATGCGATGAAGGCGGCCTATCCCGAACTCGAGACCGAATATCCGCGCCTGTCGGCCTACGCGATCGCCGAGGAGGAGACGTTCCTGCGAACCCTGGCCGCGGGCACGACCACGCTCGACCTCTCGGTCGCGCAGACCAAGCAGGCCGGCGGCACGACGATCGCCGGCTCCGAGGCCTTCCTGCTGCACGACACATACGGCTTCCCGATCGATCTGACCCTGGAGATCGCAGAGGAGGCCGGGCTGAGCGTCGATCGCCAGGCATTCGACGCGCTCATGCTCGAGCAGCGCACCCGGGCCAAGGCGGACGCCCGTTCGCGCAAGCGCCAACTCGCCGACAACAGCGTGTATCGCGAGTTCCGTGCGCTGGGCGAGACGGTCTTCACGGGCTACACCGACCTGGAGACCGAGTCGAGGATCCTCGGCGTCCTCGTCGACGGGGTCTCGGTGGACCGCGCGACGACGGGTCAGGTCGCAGAGGTCATCCTCGCCGACACCGCCCTGTACGCCGAGTCCGGCGGCCAGGTCGCCGACAAGGGCATCATCGTCGGACCCGGCTACGAGCTCGAGGTGCTCGATGTCCAGAAGCCCGTCCCAGGACTGATCAGCCACACCGTGGAGGTCACTTCGGGAGATGTCGGCGTCGGCCAGCCCGCCACTTCCGTCGTGGACGCCGTGAACCGCAGGGCAGCCCGACAGGCGCACTCGGCGACCCACCTCGTGCACGCCGCGCTGCGCGACACACTGGGCAAGAGCGCGACACAGGCCGGTTCGCTCAACCGCGCCGGCTACATGCGCCTGGACTTCACCTGGGGGCAGGCTCTCTCGCCCGAGACGCGCACCGAGATCGAGGAGATCGCGAACAACGCGGTGCGCGACAACCTCGAGGTCACCACGCGCGTGATGTCGCTCGACGATGCGAAGTCGCTCGGCGCCATGGCGCTGTTCGGCGAGAAGTACGGGGACACCGTGCGGATGGTCGACATCGGTGGTCCGTGGTCCCGCGAGCTCTGCGCCGGAACACACGTCTCATCCAGTGCGGAGATCGGACTCGTGAACCTCGTCGGCGAGTCCTCCGTGGGCGCGTCGAACCGCCGCGTGGAGGCGCTCGTCGGACTGGACGCGTTCCGCGACCTTGCCGCGGAGCGCGCGATCGTCTCCCAGCTCACCTCGACGCTGAAGACCCCGCGTGACCAGCTGCCCGCCAGGATCGCCGAGCTCGCGGCCAGCCTGAAGGCGGCCGAGAAGAAGATCGCGGCGTTCGAATCCCGCGCGCTGACCGATCGGGTGCCTGCCCTGGCCGCGAACGCAGTGACCGTCGGCGTGCACCGCGTCGTCGCGGAGGCAGTCGGCACGGCGTCATCCGCCGACGATGTGCGCGCTCTCGCGCTCGGCGTGAGAGACCGCCTCGGTTCGGATGCGGCCGTCGTGGCCATCGGCGCCGAGGTCGGCGGTCGGCCGGTCGTGATCGTCGCCACGAACGACGCCGCACGCGCGTCCGGCGCCCGTGCCGGGGCGCTCGCGAAGATCGCAGCGACCACGCTCGGCGGCGGTGGCGGCGGGCGCGATGACGTCGCGCAGGGCGGTGGCGCGGACGCCGCGGCGCTGCCGGCCGCACTCAGCGCCGTGAAGGATGCGCTCGGCTCGCTGTGACCGGCTTCCGGCGAGGGGTGCGCCTCGGTATCGATGTCGGCAGGGCCCGCATCGGGGTCGCGCGCTGCGATCCCGACGGGCTGCTCGCGACGCCACTGGAGACCGTGGCGCGTGGCGAGGGCTCGATCGGACGCATCATCGAACTGGCCACGGAGTACGACGCGAGTGAGCTCCTGGTCGGGCTGCCGCTGAACATGCGCGGCGAAGACACGGCCTCGACGACCGACGCACGCGAGTTCGCCGAGGGGCTGGCCACGGCATCCGGTCGGCCCGTCCGGCTCGTCGACGAGCGGCTCAGCACCGTGTCCGCACACGCGGCGCTGCGCGATTCGGGCAGATCACAGCGATCATCTCGTAGCATTGTTGACCAGGTCGCGGCCGTGGTTCTGCTCCAGCAAGCTCTCGATGTCGAGAAGAGCACCGGACGGCCCGCCGGATCACCCGTTCCCCCGGCCCAGGAGCCCGCCTGACATGCCCGATGCCCCGTCGCCGTTCGACGATCCGTTCGCGGATCTGTTCGGCAAGCTCCCCGATCCGCGTGAACGGCGGTCGACGAGCGAGGATGCCCCTCGAGGCGCGTCCGAGGGGTCGACGCCGTCTCGCGCCGACGGTGCCGCAACCCCTGCCGCGCCGATGTCGAGACGGGAAGCCCGCGAGGCCGCCGCGCGCCAGGCCGCGGCCGGATCGGCAGGCGAATCAGCATCCGCTCCTAGGCCCTCGGCGGCGGCACCGGCAGCCCCGGCACCCTCGACTCCCACCGTGGCCGACGTGGACGACGACGAGTGGCCGTTCACCGGAGGCGGGTCGGCCGCCGGCGCGTCCTCGTACAGCCGGCGGGGCGAGACCGCAACGGCACGCCCCGGCGCGACCGCGACGCTCGAGGATCTGTTCAGCGGCGATCACACGACCGATAGCCTCGGTGAGGTGCCGCCACCGAAGGACAAGCGCAAGCGCCGCATCGGTGGCTGGATCGCCCTCGGAGTCGTGCTCCTGCTGCTCGGGGGGATCGCAGCGGGCGGCCTCTACGTGTGGAACACGTACGAGGACAAGATCCGCGAGGTCATGGGCTGGGAGGAGCCCAAGGACTACGATCCGGGTCTGGCCAACGGCGAGGCCCTGGTCACGATCGCCTCGGGCGACACGGGCGCGCCGATCTCCCAGAGCCTGTACGACGCCGGCGTGACCAAGACCCCCGAGGCGTTCTACGACTATCTGATCGAGACTGCGCAGAACCCGCCGTTCGTCCCCGGTGTCTTCAAGCTGCAGAAGCAGATGACTTCTGAGGCTGCGCTGGCCGCCCTGCTCGATCCGGCGAACAAGATGGAGAACAGCGCGCAGCTGCGTGAGGGGCTCACCGTCGAGCAGTCCCTGCCGATCCTCGCCGACGGAACCGGCATCCCGCTGGAGGACTATCAGGCGGCCGTGGCCGATCCTTCCGCATACGGCGTCTCGGCCGACACGCTCGAGGGCTGGCTGTTCCCGGCGACCTACACGTTCGATCCCGGCGTCACCGCGACCGATGTCATCGCGACGCTGGTCGACCGCGCCGTGCAGTCGCTCGATGCGGCCGGCGTCCCGGTTGAGGACCGTCAGCGGATCCTCACGATCGCGTCGATCATCCAGCGCGAGGCGCGGTTCGAGGCGGACTTCTACAAGGTCTCCCGGGTCATCGAGAACCGCATGGATCCGAGCAACCAGGAGACGTTCGGCCTGCTGCAGATGGACTCGACCGCGCAGTACGGCTACGGCGAGCTGCACGACGGCACGGTCAGCTCCTCGGGCGAGGCCCTCACGGACGACAACCCGTGGAACACCTACGTGCATCCCGGGCTCCCGATCGGGCCGATCGCGAACCCCGGCGACACGGCGATCGACGCCGCGATGCACCCCGCGGACGGGAACTGGCTCTACTTCGTGACGGTCAACCTCGACACCGGCGAGACGGTCTTCACGTCGAATCTGACCGATCACAATCGCGCGGTCGCGCAGTGGCAGGCGTGGTGCAGCGACAATCCCGACTCGGGATGCTGAACCCGAACGGCACGCGACTGGAGGTGTGGGGCGACCCGGTCGCGCACAGCCGCTCACCGCAGCTGCACTCCGCGGCGTACCGCGTGCTCGGCCTGGACTGGACGTACGAACGCCGGCGCGTGGCCGAGGCGTCGTTCGACGCCGAGCTGGCCGGACTGTCGCGCGATCACCGTGGCCTCTCGCTCACGATGCCCCTCAAGGGTGCCGCGTTCCAGGCCGCGGTCGCCTGCGACCGGCGCGCCGAGCTGACCGGCGCGGTCAACACCCTGCTGCTGGCGAGCCATGGTCCCCGCGGGTTCAACACCGACGTCGGCGGCATCGTGCTGGCCCTCCAGGAGGAGGGCGTGGATGCGATCGATCGTGCGCGGATCGTCGGCGCGGGCGCAACCGCGATGTCTGCACTCGTCGCGCTGAGCGAGCTCGGTGCCGAGCGCGTCGATGTCATCGCCCGTCGTGCGATCGCCATCGCGCCGCTCGCCGAGCTCGGAGAATCTCTCGGCGTGCACGTGACCGGGGTGCCCTTCGAGGCCGCTGCCGGCACCGGAGCCCCCGTCACCATCGCGACGCTCCCCGGCGACGCACCGCTCGACGACTCCGTCGCCGACTCGCTCGCGGACGGCGGGGGACTTCTGCTCGACGTCGTCTACGGGCACTGGCCGACCGCCCTGGCGCTGGCGTGGGACCGTGCCGGCGGCAGGGCGACATCGGGACTCGGGATGCTGCTGCACCAGGCCCTGCTGCAGGTGAGGGTCTTCGTCACCGGCGATCCCGACACCGCACTGGATCACGAGGATGCCGTGCTCGCCGAAATGCGACTGGCGGTCGTGGGAGACTAGACGAATGCTCCGCGTGCTCACGGCCGGCGAATCGCACGGCCCCGAACTCGTCGCCATCATGGAGGGCCTGCCCGCCGGCGTCCCCGTCTCGCGCGCCGCCATCCAGGCCGACCTCGCCCGCCGGAAGCTCGGCTACGGCCGCGGCTCCCGCATGAAGTTCGAAGAGGATGAGCTCACGATCTCGGGTGGCGTGCGCCACGGGCTCAGCCTGGGCAGCCCGATCGCGGTGCGCATCGGCAACACCGAGTGGCCGAAGTGGGTCGAGGTGATGAGCCCGGAGCCGGTCGATCTGACCGACATGTCGCGTGGTCGCAGCGCCGCCCTGACGCGGCCGCGACCCGGCCACGCCGACCTGGTCGGCATGCAGAAGTACGGATTCGACGAAGCACGGCCGATCCTGGAGCGTGCGAGCGCCCGCGAGACGGCGGCCCGCGTCGCGCTCGGTGCGATCGCGCGGGGATTCCTCTCGGAGCTCGGCATCCGGCTGGTCAGCCACACCCTCTCGATCGGGCCTGTACGCGTGCCCGAAGACGCCGCCCTGCCGACACCCGACGACGTCGATTCCCTCGATGCCGATCCGCTGCGCTGCTTCGACCCCGCCACATCCGCCCGCATGGTCGCTGAGGTCGACGACGCGCGCAGGGAGGGCGACACGCTCGGCGGCATCGTCGAGGTGCTCGCCTACGGTCTCCCGCCCGGGCTGGGCTCGCACGTCCACTGGGATCGGCGCCTGGACTCGAAGCTGGCCCAGGCGATCATGAGCATCCAGGCCATCAAAGGCGTCGAGGTCGGCGACGGATTCCTCACGACCACGCGCCGCGGCTCTGCGGCGCACGACGAGCTGTTCGCGACCGATGATGGCATCGCCCGCTCGAGCGATCGCGCCGGGGGAACCGAGGGCGGGATGTCGACCGGCACCGTGCTGCGCGTCCGCGCAGGCATGAAGCCCATCGCGACCGTTCCGCATTCGCTTCGCACGATCGACGTCGCGACCGGGGAGACCGCGTCCGCCCATCACCAGCGATCCGACGTCTGCGCGGTGCCTGCGGCCGGTGTCGTGGCCGAGGCGATGGTCGCGGTCGTCCTGGCCGAAGTCGTGCTGGAGAAGTTCGGTGGCGACAGCGTCGCCGAGACGCGCCGCAACCTCGAGGGCTACCTCGCGGCGATCCCCGAGGGACTCCGGACGACCAGCGAGAGCGATCCGGCCCTCATCGAGCATGACCTCGCCCGGTAGCGCGATCGTCCTGATCGGACCCATGGGTGCCGGCAAGACGAGCATCGGACGCCGTGTCGCGCGCGCACTCGGTGTGACCTTCAGCGACACCGACAAGCTGATCGTGCGCGACAACGGTCCTATCCCGGAGCTGTTCGTCCGATACGGCGAGGCGCGCTTCCGCGAAATCGAGCGCGGCGCCGTATCGGAAGCCCTCAGCCACGGCGGCGTCGTCGCGCTGGGCGGAGGGGCGATTCTGGACTCGGACACGCGCGCCGAGCTGAAAGGCCACCGCGTCGTCTTCCTCACGGTGTCCCCGAACGTCGTGGCGCATCGGATCCACGGCACCGACCGGCCGCTGCTCGCCGACGCGGATCCGGTCGCGCGCTGGCAGCGGATCTTCGCCGAGCGCCGCGGGCTGTACGAGGAGGCCGCGGACATCACCTTCGACACATCGTCCGGACCGCTCGGGGGTGTGGTCGCCGAGATCGTGACGTGGGCGCAGCAGAGGACCGAGGAGCACGCATGACCGAGACGACAGCGATCTCCGTATCCGGTGACGCCGGCTACGACATCGTCGTCGGGCGCGGCATTCTGGATCGCGTCAGCGAGGCGCTCGCGCCGACGGTGCGAAAGGTGCTCGTCGTCCACCCGCCGACGCTGGGCTCGGCCGCAGCCCTGCTGCGGGAGCAGCTCATGGCCGACGGCACCCGGGAGGTGCTGCTCGCCGAGATCCCCGACGCGGAGGCGGGCAAGCGCGTCGAGGTGGCGGCGTTCTGCTGGCAGGTCATGGGCCAGGCGGACTTCACCCGCACCGACGCCGTCGTCGGATTCGGCGGGGGAGCCGTGACGGATCTTGCCGGGTTCGTCGCGGCGACCTGGCTGCGCGGGGTTCAGGTCGTGCAGGTGCCGACGACGGTGCTCGGCATGGTCGACGCCGCGGTCGGCGGGAAGACCGGGATCAACACCGCCGAGGGCAAGAACCTCGTGGGCGCGTTCTGGGCGCCGCGCGCCGTCGTGTGCGATCTCGACATGCTGGGCACGCTCTCGCCGAACGAGTCCGTCGCCGGATTCGCCGAGGTCGTGAAGGCCGGGTTCATCTGGTACCCGGAGATCCTGGATCTCATCGAGGCCGACCACACCGCCGTCGTCGACCCGTCCAGCGAGTCCTTCCGCCGCTGCATCGAGCTCGCCATCACGATGAAGGCGCACGTCGTGGGGGAGGACTTCCGCGAAGGCGGCCTGCGCGAGGTGCTCAACTACGGCCACACCCTCGGACACGCGATCGAGCACGCCGAGCGCTACCGCTGGCGCCACGGCGCAGCCATCTCGGTGGGCATGATGTACGCCGCCGAGCTCTCGCGGCTGGCCGGCCGCCTAACGGATGCCGCCGCACAGCGTCACCGAGACGTCCTCGAGCTTCTCGGCCTGCCCACCACCTACCGCGCCGGTGCGTGGCCGCAGCTGCTCGCGACGATGCAGCGCGACAAGAAGAGCCGGGCAGGGATGCTGCGCTTCATCGTGCTCGATGACATCGCCCGCCCGACGGTGCTGCAGGCACCGGACGAGTCGCTGCTGTTCGCGGCCTACCAGGAAGTCGCCGGCTGACCCCGACGGGACGTGAAGCCTCCGGAACGACATGCAACCCGGGGAGCCGCCGACCGCTGGTATCGTTCCGACGTGACCGCCCCCCGCCGCCTTCTGCTCGTCAACGGTCCCAACCTGAACCTGCTCGGCACGCGTGAACCGGCGATCTACGGCTCGCAGACCCTTGCGGACGTCGAGGCCCTCGTGCGGGAGACGGCCGCAGCCCACGGCTTCGAGGTCGAGGCGGTCCAGAGCAACCACGAGGGCGTGCTGATCGATGCGATCCACGCGGCGCGAGAGACGTGCTCGGGGATCGTGATCAACCCCGGGGGGCTCACGCACACGTCGATCGTGCTGCGGGACGCGCTCTCCGGCGTCGCCCTCCCGGTCGCCGAGGTGCACATCAGCAACGTCCTGGAGCGCGAGGCGTTCCGCCATCACTCCTATGTCGCCGACGTCGCTCTGGTCCACGTGATCGGCGAGGGAGTGGCCGGCTACGCCACCGCGACCGATCGGCTCATCCAGGTCATCGCAGGTCAGTCCGAGGGCTGAGTTCAGGGCCGGAGGCGGGGCATCCCGTAGAATCGAACGTCGGGTCGCATCTCACCCACAGTCTTCCTCACGAAACGGACTCCTTCAGCCATGGCATCCACCGCAGACATCCGCAACGGCGTCGTCCTCAGCATCGACGGTCAGCTGTGGAACGTCATCGAGTTCCAGCACGTCAAGCCGGGCAAGGGCGGCGCGTTCGTGCGCACCAAGCTCAAGAACGTCGTGTCGGGCAAGACCGTCGACCGCACGTACAACGCGGGCGCGAAGATCGAGATCGAGAACGTCGACCGTCGTGACTTCACATACCTCTTCAACGACGGCGAAGGCTTCGTCTTCATGGACGTCGCCGATTACGACCAGCTCACCGTGCCGGCCACCGTCGTGGGGGATGCTGCGAACTTCCTCCTGGAGAACCAGCAGGTCCAGATCGCGCTGAACAACGGCAATCCGCTGTACGTCGAGCTTCCGGCATCCGTCGTCCTGGAGATCACCTACACCGAGCCCGGGCTGCAGGGGGACCGTTCCTCGGCCGGGACGAAGCCTGCGACCGTCGAGACGGGCTACGAGATCCAGGTGCCGCTGTTCCTCGAGACCGGCACCAAGGTCAAGGTGGACACCCGCACGGGTGACTACCTCGGCCGCGTCAACTGACGTTGAGCGCCCGTACCAAGGCGCGCAAGCGCGCCCTCGACATCCTCTTCCAGTCCGACATCCGCGGCGACGACCTCGCGGTCACCCTCGCGACGGAGGCCAAGCGCGCCGCGAACGAGCCGTCCCGTGAGGCCTCATGGCTTTATGCGCGTGAGATCGTCGACGGCGTGATCGACAACCACGACGAGATCGACGAGCAGATCACGACGTTCGCGAAGGACTGGTCGCTCGCGCGGATGCCCGCCGTCGACCGCGCGCTGCTGCGGATGGCGGTGTGGGAGATCCTCTACAACGACGAGGTGCCCACGGCGGTCGCGATCGACGAGGCGGTCGAACTCGCCAAGGAGTTCTCGACCGACGACTCGGGGGCCTTCGTTCACGGAGTGCTCGCGCGGATCGCCCGCTCCTCCTGATCGTCCTCGGGTGCCCGCGGCGCACTGCGCCGCCGCTCGAGCAGGAGCAGCCCGACGAAGCTCGCCGCGCCGACGATCATCGCGCCGACACCGACCGGCAGCAGCCACGGCCGGATCTGGTCGACCGCCGAGGTCACCAGCGGTGCGACCAGCGGCGACCACCCTCCTGCACCGCCGCCGACCAGCCAATCGTTGAGCACGCCGAACAGCGGGATCGCGAGCAGGCAGAGTGCTCCGCCGATGCCGAGGACGATGGCGAGGGTGCGCAGCGGGCGTTCGGAGAGGATCACTCCGGCGGCGCCGGCGATCATTCCGACCAGGAGTCCCCACCGGTCGATCAGCACGGCCCAGCCGTAGCGCTGGCGCAGGACCTCCACGGTCTGGGCGTCCGCGACGGGGACGGCCAGCACCGCCGATGCCGGAAGCCCGAGGGACTGGACGAGCTCGGGGGTCACCGGGATCTCCAGCGCCGACAGGAGCGGGCCGATCCCGATCGCGAGACCCCGCACCGGCGCCTCGCCGTCGAACTGCGCCAGCAGATCGTCACGCGCGGAGGTCAGCGAGTCGACGAGCGCGCTCGAGACCGGAGCGGTGATCGTTCCTGATTGCAGCGCGGCAGCAAGCGCCGCGTTGACCGATGCGAGCTCTGCGTCCGCGGAGCTGAGCTCGGCACCCCGGTCGAACACCCAGTCGACGGCGCCGGAGAGCTGTCCGCGCACGTCGCCGCTGTTGTAGACGGTGATCGCGTTGCGCACCGTCGTCCCGTCGTCGTGCAATGCGGCCAGAGCGAGATGGGCCTGCAGCCACAGCGTCAGCAGGAGCATCGACGTGCCGATGAGCCAACGGCTCGCCCGAGGCGCATTCAGCCGCCCGATGAGATCGCGCAATCCGCGCATCGTGCTCCTTTCGCGCCGAACTCCGTCACCGGACACGCCGGCTCGCTCGAAGAGGCCGGTTCGCGCTCGGGTGATACGCCCGCGCGCCGGGTGTGGAACCGAAGATACCGGCGGATATCCACGGCCCGCCCGCAGGAGCTGCGCACGGCCGCGCCGTAGAATCGGTGAGTTCACAAGACGTCGGCATCTGAGGAGTGGGCAGCGACATGAGGATCACGGGTCTCGGGCACGCGGGCATGTTCATCGAAACCCGGGGCGGCAGCATCCTGTGCGATCCGGTGATCGGCCCGACGTTCTTCGGGTCGTGGTTCCCGTTCCCCGACAACCGCGGCCTCGACTGGGAGAAGTTCGGCGATGCCGACTTCCTGTATGTGTCGCACCGGCACCGCGACCATTTCGATCCTGCCCTGATGCATCGGTATGTCCCGAAGGACATCAAGGTCCTCCTGCCGGAGTACCCGACCGAAGACCTCGAGAACGACCTGCGCTCCCTCGGCTACGAGAACATCATCCACACGCAGGCCGGAGTCCCCTTGGAGTTCGGCGATCTCAAGGTGATGGTGACGCCGCTGCGCGCGCCCAGCGACGGGCCGATCGGCGACTCGAGCCTCTCCGTCGACGACGGCACCGCGAGCATCCTCAACCAGAACGACTCCCATCCGCTCGATCTGGAGAAGCTGCTCGGCTTCAGCCACCCGCAGGCGTACTTCACCCAGGTGTCCGGGGCGATCTGGTGGCCGATGGTCTACGACCTGCCGCAGGACGCTAAGCAGAACTTCGCGCGTCTCAAGCGCGACGCGCAGAACAAGCGCGCCATGTACTACATCGAGAAAGTGGATGCCGAGCACGTCTTCCCGATGGCGGGGCCGCCGATGTTCCTCCGCGAGGAGCTGTTCCGATACAACGGCCTGGGACTCGACAACGACGCGATCTTCACCGATCAGCGCGAGTTCCTCGATCACATGAAGGAGCTCCGGCCGCAGCAGAAGGGCTACCTGTACCTCCCCGGCACCGTGGTCGACCTCAACGACGGTGAGATCTCGGTCACGCAGTCGCTCTACTCCGACGACGAGATCGAGCACATCTTCGGGAGCAAGTGGGACTATCTGGCAGAGCAGCGCGACTCCCGGCAGGACGAGATCGTCGCCGAAGAGGCATCACGCGCCGCGGTGCTTCCGCCCGACGAGATGCTCGCCGCGCTCAAAGAATGGTGGGAGCCTCTCCTGCGGCGCGGACGCATCTTCCGCGAGGGGGTAGGGGGACCGGTGCGCTACACGATCGGCGACCTCGACATGGTCGTCGACTTCCCCAAGGCGAAGTTGCGCGAGTACGCGGGGGAGGAGACGAGCTACTGGTTCACGATCCCCGCCGACCTGGTCTCGACGAACATCCGCGACCACGAGATCGACTGGTCGAACTCGATCTTCCTGTCCATGCAGTTCCAGGCCGGACGCGTCGGCAAATTCAACGAGTTCATCTACACGTTCATGAAGTGCCTGTCGCGCGATCGCATCGAATACGTCGAGAACTGGTACGCCGAGCAGTCCGACGTCTCCGAGGACGTGCAGCTGGAGGAGTGGGTCGTGCAGCGCCGGTGCCCGCACCTGCGGGCCGATCTGTCCAAGACCGGCAAGATCGAGGCAGGCGTGCTCACCTGCAGCCTGCACGACTGGAAGTGGGACCTCGCAAGCGGCAAGTGCCTCACGACCCAGGGGCACCCCATCCGCTCGCACAACGTCGAGGACGCCGTCTCACGCTCGGCGAATGCGCCGGCGGTCGCCTGAGACGAGAGAAGTCTGGGAAGCCGCGTCACACCTTGACTCTGCGGCCGGCTCGCGCGACCAGCACCCCGACCAGCGGACCCAGCACGATCGCCGCGGCCCAGGTCCACTTGCCTGCAGACGCGCCCCACGTCAGCGCGATCGGGATCGATACCAGGAATACGACGGGGGTCACCAACGCCCCCGCGGCGTCCAGGAGGTTGTCGCGCGACGATGAAGGCGTCCGCTCGAGGCCGCGGGCCCGGGCGACCTGGAACATCGCGGTCTGGCACAGGGCGACGGCCGCGATGTTCGCGGCGTAGAACGCGGTCGGCAGGGCCAGATCAGCGGTCGAAGGATCGCTGATGCCCTGTGTCGTGTACGCGATGAGGATCACCAGGCCCGCGCCGACCATGTTGATGAAGGTCGTGACGGCATCCAGCCCCCGGAGGCGCCGAGTCAGGCGCACATTGACCCGCCAGAACACTGCGATGACCGTGAAGCTCAGCGCGAAGCCGAGCGCCTGCGCCGGAACGCTCGAAGCGGCGAGGGCATCCATGCTCTCCCAGGCCGCTGCGGGCGGCGCGTCCACGTTCGCGATCAGGAGCGTCGCGGCGAACCCGTAGATCGCATCCAGGAATGAGATGCCGCGCCCGAACTCGTTCGAATCCTGCGAGGCGAACGACTCGGAACCGGACCGCGGCAGTTCGCGGCTCCGACCCTCGGGATCCGTCGGCACTCGCTCCGCCACGGTGTCAGCGTGCCAGCCTGCGGCCGGACCGAGGCGGAGGCGCACCGCAAGGCGCGTCGGGTAGGATCGATCGAAGCAACCTTTAACCCCGTCCTGTGAGGCGGAGAAGGGAGCGGCGGATGAGCACGAGAACCGTGCTGCATGAGGCCGACATCGCCCGAGCGCTGACTCGGATCTCCCACGAGATCCTCGAGTCCAACAAGGGGCCGGATGGTCTGGTGATCCTCGGGATCCCGACTCGCGGCGTCGCACTCGCTCATCGGATCGCAACGCTGATCGCCGACTTCAGCGGCGCAGCCGTCCCCGTCGGCGCGCTCGACGTGACGATGTACCGCGACGATCTGCACCGCAACCCGACCCGCGCGCCCCAGCCCACCTCGATCCCGCCGGGGGGAATCGACGGCAAGGTCGTCGTGCTCGTGGATGACGTGCTGTTCTCCGGACGCAGCATCCGCTCGGCCCTCGACGCCCTGCAGGACATCGGCCGTCCGGCATCGGTCCGACTCGCCACACTTGTCGATCGCGGCCACCGCGAACTGCCGATCCGGCCGGACTTCGTCGGGAAGAACCTGCCGAGCGCCTCCGACGAGCGCGTGAACGTGCGTCTCGCCGAGGTCGACGGCGAGGAGTTCGTGACGATCGAGGGGGCCGACACGTGAGGCACCTGCTCGATACGAAGACGCTGTCCCGCGACGACGCCCTCGAGATCCTCGATGTCGCCGAAGACATGGCGGACACCCAGCTGCGCGAGGTCAAGAAGCTGCCGACGCTGCGCGGCAAGACGGTCGTGAACCTGTTCTTCGAGGACTCGACGCGCACGCGCATCTCGTTCGAGGCCGCCGCCAAGCGCCTGAGCGCGGATGTCATCAACTTCTCGGCGAAGGGGTCGAGCGTCTCGAAGGGCGAGTCGCTGCAGGACACGGCCCAGACCCTGCAGGCGATGGGGGCGGATGCCGTCGTCATCCGCCACGGGGCCTCCGGCGCTCCCCGTACGCTCGCCACGAGCGGGTGGATCACCGCGGGCGTCGTCAACGCCGGCGACGGCACGCACGAGCACCCCACGCAGGCGCTGCTGGATGCCTTCACGATCCGCAAGCGCCGCTTCGCCGGCGAGAGCCGCGGTCGCGACCTGAGCGGAATCTCCGTCACGATCGTCGGCGACATCCTGCACTCGCGCGTGGCGCGGTCCAACGTGTGGCTGCTCGATGCCCTGGGCGCCGAGGTCACGCTCGTCGCGCCCCCGACCCTCATGCCGCACGATGTGTCTGCGTGGCCCGTGCGCGTGGTCTACGACCTCGACGAGGCGATAGCGGCCGAACCCGACGCCCTCATGATGCTGCGGATCCAGCTGGAACGCATGCATGCCGCGTATTTCCCCACTGAACGGGAGTATTCCCGTCGATGGGGACTCGACGCGCGCAGATTCGAGCTGCTGCGCCCCGATAGCATGGTGATGCATCCGGGGCCCATGAACCGCGGCCTGGAGATCTCCGCCGACGCAGCCGATTCGGCCCGGTCGACCGTGCTCGACCAGGTGACGAACGGCGTCTCGGTGCGGATGGCGGTGCTGTACCTGCTGCTGGCAGGCGAGCGCGGCGCACGACAGACGAACGAGGAGGAGGTGGTGGTGCGATGACCGAGACCCTTCTGATCCGCGGTGCGAAGCTCGACGGCGGGGGAGCCGCAGACCTGGTCGTGCAGGACGGCGTGATCTCCGAATCCGGCATCTCCCTCAGCCGCGCCGGAGCGACCGTCATCGACGCGGACGGGCTCATCGCCTTGCCCGGACTCGTCGACCTGCACACGCATCTGCGCGAACCGGGCTACGAAGCCTCTGAAACCGTGCTGAGCGGATCGCGCGCGGCCGCGGCGGGGGGCTACACCGCCGTCTTCGCGATGCCGAACACATCCCCGGTCGCCGACACCGCGGGCGTCGTCGAGCAGGAGCTCGCACTCGGCGAGGCCGCCGGATTCGTGACCGTGCAGCCGATCGGCGCCGTGACGGTCGGGCAGAAGGGCGAGCGCCTCGCCGAACTCGGTGCGATGGCCGATTCGCGCGCCCGCGTGCGCGTCTTCAGCGACGACGGGTTCTGCGTCTGGGATCCGCTCATCATGCGCCGCGCCCTCGAGTACGTGAAGGCGTTCGACGGGGTGATCGCGCAGCACGCGCAGGATCCGCGCCTCACCGAGGGCGCGCAGATGAACGAGGGCGCCGTGTCGGCGGAGCTCGGACTCGCCGGCTGGCCGGCCGTCGCCGAGGAGTCGATCATCGCGCGCGATGTGCTGCTGGCCGAGCACGTGGGCTCTCGGCTGCACGTCTGCCACCTGTCCACCGCCGGTTCGGTCGAGATCATCCGCTGGGCGAAGCGTCGCGGGGTGAACGTCACTGCGGAGGTCACACCGCATCACCTGCTCCTCACCGACGAGCTCGCGCGCGGTTATGACGCGCACTTCAAGGTCAATCCGCCGCTGCGGCGCGAGGAGGATGTGCGGGCCGTTCGGGAGGGCCTCGCGGACGGCACGATCGACATCGTCGCGACCGACCACGCTCCGCACCCCGCGGAGGCCAAGGCGTGCGAATGGCAGGCCGCGGCCAACGGCATGGTGGGTCTGGAGAGCGCCGTTCACGTCGTGCAGCTCGCCATGGTCGACACCGGCATGCTGACCTGGTCCGATGTCGCCCGCGTGATGTCGCGCACGCCCGCACGAATCGGCAGGCTCGCCGGGCACGGCACTCCGCTGACCGCGGGGGAGCCGGCATCCCTCACGCTCTACGACCCCGCCGCCTCCCGCACCTTCTCCAAGGCGGACCTGCACGGACGCAGCGTCAACTCGCCGTATCTCGGCCGCGAGCTGCCCGGCGAGGTGCGCTGGACGCTCCGCGACGGCATCGCGACGGTGGCGGACGGGCGGCTGCTGGATGCGCCCGGAGCGCGCGCATGACCCGCGAGGGCGCGCTGGCCGTGATGATCGCGGTCGCGGTCGTGCTGGTCGCGATCCTCGCGTGGGCGTGGTGGCGACGCACCCGGCGCGACGCCGGGCTTATCGCGCCAGTGGGCGAAGCGCCGGCGGATGCCGAGATCCGCAGCACGCATGAAGCACTGTACGTGGCCACGACCCGCCACGGCGAGCCGCTCGAGCGGCTCGCGATCCGCGGGCTCGGCTTCCGCTCACGCGCCGACCTGACCGTCACGAGCGCCGGGGTCGCGCTCGATCTGACCGGTCAGCCGCGATTCTTCCTGCCGACCGAGCGGATCGTCGAGGTTGCTCAGGCGACCGTGGCGATCGACCGCGTCGTCGAGAAGGACGGTCTGGTCCGCATCGCGTGGCGCATCGACCCCGACACCCTCGTCGACTCCTACATCCGACCGCAGGATGCCTCCGCCCGTGCGGTCTCCGCGGAGATCGGCGCCCTTCTCACCCCGACAGGAACGGACGAATGACGCTCCTCACCACCGACCCCGCGGTCCTCGTGCTCGAGGACGGCACCCGCCACCCCGGTCGTGCCTATGGAGCGCGCGGAACCACGCTCGGCGAAGTGGTCTTCGCGACCGGCATGACCGGGTATCAGGAGACGCTGACCGACCCGTCGTACGCCGGCCAGATCGTGCTGCAGACCGCTCCTCACATCGGCAACACCGGCATGAACGCCGAAGACCCCGAGTCGCGCCGCATCTGGGTCTCGGGCTACATCGTCCGCGACCCGTCGCGCGTCGTGTCCAACTGGCGCGCCGATGAGTCACTCGACGACGCGCTGATCACGGACGGCATCGTCGGCATCAGCGGCATCGACACGCGCTCGGTGACACGGCACATCCGCTCCGCGGGCAGCATGCGCGGGGGGATCTTCTCCGGGGATGCCGCGAGCCTCAGCCCCGCCGAGCAGCTTCGCATCGTGCAGGCCGCCCCCGAGATGTCCGGGCAGAATCTCTCGGCCGCCGTGTCGGTCGGCAGTGCCGAGGTGACTGCGGCCACCGCCGAGCGGATCGGCAACCTCGCGGTGCTCGACCTCGGGGTGAAGCAGGCGACGATCGACAACCTCGCCGCCCGCGGGTTCGAGGTGCACGTCCTGCCGCAGGACGTCACGATCGACCAGATCCGGGCGATCGACCCGGTCGCGGTCTTCTACTCGAACGGGCCCGGCGACCCCGCGGCATCCGGGGATCACGTCGAGCTGCTTCGCGGGGTGCTCGATGACGGGCTGCCGTTCTTCGGAATCTGCTTCGGCAACCAGCTGCTGGGCCGCGCGCTCGGCCTGGGCACCTACAAGCTCCCCTTCGGCCACCGCGGCATCAACCAGCCGGTGCTGGACAAGACCACCGGGCGCGTCGAGATCACTGCCCACAACCACGGCTTCGCGGTCGACGCTCCGCTCGAGGGCGCCTTCGACAGCCCCAACGGCTACGGCCGCGTCGAAGTGAGCCATGTCGGGCTCAACGACAATGTGGTGGAGGGTCTGCGGGCGCTGGACATCCCGGCCTTCTCGGTGCAGTACCACCCTGAGGCAGCTGCCGGACCGCACGACGCCAACTATCTGTTCGACCGGTTCGCCGACCTGGTCCGCGACCACCTCGGCAAGAAAGACGCGAATGCCCAAGCGTGATGACATCCGCTCCGTCCTGGTGATCGGCTCCGGCCCGATCGTGATCGGCCAGGCCTGCGAGTTCGACTACTCCGGAACGCAGGCGTGCCGCGTGCTGCGCGAGGAGGGCGTGCGCGTCATCCTGGTCAACTCGAATCCAGCCACGATCATGACCGACCCGGACTTCGCCGACGCCACGTACATCGAGCCGATCACCTGGCAGGTCATCGAGACGATCATCGCGAAGGAGCGTCCTGACGCGATCCTGCCCACGCTCGGCGGCCAGACGGCGCTCAACGCCGCGATCGACCTGCACAACCACGGGATCCTCGCCAAGTACGACGTCGAACTGATCGGCGCGAGCTTCGAGGCGATCAACAAGGGCGAGGACCGGCAGATCTTCAAGCAGCTCGTGCTGGATGCCGGAGCCGACGTGGCCGCATCCCGCATCGCGCACTCGATCGAGGACTGTCTGTCAGCCGCTGAAGAGCTCGGCTACCCGCTCGTGGTGCGCCCGAGCTTCACGATGGGCGGGCTCGGATCCGGCTTCGCGTACGACGAGGCCGACCTGCGCCGCATCGCCGGAGCGGGGCTGCACGACTCGCCGACTCACGAGGTGCTGCTGGAGGAGTCCATCCTCGGGTGGAAGGAGTACGAGCTCGAGCTCATGCGGGACACGGCCGACAACACGGTCGTGGTCTGCTCGATCGAGAACGTCGACCCGGTCGGCGTCCACACCGGCGACTCGATCACGGTCGCTCCGGCGCTCACACTCACCGACCGCGAGTACCAGAAGCTGCGCGACATCGGCATCGACATCATCCGCGCGGTGGGCGTGGACACCGGCGGCTGCAACATCCAGTTCGCGGTCGATCCGAGCGACGGCCGGATCATCGTGATCGAGATGAACCCCCGCGTGTCGCGGTCCTCGGCGCTCGCCTCCAAGGCCACCGGCTTCCCGATCGCGAAGATCGCCGCGAAGCTCGCGATCGGCTACCGCCTCGACGAGATCCCGAACGACATCACGAAGGTGACCCCGGCGAGCTTCGAGCCCACGCTCGACTATGTCGTGGTCAAGGTGCCGCGGTTCAACTTCGAGAAGTTCCCTGCCGCCGACACCACCCTGACCACGACCATGAAGTCGGTCGGCGAGGCGATGGCGATCGGCCGCAACTACTCCACCGCCCTGCAGAAGGCACTGCGCTCGCTCGAGAAGCGCGGATCGAGCTTCCACTGGGGCGACGAGCCGCGGTCGCTCGACGAGCTCCTCGAGATCGCCGCGGTGCCGACGGACGGCCGCATCGTGGTCGTGCAGCAGGCGCTGCGCAAGGGCGCCACGGTCGCCCACATGTTCGACGCGACCGGCATCGATCCGTGGTTCCTGGACCAGATCGTGCTGATCAACGAGGTCGCCGCGCTCGTCCACGCGGCCCCGGAGCTGGACGTGGACACCCTCCGGCTGGCGAAGGAGCACGGCTTCAGCGACGCGCAGGTCGCGCAGCTGCGGGGCGACTCGGAGACCGCGGTGCGCGGCATCCGTCACGCGCTCGGGCTGCGTCCCGTCTACAAGACCGTGGACACGTGCGCGGGCGAGTTCCCGGCGCTCACGCCGTACCACT
The DNA here is from genome assembly GCF_900114345.1 of Microbacterium sp. cf046. Classification (GTDB taxonomy): domain Bacteria; phylum Actinomycetota; class Actinomycetes; order Actinomycetales; family Microbacteriaceae; genus Microbacterium. The sequence continues at coordinate 641,196 of NZ_FOZJ01000002.1, read as the reverse complement.
ACTCGAGCTACGACTTCGAGACCGAGGTGGCGCCCTCGGAACGAACGAAGGTCGTCATCATCGGTTCGGGCCCCAACCGCATCGGCCAGGGCGTCGAGTTCGACTACTCCTGCGTGCACGCGTCGTTCGCGCTGTCTGCGGCCGGCTACGAGACCGTGATGGTCAACTGCAACCCCGAGACGGTCTCGACCGACTACGACACCAGCGACCGGCTCTACTTCGAGCCCCTCACCCTCGAGGATGTGCTCGAGGTGCTGCACGCCGAGGCGCAGTCCGGCCAGATCCTCGGCGTGATCTGCCAGCTCGGCGGTCAGACCCCGCTGGGTCTCGCGAAGGGCATCCAGGATGCCGGCTACCGGATTTTGGGCACCAGCCCGGAGGCGATCGACATGGCCGAGGAGCGCGAGCTGTTCTCGCGGCTGCTCGACGACGCCGGTCTGATCGCCCCCCGTCACGGCACCGCGATCGACGCCGACGGCGCGGTCGCGATCGCGGAGGAGATCGGGTACCCGGTGCTCGTGCGCCCGAGCTTCGTGCTGGGCGGCCGCGGGATGGAGATCATCTACGACACCGCGAGTCTGCACGACTACTTCGATCGGATCGCCGACCAGGCCATCATCGGACCGGGGATGCCGCTCCTGGTCGATCGCTTCCTCGATGACGCGATCGAACTCGACGTGGATGCGCTGTTCGACGGCACCGAGCTGTACATCGGCGGCGTGATGGAGCACCTCGAGGAGGCCGGCATCCACTCGGGCGACTCGAGCTGCACGCTGCCTCCGATCTCGCTCGGCCGGACTGAGGTCGACCGCGTGCGAACGGCGACGCTCGCGATCGCCAAGGGCGTCGGGGTCCAGGGGCTCATCAACGTGCAGTTCGCGATCAGCGCGGGAGTGCTCTACGTGATCGAGGCCAACCCGCGCGCGAGCCGCACGGTGCCGTTCGTCTCGAAAGCACTCGGCATCCCGCTCGCCAAGGCAGCCGCCCGGATCATGACCGGCTCGACGATCGCCGAGCTGAAGGCCGAGGGCCTCCTGCCCCTGATCGACGGGTCCCGCGTCCCGCTGGACTCGCCGGTCTCCGTGAAGGAGGCGGTCCTGCCCTTCAAGCGCTTCCGCACGAAGGACGGCCAGACGGTCGACTCCGTGCTCGGCCCCGAGATGCGCTCCACCGGCGAGGTGATGGGCATCGACCGGGACTTCCCGCGGGCGTTCGCGAAGAGCCAGGAGGCCGCGTACGGCGGGATGCCGCTCTCGGGCACGGTGTTCATCTCGGTCGCCGACAGTGACAAGCGCGCGGTCATCCTTCCCGCCCACCGTCTGCAGGAACTCGGCTTCACCCTCGTCGCGACCGAGGGCACAGCCGAGATCCTCGCGCGCAACGGCATCGATGTGCAGGTGGTCAACAAGTTCAGCGCGACCCAGGAGTCCGGCGAGGTGAATGTCGTCGACCTCATCAACGCCGGGAAGATCGACATCGTCGTGAACACGCCGAGCGGTCGCTCCGCGCGAGCCGACGGCTACGAGATCCGGGCGGCCGCAGTGGCGGCCGACAAGGCGCTGTTCACCACGATGGCCGTCCTCGGTGCCGCGGTGAGCTCGTTCGACGCGGTGCGTGCGGGCTACGACGTCAAGAGCCTGCAGGAGTACGCCACCGATCGGGCGGCCCGCCTGTGACCGCGACGATCGGGTTCGGCGACCGGGTCCGCGACGCCCTCGCCGAGTTCGGGCCGCTCTGCCTGGGCATCGATCCGCACGCGCGACTTCTCGCAGACTGGGGCCTGGAGGACACGGCGGCCGGCGCCCGCGAGCTCGCACTGGCGGCGGTGGATGCCGCGGCCGGACGGGTCGGCATCGTCAAGCCCCAGGTCTCGTTCTTCGAGCGCCACGGCCCCGCGGGCTTCATGGTCCTCGAAGAGGTGATGGCCGCCGCCCGCGTCGCCGGGCTCCTCGTCATCGCCGATGCGAAGCGCGGCGACATCGGGACGACCATGGACGCATACGCGGAAGCGTGGCTCACCCCGGGAGCGCCGCTGGAGGCGGACGCGATCACCGCCAATCCGTTCCTCGGCATCGGCACGCTCGAGGGCACCTTCCGCCTGGCCGAGCGGGCCGGCAAGGGCGTCTTCGTGCTGGCCGCCACCAGCAACCCGGACGCCTTCACCGCCCAGCGTGCGACCCTGCCGAGCGGCTCGACCGTGTCCGCCGGCATCGTCGCCGAGGTGTCGGCCCGCAACGCGGGCACGACGGAAGCGGGTTCGTGGGGGAGTATCGGCTTCGTGATCGGCGCCACAGTCGACTGGGCCGAGGCCGGGTTGAGCCCGTTCGCCCCGCCCGCGCCGATCCTCGGACCGGGATTCGGTCACCAGGGCGCCGGGCCCCAAGACCTCGTCACGCGCTTCGGCGCCGCCGCGCCCATGGTGATCGCCTCGGAGAGCCGCAGCCTGCTCGCGAGCGGCCCGAACCGCCTCGCCGACGCGATCGATTCCCGCATCCAGGAATACAGGAGCTTCCATGCCTGATCAGCCCAGGGATCCCAGTGGGGCCTCGCCCCGAACGCCCGACTCGCACCCACGACCTCCCGAAGTCGACCGTGTGGCGGCATCCCGCCGTGCCGTCGCGGCACGACGTGCGCGCGCTTCACTCAAGCGAGATGTCGCGACCCGGGTCATCACTCCGCAGGACCTGCTGCGCAGGGCGTTCGAGGACCCGGCATCCCCGGCGGGCACGATGCGGGTGACGGAGTTCCTCACCAGCCTCCCCGCCATCGGCGAGGGCAAGCGGGACCGGATCCTCGCCGAGCTGGAGATCTCGCCGGTCAAGCGACTCGGCGGCCTCGGGGCACGGCAGCGCCGCGCGATGCGCGGATTCCTCGATTCGCGCTGGCCCGAGCACGGAGCGCGCGGCGGCCGCAGCAGACTCGTCGTCCTCGCCGGCCCGACCGCCGTGGGGAAAGGGACCGTGGCCGCGCAGATCAGCGAGCAGCACCCCGAGATCCTCCTGTCGGTGTCGGCGACGACCCGGCCCGCGCGCCCGAACGAGGTCGACGGAGCGCATTACTTCTTCGTCGACGACGCCGAGTTCGACAGGCTCATCGCCGACGGCGAGCTGCTCGAGCACGCGACGGTGCACAACACGCACCGATACGGGACTCCGCGCCGTCCGATCGAGGAGGCCCTCCAGGAGGGTCGCACGGTGCTGCTCGAGATCGACCTCCAGGGCGCACGGCAGGTCCGCGCCGCCGAGCCGAGTGCGACGCTCGTGTTCCTGCTGCCCCCGAGCTGGGACGAACTCGTCCAGCGGCTCGTCGGCCGCGGGACGGAGGGGGAGGCGGAACGCGCCCGTCGCCTGCGCACGGCGAAGGGCGAGCTGGCCGCGCAGAACGAGTTCGACTTCCGGGTCGTGAACGACGACGTCGCCTCGGCCGCCCGGGAGGTCGTAGAATTGGTTCAGGCGCCCGCGCGTTCTGTTTAGCGCGCCGTTCGGCGCCGTCACCCTTCCACCGACATCCGCACGAACCCAGGAGGTTTCGCCATGGCCGGAACGAACCAGGGGATCATCGATCCCCCCATCGACAGCCTGCTCGAGAAGGTCGACTCGAAGTACCAGCTCGTCATCTACGCGTCCAAGCGCGCGCGCCAGATCAACGACTACTACTCCGACCTGCACGAGGGCAACCTCTTCGACAACGTGGGTCCGCTGGTCGACTCGACCGTCGAGGACAAGCCCCTCACGATCGCGCTGCACGAGATCCACGAAGACAAGCTGCGCCTCCGCTCGGCGGAGTGACCGGCCGGGGTATGACTCCCTGAGGCACCCACCTCGGCCGTGTCGGCCGAGGTGGGCATACTTGTGCCTACCCGCACCCGACTCCGCCATCCATCTGGAGCATCGATGACACAGCTGCGCCTGTTCACGTCCGAGTCCGTGACCGAGGGCCACCCCGACAAGATCTGCGACCAGATCTCGGACAGCATCCTCGACGCGATCCTCGCGGAGGACCCGAACGGACGGGTCGCCGTGGAGACGCTGGTCACGACCGGCCTCGTCCACGTCGCAGGCGAGGTGTCCACGAGCGCCTACGTCGAGATCCCGGCCATCGTCCGCGGTGTCGTCAATCGCATCGGCTACACCTCGAGCGACACCGGCTTCGACGGTGACTCGTGCGGCGTGAGCGTGTCGATCGGCGCTCAGTCCTCCGACATCGCGGCGGGCGTCGACAAGGCGTTCGAGCGCCGCGAGGACGGCTCGACCGATCCGCGCGACGAGCAGGGCGCCGGCGACCAGGGCATCATGTTCGGCTATGCGACGACCGAGACGCCCGAACTGATGCCGATGGCCATCTGGACCGCGCACCGCATGGCCGAGCGACTCGCAGAGGTGCGCCGTTCCGGTGCGCTGCCGTTCCTGCGTCCGGACGGCAAGACGCAGGTGACTCTCGGCTACGACGGGCAGACGCCGAAGACCGTCGAATCCGTCGTGCTCTCGACACAGCACCACCCCGACATCTCGCAGAAGGCGCTGCGCGCGGCGGTGCGCGCCGAGGTGATCGATCCCGTGCTCGAGGCGACCGGCCTCGACGTGCCGGACGTCAAGTTCTACATCAACCCGGCCGGGCCGTTCGTCACCGGCGGCCCCAAGGGCGACGCGGGGCTGACCGGGCGCAAGATCATCATCGACACCTACGGTGGAGCGTCCCGGCACGGCGGCGGCGCGTTCAGCGGCAAGGATCCGTCCAAGGTCGACCGTTCCGCCGCCTACGCGATGCGCTGGGTCGCCAAGAACGCGGTCGCGGCGGGCCTCGCCGATCGGCTCGAGGTGCAGATCGCCTATGCCATCGGCAAGGCGAACCCGGTCGGGCTGTACGTCGAGTCGTTCGGCACCGGTCATGTCGATGACGCGGTCATCACACGGGCGATCCTCGACGTCTTCGACCTGCGACCGAAGGCCATCATCGACCGGCTCGACCTGCTGCGTCCGATCTACGCGCAGACCGCCGCGTACGGCCACTTCGGCAGAGAGCTGCCCGACTTCACCTGGGAGCGCACCGACCGCGTCGACGATCTGCGCGCGGCCTCCGGGCTCTGAGATGACCGCGCGGCACGTCGCGCGCGTCCTGGTCGATTCGCCCCTCCCTCAGCTGGACCGCCTGTTCGACTACGCGATTCCCGACGAACTGCGCTCGGCCGTCCGGCCCGGGGTTCGAGTGCGCGTCCCGCTGCGCAGCGCAGGGCGGGTCATCGACGCGCTCGTCGTCGAGGTGGGGGAGGCGGACGCCGCAGACCGGCCGCTCTCGGATGTGGAGGCGGTCGTCTCGCCGACCGAGGTCCTCACGCCCGGACTGTACGCGCTGGCCAGGCGAGCCGCGGATCGCGCCGCCGGATCGGCCACGGACATCCTGAGGCTCGCGATCCCCAAGCGCATGGTGCGCGCCGAGAAGGCGTGGATGGCCGCGGAGCCGCCCGCTGCCCCCGACGTCGACGCGCAGTCGCGCGGCTGGGCGGATTCGCGCCTCGCGCCGTATCCCGCGCTGATCGACTGCCTCGATCACCGCGGACGTGGGGCATTCGACGCGCCACCCGAGCCTGCTCGGCTCGAGACCCGCGCCACCGTCGGCGCGTGGGCCGTCCTCATCGCGGCCGCCGCCGTGCGGACGCTCGCGGCGGGTCGGAGTGCGATCCTCGTCGTGCCCGATCATCGCGATCAGGCGCAGCTCGAGGCGGCGCTCGCCGGGCGCGCGCCGGCCGATGCGATCATCCGCAACGACGCACGGCAGACCTCGCCTGCCCGCTACTCGGCCTTCCTGCGCATGCTGGCGTCGTCGCCGTGCATCGTCGTGGGCAACCGCTCCTCGGTGTACGCGCCGGTGCACCGCCTCGGGCTCATCGCGCTCTGGGACGACGGCGATCCGCTCCTGGCCGAACCGCTCAGCCCCGGGGTGCACGCGCGGGACGCCGCCCTGATCCGGCAGGAGCTCGACGACTGCGCACTGATCTTCGCCGGGCACACCCGGACGACCGACATCGAACGTCTGGTCGGGCTCGGATTCGTGCGTGACGTATCAGCAGCGCGGCGGGCTTCACCACGCGTCGTGCTGAGCGCCACCAAGGAGGGCGAGTCGCGCGGCGCGCGAGTGCCATCGGCGGCATTCGCGGCGGCGCGCGAGGCACTCAAGACCGGCCCGGTGCTGGTCCAGGTGGCGCGGCCCGGCTACGCGCCGGTGCTCGTGTGCGCGGACTGCCGCACCCCGGCCCGCTGCGCGCACTGCGGCGGACCGCTGCATGCCGCCCGCCGCGGCGCCGCGCCCGAATGCGCATGGTGCGGACGTGTCGCGACGGCGTGGGTCTGCCCGAAATGCGCGTCGGTGCGAGTGAGGATGGCGTCATCCGGCAGCGAGCGCACTGCCGATGAGCTCGGACGCGCATTCCCCGACACCCGGATCATCGTCGCGGACGGCGAGCATCCGGTGCTGCATGTCGAAGACCGTCCCGCGCTCGTGGTCGCGACCCGCGGCGCGGAGCCGATCGCCGACGGGGGATACCGGGCGGTCGTCCTGCTCGACGGCGATCGGATGCTGCAGTCCGAAGACCTGCGGATCGGCGAGTCCTGCCTGCGGTGGTGGTCGAACGCCGCCGCGCTCGCGGCGCCCGGGTCGCCCGTGCATCTGGTCGGGGTGACCGGGCCCGTCGCCCGAGCCTTGGCGACCTGGACCCAACCCGCCTATGCCCGCGCCGAGCTGGCGGACCGCGCCCCGCTGCGCATGCCGCCGACGGTGCGCGTCGCAGCGCTCGAGGGCAGTCGACGTGCGCTGGAGACCGCGTTGAGCGCCCTCCGCGATGCGGTCCCGACGCTCGACGACGAAGCCGTGCTCGGGCCCGTCGCCGTCTCGCCTGCGACGCGACAGCCTGGCGTCACCACCGACGGCGACGCGGTGCGCGCGCTGGTGCGCTTCGACTACGCCCACGGAGCGGCCGTGGCGGGGAGCCTCCGAGGCTCCCTGGTGGCCGACGCCCTGCGCGTGCGGAGGAATCCCAAGTCTCGTACCCCGGGCGCGCGCAATACACTCAGAGTCCGGGTCGACGTGCCCGACCTCGACCTGTGAGGAACGCCATGCGCCTCGTTTTCGCCGGCACACCCGATGCCGCGGTTCCGTCGTTGCGCCTGCTCGCGGCATCCGATCACGACGTCATCGCGGCGATCACCCGCCGCGACGCGCCGGTCGGCCGCAAACGGGTGATCACCCCGTCGCCGGTCGCCGTCGCGGCGGACGAACTCGGCATCGAGACGATCCGGACGGATCGAATGGATGCGGACGCGACCGCGCGCATCGGAGCCCTCCGCCCGGACCTCGGAGTCATCGTCGCGTACGGCGGCCTGGTGCGCGAGCCGCTGCTGTCCACGCCCGCGCACGGGTGGATCAACCTGCACTTCTCGCTGCTTCCCCGATGGCGCGGCGCGGCGCCCGTGCAGCATGCACTCATCGCGGGTGACCCCGTGACCGGTGCGTCGGTGTTCCAGCTCGTTCCTGCGCTCGACGCGGGCGACGTCTTCGCGGAGCGCGAGTACCCGGTTCCCGACGGCGCCACCGCCGGAGACGTGCTCTCGGCGCTGTCGGTCGACGGCGCCGAGCTGCTGGAGGAGGTGGTCGACGCGATCGCCCGGGGAACGGCCGTCGCCGTGCCCCAGGCAGGTGAGCCGACGCCCGCGCTGAAGCTCGGCGACGACGACGGGCGCATCCGATGGGCCGAGTCGCGGGAGGCGGTGCTGGCGCGGGTGCGCGGGGTGACCCCTGAGCCCGGCGCGCACACGACGCTGGACGGCTCCCGGGTCAAGGTGCTGACCGCGCGGGCCGCACCCGCCGATGCACCGCGCCTCGAGCCCGGTGCGCTGTCCGCCCTCGGTCGCGACGTGATCGTCGGCACGGCGACCGACGCCGTCGTCCTGGACCGCGTGCAGCCGGCAGGCAAGGGGCCCATGCAGGCCGCGGACTGGTGGCGCGGTCGCCGCGAGGGAGCGCCCACGAGGTTCGAGCCATGAGCTCCGCGAACACCTCCCGTCGCGTCGCGTTCGAGACGATCCGTGCGGTCAACGAGTCGGACGCCTACGCGAACCTGCTGCTGCCGAGAGCGATCGCCCGCGCAGGACTGGACACCGCCGATGCCGGTCTGGCCACCGAGCTGACCTACGGCACGCTGCGCCGCCAGGGCACCTACGACGCCGTGATCGAGATCGCCGCCGACCGCCCCGTCCACGAGATCGATTCGGCCGTCCTCGATGCGCTTCGCCTGGGCGCCCATCAGCTGCTGTCCACGCGCGTCGCCTCGCACGCGGCCGTCAACGAGTCGGTCGAATTGGCGCGGAGCGCCGGCAGCCGCGGAGCGGCCGGGTTCGCGAACGCCGTGCTGCGGCGGATCTCCCGCGACACGCCGGGGGAGTGGATGGCGCGGGTCGCGGCGAGCGCGCGGTCGGATGACGAGCGCCTCGGTCTGGTGTTCTCGCACCCGGTGTGGATCGTGCGGGCATTCCGGCGCGCCCTCGCGGCGGAGGGGCGCGCGGATGAGCTGGAGGCGCTGCTGACCGCCGACAACGCGTCGCCGCGCGTGACGATGGCCGCCCTTCCCGGGCTGGCCGACGTTCCGGATGACGCACGGCACACGCCGTACTCGCCGCTGGGGTTCCGCCTCGGCGGCGGTGACCCCGAGCGGCTCGTCCGGGAGTCGGGCGGCACGCTGCGCGTGCAGGACGAGGGATCGCAGCTGGCAGCACTCGCGCTCACCCGCGCACTTCCCGTCCGGGAGGGCGAGCGGTGGCTCGACCTGTGCGCCGGCCCCGGAGGCAAGACTGCGGTGCTCGCAGCGGAGGCGCTGCAGGGCGGCGCGCGACTCGAGGCGAACGAGGTCTCCCCGGCCCGAGCCGGACTCGTCCGGCAGGCGATCGCCGGAGTTCCGCTCGAGGTGCCGGTCTCGGAGGAGGACGGGCGCACGCGGGCGGGTGCCGGCGGATACGACAGGATCCTCGTGGATGCGCCCTGCACGGGGCTCGGTGCGCTGCGACGTCGACCGGAGGCGCGGTGGCGCAAATCACCGGCCGACGTGCCGGAGCTGACTCAGCTGCAGGGGGAGCTGCTCATCGCGGCGATCGGCGGTCTCCGGCCGGGCGGAATCGTGGCGTATGTCACCTGCTCTCCGCACCTGGCCGAGACGGCCGGCGTCGTCGGCGAGGTCCGCCGCGAGTTCGGCGGCGCGATCGAGGAGCTCGATGCGCGCGCGGTCGTCAGAGACCTCGCCGTCGCCGATCCCGGGCTGCCCCCACAGAACGATGGCTCCGGTCGCGCACAGCTGTGGCCGCACCGTCACAACACGGATGCGATGTCGATCACGCTCCTGCGGCGCCCCTGACTCGTCCCGCGGGCGATGCCGTCACTGCAGCAGACGCACCCTCGGCGCCATGCTGTCGATCTCCGTCTGCAGCACCATGACCGCGGCAGGGTGCGAGCGGGCGAGTTCAGCCGCATCGACCGTGATCACCGCGGCGTTCGGCGCCGCGGTGACGATCTCCCGCAGCATCGACAGCACGCGCTCGGCGCCTGCGAAGCCGAGCTCGCCGCCCAGGCGGACGACCGGGCCCGCCGCGGACTCCTGCACCGAGATGCCCGGCGCTGCGATGCTCTCGTGCGGCTCCAGCAGATGCATTCCGAACCGGTCCGAGAGCATCGCGACGATGGCCTGCGCGCGCACGCTGTTGCCGTGGGCGTCCAGCCGCGGGCTGAACGCGGCGACACCGAACTGCGACGGCGCCACCGCCATCACACCGCCGCTGACGCCGCTCTTGGCCGGAAGGCCGACGCGCAGCATCCATTCGCCGGAGAAGTCGTACATGCCGCAGCTCGCCATGATCGAGGTCACGTCGCGCGCCACCCGTTCGGAGACGACCCGCTCGCGCGTGACGGGGTTGCGACCTCCGAAGGCGAGCGTCGCTGCCATGACCGCCAGATCGCGCACGGTGACGAGCACCGAGCACTGCCGGAAGTAGGTCTCGACGGCATCGTGCACGGACCCCTCGACGATGCCGTACGACTTCAGCAGATGGGCGAGGGCGCGATTGCGATCGCCTGTGGCCGACTCGGACGCGTACACGGACTCGTCGATCCAGAGCGATCGACCCGCGAATGCCGACATCATGGCGACGATCGCGGCGGTGCGTTCGTCGATGTCGGCGCCGGGGATCAGCGAGGTGGTGGCGATCGCGCCGGCGTTGACCATCGGATTGGCGGGTCGCCCGGTCCCCGCCTCGAGACTGATCGCGTTGAACGGCTCGCCGCTGGGCTCGGCTCCCACTCGGGCGAAGACTGCTTCGCGCCCGAACGTGTGCAGCGCCAGTGCGAGCACGAACGGCTTCGACATCGACTGGATCGTGAATTCCGCGCCGTCATCGCCGACCGTCATGACCCGGCCGCGGGGACCGACCACTCCGAACGCGAGCAGGTTCGGATCGGATTCGGCGAGTTCGGGGATGTAGGAAGCCGGCTCGCCAGAATCGTGCGGTCCGATCTCGATCAGCACCTTCTCGAGCAACGCCGTGATGGGGTCCACGGCTCGACCATAATGGACGCGTGCGCAGCCCAGAGGACAGTCGAGAGCAGAGCCGTGCCGGTACGGTGACCGGCATGCGCATCAACCCGAGCATCCTCGCGGCCGATTTCGCGAATGTCGAGAGCGAACTGGCGCGGATCGACGGCGCGGACTTCGTGCACGTCGACGTGATGGACAACCACTTCGTGCCCAATCTCACCTTCGGACCGCAGATGGTCGGGCGCATCCAGGCGACGAGCCCGGTGCCCCTGGATGTGCACCTCATGATCGACGAGCCCGAACGGTGGGCGCCCGAATACGCCGAACTCGGTGCCGCCTCGGTCACCTTCCACCTGGAAGCGGCGACGGAGCCGATCGCCCTGGCCCGCCGCCTCCGCGCGATCGGCGCACGCGCGGGACTGGCCGTCAAGCCGGCGACGCAGATCGAGGGGCTGTTCGACGTCCTCGACGAGTTCGACCAGATCCTCGTGATGACAGTCGAGCCGGGGTTCGGTGGGCAGTCCTTCATGCCGGAGACGATGCCCAAGCTGCGGCTCCTCGCGGATGAGGCGCGCTCGCGCGGGTCGTCGATCTGGCTGCAGGTCGACGGCGGGATCAGCGAGTCCACGATCGCGCAGGCCGCCGAGGCGGGTGCCGATACGTTCGTCGCGGGCTCGGCGGTCTTCGGCGCGGCCGACCCCGATGCAGCGATCTCGGCACTGCGCGCGAGTGCCGTCCGCCACCATCAGCACTGATCCACGGGGAGCGCCCGGAAGGAGCCTCATGGAATCCGACACATCGCCCGGCGAGGAGCCGGCCGTGAAGAAGCCTCCGACGACGACCGACCGTCTGCGCGCGGTGACCGCCAAACCCGCCCGCCACGTGCTCGACGCGTACAGCGGCGAGCACGGCGTGTACGGCATCGTGCTGGTCACCGCCCTGATCGCGGTCGGGTGGGAGGACGACACCGACCTCGAGGTGCTGCTGTTCGTCGTGGGCACCGTGTTCGTCTTCTGGCTTGCGCACATCTATGCCGCCGTCGTCGCGAGCAGGGCCACGGAAACCCCTCTGGTGCTGCGGACCGCCCTCGTGCGCGGCATCCGGCACACGTACGGGATGCTCGTCGCGATGCTGATCCCCGCCTCACTGCTCCTGCTCGCCGTCCTGGACGTCGTCGAGGAGTACACGGCGTACTATCTCGCCCTGGGCAGCGGAATCGTGCTCCTGGCCGCCATCGGCTACGCGAACGCCGCCCGCAACCGCAGTCCCTGGCCGTGGCGGATCGCCGGCGTGCTGGCCACGACCGGACTCGGAATGCTCGTGATCGTGCTGAGCATCATCGTCCACTGAGTGCGAGGACATCGGACGACCGACGCGACGGCGGGCGCCGGAGGGTGTCCGCGGTTCGATACCCTGGCAAAGTGAAAACGTTCGATGCGCTGTTCGCCGAGCTCTCCGCGAAGGCGCTCGAGCGACCCGAGGGATCGGGTACCGTCGCACAGCTGGACGCCGGCGTGCACGCGATCGGCAAGAAGATCGTCGAGGAGGCCGCCGAAGTCTGGATGGCGGCCGAGTACGAGTCGACGGATGCCGCGGCCGAGGAGATCTCGCAGCTGCTGTACCACCTGCAGGTGCTGATGCTCGCGAAGGGTCTCACCCTCGAAGACGTCTACCGACATCTCTGAGCTCCGCCCGCCGAACCCCGAATCCGAAAGCCACCCCGCCATGCTGCGAATCGCCGTGCCGAACAAGGGGTCGCTCGCCGACACCGCCTCCGAGATGCTCCAGGAAGCCGGATACGTCGGTCGCCGCGACCCGAAGGACCTCCACGTCATCGACCCCGAGAACGAGGTCGAATTCTTCTACCTCCGTCCGAAGGACATCGCCACCTACGTGGGATCCGGCGCACTCGATGTCGGAATCACCGGGCGTGATCTGCTGCTGGACGCGCGGATGCCCGGTGCGAAGGAGATCGAGGCGCTGGGCTTCGGCGAGTCGACCTTCCGCTTCGCGGCGCCCCCCGGGAGCTTCAGCTCGGTCGAGGACCTCGAGGGGGTCCGCGTCGCGACCGCCTACCCGGGCCTGGTGGACGGATTCCTGGACGAGCGCGGCGTGGCGGTCGACCTGGTCCCGCTCGACGGCGCCGTCGAGTCCGCCGTCCGCCTGGGCGTGGCCGACGCGGTCGCCGACGTGGTCTCGACAGGCACGACGCTCAAGCAGGCAGGCCTCGAGATCTTCGGGCCGGTGATCCTGCAGTCCGAGGCGGTGCTGATCGAGGCCCCCACGCCTGCCGACGGGACGCAGACCCTGCTGCGGCGGCTGCGCGGCGTGATGGTGGCCCGTCGCTATGTGCTGATCGACTACGACCTGCCTGCGAACCTCATCGACGCCGCGGTGGCGATCGCGCCAGGAATCGAGTCTCCGACGATCTCGCCACTGCGCGACCCCGCGTGGGTCGCCGTCCGGGTGATGAGTCCGCGCAAGGACGTCAATCAGGTCATGGACGCCCTCTACGCGATCGGCGCGCGAGCGATCCTCGTGACGGCGATCCACAACGCACGGCTGTAGTCATGGCTCTCGTCTGCCGCGTGATCCCGTGCCTCGACGTCACCGGCGGGCGCGTCGTCAAGGGCGTCAACTTCGAGAACCTCCGCGACATGGGCGACCCGGTCGAGCTCGCGCGCGAGTACTTCGCGCAGGGCGCGGATGAACTCACGTTCCTGGATGTCACCGCGACGGTGGACGAGCGGGCGACGACCTACGACGTCGTCCGACGCACCGCCGAGGAGGTCTTCATCCCGCTCACGGTCGGGGGAGGGGTGCGTTCGGCGGAGGACGTCGCGCGACTGCTCGGCGTCGGCGCCGACAAGGTCGGCGTCAACTCGGCGGCGATCGCCCGGCCCGACCTGATCGACGACATCGCCGACCGGTTCGGCGCGCAGGTGCTGGTGCTCTCGCTCGATGTGAGACGCTCGGCCGCGACGCACTCGGGCTTCGTCGTCACGACCCACGGCGGCCGCACGCTCACCTCCTTGGATGCCCTCGAGTGGGCGCGCGAGGCGATCGAGCGCGGCGCCGGCGAGCTCCTCGTCAACTCGATCGACGCCGACGGCACCAAGGAGGGGTTCGACCTCGAGCTCGTGGCTCTCATGCGGGAGGTCTCGAGCGTCCCCGTGATCGCATCGGGCGGCGCAGGCAGCGCCGGGGACTTCGCCCCGGCGATCGCCGCAGGGGCGGATGCCGTGCTCGCAGCGAGCGTGTTCCACTCCGGGCAGCTGACGATCGGCGATGTCAAGACCGCGATGAGCGCCGAAGGGATCGAGGTGCGATGATGCCGCGCACTCAGCGAGCGGAGGGCACGAAGTGACAGAGACCGTGGACGAGCGGATCGCTCGCGTGACCTTCACGGCAGACGGACTCGTCGCCGCGATCGTGCAGCAATGGGACACCCGGGAAGTGCTCATGCTGGGCTGGATGGATGCCGAGGCACTTCGGCGCACGCTCACCAGCGGCCGGGTGACGTTCTGGTCCCGATCGCGTCAGGAGTACTGGCGCAAGGGTGACACGTCCGGCAACATCCAACTCGTCCGAGGGGCGCGGCTGGACTGCGACGGCGATGCGATCCTGCTGGAAGTCGACCAGATCGGCCCCGCGTGCCACACCGGCACGCGGACCTGCTTCGATGCGGACGACCTCGATCCGACGGTCGTCACGCAGGAGGACGAGCGGGCATGACGATCGCGCGCAGGAGGATCGCCGTCATGGTCATCGCCCTCCTGGTCGCGGTCGCGGGACTCATCTCGTCCGGCTCTCCCGCCCGTGCGGCATCCGCGGAAGTCACCCGATGGGCAGGTCACGACAGATACGCGACGTCGTCGACGATCAGCGCCCAGTCCTTCCCAGGCGGGGCCCCTGTCGCATTCCTCACGAACGGCCTGGAGTTCTCGGATGCGCTCTCGGGTGCGCCTGCGGCCACTCGCCTCGGCGGACCGGTCCTGCTGACCCAGGTCGCCGGTCTGCCCACGCCCGTCGCCGACGAACTGCGCCGCCTTGCTCCTGCGAAGGTGATCATCCTCGGGGGCGAAGCCTCGGTGAGCACCGCCGTGGAGGACGAGGTGCGCGCATTGATCTCCACCGAGATCGTGCGATGGTCGGGGCCTGATCGATACGCGACCTCCGCCGTCATCAGTGCGGAGTCGTTCCCCGTCGCGAGCCCGGTCGCATTCGTGGCCAGCGGACTCGTGTTCGCCGACGCGCTCGCCGGCGCACCCGTCGCCGGGCAGCTTGGCGGCCCCGTCCTGCTGACTCAGCCCGACGCCCTTCCCGGCGCGACGATGGAGGAACTGCGCCGGCTCGCTCCGGCGAAGATCGTGATCCTGGGCGGCGCGGCTTCGGTCAGCGAACAGGTCCGATCGCAGCTCGCGGCGCTGACGACCGGAGAGGTCTCCCGCTGGTCCGGCGCGGATCGGTACTCGACGGCGATCGCCATCAGCACCGAGGCCTTCCCGACCGGTGCCCCGATCGCGTTCGTGGCCAACGGACTGATCTTCGCAGACGCACTCGCAGGCGCACCGGCGGCCGGCACGCTCGGCGGGCCGGTGCTCCTCACTCAGGCGGGCGGTCTGCCCACTCCCGTCGCGGATGAACTCCGCAGGCTGAAGCCCTCCAAGATCGTCATCCTCGGGGGCGAGGCCTCCGTCTCCGCGACGGTCCGAGACCAGGTGGCCTTCCTCAGCAGCGACTTCCCGCAGGCATCCGGTGGGCGCCTCACACGAGCCACCGAGGTGCGCGCCGGGACGTGTCTCGCGTCGCCGGACGCGAGCCATCAACTGTGTGTCGGCACGGACGGGCGATTCGGCATCTACCGCGGCACGACGCCGCTGTGGACTTCCGGCGCCGCTGACGCGACGGTGCGATCGCTGCGCATCCGCGACGACGGGAACGCGGTCCTGTTCGGCGTCGACGGCCGAGTCATCTGGGAGTCCAGCACCGCGGGAACCGATGCGAGCGAACTGCTCGTGCAGAACGACGGGGACCTGATGCTGACGGCACCGGGCGGTGCGATCGTCTGGTCCAGCATGTCCAGCGCCACGGCACCGCGGTGGCGACTGCCGTTCGCCTCCGGCCAGAGCTGGGCGGCCGGGGCGCCGCACGCGAACTCCGGGGGCACGGTCGGTGCGCGGGGATCGCTGGACTTCGGCCCTCAGACCGGTGCCGACCGGCGCGTGCTCGCCATCGCGGACGGCACGGTGTACCGGGTGCAGTGCGGATCGGCCTCCTACCTCGGCATCAACCACGCGAACGGCTGGCAGTCGACGTACTACCACCTCGTCAACTATCAGGATCAGCTCGTGGGACAGTTCGTCACCGCAGGCACCTACCTCGGCGATGTGGGCCGGACCGTGCCGTGCGGTGGCGGCGCGACATTCGATCACGTGCACCTCACGATCCGCAGGGCCGGAGTCCCGGTGTCGGTGGAGGGCATGCGTTTCGGGGGATATACCGTGCGAAGCTCCGGACAGGATTACTGGGGCTTCTGGACGACCTCGAACGAGGTGCGGGTGCTGACCGCTCAGGGCGGCGCCGCATGCTGTCTCACGGCGCCGTGACATACGGTGGACGAGTGATCCGTCGCGCACGTCTGCTCTCGGTCGTCGCGGTCCTGGCCGTCGGCGCGACCGGGATCATCTCCTCGACCCAGACCTGGCTGGTGGCGACGCTCGACGACGGTGCGGGCCACGAACTCGCCGTCAGTGGAGCGGCCGCGGTGCCGGTTCTCGCACCGCTCAGCCTCGCCGTCCTGGCGCTCGGCGCGGCCCTGTCGATCGTCGGGCTGGTGCTGCGCTATGTCTTCGGCGTCCTGACCGTCGCGATCGCGGCCACCCTCGGCTTCCTGAGCGCGCAGGTGGCGATCACCACGCCGGTCTCGGCCGTCGCCTCCACGGTCACCGGGTCGACCGGCATCACCGGCATCGAAGCCGTGGACGCACTGGTCGCCACGATCACCCCGACCGCGTGGCCCGCGGTCACGCTCACGGCGACGGTCATCCTGCTCGCCGCAGGCCTCGCGATCCTCGTCACGGCCCGCGCGTGGCGCAGGAGCGGACGTCGCTACGAAGCGGATGCCGTCGCCTCCGCCGAACCGCACGGCGGAGCCCCGGCATCCCGCCCTCACGATGCGATCGACTCGTGGGATGACCTCTCGCGTGGCGCGGACCCAACCGCGGATCCGACCGCCGGACCCCGCTAGACTTGCCGCACTCGCGCTATCCCGGAGGAATTTCAATGAGCAACCCCATCGGCGACCCCGGCCACGGACACTCGCCCGCCGCTTGGACCGCCGTCATCATCATGCTCGCCGCGATCGCGATCGGCACCCTTGCGTACTGGTTCGATCTCCCGTGGCTGGTGTGGGCCTCCGTCGGACTCGTCGTGGTCGGCGCGCTCGTGGGGTGGGGCATGGCCAGGGCCGGGTACGGCGTCAACGGCTCGAAGTACACGCCGAAAGAGCATTGACGACTCATGCTGAGCGAACGCCAGTGAGTCCGAGCATGCTCGCCGACCTCACGGCCGGCGCTGTGCAGGATGCCGAGACTCGCGCCTCGGAGCGCCCGTTCGCAGCCGTCGAACAGGCGGCGCTCGCGATGCCCGCACCGCGCGACGCCCTCGCCTTCCTCGCCCCTGCCGACCGTGTGAAGATCATCGCGGAGGTCAAGCGCGCGAGCCCGTCGCGCGGTGACCTCGCCGCGATCCCCGACCCGGCGCTGCAGGCGCGGCTCTACGAGCAGGGCGGCGCCTCCACGATCTCGGTGCTGACCGAAGGTCGCAGATTCAAGGGCAGCCTCGCCGACCTCGAGGCGGTGCGAGCCGCCGTGACCCTCCCGGTGCTGCGCAAGGACTTCATCGCGACGGAGTACCAGGTCCTCGAGGCCCGAGCCTCCGGCGCCGACCTGGTGCTGCTCATCGTCGCCGCGCTCGAGCAGGATCTCCTCGCGCGCCTGCACGCGCTCACACTCGACCTCGGCATGACACCCCTCGTCGAGACCCACTCCGCCGACGAGGTCGCGCGCGCTGCCGACATCGGCGCGAAGCTCATCGGGGTCAACGCCCGCGATCTGTCCACATTCGAACTCGATCGCGACCTGTTCGGCCGGCTGGCCGCCGCCATTCCGGATGACGCGGTCAGGATCGCGGAGTCCGCCGTGCTCACACCCGCCGATGTCGCGCACTATCGAGCCGCGGGTGCTGATGTCGTGCTCATCGGCGAAGCCCTGGTGACAGGCGACCCCGTCGCCACCCTGACAGCGTTCCTGGAGGCCGGATCATGCGAAGTGCTGAGCAATCGGCGGTCGTCGAGCGAGCTGCAGGCGCGACGGAACGGAGATTCGGCGTGAGCCTGCGCGAGGCCCCTGGGCCGTACTTCGGCGAGTTCGGCGGTCGTTACATGCCCGAATCGCTCATCGCGGCGATCGACGAGCTGACCGCCGTGTACGAGGCGGCCATGGCCGATCCCGCCTTCGATGCCGAATTGCGAGGCCTGCTCCACTCGTACGCCGGACGCCCCTCTGCGCTCACCGAAGTGCCCCGATTCGCGGCTCACGCCGGCGGCGGGCGGGTCTTCCTCAAGCGCGAGGACCTCAACCACACCGGCTCGCACAAGATCAACAACGTGCTCGGCCAGGCTCTGCTGACCAAGCGGCTCGGCAAGACGCGCGTGATCGCGGAGACCGGAGCCGGTCAGCACGGCGTGGCCACCGCCACGGCGGCGGCGCTGTTCGGCTTCGAGTGCACGATCTACATGGGCGAGGTCGACACGCAGCGCCAGGCGCTGAATGTGGCGCGCATGCGGCTGCTCGGCGCAGAGGTCATTCCGGTGACGACCGGTTCACGGACATTGAAGGACGCGATCAACGACGCATACCGTGACTGGGTGGCGAGTGTCGAGACGACCAACTACATCTTCGGGACGGCGGCGGGTCCGCATCCGTTCCCGGCGATGGTGCGCGACTTCCAGCGCATCATCGGCGAAGAGGCCCGCGCGCAGCTCATCGACGAGATCGGCCGCCTGCCGGACGCCGTGTTCGCGTGCGTCGGCGGAGGCTCGAACGCGATCGGCATGTTCGATGCGTTCCTGGACGACGAGGGCGTCAAGCTCTACGGCGTCGAGGCGGCCGGCGACGGCGTCGACACCCCGCGGCACGCGGCATCCATCGAGCGCGGTCGGCCGGGCGTGCTGCACGGTGCGAAGACCTTCGTGCTGCAGGACGAGGACGGCCAGACGATCGAGTCCCACTCGATCTCTGCCGGATTGGACTATCCGGGCGTCGGCCCCGAGCACGCGTGGCTCGCATCGATCGGCCGTGCCGACTACATCCCGGCGACCGATGACGAGGCGATGCAGGCCCTGCGCCTGCTGTCGGAGACCGAGGGGATCATCCCCGCGATCGAGTCAGCGCATGCGCTGGCCGGCGCTCTGCGAATCGGGCCCGAACTCGGACCGGATGCGGTCATCGCGATCTGCCTGTCGGGGCGGGGCGACAAGGACATGGACACGGCGGCCCGCTATTTCGAGCTGTACGACGCCGACGCGGCGGAGGCCGTCGCGGCCGCCGCATCCGCCGAGGCTGCCAAGGGCGACGGAATGGAGCTGTGAGCGCACGGACCGCGTCCCGCGTCGCAGCGGCGATCGACGCCGCGCACGCCGACGGCCGCGGAGCGTTCGTCGGATATCTGCCCATCGGCTTCCCCGATCTGCAGACCAGCATCGACGCCGCCGTCGCGCTCGCCGAGAGTGGGGGCGACATCCTCGAACTCGGCCCGCCGTACTCCGACCCGGTGATGGACGGCACGGTCATCCAGGAGGCGACCCAGGCCGCGCTGGCCGGGGGATTCCGCCTGCGCGACACCTTCACCGCCGTGCGTGAGATCACGCGACGCGTTGATGTGCCCGTGCTGGTGATGACGTACTGGAACCCGGTCATGCAGTACGGCGTCGACCGCTATGCCGACGATCTGCTCGACGCCGGCGGCGCCGGACTCATCACGCCCGACATCACGCCGGATGCAGCGGCCGACTGGATCGCCGCGAGCGAGCGCACCGGGCTTGACCGCGTGTTCCTGGCCGCGCCCACCTCCACCGACGAGCGCCTCGACAT
This sequence comes from Microbacterium sp. cf046, assembly GCF_900114345.1. Classification (GTDB taxonomy): domain Bacteria; phylum Actinomycetota; class Actinomycetes; order Actinomycetales; family Microbacteriaceae; genus Microbacterium. The sequence goes on along the minus strand of NZ_FOZJ01000002.1, from coordinate 621,471 downwards.
GATCATCGAGGCCTCCACCGGATTCGTGTACACCGTCTCGACGATGGGCATCACGGGGGAGCGGACGGAATTGGATGCCGCCGCCCGGCGCCTCGTCGAGCGGATGCGTGCCCGCAGCAGGGGCGACCTTCGCGCGTGCGTCGGAATCGGGATCTCCACAGCAGAACAGGTAGCCGGTCTGCTGGAGTACGCCGACGGCGCGATCGTGGGCACCGCGCTGGTCCGCGCCCTCCGCGACGGGGGAATCGAGGGGCTCGCCGAGACCGCGCGGGCCTTGGCTGCAGGCACTCGACGGCCCGCTTAGACTCGTGGGCATGACGTTCGCCCCCTCGAGCGCGCTGAACGGCGTGCTCGCCAGCATTCCCAGCCCGTCGGTCAGCTACATCGACCTCGGCCCGCTGCGCATCCACTTCTACGCGCTGTGCATCATCGCCGGCATCATCGCGGCCACGCTGCTCACGAACTGGCGCTTGAACAAGCGGGGGGCCGAGCCCTGGGTCGTCATCGACATCTCGCTGATCGCGGTTCCGCTCGCGATCATCGGCGCACGCATCTACCACGTCGCCACCCACCCGGGCTTCTACTTCGGGGAGGGCACCGACATCTGGGCGATCTTCCGCATCTGGGAGGGCGGCATCGCCATCTACGGCGCCCTCATCGGCGGCGGGATCGGCGCATGGCTCGGCTGCCGGTGGACCGGCATCCGCTTCTGGACCTTCGCTGACGCCCTGGCCCCCGGCCTCCTGCTGGCACAGGCCATGGGGCGCTTCGGCAACTGGTTCAACCAGGAGCTCTACGGCCTGCCCACCGACCTGCCCTGGGGCCTGGAGATCGACGCCGACAACCCCGCGTTCCCTCCCGGTCTCGCCCCCGGCACCCTGTTCCACCCGACCTTCCTGTACGAAGTGATCTGGAACTCGCTCGGCGTGCTGTTCCTGCTCTGGGTCGGAAACAGGTTCCGGCTGCAGTGGGGGCGGCTGTTCGGCCTGTACCTGGTCTGGTACAGCGCTGGACGCATCGTGTGGGAGTCGATCCGAATCGATCCGAGCGAGATCATCCTTGGCCTGCGCAGCAATGTCTGGGCCGCGATCCTCGGCGTCGTCCTCGGGCTCGTGATCTTCTTCGTGCAGAAGCGTCGGCACCCCGGCTACGAGCCCTCCCCATACGTGCCCGGCCGCGAGTGGAAGCCCGCGGGCACGGTACAATCGCAGGACACCGGCGACTTCGTCGACGTCAGCGAACCACCGACGGACGAAGTCACCGCGGGCACCGCCACAAGCACAGCCGTCTTGAAGTAGCACTTCGCGGAGTAGCACTCCTCCGAACGGTGGACCTTCAGCTTCCGCAGTTCAGGGCCGACGTCGTCCCATCTTGAGCATCAATGTGAGGACGGTAGGTATGTCTTCGAGCCTTGGTCTTGACAGGCACAGGCACGGCGCCGCAGAGCAGTCGCTCGGCACGTTCCCCCCGAAGCAGGGGATGTACAACCCTGCCTTCGAGAAGGACGCGTGCGGCCTCGCCATGGTCGCGACCCTTCGCGGCGAGGCCGGACACGACATCATCGATCTGGCCCTGACCGCGCTGCGCAATCTCGAGCACCGCGGGGCGATCGGATCGGACGCGGGCACCGGCGACGGGGCCGGCATCCTCACGCAGATGCCCGACGCCTTCCTGCGCGCCGTCGTGGACTTCGAGCTCCCGCCGGTGGGGGAGTACGCGGCCGGCATGATCTTCCTGCCGCGCGACGACGAGGCGCGCGCGGCTCAGAAGGCGGGCATCGCCAAGATCGCCGAGAGCGAGAATCTCGTGCTGCTCGGATGGCGCGACGTTCCGACCGCGGATGAGAACCTCGGCAAGCTCGCGTTCGATGCGCGACCGGTCTTCGAGCAGCTCTTCGTCTCGCGTCCCGCCGTCGGCGACGCACCCGCCCTGTCGGGGATCGCGCTGGACCGGCGCGTCTTCCGTCTGCGCAAGCGCTCGCGGACCGAGCTCGGCACCTACATCGTGTCGCTGTCCTCCCGGACGCTCGGGTACAAGGGCATGGTCACCACGCTGCAGCTCGAGCCGTTCTACCCCGACCTGCAGGATGAGCGCTTCGCCTCGGAGCTCGCCGTCGTCCACTCGCGCTACTCCACGAACACGTTCCCGTCGTGGCCGCTCGCGCAGCCGCTGCGGATGCTGGCGCACAACGGCGAGATCAACACCGTGAACGGCAACCGCAACTGGATGCGGGCACGTCAGTCCCAGCTCGAGTCGGAGCTGCTCGGCGACATCCGCCCGCTGCTGCCGATCTGCACGGCCGGTGCCAGTGACTCCGCCTCGTTCGACGAGGTGCTCGAGCTGCTCACCCTGACCGGGCGCAGCCTGCCGCACGCGATCATGATGATGGTGCCCGAGGCGTACGAGAAGCAGGCGGACATCGATCCGAAGCTGCGCGCGTTCTACGACTACCACTCGATGCAGATGGAGCCCTGGGACGGGCCGGCCGCGCTCATCTTCACGGACGGCACCCTGGTCGGCGCCACGCTCGACCGCAACGGCCTGCGCCCGGGGCGCTGGACGGAGACCACGGACGGACTCGTCGTCATCGGCAGCGAGACCGGCGTGCTGGATTTCGCCCCTGAGCGCATCAAGCGCCGTGGACGCCTGCGCCCGGGCCGCATGTTCCTCGTCGACACCGCTCAGCGGCGGATCGTCGAGGAGGACGAGATCAAGGCCCAGCTGGCCGACCTCGAGCCCTGGCAGGAGTGGCTGGACGCGGGCCGCGTGCGGCTCGCCGACCTGCCCGAACGCGAGCACATCGTGCATCCGATCGCCTCGATCACGCGGCGCCAACGCACGTTCGGCTACACCGAGGAGGAGGTGCGCATCCTGCTGACCCCGATGGGTCAGAACGGCGCAGAGCCCCTCGGCGCCATGGGCTCCGACACACCCGTCGCCGTGCTGAGCCAGCGGCCGCGCCTGCTGTTCGACTACTTCACGCAGCAGTTCGCCCAGGTGACCAACCCCCCGCTGGACTCGATCCGCGAAGAGGTCGTCACCTCGCTCGCCCTGGGCCTCGGGCCGGAGCGCAACCTGCTCAGCTGGGGCGCCGACCACGCCCGGTCGGTCACGCTCGACTTCCCGGTGATCGACAACGACGAGCTGGCCAAGATCCAGCACATCGACACGGCCCTCCCGGGCCGCTCGTCGGTCACGATCCGTGGCCTGTACCGCGTCGAGGCCGGCCACAAGGGCATGCAGAAGCGCATCGCCCAGATGTGCACGGAAGTCGACGAGGCGATCGAGGACGGCGCGGAGTTCATCGTCCTGAGCGACCGCGACTCGAACAAGGACCTCGCTCCGATCCCATCGCTGCTCATGCTCGCCGCCGTGCATCACCACCTGATCCGCAAGGAGACGCGCATGAAGTGCGGTCTCGTCGTGGAGGCCGGCGACGTGCGCGAAGTGCATCACGTCGCGACCCTGATCGGCTACGGCGCATCGGCGGTCAACCCCTACCTGGCGATGGAGACGGTCGAGTATCTGGTCCGCGCCGGCTACATCACCGGAATCACGCCCGAGAAGGCCGTCAAGAACCTGATCTACGCGCTCGGCAAGGGCGTGCTGAAGATCATGTCGAAGATGGGCATCTCGACAGTGTCCTCGTACGCGGGCGCCCAGGTGTTCGAGGCCATCGGCCTGTCGCAGGACTTCGTCGACTCGTACTTCACCGGCACGGAGACCAAGCTCGGCGGGGTCGCGCTCGACGTGATCGCGGCGGAGAACGCCTCCCGGCACGCCTACGCGTACCCCGAGGATGCGGCAGTTCGGGCCCACGAGCGCTTGTGGACCGGCGGCGAGTACCAGTGGCGCCGCGACGGGTCGCCGCACCTGTTCAACCCCGACACCGTCTTCCGGCTGCAGCATTCCACGCACACGCGGAGGTACGACATCTTCCGCGAGTACACGAAGCTCGTGGACGACCAGGCATCCGAGCTGAAGACGCTCCGTGGACTGTTCGCGCTCAAGTCGGGCGTGCGCAAACCCGTCCCGATCGACGAGGTCGAGCCGGTGTCGTCGATCGTGAAGCGGTTCTCCACCGGGGCGATGAGCTACGGCTCGATCTCCAAGGAGGCGCACGAGACCCTGGCGATCGCGATGAACCGCCTCGGGGGCAAGTCGAACACCGGCGAAGGCGGCGAGGACGTCGACCGGCTGCTCGACCCGGAGCGCCGCAGCGCGATCAAGCAGGTCGCCTCGGGGAGGTTCGGAGTCACGAGCCTCTACCTGACCAAGGCCGACGACATCCAGATCAAGCTCGCGCAGGGTGCGAAGCCCGGCGAGGGCGGCCAGCTGCCGCCCACCAAGGTGTACCCGTGGGTCGCCCGGACGCGCCACGCGACAGCGGGAGTCGGCCTGATCTCACCGCCGCCGCATCACGACATCTACTCGATCGAAGATCTCAAGCAGCTCATCTTCGACCTGAAGCGCGCGAACCCGACCGCTCGGGTGCACGTCAAGCTCGTGAGCCAGTCCGGCATCGGCGCGGTCGCAGCGGGAACCGCGAAGGCACTCGCCGACGTCATCCTGGTGTCCGGCCACGACGGCGGGACCGGCGCAAGCCCACTCAACTCCCTGAAGCACGCCGGCACGCCGTGGGAGCTCGGACTCGCCGAGACCCAGCAGACCCTCATGCTCAACGGCATGCGAGACCGTGTCGTGGTGCAGGTCGACGGTCAGCTCAAGACGGGTCGCGACGTCATCATCGGCGCACTGCTGGGCGCGGAGGAGTTCGGCTTCGCGACCGCGCCCCTCGTCGTCTCCGGGTGCATCATGATGCGCGTCTGCCACCTCGACACCTGCCCGGTCGGCGTCGCGACGCAGAACCCCGTCCTCCGCGAGCGCTTCGCGGGCAAGCCCGAGTTCGTGATCAACTTCATGGAGTTCATCGCCGAGGAGGTGCGAGAGTACCTCTCCGAGCTCGGATTCCGCTCGCTGGACGAGGCCATCGGCCATCACGAGATGCTCGACATCAACGGCGCGGTCGAGCACTGGAAGGCGAGCGGGCTCGACCTGACGCCGATCCTCACCGGACCGGCATTCGGAGACGAGCAGTCCCGGCGCAACACGCGCCCGCAGAAGCACGAGCTCGACGAGCACTTCGACGTCCCCATCATCGAGGCGGCCCGCGATGTCATCGCGCACAGCGGCACCATCACGTTCGATCTGCCGATCCGCAACACGGAGCGCGCCGTGGGCACGATGCTCGGACATCACGTGACGCTCGCCCACGGCGAGAACGGGATGCCGTCCGGCTCGATCGTGATCAACCTGACCGGCTCGGCAGGTCAGTCCTTCGGCGCATTCATGCCCGCCGGGATCACACTGCGACTCGAGGGCGACTCGAACGACTACGTCGGGAAGGGCCTCTCCGGCGGCCAGATCGTCATCCGCCCCCCGCGCGGCGCGACCTTCGACGCATCACAGAACGTGATCGCCGGCAATGTGATCGGCTACGGCGCCACCCAGGGGACCATGTTCCTCCGCGGCGTGGTGGGGGAGCGCTTCTTCGTGCGCAACTCCGGTGCCACCGCCGTGGTCGAAGGAGTGGGCGACCACGCGCTCGAGTACATGACCGGGGGGCTTGCCGTGATCCTCGGCGCGACCGGACGGAACCTCGGCGCCGGCATGTCCGGCGGCACGGCGTACATCTACCGGCTCGACGAGAAGCTGGTCAACCGCGAGGCGCTGAGCACCGGCGAGCTCGAACTCGGGGAGCTGGGCTCGGGGGACGCCGAGATCCTGCGCGATCTCCTCGAGCAGCACCGGACCGAGACGGACTCCACGCTCGCGGCATCCCTCCTGGAGAACTTCGACGACGAGCTCGAGAACTTCGTCAGGGTGATGCCGCGCGACTACGCGGCCGTGCTGCTGACCCGCCAGGAGGCGGTGGCCGAGGGGCTGGACCCCGACGGCGACGTCGTCTGGACCCGCATCCTGGAGGTGACCGGTGGCTGACCCGAAGGGCTTCCTGAAGGTGACGGACCGCGAACTGCCGCCCCGTCGCCCCGTGCCCGTGCGCATCATGGACTGGAAAGAGGTCTATGAGCCGGGCGACTCCGCGGTGCTGCGCCGGCAGGCCGGCCGCTGCATGGACTGCGGCATCCCGTTCTGCCACAAGGGGTGCCCGCTCGGCAACCTCATCCCGGAGTGGAACGATCTCACCTGGCGCGGCGAGGGTCGATCCGCTATCGAGCGGCTGCATGCGACCAACAACTTCCCGGAGTTCACCGGTCGCCTGTGCCCGGCACCCTGCGAGAGCTCGTGCGTGCTGGGCATCAATCAGCCCGCCGTCACGATCAAGCAGATCGAGGTGTCGATCATCGACGAGGCGTTCTCGAACGGCTGGGTCGAGCCCGAGCCGCCGGGCCGCCTGACCGGCAAGACGGTCGCGGTCGTCGGCTCCGGTCCTGCCGGACTCGCCGCGGCGCAGCAGCTCACCCGCGCGGGCCACACCGTGGCCGTGTTCGAGCGCGACGACCGCATCGGCGGCCTCCTGCGCTACGGCATCCCGGACTTCAAGATGGAGAAGCGCCACCTCGAGTACCGGCTCCGTCAGATGCAGGACGAGGGCACGCGCTTCCGCGCCGGAGTGGAGATCGGCAAGGACATCTCCTGGAACGACCTCCGGGCCCGGTATGACGCTGTCGTGATCGCCACGGGAGCGACCCTGCCGCGTGAGCTGTCGATCCCCGGGCGGGACCTGGCCGGTGTGCACGTCGCGATGGAGTACCTGGTCGAGTCGAACAGGGCACTCGCAGGCGACTCCGTGCCCAACCAGATCACCGCGGAGGGCAAGCACGTCGTGGTGATCGGCGGCGGCGACACCGGCGCGGACTGCATCGGCACCGCGCACCGTCACGGTGCCCTCAGCGTGACCAACCTCGCGATCGGAAAGCAGCCACCCGGAACCCGGCCGGAGAACCAGCCGTGGCCGATGGCCCCGCTCGTGTTCGAGGTCTCCTCCGCGCACGAGGAGGGCGGTGAGCGCTCCTACCTCGCCTCGACGGTCGAGTTCCTCGGCAACGACGCGGGCGAGGTCCGCGCGCTGCGGGTAGCCGAGACCGAGTTCGTCGACGGACGCCGCGTCCCCAAGAGCGGCACCGAGCGCGAGATCCCGGCCGACCTGGTGCTCATCGCGATGGGCTTCACCGGTCCCGAGCGGAGTCTGCTCGAAGAGCAGCTCGGCGCGCAGTTCACGGCCCGCGGCAACGTCGAGCGCGAGGAGGACTACCAGACCACCGCACCCGGCGTGTTCGTGGCCGGTGACGCCGGCCGCGGTCAGTCGCTCATCGTCTGGGCGATCGCCGAAGGTCGTGCCGTGGCCGCGCACGTCGACGAGTTCCTGATGGGCGAGACCGCGCTGCCCGCGCCGGTGCGTCCGACCGATGTCGCGATCGGCCTGCAGCCCGCGTAGGCTGGCCGCGGCCCTTTCGCCAAGCCCCCAACAAACCACCCGGAGCAAACACACCGATGAGACGCGCCAAGATCGTGGCCACCCTGGGCCCCGCCACCTCCACCTATGAGCAGGTGCGGGCGATCATCGAGGCGGGTGTCGACGTCGCGCGAATGAACCTCAGCCACGGCGACTACACGGTTCATGAAGCCAGCTTCGCGAACGTGCGCAAGGCGGCGGAGGATGCCGGCCGCCCCGTCGCCGTGCTCGTCGACCTCCAGGGCCCGAAGATCCGGCTCGGCAGGTTCGCCGACGGCCCGCACGATCTCGCCGTCGGCGACATCTTCAAGATCACCACCGAAGACATCGCCGGAACCAAGGAGATCGTCTCGACGACGTTCAAGGGCCTTCCGCACGACGTCAAGGCCGGCGATCACCTGCTGATCGATGACGGCAAGGTGCGCGTCGAGGTGGTCGAGGTCGAGGGACCCGTCGTCACGACCAAGGTCATCGTGGCCGGCACGGTCTCCAACAACAAGGGCATCAACCTTCCCGGTGTCGCCGTCAACGTCCCCGCTCTGTCAGAGAAGGATGAGGCCGATCTGCGCTGGGGACTGCGCATCGGCGCCGACCTGATCGCGCTGTCGTTCGTCCGGAGCGCGAAGGACGTGCAGCGCGTGCACGTGATCATGGCCGAGGAAGGACGTCACGTCCCCGTCATCGCCAAGATCGAGAAGCCGCAAGCGGTCGACAACCTCGAGGAGATCATCGACGCGTTCGACGGCATCATGGTCGCCCGCGGCGACCTCGGCGTCGAGCTCCCACTGGAGGCCGTGCCGATCGTGCAGAAGCACGCCGTCGAACTGTGCCGCCGCATGGCCAAGCCGGTCATCGTCGCCACCCAGATGCTCGAGTCGATGATCGACAACCCGGTGCCCACCCGCGCCGAGACCAGCGACGTCGCCAACGCCGTGCTCGACGGCGCGGACGCGGTCATGCTCTCCGGAGAGACCAGCGTCGGCAAGTACCCGGTCGTCGTGGTCGAGACCATGGCGCGCATCATCGCGTCGACCGAGGACCACGGCCTGGAGCGCATCGCGCCCCTGACGGTGAAGCCCCGCACGCAGGGCGGAGCGATCACGCTCGCAGCGATGGAGGTCGCCGACTTCGTCGAGGCGAAGTACCTCTGCATCTTCACCGAATCCGGTGACACCGCGCGCCGCATGTCGCGCCTGCGCCCGAAGATCCCCATGATCGGCTTCGCGACCGAGCCCGCGATCCGGCGCCGCATGGCGCTCACGTGGGGCGTGCAGTCGGCGCTCGTCGAGCACGTCGCCCACACGGACCGCATGTTCATCCAGGTGGACGACTTCTTCCTCGCCAACGACCTCGCGAAGGTGGGCGACAAGGTCGTCGTGATCTCGGGATCCCCTCCCGGAATCGTCGGCTCGACCAATGACATCCGGATCCACAAGATCGGCGACGCCGTCCACGGAAAGGCCCCGATCTACCAGTCGCGCGAGTAGCGCGTCGCCGTATCCGGGAATGGTCGTGCTCGCTATGCTGAGCGCGACCATTCCTGATTTCGGAGGTGCCCGCCATGGGTTTCGGTGACTTCTTCTGGTACCTGCTGTGGATCTTCTACTTCACGGTCTACATAATGATGGTCTTCCTGATCATCATGGACCTCTTCCGCGATCACAAGCTCAACGGGTGGTGGAAGGCGGTGTGGATCATCTTCCTGATCTTCGCCCCGTTCCTCACCGCGCTCGTGTACGTCATCGCGCGCGGGCGCGGCATGGCCGAGCGCAACGCCGCCGCACGAGGGGGCGGTGTGCCGGAGGCGGACGACTACAAGCCCTCCGCCTCGTCGACGCCCGCGCAGGACATCGCGCAGGCGAAGGAACTCCTGGATGCCGGCACCATCAGCCAGGGCGAATACGACGCCCTGAAGAGCAAGGCGCTCGGGAACCAGTACTTCGGGGCATGACCGCATGACCCCGCCCGCCGCGGAGGGGAGCGCATCCGCGCAGGAGAACACGACCGAGGACGAGCACCGTCCCGGGCGGCGCGTGCACTGGCTCGAACTCTTCTTCGACCTCGTGATGGTCGCCTACATCGGTCAGATCGCGCACACGATGCACGGAGATCCGGGCTGGGCCGACGGTTTCATCTTCTTCGCCCTGCTGGCGGCCGCCTGGTGGGCGTGGGTGAACGCGACGGTCACGATGAACCTGTTCGGCGCACGGGTCACCCCGTCGATCTGGGTGGCGGTCACGATCGGGATGATCGCGATCGGCGTGATGGCGGCCGCCGTGCCGGAGGCGCTCACCGACCGCGCGGCCGCCTTCGCCATCGGCAACGCCGTCGTCAGGCTCGTCTGGGGCTGGCCGTGGCTGACCAAGCGCCGCCTCACCGGCGTGCCGTGGTGGCGACCGGTGCTGTACTGCCTGGTTCCGGCGGCGCTGTGGGTGATCTCGGTGTGGGTGCCGGCACCCTGGCAGTACCTGGTGTGGGGCTTCGCGGTTGCCATCGAGATCGTCCTGCTGAGCTTCCTCGGCGGTCAGCGCACGTGGCTGCGTCAGGCGCTGGATGTCGACCATCTCATCGAGCGTGTCGGGCTGCTGGTCGTGATCGTCTTCGGTGAGTCCATCCTCGCGATCATCGCGGAGCTCGACGCGCATTGGACGCTCCTGTCCGGGATCGCCGCTGTGCTCGGGTTCGCGGCGGTGTCGATGCTGGCCTGGATCTTCTTCGGCTATGCGACAGCGGCTGTCGAGCGGGGCCTGCGTCGGCTGCAGCTGCGCGGGAGCATCGGGGGACTGCGCGACACCGTCATGTATCTGCCGTTCCTGCTCGTGGCCGGCATCGTGCTGTTCGCCTCCGGCATCGGCACGGCCGTGGCGGATGCCGGACATCCCCTGCCGATCGGCGCGGCCGTCTGCATCAGCGCGGGCGTGAGCCTGTTCTTCATCACGAGCATCGCCGAGTCTCTGCGGTACGGAGCCCCATGGGGGGACGTCGTGCTGTGGGGACCCGCGGGAGCGCTCCTGCCGTGGCTGCTCGTGCCGCTCTCGATGGCGGTGGACGCGGAACTCGTCGTCGCGGCATCCGTCGTGCTGATCGCGCTGTTCGTGGCGCTCAACGAGATCAACGTGCGGCGGGTGCGGGCGCGCTGGGCGGCCGAGGCCTGAAATCTTCGAAGGGCGACCCCATCGGGGCCGCCCTTCGAATTCGTACCGGTGGTGGGACTCGAACCCACATGCCCTTTCGGACAAAGCATTTTGAGTGCTCCGCGTCTGCCATTCCGCCACACCGGCCCGGGCGCTTCCGCGAACGACCATACCGTAGGATGAGGCGTGTGACTGAGCAAGAGCAGGCCACTGGGTCTCCGGCATCCGCGCCCCGACGAGTCGTCGTTGCGGAGGATGAATCGCTGATCCGGCTCGACATCGTCGAGATCCTCCGAGACAACGGCTTCGACGTCGTCGGCGAGGCGGGTGACGGTGAGACCGCTGTGCAGCTGGCCACCGAACTGCGTCCCGATCTGGTCATCATGGACGTGAAGATGCCGCAACTGGACGGCATCTCGGCGGCCGAGAAGCTCAGCAAGAACCACATCGCACCCGTCGTCCTGCTGACCGCCTTCAGTCAGAAGGAGCTCGTCGAGCGCGCGAGCGAAGCAGGCGCCCTGGCGTACGTCGTCAAGCCGTTCACGCCGAACGACCTGCTGCCCGCGATCGAGATCGCGCTCGCGCGCTACGAGCAGATCATCACGCTCGAAGCCGAGGTCGCCGACATGGTCGAGCGCTTCGAGACCCGCAAGCTCGTGGATCGGGCCAAGGGCCTGCTGAACGAGAAGATGGGGCTCAGCGAGCCCGAGGCGTTCCGCTGGATCCAGAAGGCGTCGATGGATCGCCGCCTGACGATGCAGGATGTCGCGAAGGCGATCATCGAGCAGCTCGCCCCCAAGAAGGGCTGAGCCGGCCTAGTTCTTCGGCATCGCCTTGATCATGTTCGTGATCCGGACCGTCGACAGCCGGCGACCCTGATCGTCGCTCACGGCGATCTCGTGCACGGTCATGCTGCGACCCAGGTGGATCGGCGTGCACACACCGGTCACGACGCCGGAGGTCGCCGATCGCGTGTGCGTCGCGTTGATGTCGACGCCGACCGCGAGGCGACCCGGCCCGGCGTGCAGATTCGCCGCCATCGAGCCGAGCGACTCCGCGAGCACCACGTACGCACCGCCGTGCATCAGCCCGACCGGCTGCGTGTTCCCCTCGACCGGGAGCGTCGCGACGCAGCGGTCGATCGAGAACTCCAGGAACTCCATCCCCATCTTCTCGGCGAGAGCGCCCATTCCGCGGCGCGCGGCCCAGACCAGGCCGTTCTCTTCGGGCGGGAGGATGTCGGTCATGTGGCGCCTTCGGTCGTCGGGAGCGGCGTCCGAAGCCCTTACTAAGCTTGCAGGGTGACGGACTCCGCAAAGCCTACCCTTCTGGTCGTCGACGGCCATTCGCTCGCGTATCGGGCGTTCTTCGCCCTTCCGGTCGACAACTTCACGACCAAGGACGGGCAGCACACGAACGGGATCTACGGGTTCCTCGCGATGCTGATCAACCTCATCAAGGCGGAGAAGCCGACGCATCTGGCGGTCGCCTTCGACACCTCGCGCCAGTCCTTCCGCACCCGCGAATACGCCGAGTACAAGGCGAACCGCTCCGAGTCGCCGAACGAGTTCAAGGGCCAGATCCCGCTCCTGCAGGACTGCCTCGCCGCGATGAGCATCACGGTGCTGCAGAAGGAGGACATCGAGGCCGACGACATCCTCGCCACCCTCGCCACCCAGGGCGCCGAACAGGGGTTCGACGTACTGGTGTGCTCCGGCGACCGCGACACGATCCAGCTCGTGAACGACGACATCACCCTGCTGTACCCGAACGTCCAAGGGGTGTCGCAGCTCAAGCGCTACGACCGGGCGGCAGTGATCGAGCGCTACGGCGTCCCGCCCGAGCAGTATCCCGACATCGCCGCCCTCGTCGGCGAGACGAGCGACAACCTGCCCGGCGTGCCCAAGGTCGGCGAGAAGACCGCGGTCAAATGGCTCGGCCAGTTCGGGTCGTTGGACGCGCTCCTGGAGAACGCCGACAAGATCACCGGAGTCGTCGGAGGCAACCTCCGCGAGCACCTCGACGACGTGCGGCGCAACCGCACGCTGAACCGCCTGCTGCGCGACGTCGAGCTTCCGGTCACGATCACCGACCTCGAGGTGCAGCCGATGGACGCCCAGGGCGTGCGCGACATCTTCGCCCGCCTCGAGTTCAAGACGCTGATCCCGCGCGTGGCGGAACTGGCCGGCATCGAACAGCAGATGGCCGCAGTCACAGCAGCCGCAGCGGTCGCCGCACCGGTGCCCGGCGAGCCTTCCGCCGAAGAGCTCGCCGCGTGGCTGGAGCAGGCCCAGGGCGAGATCGGCGTGACGATCACGATCGAGGGCGATCAGCCGCGCCGGGTGGGATTCGCGACTCGGGAGGCCGCGGTCGAGGCGACCTGGGGTGCGGAGGTCGCGGCATCCGTCGGTCCCTGGCTGACCTCGGACGCGCCGAAGGTCTTCAGCGACGCGAAGCTGCAGGTCAAGGCACTGCGTCGTGCCGGCATCCGCATCGGCGGTCTCGCATTCGACACGATCGTGACCGGATGGCTGCTTCGGCCGAGCTTCCCCGACAAGACGCTCGCCGATCTCGTCGACCGATATCTCGACGAGAAGCTGCCCGAGTCGGACCCCACCCAGCTCGTACCCGAGACCGAGGGCGCCACCCCAGGGCAGCTGTCGTGGTACACCCTGCGGGTCGCGGACGCGCTCCGCGGTGAGCTGGCCGCCAGCGTCGCATCGGTGCTCACCGACATCGAACTGCCCACGCTCCTGACCCTGGCCGACATGGAGCTGGCCGGGGTGTCGGTGTCGCACGTCAAGCTCTCGGAGTTCTCCGAGGAGCTCGGCGAGCGCGCGGACGCGATCGCGCAGGAGGCGTTCGCGGCGATCGGCCGCGAAGTCAACCTCGGCTCGCCCAAGCAGCTGCAGGAAGTGCTGTTCGAAGAGCTGCAGCTTCCGAAGACCCGCAAGACGAAGACCGGGTACTCGACGGATGCCGCCGTGCTCGCCGATCTGCAGGACACCAACCCGCACCCGTTCCTGGATCTGCTCCTGCAGCACCGCGAGGCGACGAAGCTGCGACAGATCATCGAGTCCCTCGACACGGCTATCGCAGCCGACGGCCGGGTCCGCACCACGTACGTCCAGACCGGCAGTCAGACCGGCCGGCTCTCCAGCACGGACCCGAACCTGCAGAACATTCCGGTACGCACCGAGGAGAGCCGCCGCATCCGCTCCGCGTTCGAAGTCGGCGAGGGCTACGAGACGCTGCTGACCGCGGACTACTCGCAGATCGAGATGCGCATCATGGCGCACCTCTCCGAGGATCCGGGTCTGATCGAGGCGTTCAACTCGGGCGAGGACCTGCACCGCTTCGTCGGCGCCCGCGTGTTCGGCGTCGCTCCGGAGGAGGTCACCTCCGCGATGCGCACGAAGGTCAAGGCGATGTCGTACGGGCTCGTGTACGGACTGTCGGCATTCGGACTCTCGAAGCAGCTGCGCATCGAGCAGACCGAGGCCAAGCAGCTGATGATGGAGTACTTCAACCGATTCGGGGCCGTGCGGGACTACCTGCGCTCATCGGTCGAACAGGCGAAGATCGACGGATACACCGCAACGATCTTCGGTCGTCGGCGACCGTTCCCGGACCTTGCCAGCCCGAACCGGGTGCTGCGCGAGAACGCCGAGCGCGCAGCCCTCAATGCCCCGATCCAGGGGAGCGCAGCGGACATCATGAAGATCGCCCTGTTCCACATCCATGACGAGTTCGACGCCGAGCAGCTGCGCTCGCGTGTGCTCATGCAGATCCACGACGAGCTCGTCATCGAAGTCGCCCCGGGGGAGTGGGACGCCGCCGAGCGCATCGTCCGCGGACGAATGGGCGATGCGGCAAGCCTCGCGGTGCCGCTCGATGTGCAGATCGGGCGCGGTCAGGATTGGAACGAAGCAGCACACTGAATCGTGTTGGCGGCGCCGGGGTCCTTGCCTAGGCTCGAAGACATGACAGATGCAACACGTACCCCCACGCCGATCGATACGATCGCTGACGCGTGGGTCGACACCCTCGCCGAACGACTGCCCACGGTGGCGACCTACATCGGCCGCTCCGAATACAACGACCGGTACGGCGACTACTCGCCCGAAGGCTGGGATCAGCTCATCGCCGAGGGTCGGAGCACCCTCGGCGCACTCGAGTCCGCCACCCCCGTCGACGACATCGATGTCGTCACGAAGGAGGACCTCAGCCGCGAGATCCAGCTGGAGGTCGACCTGCACGATGCGAAGTGGCATCTGCGCGACCTCAACGTGATCGCGTCGCCCGTCCAGGACATCAGGTCCGTGCTCGACCTGATGCCCACCGACACCGCCGACGACTGGTCCGTGATCGCCACCCGACTCGGTGCGATCCCCGGCGCGCTCGAGGGCTATGTGACCACCTTGCGCGAAGGAATCGCGCAGGGCATCGTGCCCGCGCGCCGTCAGGTCGTCGAAGTCGTGACGCAGATCGCACGGTACACGAGCGATCAGGGGTTCTTCGCGACCTTCGCAAGCGAGGCCGCACCTGCGGAGGGACAGCTTCCCGCATCGCTCGCACGCGAATTGGCCGACAACGCCAACGCGGCACGCGTCTCGTACGACGCGCTCTCGCAGTTCCTCACCGGCGAGCTCGCGCCGGTCGCCGGCGAGAAGGACGCGGTCGGCCGTGAGCTGTACGCGCTGCAGTCGCAGCGGTTCCTCGGCGCCACGATCGACCTCGACGAGACCTACGACTGGGGTGTCGAAGAGCTCGCGCGCATGGTCGCGGAGCAGGAGTCGATCGCCGACCAGATCAAGGCTGGGGCGAGCGTCGAAGAGGCCGTCGCGTTCCTCGAAGAGGACCCGTCGCACAAGCTGCACGGCACTGACGCCCTGCAGAAGTGGATGCAGGAGACCAGCGACCGCGCGATCGCCGAGCTGGGCAGGACGCATTTCGACATCCCCGAGCCGATCCGACGCCTGCAGTGCATGATCGCGCCCACCAAGGAGGGCGGGATCTACTACACGGGCCCCACCGACGACTTCTCACGGCCCGGCCGCATGTGGTGGTCCGTGCCCGAGGGCGTCGAGGAGTTCGACACCTGGCGCGAGCTGACCACCGTGTATCACGAGGGCGTCCCCGGCCACCACCTGCAGATCGCCCAGGCCGTATACAACCGCGGGCAGCTGAACTCGTGGCGGCGCCTCCTCGCGGGCACGTCGGGGCACGCCGAAGGCTGGGCGCTGTACGCCGAACGGCTGATGGAGCAGCTCGGGTACCTCGAGGATCCCGCCGACCGGCTCGGTATGCTCGACGGCCAGCGCATGCGCGCCGCCCGCGTCGTTCTCGACATCGGCGTGCACCTGGAGAAGCCGCGGCCCGACGGTCAGGGCACGTGGGATGCCGACTATGCACTCGCGTTCATGCGACGCAACGTCAACATGTCGGACGAGTTCGTGCAGTTCGAGGTCAACCGCTATCTCGGCTGGCCGGGCCAGGCACCGTCGTACAAGGTCGGTCAGCGCATCTGGGAGCAGATCCGCGATGACGCGAAGGCCGCACAGGGCGACGCGTTCGACATCAAGGCCTTCCACAAGCGCGCGCTGGACCTCGGCGGCGTGGGACTGGACACGCTCCGCTCGGCGCTCACGAACTGACGGGTTCGACGGGCTCAGCGTCCGGGGGAACCCTCGGCCGCTGGGCCCGTCGC
Source organism: Microbacterium sp. cf046 (assembly GCF_900114345.1). GTDB lineage: Bacteria > Actinomycetota > Actinomycetes > Actinomycetales > Microbacteriaceae > Microbacterium. The sequence goes on along the minus strand of NZ_FOZJ01000002.1, from coordinate 605,150 downwards.
AGCGTCGTTCAGCAGTCGCCTCACGACCTCGTCATCGGTCTGCGAGAAGTCTCCGTAGAACTGCCCGACCGCCCAGAAGTCGCGGATCGGATGCGGGCAGATGTATTCGTCGACCACGCCCGGCTCTGGTCCCCACTCTGCGGGCGCGACCGGCACGGCCAGGATGACGCCGACAGCCCCCTGCGCTCGAAGCGCCCGGCATGCGGCCAGCGCGGTGGCGCCGGTCGCGATCCCGTCGTCGACGATGATCGCAGTGCGTGCCGCCGCGGGCTGCTCGGCCGCGAAGAGCCGCTGGCGCCGCGCGAGCTCGACTCGCTCGACATCCTCGACGGCCGCGAGCTCCTCCGCCGTGATCCCACCCCGACGGACGGCATCGGCGTTGACCACCTTCACGCCCTCGGCGATCGCCCCGACCGCGTACTCCTCGTGATGTGGCGCGCCGAGCTTGCGCACGACGGCAGCGGACAGCGGAAGGCCGAGTGCGCGCGACACTTCCGCCGCCACGACCACTCCGCCGCGGGGGATGCCGAACACCACGGCGTCCGAACCGCGCGCGAACTCGAGCTCGCGCGCGAGCTGCTGCCCCGCATCGACCCGATCCGCGAAGATGATCACGCGCACACGCTACGCCTCGGCAGGTCGCTCCGACACCGGGAATGCCCGCTCAGCCCGGGCTGTTCATATGCATGTGCATAGAAATGGGACACTGCGATGACCTCACCCGACCCCGCACAGCTGGACCTCGGCCTCGACACCTTCGGCGATGTGACGAGGGACGCATCCGGCGAGCGGGTCAGCGACGCGCAGACGATCCGCAACGTGGTCGACGAAGCGGCCCTCGCCGACGAAGTGGGGCTGGCGTTCTTCGGCGTGGGGGAGCACCATCGCCCCGAATTCGCGATCTCGAGCCCCGAGATCGTGCTCGCCGCCGCGGCGACGCGCACGACGAACATCCACCTCGGAACCGCGGTGACCGTGCTGTCCTCAGACGATCCGGTGCGCGTGTACGAGCGGTTCTCAACACTGGATGCCGTCTCGCGCGGCCGCGCCGAAGTGATCCTCGGCCGCGGCTCGTTCATCGAGTCGTTCCCGCTGTTCGGCTACGACCTGCGCGATTACGAAGCGCTCTTCGATGAGAAGCTCGACCTGTTCTCCCAGCTGCTGACCGAGAAGCCGGTCACATGGCAGGGTTCGATGCGCGCTGCGCTGACCGATGCCGATGTGTTTCCCAAGACCGAGAACGGGCTCAAGGCGTGGGTCGGAGTCGGTGGAACACCCGAGTCGGTCGTTCGCGCGGCACGCTACGGCTACGGCCTCATGCTCGCGATCATCGGCGGCCCGGCGGCCCGGTTCCGCCCGTTCGTCGATCTCTACCATCGTTCGCTGGACTCCTTCGGGCGCGATCGCCTGCCGATCGGCATCCATTCGCCAGGCCACATCGCCGAGACCGATCAGCAGGCGTGGGACGAGGCGTACGAGGGCTTCGAATCGATGAACAACACGATCGGCAGGGAGCGCGGGTGGCCCCCGTACAGCCGGATGCGCTTCCAGCACGACGTCGGCCCGGAGGGCGCGCTCTACGTCGGAGCTCCCGAGACCGTCGCGCGCAAGATCGCCGACACGGTCCGTACCCTCGGCAGCACGCGATTCGACATGAAGTTCTCGACGGGGACCCTCTCGCACGAGAAGATGATGCGCTCGATCGAGCTGTACGGCACGCGCGTGCAGCCCCTCGTGCGCGACATGCTCGCCTGACCGCTAGCACTCTCGTGCGCGACGCGCCACACCCCGACGCCCGAACGGGCGGCGGCCTAGCATGACGTCATGACGGATGCCCCTCCACGATCCGCCTCGCTGTCGGAGCGGCTCGATCGCCTGCCGTTCACCCGCCGTCACCTGAGGGTGCTGACCGGCTCGGGGATCGGCTGGGCACTGGACGCGATGGACGTGGGGCTCATCTCGTTCGTCATCGCGGCGCTGGCCGCGCAGTGGAGCCTCGAGCCGACCCAGACCGCCTGGATCGCATCGATCAGCTTCGTCGGGATGGCGGTCGGAGCTAGCGTCGGAGGACTTCTGGCGGACCGCTTCGGCAGACGCCAGGTGTTCGCGGTCACCCTGCTCATCTACGGGATCGCCACGGGGGCGAGTGCGCTCGTGGGCGGCCTCGCCGCTCTGCTCGTCCTGCGCTTCCTCGTCGGCCTCGGGCTCGGCGCCGAGCTGCCGGTGGCCTCCACGTACGTCAGCGAGTTCGCCCCGGCCCGCATGCGCGGCCGCCTGATCGTGATCCTCGAGGCGTTCTGGGCGATCGGCTGGACGGCTGCGGCGCTCATCGGGTTCCTCGTCATTCCCAGCTCGGAGAACGGCTGGCGCTGGGCTTTCGCACTCGGCGCGATCCCGGCGGCGTACGCGCTCATCGTGCGCTGGGGACTGCCCGAGTCAGCGCGGTGGCTCGCCCGGCGCGGGCGGTTCGCAGAGGCGGATGCCGTCGTCCGGTCGTTCGAGGACGCCGCGGGCATCGCGGAGCGCGCGGAATCGGACGTGCGTGCCGATGAGCGCCCCGCCGCCGCGCTGTCTGCGCGCGAGCGCCTTGCGACACTCTGGTCGGCCGAGTTCCGCGTGCGCACCGCATGCCTCTGGCTCGTGTGGTTCTGCGTCAACTTCTCCTACTACGGGGCGTTCATCTGGATCCCGTCGATCCTCGTGTCGCAGGGCTATGACCTGGTCCGATCCTTCGGCTTCACTTTGATCATCACGCTGGCACAGCTGCCCGGCTACGCGGTCGCCGCCTGGCTGATCGAGGTGTGGGGCCGCCGGCTCACGCTGTCGGTGTTCCTGGCCGGATCAGCGGTCGCCGCGATCCTCTTCGGCACGGCTTCTGAAGAGTGGGTGGTGATCGCGACCGGGATGGCCCTGTCGTTCTTCAACCTCGGCGCCTGGGGAGCGCTGTACGCCGTGACACCCGAGATGTATCCGACGTCGCTGCGCGCGACCGGCTCGGGGTGGGCCGCAGGTGTGGGGCGCATCGCGTCGATCGTCGCACCTCTGACCGTCCCGCTGCTGCTCGCGGCCGGCGGCGCGCCCCTGCTGTTCGTGGTGTTCGCAGCGTTCTTCGGTGTCGCGTCCGCAGCGGCGTGGGGACTGCTGGACCGACGCGGTCGCGCACTCGACGATCGCTAGTCCCGTCCGGCATCCGCGGGTCGTCGGGGCGGGCCTTAAGGTGGGGGAGTGGCAACCGTTCGATACGTCGCGATCGGCGACTCCTTCACGGAAGGCGTGGGCGACGACCTTCCGAACGGACGCGTGCGCGGTTGGGCGGACCTCGTCGCCCAGGGATGGGCGGATGCTGCGGCCGAGCCGATCGGATACGCCAACTTCGCGATCCGGGGCAAGCTGGCGTGGCCGATCGTCGATGAGCAGCTCGAGCCCGCACTGGCACTGAAGCCGACTCATCTCTCCTTCAACGGCGGCGGCAACGACATGATCCGCCCCCGCACCTCGATCTCGCACGTCGTGGCCGCGTTCAGCCGCGTGATCGAGCGCTGCGACGAAGAGGGCGTGCGGCTGATCCTCCTCTCGGGCGCGAATCCTTCTGCTCAGCTGCCGCTCAGTCGCATGATCCAGCGCCGCGGCGACATCCTCTCTTACGCGGTCGGCGCGCGGATCGCCGACCGCCCGGATGTCATCCGAGCCTTCAACTGGCCCGATCGCGAACTGTCTTCGACGTCGTACTGGTCCGAGGACCGGCTCCACATGAATTCGCGCGGCCATCACCGGGTCGCGGCCCGCGTGCTCACCGCCCTGGGCATGGAGCCTCCGGCGGGGTGGTGGTCGCTCCCGCCGCTTCCAGAGGCGGCGCGGATGGGCGGCTCGACCTACTACCGCGAGCACCTCGGACCATGGGTACGTCGGCGGCTCACCGGCACCTCGTCGGGAGACGGTCGCGAACCGAAGCACCCGGACTGGGTCTCGATCGGCCCGTCAGCCGCCTGAGTCGCTCCGCACGGAGTACACGAGCTCTGCGAACTGCCCCGCCTGCCGGGCGGATTCCAGCGTCAGGCGATCCGACTCCAGACGTCGGGGGAGCAGCGGCTTGCCCGATTCCAGTGTCACCGGGGCGACCGACACCCGGATCTCATCGAGACGACCCGCGTCCGCGAACTGTCCGACGAGGTCGCCGCCGCCGACGAGCCAGATGTCGCGGTCGCCCGCGGCGCTCTCGAGCTCCTGCCAGATCCCCTCGACGTCACCGCGACGGAACCGGATGTCGGCGCCGGGAACCTCGGGCATCGGACGTGACGACAGGACGAAGCTCACGATGTCCTGGTAGAACCACTTCTCGGGATTCTCGAGCAGGCTCTCATGCGCGAGGATCCACTCGTACGTCGTCGAACCCATCACCAGCGCGCCCACCCCTTTGAGGAAGACCGAGAACGACGACTCCGCCTGATCGGCACCCGGCACGACGAAGAGCCAGGAGAGCGAGTCCTCGTCGTCCGCGAGGAAACCGTTGAGCGTGGTGGCCGTGTTGTAGATGACGCGGGACATGGGTCACACCGTAGTGACCGGTCCGGACACGCTTGACCTGTATTCAACCGATATGTATAGTACTTATTGGTTGAATACGTAGGGGAGCAGATGTCGACCGATGCACTGAGCCGGACATTCGCCGCTCTGGCCGACCCCACGCGCCGCGCGATCCTCGCGCGGCTCTCCGCGGGGGAGGCCACGGTGGGGGAGCTGGCCGCACCGTTCGAGATGACGTTCGCCGCCGTGTCGAAGCACCTGCGCGTGCTCGAGAACGCCGGACTGGTCAGCCGGGGGAGGGACGCCCAGTTCCGGCCGGCGAAACTCGAGGCACGACCCCTGGCCGCGGCATCCGAGTGGATCGGGGATTACGAGCGGTTCTGGGAGGACAGCCTCGGCGCGCTCGATCGCTACCTCGATGCCCTGCAGCAGAAGGCCGACCTATCGCCGGCCCCACATGAGAACGACTCACCAGAAGAGGAGAACCCCGATGGCTGACTACTTCACCGTCACCCGCACCATTTCCGCCCCCCGCGAGCTCGTCTACGAGGCACTGACCACACCCGAGCACTTCGCGGTCTGGTTCGGCACCGCCGCTGTGGACGTCCCTGCGGACACGCTGTCGATGGACGTGCGGCCAGGAGGGGCGTTCCGCGCGGTCATGCATCTTCCCGACGGCAACCTGATCCACTGGGCGGGCACGTATGTCGAGGTGGAACCGCCGTCGCACGTCGCGATGACGCTGACCGATCAGCCTGGGGACGACACCGGACTGCCCGTGATCTTCGACCTCGAGCCCGTCGACGGAGGCACCCGCCTGACGATCCGCCAGGACCGCTCCGACTTCTCGGACGAGCAGGTGGCGGCGACGATCGCCGGTTACAACGCATTCATCGACGACATCGAGAAGGTCGTCGCGGGGATGTAGCGAGAAGGCGGGCGGCGGTTGTCAACCCCTTGCCACTGAGGCACGCCGCCCCGAAGGTGGAAAGGTTGGGACGCGCCGCGTCCATCGAAAGGAAGTGCCATGAGCATCGGAGCCGGAGTAGTCCTGTTCGTCATCGGAGCGATCCTCGCGTTCGCCGTGAACGTGCAGCTCGATTGGATCAACCTCGACCTCATCGGGTACATCTTGATGGGTGCGGGAGTGCTGGTCTTCATCATCGGACTCGTCCTGCTGATGCGGAAGCGCCAGAGCGAGACGGTCACACGCACCGCCGTCGACCCGGCGGCGAACGAACGAGTCACGCGCCAGTCGACCAGCACGACGGACGACACGATCTGATCAGGCGGCGCTGAGACGGACCAGAGCCCGGATCGGGGAGCGTATCGCTGCCGGTCCGGGCTCTCTCCGTCGCTCGAGTTGACATAATGTGCATTATCGGCAAATGCCCACCGTGGTCGATGAGGAAGACTCTCACGCGGTCGGAGCCGTGGGCGTGGGCGAATCAGCACGGAACGCCCCGACCGCCTCTTCCACGGTCGGATAGATGTGCGCGTTGTCGAAGTGCTCCAGCGTCTGCAGCTTCGTGAGCACGTGCATGAGTTCCGGATCGACGTCCGCGAGCGCGAAGATGCGGTGGTTCGTGTGCAGCGAGGCGATCAGTCCCTCCAGATTGAGGCTGGCCGAGTAGTCGATGTCGCCGATGGACGAGCAATCCAGGATGAGCCATCGCACGGGTGACGGCGCAGTGTCGATGAGCTCCTGGATGCGATCGACGAAGAGACTGGCGTTCGCGTAGAACAGTCGAGAGTCGAAGCGGAAGACCAGCAGGCCGGGCATGCTCTCGCTGCCCGGCTCGGCGGGCGTGTACGTGGGCACGCCCGCCTTGTCGACTCCGACCAGGAAGTCGCTCGGCGTGTACGCACGGCGGACCAGCTCGATCACCGACAGGGCGATCGCCAGGATGATGCCCTGTTCGACGCCCCAGGCGAACACCACGATCGCCGTGACGAGGGCGATCAGGAACTCGCTCAACCGCGCGGCGCGGATCCGGCGCAGACCCTTCAGATCGACCAGGCCGAGGCCGATCATGAAGACGATCGCGGCCAGCACAGCGACCGGCATGTTCGTGAGGAACCCGGTCAGGAACAGCACGACGACGATCACCACGAGCGACATCGTGATGTTCGCCATCTGGCTGCGGCCGCGCTGCTCGTCGAGGATCTCGGTCTTGGTCGGCGAGCCGTTGACCACGAACGTGCCGGTGAGACCCGCCGCGATGTTGGCGCCGGCCAGGCCGAGGATGTCCTGGTTGATGTCGACCCGCTCGCCGTGCTTCATCGCGAAGCTGCGGGACGTCGCCGCACTCTGCGCGATGATCAGGAAGAAGCACGACAGGGCGACCCCCATCACCGCCGGGATGTCGCCGAGGTCGATCCCGCTGGGCAGCCCGAAGGGCGGCATCCCGCCCTGCACCGGGCCGATCACGGCGACGCCATGGCTGGAGGCGTCCAGCACATTGGAGAGGATGATCGAGAGCACGACGGCGATCACCGCGCCCGGGATCTTGCGGTTGATCAGCTTGCATCCGACGATGATCACGAGCGCTCCCCCTGCGAACGCCATCGTCCACAGGTCGGCATCGCCCAGATGCGTGAGCGTGCTCCACTGCTGCTCGAACCAATTGCCGGTGCCTTTCGGAATCCCGAGCATGTCCGGAATCTGCCCGGTCAGAACCGATATCCCGACCCCGGTGAGGAAGCCGATGAGCACGGAGGCGCTGAGGAAGTCGCCGAGGAAGCCCAGGCGCAGCAGGCGGGCCAGGATCAGCAGCCCGCCGCACACCAGCGCGACCAGGCTCGTCCAGGCCACCCACTCCTCCGTGTTGGGCGACAGTCCCGAGATCCCGATGCCGGCGAGGCCTGCGGCGAGGATCGCGGCGGTCGCAGAATCCGCGCCGACCACCAGCAGGCGCGACGAACCCAGGAGTGCGAACACGAGGGTCGGGAAGATGATCGTGTACAGGCCGGTGATCACCGGCGTCTGCGCGATCGACGTGTAGCCCATGACCTCCGGCACGGCGACCGCGGCGAGGGTCACGCCGGCCAGGACGTCGATCGGCAGCCACGTCACCTTGTACGTGCGGATCCACTTCGGCACCACTCGCGATACGACAGACATCCGGGACCTCTCCCCCAGCATCCGCAGCCGGAAGAGCCCCGCTCGAATGCGCGCCTCCCGCCGCGGCATACGACGGATGCTGGGATGCTAGTGCCGCGGTCATCCGAGCGACATCACTCGATGGGGGTGATTGAGGTTCTAGGCTCGAACCCATGCTCGAGAGCCTGACGGGATTCGTCGTCGTGGGCCTCGCGATCGCGGTCGGCTACGTCATCGGCCGGATCGATCTCCTGGGCGAGCACGCTCGTCCCGTCCTGGCGCGCCTGACCTTCTTCGTGCTCTCCCCGTTCCTGCTGTTCGTCGTGCTGGCGCAGGCCGACGTGCGCACGCTCTTCTCGGCGCTCCTTCCGGTCTCGGCGATCTCGGCGGTCGCGGTGATCGCCGTCTTCGTGCTCATCGCCCGCTTCGTGTGGCACCGGAGGCTCGGCGAGGTGATGATCGGAGCGCTGTCGGCCGGTCAGGTCAACTCCAACAACATCGGCATCCCGCTCTCGCTGTATCTTCTCGGGAGCGCTGCGTACCCGGCGCCGGTGATCCTGCTGCAGCTGCTGGTGTTCACGCCCATCTCGATGGCCGTGCTCGAGGCGGCGACCTCGGGCAGCGCGTCCTTCGGACGCGCAGTGTGGCGCGCGATCTCCAATCCCATCGTGATCGGCTCGGTGCTGGGCACGGCAGTCTCGGTCAGCGGATTCGACCTCCCGCCGATCGTGTTCCAGCCCGCGCTGCTGATCGCGAACGCCTGCGTTCCGATCCTTCTGATCAGCTACGGCATCTCGCTGCACGGCCAGCGCGTGCTCGGCGCTTCCGGCCGCCGCCGCGACATCTTCCTGGCGACCGGACTGAAACTCATCGCCATGCCGCTGATCGCGTGGGCGGTGGCCGAGTTCGTCTTCGGTCTCTCGCAGAAGGATGTCCTCATCGTCGTGGTGCTGGCGGCGCTGCCGACCGCGCAGAACGTGTTCAACTACTCGCAGCGCTACGGCGTGGGCGAGACGATCGCCCGGGACACGGTGTTCCTGACCACGATCGGATGCGTGCCGGTGCTGCTGCTCGCGACGATCCTGCTGGGCTGACCGGGGCCGCCACTCCCCCAAACCCACCGGCGGGAGCGCTCCCGACATCCTGCGACACACGGGCATGTGGGTCTCAGGCCGTCGACGCGGGGGTCTATGCTGTTGACCGCACCTCTCAGGTAACTCCCAGAAAGGGAATCTCATGTCTACCGAATCCGCAGCGGAGAAGTCAGCCGTCAACGGCATCCGCACAGCACTCGGCATCGGCGGCGTCCTGTCCGTCATCGTCGGTATCCTCATCCTCGCCTGGCCGGGCAAGACGGCGATGGTCGTCACCGCGATCATCGCGATCTACGCGATCGCGGCGGGCCTGGTCTACGCCGGCCTCGGCATCTTCTCCAAGACGAGGGGCGGCTGGTCGCGCGTCGGCCACATCGTCCTCGGCATCCTGTTCATCATCGCCGGTATCGTCGCGTTCCTGAACCTGGGTGCGGCCACGGCGTGGCTCGCGGTCTTCATCGGGATCCTCGTCGGCATCCTCTGGATCGTCGAGGGCATCGTCGCACTGTCGACCCTCGGCGACGCGGCGTCGAAGGGCTGGACGGTCTTCTTCGCGATCATCAGCATCATCGCCGGTATCGTCCTGCTGTTCTCCCCGCTGTACATCGCGTTCCTCTGGTGGCTGCTGGGCATCGCGCTCATCGTCCTCGGAATCATCCAGGTCGTCCGCGCCTTCACCTTCGGCAAGAAGGACCTCTAGGTCGCACGCATCACGAGGAAGCGCCCCCGGATCACCGGGGGCGCTTCCTCGTTTCGCCTACGACACCGGCAGCCGGCGCTTCCACCAGTCCAGCACGGCGGCGAAGCGCTCCACCCGGTGCCGCGGCTGCCCTGCGCGGGTGAGCTCGTGGTTCTCGCCCGGGAACACGAGCAGCTCGGCCTCGGTGCCCTGGCGCTTGAGCGCCGAGTAGTACCGGGTGGCCTGCTCGAGAGGGCAGCGGAAATCGAGCTCGGAATGGATGACGAGCGTGGGCGTGGTGACCCGATCGACGACGGCCATCGGGCTCTGTCGCGCGATCGCCTCGGGGTCGGAGCCGACGTACTCATCGCCGAAGAACGACCCGATGTCGCTCGTGCCCTGGAAGCTGGTCGGATCGAGGAAGCCGCGCTCCACGATCGCACCTGCGAACCGGTGGTCGTGGGCGATGACCCAGGCGGTCAGGTAGCCGCCGTACGATCCGCCCATCACGCCCACCCGCGATCCGTCCAGACGCTCGTCCGATGCGACTGCCCCCTCGAGGAAGTCGATGACGTCCGCGAAGTCCACCGTCCCCATCTCGCCGCGGATGCTGCGCCCGTGCGCTCCGCCGTACCCCGCCGAGCCGCGCGGGTTGCAGTAGACGACCGCGTACCCCGCGTCCACCAGCACCTGGGTCTCATCGAAGAGATGTATGCCGTACGTGGCATACGGCCCGCCGTGGATCTGCAGGAGGACCGGGAACGGTCCGTCGCCGTCCGGCCGGGCCACCCAGCCGTGCACCGGGTACCCGTCCCTGCCCGCGATCATCAGTTCGCGCGGCGTGACCGATTCGATGCCGTCGCCGAACGAGGTGAGCGTGCGAAGCACGCCGCCCTCCAGCGTCACGAGTTCTCCGAGGGATTCCGCCGTGGCGACGGATGCGATGACCCGGCCCGCTGCCGCGGCGTGACCGCCGACCTCGACATCCCCGGCGATGAGCTCGGCGACCTCTCCGGAACGGGTGACACGGAGAAGCCGCACCCGCCCGCGCGTGCGGTCCTGCACGAGGAAGTCCTCGCCGACCGCCGTGATGTGGCTCCCCACCTCGCCGAGGTCGACGCTCTCGGCATCGGTCAGTCGGCGGGGACCGCTGTCCTCCAGCAGCCAGAGGGCCACACCGGGTGCAACGAAGTCCACCCCGGATGCGCCGACGTCGGCAGCGAGGATCGCGATCGCGCCGTCGTCGGCGACCGCGACGTCCGAGATCGACAAGTGCAGGGCCGGTCCGATCAGCTCGCGCTCACCGGACCCGTCGACGCGCACCGCGACCAGCCGCGAGCTCAGATCGCGGCGATCGAATTCGATGTCCTCGACGACCGTCAGCACCTCGTCCCCGCGGAACACGGCGCCGAACCGGGATGACGGGCCCGACGTGAGCGCGGTCGCCTCCTGCGCGACGACCTGCTTCTTGGCCGGGCTTTCCCCTTCGGCGACGACGGATGCCGCGGGCTCGTAGTACGGCTCCGAATCCGGTGCCGGCGCGGGGACGACGAACAGCTGCGCGGGGCGATCGGCGATGTAGCCCAATCCGTTCGCGTGCCACCGGATGCCCGTGATGCGCCGGGGCGCCTCGGCCGCGGCATCCAGCCCCTCGACGCTGCCGTAGCGGCCCTCCTCCGGGATCCGGGCCGTGAAGGCCAGCGACGCCCCGTCATCCGACCAGTCGAAGCTCTCGACCCCGAGCGGGGTGTCGGTCACCTGAACCGGCTCCCCTCCCCAGGCGGCGACGACGTCGATCTGCGTCCTGCCCTTCGCGTCACCGCGGAGGAAGGCGATCGTGGAGCCGTCGGGCGACAGGCGCGGCGCGGCATCGGACACGCCGCGCGTGATGCGCCGCGGGATGCCGTCCGGCAGGTCCACGCGCCACAGCTGACCCACCGCTCGGTTGGCGGCCAGGTCAGGACGCGAGGTCGCGAAGACCGCGAAAGAGCCGTCGGGGGCGATGTCCGGTCGGCCGACGGAGACCAGCTTCTCGATGTCGGTGGCGCGCACCCTGCTACCGCGCGAACGTGGTCGTGTCGCCGATGAGCCGGGTGTGATCCTCCGGGATGGGCTCGACCGCCGCTCTGGCGACCTCGGCCGCGAACTCGGCGACGTTGTACAGGCGCCCCGCCGTCTCGCGCCGCTTCTCGGTCTCGCCCGGGTTGGCCCGTTCCAGCAGGGTCGCGGTGATGGTGCCCTCGATCATGTCGCCCGACACGACGACGAACTCGATCCCTCGGTCCTCCAGGTCCGGGATCAGCTCCCTCAGCGCATCCTCACCGGCGCGCTTGGAGAGCGCGACGCGCGTGTAGGAGGGCATCGTCGGGTTGGTCCGGATGAAGTGCGCCTGGTGGCTGGTCACGAACACCACGCGCGAACCCCGACCGAGCAGCGGCAGGGCCGTCTTCAGGGCGTTCACCTGCGAATCGCGATTCAGCAGCAGCGCGTAGTCCTCGCCCATGTCGGCCTCCATGCCGCCCGAGGCGTTCAGCACGAGGATGTCCAGCGAGCCGAAGGTGCGCTCGACCTCGGCGAACATCGCCGCGACCGATTCGCGGTCGGTCAGGTCGGCTCCCACGAGGAGCACCTCGCTGCCGTGGCCACGGAGCTCGGTCGCGAGCTTCTCTGCGCGGGCCGCCTTGTTCCGGTAGTTGACGACGACGTTCGCCCCCGCCTCGGCGAAATACCGCGCGGTGTCGGCGCCGATGCCGCGCGAGGAGCCGGTGACGAGTGCGGTCCTGCCCGCCAGGGACTGGGCGGCAAGAGGTGTGAGAGACGTGCTCAAGGGGTGCTCCATTTGCTGCGCGGCCCTGACATGCAGTGGGGGCCTGGGTGTTGCGTGACAGCGCGTGATCGCGCCCATAGAGCCTACCAATCGGCGGCTCTCCGCCGGAGGTCACCCGTCCCCTGCGTGATAAGTTCGAAGGACCGGGAGGCACACAGTGGAGCTCATCCAGACCATCGAACAATTCGCGTGGATCGGGTGGCTGGTGCTGATCCTGATCTTCCTCGTGATCGAGATGCTCACCCTCGATTTCACGTTCCTGATGCTCAGCATCGGTGGCGTCGCCGGCCTGGGCGCCGACCTGATCGGAGCCCCGATCTGGCTGCAGGTGATCATCGCGGCGGTCGTGGCGGCCGTCCTCATCCTGGTGCTGCGTCCGCCCTTGCTCAAGCGGCTGCGACGCGGCGAAGATCCCACCCCCACGAACGTCGCCGCGCTGGTCGGACTGTCGGGGCGTGTGCTGTCGACGGTCACCCCGCACGGCGGTCAGGTGAAGCTGTCCAACGGCGACACGTGGACCGCTCGCCCGGATCAGCGCGGAGAGCTCGAGCCCGGCACCGTGATCCGGGTGAGCCGCATCGACGGCGCCACCGCGTATGTCCGCCCCGAGGAAGAGGAACCGAGCGAATGACCCCCGAGAGCTTCATCCCGACGGCGATCGGCTGGCTGCTCGCCGCTGTGGTCTTCATCTTCGTGCTGGTCGTGATCGTCCGCTCGATCCGCATCATCCCGCAGGCCACAGCCGGCGTGGTGGAGCGGCTCGGCCGCTATCACAAGACCCTCATGCCGGGATTGAACATCCTCGTCCCGTTCATCGATCGCGTCCGCCCGCTGATCGACATGCGCGAGCAGGTCGTCTCGTTCCCGCCGCAGCCGGTGATCACCGAGGACAACCTCGTGGTCTCGATCGACACGGTGATCTACTTCCAGGTCACCGACCCGCGCGCGGCGACCTATGAGATCCGCAACTATCTGGGTGCAGTCGAGCAGCTCACGACGACGACGCTGCGAAACGTCGTCGGCGGCCTCAACCTCGAAGAGGCGCTCACCAGCCGCGACGAGATCAACGGCCAGTTGCGCATCGTGCTGGACGAGGCGACCGGCAAGTGGGGCATCCGCGTCGGGCGCGTCGAGCTGAAGGCGATCGACCCGCCCATCAGCATCCAGGATTCGATGGAGAAGCAGATGCGCGCCGAGCGAGACCGCCGCGCGCTGATCCTCACGGCCGAGGGCACGAAGCAGTCTGCAATCCTCACCGCCGAGGGCGCCAGGCAGGCCGAGATCCTCCGCGCCGAGGGAGACAAGGCGGCAGCCGTGCTGCGCGCCCAGGGCGAGGCCGAGGCGATCCAGACGGTCTTCAACGCCATCCACCTGGGCAACCCCGACGACAAGCTCCTGGCCTACCAGTACCTGCAGACGCTCCCCAAGATCGCCGACAGCGCCTCGAGCAAGCTGTGGATCATCCCGAGCGAGTTCACCGAGGCGCTGAAGGGCATGAGCACGGCGTTCGCCGGCTCCGTCGTCGACATGTCCGAGCGCGCCGGTCAGCGTGAGGCCATCGACCAGGAGCCTGCCGAGCCGCCGGTGTCGTGACGCATCGCTGGTTCGAGGGGGCCTCGCGTCCTCGTGTCCTCGCACACCGCGGTCTGCTGACGCCGGAGGCGATCGCGGACGGGGTCGCTGAGAACTCCTTCGCAGCCGTCGCCGCAGCACACGCCGCCGGCGCGGTGTACGTCGAATCGGACTGCCACCGCACCGCCGACGGCACCATCGTGCTGTTCCACGACGCCGACCTGTCACGGGTCACCGGCGATCCGCGACCGGTCGCCTCGGTGACGGTCGACGAACTCGATGCGCTGATGGCGACGCGCGGAGGGCTCATCACGCTCACCCAGGCGCTCGACTCGTTCCCGACGGTGCGCTTCAACCTCGACGTGAAAGCGGAGGATGCCGCGCGCGATGTCGGCCGGATCGTGGCACCCCATGCGCACCGCGTGCTGCTGACCAGCTTCTCGGACGACCGCCGTCGCGCCGCACTGGCCGCCGCAGAAAGGGTCGGTCGCGGCATCCGTCCGGCGACGTCCGCCGGCACCGCCACGATCACACGCCTGCTCGCCGCGCTCGCGCTGCGCTCGCCGCGCCTCGTGCGGCGGTCGCTGGCCGGCGTCGACGCCCTCCAGGTGCCGGAGCGACAGGGGCGGGTGCGCATCGTGACGCCGCGCCTGCTGGCCGCCGCCCACCGCAACGACGTGGAGGTGCACGTGTGGACCGTCAACGATCCGGAGGACATGCGGCGGCTCCTCGCGATGGGCGTCGACGGGCTGGTCACCGACCGCGCGGACGTCGCGCTCGACCTGGCGGGGCACTGACGACCCCCGCGAACACGTCCCGTGGCACGCGGCCCTGAGCATCGTCTGTGAATGATCTCGCAGGACGCTTCGTTCGGATGATCCGCCCAGGTCTCAGCGCTATACCTATACAGCGACGAGAGGACCACACAATGGCAGACCGCAGCCTGCGCGGCATTCGACTCGGCGCCCAGAGCCTACAGAGCGAAGAGGGCGTCGTGTTCCATGAACGCGCACAACACATCTACAAGTGCACGTCCTGCGGACGTGACACGACCATGACATTCGCAGCAGACGCCGAGGTCCCCGAGGCCTGGGAGTGCCGCACCTGCGGCGCCGAATCTCTGCTGCGCATCGGCGAAGGCACCGCCACCGTCGATCACAGCGACGACAAGGTCGCCCGCACGCACTGGGACATGCTGCTCGAACGGCGCACGATCCCCGAGCTGGAAGAGCTGCTCGAGGAGCGCCTCGCGTACGTCCGTGCCCGCCGTGGCGCCGGAGAAGACGTGACGGCGAGCAAGCTCAGCGCCTGAGCCTCATCCCGCGACGCCGGTCCCTTCGGGGGCCGGCGTCTTCGCGTCCGCGCTCCGGGGGCGCAGCGCTCGAACACCGGCGAACCCTCCGAGCGCGAGCAGAGCGATCAGGCTGCCCCACCCGATCACGATCTTGATGCCCTCCCCTGCGACGACCGCGGGGGTCAGACCCGTGCGCAGCGGCACATCCGTCAGCATGTGGCCGGCTTCGTCGGCGGGCAGGCCGTCGATCGTGACCCCGTCGGACGTGATCACCTGACTCGTGCCCACCGTCGACAGGTTCACGACGGACCGCCCGGTCTCGATCGCGCGCATGCGTGCGAAGGCGAGCTGCTGCAGGTTCTCGTCCGTGCCGCGGAAGTCGGCGTTGTTGGTCTGGAACATGTAGATCTGCGCCCCGTCCCGCGCACCGTCCCAGATGACGTCGTCATAGATGACGTCGAAGCAGATCGCGAGCCCCACTCCGATGTCGTTCAGATCGAAGAACGGCGGCGTCACCCCGGGGGTGTACTCGCGCTGGATGAGTCCGATCAGATCCGGGGCGAACGGCTCGAAGAAGGCGCGATCGGGCACGTACTCGCCGAACGGCACCGGATGCCGCTTGTCGTAGGTCTGCACGGCCCCTTGGCCTGCCTCCCACAGGAGCGAGGAGTTGAAGTACTCGTCCCCTCGCTGGGTGACCGCCGCCACAATCAGCGGCGCGCCGATCCGATCCGAGAGCTCGTCGAGGACCGCCGCTGTGCGCTCATCGGTCGTCGGATCCGAGTCGACTCCGCCCTCGGGCCAGAGGAGCACGTCCATCTGCTCCCCGAACAGCGGGACCGTGGCTTCGAGCTGCGCGCGCAGGACCGCGTTCTCGGTCCGCTCGTCGAAGTAGCCCGCCGGTCCGTTGCCCTGCACCGCGCCGACGCGGAGGCTTCCCGCCGGCGTGGTCGGGAACTGCGGGATGACCAGCAGCAGCAGCGCCACGATCACGGTCGGCACGCCGGTGAGCACCGCGCGGAACCGCGCGAGCCTGAAGTATTCGATCGCCGCGGCGCACAGCAGCACCACGAGGAATGTCAGACCGGACACGCCCACCCAGGATGCGACGTCGGCCAACGGGCTGCCCACCTGGGTGATGCCGATCCTCCCCCACGGAAAGCCGCCGTACGGCCACGAGCCCACGATCTGCTCGCGGAGCGTCCAGAGGCCGGAGACGAGCAGCGGCAGCAGGGTGAGGCGTGCCGTCGCGGAGGGCAGCATGCGCGGCATCCAGCGGTACGCCAGTGTGATCGGGATCGCGCCGGCCGCCGTGATGACCGACTCGAGCATCGACAGCGCGATCCAGGGAACGGGGCCGAGGTAGCGCGCCGTGAACACCAGGTTGATGAAGAAGAAGGTGGCACCGAATGCGAATCCGACCAGCGCGGATGCCCACAGGCGCCTGCCGATCAGCCCGATCAGCGCGAGCACGACCGCGGGGAAGGCCATCGGCCACCAGCTCAGCGCGGGGAACGCGAGGGTGAGCAGGGCGCCGGCGGCGATCGAGGTCGCCACCGCGGCCCACAGCGGCAGCAGAGGACGAGGAGACGCGACCGGTCGCGGGTCGACGGCGTGGGGCACGGGATGAGCCTAATGCGGCTTGCTCGGCGCCCCCTGCGCGTCCGCGCCGGCCGACCGGGTCAGACCGAGCTGTAGGCAACGATCCCGCGGCGCACCGCGTCGAGCGCTTTGCGCGCGGTCGCCGCCAGCGGCGCATCCGCTACGAGCGACAGCTGGTCGAGCAGATCGATCGTCTGCTTGGCCCACCGCACGAAGTCGCCCGCGGCCATGTCGGCCTCGATCAGCACCCGGTCCAGCGGCATGCCGCGCGCCCAGGAGTGCATCGCCTGGGCCAGGCCGGTGGCGACCGCCTCGGTGCCGGGCAGGTGGTGGTCGCGTTCGAGGTCGTCCAGCCGCTGCCAGAGGTCCTGGGTGGCCGACAGTGCGGCGCGGAAGGGACCGCGGGGCAGTCCCCGCTCCCCCGGCGCGGCGTCGTCCCGGCGAGGCTCGTAGACCAAGCAGCAGGCGAGGGTCGCAAGGGATGCCGCATCCAGCTCACGCCAGATGCCGCTGCGGAGGGATTCGGCCACGAGGAGATCCCGCTCGCCGTAGATGCGGCGCATCGTGCGACCCGCCGGCGTGAGCGCGGTCGCACCGTCGGCGCCGACCTCGACGTAGTCCAGCTCGGTCAGCACGTCCACGACGCGATCGAAGATGCGCGCGACAGTTCCGGTGCGGGTCTCGATCTGCTGCCGCATCTTCTCGACGGTGCGCTTGAGCTTCCAGTACCGCTCCGCCCACCGGGCATGGTGCTCGCGGTCGGGGCATTGATGACACGGATGCCGCTGCATTCGTCGTCGCAGCCCGCCGATCTCGCGCTGACGCGCCTCGCGTGTGCCGCGCGACGCGTTCGCATCCTTGCGGTTGAGCCGCTCCGCGTCGCTCAGATCACGCCGGATGCCGGAGTACTCCGTGAAGTCGCCCCGATCGCAGGTCATGGCCTTCGAGTACCCCGCGAGGGTCTCCTCGGATTCGCGGACCTGGCGGGCGAGGCCGACGACGGCGCGGTCCGCCTGGAACTGGGCGAAGGAGGACTCGAGGATCTCGCGCGCCTTCGCGCGACCGAACTGGTCGATCAGGTTGACGGCCATGTTGTACGTCGGGCGGAAGCTGGAGTTGAGCGGGTAGGTGCGCCGGGACGCCAGCGCGGCGACCTGCTGCGGATCCAGGCCCTCGGTCCACTGGATGACCGCGTGGCCCTCCACATCGATGCCGCGCCGCCCGGCCCGCCCGGTCAGCTGCGTGTACTCCCCCGACGTGATCGCCACACGAGCTTCGCCGTTGAACTTCTCCAGCTTCTCCAGCACCACGGTGCGCGCAGGCATGTTGATGCCCAGTGCGAGGGTCTCGGTCGCGAAGACGACTTTGACGAGCTTTCGCTGGAACAGGTCCTCGACGACCTCTTTGAACGCCGGGAGCAGCCCGGCGTGGTGCGAGGCCACACCGCGCTCCAGGTTGTCGAGCCAGTCCCAGTAGCCGAGCACCGCGAGGTCCTCATCCAGCAGGGTCCTGGTGTGCTCCTCGACGATCGCGCGGATCTCGGTGCGCTCCTCGGGCGAGGTCAGCCGCACGCCGGAGCGCCGCACCTGCTGCACGGCCGCGTCGCACCCGACGCGGCTGAAGATGAAGAAGATCGCAGGCAGGAGGTTCGCGCGCTGCAGCAGCTTGACCACGTCAGGGCGATCCAGCCGCTCGATGCGCTGGACGTTCGCGGAGCGCACCGGCCGCTGGCCGCCCTTGTGCGGCCGTCGCGCGGCCCCCTGGTATCGCCCGCCGCCCTCGTATCGTCCGCCGTTGCGGGCGGAGTCGCTCCGCATCGACTGCACGCGCCGGTTGTTCTCGAAGTTCGGTCCCTTGAAGGAGCGGATCCGCATGAGCTCCTGGTTGACCTGCGCCGTCGCGATGCCGGCGCGGTCATCGAACAGCGGCAGCAGATCGCCGCGCACCAGGACGTGCTGCTCGAGGGGCACCGGCCGGATCTCCGAGACGATCACCTCGGTGTCGCCGCGCACGGTGTCGAGCCAATCGCCGAACTCCTCCGCATTCGAGACGGTCGCGCTGAGCGAGATCAGACGGACGGCCGGTGGGAGATGGATGATGATCTCCTCCCACACGGCACCGCGGAACCGGTCGGCGAGATAGTGCACCTCGTCCATGACCACGTATCGCAGGCCCCGGAGCGCACCTGAATCCGCGTACAGCATGTTGCGCAGCACCTCGGTGGTCATCACGACGATGCGGGCGTTGCCGTTGATGTTCGTGTCGCCGGTCAGCAGGCCGACCTGATCCGCACCGTACACATCCTGCAGCTCGCGGAACTTCTGATTGGACAGGGCCTTGATCGGCGTCGTGTAGAACGCCTTGTCGAGGTGCCCGTCGCCCCCCGCGTCCGCGGGCGCCTCACGCATGGCGAGGTGGATCGCGAACTCGCCGACGATCGTCTTGCCGGCGCCGGTGGGCGCCGCGACCAGAACGCTTCGACCGTCTTCGAGTGCATGGCACCCGGCGATCTGGAACGGATCGAGCTCGAAGCGCTGGGATGCGGCGAAATCCGCGGTGATCGGATGAGCGCCGACCTGCGCAGCCCGGGCGTATCGCTGCGCCGGGCTCGGGTCCGTCACGCGATGGCCTCGGGCGGGAGGATCGTCGCGGCGCGCTTGGCTCGGCGCTTGTCGAACAGCATGGACAGGGCGGCGGCGGCGAAGAAGAGCACCACCAGCATCCCGGCGAGCATGAGCATGCTGACCACGTCGGCAGCCGGTGTCGCCAGCGCGGAGAAGACCACGGCCACGAGCACGGCGACCCGCCAGCCCTTGAGGATCGCCTTGCCGCTCATCACGCCCGCCAGGTTCAGCGCCACGAGGAAGACGGGCAACACGAACGAGATGCCGACCACGATCAGGAGCTTGAAGACGAAGTCGTAGTAATACCCCGCCTCGAAGAACGAGGCGCCGCCGTCGGGGACGAAGCCGGTCATCAGCTCCACGATGTGCGGCATCACCATCAGGCCCACATAGCAGCCGGCGAAGAACAGCGGCACCGCTGCCGCGATGAAGCCGACCGTGTACTTGATCTCCTTGCGGGTGAGTCCGGGCATGATGAACGCCCAGATCTGCCACAGCCAGATGGGGGCGGAGATCAGGATGCCGATCGCGAACGACATGCGCAGCCGCAGGTCGAAAGCCCCCGTGACCGTGCTGAACATCAGCTCGACCTTGGCGGCTTCACCCTCGCTCTGGGCGATCTGCCTGAGCGGTTCGGTGATCAGGTAGATGACGGCGTCCGTGATGAAGAACGCGATCACCATGCCCGCGATCAGCGCGAGCGCCGCGAACATCAGTCGCTTGCGAAGCTCGACCAGATGCTGGCCGAGCGACATGCGCTTGTCGCGCTTCGGTTCGCCGGGATCGGCGACGCGCGGCGACCCTGCTGTGGCCACGCGCGGGTCAGGACTTGGTATCAGCAGCCCTGCTCGCGTCGGCGGTGGTCTGCGTGACCGATCCTTCGCTTGCAGGCTCTGCGACCGACTCGGTCTTGCCGTCGGTCGTCTCTTCTTCCTTCATGGCCTTCATCTCGCCCTTGAAGACGCGGGCGGACTGACCCATGCTCTTCGCGAGGGCGGGAAGCTTCGCGGCCCCGAACAGCAGGAGGATGACCGCGAGGATGATCAGGAAGTGCCATCCTGTGAGACCTTGGAACATGTCGGGTCCTTCCGGGTTCGTCGGTTACCAGTGTAACCCGCTGTCGCGCTTCGCAGTCGCCTCTGTCAGGCGAGTCAGGTCGGCTCAGCGGTACTGTGCCAGACCCGCATCCGCCCACGCCGCCGCGGCCCTGCGTGCGGACTCGGGTTCGAGGATCTCGACGAGGCCCGCTCGGCGGCCCGCGAGCCGCCGGAGGCTGTACTCGTCGGCCACCCGCATCGTCGCGATCGAGACGCCGTCGACGGTTTCGACCTTCGCTCGATCGAGGTAATCGCCCAGCAGCGGAGCCACCGACTCCGCGAAGCGGATGCGGGCGACGATGTCGCCGCCGCCGGTCTCGAACCACCCCGGCACCGGGTCTTCGCCGTGCTCGATGGGGATGTCGGTGAGTTCGAGGTCGCTGACCCGGTCCAGGTGGAAGGTCCGCATGGCTTCGCGCAGGTGGCACCAGCCCTGGAGGTACCACTCGCCCGTGGCGATCAGCACCTTGACCGGGTCCACCGTGCGCGTCGTCGGCGCGGCATCCGGCGCCTTGTAGGTGAACGAGACCGCCACCCCGCGCTGCAGCGCCTCGGCGACCGCGTCGCGCACGGCGTCGACCGGCCCGGGCGCCAGGATGACATCCGCCGGGGTGCTCGAGGCGCCGCGGGCGAGCTTCGCGAGCAGTCCGGCGAACAGCTCGGTGTCCCCCACGCCGGGGATCGCCCGGGCGAGCTGGAGGCCGGTGAGCAGCGCTGCGGCCTCGCGCGCCGTCAGCTTCGGCGCCCGTTCGAGTCCGACCGAGTTCGTGATGACGATGATGTCGCGCTCGTCCAGCAGGTCCCAGTCGATGTCGAACAGATCGTTGGACATCTGCCAGTACCCGGCATCACCCGGCAGCCCGATGACGGTGAGGGTCTCGACCATGGCGCGCATCTGGTCGGGGGTCACATCGAACTCGTCGGCCGCTTCGGCGATCGACACCTCGCCCTTGCCGATGAGGTAGGGCACGAGCTGGAGCATCAGCGCCGCCCGGTCGGTGGCGATCAGCGGCTTGCGCGCGATCATCCGGCACCCCCGTGCGCGACGCGTGCGGCCGTCAGCCGCGCGATGACCTGCTCGCGGAGCTCGGCGGGCTCCACCACGCGGACCTCGGGGCCGTACGAGGCGAGCTCGTCGGCGAAGACGTGGATGTCGACGAACGGCACGCGGATCCCCTGATCCGCCGGGAGGGCTCGGCGACTGAGCCGCAGCGCCGCCTCCGTGCCCGGATTCACCTCGAGGAGGGCCCGGTTGCGCTCTGCCACCTCGTCGAGTCCGGCAAGCGCTCGCTCACCCGCCCCCTCGCGCAGTGCGGGGTCGAACGCGTCGCGCGTGATCGAGACGTCCTCGACGATGCGTGAGAGCAGGAACGTGCGATCCGCGGCCACATCGAGGTCGACGCCGAACACATGCCATCGCCCCTCGTATTCGACGAGCGCGAGCGGCTGCACCCGCCGCGTGCGCGGCGCGCCCTCGCCCGGCTTCAGATACGCGAACATGACGACGCGTGACAGTTCGATCGCCTGCTGCAGCGGGGCGAACGACGGCTCTCGCAGGCTGATCCGCGGCGAGTACCCGATGATCGGCTCATCGACTGCGATGCCCAGCGCCCGGATCTTGCGCAGGCCGCTGCGCGCATCGGCCGACATCGAGCTCTCGCTCCACACGCCGCCTGCGAGGTTCAGCAGCGCGAGCTCGGGCGAGGTGAAGACGATGTCTTCCGGGAGCTCGTACTCCGCGGTGGGCACGCGGTACCGCGCTTCGCGCAGGTCGTCGGGATCCGCCCAGTCGCCGATCGTCTCGATCGGCACGCCGAGACGGCGCAGGCTCTCCTTGTCGCGCTCGAACATCTTCTCCAGCGCGTCCTTCGACGCGCCCGCCTCGGACTGCTCGCGGTACCCCGAGACCGAGCTGAGGATGGTGTCCTTGGTCAGACCCTGCTCGGTCGCGACCAGCGCGACGACGAGGTTGACGAGGCGCTCCTCAGGCGGGTTCTTCGGAGAAGCGTTCGCAGGCACGACCCTTATCTTAGGCCGCGGATCGAACCCATCGCGGGATGCGGGACCGCCGTCACCGCAGCGGCGGAGGCGACGGTCAGCCGGCGTCGGAAGCGGCGACGGGCTGGTCTATCCCGAGGATGTCGACCACGAACACGAGGGTCGAATCCGCCGGGATCGGCCCCTGCGCCTGATCGCCGTACGCCTGGTCGGGCGGGATGACGATCAGGACCTGCGACCCGACGGCCTGCCCGGTGATCGCCTCGGCGAATCCCGGGAGCATCGTGTCCAGCTCGATCGACTTCGGCTCCGCGTCCCACGTCGTGTCGAACACGGTGCGGTCCGCCCAGGTCACGCCCGTGTAGTGGACGCGGACGGGCGCGTCCGCCGTGACGACCGGCCCGGTGCCCTTCTTGATCGTCTGGACGACGAGGTCCGTCGGCGGCTCGGCATCCGGAATGATGACTCCCGGCCGGCCGTCCGGCGCACGCACGATCGAGGGCAGTCCGCGATCGACGTTGTACTGGTTGGCTCCGTCGGCCTTCGGCAGATACACCTTGCGGATGTCGATGACGGCGACGGCGGAGTCGTCCTCGCCCATCTCCAGGCTCTCCGCGGTCTGGGCCTCGATACCGCCCGGCGGAAGCGCCACGACGATCCGCGAGCCTTCGGTCGCGCACTGGAGCACGTCTTCGAAGCCGGGAACGACCTCGAACCACCGCGAGACGGGCGAGACGCGCGACAGGTCGCCGTCGTAGTCGGTCTCGACGAGGTTCTCGCCCGTCTCGCCGCTCGTGATGCTGATGTCCATCACGATCAGCTGCGTGTCGGTGGTGATCTGCGTTCCGTCACCGACGACGAGATCCTCGAAGGCTGGCGAGGTCACGTGGAACGGCGTGTACAGCTCGACGTCGGGGGCATCGTCGGTCGAGCCGGTCACCGTCACGGCATCCAGCGCGGCGGGGTCTGCGGCATCCGCCCGGGCACACGCATTCGAGCCGGGAAGGGAGCAGCCGACGAGTCCGACGGCGACGAGTCCGAGGACCGCGAGGGAAGCGGGGATCTTGCGCACCGGAACAGTCTAGATGCGAGCCGGATCAATGCCGCGCGAAGCCCGGCGTTGATGCGGGTCGGATCTAGGTCGAGTAGGCGCGCAGCGCCGTATCGAGACCTCGTCAAGCCTCGTCGGAGCTCCCCGGGCTGTCCGCCCCGTGCGCCGCTTGCCGCGCGCCGTCCGCGGCCCGCTCAGCCTCACGCACGCGCTTGCGCAGGTTCTTGTCGGTGATCTCGCGGTCTCCGACGGCCCCGGGGGTCCACAGTTCGACGTCCTCGTCGCCGTAGCTGGACTTGGAGGCGCGGCGCTTCTGCTCGGGCGCCACCGCCCCGGGCGCCAGCCTGCGCGCCCACACGAGGAATCCGGTGTGGGCGACCATCCGGTGGTCGGGCCGCACCGCGAGCCCCTCGACGTGCCACCCGCGCACCATCGTCTCGTTCGCATCGGGTTCGGTGAAGAGCCCCGTCGCGCGGATGTACTCCGCGACCCGGCTGAGCTGCGTCGCGGTGGCGACGTAGCAGAGCACGACCCCGCCGGGGGTCAGCGCGTCGGCGACGACGTCGATGCATTCCCAGGGTGCGAGCATGTCCAGAACGACCCGGTCGACGGATGCCGCGGCCACGGCGCCGGGAAGCTCGGCGACCAGATCCCCCACGACGACGTCCCAGTTGGCGGGCACGCCGCCGACGAACGTCTCGACGTTCGCGCGCGCGACGTCGGCGAACTCGCTGCGGCGCTCGAACGACACCAGGCGCCCATCCGCGCCGATCGCCCGCAGCAGCGACAGGGAGAGCGCGCCGGAGCCGACACCGGCCTCGACCACGACGCTGCCGGGAAAGACGTCCGCCTGGGCCACGATCTGCGCGGCATCCTTCGGATACACGATCGCCGCGCCGCGCGGCATGGACATGACGAAGTCCCGGAGAAGTGGGCGCAGGGCGAGGTACTCGTGGCCACCGCTGCCCACGACCACCGATCCGTCTGGCTGGCCGATCAGCGCCGTGTGCCGGAGCACGCCGTGGTGGGTATGCAGCTCGCCGTCCTCGCGGAGCGTGATCGTGTGCAGACGGTTCTTGGGCCCGGTGAGCTGGACGCGGTCTCCGACCCGGAACGGACCACTGGGGCGTTCGACGGTCATCGGACCTCTCCTCGCGTGCTGTCATCCAGGGCCCGGCGGTGCTCGGAGTGGAACCGCGCCACGTCCGCGGCGGTGCGCCCCTCCAGCGTGGGCCAGACCGCGTGGGCTCCGGCGCCCGCGATCGAGACCATCAGGGGAACGCCGATCACCGCCGCACCTGAGGCGACCGCCGAGCGCAGCCCGTTCGGCGAGTCCTCGATCGCGACGGTGTCGCGCGGCTGGACGCCCAGAGCCGCGCACGCCTGCAGGTACGGGTCGGGGAACGGCTTCGGGCGGGTCGAATCGTCACCGGCGATGACCACGTCGAACGCCTCGAATTCGATCAGGTCGACGACCGTGTCGGCCATCCGCCGCAGCGACATGGTGACCAGCCCGGTCTTGATGCCCGCCTCCCGCAGGCTCGCGAGCAGTTCGCGCGCGCCGGGCCGGAACGGCACGCCCTTGGTGGACAGCTGCATCATGACGTCGTCGGTCAGGTGATCGACGATGTCGTGGATCCCCATCCGCACACCGGCGTCCTGGAAGATCCGCGCCGAGTCCTCGAGGCCGAGGCCGACCAGCCGCAGCGCCTGTTCGTGGGACCACGTGCCGCCGAAGCTCTCCACGAGCGGAGTCTCGGCCGCCATCCAATACGGCTCGGTGTCCACGAGCGTCCCATCCATGTCCCACAGGACGGCCGTCAAGGTGCTCGAGTTCACTGCTCCATGCTAGTCAGCGCTGTGGAGCCTATTCTGGATGCACCCCGCAGATGCGGGCGGAGGAGGTCGTGTGGACGGACTGGGACGCAAGGTGCTCGTGGCCGCGTTCGACGGATGGAACGACGCCGGTGAAGCGGCATCCGCCGCCGTGTCGCACCTGCGGGAGATCGGCGAGTACGAGCCGGTCTTCTCGATCGACCCCGAGCTGTACTTCGACTACCAGTACACGCGACCCCAGATCGCGATCGACGGCGACGGCAGGCGGATGCTGAAGTGGCCGGAGGCGACGATCCTCAAACCCGTGAAGCCCACCCGAAGCACCCAGCTGTGGCTGCTCACCGGCGTCGAGCCGGCGCGCGCGTGGCAGGCGTTCGCGAGCGAGTTCGTCGACGTCGCGCTCCGCGAGGACATCACGGGATTCGTCGCGCTCGGCTCGATGATGTCCGACGTCCCCCACACGCGGCCGATCTCGGTGTTCGCGGGCAGCGACAGCGAGCAGATCCGCAACACACTCGACCTCGAGCGCAGCACGTACGAGGGCCCCGTCGGGATCCTGAGCGTGCTCTCGAACGCGGCCGATGCGGCCGGAATCCCCTCAGCGAGCCTCTGGGCGAGCGTCCCGCACTACGTCGCCGGCCACACGCCGTCGCCGAAGGCGACGCTCGCGCTCCTGGATCGCCTCGAGGACCTCACCGGCGCGTCGGTGCCTCGCGGCGAGCTCGCCGCGGAATCGGCGGCATGGGAGGCCTCGATCGACGCGGCCGCGGCCGACGACGAGGAGATGACCGAGTACATCCATCAGCTCGAGCGCACGCGCGACACGTGGGACTCGCCGGAGGCATCGGGTGACGCGATCGCGCAGGAGTTCGAGAAGTACCTGCGACGCGGCGGAGGCGGCCCCGGCAGCGGTGAGGGCCCGACCAAGCCCGGGCGCGACGAACCGCGCCGGTAGCGGCATCCGCTCCGAAGTCCCGCCGGGTCAGTAGGCCTGCAGCACGCCGGTGCTCAGGAGCACCAGGAGCAGCGTGCCCAGCGCGACGCGGTAGATCACGAACGGCAGGAAGCTGTGCTTGGAGATCCAGCTCATGAAGAACGCGATGACGCCGAGCGCCACCAGGAACGCCACGACCGTCGCGACGGCCGTCTCGCCGAGGGTGAACACACCGGGCTCATCCCAGCTCTTGAAGAGCTGGTAGAAGCCGCTGCCGAAGACCGCGGGGATGGCCAGCAGGAACGCGTAGCGGGCCGCGGCGGCGCGTTCGTAGCCCATGAACAGTCCGGCCGTGATCGTGCCGCCGGACCGTGACACGCCGGGAATGAGCGCGAGCGCCTGGGCGAAGCCGTAGATGATGCCGTGCGGGATCGTGATGTCCTTCAGCTCCCGTTTCTTCGATCCGACCAGGTCGGCGATCCCGAGCAGCACGCCGAAGAAGATCAGCATCCCGGCGATCAGCCAGAGCGAGCGGAAGGTCGTCTCGATCTGGTCCTGGAACAGCAGGCCGAGCACCACGATCGGGATGCTGCCCACGATGATCAGCCAGCCCATGCGAGCGTCCGGGTCGTTGCGCGGGATGCGGCCGATCAGCGCCTGGAACCAGCGCGTGATGATGCGCACGATGTCGCGCCAGAAGAACAGCACGACGGCGGCCTCCGTGCCGATCTGGGTGATCGCAGTGAACGCGGCGCCGGGATCCTGCGCGCCGGGCAGGAACTCGCCGAGGATGCGCAGGTGCGCGCTGGATGACACCGGCAGGAACTCGGTGAGTCCCTGGACCAGGCCGAGGATGATCGCCTCCAGAAGCATGGGAGCCTTTCGTGCTGAGGGGGTTCGAGCGTCGTCGGTCGCGGGTGGTCGGTGGGTGGTGGGTCAGTAGGTTCGCAGCAGATCGGTCAGCACGCGCTGCCCGAACACGAGCGCGTCCAGCGGTACGCGCTCGTCGACGCCGTGGAACATGCCGGTGAAGTCCATGTCCGCGGGCAGCCGCAGCGGGGCGAAGCCGTACCCGTCGATTCCGAGCGCCGCGAGAGCCTTGTTGTCCGTGCCGCCGCCCATCAGATAGGGGATGACCGGAACGCCGGGATCCGCCCGCCCGAGCGCCGCGACCATCGCATCGACGAGGTCGCATTCGAACGGCACCTCCAGGCCGATGTCGCGGACGACGATCTCGATGTCGATGTCGTCGCCGACGATCCGCCGGATGTCCGCGAGCGCCTCGTCCTCGGAGCCGGGCAGGGTCCGCACGTCGATGAGCGCCTCGGCGGCGTCGGGGATGACGTTGTGCTTGTAGCCGGCCGTGAGTGCGGTCGGATTGGTCGTGGTGCGAAGCGTCGATCGGATGAAGCCCTCGGCGGCACCGGTCGAGATCGCGACGGTATCGGGATCCGCCTCCTGCGAATCGGCGAGATCCCGCAGGGCCGCCAGCATCGTCTCGGTCGTCGCCGTGAGGGTCACCGGCCATTCCGTGCGGCCGAGCGCCACAACCGCCTCTGCGAGGCGCGTGACGGCGTTGTCGGGGTGCACGCGGCTGCCGTGGCCGGCCCGGCCCCGTGCGCGCAGCCGGATCCAGATCAGGGCCTTCTCCCCCACCTGGAGCAGATAGGCGCGACGGTCGCCGACGGCGATTGAGTAGCCGCCGACCTCGCTGATCGCCTCCGTGGCACCGTCGAACCACTCCGCGCGCTCGGTCACGACGAGGTGCGAGCCCTCGATGCCGCCGTTCTCCTCGTCCGCGAAGAAGACCAGGATCAGGTCGCGCTCCGGCAGTTCGCCGGCGCGGAGGATCTCGGCGACCGACGTCAGGATCATCGCGTTCATGTCCTTCATGTCGACCGCACCGCGGCCCCACAGCATCCCGTCGCGGATCTCGCCGGCGAAGGGGTCGACCGACCAGTCGGCCGCGATCGCGGGCACGACGTCGAGGTGGCCGTGCAGGACGAGCGCCGGCTTGTCGGGGTTGCGTCCGCGCACCCGGGCCATGACGTTCGTGCGGCGCGGGATCGGCTCGTAGTACTCGGGCTCAAGACCGAGACCTTCGAGGTACGCGCCGACGAATCGGGCGGCCTCCCGCTCGCCCTCGGCGCGGCCGCCACCCCAGTTCGTGGTGTCGATGCGGATGAGATCTCGCGCGATGCGGACGACCTCGGGCAGGTCGGAACCGGTCGTGGACATGCGCTCTAACCTACCTGCGGCGATGAGGCGCTCCGGAAACGGAGCGGTTACGGGTGTGAGACAGTCGGATCCGCGCCGACCCTCCGGAAAATGAAGAAGGCCCCCGATCCGGGGGCCTTCTTCATCTGTGCGCGAGGGGGGACTTGAACCCCCACGCCCTATACGGGCACTAGCACCTCAAGCTAGCGCGTCTACCTATTCCGCCACCCGCGCATGGGTGTTGGGTTGTCGCCAACCGAAGATCGACATTATCACGTCCGCACCCTGCGCCGAAAACCGCGATCACCCCACAGAGACCCCGAAGATCCACCCGAGGACGTACGTGACTGCGGCGGCGCCAAAGCCGATCGCGAGCTGTCGCAGGGCGCGTCGAAGCGGCGGACCGCCCGAGAGGAGTCCCACCATCGCGCCGGTCGCCATGAGCGCGACGCCGACCAGGAGCAGGGCCGTGACCACGGCGACGGGCCCTGACAACCCGAAGATCCAGGGAAGCACCGGAATGATCGCCCCGGATGCGAAGAACAGGAAGCTCGACAGCGCCGCGCTCCACGCCCCGCCGATGAGCTCGTGATCGGTCGGCGGGTCCAGTGGTGCACCATGGGCCGCACCACCCTCCTGCGCCGCCGTGACGACGAGCCGGGCTCGGGCGAGAGCCTGATCCTGCGGCATCCCCCGCGTGCGATAGACGAGCGCGAGCTCGTTCGCGTCGAGGTCCAGATGCGGCAGGGACTCGTCCGCATAATCGTTCGGCTCGGTCGCTGCGAGCAGCTCGCGCTGCGAGCGCACCGACACGAACTCGCCGGCACCCATGGACAGCGCTCCGGCCAGGAGGCCGGCGATACCGCTGAAGAGCACGAACTGCGGTGCCACGCCGGTGGCACCGATGCCCATGACGAGGGCGAGGTTGGACACGAGCCCGTCGTTCGCGCCGAACACCGCGGCCCGGAAGGTACCCGACAGCCGTCGGCGACCGCGGGCTGCCAGGCCCCGCACCACTTCGTGATGGATCTTCTCGTCGGCGGCCATCGTCGGCGTCGCGAACGGCTCGCTCTCGTACGGCGAACGGGCTTCGGCGTTCTGCGCGAGCGCGAGCACGAAGATCGAGCCGAATCGCCGGGCCATCCATCCGAGCAGGACGGTCCCGGCCGCGGGCCGGGGCAGTCGGGCAGGCTCCCCGCCGAGCAGGTTCAGCCAGTGCGCCTCGTGCCGGCCTTCGGCATCCGCCAGCGCGGTGAGGATCTCCCTCTCCTCGCCGTCGCGGCGGGCCGCGAGCTCCCGGTAGACGCGCGCCTCGGCGCGCTCGTCGACCAGGTACTGCGCCCAGCGGCGACGGTCACGGGCTGTGGGTTCTGCGGGCGCGCTCAATCAAGCCTCCGGGGCGGCGGTGCGGGGACTCCTCCACGCTAGCCAGCGCCGCGGGCCGAACCCGCCTCGAGCCGCGGATTGCCAGCATTTCGGGGTTCCGAACAGCGGCGGGGCTCTACGACCGGACTCGTGAGCGGAGCACGTCGATCCGCGACTGCAGCTGCGCGACGGTCGCGTGTGAGACGGCAGGACCCCCGCAGACGCGACGCAGCTCCGCATGCACCATGCCGTGCGGATCGCCCGTCTGACGGGCGTACAGGCCGACCAGGCTGTTCAGGAGCTGCCGCTGCTCCTTGAGCGTGCGGTGCAGCGCCTGCGGCGGCGCGGGCTCGTTCGCACCCTCGCGCGCTTCCCGAGTCTTCCGATGTCTGCTCTGGCGGGCGTGGCGCTGCTGCAGCAGCTCGTGCACATGCTCGGGCTCGAGCAGGCCGGGCAGCCCCAGGAACTCCTCCTCCTCGGCGGAGCCCGGCACCGCGAGCTGGCCGAACTCCCGGCCGTCGTACAGCACGCGATCGAAATGCGCCTGCGAACCGAGCGCCTGGTAGGTGAACTCGTACGTCAGGTCGTCGGATGCCGATTCCTCGCGCTGCGCGGCATCCATCGCGTCCTCATCCAGCGCCCACTCGTCATCGCCTGCGACATCGCGATCGAGCGCGTGGTCGCGCTGCCGCTCCAGTTCGCCGGCGAGGGCCATCAGCTGCGGGACGTGCGGCAGGAAGACGCTCGCGGTCTCGCCGCGACGGCGCGCCCGCACGAATCGGCCGACCGCCTGCGCGAAGAACAGGGGCGTGGAGGCGGAGGTGGCGTAGACGCCGACCGCGAGGCGGGGCACGTCGACGCCCTCGGAGACCATGCGCACGGCCACCATCCACCGGCTGGTGCTCTTGGCGAACGCCTCGATCCTCGAGGACGCCTCGCTCTCGTCGGAGAGCACGAGCGCAGGCTCCTCGCCGGTCAGGGCCCGCAGGATCGTCGCGTACGCGCGCGCGGCCGTCTGATCGGTCGCGATCACGAGTCCTCCGGCATCCGGAACCTGTTCGCGCACCTCGGCCAGGCGGCGATCCGCCGAGCGAAGGACCGCGGGGATCCACTCCCCCTCGGGGTCGAGCGCCGTCCGCCATGCCTGCGCGGTGATGTCCTTCGTGTTGTCCTGGCCGAGCTGGGCCTCCATCTCGTCGCCCGTACGGGTGCGCCAGCGCATCTGCCCGGCGTAGACGAGGAAGATGACCGGCCGCACGACGCCGTCCGCGAGCGCCCGTGCGTATCCGTAGCTGTAGTCGGTGCGCGAGAGCCGGATGCCGTGCTCGTCGGGGTGGTACTCGACGAACGGAATCGGCGCGGTGTCGCTGCGGAACGGAGTCCCGGACAGCAGCAGCCGCCGCGTCGCCCGTCCGTACGCCTCGCGAAGGGCGTCCCCCCAGCTGAGCGCATCGCCGCCGTGGTGGACCTCGTCGAGGATCACCAGAGTCCGGGCATCCTCGGTCAGCCGCTGGTGGACGGAGGCTTTCACGGCGACCTGCGCGTAGGTCACGGCGATCCCGTGGTAGTGCCGCGACGGTGCGAAGTGCCGGTTGCTGAAGGCCGGATCGAGCCGGATCGAGACGCGGGAGGCGGCATCCGCCCACTGGGTCTTGAGGTGCTCGGTGGGCGCCACGACCACGATGCGATCGATGACGCGCCGACGCAGCAGCTCGCTCGCGAGGCGGAGGGCGAACGTGGTCTTGCCTGCGCCGGGCGTCGCCGCCGCGAGAAAGTCCCGCGGCCCCGCGCCGATGCCGTCCGGACCCTCGATGCCGAAGTAGCGGTCCAGTGCCTCCGCCTGCCACGCACGCAGCCGCTCCGCGGTCCCCCACGGGGCTCGCTGCGGGAACGCGGGCGAGAGGTGCTCCGCGGCGAAGCTCCCGATGTGCGGACCTGCGGCTTCGAGGAGGGCGTCGTCGTTCACGGCCACCCCCTCCCCATCACCGCTCGGCGGTACACACAACGAGTGACCACGATAGACGAGCCGAACGACATGCCGGCGCCACCGAGCGGGGTAGCCTCGATACGCTCACCGATCGAGGAAGACGAATGCCAACGAGCGACGACCAGTCACCGCAGAACACCAATCTCGGCCCGCACCCGTGGCGGCGCTTCGTCGCCCTCGGCGACTCCTTCACCGAGGGCATCGGCGACCCCGAGCCGTCCTCGCCCGACGGCCACCGCGGGTGGGCCGACCGGGTCGCCGAGGTGCTCTCGCAGCAGGTGGACGACTTCGCGTACGCCAACCTGGCCGTTCGCGGCAAGCTCATCGCGCAGATCGTCGCCGGCCAGGTGGATGCCGCCCTCGAACTCAAGCCGGACCTGATCACGTTCTCCGCGGGCGGCAACGACGTCATCCGCCCGGGCACCGACCCCGACCAGATCGCGGCGCAGTTCGAGGATGCCGTCGTCCGACTGAGCCGGGACGGCGCGACGCTCGTCATCTTCACGGGCATAGACACCGACTTCACCCCGGTGTTCCGCCGATTCCGCGGCAAGGTCGCGATCTACAACGAGAACATCCGCGCGATCGCGGAGCGCTACGACTGCATCGTCGCCGACCAGTGGGGCCTGAAGGAAGTGCAGGACCCGCGCTTCTTCGACATGGACCGCCTGCACTACAACCCGCTCGGCCACCACGAGGTCGCCCGGATGGTGCTGCGGGCCCTGAATGTGCCCAACGACCTGCAGCCGATGCAGCCCGATCCGCTGCCGGTGCGCACCTGGCGCGAAGCGCGCACGGAGGACTTCGTCTGGGCGCGCACGCACTTCGTGCCGTGGGTGCTCCGTCGCGTCCGTCACGAGTCCTCGGGCGACAACCTCACGGCGAAGCGTCCCGACCCGATGCCGGTCAGGACCCTCGCCCCCGCCCAGGATCCGCTCACCGGACCCGGCGAGCTCGTCTGAGCTCATGCCTGGCGGCGCGGCCCTCGGAGCGCCCAGAGGGCGACCGCGCTCGCGGCGGCCACGTTGAGCGAGTCGACGCCGCCCGCCATCGGGATCGTCACGACCGTGTCGGCCGCCTGCAGCGCGCGGCGACTCAGCCCGTCGCCCTCGGAACCCAGGAGCAGGGCGACCCGGTCGGGGCGTTGCGCGGCGAACTCGTCGAGCGGCACGGCGTCGTCGGAGAGTGCGAGCGCCGCCAGGTGGAATCCGAGTCCGCTCAAGATGGCGCGCGCCTCCGGCCAGACCGGAAGCCGCGTCCAGGGCACCTGGAACACCGTGCCCATGCTGACCCGGACGCTTCGCCGGTACAGCGGATCCGCGCAGCGCGGCGAGATGAGCACGGCATCCGCGCCGAGCGCGGCAGCGCTGCGGAATGCCGCGCCGACATTCGTGTGGTCGACGATGTCATCGAGCACGACGACGGTGCGGGCCTCGGCCACGACATCCGCCACGGTGCCGAGCGCGGGTCGGTGCATCGCTGCCAGCGCCCCGCGGTGCACGGCGTAGCCGGTCACAGACTCGGTGACCTCGGCGGTGACCACGTACACGGGCACGTCGGATTCCGCCGGAAGCAGGTCGGCCACATCCGGCAGCCACTTCGGCTGGACGAGGACCGATCGAGGTCGGTGGCCGGCGGCGAGTGCGCGCCCGATCACCTTCGCCGACTCCGCGATGTAGAGACCGCCCTCGGGCTCGAGCATGCGCCGCAGCGCGACATCGGTCAGGTCGCGGTAGTCCGCCAGCCGCGGGTCCGCGGGGTCGGCGATCTCGATAGCCCGCACCAGATCTCCCGTCCGCCCGTCGCTCGGAATCCCCTGCGGTCATCCGGCCGGTGCTCCACTCTCGCAGAGTCGACGCATCCGTAACATCCCGGAAAACCGCGCCGCCTACACTCTGACCACGGGGATGGGTTCGAGGAGGTGATCGTATGACGACCGTGGCCGAGCAGGACGCCCGGGCGGCACAGGCGATCACGGAGGCCGTCAGCGCCCTGGCGGGCCGTCGGCTCGCGATCCTCACCGGTGCGGGCGTCTCGACCGATTCGGGAATCCCCGACTACCGCGGCAGGGGTGCGCCGGTGCGCACGCCGATGACGGTCGAGCAGTTCCTCTCGAGCGCGGACGCACGTCGGCGCTACTGGGTGGGCAGCCATCTCGGCTGGCAGGCGTTCGCGGCGGCAGAGCCCAATCAGGGCCACCGTGCGCTGGCCGCACTCGAGGCCCACGGCGTCGCGTCGGGCGTGATCACCCAGAACGTCGACGGCCTGCACGTGCGCGCCGGAAGCCGCCGCGTCGTCGAACTGCACGGCACGATGCGCAGGGTCTTCTGCACGCACTGCGGTCAGGTCTTCGACCGGCGTGACCTCGCCCAGCGCGTCGAGGCGGACAACCCGTGGATCCTGATCCCGGAGAACGTCCCGCTGGGCCCCGACGGCGATGTGCTGCCGGAGAGCACGACCGGATTCCGGATCCCCGCGTGCACCGTCTGCCAGGGCATGCTCAAACCCGACGTCGTCTTCTTCGGCGAATTCATCCCGGCCGAGAAGTTCCGTGAGGCCGAACAGCTGGTCCGGGGCAGCGACGCCCTGGTGATCGCGGGGTCTTCGCTCGTGGTCAACTCCGGCATCAGACTGCTGGAGCGTGCGAGGCGTCGCCGTCTGCCGATCGTGATCGTGAACCGCGGTGCGACCCGCGCCGACCACCGGGCCACCGTGAAGATCGACGCGGGCACGAGCGAAGTGCTCCAGGCGCTCGCCGATGCGCTGCCCGCCCCCGCCTGATGCCGAGCCGGACCGAACCGCCCCGCGGTGCGCATAGGCTCGAACGGTGACTCTGCTGACCCTCGTCCGCCATGGCGAGACGGACTGGAACCGCGACCGCCGCATCCAGGGATCGACCGACATCCCCCTGAATGACACCGGCCGTGCGCAGGCGCGGGATGCCGCGGACGCCGTTCGTGTCCAGCTCGACCTCTCCGGCGCGGGCACCCCGCCGATCGTGGTATCGAGCGACCTGGCCCGTGCGCGCGAGACGGCCCGGATCATCGCCGCCGAGCTGGACCTGCCTGCGCCGCGGGAGTACCCCGGCCTGCGGGAACGCGCCTACGGGGAGGCCGAGGGCCTCGATGCGGATGACTTCATCCGGCGCTGGGGAGACTGGCACACCGCCGAGATCCCGGGCGCCGAGCCGTGGCCGCACCTTCGCGAGCGAGGACTTCGCGCGCTCGCGACGGTGGTGCGCGACGTTCGCCTCAGGACGGCCCCGACGGCGGCATCCGTCATCGTGGTCACCCACGGCGCGATGATCCGCGAGTTGATCCGCCATGCCACCGCAGGCGAGATGCCTCCCGCGGGCGAGCGCCTGGCCAACGGCTCGGCGTACTCCATGCTCTACGAACGCGAGCGACTCTCGCTGCTCTCGTACGCCGGAGCGACCTCGTAGGCTCGGCGCATGGCACCTGCGACCACCGTCGACGAGTACATCGCGGGGTTCCCGCCTGAGGTCGCCGAGCGGCTGCAGCGGATCCGCGAGGTGATCATCGCGAACGTCGGAGCGCCTCCCGAGGAGAAGATCCGGTACGGCATCGCCGCAGTGATGCTCGGCGGCCGCTACGCCCTGCACTACGCCGGCTGGAAGAAGCACATCGGGCTCTACCCCGTGCCCAGACTCGCCGAGCCGCTGGAGAGCCAGATCGCGCCGTACCGTGCGGAGAAGGACTCGGTGACCTTCCCCCACTCCACGCCGATCCCGTACGACCTGATCGGCGAAGTCACCCGGGCGATCGTCGCCCGGCGCGCCGCCGCTCAGGCCGGAAGCGACTGACTGCGCGTGAGCACCGCGCGCGCGTGGCGGAGCACGGGTTCGTCGACCATGCGCCCCTCGTAGGTGAAGACGCCGCCCTGTGACCGCGCGGCATCGAGCACGGCGTGCGCCCACGCGATCGCGGCCTCATCCGGCCGGTACGCCCGCCGGATGATCTCGACCTGACTCGGGTGGATGCACGCGGTCGCGACGAACCCGGATGCCGCCGCGTCGGCCGCCTCGATCGCGAGGCGCTTGGTCTCGGCGATGTCCAGATGCACTGCGTCGATCGCGGCCTTTCCACGGGCGCCCGCCGCGAGGAGCACCCGCGCGCGGGCGTAGCGGGCGACATCGCGATACCGCCCGTTGGGCTTGCGGCTCCCGGTCCCGCCCAGGCTCGCCACCAGATCCTCGGCACCCCACATGAGCCCTACGACCTGACGGTGCGCGGCGAACTTCTCGGCAGCGGCGACACCCCGCGCCGTCTCGCACAGCGGAATGAGGGAGAACCGGCGATCCAGATCCTTGAACTGCTTCACGCTCTCGGCCTTGGCCACCATGATCGTGCGGTAGTCGGTCTGCGAGAGCGTCGCGAGGTCGGCGATGAACGCGTCGGTCCCCGGCGGGTTCACCCGCACGATCACGCGATCCGGGTCGAGTTCCGACTCGATGAGCGCCCCCCGTGCGGCGACCTTGGCCGTCGGGGCGACGGCATCCTCGAGGTCGAGGATCACGGCATCCGCCCGTTCGAGCGCCTTCGCGAACCGCTCGGGGCGATCGGCCGGGCAGAACAGGATCGCCGGGCCGTGCATGAAGACGCTCATGACTCCTCCGATACTTCGGGTGCGGCATCCCGACGCCACATCAGGGCGACGCGCGTGGCCGTCGCCACCACGACGCCGTCCTGATTCCGGCCGGTGTGCCGCATCGTCACGATCCCCTGACCGGGTCGCGACGCCGAGGGCCGCACGTCGAGGATCTCGGTGTCGGTGTACAGGGTGTCACCGTGGAACAGGGGCGCAGGGAACGCGATGTCCGACAGTCCGAGCTGGGCGACGAGCGTGCCCTGGGTGAGTTGCGTCACGGACGCTCCGACCATGGTCGCGAGCGTCCACATGGAGTTCATGAGCCGCTGGCCGAACGGCTGCGTCGCGGCGTAGGCGGCATCCAGGTGGAGCGCCTGGGTGTTCATGGTCAGCGACGAGAACAGCACGTTGTCCGCCTCGGTCGCCGTGCGGCCCGGTCGGTGCCGATACCGGTCCCCGACCGCGAACTCCTCGAAATAGAGTCCCCGCTGGATGATCTCGCGACCCCCGGCTCCGGCTTCCGTCTCGCCCACGCTCGACACGCTACCCGAGAGCCTCGTCACAGACCCAGCGCACGGGAGATGACGAGCAGCTGCACCTCGCTGGTGCCCTCGCCGATCTCGAGGATCTTCGAGTCGCGGTAGTGCCGGGCGACGGGGTACTCGTTCATGAACCCGTTGCCGCCGAAGATCTGCGTCGCATCCCGTGCGTTGTCCATCGCGGCGTCGCTCGCGGTGAGCTTGGCGATCGCCGCCTCGACCTTGAACGACTTGCCGGCGTCGCGCAGGCGGGCGGCGTGGTGCCAGGCGAGCCGGGCGTTGTGGACGCGCAGCTGCATGCGCGCCAGCATGAACTGGATGCTCTGCCGCGTGGAGAGCTGCTCGCCGAAGACCGTGCGCTTCTTGGCGTAGTCGACAGCGGCTTCCAGGCACCCCTCGGCGGCACCGGTCGACAGCGCCGCGATCGCGATTCGGCCCTCATCGAGGATGTGCAGGAAGTTCGCGAACCCGCGACCGCGCTCGCCCAGGAGGTTGCCCTCGGGCACGCGGGCGTCCTGGAACGTCAGGGGGTGGGTGTCGGATGCGTGCCAGCCGACCTTGTCGTAGGCCGGCTCGACCGTGAAGCCCGGCGTTCCGCTCGGGACGATGATCGTCGAGATCTCCTTGCCCCGATCGGTCTCGCCGGTGACCGCCGTGACGGTCACGAACCGGGTGATGTCGGTGCCGGAGTTCGTGATGAACTGCTTCGAGCCGTTGATGACCCACTCACCGTCCTCCAACCGGGCGGTGGTGCGCGTGGCGCCGGCATCCGATCCCGCTTCGGGCTCGGTCAGGCCGAAACCGGCCAGCGCAGTGCCGGCCAGGAGGTCGGGCAGGAGCTCCGCCTTCTGCGCGTCGGTGCCGAAGCGGAAGATCGGCATCGCGCCCAGGCTGACACCGGCCTCCAGCGTGATCGCGAGGGACTGGTCGACGCGCCCCAGCGCCTCGATCGCGAGGCAGAGCGCGAAGTAGTCGCCGCCCTGCCCGCCGAACTCCTCGGGGAACGGGAGGCCGAACAGTCCGAGTTCGCCCATCTGGGCGACGACATCGAGCGGAAGCGTGTGCGTCCGGTCGGCCTCGTACGATCGCGGCGCGACGACCTGGTCGGCGAACTCGCGGACGAGGCCGGCGAGCTCCTGCTCGTCGTCGGTGAGGTCGTGGTTGTGCATGGTGTTCCTTCGCTGGGCTATGCGGGGTCCGCGGTCACGCGGGCGAGAATCTGGTCACGGCGCACCTGATCGCCGACGGCGATCTCGATGGTGGCGATGCCGTCGTGGGGGGCGATGACGGGGTGCTCCATCTTCATCGCCTCGATCGTGACGATCCGCTCCCCCGCCGCGACTCGCGCTCCGTCGGCCACGTGCACCGCGACGACGGCGCCCGGCATGGGTGCGAGCAGTTCGGGGTGTGCGGCGGCCGACGTCTGGTCGCGGGCGGCAAGCGCATGCTCCATGGCCTCACGACGATCGAGCGCCCGCAGGCGATGGGTCGCTCCCTCGGCGTGCACCCATGTCCAGCCGTCGTCGTCGATCGCGACGTCGGTGCCGGGCGCGAGCGCACGGCCCGGTGCGACGGCGGCCCAACCACCCGATCCGGCGTGGACCGCGGGTCGCGGGCGGGGCAGCGGGGTGGACAGGATGCTGCCGTCCGGAGTGAGGACCGCCACCTCGAGCGGTGCGACGGCGGCGCCGAGACGCCAGCCCGACCCCGAGCGCCACAGCGGCGACGCCGCACCGCCCTGGGGTCGGACCAGTCGGGACCCGTCGACGACCGCTGCTGCCGAGCGCAGCGCAGCAGCCGAAGGTGTCGGATCCTCGTAGGGCGGAAGCCGATCGATCAATCCGGTGTCGAGGTCGCCATGCTGCACCGCATCATCGGCGAGCAGGTTCCGCAGGAAGCCGATGTTCGTGTCGACGCCCAGAACGACCGTCTCGGCGAGCGCGTCGTCCAGTCGCGCCAGCGCTTCGGCGCGATCGACCCCGTGGGCGATCACCTTCGCGATCATCGGGTCGTAGTCGGCGGTGACCGTCGAACCCGACTCGACAGCGGAGTCCGTCCGCGCCCCTTCCGCCGCGCGCCACGCCAGGATCGTGCCCGCGGCGGGCAGGAACCCGCGCGCCGGCGTCTCGGCGTAGACGCGGGCTTCAATGGCGTGCCCGCTCAGGTGCACGTCCGCCTGACCGATGCCCAGCGGCTCTCCGGCGGCAACGCGCAGCTGCAGCTCGACCAGATCGAATCCGGTGACCAGTTCCGTGACGGGGTGCTCGACCTGCAGGCGCGTGTTCATCTCGATGAAGAAGAACTCGTCGGGGCGATCCGCGGCGACGAGGAACTCGACGGTTCCGGCACCTCGGTACTCGACGCTCGCGGCGGCGGCGCACGCGGCTTCGCCGAGGCGCTTGCGGGTGGCCGGGTCGACCACGGGCGAGGGTGCCTCCTCGATGACCTTCTGGTGCCGGCGCTGAAGGGTGCACTCGCGTTCGCCGAGATGGATCACCGCGCCGTGGCCGTCTGCCATCACCTGGACTTCGATGTGGCGGGGGCGTTCGATGAGCCGCTCGAGCAGGAGCGTGTCATCCCCGAAGGCGGCCGATGCCACCCGACGCGCGGTCGCGAGCGCATCCGGGAGCTCGCCGGCTCCGCGCACGACCTGCATCCCCTTGCCGCCGCCGCCCGCCGACGGCTTGATGAGGAGCGGATACCCCACGCGTGCCGCGGCATCCGCGATCTCCGCGTCGGTGAGCCCGGTCGCATCGATGCCGGGGACCACCGGCACACCGCTGAGCGTCACGTGCGCCTTCGAGCGGATCTTGTCGCCCATCACGTCGAGCGCGCGCTCGCCGGGCCCGATGAACACGATCCCGGCGTCCGCGCACGCGCGGGCGAACTCCGCGTTCTCGGAGAGGAACCCGTACCCGGGGTGGATCGCCTGGGCTCCGGAGTCCTTCGCCGCCGCAAGGATCGCGGCGCCGTCGAGGTAGGACTGCGCAGCCGCGGCCGGACCGATGCGGTAGGCGGCGTCCGCTTCGCGCACGTGCGGCGCGTCGGCGTCAGCGTCGCTGTACACCGCGATCGAGCGGATGCCGAGGCGGCGCAGGGTGCGGATCACGCGACGCGCGATCTCGCCGCGGTTGGCGACGAGGACGGTCTGGAAGGGGCGGTCGGCCATGGCACTCACATCCGGAAGACGCCGAAGCGCGGTTCGGGCAGTGGAGCTCGCGAGACGACGTCCAGCGCGAGTCCGAGCAGGTCGCGGGTGTCGGCGGGGTCGACGATGCCGTCATCCCAGAGTCGCGCGGTGGCGTAGTACGGGTTGCCCTGCTCCTCGTACTGACGGCGGATCGGAGCCTCGAACTCGGACTGCTCATCGGCGGACCATTCGTGCCCGCGACCCTCGATCTGGTCACGCTTGACCGTGGAGAGGACCGATGCGGCCTGCGGACCGCCCATCACCGAGATGCGGCTCGCCGGCCAGGTCCACAGGAAGCGCGGCGAGTAGGCGCGGCCGCACATCGAGTAGTTGCCGGCGCCGAACGACCCGCCGATCACGACAGTGAGCTTGGGCACGCGGGTCGTGGCGACGGCGGTGACCATCTTGGCGCCGTCCTTCGCGATGCCTCCGGCCTCGGCATCCCGACCGACCATGAAGCCCGAGATGTTCTGCAGGAACAGCAGGGGGATGCCGCGCTGGTCGCACAGCTCGATGAAGTGGGCGCCCTTCTGCGCCGACTCGGAGAACAGCACGCCGTTGTTGGCGATGATCCCGACCGGGTGCCCGTGGATGCGCGCGAACCCGGTGACCAGGGTCTCGCCGTATGCCCGCTTGAACTCGTGGAAGGCGCTGCCGTCTACCAGACGGGCGATGACCTCCCGCACGTCGTAGGGCTGGTTGACGTCGACCGGCACGACACCGTACAGGTCGGAGGGATCGACGGCCGGGGGCACGGATTCGATCACCTCCCACGCGGGGGCGAGCGGCGGGGGCAGGGTCGCGACGATGTCGCGGACGATCTCGAGAGCGTGCTCGTCGTTCTCGGCGAGGTGGTCCACGACCCCGGACCGGGTCGCGTGCAGCTCTCCCCCGCCGAGCTCTTCGGCGGTGACGATCTCGCCGATGGCGGCCTTCACGAGCGGCGGTCCGCCGAGGAAGATCGTGCCCTGGTTGCGGACGATGACGGTCTCATCGCTCATCGCCGGCACGTATGCGCCGCCTGCGGTGCACGAGCCCAGCACCGCGGCGATCTGCGGAACGCCCGCGGCGGACATCCGCGCCTGGTTGAAGAAGATGCGCCCGAAGTGGTCGCGATCCGGGAAGACCTCGTCCTGCATGGGCAGGAACGCACCGCCCGAATCGACGAGGTAGATGCAGGGCAGCAGATTCTCGAGCGCGATCTCCTGCGCGCGGAGGTGCTTCTTGACCGTGAGCGGGTAGTACGTGCCGCCCTTGACCGTCGCGTCGTTGCACACGACCATGACCTGGCGTCCGTGGACGAGTCCGATGCCGGCGATGACGCCCGCCCCGGGCGCCTCGCCTCGGTACATCCCCTCGGCCGCCAAGGGCGCGATCTCCACGAACGGGCTGCCCTCGTCCAGCAGCCGGGCGATGCGGTCGCGTGGAAGGAGCTTGCCTCTCTCGACATGCCGTTCGCGCGACGCGGCGGGGCCGCCGACGGATGCCTCGGCCAGACGCTCGCGCAGTCGCTCGGCCAGCGCCGCCTGCGCGTCGCGGGTGCGCGAGAACGCCTCGTCGTGCGCCACCGCAGTCTGCAGTGCCGGGCCGGCTGCCGTCATGTCATCTCCGTCGACGTCACGATCGGATCACGTCGGTTGTCCCGTCGCGACCCCAGTGGTTAGGGTTCACTAACTGAATGTCTAGGTTAGCGAGGATTAACTGAAATGACAAGCGGTGTCACCGAGCGCGACCGGGCCAAGGCCGATCGCCAGGCCGCCATCCTGCATGAAGCTGCGCGGCTGTTCGCCGAGCGCGGTTTCAGCGGTGTCAGCCTCGAGGAGCTCGGTGCCGCGGTCGGCGTCAGCGGCCCGGCGGTCTATCGTCATTTCGCGAACAAGCAGGCGCTGCTCGGTGCGATCCTCGTGCGCGTGAGCGAGCGGCTCCTCAGCGGCGGACAGCAGGTGATCGCCGCTCACGACTCACCGTCGGCGCGACTGGACGCCCTGATCGGATTCCACGTCGACTTCGCGCTGACCGATGCCGACGTCATCCGCGTGCAGGACCGCGACCTCGCCAGCCTGAGCGACGACGATCGCCACGCCGTTCGGCGGCTGCAGCGCGAGTACGTCGAGCTGTGGATGGCCGTCCTGGCGGAGATCCACCCGACGCGTTCCGAGCCCGATCTTCGGGTACGGGCCCACGCGTGCTTCGGGCTGATCAACTCCACACCGCACAGTGTGCGGCGGGCGCGCACTGCTCCCGCCGACAGCACCGTGCGCGGCATCCTGGAGTCGATGGCCTCCGCGGCGCTGACGGCCTGAGCCCCGCCGGCGGGCGTCAGCGCATCAGCATCGCCCGACCGGGCTCGCGCAGGATGTCTGCGACATCGCGCAGGAAGCGCGCGCCCTGCTCGCCGTCAACGAGCCTGTGGTCGAACGACAGGCTGAGCGTCATGACGTCGCGGAGCGCGATCTCGCCGTTGTGCTCCCACGGCTGTCGGCGCACCGCCCCGAGCGCCAGGATGCCGGCCTCCCCCGGGTTGAGGATCGGGGTTCCGGCGTCCACGCCGAACACTCCGACGTTCGTGATCGAGAACGTGCCGCCGCTCATCTCGGCCGGGGCGGTCTTGCCCGCCCGCGCCGTCTCGGCGAGTCGGCCGATCGCATCCGCGAGCTCGACGAGGGTCAGGCCCTCCGCGTCGCGGATGTTCGGCACGACGAGGCCTCGGTCCGTCGCCGCGGCGATTCCGAGGTTCACGTAGTGGTGCTGCACGATCTCGGCGTTCTCGCCGTCCCAGCGCGAGTTCAGGCTGGGCTGCCGCAGCAGCGCGAGACAGACGGCCTTCGCGGCGACGGCCATGACGCCGATGCGGTGCCCCTCGAGCGCACGGTCGGCGCGAAGCGACGCGATCAGCTCGCTCGTGGCCGTGACATCCACGGTGAGGAACGTCGTGACGTGCGGCGCGGTGAAGGCGCTGCGCACCATCGCATCGGCGGTGTGCTTGCGGACGCCGCGAATGGGGATGCGGGTCGTGCGATCCGCGCCGGCCGGCTCTGCGATCGGCGCTGCGGCGGCTGCGCGATCCGGTGACGCCGTACGGGCCGCGTAGGACTCGACGTCGGCGCGGGTGATCAGGCCCGTGGCACCGCTCGCCTCGACGAGTGCGAGGTCGACCCCGAGCTCCTTCGCGAGCTTGCGCACCGGGGGCGTGGACCGCGGACGCTCGCGCAGCTGCTCGAACGGCTCCTGCGTGCTGATCACATCGTGCGGTGCCGCCTCGAGCACCGCCGTGTCGGGAGCGCTCGGCTGCTGCGCGCCGCTGCGTGCGCGGCGCTGCGGCCGCCCGGAGCCGCGCGGGGCGGCGCCGTAGCCGACGAGATTGGGCTGCGCCTTCTCCTCGACGGCTGATTCGCTGTCGGCGGCCGCCGGCGCGGCGGACTCAGGCTCGGCGCCCTCGATGTCGAACGAGATCAGGACCGATCCGACCTCGACGACGTCACCGGCGGCCGCGTGCAGCGTGCCCACGACGCCGGCGTACGGGGACGGCAGCTCGACGACTGCCTTGGCGGTCTCGACCTCGGCGATGGTCTGATTGAGCGCGACGGTGTCGCCCTCGGCGACGAGCCACTGGACGAGCTCGGCTTCGGGGAGTCCCTCACCGAGGTCGGGCAGACGGAAATCGGTGATCATGCTCGGCTCCCGCCCACCGCTGCACCACGGCCGGACTCGAGAGAGCCCCACTCCTCGCGCCCCGTCTGGCTGTTCGGTCGATCCAGCACCCGGTCGACGGCATCCAGGATCCGATCCAGGTCGGGCAGGTGGTGCTTCTCGAGCTTCGCCGGCGGGTAGGGGATGTCGTGTCCGGTGACGCGCACGGGCGGCGCCTCCAGGTAGTTGAAGCACTGCTCGGTCACGCTCGCGACGAGCTCGGCGCCGACGCCGGCTTCGCGCGCGGCCTCGTGCGTGACGACGACCCGACCGGTCTTGCGGACGGATGCGGCGACCGTGCGGTAGTCGACAGGAGAGATCGAGCGCAGGTCGATGACCTCGATCGAGATGCCGTCGTCCTCGGCGGCGGTGGCGGCATCCATCGCTGTGGAGACCTGGGCGCCGTAGGTGAGCAGCGTCACGTCGGAGCCTTCGCGCGCGACGCGGGCGAGCCCCATCGGCGGTGCGTCGGCCAGGTCGACGTCGAGGTCGACCTCGCCCTTCTGGTGGTAGAGCCGCTTGGGCTCGAAGTACACGACGGGGTCGTTGGATGCGATCGCCTGGCGGAGCATGACGTACGCGTCCTGCGGGTTGGAGACCGCGACCACCCGAAGGCCGGACGTGTGCACGAAATACGCCTCGGGAGACTCGGAGTGGTGCTCGGCGGCTCCCACTCCCCCGGCCCACGGGATGCGGATCGTGATC
This sequence comes from Microbacterium sp. cf046, assembly GCF_900114345.1. GTDB lineage: Bacteria > Actinomycetota > Actinomycetes > Actinomycetales > Microbacteriaceae > Microbacterium. Next base: position 560,614 of record NZ_FOZJ01000002.1, on the reverse strand, counting down.
GGCATCTTCACGTTTCCGCGGGTGCGGTAGTGGAGCTTGGCCACCTGGCACACGATCTGGTCGAAGGCGGGATACACGAAGCCGTCGAACTGGATCTCCACGACCGGCCGGTATCCGCGGAACGCGAGACCGACGGCAGCGCCCATGATCCCCGATTCGGCCAGCGGCGTGTCGATCACACGCTGCGCGCCGAACTGGTCGAGCAGGCCGTCCGTGACCCGGAAGACGCCGCCGAGCTTGCCGATGTCCTCGCCCATGACGAGCACCTTCGGGTCGTCGGCCATGGCGCGACGGAGCCCTTCGTTGATGGACTTGGCCATCGTGAGCTGCGTCATCGTCCGGCCTCCTCACCGGCGAAGCCGTCGAGGTACGCCGCGAACTGCGCGCGCTGCGCGTCGAGACCGACATGCGGCTCGTCGTAGACGTTGTCGAACACCTCGATGGGCTCCCGGGTCCGGGCCGACAGGCACGCCGAGCGCACATCCGCGCCCCAGCGGTCGGCATCCGCCGCGACCTGTCGCTCGAAGTCCTCGGAGAACTCGCCCTGCGCGCGCAGGAGCGCTTCGACGCGGGTGAGCGGGTCGCGGCGACGCCAGCGCTCGACCTCGTCCTTGTCGCGGTAGCGCGTCGGGTCGTCGGAGGTCGTGTGCGGGCCCATGCGGTACGTGACCGCCTCGATGAAGGCCGGTCCGTTGCCGCGGCGGGCGTGATCCACGGCCCAGCGCATCGCGGCGAGGCACGCGAGCACGTCGTTGCCGTCGACCCGCAGACTCGGGATGCCGAAGCCCGGCGCGCGGCCGGCGATGGGGAACTTGGCCTGCACGGTGACCGGCTCGGAGATCGCCCACTGGTTGTTCGTGCAGACGAAGACCACCGGCGCCCGGAACGAGGAGGCGAACACCATCGCCTCGTTGACATCGCCCTGGCTCGTCGCGCCGTCGCCGAAATACGCCGCGGCGACCTGATCGGTGCCGTCGAACTGGATGCCCATGGCGTACCCGACCGCGTGCAGGGACTGCGCGCCGATGATGATCTGCGGGGTCGCGGTGTTGATGTCGTAGGGGTTGTACGTCGAGTGCGCTTCGCCGCGCCATGCCAGGACGAAGTCCGACGGCACGGCGCCGCGCACGAAGTTGACGCCGATCTCGCGATAGCTGGGGAAGACGAAGTCGTCGGAACGGAACGCGCGGGCGGTGCCGACCTGCGTCGCCTCCTGGCCCTGGCACGGGGCCCAGAGTCCGAGCTGTCCCTGGCGCTGCAGCGCGACGCCCTCGGTGTCGATGCGGCGGACGAGCGCCATGTCGCGGTAGAGACCGCGCAGCGCCTCGGCATCGATGTCTGCGACATACGGATCGAGCTCGCGGTCGGCGATGCGCTCGCCGTCCTGGTTCAGCAGCCGTGCGACATCGTCGACGTCGACGGCCGGTTCGGCCGTCGGGGTCAGGGTGTGCGTCATCGTCATCCCTCCTCGTTGCGGAACGCCCTCGTGAGGCGCCCGTCGCGGGTCACCGGCAGCTCCGCCGGATGGCCTGACTCTACGTCGATATTGCACCTCGCTCAAGCAGGATGAATTCTGTTGAGCATGTTGCCAAGCAGCACGACAGATGACGTGCTAAAGTTTCACACTATGAGCACCCTCGATCACGTCGACCTGGAGCTGTTGGCCGCGCTCGCAGCCGACCCGAGAGCCACCGTCGTCGCCCTGGCCGAACGGCTGGGGCTGTCACGCAACACCGTGCAGGCGCGCATGGCGCGACTCGAGCGCTCCGGCGTCTTCCTCTCCTACGAGCGGGCGATCTCCTCGACCGCGCTCGGCTTCCCGATCGAGGCGTTCATCAGCGTCATGGTCCGCCAGGCCGACCTGCCGCGAATCACCGCCGAACTCGCACACGTCCCCGAGATCGTGCAGGCGCACGGCCTGAGCGGGCAGGTGGATCTGCTGGTCCGGGTCGCGTGCCGCGACACGCAGCACCTGTTCGACACCGACGCGCGGATCCTCGCGATCGAGGGGGTCGAGCGCACCGAGACCTCGCTCGTGATGGGCGAGGTCATCGGCTATCGCGTGAACCCGCTGATGGAGCTGGCGCGGCGGGAGTGACGGGGCGGCGAGCCTCGCGCAACGCGTGGACGCGCGCGCCCGCCGCGCGCTGCTCGATCAGGTGAGGACAGGCGCCTCGACCCGCGGGTCGGCGCCGGACTGCGCGTCTGCACGCACGAGGATCACGCCGACGAGGATGAGCGCACCGCCGGCGAACTGGATCGGCGCGGGCACCTCCGCCAGGAAGATCCATGCGAACCCCAGCGCGAAGAGCACTTCGGACAGTCCGACGAACGACGCCACTCGCGATCCGATCCGCGGCACCGCCATCACGCCGAACGCGTAGCCGAGCGTCGTCGCGATCGCGGCCACCCAGATCAGCGGCACGAACCACGGCACCTCGACGCCCGCGAGCACGACCGACACGGCCGGAGCGGTGAACGGCATGATGCCCGTGAGGCACAGCATCGCCATGATCGTCGCGCCGGTCAGCAGCCCCCCGGCGGCCAGTGCCAACGGCGGGAGGTCATCCCCCGCGCGCTCCGAGATCACGAAGTACGCGCACACGCAGACCGCTGCGGCGAGGGCGAACAGCGTCCCGAGCAGGTCGAACGACGCACCCGAGATGTCCACGACCAGGACGAGTCCGACGATCGCGACGGCGGAGCCCCACAGCACGAGCGCGGACGGCGCTTTGCGCGTGCGCAGCCACACGAAGGCGACCAGCATGACCGGTGCGAGGTATTGGATCAGGAGCGCGACCGCCACCGGCATCCGCTGCATCGCCGAGAAGAAGAAGAGCTGGCAGCCGAGCACCGGCATCAGCCCGAACCCGGCGATGAGCTTCCAGTGCCGCCGCAGGAATCCCCGCTGACGGCGGATGGCCAGGAACAGCGCCGGCGAGAGGATCAGCCCGGCCACGCCCATCCGCACGAGGAGTGCTGCACCGAGCGACCAGCCCGCCTCGAGCAGCGGTTTGATGAACGGGCCGCTCGAGGAGAATGCGAGGGCGGATGCGACGGCGAGCACAAGACCGGAGGTGCTGACGCGGTGCGCGGCGGCGGTTCTGATCATCGGGATCGATGCGGTGGGAGCTGCCATGGTGTGATCCGGCCGTGAGAAAGAGCTGTCAGGAGTCAAAAGCACTTACACTGGTGACGATACAGGTCCATCCTGTCAGGAGTCAACATGGTTTTCATTCGTGACACGGAACAGTCGCTCAAGGCTGCCGTGCACCTCGTCAACACGCTCCCCGGCTTCGATGGCGAAGACACGCTGCAGACCGTCGAGGACTTCGAGACGTACCTCGCGATGAACCCCTACACGGGCACGATCCGCCGCGATCAGGCCGAGGTGGAAGCCGTGCGGGGCATCCGCGCCCGCCTGCGGCGCCTCTGGGATGTCGACCGCGAAGGGGCCGTCGCGTTGGTGAACGAGATGCTCCGCGATGGTCAGGCGCTCCCCCGCCTCGTGAGCCATGACGACTACGACTGGCATATCCACGCGACCTCCGACGACGCGCCGCTGGCCACCCGCATCCTGGTCGAGGCGGCGATGGCGTTCGTCGACGTCATCCGCTCAGACGAGTACGACCGGGTGCGCGTGTGCTCCGCGGATGACTGCGACTCGGTCTACATCGACTATTCGCGCAACGGGTCCAAGCGCTACTGCGACACGGGCAACTGCGGCAACCGCATGAACGTCAACGCGTACCGGGAGCGGAAGGCGCAAGAAAGCGCTTGATGGCCTCCGCCGCGGCGGCCGGCGTCTCGTAGTGGATCAGGTGGCCGACATCGGCGATCTCGACGAGCTCGGCATCCGGGAAGAGGGTGGCGAGGTGGCGCTCCGCCTCGATCGGCGTGATGTCGTCCCTCACGGCGGCGATCAGCAGCGTGGGCTGGGTGATCGAGGGCGCGAACTCCCGCACATCGTGCGACACCGATGCCAGGAACGCATCGTGGAGGACGTCGCGGTCGGCGAAGCGCGAGAAGTACGTGTCGTGCTGATCGTGGATGAACCGGCGCAGCTGCGCATCGCGCGTCTTGGCCATCGAGACGCTCATCACCCGGACGATCGCGCCGTTGCGCAGAAGTCCGTCGCCGACCGGCTTGGGCAGTCGGGCGCCTGACCAGTAGTAGAAGACCGCCAGTCTGGTGAGGATGCCGCGCGGACCCTCCAGTGCCGGGGCGCCGATCGGATTGACCAGGATCACCCGAGGGGTCTGCAGTCCCGCCGCGACGGCCGCCGCCACGACGATCGACCCGAACGAGTGGCCGAGGATGACCGCACCGGGAGCCACCGCGGGGGCGAACGCGCGCAGCCAGTCGCGGTAGGCCGCGAGGTCGTGGCGCCTCCCCGGCAGCGGCGGCGTCTCGCCGAATCCCGGCAGGTCCGGCGAGATGATGCGCACGCCGTCGAGGTGCGCGACGACCGGCTCGAGACCGTGGTGCTCGCCGCGGAAGCCGTGCACCGCGACGATCGTCGTCTCGGCCTCCGGCGAGCCGTAGACCCAGTACGCCGTGGTGCCGCCCAGCACCTCGATCTCGTGGCGCTCCACCGGGATCGCGTCGAGGAGGACGGAGTAGGGGTTCGGGGCGGGCACGCTCCGAGTCTACGTTCGCGGCATCAGGCGTTCCTGAGCGGCGATGTCGGAGGCGACGCATACCGTGAGGGGCATGAAGGCGACAAAGGGGGTGGGTCCAGAGGTCGACGGGCACGGCGGCCCGCCGACCTGGACGCGTGTGATCGGCGTGTTCGACCTCGAGACGACCGGCGTCGACGTGGCCGAGGATCGCATCGTCACCGCCCACGTCGGCCTGCTCGACGCGAGCGGTTCGGCGATCCTCGCCCGCGACTGGATCGCCGACCCCGGCGTCGAGATCCCGGCGGCCGCGACTGCGGTGCACGGCATCTCGACCGAGCACGCCCGTGCGATCGGAGCGCCGGCGTGCGATGTGGTGGAGCAGGTCACCGACACGCTCCGGTCGCTTCTGGATGCCGGCATCCCCGTGGTCGCGTACAACGCCGCGTTCGACTTCTCACTCCTGGCCCGCGAAGCGTCACGGCACGGAGTCCTGCCGCTGCGCAATCCGTCCCCCGTGATCGATCCGCTCGTGCTCGACAAGGCCTACGACCGGTTCCGCCGCGGCAAGCGCACCCTCGCGGTGGTCGCCGAGCACTACGCGGTGCGGCTCGACGACGCGCATGAAGCGTCCGCGGATGCCGTTGCGGCAGGCCGGATCGCGCAGGCCCTCGCGGGGCGCTTCGCCGGGCTGATGCCACCGGAGGCCGATGAGCTGCACACGCGGCAGATCGCGTGGGCACGCGCGCAGGCGGCCAGTCTCACCGAGTACTTCATCAGCATCGGGCGACTCGACCCCGACACGGAGCTGGACGGCCGCTGGCCGATCCGCTGATTCTCGACGCCCGGCCGGGTCAGACGGGACGAGCCGGGAACGCGAAAGGCCCCGCCGAAGCGGGGCCTCTGCACTGCGACTAGTTGCTGGACGAGCCGCCGAAGTTCTTGAAGCGCTGGTTGAACTTCTCGACACGACCGGCCGAGTCCATGATGCGCTGCTTACCCGTGTAGAACGGGTGCGACGCCGACGAGATCTCGACGTCGATGACGGGATACTCGACACCGTCCAGCTCGATCGTCTTGTCCGAGGTCACCGTCGAACGGGTGAGGAAGGTCTCGCCCGAGCCGAGGTCGCGGAACACGACAGCCTGGTAGTCGGGGTGGATGTCAGTCTTCATGGGAAGTCCTTTGAGATGTGGTGCCCTGGATTTTGCCAGGGCATCAAAGTCTGCGGTGCGAACGCACCAAGGATCGATTCTATCAGCCCGCGGCGCTTGCGCGGAATCGTGCCTGTGGCGGTCTCAGGAGCCGCGATGCTCGGCCGCCCGCGCCGCATAGCGCCCGCCGTCGGCCGTAAGCGTGATCGGCGCGCCGAACGCCTCCGTCAGGTTTTCGGCCGTGAGGGTCTCCCCCAGCGGACCCGCGGCGACGACACGGCCTTCGCGCATGAGCAGGACGTGCGTGAAGCCGATCGGGATCTCCTCGACGTGGTGGGTCACCATCACCATCGCGGGCGTCGTGGGCGCCTGGGCGTAGCCGCCCAGCAGGGTCAGGAGCTCCTCGCGCGCACCGAGGTCCAGGCTCGCGGCGGGCTCGTCCAGCAGCAGCAGCTCGGGGTCCGTCATGATCGCCCGCGCGATCTGCACGCGCTTCTGCTCGCCGTCCGACAGAGTGCCGAACGTGCGATCGGCGAGCTGATCGAGCCGCCACTCGGCGAGCACCCGGAGTGCGCGGCGCTCGTCGATGTCCTCGTAGGCCTCGTTCCAGCGACCGAGCACCGAATACGCGGCGGTCAGGACGACGTTCAGCACGGTCTCCTCGGGCGGCACGCGCTTGGCCATCGCGGTCGAGGCGAATCCGATGCGCGGACGCAGCTCGAAGACGTCCGTTCGACCCAGCTGTTCGCCGAGGATCGTGACGCGACCCGAGGTGGGGTGGACGAGCGTGTCGGCGAGCTGCAGGAGCGTCGTCTTGCCCGCGCCGTTCGGGCCGAGGATCACCCACCGCTGGTCGTCATCGACCGACCAGTCGAGGTGGTCGACGATGTCTCGGGCGTTTCTGCGGACGACGACGTCGGAGAACTCGAGCACCTGCGGCATGCGTCCAGCCTATCGGCGGATGCCCGCGACCTCCGCGTACAGCGCGGCGGTCGCATCGGCGATCGAGGACCAGCTGAAGTCGTTCGTCGCCCGCGCGCGCCCGGCGGCGCCGTACGCCGCTGCGCGCTCGGGATCGCTCACCACCTCGGTCAGCACACGGGCGAGATCCTCGACGTACTGCTCCGGATGAAGCGGCGTTCCGGTGCCGTCCTGCACCTGCTCGATCGGCACCAGCCGACCGGTGACCCCGTCCACGACGACCTCCGGGATGCCGCCGGTCGCGGTGCCCACGACCGCGGCGCCGCACGCCATCGCCTCGAGGTTGACGATGCCGAGGGGCTCGTAGATCGAGGGGCAGACGAACGTCGTCGCTGCGCTGAGGATCGTGCACAGCTCGTGGCGGGCGAGCATCCGGTCGATCCAGACCACGCCGTCGCGGGTCTCCTGGAGGCGGCGGACGAGGCCCTCGACCTCGGCCATGATCTGCGGGGTGTCCGGCGCGCCGGCGCACAGGATCACCTGCACGTCGGCCGGAAGCCGCTCCGCGGCTCGCAGGAAGTAGGGCAGGCCCTTCTGGCGGGTGATCCTGCCGACGAACACGACCGATGGCCGGCTCGCATCGACACCGAGCTGCGCCAGCAGCGCCGGATCCTCGACCGGATGCCACGCATCGACGTCGATGCCGTTGTAGATCACGCGCACCTTGTCGGGATCGAGCGTCGGGTAGCTGCGCAGGATGTCGGTGCGCATGCCGTCGCTCACCGCGACGATGGCAGCCGCGCGCTCGTACGCCGTCTTCTCGATGTAGCTGGACACCGCGTACCCGCCGCCCAGCTGCTCCGCCTTCCACGGCCGGAGCGGCTCGAGGCTGTGGGCCGTGACGACGTGCGGGATGCCGTGCAGCAGGGAAGCCAGGTGGCCGGCGAAGTTCGCGTACCAGGTGTGGCTGTGCACGACATCGGCGCCGGCGACATCGGTCACGATCTCCAGATCGGTCCCCAGCGTCTGGATCGCGCCGTTCGCTGTGGCGAGCTCCGCGGGCACGCCGTACGCGGTCGTGCCCTCCTCATCGCGGGCCGCGCCGAACGCGCGCACCTGGACGTCCATCCGCTCGCGGAGGGCCTTCACGAGTTCGGTCACGTGCACTCCGGCCCCGCCGTAGATCTCCGGCGGATACTCCTTGGTGATGATGTCGACTCGCATGTCAACACGCTAGTACCCGGGCCGAAGTGCGGCATAGGGTGGGGCCATGCCAGCAGCGCCGAAGGTGTTCGGAATCATCCTCGCCGGTGGGGAGGGCAAGCGTCTGATGCCCCTCACCGCAGATCGAGCAAAGCCCGCCGTCCCGTTCGGCGGGCAGTATCGTCTGATCGACTTCGCGATATCGAACCTCATCAACTCGGGGCTCAGACAGCTCGTGGTGCTCACGCAGTACAAGTCGCACAGCCTCGACCGGCACATCTCGCAGACATGGCGGATGTCGCCGCTGCTGGACTCGTATGTCGCGTCCGTTCCCGCGCAGCAGCGACTCGGCAAGCGGTGGTTCTCCGGCTCCGCCGACGCGATCCTGCAGAGCCTGAACCTCATCAACGACGAGAAGCCCGACATCGTCGTGGTGATCGGCGCCGACCACGTGTACCGCATGGACTTCCGCCAGATGCTGGATTCGCACATCGAATCCGGCGCGCGCGCCACGGTCGCCGGCATCCGTCAGCCGCTCTCGCTGGCGAACCAGTTCGGCGTGATCGACGTCGACGAGAAGGATCCGGCGAAGATCCGCGAATTCCTCGAGAAGCCCCAGGACGCGAAGGGGCTCAGCGACGCGCCGCACGAAGTGCTCGCCTCGATGGGCAACTACATCTTCGACACCGACGCGCTCATCGAAGCGGTCGAATCCGACGGCGAGCTGCCGACGTCCAACCACGACATGGGCGGCGACATCATCCCGTACTTCGTCGGTCGCGGTGAGGCCGGCGTCTACGACATGAAGCGCAACGACGTGCCCGGCTCGACGGATCGCGATCGCGACTACTGGCGCGACGTCGGAACGATCGATTCGTTCTTCGACGCGCACATGGATCTGATCTCCACCCTGCCGATCTTCAACCTGTACAACATGCAGTGGCCGATCCACTCGCAGACGGTGAATTCGCCGCCCGCGAAGTTCGTCCGCGACTCGGTGGGCCGGATCGGCAATGCGATCGACTCGATCGTCTCGCTCGGCTCCGTGCTGTCGGGGACCCACCTCGAGCGCAGCGTCGTCGGACCCTGGACTCTCGCGGGCGGCGGCTCGACGATCACCGACTCGGTGCTCTTCGATCATGTCCGCGTCGGTCAGGGGGCCCGCATCCATCGCGCGATCCTCGACAAGAACGTCGTCCTGGCCGACGGCGCCACCGTCGGCGTCGATCGCGAGCGAGACATCGCGCGCGGCTTCACCGTCACCGAGACCGGACTCACGGTCGTCGGCAAGGGCGTGCACGTCGACTAGCTCCGCGCGCGACATCGGGACGGATGCCGCGACGATAGCGTGGGAGCATGCCTGCGCCATCCGCCCGCTTCCTCGTGGTGCTCGACGCCGATTCGACGCTCATCCGCAACGAGGTGATCGAGCTCCTGGCGGATGAGGCGGGGCGCGGCGCGGAGGTCGCGGCGGCCACCGAGGCCGCCATGCGCGGCGAGGTCGACTTCGCGACCAGTCTTCGATCCCGCGTGAGCGTGCTCGCGGGCGTCCCCACGAGTGCGTTCGCACGGGTGCTCGCGCGGATCGAGCCGACGCCCGGTGTCCGCGAGCTCATCGCGGCCGCGCACGCGCGCGGCGGGCGGGTCGGTGTCGTCTCCGGCGGATTCCACGAGATCCTCGACGCGGTCGCGACCGATCTCGGCGTCGACATCTGGCGTGCGAATCGGCTGGTCACCGACAGTGAAACGCTGACCGGCACCGTTGACGGAGCGATCGTGGACGCCGGGGCGAAGGAGGCCGCCCTGCGCGAATGGGCAGCCGAGTCCGGGGTGCCGATCGCGCGCACGATCGCGATCGGCGACGGCGCGAACGACCTGCGCATGATGGCCGCGGCCGGGCTCGGCCTCGCCTTCAACGCGAAGCCGACCGTCCGGGCGCAGGCCGACCTCGTCATCGAGCGCGTGGATCTGCGGGAAGTGATCCCGCTCCTCCCCTGACCTGCCCCGTCGCCTCGGCACGTGTGCGTGTCGGAGAGTCTCGGTAGCGTCGAGGGATGGACATCATCCTCGTACCCGGACTCTGGCTCGACGCGTCTTCATGGGACGACGTGACACCTGCGCTGCAGAGCGCAGGTCATACAGTGCACCCGCTCACCATGCCGGGCGTCGGCGTGCCGGCCGTCGATTCATCGGAAGTGGGCATCGCCGACTGGGTCGATGCGGTGGTGGACGAGATCGACGCGTCCCCGGGCCTCGTCGTGCTCGTGGGCCACAGCGGCGGGGGGAACGTCGTCTACGGCGCCGCCGATGCGCGGCCCGAGAAGGTCGCGCGCGTCGTCTTCGTCGACACGTTCCCGCCGGGCGACGGCGGCTCGATCTGGGAGTTCCCCATCGTCGACGGCGTCATTCCCTTCCCGGGCTGGGACTTCTTCGAGGAGCCCGAGATCGCCGACCTCGACGAGACGACCCGCGCCGACGCGGCGGCGCGGACGCGCTCGGTTCCGGCCCGCGTTCCCACCGATCCGCTGCGGTTGGCGGATGAGCGTCGCCGACGCCTCCCGGTCACGATGCTCACCGGCACCGTGGCTGCCGACGAGATACGAGGCATCATCGCCTCGACGCCGGACTGGGCGGCTGAGCTCGCCGCGCTGCAGGACCTCGAGATCGTCGAGCTGCACTCCGGTCACTGGCCGCAGTTCTCCAAGCCCGGCGAGCTCGGCGCCGCGATCCTCAAGGCGGTCGATCGCACCTGATCCAGGGCGGTCAGTGCCCCATGCCGAGACCGCCGTCGACCGGGATGACGGCGCCCGAGATGTAGGCGGCGTCGTCCGACGCGATCCAGGTGATGACACCGGCGACCTCGTCGGTGGTGGCGAAGCGGGCCGCCGGGATGCTCCGCTTGTACTCGGCCTGCAGGTCGTCCGGGAGCGAAGCCGTCATCTCGGTCTCGATGAAGCCCGGTGCCACCACGTTCGCGGTGATCCCCCGGCTGCCGAGCTCGCGCGTGAGCGAACGTGCGAACCCGACCAGGGCGCTCTTGGATGCCGCGTAATTGATCTGGCCGGCGCCGCCGTACAGGCCTACGACGCTGGAGATGAGGATGACGCGACCCCACTTCGCACGCAGCATCCCCTTCGACGCCCGCTTGACCACGCGGAACGCTCCTCCGAGGTTGGTGGAGATCACGCTGTCGAAGTCGTCCTCGGTCATCCTGAGCAGCAGCGTGTCCTTCGTGATGCCCGCGTTCGCGACGACGATCTCGACCGGACCCAGCTTCGCTTCGACCTCGGTGAAGGCCGCATCCACGGCCGCGGCATCCGTGACATCCGCTCGCACGGTCAGCGTGCCCTCCGGTCCTTCGCCCGAGCGCACGGTCACGGCGACCCGGTACCCTTCCGCGACGAAGCGCTCGGCGGTGGCGCGGCCGATGCCGCGATTGCCTCCTGTGACCAGGACGACGCGATCGGTGGACATTTGGCACTCCCGGGGCTGGACGCGATGAACCGCCCCAGCCTATCGGTGCCCTGTTTGACACTCCCGGCGCGCACTGCGACGCTGTTACGGCACTCGACGAAAGGCCTGCCCGTGAGCGACACGAACCCCGACGGCTCGACCCCGGTCCCGCCCGCACCACCCGCACCTCCCGCGTACGGATCGCCCGACTACGCCGCAGCACCACCCGCCGCACCCGCACCGCCCGCGTACACCCCGGCACCGCCCGCATACACCCCGGCACCGCCCGCGTACGGCACCGCTCCGGCCTACGGCGCCGCGCCCGCGTACGGCACTTCGTACGGCGCGTACGCGCCGGCGAAGACCAACACCCTCGCGATCGTGTCGCTGGTCTCGTCGCTCGTCGGCATCTTCATCATCCCGTTCCTCGGGTCGCTCGCCGGGATCATCACCGGTCACATGTCGCTCGGGCAGATCAAGCGCACGGGCGAGCAGGGCCGCGGACTCGCACTGGCCGGCACGATCCTCGGCTACGTCGGCCTGGGGTTCATCGTGCTCGGGCTGATCGTGTTCTTCGCGTTCCTGCTCCCGCTCATCATCTACAGCGCGGGCACCAACGTCTGACGGCCGTCACCGGTCCTCCCAGGCGTACTCTGGAAGGACCGTGAAGAGTTCGTCGAAGCCCCAATCTGCGACGTCGCTGCCGCGCGCACCGCGCGACGACGAACATCGGCGTTCGAGCCGCTATCTCGTGATGATGGGGATCCGGATCGCGTGCTTCATCCTCATGGTCGTGATCACTCCATACGGCTGGTACACGTGGGTCTTCGGCATCGCCGCGATCGTGCTGCCGTACATCGCGGTCGTTCTGGCGAACGTCAGTTCCGACGTCGAGCGGACGGATCCCGAGAACCCGGAGCGGGCGCTCCCCGCGGCGCCGTCGGGGACCCCCGCGGCGGGCACAGGGTCACCGGTGCTGCGCATCGAAGAGACTCACGCGATCGAGAAGCCTCGCGACGAGTCGAGCGGCGCGGCGTGAGCGATCCGCAGCAGGTGCCCTCCGACGCGCGCCCTGACGCCGAGTGCTCACGCGCGGGATGCCGCAACCTCGCGGTCTGGGCGGTCGTGTGGCGGAATCCGAAGATCCACTCCCCCGATCGCCGCAAGGTGTGGGTCGCGTGCGACGAGCACCGGGACTTCCTGCGCGACTATCTCGCCGCACGCGAGTTCCCGGTCGTCGTGGAGCGCCTGGAGGTCGCCGCCGGTGTCGAGGGGGCGACGTGAGCCGGGCGACGGCGCCTCCCGCCGTGCGCTGGACGGCGTACGTGGCGGTGGCGATCGTCTTCGCGATCGCCTGCGCGTTCCTGTCGAACTGGCAGTTCAGCCGCAATGCCGCCCGAGCGGAGCAGCTGGCGCTGGTCGCGCAGAACTACGACGCGGATCCGGTGCCGCTCTCCGATGTGATCGCGCCCGGCGGATCGCTCGCCGCAGACGACGAGTGGCAGCCCGTGCGTCTGGAGGGCGAGTATCTGGCGGCCGACCAGATCCTCGTCCGCAATCGACCCCATGGCGGCACCGCGGCTTTCGAGGTCCTGGTTCCGTTCCGCGACGAGGACGGTCGCATCCTGCTCATCGACCGAGGCTGGGTCCCGCCCGGCGAGGACCAGCCGCTGCCGGATGAGATCCCGGCTCCCCCGGAGGGGCAGGTCACCGTGATCGCGCGACTCCGGCCGGCGGAGCCGCTTCCCGCCTCGGGGCGCTCGGCCCCGGAGGGCCAGGTCCCCTCGATCAATCCCGGGCTCGTCGCGGACCTCGTGGACCCGGGCGTCGGCGCCGGACTCGAACCGACCGCCTACGGTGCCATGGTGTCGGAGGATCCGGCGCCCGCGACGCGGCCCGCGGCCTTCGCCGCTCCGTCGGAGGATCCCGGCCCCCATCTGTCCTATGCGGTGCAGTGGATCCTGTTCGCGATCATGGGCTTCGTCTTCATCGGGTATGTGATCCGCACCGAGCGCCGTCATCGTCGCGAGGATGCGGAGGACCGTGCGCGCGGCATCGATCCGAGCCCGCGGCATCGCACGCCGGCGCGGCGGAACGACCGCGACATGCAGGATGAGGACTCGATCCTCGACGCGGCCGGCCGATGACGCGGTCCTACGCGAGCGCGATGAGGTCCTGGTAGTCGCGGTTCCAGAGGTCTTCGACGCCGTCCGGCAGGATCAGCACGCGCTCGGGGTTCAGCGCCTCCACGGCGCCCTCGTCGTGCGAGACCAGCACCACCGCGCCCTCATAGTGCGCCAGCGCACCGAGGATCTCCTCTCGCGAGGCCGGGTCGAGGTTGTTGGTCGGCTCGTCCAGAAGCAGCATGTTGGCCGAGGAGACGACGAGCGTAGCGAGCGAGAGCCGGGTCTTCTCTCCGCCCGAGAGCACTCCGGCGGGCTTGAGCACGTCGTCGCCGGTGAACAGGAACGAGCCGAGCACCTTGCGCGCTTCGGTCGCGCTGATGTCGGGCGCGGCCGACATCATGTTCTCGAGCACGGACCGCGACACGTCGAGGTTCTCGTGCTCCTGCGCGTAGTAGCCGATCTTCAGCCCGTGACCCGGTTCGAGCTGCCCGGTGTCCGGCTGGTCGACGCCGGCCAGGATGCGCAGCAGCGTCGTCTTCCCGGCGCCGTTCAGACCCAGCACGACCACCTTGGACCCGCGATCGATCGCGAGGTCGACGTCGGTGAAGATCTCCAGCGATCCGTACGACTTCGACAGCCCCGACGCCATGAGCGGGGTCTTGCCGCACGCCGCGGGCTTCGGGAAGCGCAGCTTGGCCACACGCTCGACCTGGCGGACCTCGTCCAGTCCCGAGAGCATCTTCTCGGCGCGCGCGACCATCTGGTGCGCGGCCGCTGCCTTCGAGGCCTTCGCGCCGAAGCGCGCGGCCTGCAGCTGCAGCTGCGTCGCCTTCTTCTCGACGTTGACGCGCTCCTTCTTGCGGCGCTCCTCGTCGGCGACCCGCTGACGCAGGTAGTTCTTCCAGTTCATGTTGTAGACGTCGATCACCTGGCGGTTCGCGTCGAGGTAGAACACGCGGTTGACGGTCTCGCCCACGAGCTCGACGTCGTGGCTGATCACGATCAGCCCGCCCTTGTAGTTCTTGAGGAACTCCCTGAGCCACACGACGCTGTCCGCGTCGAGGTGGTTGGTCGGCTCATCGAGGATCATCGACTCGGCGTCGGAGAAGAGGATGCGGGCGAGCTCGATCCGGCGGCGCTGACCTCCTGAGAGCGTGCGCAGCGGCTGGTCGAGGATGCGATCCGGCAGCGAGAGGTTGTGGGCGATGGAGGCCGCTTCGGCTTCGGCCGTGTAGCCGCCCAGCGCCTCGAAGCGCTCGGTCAGACTGCTGTATCGCTTCATCGCCTTGGCGGCGACATCCGGGTCGTCGTCCCCCATCAGCAGGGATGCGTCGTGCATCCCGAGGGCGAGCGTGCCCAGGCCGCGGGCATCGAGGATGCGGGTGCGCGCGAGCATCTCCGGGTCTCCGGTGCGCGGGTCCTGCGGCAGGTACCCCAGCTCTCCGGAACGATCGACGCGCCCGTCGGCCGGCTGCAGGTCACCGGCGAGCACCTTCGTCAGCGTCGTCTTGCCCGCACCGTTGCGACCCACCAGACCCACCTTGTCGCCGTTGCTGACGCGGAACGAGACGTCCGCCATGAGCACGCGGGCACCTACGCGGATCTCGAGATCGTGCACGGCGAGCACAGCGAAGGTCCGTTTCGTAGAGGGAAAGTGAGGAGCGACCGATTGGCCGATCTCCAAGTCTACCGTCGCCGCGCATGACCGCCGTCGCGCGGCGACCTCGCCGGCCGCCGCACGCTGTGCGGAGCGCCACAGCGGATGCCGCGTTTCGTTGGCGCACAGCGCACAGTGCCTCCTCTGCTCCGGCTCTAGGATGAGTCGCGACGCCCTCGAATCCACTACTCGGCCCCTCGGGCCGCCCGCCGAAGGAGTGACCATGTCCTCGATCGCCGCCGTTCCGGCAGCACCGTCCCGAGTCCGCGTGCTGGCCGACGTCATCGCCCGCCCGTCCTCGCGCGCTCGCGCGTTCGCGGTGGACGCCGCGCTCGTGCTGGCCGGCGCAGCCGTGGTCGCGCTGCTCGCCCAGGTCGAGATTCCGCTGTGGCCCGTGCCGATCACCGGCCAGACGCTCGGCGTCATCATCGTCGGCGCATCGCTCGGCGCGTGGCGCGGAGCCGCCGCCCTGACGACCTACATGGTGCTCGGCCTCGCCGGCCTGCCGATCTTCGCCGGACTCACCGGTTCATTGGCAGCCCTCGCCAAGCCGAGCTTCGGCTTCGTGATCGGATTCATCTTCTCCGCGTTCGTCGCAGGGTGGTTCGCGGAGCGTGCATGGGACCGGCGCCCGGCGCTGGCCTTCGTCGGCTTCGCGGCCGCGAGCATCGTGCCCTTCCTGTTCGGCATCCCGTACCTCGCGTTCGTGCTGAACGTCGGCATGGGACTGGAGCTGTCTTTCTGGCAGATCCTCGAAGCGGGGCTGTTCCCGTTCATCGTCGGCGGCCTGATCAAGGCGGGGATCGCCGCCCTGATCATCCCCGGTGCCTGGGCGCTCGTGCGCAAGGTGGACGCAGGCAAGACCAAGGAGAGCTGAGCTCGACGTCGTCCGAGAGGGCTTCGACCGGTCGTCGGTCGGAGCCCTCTCGCCGTGCGGGCGGGCCATTGTGACGCTCGATTTCACCTCCATCGCGAGACGTAAGTAAGGTAAGGGTTACCTAACTCACGACTCGGAGGATCTCGTGCATCGAACCCCTATCGCCCTCACCACCGCGCTCGCCGCCGTTGCGACCGCGGCGCTCGTGCTCACCGGCTGTGCGGGCCAGACCGCCCCCGGCGCAGACACCGGGACCGCCGCGTCAGGCGACGGCGGATTCCCGGTGACGATCGAGCACGCGTACGGCGAGACCACGATCGGGGCTCAGCCGGAGCGGATCGCGACGGTGGCGTGGGCGAACCACGAGGTGCCACTCGCACTCGGCGTCGTACCGGTCGGCATGAGCAAGGCGACCTGGGGTGACGATGACGGCGACGGGGTGCTCCCCTGGGTGGAGGATCAGCTCGACGAGCTCGGTGCCGAGACCCCTGTGCTGTTCGACGAGACGGATGGGATCGATTTCGAGGCCGTCGCCGACACCGAGCCGGACGTGATCCTCGCCGCCTACTCGGGCCTCACGCAGGAGGAGTACGACACGCTGTCCAAGATCGCCCCCGTCGTGGCGTACCCCGACGTCGCGTGGGGCACTTCCTACGAGGACATGATCCGCCTCAACTCTGCAGCGATCGGCCTCGCGACCGAAGGCGATCAGCTGATCCAGGACCTGCACGCCGAGGTCGCGACCGCGCTGGCCGAGCATCCCGAACTCGCCGAATCGAAGGTGCTGTTCTCCTACATCGATCCGACGGACCTGAGCCAGGTCGGCTTCTACACCAGCCTGGACACCCGGCCCGGGTTCCTCACCGGTCTCGGGCTGCCCGAACCGGCTGTCGTGGCCGACGAGTCCGCCGGGACCGATCTGTTCTACGTGACGGTCAGTTCCGAGGAGGCGGATCGCTTCGATGACGTGGATGTGTTCGTGACGTACGGTGAGGCCGACGGTGCGATCATTGCGCAGCTGCAGGCCGACCCGCTCCTGTCGCAGATCCCGGCGGTCGCGAACGGCAACATCGCGATCCTCGAGAACTCCACGCCGCTCGCCGCATCCGCGAATCCGTCGCCGCTGTCGATCGGCTGGGGGATCGACGAGTACTTCGCGCTGCTCGCAGGCGCGCTCACGTAGAGACCGTGACCGTCACTCAGATCAGGCCGCCCCTGCCGGATGCCGCCGCCGTGCGGCGTCCGGCGGCGGTGCGCCTGGCGTGGCTGGCCGGAGCGGTCGCGCTGCTCGCGCTCCTGTGCGTCGCGTCCATCGCGTTCGGAGCCCGTGAGGTCTCGCTCGCCGAGATCGTCGCGGCGATCGGTGGCGACGTGGACGGCGTGTCCGAAGCGGCGGTGCTCGCGCGCATACCGCGCACCGTCCTGGCGATCCTGGTCGGCGCCGCACTCGGGCTGGCCGGGGCGAGCATGCAAGCCGTGACGCGCAATCCGCTCGCCGATCCGGGCATCCTCGGGGTCTCCGGCGGCGCGGCGCTCGCGGTGGTGATCGGCATCGCGTTCTTCGGGCTGGCGGGCCCGTCGGCCTACATGGCCGTCGCGATCGCCGGGGCGACCGGCGCAGCGATCTTCGTGTACGCGGTCGGCTCGCTCGGCCGCGGCGGCGCGAGCCCGCTGAAGCTCACGCTCGCCGGCGCGGCGATCTCCGCGGCGTTCGCCTCCCTCACGAGCGCGATCCTCCTCCCCCGCGTCGATGTGATGGAGACCTTCCGGTTCTGGCAGATCGGGGGCGTCGGCGGCGCGACCTGGGACCGCATCGCCCTCGTGACACCCGTGCTCGTCGTCGGAGCGCTCATCTGCGTGCTGTGCGCGCGAGGCATGAACTCGCTGGCGCTCGGTGACGACCTCGCGGCGGGTCTGGGTGAGAACGTCTTCCGCACGCGGCTGATCGCCGCCGCCGGCGCGGTGATCCTGTGCGGCGCGGCCACGGCGGTCGCCGGGCCGATCGCGTTCGTCGGACTCGTGGTTCCGCACTTCTGCCGCCTGCTGGTCGGCACGGACCATCGCTGGCTCCTGCCGTTCTCCGCGATCGCGGGCGCTTCCCTTCTGGTCGCCGCCGACGTCATCGGGCGGGTCGTGGCCCGGCCCGAGGAGATCGAGGTCGGCATCGTCACGGCGTTCGTCGGCGCCCCGCTCTTCATCTGGATCGTCCGACGCCAGAAGGTGCGCGAACTGTGAGCGTGCAGGCCGTCATCGCCGGGCGCAGGGCGCGTCTGCGTCATCGCTCATCGGTCGTCGTGGTGCTCGGCATCCTGATCCTGGCCGTGTTCGCGGTGACGCTCATGGTGGGCAACACGTTCTACGATCCGGTGCAGGTGACACGCGTGATCCTCGGCGAGACGGTTCCGGGTGCGTCGTTCACCGTGGGCGAGCTGCGTCTCCCCCGCGCCGTGATGGGGCTGCTCGCAGGGTTCGCATTCGGCATCGCCGGCGTGACCTTCCAGACGATGCTGCGCAATCCGCTCGCCTCGCCCGACATCATCGGCATCAGCTCCGGCGCGAGCCTCGCGGCGGTGTTCGGAATCGTCGTCCTCTCACTCGACGAGACCGCGGTGTCCTTCCTCGCGCTGATCGGCGCTCTCGCCACTGCGTGCGTCATCTCCCTGCTCTCGAACCGCAGCGGTTTCGCGGGCACACGTCTCATCCTCATCGGCATCGGCGTGGCCGCGATGCTCGACAGCGCGGTGACGTACGTCCTGTCCGGCGCAGCCGTCTGGGATCTCCAGGCGGCGATGCAGTGGCTCACCGGCAGCCTGAACGGCGCCACCTGGTCAGGCGTGCTCCCCCTCGCCGTGGCGAGCGGCGTACTCGTTCCCCTGCTGCTCGCGCAGGGGCGCGGACTCGGGATGCTGCGCCTCGGCGACGATCCGGCGGCGAGTCTCGGCGTGAACGTGCCGCGGACCCGCGTGCTGCTGATCCTGGCGGCAGTCGCCCTGCTCGCCTTCGCGACCGCGGCGAGCGGCCCGATCGCGTTCGTCGCGTTCATGGCCGGCCCGATCGCCACGCGCCTGACCGGGCCCGGTGCCTCCCCCCTGCTTCCCGCAGGTCTGGTCGGAGCGCTCCTCGTGCTCGTCGCCGACCTCGTCGGCCAGTTCGCGTTCGACAGTCGCTACCCCGTCGGAGTCATCACCGGGGCGCTCGGCGCGCCGTACCTCGTCTACCTCCTCATCAGGATCAACCGCTCCGGAGGGTCGATATGACCGAACCACACAGCCCCGCGACCGATCACTCGCTGGAGGCCGAGGCCCTGACGCTCGCATACGGCGATCGAGAGATCGTCCGCGCGCTCGATCTGCGGGTGCCGCCCGGGCGCATCACGGCGATCGTCGGTGCGAACGGATGCGGGAAGTCGACCCTCCTGCGCGCGCTCGCGCGTCTCATCGCTCCGCGAGCCGGGCGGGTCGTGCTCGACGGCACGCCGATGCACGCGCGCCCGTCCAAGGAGATCGCCCGCGTCCTCGGCCTGCTGCCGCAGAGCCCGGTCGCGCCGGAGGGCATCGCCGTCGCCGACCTGGTCGGGCGTGGGCGTCACCCCCATCAGCGGATGCTGTCGCGATTCAGCGCCCACGACTACGCGGTCGTCGCAGAGTCGCTCGCCGCGACCGGCATCTCCGAGTTCGCGGACCGCTCCGTCGACGAGCTGTCCGGCGGCCAGCGGCAGCGGGTGTGGATCGCGATGGCGCTCGCCCAGGAGACCGACATCCTCCTGCTGGACGAACCGACCACATTCCTCGACGTCGCACACCAGGTGGAGGTTCTGGACCTGCTGACCGACCTGAATCGCGATCGCGGCACCACGATCGTGATGGTCCTGCACGACATCAACCTGGCGGCGCGCTACGCCGATCACCTCTTCGCGATGCGTGACGGCGAGGTCATCGCCGCCGGTGCGCCGTCCGACGTGGTCACGAGCGGGCTGATCCGCGACGTGTTCGACCTCGACGCGCTCGTGATCGGCGATCCGGTCTCCGGCACGCCCATCGTGCTGCCCCGCGGGCGTCACCACGTGCTCGCCGACCACGGCCACGGCGTGACCGAGCACGGCCCCTTCCTCCGATCCGCCGACAAGACCGAGGAGTCACGTGTCATCCACCACTAGTCAGATCCGCTTCTTCCGAGCCCGGGTGAGCGCCATCACCGATCTCACGCCGAGCTTCCGGCGGTTCACGTTCGGCGGCGCAGACCTCGCCGACTACGGGGACCCGGGGTACGACCAGCGCGTGAAGGTCGTGTTCCCGACCGAGACGGTCCCGCTCGACGCGATGCCGATCGGCGACGACTGGTACACGCAGTGGCGTGACATGCCGGAGGAGGATCGGCCGCCGTTCCGCACCTACACGACGCGTCGGGTGCGCAACGCGGAGCACGAGGTGGACATCGACATGGTCGCCCACGACGTGCTGGGCCCGGCATCCGCCTGGATCTCGCGTGCATCGGTGGGCGACGAGGTGCTGATCCTCGCGCCCACGACGGCGCACACCGGCGTCAGCTACGGCATCGACTTCGTGCCCCCGGCGCACACCGAGAATCTGCTGCTGGCCGGCGACGAGACGGCGGCGCCGGCCATCGCCGTGATCCTTGAGCAGCTTCCGCCCGAGGCCACCGGGATCGTCGTCCTGGAGATTCCGCACGAAGACGACGCAGCCTATCTGCCCCGGCATCCGGGCTTCGACTACCGGGTGCGAGCCCGCGGCGCCCGCGAACGGCACGCCCTCCTCGTTCCCGCTGTCGAGGAGGCCGCCGCGCAGCTCGTCCCCGCGGGCGAGGGCGCTGCGGTCGAGGAGATCGACATCGACACCGGCATCCTGTGGGAGGTCCCGCGGACGGCGAAGGGCGGTGCCGCCCTCAAGAGCGCGCGGCTGTACTCGTGGCTCGCCGGCGAGTCCGGGGCGATCAAGTCGCTGCGCCGCCACCTGGTGGCCGAACAGGGCGTGGATCGACGAGCGGTCGCCTTCATGGGCTACTGGAGGCTCGGCAGAGCCGAGAACTGAGCGCTGCCCCGCTCAGCGGTGCGGCGCCGCTTCGTGGGCATGCCCGAGTCGCAGGCCCGGCACGAGAGCGAGCAGGGCGAGCACGGCGGCGATCGCGAAGACGCTCCAGAAGCCCGCCTCCGTGCCGAGGAGTGCGGTGAAGACGAGTCCCATCACCGCGATGGCCGCCGATGCTCCGATTGCATCCGAGATCGACAGCGCCGATGAATTGAACCCCTGATTCTGCGGTGTGGAGTACGCCAGGGTGAGCACGGTCAGGCGGGGGTACATCAGGCCCATGCCCGCGCCCGCGAGCGCCCAGCCCGCGATCAGCACGGCCGGATGCAGGTGCGCGAACGCGGTCGCGGTCGCAACCAGGAGCGCCGTGAACAGCAGTCCGGTGCCGATCAGCGTGATCCGGGTGTTTCCGATCCGGTCGCCGAATCGCCCCTGCACGTCCGCCGCGGCAGCCCACAGGAGCGCGGCTGCCGTCAGCCCGAGTCCCGCCCACGTCGGCGAGAAGTCGAATTCGGCGATCAGCAGGTACGGCACGTAGATCTCCGCGCCGAACAGCGCGCCCGCGATCAGCCCGCGCATCAGGATCACGCTGGGCAGACCCCGTGCCGAGCGCAGGGTTCGCGGGGGCAGCAGGGGCCTGGCCGCGAGGCCGATCACGATGACGGATGCGGCGACCGCGAGCACCGACCACGCGCCGAACCCGCCGGCGAGGCTCAGACCGAGCGCACCCACCGCCACGACGACGGCGCACGCCAGCCGGACCAGAACCCGGCCGCGGTCCGACGGCTCGTCGGTGTGCAGCGCGATGCCGTGCAGTTTGAGCGCGACCATCGTGAATGCGATCACGGTGAGGACGGCGACGCCGAGGAACACCCATCGCCAGTGCAGGTACTCCGTGACCGCGCCGGCCAGGAACGGACCGATGAGCGACGGCACGACCCAGGCGGCGGAGAACGCCGCGAACACCCTGCCGTGGATGGAGGCCGGGTAGATGCGCGCGACCACGACGTACAGCGCGACCGTCTCACCCCCCAGACCCAGCCCCTGGATCAGGCGGCCGACCACCAGGAACGGCATCGTCGAGGCGAGACCGGCGACGACGAGGCCGATCACGAAGAGCGCGACGGCGGCGTACAGGGGCGCCTTCGGCCCCGATCGGTCACTCCATGCGCCGACCGCGACCATTCCGATGACGCTCGTGGCGAGCGTGCCCGCGAAGGCCACCGCGTACAGGGTCTCGCCCTGCAGATCGGCGCTCACGATCGGCATGACGGTGGTGACGGCCAGCGCCTGGATCGCCGCGAGGAACACGAGCGAGACGGCGCCCACCGTCACCCAGCGATACCCCGCGCCCCAGATCGACTCCCCCTGACCCGCGGCGAGAGGATCCGCAGTGGCGGCCTCCCGAGGATCCGTCACGACGATGCCAGCGCGCCGATGCGCTCGACGGCCTCGCGCAGGACCTCGGGCGAGCAGCCGAAGTTGATGCGCACGTGTCCGAGACCTTCGTCCCCGAACAGCGGCCCGAGGTGAAGCGCGACACCGGCCTCGCGACGGATCGTGACCGCAGGATTGTCGCCCCAGCCGAGTTCGGTCAGGTCGACCCATGCCAGGAAGCCCGCGTCGGGGATGCGGTATCGAGCCGCCGGCACGTGCTCGGTGAGCAGCTCCGCGAGCAGTCGCCGGTTGGAATCGAGCGAGGCCAGAAGTGCGTCGAGCCACTCGTCGCTCTCCTGCGAGAACGCCGCGACCCCGGCGATCGCGCCGAACAGTCCCGTCCGCCATTCGATCTCGTCCGGCAGGGCGCGCACGACATCCGCCGTGTGCGGGGCGGCGGTGACCATGAGTGCGCACTTCAGGCCCGCGAGATTGAAGGCCTTGCTCGCACTGGTGACCGCGTAGCCCACCTCGGCAGCCGCGGGCGAAGCGGACAGGAACGGCGTGAAGCGGTGGCCGGAGTGCACGAGCGGAGCGTGGATCTCGTCGCTGATCACGGTCGCCCCGAACCCCGCCGCGAGGTCGGCCAATGCCGCCAGGGTCTCACGGGAGTGGGCAGTTCCGGTGGGGTTGTGCGGGTTGCACAGGAGCACGGCACGTGCGCCTCCGGCGAGCGCCGCCTCGATGCCGAGCAGGTCGAGTTCCCACGCCGAGCCGGTGTCGACGAGCGGCACGCGCTCGACGACGGCACCCGCCTCGGGCACGCACTCGTAGAACGGCGGGTAGACCGGCGGCGTGACGATCACCCGGTCTCCCGGCGAGGTCACCCGCCGGAGGATCTCGACGACGCCCATCATGACGTCGCACGTCGTGCGGATCCTGGCGGGGTCGACCGTCCATCCGAAGCGTCGCTGTGCGAAATCCGCGTAAGACTGGGCGATGCCCGGGTCGGGAGGCGTATATCCCGTGTCCCCCAGCTCGACAGCACGCGAGAGCGCGTGGGTGACGGCCGGCGCCGGGGGGAAGTCCGTCTCGGCCACGAAGAGCGGCAGGACGTGGGGCGGATACTTCCGCCACTTCGTGCTGGAGCGCTGTCGCAGCTGTTCGATGGGCAGTGCCTGCAGAGGGGTGACGCTCACTCTTCGACCCTATCGACGCGAGCGGATGCCGCGACTTCGCGCGTCAGACGGCGAAATCAGATCGCGAAGCCGAGCGCCCGCATCATGTCGCGGCCGTCGTCGGTGATCCGCTCAGGACCCCACGGCGGCATCCAGACCCAGTTGATCCGGAACCGGTCGACGACCTCGTCCAGCGCCTGCGCGGTCTGCTCCTCGAGCACGTCCGTCAGCGGGCAGCCGGCGCTCGTGAGGGTCATGTGGATGACCAGGGCGTCGTTCTCGTCGTCCCAGCCGAGGTCGTAGATCAGCCCGAGGTCGACGACGTTGATCCCCAATTCGGGGTCCATGACGTCCTTGAGGGCTTCTTGGACCTCGTCGTACTTCTCGGGTGCGAGCGTCGCGGTCATAGGAGGATTCTACGCTTCGCCCTCGGCCGCGGCCTCGAGAAGCGGCTCCATGAAGCGGTCGTACCCCTCGTCCTCGAGCCGTTCGGCGAGCTCGGGGCCGCCCTCCTCGACGATCCGGCCGGCGATCATGACGTGCACGAAGTCGGGGTGGATGTAGCGGAGGATGCGCGTGTAGTGCGTGATCAGCAGGACGCCCAGGTCGGTCTCCTCCTTCGCGCGGTTCACGCCTTCGGAGACGATCTTGAGCGCGTCGACGTCGAGGCCGGAGTCGGTCTCGTCGAGGACCGCGATCTGCGGGCGCAGCAGCTCGAGCTGCAGGATCTCGTGACGCTTCTTCTCGCCGCCCGAGAAGCCTTCGTTGACGTTGCGCTGCGCGAACTTCGGGTCCATGCGGAGGTTCTTCATGGACTGCTTGACATCCTTGGTCCACGTGCGGATCGGCGGCGCCTCGCCGTCGATCGCGGTCTTCGCGGTGCGCAGGAAGTTGGTGACCGTCACCCCGGGGATCTCGACCGGGTACTGCATGGCCAGGAACAGGCCGGCGCGGGCGCGCTCGTCGACGGTCATCGCGAGGACGTCCTCGCCGTCGAGCGTGATGGTGCCGCTCGTCACGGTGTACTTGGGGTGTCCGGCGATCGTGTAGGCGAGCGTGGACTTGCCCGAGCCGTTGGGGCCCATGATCGCGTGGGTCTGGCCCTTGCGGATCGTGAGCGTCACGCCGTTGAGGATCGGCGTGGTTCCGGCATCCGTCTCGACCGTCACATGCAGGTCGCGGATCTCGAGGACTGACATTCAGACTTCCTTCTTCACAGCTGGGTCGATGAGCACGTCGTCGCCGTCGATGACGACCGCGAACACGGGGACGGGCTCGTACGCGGGGAGATTGAGTGGCTTGCCGGACCGCAGGGAGAACGCCGAGCCGTGTGCCCAGCACTCGATCGTGTCGCCGTCGACGAAGCCCTCGGCGAGCGAGATGTCGCCGTGGGTGCACACGTCGCCGATCGCGTGGACCTCGTCGCTCGAGTCGCGGACGACGCAGATCGCGACGCCGTCGACCTCGACGCGCAGCGCCGAGTCCTGTTCGAGTTCGCTGAGTGTGCAGACGCGGGTAGCGGTCACGGAGCCGCTCCTTCCTGAGGTTCTGCCTCGATCGCGTTCAATTCGCTCTCGATGGCACTGTGCAGCTCGGCCTCCAGGGCGGGAATGCCGATGCGCTGCACGATATCGCTCAGGAAGCCGACGACGACGAGGCGACGCGCCTCGTCCTCGCTGATCCCCCGTGACTGCAGGTAGAACAGCTGCTCGTCGTCGAAGCGGCCGGTCGCACTGGCGTGGCCGGCGCCGCGGATGTCGCCGGTCTCGATCTCGAGGTTCGGGATCGACTCGGCGCGGGCGCCGTCGGTCAGCACGAGGTTGCGGTTGGCCTCGTACGAGTCGGTGCCGACCGCGTCGGGTCCGATGAGGACGTCGCCGATCCAGACGCTGCGGGCGCCGGCACCCTGCAGGGCACCCTTGTACAGCACGTCGCCGCGGGTGTCGCGTCCCTTGTGGAACAGGTAAACCTGGCTCTCCAGGTGCTGGCCGGAATCCGAGTACGAGAGGCCGTACAGGTGCGCCTGCGAGCCCGCTCCGGCCAGTTCGACGCTCGGGTTGATGCGAACCACGCCGCCGCCGAAGCTGATCACGAAGTGACGCAGCGTGGCGTCGCGATCGACGCGCGCCTGGTGGGATGCCGCGTGGACGGCGTCATCGTCCCATCGCTGCGAACTGATCACCGTGAGGTGGGCGCCGTCGCGGACGATGATCTCCACGTTCTGGGCCAGCCGCACCGATCCGGTGTGGCGCAGCACGATCGTTCCACGTGCGTTCGGCATGGCCTCGAGCACGAGGTGCGTGTGGGCGAGCCCGCCGTGGCCGTTCACGTCGACGTAGACCGGCTCCTCGAGCTCGACCTCCGCCGGGATCCGGAGCAGGTGCGCGCCCGCCTCATGCCGCCACGCGATGGCGGCGGGCAGATCCTCGGGGACGAACACATCACCGCGAGGGGCGGTGCCCACCGCGAGCGTCGCGGTCTGGACCGCGTCGGCCGCCGAGACGGCGACGCTGACGGCACCCGCCACCCCTTCGACGTCGTCGAAGAGCGGCGCGAGGCGGTCGACCGGTGAGTGCTTCCAGTTGACCTCGCGGCCGGTGGGCCGTTCGAAGTCGGCCGGGTCGTACGAGCGCGGGCGCTCGGAGCGGGTCTGGATGGGGGCCCAGGCCCCGTCGGTGTGCGCGGTGGAACCCGGCACCGTGGGCGGTGCCTGCGTCGTGGCCGTCATCTAGCCGACCGATCCTTCCATGCCCATCTCGATGAGCTTGTTGAGCTCCATGGCGTACTCCATGGGAAGTTCGCGGGCGATCGGCTCGATGAAGCCGCGCACGATCATCGCCATCGCCTCGTCCTCCGGCATCCCCCGGCTCATCAGGTAGAACAGCTGCTCTTCGCTGACCTTCGAGACCGTCGCCTCGTGACCGAGCTGCACGTCGTCGACGCGGATGTCGATCGATGGATACGTGTCGGACCGCGAGATCGTGTCGACCAGGAGCGCATCGCAGCGGACCGTGTTGGCGGAGTGGTGCGCGTTCGCGTCCACCCGTACCTCGCCGCGGTAGCCCGCGCGTCCGCCGCCGCGGGCGATCGACTTCGACACGATCGAGGACTGCGTGTACGGCGCCATGTGGATCATCTTCGCGCCGGCGTCCTGGTGCTGCCCGGGGCCGGCGAAGGCGACCGACAGGGTCTCGCCCTTGGCGTGCTCGCCCACGAGGAAGATCGACGGGTACTTCATCGTGACCTTCGAGCCGATGTTGCCGTCGATCCACTCCATCGTCGCGCCCTCGTGCGCGATCGCGCGCTTGGTGACGAGGTTGTAGACGTTGTTCGACCAGTTCTGGATCGTCGTGTAACGCACGCGGGCGTTCTTCTTGACGATGATCTCCACCACTGCGGAGTGCAGCGAGTCGCTCTTGTAGATCGGGGCCGTGCAGCCCTCGATGTAGTGCACGTACGAGCCCTCGTCGGCGATGATGAGCGTCCGCTCGAACTGCCCCATGTTCTCCGTGTTGATGCGGAAGTACGCCTGCAGCGGGATCTCGACGTGCACGCCGGGCGGCACGTATACGAACGATCCGCCCGACCACACCGACGTGTTCAGCGCCGCGAACTTGTTGTCGCCGGCGGGGATCACGGTGCCGAAGTACTCCTCGAAGAACTCGGGGTGCTCACGCAGCGCGGTGTCGGTGTCCATGAAGATGACGCCCTGGGCCTCGAGCTGCTCGTTGATCTGGTGGTACACGACCTCGGACTCGTACTGCGCGGCGACCCCGGCGACGAGGCGCTGACGCTCGGCCTCGGGGATGCCCAGGCGCTCGTACGTGTTCCGGATCTCCTCGGGGAGCTCTTCCCACGTGCCGGCCTGCTTCTCGGTCGAGCGCACGAAGTACTTGATGTTGTCGAAGTCGATCTCGCTGAGATCGGCGCCCCACGTGGGCATCGGCTTGCGCTCGAACAGCTGCAGGCCCTTCAGACGGGTCTTGAGCATCCACTCGGGTTCGTTCTTGAGGGTGGAGATCCCGCGCACGACCGACTCGCTGAGCCCGCGCTGTGCGGCGGCTCCCGCGGCGTCCTCGTCGTGCCAGCCGAACTCGTACTGCCCGAGGCTCGCAAGCTCTGGTCGGTCGATCAGCACATCCGACATCGTCACACTCTCCTCCGGGCCACAACGGTGTCATCCGCCCCGGCATTCCTACTCCTCCGGTGGAGTTCCGAAGAGGGATGCCGCTCGGTGGGCCCAATCACGAGGCGCCGTCCTGCGCGCCTACACTGTCAGTGATGCAGAGCGCGACGCGCCCGCATCCGACCCTTTGATTCTACAGGGTTCCGCCGCCCCACCGGTTGGCCGGACCCTTCTCCGGCCACGTCCGGTGCGCATTCCCAGGAGGCGAGGCCCGATGGCCGCGGACCCCACGAGGACCCCCAGCGGGGCCCCGGACGAGACCAACGGCTCGCCGACGCAGGTCGCCCGGACGGGATTCCTGCGTCGGTTCTGGGAGTGGCTGCCCGCCCGTGTCGACCGCCGCGTGATCGCCGCGGCGTGGGCGACCCTTGCGGTCCAGGTCGGGATCGTCGGCACCGGCGGGCTCGTGCGCCTCACCGGCTCGGGACTGGGCTGCCCGACCTGGCCGCGCTGCACGGACGGGTCGTTCGTCCCCACACCGGAGATGGGGATCCACGGAGTCATCGAATTCGGCAACCGCACGCTGACGTTCGTGCTCGTCGTCGTCGCCATCCTGATGTTCCTGTTCGTCGTGCGGATGCGTCGCCGGCGCCGCGATCTGTTCTGGCTGTCGCTCGTGATCGGCCTGTACGTGCCGCTGCAGGCGATCATCGGCGGCATCACCGTGCTGACCAACCTGAACCCGTACGTCGTGGGCCTGCACTACTTCGCGTCGGTCGTCCTCGTCTCGCTCGCGACGGTGCTGGTGGCGCGCGTCTACGCCGCACCCGGCCCTCGCGTGCGCGCCGTGCCGCGCTGGTTCGCCCTGCTGGCCCACCTCACGAGCGCCCTCGTACTGATCACCGTGGTCGTCGGAATCCTGGTGACGGGGTCCGGCCCGCACGCCGGGGACGGCGGGGCCGCGCGGAACGGCCTCGACCCCGAATTCATGCAGCACGTGCATTCCTGGCCCGCATACGCCCTGCTGGCCCTCACGCTCGTCCTGGTCGCCGCCTCGTGGCGCACGGACCCCGCGCTCCGCCTCCGCCTCTGGACCGGTCTGCTGCTGGCCGTCGAGGCCGCACAGATCGTCGTCGGCCTCTGGCAGGCGCGGACAGGACTGCCGATCGTGCTGGTCAACGTCCACATGGTCCTCGCGGTCCTCCTGGTCGCGGCGATGACCGCGGTGGTGATGCATCTGACTGCGTCTGCAGGAGTTGTCCAGGAAGACCCCGCGTACGCTGGATCGGTTCACGCCGCACCCGCCGGTCGCTGATCCGCGCTCATAGCGGACTCATCGGAATCGCACACGTGCGGCTCGGGTGGCCGAGCGAAGCTTGACCCGCGCGGCTGAGCCGCCACCCCCAACCTCAAGGAGTTCTCGTATGACCGTTCGTCCCAGCCTTCTCCGCAGCATCCCGTTCTGGATCCTCCTCGTCGGATCGCTCGCCACCAGCGCATTCGGCGCGTGGCTCGCTGTCACCAAGCTCGGCGTCATGTCCACCGGACTCACGGACGGCACCGCGACCCCGGTCGACGTGTACGTCGGCCAGGTCTGGGCGATCGTCGGCGGAATCCTGATCGCCACCGGCATCATCGGACTCGCCCTGACCCTCGTGGTCGCTGCCGTCCGCTCGTTCGTTCCGGTCAGCGATGTCGAGATCATCGAGGCGCTGGACTGGACCCCGGAGGACGAGTCCTTCACGGACGCGCCGGTCGAGCAGACCGCTCCCGCGACTGTCGTCGCCGACGAGCAGCTCGTCTCGGTGCCGGAGGCCCCACCGCAGCGCTGATCCGCGTGTCGGGCTGAAACAGCCCACCGGAAGGGCGGGAGTCCGCGCAGAATCGCGCACTCCCGCCCTTCCTGCTCGATACTGACTGCGTGGACCCTGTCGGAACGATCACGTGGATCGTCCTTTTCGTGATCACGACCGTCGCCGTCACGGGGTTCGTCGGACGGCTGGGGTGGTCGGCGCCGGTCGCCCTCGTCGTCGTCGGCGGTGCCGCGTCGTTCATCCCCGCTGTCCCGCAGGTGCAGGTGCAGCCCGAGCTGATCCTGTACGGCATCCTGCCGCCGCTCCTGTTCGCGGCCGCCATCCGCACCTCGGTGATCGATGTGCGCGCCCGTCGCGACAGCATCCTCCTCCTGTCGGTCGGCCTGGTCGCCTTCACCGTGCTCGTCGTCGGGATCGCCGCCTTCGCCCTGATTCCGGCGATCACGCTCGCCGCGGCGTTCGCGTTCGCCGCGGTCGTCGCGCCAACCGATGCGATCGCCGTGACAGCGATCGCCGGTCGACTCGGCCTGCCCAGGCGCGTCGTGACGATCCTCGAGGGCGAGAGCCTCCTCAACGACGCAACCGCCCTCGTCGCGCTGAACGCATCGATCGCCGCGATCGTGAGCGTCGTCACCCCGGCGGAGATCGGGCTGGACTTCGTGATCGCCGTCGCCGTGGGCACCGGCGTGGGGTTCGGCGTCGGCTGGATCGTCTCGTGGGTGCGATCGCGACTGCACTCCGCCGTCCTCGACACGAGTCTCACGCTCGTGACCCCGTTCGCGGCATTCCTGCTCGGCGAGCTGCTGCACGGGTCGGGGGTCCTGTCGGTGGTGATCGCGGGACTGTACCTCGGCTATCGTGCCCCGGCCGTCTCCTCGGCCGAGGCCCGCGTCGCCGAGCGACTCAATTGGCGGACGATCCAGTTCCTCCTGGAGAACGCCGTGTTCCTCTTCATCGGGCTGAACCTGGAGGGCATCCTCGAGGGCGCGATCCGCACCGGTCCGGGCATCTGGCAGACCGTCGTGATCTGCATCGGTCTTCTCCTCGCGCTGGTGGTGTCGCGGTTCGCCTGGGTGATGGGCACCACGCTGCTGTACCGGAAGGGGCCGAAACGGCTGCGCGAGCGCCGGTGGGCATGGGGCAGCGGTGTGGCCGTGGCCGCGGCGGGCGTGCGCGGCGTGGTGACGCTGGCCGCGGTGTTCCTCCTTCCGCCCGAGACCCCGCAGCGCGAGTACCTGCAGTTCCTGGCCTTCGTCGTCGTGGTCGCAAGCCTCCTGGGCGGGCTTGCGCTTCCGGCGATCATCCGGGCCCTCAAGCTGCCCAAGCCGAGCTTCACCCAGGAGCTCACCGAGCGCCGCCTGCTGATGGCCGAAGCGCGCCAGGCCGGGATCGATCTGCTCGATTCGCAGGAGGTCTCCGGCGACGAGCAGCGCGTCGCGGACCTGCTCAGAACGGATGCCGGATTCCTCGGCGAGACGCTCGACACCTACGGCCCGGATGCCTCCATCCCGCAGCTGGAGGCGAAGTTCCGGCTGCGCACCGCGATGTTGGACGCCGAGCGCGCCGCGGTGCTGCAGGCGCGTGCGGAGGGCCGCTATCAGGAACCGGCGATCGTCGCCGCGCTGCAGGCCATCGACGCGGAGGAGACCGCGCTGCGCGCGCAGTTCCCGAGGCAGGGTTGAAGCCGCACGCACACCGACGTCATCGCGCGACGAACGGGACCGGTCCGGGCCCCAGCCGCACGTAGACGCGCCGCCAGCCCGATTCGCCGAGCGAGGTCCAGCGGTGGCCGGTGCCGACGGTGTCCTCCGCAAGGAGCACGGTGCCCGGGTCGAGGGTGAATCGCTCGCCGTCGCGGGTCAGGAACTCCAGGCGGCCGGCCAGAGTCAGCACGAACTGCCGATGCGGTGCGACGTGCCAATCCAGGGATGCGCCAGGCGCCGACTCCTCGAACCGGACCTCCGAGGCCGGCGCGGCGGAACTGAGCTCCCCGACCTCGACCGTGATGACACCACGCTCCACGCGCGAACGGCCGGACGCATCCGACCACAGGCGGACGCAGCTGATCACGGCTGCTCCAGATCCGCGCGGCCGAGCCGAATCCTGCGGAACCTGGCGAGGGTGCCATCCGCCTCGAGCTGCGCCTGCGCGCGAGCGAGCCGCGCTCCGAGCGGGTCGCCGATGCGGGTCGCCACGGCGACCCGCTCGACGGACAGGCCACGGGCCACCACCTCGACTCCCGGTGTCGGCCGGACGAGATCGGTCAGGACGGGATCGAGCTTCATGAGCACGTCGCATGCGCCGCTCGTCAGGTCGGACACCGCCTCGCGGATCCGGTCGTACGCGTAGACCTTCAGCGACGCCGCCTTCCCGTCCGCGACGAGCCGACGCGCGATCGGTTCGCTCGTGTTCCCGTTCTGCACCCCGATCACGAGCCCGTCGAGGTCGTCGACCCCCCGCACGTCCGGGTGCCTGCCCACGTCCACCGCGATCGCCTGGCCCGAGACCAGGTACGGCTCACCGAACGCGGCGAGCCGCTCACGCGCCGGAGTGATCGTCGTCCCGGACGCCACACAGTCGTAGTCGGTCCCGAGGCCCGCGAAGATGCCGTCGAAGTCCGCACCGCGATACGGCACGAACCTGATGCCCCATCCGAGGGAGCGGGCGAGGGCGGCCGTCAGATCGACATCGAGTCCGGACGGGGCATCCGCCTCCCCATTGAACGGGGGGTCGGGAAAGGCCGACCCGACCCGCAGCACGGCGGCGTCGTCGAGTCCTTCCGCCATGACTCAGAAGGGCAGGAGCGGGTCGATCGCGATGGCGACGAACAGCAGCGTGAGATACGTGATCGACGCGTGGAAGACGCGCATCGGCCGTGGCTCGGTGCCGCGCACCGCGCGGTTGTAAAGGCGGTGCGACTCGTAGATGAACCAGCCGCCGAACACCAGGGCCGAGACCGTGTACACCAGTCCCATGCCGGCGACCGGGATCAGCAGGAGCGAGCAGACCACGGTGGCCCAGGCGTAGAGGATGACCTGCAGCCCCACCTGGGAGCCGTTGCGGGTCGCGCCGAGCATCGGCACATGGACTTCCTCGTACTGCTCCTTGTACTTCATCGACAGGGGCCAGTAATGCGGCGGGGTCCACAGGAAGACGAGGGCGAACAGGATGACCGGCGGCCAGGCGAGCGAGCCGGTGACGGCGGTCCAGCCGATCAAGACCGGGAAGCACCCGGCGATGCCGCCCCACACGATGTTCTGCTCGGTGCGGCGCTTGAGGATCATCGTGTAGATCACGACGTAGAAGAAGATCGCCCCGGCCGAGAGTGCGGCGGCCAGCCAGTTCGTGGTGAGCCAGAGCCAGACGGTGGATGCCGCCGCCAGCGCCCACGCGAAGATCAGCGCGCCACGCGGAGAGACCTCACCCGTCACCAGCGGCCGGTTCACGGTGCGCTGCATGTGCGCGTCGATGTCGCGATCGAGATACATGTTGAACGCTGCCGCAGATCCCGCGCTCATGGAGCCGCCCAGCACGGTCGCGAGGACGAGCCAGAGGCTCGGGAACCCGCCTTGGGCCAGGATCATCACGGGCACCGTGGTCACCAGGAGCAGCTCGAGGACGCGCGGCTTGGTCAGCGCGATGTAGGCACGGATCGTTCGACCCAGGGAATGCGGTCGACTCGTGCGGGCGGATGCTGCGCCCGCCGTCATCGTGGTGTCCATCGCTCCCCGCTCGACCGCCTGAAACTGCGTGTCGAGTCTATGGCATCCGCGCGGCGCGCCCACCGACGCGCGGCGCCTCACAGTCGGGCGGATCCCGGTGTGAGCGTGCCGACACGGCGTCGACACGACGCCGACACGAGCCGGTCGGATGGCCGTGCCACACTGCCGTCACACGACGTATCGCATAGCCGCCGCGGAATCCCGCTTCGGTATGCTGAAACAACACGCGCGCCCTGCGCCGGCTGCTCCTCCCGATTTGCGACGCGGTCTGCTGATTCGGGTGCACTCCCTCTGAGAAAGGCGGCCCGGTGTCGGAACTGCGTTGGGATGAAATCGATCGGCGCGCGGTGGATACCGCTCGCGTGCTGGCAGCGGACGCGGTCGAGAAGGTGGGCAACGGTCACCCGGGCACGGCGATGAGCCTCGCCCCCGCGGCGTATCTGCTCTACCAGCGGGTGCTGAACCACGACCCGGGCGATGTGCACTGGCCCGGGCGCGACCGGTTCATCCTGTCGGCGGGCCACTCCTCCCTCACGCAGTACGTGCAGCTGTACCTCGGCGGGTTCGGGCTCGAACTCGACGACCTGAAGGCGCTGCGCACATGGGGATCCAAGACCCCCGGCCACCCCGAGTACGGCCACACCGACGGCGTGGAGATCACCACCGGTCCGCTCGGCCAGGGCCTCGCATCCGCAGTCGGCTTCGCCTACGCGGCCCGCTACGAGCGCGGCCTGTTCGACCCCGAGACGCCGGCCGGCGAGTCGCCGTTCGACCACTTCATCTACGTGATCGCCGGCGACGGCGACCTTCAGGAGGGCGTCACATCGGAGGCGTCGAGCCTGGCCGGGCACCAGTCGCTCGGCAATCTCATCGCGATCTACGACTCGAACCAGATCTCGATCGAGGACGACACGAACGTCGCGTTCACCGAGGACGTCGCCAAGCGCTACGAGTCGTACGGCTGGCACGTGCAGGTCGTCGACTGGAAGAAGACCGGCCAGTACCTCGAGGACGCCGCCGAGCTGTACGCCGCCCTAGAGGCCGCCAAGGGAGAGACTGCCAAGCCCTCCCTCATCATCCTGCGCACGATCATCGGCTGGCCCTCGCCCGGCAAGCAGAACACCGGCAAGATCCACGGCTCGGCACTGGGTTCGGACGAGCTCGCCGCGACGAAGAAGGTGCTCGGATTCGACCCCGAGCAGACCTTCGTGGTCGCCGAGGACGTCCTCGCCCACACCCGGAGCCTCGGCGAGCGTGGTGCGGCAGCGCATGCGGCGTGGCAGGAGCGCTTCGACGCGTGGGCTGCGGCCAACCCCGAGCGCAAGGCGCTGTGGGATCGTGTGCAGGCGCGCGAGCTGCCCGCGGGCATCGCGTCGGCGCTGCCGGCGTTCGAGGCCGGCAAGGACGTCTCGACGCGCGCCGCCTCCGGCACGGTGATCAACGCGCTCGCCGCCGAGCTCCCCGAGCTGTGGGGCGGTTCCGCCGACCTCGCCGAGTCGAACCTGACGACGATCAAGAGCGCGAAATCGTTCATCCCCGAGCAGTGGTCCACACACGAGTGGAGCGGCGACCCGTACGGCCGGGTGCTGCATTTCGGCATCCGCGAGCACGCGATGGGCGCGATCGTCAACGGCATCGTGCTGCACGGTCCGACGCGGCCGTTCGGCGGCACGTTCCTGATCTTCAGCGATTACATGCGCCCCCCGGTCCGCCTCTCGGCGCTCATGAACATCCCGAGCATCTTCGTGTGGACCCACGACTCCGTCGCCCTGGGCGAAGACGGCCCCACGCACCAGCCGATCGAGCAGCTGGCGGCCCTGCGCGCCATCCCGAACTTCACGGTCGTGCGCCCCGGCGATGCCACCGAGACCGCGGTGGTCTGGCTCGAGATGCTGCGCCGGCACGCGGGGCCGGCGGGCATCGCGCTGACCCGCCAGAACATCCCGGTGTTCGAGCGCGGAGACGGTGCCGCCTCCGGCGACACGTTCGCCTCCGCCGACCTCGCGGTCAAGGGTGCGTACGTGCTCGCGGAGGCCCCGAACGGCACGCCCGACGTGATCCTGATCGCGACGGGCTCCGAAGTGCAGCTCGCCGTCGCCGCCCGCGAGACCCTCGCCGCGGAGGGCGTGAACGCCCGTGTCGTCTCGGCTCCGTCGCTCGAGTGGTTCGACGAGCAGGATGCCGCCTACCGCGAGTCCGTGCTGCCGCGGTCGGTCAAGGCCCGCGTCTCCGTCGAAGCGGGTATCGCGCTGCCGTGGCGCGGCATCGTCGGGGATCACGGACGAAGCGTCTCGATCGAGCACTTCGGCGCGTCCGCCGACTACAAGACCCTTTTCGAGAAGTTCGGCGTCACCGCCGGGGCCGTCGTGGAGGCGGCACGCGAGACCATCGCCGCCGCAGGCGCGGCAGCCGAGGAGTACAGAGGAGAACGCGCATGAGCACCCCCACCAAGCACCTGTCAGACGAGGGCGTGAGCATCTGGCTCGACGACCTCTCACGATCGCGGATCACGACCGGCAACCTCGCCGACCTCATCGCCACGCGCAACGTGGTCGGGGTGACGACGAACCCGACGATCTTCGCCGGGGCGATCGGATCGGGCTCCTTCGACTACGCCGGCCAGATCACCGACCTCGCGCGGACCGGAGCGAGCGTCGACGACGCGATCTTCACGATCACGACCGACGACGTCCGCGCCGCATCCGATGTCTTCCGGCCGGTCTACGACGCCACCGGGGGTCTCGACGGTCGCGTGTCGATCGAGGTCTCTCCCGACCTCGCGCACGACACCGACGCCACGGTCGCCCAGGCCAAGGAGCTGTGGGCCTCGGTCGACCGCCCGAACGCCCTCATCAAGATCCCCGCGACCAAGGCGGGCCTGCCCGCGATCACCGAGGTCATCGGCGCCGGCATCTCGGTCAACGTCACGCTGATCTTCAGCCTCGAGCGCTACGCCGAGGTCATCGATGCGTACCTGGCCGGGCTCGAGAAGGCGCAGGCCGCCGGCATCGACCTGTCCACGATCCACTCGGTCGCATCGTTCTTCGTCTCTCGCGTGGACACCGAGGTCGACAAGCGGCTCACCGCGATCGGCACCCCTGAGGCCGAGGCGCTCAAGAGCAAGGCCGGCGTCGCGAACGCCCGCCTCGCCTACGAGCTGTTCGAGGACCGGTTCGCGACCGACCGCGTCACCGCGCTCAAGGAGGCAGGCGCCCACGTCCAGCGCCCGCTGTGGGCTTCGACGGGCGTCAAAGACCCCGCACTGCCGGACACCCTGTACGTCACCGAGCTCGTGGCCCGCGGAACCGTCAACACCATGCCCGAGAAGACGCTCGAGGCGACGTTCGACCACGGCGTGGTCACCGGCGACACGATCACCGGCAACTACGGTGACGCGCACGGCGTCTTCGCCGAGCTCGCCGCGGTCGGCGTGGACTTCGCCGACGTCACGCAGGTGCTCGAGGACGAAGGCGTGGAGAAGTTCATCGGCTCGTGGCACGAGCTGAAGGACACCGTCGCGAAGGCGCTCCAGGGTCCCGCCGCGGCGGCCGTCTGATGAGCTTTGAGATCCACCTGACCGGCCATGTCAAGTCGGTCGTCCACGAGACCCTGCCCGGCCTGATCGCCGACCTGGTCGCCTCCGGCATCACCGCGGGCGACTCGTCGCTGTGGGGTCCTGCGGCGGAGTCCGAGGCGTCCCAGCGGCTCGGCTGGGTGCAGTCGGTGTCGGTGTCGCAGCCCCTGGTGCCCGAGATCGAGGCGCTGCGCGCCGAGCTCGTCGCGAAGGGGGTCACGCGGGTCGTCCTGGCGGGAATGGGCGGATCCTCGCTCGCCCCCGAGGTGATCGCGCAGACCTCCGGCGTCCCGCTCGTCATCCTCGACTCGACCGCGCCAGGACAGGTGCTCGCCGCGCTCGACGGCGACGCCGAGGCCGGCGGCCTCCAGCAGACCGTGCTGGTCGTCTCGTCGAAGTCCGGCTCGACGGTCGAGACCGACTCGGCCAAGCGGGCCTTCGAAGCAGCGTTCCGCGATCTCGGCATCGATCCCGTCGAACGGATCGTCGTGGTCACCGACCCCGGCTCGCCGCTCGATGAGGCCGCCCGCGCCGAGGGATACCGCGTGTTCAACGCGGATCCGACCGTCGGCGGCCGCTACTCCGCGCTCACCGCATTCGGCCTCGTGCCGACGGGCCTGGCCGGCGTGGATCTGCGCGTGCTCCTCGAGGAGGCAGAAGCCACGCTTCTCGAGGTCGCCATCGACAGCGCCGACAACCCCGCCCTCGTGCTCGCCGCCGCGATCGCGGGCGGCGATCCGCGTCGCGACAAGCTGGGCCTGGTCACCGACGGCACGCACATCATCGGCCTGCCCGATTGGATCGAGCAGCTCGTCGCCGAGTCCACCGGAAAGGAAGGCACCGGCATCCTGCCCGTGGTCCTCCTGCCCGTCTCCCCCGAAGTGGAGAGCCCGCCCGCCGACATGCAGATCGTGCGCATCGTCGACGAAGCCAACGAATTCCACTTCCGTGAGCGGCACGAAGGCGAGATCCTCATCAGCGGGTCGCTCGCCGCGCAGTTCGTCGTGTGGGAGTACGCCACGGCGATCGCCGGACGGATGCTGGGGATCAACCCCTTCGACCAGCCGGATGTCGAGTCGGCCAAGATCGCGGCACGCGGCCTCCTCGATGCACGGCCCGAGCCCACGGAACCGGCGTTCGCCGTCGACGGCGTCGAGGTCCGCGTCTCGGATCCCGCGCTCGCGGCATCCGGAACGGTCGCCGGAGTGCTCGACGCGCTGTGGGCCCGGATCCCCGAGGACGGGTACGTGTCGATCCAGGCATATGTCGACCGGCTTCGCCTGCCGCAGCTGCAGGGCCTGCGCGAACTCATCGCGGCCGATTCCGATCGACCCGTCACGTTCGGCTGGGGCCCCCGCTTCCTGCACTCGACCGGGCAGTTCCACAAGGGCGGCCCCGCCGTGGGCGTGTTCCTGCAGATCCTCGAGCAGACCGACGTCGACCTCGAGATCCCCGGTCGCCCGTTCACGTTCGGTCAGCTGATCCAGGCGCAGGCCGCGGGCGACGCGAGCGTCCTCGCCGACGGTCACGGACGCCCGGTCGTCACGCTCACCCTCACCGATCCCCAGGCCGAGGTGCTCACGCTCTTCGAAGCCGCCCAATAGGAGCCCACCCGACATGACGGTGCACGCCCAATGACCGTGGAGATCTCGCGCGGCCACAATCCGCTGCGCGACCCGGAGGATCACCGGCTGAACCGGATCGCCGGGCCGAGCGCGCTCGTGATCTTCGGCGTGACCGGAGACCTCTCGCGCAAGAAGCTCATGCCCGCGGTGTACGACCTGGCCAACCGAGGGCTCCTGCCGCCCGGGTTCGCACTCGTCGGCTTCGCGCGGCGCGACTGGGAGGACCAGGACTTCGCGCAGGTCGTGCGGGAAGCGGTCAAGGATCACTCCCGCACGGAGTTCCGCGAGGAGACCTGGCAGCAGCTGCTGCAGGGCATCCGCTTCGTCTCCGGGGAGTTCGACGACCCGGACGCGTTCCGTCGCCTTCGTGAGACGGTCGACAAGCTCGACGTCGAGCGCGGCACGATGGGAAACCACGCGTTCTACCTCTCGATCCCGCCGAAGGACTTCCCGCTCGTCGCGGAGCAGCTGAAGGCATCGGGCCTGGTCGATGACACCGCAGACCAGCCCGAGCGCTGGCGCCGTGTGGTGATCGAGAAGCCGTTCGGCCACGATCTCGCCTCGGCGCAGTCACTCAACGACGCGCTCCGCTCGGCGTTCCCGACCGATTCGATCTTCCGCATCGACCACTACCTCGGCAAGGAGACGGTCCAGAACATCCTGGCGCTGCGCTTCGCCAACGAGTTGTACGAGCCGATCTGGAATGCGAACTACGTCGACCACGTCCAGATCACGATGGCCGAGGACATCGGGGTGGGCGGCCGCGCCGGCTACTACGACGGCATCGGCGCGGCGCGTGACGTGATCCAGAATCACCTGCTCCAGCTCATGGCCCTGACGGCCATGGAGGAGCCGATCTCGTTCGACGCGAAGAACCTGCGTGCCGAGAAGGAGAAGGTGCTCGCGGCGGTGACCCTCCCCAAGGATCTGGCCCGTTCGACCGCGCGCGGCCAGTACGCCGGCGGCTGGCAGGGCGGCGAGAAGGTCCTCGGATTCCTCGAAGAGGACGGGATGAACCCCGAGTCCACGACCGAGACCTACGCGGCCATCACGCTCGAGGTCAACACGCGACGGTGGGCCGGAGTCCCGTTCTACCTCCGCACCGGCAAGCGGCTCGGCCGGCGCGTCACCGAGATCGCCGTCGTGTTCAAGCGTGCACCGGAACAGCTCTTCTCGCGCAGCCAGACCTCCGGGCAGGGCCAGAACGCGCTCGTGATCCGCGTCCAGCCCGACGAGGGCGTGACGATCCGATTCGGATCGAAGGTGCCGGGTGCGGGTGCGCAGGTGCGCGACGTCACGATGGACTTCGGCTACGGGCACGCCTTCACCGAAGCGAGTCCCGAAGCGTACGAGCGGCTCATCCTCGACGTCCTCCTGGGCGACCCTCCCCTGTTCCCCCGCCACGAGGAGGTCGAGCTCTCCTGGAAGATCCTCGACCCGATCGAGGAGTTCTGGACTGCCCAGGGCGGACCGCTCGAGCAGTACGCCCCCGGATCGTGGGGACCGAAATCCGCGGATGAGATGCTCTCCCGCGATGGACGCACCTGGAGGCGGCCGTGATCGTCGACCTGCCCGACACCACCGTCAGTAAGATCTCGCGGGCGCTCGTCAACGTCCGCGAAGAGGGCGGTGCCGTCGCGTTGGGCCGCGTCCTGACGTTGATCATCCTCACTCGCGAAGGGTCGCTCGAGGAGGTCGTCGAGGCCGCCAACGACGCGTCGCGCGAGCACCCCATGCGCGTGATCGTGGTCATGATCGACGGGAGCACCGACACCGATTCGCGATTGGACGCCCAGATCCGCGTCGGCGGCGACGCCGGCGCGAGCGAGGTCATCACCCTGCGCGCCTTCGGCGAAGCGGGCAGCTCCAACCTCGAGAGCCTCGTTACCGGTCTGCTCCTGCCCGACGCGCCGGTCGTGGTGTGGTGGCCGAACAAGACGCCCGAGTCACCCTCGACGACCTCGATCGGCCGGATCGCGCAGCGACGGATCACGGATGCCGCGACCAAATCGGATCCCGCAGCGTGGGTCGCCTCACTCGGCAAGAACCAGGCGCCCGGCGACACCGATCTCGCCTGGACGCGACTGACGCACTGGCGCGAACAGCTCGCCGCCGTGCTCGACCAGCCGCCGTACGATGCGGTCACCGCCGTCCAGGTGCGCGGCGCCGCCAGCTCGCCGTCCACGGCACTGCTGGCCGCCTGGCTGCGTCTCATGCTCGACGTCCCGGTGGACTGGCGCTACCTGCCGGAGGACGAGTGGAGCGACGGGATCAAGTCGGTGCGACTGACCCGCGCCGGCGGTGACGTCGTGCTCGAGCGCTCATCCCCCGCGATCGCCTGCCTGACGCAGCCCGGCCAGCCGGAGCACGACCTCGTGCTGCCTCGCCGCACGCTTCGCGAGTGCCTCGCGGAGGAGCTCCGGCGCCTCGATCCGGACGTCCTGTATGGTCGAGTGATCACCGAGGGCTGGGAGCTCTTGGAACCGGCGACGCAGGAGACGCATGGCTGAATTCAGCAACGAGAAGCGGGTTGTGATCAGCGCTGATCCCACCGCTCTCGCTGAGTCCGTCGCCGCACGGTTCGTGAACCGCCTCGCCAAGTGCAGCGCCGACGGAGCCCTGGTCCACGTGTCGCTCACCGGAGGGTCGATGGGGTCGGCGGTGCTCGCCGCGGCCGCGCGTCACCCGCGACGCGACCGCGTCGACTGGTCGCGCGTGCACTTCTGGTGGAGCGATGAGCGGTTCGTCCCCCGCGGCCACGCCGACAGGAACGACCTGCTGGCCCAGGACGCGCTGCTGGATGAGCTGGAGATCCCATCGGAGAACATCCACACGATGGCTGCCAGCGACGAGGGTCTCGACCTGGATGCCGCGGCGGAGCGGTACGCCGCTGAGCTCGCCCGGTTTCCGCAGGAGGACGGCACGCCGTGGCCGTCGTTCGACATCTGCTTCCTCGGCGTCGGACCGGACGGCCACATCGCCTCGCTGTTCCCCGATCGCGCCGAGATCCTGATCACCGACCTCGTCGCCGTGCCCGTGCGCGACTCGCCGAAGCCGCCGCCCGAGCGGGTCTCGCTGACCCGTCCGGTGATCAACGGCTCGCGACGCGTGTGGCTCGTGCTTGCCGGCACCGACAAGGCATCAGCCCTGGGCCTCGCGCTCGCGGGAGCCAGCTATGCGAGCGTGCCCGTCGCGGGCGCGAAAGGGCGCAAGCGGACGATCTTCTTCGTCGACGAGGCGGCGGCTTCGCAGGTGCCGCCGGAGCTCATCGACCAGGAGTATTGAGCAGGCCGCTCAATCCTGACCGCGACGCTCCCGCAGCTGCTTGAGCGCGTCGTCGAGGAGCTGCTCGGCCTCTTCCTCGGTGCGGCGTTCCTTCACGTATGCCAGGTGGGTCTTGTACGGCTCGGTCTTGGCCAGCGCAGGAGGGTTCTCCTTGTCGCGCCCGGCGGGAAGACCGGAGTGCGGCGAGTCGATCGTGT
This sequence comes from Microbacterium sp. cf046, assembly GCF_900114345.1. Taxonomy (GTDB): domain Bacteria; phylum Actinomycetota; class Actinomycetes; order Actinomycetales; family Microbacteriaceae; genus Microbacterium. Next base: position 518,661 of record NZ_FOZJ01000002.1, on the reverse strand, counting down.
CCGGGATCTCCTCTTCGGGGATGCCGGCCGCGAAGTAGCGCACCGTCTCGTTGCCGAGGGCGTCCCAGTAGGAGATCGCGATCCGCTCCGCGTGGAAGCCGTGGTCCTGTTCGCCCATCGGGCCCGCGCCGACGCGCGTGCCCCGGATCGCATTTCCGCCGGTGGCCATCAGACGCTCTGGAACTTCGTGATGAGGCCGAGGGCCACGATGGACACGAACCACGCCAGCGCCAGGATGACCGTGAACCGGTTGAGGTTGCGCTCAGCCAGCCCGGAGGAGCCGAGTGCCGAGGTCATGCCGCCGCCGAACATGTCGGAGAGGCCGCCACCGCGCCCCTTGTGGAGCAGGATGAGAAGGGTCAGCAGCAGGCTGGTGATGCCCAGGAGCACCTGCAGGACGAACTCGAGGATCTGCACAGATCTAAGCCTTTCACCGCGCCCCTGTCGGGCGCACGATTCTCCAGTATAAGCGCCGGTCAGACGCCGACGTGCTTCTGGAACCGGATGATCGCCGCGAACTCGTCCACGACGAGGCTCGCGCCACCCACGAGCGCGCCGTCGACGTCGGGCTCGCGCATGAAGCTCGCGATGTTGCCCGACTTGACGGATCCGCCGTAGAGCACACGCGTGCGGTCGGCGGCATCCTGACCGAGCTTGGCGGCGATGACGGCGCGCAGTGCAGCGCAGACCTCCTGCGCCTGCTCGGGCGAGGCGACCTGACCGGTGCCGATCGCCCACACGGGCTCGTACGCCACGACGATCTCGGCGCTCGCGGGGACGCCCTCCAGCGCGACTTCCAGCTGCCCGACAGAGATGGCCGTGGGTCCGGACTCTTCGCGCTGCTCCAGCGTCTCGCCCACGCAGATGACCGGGACGAGTCCGTGACGCAGGGCCGCCTGCACCTTGGCCGCCACAATCTCGTCGGTCTCGGCGTGGTATTCGCGGCGTTCGGAGTGGCCGATGATCACGTACGTGCAGTTGAGCTTCTTGAGGAACGCACCCGAGACCTCGCCCGTGTACGCACCGGAGTCCTTCGTCGACAGGTCCTGCGCGCCGAGGGCGAACGGGATCTTGTCGGCATCCAGGAGGGTCTGCACGGTGCGCAGGTCGGTGAACGGGGGGAAGAGCCCCACCTCGACGGTTCCGTCCAGGTGCTTGGCCTCCTTCAGCGCCCAGTGCAGCTTCTGCACGAATGCGATCGCCTGCTGGTGATCGAGGTTCATCTTCCAGTTGCCCGCGATGAGCGGGACTCTCGCTACTGCCATCCGAGGACCTCCAGTCCGGGGAGCTTCTTGCCCTCGAGGAATTCCAGGCTTGCTCCGCCGCCCGTCGAGATGTGACCGAACTGGTCGTCCTGGAAGCCGAGCTGCCGCACCGCGGCAGCCGAGTCGCCGCCGCCGACGACACTGAGGCCGTCGACCTCGGTCAGGGCCTGCGCGACCGCCTTCGTGCCTGCCGCGAACGGTGCGAGCTCGAACACGCCCATCGGGCCGTTCCAGAACACCGTGCGGCTGTCACGGATGACCTCCGCGAAGCGCGCCGCCGTGTCGGGCCCGATGTCCAGGCCGAGACCCGAAGCGCCGTACGGGGTGTCCTCGATGGCGTCGGCCGCCGTCACGACGTACTCCGCGTCGGCTCCGAACTTCGATGCGACGACGACATCGGTGGGCAGCACGATCTCGACCCCCGACTCCTGGGCGGTCTTGAGGTACTGCCGGACGATGTCGAGCTGATCCGCCTCGAGCAGGCTCGCGCCGACATTGTGGCCCTGCGCGACGAGGAACGTGAACAGCATCCCTCCGCCGATGAGCAGCCGATCGACGCGCGGCAGCAGGTGCGAGATGACGCCGAGCTTGTCGCTCACCTTCGAGCCGCCCAGGACGACCGTGTACGGCCGCTCGGGGTTCTCGGTGAGACGATCGAGCACGTCGAGCTCCGCCGCGATCAGGAGTCCGGCCGCGGACGGCAGGATCTCGGCGAGGTCGTAGACGCTTGCCTGCTTGCGGTGCACGACCCCGAACCCGTCCGAGACGAGGACGTCGCCGAGTTCGGCGAGCTCCTCCGCGAACGCCCGACGCTCGGCGTCGTCCTTCGCCGTCTCCCCGGGATTGAAGCGGAGGTTCTCGATAACCGCGACGTCTCCGTCCTCGAGGGCGGCGACGGCGTCGTGAGCCGACTCCCCCACCGTGTCGAGGGCGAAGGCGACGGGCTTGCCGAGCAGCTCGGAGAGCCGCTGGGCGACGGGCGCGAGACTGTACCGCGCATCGGGGGCGCCCTCCGGGCGTCCGAGGTGCGAGCAGACGACGACGCGGGCGCCCTGATGGATGAGCGCGTTCAGGGTGGGCAGCGACGCCCGCACGCGGCCATCGTCCGTGATCGCGCCGTCCTTCAGGGGGACGTTGAGATCACAGCGGACGATGACGCGCTTGCCGGCGAGCGAACCCAGCGAGTCGAGGGTGCGCAGAGGCATGATCGCTTGCTTCTGAGGGGCTTAGATGCGTTCGGCGACGTACTCGGTCAGGTCGACGAGCCGGTTGGAGTAGCCCCACTCGTTGTCGTACCAGGCCGAGACCTTGACCAGGTTGCCGCTGACGTTCGTGAGCTCGGAGTCGAAGATCGACGAGTGCGGGTTGCCCTGGATGTCGCTCGAGACGATCGGGTCCTCGGTGTACTCGAGGTAGCCCGCCAGCCGGCCGTCGGCTGCCGCGGCCTTGTAGGCCGCGTTGACCTGGTCGACGGTGAGGCCTTCGGTGGGCGTGACGATCGTCAGGTCGACGATGGAGCCGGTGGGCACCGGCACGCGGTAGGACGAGCCGCTGAGCTTGCCGTTCAGCTCGGGCAGCACGTGGCCGATGGCCTTGGCCGCACCGGTCGAGGCGGGGACGATGTTGATCGCGGCGCCGCGCGCGCGGCGCAGGTCGCTGTGCGGGCCGTCCTGCAGGTTCTGGTCTGCGGTGTAGGCGTGGGCGGTCATCATGAAGCCGCGCTCGATGCCGAACGCGTCGTTGAAGACCTTCGCCAGAGGCGCGAGGCAGTTCGTCGTGCAGGAGGCGTTCGAGATGATGACGTCGGTCGCCGGGTCGTAGTCGCCCTCGTTCACGCCCATGACGACGGTCACGTCGTCGCCGGTGGCCGGCGCCGAGATGAGGACCTTCTTCGCGCCGCCCGCGATGTGCTTCTTGGCGTCTTCGGCGTTGGTGAAGCGTCCGGTCGACTCGATGACGATGTCGACGCCGAGCTCGCCCCAGGGAAGGTTCGCCGGGTCGCGCTCTTCGAAGACCTTGATCTTCTTGCCGCCGACCGTGATCGAGTCTGCGTCGTAGGTCACTTCTTCTGCGAGCGGGCCGCTGACCGAGTCGTACTTGAGCAGGTGCGCGAGCGTCTTGTTGTCGGTGAGGTCGTTCACCGCCACGATGTCGAGGTCTGCCCCCTGCGCGAGTGCCGCGCGGAGGTAATTGCGTCCGATGCGGCCGAAGCCGTTGATTCCGATCTTGACAGCCACGGAAGTTCTCCTGAGATGTGTCGTGCGCGAGAACGCGCTTGTTGCGGTTGCAGAGGATGGACAACGGCGTCCCGGCGGGGTCATCCCGCCGGGACGCCCACACTCGCTATGACAGTACCAGCAGGCCCGAGGTCTGCTCGCGGGCGACCGCGAAGCGCTGCTGGACGTTCGCCCAGTTCGCGATGTTCCAGAACGCCTTGACGTAATCGGCGCGCACGTTCTTGTAGTCCAGGTAGTACGCGTGCTCCCAGACATCGAGAAGCAGCAGGGGCACGGACCCGGCAGCGAACGAGGACTGCTGGTCGAAGAACTGCTGGACGATCAGGTTCTCGCCGATCGAGTCCCAGAACAGCCCCGCCCAGCCCGAGCCCTGGACGCCCAGCGCGGCGGCCGTGAAGTGCGCGGTGAACTTGTCGAATGACCCGAAGTGGTCATCGACTGCGGACGCGAGGTCGCCGGTGGGCTTGTCGCCCCCGTCCGGCGAGAGGTTGGTCCAGAAGATCGAGTGGTTGGTGTGCCCGCCGAGGTTGAACGCCAGGTCCTTCTCGAGTTTGTTGACGTTCGCGAGGTTGCCGCTGTCGCGCGCTTCGGCAAGCTGCTCGAGCGCCGTGTTGGCGCCGGTCACGTACGCCTGATGGTGCTTGTCGTGGTGCAGCTGCATGATCGTCGCACTGATGTGCGGCTCGAGGGCTGCGTAGTCGTAGGGGAGGTCGGGCAACGTGTAGTTCGCCATGTTCTCTTCTTCCTGTCGGCGCTGAGCCGATACTCCTCGGCGCAGCGAGAATGACGTATCCATCCTAGTTAGCGCCAACGCGGCGGCACCGGGGTTGCTTCCCTCTATGACAGCGACTAACGGCGCTACGATCGCCCGATGACGAATCCGATGATGCCGGTGGTGCAGCGGTGGGCGGCGTTCTCGAGCGACCCGGCCGGAGGCAATCCCGCGGGTGTCGTGCTCGATGCCGATGGGCTGCCGGATGCGGACATGCAGCGGATCGCGGCGGAGGTGGGGTACGCGGAGACGGCGTTCGTCGCCGGCTCGGGCAGGCGCCGGGGCATCCGGTACTTCTCGCCTGTCGCGGAGGTCCCCTTCTGCGGTCACGCCACCGTCGCCACCGCGATCGCACTCGCCGAGGCGGAGGGCGACGGCATGTTCGCGTTCGCGACCGAGGTCGGAGAAGTCGCCATCACGACGCGCACCGACGGGGTCGTGCGGACAGCGTCGTTCACGAGCGTCGAGCCGTACGTCGAACCGATCGACGACGGTGCGCTCGACGCCGTCCTCGGACTGATCGGAGCGGAACGCGCAGATCTCGACCCCGCACACCCGCCGCGTCTCGCGTTCGCCGGCAATCGGCATCCGATCATCGTGCTCGCCGACGCCGCGGACTTCGACGGGTTCACGTTCGATCCGTCCGCGGCGCGCACACTGATGGATACCGAGGGCTGGCCCGCGACCATCATCGTGCTGCGCGACCTCGGCGGGCAGCGCTGGGAGGCACGCAACATCTTCCCGGTCGGGACCCTCATCGAGGATCCGGCCACCGGCGCCGCAGCTGCCGCGACCGGTGCGTATCTGCGCGCGACCGGAGCCGTGCGCCCGCCCGCGCAGATCGTGATCGAGCAGGGCAGGCACGTCGGTCGTCCGAGCGAGCTCGCCGTGGACGTACCGGCGACCGGAGGCATCACGGTCTCGGGCACCGCAGTGCCGATCCGCTGACGCCGGTCAGTCCTCGACGCCGACGGGCACCGCAGCTTCGGTGTCCGGGATGCCGTCGTGCTCGGCCTTCTTGTCGGCCATCGCAAGAAGACGGCGGATGCGTCCGGCGACAGCGTCCTTCGTGAGGGGCGGGTCGGCGTGGTGGCCGAGCTCGTCCAGGCTCGCGTCGCGGTGCGCGAGGCGCAGCTCGCCCGCCTCGCGCAGATGCTCGGGCACCTCTTCGCCGAGGATCTCGAGCGCACGCTCCACCCGCGCGCACGCGGCGACGGCGGCCTGCGCCGATCGGCGCAGATTCGCATCGTCGAAGTTGACCAGGCGGTTGACGCCGGCGCGGACCTCGCGGCGCTGCCGCATCTGGTCCCAGTCGCTCGCCGCGCGCTCGGCCCCCATCCGGGCGAGGGCGACGCGGATCGCCTCCCCCTCGCGGACGACGACGCGGGGAACGCCGCGCACTTCGCGGGCCTTCGCCGGGATGCCGAGCCGGTGCGCCGCACCGACGAGGGCCATCGCCGCCTCGGGCGCGGGGCAGGTGATCTCGAGCGCGGCCGATCGGCCGGGTTCGCTGAGGGTGCCGGCCGCGAGGAAGGCCCCACGCCAGATGGCGGCGAGGTCGCCCCGGGAGCCGGTCGTGAGCTTGTTGGGCAGTCCGCGGACGGGCCGGCGCCGCTGGTCGAGCAGACCGGTCTGACGCGCGAGCGTCTCGCCCCCCTCGATCACCCGGACCGCGTAGTGACTGCCGTTTCGCGCGCCGGACCCCTGCACGTTCACGAGTTCGGGCCGGACACCGTAGATCTCCATGAGGTCGCGGGCGACGCGCCGGGCCAGGACGTCCGAATCGAGCTCGGCCTCGACTGCGACCCGGTTCGCGATCGAGTGCAGGCCGCCCGAGAAGCGCAGCAGAGACGTCAGCTCAGCGACGCGGGCGCTCGGGCTCGCGTCGCGGACGGCCGTCAGTTCAGCCTTCACGTCAGCGGTCAACGACACGGATCTCCTCGCGACAGATGTGCGGATGGTGGGTGGGAACGAGGGTCAAGCCTACTCGTGACCCCGTTTCACTCACGACCCAAGTCGCGGTGCTTGACACGCACCGCGACGCCGGGCAGTGACGACAGCCGGGCGGCCAGCTCGCGCGCCATGACCACCGAGCGGTGCTTCCCGCCGGTGCAGCCGACGGCCACGACCGAGTGGCCCTTGTTCTCGCGCTGATAGCCGTCCAGCACGGGCTCGAGCGCCGCCGTGTACGAGTCGAGGAACTCGGTCGCGCCCTGCTGTGCAAGGACGAAATCGCGCACCTCCTCGTCCTCACCCGTGAGGGACCGAAGTTCGTCGTTCCAGAACGGGTTCGGCAGGAACCTCATGTCGGCGACCAGATCGGCATCCGGAGGCAGACCGTACTTGAATCCGAAACTGACGATCGTCACCGTGTGGCGCGCAGCGCCCTCGGCGGAGAACATGTCGATCACCTGGGTGGCCAGCTGATGGATGTTGAAACCGGATGTGTCGATGATCACATCCGCGCTCTCGCGCACGGCCGCCAGACGCTGCCGCTCCAGGTGGATGCCGTCGAGGATCGTGCCGTCGCCCTGGAGGGGATGCGGGCGGCGCACAGCTTCGAACCGCCGGACGAGCACCTCGTCGGAGGCGTCGAGGAACATCACGCGGACCGGTCGGCCGCGCCGCAGTGCGCGCGTGATCTCGGGCAGCTCCGCGAACAGGTCGCGTCCGCGCACGTCGACGACGACGGCGACGCGCGGAAGGGCGCTCGCCGCGAGCGCCGTGAGGTCGAGCAGCGGGCGCAGCATCTGCGGCGGAAGATTGTCGACCACGTACCAGCCGAGGTCCTCCAGGGCGTCCGCGGCCGTCGACCGGCCGGCACCGGACATGCCCGTGACGATCAGCACCTCACCCGAGTCGCTGCGCACCGAGGCGCTGTCCTCAGCGTCCGTCATGACCACCCCCGTCGTCGGCTTCAGCCTACCCATTCGTGAGGTGGGCATGAATCGCGGCGGCGAGCTTCGGACCGACTCCCGGCAGTTCGGCGATCTCGTCTGGGGTGGCGCGTCTGAGCGCCGCGACGGACCCGAAATGGCGCAGCAGGGCTTTGATCCGAGCCTCTCCGAGACCGGGGATCTCCGCGAGCACGCTCTGGATGTCGCGCCGCCTCCGGCGCCGCTGATGGGTGATCGCGAACCGGTGCGCCTCGTCGCGCAGCCGCTGCAGCAGGTACAGGGCCTCGCTCGTGCGCGGCAGGATGACCGGGTACTCCTCCCCCGGCATCCACACCTCCTCGAGTCGCTTCGCGATGCCGCACAGCGCGATCTCCTCGTGTCCGGCATCCGCCAGGGCGCGCGCGGCGGCCTCGACCTGAGGCTTGCCGCCGTCCACCACCAGCAGCTGCGGCGGGTAGGCGAAGCGCGGGCGCTTGCGGGTCGTCGTGACTGTTCCGTCCTCGGTCGGCTCCGGCTCGGGCTGCTCGTCGGGCCGGTCGAGGTAGGCGAGCCGCCGGGTCAGCACCTGATACAGCGAATCGGTGTCGTCGGTCGTCTCGGGCACGCCGAAGTTGCGGTACTGGTCCTTGCGGGGCAGGCCGTCCTCGAACACCACCATCGACGCGACCACGTTCGTCCCGCTCAGGTGCGACACGTCGTAGCACTCGATGCGCAGCGGCGCCTCCGCCAGCCCGAGGGCTTCCTGGAGGTCGGTCAAGGCCTGTGTCCGCGCGACGTAGTCGCTCGTGCGCCGGGTCTTGTGGATCATGAGCGCCTGCTGCGCGTTCAGCGTCGCGGTCTTGAGCAGCTCGGACTTCCGGCCGCGCTGCGCCACTTGGATCGAGACCAGCTTGCCGCGCCGCTCGTGCAGCCATGCCTCCAAGTCCGGGGCATCGTCGGGCAGGACCGGGACGAGCACCTGGCGCGGGATGTCGACCGGTGCGGCGTCCCCGTAGGCCCGCTGGAGCACCTGATCGACGAGGTCGCCGCCCGAGATGTCGAGCTCCTTCTCGATCGTGGTCGCGCGCACACCGCGGACCCGGCCGCCGCGGATGACGAACTGCTGCACGGTCGCGTTCAGCTCGTCCTCGGCGATGCCGAACAGGTCGGCGTCGGTGTCGGCCGCCAGCACGAGCGCGCTCTTGGAAAGCACGGCGTCGATCGAGACGAGCCGGTCGCGGTAGACGGCGGCGGCCTCGTAGTCCATCGCCGCAGAAGCCTCCCGCATCCGCGCGTTCAGCTCCTTGGCGAATCGCTGGTCGCCGCCGGACATGAACGCGATGAAGTCGTCGACGATCGCGCGGTGCTCCTCGATCGTCACCTTCATCGAGCACGGGCCGCCGCACCGGCCGATCTGCCCGGGGAAGCAGGGCCGCCCGGTCGCCATCGCCTTCTTGTAGCTCGCGTCGCTGCACGTGCGGATGGGGAACACCTTGATCATCAGGTCGATCGTGTCGTGCACCGCCCAGACCTTCGGGTACGGGCCGAAGTACTTCGCCCCGGGAATGCGCCGATTGCGGGTGACGATGACCCGCGGCGCCTCATCGGCGAGGGTGATCGCCATGAACGGGTACGACTTGTCGTCCTTGTAGCGCACGTTGAACGGCGGATCGAACTCCTTGATCCACATGTACTCGAGCTGCAGGGAGTCGACGTCGCTCGCGACGACGGTCCATTCCACGGATGCCGCGCTGGTGACCATGCGCCGGGTGCGCTCGTGGAGGGTGTGCAGCGGCGCGAAGTAGTTCGACAGGCGGGAACGCAGGTTCTTCGCCTTGCCGACGTACAGGACTCGTCCCGCGGCATCCCGGAATCGGTAGACACCGGGATGGGTGGGGATCTCGCCCGGGCGCGGCTTGTACGCGACGGTGGGGCGTGATGCGGGCATGCTCAGTCTTCGACCACGGCTCAGCCGGCCTTGCGCACCGCGGACAGGCCGAGCACCTCCGCGAGGAACGCGCCGGTGTGGCTGCCCTCCGCTCGTGCGACCTGCTCGGGGGTTCCCGTCGCGACGACCTCACCGCCGCCGGAGCCGCCCTCGGGGCCGAGGTCGATGATCCAGTCGGACGACTTGATCACATCGAGGTTGTGCTCGATGACGATGACCGTGTTGCCCTTCTCGACGAGGCTGTTCAGCACTTCGAGCAGCCGCTGCACGTCTTCGAAGTGCAGGCCGGTGGTGGGCTCGTCCAGCACGTACACGCTGCGGCCGTTGCTGCGGCGCTGCAGCTCGGTCGCGAGCTTGACACGCTGCGCCTCCCCGCCGCTCAGGGTGGTCGCCGACTGGCCGAGTCGCACGTAGCCGAGACCGACGTCGACGAGGGTCTTCAGGTAGCGATGGATCGCCTGGATCGGCTCGAAGAACTCGGCGGCCTCCTCGATCGGCATCTCGAGCACCTCGGCGATGTTCTTGCCCTTGTAGTGCACCGAGAGCGTGTCGCGGTTGTACCGCTTTCCGTGGCACACCTCGCAGTCGACGTAGACGTCTGGCAGGAAGTTCATCTCGATCTTGATCGTGCCGTCGCCGGAGCAGGCCTCGCAGCGCCCGCCCTTGACGTTGAAGCTGAAACGGCCGGGCTGATATCCGCGGGCCTTGGCCTCAGGGGTCTCGCTGAACAGCGTCCGGACGCGGTCGAACACGCCGGTGTACGTCGCCGGGTTGGACCGCGGGGTGCGTCCGATCGGGGCCTGGTCGACATGCACCACCTTGTCGAGGTTGTCGAGGCCGGTGACGCGGGTGTGCTTGCCCGCGATGCGGCGAGCACCGTTGAGCCGGGTGGCCAGGACTTCGTACAGGATGCCGTTCACGAGCGACGACTTGCCCGATCCGCTGACGCCGGTGACCGCCGTCATCACGCCGAGCGGGAAGTCGACGGTGACGTTGCGCAGGTTGTTCTCGCGGGCGCCGACGACGGTCAGCATCCGCTTCTTGTCGATCCGCCGGCGCTTGGCGGGCGTCGGAATCGAGCGGCGGCCGGACAGATAGTCGCCGGTGATCGATCGCGTGTCGTTCAGGAGCTCCGAGAGCGGACCGGAATGCACGACGTGACCGCCGTCGACTCCGGCTCGCGGCCCGATGTCCACGACCCAGTCGGCCGCGTGGATGGTCTCCTCGTCGTGCTCGACCACGATGAGCGTGTTGCCCAGGTCGCGCAGGGTGAGGAGGGTCTCGATCAATCGGCGGTTGTCGCGCTGGTGCAGGCCGATCGACGGCTCGTCCAGCACGTACAGCACACCGGTCAGGCCGGAGCCGATCTGGGTCGCGAGCCGGATGCGCTGCGCCTCGCCGCCAGAGAGCGACCCTGCGGACCGGCTGAGGCTCAGGTAGTTCAGGCCCACCTGGAGCAGGAAGTTCAGCCGCGCCCGGATCTCGCGCAGCACCTGCGCCGCGATCTTCGCCTCGCGCTCGGTGAGCTCGAGCTGAGCGAAATACTCCTGGGCGTCGGCAAGGCTCAGGCGCGAGGCGTCGGCGATCGAGTGGCCGTGCACGAGGACGGCGAGCACCTCCGGCTTGAGCCGGTCGCCGTTGCAGGCGAGGCACGGCACTTCGCGCAGATACTCCGACCAGCGCTGGCGCTGCGAGTCGGAGTCGGCTTGCACGTACTGACGCTCGATGTACGGGACGACGCCCTCGAACCCGGACGAATACCGCATCTCCCGGCCGTAGCGGTTCTTCCACTTGACCGTGACCTTGTAGTTCTCGCCGCGGAGCACCGCCTCCTGCACGTCGAGTCGCAGGTCGCGCCACGGGGTGTCCAGCGAGAAGTTCAGGTCGGCCGCGAGGCCCTCGAGGAGGCGCTCGTAGTACTGGAACAGGCCCTTGCCCTGCGTCGTCCACGGGATCAGCACGCCCTCGCGGATCGAGGCCTCCTCATCGCCGAGCATGAGGTCGACGTCCACCGACATGCGGGTGCCCAGGCCGGAACAGGTCGGGCAGGCGCCGAACGGCGCATTGAACGAGAAGGTGCGCGGCTCGATCTCGGTGAGCTGCAGCGGGTGGCCGTTCGGGCACGCGAGCTTCTCGGAGAACGACTGCCAGGCGGCATCGCCCTCCTCGTCCACGAAATTGACCTGGACGATCCCGCCGGCGAGGCCGATGGCCGTCTCGACCGAATCGGTGACCCGGCTGAGGATCTCGGGGCTCGCGACCAGACGGTCGACCACGACCGCGATGTCATGCTTGTAGCTCTTCTTGAGTGCGGGCGGCTCGGCCAGCTGGACGAGCTCTCCGTCGACGACGGCGCGGGCGTAGCCCTTCGCCGAGAGCTCCTTGAAGAGGTCGACGAACTCGCCCTTCTTCTGCGAGACGACCGGAGCGACGATCTGGTAGCGGGTCTTCTCCGGCAGCTCCATCAGCTGGTCGGCGATCTGCTGCACGGTCTGGCGCTGGATCACCTCGCCGCATTCGGGGCAGTGCGGCACGCCGATCCGCGCCCACAGCAGGCGCATGTAGTCGTGGATCTCGGTGATCGTGCCGACCGTCGACCGCGGGTTGCGGTTGGTCGATTTCTGGTCGATGCTGACGGCCGGGCTGAGCCCTTCGATGAAGTCGACGTCGGGACGATCGACCTGACCGAGGAACTGGCGGGCGTACGCACTCAGTGATTCGACGTAGCGGCGCTGCCCCTCGGCGAAGATCGTGTCGAACGCGAGACTGGACTTGCCCGACCCGCTCAGCCCGGTGAAGACGACGAGCGAATCGCGCGGAATGTCGAGGTCGACGTTCTTCAGATTGTGGACGCGAGCGCCACGGACGCTGAGTCTTCCACTGGAGTTTCCGGGCGCGGCGACAGGGACGATGGGCACTGTCCAAGTCTAGGCGGGGGCTCCGACACGGGTCGCGGGGTTCGCCGATGGCGCATCGTGTGGTACCTGCGCAGACGACGGAGAACGGATGCCGCGGAGCCTGAGCCCCGCGGCATCCGTTCAACGGCGATCGCCTACTTGACGTTGAGCTTCAGCGTCGTCTCGGACGCCTCGAACGCGCCGTCGCCGAAGTAGACCAGGTGCACCTGCACCTTGCCCCGTGCGAGGTCCGGCAGCTGGAACGTCACGCGCCCATCCTGCAGCGTTCCGAGAGCCGGCGGGAAGCCGTCGATGTAGATCCCCACCTCCCCGGTCGCGACAGTTCCCCGCGCCTTGACCGTGGCGGTGATGACGAACGGATCGCCGTTCTTGCCACCCGACGACTTCGCGGTGATCGTCGTCTTGATCCCCTGCACGATCTCGATCGGAACGTCGAACGAGGTACCGGTCGGGGTGGTGATCGTGAGCGGAACCGTTCCGGTCGGAGTGCCGTCGGGGATGACGATCTCGAGCGAGGCGCGTCCGGCCTCGTCGGTGAGTGGAACCAGCGAGCTGTCGACCGGTGCAGTGCCGACCTCCACGCCGCCGACGGCCACAGTGACCGTGCCGGCGGGCGTCGGGGTCTGCGTGAAGTCGAGCGACGACAGGTTCACCTTCACCGTCTGTCCGGCGCTGTAGACGCCGGTGGTGCCTCCGGTGAGCTCGACGCCGATCGAGCGCTGCGCCAGGTCGGGAGAGGCCTCACCGTTCGTGGCGAACCAGCTCACCATCGCCTCGAGGTCGACGAGACCGGAATCGGCGCGATCCGTACCCTGAGCCAGCGTGACGAAGTTGTCGCCGCCGGAGGCCAGGAAGGAGTTCACGACCACGCGGAACTGGGCGGCAGGATCGACAGGCACACCGTTGAACTCGAGGTTCGTGATCCGCGAGCCTGCGGGGGCGTCGTAGTCCGTCACGTAGGTCAGGCCCTTGGACACGCCGAGCTTCAGGAACGGGCGTGACGCGCCGGAGGGCTGCCACTGCTCCTCGAGCACCGACTTGACCTGTGCGCCGGTCAGGGTCAGCGTCACCAGCGTGTTGGCAAACGGCTGGACGCCGGCCGCCTCCGCATACGTCACGTTCCCGTCGGGGTCATCGGCTCCGCTGCTCGGGTACTTCATGTCCGCGCGAAGACCGCCAGGGTTCATGAACGCGAGCTGTGTGTCGGGGAACCGGACCTGGGTCTGGTCGAGCTGCACGTCTGCGACGAAGTTGCCGAGCGTCGACTCGGCGCCGCGCGCCTCCTGGATCGTGGAGGGGTCGGCCGGCGTGGGCGTGCGCGGCTGAAGGCCGCGCTGGAAGCTCGCCGTGATGTCGCCGACCTTCACTCCGCCGGCGACCTTCGCATACGCGACGGCCTCGGCGACGAGCGTCACGATGGGCTGCTCGGCGGGGCCGGGGATGTAGTTCGGCACCGGCGGCGGCGGCGGGGTCCCTGCCGGCTGGGTGTACATCGCGTAGGTGGTGTTCGACATCGAGAGGATCTCTTTGGTGTCCGGGTCCACCTGGATCTTCATGTCGCTGAAGCGCTCGCCGTACTGGCCGGACGAGATGACCGGGCGACCGTCGATCACGAGGTTGTACGCGAGGTGAGTGTGCCCCGAGACGATCGCGTCGACGTCGTCCGAGACACCCGCGACGATCTTGCCGAACGGCGTGTTCAGGTCGGTCGCCGACGCGAGCGTCGGCTGGGTCGCACCCTCGTGGACGAGCAGGACGAGCACGTCGGCCTCGTCGTTTGCTGCGTCGCCGTCCGACAGCTGGTCGGCGACGGCGTTCACGCTCTCCACGACGGGGTTCACGTCGAGGGTGGCGATGCCGGCCGGGCTGACCAGAGCGGGAAGCTCCTCCGTGACGGCGCCGATGAAGCCGATCGTGATGCCGCCGAGCGTCTCGGTCCAGTACGGAGCCAGCGCATAGTCGTCGGTCTCGGTGTCCCAGACGTTGGCGGAGATGTACTCCCAATCGGCCATCGGGAGCACGCGGTCGCGGAGGTCCTCCCAGCCCTTGTCGAACTCGTGGTTGCCTGCGGCGCTCACGTCGAGGCCGGCAGCGTTCAGTGTCTCGATCGTCGGCACGTCGTTCTGGATGAAGGAGGTGAACGTCGACGCGCCGATCATGTCGCCGGCGGCCGCGAAGACCGTGTTCGGGTTCGTCGCGCGGATCTGGTTGACCGCGGTGGCGAGTGCGGCGATGCCGCCCGAAGGCGCGGACGCCTCGATGCGACCGTGGAAGTCGTTGACGGTGACGAGGTCGATCAGCACCGGATCTGCGGCCTGCGCCGCCGGTGCTGCGATCGCGCCGGCAGCCAGTGCGAATACGGTGGCCGCGGCGCCGACGGCGATCCTCCGGCGGGTGGGGGTTGTGGAACGGTCGTTGTGCGACCGAGTTTCTGACCGAGATCGCATGAAGCATCCTCTGTGATCGGACCGATGGGGGACGACGGTCCAGCGCGCGATCGTCAGGGTCTCCTGATTGGATACCGCATCGGGCTGCGCCGCACCTCTGCCGAGCCTAAGAGGCCGCCGAGAGTATTCCAAGGGGGTGGCGGAGAGTTCATCGGTATGCAACAGAACCGATACCCGCGAAGGTCAGTCGGGGATGCCGATCGGAGTGCGCCCGGCGAAACGCACGAGCGCATCGCGCAGTCGTGTCACCTCGGCGGCATCCATCCCGACCCGTTCCATGATCCGCCCTGGAACCTCGAGCGCCCGCTCGCGGAGCACCCGGCCGTCGTCCGTGAGCGAGATGTCGAGCACGCGTTCGTCGTCGGCGCGGCGCGAGCGGGTGACCCGGCCCTGCGCCTCGAGCCGCTTGACGAGCGGGGAGAGCGTGGCCGGTTCCATCGCCAGCTCCCCCGCGAGTTCACCGAGCGCGCGGGGCGAGCGCTCCCACAGGGCCAGCATCACGAGGTACTGGGGATGCGTGAGCCCCAGCGGCTCCAGCACGGGCCGGTACACCGACACCACGTTGCGCGCGGCTGTGACGACGGCGAAGCACAGTTGATTCTCGAGCGCCAGGATGTCGTCCGTCATAGTTTCATCCTATCGTGCACAAATGATTAATACACTAAATACATGACGAGTGACAGGATCCCGGTCCGCCGCCAGGTTGAGGAGGCGGGTGGCTGGTACGCGTGGATCAACGCCAAGCTCATCCGCCTCGCGGGACCGGCCGCAGTCGGACCGTATGAGACGACTCCCCCGCCGAGCGTCGCAGAGCGTGCAGAGCGCGCATGCCCGCTGTGCGGCGCGCCGATGACGGCGCACACCTTCGATCGGACCGGTCCGAAGCCGCTGATGCACTGCCCCTAGGCGTTTCGTCTCGTCGCTGCGCTTCTCGCTCAACGAACGGGGTGTTCGGGCGTGGTGGGAGACGCTGCGCTCCTCGCTCAACGAACGGGGGTGTCAGGCGTGGTGGGAGACGCTGCGCTCCTCGCTCAACGAACGGGGGTGTTCAGGCGTCATCGGAGACGCTGCGCTCCCCCCTTGACGAACGGCGTGTTCAGGCGTGGCCGGCGCGCTCCATGGCGCGCAGCTCCTTCTTCATGTCCTGCACTTCGTCGCGCAGGCGTGCCGCGAGCTCGAACTTCAACTCGCCGGCGGCCGCGAGCATCTGATTCGACAGGTCGAAGATCGTGGCCTCGAGCTGCTCTGCTCCCTCTGCGGCGATCCCCTCGCGCCGGAGCTGCGGCGTGGGCGACCTGCCCTTGCCCGACTTGAGCTTGGCGGCATTGCGCTTCGACATCATCGCCGCCGTGTCGGCGCCCTCGCGGGCGAGCACATCCGTGATGTCCGCGATCTTCTTGCGCAGCGGCGTCGGATCGATGCCGTTCTCGACGTTGTACGCGACCTGCTTCTCGCGGCGCCGGTCCGTCTCGCCGATCGCCGCCCGCATGGAGTCGGTCACCGTGTCGGCGTACATGTGCACCTCGCCGGAGACATTGCGCGCGGCGCGGCCGATCGTCTGGATGAGCGAGGTCCCCGATCGGAGGAAGCCCTCCTTGTCGGCATCCAGGATCGCGACCAGCGACACCTCGGGCAGGTCGAGACCCTCACGGAGCAGGTTGATGCCCACCAGCACGTCGTAGACCCCTGCCCGCAGCTCGGTCAGCAGCTCGACTCGGCGCAGCGTGTCGACATCCGAGTGCAGGTACCGGACGCGCACCCCGTGCTCACCCAGGAAGTCGGTGAGCTCTTCGGCCATCTTCTTGGTCAGGGTGGTGACGAGCACGCGTTCGTCACGCGACGCCCGCACCCTGATCTCCTCGAGCAGGTCGTCGATCTGCCCCTTCGACGGCTTCACGATGATCTGCGGATCGACCAGGCCGGTAGGCCGGATGATCTGCTCGACGACGCCGTCCGCGATGCCCATCTCGTACCGGCCGGGGGTGGCCGAGAGGTACACGGTCTGGCCGACGCGGTCCTTGAACTCGTCCCAGCGCAGCGGGCGGTTGTCCATCGCGCTGGGCAGGCGGAACCCGTGCTCGACGAGGGTGCGCTTGCGCGAGGCGTCGCCTTCGTACATCGCGCCGATCTGCGGAACGGTCGCGTGCGACTCGTCGATCACGACGAGGAAGTCATCGGGGAAGAAGTCCAGCAGGCAATGGGGCGCCTCTCCCGGCGCCCTGCCGTCGAGGTGGCGCGAGTAGTTCTCGATCCCGGAGCAGAACCCGAGCTGCTGCAGCATCTCGAGATCGAACGACGTGCGCATGCGGAGGCGCTGCGCCTCGAGGAGCTTCCCCTGCGATTCGAGCTCCTTCAGCCGCACCTCCAGCTCCGCTTCGATCGTGCCGATCGCGCGCTGCACTGTCTCGGTCCCGGCGACGTAGTGGGATGCCGGGAAGATCGGCACCGAGTCCAGGCGCTGCACGACATCGCCGGTGAGCGGATGCAGCATGTAGAGCGCTTCGATCTCGTCTCCGAACAGCTCGATCCGGATCGCGTACTCCTCGTAGACCGGGATGATCTCGATCGTGTCGCCACGGACGCGGAAGTTGCCGCGGGAGAAGTCGACGTCGTTGCGGTTGTACTGCATCGCGATGAACTTGCGGATCAGGGCGTCGCGGTCGTACCGCTCCCCCACCTGCAGCGCCACCATGGCGCGCATGTACTCCTCGGGAGCCCCGAGGCCGTAGATGCACGACACGGTCGAGACGACGATCACGTCGCGGCGGCTCAGCAGCGAGTTCGTCGTCGAATGGCGCAGTCGCTCGACCTCGGCGTTGACCGACGAGTCCTTTTCGATGAAGGTGTCGGTCTGCGGGACGTATGCCTCGGGCTGGTAGTAGTCGTAGTACGACACGAAGTACTCGACGGCGTTGTGGGGCATCAGGTCGCGGAACTCGTTCGCGAGCTGAGCGGCGAGCGTCTTGTTGTGGGCGAGCACCAGTGTCGGGCGCTGCACCTGCTCGATCAGCCAGGCCGTGGTCGCCGACTTGCCGGTTCCGGTCGCGCCGAGCAGCACGACATCGGTCTCACCCGCATTGATGCGGGCCGCGAGGTCGGCGATCGCCTGCGGCTGATCGCCCGAGGGCACGTACTCGCTGACGACCTCGAACGGCCGCACGGATCGTGTCGTCTGCATCAGACCAGATTATGCGGGGCCCCCGACATCGCGGCGGGCGTTCGCCCTCAGCCGAAGCCACCGCCGCCGTCGAAGCCACCGCCGAAGCCGCCGCCGTCGAACCCGCCTCCGAAGCCGCCTCCGTCGAAGCCTCCGCCGCCGTCATAGCCGCCGGCGCCCGCGGCGTCGATGCCGCCCGCCGATCCCGGATCGAACGTGTCGCCCACCCATCCCGGCTGATCGCCGATCGCCAGCGAGCCGGCGCCGACGGTGAAGTACGCCGAGACGGAGCTCGTGAGCAGGAACTGATACGCGACGAGGCTCATCACGCCCGTCTGCGCCATGACCGTACGCGGATCGACGTAGTTCGGGTCCACGGTCGCCGTGGTCGTGCGGACGGATGCCTCGGCCTCGGCGTCCGGCCCGGCACCGGCCGCTGCACGAGCCGTCCGGCGCTCCTCTGCGCGGCGGACGAGCTTCGCGAGCAGATTCGGGTCGTCGGAGGGCGCGGAGCGCTCGGCATCCGACATGAACGGCCGGAGCTGCTCGAGCATCTCGCGCCGCTGGGACGAGGAGAGATCCTTGAACGCGGCGGCGTGCGCACTTTCGATGACGCTCGCCGGCAGCGTGTTGAGCAGGTAGACGTATCGCGCGATCTGCTCTTCCTCGGTGACCGCCGCGTACGGGTTCTTGCGGCGGCGGAACTTCGAGAGGAATCCCATGGCGCACCTCCATCGCTGGTGCGATCAGTTTACGCGGCGCCCGGCCCGCCTGTCCTCGATGCGCCTGGACAGAGAGCCCCACAGCTCATCGACCTGCTCGCGAGTCTCCTCGAGCGATCCCGCGGTGTCGATGACGACATCGGCGATCCGCAGCCGCTCCTCGTCTGACACCTGCGACCCGATCCGGGCCGCCGCGTCGGCGGCGCTGAGGCCCCGAAGCTCGACGAGTCGGCGCGCTCGCACCTCGACGGGCGCGTGCGCCACGACGATGAGGTCCCACGGGTCGCCGAGCCGGGCTTCGGCGAGGAGCGGCACGTCGTACACGACGACCGCATCACGGTCCGCCGCGAACGCCTCGTCGAACTGCCGCTTCGATTCCTGCCGCACGGCGGGGTGCACGATCGCGTTGAGCCGTGTGACCGCCTCCGCGTCGCCGAACACCCGCGAGCCCAGGCCCGCACGGTCCAGCGAGCCGTCCGGATGCAGCATCTCCTCGCCGAATTCCGCCGCGATCGCGGCCAGCACCGCGGATCCCGGCTGCTGCACGTCTCGCACGACCTGGTCGGCGTCGACGACGACCGCTCCGTGCTCCGCGAGGCGGCGGGCGATCGTGGACTTGCCCGAGGCGATCCCCCCGGTGAGTGCGACCAGTGGCATGCATCGAGGATGCCATGCCGCGCACCCGTGCCGGCGCAGCGGATCCGCGAGAACCTCAGCCAGTCCTGAGGGCGCCCTGAGCCTGGCTTGAGTCCGTCGCCGTATCGTCGGTGGCAACCCGATTGAAAGCGGATCCTCGGACGGCGTCTGGGGGAGGGCGTGCGATGACTGGTGGACGCGACTGTGTGGCGTCCACCCATCACGCGGTCGTCCGTTCGCGCCGCAGGGGCGCGATGCGACGCACGGGATCCGCTCTCGGTACGGCGGGATGGCGATCGTGGGGGCGATCGCCATCCCATACCGTTCTTCGGGCTTCTGCGGAGGCGGAGGCGATGGGGCCGACCTCCCGCCTCACGCGGAGTGTCGCTCGTGCCGGCGCCGTGGCCCGGCCGGCATGAGCGACACCGACCGCAGATTCCAGACCGCATTCTGGGATATCCTGACCGACGTCCAGGCGCCGGCGATCGTCTCTCGTGCGCCGGAAGGTGCAATGGTGGAAGAGTCGCGCGTCGCGGTCGTGATCGAGGATGAGGAAGACATCCGGTCGCTCCTTTCGGCCGTCCTCGCGCAGGCGGGTTTCACCGTGTACGGCGCCGGCAGCGGCGAGGACGGCCTCGAGCTCATCCGCCAGCACCAGCCTCTCGTCACGACGCTCGATGTCAACATGCCGGGGATGGACGGCTTCGAGACCGCCAAGCGCATTCGAGCAGTCAGCTCGACCTACATCGTGATGCTGAGCGCCCGCACCGAGGAGATCGACGCCCTGCAGGGGCTCGAGGCCGGCGCGGACGACTACGTCGCCAAGCCCTTCCGGCCGCGTGAGCTGCGCGCACGCATCGACGCCATGCTGCGTCGCCCGCGCCACCACCTCGCGACGACGCCCATGCCGGTGGCGGCCGGCCCGGACCAGACTCCGGTGGGGTGGCTCGAGCATCAGGGCGTTCGCCTCAACCCCGACACCCGCATCGTGACGGTCGACGGCGCCGACCTGGATCTCACGCGCAGCGAGTTCGACATCCTGGCCGATCTGCTCGGGTCGGGCCGGCGGGTCCGCGCGAAATCCGACCTCGCCCTCATGCTGCGGGGCGAGCAGTACACGGGCGTCGAGTTCGTCAGCGACAGCGACGCGCGCGCGATCGAGGTGCACGTCGCGAACCTCCGCCGAAAGCTCGGCGAGTCGCCCGCGAGTCCGCGCTGGATCGAGACCGTGCGCGGTGTGGGATACCGGCTCACCGCCTGAGGCCCGCTGCGCCGGCGGCGGATACCGCTATTCGGCCTCGCCGATCAGCACCGAGGTGTCGACGCTGGTCGCCGCGCGGCTGGCGGCGTCCCTCGCCACGGCCGCCAAGGTCTCCGCGTCGTAGCCCGTCGTGTCGCTCAGCGAGACCCCGACGCCCACCACTGGGATGACGCCGCCGATGTCGCCGCTCATTCCGCCGCCCACCATGCCGAGCTCGTCGAACAGTCCGCGATAGATCGCCGCTGCCTCGCGTCGTGCGTCACGGGGCGAATCGACCAGCACGCCGACCAGCAGCCCTGTCGGTCCGTCCTCGGCGACGAACGAGTTCGACGGCGCATGGCGGCGGACACCGGTGCGCCACGTCTCGGTGACGGCCCGCGCCACGTCGCTGCCGAACGCGGTGGAGATCTGCTCGAGATCGTCGATGCGGACGGCGATGACACCCACCAGCTCGGAGCGCCATCTGGCCCGCTCGCACAGGTCGGTCATCGCGCCGTCGAACACGTCCTGCGCCAGGATGCCGTCTCGCGCGGTGCCGAAGCCCGCGGGTCGCAGATGCCCGCGCATCGGAGCCCGCGATGCGCGCAGCACGGATGTGACCACGACCGCGACGATCGTGAGCGTCACCGTGACGAAGCTGGTCGGGATCGTGCCGAACGCGCTCTGGAACAGGCTGCTTTCCGGACCGGAGGTCAGGAAGGCGGTCGTCCGCGAGAGGTAGTAGAGCGACTGGAATGCGAACACCGCGCTCAGCACCCACGCCGTCCGCGACTCGCGCAGCTCGCCGCGCAGGCATTCGACCGCGCCCGCGCCCGCGAATGCGATCAGCGCGACGAACATCCACAGCGCCCCGGCCCAGTCCCCCGCGGCGGGTCCGGCGACGAAGACGGCAGTCGCAGCCGCCACCACGGCCACCGCCACGGCGGCCGAGGACCAGCCCATCCGTCTCGCGTTGTACCGGCGGCATCCGAGCCACATGCATCCCGTGCCTGCGACGAAAGCCCCGTTGCCCACGGCGATCGCCCACCAGGCGTCGGGCGACTGCGCCCAGACGATGTAGGCGAGCGTGGTGAGCATCGCCGCGAGGAACGCGAGCGCCCAGACGCGACCGGCGCCCTCGTCGCGGCGCAGCAGCGTTTCGACGATGAACAGGATGCCGCTGACGTTGACCACGAGCGCGGTCATCACCAGCACGCTGTCCAGATCGAGGTTCAGGATCATGAGCTGTTCCGTTCCGAGCGTGAGGCGGGGAGTTTGACGACGAAGGTCGAGCCGACGCCGGGCGAGCTGTGCAGGCCGAGCTCTCCCCCGTGGGCGCGGACGATGTCGCGGCTGATGGCGAGCCCGAGCCCCGTGCCGACGCCCCGCGCCGGCGCTGCCCGGTAGAAGCGCTGGAACAGCCGGGCCCGCTCGTCCTCGGTCATGCCCATGCCCGTGTCGCGCACCAGGATCCAGCTCGAGCTGCCGTCGCTCGTGGTGCCCAGGTAGACCGTTCCCCCGTCGCGGTTGTAGGTGATCGCGTTCGCGAGGAGGTTGTCGACGACCTGACGGATCCGCAGCGGGTCGGCCCAGAGGAAGGCCTCCTCGAGACCTGTCGTGTCGATCGTGATCGCGCGACCACCCGCGCGCGGTGCGAGGGCCTCCGCCGAAGCCCGCACGATGTCGCGGGCGTCGATCGACACCGGGACCAGGGACGCCTCCACCGACGTCGACGAGCTGGATGCCGCGAGGATGTCGCCGATGATGCCGAGCAGGCGTTCGGCATTGCGCTCGGCGATGTCGAGGTTGGCGCGCAGGTGGTCGGGAAGCTCGGGGTCCTCGATCGCGAGATCCAGGTAGCCGAGGATCGAGGTGAGCGGGGTGCGCAGCTCGTGCGAGACGGATGCGACGAGCTCGTCGCGCGCGCGAAGAGCATTCAGCTCCGTCGTCACATCGCGGGAGATGACCACCGCCCCGGCATCCTGCCCCGAGGAGTCCGTGAGGCGACGCGCGGTGATGCTGAGGGCCTGTCGGGGCCCCGGCTCGAGGCCGAACCACACGACCTGTCCATCGAACGCCTCGCCGCGAAGCGCCCGCTCGACGGGCAGCTCTTCGTGCGGCAGGCGGGTGGTCCCGTCGTCGCGGAAGGCCGGCACCTCGTCGGCGGCGCCGACGGGATCCGCCGACTCCTCGTCGTCCGATCGGATCGCCTGCTGCAGGCGGCCGTGGGCCTCATTCGTGACCGCGACCTGTCCGTCGGGCGCGATCCGGATGACCCCGAAGTCGACGGCATCCAGGACCTCGGTCACCTCCTGCTCCTGCCGACGCGTGCGCTCGAGCACCCGCCGCAGCAGCTGGGCCTGCTTGGCCAGCAGCGTCCGCTGCGCGTCGGAGCGGCGCGCGGCCAGGTGGCTCGTGGTCGCGACCGCGATCAGGACGAGCGGCAGGAGCACGGTCGCGTATGTGACCTGCTGCTCGTTGAGCGCGGTCAGGACGCTGACGATCCCCGCGACCGCGACGATCACCGCGAAGAGCCCGAGAAGCCCGAACCCGGCGGCGAGCCAGGTCGTCGGGAAGATCCAGAGCAGGCCGAGCGCAGAGCCGGGTGCGGCAAGCTGCATCAGGGTGATCGCGATGATGTCGATCGCCGGCACGACCGCGACCCACCCGAACGCGACCCGGTTCCAGGGGATCACGAGCGTCGCGCCGGTGAGGACGAAGATCACCACCACGCCGGTGAAGAACAGCACGACATCGCCGGTGAACGGACCGATGGCGATCAGGATGCCGAGCACGAACACGACCGAGCCCAGCAGCAGCTGGTTGAGGGTCGCGGCGCGTGCGCGCGTGCGATCGGCGAAGTCCTCGCGCAGCCACCCGGTTCGCACGCGTGCGGTGCGAGCGGACCCACCGGGCGGCTCCTGCTGCGTCGCTGCTTGGTCGACGGCCATACCGTGACGGTAACGGATGCCGAACCCGCACGCGCCCGTCACGCGCGGCTTCGGCGCCGAAGTCCGCGTCGAAGCGACCGAGACCTGCCTCCAGTGGATGCTCGCGCCGCACGCACGCAGCGGCAGTCAGCCGCGCAGCGCCACGGCCTCGCTCACCCAGCGCCGATAGCGGTCCCACGGATCATCGCCACCCGCGCGCACGAGTTCGATGTGGTTGCGCAAGCGCTCCGAGAGGGCGAACCATTCGGTGCGGTCGAAGCGCTCGTCGGCGAACTGCTCGTGCCGACGATGCTCGAGACTCCGATCGCCGCGCTCGAAAGCCAGCAGGTCGTCGTGCCAGAGCGCGCTGAGGCGACTGCGCGGGTTCGACGACGTGCCGATCTTCACGCGGTCGTCGTAGCGGATGTAGTACACGACGTCCACCCGCGGCCGGGGCAGCTCGCCGTCGATCAGATCGCTGTGACGCCACTCGCACACTGCGCACAGCCAGCCGGAGGGATAGCGGACTCCGAGTCGGGATCCGCACAGCCGACAGGGCGAGGGAAGCACGTCGCTGACGCCGAACTGCCGGCCGGCCCACTCGGCGGCGATCGCCAGATGGTGCTCGCACAGCTCGAGCGGGGCGCCGCGGCCGACCTGCTCCGTGCAGCCGGCGACGGTGCACCCAGGCAGACTCGGCGGGTGCGCAGGCATGAGGGCATGCTACGGCGGCATCCCGACATGCCCGCGCGGCAGGTGATTGCGCACGCGGAGACGGGGGTCTAGCATCCGGCTCAGCACGCTGCGCGGGCGCAGCCGGCCGGAGGGCGACGAGCTATGAGCACCAGTGGTCCCTCCGCAGACCGGGTCCCGGGACCGCCCTCGTCACGGTTCGGAGGCTGGGCGGCGATCGTCTTCTCGCTCGCGGCGCTGGTGTGGTTCGGCACCGAGGCCTCCGTCGCCGCGATCGGCGGTATCGACGCCGACGATGCCGTCGCGACCCTCGCGTTCGTCACGGCGCATCCGCTCCCCTGGAACATCTCGGGGTTCGCACTCATCGGCATGGCCCTGGCCCTCATCCCCGCATCCCTCGCCGCGTCCGACGCGCTCAGCTCGGCCGACCGCGCGAGCGCACACCTGGGTGCCCGGTCACTCGCCGCCCTCGGCGTGATCACCGCCGCGCTGTTCTTCTTCATGGGCGTGCTCCGCGAGACCGCGGGGCCGCTCGCCTACATCGCCGAGATCGACGCGACCTCCGGAGTCGCCGCCGCAGCGGCGCTGGTCGTCGTCGGCGCGCACGGTGCGGCCCAGGGTGCCGTCTTCGCCATGTGCATCTGGGCGGTCGGGATCGGCATCCTCGGTCTGCGCACTCGCACGCTGCCGGTGTGGCTGTGCGTGCTCGCCGTCATCCCCGCCGTGCGGATCGTGATCCTCCTGCTCGGTCCGCTCGGGGCGTTGCCGGACTGGACGTGGTTCATCGCCGTCGCCGTCATCCCGCTCACCCTGCTGTGGCCCCTCGCGCTGGGGATCGCGCTGCTTCGGCTGCGCCGAAGCGGGTCCGGCCGCGCGGGCTGAACGCGAAAGGCCGCCACCCGAAGGTGACGGCCTTTGCGATGGTCGCCCGGTGATGGGCGCTCAGATCAGATCAGCGACCCGAGAGCTTCTCGCGAAGCGCGGCGAGCGCCTCGTCGTCGGCGAGGGTGCCGCCGCCGGCGCTGTCCGAGGAGAACGAGCTCGATGCGGAGCTGCTCTCGGCCGGGGCGGCTGCCTCGGCCTCGAGGGTCTTGGCGACCTGAGCCTTGTGCGCCTCCCAGCGAGCCTGGGCAGCGGCGTACTCCTGCTCCCACTTCTCGCGCTCGGCGTCGAAGCCTTCCTTCCACGCGTTGGTCTCGGAGTCGAAGCCCTCGGGGTACTTGTACTCCCCGTTCTCGTCGTACTCGGTGACCATGCCGTAGAGGGCCGGGTCGAACTCGGTGCCGTACGGGTCGACCGACTCGTTCGCCTGCTTGAGCGAGAGCGAGATGCGGCGACGCTCGAGGTCGATGTCGATGACCTTGACGAAGACCTCTTCGCCGACCGACACGACCTGCTCGGCGAGCTCGACGTGCTTGCCGGAGAGCTCCGAGATGTGCACGAGGCCCTCGATGCCGTCCGCGACGCGCACGAACGCGCCGAACGGAACGAGCTTCGTGACCTTGCCCGGGGTGACCTGGCCGATGGCGTGGGTCCGGGCGAAGACCTGCCACGGGTCCTCCTGGGTCGCCTTGAGCGAGAGCGACACGCGCTCACGGTCGAGGTCGACCTCGAGGATCTCCACAGTGACTTCCTGACCGACCTCGACGACCTCGGAGGCGTGCTCGATGTGCTTCCACGAGAGCTCCGAGACGTGCACGAGGCCGTCCACACCGCCCAGGTCGACGAACGCGCCGAAGTTGACGATCGAGGAGACGGTGCCCTTGCGGACCTGACCCTTGTGCAGGTTGTTCAGGAACGAGGTGCGCGACTCGGACTGCGTCTGCTCGAGCAGCGCGCGGCGCGACAGGACCACGTTGTTGCGGTTCTTGTCGAGTTC
This sequence comes from Microbacterium sp. cf046, assembly GCF_900114345.1. GTDB lineage: Bacteria > Actinomycetota > Actinomycetes > Actinomycetales > Microbacteriaceae > Microbacterium. Next base: position 492,941 of record NZ_FOZJ01000002.1, on the reverse strand, counting down.
GAGGATCTTGGCCTCGATCTCCTGACCGAGGTACGGCGTGAGGTCGCGGACGCGGCGCAGCTCGATGAGCGACGCGGGCAGGAAGCCGCGCAGGCCGATGTCGACGATGAGTCCGCCCTTGACGACCTCGATGACCGAACCGGTGACGACACCGTCGGTCTCCTTGATCTTCTCGACGTCACCCCAGGCGCGCTCGTACTGTGCGCGCTTCTTGGACAGGATGAGGCGGCCTTCCTTGTCCTCCTTCTGGAGAACGAGGGCTTCCACCTGGTCGCCGACCTTGACGACCTCGTTGGGGTCGACGTCGTGCTTGATGGAGAGCTCACGCGAGGGGATGACACCCTCGGTCTTGTAGCCGACGTCGAGGAGCACCTCGTCGCGGTCGATCTTCACGACGGTTCCTTCGATGAGGTCGCCGTCGTTGAAGAACTTCAGGGTCAGTTCGACCGCGGCCAGGAAGTCCTCAGCAGATCCGATGTCATTGATGGCGACCTGCTTGGTGGCCGGGGCGGTCGTTGCGATAGTCATGTAGTGGGTTGTCCTTGTTGGGTTGGGGTGTCGGGCCTGGGCGCACGGGCATAGGGATGCCGAGAGCTTCAGCGGTTGGATTTCGATTGCGAGTCGTGCGGTGTCACGCGCGCACGTCAATAGCGCCACACGGGTGACATTTCAGGGTACCAGAACGCCCGGACGGCCCGCATTATTTCGCCGCGACGCCGACGCTCATCGATCGGACGCGTCCCGGCGCCCGCGCTCCCGGTAGGCGCTGGGGCTGAGGCCGGCGAAGCGCCGGAAGCGCTGCGAGAAGTACAGCGGATCGTCGCAGCCGACCTCGCCCGCGATCGCGGTCACACTGCGATTGGTGAGATCGAGCAGCTGTCCGGCCAGCAGCATCCGCTCCCGTTCGACGTAGCGCCGCGGGCTGATCCCCACCTGATCCTGGAAGAGGTGCGTCAGGCGCGACGGCGAGAGGTGCGCCACCCGAGACAGCGTCGCGAGATCGAGCGGGTCGGCCAAGTGCGCGCCGACGTGCTCGAGCACCCGGGCCACGCGTTCGTCGACACGGCCGGCCAGCGGATTCTGCGCGTCTAGCCACAGCAGCGCCTCTTCGAGGGCGTTCATGCCGAACAGCTCGGTGCGCACCGCCGAGCCGTACCGCACCCCTGCCGCGCGTCGCAGCGCCCCGGTCACCCGACGATGCGCCTCTGCGTCGGAGTGGATCACGCCGATCCCGCCCGCCGCGTCCGGCCAGGCCAGGAGCGGCATCCACTCGGCGCGGGGATGGAAGTGCGCGAATGCGAATTCCCACATCGGCGCACCCGCCGCTGTCGCATAGTCGTGGCGGATGCCGGGGCGAAGGAGCACCGCGTCCCGCGGACCCACCGCAAGCTCCCCCGCCGCAGTGCCGAGTCGCCCGGCGCCCGCCGTCGTGTGGATCAGGAGGAAGTCCGCGGTCCCCGACGCGCGCCAGGCCGAATACGCCGGTCCCTCGTGGAAGAATCCGCCGATCATGCGGTTCACCTGAGGATGCGGCGACTCGGCGCGTACACGTTCCATAGCAGGATCTTCCATGTACCGAGCGAGGATGTCCATGTCCCCGAGGGACTGCGGCGTGCAGGCTTGCTCGTATGTTGAATGTCGACTCCCCCACACGCACCGCCCGCGCCGACGAGTACGAGCGGCTCGGCGTCGTCACCGTCCGCTCCCTGCTGAACGCCGACGAGGTCGCACAGATCCGGTCCGCGTTCATGGACCAGGTCGCGCGTGACAGCTCGGTCGGCCACGACGATCATGTTCCCGACGACGACCCGCTCAAGAGGTACCCGCGGTTCGTGCACCCGCACCGCCGCACCGACCTGGACATCGGGCGACTGTCGCGGCGATGGATGCTGGAGCCGCGCGTCATGAGCATCGTGACGGAGCTCGTGGGCCCCGTCTTCGCTGCGCAGTCCATGTTCTACTTCAAGCCGCCGACGGCGCGCGGCCAGGCGCTGCATCAGGACAACCTGTTCCTTCAGGCCCACCCAGAGACCTGCATCGCCGCATGGATCGCGATCGATGACTGCGATGCCGAGAACGGCGGACTGCGGATGGTGCCGCGCTCGCACCGATACGAGATCGTCTGCCCCGACGAGGCGGACGCCGCCGAGTCGTTCACGAACACGGAGGTCAAGCTCCCCGAGGGAATGGCCGCGGAGCAGACCGTGCTCAAGGCGGGCGATGTGCTCTTCTTCCACGGGAGCATGGTGCACGGCTCGGGTCCGAACCGGAGCACCGACCGCTTCCGCCGGTCGCTGATCTTCCACTACGTGCCGCAGTCGAGCACCGAGATCGCGCGGTTCTACAACCCGCTGCTGACCCCCGGCGGCGACGAGATCGTGGTCGCCGAGACCGCGGACGGCGGTGCGTGCGGCGAGGGCTGGACACCCACCGGGCCCCACTGAAACCGCTGAGCACTTGCGGCGGACGCTCGGGCAGGCCAAGGTTTCGATATCTCGGTTGACCGACCGTTCCGACGCTGGGGGGCGTCCGGATGCGAGGTCGGGAGGGGGCTCCCATGTCGAACACGCCCGTGGCGGCGCCCCGACCGCGCGGGCGCACGATGGGCCGCCGGCTCGTGCTGCTCGGCCAGAGGATCCTGCGAAGCGACACGATCCTGATCACGGTCATCGCCGTCTCGATGTCGCTGAGCGCGGTCGCGGTCTACCAGGCCACGCGGGCGGCGGACGAGGCGAGCGACCTGCTCGATCAGTCACGCATCGTCTCCACCGAGGCATCCCGCCAGGTCGGATACCTGCAGACCCTTGTCGACCACGATCTCGACGTCCTCCGCACATACTGCACTGCTGAGGTGCAGCGCGATGTCGCACGCGTCACGTACCTCAGCTACGAGCCGGATCTGCCGGCCCTGGTGACCGCGAACCTCGAACTCGACGGCCTGAGGCCTCTCCTGCTCGGAGATCGGGATGCGCAGTGCGGTTCCGACCTCGAGACCGGGTACGTCATGCAGCGAGCGGCCGAGCGCCTGCAGAGCTGGCAGGCCGACTTCGGGTCGGACACCTCCGACGGCGCCGAACTCGAGGCGCAGGCGGCCGTCTTCCACCGCGACGAGGCCTTCCTGATGACGGCCGGATTTCTGTTCGCATTCGTCGTCGCTGCGATCATCGCGATCGATCAGCTCGGATCCCGGCGCGCCCGGCCGGGCAGGTTGCGCACGCGCGCCGCACACCGGTGGCAGTACGCGATGCTGGTCCTCGGCGCCGTCGCGCTCGCACTCGGGCTCGTGCTGCTGGTCGTCTTCGCCGTCGATCCGCTTCTCACCGTCGCGGTGCTCGCGGCGCTCGCCATCGTCCTCGTCGTCGAGTGGGCGCTCCTACGACGGAAGCGGGCGGCGGATGCCGAGACGCGGGCCGCGTCCGATGTCCCGGCATCCGCTCCCCCGCTTCGGCGCGGGGCCAGACCGCAGTGGTGGGCGGAGATGATCGGCGCGGTCGCGCTGATCGCCTTCACCGCATCCGCTGTCGGCCTGTCGCTCGTGTCGATCCAGGAGCGGGACTCCAATGCGCGCGCCAACCGCGAGAGCTCCGTCGCGCTGGACCTCCAGCGCGTCGGGCAGCAGCAGGCGCTGCGTGCTCTCGCATCGCTCTCGTTCATCGCGCAGATGGATGCCGAGGAGGTCACCGCCCGCCAACTCGCCGCGAGCGAGACGTCGATCGACCTGGCGCCTTCGGACGCGGACCCCGACGCGGTGTCCGCGCTGCGGGCGGTGGTCGACGAACGGCTGCGCGCGGCCGACCAGGATCTGCGAGAGCAAGCCGCCTCCACGCTGGCGGGCGACCCTGATCCCGATTGCAAGGCGGAAGCCGCGAGCGAAGCGCCGCTGCCCAGCGAACTCCTCGAGGAGCTCGGATCGAACCCCGACTCGGTCCTCTGGTACGTGCTGGATCAGCAACTGCCCTCCCGCGCGTGCGATGTGATGTCGTCGCTGTCGCGTCAGGACGCGCGGATCTGGTCGTCGCACGGATCGACCTTCACGGTCGCGCTCGTGGTGCTGGGCCTGGCCGGGTTCCTCCTTGCACTCGCATCGAGCACGGAGCGGACGACGCGCAGCTCGCGCACGCTGCTGATCATCGGCGCGGTCGGAACCGGCGTCGGCATCGTCCTGGCGCTCCTTCCGCTGCCCACACTCGTGATGGGGACGAATGTCCCGCGCGGGGCGGCCGCCCAGGAGTTCGGTGATCGACTGGCGGCGGCGGAGTCGGACTCGTGCACGGCCGGCGAAGGCATGGACGAGGCGCTCGCCGCCTACAGCGGCTACGGCCCGGCCTTCTCCAGCCGCGCGTTCGCACGGGACTGCGCTGCCGCCGTGCACCAGTGGCCCGCGCTGTCGTCGCAGCTGCAGACCGATGCCGTGCCCGCGATCATCGACGACCTGGAGCGGGCGCTCGCGGTCGGCCCCGTGACGCCGACGCTGCAGGGAAGTCTCGGCTGGTATTACATCCTGGACGGGATCCAGACCGGCGACGAAGGCGCAGTGCGGCAGGGACTGCGGCACACGGATGACGCCATCGAGGCGCTGCGCGTGGATTCCGCCTCGACGGGGAACGGCATCCACACCTGGCGGTTCAACAGGGCACTCGCCCTCGCTGCGCTCGGGCAGCACGACGAGGCGCTCCGTGAGTACCAGGACACCGAGCACTGTCTCGACCCGGCGGCAGACTGCGCCGGCGGGGGGCTGTCCGAGGATGAGGTGAACGACGGAACCCGCCTCGGGGCCCTCGCCGATCTGGAGCTGCTGCCGGAGGCAGCCGGCCTCGATGATTTCCGCGCGGCGATTCTCGGGCTCCGCGCCTCGCGCGGTCCGGGCACCGGACTCGATGAGGCGCGTTTCGACGTGTATCCGCAGGAGCTGCAGGTCGCGCTCATCGAGGGATTCGGTCCGGACGACGCCGAGATCGTCTGGTATTACCGCCCCGATGACAGTCTCACCTGGGGTCTGCTCGGCGAACCGACGCGCGCCTCCATCGACGGAACCGGCCCACTCGGTCGCCCGATCCCGGCGGGCTCGCTGCTTGCGACCGGCGAGTATCGAGCCGATGTCTACGTGTCGGGCCATCGCGTCGTGTTCTACGACACCTACGAGAGCGACGACAGCCTGGCCCGCTACGAGTCGCAACGACTCGGCGTGAGTGTCGTCGTGCCCGACACCTGGTACGAGTGGCGGGACGACGGCGTGGAATGGCACCTCGGACCCGACGAGGCGACCGGGCTCACCGTGCGGCGAGTCGAGGGGATGGTCCCGTACGTCGATGTGGGCGGGTACCTCGACGAGAAGCTCAGCTCCACGTGGGGGGACCCGGATCTCGTCCCGGTACCGGACCCATGGCTGTTCGCGCTGTTCGACATCGTCGTGAAGGAAGGCCAGGACGTGGACGCGGATGGCGAGGCGGACGTCTACGAGGGCGCGGCCCTGGCCCCGTACGCGTCGGACTGGGGCTGCGGCGGCACCCTGTTCATGGTGCGCGCGACCAGCACCGAGGACTCTCCGTCGGCGTGGCGTCTGTACAACTCACTCGTGCTGGAGCGCCCGCTGGACGGCCTTCCTCCGCGAGGAGAGGTCCTCGAGGCGGATGGTGTGTCGCTCGAGGTTCCGTCCTGGTGGGACGCCGCCATCCGGCCGGAAGGGAGCACCGGCAACCTGTTCTCCGCGAAGGATTGCGTCGGCGGCGCGACGCTGGTGCTGTCCACGCAGGAGTATGACGGCGACCTCGGTGGGTACATCGATGCGTCGATCCGGACCTATTCGACTCTGCCCGAAGGGCTGCCGGGCTTCACACTGGAGTCGCGCACCCCGCTCGAAGTGGCCGGGGCCGACGCAGCGGAGCTGCTCGTCTACACGTGGCTGCCGGACGGCTACACCGAGCCCCTCCGCGACTGGGAGATGTACGCGATGCGCGGCACCACGGTCGCATACGCCGACATCACCGCCGATGCGGCGGATCTCGAGTTCTACCAGCAGGACCTCGATGTGATCCTGCCGTCGATGTCGATGACCGATCCCTAGTCCGCGCCCAATCCCGCGGCGAGGCGCTCGAGCCCGTACTCGAACGCCCGGTCGAGATCGCCGTCGAAGCGGAACGATCCCGACAGCTCCATGTTCACGAATCCCGTCGCCCACGCGGTGACCAGTCGCGCCGCGTCCAGCGCCGCATCCGGCCCGACCAGGTCGCGTGTGGCGCGCAGCACCGGCGCGCTCGCGCGCGCCATCGACTCGGCCGCACCGTCGACGGTGAACATGAGACGGAACCCTTCCGGATGCGCATGCGCGAAACCGCGGTACACCCTGGCGAGCTCGGCGAGCGATCCATCGGAGGCTTCGAGTCGCGCGGCGAGGTCATCGGCGGATGCCGCGGCGACGAGCATCAGCAGGGCGTCCCGGTCGCGGACGCGCTTGTAGAGCGACGGCGCACGAACGCCGACGCGCTCCGCCACGGCCTGCATGGTCAGTCTCGATGCACCGGCGGACTCGAGGATGTCACGGCCGGCATCGACGATCTCGGCGAGCGATGTTCGATCGGGTGTCGGCATATCGCGGTCTCCGCCCTCGGTGGGATAGGTGGGTATGGCTATTGACGTAAGCCATCATAGCTATGTATCTTAGCCATCACAACGGATACTTCGAGGAGAAGCCATGCAACTCGCACCGCACCTGCACCGGATCGGCAATGACATCGTCGCCGCCTACCTCGTGGATGCGCCGGAGGGCATCACGGTGATCGATGCCGGGCTCCCAGGGCACTGGCGCGACCTGCAGACGGAGCTGAAGGCGATGGGCCGCAGCGTCGACGACATCCGAGGCGTGGTGCTCACCCACGGCGACAGCGATCACCTGGGCTTCGCGGAGCGCCTTCGCAGAGACCACGGCGTGCCCGCGTATGTGCACACCGCCGATGCCGATCGGGCGAAGGGCGGCGACAAGCCGAAGCTCGCGATGGGTCCGATGCGGATCGGGGCCACAGCGGGCTTCTTCGCCTACGCACTTCGCAAGGGCGGCATGCGCACGCACTACCTCGCCGAGGTCACGGAGGTCGCGGACGGCGACGTGCTGCCGCTGCCCGGCTCTCCCATCGTGATCGGCATGCCCGGCCACTCCCCCGGCAGCATCGCCGTGCACGTCCCCGCAGTCAGCGCCGTGTTCGTCGGCGACGCCCTGACGACCCGCCACGTGCTCACGGGTCGCCATGGCATGCAGCCCGCGCCCTTCACGGACGAACCTGCGCTGGCGCTCAGCTCACTCGATCGCCTTGCGTCGGTCGATGCGGAGTGGGTGCTGCCCGGGCACGGCTCGCCCTGGCGCGGCGATCCCGCCGAGGTGGCACAGGCGGTGCGGGCGGGCGGGCGGTAGCGCTCAGCCGCTGAAGTCCTCTGGATCGACGTCCTCGAGGAAGCGCTTGAACTCGTCGAGCCGTTCGCGGGCGATGAGGTCGGACACGTCGTCCGACTCGCCCTCCGTCACCGTGTCGGGCACGCCGGCGTCGTCCATGACCTCTTCGGCGACCCAGAGGGGCGCGCCCGCCCGTGATGCCAGCGCGATGGCGTCAGAGGGCCGGGCGTCGATGATCCGCTCGCCGAGCGTGGTCGACAGGGTGATCTCCGCGTAGAAGGTCCCCTCTTCGATGCGGGTGACCGCGACACCGGTCACCGCGGCGCCGACGACGTCCAGCAGCGATCTCATGACGTCATGCGCGAGAGGTCGCGGCACATCGGCTCCCTCGACCGCCACCAGGATGGATGTCGCCTCCATCTGACCGATCCAGATCGGCAGGATGAGCCCCTCACCCGGAATCTCGTCGATCGGCTTGAGCAGGATCACGTGCTGACCCGTCGGGTCGAGCGCGACGCCCGCGACGCGAACCTGGATCATCGACCCTCCTCCCACGCGGGATGGTTCATGTCAATCGTAGGCTTCCGACCCGCCGCGGTGGGGTGAGACGGATGCACGGCGGACGGGATTGACAGCCGAGCCGGCGCGCGCGATGCTCGGCCGCAGGGGTGCCACATGGGCGACGAGCATCCGGGTGTCTGGATCGAAGAGGTGCCGTTCGAGGCGCGGCCGATCGAGGGCGTTGCGACGTCGATCGCGGCGTTCGTCGGCTCGATCGAATCCGGTCCGTACGACGAGGCCTACATCTACAGCGCGCAGGAGTTCGCGCAGCGCTGGCCGGGGGAATCCGCCCTCGGCACCGCCGTCGAGGAGTTCTTCCGCAACGGCGGATCCGTCGCGCGGGTCTCGTCTGTGAAGAAGCCCTCCCGCAAGGCCGTGCGGCGGGCGATCGGGCACATGGACCACGACGTCACCCTGATCGCCGTCGTCGCGGATCCGCCCGCGCCGCTGGACGTCGTCGCAGCTGCGGCGGATGCTGCCGCAAGTCGACGCGCGATGCTGCTCGTCGAGGGGCCATGGGCCGACGCGCAGTCGGCGATCGCCGGACTCTCGGCCGGACCGCTCGAGACCGGCGCAGCCGACCCTGCGAACGTCGCCGTGTACTGGCCCCGCGTCCGCCGGACCGGCCGCGGCGGCGTGGTCGAGACGATCTCACCCCTCGGGCCGGTGGCGGGCATGATCGCGCGGACCGACGCGACCCGCGGTGTCGCGACGGCTCCCGCGGGCACGGGCGCGACGCTCCAGGGCGTCATCGAGCCGGCGTCGACGGCGACGAGCATCGAGGCCACCGCCTTGAACGATCTCGGCGTGAACGTGATCCGGGCCCTGCCCCAGTTCGGAACGGTCGTGTGGGGTTCGCGAACCCAGTCGCGCGACGGCGAGTGGAAGTATGTCAGCATCCGGCGCCTGTTCCTCTTCCTCGAGGAGAGCATCGACCGCGGGCTCGGGTGGGTCGTCTTCGAGCCGAACGGCATGGAACTGTGGCAGCGTGTGCGCCGCTCGGTGACGGAGTTCCTGCTCGAGATCTTCCGCAGCGGCGCCTTCGCCGGCGCGACGCCGGATGAGGCCTTCTTCGTCAAGTGCGACCAGACGACGATGACCCAGAACGACCTCGACAACGGCCGTCTGGTCTGCCTGATCGGCATCGCGCCGACCAGGCCCGCCGAGTTCGTGATTTTCCGGATCGGCTGCTGGACGGCCGACGCCGACGTCTGAGGGGGCGGATCAGCGGCGCCGCGACCTGCGCTCCTCCTCCCGCGGCTTCAGCCGCGCCTGCACCATCGCGATCCGGTACACCTCGCGCATCGTGCGAAGCGCTGATGCGGTCGCGGCCTCGTCGAGCGACCATGCCGACGGACTCGTCGACCGGGCGGCGAACACGTGGATGCCGCGATCTCGCAGCAGCGTGCGCGCCACGTCAGGCGAGTACAGGCGGCCGGCGACGTACATCGACTCCTCCCCGTGCGCGACGATCGCGCGCACGCGCGGGAGCAGTCCGATCAGCTCGATCAGCGGCTTGGCTCCGGCATCCAGCTGCTCGTGCGTGTGCCGGCCGGCGTCACGCCACGGATACGCGTGCCACGGCATGACGTGGCGTGCCTCAAGACCGACCGCGTCGAAGACCTGCGACATCCGCTCAGCGGAGGGATGGTCGTCCTCGAACGAGAACATTCCCGATCCCACTTTGAGCCGCGGCCGCGGCTCCGGGCGCGGGATGAGCGTGATGATGCGCGCCTTCTCGAGATCATGCTCGGCCGAGACGTACGGCGGCCACTCGTCGGGCTGACGACCGCGCTGAAGACGGGTCGCCAGGTCGTTCACCGGAAGGATCTGCAGCTCGTCCAGCCGCGACTCGGCGAGCCGTCGGTACTGCGGGTCTGCCATGCGACGCGCCATAGCGTTCCTTGTCGGTCGGGCGCGGCCGCGAGATGTGGATGCAGCGCCGGCGATCGCGGTCGGGTCCGGGCGATCGTTGGCTGGAAGATACACCCGCTGCGACGCTCCGCACAGGATGCCGCGGCCAGGTCTCGACGGGCGCGGTCGCGCCGGCCGGACGTTCAGCCTTCGAGCAGCCGCGCGAACACCTCGGGAAGCACGACATTCGGCGGCACCGTCGCGAACATCGGTGCGACCTCGTCCGGCGCATAGCCCGCGATCCCGCACCCGACCGGAGTGAGGAGGAACGTCAGCTCCGGGTGCTGCTCGGCGAAGGACACGAAGGCAGCCGCGTCGACGGCGAACGCCGCTGGCCCCGACATGGTGTCGATCGCGTACGTCCGACCGTGCAGGCCGTGGCCCTCTCCCCACACGGCGCCGAACTCCTGCCACGCGACGCGGGCGGCCCCGCCGCCGTGATGACCGCTCGCGTTGCTGCCGAAGACGAACACCTCATCCGCGGCGAGTTCGGTGATGTCGTGGGGTGTGTAGCGGTTCATCGGGGATCCTGGCTGCCGGGCTGCCGATCAACGGGCGCTGGAGGAGTCCAGGTCCGGCAGCACGAGCGGCAGTTCGCGCGCGCGATCCCATGGCTCTGTCCAGCCGAGCCGATCGAAGAGCCCCTCGAGCAGCATCCCGGTGAAGCCCCACACGAGGTGCTCTCCGTCGGGCTCGCCGCGCGCGTCGACGCGGCGCACGAGGAACCCGGGTCCGCGCCATTCCTGATCGTCGCGGCGGATGACGGTCACTCCGCGGTTGGCAGGGTCGAGCAGCTCCGCGACCGGAGCGCGGAACACATCGGAGGACTCGGCCTCATCCACGACGCGCACCGGCGACGGGTGCCGCCACCACGCCAGGACCGGCACGACGACATGCTGCGTGAAGGCGAGCGGCACGGTCTCGAGGGCGCCGAGGACCTCGACGCCGGCGGGATCCAATCCCGTCTCCTCCTCGGCCTCGCGCAGCGCCGCGGCGATCGGCGAGTCGTCTCCCGGGTCCAGGCGTCCGCCCGGGAAGGCGATCTGGCTCGGATTCGACCTGAGGGTCGACGCGCGCTTCAGCAGCAGCACGTCGAGGTTTCGCGAGACCGCATCGGCCTGGGCCTCTCGGTCGCTCGGCTGTCCGTCGAGGACGCCGAACAGCATGAGCACCGCCGCCGCGCGCGAGTTCGCGGCGATCGGCAGCCCGGCGAAGGCCTCGAAGCCTGGGCCGCCGCTGCCCGACGCGACCGCACCGGCCAGCGTGGCCAGCTGCGCCCGCGCGTTCTGCGTTGTGTGATCGGCGCGCATCCGATCAGGCTACGCCGGTTGCCGGGTAGGGGACTTGCGCCCGATCGAGGTGACGTACGAGTTCTGCCAGCTCCAGAAGCCGTCGTTTCGGAAGAGCGTCATCGCGTCGGACCACACCGACTCGGCGATGAAGCCCGAGGCCTGCAGTGATTCATGCAGCTCGCGCATCGTCGCCTCGAGGTAGCGCGCCGTGAGCGAGTCGCCTCGGTAGAGGATCGTCTCGCCGTATGCCCGCACCTCGTCGAAGCCCTCCGCCACGAGCATGGCCGGGAGCTTGCGACCGACGAAGTAGTCGATCTGGTGCCGGTCCGCCCAGACGAGCCACCCCTTCCAGAACTCCTTCAGCGTGGGACTGTCGGTGGCGAGCACGGGATGGAAGTCGGGTTCCTCCAGCACGATGACGCCACCCGGACGCACCGCGTCGGCCAGGCGGGCGACCACGGCGTGCCGCTCCGGCAGGTGATGCAGAAGGGCACGCGCGACGACCAGGTCGTAGCCCGAACCGAGATCGCCGGTCGTCACATCGATCTTCCGGACGGTGACGTTGGGCAGATCGATCTTCTTCAGCAGGTCGATGTCGAGATCGCTCGTGAGCACCGACCCGGCGGGTCCGACCTGGCCGCTCAGCCAGCGCGACACGCTGCCGTTGCCCGCTCCGACCTCGAGACAGCGCCACCCCTCGGCCACCCCGGCCTGGGTCAGGCGGAAGAAGAGCTGGGGGTCGAGCATCTCCGACATCAGCGTGAGCCGCTCATCCTCGCCGGGCAGGTCGTGGGGAAGCGTGTAAGTGCCGCCGTCGGTCATGCGGCGAACCTACCTCGGCCCGCCGCCGCTGCCAACGGTCGGCGCCCCTGCGTAGCATTCAGCCGTGCGCCACATCGCCTTCCTCCGCAACGTCAATCAAGGCCAGCGCGGCAACCCGTCCACGGCCGACATCGTGGGCGCATTCGCCGATGCGGGGAGCGCCGGCGCTCGCACGTTCCAGAGCAACGGGACCGTCGTGTTCGAGTCCTCGGAACCCGATGCCGTCGTGGCGGACGCGGTGGCCGCGCTCGCTGTGCGGTCGGGAGTGGAGCGCGAAGCCTTCTGGATGCCGATCACGGAGGTCGCCGCGATCGTCGGCACGCACTCCGGTGCGCCGGATGCCGAGCGACGCGAGCTCACGCTGCATGCCGGGGGCACGATCGACCTGGATGACGCCGCCGTCCTCGCGGTCGCCGCCGGCCGCCGCTGCGAGATCGTGGATGCCGGTGCGGGCTGGATCGTCTCCGTGAACGAGCGCGACCGCGAGAGCAATGCCACGCCGGTTGCCGAGCGGCTGACGGGCGGCCCGGCGACATCGCGCGGCATGCCGACCCTGGTCCGCCTGTTGGACCGATTCGATCGCTGAGCCTGCTCCACGCGGACACCTTCCGGGCGAGTGCCGCGCCCCGCTACCGTAGCGACATGAAGACGATCATCGCTGGGACGACCATGCCGGTTCTCGAGATCACACTCGAGGCCGGGGAGCGGGTCATCGCGGAAGGCGGTGACGTGTCATGGCTCACGCCCGGGTTCGACATCGAGACGTCCACGGGCTTCGGGTCGGGCGGCAAGGGCGGGTTCATGAGCGGACTCAAGCGGATGGTAGGCGGCGGGCAGCTGTTCCTGACGCAGTACACCGCCTCGAGTTCGGGAGGCTTCGTCGCCTTCGCGGCGCAGCTGCCGGGCACGATCCGCGAACTGACGATCGACCCGAACGATCAGTTCATGGTGCAGGCGGGATCGTTCATGGCCAGCACGGCCGATGTCGAGGTGTCTGTCGGCCTGCAGACGAAGCTCGGCGCGGGCATCTTCGGCGGCGCCGGGGTCGTGTTCCAGAAGCTCGCCGGCAATGGCACCGCCTGGGTGCAGCTGGCCGGCGAGATCGTCCAGTACGACCTCGTGGAAGGACAGTCGCTGCTGATCCACCCCGGACATCTCGCGCTGTATCGAGCAGAGATGCAGCTGGAGTTCGCGACGATCAAGGGGATCAAGAACAAGTTCTTCGGCGACTCGCTCTTCCTGGCGCAGCTGCACGGCCCCGGGCATGTCTGGCTGCAGTCGATGACCCCGGCCAAGCTCGCGGCCGCGATCGAGCCCTACCTCCCGGACAAGTCGTCATCCGACAACTCCTGACCGAGTCGTGACGTACGCCCGCCATGCGCGGGGATCCACGCCCTACCGGCGAATCCTCGTCGCGCTCTTCTTCGCCGGTGTCGCGACCTTCGCGCAGCTCTACTCCCCGCAGGGCGTGCTGCCCGCGATCGCCGAGGATGTCGGCGTCTCGCCGGCGACCGCGTCGCTGACGATCTCTGTCGCCACCGCAGGCGTCGCGCTGTCCGTCCTGCCGTGGGCGTTCGTCGCAGAGCGGATCGGACGCGCCCGCGCGATGTCGATCGCGGTCGCCGCCGCGGCGCTCCTCGGCGTTCTCGTGCCGTTCGCGCCGACCTTCGAGGTGCTCCTGGTCGGGCGGTTCTTCGAGGGCGTCGCGCTCGGCGCGATCCCGACGATCGCGATGGCGTACCTGAGCGATGAGATCGTCGCCGACCACTCGCCGCGCGCCGCCGGCGTCTACGTCGCGGGCACCACGATCGGAGGCCTGCTGGGCCGCGTCGTCGCCGGGCCGATCGCCGATGCCACCAGCTGGCGGATCGGGGTGCTGCTGGTCGCGGCCGTGTGCGCGGCATCCGCCATCGCGTTCGTCGTGCTGATCCCGCGCGCGCGGCGGGATCCGCGGCTCGGGCGGGCCCCGACGTCGCTGACGGTGTTCGCGCGCCGGCTGCTCTCGGCGCTGCGACGCCCATCGCTGCTCGCTCTCTATGCGCACCCCTTCCTGCTCATGGGGGCCTTCGTCGCGCTGTACAACTACATCGGCTTCCGGCTCGAGGCTCCCCCGTTCGCCCTGTCCACGACGGTGGTGTCGCTGCTGTACTTCGCATATCTGGCGGGCACGTGGTCGGCCGCTCAGGTGGGAGGCTGGACCGCCCGGTTCGGCAGGATCTCCACGCTTCTCGCGTGCCTCGCGACCATGGCCGGCGGCATCCTGCTGACGATCTCCCCCGAGGTGCCGGTGATCATCGCGGGCATCGCACTGGCGACAGCGGGCTTCTTCGCGGCCCACGCGATCGTCGCGGCGTGGGTGCCCTCGCAGGCACCGGATGCCGCGGGAGAGGCGTCGGCGATCTACAGCCTCAGCTACTACCTCGGCTCCAGTGTGCTGGGCTGGGCGGCCGGTCTGGTGTTCGCCGCCGCCGGATGGTGGGCGACCGCCGCCACGCTCGCGGCATTCGTCGGCGGGGCGGCGGTCATCGCGGTGCTGTCGCTTCGGATGGGCACCCCGCGCACATAGGCTGGCCAGGCCCACGCAAGGATGCAGAGGAGTGCAGTGTGACCGACCCCGTCGAGACCGAACCGGTGCCCGATACCGGGGATCAGGCTGCCGCCGACGAACCGCGGCGGTGGTCCTGGGCCTTCGCCCTGCCGATCGGCATCGGCGCGGCGATCATCGGACTCGTGCCGTGGCTGCTCCGTGGCGCCCGGCTCCCGCTGCAGAACTTGTGGGAGCGGGACACGCTCCCCGGAGCGATGCCGATCGCCCTGCTGCCGTTCAGCCAGTACTTCGTGATCCTGATCTTCTCCCTCCTCGTCGTCGGGGCGGCCGTCGCGGGCATCGCCGGGCGTGCACTGCGCGTGCGCGGCTGGGGACTCGTCCTGCTCCTCGTGGGCGTGCTGCTGGTGCAGGTCACTGCAACGGTGCAGACCGCGAACGTCGTGCGAGACGGACTGCAGGACCGGCTCGAATCGTCGGTGTACCTGATCGCGCTGGTCGGGGGCACGGGGCTGTCGATCCTCGTCGGCATCCTCGTCACGGTCCTCGTCGCCCGAGCCCCCAGGGCCGGCGCACTGCTCGGCCTGACCGTCGGGGCGATCGGCATGGCATCGTGGACCGGCGCGCTGATCGATCCGACTGGCGTCGGAGCGGGTCCGCTCGCCGGAATGCTCGTGATCCTGCCGTGGATCGCGCCGGTGCTGACCGGCGTGGCGATCGCATGGGCGGGTGTGAACACCGCCGGACGGGTCCTCGCCGCCCTCGCGTCGCTCGTGCTCATCTGGGTGGCACCCGCCGTCACCACGGCGATCTTCAACGCGCTCGGCAGTCGGGTCCTCATCCGATCGGGCACAGACATGATCGACTACGGCCTGGGAGTGTTCCAAGCCGCACTGCTCACTCCGGAACTCGCCCTCCGGCCGATCATCGCGACCGTCGTGGTCGCGGCTGTCGGGCTCGTGATCCGCGCGCTGGTCACACGTGGCCGGCACCGGCAGCGGTGACGGCGGCGACCCCGCACCGGGGGGCTCACAGGCTCACGTGCTACGGTGGGCTCACCCAATCGGGTCTCGCATCGTCAGCCACTGCCTCCGTATCGAAGCAGATCATGGAGCAGCAGACACCCTGACGCCAGGATCGTCGAACGACATCCGCCCTTCCACTCCGCGCACGTGCGTCTGACATCGCCGCGCATCTTCGAAAGTCCTCTTGACGAACGTCACCATCCCCACCGCTTCATCACGACCGCCGCTCGCGTGGCGTCCCGCTGACGTCGACGTCCTCGTCGCCACCGCCGGCGACGAGTACGCCGGCTTCGTCGCGGTGACACCGCTCGGCTACGAGGCGCACAGTGCGCGCGGCGAGAATCTCGGCGTGCACGCCACTCGCGACCTCGCCCGCGCGGCGGTCGCCGCATCCGTCACTCGAACGGCACCGACTCCCGCGGGTCCCCCGCGGCTCACACGTCCGCTCCGCACACTGCGGCGCGGCACCCCTGGTCGCTCACGCGGCCCGAAAAGTAAAAGGAATGACACGATGGCCACTGGCACCGTGAAATGGTTCAACTCCGAAAAGGGCTTTGGTTTCATCGCCCCCGACGACGGTGGAGCCGACCTGTTCGCGCACTACACCGCAATCTCCGCGAGCGGATACAAGGAGCTCACCGAGAACCAGAAGGTCGAGTTCGAGGCGGAGCGTGGCCCGAAGGGCATGCAGGCCGCCAACATTCGGCCGCTCTGATCTTCTCGTCTGCCAGGGCGGTCTGACCGCCCTGAACGACCGCACGGATGCCGTGGACCCTCGGGTCCGCGGCATCTGCTGCGTTGAGCGTCTGATCGCCGATCCACTCATTTCCAGCGCCTCTGATCAGCACTTTTCCGACGGTCGCTCCCATGTAACGTTCAGGTAACGCACCGGATCTGTCCAGAAAACCCAGGAAGAGTCGGGGACTTGTGCCCGCCTCGCGGATGCACGGCGCCCTGCCCGAGGGCGCGGATCACCCATACGGAACCGGTTTTCATGCGCTCGATCACGACCCCATCCCCCGCCCGCCGCACCCTCCGCATCGCCGCTCGCCGCAGTCGCCGGCGTCCCGCATTCATCGCGGCCGGACTCGCCCTCGCAGTCGCGGCCACCGCCGGTGCCGGCATGGCCCTGCCGACCTCGGTCGCCCAGGCATCCGATGCGGCCCAGGCATCAGAGACGACTGAGAGCTTCGCGCTCGCGTCGTACTCGATCCCGCTCGAGCCGGTCGTCGCCGACGTCGCGGGCGACAAGACCTCCGCCGATGCGCGCAAGGCGCTCGTCGCCGCTAAGACCGCCATCGAGGACGCCGCGACCGTCGCCACCGACATCCAGGCTTCCGGTCTCGATGTGGGCGTGACGGTCACGAAGGTCGACACCTCGGATCTCCAGTCGGCCGTCAGGCGCCTCGCACGCGCCGAGCTGCTCCCGGCGATGCTCGTGGCCGCGTTCAGCGACGACGTGACCTCCGAGATCGCGTCGGTCAACGCCGACGTCAATGGACTGCGCGGTCGCCTGGACGCCGCGATCGCGCTCAAGGCCCAGCAGGAGGCTGCAGCCAAGGCTCAGCGCGAGGCCGAGGCCGCTGCTGCTGCAGCCGCCGCCGAGGCCGCCGCCGCCGCAGCGGCTGCGGAAGCGGAAGCCGCTGAGGCTTCGAGCAGCCCTTCCCCGGTGTTCGCCGGACCCGGCACGAGCGCCGGTGAGGCGCAGGCCATTGCCCGCGGCATGCTCGCGAGCTACGGCTGGGGCGACGACCAGTTCCCCTGCCTCGTCGCGCTGTGGGATCGCGAATCCGGCTGGAACTCCCAGGCCTACAACTCCTCGAGCGGCGCGTACGGCATTCCGCAGGCGCTCCCCGGCGACAAGATGGCCAGCGCCGGCGCCGACTGGCAGACGAACGCGGCCACGCAGATCTCGTGGGGCCTCGGATACATCGCCGGACGCTACGGCAACCCCTGCGGTGCATGGAGCCACTCCGAGGCGAACGGCTGGTACTGAGCAGCACGACGCGAGTACGCAGGATTCTGCTCGACCCGGCCGCCGGGTGCGAATGAACGGATGCCGCTGACCCTCGGGTCGCGGCATCCGCTCGTTTCCGCCCCGCCCGTGCAGCTGCCGCCACGCGCGTCGGCGCCGCCGTACGATTGAACATGGCGCACACGATGAACACCGGGACCATCGTCGCAATCGTCGGCGAGCAGTCCGAAGACGCATTGGCCAGCCTGGACGGCATCCGCGGAGTCGACGTCCTCGCGCTGCAGGGCAGCGAGCCGGCGATCGCCGCTCGCAGGATCGCCGCCGCGAGCACGCCGTGGATCGTGCATGACGCCGACCCGCTCGAGCACGTCGCCGCAGCGTGGGTCGAGCTCTTCGAGGAGCGCTCGACGCTCGGTGCGCTCGAAATCGAGGTGGAGACCGCGCTCGCGATGTTCAAGGACGGCTCGGCGCTCATGCCGGACTACTACATCGTCCTCGAACCCGAGGGCGCCCCCGGCACCTGGCGGCACTGGTGGTGCGGCGCGCTGGGCCACCACGCTCCGCAGCGCGTGCTCACCTCGCCTGCGCCGTCCACGCCGAGGGATGCCGCGATCCGTCGCCTGCTGAGCAATCTGCCGTCGTCGAGGCCGTGGCCGGACCCCGCGTCGTGGCTCCCCCACCTGCCATTCGAGATCCCCGATCGGGTGGGGCTTCGGGACTGAACCACTGGGCTCGGAGAGCGGCTGCCGGTCCGCCTCGCATGCGGCCCCGTGGGCGGATGCGCTGCACACCGCTCTGATATGCGTCAGTTCGGCCCGCGACGCCCGATGATGCCCGCGAACAGGGCGTGCAGCAGCGGCACGACCGAGAGCGCGACGAGCACCGTGCCGAAGACGATTTCGTCCGACCGCAGCACGATGCCTCCGGTGAAGAGGGCCGCGAAGAGCACCGCGGAGATGACGCGGCGACCTGTGCGCTCGAGGCTGCCGATCCGGCGTTCCAGACGCGGATTCTGCGCCGACAGCCGCCCCTCCTCGATCCGCGTGGTCAGCTCGTCGAGCCTCTGCGGCAGGCGTGCGAACGTCCCCGCGGCCGACACGGCCTGCTTCGCGAAGCCCTGCACCACGTTGCCGCTCTCCTCGCGGATGAGCCGATTGGCATAGGGCTCGACCGCATCCCAGATGTTGAACTTGGGGTCGAGCGAGCTGCACATCCCCGAGGTCAGCGACATCGCCCTGATGATCAGGAGGAAGTTCTCCGGGAATTGGAACGGCAGAGATCTCACGACGTCGCCGAACTCGATCGCGAACTGGCGGAACTCCCGAGGATCGACCTCCTGCAGTTCCGCGAAGCCCATCCCGCCGAAGCGTGCGAAGAGCTTCGTCATCGCCCGTTCGAGTTCGGCCGTGTCGGCGGACGGCAGCAGCACGCCCACTTCACGGATGCCGTCGACCATCCCCTTGCCGTCGCGGGATGCGGCCGCGATGAGCACTCGGCGCAGTCCCCGTCTCAGACCTTCGGGGACCTCGCCCATCATGCCGAAGTCGATGAAGGTGAATCTCCATGGGCGCGCGCCATCGCCGGATCCGGCGACCGGGTCGGGCGTGGGCGTGACGAAGATGTTGCCCGGGTGCGGGTCGGCGTGGAAGTAGCCGTCCTTGAAGAGCTGGTCGAACATGACCGACGCGAACTCGATCGCGACGTCGGCCGGATCGATGCCGGCGGCCCGCAGCCCGTCGACGTCGTTGATCTTGATCGCCGTCACGTCCTCCAGCGTCAGCACACGTCGTGTCGTCCGCTCCCAGACGATCTCGGGGACGTCGACCCGCGGATCGTCTGCGAAGTCGTGTGCGAACCGCTCCGCACCGGCCGCCTCGTGGAGGTAGTCGATCTCCTCGAGACTCGTGTGCGCGAACTCCTCGACGAGCGAATGCGTGTCGACCCGATCGGCGACGATCCGGATGTGGCTCAGCCAGCCCGCCACTCTGCGCAGCGCGCGCAGATCCACCTCCACGACCTGGTCGATGCCCGGCCGCTGGACCTTGATGACGACCTCGCGCAGGCCGGTGTCCTCGGCATCGGCATCCGACAGCAGCGCGCGATGGGCCTGCCCGAGGGATGCCGCCGCCAACGGAATCGGATCGACGAAGGAGAAGGCGCGTTCGAGCGGAATGCCGAGCTCAGCCTCGGCGAGCACGCGGATCGCGGGGAACGGTACCGCCGGAACCTCGTCCTGCAGGCCCTCGAGCTCCTTCGTGATCTCCGGCGGAAGCACGTCGAGCCGGGAGGACATGAACTGTCCGACCTTGATCATGAGCCCGCCGAGGTCCACCGCGAGCGCGTGGAAGCGCTGTGCGATCCGCTGCAGGCGGGCCGACCTGTTGCGAGCGGCGAGGCCCGCAAGGCCGATGCGGGGCAGGAAGAGCTCGAACCACCACGTCTGCACCAGATAGCGCGCCGCGAACCGCGTGATCCTGCGGTAGCGGGCGCGCATGTTGCCGGCGTCGGTCATCGAATCTCCTTGACGCCGACGTGCGGCGAGCACGCGGTCAGGACTGAGCGAGGATGCTGAAGAGCTTACGGCGCGCGTCATCGAGGACGGCGACCGCTTCCTTCACCTGCTCAGGGCTTCCCGAGCGCCCGACCTGCGCGACGGCCTGGGCGAGGTCGATCCCCGCCTTGGGCAGCGCACCGGATCGGGACGTGTCGCGGGCGCCCGAGGACTCCCACGGTGCCGACTTCTCGCCTGCGGCGTCAGCGACCTGCTGGCCTTCGTCGGTGAGGGAGTACGTCTTGCGACCGTTCGACTCCTCAGCCTTGATCAGGCCCTCGTCGGCGAGCAGTTGCAGCGTCGGGTACACGGATCCGGGGCTCGGCTTCCAGGAGCCGCCGCTGCGCTCCTCGATCTGCTGGATGATCTGGTAGCCGTGCATCGGCTTCTCCGCCAGGAGCGCGAGCACCGCCGCACGGACGTCGCCGCGGCCCATCCGGGTTCCGCCGACCTTCTGCTCGAACTGCCCGCGCAGCTGCTCCATCGCCTCCCACAGACCGGTCATCGGCCAGCCCTGGGAAGGACCCCGACCGCCGCCGCCGGCGCCGCCGCCGAACCAATCGCCCATGTTCGAACCGCTCATGATGACCTCCTCTGCGCCGTCGCCCGGTCTGAGCTCAGCGATACCCAACGATATATCGCTCGATAGGAGTTCGGGTTGACGTGGGGCAAACTTTCAGGCGGCCCATCCCCCGCGGTGGAAGGTCCGGACCCGAGAGATCCAGGTGAGGAAGCCGAGCTCTTGGGCCGAAGCCCGATACATCGCAGACGAATACCCGGGCGAGCGGTCGAGTTCGGCCGTACCCTCGATGCATGGCCACAGGACCGGAGGCGGGCTGGTACGACGACGGCAGCGGCAAGCAGCGCTGGTGGGACGGCACACGGTGGAGCGAGCACTACGTCGACCTCGGCGAGCGCGAGATCGCGCTGCATGCCGGAGCGACGCCGGCCGGTGCTCCGGCATCGGCCGGGTGGTACGACGACGGGCGCGGTCGCCGGCGCTGGTGGGATGGCGCGAGATGGACGGCGGCTTCCCGGTTCAGTGGGTCTGAGGAGTCATTCGCCGGCATCGTCGTCGATGGTCGGTGGATCCACTTCGGTGCCGAGAGTCAGCCGGTCGCAGGCGCATCGGCTTCGTACGAGAGCGGCGCTGAGCTTGTCCGACGCGGGCGCCTCAGCGGTCCCGCCAACGCACGTGTCCTGCACGGGCCGTCCGGGCTGATCACCCCTCGCCTCCTGCCGCGGTCCGTGCACAGCGCAGGCAGCTACCTGCTCGTGGAGGTCGCCGGTCAGGTCTGGCTGGCTGCCGGGCCGCCCGGATATGACGCGGCGGGCCGTCAGTTCGCGACGTGGATCAACACGGTCTCGCAGCACTATCTGTACCGCTGATCCGGCGGGTTCAGCCTTCGACGGGCTGGCGCAGAATCGTCCGCAGCCTGGCCGGGTCGGTTCGGCGGAGGTCGCTGAGGTAGATCTCGTGGTGCCGGCCCGTCATCCGCAAGCCGTGGGCCGGGATGAACCCGCGGTGCAGCGCCTCGAGCACGGGCCCCTCTTCGTCGAACGGGCCGAGGTGGAGCGTCTGGACGCACCGGCCTTCCGACAATGCGGTCAGACGCAGATCGTCGACCGCCGGGCCGCGCGTGGACTCGATCGCTCGATCGAACTGGTCCTGCGTGATCCAGTCCGGCGTGAGGATCATCGCGGTCCACTGCCAGTGCGACTTGTCTCGCCGGCTCGTGAAGCTCTCCATGTCATCGGACCACCAGAGCGCCTCGAGCGGCATCACGACATAGTCGCGATCGAGTTCCCGCTTGCTCATGAACTTGAGCCGGTACGCGACCGGGAACAGCGTGGCGATCGCGTCCGCGTACGGCTGCGCGTTCGGGTCGCCCTCGCCGTCGATCATCAGGTAGCGAAGTGGCGGCACGTCGATGATCTCGAATGCGCCGCTGCGCGCGCGATACGAAGGGATCTCCTTCTTGAGGTCGACCTTCACCATTCCGCCTCCCACCGCACACCCTAAACTCGCGCCGTGCGGATCGTCGTCTCGGGCACGCACGGGAGCGGCAAGAGCACGCTGATCGGCGACTTCGCCGTGCGCCACCGCGAGTTCGCGGTGCTTGCAGACCCGTTCGAGCTGATGGATGCCGCAGCGGAGGAACCCGACGCCGGCATGTTCTTCGCGCAGCTGCGGTCCTCCGCGGCGCGTCTGCTCGAGCTGTCGGACGAGGAGGCCGTGATCGCCGAGCGCGGTCCGCTCGACTTCCTCGCCTACCTGGACGCGCTGGACGCGCTGCGCCGGCCCACCCGCGCACCGGGTCTGGTGCGCCGCGGCGCGTCGCTCACGGCTGAGGCGATGGCCCGGGTCGACCTGGTCGTTCTGCTGCCGCTCACCCCGTCTGCGGGAATCGAGCTCTCCGCCGATGAGGACCTCGAGCTGCGCGATGCGATGAACGACGCGCTGCTCGAGCTGGCCGACGATCCCGATCTGGTCGGAAATGCCGCCGTGGTCGAGATCACGGGCGACGCGGAGCACCGTCTGGAACAGCTGGAAGCGACGATCGCGAGGTTGACGCCGCGCTGACCCCTCTCGGTCGCTGGAATGGAATGCTGGATCGCATGCAGACCGAACCCCGGCCCGAAGGCGCTCCCGTGGACTTCTGGGAGGAGCGCTACGCGGGCACGACGCGCATCTGGTCGGGTTCGCCGAACAGCACGCTGGTCGACGTGGTGTCCTCGCTCGAGCCCGGTCGGGCGCTGGATCTCGGCTGCGGAGAGGGCGCCGACGCGATCTGGCTGGCGCAGCAGGGCTGGAAGGCGACGGGGGTCGACATCTCCGCGACCGCGGTCGCGAGGGCGCGGGCTGCGGCATCCGATCTGGGTCTGGACGAGTCACGCGCGCGCTTCGTCGCTGCAGATCTGTCGACCTGGCAGAGCGAGGACGCATACGACCTGGTGACCGCGTCGTTCCTGCAGTCTCCGGTCGCGCTGTCACGACCGGAGATCCTCCGGTCGGTCGCCGATCGGATCGCGCAAGGCGGCCACCTGCTCGTCATCTCCCACGCAGCAGCCCCGCCGTGGTCGCGCCATCACCACGAGGGCGGTCATGGTGGCGGAGGGTTTCCGACCCCGGCCGAGGAGCTCGCCGGACTTGATTTCGATGACACCGAATGGGCGACAGTGATCGCCGAGGTCCGCTCGCGCGAGGCGGTCGGGCCGGACGGGCACGAGGCCGCCCTCGACGACTCGGTCGTCCTGCTGCGTCGAATGCGCTGAGGCTCCGTCCGGAGTCAGCGGGAGCGGACTCTGGTGACCAGCGCCGCGACGGCCCGCCAACCCACGAGCAGGACCAGCAGCGTGAGGGTCGCGACGATGATGAATGCCGGCGCGATCCCCTGGCCGGACGCCGCGCGCAGCAGCATCCCGACGATGACGGTCGCGGCCCACACCCCGAGACCCGTGCGCACCGGCGCCGTCGGAGCCCGCCAAGCGAACGTGACGATCCACCCCACGGCGAGTCCGGCGAGGAACGGCCAGGCGGTGATCCAGAGCCCGGCGAAGATGTCGGAGTCGTGGCTTGCGCGGCCGATCGCGGCGAACGCCAGAACCAAGGCGATGTCCGCCACCAGAGCGGATGCGATCACGAGCTGCGACCTGCTCGCCGAGCGGGTCGATGCGCTCACGCCGGCACCGTCCGTGGTTCCAGGCCCGGGCTGAGCGCTTCGCGCTCATCGAAGACGAAGCACTCGCCGTTCCAATGGTCGGATCCGACCTGTTCGAAGTAGCCGAGGATGCCGCCGTCGAGCTGGAACGCGTCGATCCCCTCGTCGCGCAGATACAGCGCGGCCTTCTCGCACCGGATGCCGCCGGTGCAGTAACTGACGACGGTCTTGCCGACCAGATCGGAGCGGTGCGCGATCGCTGCATCCGGGAATTGCGTGAACCGCTCGATCCGCCAGTCCAGTGCGCCGGCGAAGGAGCCGTACTCGACTTCGAACGCGTTCCGGGTGTCGAGCATCACGACTTCACGACCTGCATCGTCGCGGCCCCGGTCGAGCCAGCGCCGAAGGGTCGCGGGAGCGACCGACGGCGCTCGTCCCGCTTCGGGCCGGATGGTCGGGCGATCCATGCGGATGATCTCGCGCTTGACCTTCACGAGCAGCCGCTGGAACGGCTGCGAGCTGGACCAGCTCTCCTTCGTCGCGAGCTCGCTGAAGCGCGGGTCTTCCCGCAGCGCATCCACGAACCCCCGAAGGTCATCGGAGCCGCCCGCGAGGAAGAGGTTGATTCCCTCCTCGGCCAACAGGATCGTGCCCTTCAGCCCGGCCGCAATGGCGTGCTGTCGAAGCGACGGGCGCAACGAGTGCGGGTCGGCGATCCGGGTGAACAGGTACGCGGAGATGTTGAGCACGGAGGGCACCGCACCAGCGTACGTGTCACTGTCGCAAGAGGCCCGTCGGCGCCCCACGGCGAGGCCATTGACCGGGCCCCCGCGCGGGGCTAACGTGAGCGCCACGTCGCGGATTCAGCGCAGAATCAGCGTCTCGCCGGCAGCTTCACCCGAATGCTGGCCGGGGTCCCCACCCGAATGGAGGCGTCATGCCGTCTCGCCATCCGCGTGCCGCGCTCGCGGTGATCGCTCTCACCTTGCTCGCGATCGTCGCCGGCGCCGCCGTCAGCGCTCCCGCGATCGCCGCGCCGCCGCCGGGGAAGGGCAAGCCCACCCCGACCGCGACACCGACTCCCACGCCCACGCCGACTCCCACGCCCACGCCGACTCCCACGCCCACGCCGACTCCCACGCCCACGCCGACTCCCACGCCCACGCCGACTCCCACGCCCACGCCGACACCGACTCCGACGCCCGGCGGCTACCCGGACGTCATGGCCGCGGCCGGGGACTCGATCACGCTGGCCTACAACTCGGCGAGCTACGGGTCGTTCCCGCAGTACAGCTGGTCGACGGGAACCGCCTCGACGCTCAACTCGCTGCTGCAGCGGCTCCAGGTCGCCTCGGGCACGACGATCACGGGGGTGAACGTGGCACAGGTCGGGGCGAATTCGAGCAGCTTGGCGACGCAGGTGGCGTCTGCGATCTCGGCGCAGGCCGACTACCTCACGGTCGAGATCGGCGCGAACGACGCCTGCACGCCGACGGTCGCGGCGATGACCCCCGTCGCCGACTACCAGGCCCGCATCAAAGCGGCGCTCACCCAGTTCCACAACGCCAAGGCCGACAACAGGATCTTCGTGGCCAGCATCCCCAGCCTGTACCGCATGTGGTCGATCTCGAAGAGCAAGTTCGGCGCACGCCTGATCTGGGCGTCGGCGGGCGTGTGCCAGTCGATGCTCGCCAACCCCACGAGCACCACGGCGACCGATGAGAATCGCCGGCTCGCGGTTCAGGCTCGGGTCGACGCGTACAACGTCGCGCTCAAGACCGAATGCGCCCTGCTGCCCCGCTGCACCTTCGATGGGAATGCCGTGGCGAACTACGTGTTCACCTCGACGCACATCTCCACGTCCGATTACTTCCATCCGAGCATCGAAGGGCAGCGGGTGCTCGCCACGATCACCTGGGCGTACAACCGGTATCCGACCAGCGGATGAGCTCGTCCGGCGCCGAATGAGCCGGGCGATCCGCGTACACTCCCAGGCGTGACTCCAGACGCTGTCGCCGTCTACCTCGACGGCGTGCCCGAACCCACGCGCACCGCGCTCTCCGAACTGTGCCGCATCATCGCCGGCAGCGACCGGCGGGTCCGAGGCGAGATCAAGTGGAACGCGCCCAGTTTCACGATCGACGACCATTTCGCGACCACCGGGCTGGTCAAGGACGGCGACATCCGGCTCGTCCTGCACACCGGGGCGCGGCGGCGAGGCGAGAAGCGGACGCTCGTCATCGACGACCCTGACGGGCTGCTCGAATGGAAGGATGCCGACCGCGCGGTCGCTGTTTTCCGAAGCGCCGAGGATGTCAGGGCACACGAGGAAGCACTGCGGGCGATCCTGTCGGAGTGGATCGCTCAGACGCAGCGGCTGACCTCATGACCGGGATCGAGCCCGGACGCTACCGGCACTTCAAGGGCCGGGAGTACGAGGTGATCGGGACGGCTCGACACAGCGAGACCGACGACGAGTACGTCGTCTACCGTGCGCTGTACGGCGAGGGCGGCCTCTGGGTGCGACCGCGAGCGATGTGGGATGAGCCGGTTGAGCGCGAGGGGTATTCAGGACCGAGATTCGTCCGCGCCGGAGGGGCGCCGGAGCGCTGAGGACTCAAACGCGACTCGCGCACGGCACGCACAGCGTCGCTGCCGGCAGCAGCCGCAGTCGCTCGAGCGGGATCGCGTCGCCGCACGAGGCGCACGTGCCGTACGTGCCCGCCGCGAGCCTGCTCAGCGCTGCATCCAGCTCGCCGAGCGTACGCACCGCGTCCGTTCGCTGCCCTTCCGCGCGCGACCACTCGGTCGAGAGGGTCGCGCCCTCCGGGTCGTGCTCGTCGTCGTCGTTCGCTCCGCTGCGCGCATCGCGGATCGCGTCCAGCTGGGCCGCCACCGAAGCGAGTCGCAGCTCCAGGTGCGCTCGGTGATCGGCGATCAGTTCGACGAACTCCGCCGTCACGCGATCGCCTCGGCGATCGGCACCTCGCCGGAGTTGAAGCGGATCGTGCGGGCTGCCGTCGCGTCTTCTGCGAGCGTCGCGGCGACGACGGCTGCGACATCGGCGCGGCTCACCGAATCGGACTCCGTCGCGGCGACATCGACCCTGCCCGTCGGCTCCTCGAGAGTCAGCGAGCTCGGAGCCAGCACGGTCCACGACAGATCCGATGCCCGCAGGTGCTCATCCGCGGCCGCCTTCGCCTCGGCATAGGCGAAGAACGGGTTGTCGGCGGGAACGCCGTGATCTGGGCGTGCGCCGAAGTACGAGACCATCACGAATCGCTTCACGCCGACTGCGGATGCGGCATCCATGGACCGGATCGCGGCGTCGCGATCGACCGCATACGTGCGCGCCGGGTCGCCGCCGCCCGCGCCCGCGGACCACACCACCGCGTCGTGCCCGGACACGATCGACCCCAGTTCTTCGACCGACAGCGCCGTGACGTCCGCGACCAGCGGCGACGCACCCGTCGCGGCGACCGCGGCCTCGTGCGCCGGGTTCCGGATCACGCTGGTGACGTCGTCTCCGCGCGCGACGAGCAACGGGGCCAGCAGGAGTGCCACCTTGCCGTGGCCGCCGATGATGAGGATGCGGGACATGCGGGCCTCCGGGTCGATTCGCACCCCACGCTACGCTCGCGCGGCGCTGACATGGTCATCCGGTCATCGCGGCGCGGATGACCCCGAGGTCGTGCTCGGAGATCTCGAACACGCCGAATCGGAATCGGTAGCCCCACCGGCTCTTGTCCTCCACGAAGTCCAGGTCATCGAGGAGTCCGCGGATCGGCGCCTCCCGCGCATCGAGGAAATCCACGCTGCGCCGCCAGGGGTGGACGTCATCGGAGGTCTCCTCCTGGTACGGCTCGTCGTCGGTCACCTCGCCGATCGCGGTGAACGCCTGCAGGGGGGCGCCGTCCGGGAACTCGGTGCGCGGCGAGTAGAACACGATCCAGTCCCCGCGTGCCATGCGCTTGAGCATGTGCGGCTTGCCGTGATTGGCCTGCGTGAAGCCGCCGGCGACTCCTCGCTCGACATGGCTGCGACTGACGGTGTTGATCCATGCGGTCATTCCGCGAACAGTACGCGCCGGCTCCGACAGCGCCACTGCTGCTCCGGCTAGGCATCGCCTATGAGCTCACTGTGACGAGTCGATTCTTAGTGCCGCCTCAGAATTGCGCCTCCACGATGGGGCCATGACCACACTCGCCCCGCGCACCAGGCAGATCGAGGCGGCGATCGCCCCGCCCACCCGCCTCGTCGTGCGCCGCAACCCGCACGCGGCGCTCTGGCACGCCGCTGCGACGACGATCATTTGGCTCACCAGCCTCTTCGTCGTGGCGCTCTGGGTCGCCGGTGGCGGTATCGGTGCGACACTCGGCTTCACCGCCGAGACGCTGACGACACTCGGACGCCTGACGGGTCTCGTCTCCGCGAACCTGCTCCTGTACCAGGTGCTGCTCATGGCCCGGATCCCGGTCTTCGAGCGGGGATTCGGCCGTGATGCCATGACACGGATGCACCGCTTCGTCGGCTTCTGGTCGTTCTGGCTGCTCGGTGCGCACATCGTTCTGCTGGTCGCCGGGTACTCGGCATCCGCGGGCATCAATCCGATCGTCCAGCTCTGGGACTTCGTCTGGGACTACCCCGGGATGCTGCTCGCGACGGTCGCCACACTCCTGATCGTGCTCGTGGTCGTGACCTCGATCCGCAGGGCGCGCAGAAAGCTGCGATACGAGTCATGGCATCTTCTGCATCTGTATGCGTACCTCGGCGTCGGACCGGCCCTCCCTCACCAGCTGTGGACGGGTGCGGACTTCCTGTCCTCTCCGCTCGCGACGACCTACTGGTGGACCCTGTGGGCGGTCGCAGCGGCATCCGTCATCGTCTTCCGCCTGGGCGTGCCCCTGCTGCGCTCCGTGCGCCATGGAATCCGGGTCTCGCGCGTCGAGCGCGACGGCGACACCGGTGTGACCGTCCGCATGTCGGGTCGCAGCCTGCACCGGCTCGGCGCACATGCCGGGCAGTTCTTCGTGTGGCGATTCGTCGACGGTGCCGGGTGGACGCGCGGCCACCCGTTCTCGCTCTCGGAAGCCCCGACCGCTCACGGACTCTCGATCTCGGCCCGCGTCGTGGGCGACGGGACACAGCGCCTCACGCGACTGCGGCCGGGGACGCGGGTGCTGATCGAAGGCCCGTACGGGCACATGGTCGGAGCCGCGCGACAAGGCACCAAACTGCTCATGATCGGCGCCGGCGCCGGAGTCGCTCCCCTGGTCTCGCTGCTCGAGGAGCAGCCCTACACATCCGGCGACGCCACGCTCATCACCCGTGACCACTCCGACGGCGACGCGATGCGCCAGGACGCGATCCGCGACCTGGTCGCGAAGCGCGGTGTTCGTCACGCCCCACTGTCCGGCCCCCGCTCTCCCGGCCCGTCGCCCTGGCTCTCCGCGAGCCACGGCGCATGGCGGGGGCCGGACCTCATCCGCTACGTCGCGCCCGACCTCGACGCCTACGACGTCTACCTCTGCGGTCCGGTCCCCTGGATGAAGTCCGTCACCGCGGATCTGCGCACCGCCGGCGTCGCCGCCGGCCGTATCCACTCCGAAGCATTCACCGTCTGAGCCGCCCAGTTCGTCCCGGAGGAGCCACTGTGAAGAAGATCGTCTACGCCGTGCTGGCCACAGTCAGCGGGCTCGTCCTGCTGTTCAGCTACCGCACCTCGCTCGAGGTCGTCGAGCCGATCGCGGCGTCCGAGCCCGCCGCCGGCGAAACAGCCACGACGACTCCGACCACAGGCGACGCAGGCTCGTCGTCGGGCTCCGACTCCTCGACCGGGACGACCTCTGGAACGGCCGGCGGATCGTCCGACGCGACGTCATCGGGCGCCGAGACCTCGACCTCGGGCCTCACCGACGGCACGTTCACCGGTGCCGCCGCCGACACCCGCTACGGCCCCGTGCAGGTGCAGATCACCGTGTCGGGCGGCCGGATCGCCGACGTGCAGGTCATCGACTATCCAGACAGCGATCACCGCGACCAGGAGATCAACCAGCGCGCGATCCCCATCCTGGTCTCCGAGACGACGCAGGCCCAGAGTTCCCAGATCGACATGGTCTCGGGTGCGACCTATACGAGCGACGGCTACATCGCTTCGCTCCAGAGCGCGATCGACCAGGCGAACGCGTGATGGCCGGCGTGGTGGAGGCTCCTCGCCCTCCGAAGCGCGTGGTGCGCGTCGAGGAGATCATGGGGATGCCGATCAGCATCCACGTGCTGAACGGAGCGGGCGAACTCGACCCGGAGTCGGAGCGCGCCGTCGCAGCCTGCTTCGCCGAGCTGCGCGAGATCGATCAGGTCTTCTCGACCTACCTCGGCGACTCCGACATCAGTCGCATCGCCCGCGGCGAGCTCGACCTCGGCGACGCCGACCCCCGCGTCGCCGAGGTGGAGGCCGCGTGCCGTGCCGCCGAGATCGAGACCCGCGGGTTGTTCTCCGCGTGGTGGGCGGGGTGGTTCGACCCCACCGGGTTCGTGAAAGGATGGTCGGTCGAGAACGCCGCACACCGGCACCTCGGGCCGCTGGTGGCACCGGCGAACGGGATCATGGCGGTCGGCATCAACGCCGGCGGCGACATGCAGCTCTTCAGCGCACCGGACTCGGACTGGCAGTGGAACGTCGGCATCGCCGATCCGCGCCGACCGGGTGAGGTGATCGCCACCGTGCAAGTCGTCGACGGCGCGGTCGCAACGTCCGGCTCCGCAGAGCGCGGCTCGCACATCATCGACCCACGCACCGGTGCACCCGCGCGCGGCGTGCAGAGCGCGTCCGTCGTCCACGACAGCCTCGCGCAGGCCGACCTGTGGGCGACGACGGCGGTCGTCGCCGGCTTCGAGAACCGCTCGTGGATCGCGCAGACGGGCACTCGCACCGGAATCGTGATCGCGGAAGACGGTCGCGTCACCAGATGGCTCGACGGCACGCCGATCGACGTGGTCCGCACGCCGTCGTCGGTCGGGTGATCTCAGCGCGAGATCGGCAGGCGAAGCAGGAACGTCGTCCCGGCGTCTGAAGTGCGCTCCACTGCCACGCTCCCGCCCGCTCTGACCGCGACATCCCGCACGAGCGACAGTCCCAGTCCGAAACCACGACGCCGACCGCTCTCGGATGACCGGGCGAACCTCTCGAAGACCGCGTCGGGCTCGATTCCGCGGATGCCGGAACCCTGGTCGGTGACGCGGATCGCCGCATGCGCGACCTCACGGGTCACGCTGACGGTGACCGCTCCGCCCCGCGGCGAGTGCTGGAGCGCGTTGTCGACGAGCGCGATCACAAGACGCACGAGGGTGACCTCCGGCAGCGATACGAGCGCATCCGTGCGGATCTCGACCCCGAGGGACACGCCGGCGTCGTCCGCGAGCGGGCGCAGTGATTCGACCGCGGTGCCGACCGCCGACGCGACGCGCGCGTGCTCTCCCGCCGTTGCGGCCCCGCCCTCGGCCGCGAGCAGCAGGTCGTTCAGCACATCGGTCATCATGGCCGCATCCTGCCGCAGCGCGACGATCGTGTCATCGATCGACTCGCGCCGGTCGTGCCTGCGCTGGAGCACCTGGATGCGGCTCGTCAGGGCCGTCAGCGGTGTGCGCAGCTCGTGCGAGGCGTCCGCGACGAAATTGCGCTGCAGCCGCAATGCGTCGCCGAGCGGCCGAACCGATCTCCGCGCCGCGAACCATGCGACCAGCCCCAGCAGCACAACGCCGATGAGCCCCAGCACGATCACGAGCGGGAGCACCCGGTCGGCGTCGATCACGAAGTCATCGCCCGTGCCGTGGCCGCCGGGAAATCCGCCACCGTGCTCGGCCGACTCGGGTCGCCGGTTGAGCAGGATCACGGTGATCAGGATGCCGACCCCGCTCGCGATGACGATCGCGGATGCGATGCCGACGTAGAGTCCGATCGACACCGCTGCGCGCTGCACCCGGCGCCGGTCGTCCGCGTCGCTCACGACGGGTGCCCCGCGCGATAGCCGCGCGTGCGGACCGTCTCGATGATGTCGCGCGTCGACTTGCGTCGCACATAGTGCACGTAGGTGTCCACGGAGCCGGTCGTCTCGCCTTCCCGGAAGACCGCCGTGAGGATCTCCTCGCGGGTGAAGACGTGCTCAGGACTGCCGCTCAGCAGTTCGAGCAGCGCGCTTTCGGTCGTGGTCAGGGCGATGCGGTAGCCGCTCGGGTCGTAGATCGCCTGCGACTCGGGGGTGAAGGACCAGTCGCCCAGCTCGCGGCGGCCCGCGTCCGCGGCGAACCCGCGACGCAGCGATCGGAGGCGAGCGAGCAGCTCTTCGTAGTCGAACGGTTTGACGAGGTAGTCGTTCGCCCCTCCGTCCAGTCCCGAGACGCGGTCATCGACCGCGCCCAGTGCGGTGAGCATGAGGATCGGTGTGGTGATCCGTGCGGTCCGGACCGCCCGGATGAACTCGACGCCGTCCATCCCGGGCAGACGTCGGTCGACGAGCATCGCGTCGTATCGAGTGTGCAGGGCCAGCCGCAGCCCCTCCTCGCCGGTCACGACATGGTCGATGTCGTACGTCTCGGACAGCACCTCGACCGTCATGGCGGCGATGTTCGCGTCGTCTTCGACGTACAGCAGCGTGCCGCGGCGCGCATGGCTGCTCTCGGGCACTCGCACCTCCCCCGCTGTCGTCTGCGACAGAGCCTACGACCGGACTCGATGCGCGCGCTGTGTGCCTGCTTTCACCGTGTTTTCTCGGCCGGTCCCTCTCGAACGCTGGTTGACTTGATCCATGGCGGACGTCGCGATGTTCCCGCTCGGGTCGGTGCTCTTCCCGCACACGCCGCTGGCGCTGCGCATCTTCGAGGAGCGCTACCTCGTCATGCTCGGCCGGCTCCTCGATGACGACGACCCCCAGTTCGGCGTGGTGCTGATCGAACGCGGCAGCGAGGCCGGCGGCGGCGACCAGCGCTTCCGGATCGGCACCATGGCGCGCATCACGAACGTCATGGCCGGGGAGAGCGACATCCACCTCATCGCCGTCGGCGGCACCCGCGTCGAGGTCAGCGAGTGGCGCGACGACGAGCCCTATCCGACTGCGACCGTGCGCGAACTGCCCACACTCGTGTGGGACGACGCGCTCACGCCGTTGCGGACGGAGGCGGAGCGCATCGTCCGACGCGTCCTGTCGCGGGCCGCCGAGTACTCCGAAGTGAAGTGGGATCCCAACATCGAACTCTCCGACGACCCGCTCGAATCGAGCTGGCAGCTCGCGGCGATCGCGCCGCTCGGTCAGCTCGACCAGTTCCGGCTGCTTCGCTCGACTACGGTTGGCGGGCTGCTGCGGGAACTCATCGACCTCACGCTGGCGGCCGAGCCCGGTCTGACGGCGACGTCGGACGACGCTGCCTTCGACGACGCGCTGATGAGCCTGCTGGACGACGATGCCCGAGGCGGTTCAGCCGAGGATCAGACCGACGACAGCGGCGAAGCGGATGCGGAGACCGGCGACGACCCGCCGCCCAACGGCTGACGCGAGCACGTCACCAGCCTCGCGTTCCGGGCTCGCCCTTGAACGGTCCGACGATGTCGGAGGTGACCCAGCCGCCGTAGAACCCGCCCGGCTGGGGTGAAACCTCTTCGCCGTCGAGGGTGCACCGCCCCATCTTGCCGGCGTAGACCGCCACCCGATCTGCCAGCAGCTCGTATCCGTGCGAGGGCGTCGGGTAGTTCCAGCCGCCCGATGGCACGGTGACCTGACCCCCCACGATGTCGAAATAGCGTGCGTAGCCCTTGAACTCGCAGAAGGACGATCCGCGTGCGGGCACGAGAGCGCCGTCGGCGAATGCCGAGATGGGAACGTAGTAGACAGGCGGATGGCTGGTCTCGAGCACCCGGACGACGTCCGTGGTGTCGACGATGCGCTCTCCGCCGAGGTCGATCGTCACGCGACGGTCGACCTGTTCGATGCGGGGCGGACGGGGGTAGTCCCAAACCGATTCCTGACCGGCTGCGACGGGATGGGGGGCGGGATGCGGCATCCCTCAACGCTACGCACGATTTCGGGGGCGGGGGCCGCCCAGACGAACGCGCAGCCGTCCGCGGGCGTTCAATCGACCTCGCCGTCGACGTACGACCAACGGGCGCCCCTGCGGACGAACCGACTCCGTTCGTGCAAGGCACCGCCGGTCGCGGACGCACCGCGTCCCTGCTCCCACGACGCCGTGAAGACCACGACGCCGGAGGTGTCCTCGGTGCCGCCGGCCCCGACCTGTTCGATCGCGAGCCCGGTCCAACGGACGTCGTCGTGGAGGTCGATCGTGTCGGGGCGCGTTGCCGGGTGCCAGGTGCGCAGCAGATGCTGTGCGTCACCGAGGAAGAACGCCGTGTACCGCGAGCGCATCAGCCGTTCGGCGGTCGGTGCCGGATCACCGTCGAGCACCGGACCGCAGCATTCGCCGAACGGAAGGCCGCTGTCGCACGGACAGACAGCGGACGCATCGAGACGTCGAGGCACGCGGCGGTGCGAGGCTGCGCTGCCGAACGACATGGAGCCTCCTCGCCGGGCCGGATGACCGACCGTCAGCCTATGCCGCGGTGGGCACCGAGGTCATGCCGCGACTGCCGCGCGATCCTCGACGATCGCGCGCACCGCGGCACGCCCGGCGCGGTTCGCGCCGATGGTCGACTGCGACGGGCCGTACCCGATCAGGAAGAGTCGCGGCTCATCGATCGCACGCGTGTCGGCGACACGGATGCCGCCCTCCGGCGTCCGCAGTCGAAAGGGCGCGAGGTGCTCGAGCGCCGGCCGGAACCCGGTCGCCCACAGGATGACGTCGGCGGCGATGAACGAGCCGTCCGCCATGCGCACGCCGTCCGGCTCTATCGAGGCGAACATCGGATGCCGGACGAGCACACCCCGGGCCTGCGCGGCCCGCGCCCACGGGGTCCAATGCATGCCCGTGACCGAGATCACACTGCCCGGTGGCAGTCCGCGCCTCACGCGGTCCTCCACCCCGGCGATCGCCGCCACGCGCGCCGGGATGTCGAAGGCCTCCTCGGCCCAGTCCGGCTCCCGGCGTGTCATCCAGAACGTCTCGGCGACGTGCGAGATCTCCTCGAGCAGCTGCACCGCCGACACCCCCGCCCCGACGATCAGGACCCGATTGCCGGCGAACTCATCGGCCGACACGTAGTCGGCGACGTGCAGCTGGCGACCGCGGAAGGACTGCTGCCCCGGATAGTGCGGCCAGAAGGGCCGGGTCCACGTGCCCGTCGCATTGATCACGTATCGCGCCGCCCAGATGCCGGCATCCGTCTCGACGAGAAGTCGTCCGTTCGCAGAAGCGTCCGCGCGCCGCACCGCGGTGACGCGAACCGGACGTCGCACATGCAGCGCGAACTGCTCCTCGTATGCCTGGAAGTACGGGGGTAGGACGTCGCGGCTCGAGTGCTGCGGGTCGACCGGGGGCACAGGAGCGCCGGGCAGCTCATGGATGCCGTTCACGGTCGCCATCCGCAGCGAAGGCCACCGATGCTGCCACGCTCCTCCGGGCTGGTCGTTCGCATCCAGCACCACGAAGGTCTCGGCACCCGACTGAGCCTCGTCGACGGGCGCGAATCCGCGACGCCGAAGGTGGTAGCCGGCGCTCAGCCCCGCTTGTCCCGCACCGATCACTACGACGTCGACCGCTGCGTACTCCACGAGCTGGTCCAACACCGTGTCACGCAGCGGGATTCCCGACGGCACCTCGTGCGGCATGCGATCCCGCGGTAGATTTCCCCCAGGTCGGCGGGCAACCCGAAGGACGCGCAGGGCCATGCATTCACACCACAGCACGCGAACCGCGGCCTGCACCACGACCGTGGTGCTCGCGGTCGCGCTGACCGCATGCAGCGGCGCGACTCCTGCCGCTGTCTCATCGCCCACACAGCAGTCCGCCGCACCTGCGGACATCGCGGCGCTCATCGACATCGGCGACGGTCGGAGCCTGTACATGGAATGCCGAGGAACCGGCTCACCGACCGTGCTGCTGATCTCGGGCACCCGCGGCGCTGCCGATGAGTGGGACACGCTGCTCCCCGACGCGGCCGCTGATACGGTCTCGACATTCGACGCGGTATCCGACACCACTCGCGTGTGCGCGTACGACCGCCCCGGCACGACGCTGGATTCGGGTGAGCCCACCGCCTCCACTGTCGTTCCGCAGCCGACGACAGCACTGCAGGGCGCTGAGGATCTGCATGCGCTCATGGAGGCGACCGGTCAGCCAGGCCCGTATGTCGTCGTGGGACTGTCGTGGGGCGGGATGATCGCACAGCAGTTCGCGCGCACGTATGCCGACGAGGTCGAGGGCATCGTGCTGCTGGACTCGGCATCCGAGTTTCTGAAGACCGCGTTCACACCGGAGCAGTGGTCGGCCTGGATGAGCGTGGTCGACGCGAGCGGCGATGCCGCGGGTTCGGAGGTCCCGGCCTACGAGCCGAGCATCGCGGAGCTCCAGGCCACGCCCGCCCTGCCCGCGATGCCGGCGATCGTGATGTCGTCCGACCACCCGTGGGACCTCCAGGTCACTCCAGGTGACTCGACCTGGCCGGGATGGGTCGTCGCTCAGGCCGAGCTGGCGCTCTCGCTGAATGCGACGCACATCACCGACACCGACAGCGGGCATGGCCTGCCGGTCGAGCAGCCCGCGCTGGTGACGCAGGCCGTCCTCGACGTGGTCGACGCTGTGCGGGCGGCACAGTGAGCGGGCGCCGCCCGTGCCGCGGCCGGTCTAGTTGAGGCTCCTCGTCGACGCGGGGATGACTCCGTCGCCGTATAGGTCGGTCGCCACGTCCTGCAGAGCGGTGAGGGCGACGCGCTGGGTCATCGGACCGTACGAGATGCGGGCGACTCCGAGCGCCTCGTACTCAGCGGCCGACAGGGCCCCAGGAATGCCGATCACACTGATCCTGCGCTCGCCGATCCCCTCCACGAGCTGACGTGTCAGGTCGGCGGTGAGCAGACCCGGCACGAAGACGAGGCTGGCTCCCGCATCGATGTACGCGCGACCGCGGGCGATCGCATCCGCGACCGACTCCTCGACCGGCCGGCCTCCGGCCCGGGCGAACGCATCGGTCCGCGCGTTCAGCACGAACGGCACGCCCTCTGCGTCGCCGGCGGCGATCACCGCCTCCACCGCGGCGACGGAGTCGGCGAGCGGACGCAGCCGGTCCTCGATGTTCGCCCCGACCGCGCCGACGCCGATCGCGCGGCGCACGGTCTCGCCGGCATCGCCGTAGCCGGCATCGAGGTCGGCCGAGACGGGCAGGTCGACCGCGGCCGCGATGCGACCGACCATGTCGAGCATCAGCTCCAGCGGGATCTTCTCACCGTCCGGGTAGCCGAACGTCGCCGCGATCGAGTGGCCGGCGGTCACGATCGCCTTGGTCTGCGGCAGTGCCGCGACGGTCTTGGCCGACACCACGTCCCACACGTTCACCGCGCGGAAGATCTCGGGGGCGGCGTAAAGCGCCGCGAGGGTCTGTGCTTTCTCCTGCTGAGTGGTCACGCACTCCACGCTAATGCGCCCGCGAGAGACCCGGCTCCCCCACCCCGAGGGCGGAGCGACTGCCGTGGTCCGGTGCGCTACTTGCCGACGTCGACCGTGAAGGTGACGTCCTCGATGCCGCCGTCGGAATTCGAGAGCACGACCTGCGTGGATCCTTCGGCGAGGGCCTTCACTCCCGGGTTGTAGGTGGCGCCGTCCTGCTCGTATCCCTTGACGAACTCGGCGACCGAGGTGTCCTCCACCTCGCCGCTGTAGCTGTCGACCGCGAGATCGCCCGTGTTGATGTTCAGCACCTGGCCGACGACGAGCTCCACCGTCCCGTCCTGCAGATCGCCGACGTCGACAGTGACCGGCGCGATCACCGGAGTGTTGGAAGGCGCGCAGGCACTGAGACCTATCGCGAGAGCGACGACAGCGGCGGCACCGATCAGCTTCGAGATCTTCACGCGGCCAGTATGACAGCGCGCCCTCCCGTCGGAAAGGGCCGCTCAGTGCCCCGCGGGTGTGGATAAGTCCGGCTGGACCACGGTTCGCGCGGCTAGCGTGGTCGGATGATTTCCCGCCTCGCCGCCACGGCCCTCGCCCTCGCGCTGGTCATCGGCGTGGCGACCGGATGCCGGCCCGAACCGAGTCCGTCGCCGTCGGCTCCGGCCTTCGCGAACGAAGACGAGGCATTCGCGGCGGCCGAGGAGACGTACCGCGCGTACGTGGATGCGCTGAATCAGCGACGTTCCGATCCAACCTCCCAGCCAGACCCGCAGGAATTCTTGACCGGTCAAGCACTCGAGGTAGACATCGCAACGCAGCAACAGCTCGACCAGGCCGGACTTTCAGTCGTGGGCTCGACGGATGTGACATCGATAAGCCCTAAATCGGCGGACCCTGAACTGGGCGACGTTCGACTCGAGGTCTGCTTGGACTCGACTGGCACCCGAGTGCTCGATGAATCAGGCCATGACGTAACAGCCGCGGATAGGCAACCCGTATCCCTGCTCACGGTCGACTTCGTCTTCGCGGCCCCGGATCTACTAGTCGAGTCCAGCACGACAAAGATCGTTGGCGGATGCTAGTCCCAACGGTTGCAGCATCTTTGCTCGTAATAGGTTCTTGGCTTGGGGTTTCCTCCAGCGCGCCGTGCAGTCCCGACCTGGCCGCGATCGGCGCGTGCACGACGGTTTCAAACTCCGGCGAACAGGTCGACATCGGCGCGAGCATCACCAACCCCGCGCCGCCGGTCACCGACCAGGGCGACCACGGCTCCCCGACGCAACCCGAGCCTCAGCCCGCGCCGCAGCCCATCACCTGCACCCGCGCCGATTGCGGCGGATTCCTCGTCGTCACCCCGCCGGATGTGACGGCGGCCGATCTCGCGTCGTTCCGACCCGCCACTCCCTCGCTCACGGGTGAGCCGACCGGTTTCGGACTCGTCGGTGCGCCGACGAACGTCGTGGCGTCAGCATCCGAGCAGCTGATGACCGGCACGCTGCTGGGCTGGGATGTCACGGTTCGCTTCGTGCCCGCCGGCTTCGTGTTCGACTACGGCGACGGATCGACCGCACGATTCACCACCGGCGGTGCGAGCTGGGCGAGCCTCGCTCAGCCGCAGTTCACCCCGACCGCGACGAGCCATGTCTACCGCGAGCGCGGCACGTACCCCGTGGCCGTGACGGTGCAGTACGCCGCATCCGTCGATTTCGGATCCGGCACGTGGCGACCGGTCACGGGTTACGTGACGGCGACGAGCGCCGGGTACGACATCCGGGTCGTCGAGGCTCGCACCGCGCTCGTCGACAGGACGTGCATCGAGAACCCCGCCGGTCCGGGCTGCTAGCCGATCCGACGACCGCACCGGCGCGCCGGCCATCTGGCAGGAACCCTCGACTGCGCGGCAGACTGGCTCCATGGGTCTCGTCTCTGCCGACATCTCCGTGTCCGCGGACGGTTTCTCCACCGGCTACAACCAGCGGGAGGAGGCGCCCTTCGGCGACGGCATCGAAGACGAGGCGCTGCACACCTGGATGTTCGAGCACGGCGATGACAATCGCGCCGAGGTCGACGCGATCGTCGATGCCGGTGCCTTCATCATGGGGCGCAACATGTTCGGTCCGGTCCGCGGTGAGTGGACCGGCGATTGGCGGGGCTGGTGGGGACCGGACCCGCCGTATCACGGGCCTGTGTTCGTGCTCACGCACCACCCGCGCGAGCCCGTCGAGATGGAAGGCGGCACGACCTTCTTCTTCGTCACCGACGGGCCTGAGTCGGCGCTCGCGCGAGCCCGGGATGCCGCAGGCGATTCCGGCATCTCGATCGCCGGCGGCGCCGAGACCGTGAACCAGTTCCTGGCAGCCGGGCTCCTCGACGTGCTGCGCCTGCACGTCGTCCCGCTCACGCTCGGGCTCACCGACCGGAGCGACGTCGTCCGCGTCTTCGATGGCGTTCCCCCGCTCCGGCTCGACACCGTCGCCGTGCGCAGCACGCCCGAAGTCACGCACATCACCTACCGGGTGCGCTGAGCACCGCGTCGCACCGCCGTGGCAGGATGAGCGCGTGACCGACCGCCTCATGCTCCTCGACAGCGCCTCGCTGTACTTCCGCGCGTTCTACGGCGTCCCCGACACGGTGCGCGCGCCCGACGGCACGCCGGTCAACGCGGTACGCGGCTTCCTCGACATCATCACGCGGCTCCTCACGACCTACGAGCCGACGCACCTGGTCGCCTGCTGGGATGACGACTGGCGCCCGCAGTGGCGGGTCGACCTGATCCCCACGTACAAGACCCATCGCGTCGCGGTGGTGACGGCAGTCGGCCCCGACATCGAGGTCGTCCCCGATCCGCTCGAAGTGCAGGTCCCGGTCATCCGCCAGGTGCTCGATGCGCTCGGCATCGTCATCGTCGGCGCCGCCGCGCACGAGGCCGACGACGTCATCGGCACCCTCGCGACGCGTGCGACGCTGCCCGTCGACATCGTGACGGGCGACCGCGATCTGTTCCAGCTCGTCGACGACGCGAGTGACGTGCGCGTGATCTACACCGCGCGCGGCATGAGCAACCTCGAGATCGTCACGGATGCGACCGTGGTGAAGAAGTACGGGGTCCTGCCGACGCAGTACGCGGATTTCGCGACGCTGCGAGGCGACTCCTCCGACGGCCTGCCCGGCGTCGCCGGCATCGGCGAGAAGACCGCAGCGACCCTGCTCGCCGCCCATGGCGACCTTGCCGGCATCATCGCTGCGGCGGAGGCGGGCGAAGGCATGTCTGCCGGCATCCGCAGCAAGCTCCTCGCCGGACTCCCCTATCTCGAGGTCGCGCCGACCGTCGTGGAGGTCGTCAAAGACCTCGACCTCGACGACGCGGGCTCGCGGCTCGGGCCACTCGACGACCGGTCGAAGTCGGATGCGGCCTCCCTCGCGGATCAGTGGGCGCTCGGCACCGCGATGACGCGCATCCTCGACGCGCTCGACGCCGCCGCCGCACGCTGAGGCCCCTCGGGAGTACTCCCGACGGAGTACGTCGGAGCCTCCCGGCGGCAGACGAAACGCCCAGACTCCCCGGCGTACGATCGAGCGCATGCCGCGTGAGTCCCTGTCGAATGCGCGGTGGGACGAGTCCGGACCGCGGTTCCGCCCGCCGCCGGCCGTGACCCTCTATGTCCCCGTCGTGCTCGCGTTCCTCATCCAGGTTCCCGCGACGATCGCGATCTCGGCGTGGCTGCACGTCGCGCCGCAGTACGGTGCCCTGAGCACGGCGCTTGCCGCGGCATCCGCCCTCGCACTGCTGGCCGCACGTCGCTGGCCGGGCGCGACCGTCACGGTCGTGGCCGCGCTGACGCTCGCCGACCTGTTCGTCCCGCCGGATGCGTCGCCGCCGTTCGTGGCACTCGCATTCGCGATCGTCGGTGCGGTGGTGCGGCGCGCGCGGCTGTGGGCGCTGATCTCGGTGGGAACGGCCTGGCTGATCGGCATCATCGCGATCGGGCTCGTCGACACCGGCGTCCACCCCTTCCGCATCGCACTCACGACGCTCGGCCTGGCCGCGTGCTTCGCGATCGGCGAAGGGATGCGGCGACGACTGGACCGCGGTTTCGAACGGCGCGTGCAGCTGCAGGAGCGCCGTCGCACCGCCGAGCAGGACGAGCGCACGCGCATCGCGCGCGAGCTGCACGACGTGCTGGCCCATTCGCTCAGTCAGATCGCGGTGCAGTCCGGTGTCGGCCTGCACCTGTTCGACAAGGAGCCCGAGCGCGCCCGGGAGGCGCTCGCCAGCATCCGCACACTCAGCGCCACCGGACTGGACGAAGTGCGCGGCGTGCTCTCGTTCCTCCGGGGCGACGAGGCCTCCCCGCGCACCGCACCGCTCACCCCGCAGCCGCAGCTCGCCGACCTGGCACCCCTCGTGGTGCAGCGCACCGGACTCGGCCTCACCGTGACCCTCGACGACCGCCTGGGTGGAGCGCTTCCGCCGAGCGCGGTTCAGACGACCGCGTACCGGATCGCGCAAGAGGCCCTGACGAACGTGGTGCGCCACTCCGGCGCATCGACGGCGTCGATCACGCTCGAGCACGCCGTCGGCCCCGACAGCGAGGAGCTCGTGGTCACGATCGAGGACGACGGCACCGGTCTCGGCTCGGCTCCGTCGGAGGGCGCCGGCATCCGCGGCATGCGCGAGCGGGCCGAGCTCGCGGGCGGCGAGCTGACGCTGACGCCTGCCGAGCGCGCCGGCACCGTGGTCATCGCACGCCT
The DNA here is from genome assembly GCF_900114345.1 of Microbacterium sp. cf046. Classification (GTDB taxonomy): domain Bacteria; phylum Actinomycetota; class Actinomycetes; order Actinomycetales; family Microbacteriaceae; genus Microbacterium. Next base: position 450,904 of record NZ_FOZJ01000002.1, on the reverse strand, counting down.
TCCCTGGGCGGGCGCATCGTGATCCGAGTCGCGCTGGCCGACGATCACCAGCTCGTGCGCGCCGGATTCCGCGCACTGCTGGACTCCGAACCCGACATCGAGGTCGTCGTCGAGGCATCGGGCGGGGAGCAGCTGCTCCGTCTCCTCCGCGAGACACCGGTCGACGTCGCCCTCCTGGACATCAGGATGCCCGACGGCGACGGACTGTGGACCACCGAGCAGATCGCAGCCGACCCCGCCCTCGCAGGAGTGCGCGTCGTGATCGTGACGACGTTCGAGCTCGATGAGTACGTCGCACGCGCCATCCGCGCCGGGGCGAGCGGGTTCCTCGTCAAGGACACCGAGCCCGTCGACCTGATCCGCGCGGTGCGCGTGGTCGCGGGCGGCGACGCGCTCCTCTCCCCCGGAGTCACACGCCGGCTGCTCGAGCGGGCCGCCGTCGGAATGAGGGATGGCGCCGACCCGGCGCAGCTGAGCGGGCTCACCGAACGCGAGACCGAGGTGCTGCGCCTCGTCGGGCAGGGACTCACCAACGACGAGATCGCGCAGCGTCTGTTCCTCTCACCCCTGACGGCGAAGACGCACGTCTCGCGGATCATGCAGAAGCTGCACGCCCGCGACCGCGTGCAGCTCGTCGTCACCGCCTACGAATCCGGCCTCGTCGCGCGCGGCTGGCAGTAGGCGCTGCGGCGGCGGCGTACTCCCACGGGAGCATGCCGGATCACTCCCCCCGGCAGATTCGCGGATGCCGCATCCGCCGTTGACTCGACGTATGAGATCGTGCCCCTCGCGGCCCGATCATGACCGAGAGGAAGCACATGTCCACGACTCTTGCCGCAGCGAATGCGGCCACCCACACCGTCGCCACCCACTTCGTCGGCTGGGGACCGGGCTTCGGCTGGTGGTTCCTGCTGATCCCGCTGTTCTGGATCCTCGTCTTCGTCCTGATCTTCGGGATCTTCGGACGCCGCTGGCACCGCAGCGCGATGGAGAACGGCTACGGGCCGCACGGCCGGATGAACCCGCCGCGACAGGCCGAGGTGACCCTCGCCGAGCGGTACGCGAAGGGCGACATCGACGAGGTCGAGTACCGGGCCCGGCTCGAGGTGCTCCGCGCGAACGCGGCACCCCCGGTCTGACGCGGGTGGACATCGCGCGCCGTTCCCCTCTTGAGGGGGCGGCGCGCGTTCGTCACCGCCGACGGTATGTCGCGAGGGCGTCCGCTGCCAGCAGTGCGGCGCAGTACACCGCGGCGAGGACGACCAGGAGCGCGAGGGCGGCCGTCCAGCCGCCGGTGAGCTCGTGCAGTGCGCCCATGACCGGCGCACCGAGCGCTCCGACCGCGTACCCGCCACCCTGGACGAGCGCCGACATCCCCGCGGCCTCGCTGTCGCTGTGGGAGACCATCACGAGGATCGTGAAGATCACCACGAACCCGCCGGCGTGGCCGATCGCCCCGATCGAGAGCCACAGCCACGTCAGCTGCGGTGCGATGAGCAGCCCGCCCGTCAGGATCAGCCATGACACGCAGATCGTGAGGGTGGGCACGATCGGAGGCGTGAATCTCGCCAGGAGCGGCACCATGAAGGCACCGACGATCCCGGCGCCCTGGAAGAGCGAGGCCAATGCGCCTGCCGCGGCGGCGTCCAGGCCCAGCTCTTCGGCGGTCAGGGTCGGAAGCCAGGTCGAGAGGCCGTAATAGATCGCGCATTGGATCGCGAAGGCGATCAGCAGCAGCCATGTGACCGGGCGCCGCGCGATCGAACGCTCGCGGTCTGCGCGCGCGACGACCGGCATGGGGCCGGTGAGCGTCGTCGGGTCGGTGTCGACGCCGGAAGCGCCGACCCGGCCCTCGTCGCCGGAATAGCGCCCGCCCCATCGCGCTCCCGCGCGGCGGGTGCGCCGCAGATGCACTCCCCACAACACGATGCCTGCGACTGTGATCGCCGACCAGGCCAGAATCGCCGCGGGCCAGCCGATCAGCTCGGCGAGCGGCGCGGTCAGCAGCGACGTGATCAGCGAACCCACGTTGAGCGTGGCCACATAGGCCGCCGTGACGAGCGCGACCCGCGCTGACGGCACATCGCGACGGATGATCACCGGGATCACGACATTCCCGATCGTCACTGCCGCGCCGATCACGAGCATTCCCGCGAGCATCCACCCGAAGCCGGGAATCGCGCGGATGAACGTGCCCAGCAGCACCCCGCTCAGCGCGATCATGAGGGCGACCTCCGCCCCGGCCCGCCGGATCACGAATGCGGCGAGCGGGGTGAGCAGCGCGAACATGAGCACCGGAGCCGTCGTGAGCAGCCCCGCGGTGGCGGAGCCGATGCCGAAATCCGCCTCGATGTCGCGCAGAACCGGGGTCGGCGCGACGATCGGTCCGCGCATGCTCAGCGCGGCCACGAGCACGCCGACGATGACGAACCACGGGATGCCGGGCCTCGCGCGCCCCGGCAGACCCGAGGTCACAGCCCCAGGCCGGTCGCGATCGTGTCACGCCCCCAGGCGTAGTGATTGCCGCCGCACTCGAGCGCGAACTCGCCGAGCGCCGTCCCGCGCGTCCACGCGTACGCCCCCGGATCGTCCAGCTCGGCATCCGTGTGCAGCGCGACCATCGCCTGCAGGGATTCGTGCGATGCCTTCAGCAGCGGAAGCAGCTCCGCCAGCGTTGTGTCCTGCCACTGCTGTCGCAGCTCTTCGTTGAGGTCGTCGAGTCGCGCCCAACTGTAGCCCTCCGCGGGGATCCGGGGAGACCCGCCGGACTGTCCTTCGGAGTACCAGCGTTCCAGAAGGATGTGCCACGCGTGCAGGTGGGCGATCACGTCGCGCACATTGCGATCCCGGCCGCTGCCGGCGAAATCCTCTGCGAGCCGGTCGGCGGCGAGCGAGTCGATGAGCGCGATCAGCGCCGTGAACTCGGCGTCGTTCCGCTCCAGGAGCCCTGCGTGCGTGAAGGTCACCCTTCGACCGTACCGCCGCACCTCGAGCCGGTCACCCGCTCAGCGCGCCCGACCGGTCCACTCCCGCAGGCGCTCGAGCGGCCAGGTGGTGACGATCCGCTCGGGCGGCACTCCGGCGTTCTCGGCCCGCTCGGCGCCGTAGTCGAGGAGCGACAGCTGCCCCGGCGCGTGGGCGTCCGAGTCGATCGAGAAGAGGCAGCCGATCTCGAGGGCGATCGCGATCAGCTCATCGGGCGGGTCCTGACGTTCGGGGCGGGAGTTGATCTCGACCGCGACGCCGTTCTCGGCGCACGCCTCGAAGACCGCCCGCGCGTCGAGCGTGGACGGCGGACGAGTGCCGCGCGACCCCTCGACGAGACGCCCGGTGACGTGCCCGAGCACGTCGACCCGGCCGCTGGAGACGGCGCGGACGAGACGGCGGGTCATCGGCCCGCGCTCCATGCGCAATTTGGAATGCGCCGATGCGACCACGACATCGAGCTCGTCGAGCAGCTCCGGCTCCTGATCGAGCCCACCGTCTTCGAGGATGTCCACCTCGATGCCAGACAGCAGCGTGAACCCGTCGCCGCTCATCTCGCGGACGATCTCGAGCTGCGCACGCAGGCGCTCCGGCGAGAGCCCGTTCGCGACCCGCAGGCGCGGCGAGTGATCGGTCAGCGCCAGATACTCGTGACCCAGCGCACGCGCCGCATCGACCATGAGATCGATCGAGGTCAGCCCGTCCGACCAGTCGCTGTGGCTGTGCAGATCGCCGCGCAGCAGGCCGCGCAGCGTCGAGGCCCGTTGCACTCCGGCGCGCTCGCGCAGGTCGGCGAGGTACGCCGGCACGCCGCCGGCCAGCGCCTCCTGGATCACCGAGAACGTCGAGTCGCCGATGCCCTTGCGGCGCCGGAGGGATGCGGCATCCCGGAGTTCCGCATCGCTGAGCCCTTCGATCGCATCCGCCGCGGTCCGGAACGCCTTCGACTTGTACCGAGACGAGCGCTCGCGCTCCAGCAGCGTCGCGATCTCGCTCAGCGCGTCGTGGGGATGCACGCCGGACTCCCTTCGTCTGCGGGCGCCGGTCAGGCCGCGAACGAGCGCGTGGCCTCGACCCAGGCGTCGAGCTTCTGCGATGCGGCGCCGCTGTCGATCGCCTCGGCAGCGGAGTCCTTCGCCTCGGCGAGCCGTTCCAGGATCGGGCGCTGCACTTCGGTGGCGTCCTGGGAGAGGCGGAACGCCACGATGCCGGCTGCCGAGTTGAGCAGCACGATGTCGCGGACCGCACCCCGCTCGCCCTCGAACACGCGCCGCACGATCTTCGCGTTGTGGGCCGGATCGCCGCCCAGGAGGTCGTCGATCTCAGCGACCGGAATGCCCAGGTCGCGCGGGTCGAGGTCGTGCTCGTGGATGTCGCCGCGGCTGACCTCCCAGACACGACTGTGTCCGGTCGTCGTCAGCTCGTCGAGCCCGTCGTCTCCGCGGAACACGAGCGCGGTCGCGCCCCGCGTGCGGAACACGCCGGTGATCAGCGGCACGCGATCCAGGTGCGCGACCCCCACGGCGTTCGCCTCGGCGCGCGCCGGGTTGCAGAGCGGGCCGAGGAAGTTGAAGACCGTGGGCACGCCGAGCTCGGCCCTGGTCGGACCGGCGTGCCGGAATCCGGGGTGGAACGCCGACGCGAACGCGAACGTGATCCCGGCCCGCGACAGCGTCTCTGCAACCTGCTCGGGGGTCAGGGTCAGGTCGATGCCGAGCGCCGAGAGGACATCCGACGAACCGGATGCCGAGCTGGCGGCCTTGTTGCCGTGCTTGACGACCGGGACGCCGGATGCCGCGGCCACGACAGCTGCCATCGTGGAGATGTTGACGGTGCCGAAGCGATCACCCCCGGTGCCCACGATGTCGAGCACATTCGGGTCAACGGGAAGCGGGAGCGCGGCTTCGAGGATCGCATCCCGGAACCCGACGATCTCGTCGACCGTCTCGCCCTTCGCGCGCAGGGCGACCAGGAATCCGGCAAGCTGCGAGGGCGTCGCCGCACCCGACATGATCTGCCGCATCGCCCACGTCGACTCCGAGACGCTGAGGTCCCGATCGTCCAGGAGCGTGGTGAGGATTCCGGGCCAGGTGTACAGCTCCGCCATAAGCCAAGAGCCTAGCCGCGCGTCGGCGAGCGTGACCGCTCCATGACGGTCGGCGACCCGGCGAAGCGGCGCCGAGCGGCACTCGGCGAGCTCCGACGAGACTCTCAGCGGACTCTCGGCGCGCTCTGAGTCGGTGCGGAGCCGGGATGGGAATAAATCAGCCCGCCGGATGCGAACCGGCGGGCCCCGGATCGGCCATAATGGACAAGTGACGACCACGACAGCGACCTACTCTCAGGCCATGCGTTCCGTCAAGCGCCCCGATCCGGTCGCTGTCGGAACGATCGTCTGGCTCGGCAGTGAGGTGATGTTCTTCGCGGGCCTGTTCGCGATCTACTTCACCCTCCGCAGCACGTCTCCGGACCTGTGGGCCCAGGAGACCCAGCTGCTGAACATCCCGTACGCCACGGTCAACACCATCGTCCTGGTGCTGTCGTCGGTCACGTGCCAGATGGGCGTCTTCGCCGCCGAGCGCTTCCAGCCCTACTCGCTGCGCAAGCGCGGCTGGCTCGGCTGGGGAATGGTCGAGTGGTTCTGGCTGACCTTCGCGCTCGGCGCGATCTTCGTCTCCGGCCAGGTGTGGGAGTACGCCCAGCTCGTCACCGAGGGCATGCCGATCCAGGCGAACGCCTACGCGTCGGCGTTCTACCTCACCACCGGATTCCACGCACTCCACGTGACGGGCGGCCTCATCGCCTTCCTCCTCGTGATCGGCCGCGCCTACGCGGTCAAGAACTTCGGGCGCAAGGAGATGACCTCCTCGATCGTCGTGTCGTACTACTGGCACTTCGTCGACGTGGTCTGGATCGCCCTTTTCCTCGTCATCTACTTCCTGAAATAGAGCGGAGCTGAGCCCCAACATGGCACGAGAGACCAAGCGCCGCTCGAACGGTCGCCGCAGTCCCTGGGCGGCGGCGGCCCTCATCGGCATCGGCCTCCTGATCACAGGCGGCGTGTACGCCGGTGCATCCGCCGCGATGGCATCCAGCGCCGACACGTCAGTCTCCACGGCGCTCACCGCCGAGGACGGGAAGAAGCTCTTCCAGGCGAACTGCGCGACCTGTCACGGTCTCGATCTGCAGGGATCGAGCACCGGTCCGTCGCTGTTCGGCGTGGGCGAGCTCGCGGTGGAGTTCCAGGTCGCCACCGGGCGCATGCCGCTGCAGGCATCGGCCCCGCAGGCTCCGCAGAAGCCGCCGCAGTTCACCGAGGAGCAGATCCTCGCGATCGCGGCCTACGTGCAGTCCATGGCCCCGGGCCCGGTCTTCCCCGCCGAGGAGACGATCGACGGTCAGGGCGACGTCGCCCGTGGTGCCGAGCTGTTCCGCGTCAACTGCGCGATGTGCCACAACGTCGCGGCCGCCGGCGGCGCACTCACCGAAGGCAAGTACGCGCCCGCGCTCGGCAAGACCAGCGCGCTGCACATGTACGCCGCGATGGTCACCGGTCCGCAGAACATGCCGGTCTTCAACGACATGACGCTCACGACCGAGGACAAGCGCGACATCATCTCCTCCCTGCTGTTCCTGCAGCAGAACGAGTCGCCGGGCGGATTCTCGCTCGGCTCGCTCGGACCCGTGTCGGAAGGCCTGTTCATCTGGATCTTCGGCATCGGCAGCCTGATCGCCATCACCGTGTGGATCACGGCGAAGTCCAACTGATAGATCGACCAGAGCAACGAACGAGGATCACCATGGCACACGAGGACGACCCGCTCGAGCATGAAAGGGCTTCGTGGAAGCCCTCGCCCGGGCTCGCCGTCGCGGTTTCCGACCCGGTGCAGCCCCCGGCTCTCCCGCCCCATCGCGAGCGGGTGACCGACAAGGACCCCGTGGCCATGAAGCACGCGGTCCGCACGGTGTACACGCTGTTCTACCTCTCGGTCGCGGCCAGCATCTGGGCGATCGCCGCCTACATGCTCTTCCCGATCGACAGCGGCGCGATCGTCGACATCCGCAACAACAACCTCTTCGTCGGACTCGGCATCGCACTCGCGCTGCTGGCGATCGGCATCGCCGCGATCCACTGGTCCAAGGCGATCATGTCCGACAAGGAGTTCATCGAGCCCCGTCACGCCACGCGCGGTCGCGACACGACCCGTGCCGCAGCGGTGCAGGCGTTCTCCGACGCGAACGACGACTCCGGCTTCGGCCGTCGCGTGATGATCCGCAACTCGATGATCGCCGCCGTCGTGGCCTCGCTCGCGCCCGGCATCGTGCTGTTCCGCGGGCTCGCCCCCGAGGGCGAAGACCCGGTCACTCTGCTCGAGGAGACCATGTGGACCGGGGGCATGCGCCTGGCGCACGACCCCGAGGGCACCCCGATCCGCGCCGCGGATGTCACGCTCGGCTCGGCCGTGCACGTCATCCCCGAGGCGCTGGCCGAACTCGATCACTCCGAGGGCTACCTCGAGGCGAAGGCGAAGGCGATCGTGCTGCTCATGCGGCTCCTCCCCGAGGACCTCAACGAGACGCCCGAGCGGGCGGACTGGTCGTACGACGGCATCGTCGCGTACTCCAAGGTCTGCACCCACGTCGGCTGCCCCGTCGCCCTGTATGAGCAGCAGACGCACCACCTGCTGTGCCCGTGCCACCAGTCGCAGTTCGACGTGGCCAACGGCGCCGCCGTCATCTTCGGACCGGCCGCGCGTCCCCTGCCGCAGCTTCCGATCACGATCGACGAAGAGGGATACCTCGTCGCGCGCAGCGGCTTCACCGAACCCGTAGGCCCGAGCTTCTGGGAGCGCCATTGAGTACCGCGACGGCACCCGCCGAGACCCCCGACGCTGAGAAGCGGGACGCCCCACTGGGCGGCCGCTTCATCGGCGCGACCGCGAACTACATCGACGAGCGGACGAGCCTCTCCGGCTTCGTGAAGGAGCTCGGCCGCAAGATCTTCCCCGACCACTGGTCGTTCATGCTCGGCGAGATCGCCCTCTGGAGCTTCGTCGTCGTCCTGCTCTCGGGCACCTTCCTGACGTTCTTCTTCCAGGCCTCGATGGTGCCCACCCACTACACGGGCGCGTTCCTTCCGATGCGGGGCGTCGAGATGTCGGCAGCCCTGGACTCATCGCTCACGATCTCCTTCGATCTGCGCGGCGGACTCCTGGTCCGCCAGATCCACCACTGGGCCGCGCTCGTGTTCGTCGCCGGCATCGGCGTGCACATGCTGCGCATCTTCTTCACGGGCGCGTTCCGCAAGCCGCGCGAGCTCAACTGGGTGATCGGCTTCATCCTCTTCGTGCTCGCGATGGCCGAGGGCTTCACGGGCTACTCGCTTCCCGACGACCTGCTCTCCGGCAACGGCCTGCGCATCATCGACGGCATGATCAAGGGCATCCCGCTGATCGGCACGTGGACGTCGTTCCTGCTGTTCGGAGGCGAGTTCCCGGGATCCGCGATCGTCGGGCGCCTGTACACGCTGCACATCCTGCTGCTGCCTGCCATCCTGGTCGGCCTGCTCGTGCTCCACCTGATGCTGATGGTGATCAACAAGCACACGCAGTTCGCCGGTCCAGGGCGCACGAACAGCAACGTCGTCGGCTACCCGATGATGCCGGTGTACATGTCGAAGATGGGCGGGTTCCTGTTCATCACGTTCGGCGTGATCGTCCTGATCGCCTCGCTGTTCACGATCAACCCGATCTGGAACTACGGTCCGTACGACCCGTCCCCCGTGTCCGCCGGCACGCAGCCGGACTGGTACATCGGCTTCGCCGACGGTGCGCTGCGTCTCGTGCCACCTGGCTGGGAGATCGTCTTCCTCAACCACACATGGTCGTTCAACATCCTCGTGCCGCTGGTGGGTCTGGGGCTGTTCATCGTGCTGGTCGCGATCTACCCGTTCATCGAGGCGTGGATCACAGGCGACAAGCGCGAGCACCACATCGCCCAGCGCCCGCGCAATGCCGCGACCCGCACCGCGATCGGCGCGGCCGGCGTGACGTTCTACGCGGTCCTGTGGGCGGCGGCGTCCTCCGACATCATCGCGACGCACTTCTACGTGACGATGGAGGGCGTGATCCACACGCTGCAGGCGCTGCTGATCGTCGGCCCCGTGATCGCGTACTTCGTCACCAAGCGGATCTGCATCGCCCTGCAGAAGAAGGATCGCGAGATCGCACTGCACGGCTACGAGTCCGGGCGCATCGTCCGCCTCCCCGGCGGCGAGTACATCGAGGTGCACCAGCCCGTCGATGAGTACGAGCGCTGGAAGCTCGTCGACAACGACGGCTACGAGCCGCTGATCGTGCGACCGAACGCCAAGGGCCGCATCCCCTGGTACGAGAACATCCGCGCCGGACTGTCGCGCTGGCTGTTCGAGGACCGCCTCGCTCCGCTCACGCAGACCGAGGTCGAAGCGGCCGTCGCGCACCAGCATCACGAGCTCGAGCACATCGCGACCGAAGAGGACGCCGAGCTGCAGGCCGCGCACGAGCGCGCCGGGGTTCCGGACGCTCCGCACGTCCCGATCGACGACGGCCGCCACTCGGAGACCGCCGTCCGCCCGTCGAACGTGATCGTCTCCGACGACGGCGCGAAGAAGGCGAAGAACCGCGAGAAGGAAAAGGGTTCGTAGAGCCCTGACGCCATCGGATGCCCCGGCATGAACACCTCGGTGTTCGTGGCCGGGGCATCCGGCTTCTCGCGGCGTGTGCGTGCACATCGGCAGGAATCCGCGGTCCGGTGACCGCGGAAGGCGAGGGTGTCGCATCCGCCACGGCGTAGCGTGGGGGGATGACAGACGCGATCGCCTACTTCTCCGCCAAGCTCGCCCTCGAGACGGATGCCTCGGACGTGTACGCCGCACAGAAGGCCGGCGAGCGGTTCGTGCTCGTCGATGTGCGGGGTGACGAAGCGTGGTCGCAGGGTCGCATCTCCGGTGCGATCCACCTCCGCCACCAGGAGATCGCAGAGCGAGCCCCGCTCGAACTCGACCCGCAGGTGCCAGTGGTCGTCTACTGCTGGAGCCCGGGCTGCAACGGCGGCGCGAAGGGGGCGCTCGAGTTCGCGAAGCTGGGGTTCTCGGTCAAGGAGATGATCGGCGGCTACGAGTACTGGATACGCGAAGGTCAGCCGACCGAGAACGACGAGGGCGCACGCCCCCGCACCTTCGACGCGCAGGTCATGGTGGTGCGCACGCCGGTCGCCGGCTAGTCCGGATCGAGCTCTTCGCAGAAGCGCTCAGCAGCGGCGCCGTGGAAGGTCGCCGGCACGCGGTCCGAGCCCACGACGTCGGCATCCACATCGCACACGACCGCCGTGACGTTGTCGTGCGAGCCCGCCTCCAGAGCGAGCCTGACGAGCCGCCGTGCGGCGTCCTCCGGTGATGCCGGGGTGCGCAGCACGGTCGAGAGCAGCTCATCCGGCAGGTCGTCCGTGACGCCGTCGCTGCACAGGAGCCACCGGTCGCCGACGCGTGCCTCGCGGTCGACGACGGTCACCACGTCGCCCTCAGAGCCGTGCAGCGAAGCGGTGATGACGTTCCGCCGCGGATGGGTCGCCGCCGCTTCAGGCGCGATCAGCCCGTGGTCCAGGAGCGCCTGGACGAACGAGTCGTCTCTCGTCTCGCGGGTGAGCGTTCCCGCTCGCAGCAGGTAGGCACGGGAGTCGCCGGTGTGCGCGAGCAGCAGGCGCCCGCTCTGCGAGACGAACAGCCCGGTGAACGTCGTCGCCATCCCACGCAGCGACTCATCACGCTCGGCGTGAGCGCGCAGGTCCCAGTTTGCCTCGCGGATCCGCACGGCGAGCGTCTCGGCATCCGGCCGGATCATCCGTCCGGCCACCAGCCGGTGCACGAGCGCCGCCGAGGCCAGATCGCCGGACGGGCCTCCCCCGACGCCGTCGGCCACCGCCGCCCCCCACGGCGCTGTGAACGCCGCATCCTGGTTCACCGCGCGGAACGAGCCGACGTCGGAGACGGCGGCCGCCGTCAGTCGGACCGACACGGGGATGCGGGCCTCAGCGCGCGAAGTATCCGCGGTAGTACTCGTAGACCCAGCCGACGATGGCGACGACGAAAACGGCGAGTCCGATCGGGAACAGCCAGGTTCCGATCGCAAGGCCCATCATGCCGAGCGCCGCCGAGGAGGCGAGGATGATCGGCCACCACGACCACGGGCTGAACTCGCCGAGCTCGGGGTCGCCGTCGTCGATGTCAGAGGTGAGCACGTCCTCGGGCAGCTCGCCGCCCTGAGCGTGGTGGACGCGACCGACGTAGAAGGCGATCAGGGCGCCCATCAGGCACGTGAACAGCAGCGCGACGGAGCCGACCCACTCGATCGCGTTCACGACCGGCAGCTGCGGGTGGGCGAGGATGTTCCAGACGGTGTAGGTGACCGCCATCAGCAGGAAGAAGGCGGACAGCAGCCACCACAGGCCGGTGTTGGTGCGCATCTACTTGACCTCTTCCGTCTCGACGTCGACGACCGGGGCGGCGGGGGCATCCTTCGCAGGGCCTACGCCGACCGGGATGCCGGCCTCGGGGTGATTGAGATCGAACGCCGGCCGCTCGCTGCGGATGCGCGGGATCGACGTGAAGTTGTGCCGCGGCGGCGGGCAGGAGGTCGCCCATTCGAGCGATGCGCCGTAGCCCCACGGATCGTTCACGGTCACCCTCGGCGCCTTGCGCGCGGTGATCCAGACGTTGAACAGGAACGGGATCATCGATGCGCCGAGGATCATGGCGCCGATGGTCGACACCTGGTTCTCCCACGCCCAGTTGTCGGCGGTGGAGTAGTCCGCGTACCGACGGGCCATGCCGTCGACACCCAGCCAGTGCTGGATGAGGAAGGTCATGTGGAAGCCGATGAACAGCATCCAGAAGTGCACCATGCCGAGACGCTCGTTGAGCATCTTGCCGGTCCACTTCGGCCACCAGAAGTAGAAGCCCGCGAACATCGCGAACACGACGGTGCCGAACACGACGTAGTGGAAGTGCGCGACGACGAAGTAGGAGTCCGACAGCGGGAAGTCCAGCGGCGGGGACGCCAGGATCACGCCGGTCAGGCCGCCGAAGACGAACGACACAAGGAAGCCCAGCGAGAACATCATCGGCGTCTCGAACGTCACCGAGCCTCGCCACATCGTGCCGATCCAGTTGAAGATCTTCACGCCGGTGGGCACCGCGATCAGCATCGTCATGAGGGCGAAGAACGGCAGCAGCACGGCGCCCGTGACGTACATGTGGTGCGCCCAGACCGCCACGGAGAGCGCGGCGATCGCGATCGTCGCGTAGACGAGGGTCTTGTATCCGAAGATCGGCTTGCGGCTGAACACCGGCAGGACCTCGGAGATGATGCCGAAGAACGGCAGCGCGATGATGTACACCTCGGGGTGCCCGAAGAACCAGAACAGGTGCTGCCAGAGCAGCACGCCGCCGTTGGCAGGGTCGTAGATGTGCGCGCCGAGCACGCGGTCTGCGGCAGCCGCCAGGATCGCCGCGGCCAGCACCGGGAACGCCATCAGGACCAGGATGCTGGTGACCAGGGTGTTCCACGAGAAGATCGGCATGCGCCACATCGTCATGCCGGGGGCGCGCATCGTGATGATCGTCGTGATGAAGTTCACCGCGCCGAGGATCGTGCCGAAACCGCTCATGCCGAGTCCGAGCATCCAGAGGTTGCCGCCCACGCCGGGCGAGAAGCTGGCATTCGCGAGGGGCTGATAGGCGAACCATCCGAACGCGGCCGCACCCTGCGGGGTGAGGAAACCGGCGACGGCGAGGGTGGAGCCGAAGAGGAACAGCCAGAAGGCGAATGCGTTCAGACGCGGGAACGCGACGTCGGGAGCGCCGATCTGCAGCGGCATGATCACGTTCGCGAACCCCGCGAACAGCGGCGTCGCGAACATGAGCAGCATGATCGTGCCGTGCATGGTGAAGAGCTGGTTGTACTGCTCCTTCGTCGGGATGATCTGCATCCCCGGCTCGAACAGCTCGGCGCGCATGATGAGCGCCATCACACCGCCGAGCATGAAGAAGAGCACCGAAGCGATCAGATACAGGTAGCCGATCGTCTTGTGGTCAGTGGAGGTGATCCACTTGACGATGATGTTGCCCTTCTGCTCGACGCGCGAGCGACTGAGCAGTGCGGCCTGCCGGGGAGGGAGCGTCGTCGGGCGACCCGGCGTGTTCTCCTGCAGTGGAAGCGTGGTCGCCATGATCAGTTGTCTCCCTCTTCGTTCTGAGGCGTCCCGCCCGTGCCGGGCTCATTCGCCAGCCGGTCGTACTCGTCGTTGATGTCGCCCGTCTGGCCGGCCTCGCGCAGCGTGGCGAGGTAGTCCTCGTACTCGGCTTCGCTGACCACCTTCACGTTGAAGAGCATCGCGGAGTGGTACTCACCGCACAGCTCGGCGCACTTGCCGGCGTAGGTGCCCTCGCGGGTCGGGGTGAACGACCAGTAGTTGTCGCGACCGATGTACATGTCCTTCTTGTACAGGAAGTCGATGACCCAGAACGAGTGGATCACATCGCGCGACTGCAGCAGGATCTTCACCGACTTGTCGACCGGCAGGTACAGGGTCGGCAGGCGCTCCTGGTCGACGTCGCCGTTCGCAGCGGGCTGAGCCTGGACGCCCATGCTCCAGACGGCATCGGAGCCGTCCTCGTCCTCGCCGTTGTACTGGAAGTCCCACGCCCACTGCTTGCCGATCGCGATGATCGACACGTCCGGGTCTTCGGTCTGCGTCTCGAGGATGGTCTGGTCACGAGCCGTGAAGGCGAAGAAGCCGATCACGAGGATCAGCGGCACGATCGTGTAGAAGATCTCGATCGGCATGTTGTAGCGCAGCTGGACCGGCAGGCCCACCTGACCCTTGCGCCGGCGGTACGCGATCGCGGCCCAGCCCATCAGGCCCCAGGTGATCACACCCACGGCGAGGAGGACGATCCAGGAGTTGACCCAGAGTCCCGCGACCATGTCCGTGTGGTTCGTCGCCGGCGTTCCGTCTGCGGTGAAGCCGGGGAGATATCCGTGGAGCTCCGTCGGAGTGCATCCGGCGAGGATGGCGGCCGTGGCGATCCCGATGGGAAGAACAGTCCACCGGAGGCGGCGTTTCGAGGGCACTCGACTGACGGGCACAATGCACCTTTCCGGACGTGTTTCAGACATCGCCAGTCTAGGGCAACCTCCCAACGGATTCAGGCCATCCGCCCAGGTTGCGTGGGTGTGGTGGGGTGCGAAATCAGGCCCGGCCGCTGGAGAGCGGGCACGGGCCTGATGTCGGAAAGTGCGTCAGTGGAAGCTGTCGCCGCACGCGCAGCTGCCGGCTGCATTGGGGTTGTCGATCGTGAAGCCCTGCTCCGAGATCGTGTCCTTGAAGTCGATCTTCGCGCCGTCGAGGTACGGAACGCTCATGTCGTCGACGATGACCTCGACACCGCCGAAATCGACGGTCTTGTCGCCGTCGAGGTAGCGCTCGTCGAAGTACAGCTGGTAGATCAGGCCGCTGCATCCGCCCGGCTGAACGGCGACACGCAGGCGGAGGTCGTCGCGACCCTCCTGCTCGAGCAGGCTCTTCACCTTCAGAGCGGCGGCCTCGGTGAGCCCGACGCCGTGTTCGCGAACGGACTGATCGGTCGACAGTGCAGTGTCGGTCATGGCACTCCTCCTGATGGGTTCGCCTGAGTCGGTATGGGCAGTGCGCGGCGAGATGCTTCGATTCTACGCCTCACGATGCGCAGCCGGCTCCGCTTGCCGCGTGTCTAGGCAGTGCCGCCGCGCGCGTCCAGCTTCTCCAGGAGCAGCGCCTCCGCCACCACCGCGTTGCGGAACGTCTCGAGATGCAGCGACTCGTTCGGGCTGTGCGCCCGGGCATGCGGATCCTCCACCCCCGTCACGAGGATCTGCGCGGCGGGGAACTCGCGCACCAGATCCGCGATGAACGGGATCGAGCCTCCGACGCCGATCTGCACCGGCTCGACGCCGTACGCCTCGTGCATCGCTTTCAGCGCGGTGTCGACCGCCCATCCGCTCGTGTCCACCAGGAAGGCGTCGCCGTAATCCTGATCGGTGAACGCGAGCTCGGCCCCGAATGGCGCGTGTGCGCGCAGGTGCGCCTCGATCGCCGCGTACGCCTCGCGCGCGGGCTGACCCGGAGCGATGCGTGCGCTGATCACGACCGAGATCTCGGGGCTGAGGGTGTTGGACGCGTGCACGACACTCGGCGCATCGATCCCGGTCACCGTGATGGACGGTTTGTTCCAGATACGGCTGAGGATCGTGCCGCTGCCGATCGGGCTGACACCCGCCGGCAGACCCGACTCGTCGCGCAGCGTCTCCTCGCTGTAGGCCGGGGTCTCGGCATCCCGCTCCGTGAGACCCGCAACGGCGACCGTGCCGTCCTCGTCCCACAGGGTCGCGAGCAACTTCACCGTCGCCATCATCGCGTCCGGCACCGCCCCTCCGAACATGCCCGAGTGCGATGCGTGCTCGAGCGTGCGGACGCGGAGCGTGAACCGGGTGTTGCCCCGCAGCGACACGGTCAGAGCGGGGGTGCGCGCGTCCCAGTTGCCCGAGTCGGCGACGACGATCACATCGGCGCGGAGCGCGTCTGCGTTGTCGGAGAGGAACTGGGCGAATGAGCGCGAGCCGGCCTCCTCCTCGCCTTCGATGAACAGTGCGACGCCGAGGTCGAAGTCCTCGCCCAGCGCCTCCTTCAGCGCGCGGAGGGCGCCGACGTGGGCCATCACGCCGGCCTTGTCGTCGGCGGCGCCGCGGCCGTACAGGCGGCCGTCCCGGACCGTCGGCTCGAAGGGCGTGGATTCCCACAGCGCCTCGTCGCCGACCGGCTGCACGTCGTGATGCGCGTACAGCAGGATCGTCGGCCGGCCGTTGCGGGCGGCCCTGGTCGCCAGCACGGCAGGCTGGCCGATCTCGTCGGAATCGGGGATGGCGGCGCGACGGATCTCGACGTTCTCGAACAGCCCGAGCCCCTCCACCAGCGCCGCGACGGCCTCCGCGCTGCGCTGCACCTGAGCCGTGTCGAACCCGGGGAACGCGACCGACGGAATGCGGACGAGGGCGCCGAGGTCGGCGAGGGCGGCGGGGATGCCGGATGCCGCGGCTTCGCGCACAGCATCCTGTCGGGTGAGCTCAGTGTTCATGCGGGTAATCTTAAGGTGCTTCCCCTTCGAGACTCCGAGGTTCCATCGTGGCCAAGACACCCGCTGCCCCCGTCCCCGCCGACGCTCCCGCCGATTCGTCGGCCGGCGGCAAGGGTCGCGCGACGCCGACCCGCGCCGAGCAGGAGGCGGCCCGCAAGCGTCCGCTGGTGGCCGACACGAAGGAGGCCAAGGCGCGTGCGAAGGCGGACATGGCCTCGCAGCGCGAGAAGGCCCGCATCGGCATGGCCGCCGGTGAGGACAGGTACCTCCCGGCCCGCGACAAGGGTCCGCAGCGCCGCTTCGTGCGCGACTTCATCGACTCGGGATGGCACCTCGGCGAGGCGGTCATGCCCGCGATGGTGCTCGTGATCCTGGCGACGTTCGTCCCGGTCCCGGCGATCCAGTACTACTCGTTCATCGGACTCTGGATCTTCATCCTGTTCGTGATCGGCGACATGATCATCGCGTCGATCAGGATCAAGCAGGCCGCGCGCAAGAAGTTCGGCGACCGCATGGAGAAGGGCCTCGGCTGGTACGGGGCGATGCGGATCATCCAGATGCGCTTCATGCGTCTGCCCAAGCCGCAGGTCAAGCGCGGTCAGCACCCGGTCTGAGGCTAGCGGCGCGCCAGTCCCCTGTTGATCTGCCGCCCCCACAGTGGGCCCCGGTACAGGAACGCCGTATAGCCCTGCACCAGGTCGGCACCGGCATCCAGTCGCACCCGCACGTCTGCGGCTGTCTCGACCCCGCCGGCTGAGATCACCACGAACTCCGCCGGGACGACCCCACGGACGAGCCGGAGGACTTCCAGCGCGCGGCCCTTCAGCGGTGAACCGGACAGGCCGCCGTCGCCCGCCGCCTCGACGATGACCGGATCCGTGTGCAGGCCCTGCCGCGAGATGGTCGTGTTGGTGGCGATCAGACCGGACAAGCCGAGGTCGACCGCGAGACGCGCGATCTCTTCGACCTCATCGTCGGGCAGGTCAGGGGCGATCTTGACGAGCAGCGGGGTTGCGCCTGCGGCGTCGCGCACCGCCTCCAGCAGGGGCCGCAGCGTCGCCACCGCCTGGAGCCCGCGCAGGCCGGGCGTGTTGGGCGATGACACGTTCACGACGAGGTAGTCCGCGAGCGGCGCGAGGAGCGCCGCACTCCGCACGTAGTCGGCCGCCGCGTCGGCGACGTCGACCACCCGGCTCTTGCCGATGTTGACGCCGATCACCGCGCGCCCGGACCGGCGCCGGAGCTTCCGGAGGCGGATCGCGGCGGCCTCCGCACCGTGGTTGTTGAAGCCCATCCGGTTGATCACGGCGCGATCCGGGATGAGCCGGAACAGCCGCGGTCGCGGGTTGCCCGACTGCGGGATCGCGGTGATCGTGCCGACCTCGATGTGCCCGAATCCGAGGGCGTGCAGCCCCTTCGCGGCGCGCACGTCCTTGTCGAAGCCGGCGGCGACGCCGAACGGCGATTCGAACTCCAGGCCGAGCGCGGTGGTCTTCAGCTCCGGTGCGGGTCGCGTGAGTGCGCGCGTCACCCAGGAGAACGGCGGGACACCGAGCAGCCGGATGACGACCATGGCCATGTGGTGCGCGGACTCGGGATCCATGCGCGCGAGGACGGTCCGGAAGAGGAGGGGATACATCGCCTCCAGGCTATCGGCTCGCGTGCGGGCCTCAGGAGTCGGCGGGAACCGACGCGTCCGTACGGTGATCCGCTCGGAGCTGCCCGATCGCCGACTCGAAGTCCTCGAGCGAGTCGAACGCCTGGTACACGCTCGCGAAGCGGAGGTAGGCGACCTCGTCCAGTTCGCGAAGCGGACCGAGGATCGCGAGGCCGATCTCGTTCGTGTCGACCTGCGAGGACCCGGTCTGGCGCACGGACTCTTCGACCTTCTGCGCGAGCACCGCGAGGTCGCCCTCGGTGACGGGCCTGCCCTGGCAGGCCTTCCGCACGCCCGACATGACCTTCTCGCGACTGAACGACTCGATCACACCAGACCGCTTGATGACATTCAGGCTCGCGGTCTCGATCGTGGAGAACCGCCCGCCGCATTCGGGGCACTGGCGACGGCGGCGGATGCTGAGGCCGTCGTCACTGGTCCGCGAATCGATGACACGCGAGTCGGGATGACGGCAGAACGGGCAATGCATGGCCTGGACAGACTACGCCAATCGCCCGTCAGCGGGGCGGTCCCTCGAAGCGCGCCTCGACGGCCTCACCGTGCGCCGGAAGGTCCTCGGCCTGGGCCAGCGTGACGACGCCGTCCCTCACCTGCGCGAGCGCCGCGCGATCGTAGTCGATGATCTGCTGGGGGCGCAGGAACGTCGCCGCGGACAGGCCTGCGGCATAGCGGGCCTGCCCGCCGGTGGGCAGTACGTGGTTGCTCCCCGCGAGGTAGTCGCCGAGGCTGACCGGCGAATCCGGGCCCACGAAGATCGCGCCCGCGTGGACGAACGGCTCCGGGTCCGGGTCGGCGAGGTGCAGTTCGAGGTGCTCGGGCGCATACGCGTTGCTGAAAGCCGTCGCTGCGGCGAGGTCGTCGACCAGCACGATCGCCGACTGCGGCCCGCCGAGCGCGGCCGCGACGCGTTCGGCGTGCCGCGTGCGCGCGGCGCGCGGCACGATCTCGGCGACGACCGCCTCGGCGAGGGCTGCCGATGCCGTCACCAGGACGGCCGATGCCTGTTCGTCGTGCTCTGCCTGGCTGATCAGATCCGCGGCGACCAGGCCCGCGTCGGCCGAGTCGTCGGCGACGATCAGGATCTCCGTCGCACCGGCCTCGGCATCCGTCCCCACGACTCCGGCGACGGCGCGCTTGGCCGCGGCGACGAAGTTGTTGCCCGGACCGGTCACCACGTCCACCGGACCGAGTCCCAGGCTCGCGACGCCGTACGCGAACGCGCCGATGGCTCCCGCGCCTCCCATCGCATACACCTCGTCGATGCCGAGCAGACGGGCGGCGGCGAGGATCACGGGGTGCACCCGCCCGTCGTGCGCGCGCTGCGGCGGCGACGCCAGTGCGACCTCGGCGACGCCGGCGACCTGCGCGGGCACGACGTTCATGACGACGCTCGACGGGTACACGGCCTTGCCGCCCGGAACGTAGAGTCCGACCCGCCGCACCGGCTGCCAGCGCTGCACGACACGGGCCCCCGGCGCGATCTGGGTCGCGGTCGCCGGCGGGATCTGCGCGGCGGAGGCCTTCCGGACCCGGGTGATCGCCTCCTCGAGGGCAGCCCGCACGCGCGGGTCCAGACCGGTGAGAGCCTCATCCAGATGCGCGGCCGGGACCCGGATGTCGTGTCCGGTCGCCCCGTCGAACCGCTCTGCCTGCGCCCGCAGCGCGTCTTCGCCGCGCTCGGCGACGTCGGCGACGAGGGTGGCCGCCACGGTGAGGGCCTCTTCGCGCGCCGCCGTGGCCCGCGGCACCGCAGCGAGGAGCTCGGCGGGAGTGAGGGCGCGACCGCGCAGGTCGATCGTGCGGAGCATGGGTTTACGCTATCGCGGGCGGCCGCGCGGCTCAGCCGCGCGTCACACCGGACACATCGTGCAAGTAGCCGACCCGGCCGTCCTCGTTGCGCACGACGAACACCTCACCGCGGTCTTCGAGCACGAGCGCCCATGCGGTCGGCCCGACGCGGAAGATCGGCACGCCCCGCTCGTCGACGACATCGCGCTCTTCAGGCGTGAGCGCCCAGAACGCCTTCGCGGCGGACGGAGGCTCGGTCTCGGCGTCGACCGGCTCGAACGTGTCGCGCGTCTGCGCCGGCGCCCACGCATCCTGCTCGGTGTACCCGGACTCGGTCGAGGCGGGCTGGGCGTAGTCGCTCTGCGCGTACGCGCCGGTCGCGAACGCGGCGGTGTCGGTGTCGGCGTCGGCGGCGGCCTCGCGCGGCGGACGGGCGGGGCGCGGCGAAACGGCGCGGATCGGCCGGGCGTTGCGGTGTGCGACGATCTCGCGGCGACCTGTGAAGTCCTCGGAGAACGGCGGGATGAACGGCGCTGCCACGGTCAGGACGACGCCGGCGAGCATGAGCACGAGCTCGACCCACACGACCCAGCCGTAGATCCACAACCCGGTCTGGATCGCCACGGCGATGTCGCGCCACAACACCGTGAGCCACACGACCGCGGAGACGGAGAAGGCGACTGAGGCGAACTGATCGACGCCGAGCGAGCCGACCCGGCGGATGCCGTCGGGTGAGAAGCGTCGCAGGATGATCAGGAAGACCGCGACTGTGGGCGCGCCGATCGTGAGGATCCAGTCCAGCCCGTTCGACCAGACCGAGCCGCCGAACAGCAGCTGCGACATCGCCTGCTCGCTGGCGATCGAGAAGAACGACACGACGAATGCGACGAGCCAGACGCCGACCAGCGCCACCTCCCGCACCGAGAAGGGTCCCACTCCGTACTGCGGTCGCTCCTGCGGAGCAGTCTCTTCGACGCTTTCGCCGATCTCGGGGTTCTCGTCCAGTCGGTCGTCAGTCACGATGATCCTTTCCTGCCGCTTTCGCGGTGCGCACCGTCCCGATACTACCGGCGGCGAATGAGATGCCGATGAGACGGAGGCGATGCGCGGGGGGTCTTGACAGGCTGCGCCGGGGTGCGTCAGCCGAGGCACTGCGGGCCGAGCAGACCCTTCAGCTCGCCGTACAGATCCGCGGTCACGCGCACCTGATGCGGCACCTCGAAGACTTTTGCGGTCGACCCGGAATGCAGCTTCACGGTGACCTCGGTCTCTCCCCCGTGGCGCTTCAGCGTCTGCAGGAGCTCCTCGATCGTCGCCTCGCTCGCCCGCCGCTCGGGCATGACGAGTACGAGCGGACCCGTGGCGTCCACCGATCCGAGATCGGGCGAGAGCGCCGAGACCGCGTGCAGGTTCAGTCCGTCGTCGCGCCGCGAGATCCGGCCGCGGACGACCAGGATCGCGTCCCCCTGCAGCACGGATTGGAACTCGGTGTAGGTCTTGCCCATGAACATGACGGTGACCTCGCCGTTGAAGTCCTCGACGGTGATCAGGCCGTAGGGGTTGCCGCTGGATTTGGCGACCCGGTGCTGCACGCTCGTGACGAGTCCGGCGACGGTCACCTGGTCGCCGTCGCTCAGGTCCTCCGATGCGAGCAGGTCGTGGATGCTGATCGACGCATGCTTCGCGAGCGGGATCTCGAGCCCGGCGAGCGGGTGGTCCGACACGTAGAGGCCGAGCATCTCGCGCTCGAATGCGAGCTTGTCCTTCTTCGTCCACTCCGGGCGATCCGGCACCTTGGCCGGAAGGGGCTCCTCGGTCTGGTCGTACAGGCTGTCGAAGTCGAATCCGATCGCACCCGTCGCCGCCTTGCGCTTGACCTCGACGGCGGCTTCGGTCGCATCCTCGTGGATCTCCATGAGCGCACGCCGCGTCGATCCGAGCGAGTCGAACGCGCCAGCCTTGATGAGCGATTCGACCGTGCGCTTGTTCGCGACGTGCACGGGCACCTTGGTGAGGAAGTCGTGGAACGACTCGAATGCCGCGTCCTGGCGGGCCGCCACGATGGAGTCGACGACGTTCGCTCCGACGTTGCGCACGGCGCCCAACCCGAATCGGATGTCTTCGCCGACGGCGGCGAAGTACCGGATGGACTCCCCCACGTCAGGCGGCAGGACCTTGATGCCCATCCGGCGGCACTCGTTCAGGTACACCGCCAGCTTGTCCTTCGCGTCGCCGACGCTGGTCAGCAGCGCCGCCATGTACTCGGCCGGATAGTGCGCCTTCAGGTACGCGGTCCAGTACGCGATCAGGCCGTACGCCGCCGTGTGCGCCTTGTTGAACGCATAGTCGGCGAACGACTCGAGCACCTTCCACAGCGCATTCTGCGCGGCAGGACTGTAGCCGTTGACGGTCATGCCGCCGAAGAAGTCCTCCTGCTGCTTGTCGAGCTCGGACTTCTTCTTCTTGCCCATCGCGCGGCGGAGGATGTCGGCCTGGCCGAGGCTGAAGCCGGCGAGCTTCTGCGCCGCGGCCATGACCTGCTCCTGATACACGATGAGCCCGTACGTGGTCCCGAGCACATCTGCCAGCGGCTCCTCGAGCTCGGGGTGGATCGGCTCGATCTGCTGCAGTCCGTTCTTGCGGAGCGCGTAGTTCGTGTGGGAGTTGACGCCCATCGGACCGGGCCGGTACAACGCCAGGACGGCCGAGATGTCCTCGAAGTTGTCAGGCTTCATCAGCCGCAGGAGGCTCCGCATCGGGCCGCCGTCCAACTGGAACACGCCGAGCGTGTCTCCGCGCGCAAGCAGTTCGTACGAGGCGACATCGTCGAGCGCGAGGTCTTCGAGCACGAGCTTCTCTCCGCGGTTGGCGATGATGTTATCGAGCGCGTCGTCGATGATCGTGAGGTTGCGCAGCCCCAGGAAGTCCATCTTGATCAACCCGAGCGACTCGCACGCCGGGTAGTCGAACTGCGTGACGATCTGGCCGTCCTGCTCGCGCTTCATGATCGGGATGATGTCGATCAGCGGCTCGCTCGACATGATCACGCCGGCGGCGTGCACGCCCCACTGGCGTTTGAGGTTCTCCAGCCCCACCGCGGTGTCGAAGACCGTCTTGGCCTCGGCATCCGTCTCGATGAGGGCCCGGAACTCGGAGGCCTCCTTGAACCGCGGGTGATCCCTGTCGAACATGCCCTCCAGCGGCATGTCCTTGCCCATCACCGAGGGCGGCATCGCCTTGGTGAGCTTCTCGCCCATGCTGAACGGGAATCCGAGCACACGACCGGCATCCTTCAGCGCCTGCTTGGCCTTGATCGTGCCGTACGTGACGATCTGCGCCACGCGCTCGTCGCCGTACTTCTGGGTGACGTACTGGATCACCTCGCCGCGGCGACGATCGTCGAAGTCGATGTCGAAGTCGGGCATCGATACGCGGTCCGGATTCAGGAACCGCTCGAACAGGAGGCCGTGCTGCAGCGGGTCGAGGTCGGTGATGCGCATCGCGTAGGCGGCCATCGAACCCGCGCCGGATCCGCGGCCGGGCCCGACGCGGATGCCGTTCTCCTTGGCCCAGTTGATGAAGTCGGCGACCACCAGGAAATAGCCGGGAAAGCCCATCTGCACGATGACGTCGGTCTCGAAGTCGGCTCGGGCGCGGACCTCGGCCGGGACACCGGCCGGGTATCGGACATGCAGACCGCGCTCGATCTCCTTGACGAACCAGCTCTGCTCGGTCTCTCCCGCCGGCACGGGATAGCGCGGCATGTAGTTCGCGCTCGTGTCGAAGCGGATATCGGCGCGCTCGGCGATCGCGAGGGTGTTGTCGCACGCTTCGGGATTGTCGCGGAAGATGTGGCGCATCTGCGCGGGCGACTTCAGGTAGAACTCCTCGCCCTCGAACTTGAAGCGCTTCGGATCGTCGAGGGTCGACCCCGACTGCACGCACAGGAGGGCGGCGTGGCTGCCCGCGTCGTGCTGGTGCGTGTAGTGCAGGTCGTTGGTCGCGACCAGAGGAAGGTCGAGCTCCTTCGCGAGGCGCAGGAGGTCGTTCATCGTGCGCCGCTCGATGTCGATGCCGTGATCCATGATCTCGGCGTAGAAGTTGTCCTTGCCGAAGATGTCGCGGAACTCCGCGGCCGCCGCCTTCGCCGCGTCGTACTGACCCAGGCGCAGGCGCGTCTGCACCTCGCCGCCGACGCACCCCGTCGTGGCGATGACGCCCTTCGAGTAGGTCTGCAGCAGTTCGCGGTCGATGCGCGGCTTGAAGTAGTAGCCCTCGAGCGAGGCGTACGACGACATCCGGAACAGGTTGTGCAGCCCCTCGTCGCTCTCTGCGAGGAGGGTCATGTGGGTGTACGCGCCCGAGCCCGCGACGTCGTCGTCGTTCTGGTCGGGGCTCCCCCACCGCACGCGCGCCTTGTCGGCACGGTGCGTCCCGGGGGTGACGTAGGCCTCCATGCCGATGATCGGCTTGACCCCGACCTCGGTCGCCGTCTTGTAGAACTCGAACGCCCCGAAGGTGTTGCCGTGGTCGGTGACGGCGATCGCCGGCATCCCCTGGCTCGCCGCCTCCTCGATCAGCGGCTTGATCCGCGCGGCCCCGTCGAGCATCGAATATTCACTGTGAACATGAAGGTGAACGAAGGAGTCGGCTGTCACGGATCGAGACTACCTTCGGCCGACGACGCGTCGGACGGGGAACGCCGGGAAGGCTCGGACGAGCGCGAATAGGCTGGCCGGATGCCGATCCCCGACTTCATCGTCGAACTCCGCCGCCACATCGGGCACATGCCGATCCCCCTTGCGGGCGTCACCGCGGTGGTGGTGCGCCGCGACGAGATCCTCCTCGGCCGCCGCAGCGACAACGGCGCGCTCACGCCGGTCACCGGGATCGTCGATCCGGGCGAGGAGCCGGCGGATGCCGCGTGCCGCGAGGCACTCGAGGAGGCCGGCGTCGTCATCCGCGCGGAGCGCCTCGTCTGGGTCCACCAGATTCCACGGATCACGTATGAGAACGGCGACCAGTCCGACTACCTCGATCTGACCTTCCGCTGCTCGTGGCTGAGCGGTGAGCCGTACCCGGCCGACGGTGAGATGACCTCGGTGCGCTGGTACCGCCTCGAGCCCGCCACCCTCGATCTTCTCGACGACGACATGCGACGGAGGGTCGCACTCGCCGTCGCCGACCGACCCGCCGCGGTCTTCGAGGGCGGGCGCGAGCACGGATCACTCAGCGCAGATCCAGACGCATCAGCACCCTCGGAAAGCCGTTGAGCACCGAATCGGTGTCAGCGGCCTTCGAGAAGCCGGCCTTCTCGAAGAGGCGCTTGGTGCCGACGTAGCCCATCGTCAGATCCACCTTGGCGCCGCCGTTGTCGACCGGATAGGCCTCGATCGCAGGAGCACCCGCGTCCCGCGCGAAGGCCACCGCCCCCTCCACCAGGGCGTGGGAGATCCCTTCGCCGCGGTGGCCCGGCCGCACGCGGACGCACCAGAGCGACCACACCTCGAGGTCGTCGACGTGCGGGATCCTGCGGTTCGTGGCGAAGGCGGTGTCGGCGCGCGGGTGCACAGCGGCCCAGCCGACGACCTCGTCGCCGTCGTAGGCGAGCACGCCCGGTGGACCCTGCCGCATGAGCGCGGAGACCTTGCGACCACGGGCCGTTCCGGTGAGCGCCTGATTCTCCTTCGACGGGAGCCGATAGCTCAGGCACCAGCACACGTTCGCGTCGGCTCGCTTCGGGCCGAGCATCGTCTTGACATCGGCGAATTCGCTCGCCGCGCGAACCTCGATCGTCATACCGCCATCGTGCCACCGGCATCCGACGCGGCACTCCCTCCCACCCGGATGGGTGGGAGGGAGTGCGTCGCGAAGCGTCAGATCGCCGGGTGCGCAGCGCGCGGGAACCGCACGTGCGGGAGCCGAAGGCGCGGGAACCGGACGCGGGGCTGCTCGCGCACCGGCGGTGGCACGCAGTCCGCAGTGCGCTCGGCGATGACGCGGCGCTGCTCGACGGCGAGCGCCAGCTCGTGGTCTCGGTGGACCGCGAGGCGGCTCGCAGTGTATGTGATGTCGTTCATGATGCCCTCCTCACGGGTGTCATGAAGGAAGAGCGCGCTTCCCCCGGCGCGATACATGCGCGTGCGAGTTCAGTCCCCGCGCAGCACCTCGAGTGCGTGTGCGAGGTCGGCAGGGTACTCCGAGATGAACGTCACCTGGTCGCCCGTCCCGGGGTGCGCGAACGACAGCTGTCGCGCGTGCAGCCACTGCCGGGTCAGGCCGAGGCGCGCCGCAAGGGTCGGGTCGCCGCCGTAGAGCGGGTCGCCGACGCACGGGTGCCGGTGCGCGGCCATGTGCACGCGGATCTGATGCGTTCGCCCGGTCTCGAGGTGGATCTCCAGCAGCGCCGCGCGGGGGAACGCCTCGAGGGTCTCGTAGTGGGTCACCGAGTCCTTGCCGTCCGGAACGACCGCGAACTTCCACGAATGGGACGGATGCCGGCCGATCGGCGCGTCGATCGTTCCGGCGAGCGGGTCCGGGTGGCCCTGCACGACTGCGTGGTAGATCTTCTCCACCTCGCGCTCCTTGAACGCTCGCTTGAGCTCCGTGTACGCGCGCTCGGTCTTGGCGACCACCATGAGGCCGCTCGTGCCGACGTCGAGCCGATGCACGATGCCCTGACGCTCGGCGGCGCCGGTGGTGGCGACGCGGACGCCGCCGGCGGCGAGTGCGCCGAGAACAGTGGGGCCGTCCCATCCGAGCGAGGGGTGGGCGGCGACCCCGGCGGGCTTGTCGACGACGACGATCTCGTCGTCGTTGTAGACGATCCCGAGTCCCGGCACCGCGACCGGGACGATGCGCGGCTCCTTCTTCGGCGCCCACGACACCTCGAGCCACGAACCCGCGCGAAGCCGGTCCGACTTGGCCAGCACGCGACCGTCCATCTCGACGCCGCCCGCGTCGGCGACGTCGGCGGCGAACGTGCGCGAGAACCCGAGCATCTTCGCGAGGGCGGCATCCACCCTCGTCCCGTCGAGCCCGTCGGGCACCGGGAGACTGCGCGATTCCATGTCAGCCGTCCGCGTCGCGACGCGGCTCGCGGTCGGCCGGCGCACCGGCATCGGGGTTTGCGACCGGGAACTCGTCGCCCTCGAAGCCGGTCACCCCTCCGTCGAGCGGAACCTCGTCGCCTTCGCCGAGCAGGGTTTCATCCTCGGCGCGCTTCTCGCGAGTCCCGTCCAGATGCACGCCGACGAGCACCAGCAGCGCCACCGAGATCATCATCGTCACGATGAAGATGTCGGCGACGTTGTAGATCGCCGGCATCATCCAGGGCGTGTTGATGAAGTCGATCACGTGGCCGACCGGGAAGCCCGGCGCGCGCAGCATCCGGTCGGTGAGATTGCCCAGCACGCCGCCGAGCAGCAGCCCGAGCACGACCGCCCAGATCCTCGAGCCGATCCGGGTCGCCGCCAGCCAGACGATCACGACCGCGACCGCGGTCAGCGCGATCGTGAAGATCCACGTGACGCCTTCGCCGAGCGAGAAGGCAGCTCCGGGGTTCTTGACGAGATAGAAGATCAGGAAGTCGCCGAAGATCTTCACCGGCTCTTCGAGCGGCAGGTTCTGCAGTGCGAGGTACTTCGTGAACTGGTCGGCGGCCAGCACCAGCGCCGCGAGGATCGCGACGATGGTGCCGGCCGCCGCCTTATGCAGGGGGGCTCGGCCTGGCAAAGGCCGGCCTAGAGGCCGATGGCCGACACCGGGGTCGCACCCGACGTCGTGCCCGTGGTCTCGAGGTCGCGCAGCTTGCCCTCGATGTACCCGCGCAGCTGGGCGCGGTAGTCGCGCTCGAAGTTGCGCAGTTCGGTGATGCGGCTCTCGAGACTCGAGCGCTCCTTGTCGAGGCGGGCGATCTCTTCGCGACCCTTCGTCTCGGCATCGCTGACGATGGATGCGGCCTGCGCCTGGGCGTCGGCGACCAGCTTGTCGCGCTGGGCGATGCCCTCTGCGACGTGCTCGTCGTGCAGACGCTGGGCCAGCTCGATGATGCCCGCGCTGGCTGCAGCAGGAGCCGCGCCGCCCGCTCCGCCGTCGAAGGCCTCAGCCGGAGCAGCTGCCGGAGCCGCTTCGACGACCTCGGCCTGAGCGACGGCCGGAGCCTCGCCACCGGCCTCGTATGCCGCGACCTTCGCCTTCAGCTCGTCGTTCTCGGCGATCGTCTTGCGCCACTCCACGACGATCTCGTCGAGGAAGTCATCGACCTCGTCCGGATCGAAGCCTTCCTTGAACCGGACGTGCTGGAACTGCTTGGTGACGACGTCATCGGGGGTCAATGCCATGGTGATTCCTCTTTCGAGCGCTCTGGTCGCTGGCCGATGTCGGGGGCCGCTCCGCCGATATCCGACGGTCGTACCAGGCAAGCATAGCCGCGCCTCACGAGCGTGTCGAAGGCCTGCGCCCCGCGCGTCGGGACGATGTCAGCGGATGAAGGCGCGCGTCACGGCGAGCAGGACGAAGCACAGGAGCATCGTCAGCGTGAAGCCGAAGTCGATCGCGATTCCGCCGACGCGAAGCGGCGGGATGAATCGACGGAAGAGCTTGATCGGCGGGTCCGTCACCGTGTACACGATCTCCGCCGCAACCAGTCCGGCACCCTTCGGCCGCCATTCGCGGTTGAAGAACGGTATCCAATCGAGGATGAGTCGGCCCAGCAGCACGATCACGTAGAGCAGGAGGAGGCTGTTGAGGATCGTGGCGATCGCGCCGACGATATTCACAGGACGACTGTATCAGCGCTGCGGACCGGAGGCGCGCCAGCGAGCCGGCCGGCGGAGCCCCACATGTCTACTGCGCGAACGGCACCGACTCCGGGTCCGCCTGCGCCACCGCTCCGTCACCCGAGACGGCGACGTTCTCGGGCGAGAGCAGGAACACCTTGCTCGTGACACGCTCGATGCGCCCGTACAGGCCGAGCGAGAGTCCGCTCGCGAAGTCGATGAGACGGCGGGCGTCGGCGTCGCTCATCTGCGAGAGGTTGATGATGACGGGGATGCCTTCGCGGAAGTTCTCGGCGATGACCTGCGCATCGCGGTACTGCTTCGGATGCACCGTGAGGATCTCGCTGATCGCGGCCGGGGCGACCTGGCGCACGACGGTCGGGCGGTGCAGAGGCGTGACCGGAGCGGCCTTCTCGACAGCGGCGGACTTGCGTCCCGTCGGCTGCGGAGCGGGCTCCTCGTATACCTCTTCCTCGTCAGCGAGTCCCAGGTACACCATGGTCTTCTTGAGCGGGTTCGACATCGCATCCTCCTGCATTCTCACTGCTCGTGTTCCGAGGTTAACCGTGCTCGGGCCTGGGGCCCGTGATTGCGGACCCGATCCGCAGGTGTGTCGCGCCGGCGTCGATCGCTTCGGGGTAGTCGGCAGTCATCCCGGCCGAGATCCAGGTGGCATCCGGCACGATCGCGCGGACCCGGTCGGCGTAGCCGGACAGGCGGGCGAACGCTTCCGCAGGCGCTTCGTCGAGCGGCGCGACGGCCATCACGCCCCGCAGCCGCAGGGTGCGGCATCCCTCGACGTGCTCGGCGAGCCGCTCGAGGTCCACGGGCGCGACTCCCCCACGGCCGGGGTCGTCGGTCAGGTTGACCTGCAGCAGCACATCGAGCGCCGCTGCGTCTCCTCCGCCCGCCGCATCGAGGGCGTTCGCGATCTTCGCCCTGTCGACCGAGTGCACGACGGATGCCGCCGCCCTGATCGCCTTGGCCTTGTTGGTCTGCGCCTGCCCGATGAAATGCCAGCGCAGATCTTCGTGAGCCGCGACCGCCTCGGCCTTCTCGCTGAACTCCTGCTGCCTGTTCTCGCCGACGTCGCGGACGCCGAGGGCGTAGAGCTCCTCGACGATCGAGACGGGGTGGAACTTCGTCACCACGATGCGCGTGATCCCGCCCGGGTCCCGGCCTGCCGCGCGTGCGGCATCCGCGATCCCGGCGTCGACCTCCGCGAGCCGCTCCGCAAGATTCACCTGTTCCCGAGCCTGCTACTTCAGGAAGTCGGGTATGTCGAGATCGTCGTCGCCGAAGGCCGAGTCGTAGCTCGAGTCCGGCACGACAGCGCCCACCGACACGGTCTCGCTCTCGCGCACCGGCTCCTTGGCGGCATCGACCGCGGGCGTCGCCGGGATCACCGGGGTGGAGACGACGCGGGACGAGGTGACCGGGTCGAGGCGAAGCGTCGGCTCGCCGCTGTCGAAGCCGGCCGCGATCACCGTGACGCGGACCTCGTCCCCGAGCGTGTCGTCGATGACGGTGCCGAAGATGATGTTCGCCTCGGGGTGCGCGGCCTCCTTGACGAGCTGCGCGGCATCGTTGATCTCGAAGATGCCGAGGTTCGACCCGCCCTGGATCGACAGCAGCACACCGTGGGCGCCCTCGATCGACGCCTCGAGGAGCGGCGATTCGACGGCGAGCTCCGCCGCCTTGATCGCGCGGTCGGCGCCGCGAGCGGAGCCGATGCCCATGAGTGCGGAGCCCGCGCCCTGCATGACCGACTTGACGTCGGCGAAGTCGAGGTTGATCAGACCCGGGGTCGTGATGAGGTCGGTGATGCCCTGGACACCTGCGAGGAGCACCTGGTCGGCGGTGGCGAACGCCTCGATCATGCTGATCCCGCGGTCGCTGATCTCCAGCAGCCGGTCGTTCGGCACGACGATGAGGGTGTCGACCTCTTCCTTGAGCTTGGCGACTCCCGTCTCGGCCTGAGACTGGCGCCGACGACCCTCGAACGAGAACGGCTTGGTCACCACGCCGATCGTGAGGGCGCCGATCGACTTCGCGATCTTCGCGACGACCGGAGCGCCGCCGGTGCCCGTGCCGCCGCCTTCGCCGGCGGTGACGAAGACCATGTCCGCGCCGCGCAGCGCCTCCTCGATCTCTTCGGCGTGGTCTTCCGCCGCGCGGCGACCCACTTCGGGATCGGCGCCGGCACCGAGACCGCGCGTGAGCTCGCGACCGACGTCGAGCTTGACGTCGGCGTCGCTCATCAGCAGCGCCTGCGCGTCGGTGTTGATCGCGATGAACTCGACACCCCGCAGGCCGAGGTCGATCATGCGGTTCACGGCGTTCACGCCGCCACCGCCGACGCCGACGACCTTGATCACCGCGAGGTAGTTCTGGTTCTGGCTCATGCCGGCCTCCGTGCCCTGGACCTGTTCTAACCTTCAACCTCTACTAGAGGTCTAAAGAAATGCTCGGTATGCAATTCCCTTGGACACGAAAGTATGCGGATGCCCCGGCGCGACCGGGAGCATCGCGGGCGTGTCGCGACATCCCGGTCGGAACCGACCGGATCGGGGCACGACGACGGCTCAGCGGATGACGATCGCCCGCGGCGAGGACACGTCGTAGACGCTGACGGATGCCGGCGGCCGGGCAGCCATGGCCTTCTCCAGCACAAGTGCCTTCATCGCGGAATCCTCCGCGCTGCCCCACACGACCTGCGCGTTCGCGCCGCCCAGGGTGAGCGTCACGTCATCCGGGGTGGATGCCGAGACCGCGGTCACCTGGTTGCGGATCGAGTCGGGAAGCGAGCGCATGACGAGCCCGATCGCGGTGAACGCCGGCGAGTCGGTGCCGCCCTGGACCGTGACGAGGGGCTGACCCGGCGCCGGCGTCCCGGACGTGGACAGCGCGACCCCTGCCGCGTCGACGAGCGTGTAGCCGGCCCGGGTCTGGATGAGCCCGATCGGCGTGCGCTCCACGATGCGAACGACGAGCTCGTGCGGCGGCCGCGCCTCGAGCGTGTAGGACTCCACAAGGGGGAACGTCACGAGGACGGCCTTCACTGCGCTCTCGTCCACCAGCGGGAGCGGCGTGCCGAGCTGGTCCTTCAGCGCCGCCTCCAGCGCGAGCGTGTCGAGCTTCTCGGACCCGACGATGCGGATCTGCTCGACCGCGAACAGCGGACTGTACGCGGCGCCGAGCGTCACGAGCACGAGCAGGAGCACGGATGCTGCGCCGCCGAGCAACAGCAGGCGTCTGCGGCGCTGCCGGCCGGTGAACCGGCGCACCTCCGCGCGCAGCGCCTTCCGTCGCGCCCGCGCGGCCGCCCACACGTCGCGGATCCGCACCGGTGGGTCCTCCACCGGCGGCTCTCCGAGCGGGACTGCCGTCTCGGGCAGATCCGCCGGCCGCTGCATGGGCGTGGGAGAGGTCAGCGGGATGACCGGCGCGATTGGACGATCCTCGCCGGTGACTGCGGTGCGGTCCGCCTCGGGCAGGGCGACCGCACCCGTGTCCTCGTCGACGGCGACTGCCGAACCGCGCTCGGCGGCCGTGACGGCGGCATCCGTCGATGCGTCCGCCGGCGGCGGAAGAGGCGTCGGCCGGCGCATGCGCTGCTACTCCCCCGTGCCCTCGGGCTGCGCGCCGTCGGTGCGCGAGAGCGCATCGAGCACCTGCGGGATGATCTGGTACACGTTGCCGCACCCGAGCGTGATCACGTAGTCGCCGTCGCGGGCGACCGAGGCGGTGTAGTCCGCGGCCTGCTGCCAGTCGGCGACGTAGTGCACGTGGCCGGGGTCTTCGAAGGCGCCCGAGACCAGCTCGCCGGTCACGCCCGGTACCGGGTCTTCGCGGGCGCCGTACACGTCGAGCATCACCGTGTGGTCGGCGTGCTGCTCGAGCACGTGGGCGAACTCGCGGTACATCTGCTGCGTCCGGGAGTAGGTGTGCGGCTGCTGGATCGCGATGATGCGTCCGTCGCCGACGACCGTGCGCGCGGCCACGAGGGCGGCTTCCACCTCGGTCGGGTGGTGCGCGTAGTCGTCGAAGACGCTCACACCGCGCTGCACCCCGTGCAGCTCGAACCTGCGGACGGTGCCCTCGAAGCCCTCGACGGCCCGCACGGCCGCCTCCAGGCCGTGACCGAGGGTGAGCAGCACCGCCACCGCACCGGCCGCGTTGATCGCGTTGTGCGCTCCCGGGACTGCCAGTCGCGCGGCAGCCGAGACCCCGCCGTGAGTGATCGTGAACGAGACCGGGCCATCGGTGCGCACGTCCGAGACGCGCACGTCCGCCTCATCCGCTTCGCCGAAGGTGACCACGTTCGGGTGCGTCAGGCGCTCGGCGACGGCGCGCGCTCCCGTGTCGTCGGAGGAGATCACGACAGCCTCGCGAGCGCGATTGGCGAATGTCGCGAACGCGTCGACGAAGGCGTCGTCGGTGCCGTAGTGATCGAGGTGGTCGGGGTCGACGTTCGTGATCAGGGCGATCGAGGTGTCGTAGAGCAGGAAGGTCCCGTCGGACTCGTCGGCCTCGATCACGAACAGGTCGTCCGAGCCGGTCGCGCTCGAGGCGCCCAGCTGGGCGATCACGCCGCCGTTCACGAACGTCGGATCCTCGTCGAGCGCCCGCAGCGCGGTCACGATCATGCCGGTCGAGGTCGTCTTGCCGTGCGCGCCTGCGACGGACACCAGGCGGCGCCCGCCGATGAGCCAGTACAGCGCCTGCGAACGGTGGATGACCGGCATCCCCCGTTCCTTCGCCAGGACGAATTCCGGGTTCTCCGGCCAGATCGCCCCGGTGTGGATCACCGTGTCCGCGTCGCCCAGGTTCGCCGCGTCGTGACCGACGAACACGGTGGCTCCCCGTGCCGCCAGATCACGCAGCGCCTGACTGTCGGCGCGATCCGAGCCGGACACGCGGATGCCGCGGTCGAGGAACATCCGGGCCAGCCCCGACATGCCGGATCCGCCGATGCCGATGAAGTGCGCCGCGGCGATGTGCTCGGGAATGGGAAGGCTGAGGTCGGGTCTGATCATGACCCGTCAATCCTAGATTGGGCGACCTGGGAGGAGGTCCCGGCGCGCTGGCCGGTGAGCGGTCGCATGATGCCCCTTCCGCCGGGTTCGTCTGTGGGAATAAGTTCGGGTCCGTGCATCAACCTCGCCGGTCCTCGTTCCGCATGTTCAGTCTCGCCGCGGCCCTGGCGCTCATCGGGGTTTCGGTGCTCGGCTGCACGTTCGGGGGCGTGCCGGCGGCGACGCCGTCCGCGACGCCCGAACCGGTCGCGCCGTACGAGGCCTCGTACGAAGAGGCCCCGTGTCCGACTCCGAACGTCGAGGGCACGCACTTGCTGG
Organism: Microbacterium sp. cf046; assembly: GCF_900114345.1. Taxonomy (GTDB): domain Bacteria; phylum Actinomycetota; class Actinomycetes; order Actinomycetales; family Microbacteriaceae; genus Microbacterium. The sequence goes on along the minus strand of NZ_FOZJ01000002.1, from coordinate 417,106 downwards.
ACCTCGGGCCCGAGTACACGTGCGGATACCTCACCGTCCCCGAGACGCGCAGCGACCCGGACGGCCCGACCGTGCGCATCGCGGTCGCCACCGTCCGCGCGGTGTCGCCGACACCCGCGTCTGATCCGATCGTCTATCTCGACGGCGGACCCGGCGCCCCGGCGCTGGTCAGCGCCGCGAACGCGGTGGCGGCCGGCATGAACGCGGAGCACGACGTGGTGTTCGTCGACCAGCGCGGCACGTATCACAGTGATCCGTTCCTCTCCTGTCCCGAGCAGGATGCCTTCTACGCCGAGGCAGTGGGACTGGCAGCCTCCGATCCGGCTATGGCGGAGAAGTCGGACGCCGCCACCGCCGCGTGCCGCGACCGCCTCGTCGATGACGGGGTGCTGCTCGACTCCTTCAACACCGCGGAGAACGCGGCGGACATCGCGGACCTGCGCGTGGCCATGGGCATCGATGAGTGGAACCTGTACGGGGTCTCCTATGGCACCGCGCTCGCCCTGACGGTGCTCCGCGATCATCCTGAGGGCGTCCGCAGCGTCGTGCTGGATTCCGTCGTGCCGCCCAACACCCGCTGGACCGCTGACTTCTGGCCGACTTCTGCCGCCGCCTTCGACCAGATGTACGCGGCGTGCGCCGCGCAGCCGGCATGCGCGGCCGCGTATCCCGACCTCGAGGCTGAATTCACCGACACGATCAACCGGCTCGAGGCCGAGCCTCTCGTCGTGCCCGTGACCACCGCGTCGGGAGAGACCGTCTCGGTCGTGGTGGATGGCTACAAACTCGCGAACGTCGCCGTCCTTCGACTTGCAACCGGACCCGCCTACTCGGCCGATCTCCCCGAACTGATCCACGAGATCGCGTCCGGCGACGGCACGGGCATCGCGTCGAGCGTCATCCAGTACCTTCCGGCGGCGGGCCTGGTCGGCCTGGGCCTGCAGTGGAGTGTGTTCTGCAGCGAGGACATCCCCCGGACCAGCCTGGACGAGGTCGTCGCGCTCGCGTCCGAGGCGCTGCCTGAATTCCCCGAGACCGTGCTCAGTCAGCTGCCGCAGGTGCCCCGCTTCTTCGCCGACTGCGAGATCTGGGATGTGGCGCCGGCCGACGAGCACGCGCACGCGGACACTGTCAGCGATGTCCCCGTGCTGTTCCTCGGGGGAACGTTCGATGCGGTGACCGCTCCGTACTGGCAGGACGCAGCCACGCCGTTCCTGAGCGCGTCGCAGGTCGTGAACTTTCCGGGCCTCGGCCACCAGGTGATCCTCCAGAACCCGTGCCCCGTGGTGGTGATCAATTCGTTCCTCGCCGACCCGGAGGCGCCGGTGGCCGAGCCCTGCATCGCCGAGGTGACCGCGCCGGTCTTCACCGTCCCGTGACGGCCCGGGCCGGCGGGCGGATCAGAGCGGAATCCCCCGGCACTGGGCGAGATCCTCGAGGCCACGGGCGTCGGGGCAATCGGTGAACCACCACTGGCCGCCGTGGCGGTCCATGCTGCCGTCGAGGTAGGCCTCCCAGCCGCCGCCGGGCAGCACGCGGTAGTACTCCGTGACGGGGTCGCCCTCCGTCGTCGGACGCGTCACCGAGAGCTCGGCTCCTTCGTCACCGGCCGATTCCAGGCAGTCGAGGTTCTCTGCGGGTATCTCGTCGCCCTGCGCCAGGGTGATCGCGCCGCAGGAGGGGAGCGGCGTCCGATCGAGGAACGGCTGCGGCGTCGGCACCGAGCCCGGCTCCACCGGGCCCGAGGCGCATCCGGCCATCATCGCTCCCGCGGCGCAGAGGATCAGCGCGGCGGTGACGACCCGGCGGCGGATCACGCGCGTCCTCGCAGCGCCTCGTCGATCATCGCGACGACGTTCTGGGTGCCGTTGCGGATGCCGACGGATGCCGCAGCATCCGTCATCGCCGCCCGTCGGCGCTCGTCGGCCAGCAGGGGCACGACCTCCGACCGCACCCGATCGGCCGTGAACTCCGCATCCGGGATCAGGATCGCCGCACCGGCGCGCACGGCGGACGCAGCGTTCAGCGCCTGCTCTCCGTTGCCGACCGCGTACGGGACGTAGACCGCGGGGATGCCGAGCGCACTGATCTCGCTCACCGTCGCGGCGCCGGCGCGCGAGACGATCAGGTCGCACAGGGCGAAGGCGAGGTCCATGCGGTCCACATAGCGGCGCATCGCGTACCCCGGGACTCCCGGGTCAGGGAGGTCCGACCGCTCCCCCGTCACGTGCAGCAGCTGCCAGCCTGCGTCCAGGACGTCCTGCCATGCACCGCTGAAGGCCTCGTTGAGCCGCTGTGCTCCGAGCGAGCCGCCGAAGACGAGCAGGGTCGAGCGCGCGGCGTCCAGCTCGAAATGCGCGGCCGCCTCGTCACGGAGGGCCGCGCGGTCGAGGTCGACGATCTCGCGCCGGAGCGGCATGCCGACGAGGCGTCCGCGCTTGATCGGCGTCCCTTCGAAGGCGACTCCGACGCCGACGGCGCGACGGGCGCCGAGGGCGTTGGCCATGCCGGGCTTCGCGTTGGCCTCGTGCACGATCACGGGCACGCGCGCTCCACGGGCGGCGACGTACGCGGGGGCCGCCGCGTAGCCGCCGAAGCCGACCACCACGTCGACGCCGCGCTCGCGGATATGGCCTCGGACCTGCGCGATCGCACGGCGGAAGCGCGCGGGGAAGGCTGCGGCGGCCTTGTCGGGGCGCCGAGGGAACGGCACCTTGTCCACGAACAGCAGCTCGTAGCCGCGCTCGGGCACCAGCCGCGCCTCGAGCCCCTCGCGCGTCCCCAGGACGAGGATCTGCGCGTCGGGTTCACGCTCCCGCAGCGCGTCGGCGACGGCCAGCAGCGGGTTGACGTGTCCGGCGGTGCCGCCGCCGGCGAGGAGGTACGTCGTCACCGTGTGAGCTTACCTTTTCGCCGGTCGCGGCCTGGGGCGGGTCAGCCTTTGCGCCCGGCGGATGCCGCACGCTGACGGCGCACCGCGGCCCGCTGGATCGCGTCGCGCCGCTTCGCTTCGGCCTCGGGGAGCGTGCGCGCGAACGACAGCAGCACGCCCGACGCGACGAGCACCGACAGGAGCGACGTGCCGCCCTGCGACATGAACGGCAGCGGCACGCCCAGCACGGGGAACACGCGCAGCACGACGCCGATGTTGATGAGCGCCTGACCGACGATCCAGACCGTGATGGCTCCCGAGACGATCCGAACGAACGGGTCGTCGGTCTTGCGGATCACGTGGAACGCGCCGACCGCGAACAGGGCGAACAGCGCGAGCACCACGGCGCATCCGATCAGGCCGAGCTCCTCGCCGACGATCGCGAAGATGTAGTCGTTGGCCGCCGCGGGCAGCCAGTCGTACTTCTCCTTGGAGTTGCCCAGCCCCAGGCCGAAGACACCGCCGCCGGCGAGTCCCCAGATGCCGTGCAGCGGCTGGTAGCAGCTGTTGAAGTAGTCGGCCAGGCAGTCGGCGTCCAGGAAGCTCATGATGCGCCGCATCCGGTCGGGGCTGGTCACCGCGAGGCCTGCGACCACCGCGGCCGAGACCAGCAGCGGCAGGATGAAGATGCGCAGCTTCACACCCGAGAAGAACAGCGCCCCGAGCAGGATCAGCACGAGGATCATGGCTGTGCCGAGGTCGTGACCCGCCAGGACAGTCGCGATCACCAGCGCGCCGACCGGCACGACAGGGATGAACACGTGCCGCCACAGACCCAGCAGCGTCTGCTTGCGGAACAGGACGTAGCCCATCCACAGCGCCAGGCCGAGCTTCAGGAACTCGGCGGGCTGGAACTGGAACCCGCCGATCATGATCCAGTTGCGGTTTCCGTTCGCCTCGACCCCGAGGCCGGGGACGAAGACGAGCAGCTGGAACAGCACCGCGCCGATCAGCGCGGGCCACGCGGCGCGCTTCCAGAAGCTGATCGGCAGCCGGCTCGCGACGAACATCAGCGGGATGCCGATCACGGCGAACACGGCCTGCTTGATGACCGCCTCGTACGGAGGCTCGCCCGCGGCCGTGGCCGTGGCCGACGTCGCCGAGAGGACCATCACGAGGCCGAACCCGGTCAGCAGGAGCGCGGTGGACGCGATGAAAAGGAACTCGCTGGGCACCGGCGCGAAGACGCGGCCGAGCGAGACCCGCGCGGCGAGACCGCGACGTGGCTTGGGGTCAGGGGCGATCGCCTGGGGACGGGTCCGCGGCGGGGTCTGGGTCGTGTTCGCCACCGGTCCCCCTCCCGATCCGCTCTCGCACCGCGGCGGCGAATCGCCGGCCGCGATCGGCGTAGGAGGTGAACTGGTCGAAGGATGCCGCGGCGGGGGCGAGCAGTACCACGTCCCCGTCACGCGCGATCCCGGCCGCCAGCTCGACAACCCGTGCCATGACCTCTTCAGTCTCATCGGCGTCCACCTCGAACACCGGGACTGCGGGCGCGTGTCGCGAGAACGCCGCGACCACCGCGTCCCGGTCGACGCCGATGACGATGGCCGCTTTCACGCTGCCACCCCGCGAGGCGACGAGATCGGAGATGTCGACGCCCTTCAGCAGCCCGCCCACGACCCAGACGGCGCCCGGGTACGCGGCCAGCGACGAGGCCGCCGCGTGCGGGTTCGTTGCCTTCGAGTCGTCGACCCAGGTGATGCCGCCGGCGATCTCGATCACCTCGATCCGGTGCGGATCGAGACGGAACCCGCGCAGTGCGTCGCGGATCGCCGTGGGGGTCACATCGACGGAGCGAGCCAGCGCGCTCGCGGCGAGGACGTTCGCGACCATGTGCGGCGCCGCGAGTCCCTGCGCGGCGAGCTCGGCCACCGTCGTCAGCTCGAGCGCGCTCGTGCGACGGTCTTCGAGGAAGGCGCGATCGACCAGGATGCCGTCCACCACGCCCAGGTCGCTCGGCCCCGGCACTCCCAGATCGAACCCGATCGCGCGGGCTCCGTCGACGACCTCGGCGTCCTCGACCATCTCGCGGGTCGCGGCATCCGCCTTGTTGTAGATGCACGCGACGCGCGTGTTGTCGTAGACGTGCGCCTTCGCATCGCGGTACGCCTCGAAGGAGCCGTGCCACTCGAGGTGGTCGTCGGCGAGGTTCAGGCACACGCTCGCGAGCGGTGAGAGCCGGTCGGGTCCGCTCTGCAGGCCGAGATACCAGAGCTGGTGACTCGACAGCTCCACGACGAGGACGTCGAAGCCCTCCGGATCCCGCACGGCGTCGAGCACCGGCGTGCCGATGTTGCCGACCGGCACGGCACGAAGGCCGCCCTCGACCATCATGGTCGCCGCCAGCCTGGTCGTCGTTGTCTTGCCGTTGGTTCCGGTGATGAGCGCCCAGTCCGCCGGGGTGCCGTCGGCGCGGACGACCTTGTCGCGCACCCGCCAGGCGAGTTCGACGTCGCCCCACACCGCGATGCCGGCATCCTGCGCCCACACGATCACCGCGTGAGACGGCGCGAAGCCGGGCGAGGCGATCACGACTTCGGGTGCGAACCCGCCCAGGTCCTCCGGCACGCTCGAGAGCGGTCCGATCCACGACCGCACGCCGATCACCGGCAGGAGTCGCTCGTACTCCGGATCCGCCGACTCGGAGTAGACGACCACGTCCGCGCCGAGTTCGGCGAGGGTGTCGGCGACGGCGAAGCCGGTGACGGAGAGCCCGAGCACGGCGACACGCAGCCCTTTCCAGTCGGCGTGCCAGCTCGTCAACCCGTCGAGGCGAGCATCGCTCATGTGCGCGAGAGCCATTCGACGTAGAAGAAGCCGATGCCCGAGACGGCCAGGAGTCCGGCGATGATCCACATGCGCACGACGATCGTGATCTCCGACCAGCCGCGCATCTCGAGGTGGTGGTGGAAGGGGCTCATCAGGAACAGGCGTTTGCCGCGGGTGAGCTTGAAGTAGAGGCGCTGCAGGATCACCGAGCCGGGGCCGATGACGTAGACGCCGGCGACGAGCACCGCGAGCAGCTCGGTGCGCGTGAGGATCGCCATCGCGGCGATGACGCCGCCGATGGCCATCGAGCCCACATCGCCCATGAAGACCTGCGCCTTCGGCGCGTTCCACCAGAGGAAGCCCACCAATGCGCCGATGAACGCGGCCGAGACGATCGCCAGGTCGAACGGATCCCTCGTGTCGTAGCAGGCGGGCTGCAGCGCCGGCGCGAGGTCGCCACCCCCCGCGCATGCCTGGTTGAACTGCCAGAACGCGATGAGGCTGTAGGCGCCCACGACGAAGATCGCGGCGCCCGCGGCCAGACCGTCGAGGCCGTCCGTGACGTTCGTGCTGTTGGAGAAGGCGACCCCGATGAAGGAGACCCACGCCAGGTAGAGGAGCCAGCCGATGATGGGTCCGAGCGCCATGAACGACAGCATCGGCACATCCCGGAAGACCGAGATGTAGGGCGAGGCCGGGGTCTGGCTCCAGGCGTTCGGGAAGTTCAGGGCCACGATGCCGAACGGCACGGCCACGAGGATCTGGCCGACGATCTTGCGCCACCCGCTGAGCCCGAGGCTGCGCTGGCTTCGCACCTTCATGTAGTCGTCGATGAAGCCGACGGCGCCGAAGCCGACCATCATCCACACGACCAGCCAGCCCGAGATCGTCGGTGGATTGTTCCCCGTGAAGGCACCCGCGAGATATCCGACGATCGTGCCGACGATGAAGATCGTGCCGCCCATCGTGGGCGTGCCGCGCTTCTCCTCGTGGCTCGGGTTGTGCACGCTCTCGGGCGTGCGGATGACCTGACCCCAGCCCCATCTGCGGAAGAGCCGCAGGAAGACGGGCGTGAGGAAGAGCGTGAATGCCAGCGAGATCGCCGCCGCCGTCAGAAGTGATCTCACGAGAAGGATTCTCCCAGACGATCGCCCAGGAACCGCAGACCCGCCGAGTTGGATGACTTCACGAGCACGCGGTCACCGTCGCGCAGCTCGCCGAGCAGGTATTCGTAGGCCTCGTCGGCGGTCGCGAAGAAGATCGCCTCCGCGTCCCACGAGCCCTGGGCGACGGCCTCGAGGTACATGCGACGCGCGGCGGGGCCGACGATGACGATGCGCTGGATGCCGAGCCGCACCGCGAGCAGGCCGACGCGATCGTGCTCCTCGTCGGCGTACTCGCCGAGCTCGCTCATGGCGCCCAGCACCGCTACGGTGCGCTCGCCCGGACCGGTGATCTGGGCGAGGGTGCGCAGGGCGGCGGCCATCGAATCGGGGCTCGCGTTGTACGCGTCGTTGATGATCCGCACCCGCTCCGACCCGAGGGGCTGCATGCGCCACCGCTCGGCGAGCTCGACCGTCTCCAGCCGGGCGACGCAATCCTGGAGCGACACGCCCAGAGCCGTCGCCGTGGCGATCGCCGCGAGCGCGTTCATCACGTGGTGCTCGCCGAGGACGCGCAGGTGCAGTGCCGCCGAGACGGCATCGCCCGAGCCCTCCGCCACGGTCACGACGCAGCGCGTCCCGTCCGCCGTGACCTCGACCTCGTCCGCGCGGACGTCTGCGCCGGCGCCGCGGCCGAACCACCGCACCGACACTCCCCGCTCAGCGGCGATCGGCGCCATCGCGGCGACACGGGGATCGTCGAGGTTGAGCACCGTCAGACCGCCGGGACGGACCGCGCGCACGAGCTCCGACTTGGCCTGGAACGTCGCATCGATCCCGCCGAATCCACCGGCGTGCGCCATGCCGACCATGAGCACGACGCCGACGTCGGGTTCGACCAGCCCTGCGAGCCGCGCGATCTCGCCGGGGGCACTCGCTCCGAACTCGCTCACCAGGAACCGGGTGGTGTCCGTGACACGGAGCATCGTGAGAGGCGCCCCGACCTCGTTGTTGAAGGACGCGCGGGCGGCGACCGTCTCGCCTTCGTCCTCCAGGATCCGGGCGAGCAGGTTCTTGGTGGTGGTCTTGCCGTTGGACCCGGTGATTCCGACGATCCGGAGGTCTCCGGCATCCCGCACCCGCCCGACGACGTGGCGGGCCAGATCTGCGAGAGCGGCGATCGCGTCCGCGACGACGACCTGCGTGACGGATGCCGCGACCACGCGCTCGACGATCGCCACGGTCGCGCCGCCCGCGACCGCCGCGTCGACGAACAGGTGCCCGTCAGTCACCTCGCCGGGCTTGGCGACGAAGATCCCGCCGGGCTGCATCAGGCGCGAGTCGGTGTCCACGCCGCCGCTGACCACGGTGTCGGGGGTGTCGCCGGGGGCGAGATGCAGGCGTCCGTCGAGGACGTCGGCGAGCTGAGCGAGGGTGAGCGCGATCATCGATTCTCCGGCCGGATCAGACGCTGCTGCGGCGTCGGCAGGGATCAGCCGAACTTCGGAAGCAGCGTCGGCGCCGTCGTCGTGGGCATCACCCGGTACGTCTTGAGCACCTGGGTCATGGCCTTCTGGAACGCCGGTGCGTTGGCCGAAGACGAGGTTACCTTAGTGGGCTCGTCGAGCGTCACGGCGACCAGGTACTGCGGGTTCTCGGCGGGCGCGAACCCGATCATGGTCGTGAAGTAGACCCCCGCCTTGTAGCCGCCGTGGCCGTCGGACTTCTCACCGGTACCGGTCTTGGTCGCCAGCCGGTAGCCGGGGATCTGGATCTGCTCCGCGTAGCTGGCCTGCATCGCGACGTTCTCGAGGATCTGGCGCATCTCGGCGGACGTCTCGCCGCTGATCACCTGCGTCGGCTCGGGAAGCGTCGGAGTGACCACCGTGCCGTCCGCCTTCGTGCACGACTCCACCAGCGACAGCGGCATCCGCAGTCCTCCGTTGGCGATCGCGTCGTACGCGCCCATGAGCTCCGGCACGGTCGTGGTGACGCCCTGCCCGAACGAGGTGTTGTACAGCTGCTGGTTGTCCCACTGATCGACCGGGTACAGCAGTCCCTGCGACTCGCCCTCGAAGTCGACCGCGCTGCCGGTGCCGATGCCGAACTTCTGCAGGTAGTCGAAGCGCGTCTGCGCACTGACCTTCTCGCTGAACTTCGAGATGCCGGCGTTGGACGAGTCGATGAGCACGCCGGCCAGCGTGTACGCGTACGCATCGTGCTGGAACGCGTCGCGCACCCGCGCACCGTTCGGGAAGGTCTCGCTGCTGGAGGCGATCACCGTCGAGGAGAGATCCTGACCGCCTGCGTCCAGCACGATCGAGCCGGTCAGCGCCTTGAAGGTCGAGCCGGGCTCGAAGGTGTCGAGGAAGATGTGGCTGTTGCGGTTCGACGGCTCCGAGGCGTCCACGTCGTTCGGGTCCATCGACGGGTATTCGGCCGCCGCACGGATCTTGCCGGTCGCGACCTCGACGACGGTGATCGTTCCGCGCTGTGCCGCCATGTCCTGTACCTGCTCGGCGATCAGCTGCTGCAGGTACCACTGCAGGTCGCGGTTGATCGTGAGCTGCAGGGTGCCGCCGTTGACCGCAGGCTGCTGCACCTCGGTTCCGGGGATGACGACGCCGTCCTTCCCTTTCTGGAACGACAGGGTGCCGTTGGTCGCGAGCAGGCAGTCGTTCTGGCTCTGCTCGATGCCCGCCAGCGCTTCGCCGTCCATCCCCATGAATCCGACGAGGTTGCCCGCGACGGCTCCGTCCGGATAGGTCCGGGCCGGGTGCGCGTCGAACGTCAGGAACGGCGCGCCGATGTCGACGAGCGCGCGGTACTGCTCGGTGGTGAGGCCGCGCTTGAGGTACGCGAACTGCGAGTCGGGGTCGTCCGCGAGCGCGTCCGCGACGATCTTCTGCACCTCGTCGGAGGTCTGCCCCGTGATCGCGCCGATCTCGGCGGCGACATCCTTCCACGGCACCGCGACGCGCTTGCCGTCCTCGTCCTCGCGCGTGAGCGGACCGACGTTCTTCGGGTCCAGCACGCCGTCGTAGAGCAGGATGCTGCCCGCCAGCGTCTGCCCGGTCTCGTCGACGATCTCTCCCCGCGTGCCGTAGAGCGTCCGCGAGGCGCCGAGGGCGACCTGCATCGAGTCGGCGATGTGGTCGTCGGCGTTGACGATCTGGATGTCCACCAGGCGGACGATGAACCCGGCCAGCACCGCGAGCACGACGGCGAGGGCGACCACTGTGCGACGGCGAGGGCTGCGCGTGCTTCTGGTGGTCATGTACTCAGTGTGTGCTCGGGGTGGGCAGTCCGTCGGTGAGCGGCGGCGGTGTGTTCGCGACTCCTCCGTCGGTCACCGCGACGTCGGTCTCGACCGGCGCCCCCTCGATCGTGGCGTCCGGCGCGGTGACGAGCGGCGTGTCGGTGATCAGCGCGTTAGGCACCGACGCACGGCCGATCGCGTCGACCGAGGACGCGCCCAGCGCCGCCTGGCCAGCACCGAGCAGCGCGCCGTCGCTCAGGCGCAGATAGCTCGGCGACTCGTCGATCACCATGCCGAGCGCCGACGCGTTCGCCGCGAGGTACTGCGGCGAGCTCAGCCCGGCGACGTCGTCGTACAGGATCTGCTTCTGCCAGGTGAGCTGCCGCGCCTCCTGGTTCAACGTGGACAGCTCGTACGAGCTCTGCGTCGTGAGGATCGACAGGGCCATCTGCGCGGCGCCGATCGTGAGGGCGCCGACCAGCGCCACGATGCCGTAGATCAGCTTCGGCCGACGCCGGCGCGAGGGCTCTTCGACGACGCGGAGGCGCCTGCCCGGGGCGCCCTTCCGCTCCGCTCCGACACCGGCGACCGCAGACGTGCCCTGCGCGACGGCGCTCATGCGGCTGACCTCAGTCGCTCGGCTGCGCGCAGGCGCACCGGCGTCGCACGCGGATTGCGGGCGCGCTCCTCGTCGGAGGCGAGCTCGGCGCCCTTCACCAGAAGACGGAACCGAGGCGCATGCTCCGGCAGTTCGACCGGGAGGCCCGCGGGGGATGTGGATGCCGACGCCTCGGCGAGCGCCCGCTTGACGAGACGGTCTTCGAGCGACTGGTACGCCATGACCACGATGCGACCACCGACGGGGATGACCTCGAGCGCCGCCGGGATCGCGCGCTCGAGCACCGCGAGCTCCCCGTTGACCTCGATGCGCAGCGCCTGGAACACGCGCTTGGCCGGGTGACCCGTGCGCTGCGCCGCGTACGGCGTCGCCGCGACGAGGATCTCGACCAGCTGCCCCGATCGCTCGATCGGCTCGGTCTCGCGCGCCTTGATGATGGCCCGGGCATACCGCCCCGCCAGCTTCTCCTCGCCGTAGCGCTCGAAGATGCGGCGGAGCTCGCCCTCGCTGTAGGTCGCCAGGACGTACGAGGCCATCGGGCCGGTCGTCTGATCCATGCGCATGTCCAGCGGCGCGTCCTGGGAGTAGGCGAAGCCGCGCTCGGCGACATCGAGCTGCAGAGAGGAGACGCCCAGGTCGAAGAGGATGCCGTCTGCTGCCTCGAAGCCGGCCGACTCGAGGGCCGCCTCGATTCCGTCGTAGACGGTGTGCACGAGGGTGATGCGGTCTTCGAATCTGGCGAGGCGCTCGGCCGCGATCTCCAACGCGTCCTTGTCGCGGTCAAGGCCCACCAGGTGGATGCCGGGGAATCGCTCCAGGAACGCTTCGGAGTGCCCGCCCATGCCGAGCGTGGCGTCGACGAACACCGCACCGTCGCGTTCGAGGGAGGGGGCGAGCAGCTCGATGCAGCGGTCGAGCAGCACGGGAGTGTGGATGTCGCGCAGTCCCATGGTGTGCGGGATCCCGGTCCCCAGATCCTGATCCCCATCCGCTCTGACCTGGCACCGGGGAAGTGTGTCAGGGGCGTGAGCGGCTGGGAGTCAGGGTCGGGGGCTCAGAACAGGCCCGGGATCACCTCCTGCTCGAGCTCGGCGTAGCTGGACTCGTTGCCCTCGGCGTAGGAGTTCCAGGAGTCGGCGTTCCAGATCTCGGCGTGCGCGCCGACGCCGGTGACGACGAGGTCCTTCTCCAGCCCGGCATACGTGCGCAGGGAGGGCGGGATCGTGATGCGGTTCTGGCTGTCGGGCTTCTCGGCGCTCGCGCCGGAGAGGAACATGCGCAGGAAGTCGCGGGCCTGCTTGTTCGAGAGCGGCGTCTCACGGATGCGTTCGTGGATGCGCTCGAACTCGTCGGAGCTGAACACGTACAGGCAGCGTTCCTGACCACGTGTGACGACGATGCCTGCCCCCAGGTCTTCGCGGAATTTCGCGGGGAGGATGACGCGGCCCTTGTCGTCGAGCTTGGGAGTGTGCGTGCCCAAAAGCATTGCCACCACCCCCTTCGTCCGGCCCCCGCGGGATGCTCACCACTTTACTCCACTTTCCTCCACTTTGTCACCCATTCGTGACCCGACGAACCCATCCCGCTCCCCGGGACGCCGAACAGACCTCCACGCGGGCAAAAGAAAAGCACCGACCCGAAGGTCGGTGCTGAGGTGGTGCGGTCAGTATGGCCGGCGGGTCATTGCCCTTCTTGCCGACGATCCCAACGGTCGTTCATCCGATCCATGAATGAGGAGTTGGTCCGCTGCTTCGCCGCCCGCGGGGCTGCGTCCACAGGACCACGCGGGATGCCGCGCGTCGGGGTGACCGCGAGGATCACGCCGCCGAGCATCACGACGAAGCCGATGACGCCGACGACGATGAGCTGGGTCGACACTCCGACGATGAGGGCGCCGAGGCCGACGAGCACGAGGATCGTGCCGTAGACGATGTTGCGGTAGCTCAGCGTGCGACCGTCGGTGGGCGCGCTGACCACATCTGCGTCATTGCGCATGAGATGGCGTTCCATCTCGTCGAGCAGACGCTGCTCCTGTTCGGAGAGTGGCATGCATCCCCCTCTGCTTGCTCGGACGCATCGATTGTACGCGTGCCGTCGATCACTAGGCTAGGCCCGTGTCACCCTCTCCGGATGCTGTTGAAGCGGTTTCTCAGCGTCTGGACATCTTCCTCGCGGCTCAGGAGGTCGCAGCAGCCGATCTCGGACCCGAGGCCCAGCTCCTCGTGGAGGCCGGAGCGACCGCGCTCGGCGGCGGAAAGCGGCTTCGCGGACGGTTCTGCATCGCCGGGTGGAGGGCAGTGGAGGACGCCTCGCGCAAGGCAGGTTCGCCGCCTGCCGAGGTGCTCGCCGCGGCCGCCGCGCTCGAGGTGTTCCATGCCGCCGCGCTGGTGCACGACGACGTGATCGACAACTCCGACACCCGGCGCGGACGCCCCGCCGCCCATCGCGCCCTCGAAGCGATGCACCGCGATCGCGGATGGGCCGGGGACGCGGCGGCGTTCGGGCGATCGGGCGCGGTGCTGCTGGGCGATCTCCTGGTGGCATGGAGCGACGACCTCATCGAAGAGGGGCTCGCCGCGGCATCCCCCTCCCGCGCGTCGGTGGCGCGCACCGAGTACGCGACGATGCGCCGCGAGGTGACGATCGGCCAGTTCCTCGACATCGCCGAGGAGTCCGCCTACGTCAGCGAGCCCGACGACAGGCACGCCGAGCGGGCACTGCGGGTGGCCTCGCTCAAGTCCGCGCGCTACAGCATCCAGCAGCCTCTCGCGATCGGCGCCGCCCTGGCTGGAGCGGACGATTCCCAGCAGGCTGCGCTGGCGGCATTCGGGCACCCGGTCGGCATGGCCTTCCAACTGCGCGACGACGTGCTCGGCGTCTTCGGCGACGAGGCGGCGACCGGCAAGCCGTCCGGGGACGATCTGCGCGAGGGCAAGCGCACCGTGCTGATCGCGTACGCGCGCGAGCGCCTGGCTGCGCCGGCCCGGCGGATCGTCGACGAGCTCGTCGGCGATCCCGAGCTGGATGCCGCGCAGATCGCCTCGCTGCAGCGCACGATCATCGAGACCGGCGCACTCGAGCGAGTCGAGCAGCTGATCTCGGATTACTCCCGCGAGGCCGAGCGCGCGCTCTCCGGCGCGCGGCTGGACAACGCGGCGGTGAGCGAACTGCGCGAGCTCGCACGTGCGGCCACCGTACGCACGACGTGAGTCGAGGGCGCTGATCTAGCCGAGGGACTGCGCCACGCGGCGCACTTCACTCTTGCGACCGGCGCGGAGCGCCTCGATCGGAGGGATGCCGATCGAATCCTCCGAGGTGAGCAGCCAGTCGATCGCCTCATCGTCCGTGAACCCGGCGTCGTGCAGGACGTAGAGCGTTCCCCGCAGCGAGCCGATGGGCTCGCCGTCGAGGATGAACACGGCCGGCACCTTCAGCACACCGTCACGGCGGGAGCCGACGAGCTGGAACTCGTCCAGCAGCCGACGGACCCGGCCCAGCGGTTCGCCGAGCACCTCCGTCAGGTCGGCAAGCGTGAGCCAATCGGTCTCGATCTGCGGCGTGGCATCAGCGGTCACGAATTCACTATCTCATCCCGGCCGCACTCCCCGGCACCCTCGATTCGATCAGGCACGAACCACATTCGTCACACTGGTCACGTTAGTCACATCTGTCACGCTGGTTGACACGAATTGACTTCCGTGACACGGTTTGCTGAGTCCACAGAGGGGGGATCCTTTGCGACCCGACACCTGTTCACTCCGCCAGCCCGCCCGGCGCGCGGCCGGCGCCGGGGTGCCCGTCGCTCTTGTCGGCTCGCTCGCGATCCTGATGAGCGCCTCCCCCGCCGGTGCGGCGGAGCCCACGAGGTCCGGCGAGCACAAGGCGCCCCGCGTCCTGGCCGCTCTCGACGGATCACGGGGCACTCCCTCGTCCGTGCGCGTGCCCGCGGCCGCCGCCCCGGACACGTACACCGTGCAGGCCGGCGACACCATCTCGGCGATCGCCTCGCGGCACGGGCTGCGCACGGTCGACGTGCTGGCCATCAACGGCCTGGACTGGTCCTCGATCATCTATCCCGGCCAGGTGCTGCGCCTTGCCGCCGCACCTGCGGCCGCCGCCCCGCCTGCCGAGACGCCCGCCGCTGCCGGTGCGTATGTCGTTCAGGCGGGAGACACGATCAGCGCGATCGCGGACCGCCACGGCGTTTCGATCCCAGCAGTCTTCGCGGCCAACGGCCTCGACTGGTCCTCGATCATCTATCCGGGGCAGACCCTGGCCATTGCGGGTGGGACCACCGCCGCCCCGCCCGCCGCCGCCGAGCCGGCGCCGACGCCTGCACCACCGGCATCCGTCCCGCCTGCCGGTTCGTACGTCGTGCAGGCCGGTGACACGATCAGCGCGATCGCCCACCTGCACGGACTGAGCACGCAGGCGCTCCTCGACGCGAACGGACTCACGGGTTCGTCGATCATCTTCCCGGACCAAACGATCACGATCCCTTCGGCGGCCCTCGTCCTGGTCGCCGTCGCTGCACCGGCCGCATCCACGTCGCTCGATGCGGAGCAGATCGCCAACGCGCAGCTCATCATCGGCGTCGGCCGCGAGCTCGGCGTCTCCGACCGCGGCATCGCGATCGCGCTCGGCACCGCGATGCAGGAGTCGTGGCTGCGCAACCTCGACTGGGGCGACCGCGACTCGCTCGGCCTCTTCCAGCAGCGACCGAGCACGGGATGGGGTACGCCGGAGGAGGTCAGCGATCCGGTGCGCGCCGCGCGGGCCTTCTACGGCGGCCCATCCGACCCCAACGGCTCCACCACCAGGGGCCTGCTGGACATCCCGGGCTGGGAGAGCCTGTCGTTCGCCGACGCGGCCCAGGCCGTGCAGATCTCGGCCTACCCCGACCGTTATGCGCAGTGGGAGCAGCCCGCCTACGCGTGGCTCGCAGCCCACGGGTGAGCGCCCGGAGGCGCCGCCGTGCGCTCAGCCAGGGGTGAGCCGCTCCGCAGGCTCGCAGGAACCCGTCCGTAGACTCGAAACGTGAGCACGAGTCAGCAGGCCGACCCGCTGATCGGACGTCTGGTCGACGGCCGATACCGGGTCCGCGCGCGCATCGCGCGCGGCGGCATGGCGACTGTATACGTGGCCACCGACCTCCGCCTCGAGCGACGGATCGCCCTGAAGGTGATGCACGGCCATCTGAGCGATGACACCGTGTTCCAGAGCAGGTTCGTGCAGGAGGCCCGCGCCGCGGCGCGATTGGCCGACCCGCACGTCGTCAACGTGTTCGACCAGGGTCAGGACGGCGACATGGCGTACCTCGTCATGGAGTACCTGCCCGGCATCACGCTGCGCGAACTCCTTCGCGAGCAGCGCCGCCTGACGGTGCCGCAGACGGTCACGATCATGGATGCGATGCTCTCCGGGCTCGCCGCCGCCCATCGCGCGGGCATCGTGCACCGCGACGTGAAGCCCGAGAACGTGCTGCTGGCCGAGGACGGCCGCATCAAGATCGGCGACTTCGGCCTCGCCCGCGCGACGACCGCGAACACCGCGACCGGAGCGCAGCTGCTCGGAACGATCGCGTATCTCGCCCCGGAGCTGGTCACCCGAGGCCTGGCCGACGCCCGCAGCGACATCTACTCGCTCGGGATCATGCTGTACGAGATGCTCGTCGGCGAGCAGCCCTACAAGGGCGAGCAGCCGATGCAGATCGCCTTCCAGCACGCCACGGACTCGGTCCCGCGGCCGAGCGTGAAGAACCCGGGCGTCCCCGAGCAGCTCGACGAGCTCGTGCTGTGGGCGACCGAGAAGAACCCCGATGACCGGCCCACCGATGCCCAGGTGATGCTCGAACGCCTCCGCGAGATCGAGCGCGAGCTCGGCATCGCTCCGCAGGTCGCGCGGACGCTGTCCGCGGGCATCATCCGCGACGAGATCGAGGGCGATTCCGGCGACCTGACGCAGGTGCTCCCGACGACCATGACCGGGCCGACGACGGCGGTGGACGACGTCGACAACGCCACGCGCCTGCGCGCCGCCACCAAGCGCCGGTCCGCCCGCGGCGCATGGCTGTTCGCTCTGGTCATCCTGCTCGCCGCGCTGGCTGCAGGCGCCGGCTGGTGGTTCGGCACCGGCCCCGGATCACTCGTCGCTGTGCCCGACGTGTCGAACCGCAGCTTCGCCGAGGCCTCGCAGATCCTGACCGGCGAGTCGCTGCAGCCCGTCCAGCAGGACGTGTACGACATCGATGTGGCCGCGGGCCTCGTGGTCGGCACCGACCCTCCGGCGGGATCCCGCCTCGACAAGGCCGCGACGATCCAGGTGCTCGTCTCGCTGGGCCCCCAGCCCCGCGAGGTGCAGGCACTCGGCGGCACCACTGCGGCCGATGCCCGCGGCATCCTGCTCGCCCTGAACCTCCAGGTCGCGGATCCGGATCAGGAGTACTTCACGGATGCCGCGGAGGGCACGGTCATCTCCGTGTCGGTCGCGCCGCGCGCCGGGGGTGACGCGGTCGACTGCACCGCGGGCTGCACCGCGCTCGAGGGCGACACTGCGACCCTCTCGGTCTCGGCAGGACCCCTGCCCGACGTCTTCGGGCAGAGTGTCGAGGGCGCGACCGCCCTGCTCGCCGAGAAGGACCTCTCGGTGGCCGGGACGTTCGAGGAGTACCGCGACGACCTCGCCGCCGGACTCGTCGTCTACATCGCCGAGCGCGACGGCGGCGGCAGCTTCCAGCCCGGTGAGAGCGTCACGCTGTCCGTCTCGAAGGGACCCGAGCCGGTCGAGGTTCCCGACGTGGTGGGCCAGACCGTGGGCGAGGCCGCCGACGCGCTGCGCGCTGCGGGCTTCGAGGTGAGCGTCCCCGGCCTGCTCGAGCTGTTCTGGGACATCTACCGCGTCACGACCATCGACCCCGCCGCCGGCACTCTGCTGGCTCCCGGCTCGACGGTGACGGTGACCGGCTTCGGCCTCTGACCCCTAGGGCGCGGGAAGCGCCCAGAAGACAACGGATCAGCGCTTGTCGAGCTCCTCGGCCACCAGGAAGGCCAGCTCCAGACTCTGCATGTGGTTCAGGCGCGGATCGCACAGGCTCTCGTAGCGGGTCGCCAGGGTCGCCTCGTCGATCATCTCGGAGCCGCCGAGGCACTCGGTGACGTCGTCCCCGGTCAGCTCCACGTGGATGCCGCCCGGGTGCGTGCCGACCGCGCGGTGAGCGTCGAAGAACCCGCGCACCTCGTCCACGACATCGTCGAAGCGCCGCGTCTTGTACCCCGTCGGGGTCGTGATCCCGTTGCCGTGCATCGGGTCGCTGACCCACAGCGGGAGCGCACCGGAGTCGCGCACGGCCTCCAGCAGCGGCGGCAGCGCGTCGCGGATCTTGCCAGCGCCCATGCGCGTGATGAAGGTCAGACGGCCGGGCTCGCGCTCGGGGTCGAGCTTGTCGATCAGCTGCAGCGCGGCCTCGGGAGTGGTCGTGGGTCCGAGCTTCACGCCGATCGGATTGCGGATCTTCGAGAAGTAGTCGATGTGCGCGCCGTCGAGGTCGCGCGTGCGCTCCCCGATCCAGAGGAAGTGCGCCGACGTGTTGTACGGCGTGCCGGTGCGCGAGTCGATGCGCGTCATCGGGCGCTCGTAGTCCATCAGCAGGCCCTCATGGCCGGTGTAGAACTCGACGCGCTTCAGCTCGTCGAAGTCGGCGCCTGCCGCCTCCATGAACTTGATGGCGCGGTCGATGTCATGAGCGAGACGCTCGTACGCCTGATTGGCCGGGTTCTCGGCGAAGCCCTTGTTCCAGCTGTGCACCTCGCGCAGGTCGGCGAAGCCACCCTGGGTGAACGCGCGGATCAGATTGATCGTCGAAGCGGCCGTGTGGTAGCCCTTGAGCAGCCGGGCGGGATCGGCTCGACGCGACCCCTCGGTGAAGTCGAACCCGTTGACGATGTCGCCCCGGTACGCCGGCAGCGTGACATCGCCGCGCGTCTCGGTGTCGCTCGAGCGCGGCTTGGCGAACTGCCCGGCCATCCGCCCCATCTTCACGATCGGCATCGAGGCGCCGTATGTCAGCACCACCGCCATCTGCAGCACCGTCTTGATGCGGTTGCGGATCTGCTCGGCAGTCGCGCCGGCGAAGGTCTCGGCGCAGTCGCCGCCCTGCAGGAGGAAGGCACGACCGGATGCCGCACGCGCCAGCTGATCGCGGAGGTTGTCGACCTCGCCCGCGAAGACCAGCGGAGGCAGCGTCGCGATCTCGGCGGACACCGCTGCAACAGCATCCGCGTCATACCAGACGGGCTGCTGCTTGATGGGCAGGGTCCGCCAGTGGTCGAGTGCGTCAAGCTGCTGGAGCATCCGCTCAGTCTATCGGCGCGGGGAGAGGCCCCGGTCGCCGTGACGGCGGGCACGGGCGCCATGACAGGGGGCGGCGGTTCCCTCCAGGCCGGCGGTGACTCCAGCCGCCGACTGCCCGCGCCGCGCTCTTAGGAGGCCGGTGAGGCGGGCAGCCGGTTCTTGACCGTGGAGGCGTACACGTCGTCGTACGTCTGCTCGCCGAGTCGCTGCAGAGCGACCATGATCTCGTCGGTGACCGACCGGAGGATGTACCGGTCGCCCTCCATGCCGGCGAAGCGGGAGAAGTCCAGCGGCTCGCCGATTACGACGCCCACACGCCCCACTCGCGGGACGGTGCGCCCGATCGGCATCACGACATCGGTGTCGACCATCACCACGGGGATGACCGGCACATGCGCCTCCAGGGCCATGCGCGCGAGGCCGGTCCGACCGCGGTACAGCCTCCCGTCCGGGCTGCGGGTGCCCTCGGGGTAGATGCCGAGCAGGTCGCCGCGACCGAGGACCTGCAGGCCTGTGTTCAGCGACGCCTCGGAGGCCTTGCCACCGGTCCGGTCGATCGGGATCTGCCCGGTCGCCTTCATGAACATCCGGGTCGCCCAGCC
The DNA here is from genome assembly GCF_900114345.1 of Microbacterium sp. cf046. GTDB lineage: Bacteria > Actinomycetota > Actinomycetes > Actinomycetales > Microbacteriaceae > Microbacterium. The sequence continues at coordinate 397,470 of NZ_FOZJ01000002.1, read as the reverse complement.
TTTGAGGCCCTTGCCGGTGAAGTAGTCGCTCTTGGCGAGGAACGACATCGGCCGGTCGATCATGAGCGGCAGGAAGATCGAATCCGACACCGACAGGTGGTTGCTCGCCAGAATCGCGGCGCCCTCGACTGGGACGTTCCGGCGACCCACGATCCATGGGCGGAAGATCGCCTTCACGAGCGGCCCGATCACGATGTACTTCATCAGCCAGTAGAACATCGCTAACCGCTCCCTGCGCTCGCTGCCGCGGGCATCGCGAGGTCCGCCGCGCCGATGAGCCCGGCGTCGTTGCCGAGCTCGGCGATCGCGAACTGCGCGATCGGGCGATCGCCGTAGCCGGGGAGCGAGGTCTCGTACGCGATCCGGACAGGGCCGAGCAGGTCTTCGCCGAGCTGGGCGACTCCGCCGCCGATCACGAACAGCTCGGGGTCGAGCACCGCCTGGAACCCGCCGCACGCCTCGCCGAGCGCCGTCGCCACTCGCCGCAGCGCCTCCACGGCGCCCGGGTCGCCCGCGAGCACGAGGCGCGAGACGGCGGGGCCGCTCAGGGTGCCCTTCTGGGCGCGGGCCTCGGCGAGCCGGTCGCCGATGCCACCGGCATCCGCGATCGAGTTCGCCTCGCGCTGGAGCGCACGACCCGATGCATACTGCTCCAGGCATCCGTTCTGCCCGCAGCCGCACGGCAGGCCGTCGCGGATGAAGCGGATGTGGCCGAGCTCGCCGGCGATGCCGTGGCCGCCGCGGTAGAGCGCCCCGCTCGCGATCACCGCACCGCCCACGCCCGTGCCCATCGTCAGCATGACCATGTCGTCGACGTCGCGGCCGGCGCCGAATCGGAACTCCGCCCAGCCGGCGGCGTTCGCATCGTTCTCGATCGTGACGGGAACGTCGATGCGCGCCTCGAGGATCGCCTTGAGCGGCTCGTCGCGCCAGGCGATGTTCGGAGCATGGATGACGTTCGCGCGGTCGCGGTCGATGAAGCCCGCCGCGGCCACCCCGACCGCGGAGACTTCGTGTGCGGACCCGAGATGCCGTGCCATGTCGACGACGGCATCGGCCAGGTGACGGGTGTCGACCGGCGTCTCCACGCGCAGCTTCTCGACGATGCGCCCCGCAGGGTCGACGACTCCCCCGGCGATCTTGGTTCCGCCGATGTCGATACCGACCTTGAGCACGGCACTCCCTCTCCGGCCCCGCGGTGCCGCGGGCGTCCGCCGGCGCGGGGGGCGACGGCGCTTTGCAGTTTAGTGGCCGGGCGGCGTCCACACCCTCGGGTTTCGCGCGAGCGCCTCGGATACACTCGAAGCAGATCCACCCGAGTACGCGACCGGTACCGAAGGAGTTGCCGTGGTTCAATTCGAAGTGCCCGCGATCGTCCCCGCCGATCCGCAGGCGAACATCACCGACCTCCTGGTCGACCGAGTCAAGGCGACGCCGCAATTGGCGCTGTTCGCCGTGCCGGACGGCGACGGATGGCGCGACATCACCGCGGCCGAGTTCCAGACGCAGGTCATCGCCCTGGCGAAGGGACTCGCGGCAGCGGGCATCGAGCCCGGCGACAAGGTCGCGTTCATCGCCCGGACGACATATGACTGGACCCTGGTCGATTTCGCGCTGTTCTTCGCGGGCGCGGTCATGGTGCCGATCTACGAGACGAGCTCCCCCGCGCAGATCGCGTGGAACCTCACCGACTCGGGAGCGATCGCCTGCATCGCCGAGTCGCCCGACCACGCCGCGCGCATCGACGAGATCCGCGCCGAGGTCCCCCTCATCCGCTCGGTATGGGAGATGCACCGCGGCGACCTCGACAAGCTCGTCGCCGAGGGCAAGGACGTGACGGATGCCGAGATCGAGCGGCGCCGCAACCTCGCGGTCGGCTCCGACATCGCCACGCTCATCTACACGTCGGGATCCACCGGCCGGCCGAAGGGCTGCGTGCTGACGCACAGCAACTTCGTCGAGCTCATCCGCAACTCGTCCAAGGCGCTGAGCGAGGTCGTCGAGACCCCCGGCGCATCGACGCTGCTGTTCATCACGACCGCGCACATCTTCGCGCGCTTCATCTCGATCCTCGACATCCACGCGGGCGTCAAGACGGGCCACCAGCCCGACACCAAGCAGCTCCTGCCGGCGCTCGGATCCTTCAAGCCGACGTTCCTGCTCGCGGTCCCCCGCGTGTTCGAGAAGGTCTACAACTCGGCCGAGCAGAAGGCCGAGGCCGGAGGCAAGGGCAAGATCTTCCGCTCCGCGGCGCACACGGCGATCGAGCACTCCACGCTGCTGCAGGACGGCAAGAAGATCCCGTTCGGCATGAAGATCAAGTTCGCGCTGTTCGACCGGCTCGTCTACAGCAAGCTGCGCACCGCGATGGGCGGCAACGTGGTGTACGCGGTGTCGGGCTCGGCACCCCTCGGCCCGCGCCTCGGGCACTTCTTTCACAGCCTCGGCGTCACGATCCTCGAGGGCTACGGCCTCACCGAGACGACAGCGCCGGCGACGGTCAACCTCGCCACGAAGTCGAAGATCGGCACCGTCGGACCCGCCCTGCCGGGGGTCGGGGTCCGGCTGGCCGATGACGGCGAGATCCAGGTGCGCGGCATCAACGTCTTCAAGGAGTACTGGCGCAACGCCGAGGCGACCGCCGCGACGTTCGACGGCGACTGGTTCAAGACAGGCGACATCGGCGCGTTCGACTCGGAGGGCTTCCTCACGATCACCGGCCGGAAGAAGGAGATCATCGTCACGGCCGGCGGCAAGAACGTCGCGCCGGCCGCGCTCGAGGACCCGATCCGCGCCAACCCGATCGTCGGTCAGGTCGTCGTGGTCGGCGATCAGAAGCCGTTCATCTCGGCCCTGATCACGCTCGACAGCGAGATGCTCCCGACCTGGCTGGGCAATAACAACCTGCCCACCGACATGTCGCTGACGGATGCGTCGGCCAATCCGGCGGTCCGCGCCGAGGTGCAGCGCGCGATCGACGCTGCGAACGCCAACGTCTCGCGTGCCGAGTCGATCCGCAAGTTCACGATCCTCACGACCGAGTGGAGCGAGGCGAGTGGTCACTTGACGCCGAAGATGAGCATCAAGCGCAACGTCATCATGGACGACTACGCCGACGAGATCTCTGCGCTGTACAACGTGCCGGTGACGACGACGAACGTGTCGCTCGGCTGATCAGACCCTCGATCGGCTCGGTCGTTGAGCGAGCCCAGCGAGACGAAACGCCCTGACTGTCCCTGAGACGTCGGGGCGTTTCGTCTCGGTCGCCGCGCTCCCTCGCTCAACGACCGATGAGCGTCAGAACCAGTCCGACTCGCGGATCTCCCGCATCGCGATCCGGCGGGTCTCGGCCGGGAGGCGGTCGAGGTAGAGCTTGCCGTCGAGGTGATCGGTCTCGTGCTGCAGCGCCTGCGCGAGCAGTCCGTCGCCTTCCAGGACGACCTCGTTGCCGTCCAGGTCGACTCCGGTCACGGTGGCATGCGGGTGGCGCAGCGCCTCGTGCCAGAGGCCCGGCACGGAGAGGCACCCCTCCCCGACCAGCTCCGGCTCTCCGGAGACGTCGACCAGCACGGGATTGATCACGTAGCCGATGTCGCCGTCGATGTTGTAGCTGAACGCGCGCAGGCCGACACCGATCTGGGGGGCGGCGACGCCCGCGCGCCCGGGCAGCTCGACGGTGTCGACGAGGTCGCGCACGAGCGCCCGGATGCCGTCATCGATGTCGTCGATCGGAGCACTCGCGGAGCGCAGCACCGGGTCGCCGAAGAGGCGGATGGGTCGAACGGCCACGGATGCCTACGCCGCGGAGGCGAGGGAGCGCAGCCCCTCGACGACCGATGCCGCAAGGTCGCGCGCGGCGAGCCGGGTCGCCGGCTGCAGGTCGCGGAAGGCGATCGCGCTGCCGGCGGCGATGTGCGGGTCGTACGGGATGCGCACGACTGCTCGCACCCGCGTGCGGAAGTGGGCCTCGAGCTCGTCCTGCCGCACGAGCGGTGTTCCCGGCCGGGCGTTGTTGAGCACCACGACGGCGTTGCGCGCCTGCTCGGCGTACCCGTTCGTCTCGAGCCAGGTCAGCGTCTCGGAGGCGAGGCGGGCCTCGTCGACGCTGAGACCGGAGACCACGACGAGCTGATCTGCGAGGTCGAGCGTCGCACCCATCACCGAGTGCACGATGCCGGTACCGGTGTCGGTGAGCACGATCGAGTAGTAGTGCGCGGCGAGGCTCGCGATGTCGTGATAGTCGCGGTCGTTCAGCGCTTCGGACACCCGGGGGTCGGAGTCGGAGGCGAGCACGTCCAGGCGCGTCTCGTCGCGCGCGACGATGTTCGAGATGTCGTTGTAGCCGGTGACCTCCGAGCGCACCTTCACCAGGTCGCGCACGGTCTTCCCGCTCGAGCGCGAGACGCGCTCGGCGAGCGTGCCCCGGTCGGGGTTGGCGTCCACCGCGATGATACGGTCGTCCCGGGCGTCGGCGAGGGCCATGCCGAGCAGCGTCGTGACCGTCGTCTTCCCGACGCCGCCCTTGCGGGAGAGCACCGGCACGAAGCGGGCGCCGCCGTTCAGCGGCGCCGCGATGCGGCGATCGAGCTCCTTGCGCGCGCGGGCGCGCTTGCCGTCGCCGAGGTTGATCCGGTGGCCCGAGATCGAGTAGACGAAGTGCTGCCACGCGCCCTCGGGCTCGGGGCGGACGACCTGGTGCGGGTCGAGGAGTCGATCGGCGGTGAGCAGATCCGCGGTCTCACGACCCGCTTCGAACTCGCCCAGGCGCTTGGATGTCATCGCGACGTCGGCGCGCGGGATGACCCGCTCGACGGCATGCGGATGATCCGGCCGCTCCTCCGCTTCGAGATGCTGCGCCTCCCGTCGCGTGGTCGGGATCGAGCCGGTCGTCGTGACCGGGACGGCGACGGGGGCGGGCGGTGCCTCGATGACGATGTCCGGGAAGTCAGCATCGACGAAGGCGTCTGCGGGGGCGACGGCATCCTCGAAGGGCCGCTCCTCGATGACGGATGCCTCCTCCTCGGTCGCGGGCGAGGAGTCGTAGACGCTCTCGGCATCCGTCCACTCGTCGACGACGACCTCTCCGGTCTGCACGTCCTCGTCCGCAACCACCGGTGCGGAATCGCTCGCCGAGTACCCCAGCTCCTCGACCGAGATCTCGTCGTCGATCACGTCGTCGTCGAGGTCGTCATCGGTGTCGGCGGGAAGCGCGACGCTCACCTGCTCGGTCTGTCCGCCGAGGATTCCGATGCCCGACGTTTCGAGGCTTCCCGTGTCGGACAGCACGCCGTGCTGTTCGGGCTCGGCATCGCCGTCGTGCGTCTGGTCATTGCGATCGGGCGTCACTGCGGTGTCTCCAAAACGAAAAAGGTGCGCTGCGGGGGGATGCCGCGCCTTCCAGGCTACTGGGCGGGGCGGATCACGACCAAAAGGTCGCCCGCTTCGACCTGCTGGGTCTCACCGATCGCGAGGCGCTCGACGACGCCGTCGACGGGGGCGGTGATGGCCGCCTCCATCTTCATCGCCTCGATCGACGCGACCGGCTGGCCGGCGACCACCGCGTCTCCGACGGAGGTCTTCAGGGTCACGACGCCCGAGAACGGTGCCGCGACCTGCCCCGGTCGGGAGGTGTCCGCCTTCTCGACCTGGCGGGACTCGACGGTGATGCTGCGGTCCCGCACGTACACCGGCCGCAGCTGTCCGTTGAGGGTCGTCATGACCGTGCGCATGCCCTTGGCGTCCGCCTCGCCGATCGCCTCGAGTCCGACATAGAGCTGCACGCCGGGGTCGATCTCGGCGATGTGCTCTTCGCCGGGCTTGAGTCCGTAGAGGTAGTCGGGCGTGCCGAGGCTCGACAGGTCGCCGTACGCCTCGCGGTTGGCCTCGAACTCCTTGGCAGGACCGGGGAAGAGCAGGCGATTCAGCGTCCGCCGCCGAGCGGCGGTGTCGCCGGCGAGGCCCTGCCGCTCCGCCTCGGTCAGCGGCGGGATCTCGATCGATACCTGCCGACCGGCGAGCACCTTGGAGCGGAACGGCTCCGGCCAGCCACCGGGCAGGTCGCCCAGCTCGCCGGCCATGAAGCCCACGACCGAGTCCGGGATGTCGTAGTTCTGCGGATTCTCGGCGAAGTCGGCGGGATCCGCCTTCGCGGCCACGAGCGCGAGCGCGAGATCGCCGACGACCTTCGACGACGGCGTCACCTTGGGGATGCGGCCGAGGATGCGGTCGGCGGCGGCATACATGTCCTCGATGAGCTCGAAGTCATCGGCCATGCCGAGCGCGATCGCCTGCTGGCGCAGGTTCGAGAGCTGCCCGCCGGGGATCTCGTGGTGGTACACGCGCCCCGTCGGACCCGGAAGCCCCGACTCGAACGGGCTGTACAGGTGGCGGACGCCCTCCCAGTACGGCTCGAGGTCGCTCACGGCATCCAGGTCGATGCCGGTGTCGCGTTCGGTGTGCGCGAGCGCGGCGACCAGGGCCGACAGCGAGGGCTGACTCGTGGTGCCCGACAGCGGCGCGGCCGCGGCATCCACCGCGTCGACGCCTGCGGCGCTCGCGGCGAGCAGCGTCGCGAGCTGGCCGCCGGCCGTGTCGTGCGTGTGCAGGTGCACGGGCAGGTCGAACCGGTCCCTCAGCGCGGTCACGAGGCGGGCGGCGGCGGCCGGCCGGAGGAGCCCCGCCATGTCCTTGATGGCGAGGATGTGCGCACCGGTGGCGACGATCTCGTCGGCGAGGCGCAGGTAGTAGTCGAGCGTGTAGAGCTTCTCGTCGGGGTCGAGGAGGTTCCCCGTGTAGCAGACGGCGACCTCCGCGACCGCCGTGCCCGTCGCGAGCACCGACTCGATCGCGGGGCGCATCTGGCCGACGTCGTTGAGTGCGTCGAAGATCCGGAAGATGTCGACACCGGTCGCGGCGGCTTCGCGCACGAACGCGTCGGTGACCTCGACCGGCCGCGGCGTGTAGCCCACGGTGTTGCGGCCGCGCAGCAGCATCTGGATCGGAAGGTTCGGGATCGCCTCCCGTACGGCGGCGAGGCGCTCCCAGGGGTCCTCGGCGAGGAACCGGAGTGCGACGTCGTACGTCGCGCCGCCCCAGGCCTCGACCGAGAGCAGCTGCGGCGTCATCCGCGCGACGTGCGGCCCGACGCGCACGAGGTCGCGGGTGCGCACGCGGGTGGCCAGCAGCGACTGGTGCGCGTCGCGGTACGTCGTCTCGGTGACGGCCAGCGGCACCTGCTCGCGCAGCGCGCGCGCGAAGCCTGCCGGGCCGAGAGCCCGCAGGCGGTCGAGCGTCCCCGGCGGAGGCGGTGTCGTCAGGTCGATGTCCGGGAGCTTGCTGCCCGGCGAGATCGACACGGGACGCTCGCCGTACGGCCGGTTGACGGTCACATCGGCGAGCCAGTTGATCAGCTTGGTCGCCCGGTCGCGCGAGGGGTGACTGGTCAGCAGGGTCGGCCGCTCCTCGATGAACGCCGTGCTCAGGTCCCCCGCCACGAACGCCGGGTCATCGAGCACGGCGCGCAGGAAGGGGATGTTGGTCGCGACGCCACGGATGCGGAACTCCGCGAGCGCCCGCTTCGCGCGCGCGACCGCGGCGGGGAAGTCGCGTCCCCGGCAGGTGAGCTTGGCGAGCATCGAGTCGAAGTGCGGGCTGATCTGGGACCCGGCAGCCGTCGTCCCGCCATCGAGGCGGATGCCGGCGCCGCCGGGCGACCGGTACGTGGTGATGCGACCCGTGTCCGGACGGAATCCCTGCGACGGGTCCTCCGTCGTGATGCGGCACTGAAGGGCCGCGCCGCGAAGCACGATGTTCTCCTGGCTGAGTCCCAGATCTTCGAGCGTCTCCCCCGCGGCGATGCGGATCTGCGACTGGACCAGGTCGACGTCGGTCACCTCTTCGGTGACGGTGTGCTCGACCTGGATGCGGGGGTTCATCTCGATGAAGACGTGCTCACCGGCGCGCTCCCCCGCGGTGTCGACGAGGAACTCGACCGTTCCCGCGTTGACGTAGCCGATCGACTCCGCGAAGGCGACCGCGTCGTGGTGCAGCGCGGATCGGAGTTCCTCGGAGATGTTCGGCGCCGGGGCGATCTCGATCACCTTCTGGTGACGACGCTGCACCGAGCAGTCGCGCTCGTACAGGTGCACGGTGTGCCCGGTCGAGTCGGCCAGGATCTGCACCTCTATATGGCGAGGGCGCACGACGGCCTGCTCCAGGAAGACCCGCGAGTCTCCGAACGCGGCCCCGGCCTCGCGCATCGCCTCGGCGATCGCGGGCGGAAGGTCGCCGGGGCTCTCGACGCGGCGCATGCCGCGTCCCCCGCCGCCGGCGACGGCCTTCACGAAGATCGGGAACCCGATATCGGCTGCCTGCGCGACGAGTTCGTCGACGTCTTCGGATGCCGCGGTCGATCGCAGCACCGGCACCCCGGCGGCGATCGCGTACTGCTTCGCGGTGACCTTGTTGCCTGCCATCTCGAGCGCCTGGGACGGCGGCCCGATGAAGGTGATGCCGTTCTCGGCCGCGCGAGCGGCGAGTTCCGGATTCTCGGAGAGGAATCCGTAGCCGGGGTAGATGGCGTCCGCACCTGATTCGAGCGCGACGCGGATGATCTCCTCGACATCGAGGTATGCCCGGACCGGATGGCCCGGCTCGCCGATGACATACGACTCGTCGGCCTTCTGCCGATGGAGCGACCCCCGGTCTTCGTAGGGGAAGACCGCGACGGTGCGCGCCCCCAGTTCATACGCGGCGCGGAACGCCCGGATGGCGATCTCACCTCGGTTGGCGACCAGGATCTTTCGGAACATTCACACCTCGCTGGGTGGCCATGGGATCGGGCTGAGTGTGCTCCCAGCCTAGGGGACGGTAACGTAGTCGCTTGTGCACGTACTCTCCGTCAGCTCGCTCAAGGGCGGGGTCGGTAAGACAACCGTGACTCTGGGACTCGCCTCCGCTGCATTTGCGCGGGGAGTTCGGACTCTCGTGGTGGATCTCGACCCGCAGTCCGATGTCTCCACAGGCATGGACATCCAGGTCGCCGGTCGACTCAACGTCGCCGACGTCCTCGCCAACCCGAAGGAGAAGGTCGTCCGTCAGGCGATCACCTCGAGCGGCTGGGCGAAGGTGCACCCGGGCACGATCGACGTCATGATCGGCAGCCCGTCGGCGATCAACTTCGACGGGCCGCACCCTTCGGTGCGCGACGTCTGGAAGCTCGAAGAGGCCCTCGCCACGATCGAGTCCGACTACGACCTCGTGCTGGTCGACTGCGCCCCGTCGCTCAACGCCCTCACGCGCACCGCGTGGGCGGCATCCGATCGCGTGATCGTCGTGACCGAGCCCGGACTGTTCTCCGTGGCTGCGGCCGACCGGGCGCTGCGCGCGATCGAGGAGATCCGCCGCGGCCTCTCCCCCCGTCTTCAGCCGCTCGGCATCGTCGTGAACCGCGTGCGCCCGCAGTCGATCGAGCACCAGTTCCGCATCAAGGAGCTCCGCGACATGTTCGGCCCGCTCGTGCTGTCTCCCCAGCTGCCGGAGCGCACGTCGCTGCAGCAGGCGCAGGGCGCGGCCAAGCCCCTGCACATCTGGCCCGGCGACTCCGCGCAGGAGCTCGCGGCGGACTTCGACGCGCTGCTGGACCGCGTGATGCGCACCGGCCGGATCCCGACCGCCGGCAACACGGTCTGACCCGGATCTCTGGGAGCGCCCTCTCCCTTCGTTCATCCGTCACCAACGCACGCCGCAGGGCGCGTTCGGCGTACACAGGTGACCGATGAAGGCCGCGCGACCGCGTCCCCGTGACCAGGGCGCCCGCGGGGCCATCGGCGCTCCGTTCATCCGTCACCAATGCACGCCGCATGGCGCGATCGGCGTACACAGGTGACGGATGAAGGCCGCGCGACCGCGTCCCCGTGACCAGGGCGCGCCCGCAGGGCCATCGGCCCTCCGTTCATCCGTCACCAATGCACGCTGCATGGCGCGATCGGCGTACACGGGTGACGGATGAACACGGTGGAGGCTCAGCGAGCCGCGTCGATCGCACGCCGAACGCGCTGCGCAATGGACGCGGGGTCGCGGAACACCTGATCCCGTGACACCCGGATGACCCGCCAGCCGAGGTCGGCGAGCCGCTCGTGCTTCTCGATGTCTCGATGCCACTGACGCTGATCGGTACGGTGCTGGTCGCCTTCGTACTCGATCGCGATGCGCAACTCGGGATACGCGAGGTCGACGCACCCGACGAATCCCCCGTGGCGGTCGAAGACGTCATGGTCCGTCACGGGTTCGGGCAGGCCGGCATCGATGACGATGAGCCGCACCCAGGTCTCCATGCGTGACGCCACTCCCGGTCGGATGCGCGCGAGCGCCTCCCTCAACGGGGAGGCGCCGCGACGCCGGCCGGCATGCACGGCCGCTTCGAGGTCCGCCAGCGTCCCCCACGCATCGCGCTCTATCCGCGCCGAGTGCCCCGGGATCCGCGGAACTCGTACGACCGCGTCACCGAGCGCAACGAGATCGTACGGATGCCGCAGCATCCCTCCCAGCATCGCCCAGGTCGTCGCCGCATCCGCGACCCGCACTCCGTAGGTCGGATGCTCGACGACCCGCGAAAGCGCTGGGTCGATCTGGTGACCGTGAATCCCGCGGATGCGGGGAGCTCGCCCCGGCACGCTGACGTGCGGCTGCGCGTCGGGCAAAAGCGGGAGTGGCAGCTCCCACATGATCGCTGCTGTCGTATGGCTGAAGTACTCGGCCGGATGCATGTGCGCCGCGAACACGAGCGCAGCGCGGACGATCGCGGTCCGTTGCTGAAGGTGCGGCTGGTCCCCGCCGTCATCGACGTGCAAAGCACGGACACCTCGGTACGGCCGGTCGAACTGACCGCCGTCGATCCATCGCCGCGGATGACCGGCCCGTCGCGCATCGCCGACGAGGAACACGGATTCGCTGCCGAGTGGGTTCATTCCTTCACTGTGCCGCGCTCCACGCGCCCGCGCCGCCGTTATCCACAGCCCACGGTCCCGCTCACCGTTCATCCGTCACCTGGGTACGCGAAAACCGCGTTCACCCGTGCACAGGTGACGGATGAACCAAAACTTGGGTTCGCTCCCCCCACGCCCACCCGTTCATCCGTCACCCAGGTACGCGAAAACCGCTCCCGACCGTGCACAGGTGACGGATGAACCAAAACTTGGGTTCGCTCCCCCCACGCCCACCCGTTCATCCGTCACCCAGGTACGCGAAAACCGCTCCCCACGGTGCACAGGTGACGGATGAACCCCGCACCAAAGCGCTCCGCCGCTGAGCGCCGGAGCAGCCCCGCAGCGCTCAGGCGGTGCGGGCGGCCCGGCGCACGGAGAGCTCGTCGACGACCTCGGGCGCCTGCGCCTCGAAGTCGACCAGGGTCGATTCGACCTCGTGCAGCACCTTGCCGACCGCGATGCCGAAGACGCCCTGGCCCCGGCTCACGAGGTCGATGACCTCGTCGTTCGAGGTGCACAGGTAGACCGATGCGCCGTCGCTCATGAGCGTGGTGCCGGCGAGATCGCGGATGCCGGAGGCGCGCAGCTGCTCGACCGCGGTGCGGATCTGCTGCAGGGAGATGCCCGTGTCGAGCAGTCGCTTGACGAGCTTGAGCACGAGGATGTCGCGGAACCCGTACAGGCGCTGCGAGCCCGATCCCGATGCGCCGCGGACGGTGGGCTCGACGAGTTCGGTGCGCGCCCAGTAGTCGAGCTGACGGTAGGTGATCCCGGCTGCGCGGGCGGCGACGGCCCCCCGGTAGCCCACTTCGTCGTCCATCTCGGGCAGTCCGTCGGTGAAGAGGAGGTCTGCGACGAACTTCGGTTCGTCCGCGTCGTGAGCGTTCATACGCTTCCTCCTTGATGATCGGACATGTCAACGCTAGATGAGGCCCGGCCCCCGGGCAACGACATCCGCCTCGGGCGGTTCGGCGTGTCGCGGTCGCGGGTCAGGAGAGCATGCGGTCGAGGGCCGCACGGGCGAAGATCGCTCGCACCTCGTCGAGTCGCTTCGCAAGCTCGGGTGCGAGTTCGCTCGCACGCGCGCGGGATGCCGCATCCGTCCGTCGCAGCAGGGGTGAGAGCGCCGATTCGACGAGGGCGACGTCGCGTTCCGCGCTCTGGCGGAGGGTGCGGACGTGGCGCGGCTCGATGCCGTGACGGTCCAGTGCGACCAGTGCCCGCAGGATCGCGACGGCCTGGTCGTTGTACCCGTCGGTGGCGGTCAGCACGCCGGTGCTGATCGCGTCGTTCAGCAGCTGGGGCGCGGCGCCCGCCGCGGCCAGCAGCTCCTCGCGGCGGTAGCGGCGCGGCGCGGGGACGATCGAGGGCGGCGCGGCGGTCGGCGGCGCCGGGTCGCGCCCGGCATCCACGTCGGCGAGGTACTCGCGGATGACGACGAGCGGGAGGTAGTGGTCGCGCTGCAGCGTGAGCGCGAGACGCAGTCGCTCGAGGTCGTCCTGCGAGAACTTGCGGTATCCCGACTCGGTTCGAGTCGGCGTCACGATGCCCTGGACCTCGAGGAATCGGAGCTTGCTGGAGGTCAGATTCGGGAACTCCGGATTCAGGCGCGCCAGGACCTGACCAATGCTGAGAAGCCCCGCGGACGAAGATCGTTCGCGGGGGGACGGTGCCGGCATCAGCCGCCCGTCGTCTGGGGAAGATCAGCCGGTGAGACGAAGAAGTTGAGTCTGAACTTGCCGACCCGGACCTCTGAGCCGTTCGTGAGGACTGCGCGGTCGACGCGCTCTCCGTTGACGTAGGTGCCGTTCAGCGACCGCTGGTCGACGAGCTCGAAGGCCGTGTCGGTGCGGGTGATCTCGGCGTGACGGCGCGAGACGGTCACGTCGTCGAAGAAGATGTCGGCCTCGGGATGCCGCCCCACGGTCGTCACGTCCGTGTCGAGCAGGTACCGGGCACCCGCGGTCGGACCGGATCGGACGATGAAGAGCGCGGCGCGGGTCGGCAGCGCCTCGATCGCGTCGAGCTCTGCGTCGCTCAGGTCGCTGCCGAACGGCACGAACGAGAGGTCGGAATCGTGACCGAACGTCTGCGTCGTGTCGCTGGCGCCCTGCGAATCACCCGCGTTGGCGCTCGCTCCGGAAGCCTTCCGGATGTCGTCCGGTTCGGGGCGGCGGTAGTCCTCCACGGTGTTCCTCCTCTGAACTCCAGCGTATCGGATCGACCGCATCGCAAAAGGGCCGGTTCGACCCTCCTGAGCGGAGTTCCGCAATGTTTCGTCGTGTGTCACCCGAGGTGACTGCCGGAGGCGTCCCGCCTAGCCTGGCGAGTATCCGAACCTACTCAAAGGAGACCTCCGTGTCGACCCCGCACCGCCACCTTCCGCCCCTCCAGGTGCGTGAGCGTGCGGCGTGCATGTGCGTACACGGTGTGTCGTGCTCCTCGTTCGCGCCGGGTCACGCGCTCCACCTGATCCAGGCACGGCTGTCGGCAGCCACGCCGGCCGAGTGGGTCGACGCGATCGTCGAGCAGACGGATGCGGAGAACGGCGTCGTCGTCCTGCGCACGGTCATCGCGGCCGAGCGCATCGAGGTGTGGAACGGCTCCGGCGCGGTGCACGAGGTCTCCGCGGGCACGCCGGTGGCACTCCACGGCCGTTACAACGTGCTGGCCGTGGGACCGCTTCGGTTCAACGTCCTGCAGGGCTGAACCCGCAGGACGGGTGATCGTCGGTGGCCGTCAGGCCATCTTCATCATGGCGTCCTTGAGCGCCATGCAGGCGTCCATGCAGGCCTTGCACGACTGAGCGCACATCTTGCAGACCTCGCTCATGTCCGCATGCGCCATGCACTCGTCCATGCACATCTGGCACATCGCCATGCACGCGTCGAGCATCGACATCATCACGGCGGGCGTGGTGCCCTGCATCCGCAGCATGGTCCGCATCATCGTGTTGCACATGTCCGCGCAGTTCATGCACGCGGGTGAGCAGTCCATCATCTGAGTCGAGCACACCGTACACGCCTGCTCGCAGGCCGAGCAGGCGTCCATACAGGCCTGCATGAGCTGCATGTCCATGGCGCTCATCCCCGCCATCGACATGTCCTTGGACATCATGTCCATCATCATCGAGTCCACGTCGCGCTCCTTTCGCTTCTCTCCCTGACGGCACGTGCCGTCTGGTCGGAACGCTACTCCTCGAGGCCGCTCGCGTCATCGGGTCCCGTGCACGCTCAGCATCAATTCACACGCCCGTCATATGGACCCGCGGCGCTGCGGCGCGCATCCGCCCGGCGCCACGGCACGCGCGACGGCGGCGTAGCCTGGACAGGATGCCTACGAACACTCCTCCTCGCTCCCTCGGCCGCGCACTGACCGCCGCTGCCGCCGCCCTGCTCCTGGCCGGTGCCGGCCTGCTGGTCGCCTCCCCCGCGAGCGCGCACGACGAGCTCGTCTCCAGCGACCCGGCCGCGGATTCGTCGCTGGACGCCCTGCCCGCGGAGCTCACCCTGACCTTCAGCGGCGAACTCGCGACCGATCCGGGCGCGACCGAGCTGCAGGTCACCGACGCCTCGGGCGCGTCGCTCGCTGACGGCGAACCCGTGGTCGACGGGACCACGGTGACGCAGCCGCTCAGCGGCGCAGCATCCGGCGCCGTCACGGTGCTGTGGAAGGTGGTCTCCAGCGACGGGCACCCGATCTCGGGCGAGTTCGGATTCACCGTGGCCGAGGCTCCCCCCACGCCCACGCCGACCCCCACCGAGACCACGACGCCGACCGAGACGCCGACACCGGAGCCGACCCCGACGCCGACCGAGACGATCGCGCCGGTCGACAGCGGCGCGGCGGCGGTGCCGTGGATCCTCCTCGGGGTGCTCGCGGTCGCCGTCCTCGGCGCGGTCACGTACCTCCTGGTCTCCCGCGCGCGCCGCCGGAAGGCGCTCGAAGCGGCGGCCCCGGTGGCGCCGGGAGCGGCTCCCGCCGACCCCTCGGCACCCCAGTCTCCGCCCCCCGCCGACCGATAGGCTTGAGGCATGCCTCATTACGACGTCGCCATCCTCGGCGCCGGCCCCGGCGGTTATGTCGCGGCCGTCCGAGCAGCTCAGCTCGGCCTTTCTGTTGCGATCATCGAGGAGAAGTACTGGGGCGGTGTGTGCCTCAACGTGGGGTGCATCCCCTCGAAGGCGCTCCTGCGCAACGCGGATCTCGCCCACGTCTTCCACCACCAGGCCGAGCAGTTCGGCATCTCGGGTGATGTGCACTTCGACTTCGGCACCGCGTGGGACCGCAGCCGCAAGGTCGCCGACACGCACGTCAAGGGCATCCACTTCCTGATGAAGAAGAACAAGGTCACCGAGTACGAGGGCCGCGGTTCGTTCGTCGACGCGAACACGATCGACGTCGCGAAGTCGGACGGCTCGACCGAGCGGGTGACCTTCGTCAACGCGATCATCTCGACCGGATCCAAGGTGCGGTTCCTGCCCGGTGTGCAGCTGAGCGACAACGTCGTGACCTACGAGGAGCAGATCCTCACGCGTGACCTGCCCGGGTCGATCGTCATCGTCGGCGCGGGCGCGATCGGCATGGAGTTCGCGTTCGTGCTGGTCAACTACGGCGTCAAGGTGACGATCATCGAGTTCCTCGATCGCGCGCTCCCGAATGAGGATGCCGACGTGTCGAAGGAGATCGCGCGCCAGTACAAGAAGTACGGCGTCGAGATCCTCACCTCGACCAAGGTGGAGTCCGTCGTCGACCACGGCGACAAGGTCACCGTCACGTACACGCCCAAGGACGGCGAGCAGGCCTCGATCGAGGCCGACAAGGTGCTCATGTCGATCGGCTTCGCGCCGAACGTCGAGAACTTCGGTCTCGAGAACACGGGCGTGAAGCTCACCGATCGCGGCGCGATCGACATCGACGACCACATGCGCACGAACGTGCCGCACATCTACGCGATCGGCGATGTCACCGCGAAGCTGCAGCTCGCGCACGTCGCCGAGGCGCAGGGCGTCGTCGCCGCCGAGACGATCGGCAAGGCCGAGACCATGACGCTGGGCGATTACCGCATGATGCCGCGCGCGACGTTCTGCTCGCCGCAGGTCGCCTCGTTCGGGCTCACCGAGCAGCAGGCGCGGGACGCGGGCTACGACGTCAAGGTCGCGAAGTTCCCGTTCAGCGCGAACGGCAAGGCGAACGGGCTGGGTGAGCCGATCGGCTTCGTCAAGCTCATCGCCGACGGCGAACACCTCGAGCTGCTGGGCGGCCACCTGATCGGCCCCGACGTGTCGGAGCTGCTGCCCGAGCTCACACTCGCGCAGAAGTGGGACCTCACGGCGCTCGAGGCTGCGCGCAACGTGCACACGCACCCGACGCTGTCCGAGGCCGTGCAGGAGGCGTTCCACGGGCTCGCCGGCCACATGATCAACTTGTAGGAGGGCCTCCGCGTTTCGTCTCGTCGCTGCGCTCCTCGCTCAACGGCCGCGACCTCCGATCGTTGAGCGAGCGAAGCGAGACGAATCGTCAGCGCCCGAACACGCGGGTGTACGCTTCGCGCATGGCGAGGCTGCCTGGGCGTGATCGCGTCGTCATCGGCGCTCTGCTCGTCGCGGTGTGTGCCCTGTCCGCCTGCACCTCTGCGTCGGAGCGCGTCGCGCCGGCAGACCTCGACCTCAGCTGCGCGGGTGAGGGCTCGCCGACCGTGATCCTCGTTCCGGGGCTGAACACGGCGGCCGACACGTTCGCGTCGCTGCAGACCCAGATCGCGACCGACACGCTCGTGTGCAGCTACTCCCGCGCCGGCCTGGGGCAGAGCCCGGACTGGCCGGAAGACCTCCCCGACCCGACCGCGGGCACCGCGGCCGACCAGCTGCGGGCGACGCTCGAGGCGAACGACATCCCCGGGCCGTACGTCATGCTCGGGTGGTCGTACGGCGGACTCGTGACCCAGGCCTTCGCCGCTCGCCATCGCGATGCCCTCGCGGGTGTGGTGTTCGAGGACTCTTCGACGATCGGGGCGTTCCAGGACGAGAGCTTCGATCTTTCGATCCTTCAGGAGGGCGGCCGGCAGATCGACTTCGAATCGACCATCGACGAGGTCGAGGGACTCGAGCTGGCCGACATCCCGACGATCGTCCTCACACAGGGCAACCCCGAGGATGACTCCGATGCGTCGATCCTCGAGTGGTGGACAGAGCTCCACGATGCCCTGGCAGCGCTCTCCGGCGACTCGGTGCACGTGATCGCGACCGACGCTGGCCACGCGATCCATTGGGACTCCGAGGCCCTTGTGGAGAAGGCGGTGGACTCGGTGGTCGCCGCCGTGCGATCGGGAGACCAGCTGCCCGCGTGCGACGACGTCGAATGGGTCCCCTACGGCGGCGAGTGCCGCACGCCCTGAATCCGATCAGTACCCGAGCGCCCGCGCGAGCTTCGAAGCGGATGCCGCGGCACGGCCGCCTGCGGCGAGCACCGCGGTCTCGACCGCGGAGAAGAACGCGCGCGGGTCGGCGGATGCTGCCGGCCCGAGTTCGATCTCCCATTCCCGCCACGTGCGCACCACTCCGGTGCGCGCGTCGGTCGCGGTGACGCGGTCGTCGACGAACTCGGCGACCAGCGCGCCGTCCCCGGAGCGCAGCGCATACGCCGTGCGCGTGTTGAGGATGCGCGCGATGGGGCGAAGCTCGGCATCCGTGACGTGGGTGAGGGCGGCGCGGACGGCATCAGGCACACCTTCGTCGTCGAAGTCGCCGAGCGGCCAGCCGAGCTCGACACGGCCGCCGCCGATCCGCGGGCCCTTGATGTGCCAGCCGGCATCGGGGCCGCCGCTGCGGCGACGGAGCGCATAGCCGGCCGAGGCGAGTGCGTACTCGGCGGTGTCGAAATAGCGGGCGTCGAGTTCGCGCAGCTCGGGCGCGCCGACTGCTGCGACCCCGGGCAGGGCGGTCCAGTCGGGCAGCGGCGTGTCGTCGTCCGCGTCGAACTTGAGCTCTATCTCGACCGATCGAGACGGCTCGGATGAGGATGCGCTCGGGTCAGCGGCGCTCACGCGGCGAGTCGCTGTACGGGTCGATTTCGTCGTTGGACTCGACGAACCAGAACTCGGCCTCGGTCGGGCCATCGTGATCGCCCGTGCGCTCGAGGTCGCCCTTGCGCTCGTAGACCACCTGGGTCTCGCTGTAGGGGACGATGAGCTTGTCGAGTTCGGGGTCTTCCAGGGGCAGCAGCTGCCCGTCGAGGGGTCCGCCGTGCAGTCGTGCGATAGCCATGGAGCGAGCCTAGTCCTGCGGTCCGCGAAAGGTCCGCAGGAGCGGACCGGAGGCTAGTCGGTCGCCGCCAGCACGAGCAGCGAACTCGTTGCGGCGGCGACCACGCGGCCGCCGGCATCCGTCAGCTCCCCCTCTGTGAAGATCACCCGGCGCCCGGGCTTGATCACCCGGCCCGTCGCCCGCAGCACGCCCGATGCGTGCGTGATGGGCCGCAGGTAGCGCACGTTGAGGTCGACCGAGGTGTAGCCGACGCCCGCCGGCAGGGTGGTGTGGCCGGCGCAGCCAAGCGCGGAGTCCAGCAGCGTGCATGCGAGGCCGCCGTGCACCGCGCCGATCGGGTTGTAGTGGAACTCGGCCGGCACGCACTCGAACACCGCGGACCCGGCGCGCACCTCGACGAGCGTGAAGCCCATCAGCTGCGCGATCGGCGGCGGCGGTATCCGGCCGTCGATCATCGCCTGCAGGGCCTCCAGACCCGTGCCGGCGTTGCGAGCCTGGGTCAGGGCCTCTGCGGGGTCGGACCAGTCGAATGTGCGAGAGCGGCTGTCGGTCATGCACCGATCTTCTCGCACGACCGGCGCGCGCGGCATGTACGTGGACGGATCCGGCGCGACGGCCGCCGCGCGGATACGTCGCGCGACCATTGTGGATGACACCGGCCCCTAGGCTTGGTCCGTGAAACCGTTCGTACTGCTCGCCACCCGGGCTGAGGACCTGCCCGCCGACGAGGAGTATGCGCTGTTCCTGCGATACGCGGGGCTGACCGAGGACCAGCTGATCCGGGTGCGGCTGGAAGCCGGTCCGATGCCTCCACTGGATCTGGACGAGCTGTCGGGCATCTTCGTGGGCGGCGGACCCTTCAATGCATCGGATGCCGCGGAGCAGAAGTCTCAGGTGCAGCACCGGGTCGAAGCGGAGTTCGCGGCGCTGCTGGGCGAGGTCGTGGCACGGGACTTCCCGTTCCTCGGCGCGTGCTACGGCGTCGGCACGGTCGGCGCGTACCTCGGCGCGACGATCGACCGCACGTACACCGAGCCGATCAGTGTCGTGCCGGTCACCCTCACCGACGCGGGCGCACACGATCCCCTCCTCGAGGGCATGCCCGCCACATTCGGCGCCTACGTGGGCCACAAGGAGGCGATCAGCTCGCTGCCCCCGTCCGCCGTCCTGCTCGCATCGAGCCCGGGCTGCCCCGTGCAGATGTTCCGCGTGGGCCGCAATGTGTACGCGACTCAGTTCCACCCCGAGCTCGACCTGGACGGCATCACGACGCGGATCCACGCGTACGCCGGCCATGGCTATTTCGCGCCGCACGAACTCGACGTGCCGCTCGCCGCGGTGCAGCGCGCGCCGGTGTCGCACCCGAGTCGGATCCTGCGTACATTCGTCGCGCTGCATGCGCGAGGATCGTGAGCAGGCCGTCCTCGTTTGCCGCCAGACAACGCCGTATGCGCCGTGAATCCGATGTGATAGTGTCCCCTGCAATCGGACAGAGAAGTCCGGTTATGGTCCATGAGACTGAGCTAGGGGTCCCCAAAATGACACGACTTCGTCGCGCCCTCGTCCATGCCGTAGCAGTCTGCACGGTCGCCACCCTCGCAACGCTGGGAGGGGTGTCGGCTCAAGCCGCACCGCCGACAGCGCCACCGCCCCAACCATCGGCGCCGTCCCCGCATCAAATCGGTGCGGCCAACGAGAGTGACGCCTCGAAAAGAGAGATCTCGGCGTTGGCCGCGCAGGGTCCGACGACAGTCGGCGTGCTCCATGAGACGCCGGGTCTCTGGGTCAATGCCGACCTCGACCTCACGAACCAATGGAACGTCGAGTTGTGGGACTCCAGCGGCGTTCACTACTTCGAGGAGCCACTGCGGCAGCGCGAAAATCACGAGATCCACCTGTCGGAAGGTGGCTACTACTTCATCGCGCTTTGGAATTGGCAGACGCAAGAGCAGATCGACATCGGCTGGTACGACGTACAGGCACCGATCGAGAGGCTCTACGGTACATCCCGCTTCGAGACATCGGGGGCGATTGCATTCGAGTCCTTTGGCGCCAGCACACCGGTCGTTTTCGTGGCCAACGCCTTCAACTTCCCCGATGCGCTATCGGGTGCGGCGGCGGCGGGGGCGCTGGGCGGACCCGTCCTCTTGACTGCAGCGGGTTCTCTTTCGGACGCGATCAAGACGCAACTCGATCGATTGGACCCCGGCAAGATCGTCGTCCTCGGAGGCGCGAGCGTCGTCAACGATGCCGTCATGACCGAGCTGGCCGGCTATACCGCAGGAACGGTCGAGCGCTACGCAGGCGCGAGCCGGTTCGAGACCTCGGCGGCGATCAGTGAGAAGACATTCGCCACGGGCGTACCGGTGGCCTATCTCGCCAACGGATTCAACTTCCCCGACGCGCTTTCGGGCGCGGCAGCGGCGGGTACGCTGGGCGGCCCGGTGCTGCTGACGAGCGCCGACGCGCTGCCCGAGGCGGTCAAGGCCGAACTCACTCGGCTCTCTCCCTCGAAGATCATCGTCCTGGGCGGCACATCGGTGGTGAGTGAGGCCGTCGAGGATTCGCTGAACCCGTTTTCAGGCACCGTCGAAAGGCTTGCAGGCACCAGCCGGTTCGAGACCTCTGCCGCGATCAGCGCAGCCACCTTCCCGGGGGACTCGCCGAACGTTCCGATCGCCTACGTCGCGAACGCCTTCAACTTCCCCGACGCCCTCTCCGGCGCGGCAGCGGCGGGCAGTCTCGGCGGGCCTGTCCTGCTCAGTGCACCCGGCGCACTCTCACCGGCGGTCAAGGCCGAACTCGAACGGCTGAATCCAGCGCGGATCGTCGTGCTCGGCGGGCCGGATGTCGTCAACAACTCGGTCAAGAACGAGCTGGGCGTGCTTGCTGAAACGGTCGTCGAGCGAGCGGCTGGCGACTATGTCACTGCAGACCCGGTGGCCGGCCCGGCGATCTCGAACGTGGTCATCACATCCAACAGCATCTCGGTCACGGTGTCATTCGACTACACGCATCCCGACGACTGGTACACCCCGGCGTATGTCGGGATCTACCCTGGGTCACCGACGGACTACCCCTACGGAGACAAGGCGACCTTGGGGGATTGGGGTCTCAGAGATGGCTTCCGCCCGTGGTTGCTGATGCCGGACGATGTTCGGACCGGTCACGCATCGCAGTCCTTCCCCATCTACGGGGACGGCCCGCTCACCGTGATGATCTTCGGAACCCAGATCTGCGAGTGCGCAGGAGGTACGGAGTTCATGGCAGGGCGGGACTTCGCGGCCGTGCCGTAAGCGGACCATGTGGGGCCCGCTCGCAAGGAGCGGGCCCCACATCTACGCCCCCGATGCCGTCACGTCAGCCGACGAGTCGGCATCGCCGTCTGTGTACGCCCGCAGCCGCTCGATCGTCAGAGGATTTCCGCCGAGCTGCGGGCGCGGAACCCCAGGTGCCCTCAGACCGTCGAGGATGATGTCGCGCTGACGTGCCATCACCACCGAGCGCATCGGCTCGGGCAGGTCGACAAAGCCCGCGAGCATTGCCGGCGCGAACACGACATCGGTCGGGTCGACGTCTGCGCGCAGTGACCCTTCCGCCCGCGCTCGCTCGATGACCAGCCGCACCGCGAGCTCGAACCGCCCGTCGCTCGGTGCCAGTTGTCGCGCACGGGCACGGACCGCGCCGAGCCACGGCAGGTCGAGGTACATCGCCGTCGCGCCGTCGATGTATGTCACGATCGCATCCCAGCCCGACTCGGCTGCATCCGCCGCCTCCACGATTCCCGCGAACCTGATTCGCAGGCGTGCGGCGAGGCCCAGGATCACGGCATCCCGATCAGCGAAGTGCCGGTACAGCGTGCCCTTGCCGAGGTTCGCTCGCTCCGGCAGCAGAGTGAGCGGTGCATCGATCCCGCGCTCGGCGAAGACCGCGGATGCTGCATCGAGCAGCTTCTCGCGGTTCGCCATCGCGTCGGCACGCACTCGCCCATTCTTACAGGGCACCGGCGATCGAGGGCCGGTGCGCTTCGGTGCGCCGGGCGCACACGAGCGGAGGAGATTCAGCGAAGGAAGGACCGATCGGCCGGCATCCGTCCTGCTTTGCGGAGATGTCCTTTGTGGGTGCGCCGAACGCGGGCAGGGCAACCGGCCAGTACGCCCACCGGAAATGTCAGAACGACGGCGGCGTGTGCCAGATCCGGTCGATGTAGTCGCGCATCGATCGGTCCGACGAGAAGAAGCCGCACCGCGCCACGTTGAGGATCGCCGAGCGCGTCCACGCATCCTGATCGGCGTACGCGGCGTCCACCTTCGCCTGCGCCGCGATGTACGACGAGTAGTCGGCGAGCACCATGAACCGGTCGTCGTAGAGCAGGTTCGACACGATCGGCTCGAAGGTCGAGCGGTTGCCGCCCGAGAAGGCGCCCGACGCGATCAGGTCGAGTGCGCGGCGCAGGTTGTCATCGGCCTGATAGAACTCGGCGGGCTTGTACCCGCGGGCCCACAGGGCTTCGACCTCGGGCTCGCTCATGCCGAACAGGAAGAAGTTGTCGTCGCCGACGAGTTCGCGGATCTCGACGTTCGCGCCGTCGTCGGTGCCGATCGTGAGCGCGCCGTTGAGGGCGAACTTCATGTTGCCGGTGCCCGAGGCCTCCTTGCCGGCGAGCGAGATCTGCTCCGACAGATCGGCGGCGGGGATGACCCGCTCGGCGAGCGTGACGTTGTAGTTCGGCGGGAACAGCACCTTCAGCCGGCCCTCGACCCGGGGGTCGGCGTTCACGACGGAACCCACGGCGTTGATCAGGTGGATGATGTTCTTCGCCATCGCATAGCCGGGTGCGGCCTTCGCGCCGAAGATCGCGGTGCGGGGCTGTACGTCCGAAGCCTTGACCCGGCCCGAGACGATGCTCTCGTACTGCGTCACGACGTGCAGGACCTTCAGCATCTGCCGCTTGTACTCGTGAAGGCGCTTGACCATCACATCGAGCATGTGCCCGTCGCTGACCTCGAAGCCGTCGCGCTCGAGCAGCACCTCGCTCAGCCGGCGCTTGTTGGCCGCCTTGACCTCGGCGAACCGAGCGCGGAACTCCGGATCTTCGGCGTGGGTCTCCAGCTCACGGAGGCGGCCGAGATCGGTGACCCAGCCCGAGCCGAGCGCGTCAGTGATGAGCGCCGACAGCGCGGGGTTCGCCAAACGCAGGAACCGGCGAGGGGTGACGCCGTTCGTGACGTTCGTGAACTTCCCCGGGAAGAACTCGTTGAAATCGGGCAGCACCTTGTCGCGCAGCAGCTGCGAGTGCAGCTCGGCGACGCCGTTGACCTTTGCCCCGGCCACGGTAGCGAGGTACGCCATGCGCACCGACCGCACCGGGAACTCGCCGATGATCGACATGTCGCGGATGCGCATCTCATCGTCGCCGAAACGCTCGCGCACGGCATCCAGGAAGTCGTCGTTGATGCGGTAGATGATCTCGAGGTGGCGCGGCAGCAGCTGGCCGAGCAGCTCGACCGACCACACCTCGAGCGCCTCGGGCAGCAGCGTGTGGCAGGTGTATGCGAAGCACTGCTGCGTGATCGCCCATGCAGCATCCCACTCCATCCCCCGCTCGTCGACGAGCACCCGCATGAGCTCGGGCACCGCGATCACGGGGTGCGTGTCGTTCAACTGGAAGATGATGCGCTCGGGCAGCTTCGTCAGGTCGAAGCCCTTCGGCAGGGTCACCTCGAGGAAGTCCTTGATGGATGCCGCGACGAAGAAGTACTGCTGCTGCAGGCGCAGCTCCTTGCCCTGCCGGGTGGAGTCCTCGGGGTAGAGCACCTTGGAGATGTTCTCGGCGTAGGTCTGCGCGCGCACGGCCTCCTCGTAGTCGCCCGAGTTGAACACGCGCAGGTCGAATGAGTTGGTGGCGACGGCGCTCCACAGGCGCAGGGTGTTCACACGCCCGTTCTGGTAGCCCGGGACCATGTAGTTGTAGGGCACCGCCTGCACGCTCCACGCGGGGATCCAGCGGGAGCGGGTGACGCCGCCGTCGTCGTAGGTCTCGGTGCGGCCGCCGAACGAGATGGTCTGCGCGGCCTCGGGGTGCGGGAACTCCCAGGGCGACCCGTAGGCCAGCCACGCGTCGGGCTGCTCGACCTGCTGGCCGTCGACGAATGTCTGGCGGAAGATGCCGTACTCGTACCGGATGCCGTACCCGGTGTTCGGCACGCCCATGGTGGCCAGGGAGTCGATGAAGCATGCGGCCAGGCGCCCGAGGCCTCCGTTGCCGAGGCCGGGCTCGACCTCCTGCTGGCGCAGCTCGTCGAGGTCGAGGCCGCATGCGGCGAGCGCTTCGGTCGCGATGTCGGTGAGGCCGCTCGCGAGCAGGTTGTTGTCGAGCTGCCTGCCGAGCAGATACTCGGCCGAGAGGTACGCGACGCCCTTGGCCTGCACCTCGCGCTGGCGACGGCCGTCTTCGAGCCAGCGGGCCATGAGGTAGTCGCGCACCGTATACGCGAGGGCGTAGTAGCGGTCGGTCACGCTCGAGGTCGACAGGGCCACGCCGCGGTCGAAGTTGAGGTTCTGCAGGAATTCGCGCACGAATCCGTCGACCGTGCTCGCCGGCGCCGACACGGGTGCAATCGCCAGGGGGTGCGTCGCGTGGAGCGGGTGGACCGACGTGGCGTCGGAGGGCGCGCTGGTGGGCTCGAGGGGCATGGTACGAAACTACCGACCAGTCCCGATATTCACGATTCGTGGGGGCCGTCGCGGTCGGGGTTTAATAAGGTCTTCATGTGCGGATGCCGCGCGACCCGTCCCCGCCGGCGTTCATCGGCCCGCGCGTGTTGCGTTCGTCGCGGCGCCCCTGCGCTCATCCGTCACCAACGCACCGTGAACGCCGCGTTCGGCGTACACAGGTGACGGACGAACCCTGAGCACAGGGCGCCGACGATGTTCATCCGTCACCAACGCACGGTGAACGCAGCGTTCGGCGTACACAGGTGACGGACGAACCCTGAGCACAGGGTGCCGACGACGTTCATCCGTCACCAACGCACGGTGAACGCCGCGTTCGGCGTACACAGGTGACGGACGAACCCTGAGCACAGGGCGCCCCCGCGCTCATCCGTCACCAACGCACAGTGAACGCCGCGCTCGGCGTACACAGGTGACGGACGAACCCTGAGCACAGGGCGCCGACGATGTTCATCCGTCACCAACGCACGGTGAACGCCGCGCTCGGCGTACACAGGTGACGGACGAACCCGCGGCGCGGGCCCCCGCTGCCCGCACCAGGTGCCGCGGGACCCCGCCGGTGGTACGCTCGCCGCAAGCGGCGCTCCCCCGCCCGAACGAGGTGCCCGATGGGGTCGAAGAAGCTGCTCATCGCAGGTGGTGTCGTGGCCGCGGTCGCGGCCACCGCCCTGCTCGTTCCCGCGCTCGCGTTCGGGCTGCCGATCAGCGCCGTGCTGCCCGGTGGCACGCCCGCCGTGGTCGCCCAAGGGGACGACACCCCCGGTGACGGCGAGGGCAAGGCGTGGGGCCACCACAAGGACTCCCCCGACTTCCCGGGCCAAGGCCACGGGTGGGGACTGCACAAGGACTCACCGGCCTTCCCGGGGCAGGGCAACGGGCTCGACAAGAACTCACCGGGCTTCCCCGGCCAGGGCAACGGGCTCGAGAAAGACAAGGGCAACGGCAAGGACACGGGCGACTCGTCCGACGACGACTCGAACGAGCCCACGCCGAGGCACGGCAACGGCAACGCGTTCGGTCACGACAAGGACGGCAACCCGCACGCCGACGACGACTAGGGGCGCCCGAGCATCGCGTAGGCGACCGGACCGGACCCGACCGGCGGCGAGGCGAACGGCAGGTCGAACTCGACCAGCACGATCGCGCCGCACAGCTCCGGCCCACGGCCGGTGACGAGGCCGGTCTTCAGGCCGCCGAACGTGACGGTGACGGATGCCGGCAGCACCACGTCATCGCCCGTGGTGCCGTCGTCGGGCTGCAGTCCGCTCGGCAGGTCCACCGCGATCACCCGGGGTCGCCCCGCCCTGACATGCGGGAGCAGCACCTCGACGGCCTCGCGCGCCGAGCCCCGCAGCGCGGGGTCAGCGCCCGTTCCGATCCCGAGCACCCCGTCGAGCACCAGGTCGTACTCCCCCGCCCGCGCGCTCACCTCCCCGAGCTCGACGCGCCGAGCGCCCGCGGCCAGCGCGGTCGCAAGCGCCTGCTCGTGGGCCGTTCCCGACGTGCAGAGCACGTCCACCCCGAGGGCGTCGGCCGGAGCCTCCGCGGTCGCTGCGCGCAGCGGCATCCACTGCAGCAGCGCCGCGGCTGCGTAGAGCGCGTCTCCTCCGTTGTCGCCTTTGCCGGCGAGCACGAGCAGGCGTCCCATGAGTGGCGCACCCAGTTCACCCGGAAACTGCTGCTCGGCATCCCGCCCCGTCACGCCCGGGTCGACCAGTTCGTCCGCGACGATCTGCGCGAGGGCGCGCGCCGCCCACAGCATGAGCGGTGTGCCCTTCGCGAGCTCGGGTCGCTCCGCCGCCCGCACCTGGGCGGACGTGTAGGTCGGCACCCATTCGGTCATCTGCCGACCCGTTCCTTCTTCTCCTCCCGCCGCGCCTGCCGCAGTTCGTCGGCGGCGACGCGCACCGCTTCTTCGGCCTGCTTCACCCGGCGCTGCGCGAAGGTCGACGCACCGAAGCGGGCGCGGATGCGGTCCTGCTCCTCGTCGACGCTCGTGATGATGTACGCGCCGGCGATCAGAATCACCTGCGCCGAGAGGTTGAACCACAGCAGCAGGGCGATCAGCGACGCGAACGACGCGAGCAGCGGATTCGCGCTCGCGCCCGCGACGAACAGGCTCGACAGCTGCTGCAGCACCGTGAGGCCGACCGCGCCGAGCAGCGCGCCGGGCAGCAGCGCGCGGATCGACGGCTTGACCCCCGAGAGCGTGCGGAAGAGCACGGCGATGGCGGCGGCATCCAGCACGAAGACGACCAGCAGCGAGACCACACGTGTGCCGATGAGCGAGAGCGGGTCTTCGGCCGAGCGCCCCAGCCACTCGCTGAACGCGCCGATTCCCGCGTTCGCGTAGAACGTGATGACGGCGGATGCTGCGAACGCAGCCCCGATGCCGATGGCGATCACGAGGTTGCGCACCATCGCCCAGATCCAGAACAGGTCGTCGGTGAGCTTGCCGGCCAGCGAGTGGAACGCAGCGCGCAGTGACCCGATCGCCCCGATCGACGCGCCGACGAGGCCGACGATCGACAGGACGGTCGCGATCGTGAGGCCGGCGGGCACCTGGATCGTCGACGGATCGATGATGCCGTCTTCTCCGACAAGGCCGGGGATCGCGGCGTCGACCGAGTCGATGAGCGACTGGAACGCGGCCGGGTTGCCCGAGAGGAAGAGCCCCGCGAGCGAGAAGCCGAGCAGCACGCCGGCGAACACGCTGAACAGGGTGCGATAGGTCACGCTGTCGGCCAGCATCGGGCCGCGGTGCTCGCTGTAGAGCAGGAACGCGCGCACGGGTTTGAGGGTCAGAGCCCACGCCGTGATCCGCGCGATGAGTGCATTCATGCGCCCGATGAGGTTGGCCATGCGTCCGAGGTTAGCCGCCCGTTCGATCGGTCTTCAGGCACTTGACTCCGAGCGCGCGGCAGGCTCCTAAGATGGCACTGGGGATTGGGGAATTCACATGCGAGGACTCGCACAGACGCTTGTGCTCACCGGAGCCGTGCGCGCGGCCGAGATGTCGGTCGCGCTCGGTCAGTATGGCGATACGACCGAGTTGGGCCGCTATCTGGTCTCTCAGGGTCAGGTCACTGAAGCCCAGCTCGCCGAGGCGATCGCGCTGCATACCGGACACCGGTACGTCGACCTCTCGAACATGGCCCTCGACCCGAGCGTCATCGGACTCGTCCCCGGACCCCTGTGCCGCAAGTACCAGCTCATCCCGATCGACCGCCGAAACGAGCGGCTCACTGTCGGAATTCTCGACCCCAATGACATCGTCGCCCTGGATGACGTCGCGAGCGTCACGGATCTCTTCGTGGAGCCGGTCGTCGTGGCCCAGGATGCGCTGGCCCAGATGTTCGAGCGCTTCCTCCGATCCGACGAAGAACTCAGCGAGCTGTCGAGCGCCATCGAGGAGACGTCGCAGACGACCCAGAACACGTTCACCGAGACTCTCGAAGAGCAGGATGCCGACGCCCCCATCGTCCGGTTCGTCAACCTGTTGATTGCCCAGGCCATCAACGACCGCGCGAGTGACATCCACGTCGAGCCTGGTGAGTTCCAGCTGACCGTCCGGTTCCGCATCGACGGTGTGCTGCACGAGATGCAGAAGGCCGACCGAGCGATTCAGGATGGCATCATTTCGCGCCTGAAGATCATGTCGTCGATCGACATCGCGGAGAAGCGGCGCCCTCAGGACGGTCGTCTGTCGGTCACTCACGAGGGCCGCTCGATCGACCTTCGTGTTGCGACACTGCCGACCGTGTGGGGAGAGAAGATCGTCATGCGAATCCTCGACAACACCGGCCAGGTGATGACGATGCGCGACCTGCTGTTCTCGCCGACGAACGATCAGCGCTTCCGCTCGGCGATCACGCAGCCGCATGGAATGATCCTGGCGACCGGCCCGACCGGGTCCGGAAAGTCGACGAGCCTCTATACCGCGCTTCGTGCCGTGGCGAACCCCACAATCAATGTGATCACGGTCGAAGACCCTGTGGAGTACCGCATCGCGGGCATCAACCAGGTGCAGGTGAACAATCGTGCTGGCCTCACCTTCTCGAGCGCGCTGCGCTCGATCCTGCGATCCGACCCCGACGTAGTGCTCGTCGGTGAGATCCGGGACTTTGAAACGGCCAACATCTCGATCGAGGCTGCGCTGACGGGTCACCTGGTGCTCTCAACTTTGCACACGAACGATGCGCCGAGCGCACTCACCCGATTGACGGAGATCGGCTGCGAGCCGTTCCTCGTCGCGACGGCCCTGACCGCGGTCATTGCTCAGCGTCTTGCCCGGAGGCTTTGCGTGAAGTGCAAGGTTGCTGTTACGGAACCGACCGATGTGCTCGTAGCACTCGGATTCCCACACGACCCAAGTGATTTGCCGCAGCTGTTCAAAGCGGTGGGCTGCGCTGCCTGCTCGAATACTGGCTATCGCGGTCGAGTCGCGTTGCATGAGGTGATGTCGCTGAGTGAGGAGCTGGAGTCGCTCGTCGTGACCCGTGCCACCGGCGGCGAGATCCGCCAGGTCGCGCTGGAGCAGGGCATGATCTCCCTGCGCGACGACGGCTGGTCGAAGGTTGCCCAGGGCCTGACAACGATCGAAGAGGTCCTCCGCGTCACAGTGTGACCAGGGCGCGAAATTCCGAACTACTGGTTAGCGAGGTCGGCGTAGAGCGTGAAGATCGGCAGGTAAAGCGAGATCACCATTCCACCGATCACCACGCCGAGAACGACGATCAGAAGAGGTTCGATCGCGGAGGAGAGTTGGCCCGTCGCAGTCTCGACTTCGTCCTCGTAGAACTCTGCGATGCTGGCGAGCATCTCAACGAGGGTTCCGGACTCCTCGCCGACTGAGACCATCTGCGACACCATTGTGGGAAATACTTCGGCCTTCGCGAGCGGGCCAGCAAATGACTTTCCCTCACGAATGGACTCTTGAACGTCGCGGATCGCCTGCTCGATCTTCCAGTTATTGGATGCCTGCGCGACGATCGACAGCGCCTGAATGATCGGCACACCAGCGTTCAGCATCATCGACAAGTTGCGCGAAAAGCGGGCGACCGCGATCTTCGTCGTCAACTTGCCGAATACGGGCAGCTTGAGCTTGATCGGATCGACGATCCGCCGCATCTGTTCGGTGTTCTTGTTGCGCGACCACCAGATCCAGACCGCCAGGATGATCACCAGCACAAGCGGGAGAATCCAGTACATGTTGTGCGAGATATTCACAAGGATCTGGGTAGGGAGAGGTAGAGCTCCACCGATGCCTTCGAACATCTTCTCGAACACCGGTACGACGAATGTCACCATCACTGTGACGCCGATCATGGCGATGATCAGGACAATGATTGGATACGTGACAGCGGCTCGAATCTTGTTCTGCAGTTCGGCTTCGCTCTTGTAGTTATCCGCGATGGAAGCCAATGCCTGCCCGAGGAAACCGCCCGTCTCCCCCACTCGGACGATGCTGAGCATCAGGGGTGGAAACGTTTGCGGATGCCGCGCGAGCGCCGCAGAAAAGGAGGAGCCACTTTCGATGTCACCCTGCACCGCGACAAGCGCGGGCTGCAGCTTCTTGTCCTCCGTCTGCTCGATGAGGATCGAGAGGGTGCGCATCAGCGGCAACCCTGCATTGATCAGTCCCGACATCTGACGCGCGAAGACAGCAAGCGACTTTGCGGAGACCGCGGTGCTCAGACCGGGAATCTTCAGGTCGCGATTGAGGCCAGTGTTCGACTTGAGCGTGACCTCAAGTGGTGTCAGCCCCTGCGCTTTCAGCTTGCTCGTGACCGCTGCTTCCGTGCCAGCCTCGATTGTCCCCTTGACGATCGCGCCCCCGCGTGGGTCGATTGCTCGATACACGAACTGCTGTGCAACAGCCATCTCATGCCTCCGTAGTCTGGTGATGCCACTCGCCGGCGTGGGTTGACCATGCCTCCGCGTCGAGATCCATCGAGCGAATCTGGACGTCGTCGAGGTTCTTCGGGTCGACGGCGAATGCCTTCGCGACGTGCTGTGCGATGACACCCTCCTCGACAAGGCGCTTCAGATCCTGATCGAGCGTATGCATGCCGACCGCGGCGCCCGCTTGCATCGCAGAGTAAAGCTGCGCGACGTGCCCCTCGCGGATCATATTCGCGACCGCGGGCGTGTTGATGAGCACCTCAGTCGCGATTGTGCGGCCCTCAGTTTGCGACAGGGGCATCAGCGTCTGGCTGATCACGCCCTGAAGGGTGTCGCCGAGCTGCGTTCGGATCTGAGCCTGCTGATCGGCCGGAAATACGTCCACGATTCGGTTGATGCTCTTGGCGGCGCCCTGTGTGTGGAGAGTGGACAGGACGAGATGCCCGGTCTCTGCTGCCGAAAGGGCTGCCCTGATCGACTCCGGATCGCGAAGTTCACCGATCAGGATGACGTCCGGGTCCTGGCGGAGAACGCGACGCAAGGCCTCCGCGAAGGAGCCTGTGTCCGTGCCGATCTCACGCTGATGAATCAGTGACAGTTTGCTCTCGTGGTGGAACTCGATCGGATCCTCGATCGTGATCACGTGCGCAGGCACCAGTTCATTGATGATGTCGACCATTGCGGTCAAGGTCGTCGACTTTCCTGAGCCAGTCGGCCCGGTGAGCAGCACAAGGCCTCGGGGCTTCAGCGCAAGATCACGCGCGATGGCGGGGGCGCCCAGCTCTTCAAGTGAGTACACCCGATCAGGGATGAACCGCAGCGCGATCGCAAGCGATCCCAGTTGGCGGAATGCGTTGACGCGGAATCTGCCAAGTCCTGGCGCAGCATGCGCCAGGTCGACTTCGTGGCGCTCTGCAAACTCGTCGCGTTGGGCTGGGCCCATCAGACTCAGAGCGGCCGCCTCGACCCAGGCCTCTGACAGAGCTGCCTCGTAGCCGGGCACGGCGACAAGATCGCCGTCAACCCTCATCAGCGGTGGGCGATCCGCCGTGATGTGCACGTCCGAGGCGCGATGCCTCGCGCCCTCGGTTAGAAGGATCTCGAGCTCGCGATTGTCCAATGTCAGCCCTCCACATCCACATAGGTCAGCCCGTCGACTTGCACTTCGATTCCGTCGCCCGATGTTGCGGACATCGCGTTGATGCTGCTGAAGAGGCGAGTGCCGGAGCGAAGCGCATCGAGAAATGCCGTCACCCGGCCCATATCGGACGCGTTCACAAGAATGGTGAAGTCGACTTGCTGCCGTCCGCTCAGCGCTTCGTCACCGGTTGTGCCGGTACCGGTGTCGGTAGTTGTGCCCTCACCTGTGGAGCCGTCGCTCGCGCCTTCCGAGGGTTCGGGCGTTGGCGCTGGGGTGGGTTCCGTGGGCGCGACATCCGCGTCGTCCGTTACGCCAGTGCGAGCGACAAAAGGTGAAGATTGCCCTGCAGTCACGCTGACGATACGAACTCCCGACGAAGCGGCCGCATTGCCGACGACCTCGAACACGTCATCCAACTGCCCCGTCGAGGGAATTTGCGCCTGAAGCTGAGCTACCGATGCATCGATCTCGTCCTGGCGAGCCGCCTCCTCTGTGAGGACATCAACCTGCGACTGATACACGGCGTTGGTTGCAGCCACTGAGGCGGTCTGCGCATCCACTGAAAACGAACTAACGACCATTGGCACCGCGATCAGAGCAACGCCGAGGGCGATAACCCCCAGCGAAACGATCAACCCGATGATGGTGATGAGTTGCTTTGGCATCAGTCGGCCTCCTCTTCGGCAACGTAGGCACTGGAGTAGATCGATTGATCGAAGCTCACTGTCAGTTGGTATGCGAATCGGCCTTCAGTGACCGTGCTCGCAGTTACCGCCTGTCCGTCCGCATACAGCACCCCATCGACGGCCCGCAGAGCACGAACGACTCCCACGATGTCGATTGGGTTGGGGCTGTCGAGTGCGAAGGTGCCCTCAAGGCCGATCTCGGATGTCGGCTCGTCAGTCTGTCCTGCGCCGCCACTCGCAAGGTCGAAGCCGGTGAGGATCACATCTGCGGGGAGCACGCTTGCCACCTTGGCGATGACCGGAGCCCAAGCGAAGTCGGATGCCATGGCCTCCGACCGAAATTGCGTCAACTCCTCCTCGGCTGCAAGTGACCGGCTGACCTCCGAAAGCGCCGACAGCTCGAGAAGAAGGTCGTTCGTCTTGGCCTGCTCAGCGACGAGTCGCTGGTCTGCCAGCCACTTGAATGCGAATGCTGCACCGATGATGAGCAATGTGATCAATACAGCGCCGAGCACACCCCATACCCATTTTCGGGTGAGCGCTTCGCGCTCACGACGCTCGACCTCGACACGAGGCATGAGATTGAGCCTGGGCATCCCCGCAAAGGCGGGCGTGACGACGCGAGCCATCATTGTCCTTCTCCTAGCGCGATGCCGACTGTGCTGACGAGGTTGAGGGGCAGATCACCCGTCGGGAGGGCGGCCTTCATTCCAATCACGTCCGCGACGGTGATCACTCGAATTGGTACGTCGAGCGCGTTCGTCAGGGCGGCCAAAGCGCCCTCGGCGGCAATTCCTGCGCCCGAAACGAGAACGGTGCTAAGCGGTACCGCGCCAGGCCGAGTCGCGAAGAATGAGAGGGTGCTGCGTACGCGGCCAGCGAGATCTGTCACGGCAGGGCTGTTGGCAATGCCACGCTGAGTTCCTCGAGTGCGAATCGCTCCTGCAGGGATGGTCTCAGGAGCATGTTGCTCGACCAAGAGATGCTCGACCTGTCCTGAGCGCCGGGCAACGGCCGCTGTCGGCATGTCGATGGGCAGGATTCGCACGAACTGCGGAACGCCACCGCGAGCGACAACAACCTGTGTCGTGTGATCCCCTACAAACACAACAGCCACTGATTCGCCCGGGCCGGATACCGCTGTGGATGCTCGCGCGAGGCCAAAAGAGGTCAAGTCAACGTGCCGCGTTCGGATCTTCACTTTGTCCAGAGTCGAGATGATCTGTTCGATGGACTCGGACACTGCGGCAACGAGAAGGCCGCTAACTTGGTCGCCTTCTTGCGAAAGCGGGAAGAAGTCGAGCACCGCTTGGCTCGCAGGAACCGGCAGCAAATCTTGTACCTGGTAGGGCAACGCGTCTCGCAACAGGTCGGGGCGCATCGCCTGAGTTGTGTACTCGCGTACGAGAATACGGCGGCTGGCGACGCCGAGCGTAACCTCTTTGGCCTTGAACCGTGCTCCAGTCCACAGTTGGCGCAATGCGACTGCAATCGCGCCGGGGTCGATGATCTCCGAGTCCTTCGCCGCGTCCGCCGGCAGCGGAACCTCTCCGTACCCGACCAGTTGTGGCGATCGAGCGACGGTGACCTCCGCGGCGCGCACGCTCTCTTCGGTCACTTCCAATGCGACGACAGTTCTCGCCATGTGTGGACCCTCCCTAACTTCCTGAATAGAGACTGAGGTAGCCGCGACCGATTGTCTCGCCCGCGAACACCCCCGTCCACGCACCGAGAATTATCCAGGGCCCGAACGGAATTGCAGTCCGTCGCCCGGCTCGACGGGCGAGGATCAACGCGATACCGAACACGCCGCCGTATACAAACGCGAAGAATGCTCCGACTGCCAGAGCACCCCAGCCAATCCATCCGAGATACAGTCCAACGACACCTGCGAGTTTGACGTCGCCTCCACCCATGCCGCTCGGGCGGACAAGGCGAAGGATGAGGTAGAACGCGTAGAGAGCCGCCATTCCAATCCCCGCTCGCAGCAACGCGTTCCAATCGCCACTCAGCAGTGCGGCGCCAGTGAAAAGCAGGGCTGCAACTGCATAGCTCGGGAGGACGATGACATTCGGCAATCGGTGCGTGTCGAGATCGATGAGTGTCAGCACGATGCTGACTGCTGCGAAGTAGAGGTACGCAATCAAGACGAGTGCGAGTGGCAATGAAGAACTTGCCCAGGTCGCTCCACCGGCCGATGTGAGGAAGAACCACGTGATGCCGCCAAAGACAAGGCCGGTGAATCCCTCAACAATCGGGTATCGCGACGAGATCGGTGCGCCACAAGAGTCGCACTTGCCACGCAACGCAACCCATCCAACGACGGGCACGTTGTGTCGAGCCTTGATCGGCGCGTCGCAATGAGGGCATCGACTCTCTCGAAGCAGGGATATTCCTGCCGGTACGCGGTAGGCGACTACGTTGAGAAACGATCCGATGGCAAGCCCGAACAATCCCGAAAGCGTGACGAATACAGGCGTCAGCAAATCCATCCGCTAGCGCTCCGACTGATACACGAGCGCTGCGAGTTGCGGCGGGGTGGTCGGCGTTGAGATGCCACCAGCGCCCTTGATCTTGCATCCCAGCTGATCCAGGACCCCAGTCCAGCTCATGTCCTTGCAGGTGTAGCTGGCGTGCCGAAGGTCCGGGGACTCACTCGTGTAGAACTGGCCGCTGAGGCTGCCACTCACGTTGCCAGTGAATCCGCAGGCCGTGTAGAACATCACGCGCAGGTTGGCGTCGACGTTCGCGGTGATGTCGAACTTGTCTGCCTGGTTGCCGTTTCCGCAGTTTGGCACTGGCGCTCCGCTCGAGTATGCACGCGACGCGTCCGAGTGCACGAAGAACAACTGCCGCTTATTGCCATCGTCCTGGATCGTCGTGCTGAGATCGACGAGGAGTCGAGCACTGGGCTTCACGATGATCACGACGTCTCGTCGAACAGTCATGTTCGGAAGAGCGATCGTTATGGAGTTGTTCGTGCAACTCGTGAAGTCGAGCACAAGGCGGGTTCCCGCGGTTGAGATCAGCGAGGCAATCGTGGGGTTCGGATTGTTCTTGACCAGGTTGCAAACCGGCGTCGCGCTGTAGGTGGTACCCCACCCGGTGTTATCAAGGTCGATCCACTTTGTCGCACCGAGAAGCCAAGCTAGCGTCGGATCGAAAACTGGATCGGTTGGGCTGTTCGGCGTCTTCACTCCGGTCACCGTCCAGGACGTGCCAACACTGATGCTGTTGCGACTGGTGATGTTGCCACCGACGGTTGCGGTGCTGCTGCCCTGATTGGTCAGCGTCACGTTGCCCTTCGCGCTGATGTTCCCACCGACTGATGTGCCGCCGTTCGCGGTCATGCTGACAAGTCCGTTTGTCGTGATGCTGCCGGTAATGTGCACGTTTTGGCTGTTGTTTGTGACGTTACCGGCCGCCCAGATGTCGCCGTTGACGCGACAGCCATTGCTAAACGAGACCGAGCCCGTCAAGACATAGAGGTCGCCATCTAGGACGCTGTCCTGGATACAGCTGAAGTCACCATTGCGAAGGACGAGGTCACCGGTGTAGTGGGACACGCCTGACGTGAAGCCTCCCGCGAAGTAGGTGACTACCCCTCCGGGGCCCGAGATCGGCGCTGTCCACGGATAGACGGAGTCGACCGTCGCCGTTGAGCCGTCAGGTCCCGTACCAATCGATCTGATGACAACAAAACCGCCCGTCGTCGTCGTCGCGGAGGGGCACCCTACGGCTACGCCTGCGTCTGTCGCTGCCGATGGACGTGTCGTACCATCGCGATAGTAAATGGTCGCTGTGAAAGTCGGCGCAGTACCGGTGAAGCTGGTCGAGGTGCAACCAGCAACTATTCCGGCACGTGCGACGTCTCGCCCCGACTCGGCTGCAATGAATGCCTGGGTTCTGCCACGGTTACCGACGTTCGACTGCACTGTGAATAGCACTGATGCTGCGATGACGCTGGCAATTACGAATCCGACCAACATCACTACGAGTACGGTGACCAGCACCGCACCTGAGTCGTCCGATCGACGGAGTCTCCGAATGCGTTCGATTACCAACATGGCGTGGTCACTCCCGTCGCTGATGACCGAGCAAACGCCTGACCGCCAAAGCGTACCGGCGTCGAACTTGTCTGGATGTCGAACGTATACATGACGGTAGAGGCCGTAACTGAGAAGAAGGGCACCGATCCACGCGGGACCACTCCCGGTTGCCACTCCGCCCAGGTCGAATTGTCGGTCAGCGTGGATGAAGAGAGGCTCATGCGCGACTGACCTGGTGTCAGCACGAAGCCTTGGCAAGCAAGAATTCCGTTCAATGACGTGCGGACGCGCAGAGTCGTACCGTCCGCCGACACGTCAAAGGCCAGTGCGTTGCGCATCGCCCGCTCAATCGTCGATGAAATCACTTGGCCGCGGTTCGTCGCGTCACTGACGCTCGTCACGTTGCGTTGCGTGGTCCATGAGTTGATGAGGATCGATGACATCGCCAGGAGCAAGATGCTGGATACGAGGACGTAGACGATCAACTCAATCAGCGAGACGCCGGCCTCGCGGTCACTGCGGCTCATTGCGATCATTGGATGAAGACCCGCGCCGTCGTGGTTGCCATCGTCGTCCCGCTGCTATCCACGACGGACAGGGTGAGTGTGACGGCGGTCTTAAGGGTGCAGGTTCCGACCGAGCCGGAGCTCGTCAATGTGCGACCTCCACCGTCAGTGAACGTTCTGGACGCAGCGACCGAAGCCAATGTCGCACAGGACGGCGTGGCGCGCGCCTCTTCCACTAGCGCGTTGAGCTCCCGTGTCGCCGTGGCCACCGCCGACTGCTGGCTCGAATACTGGATGCCCTGAAATAAGGCGGGTAGCAGAGACACAGCAACGATCGCGAGCAGGAACATCGCGACGATGACTTCGATGATGCTGAAGCCGCCGTCGTTCGAGTTCAGCTGCCCCTTCACGTGTTCCCCCAACCTGATGAACTTTCTTAAGCGGGGTCAAGTTTGCACTTGACCCCGCTTAAGATGCGATATCTAGTCGCAGCCTGGCCCGGCGGTCGCCCCGTCGGTGCCAGTGAACACAACTGTGACGCAGATGTCCTCGATCACGTCACCCGCCGCGGTTACGGAGGTCGCGTCGCCGGTCTCGAGGTTGCTGAGGTCAACTTCCTGATCCTGAGCGATCTGGGCTGCTGCCTGAACGGCGCCGGTGGCCGCGACGGACTGCGCCGCGTTATCACGCGCCTGCTGCTGGATGTTGAGGAAGATCGGGATCGCGATCGCGGCCAAGATGCCGAGGATCACGACGACGATGATGAGCTCGATGAGCGAGAAGCCGCCTTCGCCGCTCTCCTCACGCTTGGCCTTCTCGGCCTCCATGTAGTTCTTGAAAGTACGCATATGCGTGGCAACTCCCCTTGGTGTTGATTGATGGTTGACAGCTCTGACCCAACTGGTCGTGGACCAGTTTCGAACACCCCAGTTACGCGTTCCCAGTTACGTCAGTGCCGGGCGATGACACACACTCGCAAATCCGCAGTTCAGCATCCCCAGACCTGGACTGCGAAGCTACACGTTGAAATCTCAAGTCGCCTCCCCAAAAGGCGACCGCGAGATCGACGCACGCGTGAATCTTCTCCCACCATCGAGCATGAGATTGCTCTCATGTTCTGTCAACGGAGTTTAGCTCAGGGTTGGCCAAGGATGGGCTTAACGATTGAGACACGACCGTTGGTAACGTCTCGTCTCGCTGCGCGCGCTGAACGACCGCGATTGGAGCGGTGGCGACTGGCACCGCGGATCAGCCGTCGAGCACCTCGAGTCGGACGGACACAGGGCCGCCCTCGACGAGGGACTCGGCATCCCGAACCTTCTTCTTGAGCGGCAGAACGTATGAACCGCTGGAACCGGGGAAGATCGACGTCGACCACTCCGAACCGCCGATCTGCGCACGCACGCGCACCGATCCGAAGCCACGGTACGGGCGCGGAATCTCGCGGATCTCCTCGCTGAGTTCGGGCGGCACCGCCGTGAAGAACCATGCGGAGTCTTCGCGGGCATCCCAGCGGAACACATCGCCATCGAACTCGATGATCATCCGCACAGGGTAGACCTGGTCGCGTCGATACACTTCCAATCGCGGGTCTGCCATCGCGGGCTTGGTCTATTGGGGGTTGCAATGGTGGATACGACAACGCCGGGCGACGACGCTCAGCTCCCCGCTGAGGGGCGTACAGGTTCCACACCTTCCGAGAGCTCGCAGCCCGTGCCAATACCGCGCCCGAGCGCCCCAGCTTTCACGCAGGCCTATCCCGGAGCTCCCCCCCAGCCAGCAATTCCCTATGCAGCTCACGGGGCGATCGCAGGCCAGAACGACGCACCGGATAAGCGGCCGAGAGCGCTCGCGTTCGTGTCGCTCGGGAGCGCGATCGTGGGCGTGGTCCTGCTGATTCTGTCGCTCGCCGCGTTTGTCGGCGTCGTGATGTTCTACATGCCTTGGTGGTCACAGTACCTGGCGGGCGGTGTCCTGATCGCAGCCATCGTGCTTGCGATCATCGCCTTGGGCAGTCGCGGGCAGGGTGGCAAGCGAATTGGGGTTGCGGCCCTCATCATTGCGGTTGCCGGCGGCCTCCTGGCGGCGGTGTCGCCAGCGATTATCTTCATCCTCATCGTGACTGCCGACATGCGGGCCTTCTAGATCGCGGAACCATCCACTTCACTCGAGCAACGACGCAACTAGCGGGCTACTGAACCGCCGCCTTCACCTCGTCGACGATCGCGTTGAGCTCGGCGGCGTGCGCCGCAGTGTCGCTGGGGTTGGCCGCGACCGCATCGCTCAGGGCCGTCAACTTGGTCTCGATGGCGCTGCGTTCGGCATCCGTGATGTCGAGCGACGGCAGACCAGCGGTGATCTCGGCAATCCGGGCGGTCACCTGCTCGGCGGTCGCGTCGGCGGCAATGGACTTCGCCCACGGAATGAGGTCGATGACCTTCTCGAAGTCTTCGATCGGATTCGAGCCGCCGTCGGCGGGGCCGGCGCAGCCGCCGAGCAGCACGACGAGCAGCAAGGGTGCAACCACGAGTGCGCGTCTGCTCATGGCCGTGAGCCTACCCGGCGCTGTACAGCGACCCGAGGGAGATCAGTCGCATCATCACGAGTGCGATCGCCGCCGCGATCAGCAATGTCGAGACGATCAAGGCGAACACCGACTCCCGTTTCTGAGTGGGGCGACGCACCGCCAGAACCAAACCGACGATCGCGAGCAGGAAGGCCGAGAGCAGGAGGGCCATCACGGCGAGATTGATCAGGCCGGCGAGCGCCGGGTTCGCGCGATTGACGAGCCAGTACGACACCGCGCCACCGAGAAGACTGATCAGAATCAGCACCATCGAAGACTTGGCGGGGCCGTTCTGCGACGTCACCGGCACGAAAGTCGACTTCGGCGTCGAGACGTAGCCGCTCGGCTGTGGCTGATACACCACCGGAGGCAGCGGGCGATCATCGTAGGTGCGATAGTTGCGATCGAGGATCTGATCGGGGAACGGCTCCGTCACCGTCGGCGCAACCGGCCACGCGCCATGCCCGGGTCGTGACGGTTCCGCCGTGAGGTGAAGTTCCGCGGCTGATGCGGTGGACACGGATGCCGGGGGCGCGGTTACAGCCACGGCCGGCGTGCTGCTCGCGTGTGCATCGGCGGCGGCCGGCGGCACGGCGGCCTGCGGCGATTCCGTGACCTGCGGTGGTGCGGCGGCCTGCGGCTGGCCGGCCTGCGCGGCCGCCTCCGCTCCGACGGCTGCGAGCGCCGCGGTGCGAGCTCGCAGTTCTGCTCGCGTGGGTGGCGGAGTGTCTGCGGGCTGCGGGGCCGAGGGCTCGGCATCCGATCGATTCAGTCCGTTGCCCGCACGGCGGCCCGCTCGCGTCTGGGGGGTCTCCGAGGGTGCCGTGGCCGGGGGCGGCGCGGCATCCGACGGTGGGACCACCGGCACGGCCCCGGTCACGCCCTGGTAGTGATCCGTCCACGCCGAGCCGTTCCACCACCGCAGCCTGGTGCTGCTCGGCGAGTCGGCGTACCACCCCGGCGGCGGCGCGGCCGGTGGACTGTCACCCATCATCTCCCCCAAAGAGACACTGCCGACCGTGGTCATCACCCCAGAAGACCCACAGTCGCTGGCTAAGAAGATACGCGCACCGCGGGGGTGAGTGCACATCGGGGGGTTCTCTTGGCGTTCTGGCGCGGTGGGGATCTCGATACGCCCGCTGCGCGGGCTACTCGATCACCGGAATGCGGGGCCGCCGATACCAGGAGGTGGGTTGATCACCGGGAGCGGGGCCGCCAAGCACCGGGAGGTGGCGCTGCCGATCACAGGGCGCGGGCAGCCCGAACGCCCGACTACTTCTTGAAGGTCACGTTGAAGGAGTGAGTCGTGCCGTCCGACAGGGTCAGCTCGAACCTGCCCGTCTTGAGCGACAGCGTCTTCGGCGTCTTCCAGACGTAGGTGTACTGGTCGGATCGCGCGTCGTACGACAGTCCGCTCCCGCCCGCGGTGGTCGTGTCGATCACCTCGCCGACCAGGCTCGTCGTGCTGCCCTCGGTCACGAACCGCGCTGAGGTGATCACGTCGAGACCCTGGTTGCCGTGCAGCGAGAATTTCACCGGAATCGCCTGACCCGGCTTCGCGATGTTCTCCGCTGTCATCGACACCGGGTTGAAGAAGCCCGAGAAGTCGAAGGTCGTCGGCTCGACGTAGCCGAGCACGAACGGCGAGAAGCTCGAGGTCACACCGCAGACCTGACCCACCGAGCGTGTCGTCGTGATGTCGAACCACTGGTTCTGCGTGGTGTCGAAGTGGAACAGCTGCGGCGGATACGGCGACAGGATGTCGGGGTCGAAGCTGATGCACACCGTCGCAGGGCCGCCCAGTGTCGCGGTGGTGTTGATGTGGTAATACAGCCGCGGGTCGCTGATCAGCTGGAATCCGTCGACCGCCGGGCCCGTTCCGCTGATCGTCACACTCGTCGATCCGGCCGTGGTGCCGGCCGGATATGTGAGCGTCACCTGCGTCGGCCCGAGCGTGACGGGCACCGTGCCGGCACCGGCGGAGGCGACGGTCTGGGTCGTGGTCGGTGTCGTCACCTCGAAGTCGCCGTACGAGCCGGCGGGCCAGTAACGCTCGGCGCTGTCGCCGGCGACCAGCTGATACCGGCCGAGCGGGAGGTTCGTGGGCAGCGTCATCGTGGCCGAGAGGCTGCCGTCCGCGGCCACCACATCCGACCCGATCTTCACCGCACTCACCGGCAGACCCCCGCCGAGCAGCGCGAAGAAGAAGTA
Source organism: Microbacterium sp. cf046 (assembly GCF_900114345.1). Classification (GTDB taxonomy): domain Bacteria; phylum Actinomycetota; class Actinomycetes; order Actinomycetales; family Microbacteriaceae; genus Microbacterium. Next base: position 355,422 of record NZ_FOZJ01000002.1, on the reverse strand, counting down.
GTCGAGGTCGGGCGCGATCCACAGCTCGAGCTCTTCACCGGCGGTGAGGCCCGTCGCGGTCACCGTGGCCGACAGGCTGGGGAACAGATCGGGCGACCCTCCCCCGCCGTCGACCGAGGCCTGGCGTCCCAGGATCTCGGACACGTTGTCCAACGACGTGGTTGCGAGGTTCGCACCCACGAATCGACCGGGCACCACGAGGCTCGAGAGAGGCGCAGCCGTCGGCGTGACCGTCTCGGAGGGCGCCTCGCTGAGCTCGAACACCCGCAGCGTGTGACCCGACCACGCCGGCAGCGGGTTGTGCCAGTTCGCGGCATCTCCCCCGTCCGCAGAAAGGGACTCCCCTGCATCCAGCGACAGCCAGAAGCTCGACTGAATGCCCGAGATGTCATCGGCGAAGGCGCCCCACGCCGCTGCGGTCCAGAGGTGGTCGACGGCTCCCTTCGTCACGAAGTCGGTGCCGAGGCCGAGCACCTTCGTCTCGGTCGAGTTGTTGACGACATCCATGCGCAGCACCGGCATCTCGTCGCGCAGGGTCTCGCCGCCGAAGGGAGAGTTCACCGTGGATGCCGTCTCCCACGTGACCGTGACACCGTCCACGGTGTCGGTGGACAGGAGCGACCACACCAGGGGCGGCGGATCGTCGGCGAATGCCGGCGCGGCCGACAGCCCGGCGACGACGAGCACTCCGGCGAGCGCGGCTGACGCGACGACACGTGACTTCGACATACGCGGTTCCCCCAGATGATCGCGTTGCGCCGACCCCCCAGCCGACGAAACCGGCGACTTCCGCGTCACCGATGGCGGAAATGATCCAAGACCCGGGCTTCTCTGTCAACAGCCCCTGCCTCGCCCGCGAAACTTCACTGCTGCACGGTCGAGGCGGCACGGACCCGTGCGTCTGTGAAGTTTCGCGTGAAGGGGGTGGGGGTCAGGAGCTGTGGGCGTGGACCAGGCGCTGCAGGCAGTCGGACCAGCCCTGCACGTGCGAGTCGCGCTCGTCTGCGGTCTCGAAGCCGGAGTGACGCACCGCGACGCGAGTCGAGTCGTCGCCGGCGGGCTCGAGCGTGATGTCGACGTCGGTGCTCTGCTCCTCGCCGTCCCATCGCCACGCGAGCCGCAGCTCCTGCGGAGCGTCGAGCTCGAGCACGGTCGCGAGCACGGCCATCGGCACGACCTCTGATCGGACCTGCCAGCTGCCCTGCGGATGCGGGTCGACCGCCGCGGTCGTCTCGAACCTCGGCGGCCAGATCCACGCGGCGAGAGCGGTCGGGTCGGTGAAATCGCGCCACACGACATCGACGGATGCCGCCACCAGCGCCTCTTCGGTCAGTTCGTACATGCCCCCACGCTAGCGAGGGTCACTGACCATAGCCGGGCGCCCACTCCTCTTCGATCGGCGGCCAGCCGTCGGCGGACGCGGCATCCGGAACGTGTCGTCCGTCGAGCTCTCGACGCTTCCACGAGGCGCCCTCCGGCCAGCTCGCCGCGAACGTCGGCACCACGCGCCAGACGCGGCGCCACAGGCCGCGCTGCGTGACGAGCGGGCGCGCAGAGACCGGCATCCGCAACTCGGGGTCGTATCGCACGCCGTCGGTGCTGCGCAGGCGGATCGTGAGGTCGAGGTCGTCGTGGATCTTCGCGTTGGTGCGATCGACCTGCTTGCGCACGCGCTCCCAGACGCGCGCCCGCATCGCGAAGTTCGACCCGTAGACCAGCGGGATGCCGAGCCACTTCCGCACCCAGAAATGGCCGCCGCCGATGTACCAGTGCTCGCCGAGGTAGCTGACGACCGGTCCGGCGCCGTAGAACTCCGCTCCCCCGGTGAGCACCCCGAGGTTCGGATCGGCAACGAACGCGCGGACGAGTCGTGCGATCCAGTCGGGGTGCGGGCGGGAGTCCGCGTCCAGCCGCGCGATGATGTCGGTGTCGCCGAGCGCCTCGTCGTACCCACGCGCGGCGGCGGGCCAGATGCCGATCTGCTCCTCTGCGAAAACCTCGGCATGCAAGCTCCGCGCGACCTCGGCCGACGCATCGGTGCTGCCGTTGTCGATGACGATCACGCGGTCGGCGGGGTGCGTCTGGGCTGCGAGGGCCGCGAGGCACTGCCGGAGGAACTCCGCATCATTTCGGCACGGAATGACCACCGTCACTCGGGGATGGAGGGGCACCGCATCACCCTACCGCCGGCGGTTCGAGTCACGGTGCCGGCACGTCGGCGGCGGGGTGGAGTGGGATGGGGTGGGGTGCGGGTGGCGTGGGCGTTGGCGGGGTGAGGTTCGGGTGGGGTGGGCGTCGGCGGGGCGCGTTAGCCTGTGCTCCATGGATGCGGCCGTTACAGACGGGCTTCGGATCGTGCCCGCGAACGAAGCATCGTGGGACGACCTGCAGGCGATCCTGACCGGCACCGCGGGCCGCTGCCAGTGTCAGCGGCAGCGCCTCGGCGACCACGACTGGTGGCACATGCCGCAGGCCGAGCGCGGCGCGATCCTGCGGTCCGAGACCCATTGCGGCGATCCGCGCGCGACCGAGACGATCGGAATCGTCGCCTACGTCGACGACGAGCCGGCCGGATGGTGCGCGGTCGACGTGCGCGGGGTCTACGGGCGATTGCGCGGCTCCCCGGTGCCGTGGAAGGGCCGCGACGAACACAAGGACGACTCGGATGTCTGGGCGATCGCATGCCTCGTCGTCGCGAAGGATCATCGTCACCAGGGGCTGACGTATCCACTCGTCGCAGCGGCGGTCGAGCACGCCCGCGCCCGCGGTGCGAAGGCGATCGAGGGCTACCCGATGCTGACGGGAGGGTCGCAGGTCATCTGGGATGAGATGAGCGTCGGATCGGTCGGCCCATTCGTCGCGGCGGGCTTCGAAGAGGTGTCTCACCCGACCAAGCGTCGGATCGTCATGCGGCTCGAGCTGTAGTAGGGCGTCGGGGTCCTTGCGGCGCTCTTAGGATCGAGCCCATGCCCCTCGAGTCGAATCGCCCCGCGGCGCGTCCGCGATCCGCACCTACCCCCACGCAAGGTTCTGGCTCGGCGCGCTCGACAGGGCCGAGGCCGACCTCCGGGGCGCTCCGCCCCGAACGGGACATGTCACGCCCGCTCCCTGCCGCCCTGAGCTGGACGGTGCTGCTCGCGTTCGCCGTCGCTTTCGCGGTCGCGGTCGTCGTGCTCGGCATCCCTCTCTGGCTGCCCGCCGTGTACGCGGTCGCGAGCGTGATCACGTTCGCCGCGTACGGCGCGGACAAGTCGGCGGCGCGACGCGGAGCACACCGCGTGTCGGAGCAGACTCTGCTGACCCTCGGTGTGCTGGGCGGCTGGCCGGGCGCGCTCGTTGCCCAGCAGGTGTTCCGGCACAAGACGCGCAAGCGATCGTTCCGGCGTGCGTTCTGGACGAGCGTCGTGGCCAACGTGGTCGTGCTGATCGCCCTCATCGTCGTGCTGGAGTGGGCGGGTTGGGATGTCGGTGTCGTGAGAGATGGATTCGTCTCTTTGTTCGAATGATTCACAGCCTTCTCGATCATCCCGATCGCTGTTTCACTGACTTCTTCGTCCGCATCTTAGAACATTTGTTTGACACTCGCGCCGCCGCGGTGTACCATTGACTCATGAACGACCTCATCGACGACACGAGCGATCCGCTCGCGGGTATCGATGAGGCGGTTGCGGCTCTCCGGGCGGCGTGGGCCGTGGGTGGAGAGGGGTCACTACCCCCGGTATCCGCACTGAAGGGTTCCCAGCTGATCGCGGTGAACGAGGCGATGGGGCTGCTTCGCCGGCGGACGGATGCTGTGCACGCACCGGTTGCGGCCGAGATCGCGCGCGAGTCTCGACCCGAGTTGGGCAGCGACGGCCTGGCGAAGAAGCAGGGGTACCGCAACACGGCAGTGCTGATCGCAGCGACGACCGGCACCTCGACGGGTGACGCCGTGCGGCTCGTCAAGGTCGGCGAGGCGATCGCACCGCGGACCACCCTCACCGGCGAGTCCGCGCCTGCTCGTCACCCGCACGTGGCCGAAGCACACAACTCCGGTCGGATCGGTCGGGACGGCGCGGCGGCGATCATCACCATGCTCGACCGCGCGGCTCTGCGTGCGGATCGCGAAGACCTCGATCAGGCCGAACGAATCCTCTGCGATCAGGCGGCCGGATTGCCGTTGGACCAGCTCGCGAAGTTGATCGCCCGGGCCGAGGCCCACCTCGACCCCGATGGACTGGAGCCGCGCGAGCGCGACGCACGCGGCAAGCGCAGTCTCGTCATGTTCGAGCGTGACGGGATGATCCACTTCAACGGAAAGCTCGACATCGAGTCCGGCGCGCCCGTGAAGACCGCGATCGAGGCAGTCGTCACGGCCGACATGCGGGCCGCGCTCGACGATCCGAATCGCGGATCCGACCCCGACTCCGACATGCGATCCATCCCGCAGCGGCAGGCCGACGCGCTCGCGCTGATGGCCCGGCACGTCCTCGGCTGCGATCACAATGATCTCCCCCTCGCCGGCGCGACCCTTGTAGTGCGCATGAGCCTGGAAGACCTCGAGAACGACGACCCGGCGAACAGCACCGGCCACGCACTCATCGACGGGATCAACCAGCCCGTCAGCATCAGCACCGCACGGCGGATGGCAGCCGGGGGCGGAATCATTCCGTGCGTCCTCGACTCCCAGGGCGAGATCCTCGACTGGGGTCGCGAGAAGCGACTCTTCACCAGGGCACAGCGCCTCGCACTGGTCGAACGAGACGGCGGATGCGCGATGTGCGGACTCCCGCCCGGCATGACCCGCGCCCACCACATCCGGTGGTGGAAACGAGATCACGGACCCACCGATCTCGCGAATGGTGTGCTCCTCTGCGAGTCCTGTCACCATCGCATCCACGACAACGGCTGGGACATACAGGTCGATGGCGTCGGCACCAGAGCCACTGTGTGGTTCATCCCACCGCGACACGTCGATCCCGCGCGTACTCCCCGCCTCGGCGGCCGCGCCCGCTTCGACTACCTCGCGGCCTGATTTGGGGTGCATGGCGGCCTGACGCCCTGCGACTCCCGGCCTGAGGCTCGGCGTCTCGCGGCACGACCCCGGCGTGCACTGTCGGGCGCCTCGCGGCCTCATGGTGGGCGCCTCGCGGCCTCATGGTGGGCGCCTCGCGGCCGGAGGCTGGGCGCCGTCGGCCCGACGCCGGCTGCCTGACGGCGTGATTCGCCGGCGCCTCGCATCCACGCGCCGGTCGGACCACCGACCCACCGGATGCCGTCTCGCCAGCGAACGCCGTGCGGTTCGGGCCAGCGACACCGACACGGCCGAGCCTCGCCCGCCGCATGATCCCATGGCGCCGCATCCGACCCTTGAAACCGCTCCCACAGTTGGTTACTGTCCTGTAAGTAAAGCGGCACACAGCCGCTGGCAAGGCGGCGTCCGCCGCGCGTGATCCCTCAACGGAGAGGACCTTCGCATGTCCCCGCACGGAACCCCCCACCACCCCCACACGAGAGCACGGCGCCTCGCGGCAGCATCCGCCGGTATCGCGCTCGTCGCGGGCGCGCTCATCGCCGCTCCGGCGAACGCGGCGCCACCGCGCCCAGTCGATCCGCTGAACCCCGATTTCGGACCGAACGTCCAGATCTTCAGCCCCGACATGCCCTTGGCCGAGATCAACGACGCGCTTGACACGCTCGCGAACGAGCAGCGGGGTGCCGAGATGAGCAGCGCCCGCCACGCCGTCTACTTCCTGCCCGGTGACTACGGCACCGCCGAGACTCCCCTGCAGTTCGAAGTCGGCTACTACACCGAGGTCGCCGGCCTCGGAGCCTCCCCCGACGATGTGAACGTCAACGGAGCGATCGAGGTCTACAATCGCTGCCTCGGCGACGGCGGCACGAATTGCCTCGCCCTCGTCAACTTCTGGCGCACGATCTCCAATCTGTCCCTGCAGGTCAACAAGCTCGGCCAGGACGGATGCCGCTCGAGCGCCAACTTCTGGGCGGTCTCGCAGGCGGTCTCGATGCGACGCTTCCACATCACCGGCGCGAACCTGTCTCTGATGGACTACTGCACCGCCGGACCCCAGTTCGCGAGCGGTGGCTTCATCGCCGACTCCGACCTGTCGTTCACGATCAACGGCTCGCAGCAGCAGTGGCTCGTCCGCAACAGCCAGCTCAACGGCTGGAGCAACGGCGTCTGGAACCAGGTCTTCTCCGGTGTCGCGGGCGCGCCCGACGACTCCGCGTTCCCGAACCCGCCGTACACGACGATCCCCGAGACCCCGGTCAGCCGCGAGAAGCCGTACCTGTTCGTCGACGACAGCGGACGCTACAACGTGCGGGTGCCCTCAGCGCACACCAACACGAGCGGCACGTCGTGGGATGAGGATGCGACAGCAGGTCGCAGCATCCCGATCACCGACTTCTTCATCGCCACGCCCAACGACTCGGTGAAGGACATCAACAATGCCCTCGCCCGCGGTCAGAACCTGATCCTCACGCCGGGCGTGTACAACATCGACCGCACGATCGAGGTCAAGCGCGCAGACACGGTCGTGCTCGGCATGGGCCACGCGACGCTCACGTCCGTAGGCGGCGCGGTGCCGCTCGAGGTGAAGGATGCCGCCGGCATCGTGATCGCCGGAGTCACCATCGATGCCGGCACCACGCTCTCCCCGGTCCTGCTGAAGGTCGGCAACCCGAACGGCGGCAAGAAGCTCGACCCGAGCAACCCGATCACGCTCAGCGACGTGTACTTCCGCGTCGGCGGGCCGCACATCGGCAAGACCAAGACGGCGCTCGAGATCAACTCCGACAACGTGCTGATCGACCACATCTGGGTGTGGCGCGCAGACCACGGCATCGAGGGCTTCACGAACGGCGTGAACGGCGACACCGACCGGTGGGCGACCAACACCGGCACGACCGGCGTCATCGTCAACGGCGCCAACGTCACGGCGACCGGCATGTTCGTCGAGCACTTCCAGACGTACAACACGCTCTGGAACGGCGAGAACGGCCGCGTCATCCTGTACCAGAACGAGCTGCCGTACGACCCGCCCACGCAGGCCGACTGGATGCAGCCCGACGGCACCGACGGCTACCCCGGGTACAAGGTCGCTGACGGCGTCACGACGCATCGCCTCGACGGCGCCGGCGTGTACGTGTTCAACCAGAACAACCCGCAGATCCTCACGGCCAACGGGTTCACGGTGCCCGAGACACCCGGCGTGCAGCTTCACCACATCATGACGGTGAATCTCAGCGCGGGCACGATCGAGCACGTCGTGAACGGCGTCGGCGCCCCCGCCGACATGAGCGCGGTCGGCGTCCCGTCGTACCTGGTGGACTACCCCGGGTAGGTGACCGGGCAGGAATGACGGATGCCCCGGCAGCGCATGAGCGACCGCCGGGGCATCCGTTTGTTCGAGGGGGTTCTGACCAGCCTCAGCCCTTGCCCTTGCCCTTGCCGGGCTTGGTGGTGGCCGTCGGGGTCGGGGTGGGAGTCGGGGTCGGCGTCACCGACGTCGAGCACTTCGAGGTGAACGAGTAGGTGATGCTCGACGGACGCGTTCCCGCGGCCTCGAACGACCAGCCGAGGTTGTAACTGCTCGTCGTGCCGGCGGTGAAGGTGATTCCGGTACTCGCCGGAGCCTCCTTGATGTACGGAGAAAGTCCGATGCTGTAGGACAGCAGGATCATGTCACCCGTGGCTGCGGGTGAAGCCTTCGCGGTGATCGACTCGCCCGCCTTCAACGCGATCCCGTTGATCGCGACGTAATTCGACGTGACCTTCAGCCCGTTGAAGTAGCTGCAGCCGACGGCTGCGCTCGCGGTGGGGGCGGCGGGGGGAGCGACGACGACGCCGGCGGCGAGGACGAGCCCGAGGGCTGCTCCGATGACACTGAATCTCTTCGTACGTGCGCGCATGGTGGGGACCTTTTCGCAGTCGGGGTGGATGGGGGCTTCACTCTCGGCCGCGCGGGGGGCACAGCACATACCATATTTATCAGAAGTTGACTCCAGTAACACCCTTAACTACTGAAACAGTGCTACCGCTGGCACTTCCATTCTGCGGAATATTGCGGCGCATCGCGAATCAGATGGCAGGATTCTCACGTTCGGCGACACCGGCGAACGCCGGCATCCAGTCACCAGAGCGGGTGGATCGTCGCGCGCAGATGCCGGTCGTACACCGCATAGACAGCCGCCTCGAACGCGTCGACATCGAAGTCCCCGTCGAGCAGTGCAGCGGCATCCGCGTTCGATTGCGCCTGTCGGACATTGCGCGCACCGGGGATCACGCTGGTCACGCCCGGTCGCGACGCGATCCACGCGAGCGACGCGGCGGGCAGCGAAACACCGGGCGGCAGCGCAGCGGTCAGTTCCGATGCCGCCGCCAACCCGACCTCGTAGTCCACACCCGAGAACGTCTCGCCGCGATCGAACGCCTCGCCGTGGCGGTTGTAGGAGCGGTGGTCGTTCTCGGCGAACGTCGTGCCCGACGTGTACCGGCCGGAGAGCAGACCGGACGCGAGCGGAACCCGCGCGAAGATCGCGACGCCCGCCTCCTCGGCGGCAGGCAGCACCTCATCGAGCGGCTTGAGCCTGAAGGGGTTGAAGATGATCTGCACGTTCGTCACGTTCGGCCGTGCGATCGCCGCGAGCGCCTGCTCGCACGTCTCGACCGACACCCCGTAGGCGGCGATCGCCTTATCGGCGACGAGCTCGTCGAGGGCATCGTAGGTGGCGGCATCCTCGATCACAGCGGTGGGCGGGCAGTGCAGCTGCACCAGGTCGAGCGTGTCGACCCCGAGGTTCGCGCGCGAACGTGATGTCCAGGCGCGGAAGTTCGCTGGCGTGTAGTTCTCGGGCTCCTGCGCCAGCCGCCGCCCCATCTTCGTGGCGACGGTGATGCCGTGCCCGGGCCGCTGTGACAGGAACCGCCCGATGATCGACTCGCTGCGGCCGTCACCGTAGACGTCGGCGGTATCGAACAGCGTCACGCCGCGGTCGACGGATGCCGCCAGCACCGCGAGCGCGTCGTCTTCACTGACGGCACCCCAGTCGGCGCCGAGCTGCCAGGTTCCGAGGCCGATCGCCGACACCGAGCGTCCGGTGCGACCGAGGGGGCGCTGCTGCATGGGATCCTCCTTCGCCAGCGGGGCGCAGGCGCGTCCAGCATGCCATGCTCGCCGACCCACGGTTCCGCGAATCCATGCCCTCACGCATGGACGGCCGGCTCAAGGCGGTTGGCGCGTGCACGCCTGGACGGCCGCGGGAGGGAACGAGACAATGGCCCGACGATCGCAGACCTGTCGAAGGAGGCGCCGTGGCGACCGAGACGGATGACACCGAGGCAGCGGGCGCGGCCCTCGCGCCGCGCGCGCTCCTGCTGACGCACATCGATCCGGCCGGCATCGATCGCGGGCGGCTCATTCCGCGCGCAGGTATCGAGTCAGCGCTCGCGAACGGCGTGCATGCCTCCATCAGCAGCGCGACGATGTTCACACCCCTCGATCAGCCGGTGGACGCGGTGGGACTGGATGCGGTGATCGGCGACCTGCTGCTGCGCCCCGACGCCGCACGCCTCGCCATGATCGACGCGCCAGGCGGCTGGGCATGGGCGCCCGCTGACCTGTGCTGGCTCGACGGCGCGCCGTTCTTCGGGTGCGGCCGCCACGCCGTGAGGGGGGCGTTCGAGGCCCTCGAGGCGGAGGGGCTCTCCGCCCGCGCCGGATTCGAGATCGAGTTCACGCTCGCCGACGGCGACGCCGACAACCCGGCGCCGGCACACACCGGGCCGGCCTACGGCGTTCGCCCACTGCTGCGGAACGAGGCCCTGATCCGCGACCTTCTGGACGCGCTCGAGACCGCAGGCGTGTCGCCGATCCACGTGCACGCCGAGCACGGCCTCGGCCAGTTCGAGGTCTCGCTCCCCGCACGGAACCCGCTCGATGCCTGCGACGACGTGGCGCTCGCCCGCCTGATCATCGAACGGATCAGCATGCGGCACAGTCTCTCGGTCAGCTTCGCGCCGATCCCGCCGGTCGGCGCGGCGGCCAACGGAATGCACCTCCACCTGTCGGTCAGCCGGGGCGCTGACAACCTCCTTGCCCCGGCCGATACGGGTCTGCCCGGTCAGGTCGGAATGTCGTTGATCGCGGGCGTGCTCGATGTGCTCCCCGCCGCGACGGCGCTGCTCGCGGGCAGCGAGGCCAGCTATGAGCGGCTGCGGCCCGGGCGGTGGTCGGGCGCTTCGCTGTGCTGGGGCGCCGGCAACCGGGAGGCGGCCGTGCGGTACGTCTCGGGAACGGCGGATGCCGGCGCGTCCAGCGCGAACATCGAGATCAAGCCCGGCGACTCGACCGCCAACCCCTACCTCGCCATGGCGGCGATCCTCGCCGGTGCCACCGCTGGGATCGTCCGCGGCGCGACCGCGCCGCCTCCGATCGACATCAGCCCATCGCACCTGAGCGCCGACGAGCGCGCCGAGCGCGGCATCCGCTCTCTGCCGTCGACCCTGGTCGAAGCACTCGACGTGCTCGGAGCATCCGATACGCTCCGCGCGAGTCTGGGCGATGAGCTCGTCGACCTGTACACGGCCGTCCGGACGCCGCGGGCCTGAGCGGCCGCGGACGTCTGGACGGAGCCACCCGGTTCCTGCAGGCTGGGCGGTATGCGAGAAGTGATCAGCACACCGGATGCTCCGAGCTCTCCGCTGTACAGCCAGGGCATCAAGGCGAACGGCCACATCCATGTGTCGGGACTCGTCGGCATCGACGTCCGGACCGGTGCGCTCGCCGGTCCATCGATCCAGGAGCAGACCCGTCAGTCGCTGGCCAACTGCGAGGCCGTGCTGAGCGCGGCAGGAGCAGGCATGGCCGACGTCGTCGAGGTCGGCATCCTGCTCGCCGATCCGAGCGACTTCGCCGGAATGAATGAGGAATGGGCCCGGTGGTTCCCGACAGACCCGCCGACCCGATACGTGGCGAAGCTCGGCGCGGTCATCCCGGGTGTGCTCGTGTCGATCCGCATGAGCGCCGTCGTGGACGCCTGACGCCGCCGCGATGACTCCTCTTCACTACCGCCGGCCGGAGGAGTCCGACCACCGTCGAGTCGTCGAAGCCATTCCGCTCTGGTGGAAGATGCCGCCCGAGGCCGCGCCCACCGGCCTGCTGCCGCGACTGTTCTTCCAGCACTTCACCGACACCTCGATTCTCGTCGAGGACGACAGCGGACAGTTGGCTGCGTTCCTGATCGGCTTCCGCTCGGCGTCCCGGCCGGAGACCGCGTACATCCACTTCGTGGGCGTCGCGCCGGAGCTGCAACGGCACGGCGTCGCCCGAGATCTCTACGAGCGCTTCTTCGCGATGATGCGAGACCGCGGATGCACCCGGGTCGATGCCATCACGGGCCCGATCAACCGGCGCTCGCAATCGTTCCACGGTGCGCTCGGGTTCACCCAGGCGGGTGACACCGAGGTCGACGGCGTACTCGCCTACCTCGACTACGACGGGCCGGGGCAGCATCGAGTCACGTTCACCCGGGCACTCTGAGCTGGGCGATATCCCGAAACCGAGGGGACGGGATCTCAGAGGTTGCGGCGTGCGTCCGGGTCGTCCGCGAGCCGGTCCGCCTCGCGCGCCACGGCCTCCTGCTCGGCCTCGCTCAACGGCGGGAGGCCGACTTCGTCGGCCGGCATGCCGGCGTACGGGTCTGCGCCGGGGAACTCCTGACTGAACGAGCCCGCCACGATTCCTCCTGGGGGAACCTCGTCGCCTGCCGCGCCCAACAGCGTCTCCTCGCCGGGAGCCTGCTCGGGTACGTCGTCTCCGAGGTGCTTACGGTGCCACTCGCCGCTCATGTTCACTCCCACCAGGACCAACATCGCCACCCCGATCGTCATCGAGACGATGAAGATGCGGGCGACGTTGGAGATCGCCGACATCATCCACGGAGTGTGGATGAAGTCTACGACGCGTCCAACAGGGAATCCCGGCCCGGGGAACACGTGGTGCTTGCGGATACTGTGCGGCACTATGTAGTGTATTGAACATGGTACATAGCGCGGCACAGCTCGCACGGCTCGAGCAGGACCTCCGAAAGGGCGCCCTCGTGCTGGCCGTGCTCTCACAGCTGCGCTCCCCGCAGTACGGCTACTCCCTGCGTCAAGCACTCGCTCAGCGCGGGATGCCCATCGAGGAGGGAACGCTCTACCCGTTGCTGCGTCGGCTGGAGAGCCAGGGACTGCTCGCTTCGCAATGGCAGGCGGAGGACGGGCCTCCCCGCCGCTACTACCAGCTCAGCGCCCTCGGCGCCGGCGTATATCAAGACCTGACCTCCGCCTGGGGGTCGCTGGCGTCGGTGATGAACCGACTCCTGACTGAGGAGGACTGACGTGGATCCCACCGCCATCATCGACAGCTACGTGGCCGACGTCGTGCGGCATCTGCCGCGACGTCAGCGCGACGATGTCGCCCTCGAACTGCGTTCGCTGCTCGACGACGAGCTCGGCGGTCGGGCAGCGGATGCCGGTCGCCCCGCCGACTCCGCGCTCGTCATGGAACTGCTCACAGCCTTCGGTGCACCGCAGGAGGTGGCCGACCGCTACCGACCCGCCGGGTTCACGATCATCCGCCCGTCGAACGCCCCCCGGTTCACCTGGATCGCCTTCGGCGGCGTCGCACTGATCTGGGCGATCACCCTGCCGGCCATGATGCTGGGCGTCATCCCGGTCACGGGCTGGGACTACGGCGCCGACACCTGGTGGGGTCGCCTCTCGGTCTGGTGGCTCAGCTTCGGCATCGGCGCCCTCTGGTGGCCCGGCGCAGTGATCACCTACACGCTCATCGGGGCGCTGGTCGAGCGCCGGCGCGAATCCGGGCCGATGGCCTGGACGCCTGCTCCGCCACGCACGATCGACCGCGACCTGGTCAGTCGCCCTGCCACGGTCGCCGCAATCGCGGCCGGCGTGCTCGGCGCCACCGTCGTCATCGCTCTCCCCTGGCTCGCTTCGTGGGCGTCCATCCCGGAACCCGCGATCGAAGCCCTCGCACTCGACCCTGAATTCCTGCAGTGGCGGGCCCCGTGGGTGCTGCTGCTGTGGGCGGCGGACCTCGTCCTGTACGCGCTCGTGCTCATCGCCGGACGATGGACCGTGCCCACTCTGCGTGCGCGGAGCGTGCTGTCGCTGGCGATGGCCGTGCTTCTGCTGTGGTGGTCGCTCGCGGGGCCGGTGTTCCTCTCACCGGTGACGGACACCACGGCGAGACTGATCTTCGCCGCGCTCGCCGTGTACGCAGCGGTCGACGCGGTCGTCGCGTTTCGCCGCAGCAGGTCGACGTCCCGGAGAACACCCAGCCTCGTGTGAACGTCGACTGCTCTGGGAAGCCGGAGTGCTCTTTGCCCCACGCGCACGTGCATCGACAGACGAGAACGGGCCGGCCTCTCGGCCGACCCGTTCTCGTATTCGGTCGGGATGACAGGATTTGAACCTGCGACCCCTTGACCCCCAGTCAAGTGCGCTACCAAGCTGCGCCACATCCCGCTGCCCGCGAGCGGACAACTCCCCAATACTACCCGGTCGCCGCGAGCGCCGCGAACGACCGAGAGGGCGGCATCCGGTCGTCGCACTTCCCCCTGTCGCTGCCGGTCACTAGCGTCGGAGGATGGCCGAGATCGTCATCGCCCCCGCGACCGCCGACCGCTTCGACGACGCTGAGCACGCGCTCAGCGGCGGTGGCGACGGCCACTCCTGCCAGTGCCAATGGTGGACGATCACGAACGCCGAATTCCAGCAGGCGTCACTGGACGAACGACGCGAACTGCTGCGCACCGAGATCGAGGACGACGCTCCGCCGCCCGCGCTGATCGCCTACGTCGACGGCGAAGCGGCCGGCTGGGTACGCGTCGGGCGCCGCGCAGAGCAGCTGCGCATCGCCCGCACCCGCGAGATCGCCGCGAACACTCCCATCGCGCTCGATGACCCCGGCGTCTGGGCCGTCACATGCTTCGTGGTGCGGCGCGAGCACCGCGGCCAGGGACTCAACGCGAAACTCCTCGCGGCGGCGATCGACTACGCACGCGATCACGGCGCCCGCACGATCGAGGCGTACCCGCTCGACCCGTCGGCTGCAAAGAAGCCGACCAACCAGCTCTTCCGCGGGGTGCTGTCGGTGTTCGAGGCCGCCGGTTTCACGGAGGTCGCCCGGCCCAAGCCCGACCGCGCGATCGTCGCACTCGACCTCGCGGCGGCAGAGGGCGCCTAGATCGTCCGCACCGGCTCCGCGATCAGACCCTGCTTCGCAGCATCCGCCTCGAGCACGACGACGATCGCCACGAGCAGCAGCGCCGAGACCACGTACTCCCCCGTCGCGAGCAGTCCACTCGCCGCGATGAGCACCGCGCCCGAGACGACCGCCGCCGATGTCCACCGCGACAGCGTCGGCTGCAGCAGGATCGCCCACGCGCTCAGCACGAACAGCGCGATCGGCAGCGTGAGGGCGAGCCCGGCGATCTCATGCGGGATCTCGGTGTGACCGGTGATCGAGTCGATCTCAACCTCGACGCCGGCCGAGACCGCGCCCGCGGCGGCGAAGATCACGTAGTGCAGGTAGCCGAACGTGAATCCCGAGCGCAGCGTTCCCAGGCGGCCGTGCTGCTCGCGCGCGAAGTACAGCCACCAGATGCCGGCGGTCACGACGAGTCCGCACGCCGCGAGCGCGAGCAGCTCGGGGATGTGCTCGCCCGCGCCGAGCGCGTCGATCATCGCGTTCGCCGACGCGAGCAGGCTCTCGCCGAGCAGCAGCAGGGTGAACAGGCCGAACCGCTCTGCGATGTGGTGCGGGTGCCAGCTCGTCCGCCCGCGGGATTCCGCCCACACCGGCACGACGAGCTCCGCCGCCACGAGCACGAAGAAGGTCCAGAACTGCCACTGCTCATCGAGCAGGTAGATGCGCAGCAGCCAGAGCACCTGCACGATGCTGATCCCGACCGCGAATCGCAGCGAGGTCGGGCGGGCGGCGGGGTCGGATGCCGCTGCCCGCAGCCACTGCGCCACCATGGCGAGCCGCATGATCACGTAGCCCCACGTCACCGTGAGGAAGTCGAAGTCGACCATCGCGGAGTGGATGCCGGCGGCGAGCACGAGCACGCCGGCCATCTGGATGATCGTCATCATCCGGTAGAGCCAGTCGTCGGTGTCGAATGCGGACGCGAACCACGTGAAGTTCATCCACGCCCACCAGATCGCAAAGAACACCATCAGGTACGACAGCACGCCCTGACCGACGTGGTCATCGCTGATCAGGTGATGCAGGTTCTGCGACGCCTGCGAGACGGCGACCACGAACACCAGATCGAACAGCAGCTCGAGCGGCGTGGCCACCCGGTGCGGCTCGGATTGGTTCCGCGGGGTCATCCGGCGCAGGCCGATCCGGGTCAGCACGTCGGTCATGCGACGATTATGGTGCCCGCCCGCTCGATGAGGAGAATCATGAGACGGCTTCTGATCGGCTTCACCCCGTACGCCGTGGTGTCACTCGTCCACGTCGTCGCCCTCGCGGTCGGCGCCGAGGCCGTCGCCGGGCCGACGAAGCTGCTGCTGATGCCGCTGCTCGCGTTCGCCGTGTTCTGGGGCGGGCGAAGCTCACGCTGGGGAACGACCTACACGCTCCTGTTCCTCGCGATCGCACTGTCCTGGCTCGGGGATGCCGCCGGAACGCTGTTCCCGACGGTCCCGACCGTGCCCATGATGCTGATCTTCTTCGGCCTCGCCCACCTGTTCTACATCTGGATCTTCTGGCGCCGCATCCCGATCCAGCGCGTGCCGAAGTGGGCGATCGTGTACGGCCTCTGGTGGGGATTGCTGCTGTGGCTGCTCGGCCCGAGCCTCGGCAGCCTGTTCATCCCGGTCGCCGTGTACGGACTCGTCCTGGCCGGCACCGCGGTCGCCGCATCCCGCTGCCACCCGCTCGTCGCGGCCGGCGGCGCGTTCTTCTTCGCCTCGGACGCGCTCCTGGCGTTCCAGCTGTTCCGGCCGGAGACCGTGTCGGACTGGTCCAGCCCGCTCATCATGTTCACGTACTGCCTGGGGCAGGGCCTCATCGCGGCCGGCGTGATCGTCGCCGACCGCCTGCAGGCCGCCGCGATCGAGGCCGAACGGGCGGGCGATGCCGCATGACGGAGGGCTCGGCACGGGTGGATGCCTGGCTCTGGGCGGTCCGCGTGTACAAGACCCGCTCCGCCGCGACCACTGCATGCCGTGCGGGGCATGTACGCGTCAACGGCGAGCGGGCGAAAGCCGCTCAGCCGGTCCGACCCGGTGACGAGCTGCGGGTGAGGATCGCCGGATTCGACCGGATCCTCGTCGTGAAGGAGCCGATCTCCAAGCGGGTCGGCGCCGTCCCGGCGGCCGCTGCGGTGGACGACAGGACTCCCCCGCCGCTGCCGCGCGAGGAGCGCGCGTTCGTGCCGATGCGCGACAGGGGGGCGGGGCGGCCGACCAAGCGCGAGCGCCGCGACATCGACAGGCTGCGCGGGCGCGACGCCGAAGGCGCCGATCCCTACGACAGCTGATCGAGCAGCCAGCGCGTGCCTCGAACAGCGGCGCCGGCCGCCGTCACCCGTCGCGCGAGTTCGCGGTCGCTCGTGACCACGGTGACGGTGCGCTCCGCGGCGAGCAGCCGCTCGGTCTCGGCCACGATCGAGTCGTCGCCGGATGCCGCCGCCCGCACCACCTCGACCCGATCGGCGCCGTCGCCCGCAGCCCGGGCCTGACCCTCGACCACGACGGTCCACTCGGGGAACCAGGTGTGCTCGGGCAGGTCGAGGGATGCCGCCGAGACGCCGGCGGCCGCGAGCAGGCCGATCCTGTCGATGAGCCGCCGCGCCGCGCCCGGCCGGTCGTGCCACCAGCCGTCGGGCACGGACCCCACTACGTTCGCCGCATCCACGACCACCGCAGGGCGGACACCGAGCAGCGGCTGCAGCAGCGCCCACGACGCGGCGAAGCCGGGGTGCAGCGGCTTGTCGACGACAGCGGCCACCGGGACCCACGCGAGTTCGCGGCTCTCGGGATCGCTGATCGTCGGCTCGAACGGGTGCACGACGTCCCCGACGAGCGTCGTGTACGACCAGTAGTCCAGGTCGAGGACGCTCAGCAGTCGCGGCCGCACCGCGCCGTCGGGCACGCCCGCCTCCTCGGCGGCCTCCCGAAGCGCGCCGTCGCCGGCGGACTCGCCCTCATGACGCGCGCCGCCGGGCAGCGCCCAGGTGTCGCCGTAGTGCGACCACGAGACCCGGTGCTGCAGCAGCACTCCGCGTTCCGCATCCAGCGCGAGCAGCCCGGCCGCGCCGAAGGCGCCCCAGTACCGCTCACCGCTGGGAGCCACGACCCACGCATCGCCGGGATCGCGCGGCCCGAGCGGGCGGCGATGCTCGAAGTGCGGCTGCTCGATGCTCACCCGTCCACCCTGTCACACGCACGTGCCACCGCTCCTCGATCGGACCGCTCGTTCGTGCGTCGGCGCCACTGCTGCCGGGGAAGAATACGGAGATGGCGAACGACTACGAACTCGACGACGACCCGGCCCGCATCCCGCGCGATGCCGTGTGGGCGTGGCTGTCGACGGAGGCGTACTGGGCGCGCTGGCGCACGCGCGACGATATCGAGGCGCAGCTCGACAGCGCGTGGCGGGTGGTGGGCGCCTATCGCGCCGGCACCGACGAGCTCGTCGGGTTCGCGCGCGCGGCATCCGACGGGGTCGCATTCGCGTACCTCGCCGACGTGTACGTCCTCGCGGAGCACCAGGGGCACGGTCTCGGCAAGCGGCTCATGCAGACGATGATCGAGGACGGACCCGGCCGTGACTTCCGCTGGACGCTGTTCACGGCCGACGCGCACGGCCTGTACGAGCAGTTCGGCTTCGCGGCGCCCGACGCGACCGCGATGGTGCGTCCGCCCGCGAAGCCGGCGATCGCCTAGCGGGTGCGCTTCTCGCGAACGCGCATGTTCACCACGATCGGGCTGCCCTCGAAGCCCCAGATCTCGCGCAGACGCCGCTGGATGAACCGGCGGTAGCCCGGGTCGAGGAATCCGGTCGTGAACAGCACGAACGTCGGCGGGCGGGTGGTGGCCTGTGTGCCGAACAGGATGCGCGGCTGCTTCCCGCCGCGGAGCGGGTGCGGGTGCTCGGCGACGAGCTCGGCGAGGAACGCGTTGAACTTGCCGGTCGGGATGCGGGTGTCCCACGAGTCCAGCGCCGTCTCGAGCGCGGGTACGAGCTTCTCGAGGTGGCGACCGGTGCGGGCCGAGATGTTCACGCGCGGTGCCCAGGCGACGTGCGCGAGGTCCTGCTCGATCTCGCGCTCGAGGTAGCGACGGCGGTCGGCGTTCTCGAGATCGTCGTCGTTCAGGCGATCCCACTTGTTGAACGCCAGGACGAGCGCGCGGCCGGACTCGAGCACGAGGTCGATGATGCGGACGTCCTGCTCGCTGATCGACTCGCTCACATCGAGCACGACGACGGCGACTTCGGCCTTCTCGAGCGCGGCGGACGTGCGCAGCGAGGCGTAGAAGTCCGCGCCCTGCTGCAGGTGCACACGACGACGGATGCCGGCGGTGTCGACGAACCGCCACAGCCGTCCGCCGAGGTCCACGATCTCGTCGACGGGGTCGCGGGTGGTGCCGGCGAGGTCGTTGACGACCACGCGCTCCTCCCCCGCGGCCTTGTTCAGCAGCGAGGACTTGCCGACGTTGGGCCGCCCGAGGATCGCGACCCGGCGCGGACCGCCGATCTCCTGCTTGGCGACGGCCGACACGCTCGGCAGCACCTTCATGATCTCGTCGAGCAGATCCGCCACGCCGCGGCCGTGGATCGCCGAGACCGGGTACGGCTCGCCCAGCCCGAGCGCCCACAGTGCGGCCGCTTCGGGCTCGTGGCGCGCGTCGTCGATCTTGTTGGCCACGAGGAACACCGGCTTGCCGCTCTTGCGGAGCAGCTTCACGACGTGCTCGTCGGTCGAGGTCGCGCCGACCATCGCATCGACCACGAACAGCACGACATCGCACAGGTCGATCGCGATCTCCGCCTGCGCGGCGACCGATGCGTCGATGCCGCGGGCGTCGGGCTCCCACCCGCCGGTGTCGACCACCGTGAAGCGGCGGTCCATCCACTCGGCCTTGTACGTGACCCGGTCGCGCGTGACGCCGGGGGTGTCCTCGACGACGGCTTCACGCCGGCCCAGGATGCGGTTCACCAGCGCGGACTTGCCGACGTTCGGGCGTCCGACGATCGCCACGACCGGAAGGGCTGGCGAGTACTCGACGCCGTACTCGCCGAGGGTGACGCCCGACAGCAGCGCGGCATCCTCGTCGTCGAGCTCGTAGTCGGAAAGGCTCGCGCGCAGCGTCTCGGCGCGCGCGTCGGCAAGGTCCTCGTCAAGGTCGGCCATCGCCTCGGCGATGTTGTCGTCGCCGCCCTCGTATTCGTCGTCAGCGCCCATCTCGCGCTCCTGTCTGTGTGGGGACGACCGAGCGGACGACGTCGAGGACGGCATCCACGGTCTGTTCGAAATCAAGGTCCGTCGAATCGACGACCTCGACGCCGGGTGCGGCGGTGAGGAAGTCGACGACGGTGGAATCCTGCGCGTCGCGGCGGTGCAGCGCGTCGGCGACCGCCGTGGAGTCGTGGCCGGTGAGCTCGGCGCTGCGGCGAGCCGCACGCACCGCCGGGTCAGCGGTCAGCAGGACCCGCACCGGGGCGTCAGGGGCGACCACGGTCGTGATGTCGCGGCCCTCGACCACGACACCGGGACGCCCGGATCCCCGGACGAGGCCGCGGAACAGCGCGTTGACGTTCTGGCGGACCGCAGGCACGCGTGCGACGCCGCTCACGGCTTCGGTCACCCGCGGCTCGCGGATCGCCGCGGTCACGTCGGTCTCGCCCACCCGCACCCAGTAGTCGTCGGGGTCGAGCGAGATCGCGTAGTCGAAGTCGCCCACGACATCGAGGACGGATGCCGAGTCGGACGTGTCGGCGCCGTGATCGAGTGCGTGCCATGCGAGCGCACGGTACGCGGCACCGGTGTCGAGGTACCCGAAGCCCAGTCGCCGCGCGACCTGCTTCGACACGCTCGACTTGCCGCTGCCGGCGGGTCCGTCGATCGCGACGACGATCACGTCGTCCGCTGCCGCGGCGGTGCCTGTGCTGGCCGTGGGGTCAATCATTCGTGGTGCTCGCAATCTTCCAGCCGCGGGCTTCGAGGCCCTCGACGGCGCGGCGCACCGCGCTCGGGACGACGCTGATCTCGGCGAGACCGAACTGGGCCCCCGGGGAGTGCTCGAGGCGCAGGTCCTCGACGTTGACCTCGAGTTCACCGAGCTCGCCGAACAGGCGCCCGAGCTGACCCGGCGTGTCATCGACCATGACGACGACCTGCTCGAACCGGCGGTTCTGGCCGTGCTTGCCGGGAAGGCGCTCGACACCGTCGTTGCCGCGGCGGATCGTGTCGGCGACAGCACGCCGCGACCCGCGTGCGTCGGGGTCGCGCAGTGCATCTGCGACGGAGGAGAGATCGGCGGCCAGCGCGTCGAGCACGTCCACGACGGGCTCGGCGTTGGCTCCGAGGATCTGCACCCACAGTTCGGGCGCCGATGCCGCGATCCGCGTCGTGTCGCGCACGCCCTGCCCGGCGAGGCGGAGCGAGCCGTCCGGGGCGTCGACGAAGCGGCCGGCGAGCAGGCTCGCGACGAGCTGCGGCACGTGCGAGACCAGCGCGACGGCGCGGTCGTGGTCTTCGGGGGTCATCTCCAGCGGTGTCGCGCCGAGATCGAGCGCGAGGCCCTCCACGAGGGCGAGGTCGGCGGCGGAGGTCTCCTCGTCACGGCAGACCACCCATGGGCGGCCGACGAAGATGTCGGCGCGCGCCGAGATCGCACCGCCGCGCTCGCGGCCGGCCAGCGGGTGCGAGCCGATGTAGTGGGTGAGGTCGACGCCGCGCTCGCGCAGCGCGCGCAGCGGCTCGAGCTTGACGCTCGCGACGTCGGTCACGACGGCGGTCGGATGCCGCTCCAGCTCGCGCTGGATCACATCGGCGGTCACATCGGGCGGAACCGCCACGACGATCAATGACGGGTCGTCGTCGTCGCGCGGACGCCTGCCCGCGCCGTAGTCGATCGCGAGGCGCAGCTGCGAGGGCGACGTGTCATCGAGCGCGACATCGATTCCGCGCGCGGTGAGCGCATGGCCGATGCTGGAGCCGAGGAGCCCTGCTCCGACGATGCGCACCGTGCCCTGCACGCGCGCAGCAAGAGGACTCGTGGCACGCGGCGGCGTGCCCGTCGATTCGCTCACTCGGTCTCCTGGTGGTGTCCCTGCGCGGCTGTCTGCGTGCCGCGTGGCGGAGCTATTCGCCCTCGCCGCCCGCAGGCGGCGGCTCTTCGGCCGCGCCGCGCGCGAGTGTCAGCAGAGCGCCCCGTTCAACCTTAGTCAACTCGCGTGCCCGCCCCACTGGGAGGGTTCCCAGGTGCAGCGGCCCGAACTGCCGTCGGACGAGTTCCACGACGGGGTGCCCCACCGCCGCCATCATGCGCCGCACGATCCGGTTGCGGCCGGAGTGGAGGGTCAGTTCGACGAGCGACCCGCCGCCCTCGGCCGAACTCGACAGCAGCCGCGCCTTGTCGGCCGCGATCGGTCCGTCCTCCAGCTCGATCCCCCGCGTCAGGGTCGCGATCGTCTGCGCGGCGACCTTGCCCTCCACTTTCGCGACGTACACCTTCGTCACGCCGAACGACGGGTGCGCGAGCACATGCGCGAGGCCGCCGTCGTTCGTGAGCACGAGCAGGCCGCTGGTGTCGGCATCCAGTCGTCCGACGTTGTAGAGCCGCTCCGGCCAGTCTTCGACGAACTGTCGCAGGTCGGGCCGGCCGCGGTCGTCGAGCATCGAGCTGACGACCCCGCGCGGCTTGTTGAGCACCACGTAGCGCTTGGTCTCGTCGAGCTGGATCGCGGTGCCGTCCACGTCGACGAGGTCGACCTCGGGGTCGATGCGCGAGCCGAGCTCGGTGACCACGACGCCGTTGACGCGCACACGGCCCTCGACGATCAGGTTCTCGGCGACCCGGCGGGAGGCGACGCCCGCGTTCGCGAGCACCTTCTGCAGGCGCACGCCGTCGGTCGAGCGGGTCTCGGCCGGCTCGGCGGCATCATCGCGATCATCGCTCATGCGCGCAGCACCTCATCGAATCCGTCGGCTCCGTCATCGAGCAGCGGGGAGATGTGCGGCAGCTCGTCGAGCGAGTTGATGCCGAGATTCACGAGGAGTGCGTCGGTCGTGCCGTAGTGGATCGCGCCGGTCTCGGCATCCGTGAACTCCTCGGTGATGAGTCCGCGCGAGAGCAGCGTGCGCACGACCGAGTCGACGTTCACGGCGCGGATCGACGCGACCTGCCCGCGCGTGACGGGCTGCTTGTACGCGATCACCGCCAGGGTCTCCAGTGCCGCCTGCGACAGCCGCGACGGGGCCTGGGTGTTCACGAACTCGGTGACGAGGTCGTCGTGCTCGGACCGGACGTAGAGGCGCCATCCGCCGCCGACCTCGCGCAGCTCGAATCCGCGGCGGGGGCCGCCGGTGAGCCCGTCGTAGTCCTCGACGAGCGCCTCGATCGCCTGCCGAACCGCCGGGACCGGAGCGCCGACGGCGGTGGCGAGGCTCACGAGGCTCTGCGGCTCCTCGACGATCAGCAGGATCGCCTCGAGGCGGCGCGCGACGTCGGTGGGCGGTGGGGTCGGGTCATCGGTCATAGTCGGCTCCCAAGCTTGCGAGGTTCTCGTCGGACCAGCGCTCGGCGGTCCAGCGCAGGGTCAGCTCGCCGAGCGGCTCGAGCTGTTCGAATGACAGGGCACCGTGCCGGTAGAGCTCGAGCACGGAGAGGAATCGGGCCACCACGACGCCGGGCTGGGTGGCACCGGCGACGAGGTCGCGGAAGTTCAGGGATCCGGCATCCCGCAGCAGCGTGACCACGATCGCGGCCTGCTCGCGGATGCTGACCAGCGGGGCATGGAGATGGTCGAGCCCGACGTGCGGGATCTCCTTCGGCGTCATCGCGAGGATCGCGAGCGCCGCGAAATCGTCGAGCGTCAGGCTCCAGACGAGCTCGGGCACGGCCTGGCGGTACTTCTCCTCGAGTCGCACCGCGCGGGTGTGGCGCAGATCCTCGGCACGCAGTCGCTGCGCGAACCAGCCGGACACCTCCTTGAACGCCCGGTACTGCAGCAGGCGCGCGAACAGGATGTCACGCGCCTCCAGCAGCGCCACCGACTCGGCATCCACGAGTTCGCCCTGCGGCAGGAGCCCGGCGACCTTCATGTCCAGGAGCGTGGCCGCCATGACGAGGAACTCGGAGGCCTGCTCCATCTCCTCATCGGCCTCGAGCTCGTGCAGGTACGCGATGAACTCATGCGTGACCCTGCTGAGCGAGACCTCGGTGATGTCCAGCTCGTGCTTGGAGAGCAGGCTCAGGAGCAGGTCGAACGGCCCGTCGAACACGCCGAGCGAGACGCGGAACCCGGGCTCGGCGGCCTCGGCGACGGAAGGGTCGTCAGGCGACGGCACCACGCGCGACCAGCTCCCGCGCCAGCCGCAGGTACGCCTGGGCGGCCGCGTGCTCCGGCGCGAATTCGGTGATGGGCATGCCCGAGACCGACGCGTCCGGGAACTTCACCGTGCGGCCGATCACGGTCTCCAGGACGTCGTCTCCGAACGCCTCGACGACCCGCTCGAGCACCTCGCGCGAGTGGAGCGTGCGCGGGTCGTACATCGTCGCGAGCACGCCGTCGAGCTCGATCGTGGGATTGAGCCGATCGCGCACCTTGTCGATCGTCTCGATGAGCAGTGCGACGCCGCGCAGGGCGAAGAACTCGCACTCGAGCGGGATGACCACGCCGTGGCTGGCGGTCAGCGCGTTCACGGTGAGCAGTCCCAGCGACGGCTGGCAGTCGATCAGGATGACGTCGTAGTCGGGGGCGACCTTGCGAAGCACGCGGGCCAGGATCGTCTCGCGGGCGACCTCGTTGACCAGATGCACCTCGGCGGCGGACAGGTCGATGTTCGCGGGGAGGATGTCGAGGCCCTCGACCGCGGTCGGAACGATCACATCGCGCGGGTCCCGCTTGGTGTCCAGCAGCAGGTCGTAGATCGTGGGCACGTCGTGGGTCTGGATGCCCAGCCCGGCCGACAGCGCGCCCTGGGGGTCGAAGTCGACCGCCAGCACCTTCCGGCCGTACTGCGCGAGGGCTGCGGCGAGGTTGATCGTGGTCGTCGTCTTGCCGACGCCGCCCTTCTGGTTGCACAGCGCGATGATCCGGGCCGGGCCGTGTCCGTTGAGCTTCGGAGGCGTCGGGAACCCGTGGTACGGGCGACCGGTCGGACCCATCGTCACCTCGTCCTCATCCACCTTCGAGGACGGTGCCTTCTTCTGGGCCGTGCCCTTCGTCGCGCTGCCAGCCACCCGGTCTCCCACCTTCACGTCGTGCTTGCTCGATTGTAGCGACCGCCTCGGCGCACGACCGGTCAGCGCGCCCGCGGGTGGGAGGTCGCGTACACGTCGCGCAGCGCGTCGACCGAGACGTGCGTGTAGATCTGGGTCGTCGCGACCGACGCGTGCCCGAGCAGCTCCTGCACCACGCGCACGTCGGCACCGCCCTGCAGCAGATGCGTCGCGAACGAGTGGCGCAGCGTGTGCGGCGACACGTGCGCGGTCAGCTCCGCCCGGTCAGCGGCGTGCTGGATCACGAGCCACGCGCTCTGCCGCGAGAGCGGGGCGCCGCGAGCACCGAGGAACAGGCGCGGGGTGGCGCGGCCGCGGCGGGAGAGCTCGGGGCGCGAACGGGTCAGGTACGCCTCGAGCGCGGAGCGGGCGTAGGAGCCCACCGGGATGATGCGCTCCTTCGACCCCTTGCCGCGGACGCGGACGACGTCTCCGTGCGCCAGGTCGTCGACATCCAGCTGCACGACTTCGGAGACGCGGGCGCCGGTGGCGTAGAGCAGCTCGAGCAGTGCGCGGTCGCGCAGGCCGATGATCTCATCGGAGCCGGTCGCCGTCGCGTCCAGCAGCCGCTCGACCTGGTCGATCGTCAGCGCCTTGGGCAGCCGGCGCGCCGCCTTGGGCGGGCGCAGACGTCCGGTGGGGTCCTCGGCCTCGATGCCCTCGCGCGCCAGGAATCGGTGCAACCCTCGCACCGAGGACTGCAGACGCGCCAGGCTCGAGGCGGCCGGAGGCGGCTCGGCCGAGGCCCGCTCCGCGGCGAACTCGGCGACCAGCGCCGCCGTCACCTCGGACGAATCGTGGATGCCGCGCCCGGCGAGCCACTGCACGTACCCGGCTAGGTCGCGCCGGTATGCGGCGACGGTGTGGTCGGAGAGGCCGCGCTCGATCGAGATGTGCCGCAGGTACGCGTCCACCGCCCGCTCGAGCCGCACCGTCAGCCTCCTGCGGCTCCGGCCGCCCGGCGGATCGCCTCGGCCGCAGCCAGCACGGCCACCGCGAGGATGCCGTTGCGCAGGCGTCCTTCCAGCACGCCGGTGACGGCATCCTGCAGAGGGATCCACTCGACGCGGATGTCGGCCTCTTCGTCCTCGCGCGCATGGGCCGAGCCGACCGGGGACAGATCGCGCGCCAGGAAGACGTGCACGACCTCGTCGTTTCCGCCCGGCGTGGTGAAGACATCCAGCAGCGGCTGCCAGTCGGCGGCGGTGAGGTCGGCCTCCTCGACGAGTTCGCGCTGCGCGGTCTGCAGCGGCGACTCGCCTGACACATCGAGCAGGCCCGCCGGGATCTCCCAGTCGCGATGGCGGATGGGGTGGCGGTACTGCTGGATCAGGAGCACCCGCTGCTCGTCGTCGACCGCCACGATCGCCGACGCACCCGGGTGATCGACGTACTGCCGGACGATCTCGCCGTCGCCGTAGCGCACCGTGTCGCTGCGCACGTCCCAGACCCGGCCCGAATACACCAGGTCGCTCGCGACGATCTCGGGGTCGACCGGCTCGTCGCGCAGCGACTCGCCCGCGGGCGCCGTACGTGCGGCATCCATCGAGGCGTCAGCCGTTCTCGACGTCGAACAGCTCGCTGGAGCGGTGGCGCTCGAGCGCGGCGCCCACCAGGCCGCGGAACAGCGGGTGCGGGTCGGTCGGGCGGGAGCGCAGCTCGGGGTGGGCCTGCGTCGCGATGTAGTACGGGTGCACCTCTCGGGGCAGCTCGACGTATTCGACCAGGTTGCGGTCGGGCGACAGGCCGGAGAAGAACATGCCGGCGCTGGAGAGCGTGTCGCGGAACGCGTTGTTGACCTCGTAGCGGTGCCGGTGGCGCTCATCAACTCGCGAGGCGCCGTAGAGCTCCCGCGCGAGCGAGCCGTCGGCGAGCTCGGCGGGGTACATGCCGAGGCGCATCGTGCCGCCGAGGTCTCCGCCGGCGATGATCGCGACCTGCTCGGCCATCGTGGCGATCACCGGGTTCGTCGTGTCCGGGTCGAATTCGGTCGAGGACGCATCCTCGATTCCGGCGACGTGGCGGGCGTACTCGATCACCATGCACTGCAGCCCCAGGCACAGCCCGAGCGTCGGGATGCCCTGCTCGCGGGCGAACTTGAGCGCGCCGAGCTTCCCCTCGATGCCGCGGATGCCGAAGCCTCCCGGCACGACGATCCCGTCGAGTCCGCCCAGTGCCTTCGCGGCGCCCTCCGGCGTCTCGCACAGGTCGGACGGGATCCAGGTGATCGTCACGTGGGTCTCGTGCGCGAAGCCGCCGGCCTTGAGCGCCTCGGTGACCGAGAGGTAGGCATCCGGCAGGTCGATGTACTTGCCGACGAGTCCGATCGTGACCTCGTGCTTCGGGTTGTGCACGGCCTGGAGCACGCGATCCCACCGCGACCAGTCGACGTCCGCCGCCTTGCTCAGGCCCAGGGTGCGGACGATGTACTCGTCCAGACCCTGCTCGTGCAGCATCGTGGGGATGTCGTAGATGCTCGGCACGTCGACCGCGTTCACGACTGCGGCCTCGTCGACGTCGCACATGAGCGCGATCTTGCGCTTGTTCGACTCGGTGACGGGGCGGTCGCTGCGCAGCACGAGTGCGTCGGGCTGGATGCCGATCGAGCGGAGAGCGGCGACCGAGTGCTGCGTCGGCTTGGTCTTCTGCTCGCCCGACGCGCCCATGAACGGCACCAGCGACACGTGCACGAAGAACACGTTCGCGCGGCCGAGCTCGTGCCGGATCTGACGGGCGGACTCGATGAACGGCTGCGACTCGATGTCGCCGACGGTGCCGCCGATCTCGGTGATGATCACGTCGGGCTGCGGCGTCTCGTCGGCCTGCAGCCGCATGCGGCGCTTGATCTCGTCGGTGATGTGCGGGATGACCTGCACCGTGTCGCCGAGGTATTCGCCGCGGCGCTCGCGCGCGATGACCTCCGAGTAGATCTGCCCGGTGGTGACGTTCGCAGCCTGGCTCAGCTCGATGTCGAGGAAGCGCTCGTAGTGCCCGATGTCGAGGTCGGTCTCTGCGCCGTCGTCGGTCACGAAGACCTCGCCGTGCTGGAACGGGTTCATCGTCCCGGGGTCGACGTTCAGGTACGGGTCGAGCTTCTGCATGACCACGCGCAGCCCCCGCGCCGTGAGCAGATTGCCCAGGCTGGCCGCCGTCAGCCCCTTGCCCAAAGAAGAAACGACACCGCCGGTCACGAAGATGTGCCGAGTGGTGCCGTTCGAAGAGCTGCCGTCCGAAATGCCTGCCGTATGAGTTTCCGCCACGGGCTTTTATCCTATCAGTCCGACTGGGCCCGAAGGCTCAGCAGCTCGCGGGCATGGGTGAGGGCGGCATCCGAATCGGGCATTCCGGAGAGCAGTCGCGCCATCTCGGCCTCGCGATCGACCCCGTCCAGACGACGCACATCGGATGCCGTCACCGACCCGTCTCCGGCCTTGACGACCGACAGGTGGTTGTTCGCGAATGCCGCGACCTGGGCGAGGTGGGTCACCGCGATCACCTGCGACGACAGGGCGAGTCGGGCCAGCCGGCGCCCGACCTCGATCGCCGCGGCGCCGCCGATTCCGGCATCCACCTCGTCGAACACGAACGTCGGAACCGGGTCCACGCCAGCGATCACCACCTCGATCGCCAGCATCACGCGGCTGAGCTCGCCGCCCGACGCGCTCTTGGCGACCGGGCGCGGGTCGGCTCCGGCGTGCGGGGCGAGCAGGATCGCAACCTCGTCGCGGCCGGAGCCGGTCTCGGCGCCCGCGGTGACCGCGACGACGACGTGCGCATCCGGCATCGCGAGCGCATGCAGCTCTTCGGTGACCGCGACGCCGAGACGCGCGGCGGCCGCGGTGCGCGCCGATGTGAGGGCGGCCGCATCGGCGTCGAGGGCGGATGCCGCGGCATCCCGCTCGGTCGTCAGCCGCTCGATGCGCGCACCGTCGTCGTCGAGCTCGGCGAGGCGCTCCGACCCGGTCTCCAGGAGCGCGATCGCCGCATCGACGGAGCCGTGCGTGCGGATCAGGCCGCCGAGCACTGCCCGGCGATCCTCGACCGCGGCGAGCTCGTGCGGACCCGTCTCGTCCAGATCGGCGAGGTATCCCGCGAGCGACTGAGCGAGATCGGCGGCCCGATAGCCGAGATCCGCCGTCTGGGCCGCGAGATCGTCGAGCGCGGGATCGTGGCCGCGCTCCAGGGCGCGCCGCGCCTCGGCGAGCAGGATGCCGACATCGGGCACATCCCCCTCGCCGGAGAGCATGTCGTGGGCGGCCGCGGCCGCGGCGCGCAGCTCCTCGGCGTTGGCGAGTCGCTCCGCGCGCAGCGCGAGCTCGGTGTCCTCCCCCGCCTGCGGGGCGGCCTGCTCGATCTCCGCCAGCGCGGCTCGCAGCTCCTCGGCTTCGCGCGCGCGGTCGTCGCGGTCGGAGGTGAGGGTCGCGAGCTCTCGGGAGAGCTCTCGCGCGTGCTCGTAGCTCGCCCGGTACACGGCCAGCGCGGCTTCGACCGGCGCACCGCCGAACCGGTCGAGTGCGTCGCGCTGGGCAGCCGCCGTCCGCAGCCGCAGCTGATCGGACTGCCCGTGCACGACCACCAGCTCGTCGGCGAGATCGGCCAGCACTCCGGCCGGCGCGGCACGACCGCCGACGCTCGCGCGACTGCGGCCCTCGCTCGACAGCGACCGGCCGACCAGCAGCTCCGACAGGCCGCCGCCGATCGACTCGACCTCGCCGCCCGCCTCACGCACTCGGTCGGCCACCGTGCCGTGCTCGGGCACGATCCACACGCCGTCGACCGAGGCCTGCGCCGCTCCCGCGCGGACCGCACCCGAGTCGGCGCGCTGACCGAGCAGCAGGCCGAGCCCGGTGACGACCATGGTCTTGCCTGCCCCGGTCTCGCCGGTGATCGCCGTGAACCCCGGGCCGATTCGCAGCGTGGCCTCCGCGATGACGCCGAGATCGCGCAGGCGCATCTCCTCGATCACGGAGCCTGCCCGATCACACCCGTCGTGAGGATCGCAGGCCCGCGCCAGCCTTCGACGGGCAGGCGGAACTTGCGGACGAGCCGATCGGTGAACGCCGCCGGATGCAGGCGGGCGAGCCGCACCGGGCGCTCCGACCTGCGCACCACGACGCGCGCACCTGGCGGCAGATCGTGCGAACGACGACCGTCGCACCACAGCACTCCGGTGCCGTTCGTGCGCTCGAGCACCTCGATCGCGACGGCGTGCTCCGGCCCGACCACGAGCGGCTTGGCGAAGAGAGCGTGCGCCGAGAGCGGGACGACCGCGATCGCCTCGACCGTGGGCCAGATCACCGGACCGCCGGCGGAGAAGTTGTACGCCGTCGACCCGGTGGGGGTCGAGACCACGACACCGTCGCAGCCGAAGGAGGACAGGGGCCGGCCGTCGATCTCGATGACGACCTCGAGCATCCGCTCCCGGCTCGCCTTCTCGACCGTGGCCTCGTTCAGCGCCCACGTGTCGAAGATGATCCTGTCGGCGGCATCCTTGACCCGCACCTGCAGGGCGAGGCGCTCCTCGACCGCGTAGTCGCGGGCGATCGCGCGCGAGACCGCGTAGTCCATGTCGTCGCGCTCGATCTCGGCGAGGAATCCGACGTGTCCCATGTTGATCCCGAGGACCGGCGCGGTCCCTTCGCGGACGAGCTCGGCCGCGCGCAGGATCGTCCCGTCGCCGCCGAGCACGATCGCCAGCTCGACGTCCTCGACCGCGACTTCGGCACCGAGCGTGGAGACCTCGCCCAGCAGCGCGAGCGCGTCGCCGAGCTCGTCGCGGTCATCCACCGACAGCACGGGGCGGGCGCCCGCCGCCCGCAGCGCGGAGACCACGCGCTGGGCGGCCGCGACGGTGTCGTCGCGGCGCGCGTGCACGACCACGAGGATGTTGCGTTCGGCGTCGGTCATGGACTCCCCGTCAGTCGGTTCACGGTGCTCAACCATTCTGTCGGATTGCTCCCCGAACCCGGGCCGTCATCCGCGCGCCGGAAGTGCGCGATGAACTCCGCGTTGCCGTGGGTCCCGGCGATCGGCGATCCGACGACGCGGCACGTTCCGAGACCGACATCCCATGCCGCCCACAGCACTCCGGCGACCGCGTCGGCTCGGGATCCGGCATCAGTCACGAGTCCGCCCTTGACCGCAGTGCGGCCCACCTCGAACTGGGGCTTCACGAGGAGCACGAGGTCGGCATCCGCTGCGGCCACCTCGCGGACCGCCGGCAAGACGTGCAACAGCGAGATGAAGGAGAGGTCGCCGGTGATCACCTGCGGCGCCGACTCGATGCCGCTCGCCTCGGCGAGGCTCTGCGAGGTCATGTACCGGACGTTGAAGCCCTCGATCGAGATGACACCTGGATCGGACGCGACGGACGGCGCAAGCTGCCCGTGCCCGACGTCGACCGCGATCACCGGGTCGGCGCCCCGTTCGCGCAGCACCTGGGTGAATCCGCCGGTCGAGGCTCCCATGTCCAGGGCGATCCGGCCGGCGACGCCGACATCGAACGCGTCGAGGCCGGCGATGAGCTTGTGCGCGGCGCGGCTGACGTAGTGATCGCTTGCGGCGACCTCGATCAGCGCGTCCTCGCCGACCTGCGTGGAGGCCTTCACGACCGGGCGCCCGTCGACGCTCACCAGCCCCTGCGCGATGAGGGTCGCCGCGTGCGTGCGCGAGCGCGCGAGTCCACGTGCCGGCAGCGCCGCGTCCAGACGCGCAGTCATCGGCGCGTCGTCATGCGTGCGTGTTCGCCGGCCCGGACTCGAGGCGGCGTGCGAGTGCGTCGTGCAGTCCCTCGTAGGCGCCGGCTCGCGTCGCGAGCGGCTGAGCCTCGATCACCTCGAGCGTCGAGAGCAGGTCGGCCTGCTCGTCGTCCTGCGGCGCGGTCTGATCCATGCCCTCAGGATACGTCGCAGCTCCCCCGATCCCGCCGAGCCTTACGGGAGATGGAACGGATCCGCGTACAGCACCTCGGGCACGCGGAAGCCGTAGATCGCACGGCCCGTGTCCCAGATCGCCTTGGCGCCCGCGCGCAGCAGATCGACCGGCGAGTCGCCCTCCGAGAGGATCCGCACGTCGGGACCGTCGATGCGCACCTTCGCTCCGCGGACCGTCACGACGCCGTCGCGTACACTCGCCTGCGGGTAGGGCTCGTGCAGTTCGCGCAGGTCGCTCAGGATGTAGGTCGGCTGCGATCCTGCCGGGGCCGCGAGGACGTGCTTCGGGCGGTCGATCCCGGTCAGGACGAGCGCCGACGGGATGCCGGCCCGGTTGGCGCCGAGGATGTCGGTGTCGAGCCGATCGCCGAGGAAGAGCGGATGCCGCGCCGCGAAGCGCGCGACGGCCTCGTCGAAGATCGGCACCTCGGGCTTGCCTGCGACGGTCGCGAGACGGCCCACGGCCGTGTGCACGGCGGAGACCAGTGTGCCGTTGCCCGGCGCGATGCCCCGCGCCTGCGGAATCGTCCAGTCCGTGTTCGTGGCGATCCAGGGGATGCCGCCCTCCTCCTCGGGGAGCGCCAGCGCATAGGCGGCCTCGGCCAGCTGTGCCCAGCCGACCTCGGGCGCGAAGCCCTGCACGACCGCGGCGGGAGAATCCTCGGCGCTGCGAGTGACGACGAAACCCGACTTCTGAAGCTCGCTGACGAGACCGTCGCCACCCACGACCAGGACGGTCGAGCCGGGAGCGATCCGCTCGATCAGCAGCCGCATCGCGGCCTGCGGGCTCGTGACCACATCCGCCGGCGCGGTCTCGAGGCCGAGCTCCGCCAGGTGACCCGCCACGGATGCGTCTGTGCGCGACGCGTTGTTCGTGATGTAGCCGAGGCGGCGGCCGGCTCGACTCCGATTCAGGCTCTCGACTGCGTACGGCAGAGCGCCGTCGCCGGCGTAGACCACCCCGTCGAGGTCGGCGAGCACGACGTCCACGCCGTCGAGCGGAGTCGCCTCACTCGTGCGCCGGCCGAACAGCGCCATCAGTCCTGGCCCTCGGATTCGGCTGCCTCCTCGTCGCTGACCGCTGTGGCATCGGTCAGTTCGTCGTCGGTCAGTTCCTCGGTCGGCTCGGACAGACCGTCCGGGTCGGCCTGATCGTCCGTCGGGATCACGTCATCGTCACCGGGCTGTTCGAAGATCTCCTCGATGAAGACGACCTCGAGATCGCCGTCCGACCCGTTCGCGGCATCCAGGGCGGCCTCCGCGATCTCCGCGCGGCGTCGCCATTCCTGGGCCTCCTCGTCGCGTCCGAGCTCTTCGAGCACCGTGGCGCGGGCGGCGAACAGCGACGGGCTCCACTCGAATGCGCGATCGGGGTCGAGCTCCGGGATGTCGAGTTCCTGGAGCGCGCGATCGGTCTCACCGAGGTCGAGACGGGCGCCCGACATCGCGATCGCGAGCTCGACCCGGACGGACTGTGCGAGGGAGCTGCGGTCGACCGCACGGCCGACTTCGAGGGCTCGATCAGGCCGGCCGACACCGCGTTCGCTGTCGACCATGAGCGCGATCTGGTCATCGCTGCCCGAGATGCGCCGGTATGTGCGCAGCTCGCGCAGAGCGAGCGCGTAGTCGCCGATCGCGTAGGCGGTGATCGCCGCGGTCTCACGGACCACACCGATGCGCCCCGCGCGTCGGGTCGCGGCGATCGCGTGCCGGTGCGCGAGCTCTGGATCGGCGTCGATCACCTCGGCAGCCATCGCCAGGTGCCGCGCGACCGCGTCGGCGTTCTCCTTGCTCAGGGTCTTCAGCTGATTGCGCGCGGCCGCGTTCAGGTCGGATGCAGTGACCTCGTCAGGCACGATCGGCTCGTCGAACGCCGGCCGGACCGCCCGCAGCTCCTCTGGCCGCGACTGGCGATCGTCTCGACGCTCATCGCGGCCGGTGCCGCCTCGAGGCGGCCGGCTGCTGCCCTCACGGGGTGTGTACGACTTCCGCTCGCCATCCCGGGGTGCGTACGACTTCCGCTCACCATCGCGCTTCGGGTACGAAGGCCGGTCGCCCTCGCGCTTGACGTACGGCTTCCGCTCGCCTTCACGGGGCGGGTACGACTTCCGCTCACCATCGCGGGCAGCGTACGGCTTCCGCTCACCGTCACGCTTCGGGTACGAAGGCCGGTCGCCCTCGCGCTTGACGTACGGCTTCCGCTCGCCGTCACGGGGCGGGTACGACTTCCGCTCACCATCGCGGGGCGGGTAGGACTTCCGCTCACCATCACGTGCAGCGTAGGGCTTCCGCTCACCGTCACGCTTCGGGTACGAAGGTCGGTCGCCCTCGCGCTTGACGTACGGCTTTCGCTCACCGTCGCGGGGCGGGTACGACTTTCGTTCACCGTCGCGTGCGGCGTAGGGCTTCCGTTCGCCGTCACGCTTCGCGTACGGCTTCTTCGCACCGTCGCGCGGCGGATACGACTTCCGCTCGCCATCGCGGCGCGGCGGAGGTGTCTTCCGGTCGCCGTCATGTGGCGGACGTGAGTCTCGCGCTCTGTCGTCGCGCTGCTCTTCGTCAGCCATGTCGGTTCCCCTCAGAAGTCACTGTTCTGGTTTGTTAACGAGAAATGGCCACCCAGCTTTGGGTGGCCATTTCACGAAAGAAGTCCGGCGGTGTCCTACTCTCCCACAGGGTCCCCCCTGCAGTACCATCGGCGCTGTGAGGCTTAGCTTCCGGGTTCGGAATGTAACCGGGCGTTTCCCTCACGCTATGGCCGCCGAAACACTATTGATGTTTCAGTCTGCACAACAAAAGTCATTGTCATGCGGTTCTCGACCGTACATCGAGAACCACTCAGTGGACGCAAGCACCAAAAACGGTGTGTTATCAAGTCATCGGCTTATTAGTACGAGTCAGCTGCACGTGTTACCACGCTTACACATCTCGCCTATCAACCCAGTAATCTGGCTGGGAGCCTCTCGCCCGAAGGCATGGAAATCTCATCTTGAGGCCGGCTTCCCGCTTAGATGCTTTCAGCGGTTATCCATCCCGAACGTAGCTAATCAGCGGTGCTCCTGGCGGAACAACTGACACACCAGAGGTTCGTCCAACCCGGTCCTCTCGTACTAGGGTCAGATCCTCTCAAATTTCCTGCGCGCGCAGCGGATAGGGACCGAACTGTCTCACGACGTTCTAAACCCAGCTCGCGTACCGCTTTAATGGGCGAACAGCCCAACCCTTGGGACCTACTCCAGCCCCAGGATGCGACGAGCCGACATCGAGGTGCCAAACCATGCCGTCGATATGGACTCTTGGGCAAGATCAGCCTGTTATCCCCGAGGTACCTTTTATCCGTTGAGCGACAGCGCTTCCACAAGCCACTGCCGGATCACTAGTCCCGACTTTCGTCCCTGCTCGACCTGTCAGTCTCACAGTCAAGCTCCCTTGTGCACTTACACTCGACACCTGATTGCCAACCAGGTTGAGGGAACCTTTGGGCGCCTCCGTTACTTTTTGGGAGGCAACCGCCCCAGTTAAACTACCCATCAGGCACTGTCCCTGAACCGGATTACGGTTCTAAGTTAGATATCCAGAGTGACCAGAGTGGTATTTCAACAATGACTCCACCTGAACTGGCGTCCAAGCTTCAAAGTCTCCCACCTATCCTACACAAGCCACACCGAACACCAATACCAAACTATAGTAAAGGTCACGGGGTCTTTCCGTCCTGCTGCGCGTAACGAGCATCTTTACTCGTAATGCAATTTCGCCGAGTTCGCGGTTGAGACAGTTGGGAAGTCGTTACGCCATTCGTGCAGGTCGGAACTTACCCGACAAGGAATTTCGCTACCTTAGGATGGTTATAGTTACCACCGCCGTTTACTGGGGCTTAAATTCTCAGCTTCGCCTTGCGGCTAACCGGTCCTCTTAACCTTCCAGCACCGGGCAGGCGTCAGTCCGTATACATCGTCTTGCGACTTGGCACGGACCTGTGTTTTTAGTAAACAGTCGCTACCCACTAGTCTCTGCGGCCTCCAAACGCTTTCGGAGCAAGTCCTAATACGTCGAAGGCCCCCCTTCTCCCGAAGTTACGGGGGCATTTTGCCGAGTTCCTTAACCACGATTCTCTCGATCTCCTTGGTATTCTCTACCTGACCACCTGAGTCGGTTTGGGGTACGGGCGGCTTGAACCTCGCGTCGATGCTTTTCTTGGCAGCATAGGATCACCCACTTTTTATCCGCATCGTGTCTCAGCCTTGATGAGTGACGGATTTGCCTATCACTCGGCCTACGCACTTGCACCAGGACAACCATCGCCTGGCTTGGGCTACCTTCCTGCGTCACACCTGTTAATACGCTAACCGCCTCAGCATAGGGTCGTGTGCTAGGCCCAACGCTTCACCCCGAAGGGATCCGTCAGAGGGATTCAGACACTTAGCATTACTGGATTGGTTTGGGCGGTTCTTCGCCGGTACGGGAATATCAACCCGTTGTCCATCGACTACGCCTGTCGGCCTCGCCTTAGGTCCCGACTTACCCAGGGAAGATTAGCTTGACCCTGGAACCCTTGGTCTTTCGGAGGACGTGTTTCTCACACGTCTTTCGCTACTCATGCCTGCATTCTCACTCGTGTGGCCTCCACGGCTGGTTCACACCGCCGCTTCGCTGGCCACACGACGCTCTCCTACCCATCAACACGGCTGGACCACGAAGGCCTACCAATAATGTCAATGCCACAACTTCGGTGGCGTGCTTGAGCCCCGTTACATTGTCGGCGCGGAATCACTTGACCAGTGAGCTATTACGCACTCTTTCAAGGGTGGCTGCTTCTAAGCCAACCTCCTGGTTGTCAAGGCAACTCCACATCCTTTCCCACTTAGCACGCGCTTTGGGACCTTAGTTGGTGGTCTGGGTTGTTTCCCTCTCGACTATGAAGCTTATCCCCCACAGTCTCACTGCTGCGCTCTCACTTACCGGCATTCGGAGTTTGGCTGACGTCAGTAACCTTGTAGGGCCCATCGGCCATCCAGTAGCTCTACCTCCGGCAAGAAACACGCAACGCTGCACCTAAATGCATTTCGGAGAGAACCAGCTATCACGAAGTTTGATTGGCCTTTCACCCCTATCCACAGCTCATCCCCTCAGTTTTCAACCTAAGTGGGTTCGGTCCTCCACGACGTCTTACCGTCGCTTCAACCTGGCCATGGATAGATCACTTCGCTTCGGGTCTAGGACATGCGACTGAATCGCCCTATTCAGACTCGCTTTCGCTACGGCTACCCCACTCGGGTTAACCTCGCCACATATCGCTAACTCGCAGGCTCATTCTTCAAAAGGCACGCTGTCACCCCTACTAAGGAGGCTCCAACGGTTTGTAAGCAAACGGTTTCAGGTACTATTTCACTCCCCTCCCGGGGTACTTTTCACCTTTCCCTCACGGTACTTGTCCGCTATCGGTCATCTGGGAGTATTTAGGCTTATCAGGTGGTCCTGACAGATTCACACGGGATTTCTCGGGCCCCGTGCTACTTGGGATACTTCTCGCGTCAAGGGAGGCATTTCGACTACGGGGTTCGCACCCTCTATGACCGGCCTTTCAATGCCGTTCGTCTATACCTTCTTGTAACGCCGGCTGCTCGGCAGAGCAGCCTGAGAAGTCCCACAACCCCGAATACGCAACTCCTGCCGGATATCACACGTACTCGGTTTAGCCTGTTCCGGTTTCGCTCGCCACTACTAACGGAATCGCGGTTGCTTTCTCTTCCTGTGGGTACTGAGATGTTTCACTTCCCCACGTTCCCTCTACCCGCCCTATATATTCAGGCGGGAGTCACTGGGTCGGCACGCCGCCCAGCGGGGTTTCCCCATTCGGAAATCCTCGGATCAAAGTGTGCTTATCCACTCCCCGAGGCTTATCGCAGATTGCTACGTCCTTCTTCGGCTCCAGATGCCAAGGCATCCACCGTTTGCTCTTAAAGACTTGAAATCACATGAGTTTTATCAGAATCGACGTGGACCGAAGTCCACATGAAATTGACTAATGATCTTTAAGATCATCAATATGAGCTGATCCGAAGATCAGCTCAAAAGATGCTCGCGTCCACTGTGTAGTTCTCAAAGTACGGGCGGTACCTTCTCCGCGTGCCGGATGCCGGCAAACAGGAAAAGGTCCTGAGTTTCGTCTGGCCCGATCCGTGGATCGGGCGCATCCGGTCCCTCAGGACCCAACAGCGTGCATGTGCGAGATCAGATGAGCTCCACGGTTCCAGCTGCAAGCAGCGTACTGAGTGAAGAACTTCGTCCTTCGCACCTAGTCAAATGTTCCACCCATGAGCTACCAGTCGAGAACGTGTGTCTCGAGTCTGGCTCTGGAAGGCCCGAAGGCCTCCAAGTGCTCCTTAGAAAGGAGGTGATCCAGCCGCACCTTCCGGTACGGCTACCTTGTTACGACTTAGTCCTAATTACCGATCCCACCTTCGACGGCTCCCTCCACAAGGGTTGGGCCACCGGCTTCAGGTGTTACCGACTTTCATGACTTGACGGGCGGTGTGTACAAGACCCGGGAACGTATTCACCGCAGCGTTGCTGATCTGCGATTACTAGCGACTCCGACTTCATGAGGTCGAGTTGCAGACCTCAATCCGAACTGGGACCGGCTTTTTGGGATTCGCTCCACCTTACGGTATTGCAGCCCTTTGTACCGGCCATTGTAGCATGCGTGAAGCCCAAGACATAAGGGGCATGATGATTTGACGTCATCCCCACCTTCCTCCGAGTTGACCCCGGCAGTATCCCATGAGTTCCCACCATTACGTGCTGGCAACATAGAACGAGGGTTGCGCTCGTTGCGGGACTTAACCCAACATCTCACGACACGAGCTGACGACAACCATGCACCACCTGTTTACGAGTGTCCAAAGAGTTCTACATTTCTGCAGCGTTCTCGTATATGTCAAGCCTTGGTAAGGTTCTTCGCGTTGCATCGAATTAATCCGCATGCTCCGCCGCTTGTGCGGGTCCCCGTCAATTCCTTTGAGTTTTAGCCTTGCGGCCGTACTCCCCAGGCGGGGAACTTAATGCGTTAGCTGCGTCACGGAATCCGTGGAATGGACCCCACAACTAGTTCCCAACGTTTACGGGGTGGACTACCAGGGTATCTAAGCCTGTTTGCTCCCCACCCTTTCGCTCCTCAGCGTCAGTTACGGCCCAGAGATCTGCCTTCGCCATCGGTGTTCCTCCTGATATCTGCGCATTCCACCGCTACACCAGGAATTCCAATCTCCCCTACCGCACTCTAGTCTGCCCGTACCCACTGCAGGCTGGGGGTTGAGCCCCCAGTTTTCACAGCAGACGCGACAAACCGCCTACGAGCTCTTTACGCCCAATAATTCCGGATAACGCTTGCACCCTACGTATTACCGCGGCTGCTGGCACGTAGTTAGCCGGTGCTTTTTCTGCAGGTACCGTCACTTTCGCTTCTTCCCTGCTAAAAGAGGTTTACAACCCGAAGGCCGTCGTCCCTCACGCGGCGTTGCTGCATCAGGCTTGCGCCCATTGTGCAATATTCCCCACTGCTGCCTCCCGTAGGAGTCTGGGCCGTGTCTCAGTCCCAGTGTGGCCGGTCACCCTCTCAGGCCGGCTACCCGTCGACGCCTTGGTGAGCCTTTACCTCACCAACTAGCTGATAGGCCGCGAGCTCATCCCTGACCGAAGTTCTTTCCAGCTGCTGAAGATGCCTTCGCAGCTCGTATCCGGTATTAGACGTCGTTTCCAACGCTTATCCCAGAGTCAGGGGCAGATTGCTCACGTGTTACTCACCCGTTCGCCACTGATCCAGAGAGCAAGCTCTCTTTCACCGTTCGACTTGCATGTGTTAAGCACGCCGCCAGCGTTCATCCTGAGCCAGGATCAAACTCTCCGTAAAAGAATTTTGCTGCGAGCTGACCGGAATGGGTCGGCCCGAGCGAGTTTGATCTGACGATCGGATGTCATTGCTGACATCTCGTTTAATCTCAAAAGAATCTCATCGGTCAGACAAGCTGACCGCGAGGTTTTTTGGCATTTGACAAGTGCACGCTGTTGAGTTCTCAAGGATCGGATGCTCCTGCCGCACGCCTCTCGGCTGGCCTGCAGGGCAACTTCTCTATCTTAGCCACTCCGCTCGGGCGCCGTCAAATCGACTGGCCCGTCTCTTCGCGACCCAGGCGCGAGCCTGAGACCGCTCCGATGGAGTGGGGTTCCTCATCGTGGATCCGAGGATCTGCAGCACACGAGGCACTGACTTCGATGGGGGGTGGTTCTCCGCTTGAGGGGGGTGAGGCTCTTGGCCTTTCCGCTTCCCTGTGGGGCGAACAATGAATACATTACGTGGACCTCCGGGGGCTGGCAAATCCGGGCCGCATCCCGGGCGTGTCGCGGCCTGGGAGCCCGGAATCACGCGGCTCTCGCGACGCCGGCACGGTCCTTCCCCTGGCGGCTCGGACGCACGCGGCGTAGCCTCCCAGCATGTCCGCGCACCCGCATCCGATCGCCCCCGGCGCGCTGCCGCGCGATCTCGCGACGGGCGCCGTCGAGGTGTTCGGCCGCAGCCGCGTGATCGAGTGGTGCGAGGAGCTGCTCGCCGGCCGCGTCTCGGATGCTGATCCCGCGTGGCCCGACATCGCATGGCTGGGCGGGACGGTGGGCTGGCTGCCGTACTGGGCTCGTACATGGGGCGCGCGCGGACTGCTGCACATCGGGCCCCCGGCGCGGCCGGACATCGTCCTGCGCGCACTCGAGGACGAGTCATGGCGCGTGCGCGAGATGTCGCTGAAGGTGATCCGCCGGCACGGACTGGACGATCCCGACGGCCGCGTCGATCGCCTGGTGGACGATCCGGCCGAACGCGTTCGCATCCAGGCGTGGATGGCGCTGGGACTGCCGGTGCCGCACGAGCAGCAGGCATGACGACGGAGCCCGACGCTACGGGCGCTCGCAAGCGCTGCGCACACGATCCGGTTCGGCCGCATGGACGCTGAGGTTCTGGTCGTCGGCGCCGGGCCGGCCGGACTCGCCGTCGCGGCGTGCCTGAAGGACTGGGGAGTCGACGCGCTGGTGGTGGACCGCAGCCGAGGCGCCGGCGATTCATGGCGGGGCAGGTACGACCGCCTTCACCTCCATACGCCTCGAATCCAATCGGCACTGCCCGGCCTGCGGATCTCGGAGACGTCGGGTCGGTGGGTCGCCAAGGACGACATGGCCGGGTACGTGCGGCGCTACGCCCGGTACCACGGGATCGCGCCCCTGTTCGGAACCGGGGTGCACCGTGTGGATCGCGATGGCCGAGGGTGGCGAGCGGACTCGGACGCGGGCGAGCTGACCGCGCGCCAGGTCGTGATCGCGACCGGCTACAGCAACTCCCCCGTGCCGCCGAGGTGGCCGGGACTCGATGGGTTCCGCGGCGAGGTCCTTCATGCGGCCGAGTACCGGAGCGCCGCGCCGTTCGTCGGGAGGGACGTGCTCGTCGTGGGTGCGGGCAACACAGGAGCCGAGATCGCAGCGGATCTGGCCGAGCAGGGTGCGGCGACGATCCGAGTCTCGGTGCGGACACCACCGAACATCGTGCCGCGCCAGATCGGACCGGTGCCCACCACGATGCTGGCGGTCGCGATGGAGTATTCGCCGTCGTGGCTGGTCGATCCCCTCAACCGACTGCTGCAGCGCATGATCCTGGGCGATCTGACCCGGTACGGCATGCCGGCGGCGGGCGCCGGAGTCGTGGCGCAGGCAAGGGCCACCGGCATCACTCCGACGATCGACGTCGGGCTCGTCGCGGCGCTGCGGTCACGGCGGGTCGTGCCCGTCGCGGCCGTGGACCGATTCGAGGCGCGCGACGTGGTGCTCGTCGACGGAACGCGATTCGCGCCCGACGCCGTGATCGCAGCCACCGGGTACACGACCGGCCTCGACCCCATGCTCGGACATCTCGGCGTCCTCGACGACAACGGCCGGCCCGTCGTGCGAGGTCGCCGGCAGCTCCCGCACGCGCGCGGGATGCGCTTCGTCGGACTCACCAATCCCCTCAAGGGTCAGCTGTTCCAGATCAAGCTCGACGCCAGATCGACCGCGCGGGCGATCGCCCGGGACCTGCAGCGCTAGCCGGCCGGCACCGACCGCCGCGCGCGCAGCACCTGCACGGCCACGGCAAGCCCGGCGGTCAGGACCGCCCACAGCGCGCATGCGGGCGGCAGCACCCGGTACGCGAGATGCGGAATCGTCCACTCGGCCGTGATCGGTCCGGAGATCGCCAGGCCGGCAGTCCACGCCAGGATGAGGATCGTCGGCAGCGACAGCCACCACGCCCAGCGCAACGGCGACGGCAGCACCCTCACGCAGGAGGTCGCGTCTCGCCGGCGAACCCACAGGACCGCCCAGATCCCGAGCACCGCCAGCCCGAGCACCGACGAGCCGTGCTGCAGCCATCGATACCCGGAAAGCGGGCCCCAGAGCTCATCGAGCACAGGCAGCACCTCCACGCCCCACCTGTCCTCGTGCGTGAACAGATCCCACACGACGTGGCTCGCGATGCCGATCGCGAGCGAGACCAGCAGGAGCAGGATGCCGCGCCATGACGCGCGCGGCGGAGTCCCGGCGATCGCGAAGGTCTCGCGCAGCGCCGCGGCGGCGCCCGCATCCCACTCCCCCGGAAGACGTCGGGCCAGCCCCATGGGCACCAACTCCCGGGCGGCAGGGCGCAGCACAGCGCGCCAGATCACGAGCAGCACCAGCGCGATCGTCAGCGGCATCCATGCGAGGTCGTGTGTCACGGCGTACCGCACGGGTGTCCCGCGAAGGAACAGCGGCAGGTCGGGGGTCATCGCGCCGATCGCGATCGCCGCCGGGATCAGCGGCGTGCGGATGAAGGGCAGTGCGACGACCGCGTGACTCGGAGTGAACGGCATGGCGTGTCGACTCGCGGGCTCGCTCAGCGCCCGGCTGTTCGGACCGGTCGGCTCACCCGCGGACGAAGACGCCGGCGAGCGTCTTCTTCCCGCGGCGCAGCACCGACACCCCGCCGGGCAGGGATCCTGCGACCACGGCGGCGTCGTCCTCGACTTTCGCGCCGTCGACCGAGACGCCACCCTGGGCGATCGCCCGGCGGGCCTCGCTCAGGCTCGCAACGAGGCCGGTCTCGACCAGCGCGTTGACCACCGGCGTCCCGGCGGCGAGGTCGGCGTGCGGCAGTTCGCGCAGTGCGCTCTCGAGCGTCGCGGCATCCAGCGACGTGAGATCGCCCTGGCCGAAGAGCGCTTCCGACGCGGCGATGGCGGCGGCGGCGGCATCCGGCCCGTGCGCGAGGCTCGTCACCTCGAACGCGATCCGCTTCTGCCCGATGCGACGGAACGGCTCGGCGTCGTGCGCCGCGACGATCTCCTCGATCTCGGCGCGCGTGAGGAAGGTGAAGACCTTCAGCCGGTCGGCCACGTCGGCGTCGTCGGTGTTGAGCCAGAACTGGTACATCGCGTAGGGGCTGGTCAGCTTCGCATCCAGCCAGATCGCGTTGCCCTCGCTCTTGCCGAACTTGCGGCCGTCGCTGTTCGTGATCAGGGGCGTGCCGATCGCGTGCACGCTCGTTCCCTCGGCACGATGGATGAGGTCGACACCGCTCGTGAGATTCCCCCACTGGTCGCTGCCGCCGGTCTGCAGGACGCAGCCGTACTGGAGGAAGAGCTCCCGGTAGTCCAGACCCTGGAGGATCTGGTAGCTGAACTCGGTGTAGCTGATGCCCTCGTCCGAGTTCAGGCGCGCGCTGACGGCATCCTTCTTGAGCATCGTCCCGACGCGGTAATGCTTGCCGATGTCGCGGAGGAAGTCGATCGCGCTCATCGGCGCGGTCCAGTCGAGGTTGTTGACCATGCGGGCCGCGTTCTCGCCCTCGAAGCTCAGGAACCGCTCGATCTGCGAGCGGAGGTAGCCGACCCACTCGGCGACGGTCTCCTTGGTGTTCAGCGTGCGCTCGGCCGAGGGCCGGGGGTCGCCGACGAGCCCGGTCGAGCCGCCGACGAGACCGAGCGGCTTGTGCCCCGCGAGCTGCAGTCGGCGCATCACGAGCAGCTGGACGAGATTGCCCAGGTGCAGGCTGGGAGCGGTCGGGTCGAATCCGCAGTAGTACGTGATCGGCGGCCCGGCCAGCAGCGCGCGCAGGGCGTCCGGGTCGGTCGACACGTGCACGAGTCCGCGCCAGACCAGTTCATCCCAGACGTTCTCGAACGTCGGATCGATGGCGGGCGCGCTCGAGGTCAGAGCGGGAGAGGACACGCGTTCGAGGTTATCAGCGGGCCCCGGATGCCCCCGACCTCAGGCCGCCGAGATCTCGTCGTACAGGCCGATGATGTTGCCTTCGGAATCCTTGATGTAGACCCATCGCGCCGTCTCG
Organism: Microbacterium sp. cf046; assembly: GCF_900114345.1. Classification (GTDB taxonomy): domain Bacteria; phylum Actinomycetota; class Actinomycetes; order Actinomycetales; family Microbacteriaceae; genus Microbacterium. The sequence continues at coordinate 311,555 of NZ_FOZJ01000002.1, read as the reverse complement.
CTCATCGGCTGGATCTCGCCGATCTGCTCCCCGCCCGCGGCGATCGCGCGCGCGACCGTGTCCTCGATGCGATCGACGGTGAAGACGACCGTGGGATGCGGCGTCGCACCGCGCAGATGGAGATCGCCGTTGATTCCCTCCGCCTTCGGCTGTCGCAGCATCCCCATCTCGTCGCCCCACGGTTCGTAGTCGAAGTCGAGGACTGCGGTGTAGAAGGCCTGGGCCCGCGCGATGTCGTCGACGGGAATCTCGAAATGCTCAACTTTCGCCATGGTGCGAGGCTGGCACACGCTCGGACGCGTCGTCCAGTAGATAAGCCCTCCGGCTTCATTCGACGCGAGTAAGCATGAGGACTGTCTGGCGTCGATGTGATGAAGTCCTGTAGCATCATTCACTACGATGAAGCCTCAGCGCTTATCGCTGTTCATCACGGACGGGAGGAACCATGTTCGTCATCACCGCGGACCAGCGCGACAGCAGAAGCAACGCGGACCTCGTCCCCGACGGCGTCCGGCTCGTGGAGCGAGTCGGGGCCGACCGGCTCACCCTCCCCGTTCAGCGCAACGCGGGCGATGAGCTGCAGGCGCTCACGGCGAGCGCCCCGGCGGCGTTGGACATCGTCCTCGAGCTGCTGCGCGACGGCCGGTGGAGCGTCGGGCTGGGCGCGGGCGCATTCGAGACGCCGTTGCCCGCCGACATCCGCGCCGCGCGGGGTTCGGTGTTCGTCCTGGCCCGTGAAGCGGTCGAGCGCGCGAAGTCCGCGTCGGGCCGAGTCGCCGTCGCATCGGCCGACGGCGTCGCCGCCGAGGATGCCGAGGCGTATCTGCGTCTTCTCGTCGACCTGCGTGACCGCCGGTCGGAGCAGGGCTGGGAGGTGGCCGACCTGCTGGCGGAGGGCCTCAGCCAGAAGCAGATCGCCGCTCGGCTCGGCATCACTCCGACCGCCGTGAGCCTTCGCGCGAAAGCCGGTGGTCTGAGGCTCGAGGAAGCGGCGATCCCGGCCCTCGCCCGGACACTGGAGCGCCTGGACCGCTGATCGTGGGGCAGCCCCGTGGAAGACTGGCCGAATGCCAGTGATCTTCCCGGAAGCGATCATCGCCGCCATCCTGTCGATCTTCCTGTTCCTCGCGATGTGCGCCGCTCTCGTGCTGATCATCATCAGCCTGAAGCGCCCGACCACCCTCCCGCTGATCATCGCCGGCGCGCTCGTGGTGCTCTCCCTGATCGTCGTGGTCGTCTCCCCCGTCAACGTCCCGGTCATCATGGGCCTGATCGTCGCCCTCCTGGGAACGACCGTCGCCGTCCTGGGCGGGAACCCCGTGACCCGGCGCGTCCTGGAGATGGCCACCCACGGCCGGGTTCGCGACGGCGTCAACGGCGGGATCATCCTGGATGCCGAGGCCGCGGGCGTCGCCGACGGCGAGGCGCCCGCCGGAACGGGCACCGAGGTGCTGCGGGGAGGCACGACGATCGGCTATCTGGAACGGCTCTCGGTGGTCATCGCCCTGATCGCCGGCTACCCCGAGGCGATCGCGATCGTCGTGGCCGTCAAGGGCGTCGGCCGGTTCTCGGAGCTTTCCGCGGCCGAGTCGCGCGAACGGTTCATCATCGGCACCCTGTCCAGCCTGCTCTGGGCGTGCGTCGTCGGGGCGCTGGTGCGACTGGCGATCTGGTGAGACTCGGGGCGCTCGTCCAGGCGTACGTCGACGAGCAGTGCGACGTGATCCTCGACGCTCGTGCAGCCCTGATGGCGCGCGACGAGTCCGTCGTGCACCCCACTCGCGTCGCTATCCGGCGCCTGCGCGCGACACTTCGCACATACGGCGCCGTCTACGACGCCGAATCGCGCTCCGGCTTCGCGCAGGAGCTGCGGTGGATGGGGCTCCTGCTCGGCGATGTCCGCGACCTTCAGGTGCTCGCCGAGCGCTTCACGGGTCCGGACGCGTCGACGGCTGCCGTCGCGCGACGCGTCATCGGCAGGCGGATCCGGAACGACCGGAGGCGTGCCTGGAATGCGGTCACCGCGGCTTTGGACAGCGACCGCGGCCGTGCCCTCGCGGTCGCGGTGACACGCTGGCGGGACGATCCGCCGACGACCGCCGAGGCCGACCGCGCCGCGGCGCGCGCCCTGCGTCGGGTCGACAAGGCCGAAGCGCGGCTGCGGAAACGTCTGCAGAGGGCGCGTGACGCATCGGCATCCGGCGACGACGCCCGCGCCCTGCTGCACGACGCGCGCAAGGCCGCCAAACGCCACCGCTACGCGGTCGAACTCGCCGCTCCGGTCCTCGGTGCGGATGCGGAGGAGATCATCGAGCGGAGCAAGGCGCTGCAGGATGCACTGGGCGAGCACCAGGACGCAGTCGTGGCGCTCGGCTTCCTGGAGCGGATGGACGGGCGGTCGCGCAGCCCCGAGACATCGGAGGCGCTCACCGACCTGATCGCGAGCACGCGCGCGCAGGCGGACGATGTCGCGGCCGTGCTGAGCGAGGCGGAGCACCTCCGGGGCTGAGCGCGGCGGGCCCAGGCCTAGAGGCCGAGTGCGTGCCCGACCGACTGGGCCCGCGCGACGAGTTCCGCGCGCTGCTCGGTGACGCGGTCTGGGGCGGTGCCTCCGACGCCGTTGCGGCTGGAGACGGACCCTTCGATCGTGAGGACATCGCGCACGTCGCGCGAGAGATCGAGCGACACCGAGGCGAACATCGCGTCGGTCACATCCGAGAGCTCGATCCCCCGCTCTTCGCAGAGCCGTACGAGCGCACCGGATGCCTCGTGGGCGTCGCGGAACGGCACGCCCTGGCGCACCAGCCAATCGGCGACGTCAGTGGCGAGCGAGAATCCCTGCGGCGCAAGATCGGCCATCCGTGCGGTGTCGAAGCGAAGCGTCGCGACCATGCCCGCGAATGCGGGCAGGAGCACCTCGAGCGTTGCGATCGAGTCGAAGACCGGCTCCTTGTCCTCCTGGAGGTCGCGGTTGTAGGCCAGCGGCAGTCCCTTGAGCGTGGTCAGCAGTCCGGTCAGGTTGCCGACGAGCCGCCCCGCCTTGCCGCGGGCGAGTTCGGCGATGTCGGGGTTCTTCTTCTGCGGCATGATGCTGGAGCCGGTGGAGAAGCCGTCGTCGAGGGTCACGAATCCGAACTCGCGCGTGTTCCACAGGATGATGTCCTCGGCGAACCGCGAGACGTCGATCCCGAGCTGAGCGGTGACGTAGGCGAATTCCGCCACCACATCGCGCGCCGACGTCCCGTCCAGCGAGTTCTCCGCGGGGCGGGAGAGCCCGAGCTCGCGGGCGACCAACGCGGGATCGAGCCCGAGCGACGAGCCGGCCAGTGCGCCGCCGCCGTACGGTGACACGGCCGCACGGGCCGACCAGTCCCGAAGGCGCTCGAGGTCGCGCACGAGCGGCCAGGCGTGCGCCTGGAGATGGTGGGCGAGCAGGATCGGCTGCGCATGCTGGAGGTGCGTGCGACCCGGCATGATCGCGGTCGGGTGGGCCTCGGCCTGCGCCACGATCGCGTCGATCAGCCGCAGGATGTCGCGCGCGATCGTGCGGGAGTGATCGAGCAGGTACATCCGCACCAGCGTCGCGATCTGGTCGTTGCGGCTGCGCCCCGCCCTCAGGCGGCCGCCGAGCTCGGGGCCGACGACATCGATGAGGGCGGATTCGAGCGCGCCGTGCACGTCCTCGTCGTCGGGTCCCGGTCGGAGAGTCCCCTCGACGATGCCTGTGGCCAGCACGTCCAGGCCCTCGTGCATGCGACGCTCCTGATCGGCATCGAGGTACCCTGCCGCCGCGAGGGCCTTCGCATGCGCGTGCGAGCCGGCGATGTCGTAGAGCGCCAGGTCCCAGTCGAAGTGGGTCGAGCGGCTGAGGGCCGCCAGCTCCGGCGAGGGCCCCGTTGCGAAACGGGCGCCCCAGAGTGCGCCCTCGTTCGTGCCGTCGCCCTTCGAATCGCTCATCGGATCAGCCTATCGACGCCGCACCAGCAGTCGTGCGACGCGGTCGACCAGCCACTCGAGCGGACCGCGTCCGATCAGGAGCGCCCATGCGGTGCACCCGATGACGAGCGACAGGATGATCGGCCAGAACGGCTCGAGATCGCGGAATCCGCGAAGATCGCCCGGGTTTCCGAGGATGACGGTGGCCGCGATCGCCCAGATCACGAGCTGCGCGGTGTATGCGGTCAGCGGCATGGCCCCGACTGCGCGCACCGGGAGTGCGACCCAGGTCAGAATCGTGCGGCAGGCCAGCAGACACAGGCCGATCACCGCGAGCGCGAATCCGCCGGACCCGATCACCTCCAGGAGCCCGCTCGAGTGCGGTGCCGCGGTCCAGACCGCTCCCCCGAACCGGACGATCTCGGATGCCGTGGCCCCGGAGGCCGCATCCAGTCCGTAGCCGGCGACCGCGAGCGCGCTGCCCGCTGCCAGCAGCCAGAGCTGGACGCGGAGGGTGAGGATGCCGGCGCGCGCGGCACCGAGACCGGCGAGGACGAAGGCGATCCAGACCGGGAACGGGTAGTGCCAGCCGATCGCGACCGAGACGAGCTCGCCCCAGGCGGTCGACCAGAACGGCAGGCTGTCCAGCAGCACCTGCACGAACGGCATGACGAGCGCGAGCGCGCCCGCCAGGAGGAACAGGGAGCGGGCCCCGAGCGTGACGAGGGGCAGTGCGATGAGGAAGAGCAGGGCGTAGGCCGGGAGGATGACGTACACCGGCACGCCGGTCGCGATCAGCCAGATGCCGATCAGCCACAGCATCCCCGCTCGCACCGCCAGCCGACCGCGCGCGACCCGCATCTCGGGCGGAGCGAGCGGGCTCGTCCCACCGGTGACCAGCCCGATCGAGACGCCCGCGAGCGTCGCGAAGAGGATGGATGACCGTCCGTCGACCACGCCGATCCAGGTGGAGGCATCCGCGAAGTCGAAGTCGTCGATCCACAGCAGGTGCGCGGCGACCATGCCGATGACGGCGAGACCGCGCGCGAGGTCCACGCCCGCGATGCGCTGCGGACCGTTGAGCCGGCTCCAGCGGGTCGGGAGCCAGCCGGCCGGTCGCGCCTGCGGCGTGCCCGTCACTCCTGGCGAAGCAGCCACACCAGCAGCGCCTTCTGGGCGTGCAGTCGGTTCTCGGCCTCGTCCCACACGACGCTCTGCGGGCCGTCGATCACCTCGGCCTCGACCTCGTAGCCGCGATCGGCCGGGAGGCAGTGGATGAAGATCGCGTCGGGCGTGGCCAGCGACATGAGTTCGCGGGTGACCTTGTACTCGCCGAGGTCGCGCAGGCGCGCGAGCTTCTCCTCCTCCTTGCCCATCGAGACCCAGGTGTCGGTCACGATCACATCGGCGCCGGCGGCCGCCTCGTTCGCGTCGGTGTAGAGCGTGAGCGAGGCGCCGGTCTGCGCGGCGCGACGGTCGGCCGCGTCGACGACGTCGGCGCGCGGCGCGTAGGACTCGGGAGAGGCGACCCTGACGTGCATCCCGGCCGTGACGCCGGCGAGCATGTAGGAGTGGGCCATGTTCGAGCGCCCGTCGCCGAAGAACGCGAGCGTGAGACCGCGCAGCTCGCCCTTGTGCTCCTGGATCGTGAGCAGGTCGGCGAGCAGCTGGCACGGGTGGAAGTCGTCGCTCAGCGCGTTGATGACGGGCACACGCGTCCCGGCGGCCATCTCCTCGAGTCCTGCCTGCGCGTACGTGCGCCAGACGATCGCCGCGACCTGGCGCTCCAGCACCCGTGCGGTGTCGGACGGAGTCTCCTTGCCGCCGAGCTGGCTGTTCGCGGTGGAGATGATCAGGGGCGAGCCGCCCAGGTCGGCGATGCCGACGGCGAACGACACCCGCGTCCGGGTCGATGACTTGTCGAAGATCACCGCGACCGTCTGCGGGCCGGCCAGCGGCGTGAGCTTCCAGCGATCCTTCTTCAGGGCGACGGCGAGATCGAGGATCTCGGCCTGCTCCGATGCGGTGAGATCGTCATCGCGCAGCAGATGGCGGGTCATGCGGTGACCCCTTCGGCGTCCACATCGAGCACGAGCGCGTCCTGCACGGTCCGCAAGGACGCGGTGAACAGCGCGATGAACTCGTCGATCTCGACATCGCCGACGTTGAGGGCGGGCACGAGGCGGATGGTCTCGTCGTTCGGCGCGTTGACGATCAGCCCGTGCTCCTGAGCAGCCGAGACGATCGCCTTGGCGACCGGGAGCCGCAGCGCGATGCCGATGAGCAGGCCCTGGCCGCGGCATCCGTCGATGAGGGGCGAGTCGATCGCGGCGATCGCGGCGCGCAGCTGCCGTCCGCGGTCGGCGGAGTTCTGCACAAGTCCCTCGTCTTCGATCTCGCCGAGGACCGCGGACGAGACCGCCGTCCCGAGCGCGTTGCCACCGAACGTGGATCCGTGGGTGCCCGGGTAGAAGAGCTCGCTCGCGGCGCCGAACGTGATGAGCGCGCCGATCGGGAACCCGCCGCCGATGCCCTTCGCGACGGTGATCGCATCGGGGGTGATGCCGGCGTGCTGGAACGCGAACCACTCGCCGGTGCGTCCCGCGCCGGTCTGGATTTCGTCGATGATCAGCAGCGCACCGTGCTCCGCGGTCAGCGCACGCGCGGCGCGGAGGTAGCCGTCCGGCAGGTCGATGACCCCCGCCTCGCCCTTGATCGGCTCGACGAACAGCGCGGCGACACGGTCGTCGAGCGCAGCCTCCAGCGCCTCGATCGTCGAGTCGATGAACTCCACTCCGGGTGTCATGGGCAGGAACGGCTCCTGCATGTACGGCTTGCCGGTCAGGGCCAGCGTGCCCATCGTGCGTCCGTGGAACGCATCGGTCAGCGCGAGGATGCGGGGACGCTCGACGCCGCCGTGCAGGCGGGCGAGCTTGAAGGCGGCCTCATTGGCCTCGGCCCCGGAGTTCCCGAAGTACACGCGGCCGGACTCGCCGGTTCCGGCTATCCGCTTCAGCCGCGCAGCGAGCTCGAGCTGCGGCGGCGTGGCGAAGTAGTTCGACACGTGGGCGAGGGTCGCCGCCTGCGCGGCGATCGCCTCGACGAAGACGGGGTGGGCGTGCCCGAGCGAGTTGACCGCGATGCCGGCGAGGAAGTCGAGGTAGCGTCGACCGTCGGCATCCCACAGGTAGGCGCCCTCGCCGCGGACGAACATCTCCATCCGCGGCCCGAAGCTGCGAACCAGGTCGCGCCCTGCGTCATCCTGCCAACTCATCCGAGCACCACTTCCGTTCCGATTCCCTTGCTGGTGAAGATCTCCGCGAGGACCGAGTGCGGGACCCGGCCGTCGATGATCGCCGCGGTCTCGACGCCGCCCTCGACCGCGTCCAGGCATGCCCGCATCTTCGGGATCATGCCCGACTCGAGCGACGGCAGCATCGCGCGCAGCTCCGCCGCGGTCAGATGCGAGACCAGCGAGTCGCGGTTCGGCCAGTCGGCGTAGAGTCCCGCCACGTCGGTCAGCACGACGAGCTTCGCGGCGCCCAGCGCAATCGCGAGAGCCGCGGCCGCGGCATCCGCGTTGACGTTGAGCGAGTGGCCGGGATGATCCAGGTCGGGCGCGATGCTGGAGACGACGGGGATGCGGCCCGCCGCCAGCTGGTCGTGCACCGGCTTCGGGTCGACCTCGACGACATCGCCGACCCGGCCGAGGTCATGGTGGATGCCATCGACGACCACTCCCCTGCGACGTCCGCCGAACAGACCCGCGTCCTCGCCGGACAGCCCGGTCGCGTGCGGTCCGTGCGCGTTGATCTTCGCGACGAGCTGCGGATTGATCTGCCCGGTGAGCACCATGCGCACCACGCTGATCGCCTCGGTGCTGGTGACGCGGTAGCCGCCCTTGAACTCGCTCGGGATCGCGAGGCGGTCGAGCATCGACGAGATCTGCGGTCCGCCGCCGTGCACCACGACCGGCTTGACCCCGACGTAGCGCAGGTACGCGATGTCCGCGGCGAAGGCGTCCTGCAGCTCTTCGCTGACCATCGCGTTGCCGCCGTACTTGATGACGATCACCTGGTCGCTGAAGCGCCGGAGCCACGGCAGCGACTCGATCAGGGTCGCGGCCTTGCCGCTCGCCTCGGCCGGATCGGTGTCCTGCAGATCGATCTCTGTCATGTCGCGTACGCGCTGTTCTCGTGGACGTAGTCGTGGGTGAGGTCGTTCGTGAGGATCGTGGCGGTGGCCTGGCCGACCTTCAGGTCGATCAGCAGGTGCGTGGCGCGCGGGGCCAGATCGACGTCGTCGCGCGGCGCGTCCGGACCGCCCTGGCTGCACACGCGGACACCGTTCATCCACACGTCGACATCGTAGGGATCGAACTCGGCAGCGGTCGTTCCGATCGCGGCGAGCACGCGGCCCCAGTTCGGGTCGTTGCCGAAGATCGCGGCTTTGAAGAGGTTGTTGCGGGCGACGGAGCGGCCGACCTCGACCGCGTCCGCCTCGGATGCCGCGTGCACGACCTCGATCGTGATGTCGTGACTGGCCCCTTCGGCGTCGCCCTGCAGCTGCCGGGCGAGGTCGAGGCAGACCTCTGCGAGTGCGGCGGCGAAGTCATCGAGCGAGGGGCGGATGCCGCTCGCTCCGTTGACCATGAGGGTGACCTGGTCGTTCGTGGACATGCACCCGTCCGAATCGAGGCGGTCGAAGGTCGTGCTCGTCGCGCGGCGCAGCGACGCATCCGCCCCCGCGGCGTCGAGCACGGCGTCGGTCGTGATGACCACCAGCATCGTCGCGAGCCCCGGTGCCAGCATCCCGGCGCCCTTCGCCATGCCGCCGATCGACCAGCCGTCCCGGCGGACGACGGAGCGCTTCGGCTTCGAGTCCGTCGTCATGATCGCGAGGGATGCCGCCTCGCCTCCGTCCGCGGAGAGCTCGGCGATGCCCTTCTCCGTGCCGGCGAGCACCTTCGCGCGGAACACCTCGTCGCCCGTGCCGATCAGCCCGGTCGAGCAGATCAGCACGTCCCCGGCGCTCACGCCGAGCAGCTCCGCGGCCCTTTCGGCCGTCTGGTGCGTCGTCTGGAACCCGAAGGAGCCGGTGAAGCAGTTGGCTCCGCCGGAATTGAGCACGATCGCCTCCACCACGCCGTCCTGGATGACCTGCTGCGACCAGATGATCGGGTTCGCCTTGGCGCGGTTGGACGTGAAGACGGCGGCGGCGACCTTCAGCGGACCGCGGTTGACCACGACGGCGACGTCGGCGCTGCCGCTCGATTTGAGTCCGACCGCGACGCCTGCCGCTTCGAATCCCCCTGCTGCGGTGACGCTCACGGCGCGATTCCGTTCACTGGGAGCGCGCGTGCCTCGGGCAGCCCGAGCGCGATGTTCATGGACTGGACGGCGGCCCCGGCAGTGCCCTTGACCAGGTTGTCGACTGCCGCCACCACCACGACGCGGTTCGCGGCGCGGTCGATCGCCAGGCCGATCAGGGCGGTGTTGGCGCCGAGCACGTCCGCGGTCCGGGGGAACTCGCCTTCGGGCAGCAGCTGCACGAAGGTCTCGTCGCCGTAGGCGGCTTCCCAGGCGCCGCGGATGTCGGCATCGGTCGCGTCGGCCGCGATCTGTGCGGTGCTCGTCGCCAGGATGCCGCGTGCCATGGGCACGATCACGGGCGTGAAGGAGATGCGGATGCCCTCGTCGGCGGAGTCGTCCTCGGTGCCCCGTGCGGCGGCGAGCGCCTGACGGATCTCGGGGATGTGGCGGTGCGTGCCGCCCACGGCATAGGGGTTCGCACTGCCGAGGATCTCGCTCGCGAGCAGATTGGTCTTCAGGCTCTTGCCCGCCCCGCTCGGCCCGACCGCGAGGACGCTCACGATGTCGCCCGGATCGATGACTCCGGCCGCGACACCCGGGGCCAGGCTCAGGCTGACGGTGCTCGCGTTGCAGCCCGGGGCGGCGATGCGCGACGCGCCCACGAGCCGCCGGCGCTGCTTGGCGCCCCCGACGACCAGCTCCGGCACCCCGTAGGTCCAGGGGTCGTGGAAGTCGCCGCCGTAGAACCGATCCCAGTCCGCGATCGATTCGAGCCGGTGATCCGCGCCGGCGTCGATCACGAGCGGGGTGTCGGCGAGGGCGTCGGTGTACTGCCCGGACTGGCCGTGGGGAAGGGCGAGGAAGACGATGTCGTGTCCGGCGAGCACATCGGACGTCGTGTCGTGCAGGGTCAGGTGGGCGAGCGAGCGGAGGTGCGGCTGGTGCTGGATGAGCGGCTGTCCCGCGTTCGAGTGCGCCGTGACGGTGCGGATCTCGACGTCGGGATGTGCGGCGAGGATCCGGAGGATCTCGCCGCCCGCATAGCCGGATGCGCCGGAGACGGCGACCGAATATGTCATGGATTCCACCTTAGAGTCTGGGGTCGTGGGCTTCAGACGGCGACGCCCACGGCTCCCCTCCTCGGAGGTGCGCAGGGTCGCCTAGAGTCGGCGTCCGTCCAGACGTCGGCGCGCGGGAGCGACGCTCGGAACGAGCGTGGCGGAGAAGGGCGCTGCCGAAGGCATGTGGCGACGATAGCCGCCAGGTCGCGGCATCCGCAAATCGGCGCCCCTCGGTCACCCCGCGAGCTCGGCGAGCAGCTCCTCCTCTTCGGCACGTGTGAGGCCGGACCGGCGGTCGCGGCCGAGACCGCGGGCACGTTCGTCGGCGAGCGTGCGGTCGAGTGTGTCGGCCACGTCGCGCAGCTGACCGCCCGCCGTGCGATACGCCGCGTTCGAGCGGGTCGAGAAGCCCGCCATGTCGCGCGGCAGCCACAGCGGCAGCGAGCGCGGCCCCATCCAGTACTCCACGTCATGGGCGATGAGCCAGTCGTCGTCGGCCTCTACGATCCTGCCGGTGTGCGCCGCGATCGCGCGAGCGTGCGCCAGGAGATCGGCGAGCGGCATTGTCTCGCCGATCGCATTCGCGACCCCGTGCCACTGCTGCGCCCCGCCCGCGACGATGAACTCAGCCAGGTCGTCCACGTCGATCACCTGCGCGTGCAGTCCCGCGAGCGCCGGGGCGAGCACGTCCTGGTCGCCGGCGAGCGCGAGGCGTGAGACCCAGTAGCCGAACCGGTCGGTCGGATCGCCCGGCCCGACGATGAGTCCCGGCCGCACGATCGCGGCGCGTTCGCCGAACGCCGAGCGGACGGATGCTTCGGCCGCGGCCTTCGCGCGTGAGTAGTCGTACTCGTCCCCTGGCTCGGCCGGCTCGCTCAGCGGGGCGCTCTCATCGGCGCCGACCTCGTCGTTGGTCGCGTACACGGACAGCGACGAGACATACGTCCAGTGCTTCGTCCGGCCGGACAGCGCTTTGACAGCAGGCTCGACATGCTCCGGAATCGAGGAGATCTCGACGATCTCGTCCCACTCGCGCGTCGCCACGGCGTCGTAGGCGTCCGCGTCCGCACGGTCGGCGATCACGAGCTCGGCGCCTTCGGGTGCGGAACGGCCGCCTCGTGCCAGGCAGGTCACGGATGCGCCGGCATCCGTCCACGCGCGTGCCACGCGCCCGCTCAGCCAGCCGGTGCCGCCGAGGATCAGTACGTTCGTCATGTCGACATCCCATCAGACGGCGCGGGGGTGCCGCATCCGTTCCGCCCTCGGCGGAACGGACAGTCGGGCGGCTACTCGCGCAGGGTCGCGCCGAACCGCTCGGCTGCCATGGCCACACCGGCGAGCTTGGCATCGGTCGCGTCCGCCGCCGTCAGCGTGCGGTCGGATGCGCGGAAGCGGAGCGCGAACGTGAGGCTCTTCGCACCGTCCGGCACGCCGCTGCCGCGGTAGTCGTCGACCAGGCGCAGCGATTCGAGCAGCTCGCCCGCACCCGCCACGAGCGCGGCGCGCACCTCGGCCGCGGGCACGTCGGCCCCCACGACCAGGGACACGTCCTGCGTGGCCGCCGGGTAACCCGACAGCGACGCGGCGACGACCTTCTCCCCCGCGAGCGAGAGCACGAGATCGAGATCGAGCTCGGCGACGATGACGCGACCGGGCAGGTCGGCCGCCTCGGCGACGGCCGGGAGCAGTTCGCCGACGTAGCCGACCTCGACCGCGCCGACCGACAGCACTCCGGTGCGGCCGGGGTGCAGCGCCGCGCGCTCGCCCTGCGCGATGTCGACCGTCACCCCTGCGGCGGAGGCGATGGTGCGGACGGCGTCGAGCGCATCGCCGATCCCGGCCGCCTCTGCGGCCAGGCCCGGCTGCTTCGGCGCGAGCCAGCCGGTGAGCAGCACTGCCACATGACGATGCTGCGGCGGGATCGACGCGTCGAGGGCGGCCAGGGTCTCGGCATCCGGTCGCACGGCCAGCGGCGGGACGAAGTCCGTGCCGTACGCGACGCCCGGCTCCGGGAGGAACACCGTGCCGGTCTCGAACAGCGAGAGATCGGTGAAACCGCGCGCGACGTTGCGGTGCGCGACGCGCAGCAGCGCGGGGATCAGGCTGCGACGCAGGAAGGGCGCCTGGCCGTCCAGCGGATTGGCGAGCTTCACGCTCGGCAGGTGCCCGCCGGATGCGGAGCCGTGCAGGTCGTTCTGATCCTCCGTCGTGAACGGGAACGACGGCGTCTCGACGTACCCCGCGGCGGCCAGCGCGTTGGCGACGCGGCGACGCCCCTGCTGGGCGGAGGTCAGTCCCCGGCCGGAGGGAGGTGTCGGCAGGATCGACGGGATGCGGTCGTATCCTTCGATGCGCGCCACTTCCTCGGCGAGCGTCCACTTGTCGGTGAGGTCGGGCCGCCATGAGGGCGGTGACACGAGCAGTTCGCCACCGGCGTCGTCGACGTCGCAGCCGATGAGCCGGAGCGCCCCGATCACCTCGGAGGCGGGGTAGTCCACGCCGATCAGCCCCTGGACGAACCCCGTCGGCAGTGTGAGCTGCGGACGCTGCCACTCGGCGAACAGCGCGCCGCCGAGCTCGTCGATCGTGCCGCCGGCGAGTTCGACCATCAGATCTGCGACGCGCTGCGCGGCGACGAACGGGATCTGCGGGTCCACGCCGCGCTCGAAGCGCCGCGATGCCTCGGACGGAAGCTTGTGTCGTCGTGCCGTGCGCGCGATCGAGATCGTGTCGAAGACCGCCGCCTCGATCAGCACGTTCCGGGTGCCGGGACCCATCTCGGTCGTGCCGCCGCCCATGACCCCGGCGAGGCCGATCGGGCCGGAATCGTCGGTGATCAGGAGGTCCTCGGCGTCCAGTGCACGCACCCTGCCGTCGAGGGTCTCGAGCTGCTCCCCCGCGGCCGCGCGGCGCACGGTGATCCCGCCGGCGAGCTTGTCGAGGTCGTAGCCGTGGATCGGGTTGCCGAGCTCGAGCATCACGTAGTTGGTGATGTCGATGAGCACGCCCAGCGACCGGATGCCGGCCAGGGTCAGGCGTGCGATCATCCACGCCGGGGTCGGCGCGGCGGCATCCACCCCGCGGACCACCCGCACCACGAACTCGGAGGCGCCGACGCGGCCGCGGATCGGAGCCTCGTCCTGCACGGCGAGCGCGAATCCGGTGCCGGGTTCGACCTCGTGCGGCGGCCGGAGCCCCGGGTCGCGGAACGCCGCACCCGTCGCGTGGGCGTACTCGCGCGCGACCCCGCGCACCGAGAGCGCGTAGCCGCGGTCGGGGGTGACGTTGATCTCCACGGCGACATCGTCCAGGCCCAGCAGCGCGATCGCGTCGGTGCCGACCGGCGCGTCGATGCCGAGCGTCGCCAGGCGCAGGATGCCGTCGTGCTCGTCGCCGAGACCGAGTTCGCGCGCCGAGGCGATCATGCCGTCGGACACATGCCCGTAGGTCTTGCGGGCCGCGATCGGGAACGGGCCGGGAAGGACGGCGCCGGGCAATGTGACGGCGACCTTGTCGCCGACGAAGAAGTTGCGCGCACCGCAGACGATGCCGTGCACCGCCGGGCCGCCGTCGGCGGCGAGCCGGCCGTCGGGCGCCACCCGCACCTGGCACCACCGGATGGTCTTGCCGTTGGACTGCGGCTCCTCGACGAACTCGAGCACCTCGCCGACGACGATCGGTCCGGAGAGCTCGAACGTGTGGACGTCCTCCTCCTCGAACCCGACGCGCACGAGCGCTTCGAGCACGTCTTCGGGAGTGGCGTCCGCGGGCACATCGACGTACTCGCGCAGCCACGAGAGGGGGACGCGCATCAGACCACCATCCCGAACTGCTCGCTGAAGCGCACATCGCCCTCGGCCATGTCGCGCATGTCCTGCACGTCGCTGCGGAACATCAGGGTCCGCTCGATTCCCATGCCGAACGCGAAGCCCGAGTACTCCTCGGGGTCGATTCCGGCCGCGCGGAGCACGTTGGGGTTGATCATGCCGCAGCCGCCCCACTCGATCCAGCGCGCGCCGCCCTTGAAGGTCGGGTGCCAAAGGTCAAGTTCCGCGGACGGCTCGGTGAAGGGGAAGAAGTTGGCGCGGAAGCGGGTCTTGGCCTCCGGTCCGAACAGCACGCGCGCGGCGTGGTCCAGGGTGCCCTTGAGGTGGGCCATCGTGATGCCCTTGTCGACGACCAGGCCCTCGAACTGGGTGAACACCGGAAGGTGCGTGGCGTCGAACTCATCGGTGCGGTACACCCGGCCCGGGCACAGCACGTAGATCGGAATCTCGCGGTCCAGCATCGAGCGCACCTGCACCGGGCTGGTGTGCGTGCGCATCACGAGGTGGCGCTGCACCGGGTCGACGAAGAACGTGTCCTGCATCTGACGTGCCGGGTGGTCGGCGTCGAAGTTGAGGGCGTCGAAGTTGTACCACTCGTGCTCGAGCTCGGGCCCCTCGGCGATCTCCCACCCCATGCCCACGAAGATGTCGGCGACCTGCTCCTGCAGGAGCGAGATCGGATGCCGCGCCCCGACGCGCGCGCGGGAGGCGAGCGCGGTCACGTCGATCCGCTCGGACTCGAGCCGTGCGGCCGTCTCGGCGAGGGCGACCACCTCTTCGCGGGCGACGAGCGCCTGCGTGACGCGGCCGCGGGCCTGACCGACCAGCTTGCCGAACTCCGCCTTGCGCTCGGGGGCGACCACGCGCAGGCGCGCGTTGAGCTTCGCGAGCGGCGAGCCTTCCGCGGTGTGCGCGGATCGGGCTGCCTTCAGCGCGGCGGTATCGGATGCCGCAGCGATGGCGTGCAGAGCCGCCTCGACGGCGGCATCCACCGCCTCCGGCGTGATTTCGGGATCGTCAGACACGAGTAGCGAGTCTACCGGGGGCGCGTGGACCCCTCGGGCCGCTCAGGCGCTGCCGGACCGGGGGTTGGACTGCTTCGCCGCAGCGGTTGCCTCGGCCACCAGGATCGCCTGAGTGGGATCGAGCGGCTGCTGCGGACCCTTCGCCCTGCGGCCGCGCGAGCCGCCGCTGGCGGTGCGGCGCGAGAGCCAGCGGGCGAACCACGAGAGGGTCAGGTTGATCGCGAGATAGATGGCGAGGGTCACCACGAACAGCGAGAACAGGTACCGGTTGCCGTAGTAGCTGCCCAGGTTGTTGATGTTGTTCCGGATGATCTCGTTGTAGCCGACGATGTAGCCGAGCGAGGTGTCCTTCAGCAGGACGACGAGCTGGGCGATGATGATCGGCAGCATCTGCCGGAACGCCTGCGGGAATTCCACCAGCATCTTGGACTGGAATTCGCGCATGCCGACGCTGAGCGCGGCCTCCCGCTGACCTCGCGGCAGAGCGACCAGCCCGGCGCGCAGGATCTCGCCGATGAGGGTGCCGTTGTAGAGGATCAGCGCGATCACGACCGCCCAGAACGCGCCAGTCGATGCGATCAGCAGGATGAACAGCATCATCAGCAGCACGGGCATGCCGCGCAGGAACTCGATGAGCCACGCCGTCGGAATCCGCAGCCAGGCGAACGTCGAGCTGCGCATCAGCGACAGCACGATCCCGAGCGCGATCGCGCCGATGCCCGCGATCAGCGCGGCCTGGAGCGTGGCGATGATGCCCTCGCTGATGAACTGCCACACCTGCGGGTCGATGAAGATGTTCCACCGCGTGCCGTCGAACATGCCGGGCAGCGTGATGCCGCCCGAGTCGCGGGGAGCGGCCAGCAGGGTGAAGAGCCAGAACGCGCCGCCCAGGATCAGCAGCAGGGCGACGATGGACAGGATCAGCGAGATCCGCCGTGCGCGAGGCCCGGGCACGTCGAACAGGACGCTCGTGCCGCTCATCGCTTCACCACCCAGCGCTTCTCGAGGCGCCCTGCGAAGAAGCCCAGGGGAACCGTGATGACCAGGTACAGCGCAGCCGCCGTGAACAGGATCTGCAGGACGATGTTGCCGTTGTCGTTCGCAAGCTGCCTCGTCGTGGCGAAGAGCTCGACGACGAAGAATCCGCCAGCGACCGAGGTGTTCTTCGTCAGCGCGATGAAGACGTTGATCAGCGGCGGCACCGTCATGCGGAACGCCTGCGGCAGCACCACGAGGCTCACCGTCTGCCCGAACCCGAGCCCGATGCTGCGAGCGGCTTCGGCCTGGCCGATCGGCACGCCGTTGATGCCGGAGCGCAGGGCCTCCGCGACGAACGGCGAGGTGTAGTAGGTCAGCGCGAGGAACGCCAGGATGATGTACGGCGCCCGCACGCCGAGCATCGGCAGCACGAACGCGGTGAAGATGAACACGAGCGTGAGCGGCGTGTTGCGCGCGATCTCGACCCAGAAGGCCGCGAACCCGCGCAGCGATGCCACCGGCGAGATGCGCATCGCGGCGATCAAGGTGCCGAGGATCAATGCGGACACCCCCGAGACCACCAGCAGCAGAAGCGTGACTTTGAAGCCCTCCCAGAACTCGGGCATCAACGACCACAGCTGTTCCATCGGGCTCCTCTCGTCTGCTCAGCGGGTGTCGGGGGAAGGATGCCTCGGGCCGGCGAAACGGCCGGCCCGAGGCATCCGTTCGATCAGTACCTGTCGACGGCGGGTGCGGGCACGAACGGCAGGACCGTACCGGCCGTCGCGTTCCACGCATCCTCGTAGCGGCCGTCCTCGGCAGCGGCTTCGAGCACGTCGTTGATCCACATGCGGAAGTCGGTGTCATCCAGCGCGAGTCCGATGCCGTACGGCTCCTCGGTGAACGGCTCCCCGACCACCTTGAACTCGCCCTCGTTCTGCGCGGCGAGGCCGGCGAGGATCACGTTGTCGGTCGAGACTGCCACGACGCTGCCGTTGCGCAGCGGCTCGAGGCAGTTCGAGTACGTGTCGGTCAGCAGCACCTCGGCGCCGAGGGCCTCGAGGTTCGCGGCCGGGGTGGACCCGGTCACGGAGCAGACCGGTTCACCGACGAGGTCGTCCTCGCTGGTGATGTCGTCGTTGTCTGCGAGCACGAGGATCGACTGCCCCGCGAGGTAGTACGGACCCGCGAACGAGACGACTTCCTTGCGCTTGTCGTTGATCGTGTAGGTCGCGATGACGATGTCGACCTCGCCGTTCTGGATGAACGGCTCGCGGTTCGCCGAGACCGCTTCCTTCCACTCGATGTTGTCTTCCGAGATGCCCAGCTCGGACGCGATGATCTTGCCGATCTCGACGTCGAAGCCCTCCGGTCCGTTCGGTCCGTTGAGGCCGAAGAGAGGCTGGTCGAACTTCGTGCCGATCGTGATCGTGCCCGCCTCGGCGAGCGCCGCCATCGTGCTGCCCTCTGCGAATGTGGGGGCCGGCTCCGGTGTCGCGGTCTCGCCGCCGGCGTCCGTGCCGCCCGAGGCGCAGCCGCCGAGCGCGAGCGCACCAGCCGCCGCGAAGGCGACCAGCGCGAGTCGTGTTCTCTTCATGTCCTACCAGTCCTTTGCTGTATCGGGCCGCTCGGAGCGGCCCCTCGTTTCGTGGGTCCTGACCGCGTGAACGGTCGAGGTGCGTCAGTGCTCGAGGATCTTCGACAGGAAGTCTTGCGCCCTCTCGCTCTGGGGGTTGGTGAAGAACTCTTCGGGTGTCGCCTCTTCGACGATCGCCCCGTCGGCCATGAACAGGACACGGTCGGCGGCTTTGCGCGCGAACCCCATCTCGTGGGTGACGACGATCATGGTCATGCCGTCGCCTGCGAGGCCGATCATGACATCGAGCACCTCGTTGATCATCTCCGGGTCGAGGGCGCTGGTCGGCTCGTCCATCAGGATCAGCTTGGGGTCCATCGCGAGTGATCGCGCGATCGCGACGCGCTGCTGCTGACCACCGGAGAGCTGTGCGGGCATCTTCTTCGCCTGGTTCGCGACCCCGACCCGGTCCAGCAGGGCCATCGCCTTCGCCTCGGCATCCTTCCGCGACATCTTGCGCACCTTGATGGGGCCGAGCGTGACGTTCTCGAGGACGGTCTTGTGCGCGAAGAGGTTGAAGGACTGGAACACCATGCCCACGTCGGCGCGCAGCGTTGCGAGCGCACGCCCCTCCTCGGGCAGCGGCACGCCGTCGATCGAGATCGCCCCCGAGTCGATCGTCTCGAGGCGGTTGATCGCCCGGCACAGCGTCGACTTGCCCGAACCCGACGGGCCGATCACGACGACGACCTCGCCCCGGTTGACGACGGTATTGATGTCCCGGAGCACGTGAAGTTCGCCGAAGTGCTTGTCGACGTGCTCCACGACCACGAGAGGCTCGCCACGACGAACGTTGATGTTCGAGGTCTGGGGCACAGCTGCAGGTTGGTCCGGGGAGGCCATGCGCCCACCCTATGGGCACGCTATGCGGCGTCGCGAGTCATTGCCCCGAGCTTTACCGGACTGTAACCGGACCGGAATCGGTCAGGGCGAATCGCCCGAACGCTGAGCGAACGCGGTCTCGTAGAGACAGACGCTTGCGGCCGTCGCGAGGTTCAGCGACTCCGCGCTGCCGTAGATGGGAAGCCGGAGCGAAAGGTCCGCGAGCGCGAGCGACTCCTCGTCCAGCCCGCGCGCCTCGTTGCCGAACAGCCATGCAGTCGGTTCCGCCAGCAGCGCCCGCGCTGCCAGGAAGTCGCCGCCTCCGACGTCCGCGGCGACGACCCGCACGCCGGCGGCGTGCGCGCGGTCCACTGCGTTGGCGAGGTCGACGCCGACCGCGATCGGCAGGTGGAACAGCGATCCGGTGGTGGCGCGGACCACCTTGGGGTTGTACGGGTCCACGGTGCGGCCGGTGAGGATCACCGCGTCCGCGCCCGCCGCGTCCGCCGCCCGGATGATCGTGCCGAGGTTGCCGGGATCGCGCACCTCTTCGCAGATCGCGACGAGCCGGGGGGATGCCGCGAACACCTCGCGCACCGAGGTCGGAGTCTGCCGTGCGACGGCCACGATGCCCTGAGGTGTGACCGTGTCGGCCATCGCATCCAGCACGGCCTCGGTCGTGAAGACGACCTCGATTCCGGCGTCGCGGGCGGCGTCGCGGAGGTCCGCGTGGCGCTCGAGCGCCGACGGGGTCGCGAACATCTCCATGACCGTGTCGGGACGGTAGGCGAGGGCCTCGCGGGCCGCCTGCGGCCCCTCGAGCAGGAACAGCCCGGTCTCCTGGCGCGCACTGCGCTTGGTCAGCTTCGCGACGGCGCGAACGCGGGGCGAGCGCGGGTTTTCGAGCACGTGCTCAGCATACGAGGAAGGGCGCCCTCCCGAAGGAGGGCGCCCTGAACCGGTGCGGCTGCTAGGCGGTCTTCGGCGCGTTGACGTCGCTGGGCAGCGCGCCCTTGGCGGTCTCGACGAGCGAGGCGAACGTCGCCGGCTCGTTGACCGCGAGCTCGGCGAGCATGCGACGGTCGACCTGGACGCCCGCGAGGCCGAGGCCCTGGATGAAGCGGTTGTACGTGAGGCCGTTCTGGCGGCTCGCAGCGTTGATGCGCTGGATCCACAGACGGCGGAAATCGCCCTTGCGCTTGCGACGGTCACGGTACGCGTAGACGAGCGAGTGGGTGACCTGCTCCTTCGCCTTGCGGTACAGGCGCGAACGCTGTCCGCGGTATCCGGACGCGCGCTCAAGGATGACGCGACGCTTCTTGTGGGCGTTGACGGCCCGCTTGACTCTAGCCATTTCTCAGTTTCCTAACGTGATTCGACGCGCGCTCAGCGGCCGAGAAGCTTCTTCGCCTGCTTGGTGTCGGCCTTGGACAGAACCTGGTCCTGGTTCAGGCGACGCGTGCGCTTGCTGGCCTTGCCCTCCAGGTTGTGGCGCATGCCGGCCTGCTGCTTCATCAGCTTTCCGCTGCCGGTGATCTTGAACCGCTTCTTGGCACCCGAGTGGGTCTTCTGCTTCGGCATCTCTTGTTCCTTCGTGTGTCGCCCTCGCGGGCTTCGTGGTGTTTCCCGCGCCGGCGGGAGTCAGTGGGGCCTACTCGGCGGGTGCCGGGGCCGGTTCTTCGGTGGCGGGACCGCCGTGGGCCGCCGAGCGGGCGGCCTCCTTGTTCGCAGCGCGCTGTGCGTTCTGCTCGGTCTTCACTTCGGACTTGTTCTTGTGCGGTGCGACCACCATGACCATGTTGCGTCCGTCGATCGTCGGGTTGGACTCGACGGTTCCGAACTCGGCCACGTCCTCCGCGAACTTGCGGAGCAGGCGCACACCCTGCTCGGGACGGGACTGCTCTCGTCCACGGAACAGGATCATCGCCTTGACCTTGTCGCCCGCCTTGAGGAAGCCCTCGGCGCGCTTGAGCTTGGTCGTGTAGTCGTGCGCCTCGATCTTCAGGCGGAATCGGACCTCTTTGAGGATCGTGTTCGCCTGATTGCGGCGGGCCTCCTTGGCCTTCTGCGCTGCTTCGTACTTGAACTTCCCGTAGTCCATGATCTTGACGACGGGCGGCTTCGAGTTGGGAGCCACCTCGACAAGGTCGAGATCGGCATCCTGCGCCAGACGCAAGGCAACCTCGATGCGTACGACGCCGACCTGCTCTCCGTTCGGGCCCACGAGGCGAACCTCGGGCACGCGGATGCGGTCATTGGTGCGGGGATCGCTGATGCGGAACTCCTCTTCATGCGGGTTTCGGCCACCGCGAAGCGGGATGCATCGCGGGCGGAAGAGAGACTCGATTCCACCCGCACGGCGCGTGAGCGCCAGCTTCTGCACCCGATATCCACTGCGTGGGTTCTACCCCGGCCGCAAGCGGACGGGGCGGAGTGCGTGACCCGGTAGCCTGGAACGGCAAGCGCGGGTGGGATGTGATCCTCTTTCGTTCCGAAGCATGACGCTCCGGAGCCCGCTGAAGTCTACCAGAGAGTGGCACGTGGACACGATTCGGGACGCCGACGACGACATCGACTCCGGGCGGGTGGCGCGGGATGCCGAGCGCCAGGCCCGCTGGGAAGCGCAGGAGCGGGCCGCCTCGGCCGCCACGCGGGACATCGCGGACGTGCCGGCGGTCGAGGTCATCACGACGGCCGCGGTCCATCTGATGAGCGCGGCCGCCGTCAAGGTCGGCCTCGCGGACGACCCCGGTGCGCAGACCGACCTGGACGAGGCCCGCAAGCTCATCAACGCGCTGGCCGGACTCATCACGGCGGGCGCTCCCGAGATCAGCGACATGCACGCGCGGTCGCTGCGCGACGGTCTGCGGTCGCTTCAGCTTGCGTTCCGTGAGGCGTCGGTCATCCCCGACCCGATCGGCAAGGGCCCGGGCGAGAAGTGGACCGGACCGGTCAACTGACCGTCTCAGGCGCCTGAGCGCCGATCCCGACGGCGGCGGCACCGCGTGCGACCGCGTCGACCGTGCGGCGCACGGCCTCCGCATCCGTGCCGCGATTGCTGACGGCGAAGCGCACCACAGCGCGCCCGCGCCACGTCGACGACGAGGCCCACACCGTCCCCTCGGCGCGAAGCCACTCCCCCAGTGCGATCGTGTCGGCGTCGTGCTGCGAGGCCAGGCACACCTGGGTGAACACGACGTCGTTGAGCACCTCGAGCCCCGGAATCCCGCGGAACCCCTCGGCCAGGCCGAGCGCGGCATCCACGAGTCCGTCCACGAGGTCGACGACACCGCTCCTGCCGAGCGATCGCAGGGCCGCCCAGACCGGCACCCCGCGAGCGCGTCGCGACAGCTCCGGCACGCGATCGTACGGATCGGCGATGCTCGCCACCGCGGGCAGGTAGGCAGCGTGCGCGCCGAGGGACGCGATCATGGCAGCCTCGTCGCGGACGATCGCCACACCGCAGTCGTACGGCACGTTGAGCGTCTTGTGCGCGTCCGTCGCCCAGGAGTCGGCCCGCTCCGCGCCCGCGAACAGATGCCGGAGCAGGGGCGACGCCGCCGCCCACAGTCCGAACGCGCCGTCGACGTGCACCCACGCGCCGTGCAGGTGGGCCGCATCGATCGCCGCGCCGAAGTCGTCGAACGCGCCGGAATGCACGTCCCCGGCCTGAAGGGCCACGATCGTCGGGCCGTCGTACTCGGCGAGCGCCGCCGAGAGCGCTGCGACGTCGATCCGGCCCTGCTCATCCGCTCCTACGGTGATCGGCGCACCCAATCCGGCGATCCGCCCGGCGAGCACGACCGACGTGTGCACAGCACCGCCGGCCAGGAACCGGATGGGCGGCGCGGACTGGATGCCGCGCTCGGGGTCGTAGCCGCGGTCGCGAAGGACGGCGTCGCGGGCCACGATCAGCGCGGACAGGTTGGCGCTGGTCGCTCCGGTCACGAATCCGACGCCGCTCTCGGCCGGAAGGCCCAGAAGGTCCAGCAGCCATTTCGCCGCGGTCTCCTCGAGGGCCGCCGTGGCCGGCGTCGGCTGGCGGGAACCCGTGTTCTGATCCCACGCCGACACGAGCCAGTCGGCCGCCATGGCCGCCGGGTAGACGCCGCCGATCACGAAGCCGTAGAAGCGCGGCGAGCCCATCGCCATCAGGCCAGGGGCTGCCACCTCGGCGAGTTCCTCGACCACAGCCTCCGGCGACATCCCTTCGGCCGGGAGGCCCGAGTCCAGGCGTGCGAGGATGCCGTCGACGTCCGCGTCCGGCCGGATCGGTCGCTCGGCCAGGGAGTCCAGCCACTCGAGCGCGTGCCGGTGGGCCGAGTCCAGCGCCGCGCGGTACTCGCCGTCCGCGACAGCGCCCGGCACCGCTTCACCTTCGTCCATGAGCTCACCCCCGCCAGGCGATCATGCGCCCGGCTCGGCGGCGACCGCAAGGGGCCGCCGGATGCGTCAGGCGCGGACGAGCTTGACGGTGAGGGAGTCGACGAGCACTGCGATCCGGTGATCGGCCGCCCAGCGCTTCGCGAGGCGCCCCAGCACCGCATCGAGCTCGGACTGCTCGAGACCGTGGATCAGCTCGAGCCGCACGATCAGCTCCGGGCCGCGCAGCCGGCCGGTGGGGTCCCCGGGCTCCACGGACAGGTCGATCACGGCGAGCTCGCCGCCGACGCTCTCCTGGAGCCCTGCGAAGACCTCGGGCGATGCGAAGCTCGGCTCCCACGCGATCGCCTGCGCGATCGCCCACACCGCTGGGCGACGGATCACGAACTCGGTGTCGGAGCCCGGATCGATGACGATGAGGTCGGTGTCGTCGGCGGATGCGGACAGCGCGGTGCGCACCCCGTCCGCGGGCACGGGGCGGGCGCCGGCATCCCATGTCGCCATCGCGGCGACCGACGTGAACACGGGCAGCACGCGGCGCCCGTCTGGGGCCGCCACCGTGACGATCGACAGCTCCTGCGTCTTGTCGACGGCCAGCCCGTTCACACCGACGCCGACCTCGCCCTTCTCCGCGACGAGCGGGATGAGCAGGCGCGCCGCGCGGTAGGCGTCGATCACGGCGACCTGGTCGCCGTCGCAGGCGCGGAATGCGATCAGTGCCGCGAGCAGCGCCGGATCGGCCGATCCGTCGTCTGCCGAGTGCGCATTGGATTCGAAGCGGCGCCCTTCCCAGGGCACGCCGGCGGAGTCGCCGCCGTGGTGGTCGTGCGGATCAGTGCCCCGCGACATCCAGCGCCTCGGCGAGCGTGAAGGCGCCCGTGTAGAGGGCCTTGCCGACGATCGCGCCCTCGACGCCGAGCGGCACGAGGTCGCGCAGCGCGATGATGTCGTCGAGGCTCGAGACCCCGCCCGAGGCGACGACCGGCTTGGTCGTGCGCGAGGTGATCTCCTGCAGCAGTTCGAGATTCGGGCCTTTCAGGGTGCCGTCCTTCGTCACGTCGGTGACGACGTAGCGGCTGCATCCGGCCGCCTCGAGCCGCTCGAGCACCGTCCAGAGGTCACCGCCCTCCTGCGTCCAGCCGCGCGCCGCGAGCGTCGTCCCGCGCACATCGAGCCCCACTGCGATCACGTCGCCGTAGCGTCCGATGACGTCCGCAGCCCACTCGGGGTTCTCCAACGCCGCGGTGCCGAGGTTGATGCGCGAGGCGCCGCTCTCCAGCGCCGCTTCGAGGCTGCGATCGTCGCGGATGCCGCCGGACACCTCGACCTGGACGCCGCGGACCTGCTTGATCACCTTCCGGATCACGACCGCATTGCTGCCGCGCCCGAACGCCGCATCGAGGTCGACGAGGTGGATCCAGTCCGCCCCCTGCCGCGCCCATTCGAGCGCAGCATCCACCGGGTCGCCGTAGTTCGTCTCGGTGCCCGCCTCGCCCTGCGTCAGGCGAACGGCCTTGCCGTCGGCGACATCGACGGCCGGCAGCAGGATCAATTCAGGCGTAGACGCGAAATCGTTCATAGCTCCTCGTGCGGGGACGACTCGAGAGCGGTGCGCTCTCGCAGATGGCACGAGTTCAGAGGGTAGCCCCGCCGAGCCCGTCGATCCAATTGGCGAGCAGGCGGATGCCGGCATCCCCCGACTTCTCGGGGTGGAACTGCGTCGCCGCGAGCGGTCCGTTCTCGACCGCCGCGAGGAAGGGGCGGCCGTAGGTGCACCAGGTGAGGGCGGGCTGCGGGAACGGAGGCTGCACATCGAGCAGCCACTGCTGCGCGGCGAAGGAGTGCACGAAATAGAACCGCTCGTGCTCGATGCCGCGGAAGAGCCGCGAGCCTTCGCCCGCCTCGACCGTGTTCCAGCCCATGTGCGGCAGCACCGGTGCGTCCAGTTCGGTGACGACGCCCGGCCACTCCCCCAGGCCCTCCGTGTCGACGCCGCGCTCGACGCCGCGCTCGAACAGCACCTGCATGCCGACGCAGATGCCCAGCACGGGGCGACCGCCGGCGAGCCGGCGGTCGATGATCTCGTCACCACGGCTCGCGCGCAGCGCGTCCATCACCGCGCGGAACGCACCGACGCCGGGAACGACGAGGCCGTGCGCCTCGTCGATGAGGCCGCGGTCTGCAGTGAGCCGGGCATCCGCACCCGCGGCAGCCAGCGCCTTGACGGCAGAGTGGACGTTGCCGGACCCGTAGTCCAGAACCGCCACGAGCGGCCTGTCCCCACGTGGCCTCTCGGTCACAGCGTCGTCTTCGTGCCCTTCGGTCACAGCGTCGTCTTCGTGCCCTTCGGTCACAGCGTCGTCTTCGTGCCCTTCGGTCACAGGGCGCCCTTGGTGCTCGGCACGCCCTCCACGAGGGGGTCGAGCGCCTTCGCCTGACGGAAGGCCCGCGCGAACGCCTTGTATTCGGCCTCGGCGATGTGGTGCGGGTCGCGGCCCGCGAGCACCGTGACGTGCACGGTGAGACCGGCGTGGAAGGCGATCGCCTCGAACGTGTGGCGCACGAGCGAACCGGTGAAGTGCCCGCCGATCAGGTGCAGCTCGAACCCGGCCGGCTCACCGCTGTGCACGAGATACGGGCGGCCGCTGATGTCGACCACTGCCTGGGCGAGCGCCTCGTCGAGCGGCACCAGGGCATCGCCGTAGCGCGAGATGCCGGACTTGTCGCCCAGCGCTTCCCGGATGGCCTGGCCGAGCACGATCGCGACGTCTTCGACCGTGTGGTGCGCGTCGATGTCGGTGTCGCCCGAGGCGCGCACGGTCAGATCGGTCAGCGAGTGCTTCGCGAACGCGGTCAGCAGGTGATCGAAGAACGGCACGGTCGTGTCGATGTGGCTGCGGCCGGAGCCGTCGAGGTCGAGCTCGAGCTCGACGGTGGACTCGCTCGTCGCGCGACGCACGGACGCCGTGCGGGGGCCTGCGGAGCGCGTCATGAGGCCGAGTCTAGCGACGCGAGTGCGTCCAGGAACGCGGCCGTCTCCTGTTCAGTGCCGGCCGTCACACGCAGGTGGCGCGGGATTCCGACGTCGCGGATGAGCACCCCGCGATCGTAGAGACCCTGCCAGGTCGCCGCCGAGTCCTCGACGCCGCCGAACAGCACGAAGTTGGTCCACGACTCGTAGGCGTCATACCCGAGCGCCTCGACGGTGGCCGAGATCCGATCGCGCTGGGCGACGATCTCGTCGACCATCCGCAGCATCGTCGGCGCGTGCCGGAGGGCGGCACTCGCCGCCGCCTGGGTCAGCGAGCTCAGGTGGTAGGGCAGACGGACCAGGCGCAGCGCGTCCACGAACGCCGGATCGGCCGCCAGGTACCCCACGCGGGCGCCCGCGAACGCGAACGCCTTGCTCATGGTGCGCGACACCACGAGACGCTCGCGCCCCGGCAGCAGCGCGAGTGCCGACCCGGAGTCGCGCGGGGCGAACTCCTGATACGCCTCGTCGACGACGACCACGCCCGCGGTCGCGTCGTAGACCGCCTCGATCACCTCCAGCGTCATCGGGGTCCCGGTGGGGTTGTTCGGCGCGCACAGGAAGACGATGTCGGGCGCGGCGTCGGCGACCTGCGCCGCCGCGCTGTCCGCGTCGATCGAGAAGTCTGCGGCCCGGTACCCGGCGATCCACTCGGCCCCCGTGGCCCGCGTCAGCAGCGGGTACATCGAATAGGTGGGCGCGAATCCGAACGCCGTGCGCCCGGGACCGCCGAACGCCTGCAGCACGTGCTGCAGCACCTCGTTGGACCCGTTCGCGGCCCAGAGCTGCTCGCGGGTGAGTCCGTAGCCGAGGTAATCGGCGAACCCCTCGCGCAGCTCGGTGAACTCGCGGTCGGGGTACCGATTCACGTCGCGCAGCGCGAGGGCGACGGCATCCAGGATGTCGTCCGCGACCTCCTGCGGAACCGGATGAGTGTTCTCGTTCACGTTGAGGGCGACGGGAAGGGCCGCCTGCGGTGCACCGTAGGGTGTCAAACCGCGCAGGTCGTCGCGAAGGGGCAGGTCGTCGAGGCGGATGCTCACCCCGCCAATCGTAGAGCCCGGGACCGGGACCGATCGGCTCGGTGACGACGGAACGGCCGGCTCTTGGTCAGGGGGCTGAGGCGTACTCCGCCGGGATCGCAAGCTGCTGACCTGCCGACACGGTGACGCCGTCGAGGGCGTTCAGCCGGACGATCGCGTCGACGACGTCGCGCGGATCCGCGCCCGGCGCGACCTCTTCGGCGATCGACCACAGCGACTCGCCCGCGGTGACCGTCATCGTCGTGAACGAGCCTGCAGGCGCTCCGATGTCGCGAGACGCCAGCGCGCTGCCGCCGCTGATGACCGCGATGCTCAGCGCGATGACCGCGGGAAGCGCGGCCAGCGCCGCCACCGTCCGGCGACCTCGCGTCGTCAGGCGCATCCGTGTCGCGCCGGGTGCCGTGATGCCGATCGCCGTCATGTCGTCCTCCTGCGGAAAGGGAAGAGGTTCGCATCCGCGGCTCGGCCGGGAGCCGGGGATGCGAATCTCTCTTCCGAATGTATCTTCGACGTTCTAGGATGTCAACCGGCGGTTGAAGGTCTCGTCTTTCGAACGCGACACGCGGACGTGCTGCGGCTCTGACGGACGGATACCGGATACGGTTTCGATGAGAACACCCCACCACGGGCCTCCGACATTCGAAGACCGGTGCCCCGATCGGGCGAGACAGGAGCGAGATCATGACCGAGGCGAACGGACGCGAGAAGCCGCAGACGCGCCGGCGCAAGAGCCTGAGCGACAAGCAGCTCGCGATCCTCGAGGTCATCCAGCGCTCGATCGCACGGTACGGCTACCCGCCGAGCATGCGCGAGATCGGCGACGCCGTCGGGCTCAAGTCGCTCTCCAGCGTGACGCACCAGCTCAACCAGCTCGAACTGAGCGGCTACCTGCGGCGGGATGCCGGCAAGACGCGTGCCATGGAGGTCCTGATCGACCTGCCCGGCATGTCGACGGAGAACCCCGCGGACAGCGCGCCGAGCGTCGGCGACGCGGCGATGGTTCCGCTGGTCGGCCGCATCGCGGCAGGCGTGCCGATCACGGCGGAGCAGCAGGTCGAGGAGATCTTCCCGCTACCACG
Organism: Microbacterium sp. cf046; assembly: GCF_900114345.1. Lineage (GTDB taxonomy): Bacteria > Actinomycetota > Actinomycetes > Actinomycetales > Microbacteriaceae > Microbacterium. The sequence goes on along the minus strand of NZ_FOZJ01000002.1, from coordinate 283,422 downwards.
ACAGCTGGTCGGCAAGGGCGATCTGTTCATGCTCAAGGTCTCGGGCGAGTCGATGATCGATGCGGCGATCTGCGACGGGGACTGGGTCGTCGTCCGACAGCAGCAGAACGCCGAGAACGGCGACATCGTCGCGGCGATGCTCGATGAAGAGGCCACCGTCAAGACGTTCCGCCAGCGCGACGGGCACACGTGGCTGCTCCCCCGCAACTCCGCGTTCGAGCCGATCCTCGGCGACGACGCCGTCGTGCTCGGAAAAGTCGTCGCGGTGCTGCGCGCGGTCTGATCGGGCCACCGCGTCTGCGGATCGGCTCGCGCAGAATCACCCGATCCGGGTGGGATGCGCGGAGCGCACTTGCGCCATGATGAGGTCATCCGCACCGAGGAGGCATCATGCCCGCTACAGCCGACGACGACCTGCAGGCGCAGCTCGAAGCGTTGCGCGCCGAGAACGAGAGCCTTCGCGCGCAGACCGCCGTGGTCGCGGACGGGACTGCACCGGCGGCCCGGAAGGCAGGGCGCTGGCGCGCAGTCGTCTCCGCCCTCTGCATCGTGATCGCGGCGATCCTCGTGCCGGTCTCGATCGTCGGAGCCTGGGCGCGGGTGCAGCTGGTGGACGAGGACGCGTTCGTCAACACGCTCGCGCCGCTCGTCGACGACCCGGCGGTCCAGGACCTCATCATCGACGAGACCATGGCGGGCATCACCGCACAGGTCGACTTCGATCAGCTGACCGCCAACGTCTTCGACGGCATCGCCGACCTCGGCCTGCCGCCGCGCGCGGTGCAGGCACTCGGGCTCCTGCAGGCGCCCGCGGCAGACGGACTCGAGAACCTCGTCAATCAGACGGTGACCCGCGTCGTGGAATCGGACGCGTTCTCCGACGTCTGGGCCACCGCCACGCGGGCGGCGCACCGCGCGCTCACGACCGCGGCGACCTCGGACGGCGGCGGGCTCGTCGTCAAGACCGACGACGGCGTCGGCATCCAGCTCGGAGCCGTGGTCGAGCGCGTCAAGCAGAACCTCGTCGACCGTGGGCTCGGTGTCGCGCAGCTGATCCCGACGATCGACAAGGTCATCATCATCGGCGAAGGCAACAACCTCGCCGCGATCCGCACCGGGTACGCGATCGCCGCCACGATGGGGCTGTGGCTGCCGGTCATCACACTCGCCCTGTTCGGGCTCGGCATCCTCATCGCGCGGCGGCGCAGCACCGCGATCCTCGGAACCGGCCTCGCTCTGGCGATCGGCAGCGCGACCCTCGCGGCGAGCCTCTCGATCGGGAGCACCGCGGTGGGAATCGTCGCGGGCGACCTCGACCTCTCGCCGACGGCGCTGGATGTGATCTACCAGCAGCTCGTGGGCGCCATGACCCAGACCGCTCTGGTCACGATGCTCCTCGGCGTCCTCGTCGCCGTCATCGGCTGGCTCATGGGCGGCTCCCGCCCCGCGCTCGGCGTCCGCAGCGCCACGGAGGGCGTCAACGCGTCCGCCCGCAGGCAGCTCGCCGAGCGCGGCCTGGACACCGGAGCGTTCGGCACGTGGATCGGACGCCACCGCGTCCTGGTGCGCACTGGCATCGCCGTGCTCGCGGTGCTGTGGCTGTTCGCCATGCGGCCGCTCTCGATCGGCGACATCCTCCTCGTGCTCGTCGTCGCACTCCTGGTCGGCTGGATCCTCGAGCTGCTCCAGCGTCGCGATGACGAGGTCGTCGTGACGGATGCCGAGCCCACGGCCGTCGCGACCGATGCCGAGGAGGCCGGCGCCGACACGCTCGTGATCGCCGACACCGTGGTGGTCGAAGACGCCGACGCCACGGACACCGAGGTGCTGGTCGGCGCGGACACCGCGGATGCCGCGACCACGCCGGCCGCGGCATCCGCTGCGAAGAAGACCCCGAAGCGCTGACGGTCGCGCGGTCCCGTACCCGCGGGACGCTTCCACGATGTTGGATATGCCGTAGGGCCCGGCGGAACACCGTCCTGCGGGACGCCGGGAGCCCGCGCAGAATACGGTTGACGCATGATTCAGACACGGTCGTTCGGCTCCTGGCCGTCGCCGCTGACCGCGGCCGCGGTCGGCGCCGCAACACCCCGGATCGATGGAGCGCGGTTCGTCGGCGACGACGTCTGGTGGGGTGAAGGCGTCGCCGAAGAGGCCGGCCGGACCGCGGTGAGACGCCGCGCAGTCGACGGGCGGGTGCGCGATGTCCTTCCCCCGCCGTGGAACGCGCGCTCGCGCGTGCACGAGTACGGCGGTGGCGCGTGGACGGCCACCGAGGACGGCACGCTGCTCTTCGTCGAGAAGACCGACCAGTGCGTGTACGCCATGCGTCCGGGCGAGGAACCCCGCGTGCTGACACCCCCCGATCGCGGGATGCGATTCGGCGGGCTCTCTTGGCAGCGCGGGCAGCTGCTCGCCGTCCGCGAGACGCACGGTCGGTCGCCCGTACCGCGACGGGACATCGTCCGGATCGCGCTGGACGGCTCTGGTGTGTCCTCGCTCGTGGACGACAGCGACTTCCTGGCGCACCCTTCGCTCTCCCCCAGCGGGCACCATCTCGCCTGGGTCGCGTGGAATCACCCGGACATGCCGTGGGATCGCTCGGAGGTGCGCGTCGGCCGTCTCGAGGACGGCGTCGTCGTGGAGTGGACGACGATCGCGGGAGAGGACTCGGCTCCGCTGCAGCCGCTGTGGGCGGACGACGACGATCTCCTCTACGCGGACGACTCGACCGGGCGCTGGAACCTCTGGCGCGAACACCTGTCTGCGGACCTCGAACGGCACCCGCTCTCCGCGGCGGACGCCGACACGGGTGGGCCGCTGTGGGCACTGGGCACCCGCTGGTACGCGCGACTGGAGGACGGCCGGGTCGTGGCGGTCCGCACGAACGGCGATGACGAGGTCGTGCTGATCCAGGAGGACGGCGCGACGTCGCCGCTGCACGTGCCCGCGACCTCAGAGGTCGTCGTCGAGGATGCGAGCGGCACACGCGTCCTCCTCTCCGGAGCGTCGGTCGACTCCCCCAGCGGCCTGTGGGTGATCGACGTCGACCATCCCGAGACGAGCGAGCTGATCCATGGAGGACCGGCGCCGTGGGGAACCGAATGGATGCCGCTCCCCCGCGCAGTCACCTTCGACGGTCCGACCGGGCCCGTCCACGCGTTCGACTATCCCCCGACGAATCCGCAGGCGCAGGGTCCGGACGGTGAGCGTCCGCCCTATCTGGTGTACGTGCACGGCGGCCCGACCGTCCATCGCGGCGGGGCCGCATCGGGCCGCATCGCGTACTTCACGAGTCGCGGGATCGGGGTGCTGGATGTGAACTACGGCGGCTCGAGCGGCTACGGCCGCGCGTACCGCGAGCGGCTGCGCGGGCAGTGGGGGGTCGTCGACGTCCAGGACGTCGCGGCCGCCGCCGCAGGACTCGCGAGCACGGGCGCTGCAGATCCGGCGCGCATCGCGATCGCCGGCGGCTCCGCCGGAGGCTGGACCGTGCTCGCCGCACTGGTCGGCACCGACGCGTTCGCGGCCGGCATCTCGCGCTACGGCGTCGGCGACGCGCGGGCACTGGCGACCGACACCCACGACTACGAATCGCGGTACCTCGACGGCCTCATCGGTCCCCTCCCGGAGGCCGAGCCGCTGTATCTCGAGCGCTCACCGCTGTCGCATCCCGAACGGCTGCGCGTCCCCCTGCTGATCCTGCAGGGGGCTGACGATCCGGTGGTGCCGCCTGCGCAGTCCGAGGCGCTGCGCGATGCGCTCGCTCAACGCGGCATCCCGCACGCGTACATCGTCTACGAAGGCGAGGGGCACGGTTTCCGGCGCGCCGAGAACATCGTCAACGCCCTGGAGAGCGAGCTGGCCTTCCTCGGTGCGGTGTTCGGCTTCGAGACGCCGGGGGTTCCCCCGCTTCCGCTGAGCTGAGGCTGCCGCGAGCTCAGACCGCGAACGGAGCCAGTTCGGCGGCCAGTCGCTCTGACACGTGCGCGTGCAGCGCGGTCCCGCCCGCTTCATGGGTCTGCGAGATGATGTGCCCCGACTCGTGCGCGGCCGAGACCAGGTCGCCCCGGTCGTACGGAACGAGAGCCCGGATCTCGACGGCCGGCAGCGGGAGCGCCGCCTCGATCGCCGCCCGAAGCTCGTCGATGCCCTCGCCGGTCCGCGATGAGGCGAACAGCGCGCGAGGCTCCAGGCCGCGCAGCACCATCCGCGCGTCGTCGTCGACGAGGTCGGCCTTGTTGAACACCACGATCTCCGTGATGTGGCGCGCGCCCACGTCGCCGATCACGTCGCGCACGGTCTGCAGCTGCGCGGCGGGATCCGGGTGCGCGGCGTCGACGACGTGCACGATGACATCGGCATCGCCCACCTCTTCGAGGGTGGATCGGAACGCCTCGACCAGCTGGTGCGGCAGGTTCCGGACGAATCCGACAGTGTCGGTGAGCGTGTAGACCCGCCCGTCCGATGCCTCGGCACGGCGGACCGTGGCATCCAGCGTCGCGAACAGCGCGTTCTCCACGAGAACTCCGGCACTGGTGAGCCGATTGAGCAGGCTCGACTTGCCGGCGTTGGTATAGCCCGCGATGGCGACCGAGGGGATCGTGTTGCGCTTGCGCTCGGCGCGCTTGGCCTCGCGGGCAGGGGCGAAGTCGCGGATCTGGCGGCGCAGCAGCGCCATCTTCGTGCGGATGCGGCGGCGATCCAGTTCGATCTTCGTCTCACCGGGACCACGGGATCCCATGCCCGCGCCGCCGGCGCCGACCTGGCCACCGGCCTGGCGGCTCATCGAGTCACCCCAACCGCGCAGGCGCGGCAGCAGGTATTCGAGCTGCGCGAGCTCCACCTGCGCCTTGCCCTCTCGGCTCTTGGCGTGCTGGCTGAAGATGTCGAGGATGACGGTGGTCCGGTCGATGACCTTCACCTTGACGACGTCCTCGAGCGCACGCCGCTGGCTGGGCGCGAGCTCGGTGTCGGCGATCACGGTGTCGGCGCCGAGGGCGGCAACGAGGTCCCGGAGCTCCTGCGCCTTGCCGCGGCCGAGATACGTCGCAGGGTCGGGGTGCGGGCGGCGCTGCATGACACCGTCGAGCACCACCGCGCCGGCGGTCTCGGCGAGTGCGGCGAGTTCGCGCAGCGAGTTCTCGGCATCCTCCTGCTCGCCCTGCGGGTGCACGCCGACGAGGATCACGTTCTCGAGCCGCAGCTGGCGGTACTCGACCTCGGTGACGTCTTCGAGCTCCGTCGAGAGTCCGGGGACGCGGCGCAGCGCGGCGCGCTCTTCGCGATCCCACTGCTCGCCGTCGGTCTGGGTCTGCGTGAACGCGGCCTCATCCTGCAGCGCCTGGGCAGGACCGAAGACGCGCACGCCCGAATGCGCGTCGGCGCGCTCCAGCACACGGGCCACCGGGTCGATCGGTGTCTCGTCGGTGCTCGTCGGGGTTGTCGTATCCGTCATGTCTTCCTTCCGCAATGCCCTAGAACTCTAACTCCCTCGTCCGGGATCTCCTCCGCTACGCTCGCTGCATGGGGAGCATGGGGGATGACCACTACTTCAGCGCGTCACCCGCCAGTGCCGAGAATCTCCGCCGCATCCGTGTCACGCTGGCCGGCTCCGAGGCCGAGGTGACCACGGCAGGCGGTGTGTTCAGTCCGGATCACATCGATTCGGGAACCGCCGTCCTGCTGGCCAACACGCCTCCCCCGCCGCCCGGTGGACATCTGCTCGATCTGGGCAGTGGCTGGGGGCCGATCGCACTGTCACTGGCCATCGAGTCGCCGCACGCGACCGTGTGGGCGGTCGATGTGAACGAGCGGGCTCTGGACCTGGTGCGACGCAACGCCGATTCGCTGGGCCTTGAGAATGTGAACGCCGTGAGGCCCGACGATGTTCCCGACGACGTGACCTTCCGCACCATCCGCTCGAATCCTCCGATCCGCGTCGGCAAGCACGAGCTGCACGGGCTCCTGGAGCGGTGGATCCCACGCCTGGATGAGCGGTCCGACGCGTGGCTCGTGGTGCAGCGCAACCTCGGATCCGATTCGCTGCAGCGCTGGTTGGCCGCATCCTTCACACCCGGCTACAGCGTGCACCGCGCGGCGACGGGTCGCGGATTCCGGGTCCTGAAGGTGCGGAAGCACGGCAGCCCGCATACGGACGAGATCTCGCTGCCCTGAGCGACGACCGCTTCAGGCCAGCGCGACCTCGCCCGAGTAGACGAGCGACGCGGGACCCGAGAGCAGGACGTGCAGATCGCCGCGCACGCGCTGCATCCGCACCCCGAGGGTGCCACCCGGAACCTCGACGGTCCATCGGTCGGGCGCCGCCTGGCCGGCCCAGTGCCGCACGGCGAGTGCTGCCGCCGCGACCCCGGTGCCGCAGCTGAGGGTTTCGCCGACCCCGCGCTCGAAGACGCGCATGCGGATCGATCCCACCCCTTCGCGGACCAGCGGATCGCTGGGCACCACGAACTCGATGTTCGCGCCGCGCGGCGGGTCCGGCTGCAGCTGAGGGCGGACCGTGAGATCGAGCGCCTCGAGTTCGTCGGCGTTCGAGATCGCCACGACGATGTGGGGGTTGCCGACGTCGATCCCGAGGCCGGGCCGAGGCACGCCGAGACCGCGCGCCCGCACCAGCACTTCTGCCGGGTCCACCCGCCAGGTCCCCAGGTCCGCCTCGAACCCCAGCTCGCTGCGGGTCACCGACTTCACGCCCGCGCGAGTGCCGATCAGCAGTGGGGTCTCATCGATCGTCGCCCAGCCCCCGTCGGCCAGGTACCGCGCGAACACCCGGATGCCGTTGCCGCACATCTCGGCCTTGGAGCCGTCGGCGTTGCGATAGTCCATGAACCATTCGGCTCCGGCGGTGACCGCATCCCTGCCCTCGTCGATCGCGGCGGACCGCACGACGCGGAGGATGCCGTCCGCTCCGATCCCGAATCGACGGTCGCACAGCACCGCGACCTGATCGTCGGTCAGCTCGAGTTCGCCGTCCGGATCCGGGAGCAGGACGAAGTCGTTGCCCGTCCCGTGTCCCTTGGTGAAGGCGATCGTCTGCGGCATGTCCCTAGCCTATGGGCGCCGCCGCACCGGCTCAGTCGACGACGAGGCGCTTACCGGTGGTCGTCGTGCTGAACCGCTCGTAGCCGAGGGAGTCGTAGAACCCGAGCACGTCGTCGTTGTCCGGGCGGACCATCAGCTGCACCTTGGGGCAGCCGAGCTCGAGCAGCAGCTCTTCGGCCGCGCCGACGAGCTTTCGCCCGATGCCCTGACCGCGCCGCATCGGGTCGGCAGCGAGGTAGTACAGCCACCCGCGGTGGCCGTCGTACCCGGCCATCACCGTGCCGACGATCTCATCGGCATCCACCGCGACGAGGAACAGCTCGGGCTGGACCGTGAGCTTGCGCTGGATGTCGAGGTGCGGATTGTTCCACGACCGCGTCAGCCCCGTGGCCTGCCAGAGGGCGATGACGGACTCGGTGTCGCGCAGGGCGAACGCTCGGATGGAGGTCATGAACCAAGTATCGGGGCCAGGGCGACATCCGCGCTCGACTCCGACCAGTGCACACCGGGGTAGCGCTTGAACCAGGACACCTGACGACGGGCGTACCGACGCGTGAGGGCCTGCGTCTCGGCGATGGCCTCAGCCTGCGTCATGCGACCGTCGAGCTGTCCGAGGGCCTGCGCGTAGCCGATCGCGCGGCGCGCGGTCACGCCCCGTTCGAGTCCCCGGGCTTTCAGACCTTCGACCTCCTCGAGAAGTCCGTCGCGCCACATGCCCTCGACTCGCTCGTCGAGCCGCACGACGAGCTGATCGCGCGGCACCGCGAGTCCGATGATCGTCGACGCGCGCCACGGGACCGGCTCATCGGGAAGCGTCGCGCCGTGGGTCGCCTCCCCCTGCGCGAGCACTTCGAGCGCCCGCACGATCCTGCGGCCGTTGCGCGGATCGACGCGCTCTGCCGTGTGCGGATCGGCCGCGCGGAGCCGCTCGTACATGACGCCGGGTCCATCACGATCCAGGTCCGCCTCGAGCTTCACCCGCAGCGCCTCGTCCCGCGGCGGGAACCGGAAGTCGAACAGCACGCTCGACACGTACAGCCCCGATCCCCCCACGAGGATCGCGTGCGCCCCGCGGTCCAGGACCGCGGTGACGGCGGCGCGCGCCGCCTCCTGATACCAGGCCACGGCCGCGTCGTCCGTGACATCGAGCACGTCGAGCAGATGATGCGGGATGCCGCGCCACTGGCTCACCGGGAGCTTCGCGGTGCCGATGTCCATGCCGCGATACAGCTGCATCGCGTCCGCGTTCACGATCTCAGCAGGGCGACCGCGCGCCGCGAGGGTCTCGGCCAGCCGGAGTGACAGTTCGGACTTGCCGGTGCCCGTGGCGCCGACGACCGCGTACAGCCGTGGCCCCGACTCTGCTGCCGGACCGTCGGTCGGTCGAGGCGTCACACCCCGACGCGCAGCGTCGGAAGCCCGAGCGAGACCGCACGCGGGCCGCCATCAGCGGCCGCCGCGGCTCCCGTCGCCGGGATCGCACAGGACTCGGCCTGCGTACGATCCCATGCGTCTCCAGCGCGCGTCCGGCGGATGCGCAGCGGAGTGCCGTCCGAGTCGGCGAGCAGGTGGAACGGAGCGGCGTGGGTGATCGTGACAGAGACGACGTCACCCGGTCGAGGGGTTTCACTGCCCGGGGTCACCTCGAAGTGCACGAGACGATTGTCTTCGGCGCGACCGGTCAGGCGGTGCGTCTCGGCATCCTTCTTGCCCTCACCCATCGAGACGAGCACCTCGACGGCGCGGCCGAGCTGGGCGTGATTCTCCTCGAGCGAGATCCGCTCCTGCAGCGCGATCAGCCGGTTGTACCGCTCCTGGACGACCGCTTTGGGCACCTGGTCGGGCATCGTGGCGGCCGGAGTGCCTTCGCGGATGGAGTACTGGAACGTGAACGCGCTGGAGAACCTGGACTGCTCGACGACCCGCATCGTCTCCGCGAAGTCCTCGTCGGTCTCGCCGGGGAAGCCCACGATGATGTCGGTCGTGATCGCCGCGTCCGGCATGCGGTCGCGCACGCGGTCGAGGATGCCGAGGAACTTGTCGCTGCGATATGAGCGGCGCATCGCCTTGAGGATGCGGTCGCTGCCGGACTGGAGCGGCATGTGCAGCTGGGGCATGACCGCGGGCGTCTCGGCCATCGCGTCGATCACGTCGTCGGTGAACGCCGCGGGGTGCGGGCTCGTGAAGCGGACGCGCTCGAGCCCCTCGATCTCGCCCGCAGCACGCAGGAGCTTTCCGAACGCGTGCCGGTCGCCGAACTCGACGCCGTAGGAGTTGACGTTCTGCCCGAGGAGGGTGACCTCGATCGCGCCGTCGTCGACGAGCAGCCGGATCTCATTGAGGATGTCGCCTGGGCGGCGGTCCTTCTCCTTGCCTCGCAGGCTCGGGACGATGCAGAACGTGCAGGTGTTGTTGCACCCGACCGAGATCGACACCCACCCGCTGTAGACGCTGTCGCGCTTGGTGGGCAGCGTCGAGGGAAACGTTTCGAGCGATTCGAGGATCTCGAGCTCGGCCTCGCCGTTGTGCCGGGCCCGTTCCAGCAGGCTGGGCAGCGAGCCCATGTTGTGGGTGCCGAAGACGACGTCGACCCACGGTGCCTTCTCGAGCACGGCCTGCTTGTCCATCTGCGCCATGCACCCGCCGACGGCGATCTGCATGCCGTCCTTGCGCCGCTTGACCGAGGCCAGATGCCCGAGCGTGCCGTAGAGCTTGCCGGCGGCGTTGTCGCGGACCGCGCAGGTGTTGATGATGACGACGTCCGCTTCCTCGCCGAGGGGGGCGGGGAGGTAGCCGGCGCTCTCGAGCGATCCGGACAGGCGTTCGGAGTCGTGGACGTTCATCTGGCAGCCGAACGTGCGCACTTCGTAGGTGCGGACGCGACCGTCGGATGAGAGCGCTGCTGGTGACGGCGCGATCGTCGTCGGCGCTGAGGACGGTGTGGTCATGATGGGTGCCATTCTACGTGCGCGGCCGGGAGGACCGGCCGCCCACCCAGGCTCAGCGGAACTGCACTCCGCTGCCTCCGCGCTGCTCGGTCAGGGCTGTGCGCGCCGCGGTCGATGCGACCGAACCGCCGTAGCCCCGACGCGCGAGCTGGCCCATCAGCCGCCGCATGGCCGTCTCGAGGTCGTAGCTTCGCAGACCGTGCGCCTTGCTTCGTGCGTACTCGAGCGCGCGGTCGTCATCGTCGTCCGGCAGCGCCGCCAATGCGGCGTCGGCGATGTCGCGGGCGATGCCTCGACCGCTGAGCGTCTGGGCGATCGCCCGCCTGCCCTGGCCCTTGCGGCTCGTACCTGCGTAGATGAGCTGCTCGGCGAGCACAGCGTCGTCGATCCACCCGCGGCTCGTGAACCGCTCCACGGTCGTCTCGGCGACGGAGCCGTCGATCCCGCGCTGGACGAGGAACGCGCGCGCTTCGCGCTCGGACAGCGCGCTGCGTCGCAGGCGCTTCGCGAGCAGGTCTTCGGCGTCCTCGATCGATGGCCCCTCAGACTCGGCCTCCTCGACGGGAGTCTCCGTCCGATCGTGATCATCGGGCGTCGACTCGAGCGGGATCGCCCATCGGGCGGGCGCGTCGTCTGCGGGGGCTGCGCCGGGGAGGTAGGTGACGGGGGCCAGTCGCGCGCCCCCGTCACCGTGATTGTCGGTCATCAGGCCGGGCGGCGCTTCGCCAGCTCGTCGCTGATCGGCTCGGCGACCGGCTTCGGCTGGCCGATCCCCAGCTTGACCTTGATCTTGGACTCGATGTCGGCGGCGATGTCGGGGTTCTTGAGCAGGAAGTTGCGGGCGTTCTCCTTGCCCTGGCCGAGCTGCTCGCCGTCGTACGTGTACCATGCGCCGGACTTCTTGACGATCTCGTGCTCCACACCGAAATCGATCAGGCTGCCCTCGCGGGAGATCCCCGTGCCGTACAGGATGTCGAACTCGGCCTGCTTGAACGGCGGCGCCATCTTGTTCTTGACCACCTTGACGCGCGTGCGGTTTCCGACCGCGTCCGTGCCGTCCTTGAGCGTCTCGATCCGTCGGATGTCGAGACGGACCGAGGCGTAGAACTTGAGCGCCTTGCCGCCGGCGGTGGTCTCGGGGCTTCCGAAGAACACGCCGATCTTCTCGCGCAGCTGGTTGATGAAGATCATCGTGGTGTTGGTCGTGTTCAGACCGCCGGTGAGCTTGCGCAGCGCCTGCGACATGAGGCGGGCCTGCAGACCGACGTGCGAGTCGCCCATCTCGCCTTCGATCTCGGCCTTGGGCACGAGGGCCGCAACCGAGTCGATCACGATCAGATCGATCGAGCCGGAACGGATGAGCATGTCGGCGATCTCGAGCGCCTGCTCTCCGGTGTCGGGCTGCGAGACGAGCAGCTGGTCGATGTCGACGCCGAGCTTCTGCGCGTACTCGGGATCCAGAGCGTGCTCCGCGTCGATAAATGCGGCGATGCCGCCCTGCTTCTGGACGTTGGCGATCGCGTGGAGCGTGAGTGTCGTCTTTCCCGACGACTCCGGACCGTAGATCTCGACGATGCGCCCGCGAGGGAGTCCGCCGACGCCGAGTGCCACGTCGAGGGCGATGGACCCGGTCGGGATCACTTCGACCGGCGCGCGCTCGTCGCTGCCCAGTCGCATGACGGATCCCTTGCCGAACTGCCGGTCGATCTGGGCGAGGGCCGACTCGAGAGCCTTCTCGCGGTTTTCGGGTGATGGCATGGCGTGCTCCTTATGCTCGCGTTCCGTCGCCTGTAGGCTGTCGCGCTCCGTGCCGAGGCTCGGCGGGGATGCTGCGACAAGGCGTGTGGTGTCGTCTGACGTCGTTCACGCTAGGGATGGGCTCCGACATCGGTCTTCGCTCCTCACCCGTCCTGTGCAAAACGCACTCGCGACACCTGCTGTGCAGAAGCCTATGCATTCGTCGAACGAATATTCGACGACACGCCGTGCAGAAATCGGTTGTCGAGTAGCGCGCGCAGCGCGCGCATCGAGAAACGACGACACGCCGTGCAGAAATCTGGTTCGCTGCGCGTCTTCGAGACACGACGGCACGCGCGCCGAAGGCGCCGATCCGTCAGCGCCCGGGCAAAGGCCCGGTCAGCGCTGCTTCGCCTCGAGCCGCCCGACGCCGTACCGGCGTTCGAGCGGAACGTCCATCTCGGCGCAGAGCGCGAGCCACACCTCGCGTGCCGGGATGCCGGCGTCGAGCGCCTGCGTCGCAGTGCGGTCGCCGACGTCCGCCAGCACCAGATCCGCGAGGAGGGCGCTGCCCTGCGCGCCGAACTCGTCCTTGACGGCGCGGTCGAATTCGCTGCGACGCACGGGGCGGTCAGCGCAGCGAGAGCTCGGCGTCGACCGAGGCGACGAGGTCGTCCGGGACCACGTCGGGGAAGGTCTGGATGCCCTCGAGCACGGAGATGCGGTCTCCGACTTCGCGCATGATGATCGAGATGGGCACGTCGAGGGCTTCCGCCACCGACGCGAGGATCTCGCTCGACGCTTCCTTCTGACCGCGCTCCACTTCGCTCAGGTAGCCGAGCGCGACGCTGGCGCGGCTCGCGACCTGACGGAGGGTACGGCCCTTCTGCTGCCGGAAGTCACGAAGGACTTCGCCGATTTCTTGTCGTACCAGGATCATGATGGGCCCCCTCCTCACTTCTGATTCCGCCGTATCCGGGTGGATAACAGTACAACACCGGATGAGGTCAATCTAATCCCGTGTGCTGGGGAATGGGTGGGAATCGCCGAATGTAACCGACACGAAACACTGTCTGTTCCCGACGTCGCCGTCGATGTCAGCGCAGCGCTTCCAGCGCCAGCGACAGAGCGCTGCGGGTCGCTTCGGCGCGGATCTGCGGCCGGGTCCCGGACAGCGCCGGCGACCGCACGAGGATGCCATCCGGCGTCGCGACCGCGATGTGCACGGTGCCGACCGGCCGGCCGTCCTGGGCAGTCGGGCCGGCGACACCGGTGGTCGCGATCCCGACATCGGCCGGGATGCCGTCCACTGCAGCGGCGCGGCGAACGCCCTCGGCCATCTGCCGCGCGACCTCCGGGTGCACCGCGCCTTCGGCCTCCAGGAGCGCGGCATCCACCCCGAGGAGCGTGTGCTTGAGCGGCGTCGCATACGCGACGACGGCGCCGCGGACGGACGCGGATGCGCCCGGGATCGCGATCAGCGCGGCCACCACGAGTCCCCCGGTCAGAGATTCGGCGACCGCCACCGTCCAGCCGCGCGCGGTCAGGCGATCCACCACGGCGGCGGCGGTCACTTCGGCCGCTTCGAGCGCGGCATCCGTCACGCGGCGCTCCTGCCGCGACGGGCCCCCCGCACTTCGGTGATGACGTAGTCGATGCCGCTCGCGACCGTGAGGATGACCGCGATCGTCATCGTGACCCCGTTGACCCAGAAGATCCAGTCGCCGAGCACGGTCCACAGCGGCAGCAGCGCGAGCGAGAGTGCGACGGCCTGCGCGAGCGTCTTGAGCTTGCCCATCCATGCGGCCGCAACCACGTGGTCGCTGGCCACGATCAGGCGATGCACCGTGATGCCGACCTCGCGGATGAGCACAACGATCGTGATCCACCACGGCAGCTCGCCGAGGATCGACAGGCCGATGAATGCGAACCCGGTGAGCACCTTGTCGGCGATCGGGTCGAGGAGCTTGCCGAGGTCGGTGACGATCTCATACCTGCGGGCGATCCAGCCGTCGATGCCGTCGGTCGCGATCGCGACGATGAACAGCACTGCCGCCCACCAGCGCAGCGGTCCGTCGGCTCCGCCGTCGACGAGCAGCATCCAGAGGAAGACCGGCGCCATCAGGATGCGCACGATCGTGATCGTGTTGGGCAGCTGCCGCGGCACGGCCATCAGTCGCGACCCGTCAGTCCCCAGGCGTCTTCGTCGCCGTCCGCATCCGCGTCGACGACCGGATACCCGTCGAACTGCGCGTCGACCGGGTCACCGGAGGCGGAGGGGGCGTCATCGCCCCGCAGCCTCGCGAGCACCTCGGGCAGCTGCTCGACGCTGACCAGCACATCGCGGGCCTTGGAGCCCTCGGAGGGCCCCACGATCTCGCGGGATTCGAGCAGGTCCATCAGGCGCCCGGCCTTCGCGAAGCCGACCCGCAGCTTGCGCTGGAGCATGGAGGTCGAGCCGAACTGCGTCGAGACGATGAGCTCGGTGGCGGCCAGCAGCAGCTCGAGGTCGTCGCCGATGTCGGCGTCGATCTCCTTCTTCTCGGCGACGACGGCGACCTCGCGGTACTCGGGCCGCGCCTGCGCGGTGACGTGCTTGACGACACGCTCGATCTCCGCCTCGCTCACCCATGCGCCCTGCACGCGGATCGCCTTCGAGGCGCCCATCGGGAGGAAGAGCCCGTCGCCCTGCCCGATCAGGCGATCGGCGCCGGGCTGGTCGAGGATGACGCGCGAGTCGGTCACGCTCGTCACGGCGAACGCGAGCCGCGAAGGCACGTTCGCCTTGATGAGGCCGGTCACGACATCGACGGACGGACGCTGCGTGGCCAGGACGAGGTGGATGCCGGATGCCCGGGCCAGCTGCGTGATGCGCACGATCGAGTCCTCCACGTCCCGCGGGGCGACCATCATCAGGTCGGCGAGCTCGTCGACGACGACGAGGAGGTACGGGTAGGGCTTGAGGACCCGCTCGCTGCCGGGCGGCACGACGACCTCGCCGGCGACGACTGCGCGGTTGAAGTCGTCGATGTGGCGGTAGCCGAACGACGCGAGGTCGTCGTACCGCATGTCCATCTCCTTGACGACCCACTGCAGCGCCTCGGCCGCCTTCTTCGGGTTGGTGATGATCGGGGTGATCAGATGCGGCACGCCCGCGTAGGAGGTCAGCTCGACGCGCTTCGGGTCGATCAGCACCATGCGCACATCGGAGGGCTTGGCCTGCATCAGCAGGCTCGTGATCATCGAGTTCACGAAGCTCGACTTGCCGGAGCCGGTGGAGCCCGCCACCAGCAGGTGGGGCATCTTGGCGAGGTTGGCGACGACGTACCCGCCGCCGACGTCCTTGCCGACGCCGATCGTCATCGGGTGCGTCGCCTGCTGGGCCGCCGCCGAGCGCAGCACGTCGCCGAGTGTCACGATCTCGCGGTCGGCGTTGGGGATCTCGACCCCGATCGCGCTCTTGCCGGGGATCGGCGCGAGGATGCGCACCTCGTTCGAGGCGACCGCGTAGGCGATGTTGTTCGTGAGCGCGGTGATCCGCTCGACCTTGACGCCGGGTCCGACCTCGATCTCGTACTGGGTGACGGTCGGCCCCCGGGAGAATCCGGTCACCCGGGCGTCGACCTGGAACTGCTGCAGCACGCTCGTGATCGAGGCGACGACGGCGTCGTTCGCGGCGGAACGGGCTTTGTGCGGCGTGCCCGCCGCGAGCGCGTTCACCGAGGGGAGGCGGTACGGCGCGATCGGCGCCTGCCGCGGACCGTCGCCGCCGAGACCGGACAGGCCGGGGAGCACGCCGTCGTCGAGCGGCGTGGCGGTCTCGTCGTCGCGGATGCCGGTCTCGGCCTTCTTGGCGGCGCGCGCGCCGCCCGCGAGGATCGCCGGATCGATGACCTCGGTGAGCGCCTCCGAGGGCGGCGGTGGCGGGATCGTCACGGCGGCCTGCTCGAAGCCGCCCTGCGCGGCCCCGGGCGGCAGCAGCTCGGTGAGATCCTGCGATCCGATCCCGCCGTCGACGTCCTTCTCGCGGCCGGTCTTGTTCCGCCGCCACCACGGCAGCGACGGGTCGTCGTCGGCGCCATCATCGCCTTCGGCGTCGTCGGCGGGCACGGGGCGCTCGGCGTCGAACATCCAGGTGTACAGGTCGCCGAGCCGGCGGCCGATCCGGTTCGGCGGTGTCTTGGTGAGGATCAGGATGCTGAGCGCGGTCAGCACACCCAGGACGACCCCGGCGCCGATGTCGGTGATCAGCAGCGCGAGCGGCTCGGCCAGCATCCAGCCGAACACGCCCCCCGCTTCGCTCAGTGCGGGCAGCCCTTCGCGGGGTTGCGGCCGGCCCCCGCCGATGTGGCAGAAGCCGGCGATCGAGAGCACGAACAGAGAGAAACCGATGCCGATGCGGCCGTTGTCGTGCACGGATGCCGGATGCCGGAAGAGCCAGCCGGCGAGGAGGAGCAGCAGCACCGGGAGCACGAACGCCACCCGGCCGACCAGGCCGCCGGCGGTGTAGGCGCTGATGGTCTGCGCGATCTGGTTGCCGATGAAGAACCACTCCACGACCGCGCCGGCGATCGCGAGCAGCACGATGAGGAACGGGAGCCCGTCTCGGCGCTGGTCCTTCTCCAGGGTCTCCGGCCCGAAGGCCCGGAACAGGCCGCCGGTGCCGTGCGCGATGCCCATCCACGCGCGGACCACGAGCGGCGGCTTCTCGGACTCGCCGACATAGCGCTTGGGTGCCGGGGCGGGCTTGCGGGCGCGCGAGGAGGACGCGTTCGCGGGCGCGCGACCGTTCTTGGTCGGGCTTGTGCTCCTGGCCATGTCCCCACGCTACGGCGATGGCGTGTGAAACGCCCGCAACGACGCGGCATGGGCACCCGTCACGGCAGGCGCATCCTCACCGCAGACGCACCTGTCACCGCAGGCGCATCCTCACCGCAGACGCTTCACCATCGTGTCGCGGCCGATCCCGCTCTGGGTGACCGCGAAGCCCTCGCTGCGGTACAGCGTCACGGCGAAGTTGCCGCGCTCGACGCTCAGGCTCAGTCGCGCGTAGCCGTCCGTGCGGGCCTGCTGGGTGAGCGCCTGCAGGAGCGTCCGACCGACCCCGTGCGCGCGCCAGATCGGGCGCACGCCGATGATGAGCTCCGGGACGCCGGTGCCGACGTAGCCGAAGCCCGGATCGCTGCGCGGCAGCAGGCGGTACCACGCCGCGCCGATCGGCTCGCCGGCGGCGTCCAGCGCGACGAAGCCCGCGTCGCTCGGGCGCTTCCAGCCCGAGACGTAGCGGCTGTGCTCGGGCTCGGTGAGCACCTGGTGCTTGGGGCGTGCGGCGCCCGGCCGCCAGTTGGCGGCCTCGACGACCATGTCGCCGAGGAAAGCGCCGTCGGCTTGGCCGGCCGCACGAACGCTGAAGGATGCCATCGCCCGATTTTACCCGGGCGCAGCGGCCCGCCCCGACCGCGCGACAGTCCGCCCGCGTGCGGCTAGGCCTCGATCACGAGCGGCACGATCATGGGCCTGCGGCGCAGCTGCTGGTTGACCCAGCGGCCGATCACGCGGCGCACGACCTGCGAGAGCGCGTGGGTGTCGCGCACGCCCGACTGCGCGGCCTCGGCGAGGGCCGAGGCGATCTTCGGCTTGACGCTGTCGAAGACGGTGTCGTCCTCTGCGAAGCCGCGTGCGTGGATCTCGGGCCCGGTGATGATCCGCCCGGTGGCGGCATCCACCACGACGATCACGGAGATGAAGCCCTCCTCCCCCAGGATGCGCCGATCCTTGAGGTCGGCCTCGGTGATCTCGCCGACCGTGGAGCCGTCCACGTAGACGAAGCCGAGGTCGAGCTGGCCGACGACCTCCGCGATGCCGTCCTTGAGGTCGATCACGGTGCCGTTCTCACCCAGGATCGTCCGCTCGGCAGGGATGCCGGTGTCCTGCGCGAGCCGCGAGTTGGCCATCAGGTGGCGGTACTCGCCGTGCACGGGAAGCACGTTGCGCGGCTTGAGGATGTTGTAGCAGTACAGCAGCTCCCCCGCGGCGGCGTGTCCGGAGACGTGCACCTTCGCGTTGCCCTTGTGGACGACGTTCGCACCGAGCTTGGTGAGTCCGTCGATCACCCGGTAGACCGCGTTCTCGTTCCCGGGGATGAGGCTGGAGGCGAGGATGACGGTGTCTCCCGGACCGGGCTCGATCTCGTGGTCGTTGTTGGCCATCCGGCTGAGCACGGCCATCGGCTCGCCCTGGGAGCCGGTCGACATGTAGACGACCTTGTCGTCCGGCAGGTCCCGCGCCTTCTTGTAGTCGATGAAGACGCCCTCGGGCACGTGGAGGTAGCCGAGCTCCTCGGCGATGCCCATGTTGCGCACCATGCTGCGACCCAGGAGCGCGACGCGGCGGCCGTGCGCGGCCGCCGCGTCCAGCACCTGCTGCACCCGATGGACATGGCTCGAGAAGCTTGCGACGATCACGCGGCGCGGCGCCTTGCCGATGACCTGATCGAGCACGGGGCCGATGCTCCGCTCGAGCGGCGTGAAGCCCGGCACGTCGGCATTGGTCGAGTCCACGAGGAACAGGTCGACGCCCTCCTCGCCGAGCCGCGCGAACGCGCGCAGGTCGGTGAGCCGGCCGTCCAGCGGAAGCTGATCCATCTTGAAGTCACCGGTCGCGAGCACGAGCCCTGCGGGCGTGCGGATCGCCACGGCGAGCGCGTCGGGAATCGAGTGGTTCACCGCGATGAACTCGAGATCGAACGGACCGACCCGCTCGTGCTGGCCCTCGGTGACCGTCAGCGTGTACGGCTTGATCCGATGCTCCTTGAGCTTGGCCTCGATGAGCGCGAGGGTCAGCCCGGAGCCGATGAGCGGGATGTCCTGCTTGAGCTTGAGCAGGTACGGAACCGCGCCGATGTGGTCCTCATGGCCGTGGGTCAGCACGACCGCGACCACGTCGTCGAGCCGGTTCTTGATCGGCTCGAAGTCGGGCAGGATCAGGTCGACGCCGGGCTGGTGCTCCTCGGGGAACAGGACCCCGCAGTCCACGATCAGCAGCTTGCCGCCGTACTCGAACACGGTCATGTTGCGGCCGACCTCGCCGAGTCCGCCGAGCGGCGTCACGCGCAGGGTTCCCGGCTCGAGGGCGGGCGGGTCGTACACGGTGCTGGGCATCAGACACCTTCCTCGGGATGCCGGAGCATCCGCTTTCGCGCGCGCGACCGCTCAGCGGTTCGCGTGTCGCATCATCTTGTGGTTCCAGAGACCTTCGGCAGCGCTCCGCCGGCGGCGGCGTTGCGATCGGGGCGGAAGTTGGAGAAGTCGGCGCCGGGAACATCGCGCACGAGCGCGAGCTCGTCCTCGATCTTCGCGGCCTCCCACTCTTCGGGGCCGACCAGTGGCAGCCGCACGCGCGGGCTCCCGATTCGGCCGAGCCCGTGCAGGATGTACTTCGCCGACACGGTGCCGGGCACATGCGTCATGACGGCCCGGACGAGCGGCTCGACCTGCTGGTGCGCGGCGGTCGCGGCCTTCAGATCGCCCCGGTTGACGGCATCCACGATCGCCCGATACGGCTGGGCGGCGATGTTCGCCGTCACGCCGATCAGACCGGTGGCGCCGATCGACAGGTGCGGGAGGACGTTGGCGTCGTCGCCGGAGAAGTACATCAGATCGGTCTGGTTGAGCACGCGGCTGACCTCGCTGAAGTCGCCCTTCGCGTCCTTGATCGCGAGCACGTTCGGGTGCTTGGCGATCCGGACGATCGTCTCGTACCTGATCGGCACGCCCGTCCGCCCGGGGATGTCGTAGAGGATGACCGGAAGGTCGGTGGCGTCCGCGACGAGCCGGAAGTGGGTGAGCACGCCGGCCTGCGTGGGCTTGTTGTAGTACGGCGTGACGATCATGATGCCGTCGGCGCCGACCTTCTCGCTGGCCTTGTACAGCTCGATCGCATGCGCGGTCTCGTTCGAGCCGCCGCCGGTGATGATCTTCGCCCGCCCCGATGCGACGTCCTTGCCGACCTCGACCAGTCGGATCTTCTCGGCATCCGTCAACGTGCTCGTCTCACCGGTAGTACCCGTGACCACGATTCCGTCCGCGCCGGCGGTGATGACGTCGTCCATGTGCTTCTCGACGGCGGGCCAATCGACCTCGCCGTCGGCTGTCATGGGGGTGACGAGCGCGACGAGCACCTGACCGAAGGGGTTGCCGGTGTGCGTCATGGCTTCAGGCTATCGGCTCGCCGGAGGGCGGTCATCCGCCGCGGTCAGCGCCCGCGCTCGCCCGCCCGCGCGACCAGGTCGGCCGGCAGGACGCGTGTCAGCGCGACGATCGCCTTGTACCTCAGGGACGGCACCGAGACCGCCTTGCCGCGGGCGACGTCGCGCAGCGATTCCGCGACGACGTCGCGGGCGTCGAGCCACATCCAGCCGGGCACGCCCTCCGCGCCGGGAGCCAGACCCATGCGCTCGTGGAAGTTCGTATGGGTGAACCCCGGGCACACGGCGGTCACGGTCACGCCTCGCTGCGAGTACCGGCCGTTCGCCCAGCGGCTGAAGCTGATCAGCCAGCCCTTGTTCGCGCCGTAGGTCGAGCGCGGGATGAAGCCGGCGACCGAGGCGACGTTGACGATGCGGCCGCTCCGGCGCTGGAGCATCGGGCCGAGCGCGGCGTGCGTGAGACGCATCGGGACTTCGACCAGCAGCTGGAGGTGGCGCACCTCGTCGTCGATGTCGTTGCGCTCGAATTTCAGGTCGAGCCCGAACCCCGCGTTGTTCACGAGCATGTCGATCGGGCGCTCGACGTCCTCGAGCCGGCGCACCACCTTCTCGAGCTGGCGCGGGACGACGAGGTCGGCGGCGAGCACCTCGACCTCGACGCGGGAGCGCGAGGAGATCTCGCCCGCAAGCGCCGTGAGCGCCGTCTTGTCGCGGGCGACGAGCACGAGGTCGACATGCCGGGCGGCGAGCTGGCGCGCGTACTCCGCGCCCAGACCGGAGCTCGCCCCGGTGATCAGTGCGGTCTTGGCCATGCGGACGAGCCTAGGACGCGCGCTCGTAGCGGAGGAAGCGATAGCGGATGCCGCTCCGCGAGGTGTGCGCGCCGTCGGGCGGATCGAACTCGATCACGCGGAACCGCGTCTTCTCGATCGCGGGTGCGCGCACGTCGTCGGGCAGCGGGCTGAAACCGGCGACATCGGTCAGCTCGGTCACCTCGAGGCGATCCGCGTCGGGGATGGCGAGGGCGAAGATCGCGCCGCCGCCGATGACCCAGATCCACTCCGGTTCGTCGGCTGCGGCCAGCTGGAGTCCCTCGTCGAGCGAGCCGGCGCGTGCCGCGCCCTCACCCTCCCAGTCGTCCTGCCGGGTGACCACGATGTTGCGGCGTCCCGGAAGCGGCTTGTAGCGGGGGTCCAGCGAGTCCCAGGTGCCGCGCCCCATGACGACCGGCGAGCCGACCGTGATGGCCTTGAAGTGCGCCAGGTCCTCCGGCACGTACCACGGCATTCCGCCGTCGCGACCGATGACGCCGTCCTGCGCCTGCGCCCAGATCAGGCCGATCCGAGGAGCACGGGTCATACCGCGACGGCCCCGCGGATCGCGGGATGGTGCTGATAGTCCTCGATGAGGAAGTCGTCGTACTCGTAGTCGAAGATCGAGTCGGGTGTGCGGAGGATGCGCAGTGCGGGCGGCGCGAACGGCTCACGCTCGAGCTGCAGCCGGACCTGATCGACGTGGTTGTCGTAGATGTGGCAGTCGCCGCCCGTCCATACGAAGTCGCCGACCGCGAGACCGGTCTGCTGGGCGATCATGTGCGTGAGCAGCGCGTAGCTTGCGATGTTGAACGGCACGCCGAGGAACAGGTCGGCGCTGCGCTGATAGAGCTGACACGACAGCCGCCCGTCGGCGACGTAGAACTGGAACAGCGCGTGGCAGGGCGCGAGCGCCATGTCGGGGATGTCGGCCGGGTTCCAGGCCGACACGATGAGGCGCCGGGAGTCGGGATTGCGACGGATCTCCTCGACGACCCCGGCGATCTGATCGATCGTCTCGCCCGACGGGGTCGGCCAGGATCGCCACTGCACTCCGTAGACGGGGCCGAGCTCCCCCTGCTCATCAGCCCATTCGTCCCAGATGGTCACGCCGTGATCCCGCAGCCACGCGACGTTGGATTCGCCCCGCAGGAACCACAGGAGTTCGTACGCGATCGACTTCATGTGGACGCGCTTGGTGGTCACCAGCGGGAAGCCCTGCGACAGGTCGAAGCGCAGCTGGCGCCCGAAGACGCTGCGCGTGCCGGTTCCGGTGCGATCGGTCTTGACGGTGCCGTGCTCGAGCACGTCGCGCAGGAGGTCTTCGTAGGGCGTCGGGATGGTCTCTGACATCGAGTCGATGGTATCCCTCGCCCGCAGCCCCTGGGCGGAGCCGATCGAGCGATTGTTACGACCCGTCGTGTCACAGGAGCGGCATCCTGCTCCTATTCAGCCGCATTCAGTTAGCCTGGGGAGCTGTGACTCTCTTAAGCGCCCTCGTCGGCCTCGCCCTCCTGTTGTCGGCGACGGTCGCGTTCGGCGTCTTCATCCAGTGGCGCCAGGGGCGCCCGCGCAGGCACATCGCCCACGAGGTCATCGAGCCGGCGCGCCTGGGTGCGGACTCCCTGGGAAGCACCGCGACGCTGCTCCAGTTCAGCACCGAGCTGTGCTCCCGCTGTCCCGGCGTGCACCGCACGCTCGCCGCGGTCGCCGACGGCCGGGAGGGTGTCAGCCACCTCGACATCGACCTGACGCATCGGCCCGACATCGCCAAGCACTTCCACATCCTGCAGACCCCGACCACGCTGGTCCTCGACCGCGCCGGGGTCGTGCAGACGCGTTTCGGCGGCGTGCCCAATCGCGACGTCCTGGAGCTCGAGCTCAACCGCCTGACCGGGGAGACCGCACATGTCTGATCGGACGGATGCCGCGGCACGACCGCCCTCGAAGGGCATCGACTCGCGTGGCCCTCGGTTCACGGCAGGGATCACCGCGCTGCTGCTGCTGGTGGACGTGTTCCTCGGCCTGATCACCCCGATCGGCGCGACCGTCGCGCAGCGCGCCTCGGAACCAGCCTTCCTCCTGCTGCTGGCCATCGCGCTGCTGTTCCTGTGGGGCGTGCTCTCGCCGCGCACCGCGCCGTGGGGAGTCCTGTTCCGCTCGCTCGTGCAGCCGCGCCTGAGCCCGCCGACCGACTTCGAAGACCCGCGCCCACCGCGCTTCGCCCAGGGCGTGGGCCTGTTCGTGGTGTCGATCGGGCTCGTCCTGCATCTCATCGGCGTCCCGTGGGCGCTGACGATCGCGGCCGCCGCGGCGTTCGTGGCGGCGTTCCTGAACGCGGTGTTCGGCGTGTGCCTCGGGTGCCAGCTGTACCTCCTCCTCCAGCGGGTGGGCATCGTCGGCCGCGAGCGTCCCGCCGCGGCCTGAGTCGTCCGCGATCTGCGCCGATCGGTCGCGATGCGGGTGCGCCGCGGTTAGGCTGACCGCGAGGTGCCCGGAGTGCGGGCGCACGTCGATCAGGAGGTTCCGATGACCGTCACGAGCGAAGCCACGACCGTCTGGAAGGGCGGCTTGATCGACGGTTCCGGAACGGTCGCGTTCCAGTCATCGGGTATCGGGATCTTCGACGTCAACTGGAAGGCGCGCAGCGAGGGCTCCACATCCGTGACGACCCCGGAAGAGCTGCTCGCCGCCGCGCATTCGTCCTGCTTCAGCATGGCCTTCTCCCTTGCGCTCGCCCAGAACGGCACTCCTCCGGAGTCGATCGACACGACGGTGTCGGTGACGTTCACGCCCGGCACCGGGATCACGGGCAGTCACCTCAACGTGAATGCCGTCGTCCCGGGCCTCGAGCGCGAGGACTTCGACCGGCTCGCGGCCGATGCGAAGGCGAACTGCCCGGTCTCGCAGGCCCTCGCGGGCATCGAGATCACGCTCGAGGCGACGCTTGCCTGACCCCGACGGGGACAGACGGGTCGTCGTCGCCGGGGCATCGGGCCTGATCGGCTCCGCGCTGGTCGACAGCCTGCGCGCCGACGGCGTCCGCGTGACGACGCTCGTGCGCCGCCCGGCCGAGCAGCCCGACGAGGTCGAGTGGCTGACCGGTTCCGGGCCGCTCGATCCTGCGGTGCTCGACGGAGCGGATGCTGTCGTCGGGCTCAACGGCGCGACGATCGGCCGGTTCCCGTGGACCGCCCGCTACAAGAACTCGCTGCTGTGGTCGCGCATCACGCCGACGCAGGCCATCGCGCGCGCGGTTCGCGAGCTCGGCAGCGATGCACCCGCCTTCGTGTCGGCATCCGCCGTCGGCTACTACGGGTCCGCGCCGGGGCGTGTGCTCACCGAGGAGTCGCCACGCGGGGAGACGTTCCTCGCCGACCTCTGCGGCGAGTGGGAGGCTGCAGCGCTGGCCTCGGGCGATCACGCCCGGGTCGCGATGCTGCGCACCGCGCCGATCGTGCATCCACAGGGCGTGCTCAAGCCGCTCATGCTCCTGACCCGGTTCGGCGTGAGCGGACCGATCGGGCGCGGCACCCAGAAGTGGCCGTGGATCTCGCTCGATGACGAGGTGCGCGGCATCCGCCATGTGATCGACTCGCAGATCGCCGGCCCGGTCAATCTCGTCGGACCCACCCCGGCGAGCGCGAACGACCTCGGCTTCGCGCTCGCGGTGCGGATGAACCGGCCGTTCCTGCTGCGCGCGCCGGTCTGGGCGATCAGGCTCGTGCTCGGGGCCGACGCGACCGAGGCGCTGCTCACGACCGATGCGACCGTCGCTCCCCGTGTGCTCGAGCAGTCGGGCTTCACCTTCACGCACACGACCGTCGAACAGGCCGTCGAGGCGGCCGTGCCCGCGGCCGACGCTTAGCGCGGCGGCTTCGCCGTCTCGAGCTGGATGGCGCGCCGCACCGCCGCGCGCGCCCGCCGGCGGTCGCCGGAGGCGTCATACGCGAGCCCCAGCCGGTACCACGCGCGCCAGTCGTCGGGGTGCGCCTCCACGTCGGCACGGTACGTGGGAAAGAGCGCGTCGGCGTCCTCGCGCATGACCCTGCCGCTGGGGCGCACCGAGACGGGCTCCTCCGGCAGACCTCCCTCGGCTTCCAGCCGGCGTGCAAGCCGCTCGGCGCGCACCCCGAACCACAGCTCCCTGCCCAGGGCCCACGCGGCGATGATCGGCAGGATCACGAGCGCCGCGCCCATCGCGATCCCGATCGGCTCGCCGCTCAGCAGCAGAAGCCAGGCGCGCTGGGCGACCAGGACGATGTACAGCGCGAGCAGCACCGCCATGAGGGCGACGCCGATCCGTGCGCTCATGCGCTGGTCGCGCGCGCGACCTGACCGGGGACGCCGCCTTCGTCCACGGGACGCTCCCGCGCCGGACGCGGCACGCGGATGCCGATGTCGAGGAAGCTGTCCAGACCCACGGTCACGCCGCGGGCGTCGCGCGCAGCCGCCAGCGCCACCCGGATGCCGGGCGCGTATGCCAGCGCCGGATCGACCGTGTCGTGCGTCAGGGTGAGCGCCTCCCCCGGCCCCGACAGCACGACCTCTTGGCGCGCGACCACCCCGGGCCGGCGCAGCGAGTGGATCGGCACGCTCGCGACCTGCTGACCACGGGCGCGCTGGTCCACGTGCGGCGACTCGACCGGTCCGACCTCCGCCCGTGCCGCGGCGATGAGCTCCGCGGTGCGAACGGCGGTGCCGCTGGGCGAATCGACTTTGGTCTCGCGATGCGCCTCGATGATCTCGATGGACGGGAAGAACGGCGCCGCCGCGGCTGCCAGTGCCGATCCGAGCACGGAGCCGAGCGAGAAGTTCGGGATGAACACGACGCCGGTTCCGGCGGCATCCACGAGCGGCCTGATGAGGGCGATGCGCTCGGCCGACCAGCCCGACGTGCCGACGAGGACGTTGATCCCACGCTCGATCGCGGCGCGCACCACGTCGATCGAGACGGCCGGAGTCGACGCGTCGACGACGAGGTCCGCGCCCTCGAGCTCGGAGAGGGCGGAGTGCGACGAGAGCGTCGCGACGACTTCGAAGCCGGACTCCCCGTCGATCACGTCGCGGATGATGCCGCCCAGCTTGCCTGTGCCGCCGACAATGGCCACCCGCGTCGTCATGGATCCATCGTATCGGCGGTGCGTCGCGCGGCCGGCGGTCCGCTGTCACAGGCGGTGGGCGCCGACAGCACGTGACAGTGCGACGGCACCGCTCTGACAGCGGCGATGCGGATGCTTGTCACATGACAACTTTCAATTCCGACTGGGCCGTGGAGGCCGAGGGACTCGTGAAGGTGTTCGGCAGGAACCGGGCGGTCGACGGCGTCGATCTCCGAGTCAAGACCGGCACCGTCTACGGCGTCCTCGGTCCGAACGGCGCCGGCAAGACCACCGCGATCCGCATGCTCGCGACGCTGCTGCGTCCCGACGGCGGGACAGGACGAATCTTCGGCCACGACATCATCAAGGAGCCGCAGATCGTCCGGCAGCTCATCGGCGTGACGGGGCAGTACGCGTCCGTCGACGAGAATCTGTCGGCCAACGAGAACCTCATGCTCTTCGGCCGGCTCCTCGGGCTCTCCCGCGCAGACTCGCGCCGCAAGGCCGCCGAGCTGCTCGAGCAATTCGGCCTCACCGACGCCGCCAAGCGCCCGCTGAAGAATTTCTCCGGAGGCATGCGGCGGCGCCTCGACCTTGCCGCATCCCTCATCGCGCAGCCGCCGCTCATCTTCCTCGATGAGCCGACGACGGGACTGGACCCCCGCACGCGTGGGCAGATGTGGGACACGATCCGCGAGCTCGTCGCGAGCGGGTCCACCGTGCTGCTCACGACGCAGTACCTCGACGAGGCCGACCAGCTGGCCGACCGCATCGCCGTCATCGACACCGGCAAGGTCGTCGCCGAAGGCACCGCCGACGAGCTGAAGGCGTCGATCGGAGAGTCCAGCCTCCAGCTGCGCATCACCGATATGGCGGACATCCCCGCCGCCTGCGCGGCGATCGAGCGCGTGCTCGGCGTGACCGC
Organism: Microbacterium sp. cf046; assembly: GCF_900114345.1. Classification (GTDB taxonomy): domain Bacteria; phylum Actinomycetota; class Actinomycetes; order Actinomycetales; family Microbacteriaceae; genus Microbacterium. The sequence continues at coordinate 256,630 of NZ_FOZJ01000002.1, read as the reverse complement.
CGTGGTCTCGCCGGAGGCGGGCCGGCTCACCGCGCCGATGCGCGACGCCGATCGCGTGGCCGATCTGCTCCTGGAGTTCCGCAGCTCGGACATCCATCTGAGCGAGCTCAGCGTGCAGAAGCCGACGCTCGACGAGGTGTTCCTCACTCTCACCGGCCACGGCGTCGAAGAACCCGACGCGGATGCCGCGACCGAAGCCGAGCTCGAAAGGAGCCTCGCATGACCACCCTCACCATCTCGCCCGCGTCCGCACGGTCGCTCAAGAATCACGTCAGCATCGGGCAGTCGGTGCGCAATTCGCTGAGCATGGCCGCACGCGGCCTCATCAAGATGCGCCGCACGCCCGAGCAGCTGATCGACGTCACCGTGCAGCCCATCGTCTTCACCGTGATGTTCACGTACATCTTCGGCGGCGCGATCGCCGGCAGCGTGGCGGACTACCTGCCGTTCCTGCTGCCCGGCATCCTCGTGCAGACCGTCATCACGACCTCGGTCGTCACAGGGGTCCAGCTGCGCGAAGACATGGACAAGGGCGTGTTCGACCGCTTCCGTTCGCTGCCCATCGCGCGAGTGGCACCCCTGGCCGGTGCGCTCCTCGGCGACACGGTCCGCTATGCGATCGCGACGACGATCACGTTCGCGACCGGGTACATCATGGGATACCAGCCAGAGGGCGGTCTCGCCGGAGTCGTGGCGGCAGGGCTGCTCGTCATCGCGGCCTCATGGGCGATCAGCTGGATCTTCGCCTTCTTCGGCGTGATCGCGCGGTCCGCGGCATCCGTGCAGGGGATCTCGTTCCTGATCCTGTTCCCGCTCACGTTCCTGTCCAACGCGTTCGTGCCGGCGGACACCCTTCCGCCCGCACTCGAGTGGTTCGTGGGCATCAACCCGGTCTCGCACCTCGTGACGGCTGCACGTCTGCTCACGTCCGGCGCCGATGCGAGCGCCGATGTCGTCTCGACGCTGATCGGCGCACTGGTGATCGTGGCGGTCTTCGCACCGCTCACCGTCCGGGCGTACATGCGCAAGGCGTGACGCATAGGACCGAGAGGGAGTCGCCCGCCGGCGGCTCCCTCTCGTCGTGAACGGCGACTATGCCGTGGCCGGGTCCGAGAGCACGTCGAATGCTCGACCGGCGAGCGTCTCGCGGGGTAGAGCGGATGCCGCCGCCCAGGCGTCCGCGATCGCCTGTGCGCCGACGATCTGCTCGGCCTCGCTCCGGTGCGTGTCCAGATGGAGACTGCGAAGGTCCTGCCGCGCGCCGAGGACCTCTGCCAGCGCGAGGGCCTCGATCCCGCGATCCCGCGTCGACGGCTCGCTCAGCGCCCACGCCGACCACCCGGCGAGCACCGTGCCGAGCACCGGCTTGTCGATGAAGTCACTGCGGATCCGACGGGTCGCCAGTGCCCTCGACCGCAGCCTCCGCGCCCACACGGCGATGCGCTCCGGGGGCAGCGAGCCGTCGAACGTGGTGGCGGAGACGAGGCCCGCCATCGCCATCAGGTACCACGGGGAGTTGCGCTGGTCATTCGTCGCGAAGGTGTCCAGCGCATGCTCGTAGCTGCGTGCGGCCGCCGCCGTGTCGCCGTCGGCGCGGTCGACCTCGGCGAGCCCGATCCAGCCGATCGAGGCGAGCTCGAGGCCGTCGTTGGTCAGCTCGCGGATCGTGGTGAGCTGGGTGAACAGGGCGCGCGCCTCGTCGAATCTGCCGAGGCCGACGAGGTTTCCGCCGATGAACCAGCGCTGCTGATGCAGCTCCTCGTCGGCTCCGAACTCGGCGAGGCCGCGAGCGGCGCGGTCGAGCCAGTCCAGGGCCTCGGCGGGACGCGCCGATTGACTCGCCAGCTGGCCGACGGCATTCGCGGCCATCGAGGCCAGCCACAGCCGGTCCGTGCGATCCGCCAGCTCCCAGGCACGTTCGGCCGCTGCCATCGCGACCGCCGGTTCGCCTTCGTTCTCCGCGAACTGGGCCATCAGCATCTCGCCGACGAGCGCTTCCTCGAGGTCGGACGATGCCCGCAGGCGCGCGATCTCTGCGAGGGCCCGCTCGCTCGTGCCGGCGCCGGCGACATCGATGAGTGCGGCCGTCATCGTGGCCAGGTCCGTGTGCCGCCTCCGGAGGATGCGCAGGCGCGCGACGACGCGCGGTCGCGCGGAGCCCTCGCCGATCTGCATCGTGATCACAGACATGAGCAGCACGAGCGCGAGCACATCGACTGACACGTCAGCCGACGTGACGCGGTCGACGAGCGGGAGCACGATGGGCCCGAAGGTCTGGAACTCCGAGAACGCGCCCCGCATGAACCACGCCTGGCTCAGGATGGAGAACACCGCGACAGCCTCCGTGGCCTCGTCCCGCTCGACCGCGCGCCGGAGCACCGCGATGAGGTTGTCGTGCTCGGCGCGGATCTCACGGAAGACCGCGACTTCGAACACGTTCGTGACACGCTCGGCCGCGAACATCCGGGCCCACCGGAATGCGCCCGCCCACGCGGCGTCCGCGGCGCGTGCTTCGCGCAGGCGGGCCAGGCCGAATTCGCGCACGGTCTCGAGCATGCGGAATCGCACCCGACTGGTGATCGGGTCGTCCACGACGACGAGCAGGGACTGCGAGGCGAGCCGGTCGAGCGCGTCGTCGGCGTCACCGTCGCCCAGCACCGCCGCGGCCGTGGCCGCAGAGAAGCCGCCTGGCAGAATCGAGAGCCGGGCCAACGCGCTGCGGGCCTCGGCGTCGAGCAGGTCCCAGCTCCAGGCGATCACCGCCTCGAGGGTCCGATGTCGTTCGGGGGCGGTGCGATCCCCCGCTGTCAGCAGCGCGAATCGATCACGCAGGCGCGACTCGATCTGCTCCGGGGTCATGGTCCGCACGCGGGCCGCTGCCAGTTCGATGGCCAGGGGCAGTCCGTCCAGGTGCTCGCACAGCCGCGCGACGACATCGAGCGGCAGCGCTGCTGCCGGCCGTACTGCGGTCGCCCTCTCGATGAAGAGCCGGACGGCCGGTCCCGCGGCGGCCCCGGTGGCCGCGGCGGCCTCATCTGCGACGGTGGCCAGCGGCTCGAGCGGGTACACGGACTCCGCCGTGATCGCCAGTGGAGTCCGGCTCGTCGTGAGCACGCGAAGCGTCGGCGCCGACTCGAGCATGTCGGAGGTCCAGGCCGCGACGCCGTCGATGACCTGCTCGCAGTTGTCGAGCACGAGGAGCGTCTCCCGCTCGCCGAGCAGCGACACCACCCGCGCGCGGAGGTCCGGGCGCGAGCGGGCGTCGACGAATCTTCCGCCGGGGGCGGCCTCGCTGATGCCGAGTTCGGAAGCGATCGCCAGAGGCACGTCGTCGTCGGCGCGGACGCTCGCCAGCTCGACCACGATGACCGACGGGGCCGCGGACGCGGCAGCCGTCGCCTGTGCGAGCCTGGTCTTTCCGAGACCGCCCGCGCCGAGGATGGTGACGAGCCTCGCGCGGCTCAGCATGGCGGCGACAGCCGCGATGTCGGCATCCCGGCCGATGAGCTCGTTGGGGGCGGTCCGCAGGCCGATCCGCACGCGCGAGGTCGTGGGCGAGGCGTCGCCGCGCAGGAGCCGGGTGTGCAGTGCGGTCAACTCGGCTCCGGGTGAGGTGCCGAGCTCGTCGCGCAGCCGCTGCCGGACGGACGCGAACACGGCGATGGCCTCCTGGGCGCGCCCGGCGTGCGCGAGTGCGCTCATCAGCTGCATGTGCACGGCCTCGTCGAACGGGCGGGCGGCCGCGAGCAGCTGGAGTTCCGCGGCGGCCTCGGAGTGGCGACCGGACGCGATCAGAGTCTCCGCTCGAGCCCGCCGGAGCCGCTCGTGCACGCGACCGGCGAGCGTGCTGATCGACTCCGCGACCGGGGCGTCGCCCAGGTCCGCCGCGGGTTCGCCGAGCCACAGCGCCAGCGCTTCGTCGATGAGCGCAAGACGATCAGGGTGTGCGGGATCGAGCTCGTCGGCCCGCCGCGACAGGGCGTCGGCGAGGGTGAGATCGACATCGGCGGTGCCGAGCGCGTACCCCGCCGGAGAGCTCCGCACCAGCTCGGATCCGGCGACGGCGCGCAGTCGAGATACCAGCGACTGCAGCGCGGCACGCGGATTCTGCGGCGGAGAGTCGCCCCAGACGTCGTCGGCCAGCGCGGCGATCGAACGGGGCTCGCCGACCTGGGCTCCGACGGCGAGCGCCGCGATCAAGGCGCGTGTCGGTGCGCCCGGCGGGACGTGGATCCCACCATCCGACGTGCGCACGCGGACAGGGCCGAGCAGCATGACACGAGGCTGATCGGCGAGGGGCACACGGTGAGCATAGGCCAGGCCGTCATCGGCCGCGGCTACGCTGAGGGCATGGTGACCCTGCGCGACGAACACGTCGATGCACCCGTCGCGCACGAGCTCCTCGCCGAGTACTTCGCGATGCGCACCGCGACCTTCCCCGGGCACACCTATACGACGGTGTTCCCCGATCCATCGGTGTTCGAGCCGCCTGCGGGCGTCTTCGTCATCGTCCGGGACGACGAGGGCGAGAATGTCGGATGCGGCGGCATCCGTCGCATCGACGACGGTGACCACGGACCGCGATACGAGGTGAAGCACCTCTACCTCCGCCCGGAGACGCGAGGGCGCGGGTGGGGCCGACTGCTGCTGGAAGACCTGGAACGGCGCGCGATCTCACTCGGGGCAGCCGAGCTCGTGCTCGACACCCACCACACCCTGCAGGCAGCGGGCGGGCTCTACGAAGCCGCCGGGTTCGAGACGATCGACCCGTACAACGACAATCCGAACGCCACCCGCTGGTACGGAAAGCTTCTCGACTAGCCCATCGTCGCCGCGCCCGGATGCCGGACACTCCGCGTCGGCTCGGTCAGCGCACCGACCTGGCCAGATCGCGGGCCCAGCGAGTGGCACGCCGAGCCGCCGCGCGACCGCGGGCGACCGGACCCCACCGCCAGCCGTTGATGTCGCCGAATTCGACGAGTTCGGTGTCGTTCGGCTCACTCGACGACAGCAGCTCGGCGTAGTACTGGGAGCGCCGCCGTTCGTAGGGGGCGCGCACGAAGACCTCGGGGATGAACTCGTCGAGGCTGCCCGCGATCTCCAGCGTGAGCATGGTGCGCATGCACTTCCAGCATTGCGAGCAGTTCGTCGTCCGATCCGGATCGGCATCGATGCACACGTCCAGGTAGCGCGCGTACGGTCCCCCGACGAGCGCCAGCGTCCGTTCGATCCGGGACATGCCCGAGCTGGTCGATTCGACCGTCAGCGCCGGAGTCGACAGCAGCGGGAAGGTCATCGCGCCCGCCAGGCCGATGTCACCGTGCGGTGGCGGCATGCGGAGATTGCGGAACGTCCCCTCGGATGCGTGGTACGAGCGCCCGATGCCGCCTCCGAGGAGGTGCATGACGGCGGCATTGCGGAAGGTCACCGTCTGCATGAAGCCCATGCGCGGGTAGTGCTCGTCGATGTTGCTGTCGACGCGGATGAACGGCAGTCCGAGATCCGCGGCCACCGGCTGCAGCGCGTCGAATCGCTTCCGCCAGAGCGTCCGACCTCCATCGCCGTGCGCTCCGACGTTGTTGTTCAGCAGATGGGTGACCCGCAGCGCCGGTGGGACGCCGGTGGATGACGCGTACTCGGTCAGCGTCGCGAAGCTGTCGACGCCGCCGGAGAAGCCGGTCGCCACTCCCGCCGGGGCGGCACCGGCGGGGAGCGTCTCGTCGGCCGTGACGGTGATCGCGTGGTAGTTCGGGTGCACGACCCGCACGAGCGATTGGAGATCGTGATTGAGCCGGTGAAGGAGGCTGTCCGTCACCGCCCCGCCCACCCGGAGGTCGCGGCCGTACCGCATGGCGGGCAGCAGGAGCGCGACCGCGACGTGGTCGGCTCGCTCGGCGAGGAGCTCTTCGTCATCCGGAGCGACGGAGAACCACAGGGGAACGGAGTCTTCGATTTCCGCGACGACGCGCACATTCCCGTCGTCGTCGCGGTTGCGACGCGGACGCGCGCTGACCAGATCGGGCATGAGGTGATGCGGCCTTTCGGGAGTGAGCCGGCCCGTCTCGCCGGCTCAGGCAACACAGAATGCGAGAAGCGTAGCGCCGAGCCCACACCCCCGCACCTGACGCATGCTCAGCTTTGCCTCAGGTCTTTCCGGGCGCGATCGCGCGCGCTCGGCGCGATCCGCGATCGCACGAGCGCGGCGGCGCCGCACCTAGACCGGATAGACCTCGGGCAGTCCCGTCCGAAGCTCGACCGGCAGGTGCGCGAGGTCGTTGTGCGAGAGCAGCGTCCACGGTCTGCCCTGCTTCTGCGCGATCACCGTGAGTCCGCAGTGCGCCTGGTTCAGAGCCATCCAGCGCCACTCCGGCGCCTGCAGCACCTCGCGGACGAACCATCCGATCACGAAGTTGTGCGTGATCAGCAGCTCATGCACCTCGCCGCGCTTGCGGGCGAGGAATTCGCTGGCCGCATCGGCCATCTGCGCGCTGCCGGCCTCGATCTCGGCCTCGGTCACGCTCCCGAAGAACGGCTCGAACGCGGCCGGCGTCTCGGGGGTCATTCCGGTGGGAACGCAGTCGAACAGCAGCGCCGACGGCTGCGGCGACAGCGACGGCATCCGCTCGGCGACGGCCCGCGCGGTCTGGCTCGCGCGTTCGAGCGGAGAGTGCCAGACGGCGTCGAAGGGCACGCCCGACAGCCGATCCGCGAGGAACGCGGCCTGACGACGCCCTCGCGGAGACAGTGGCCCGTCGATCAGACCGTGCTCGGCGTCTTGATGTTCGCCGTGCCGCACGAGATAGATGTAGTGCGTCACGCCAGCTCACTTCGTCGGGGGATTCGCGTGCCCGGAAGCACCCGTCCAGCCTACGTCACGGCGTGCGCTCGGGCCCGGCGCCGGGCGCGTGTGCGACTACTCGGACGCGCGCGCGATGTCGGCGAGCTGGCTCCGGCTCAGACGCACGCCGATGCCCTGCACGAGCTCCTCGACATGCTGCGGAGCGTAGGCGTTCACGATCGGCGCGGTCACGAGCTTCTGCGCGAGCAGCCATGCGACGGCGACCGCGGCATCCGGCACCCCGAGGTCGGTGCCCACCGCGTCCAGTGCCCGGAGCGTCCGGCTGCCCCGCCGGTTGATGTTGGCTGCGATCTGCGCTCCGCGCACCGACAGCCCGCCGCGGAGCCTCGTGCGCTGACGGCCCGCGAGGAATCCGTGCTCGAGCGCATGCGACGGCGTGACCGCAACACCCTGCGCGCCCGCGACCAGGCGCAGGTCGGCGTCGAACTCGTGTCGGCGCAGCACGTTGAACGGGACGTCGAGCACGGTGATGCGCGGGTAGCCCGCCGATGCGTAGATGCGGGCTTCGACCAGCTGCGCGGCGGTGAAGCCCGCGGCGCCGAGCGCGCGCGCCTTGCCGGACTCGACCAGCCACTCCGCGGTGGCCAGGGTCTCCTCGAGATCGGTCGGCCCGGTGGACGCATCCAGATAGAGCACGTCGATGCGATCCGTGCGCAGGCGCGTCAGGGACGCCTCGACTGCGCGCACCAGGTTGACCGGACCCAGGCCCGGGTTGTCGGCGTGTCCGCCGATGCGGACCGCGAGCGTGACCTCGTCGCGGAGTCCCCGCGAATGCAGCCACTGCCCGATGATGTGCTCGCTGCGACCGCCCGCGAAGCTGTCGGCGGTGTGGAGCGCGTTGCCGCCTCGCTCGATGTAGGCGTCCATGATCTCGTGGCTGGATTCGAGATCGACGTTCCAGCCGAATTCTGCCCCGCCCAGGATGAGGGGGAAGATCTCCGCCCCGGTCTCGCCGAGCGGGACGCGCACGCTCTGCCCGATCGGCGGACCCTGCACCGGAATGGGTGCGGACGGATGCACGTTCCCGGGAGCGGGAGCGGCGGGCAGGCTCTCCGAGGAGACGGCCGAGCCAACGCCGAATACAGCCATGTCCCACCCCCTCACGTCGACTCCGGGTGGAGCTTCCGTGACTACGAAGTTCGCGCCCCCCGGCGCTTCCTATGAGGTTAGGCCGTTCGAGGACCGGAGCCGGTCATTCCGGCGACCAGTCGGTAAATATTACATAACGCTTAGGTCACAAAGGCGCTATGATGCCCCATTTGTCCCCTGTTCGGGGGACATATCGACGAAATGCGGATGCCCGCTCCCCCAGTCGAGGGAACGGGCATCCGTGATCAGTCGGCTCAGCCTTCGGCAGGGCCCTCCGGACCGGGGTTGGCCGCTGCGCGACCCTCCTGGTCGGCGGCCTCTTCGAGGACCGGCTCGAGCGACAGCTTGCCGCGGTCGTCGATCTTCGTGATCTTGACGAGCAGCTTCTGGCCGACGCTCAGGACGTCTTCCACGTTCTCCACGCGCTTGCCGCCGGCGAGCTTGCGGACCTCGCTGACGTGCAGCAGTCCGTCCTTGCCGGGCAGGAGCGAGATGAACGCGCCGAACGTCGCGAGCTTCACCACGGTGCCGAGGAACTGCTCGCCGACCTCCGGGTTAGTGGGGTTCGCGATCGCGTTGACCTGGGCGCGGGCGGCCTCGGCCGAGGGGCCGTCGGTCGCGCCGATGTAGACGGTGCCGTCCTCCTCGATCGAGATCTGGGCTCCCGTCTCGTCCTGGATCGCGTTGATCGTCTTGCCCTTGGGGCCGATGAGCTCGCCGATCTTGTCCACCGGGATCTGCACGCTGATCACGCGCGGGGCGGTCGGCGCCATCTCGTCCGGACCGTCGATCGCGGCGTTGAGCACACCGAGGATCGTGAGGCGGGCCTCGTGGGCCTGCTGCAGCGCGGCGGTCAGCACCGACGACGGGATGCCGTCGAGCTTCGTGTCGAGCTGGATCGCGGTGACGAACTCCGCGGTGCCTGCGACCTTGAAGTCCATGTCGCCGAGGGCGTCCTCGGCGCCGAGGATGTCGGTCAGTGCGGCGTAGCGCGTCTGCCCGTCGACCTCGTCGGAGACAAGTCCCATCGCGATGCCCGCGACGGCGGCCCGGAGGGGCACACCCGCGTTGAGCAGCGAGAGGGTCGAGGCGCATACCGAGCCCATCGACGTCGAGCCGTTGGAGCCGAGAGCCTCGGACACCTGACGGATCGCGTACGGGAACTCCTCGCGGCTTGGCAGCACCGGCACGAGGGCGCGCTCGGCCAGGAAGCCGTGCCCGATCTCGCGACGCTTCGGGCTGCCGACACGGCCGGTCTCACCGGTCGAGTACGGCGGGAAGTTGTAGTGGTGCATGTAGCGCTTGTGCGTCACCGGCGACAGCGAGTCGATCTGCTGCTCCATCTTGAGCATGTTCAGCGTGGTGACACCCAGGATCTGGGTCTCGCCGCGCTGGAAGATCGCAGAGCCGTGGACGCGCGGGATGACCTGCACCTCGGCATCCAGCGGACGGATGTCGGCCAGGCCGCGACCGTCGATGCGGACGCCCTCGGCGAGGATGCGACCGCGCACGATCTTCTTCGTGACCGACTTGTAGGCGGCCGAGAACTCGAGCGTCGCGACGGCCTGGAGCTCGCCGGACTCGACGGCTTCGAGCAGCTGGCCCTTGACCTCGTCCTTGAGCGCGTCGTCCGCGTTCTGACGCTCGACCTTGTCGGCGATCTGGTAGATCCCGACGAGGCGGTCGTACGCGCGGTGTGCGACGTAGTCGTAGGTCTCCTGGCTGTACGGCAGGAAGACCGGGAACTCCTTGATCTCCTTCGCCGCGGTGTTCGCGACGACGTTCTGCGCACCGACGAGCTGCTTGAGGAACGGCTTCGAGGCCTCGAGGCCCTCGGCGACGACCTGCTCGTTGGGCTTGACGGCCCCGCCCTTGATCAGGTTCCAGGAACCCTCGGTGGCTTCGGCCTCGACCATCATGATCGCGACATCCTCGTTGCCGTCGGCATCCGTGATGACGCGGCCGGCGACGATGAGGTCGAAGACGGCCTCCTCGAGCTGGGTGACGGTCGGGAACGCGATCCACTGGTCGGCGTGCTCGCCGTGGCCGGGGATGAGCGCGAGGCGCACGCCGGCGATCGGGCCCGAGAACGGCAGACCGGAGATCTGGGTCGACAGCGACGCCGCGTTGATCGCGAGCGCGTCGTAGAACTCGCCGGGAGCGATCGAGAGGACGGTGACGACGATCTGGACCTCGTTGCGGAGGCCGTCGACGAACGACGGACGCAGCGGACGGTCGATGAGGCGGCAGACCAGGATCGCCTCGGTGGAGGGACGGCCCTCACGACGGAAGAACGAACCGGGGATCTTGCCCGCGGCGTACGAGCGCTCTTCGACGTCGACGGTCAGCGGGAAGAAGTCGAAGCCTTCGCGAGGGTGCTTGCCGGCGCTGGTGGCCGACAGGAGCATCGTCTCCTCGTCGAGGTAGGCGGCGACCGCGCCCTGCGCCTGCTGGGCGAGGCGTCCGGTTTCGAAGCGGACGGTGCGGGTGCCGAAGCGGCCGTTGTCGAGAACGGCTTCTGCGGCGGTGATTTCAGGACCTTCCAAGAGGTCTCTCGCTTTCTGTTTTGGCGAGCGCTCCGCAACTGCGTGCGGCGGCGCCGTGCCCTTCTTTAAGCTCGCTGCACCCGTATGGCGCGCGAGCATTCGAAGGAGCAGGAACAGGCAGATTATCGGCGCGCGACAGTCCGTCGCGCTTCACCTGCGCTGGTCACCAGTAGAAGAGCACCCGGCGAATGCACGACGGGGAGTCCACCACAGGGGACCAGCTTGCTGCCGGCCTGCTCCGTGTAGCTCATGTTCAATTGAGCGGATGCCGTGAGGCAACCCGCACAAGCCTACCAGGGCTGACCGGCCCGGCCGCGGCGTCGCCCCCGGGGCCGTCAAGGGTGGCGTCCTCGTCGAGCGGATGCCTAGTGTGGGAGGCATGAGCACCGAAGACAAGCCCACCGACGAGGCGGCAGAGATGAAGCGCAAGTTCAAGGAGGCGCTCGACAAGAAGAACGCGAAGCACCGCGACGGCGAGGCGCACCTGGACGGGGACTCCCCCGTGCACGGGACGCACGGCGCCGTGCAGACCAAGCGCGAGTTCCGCCGCAAGAGCGGCTGAGAGGAGCAGTCATGGTTTTCGATCCCACGTTCCACGAGATCTCCGAAGAAGCCGACGAGCTGCCGGAGCTGGACGGATCCGACGACGACGACGTGGAGCCCCTGGGCACCGACGTCGAGGCCGACGACCTGCCGCCCGAGGGCGCGGAGTAGCCCGGACGCCACGGAGCCCGCCTGCATCGAGCAGGCGGGCTTCGTGCTGTCCGGGCGTCAGGAACGCAGGGCGACCTCGCGCTCCCGGGCGCGCTCCTCCTTCGCCTCCGCTTCGGCGATCGCGGCCTCTTCCAGACCCTGGGTGCCGACGGCATCCTTCCCGTCCGACATGCCGTCGTGGTCGTCGCCGGAGAGCGTGGTCTCGTCGAACGGCAGCTCACCGCGCAGCACCTGGCGGGCGCGGCTCGAGTCGAATTCCTTCACCCACGTGCCGATGAGGACGGTGGCCACTGCGTTTCCGGTGAAGTTCGTGATGGCGCGGCCCTCGGACATGAACCGGTCGATGCCGACGATCACTCCGACGCCGTTGACGAGGTCGGGGCGGTAGGCCTGCAGTCCGCCGGCCAGCGTCGCGAGCCCTGCCCCGGTCACTCCGGCGGCTCCCTTGGAGGCGATCACCATGAAGGCGAGGAGCCCGATCTGCTCGGGGATCGACATCGGCATGCCCATGCCCGAGGCGATGAACAGCGACGCCATCGTCAGATAGATGGCGGTGCCATCGAGGTTGAACGAGTACCCCGTGGGGACGGTGATGCCCACGACCGGCTTGGCGACCCCGAGGTGCTCCATCTTGGCGATCAGTCGCGGCAGCGCCGACTCGGACGACGAGGTGCCGACGATCAGCAGGTACTCCCGCGCCAGGTACTTCATCAGGCCGAAGATGTTGATCCGCGTGACCGCGTAGAGCAGTGTGCCGAGGATGCCGAAGATGAAGACGGCGCACGTGATGTAGAAGGCGATCATCAGGATGCCGAGACTCACGATCGCCGCGAAACCGGTTTTGCCGACGACCGCGGCGATCGCGCCGAACGCGCCGAGCGGGGCGAGCCAGAGGATCATGCCGAGGATGCGGAAGACGAGCGCCTGCAGGTGCTTCACCGCGTTCATGATGGGCTCGCCCTTGGGGCCCATCTGCTGGAGCGCGAACCCGACCAGCAGCGCGATGAACAGCACCTGCAGGACACTCTCGCCGGTGAATGCCGAGAAGAACGTCGTCGGGATGATCCCGAGGATGAACTCCTGGGTGGTCTTGGCCTCGGTCGCGGTGGCGTCGTATGTCGAGTTCGCCATGTTCAGTCCCTCGCCCGGGTGGATGAGGTTGCCCACGACCAGGCCGATCGCCAGGGCGAAGGTCGTCATGATCATGAAGTACAGGAGCGCGAGGCCACCGATCTTGCCGACCGTCGCGGCCTTGGCGATGGAGCCGACCCCGACCACGATCGTGCAGAAGATGATCGGGGCGATCATCATCTTGATGAGGGCGACGAAGCCCTTGCCGATCGGCTCGAGCGCGATTCCGACCTCGGGCCATACGAGGCCGATCGTGGCACCGAGCACCACCGCGATGATGACCGCGATGTAGAGCCACGTGTGCTTGTCCCACGCCGTCTTGCCGCGCCGCCAGTTGTAGCCGGGGAGCTTGAACGATTGTGTTCTGGGGATCTGAGCCATCTTCGCCTCCGAGTCGGATTGAAACTTCGCTGTTCTCGGGCGGCCGATCTGCCACCCCTCCTGCGATCACTCTGCGTGCGGGATGCCGGATGCGACGGGTTGTGGTCGTATTGGTCTCGACCGGATCGACGCGAGGAGGCCCATGGCTGCCGGACACGGCGCGAGCGCGGCATCCCGCGTCTTCATCGCATTCCTCGGGGCGGTCGTCGTCATCACCGCCCTGCTGGCAGTGCTGCTCGCGTTCCAGGCCCAGGCGACCGAGCGCGCAGAGGCCGAGGCGGTCACCCTCGCCGTCGCCCGCACGATCGCCGAGATGCCGGATGTCGAAGCGGCCGTCACCGGCGGCTCCGATGCCGCCGCAACGGAGATCCTCCAGCCGATCGCCGAGCAGATCATGGACCAGACGCCGATCGACTTCGTCACGATCATGACCACCGACGGCATCCGCCTGACGCACGCCGACCCCGCCGAGATCGGCAAGCCGTACCTCGGCACCATCGGGCCCGGCCTCGAGGGACGCACCCTGACGGAGGAGGCGACCGGAACCCTCGGCCCCTCGCTGCGCTCGGTCGTCCCGGTGATGTCGTCCGGCGAAGTGGTCGCGCTCGTCTCGGCCGGCATCACGCTCGGCAGCGTCGGCACCGGCGTGCTGCGGCAGCTGCCGTTCGTCGTCGCGGTCGCGGTGGCGCTCGCGGCCGTGGGACTGGCGGCGGCATGGCTCGCTGGCCGCTTCACGCGGCGCATCGCCGGTGACCTCCCGGCGAGCGCGGTGCGCGACGCGGTCTCGTCCTACGAATCGGTCCGCACGCTCGGCGAAGCGCTCCGCGCGCAGACGCATGAGCACGGCAACCGCATGCACACCGCCGTGGCGCTGCTGGAGCTCGGGCGCACCGACGAGGCGATCGGCATCCTCACCGAGACCTCCCGTCAGAGCCAGGAGCTCGTCGATCAGGTCGCCGCGCGGCGCGACGGCGACCCGACGGTCGGAGCGCTCCTGCTGGGCAAGGCCGCCCAGGCCCGCGAGCGCGGTGTGGATTGGATCGCCGAGATCGACCCGTCGGCGCCCCGGAGCGCACTGAGCCCTGTGGATGCGGTCTCGGTGGTCGGAAATCTCATCGACAACGCGATGGATGCCGCGGCGGCGGGACCCGAGCCGCGCTGGGTGAGGGTCGTGTTCGCCCCCGCTCCCGGCGGTGCGCTCGCGGTCTCCGTGTCCGATTCGGGTGCGGGGGTTGCTGCCGGGTTGGAGGAGCGCATCTTCGAGCACGGGTTCTCCACGAAACCCGCCGGCGCCGACGGTCGCGGCGTCGGGCTCGCACTCGTGCGCGCGATCGTGGAGGGGGTGGGCGGAGCCGTCGATCACTCCCCCGCGCCGACGACGTTCCAGGTCATCCTGCCCGGGAGGCGGTCATGATCCACGTGCTCCTGGTCGACGACGACGCGCTCACACTCGAGCTGCACCGCACGTACCTCGAGCGCCTGGAGGGCTTCCAGGTCGTCGCGGAGTGCACGGGAGCACGAGCCGCGGTGTCCGCGATCCTCGGGCAGCCGCCTGCTGAGGGCATCGACCTGGTCCTGCTCGATATGACGATGCCCGACGGCACGGGCCTGGATGTCCTGAGGCACGTGCGGGCGCGGGCGGCCGACGTCGACGTGATCGCCGTGACCGGAGTCCGCGACGCCGAGATCGTGCGCCAGATGGTCGGGCTCGGCGTGGCCCAGTACCTCGTCAAGCCGTTTCCCTTCGCGGTGTTCCGCGACCGGCTCGAGCAGTACCGCACGTACCGGGATCGCGCCCGCGAGACATCGGGGCCCGCCACGCAGGCCGAGATCGATGCGATGCTCGGCGCACTGCGCCCGAGCGCGCCGGTGCCTCTGCCCAAGGGACTCTCCGCCGAGACCCTCGAGCGGGTCACGGCCGGCGTGCGGGAGAGCACGGCGCTGTCCGCCGCGGAGGCGGCCGCGGCGCTCGGCATGTCGCGGGTGGCCGCTCGGCGCTACCTGGAGCATCTGGCCGACGCGGGGCGGGTCATCCGCTCGCCGCGGTACGGCACCCCGGGGCGCCCCGAGACCGAATACCGCTGGCAGCCGTGACGGCTCAGTGCGCGGGGGCGACCGGGCGCGTCATCCCGCCGCTGTCGATCAGGACGTAGTCATCGTGCTTGGCGGTGCGACCGTCACCGGCACGCCGGCCCTGCGCGCGCCGCCAGATCCACGGCAGCACATCTCGGCGCAGCCATCCGGACTCCGTGACATCGTCGTCGTCCGAGTGCAGGGCGGCATCGAGCCCCTCCAGAGCCTCCGCGTCGGGGACGCCCAGCGCATCGGCCGCGCGATACGCGAGGAACCGGTGCCCTCGGGAGCGCAGATGCACCCGGTCCGACCCCCACATCCCGAGATCGCCGATGGCCGGGAGCGCCTCGAGGTCGAGGAGCCGGGCACCGGTCCGATCGGCGACGCGTCGAAGCTCCGAGTTGAAGGCGGCGAAGCGCGGGGCGAAGAGCCGCGCAGCGCGGCGGCGCGGGAGGAAGGGCGTCACCAGCAGCACGTCGCTGCCTGTTTCGCGCAGGCGCCGCACCGCGCCCTCCAGCTCCCGGGCGAGCGCTCGGGGCTCCGGCCTGCGGCCGACCAGGTCGTTCGCGCCGATGAACACCGAGACGAGGTCCGGACGCAGCGCGAGGGCCTGGGGCAGCTGATCGGCGATCACGTCGCGGATGCGCTTGCTGCGCACCGCGAGGTTGGCGTAGCGGAACGGGTCCGCCCCGTCACCGCCGACGTGGGCCAGCAGCTGCGCGAGCCGGTCGGCCCATCCGCGGTACCGGCCGGCCGGCATCCGGGACGAGTCGCACAGCCCTTCGGTCAGCGAGTCGCCGAGTGCGACGTACCGACGCCAGTGCCGGGGGGCGGGGCCGGATTCGATCGCGGGCGCCGAGGGCCGGGTGGCTCCTCGAGCGAGCAGGGCGTCGTCGATGGGCCGCAGCACCCGCGCATCCTCGTAGTGCGCGACCAGCTGGGCGCCGATCGACTCCCACGTGCGATCGCGGACCGACTCGCGTGCCGCGCGCGCGAACGCGTGCCGCTTCGCATCATCGCCGATCAGATCCGCGACCCGCGCGCGAAGATCCGGCAGATCGCCGGGACGATACAGCCATCCATCGACGCTGCTGCGAACGAGGTCGACCGGGCCGCCCACGCCGGTCGCGACGACGGGGACGCCGCTCGCAAGCGCTTCCTGGATCGTCTGGCCGAAGGTCTCGCTCTCGCCGGGGTGGACGAACACGTCGAAGCTCGCCATCGCCTCGACGAGTTCGCGGCCCTCGAGATGACCCGTGAACACCGCGCCCGGCAGCATGCGCTGCAGAGCCGGCCGCGCGGGTCCGTCCCCCACGATCACGAGCCGTACTCCTCGGAGGTCCTGCAGGGCGCGGAGATCCTCGACCTGCTTCTCGGGTGCCAGACGACCCACGTACCCCACGACGATCTCCCCTGGTGCGACGCGGGTGCGCCACGCGTCGCTGCGTCGGTCGGGGTGGAAGCGAGCCGCGTCGACGCCACGTCCCCACCACCGGAGCCGATCGACGCCGAATGACTCGAGCTGCTGCAGGGCCGCGGTGGAGGGCGCCAGGGTCAGCGTGGCGCGACGGTGGAGGCGGGTCGTGTGGGACGCCGCGAATGCCGCGCCGCCCGGCACGCCGTACTTCTCCGCGTACGCCACCACATCCGTCTGGTACACCGCGACAGTGGGGATGCGCAGCGCGTCCGCAGCCGCCACTCCTTGCCATCCGAGCACGAACGGCGACGCGAGATGCACGACGTCGGGTGCGAAGTCGTGCAGCAGGGCGGTGAGCCTGGCGGTCCGCGCGAAGACCACGCGGACCTGCGGGTAGGACGGCAGCGGAACAGACCTGAGCAGCGCGGTGCGCGCTCCGTGCAGGTCTGCCGTCACCTCGCCCGAGCGCGGGGCGATCACGAGCGTCTCGTGGCCGGAGCGTTCGAGGTGGCGGAGCACGTGCAGGACGGATCCCGTCACGCCGTTCATGTGCGGGAGGAAGGATTCTGCGAGCAGGGCGACTCTCACACCTCCAGGGTGCCGCCGGCCGATTGCCCGGATCGCGCAATCCGGCCGCGGTCGCCGAGAGTTCACCGGATGCACCGCACGACGTCACCGGTCGTGTTCCGTTTCGTCGTCGTTCACCCTCGCCTGTTACCCAGGCCGGGTGGCGGATGATCTTCTCGCGCAGCTCGGGGCAGGTCCGTGGGCGCTGCCGCTGCTGTTCCTGCTGGTGGTCGGCGACGCGTTCCTGGTCGTCGTTCCGGGCGAGGTCGCGGTCACCGCGTTCGGCGCGCTCGCCGTTTCGACCGGCAGCCCGCCGATCGCGTTCGTCGTGGTGGTCGCGGCCGCAGCCGCATTCGTCGGCGATGCGCTCTGCTTCCTCATCGGCCGCGCGGCCGGACTGCAGCGGTGGCGATGGATGCGGCGTCCTCGCGCGCGGGCGATGTTCGCGTGGGCGGGCGTGCGATTGAGCCGGAGCACGGCGGCGATCGTGTTCACCGCGCGATTCATCCCCTTCGCCAGGCTCGCGGTGAACCTCACCGCCGGTGCGTCCCGCGTCCCTGCGCCTCGCTATCTCGCGATCGTCGCCGCCGCGGGTCTCGGCTGGGCCGCCTACCAGGCGTTCGCGGGCGTGGCGATCGGGTGGATCCTGCCCGGGAGCACGATCACGGCGGTGCTGGTCTCCATCGGCGTCGCGGTCGCCCTCGGCGTCGCCGTCGATGCGGTGCTGGCCCGTCGAGAGGCACGCGATGATGGGACGATGACGACCGCGGCGGAAGACACGGGCTATCGAGACGGATTCCTCGGAATCCGTCTCGGGATGCCGGGGCCGCTCGGCGACCCGGACGTCGTCGAACTCTCGTACCCGCGGTTCTCGGTGATCCTCGACACGCAGAGGCGACTGGCGGCCGTGACCGGCGTCAACATCGACGGAAGCACGCTGCACGACCTTCCCCGCACCGGAGACTGGGACCTCGATCCCCGCGTTCCCGCGTCCGAGCAGGCAGGACCGGCCGTGTACGCCGACAACGACCTGGATCGCGGGCACCTCGTGCGTCGTCGCGATCCCGGATGGGGCACCACCGCCGAGGCACGCGCCGCCACGGAAGCGACATTCGTCTACACGAACGCCGCACCGCAGGCATCCGTCTTCAACCAGTCCAAGGAGTTGTGGGTGGGTCTCGAAGACCACGTGCTCCAGTTCGCGGATTCCACCGATCAGCGTGTGTCGGTGTTCACGGCACCGGTGCTCGAAGAGGGGGACCCGCCCTATCGCGGCATCCGCGTCCCCCGCCGATTCTGGAAGGTCGCCGCATGGGCCGAAGCCGCCGATGGCGGTGCGAGCGTGCTGGCAGCGGCCGGATTCGTGCTGGATCAGACCGAGCTGATCGATCTCGGTCCATCCGCTCTGAGCGTCGCCCGACTCGGCTCGTTCCGCACCTTCCAGGTGCCGATCGCCGACATCGCCGAACTCGCGTCGATCGACTTCGGCGCGCTGGTGGCGGCCGACGTGATGCCGGTAACCGCAGCCCGCACGAGCGAGTGGACCGAGCTGACTCGTGCGTCCGACATCCGCCTCTAGCGCGTGAGGACGGGGTAGGGCTGCTCCGCGAGTCGGTGCTGGAACTCGAGGATCGCGGCATTGCGCACGACGCCGTCGCTGACTTCGATCGCGCGTGAGATCGTGTCGCTGGCGGCCCAGGCATCGGGGCCTGCGAGCACGGTCGGCAGGAAGCCGAGCAGCGCCTCGCTGATCTCCCAGCTCGCCGAGTTCCAGAGGTAGGACGGGCTGTGATCGACGGCGTAGTAGTTGATGCTGCCGCCGACCGTGAACATCGGGTCGACGAAGCTCGTGGGCCGCGCCCATTCGAAGGCCATGCCCTCGTCGCACGACACGTCGACGATCAGGCTGCCCGGGCGGAACGCCGCGAGATCCGCCGTCTTCAGGTACAGGAGCGGTCGATTCGGATCCTGCAGCGTGCAGTTCACGACGATGTCGCTCTCGGCGAGGAAGGGCGCCAGCGGCACCCGACCGTCATCCGTGATGACCTCGCTCAGATACGGACCGTCGTCGTGATCGAACTGGATCATCTGCGCGGCGTGGATCGGCGCCGCCACCGATGCAGTGCGGCGATTGGTCAGCACGCGGACATCGTGGACCCCGTGCGCGCGCAGAGCGGTGACCGCCCCACGGGCGGTGGCGCCGAACCCGATCACGACGGCCGTCAGCCGCCGGCCGTAGTCGCCGGTGGAGCCGCACAGCTGCAGGGCATGCAGCACCGAGCAGTAACCCGCGATCTCGTTGTTCATATGGAACACGTGCAGACCGAAGGTGCCGTCGCTGCCCCAGTGGTTCATCGCTTCGAACGCGATCACGGTGAGGCGCTTGTCGAGGGCGATCTGGGTCATCGCTTCGTCCTGCACGAGGTGCGGCCACCCCCACAGCACCTGCCCGTCGCGCATCTCCCGGAGGTCTTCGTGCTGCGGTTTGGGCAGCAGGAGGACGTCGGCAGCCGCGATCAGCTCTGCACGGTCCAGGATGCCGCCGACCAGAGGTCGCAGCTCGTCATCCGACACCCCGAACCGGTCGCCGTACCCGGTCTCGAGGAGCACGCTCGAGCGCAGCTCGTCGGGGATCCGGTCCAGATGGCCGGGGTGCAGCGGAACGCGCCGCTCGTCCGGCTTGCGCGAGGCGCCCACGACGCCCAGGACCAGTGGTGTGCGCGCGGTCATGGTCGTCTTCTTCCCTTTGCGGGGGCCGAACCGACTCCGTGACCTCGACGCTACCAGGGCCTGGTCGCGCCTACTCCCCCGCGAGTCCGCCGAGCAGGTGCCCGAACGAGCGCCCCTCGCCCAGGTAGTTCGCCGGGTCGTACGGGTCGGTCTCGACCGCGGGCGAGCGACGTGCGATCGCTTCGGCGAGCTCGCGGGCACCCCGTTCGACGCGCTCCCCGAGCGGTGCGACCTGATCTCCCGACGCGCCCCAATCGCTGGACGCCGCGAACACGCCGGTCGAGACGGGCTCGGCGTGCAGGTAGGTGAACAGCGGGCGGATCGCGTAGTCGATGGCCAGCGAGTGGCGGGCCGTCCCGGCGTTCGCGCCGATGAGCACCGGCTTCCCGGTCAGCGCGTCGGGATCGAGGATGTCGATGAACGACTTGAACAGGCCCGAGTAGCTCGTCGAGAAGATCGGCGTGACGGCGATGACGGCATCCGCCGACACCACGGTGTTGATCATCGTCTCCAGCGCGGGAGGCGCGAACCCGGTCAGCAGGTTGTTCGTGATGTCGTGCGCGTAGTCGCGCAGTTCGAACACGTCGACCTCGGCTCCGATCGCCTCCCCGGTCTCGGCCAGGGCGCGGACGGTGGCACTGGCCAGCCGGTCGGCGAGCAGTCTGGTCGAGGACGGGTTCGACAGGCCGGCCGAGATGACGGCGATGCGTCGCGCGGTCATCTCAGGCTCCCGTCCGGGTGGCTGCGGCGCCGAAGGACGAGCCGGCCGCGACGGCGGTTTCGCGGTACGGCGTGCCGCCGGTCAGGTTGTCGCCGCGGTTCGCGTTCGGGATCTTCTCCTGCGGACCCTGATCGCCGTACTTGGCGGCTACGAGCGATGCGTGGGTCGGAGCGTCGGGCACGTCGGCCGGGCGATCCTTCGCGAGCTCCCTGCGAAGCACCGGCACGACCTCGCCGCCCAGGATGTCGAGCTGCTCGAGCACGGTCTTCAGCGGGAGTCCGGCGTGGTCCATCAGGAAGAGCTGGCGCTGGTAGTCGCCGAACAGATCGCGCATCCCGGCGTAGCGGTCGATGACCTGCTGCGGAGAGCCCACCGTGAGCGGCGTCATCTCGGTGAAGTCGTCCATCGACGGTCCGTGGCCGTAGACCGGGGCGTTGTCGAAGTACGGACGGAACTCGCGGACGGCGTCCTGCGAGTTGGCGCGCATGAACACCTGTCCGCCGAGCCCGACGATCGCCTGCTCGGGAGTGCCGTGCCCGTAGTGCGCGAACCGCTGACGGTAGAGGGTGATGAGCCGCTGATAGTGCTCGGACGGCCAGAAGATGTTGTTCGCGAAGAAGCCGTCGCCGTAGTAGGCGGCCTGCTCGGCGACCTCGGGCGTACGGATCGATCCGTGCCACACGAACGGAGGCACGTCATCGAGCGGACGCGGAGTCGAGGTGAAGCCCTGCAGCGGGGTGCGGAACTTGCCCTCCCAATCGACGACGTCCTCTCGCCACAGCTTGTGCAGCAGCGCGTAGTTCTCGATCGCGAGCGGCAGCCCCTGGCGGATGTCCTGCCCGAACCAGGGGTAGACCGGGCCGGTGTTGCCGCGGCCGAGCATGAGGTCGGTGCGACCGCCCGAGACGTGCTGGAGCATCGCGAAGTCCTCCGCGATCTTCACCGGGTCGTTCGTGGTGATCAGGGTCGTGGCGGTCGAGAGCACGAGGCGCTCGGTCTGAGCGGCGATGTACGCGAGGGTCGTGGTGGGCGAAGACGACCAGAACGGCGGGTTGTGGTGCTCTCCCAGGGCGAAGACGTCGAGTCCGACCTCTTCGGCGTGCTTGGCGACAGCGATCGTGTTGCGGATCTTCTCCGCTTCACTGGGCGTGCGGCCTGTGGTCGGGTCTTCGGTGATGTCGCTCACCGTGAAGATGCCGAACTGCATGGCCGCCGCCTTCGACGCTGTGGTGGTGTCGTTCACGATCGCTCTCCGATTCGGGATGCCGCGGCATCCGGTTCTATTCAGATGAATGTATCTGGTAGAACACCATCGCTATGAATCTATTCCCGCACGCACCGGCAGCGCTCGACGCGTCCCGCGCGCGGACTCACGCCTTCGCGGCGAAAAGGTCGAGCATGTCGCGCACGAGCTGATGCGGGGCGGTCTCGCACGGCGAGTGCCCGGTCTCGTAGACGGCCAGCCGAGCACCGATCGTCCCGGCGAACGCGGCATGTTGGGCGGTCGGCCACAGATCGTGCGCACCGACCGCGACGAGCTTCGGGATCGCCGTCGCACGGACCTGCGCCATGACATCGGGCGTGTGCATCGCGGTGCCGGCGATGTCGTCCACGCTGGCACGCCGGGTCAGATCGAAGCGCGCCTTCACGAACGCGAACCGCTGCGGCGGGACCTTGTTGAGGTTGTTGCTGACCCCCCAGATCAGCAGTCCCGCGGCCTGGTGGGGGGTGAGGTGGTTGCTCAGCCAGCCGATGCGCTTGACGCCGCGGAAGACCTGGCCGGCGGCGGGAGGCGTCGACAGCAGCGTGAGGCTCGCGAACAGCTCGGGTCGCTCGGCGAGCGCGAGCTGCGCGACGAGGCCGGCGAACGAGTAGCCCAGCACGTGGGCCGGCGTCGTCCCCGACTCGAGGACCGCGAACAGGTCGTCGATGAAGAGCCGGTAGTCGTACTTCGCCCGAGGCGGATCGAGGTGCTCGGGCCCGGCCGCGTGCGATTCGAACTGACCCGCCAGATCGTACGACTCGACGCGATAGCCGGCATCCGCCAGCAGCGGGAACATGAGGGTGAAGTCCTCTTTCGACCCGGTGACGCCGGGCATGAGCACGACGCGACCCCGGTCGCCGGTGCCGAGCGACAGTCGCGCGAGACCCCCGCTGGGTGCTGGGAACACATCGCGCACCGTTCCCTCGGGGAACACGCGCCAGTCCAGGTCCGGGATCGCCCGGTCCTTGTCGAGTGCATCGTCGATCGTGGTCATCGCGACGCCGACACTATCGCGACGGAAGGCCCACGAGCTCATCCGCGCGAGGCGCGTAATCGATGTGGCCGCCGTCGGCGTCGAAGGCCAGCACCGGCTGCCGGGTCGACCACCGCTCCCACCCGGGGTCTCCTTCGACGACGAAGGCGATCCATGCGCGGTGCATCGCATCCGCGAGCGCCTGGGGGGCATCCGGGCCGCCGAGCGCGATCGAGTCCGGCGCGGTGAGCCTGTCGAAGACGAAGCCGAGCTCCATCGCATGGGCGGCGCCCATGTCGTCGAGGGGGCTGCGCCACCGGAACTCGTAGACGTACGTCGGCGCTTCGGCATCGGTCCTGCTGTCCGCGAACCGGGTCAGCGGGCCGCGCAGGAGCATGTCCGACATCACCTCGCCGAGCACTTCACCAGGCGTGGCCTCGGGGCGGCGGAGTCGATGCGCGCGCACGATGCGAGCCGGGACCCGCGCGGTGATGCGCGCGATCGTCAGCGTCGAACGGCGGATCTTCCCCAGCCGGCCGGACGGCACGAACCACAGTCGGTACTCCTCGCTCGTCGACCCGATCATGACCGGGATGCCGCGCGCGGCGCCGTCGATCAGCGCTGCCAGAGGATCGACGGGCACGGCGACCCCGCCGATCGCCAGCGTCACGGTCGGCGCGCCGCCGAGCGGCGATCCGGCCGCCGCAACCGCCGCCTGCTCGGCCACCAGGGTCGCGGGCTCGATCCCGGCGAAGCCGGCGCGCGTCGGGGCCACCCCCAGCCGCTTGGCGATCGCCCGCGTCATCCGCCCGGCCTTGTCGGGCGGCTGGCCGTTCAGCGGTCCGCTCTGCAGGATGACGCGGTCGAACAGCTCCTCGGCCTGCGGGAGCGCCAGCAGCGCGGTCAGTGTCGATGCGCCGGCGGAATGCCCCATCGCGGTGACGCGCTCGGGATCGCCGCCGAACACGCCGATCTCGCTGCGCACCCACCGCAGCGCGGCCTCCTGGTCGAGCACGCCCAGGTTCTGCGGCACGTCGTCGAGCACTGCGAAGCCCTCCTGCCCGACGCGGTACTGCACCGACACGTACACGACACCCGCCGCGGCGAACGTCGATCCGTCATATCCGGGCAGTGCCGCCGAACCACGGGTCAGCGCTCCCCCGTGGACGAAGACGAGCACCGGGAGCGACGCGCCGGGGGCGCGATCGGCCGGGGTCCACACGTTGACCGTCAGGATGTCGTCCCCGGCGATCGCGACGGTCGGCAGGTACTTCTCGAGCCCGCCTCCGTAGGGTGCCTGCGGTGCGGTGGGCCCGAAGGCGATGGCATCCCGCACACCGTCCCACGCAGCGACGGGCGCCGGCGGCATGAACCGTCGGTCGCCGAACGGCGCCGCCGCGTAGGGAATGCCCAGGTAGCGGTCGATCCCGCCATCGCGGACGCCGCGGACAGCGCCGTGGGAGACAGTGAGCACTGTGGTGTCGGTCATGCGGGATCTCCTCGTCTGGCGCCTCCCCAGGATAGGGTGGCGTTCGCCGTCATGACCGAACCACAGAACGCGTCGCCGCCTCATCCGGCCGCCCCCGAAGCCGTCGGACCACCGACCGGAACGACCGGCGTGCCCCGCCCCAGACGTCGCGTGCCCTTCTGGGACAACGCGCGGTTCGCCTGCATCGTGCTGGTCGTGCTCGGCCATGCGACGCAGCGCCTCACGCACGACTCCGATGTCGCGCTCGGGCTGTATCTGCTGATCTACGCGTTCCACATGCCCGCATTCGCGATCATCTCCGGCTACTTCTCCAAGTCGGACGCCCCGGGCGCCCGGCAGATGGCCCGGGTGATCACCGACATCCTCCTCCCGTACGTGATCTTCGAAGCGCTGTGGACCCTCACGAAGTGGATCGTCGAAGGGCAGGCCAATCCGAACATCACCGAGCCGTCGTGGACGCTCTGGTTCCTGCTCGCACTCGGCATCTTCCGGCTCGTCCTCCCGTACCTCGCCCTTCTGCGCTGGCCGCTGCTGTGGACCGTGCTCATCTCCATCGGCGCCGGGTACCTGCCGAACATCGACTCGACCCTCTCCCTGTCGCGCACGCTGGGCCTGCTTCCGTTCTTCGCACTCGGCTGGTGGCTGCGCGATCGCGACGTGGTCGACCGGCTGAGGCTGCTGCGTGATCGACCGTGGTGGGTCTTCGCCGCCTCGGCCGGCCTTCTCGCGGTCGCGGGCTGGGCCGCATGGTTCTTCGTCGACCAATGGCGGGCGATGAACCTCCGCGAATGGCTGTTCTACGACGAGAACTACTCGTCCATCGGCGGCACCGAGTGGTGGGCGGGCGCCGTGCGGCTGGCTCTCATGGCGGTGGCGCTGGTGCTGTCGGCGGCGTTCTTCGCACTCCTGCCGCGCCGCACGCATTGGTGGACGCATTTCGGCCAGTACACGATGTACGTGTACCTCCTGCACTCGTTCGTGCTCTACCCGTTCCGCGAGACGGGGGTGCTGCGCGACCTGGAGCCGACCTGGATCTGGCTTCCGATCGTGATCGTCGCGTCCGTGCTGATCGCGCTGGGTCTGGCGACCAAGCCGGTGCGCACGATCTTCCGCCCGCTGGTCGAGCCCCGGCCCGGCTGGCTGTTCGCCGACCCGAGCCTCGCCCGCCGCGAGGGCCGACGCTCCGACCCCACCGGCTCGCGCCGGCCGCGGGAGGCGCCGCGCCCCACTCGCCTCCAGGCCGACCCGCGTCAGAACGGATGATGCTCGGCGCTCGCCCCGACGACGCCCGCTGGGGTCAGGCGAACAGACCGACGCCGACGTAGGAGCCGGGTGTCGCACCCGGAGGGACCGCCCAGAGTCCCGATCCGGTGTGCCGGATGTACTCGCTCATCACGTCCGTCGACAGCGACCGCTGCAGCGTGACGAACTGCTCGGGTGCCCGCTGATACGACAGGAAGAACAGTCCGGCATCCAGACGGCCGAGGTCGGTGTTGCCGTCCACGAAGTTGTACCCGCGGCGGAGGATCCGCACGCCGCCGTTCATGTCGGGGTGCGCCAGGCGCACGTGGCTCGTCTCGGGCATGAGCGGGGCGCCCGCGGCATCCGTGGCCGTGAAGTCGGGTTCGGTGAACTCGTCGCCCCCTGACAGCGGGGCCCCCTCCCCCTTGTCGCGGCCGATGATCGTGTTCTGCTCGGACAGCCTCACACGGTCCCACGTCTCGATGAGCATCGCGATCTTGCGGGCCACGAGGTATGAGCCGCCCGCCATCCAGGCCGGCGAGTCCGAGTCGGCGACCCACACGTGGTCGCGCAGCGACGCGCGGTCGTCGGCGAGGATGTTCGCCGTGCCGTCCTTGTACCCGAACAGATTCCGCGGCGTGGCCTGAGCCGACGTCGTGCGCGACGTCCTGCCGAAGCCCATCTGCGACCAGCGGATCTTCGCACGCCCGAACGCGATGCGGCTCAGGTTGCGGATCGCGTGCACGGCGACCTGCGGATCGTCCGCGCACGCCTGGATGCAGAGGTCGCCGCCGGACGCATCCGGATCGAGGTCGTCGCCGAGGAACGCAGGCAGCCGCTCGAGCACCGTCGGCCGGCGGTCCGCGATCCCGAATCGGTCGACGCCGTCGACCGTGAACAGGGTCGGCCCGAAGCCGAAGGTGATCGTGAGCCCGCTGGCCGTGAGCCCGAGCGCTTCGCCGGTGTCATCGGGTGGCGCCTCCGGAGAGCCTCCGACCGCGCCGGTGGCGCTGACCTCCAGCCCCCGGGTCATGCGCGATGCGGCATACGACCAGTCCTGCAGCAGCGAGATGAGGTCCTCGCGGTCGGTGCGGGCCATCATGTCGAACGCCGCGAAGTGCATGTGGTCCTGCACGGGGGTCGTGATCCCCGCCTGGTGCAGGCCGAAGAAGTCGTATTCGGATGCCGCGCTCGCGCGCTCTGTCGCGCGTGCGACGCCCAGCCCGCCGGCCATGCCTGCGCTCGCTCCGATCGCGACGCCGGCCGCTCCGGCGCCCACCAGTCCGAGGAGCCCTCGACGGCTCACGCCCGCCTCGACGGACGGGTCGGCGCCGGAATCGCTCGCTGACCCTGACTGAGTGTCGTCGTCGGTCACGTCACTCCAGCACGGTGACCGTGAGCTGCGACAGCGGCTCGGCCAGCGCGTTGATGAGATCGGTGAACTCGCGCTTGTCGTCCTCCGTGAGCTCGGAGTAGTTCACGAAGCCGGCGGCGAGCGAGCCGTGCTCGGCGAGCGACTCCTCCAGGGCGGCGTAACCGGCATCGATCTCGTCGACCAGCGCAGCGCCCTCGTCGCCCTTGGCGGCGGCGAAGTCGCGCGCGAGGGAGAACGCCATCTTCGAGCCTTCGACGTTCGCCGCGAAGTCCCAGAGGTCGGTACCCGACCACCAGTCCTCCTCGCCGGTGATCTTGCCCATCGCGACCTCGTCGAGCAGCGCGATCGCGCCGTTGCTGAGACCGGTGATGCCCTGGGTCGTCAGTGCGTCCACGAACTCGGCGGAGTGGACATAGTCGTACACCTCGGACACGTCGGCGACCAGCTGGTCCCCGAAGGCGGCACGCTCGTCGGCGGTCGAGGGCGCCCAGTCCTGCCAGGCCGGGGTCTCACCGTCGGCGTTGAGCGCGTCCTGTGCCGGAACCCACAGATCCTTCTCGATGCGGTGGAACCCGGTCCAATCCAGTCCCTCGGCGACCGCATCCACTTCGCGATAGTCGATGCGGGGGTCGAGGTCGCCCAGCGCCTCGGCGATGGGCTCGATGCGCTCGTAGTACGCGCGCACCTGCGGGAACGCGGCCCGGGCGGCATCATCCGCACCGGACTCGTAGGCGGTGACGAAATCGTCGACCTCGGGCACGAGCTGCGAGACCTGGTCCTTGACGAACGCGGCGTAGAGGTCGACTGCCTGCTGCTTCTGCTCGGCATCCGGTCCATCGATCGCGACGGCCTCGCCCGAGACGGTGAAGGACGTCCGTCCCACCCCCTCGCCGATCATGCCGGGCTTGCACACCGTGAAGTACTCCCCGGGCTGGGCGACGACCGTCAGCGTGCGGGAGGCGCCGGGAGCGATGTTCTCCGCCTCGCCGACGATGCGCAGTCCGTCTTCGGCCAGCAGATAGAACTCGGTGACATCCGCGCCCGCGTTGGTCACGTCGAATGTCAGCGTGCCGCTCGCCGCAGCGGCGTCAGAGACCTCGCAGCCGGTGTCCGTCGCTCTCACCGTGAGCCCGTCGGCCGCGGCCGCCTCGCTCTTGGCGACACAGCCCGCCAGGACGACGGAGGACAGAGCCACGGCGCCGATGGCGCCGAGGATGCGGGGGGAGGTCATGCTGCTCCTTGATGTAGGGAATCGTGAGGCTCGGGCGTTGCGGAGGTGCGGAGATCTGCGGGCGCCGGAGCCGAGGCGCCGGCCGAGGCTGAGGCGGCGGGCGCGGGGCGGCGGCCGGCGCGCACGCCGCGGATGAAGAACGAGCCGACGATCGCGACGTACAGCGCCCAGGCGATCACCTGCAGCCAGGACATCCGCGGCATGAATCCCACTGTCGCCTGCAGCACGACGGCCAACGCCGATCCCGGCGGGATCTGCCCCGTGACATCGAAGGCCCAGCCGAAGGGGACCCCCGCGAGGCCGACCATGACTGCGCCGGTGGCCTCATCGATCGGCGCGAGCGGCCCGAACGGACCAGGGAGCGCGCCGCCCTCCTGAAGGTCCATCACGGCGTACGCGAGCACTCCGGCGGCGACGATGATCAGGAACGCCCCGGTCCACATGAAGAACCGGCGCAGGTCGAGGCGCAGCATCCCGCGGGCGAGCAGCCAGCCGAGCACGACCGCGGCGAGCAGCCCGAGCAGCGCACCGAGCAGGGCGGCGGGCGCGTCGCCGAACGACTGCACCATCGACCACAGCAGCAGCGTCGTCTCGATGCCCTCGCGCGCGACCGAGACGAAGCCGATCGCCACGAGCGCCCAGAGGCTGCCCTGGGCGAGCGCGCGGTCGATGCCGCCCTCGAGGCTGGCCTTGAGCGTGCGGGCGGTCTTCTGCATCCAGAAGATCATCCAGGTCACCATCGCGACGGCGATGAGCGAGAGGGTGCCGCCGATGATCTCCTGCGCCTCGAAGGTCAGCGAGTAGGCGCCGAACGTGAGGATCGCGCCGATCGCGAGCGAGAGGGCGATGGCCAGGCCGACTCCGCCCCACATGCGCGGGAGCACCTCGCGGCGGCCGATGCGGGTGATGTAGGCCACGAGGATGCCGACGACAAGGGCGGCTTCGAGGCCTTCGCGGAGGCCGATGAGGAAGGTGGCGAGCACGGGCACTCTCGGAAGTCGTGTGCGTTCGTGAAGGTTAGGTAACCCTCACCTCACTAACGCTACCCGGCCCGACGCCGACGGTCAAAAGACGCCGGAGCCGCGCGAGGTAATCCGATGCAACATTGCGCCGCCCTATTCCTTCGCCGCCTATCGTCGGGGAATGGCTGAACTCTCGCTGCCCGTTCTCGATCTGTCGCGCCTCGACGGCGGCGCCGAGGCCGCTGCCGCCTTTCGCGACGACCTGCGCGCGGCGACGCACGACGTCGGATTCTTCTATCTGACCGGCACGGGAATCTCCGCCGAGCTCGAGTCCCGCCTGCATCGGGCGGCACGCGACTTCTTCGCCCTGCCCGAGGCCGACAAGCTCGCGATCGAGAACGTCACGAGCCCGCATTTCCGCGGGTACACGCGGATCGGCGGCGAGCGCACGCAGGGCAGGATCGACTGGCGGGAGCAGATCGACATCGGTCCCGAGCGCGAGGCGATCGCCGACCGGGATGCGCCCGACTACGCGCGACTGATCGGTCCGAACCTGTGGCCGGATGCACAGCCGGAGTTGCGCGACGTGGTCGCGGAGTGGCACGACCATCTTTCCGGCGTCGCGCGCAAGCTCCTGCGAGCCTGGGCGGTCGCGCTCGGCGCCGACGAATCGTATTTCGACCAGCACTTCGGCGAACCCTCGACGCTCATCAAGATCGTCCGCTATCCCGGCAAGGAAGACCCGACCCCGCAGCAGGGGGTCGGCGCCCACAAGGACTCGGGGGTGCTGACGCTGCTCTGGGTCGAGCCGGGCAAGGGCGGCCTGCAGGTCGAACGCGACGGGCAGTGGGTGGACGCCCCACCGGTGCCGGGAGCCTTCGTCGTGAACATCGGCGAGCTGCTCGAGTACGCGACGCAGGGCTACCTGATCGCCACGAACCACCGGGTCATCTCACCGAAGTACCCCGACGACCGCATCTCGGTTCCGTTCTTCTTCAACCCCGAACTCGGCGCCCGGCTGCCGATCATCGAACTGCCGGCGGCGCTCGCGGCTGAGGCCCGCGGCGTCACCGAAGACCCGAACAACCCGATCCACGCGCTGTACGGCGAGAACGCGCTCAAGTCTCGGCTGCGGGCGCATCCCGACGTCGCCGCGATCCACCACGCCGACCTGGTGGCCGCGCGGGCGCAGGCATCGGCCTGACCTGCGGCGGTCATCGCCTCATCGGCGATCGCTCGGATCGCCGATGAGTCGACGATCCGGTCAGCCGAGGAGCTTCGCCTTCGCGGCGGCGAACTCCTCCTCGCTGAGGATGCCGGCATCCTTCAGCGAGGCGAGCTTCTGCAGCTCCGCCACGATGTCAGTGCCACCCGCCGCGGGAGCGGCGGGCGCCGCCGGCGCGGCGGCCGGCTGAGCGTACTGCGCTGCGGCCGCCTGTGCGGCGGCATCGATCTGCGCCTGCTGCTGGGCGGCCTCGTACTGCTGCTGCTCGTACTGGCCCTGTGCCTTCTCCTGCTGGTGACGCGACACGCTGCCGCTGACCGCGGTTGCGGTACCGGCCACCACAGCCGTGCGGGCAGCCATGCCGATAAGGCCGGGGCGACCCATTCTGCGAAGGGGCATGTTCTTCTCCTCGTTTCTGTTTGCCGCGACACGCCGTGCCGCGTATCGATGGTTCAGTGGCCGGGGCTCACGGGATTCACGGAGACGACCTCGATGTGCAGGTCGTCGAACGCGCCGAGCAGTCCGAGCAGCCGGGGCTGGTCCGGCACGTCCCCGATGACCCTGGTCAGCCCGTCCGCTCCCGTGTCGATCGTGAAGCCGTCGAGCGCGGCGATGAGCTCCGCGCTCATCCTTCCCCGCACCACCACTTCGAAGATCTGCGACGTCACGGTGGCCTCCCTGGCCGGCGGGGAGCCGGTCTGAGGGCTATTTTCGTCTGCCGATTGTGTCGCTCCGTCATCCCATCAGGATGATTCGGCCCGGCGCACTGGAATACTGACAGCGGAATGCTCCGATCGTGACCACTTCGCCTCCTTCTCCACCGCACGCCGTCGACCGCCCCGAGCTCCGGGCGCGCCTGGACAGCGCCCTCGGCGCGCCCCTGAGTCTGGTGGTCGCGCCCGCTGGCTCGGGCAAGACCGTGCTGCTGTCGCAATGGGCCGAATCCCGGCCCGATCGTCGATTCGTCTGGCTCGATGTCGACCCCGTCGATGACGATCCGATCCAGTTCTGCCGCCGGCTGCTGGCCGGCCTCCGCGCGATCTCGCCGTCGGCAGGAGAACTCGGCCCGCTGCTGACGATCGGCGGTGGCGGCCTGGGCCGACCGCTCCTCGAGTCGCTCGTCGCGCTGCTGGCCGACCACCCGGGCACCGTGCTGGTCTTCGACGATCTGCACAACCTCTCCAACCGTGCGATCGTGAACGATCTATGGTGGCTGGCCGACCACCTCCCTGCCGACACACATATGGTGTTCTCGTCGCGGGTGGACATCCGGCTCGCGTGGAGCAAGCACCGGCTGCGCTACGCCCTCGTCGAGCTGCGCCAGGCAGAGCTCGCGTTCGACGACGAGGTCGCCGCGGAGGTGCTGCACCGCATCGCCGGGGTCCCGGCCTCGACCGCAACGGTGACCTCCGTCATGGACAGCACGGAGGGGTGGGCCGCGGGCGTCCAGCTCACCGCGATCGGGATGCGGCACCAGGACGATCCGGACCAGTTCGCCCGCCGCCTGGCGGGCACGGATCGCTTCATCTCGGAGTACCTGAGCGAACAGGTCCTCAGCGCGCAGACCGAGAACCGGCGCGACCTGCTGCTGCGGCTGTCCGTGCTGGACCGGATGTCGCCGGGCCTCGTGGAGTCGGTGCTCGACGTCGCAGATGCGGCGTCGCTGTTGGATGAACTGGAACGGGACTCGATGTTCCTGGTTCCGATCGACGGAGGCCACGAGTGGTTCCGGTTCCACCATCTCTTCCGCGATCTGCTGCGGTACCGCGTGCGTGCCCGGTATCCGCAGGAGGAGGCGCGCATCCTGTCAGCGGCGTCGGTGTGGCATGCGGAGCACGGCGACCTGGCCGCTGCGATCGACTGCCAGCTGCAGGCGCGGTCCTGGGGAAGCGCGATGGATCTCATCATGGCGCGCGGGCGGGAGGTGTTCGAGCGCGGGCAGACGACATCGATGGTCCGCTGGCTCGCCGCCGTGCCCGAGGCCGAACGCCGGGCCCGACCCGAGGCCGAGGCGCTCTACGGGATCGTGCTCGGCATGAGCGGCCAGTTCGCGCTCGGGGAGGATGTGCTCCGCGAACTCGCGGCCAACGACGCCCTCGAGCCCGGACTCATGCTCATCGTCCAGACCTACACCGCCGCCCTCGTCCAGTTCCGCGCACCGGCCTCGATGTCGCTGGAGGCCGCACGCGACGCACTCCGCCTGCTGCGCGAGCACCCCGACGTCCCCGTGCCCGACCTGATCGGCCTCACGGACCGCGCGCTGCTGCAGACGCTCGCGCTCGGCTCGCGCGGGCGGGCGTATCTCTTCGCCGGTGACCTGGTCGCCGCCCATCAGTGGCTCGCCCGCACCCTCGACTCCCCCGGCGCCCAGTACTCCGCGTACCGGGTGCATCTCGCCGGGTCGATGGCCCTCGTGGAGGCGTGGGCCGGGCGGCTCGGCATCGCCAAGGCGCTGGCCGACGAGGCGCTCGAACTCGCCCGGGATGTCGGCCTGCTCGTCCACCCCGCCCCGGCGGATGCGTATCTCGCCCTCGTGATGGTCGCGATCCACCGAGGTCGCCCCCAGACTGCCGCGTTCGCGCTGCACGAGGGCGGCGTGAGAGCCGCCTCCAACCAGCGCACCCAGCTCATGTGGATCGCCGCCCTCGAAGCTGTTCTCGCGGGCGCGCCGAGGGACCCGGCCGCGGAACCGGTGAGCACTCCGCCCTCGATCGTGCAGGATGCCCTCGACGCGGCGACGCACCGTGCCCGCCGCCTGTCGGGCGAGACCGGCGCGATCGCGCGCCCTCCCGCAGGCTGGACGCCGCTGCGCGTCGAGGCGATCGCCGAGGCCCTCACGGCCCGCCGCGGCGGCGACGCGCGCGCTCTGCTGGAGGGGTCCGGATTCCAAGCCCACGAAGCGGTGCCGATTTCGACCGTCGAACGTGAGGTCCTCTGCGGGTGGCTCGCGCACGTCGAGGGCCGCGCCGCCGAGTCGCGGGCCTGCCTGAGCGCGGCGCTCGAGCTGGCCGGCGAGCACGGAATCGTATCGGTCTTCCTGTGGGCCGGGCCGGAGGTCATCAGACTGATCGCGAACCTCCCGGCCGCCTCGACGCCGTTCCGCGCCGAGGTGCTCGACCGCGCCCGCGAGCACTTCCGCCCCGACGCGACCTGCGAGCTGACCGAGCCTCTGACCGATCGCGAGCGGGAACTGCTGGCCTACCTGCCGACGCGGCTCACGAACGCCGAGCTCGCCGCGAAGTTCTTCGTGTCGGTCAACACGATCAAGACGCACATGGCGCACATCTACCGCAAGCTGGACGCGCCGAATCGCAGCGCGGCGGTCACCAGGGCGACCGAGCTGGGCCTGCTGTAAGACGCCCCTGCCGCGGCGCAAAGCGGAAGGCCGCCCCACACCTGGGACGGCCTTCCGAGAAAGCGATATGCGCTGGGTGCGACTAGCGGCCCTTCGGCTCACCCGCTCGCGCGGGCTCGCTCAGGATGAACTGCGGCTAGCGCCGCAGCCCCAGACGCTCGATCAGCGAGCGGTAGCGCGCGATGTCGATGTCCTGGAGGTAGCCGAGCAGACGACGGCGCTGACCGACGAGCAGGAACAGCCCACGACGCGAGTGGTGGTCGTGCTTGTGCTCCTTGAGGTGCTCGGTGAGGTCCTTGATGCGCTGCGTCAGCATCGCGACCTGCACCTCGGGGGATCCGGTGTCACCGGGGTGCGTCGCGTACTGTTCGATGATCGCCTTCTTGACGTCAGATTCGAGTGCCATAGATGGGATCCCCTTTCTCCTCATTGCGCGGTGCCCGACGCCTGATGCGCGAGCGCTCTTTATCCGCGGCCGATCGAACGGCAACCTGAAGAGTCTACCAGCCGCCCGCCTGCGCAGTTAATCGGGGCTTCGCCGCGAGATAGCCTCGAAGGATGCCCGGGCTGCGTCGAGATCACTTCATCGACCTCAGCCCATTCCGGGCCAGCCCCGCGTTCACCCGGATGTGGCTCGGCTCCACTCTTGCGGGGCTCGGCGGGCAGCTGACGATCGTGGCGATCATGCTGCACATGTACGACCTCACCGGGTCGACGTTCGCCGTCGCGATGATCGCCGTCGCGGGGCTCTTGCCGATGATCATCGCAGGCCTGTACGGCGGGATGCTGGCAGATGCGTTCGATCGCCGCCGGGTGGCGCTCATCGCGGCGACGATCACCCTCGCCTCGACCGTGCTGCTGGCCGCGCTGGCCTGGGCGCAGTTGGAGACGGTCTGGTGGCTCTACGCCCTGAGCATCGTGAACTCGGCGGCGAACACCGTCGTGATGGCGGCGCGCCAGGCGATCGTCCCGCGCCTGCTCCCCCGCGAGCTGCTCCCGGCCGCTTCGGCGCTCAACGGCATCACGTTCGGGATCATGGTGATGGCGGGCCCTGCCCTTGCCGGCATCCTGGTCGCCTTCGCCGGCTACGCGTGGACCTACTCGATCGACGTCCTCCTGATGTCGTCGCTCTTCCTCGGGCTGTGGACGCTGCCGAGCATCAAGCCGGAAGGCGTGATCGTCCGGCCCGGGCTGGAATCCCTCCGCGACGGCTGGCGATTCCTCCGGCGGGCATCGAACATCCGGCTGCAGTTCATCCTCGACATCACCGCGATGACGTTCGGACAGCCCCTCGCGCTGCTTCCCGCGGTCGGTGCCGTGCTGCTCGGCGGCGGGCCGATCACGACGGGGGCGCTGACGGCCTCGGTCGCCGTCGGCGCGTTCTTCTCGAGCCTGTTCTCGGGGCCGGCAGGTCGTGTGCGCCGTCAGGGTCTCGGCATCGAGCGGGCGATCCTCGTCTACGGGGGCTCGATCGCGGCGTTCGGTCTCGTCCTCGGCGCGGCGGCACTGGGCTGGTTCGCGCCCGCGGCGGTGGGTCCCACGACGCCCAACATCGTGCTGATCGTCGCTGCCGCCCTCTGTCTGGTGGTCTCCGGCGGTGCCGACAACGTGAGCTCGATCTTCCGCAACACGATGGTGCAGGCCGCGGTTCCCGACGCCATCCGCGGTCGCCTGCAGGGCGTGTTCATCGTGGTGGTGGCGGGTGGCCCGAGGCTCGGCGCGCTCTACGCCGGGACGCTCGCGACGCTCACGGCCCTGTGGTTCCCGCCGCTCCTCGGCGGTTTCGTCATCATCGGGCTGGTCTCACTGCTGGTCCGCCTGAGCCCGCGGTTCCGGCTCTACGACGCCGAGCACCCGGAGCCCTAGGACCTCCACCGCGCCCACGGCCGCCGTCGTCGGACCGCCGTACACCGGCGGATTTCGGACGCGGCATCCCTCGCCGAACCCGCAGGCCGCAGTCCGCGGCTAGAGTCGCCGGGTGCCCATCGAATCGCCCGCGACCGCCGACACGGCCCTCGCGGCCGCGACGCCGCTCGCGAAGGATCGCATCCCGTCCTCCGGGTCGATCGTCGTGCAGTTCATCCTGACCGGGATCATCTGGGGATCGAGCTTCCTGTTCATGAAGGTCGCTCTCGAGGGCATCTCCCCTGCGCAGGTGGCCTGGTCCCGCCTCGTGCTGGGGGGTTTGACGCTCGGTCTGTTCGTGGCGCTGCGCCGCGACCCGCTCCCGCGCCGAGTGAAGCTGTGGGCGCACATGACGGTGCTCGCGATCTCGTTCTGCGTCGTGCCGTTCCTGCTGTTCTCGTGGGCGCAGCAGCACGTGACTTCGGGTCTTGCGAGCATCTACAACGCGACGACGCCGATCATGACCGCAGTGATGGCCGGGCTGCT
Organism: Microbacterium sp. cf046; assembly: GCF_900114345.1. Classification (GTDB taxonomy): domain Bacteria; phylum Actinomycetota; class Actinomycetes; order Actinomycetales; family Microbacteriaceae; genus Microbacterium. The sequence goes on along the minus strand of NZ_FOZJ01000002.1, from coordinate 220,895 downwards.
CTTCCGCGTCGAACGGCTCAAGCTCGTCCAGATCGCGGGCATCCTCGTCGGAATCCTCGGCGTGATGGTGATCATCGCGCCCTGGCAGGGGCTGGATCTGAACCAGAGCCTCGTGGCGCAGTTCGCGATCCTCGGGGCGACGGCCTGCTACGGGTTCAGCCTCGCGTACATGCGCAAGTTCGTCTCGAACTCCGGCATGAGCGCGCTGGTGTTCTCATTCCTGAACATCGGCATCGCCGCGGCGATCATGCTCGTGCTCACGCCGTTCATCGCGCTGACGCCGGTCGCGCTCGATCCGTGGATCATCGGCAGTGTGGTGCTGCTCGGCTGCCTCGGCACGGGTGTGGCCTACATCTGGAACCAGAACACGCTGCGTGCATGGGGACCGACGAGGGCCTCGACCGTGACGTACATCACCCCGGTGGTGGGCGTGGGGCTCGGCATCCTGGTCCTCGGCGAAGAGCTGTCCTGGAACGAGCCGGTCGGGGCGATCGTGGTGTTCCTCGGCATCCTGCTCGCTCAGGACCGCATCCACCTGCGACGGCGCTCTGCCGCCGCCTGAGACGACGAAGAGGGGATGCCGCAGCATCCCCTCTTCGTGTGAACTGCTCAGGCCTGGTGGGCGCCCTGCAGGTCGAGCGTGATCGTGACGTCCTTGCCTACGAGGACGCCGCCGGTCTCGAGGGCGGCGTTCCAGGTCAGACCGAAGTCCTCGCGGTTGATGACCGTCTTCGCCGTCGCGCCCGCCTTGTAGTTGCCCCACGGGTCGGCTCCGAAGCCGCCGAAGTCGAACTCGAACGTGACGGGCTTGGTCGTGTCGCGGATCGTGAGGTCGCCGTCGACGAGCATCTCGCCGTCCTCGACACGGACGCCGGTCGAGACGAAGTCGATCGACGGGTAGGTCTCGACGTCGAAGAAATCGGCGGAGCGCAGGTGGGCGTCGCGACCCTCGTCCTTCGTGTCGAGCGAAGTCGCGTCGACGTGCGCCTCGACCTTGGCCTCGAGCGGGTTCTCCGGCGCGATCAGCGTCGCACTCTTCATCGCGAAGTGCCCGCGCACCTTCGAGATCATCATGTGGCGGACGGTGAATCCGACCTCGCTGTGCGAGGGGTCCAAAACCCAGGTGCCGGAGCGGTAGCCGGGAACATCGATCGTGGTCGTGTCGGTCATGGTGATCCTTCGTGTCGGTTGGACGTCGCTGTGCGCGACGCGGTCATGAGCAATAACACGCACTGCACAGATCTATTCCATTGAATGCAAATTGCAGGAGAAAGGCCCGGATGCCGCAGCATCCGGGCCTTTCGATCGTTCAGACGTTCTAGCCGACGGCGATGAGATCGATCACGAAGATCAGGGTCTTCCCGCCGAGGAAGTGGCCGCCGGCCGGGCCGTAGGCCAGGTGAGGGGGGATCACGAGTTCGCGCCGCCCGCCGACCTTCATGCCGGGGATGCCGTCCTGCCAGCCCTGGATCAGCCCGCGGAGCGGGAACTGGATGCTCTCGCCTCGGTTCCACGACGAGTCGAACTCCTCGCCGGATTCGTACTCCACTCCGGCGTAGTGGACGGTCACGGTGTCGCCCGGCTTGGCCTCGGCGCCGTCTCCGACGATCAGGTCGCGGATGACGAGTTCTTCGGGTGCGGGGCCCTCGGGGGCATCGATCTCGGGCTTCGTGCGGTCATCTGTCATGACTCCATACAACCCGAGCGCCCGTCCGCGGTCAACGCGAGGCGACGGCCGCGGCCCTTGACAGGCCGTCGACGCCACGGCACGCTGAGGGCAGGCCAACTCAGCGCCCGGTTGTTACGCAGGCATTGCCGCGGCACCGGGCGCTGGGTCTTTCTCAGGGCGCGAACATCGCCGCACGAGCGGCGGTCGTGCGCGCCAGCAGCGCGTGCTCATCCTCGCGGGCATTCTTGTCCCGCCCGCTGATCGCCCTCTGCCGCGCCGCCGCCAGTGAGGTGGCGTCGGCGATGAACTGCTTCATGGTCGAGGTGCGGTCCCCACGGAGGCCGCGAGCCCAGGCGAGCGCCGCCTTGCGACCCTGTCCGGTCGCGAGCATGTCGACCTCCTGCGGCGTGAACCACCCCGCGGCCGCATAGTCGCCCAGGCGTGCGCGCGTGACCCGCGCCTCCTCGCGGCGCAGCGCGATGACCCCCAGGATGAACCCGACGAACAGCGGCACCTGCAGGGTCAGATACAGCAGGAAGAAGTCGCCGAAGACCGCCGACCCGTTCCAGAGGGCGTGCAGGGCCATCGCGCCGACCATGCCCAGCATCCATGGGCCGACGGCTCGTCCGGCGCTGTAGCCCCGACGCGCCGCCAGGCCGAGCGCGAACCCGGTGATGCTCGTGAACATGACATGGGCGAACGGCGAGAGGATGCCGCGCACGAAGAACGTCGCCGACGCATCGGCTGCTCCCCCTTCGATGAAGCTGATCGCGAAGTACTGGATGTTCTCGGTGAACGCGAAGCCGGCGCCGATCAGTGCCCCGTAGACCACGCCGTCGACGGGGCCGTCGAACGCACGTCTGGCGGTCACGAAGATCAGGTAGACGCCGAGCCCCTTTGCGAACTCCTCGACGATCGGCGCCTGGACGACCGCGGAGAACGCCTCGCGCATCGGCGAGTCGTCCGTGCCGAGGACGAGGGTGATGAGGATGTCGACGCCGAGCGTGATGCCCACGGCAGCGACGGCTCCCCACGCGACCGCGAGGACGAGCAGTCCACGCGGCTCGGGCTCCCAGCGGTCGATCAGTCGAACGGCAAGGAGCACGACGACCAGTGGGATGATCGCGAGCAGCATCCCGATGATCGACGCCGCCGGCCCGATCGCGTTGAGGAAGTACCCGACCAGCCCGACGAGGATGAGCACGATCACGCCGATGATCCACACGGGGGCGGTGCGGCCGGCACGAGGCGGCACGGGCACCGCGGCCGGAGAGGTCGGTGCGGGGGCGATCGAGGCGCCGTGCGAGATCCGAGGCTGTGCGAGCGCCGAGGGGAACGGTGGCGGCGTCAGGGACGGTCGATCGGCCTGGTTCGAGGACTCGGGCTGCCTCGGGTCATACGTCATGCGCACAGCCTATGGGTGCAGGGATCGCACCGCGCGGGGCACGCCAGCCGGGTAGCGTGGAACAATGCGCTTCGCCCACGTGTCCCTCCCCGGGTCGCAGGAGCCTCGGCTCGCCGTCGTGCAGGACGACACCGCGCTCATCGTCGAAGAGCTCTTCCCCGGCGCGCCCCGCTTCCTCGAGGAGCTGATCGCAGGCGGTGACGAACTGCTCGAGCGGGTGCGCCAGACCGCCGCGGATGCCGGGTCACGGCATCCGCTCGGCGAGGTTCGCTACGCATCCGCGCTGCTCAGGCCGCCGGTGATCCTCGCGATCGGATTGAACTACGCCGCCCATTCGAGCGAGCTGGGCTTGAAGACCGACTCGACCCCCACAGTGTTCGTGCTGTGGCCGAATTCGCTCGCCGGGCACGACTCCACCACGGTCTGGCCGCGTTCGCTCAGCGAGTCCGTCGACTATGAGGCCGAACTCGGCGTCATCATCGGACGGCCGGCCAAGGATGTCTCCGCGGAGGACGCGCTCTCGCACGTGTGGGGCTACACCGTCGTCAATGACATCACCGCGCGCGACATCCAGTACTCCGAGGCGCAGTGGTCACGATGCAAGTCGTTCGACGGGTTCACGCCGACAGGTCCGTTCATCGTGACAGCCGACGAAGTTCCCGACCCGCAGAATCTGCACATCTGGACCGTCTTGGACGGCCACACGCTGCAGGACGCATCGACCGCTCAGATGGTGCGCCCGGTCTCGGCGTTGATCGCGCACCTGTCGAAGTCGGTCACGCTTCTGCCCGGCACGCTGATCTCCACGGGGAGTCCGGGCGGCGCGGGCTACTCGCGGGACCCGCAGGTGTTCCTGCGCGACCGATCGACGGTCACGGTGGGCATCGACGGCATCGGCGCCCTGACGACGCATTGCCGGATCCTGGACTGAGACGGCGAGCGCTGATCAGCGTGTGCCTTCGAGCCCGGTGCAGCTCACCTCGACACCCTGCACGGTGACCGTGCCGGAGAAGTCGACGGCGAGACAGGCCTGATAGACGTCGTTGGCGAACGATGCAGCGGCGCCGAGCGTGATGAATGCGAAGATCGCGATGATGATGCCGATCACCAGAAGGATCGCACTGATGATGATCGCGGCGAGGGCCCAGCCGTTCTTGTAGCCGGCCTTCCTGCTCTGCACGAGCGCGACGATGCCGAGGATCAGCGCGATCAGCTGGACGAAGAACGACAGGATGAAGGCGACGATGCCCATCGTCTTGCCGGGGATCGTCGGGTTCGCGGGTGCGCCATAGGGCGCGGGCGGTGCAGCGCCGTACGCGGGCGGAGCGGCGGGCGCGGTCCCGTACGCGGGCGGCGCGGCAGCGTAGGCCGGCGGGGCAGGCTCGGGCGCGGGAGGCGGAACGTCGTACGCACTCGGCGGCGGGTCGTAGGCGGGCGGGGCGGCGTCATACGGTGCCGGAGCCGCGGGCGGTGGTGCGTCGTGGGCCGGCGGCGGTGCGTCGTAGGCGGGCGGCGGCGGAGACGCGGGCGGCACAGCGGGAACGTCGGGGTTCTGCGGATCTGACATGGCGAGGTCCTCTCGAGTGGGATCTGTGCCTTCGAACGCTAGCGGTCGCCGAGGTCGCCGGGCAATCCCCCCCCGCCCGCGGCTCGGTTCAGGCGTCGGCGTCCGCCGGCTCCACCTCCGGAGCGATGACCGGAATCGCCGCGGTTGCGGTCTCCAGGCCCGACAGGCGCGCCGGCGAGAGCTGCTTGGCGCACTCCTCGCGCGTCATCAGTCCGGCCTCGACGACGAGATCCGCGACGTTGCGACCGGTCAGCAGCGCGGTCTTGGCGAGAGCGGCGGCCGCGGCGTAGCCGATGAACGGCGTCAGCGCGGTGATGACCCCGACGGATGCCCCCACCATCGCGCCGAGACGCTCCGTGTTGGCCGTGATGCCGTCGACGCAGTTGACGCGCAGGGTGTGCATCGCGCGCCGCATCCAGGTGATCGACTGGAACAGCGAGTGCGCGATGACCGGCTCGAACGCGTTCAGCTGCAGCTGCCCGGCTTCGACGGCCATCGTCACGGTCATGTCGGCGCCGACCACCGCGAACGCGACCTGGTTGACGACCTCGGGGATGACCGGGTTGACCTTGCCCGGCATGATGCTGGAGCCGGCCTGGCGCGCCGGCAGGTTGATCTCGCCGAATCCCGCCTGGGGTCCGGAGGAGAGCAGGCGGAGGTCGTTGCAGATCTTCGACATCTTGATCGCATTGCGCTTGAGCGTCGACGAGAACGACATGAACGCGCCGGTGTCGCTGGTGGATTCGACCAGGTCGGTGGCCAGGTCGAGGTCCAGGCCGGTGATCCCTCGCAGGTGCTGCAGGACCGCCTTGCCGTAATCGGGGTGCGTCGTGATCCCGGTGCCGATCGCGGTGGCGCCCATGTTGATCTCGCAGAGCAGGTACGCGTTCTCCTTGAGGCGGCTGTGGTCCTCGCCGAGGGTAGTCGCGAATCCGTGGAACTCCTGCCCGAGGGTCATGGGCACCGCATCCTGCAGCTGCGTGCGTCCGACCTTGAGGATGTCGTGGAACTCGACGGCCTTGGCCAGGAACGCACGGCGCAGCAGGTCGAGCTCGTCGAGCAGCGTCAGCAGGTCCAGGCCGAGGCCGACCTTGATCGCCGTGGGGTACACGTCGTTCGTGGACTGGCTGCGGTTCGTGTCGTCGATCGGCGAGAGGAACGCGTAGTCGCCCTTCTCGCGCCCGGCGAGCTCGAGCGCGATGTTGGTGATGACCTCGTTGGCGTTCATGTTGGTCGAGGTGCCGGCGCCGCCCTGGATGACGCCCACGATGAACTGATCGTGATACTCGCCGTCGATCACGAGCTGCGACGCGCGGTCGATCAGATCGGCCTTGTCAGGATCGAGTGCGCCGATGTCGCGGTTGGCACGCGCGGAGGCCTGCTTGACCATCGCGAGCGCTCGGACCAGGTCCTTGTAGACCGAGATCGGCCGCTTGGAGATCGGGAAGTTCTCGAGAGCGCGTGCGGTGTGGATGCCCCAATAGGCATCCCCCGGGATCTCCATGGATCCCAGTGAATCGGTCTCGATACGGGTTCGCGTCATTGCGTCCAGAGCCATGTGTGCGTCCTTGTGGGTAAGTCACGGCGATGTGAAGGGGATGCTTCGAGGTTACTCGCGTGCCTCTGAATGGCCCCTGTACACAGCGGACATCGAGCCGCGCGCCGGTGTACGGCGCGGCGACGGCGCGGGCGGGTCCGATGCGATCCCACGGACGCATCGGGCCCCCTCGGTCAGCGCGCTCAGCGACTCAACGGAGCCATGTCCGCGTATCGCTCGCCGGCGGCGGGCTGCAGGGCGTCCAGGGCCTCCAGCTGGTCCGAGGAAAGCACCACGCCATCCGCGCCGACGTTCTCCTCCAGCGCGACGATCCGCCGCGTGCCCGGGATCGGTGCGATGTCATCGCCCTGGGCGAGAAGCCACGCCAGAGCCACCTGGGCGGGGGTGGCACCGATCTGCGCGGCGACGGCATCCACCTTCTCGACGATGACCATGTTGGCGTCGAGGTTTCCGCCGGCGAAGCGCGGGTTCGTCTTGCGGAAGTCGCCGTCGTCCAGCTGGTCGAGCGAGCGGATCGCCCCGGTGAGGAATCCCCGGCCGAGCGGCGAGTAGGGCACGAACCCGATCCCGAGCTCGCGCACGGTTGGGAGGATCTCGGTTTCGGGGTCGCGACTCCACAGCGAGTACTCCGTCTGCAGCGCCGTCACGGGGTGGACGGCGTGCGCGCGCCGGATCGTCGCCGGAGCGGCCTCGGACAGTCCGTAGTGCAGGATCTTCCCCTCTGCGATGAGCTCGGCGAGCGCGCCCACGGTTTCCTCGATCGGCGTGCTCGGATCCATCCTGTGCTGGTAATAGAGGTCGATGTGGTCGGTGCCGAGCCGCCGGAGCGATCCTTCGACGGACAGTCGCACGTTCGCAGGACTGCCGTCGAGACCGCCTTTCTCGTCGACGCTGTGGCGGATGGTGCCGAACTTGGTCGCGATCACGACCTGGTCGCGGCGCCCGGCGATCGCACGGGCCAGCAGTTCCTCGTTCAGGTATGGCCCGTAGATCTCGGCGGTGTCCAGGAACGTGACTCCGAGCTCCAGAGCACGATGGATCGTGCGGATGGCGCCCTCATCGTCCTGCGTGGCGCCGGTGTAGAACGCGCTCATGCCCATCAGGCCGAGCCCGATGCGGCCGATGACGGGTCCGTCTGTGCCGAGGGTGATCTTCTTCATGCGTGTGCGACCTTCTCTTCGTAGATGGCGATCTTGATGTCTATGGCGGCGAGGCTCGCGGTGATGTCGTCGAGCTGGCTCAGCACTGCGGCTCGGTGACGCACCAGCAGTTCCCGGCGCGCCTCGATCGTCTCGTCGCCACGGCGTACGAGCTCCGTGTACTGGCGGATCGTCGCGATCGGCATGCCGGTGGAGCGCAGCCGGGTCAGGAACTGCACCCAGCCGATGTCCGCGTCGGTGTAGCGGCGATGAGTCGAGGAGGCCCGGTCGATTGGATCGAGCATCAGTCCCGCGCGCTCGTAGTAGCGCAGCGTGTAGGTCGTCAATCCGGTGGCGGTCGCCGCCCGTGAGATTGCAACCCCTTCGTGAGTGAGGGTCATACGCCCACGGTAGAACTTAGAGCGCGCTCGAAGTCAAATGGTCACGGGTCTCAGCGCTTGGGCTTGCGTGAGAACGCCTCGAGCCGCTCGGCCGGTGTGAGCGCGGCCATCCGCTCGACCCATGCCGCGGAGAAGTATTCGCCGGTCTCGGCATCCACGACCGGCACGACCGCGTGGGTGATCGTGTCGTCGTACACGTGGACGAGATGGAACGACTGCCCGGCATCCATTCCGTTGACCTCGGCCGCAGGGCGGGCGAGGTCCATCGTGTAGCAGGTGGCGGCCGCGACGCTCACCGGAATGCCGGCGAACGTTCCGCTGGTGGAGTAGTGCAGGTGACCCGCCAGGATCCCCCGCACATCGGTGCCGGCGATCACTCGCGCGAGTCTGCTCTGATCACGCAGCTCGAGGATGTCGAACAGTGGGATGTGGGAGGGCAGCGGCGGGTGATGCATCGCGAGGAGGGTTCCGTGAGGCGCAGGACTCGCGAGCTCAGCCCCGAGCCACGCGAGCTGCTCGTCGTCGAGATCGCCGTGGTGCCAGCCCGGCACCGTCGTGTCGAGCGCGATCAGCCGCAGTCCGCCCAGGTCCCACACGCCCGTCACCGGCTCCTCGGTCGGGTCGCGATCGAGCAGCTCGCGGCGCATCGCCGGCCGCTCATCGTGGTTGCCTGCAACCCAGATCACGGGAGCGCCCAGCCGCCGCGCGACCGGGTCGATCTCAGCCCTCAGCGCCCGATATGCCGCCGGCTCCCCCAAGTCGGTCAGATCGCCCGTGAAGACGATCGCGTCCGGGCGGATGCCGAGCCTCTCGACCGCGACGAGGGTGCGACGCAGATTGGCGGCGGTGTCGTAGCGCCCGCCGAGCGGGACGTTCCCGGCGAGCAGGTGCGTGTCGCTCAGGTGCAGGATCGTCTGCCGCGCCGGCGGGTACTGCCCGAATTGCACGGATGCCGCCGGGCCGACGCCGCCGGAGGCTCCGGCGGCGCCTGGAGGGGGCGTGGTGACCATGCGGCGAGTCTATTCGTGGGCAGTGACCGCGCCTTCCTCGCAGGCAGGATCGTATGGTCGGCTCTCGAAGACCACGCTCCATTCCTGCTCGGTGAGGGCGCGCCCGGCGACTGCGCACGCCCGATCGAGCCAGATGTTCGGATCGGCGGAGATGCCGACCATGGTCCCGTCGTGCTGTTCGTACACCAGGGTGCGCTCATCGCGAGGTATCCGATCCTCGTTCGCTTCTCGTATCCAGTCGCGGAACGAAATGGTCCAGTCCTCCAGCGTCCAGGTGATGAGTGCCCCGTCGGTGCCGGCGGTCACCAGTTCGCCGGTCGGAAGGAACGCGGCGGATGTGACTGGACCCACATGACCGTCGAGCGACTCCATGAGCGCTCCGCTGCCCGCCGACCACAGCAAGGCACCGTCTTCTCCGGTTGTCACCACCAACCGGCCGTCGGGACTGAAGGCGCCGTCGATGACGCTATTCGGCGTCTCCAGCAGGCGGAATCGGCTCGGATCCTCCAGGTCGATGATCCGCACCGCCGTGTCGCCTTCGCGGATGAGCACCGACTCTCCGCCCGGGCTGACCGCGAGGATGCCTTCGCCTGCGAGTTCGCCGACGAGCGCCCCGGTCCGGGTGTCGAACACCGCCGTCGGGCCGAACCCGCTCGCATAGAGACGGGAGCCATCGGGCGAGAACCTCACTCGCCCGAATGCGTTAGCCCAGTTCGGGGCTCCGGGGTTCGATCCCGCCTGGGGAAGGTTGAGCACGATCGGCTCGTCAGGGGAATCGACCCGCCAGACCGCGACATTGCCTGGCTCATCGATCCAGGGAAGTGGTGCAATGGCAGCGGCGAGCGATTGATCCGGTGAGAACTCGATGTCGATTGCGGGTTCGTTGAACCCCGTGAAGGTGATTCCGTCACGAGCGGGGTCGTCGAGGTCCAGGGCCCGAATCGCGGAGGTGCCGCACGACCCATCTGGCTGGCACGGATCCTCCAGCACGCTGAGGGCGATCCGGCCATCCGGCCCTTCGACGGCGTCGAGGACGACATCCCCTGCGAACTCGGTGGTCTCGCGCCCGTTGTCTTCCATGAAGTACTCACCGACTTGGGTGCGCCGGTCGATGTCGATGACCCTGGCGTCCAGATCAGTGTCGACAACGACGGCGATCGTGCCATCGGGCGCCAACGACATCTGCTGGACGCCCAGGTCGCTGCTCGTTCGCGTGACGCTCTCGATGCTCGGGTTGCGGCCCAGAATCTCCAGCAGGGACCTGCGAGTCACCGGCGCATCCCAGAGCCGGATCGCCTCCACCGCCAACAGGAGTGCGTGTTCATGAGCGGGCTCAGCACTCGCGAGCGCGGCGACCCGCCGTGCGTCCTCTATGACCGCCTGCTCATTCGCTGCTCCTGCCTGGAGCACGGCGACGGTGCCCACAGCGAGTGCGACCGCGGCGAGCGAAGCCGTGGCGCCGACGAGCCAGCGCAGTCGCTTCACGGACCGCCGCTCGATGTGCAGCTGGCGCTGGGCGGAGGCACGGTCGGCGGCTTCGCGTTCCAGGGCTGCGTCCACGAACTCGGCTTCCAGCGGCGCCAGAACGGGCCGCGCCGATTCGCGCCACTGGACTGTGGCGCTCAATCGGGCCCCGCGGTAGAGCTCGCTGTCGGGCTGTCCCATCGCATCCCAGGCATTCGCGGCAGCGTTCACGTGCCGCATGATCCGCTGGCCCTCGACATCATCCGCCAGCCACTCCCGCAGCCGTGGCCATTCGCGTGCGACGGCTTCGTGCGCCAGCTGGAACGAGTCCTCGTCGCTGGTCACCAGGCGCGCGTCCACCAGACTCGCGGCCACGCGCGCATGGGCGTCATCGATTGCCACGAAGGCACGATCGACGCGCTGACAGATGACTCCCCCGCCGCGCGACGGCTCGACGAGCCGAAGCAGGATGTCTCGGAGATCTCGGGCGCCATCGCTGGAGAGCTCGGCGAACAGCTCCTCGGCAGTCTGGGCGACGGCACCCCGGATCTCACCCGACGCCCGATAGCCGTCCACGCTCAGGACACGGCCCTCTCGGCGCTGCCACACCTGCCGCAGCGCATGGGAGAGCAACGGGAGATTTCCGCCGGCTGCGTCTCGGAGGAGGATCTCGACGAGACCGGGCTCGAGGATGAGGCCTGCTTGTCGCGCGGGCTCCTGGATGATCGCGCGGAGCCCCTCGGCCGACAGCGGCCCGAGCATCAGCAGATGGGACTGGATCAGCCCGGCGAAGCCCATGAGGTCGGCGAGATCTCCGAGCCGATCGGCGCGAATCGCCATGACGACCGGGCCCCCGAACACCATGCGTCCGAGCTCGTCGAAGAACTGCCGAGTCTCATCCGGATCGTCATTCGCGAAGGCCTGCTCGCACTGGTCGACGATCAGCAGCGACTCCTCATCGTGGCCCTCGAGCTCCCGCAGCGTCTGTGCAGGACGCTCCCCCGGGGTGACGAGGCTTACGCGCGTGCCTCGCGCCGCGATGCGCGCGCCGATGCCCGCCCTGACGAACGAGGACTTGCCTACGCCGGAGGATCCCGAGACGATGAGCACCCCGTGCTCCTCGAGCGCCCGCCGCCCTCGGTCCAGTTCCGCCTCGCGTCCGAAATAGCGCTCGGCGTCATCCAGACCGGCCGGCGGGAGACCGAAGTACGGGCACTGCGTACTCGGCGCCCGGAATGCGACCCCGGACTGGAGCTCGGGGTCCTGCCGGAGGATCGCGTGCTCGAGCGCGGCGAGTTCTGCGCACGGGTCCAAGCCGAGCTCCGCAGCGAGCAGCTCCCGCCCTCGGCGCACGCTTGCGAGCGCGTCGGCCTGGCGGCCTTGGCGGTACTGCGCCAGGCCCAGGATGACCCATCGACGCTCGCGCATCGGCGACTCGGCGACCCGCGCACGGGCCTGGGCGACGACATCGAGCAGCTCTCCTGTTTGCAGCCGCGCCTCGAGGACGGACTCCTCCGATGCCAGACGCATCTCGTCGAGCCGGTACGACGCGATCTGCGCAGGCTCCCAATCGGGCAGATCGGAGAACGGCTGCCCCCTCCAGAGTGCGAGCGCCTGCGCGAGCGCGTGCGCGGCGCGATCGGGCTCGCCCAGCTCGAGGAGCTCTCCGCCCCGGGCGATCAGCCGCTCGAACCTTTCGGCGTCGAGCTCGACGCCGTCCGCAACCAGCCGGTATCCGGTCGATGAGGTTTCGATGCTCGCAGGCGCGATGAGGCGGCGCAGCCGCATGATGCAGCCCGGGATCACCTTGGACCACGACGTGGGAGGGTCCTCCCCCCACAGCGCCGCCGCGAGGGACTCCGCGGTGACAGGTGTGTCGATGCGTACGGCCAGGGCGGCCAGAACAAGACGATCGCGGGGCGCGAGTTGGATCCGCCCCTCCTCGAGCGTCAGCACGCCCAGAACACGCAGGTCCACGATCACACTGTGAAACCGCACCCGACATCCGTCAAGGGCCCTGATATCGGGCTGATACCCGTACCCGTGCCGGCGATATCGCCCTGATAGCGCGATGGCGTGCACTGGGCAGGCAGCCGATCGCTGCATCCCGTTGCAAGAGAGGATGCGAAATGTCCGCACAACACCAGCAGTCCCGCGCCGACCGATCCCGACGATCGCGGCACATCCGCCTTGCGGCCGTGATCCTGCTCTGCGGCACGCTCGGCGCGTGCACCGCGGCGGAGCCGCCTACCCCCATCAGGTCGGCGGCGGCAGCGGAATCCACCACCCCGCCGCTGCCCGATGGCCGGCTCGCAGCCGGAACCTACCGCTTCGACGGCCTGGCGAGACCGTTCGAGGTGACCTTGCCGGACGGCTGGATCTTCCACCACGGTGGCGTCTTGGAGAAGGATGTCGGCGACTCAGAGGGTGTCTTCGTGTGGTTCGGTACCGCGAGTCACGTCCCGGCGAACGCCTGTCAATGGCCCGGAACGCTGACTGCAGTCCCTCCCACGGTCGACGGATTCGCGGACGCGCTGGCGGCGCAGGTGTCGACGACCGCGACCGCTGCCACGGAGGTCGCCGTCGGAGAGTACAGCGGCGTCGAGTTCGATCTGTCCGTGGAGGGAGTGGAAAGCCTCGACGACTGCAGCGGCTCCAAGATATGCATCCACTCCGAGAACTCCTCCTGCACCCGGTGGTACCACGCGTCCGTGGCGCAGCGGGAGACCTACCGGGTGCTCGATCTTGACGGCGAGCGCGCGATCCTGACCGTCGGGGAGTACGACGACAAGTCGAAGGAGCCGCTCTTGGCTGAAGCGCAGGCGGTCTTCGACTCGATCACCTTCATCTCCGGATGACCGAAGCCACGCCGACCCTGCGACGGATGCCGGCTCGCGTGCCGGCATCCGTCGTCAGTGGTTGAAGACGATCAGCAGCAGGCCGCCGAGCACCGCGAGGCCGCACAAGCCGAATGAGATGTAGGCGCCCACTGCCGCCAACTTGCGCTGGCCGGCCGTCAGCGGGCTCTTCCTCGCCGCCTTCGCCGCAGCCTTCGCGGCGCGCTGGGCATCCTTCGCGGTGATCACGGTGATCGCATCGGTGAACTCGGCCGGCGTCACGACCGGGACACGACCCGCCCGTACGAGCAGCCGCAGTCCGAGCGAGTAGAAGCCGACCACGAGCAGCGCGGCGATCATGGCCGCGATGAAGACCTGGACGAACGCGATCCAGTCGATCGACAGGCTCACTTCGCGTCCTCCTTCTCACGACGGGCCTCGGCTCGGACAGCGGCTCGCTGCCGACGCGTGGGCGGCGGATTGCGCGTCACCTTGACCGCGGTGCCCGACTCGGCCACTTCGCTCATCGCGTTGGCCGCCGTCACCGCGTTGCGGCGCGACAGCAGGAAGATCGTGAGGATGACCACGACGGCGAACACCGCGTCGATCAGGATGCCCCAGCCGCCGAGCCACGCGGCCATGAATGCCATCACGCCGCCGACGGCTCCGGCAGCCGGAAGGGTGAACAGCCAGCCGACCATGATGCGTCCCGCGGTCCGCCAGCGCACGGTGGAGCCGCGGCGCCCGAGGCCCGATCCGATCACGGACCCGGAGGCGACCTGAGTGGTCGACAGGGCGAAACCGAGGGCGCTGGAGGCGAGGATGGTCGAGGCGGTCGAGGTCTCGGCCGCGAAGCCCTGCGCCGGCTTCACGTCGGTGAGTCCCTTGCCGAGCGTGCGGATGATCCGCCAGCCGCCCATGTAGGTGCCGAGGGCGATCGTGATGCCGCACGCCAGAACCACCCACAGCTGCGGTTCGGCCTGGGTGGGACTCTGGATGCCGGCGATGATCAGCGTCAGCGTGATCACGCCCATCGTCTTCTGCGCGTCGTTCGTACCGTGTGCCAGCGCGACGAGGGAGGAGGTGAAGATCTGGCCGAAGCGGAAGCCGTCGCGACCGTCCGGTTTGGTGTCGTAGCGACGCGTGATCGCGTATGCGAGGCGGGTGACGGTGAACGCGATCAGGCCCGCAGTGACCGGGGCCAGTACGGCAGGCAGGATCACCTTGCTCAGCACGACGCTGTAGTCGACCGCCATCCAGCCCGCCCCGACGATCGTCGCGCCGATCAGGCCGCCGAAGAGGGCGTGCGACGAACTCGACGGAAGACCGAGCAGCCACGTGAACATGTTCCAGGTGATCGCGCCGATGAGGCCGGCGAAGATCAGGGGCAGGAACTCGTTCGGATCTATCTGATCCTCACGGATGATGCCGTGCGAGATCGTCTGCGAGACCTCGGTCGATAAGAAGGCGCCGACGAGATTGAGGATGGCGGCGATCAGCACCGCGACCTTGGGCTTGAGCGCCCCGGTGGCGATCGGCGTCGCCATCGCGTTGGCCGTGTCGTGGAAGCCGTTCGTGAAATCGAAGAACAGCGCCAGGACGATGACCAGCACAACGATCAGGGTTGCGGTTTCCACCGATTGCTTTCCGAGAGAGTGGAAGGAATGTGGTGCCGACGGAATCGGCGTTGCGAACGAAGAGTTCACGAGGAATTCACGAACCGGCAACCGGCCAGAAGAATCCTTACACCGCCCCCGCCTCCGGTCAACTCGAAGAGTGTGCGGCACCCGCGCATCACCCGTTCGGTGTGACGCTTCGCCGGCGCGCGAGGGTGTTGAATGAGCGGGCGCCCCGCCCTCGCCGGGGGCAGAGTCGGGTGTGCAGATGAAGAAGTGGTTCGTTGTGCTGATCCTGGGCGCGGCCCAGTTCGTGATGGTGCTCGACAGCACCGTCATGAATGTGTCGATCTCGGCCGTCGTGGACGATCTCGACAGCAGCGTCACCGCAATGCAGAGCGCGATCACCTTCTACACGCTGACGATGGCCGCCACGATGCTGCTCGGCGCCAAGCTCGGCGACATCTGGGGGCGCCGACGCGCGCTGGTCATCGGCTCGATCGTCTACGCGATCGGTTCGCTCATGACCGCGTTCAGTCCCAACATGACAGTGCTGTTCCTGGGTTGGTCGATCATCGAGGGTCTCGGCGCGGTGCTTGTGATCCCGGCGATCGCCGCGCTGTTGGCCGACAATTACGAGGGACGCGATCGGGTGACGGCGTTCGCCGCGATCGGCGCGGTCTCCGGCGCCGGAGTCGCTGCCGGACCGCTGATCGGCGGGTTCATGACGACGTACTTCAGCTGGCGCTACGTCTTCGTCGGCGAAGTGGTGATCCTCGTCTTCGTCGTGATCTTCGCGAGTCGCATCGCCGAGAAGTCCGCACGGCAGAGCATCCGCATCGACCTGCTCAGCGTGCTGCTGTCGGCGCTGGGCCTGGTGGGTGTCGTCTACGGGATGCTGCAGAGCAAGGTCTGGGGATGGATCGTGCCGCTGCACTCTCCCGTCGTCAACGGCGTCGAGATCGCTCCTCTGGAGGTCTCTCTCACAGCCTGGTTCATCGTGCTGGGCATCGTGCTGCTCGTCCTGTTCTTCGCCCGTCAGCGCCAGCTGGTGGCGAAGGGCCGCGATCCTCTGCTGCACGTGGACCTGCTCTCGATCCGGCAATTGCGCAGCGGACTGAGTGTCCTCGGCGGTCAGTACGCCATCATCGCCGGCCTGTTCTTCATGGTGCCGGTCTACCTGCAGATGACCCTCGGGTTCGACGCCCTCCAGACCGGGTGGCGGATCTTCCCGCTGTCGATCTCGCTCATCCTGTTCTCCGTCTTCGGCACCCGCCTGTCCACGCGGTGGTCGGCACGCCGCGTCGTGCGGGTCGGACAGTGGGTCCTGGTCGGCAGCGCGATCCTGCTGCTCACGGCGATAGATCCGGAGCTGTCGAGCCCGGCGTTCGGGATCGGGATGTTCTGCGCCGGTGCAGGGCTCGGCCTGCTCGCCTCGCAGCTCGGCAATGTGAACATGTCCTCGGTCACGGCGAAGGACACCAGCGAGGTCGGTGGACTGCAGGGTGTCTTCCAGAACCTCGGCTCGTCGCTGGGCACCGCGCTGATCGGGTCGATCCTCATCGGCGCACTGGCGTCGTCGTTCGCGAGCAACGTCGCAGAGAGCTCCCTGCCCGACGCGACGCAGGCCATCGTGAACGAGCAGACCGAGGGCGGCGTCGCGATCGTGCCGGCATCGACGGTGCAGGAGATCGCGACCGAGTCGGGTCTGACGCCCGAAGAGGCCGTCGAGCTGGAGGCGATCTACATCGAGTCGCAGCTTTCGTCACTGCGCGTGGCGTTCTTCGGGCTGATCCTGCTCGCCCTGCTGTCTCTGCTCGCTTCGGGCGGCATCCCGAACGACGCTCCGCAGCCGCGCCCGAAGCGCACCGGCGCCCCCGCTGCGGCGAAGGACTGACGGCCGCCGCACTCATGAGCACGTCGGCTACCGTGGGACGGTGACCACCGACGCAGCCCCCACCGCCCCTCCCGTCGCCGCGCGCAAGCCCGTCGTCCGCAGCCATCACGGCGACGACGTCGAGGACGCGTACGAGTGGTTCCGCGCCAAGGAGGACGCCGCGGTCATCGCGCACCTCGAAGCCGAGAACGCGTACACCCAGGAGCGCACCGCCCACCTCTCCGAGCTGCAGGACGCGATCTTCGGCGAGATCAAGGGCCGCACGCTCGAGACCGACCTGTCGGTCCCGACCCGGCGCGGCGACTGGTGGTACTACGGCCGCACGGTCGAGGGGAAGCAGTACGGCATCCAGTGCCGCGCCCCGCTCGCATCCGCCGACGACTGGACGCCGCCCGAGCTGTCACCCGACGCGGACGTGGAAGGCGAGCAGATCCTGCTGGACGGGAACGTCGAGGCGGAGGGCCACGAGTTCTTCTCGCTCGGCAGCTTCGAGGTGACCACAGCCGGCGATCGGATGCTGTACGGCGTCGACGTCGCAGGAGACGAGCGCTATACGGTGCGCGTGCGCGATCTGATCACGGGAGAGCAGCTGCCCGACGAGATCCCGGGCACGTTCGCCGGTGCGACCTTCTCCCCCGACGGCCGCTTCATCGTCTACACGACCGTGGATGACGCGTGGCGTCCCGACACGGTGTGGCTGCACGAGCTGGGCACCCCGGTCGCGGACGATGTGAAGCTCTTCCACGAGCCCGACGAGCGGTTCTGGCTCGGGGCCGGGTTCACCCGCAGCGACCGCTACCTCGTGATCGGAATGGGCTCGTCGATCACCTCGGAAGAGTGGCTCGTGGATGCCGACGACCTGCGCTCCGAACCCCGGCTGGTGTGGCCGCGCACCGAGGGAGTCGAGTACGACTCCTCGCACGCGGTGATCGACGGCGAAGATGTGCTGTTCATCCTGCACAACGACGGCGCTCTGGATTTCGAGCTGCTCAAGGTGGCGGCATCCGACCCCGCCGGCCCACGCGAGGTCGTCGTCCCCCATCGCACGGGCGAGCGGCTGCTCGGAGTCTCGACGTTCCGCGACTGGGGCGTGCTCGCGTACCGACGCGGCGGACTCGCGCGACTCGGGATGCTGTCGTACACCGACGGATCGGTCTCCGAGCTCGAGTTCGACGAGCCCCTCTACTCGGTCGGCTCCGGCGGCAACCCGGAGTGGGCACCGCCGCTCATCCGCATCGGCTACGGTTCGTTCGTCACCCCCGGTACTGTGTTCGACTACGAGGTCGCGACCGGCGAGCTGCTGCTGCGCAAGCGCCAGCCGGTGCTCGGCGGCTACGAACCGTCCGACTACGCCCAGGAGCGAGCCTGGGCGACTGCGCAGGACGGCACGCAGATTCCGATCTCGCTCGTCTGGAAGCGCTCGTTCGGCGACGCCGGCGCGGCGCCCCGCGCGCTGCACCTCTACGGGTACGGCTCGTACGAGCACTCCATCGAGCCGGGCTTCTCCGTGCCTCGCCTGTCCGAGCTCGACCGCGGCGTCATCTTCGCGGTCGCGCACGTGCGCGGCGGCGGCGAGATGGGCCGCCAGTGGTACGAGGACGGCAAGCTGCTGCACAAGCGCAACACGTTCACGGACTTCGTCGCCTGCGCCGTGCATCTGATCGATCACGGCTACACCTCCGCCGACCGCATGGTCGCCGAAGGCGGCAGCGCCGGCGGCCTGCTGATGGGAGCGGTCGCCAACCTCGCGCCTGAGCTGTTCGCCGGCATCCTCGCGGACGTGCCCTTCGTCGACGCGCTCACCACGATCCTCGACCCGTCGCTCCCGCTGACGGTGATCGAGTGGGATGAGTGGGGCGACCCGCTGCACAATGCCGATGTGTACGCGTACATGAAGTCGTACTCGCCGTACGAGAACGTGCGGGCGGATGCCGCGTACCCCCGGATCCTGGCGGTCACCTCGCTGAACGACACGCGCGTGATGTACGTCGAACCGGCCAAGTGGGTTGCGCGGCTGCGTGAGGTCGGCGCGGACGCGCTGCTGAAATGCGAGATGGTCGCCGGTCACGGCGGCGTCAGCGGGCGCTACAACGCCTGGAAGGAGCGGGCGTTCGAGCTCGCCTGGCTGCTGGACGTCGTCGGCGCGACCGACGCCTGACCGCCGGCGGCAGATGCCGGGTCATCCGTCAGCCGCACGAACACAGGAGAACGCACCGGTACAGGACCCATCCGTCGCACTCGTCCTGTCTCGGAGAGATCTCCTGCCTCGGCGCGCGCAAGGGTCCCGCTCAGCGGTGAAGCCCCTGGGCGATGGCGGTGGAAACGGTCCCGATGACGTATTCGGGCTGGAAGAGCACCTGGAAGTAGTCGAAGCGCAGCACGGTGTACCCGCGGAGGGTCAGCCGCGCGTCGGCACGGAGATCGCGGCGGCGTTCCTTGGCCTGGTGGTGCGCGAACCCGTCCAGCTGTACGACCAGGTGCTCGCCGATCAGTCCGTCCAAGGGGTGCCCGTCGATCCACACCTGTTGGCGCACCGAGACGCCGATCGTTCGCATGAGCACGAGAAATCTGGTCTCGACGCCTGAATCCGAGGGGTTCGACGCCGACTTGGCCATCCGGCGCGCTGACTCGCTCCGCCACTGGATCCGTGCGAGCACCGCCGGGTCGACGTGCTTCCTGCGGATCGCCGACTCCCAGACGGCGAGGGCTTCTGCGAGTGGAACGCATCGCGCCACGTGATGCAGGACGTTGATGATCGGATCACGAAGAGCCGTCGCCGCGATGGGCGCCGGGCCGCGCGACCAGTGCAACCGGACACCATCCGAGTCGCGTCCCGAGGCCCTAGGAGCGATTGCGATGTGCAGTTCGGAGTGATCGGGCGTCCACAGCTGCAACCGCTGCGCCTCCGAGAGGCACGTTGCGCGACCACCGATCTCGGCGGCGCGCCGAAGCCGCTCGTCGCAACCCGGCAACGCCAGCCAGGAACGCCGCACGCGATCGACGAGACCGCGATCGACAGCGGCACGCATGGCGTGCATCGTGAAGCCTTCGGCGAGCACCACCCTCGAATGCGCGACACCGCCGCACGCGGCGATCCACTCGGTGAGCTCCTCGATCGGACGCATGCCTGCCATGGTGCGAGAGCCGCGGCATCCCCACTCGTGCTCGATCGTTGGCGGTGCAGGTCGCCGCGCGATCGGTCCCTGTGGAGGAATCCCGGCTCAGTGCCGTCGCACCGACACAGGAGAACGCACCGACGGAGGACGCTTGCGCGGATGCACGTCCTGCCGCCGGGATTTCTCCTGTCTTCGTGCGAAGGCGCATCGAGACGAGCGGATGCTGCGGCCGCGGCATCCGGTCGGCCTGCGGCCTCAGCCGAAGAGCGCTGCGGCCTCTTCGTAGCGGTAGAGCGGCACGGTGTTCAGTTCGCCGAGCGCCTCGGCGAAGGGCACGCGCACGATGTCGGTGCCCTTGAGGGAGACCATCTGGCCCCAGGCGCCGTCCACGACCGCATCGGCGGCGTGCAGGCCGAGGCGTGTCGCCAGGACTCGGTCGAAGCCGGACGGAGATCCTCCGCGCTGGATGTGGCCGAGCACGGTCGCACGGGTCTCGATGCCGGTGATGCGCTCGATCTCAGGCGCGAGGACCTCGCTGATCCCGCCGAGCCGTGGGCGGTTGAATGCGTCCAGGCCCTTGTCGCTGAACGCCTCGTGCATGCCCTCGAGCGTGAAACCCTCCGACACCACGACCAGCGGCGCCCGGCCGCGGTCGTGCGCCTTCGAGACGAGCTCGCAGATGTCGTCGATCGTGAGGGGCACCTCGGGGATGAGAATCGCGTGCGCGCCTGCGGCGATCCCCGCGTGCAGGGCGATCCAGCCGACGTGGCGGCCCATCACCTCGGCGACCATGCACCGCTGGTGCGAGTCACCGGTCGTGCGCAGCCGATCCATGGCTTCGGAGGCGATGTTCACGGCCGTGTCGAATCCGAACGAGTAGTCGGTCGCGCGCAGGTCGTTGTCGATCGTCTTGGGTACGCCCACGACGTTGATGCCGTCTTTGGACAGCCGGTCCGCCGCGGCGAGCGTGCCCTCGCCTCCGATCGCGATGATCCCGTCGATCCGGTGGCCGTAGAGCGTCTTCGCGATGTTCTCCGCACCGCCGCGCGACCCCTCATACGGGTTCGTGCGGCTCGTGCCGAGGATCGTGCCGCCGATCTTCGAGAGGCCCTTGACCTCGTGGCGGGTGAGCGGGAAGAAGTCACCGTCGACCACGCCCCGCCAGCCGTCGCGGATGCCGACGAACTCGAGGTCGTACGCGGTGGTGCCCTTGAGCACGACGCCGCGGATGACGGCGTTGAGGCCGGGGCAGTCGCCACCGCTGGTCAGGATGCCGATCTTCATGCTGTGGTCCTTGCTGTCGGGTATCGAGCCGGCAACGCTGCCTCACCCGACCTTACCGTCGAGCGCGCGGCACCTGCCACTGACGCCGGCCCTGCGCCGACTCGACCGACTACTCGGCGCCGAGTGCCTGGCGCACGAGGTGCATGAGCGCCGAAAGCTGCACCGAATCGCTCGACTGCGGGTCGACCGCGTCGCCGTCGAGGGCCCGCTGCGCGAGACCCTGCTTCGAGTCGATCAGTTCGGCGATCTTGGTGTCGATCGTGTGCGCGGCGATGATCCGCCAAGCCGTGACCGGCTCGTCCTGGCCGATGCGGTGCACCCGGTCGATCGCCTGCGTCTGCTCGGCCGCCGTCCACGACAGCTCGGCCAGCACGACGTTCGATGCCGCCTGCATGTTCACGCCGACACCCGCCGCGGTCAGCGAGCAGACCGCGATGCCGACCCCGGGGTCGTTGTTGAACGCGTCGATCGCCGCCTGGCGTGCGGGTGTGGTCTGGTCGCCGCGGACGGAGATCGTCCGCAGGCCGGCAGCGGCGAAGTGCGCCTCGGCGGCATCCATCACGTCGATGTGCTTCGCGAAGAACACGACCTTGCCGACCGACCGCTGCAGCTGCACTGCGTAGTCCGCCGCCAGCAGCGCCTTGGCCTGACCGATCTTGCGGACCATCGTGAACACGTTGTCCCCGCCGGTGCCGGCCGCCTTGGACTCGTCGAGCTCGTTCTGCGCGACCAGTCGCACGATGTCGGAGTCGACTTCGCCGGGAGCGAGGCCCCGGTCGCCTCGGGCGTCGATGATGCGCCGGTACCGGTCGGCGAGCCGCGCGCCGAGCTCGCGCTCGGCCTGCCGGATCGATCGCCCGAACTCGTCGTCCAGTTCGACCGGAAGGTCGGCGATGAGCTTGTCGGGGAGGTCGGCCGCCACGTCCTTCTTCTTGCGGCGCACGATGCCCATCGAGATGACGGCCTCGCGTGCCTCGGGATAGAACGCCTTGTCGGCGGGTGTCAGACCGGTCGCGTCCAGGCGCTCCATCAGCAGGGGGCCGGGCTTCTCGCCGGTCGTCCAGCCCAGGAAGCGCCAGATCGCGTCGAAGTCCTCGACGTCGTTGATGAGCGGCGTTCCGGTCAGGGCGAGCAGCAGCGGATTGCGCACCTGCTCGCGGATGCGTGCCCCGAGCGCCAGGACGTTCTGAGAGCGCTGCGAACTCAGGTTCTTGATGAAGTGCGCCTCGTCGACGACCATGCCCTTCAGCCCGATCGAGCTCAGCCACGACAGGTGACGGTCGAGGATCTCGTAGTTGACGATGAACACGTCGGCGAAGGCATCCACATCCTCACCGTCGCCGGAGATGACGGTCGCCCGGCGCTGCGGCGTCCACCGCTCGACTTCGCGCGCCCAGTTCATCTTCACGACGTTGGGGACGACGGCCAGCAGCGGGTACGCATCGGCGACGGATGCCGCGAGCACGGACTCGGCGGTCTTGCCGAGTCCCGGTTCATCGGCGAGGAGGAAGGTGCGATGCCCGTCGCGCACGGCCTCGAGGAAGCGCGACTGGTGCACCATGATCTCCAGCCCCTTGGGCGAGAGCCGGTCGAACTCGGGGATCGGGGGCAGTTCCATCGTCGCCTGTCCGCCGCCGGCGCCGGTCTCGAATGCCTTGTAGAGCGGTCCCATCAGCTCCCAGCCGTCCAGGCGGCGCCGTGGCGTCTCCTTGGGCGCGTGCCCGGCCAGATCGGGCGCGAGGAAGGGATTTGCCATCTGCCGCGACTCGATGGTCGGCGGCACGACCTGGCGCTGCGCGAGCGCGGCCGGGACGACACCCGTCGAGGTCGGCGCGACATCCGTGATGATGAGCTCGTCGGGGGCGAGCTCGGCGCCCGACTCCAGCAGCCAGTCCCGCCGCATGCGTCGCGCGACCGGGCTCGCCGCCTGGTCGACTTCGAGCAGCTGGATGAGCGACGTGTCGCGGGCGGCGGTCTTCGCGAGGATCGTGGCGACCCCGTCGAGGCGCTTGAGCAGCTCTGAGCGGGCGCCGTCGGCCAGCGAGGTGTCGGCTTTCACCCGGGCGCGCTCTTCGCGCACCAGGAACGCGATCACCTGGAATTTGACGCGGTTCGTCGGGCCGAGCTTGCCGCGCTGGGCTTTGGCCTCGACCTCGCGCACCTTGCGGGCGAGGATCGGGATGATCGGAGCCTCATCGTCGCGACGCGACGACTGGGGCTTCCTGCGCCGCTGGGCGGACGACGAGGTCTGACCTGTCGTCTTCTGCGCGGCAGATGCCGTGGTCGGCATGCTCCTCCTGAGCGTGAGTGCCGGAATGCTCCGGCGGTGACCGGTCGGGACCGGCGAGGTCGGCGTGCTCCCGCGGGCGGCATACGCCGTCACGAACGCGGGACGGGATGTCGGTCCTCCGGCCGCGGGCACTCGCTTCTGCGAGCTGCGGCGATGTCGGCGACGAGATCCTCGGTGGTCAGTCTAGCGGAATGGCGCCGGTTTCAGCCCCAGAGCGTCGCGATGATGTCTTCGGTGTACCCCTCCACCTCGAAGTTGATCGTCGAAGTGGAGATCCAGGCGTTCCCGCGCAGCACGTGCGTCTCGGTCAGCTGCACGATGTCGTCGTCCTGGGTGACCATCGTCTGCTCCGATCGGCAGATCGTGCCGCCCTCGATCGACTCGCACGCGAACCCGGCGCCAGTGAGCGCGTCCGAGATGGCGGTCGCCTGCGCCTCATCGACGATCGAGACGTTCGTCGCGAGGCCCGTCTCGCTGGGCACCGCCCACGTGCAGCGGATCGTCGGGATGCCGGAGGTCAGGATCTCGAGCGCGTCGACGTTCTGGGTGGAGGTCATCGTGACCCCCGGGTCGTTCAGCACGTCGCGCTGCTGCAGCGACGCGAGCATCGCGGCCGAATACAGCTGCTCGCACGCCGTCGGAAGCTGGATGTCGCCCTCCGCCTGCGGTGTCACGGTCGGCGTCGGCGACGCCGACGGGGATGCCGTCGGCGAGGTGGTCGTGGTGGGCGACGCGCTCGGAACGGGCTCCGGCCGGCATCCGGCAATGCCCAGACACAGCACGGCGGCCACCGCCAGGCCCGCCGAGATGCGCAGCGTCCGCGCGGAATGCGGTCTTGCGATGATCACGGGAGCGCCTCCGGGGTTCGTGATCCCGGCAAGGCTATTGCCCGCCGGCGACGCCCTGCTGCCACATCGAGAGCGTCGCGGGATCGTCGGTTACGATACCGTCCACCCCGAGCGCCGTGACCTCATCCCACTGCGTGTCGCTGTTGAGGGTGTAGACGACGACCCGGATCCCCGCCGAGTGCAGCTCATCGACCACCTCCGGACGATCCAGGATCGCCCGGCGATCGACGACGAGCCCGCGCACGCCGGCCTCGGTGGCTGCGCGCACGACGTCCTCAGGCAGGTGGCGCAGGATGAACAGACGTGGGAGCACGGTCGAGGACGATCCCGCCATCGCGAGCGTGCGCGCATCGAAGCTCGACAGCGCCACGCGCCTCTCGAGGTTCCGCGCGGTGACCTCGGCCACTGCGGTCTCGACCGCGACGGCATCCCACTCCCCCTTGAGCTCGACGATCGCACGCCGCCCCGAGGCCGCCAGCACATCGAGGAACTCCGCGAAGGTCGGCACGCGGGTGCCGGCGAACTCCTCGCCGAACCACGAACCCGCATCCAGTTCCTTCACCTCCGCGAGTGTCAGTGTCGCCAGCCGTCCGTGGCCGTCGGTGGTGCGGTCGACCTTTGCGTCGTGCATCAGCACCGGCTGCCGGTCCGCTGTGAGCGAGACGTCCACCTCGACGTAGTCGAAGCCGGCCGCGAGCGCCGCTGAGATCGCCGGAATCGTGTTCTCCGGTGCGGTCGCACCCCCACCGCGGTGGCTCGCGATGAAGGCCTCCTCGCCTGCCGTGCGCGTCTCGCCGAGCAGCTCGGTCGCGCTGACGCGCGCGGGCGTGGCGCCGATGAACGCGATGATCAGGCTCGCGACGGCGAGCACGCAGACGATCAGAAGCGCCTGGAGCCGATCCCGCGCAGGGTCGACCACGGGTTCGTCGGGCATTCGGGCATGTCCTCCGGTGGTACCCGCGTCGTCGTCGACGCGTGCGTCCACCCTACATGCCTCGTTACCGTTTCGTTACCGGAATTCGGCTCAGGTTCGGCCTTGGATTCAGACCATGCTCTTGGTGTGCCACACAGTCTTGATCTCGGTGAACGCAGTGATGCGATCCAGACTCGGAGCGGCGGCATCCGGCCCCTCCTCCGGCGTGAGCACGCGCTTGAGCGTGTCCGTCGCGGAGATCTGCAGGTCGATCCAGTCGAGGTCACCCGCGCCCACCAGATCGATCGCGTTGACGTCGGCGTGGGAGGCGAGCCAGGGGGCGATCTCGGCCGGCGACCCTGTCAGGACGTTGACGACTCCCCCGGGGACGTCCGAGGTCGCGAGCACCTCGGCGAGGCTGATCGCAGAGAGGGGCAGGCGTTCGCTCGCCACGACCACGACGGTGTTCCCGCTGACGAGCGGGGGCGCGACGGCGGAGACGAAGCCGAGCAGCGATGAGTCCTGCGGGGCGATCACGGCGACGACGCCGGTGGGCTCCGGCACCGAGATGTTGAAGTACGGTCCGGCGACGGGGTTCGCGTTGCCGGCGACCTGGGCGTGCTTGTCCGTCCAGCCGGCGTACCAGACCCAGCGATCGATCGCCTCGTCGACCTGGGCGGACGCCGCTGCGGCAGTCACGCCTTCGAGGCGGGTGATCTCGTCCACGAACTGCGCGCGACGACCCTCGAGCAGTTCCGCGATGCGGTAGAGCACCTGGCCGCGGTTGTACGCGGTTGCTCCTGCCCAGGCCTTGAGAGCGCCGCGGGCGGCGACGATCGCATCGCGTGCGTCCTTGCGCGACGCCTTCGCGACGTTCGCGACGAAGTCGCCCTTGACGGACTCGATCTCGTACGTTCGACCCGATTCGCTGCGGGGGAACTTCCCTCCGATGTAGAGCTTGTAGGTCTTCGGAACCGCGAGGCGGGTCATCGCTTGGCCCCCTTCTTCGCGGTGCGGGACGTTCGGGCCGCGGCGGGCGCGGCCGCGATCGCCGCACGTGTGCGCGGCCGAGTGGATGACGGAGCGAGGTACGCAGCCAGGCCGTGACGGCCGCCCTCGCGGCCGTACCCGGATTCCTTGTACCCGCCGAACGGAGACGCCGGGTCGAACCGGTTGAAGGTGTTCGCCCAGATCACGCCGGCGCGAAGCCGATCGGCGACCGCGAGGATCCGCGATCCCTTGTCGGTCCAGATGCCGGCGGAGAGGCCGTACGGCGTGTTGTTCGCCTTCGCGATCGCCTCGGCCGGCGTGCGGAAGGTGAGCACCGAGAGCACCGGACCGAAGATCTCCTCACGGGCGATGCGATGACTTGCCTGCACGTTCGTGAAGATCGTGGGCGCGAACCAGAATCCGCTGTCGGGGATGACGCAGTCGGCGGTCCAGCGCTCGGCGCCCTCGTCCTCGCCGATCTTGGACAGTGCGCGGATGCGCTCCAGCTGCTCGCGCGAGTTGATCGCGCCGATGTCGGTGTTCTTGTCGAGCGGGTCGCCGAGCCGGAGGGTCGAGAGGCGCTGCTTGAGGCGGTCGATCACCTCGTCGTGGACGTTCTCCTGAACCAGCAGGCGGCTGCCTGCGCAGCACACGTGACCCTGGTTGAAGAAGATGCCGTTGACGATCCCCTCGATCGCCTGATCGATCGGAGCGTCGTCGAACACGATGTTCGCGGCCTTGCCGCCGAGCTCGAGTGTCAGCTTCTTGCCCGACCCGGCGATCTCCTTCGCGATCGCCCGCCCGACGCCCGTCGAGCCGGTGAAGGCGACCTTGTCGACGTCCGGGTGCGAGACCACGGCGGCACCGGTCGCGCCCGCGCCGGTCACGATGTTCACGACGCCCGGCGGCAGGTCGGCCTGCTGGAGGATCTCTGCGAACACCAGCGCGGACAGCGATGTGGTCTCGGCCGGCTTGATCACGACCGTGTTGCCGGCGGCGAGCGCCGGAGCGATCTTCCACGCGAGCATCAGCAGCGGGAAATTCCAAGGGATGACCTGCCCTGCGACGCCGAGCGCGCGAGGATCGGCTCCGAGCCCGGCGTAGTCGAGCTTGTCGGCCCAGCCGGCGTAGTAGAAGAACCAGGCCGCCACGAGCGGCACGTCCACATCGCGGCTCTCTTTGATCGGCTTGCCATTGTCGAGGCTCTCCGCGACGGCGAGCTCGCGGGCCCGCTCCTGGATGAGCCGCGCGATGCGGTACAGGTACTTCCCGCGATCGCGGCCGCTCATCTTCGACCACGTCCGGTCGTAGGCGCGGCGTGCTGCGGCGACGGCGCGGTCGACATCGGCTTCGCTCGCGGCGGAGATCGTGGCGATGTGGGTCTCATCCGCGGGAGAGATCGTCGCGAAACTGGTTCCCGTCCCCTCGACGAACTCGCCGTCGATGAACAGCCCGTAGGCGTCACGGAGGTTCAGGATGCTGCGCGACTCGGGCGCAGGTGCGTACTCGAGAAAGCTCATGATCTGCGTATTCCTAATCGATCGTCACGTAGTCGGCGCCGGAGTATGCCCCGGTGCGAAGCTTCTGCCGCTGCAGCAGAACGTCGTTCAGCAGGCTCGACGCGCCGTAGCGGAACAGGTGGGGCTGCAGCCACTCCTCCCCCACCGTCTCGGCGACGGTCACAAGGTACTTGATCGCGTCCTTCGATGTGCGGATGCCGCCCGCGGGCTTCACGCCGATCTTCTCGCCGGTGGCACGATGCCAGTCGCGCACGACCTCGAGCATCAGCAGCGTGGTCGGCAGAGTGGCGGCCGGCTGGACCTTGCCGGTCGAGGTCTTGATGAAGTCGCCGCCCGCGAGGATCGCCAGCCAGGATGCGCGCTTGATGTTGTCGTAGGTGTTCAGCTCGCCGGTCTCGAGGATCACCTTCAGGGAAGCGTACGTGCCGTCTGCGCGACGGCACGCCTGCTTCACTCGCGCGATCTGGTCGAAGACCAGGCCGTATCGCCCCGCGAGGAAGGCCCCGCGGTCGATCACCATGTCGATCTCATCGGCGCCGTCGGCCACCGCATCCGCCGTGTCGGCGAGTTTGATCTCGAGCGAGGCTCGGCCGCTCGGAAAGGCCGTCGCGACGGCCGCGACCGAGACGAGACCCTCGTCCGGATCGCCGTGGGCGGCGCCGAGCGCGGCCACGGCGTGCGGAACCATGTCGCCGTAGACGCAGACGGCGGCCACCCGCGGGCAGGTCGGGTCGGACGCGTCGGGGTTGAGCGCCTTCGCCACGAGGGATCGCACCTTGCCGGGCGTGTCCGCGCCCTCGAGCGTCGTGAGGTCGATGAGCTCGATGATCTTGTCGAGCGCCCATGCTTTGGACGTCGTCTTGATCGAGCGGGTGCCGAGACCGGCAGCGCGCTGCTCGAGTCCCACGGCATCCACTCCGGGCAGCCCGTGCAGGTAGCGGCGCAGCGTCGTGTCGTCCGGCTCACCGCCGAGCAGTTCGACGGCGCGCTCGGGCAGCGTCTGCAAGTCGGTTCGGCTCATCGATCTCTCTCCTCTTCGGGCGATCCGCCAGGCAGTGCTCATGTGCGCTCTGCGAGGGCGAGGCGCTCACCCGCTGGCGTGCGGACCGTTCTCGGATGTGACCCGCACCCGCCTGTCGCGCACCATGACGATGATGCCGATCACGACGATGATCACGAATGCGATCGTCAGCGCGGTGAACGCGAACCAGTTCGAGTCCAGTGCGAGGACGATCCCCGCCGAGATCACCGCGATCGCGGCTGCTGCGAGCTTCGATCCGAACTTCAAGCCTACCCCCGGAGTGAGCCGGCCCGCCGGTGAGTCGCCGCGCGCGAGGATGAGATCGGCGAAGCCGTCGAGGGTCGCCAGGAGTGCAGCGGAGTAGGCGACCGCGCATCCCAGAGCGCCCCAGAGGTTCACCGACTTCGCGGGCGCGACATCCACGGCGGCGAGGAGCAGAGTCAGGGCGTCCACGCTGTCGATCGTAGGGGCGCCGACGCCGCGGGTCTACGCCGCGGCGGTCAGCTCAACGACGCACGCACGCGCCGCACGTCATCGGTGATCTGCTCGACGAGGGCGTCGACGCCCTCGAATGCCGTCATGCCGCGGATGCGATGCACGAACTGCACCTCGACGCGGTGCCCGTACAGGTCCAGGTCGTCCTCGTCGAGGACGTAGGCCTCGACCTGGCGCACCGGGACGTCGTCGAACGTCGGATTCAGCCCCACCGAGATCGCGGCGGGATAGCGGATGCCCGAGCGGAGCCCGTCCGCTGACCCCTCGTCGATGAGCCAGCCGCCGTACACGCCGTCGGCGGGCACGAATCCTTCGTGGTCGGGCGACAGGTTCGCCGTGGGGAATCCGAGTTCGCGACCGCGTTTGAGCCCGTGGACGACCTCGCCCCAGACGGACGCCGGGCGCCCGAGCAGCTTCGCGGCGGTCTCGACGTCCCCTTCGGCCAGGACCTCTCTGATCCACGTCGAGGAGACACGTCGGCCCGCGTCGATGGCCCGGACATCGTCGACCACGTCCACGTCGAAGCCCAGTTCGAGACCGAGCTCGCGCAGGACGTCCGGGTTGCCGGCCCCGCCCTGCCCGAACCGGAAGTCGCGGCCGACGAGCACGGTGCGCACATGGAGCGCGTCAACGAGCACGCGCTGGACGAACTCGCGCGCAGTCAGGCTGGCCAGCTGCTGATCGAAGCGGAGCACGAGCGTGGCATCGATCCCCGTCTCGGCGAGCAGCTGCACCTTCTGGTGGACGCCGATCAGATCCGCAGGGCAGATCTCCGGTCGCAGCAGGGCGAGCGGGTTGCGGTCGAATGTCACCGCCACGACACGGGCACCGCCGGTGGCGGCATCCACGCGTGCGCGGTCGATGACCGCGCGGTGTCCCGAGTGCACGCCGTCGAACTTGCCGATCGCGACGACGGAGGGGCCGAAGTCGGCGGGCACCTCGGACGGATCGCGGAAGACGATCACGGGGCCACCGCTGCGTGCTCGGCCTCGGTCGTGGCGGGCGTCTGGACCGGGCGATGCGTGGCCAGCCACCAGATTCCGAAGAACGGCAGCACGAGGGGCACGAACAGGTAGCCCATCCCGAACCACGACCAGACGGTGGGGTGCGCGAACAGCTCCGGCAGCAGCAGGCTCAGAGCGCCGATGACGAGAACACCCACGAGCTCGAAGCAGATCGCGACCCAGGCGGTGATGTACCAGCCCTGGGAACCGGCGAAGACGAGAGCCAGCGTCGCGACGATGTACACGACGGCGGCCGCGGCCGAAAGGGAATAGGCGACGGGTGCCTCGTCGAAGCGCTGAACGATCTGGACGAACGACCGGCCGGTGGCGGCGAGCGCCATGATCGCGTAGACGATCACGAGCACACGGCCGATGCCGCTCATGCGGGGGCGGGATGGCGACGACATGACTGGTCAAGCTTACGCGGTGGGTCAGGCGACCTGGATCGTCCAGATCGCCTGCATGCGCCACACCATGATCGCGACGGCGAGCGCGCCGATGCCCATGATCACGGTGCTCCACCGACTGCGCTCCAGCAGAGCCCACGCGACCGCCGCCGGAGGGATGAGCGCCGCCGAGACCAGGTAGACCCAGAACTCGAGCAGGCTCCCGGTCGGCGGATTGCCGGCGAGCGGGGCGATGATCGCGATCACGATCTGCGCGATGAGCAGCAGCTCGACCAGTGCGAGGGCACCCACGCTCAGGTCGCTCGGGCGCCGTCCGGCGAGGCCGAGCACGACGCACAGGAGTCCCGCGGCGACTGCGACGATGACCTGCGCGATCGTGAACCACAGGATCATCGCGTCGCCTCCTCCGGCAGGTTCATCGCGCTCTTGACGTCGTCGCCGCGGCGCTCGACGACCCCGACCAGCGCGCCGGCCGGGTCGATCGCCGCGGTCCCACCGGTCTGCAGGCGTCCGGCTGCGCCGATGAGGCGTTTGCCGTGACGAAGGTCGCGCGCCTCCTCGGCGGAAACCGGAAACGCGCCGAGCACCGCGGTGGCGACCTCTGCAGGGCGGCGGAGTGGCGCGGTGCCGAGATCGTCGATCGACGCGGCGCCGTCGACCCCGAACGGTCCGATGCGCGTACGACGCAGCGAGGTGAGGTGCCCGCCGACGCCGAGCGCCGCACCGAGGTCGCGGGCGAGCGCGCGCACATACGTGCCGCTCGAGCAGTCGACCACCACATCGAGATCCAGGAGCTGGACGGTCCCCGCTTCCGTCGGCGTGCGCCGTTCGCCGAGCACGTCGAACCGCGAGACGGTGACCGTGCGAGCGGCGAGCTGCACGTCCTCGCCGGCCCGCGCCAGATCGTAGGCGCGCCGGCCGGCGACCTTGATCGCCGAGACGCGGCTGGGCACCTGGGAGATCTCGCCTTTCAGCGGTGAGATCGCAGACATCACGGCCGCCGAGGTCACGCCGGCGGCATCCGTCACCGTCTCGATGTCGCCGTCGGCGTCGTCCGTGTCGGTCGTGGCGCCCAGACGGATGGTCGCCTCGTAGGTCTTGTCGAGTCCGACGATGTAGGTCAGCAGCCGGGTCGCGGCCTCCACCCCGAGGATGAGCAGACCCGTCGCCATCGGATCGAGCGTCCCCGCGTGGCCGATCCTGCGGGTGCCGAGTGCTTTGCGTGCACGGGCGACCACGTCGTGACTGGTCATCCCGCCCGGTTTGTCGACCAGCAGCACTCCGGGAGCGACCATCAGCAGGAGTCCTGGAACACCTGGTGGGGGTGCGTGACATCGGTGTTGTCGATGATGACGGATGCCGCAGCCCGCGGGTCGGCGTCCTTCAGGTACAGCTCCTGGCCGTTGCGGTACCGTGCGTTGGAAGGCGCCGACGGGCTCGGGTCCGACCCGTCGCGCTGCGCCATGCGCTCGTACGCGATGTCGATCGGAACGTCCAGCCACACCGACCAGTTCCACAGACCGCGCAGTTGGGGGCGATGCAGGAAGATGCCGTCGACGATGAGCACGGCATCCCGCGGCGCAGTCGTCCATGCCGCCTCGACCGGGGTATCGCGCCGATAGTCGAACGCCGCGAGCTGGAAGCCGGTCGTCGCGCCGGTCTGTGCGCCATCGCGGAACGGGTCGATCAGCGCACGACGGAAGGTCGAGTAGTCGAAGGAGTCCCGGTAGAACCCCTCCGGCGAGCGGGCGCCGCGCGCGTACCGCTCTGCCCTCGGGTTGTGGAAGTCGTCGATCGATGCGCGGAACACCGCGGATCCGTCCTCGGCGAACACATCCGCCAGAGCGTCCGCGAACACGGTCTTGCCCGCCCCGTCGATCCCGTCCACCGCGATGATGATGCGCCCGCCGCGGTAGTGCTGGCGCACCTCGCCCCGCAGCTGGCGCAGCAGCGTGGTGGCCGGAGTCGTCGGAAGTCGCATGGCTTCCAGCCTACGAGTTGCGCGGCATCTGCTCGTCGCCTTCGCTGCCACCGCGAACGTAGGCTGATCCGCATGCCCGACCTCGCCGTGCCGCTGATCGAGTGGTACCGGCGCAACGCGAGAGATCTGCCGTGGCGACGCCCGGGATTCGGAGCGTGGGGTGTCCTCGTCAGCGAGTTCATGCTGCAGCAGACACAGGTCAGCCGGGTGATCCCGCGGCTCGACGCCTGGCTCGCACGGTGGCCGACGCCGACCGAGCTTGCGAACGACGCGCCCGCGGAGGCGGTGCGCGAATGGGCGAACCTCGGCTACCCCCGCCGCGCGCTGTGGCTGCACCGGGCAGCGGTGGAGATCCGCGACCTGCACGGGGGCGTCGTACCCAGTGACGTCGGCGCGCTGCTGTCGCTGACGGGGATCGGCGACTACACCGCGCGGGCCGTCGCGGTGTTCGCGTACGGCGACCGGCATCCGGTCGTCGACACGAACACCCGACGCGTGCTGGCGCGTGCGATCGGTGGGCAGGCGCAGCCTGGTCCGCCGGCGCGCTCCGATCTGGCTGCGATGGAGGCGCTCCTGCCCGAAGACCGCACCGATGCCGCGATCGTGAACGCGGCGACGATGGAGCTGGGCGCCACGGTCTGCACGGCGCGCACCCCTCGATGCGACGCATGCCCGATCGCGCATGCGTGCGCGTGGCGGGCCGCGGGCTACCCTGCCACCGCCGACACACGCCGCAAGCAGGCTCGCTACGACGGCAGCGACCGTCAGGCGCGCGGGGCGGCG
Organism: Microbacterium sp. cf046; assembly: GCF_900114345.1. GTDB lineage: Bacteria > Actinomycetota > Actinomycetes > Actinomycetales > Microbacteriaceae > Microbacterium. The sequence goes on along the minus strand of NZ_FOZJ01000002.1, from coordinate 187,680 downwards.
CTCAGAGCGCTGCGGGATGCCGCGGCGAGCGGCATCCGCTCGGATGAGCTGCTCGACGCCTGGCCGGACGCGCTCCAGCGCGATCGAGCGATCACATCGCTCGCCGACGACGGGCTCATCGAGCTGGTCGACGGTATGGCTCGCTTGCCGCGCTGAGCGCAGACCTCAGTCCTCGGTGCGCGCCAGACCTTCGGCGTCGGCTTCCGCTTCGGCCTCGTCGAGCCCGGCCTCGTCGAACTCGCGAGGCTTCACATATGGATCTGCGTCGCCCGCGTACTGCGCTGATGCCGCAAGCCCGGCGACTGCCTCATCGCGTTCCCGCGCCTCCTGCAGGAGCGCCGCGATGTGGTCGGCGTTCTCGGGGATCGCATCGAGGAAGAACTCCAGCGACGGCGTCAGCCGCGTGTTGAGGTTCTTGCCGACCTCGGTGCGCAGCATCCCGGTCGCGGACTTCAGCGCCGCCGCGGTGTCTGCGCGAAGCGCTTCGTCGCCCATCACGGTGTAGAAGACCGACGCGTGCTGCAGGTCTCCGGTCACCTTGACATCGGTGATCGTGACGAAGCCGAGGCGCGGATCGCGCAGCCCCTTCTCGAGTCGCTCTGCGAGCACCACACGGATCCGGTCCGCAACTCTCGCCTGACGTTCTCCAGCCATCTCTCCTGCCTTCCTCCGCGCTGACCCGGCGGAGGCCCGGGGAATCCCGAGCCTCCGCCGTCGAATGTCAGCTCCGCGGCTTCTCGACGAGCTCGGTCGTCTCGATCTCGTCGCCGATCTGGATGTCGTTGAACTTGCCGAGACCGATGCCGGCCTCGAAGTCCGTGCGCACCTCGGTGACGTCGTCCTTGAAACGACGCAGCGACTCGATGGCCAGGCCATCGGCGACCACGACGCCGTCGCGGATGACGCGCGCCTTCGCGTTGCGCGTGATCGTTCCGGAGCGGACGATGACACCCGCGATGTTGCCGAACTTGGAGGAGCGGAACACCTCGCGGATCTCGGCGACACCCGACTGGACCTCTTCGAACTCCGGCTTGAGCATGCCCTTGAGGGACTGCTCGACGTCGTCGATCGCGTTGTAGATGACCGAGTAGAAGCGGGTGTCGACGCCTTCGCGCGACGCACGCTCGCGTGCCTTCGTGTCGGGCCGAACGTTGAAGCCGATGATGATCGCGTTGTCGATCGTCGCCAGGTTCACATCCGACTCGGTGATCGCACCGACGCCGCGGTGGATGATCCGCAGCTGCACCGACTCGTCGACCTCGATCTTCAGGAGCGACTCCTCGAGCGCCTCGACGGCACCCGACACGTCGCCCTTGATGATGAGGTTGAGCGACTCGACCTTGCCCTCCTGGAGCGCACGGGTGAAGTCCTCGAGCGAGATGCGCTTGCGGGCCTTGGCCAGCTGCGCGTTGCGCTCGGCCGCTTCACGCTTCTCAGCGATCTGACGGGCCAGGCGGTCCTCGTCGGTGACGATGAAGGTGTCGCCGGCGCGGGGCACGGAGTTGAGCCCCTGCACCTGCACGGGACGCGACGGGTACGCCTCGGCGACCGGGTCGCCGTTCTCGTCCGCCATCGCGCGCACGCGGCCGTAGGCCGTGCCCGCAACGATCGCGTCGCCGACCCGGAGCGTTCCGGACTGGATGAGCACGGTGGCCACCGATCCGCGGCCCTTGTCGAGCTTCGCCTCGATCGCGACACCGCGGGCAGCCTTGTTCGGGTTGGCCGTGAGGTCCAGACCCGCGTCCGCGGTGAGCAGCACCGCGTCGAGCAGCTCCTGGATGTTCGTACCCGCACGGGCCGAGACATCCACGAAGATGACGTCGCCGCCGTACTCCTCTGCGACCAGGCCGTACTCTGTGAGCTGCTGGCGCACCTTAGCCGGGTTGGCGTCGGGCTTGTCGATCTTGTTCACCGCGACCACGATCGGCACACCGGCCGCCTGGGCGTGGTTGAGCGCCTCCACCGTCTGCGGCATGATGCCGTCGTCGGCGGCGACCACGAGGATCGCGAGGTCGGTCACCTGCGCACCGCGAGCACGCATGGCGGTGAACGCCTCGTGACCCGGGGTGTCGATGAAGGTGATCGCGCGCTCGATGCCCTCGTGCTCGGTCCAGACCTGATACGCACCGATGTGCTGCGTGATGCCGCCGGCCTCGCCTGCGACCACGTTGGTCTGGCGGATGGCGTCGAGCAGTCGGGTCTTTCCGTGGTCGACGTGACCCATGACGGTGACGACCGGAGGACGGATCTCGAGGTCTTCCTCGTTCTCGTTCTCCAGCTCGGCATCCAGGTCGAGTCCGAAGCCCTCGAGGAGCTCCTTGTCCTCGTCCTCGGGCGAGACCATCTGGATCTTGTACCCGAGCTCGGCGCCAAGCACCTCGAAGGTCGCCTCGTCGAGCGATTCGGTCGCGGTCGCCATCTCACCCAGGTTGAACAGGATGGTGACGAGGGTTCCGGGCTGGACCGTGTAGCCGGTCAGCGTCTCGATCTTGTCTGCGAAGTCGGAGATCGACGCGCCGCGGCGCATGCGGATGATCTCGCCGTTGCCGCGCGAGACGTTGACGCCGCCGACGACCGGCGCGTCCCTCATCTCGAACTCTTGACGCTTCGCCCTGCGCGACTTGCGCTGCTTGGACTTGCCGCCGCCCTTGCCGAACGCGCCGGCCGTACCGCCGCCGGGACCACGCCCACGACCGCCGCCACCACCAGGACGACCCGCGAAGCCACCCGCGGGTGCAGCGCCGGGAGCGCCGCCAGGGCGCTGGAAGCCGCCACCGGCACCGCCGGGGCGACCGGGGCCGCCGGGACGCTGCTGGAACGGAGCGCCACCGGGACGACCCGCACCGCCGGGACGGCCGGGGCCACCCGGACGCGCGCCGGGCGCACCCGGACGCGGAGCACCGGGACGCGGTGCCTGCGGACGCGGGATGTTCCCCGGGCTCGGGCTCGGACGCTGGCCCATGCCCTGCGCGCTCGCGAAGGGGTTGTTGCCCGGACGCGGACCGGCGGGACGCTGGCCCATGCCCTGCGCGCTCGAGAACGGGTTGTTACCGGGGCGCGGAGCACCCGCGGCACCACCCGGGCGCGGAGCGCCCGCTGCCGCGTCATCTGCGGGCTGCGCCGGAGCGGCAGGGGCCGCCGACGATGCGGTGGGCGCCGGAGCGGACGCGGCCTGCGCTGCGGCGGCCGGCGCCTCAGCAGGCGCGGGCGCCTCAGCGGGGGCGGATGCCGCCGGAGCCGCGGGTGCGGCCGGGCGCGGCGCGGCCGGACGTGCTGCACCGGGACGCGCACCGGTCGCGGGCGCCGAAGACGCCGACGACGTCGCGGGCGCTGCAGGCGCGGCCGCAGCGGCCTTGCCTGCGCCGTCCGCCTCGAGGGCGGCGCGGAGCTTGCGAGCCACTGGGGGCTCGATCGTTGATGAGGGGCTCTTGACGAATTCGCCGAGCTCCTTGAGCTTTGCAAGAGCGATCTTGCTGTCTACACCGAGTTCGGAAGCGATCTCGTGTACGCGTGGTTTGGCAGCCACAATTCTCCTGTCTGGGTTGGTCCACCCAGGCAGGGCAGACCTCAGTCGCGGACGGGTCTCATTTCGAGCCGTTCACTTTGTTTCCATAGCCGTTCAGCCGTTTCTCGAAGGTCTGCGTGTCCAGAGGACCTGCCACACGCAATGCCCGCACGAAAGCGCGGCGCCTGAGTGCGGCATCCACGCATTCATGTGTCTCGTGCACCCACGCACCCCGTCCCGGCAGCGATGCCCGCTCGTCGGGGACGAGAGTGGAATCGACGGCCACGACTCGCAGGAGTGTGGACCGGGGGGCACGCGCGCGGCATCCGACGCACGTTCGTACGGGTTCTATCTTACACCTCCGGGCTGGGCACCCCGCCTTGACGGCGACGCCCGCTCAGCTCTCCAGCACGCTGTCGGGCTGGATGTCGATCTTCGCGCCGGTGAGCTTCGCCGCGAGGCGCGCATTCTGGCCCTCCTTGCCGATCGCCAGCGAGAGCTGATAGTCGGGCACGAGCGCGCGCACGGCCTTCGTCGACTGATCGAGGATGAAGCTGGAGGTCACCTTGGCGGGCGAGAGCGCATTGGCGACGAACTTGGCCAGCTCGGGGTCGTAGTCGACGATGTCGATCTTCTCGCCGCCGAGCTCCTCGGTGACCGCGCGGACTCGGCGCCCGAGCTCGCCGATGCAAGCACCCTTGGCATTGATCGTCGGGTCGTTGGCGCGGACGGCGATCTTCGTGCGATGGCCCGCTTCGCGTGCGAGCGACACGATCTCGACCAGTCCTGCATGGATCTCCGGGACCTCGAGCGCGAAGAGCTTGCGCACCAGGCCGGGGTGGGTTCGCGAGACCGTGATCTGCGGGCCCTTCGTGCCCTTCGCGACCGATGTCACGTAGACGCGCAGCCGCGAGCCGTGCGTGTACTCCTCGCCGGCGACCTGCTCCTCAGGCGGGAGGATGGCCTCGATCGAACCGAGATCAACGTGCACCATGCGCGGGTTGGGCCCCTGCTGCACGATGCCTGCGACGATGTCGCCCTCCTTGCCGCGGAACTCGCCGAGCACGGCGTCGTCGGCGATGTCGCGGAGGCGCTGGCTGATCACCTGCTTCGCGGCGAACGCGGCGATGCGCCCGAAGTCATCCGGCGTGGTCTCCTCTTCGCCGATGACCGCACCCTCGTCGTCGATGAGGGGCACGAAGATCGCGACATGACCGGTCTTGCGGTCCAGAACGGCGCGCGCGCCCTCGGGCAGCTCGCCCGAGGCGGTGGTGTGCTTCGCATAGGCGGTCAGGATCGCCTGCTCGATGATGCGAACGAGCTCATCGAACGGGATCTCCTTCTCTCGCTCAATCGTCCGCAAGAGTGACAGATCGATGTCCACAAGTGACCTCCCTATTCAGCTGTCGCCGTCACGCATCACGCGCGCGGCACCCCTCCAAGGTACCGGATGCCGGGGCCCCGGATCTGGGAGAACTCTGGCGGGCCGCACGTAGGCTGACCCGGTGGACTCCACAGCACCCAAGCGCGTCGCCCGGGAGGCGGAGCAGAACACTCCGTTCCGCGGGCTCGCCCGTGCCGGGTACGCCGCGAACGGTGTCGTGCACATCCTGATCGGCGCGATCGCCCTCGTGGTCGCATTCGGCGGGAAGGGCATGACGGACCAGTCCGGTGCGCTGACGGCGATCGCGACCGCGCCGCTCGGGTTCGCCCTCCTTTGGATCATCGCGATCACGCTGTGCGCGCTCGGGGTTTGGCAGATCCTCGAGGGGATCCTCATGCGAGCCGCATCGGAGGACGCACCGGCGCTGGCGAGCAAGTGGGGCCGGCGCGTCGGGGCGTGGGGGCAGGCGGCGATCTTCATCGCCCTCGGCGCGATCGCAGCATCGGTCGCCCTCGGCGCCCGGGTCGACGCCGAGGAGGCCACGGAGAATGCCAGTCGCGGGCTGATGTCGATTCCCGGCGGTCCGATCGTGCTCGTCCTCGTCGGCATCGGCATCGGAATCGGCGGCATCGCTTTCGTCGTGATGGGGGCCCGCCGGTCCTTCCGCAGCAAGATCGAGATCCCCGAGCACGGCGTCGGCCGCGGAATCGCCGGGCTGGGTGCGGTCGGCTTCATCGCCAAAGGAGTCGCTCTCGCCATCGTCGGAATCCTGCTCGTGGTCGCCTCGCTCAGTTCGGATGCCGACACCGCCGGCGGACTGGACGGCGCCCTGCGGGCGATCCTCGCCCTCACCCTCGGACCCTGGCTGGTCGCGGCCGTCGGGCTCGGCTTCATCGCGTACGGGCTGTTCTGCCTCTTCCGCGCCCGCTACGCGAAGCTGGGGGAGGCGTAGGCCGCGGCATCCACACTGTCAACCCCCTGGGTGGAGCGGCCTCCCGATGTGAGCCTCGAGACATGGCTGATGAAGTGATGACCCGGACCGACGCGATCGCCCGACTGAAGGAACTCGTGGAAGACATCGACTTCACGATGCTGACCACGCAGGACCCGGCGGGAAACCTGGTGTCCCGCCCCATGAGCACCCGCGAGATGGACGAGAACGGAGACATCTGGTTCTTCACCGCGGACGACACGAAGAAGGTCGACGAGGTCGAGGCCGACCACGACATCGGCCTGGCTTACCTCGACTCGAAGAGTATGCGGTTCGTCTCCGTCGCCGGACGCGCACGCGTGGTGCATGACGACGCCAAGATGAAGGAGCTGTACACGGCGTCGCTCGACATCTGGTTCGAGGACGGACTGGAGACGCCGGGGATCGCCCTGCTCAAGGTGACACCGGTCGAGTGCGAGTTCTGGGAGCCCAAGCACGGCAAGCTCGTGATGGCCGCCGGAATGCTCAAAGCGCTCGTCACGAAGGGCACGCCGGATGACACCATGCGCCACGAGAAGATCAGCTGCTGAGAACCGATCCGCCTGCGGGTACCCGGCAGGCGCGGCCCCTCGCCGGGTGCTGTCCAGCCGTCCCAGCAAGTTTCGATACACCATTGCATCCGAACGGGTCGCGGTGCATCATGAGCATGACGAGCGATCGTCACGAATTGTGGTGAGACGCCCCACAGGGTTGTGGGACGTCGGTACAGCATCCTGAGCTGGGTGGACAGGATGATCCGTCTTGAAGGGACTCCTCGCCGTGTCCGAATTCGACTCGCGTACGACCGCGCCCGCCGACTCACGTTCCGATCGCGAGGTCGCTAAGGCAAGCCGGACGAGCACTTCGTGGAGCGCACATGTCAGGCGGTGAGCTCGGGCCGGATGACGCGATGTCGGTCGCAGGCGAACCGGGCCCCCACGTGCAGTCCACCCCAGCACGCGATGCGCCTCCGGAGGGCGACGCGAAGCCTGAGCATCGACGAACGCGGCCCGGGGCGATCGAGATCATCGCCCTCGCACTCGGCGCCGCCGCAGGCCTGAGCTGCCTGCTCCTGCTGGCTCCGGCGTCGAACTCGCCCATCGGCGTTACGGCGACGATCATCTTGGCGCTGGCGGCGGTTCTCTGCGCCATCGTGGCGCTCGAGCGTCGCGGGAAGTCCGCGGTCGCGATCTGTGGCGTCGTCGTGGCCTTGATCGCCGGCGTCTTCACGACCGCAGCGGCTGTACCGGCCCCTGACCTGTACGCCCATGTCTACGGTTACGCCGATGCACCCGGCCCTGTGCTCGACTGTCCGACCACTGCCCCTGCGCCCACCGGGACGGATACCGCCTTCTGGGAGGGCGCCTTCTACGCAACCGAGCTGGGGGCGGACGGAACGAGCGCCTCCGAACCGCTCGCCTTCGAGACCAAGGTCTTCATGTCGCAGACGGCGACGGAGATGCCCGTCATGTCCATGGCGGTCGGCCTACCGGTCGATGTCACGCAGGCAGCGGCGGACGCATCCGTGCCGCCGCCGGAAGGCGGCGTCTATCTGGCGATTCCGGTCACCTACGCGGATCCTGACGAACAAGCGTTCTCATGCGCGTTCTCACCTGCGTGGCCCGCGAGCTGGTGGCTTGCGGAGTCGGGTGAAGAGTTCGAGCTCGTGACGGTATCGATTCCTGACTTCCCCACCCTGGAGGACGGCGGTGTCCCGAACCCGACCGGCGACTCCCTCGTGTACTACGACATCTTCGATGTCAGTCCGGAAGCGGCGGCCGGCGGCAGCTACTACACGGTGCTCCTCACGCCCGATGCGTCAGAGCAGTACGTCTACTGGGGCGGAGCAGACCGATGATGCCGACCGAGATCCATCCCGACGCGGCCCCTCCTTCGGCTGCCGCGCCGCGCGAGCGACCGCCGACGCTCGTCATTGCCGCGTTCTATCTGTGGTGGCCTCTCATCATCGGTCAATCTGTGATTCTCGCGTACCTCGCGCTCACGCTCGTTGAAGCCGCGAGGGTCGGAGGACCCGCCTGGGACGTGCTGTTCGTCGACCCGCCCACCGTCGTCCCCCTGCTGCTCTTGATCACGCTGGAGGTCGCCTTTGCGCTCACCATGCGCGGCGGAAGCAGAGTTGCGCGAGCGGTCTTGCTGGCGCTCGCGGCGGTCACCATTGCGTTCGCATTCCTGGTGGGCATTCCTGACCACGGAACGCGTACGCCGGTGGTCCAGACGACCGCGGAGGTGCTTGCCGCATCAGTTCCGGTCGATCTGTCCTTGGTACTGAAGGTTCTTGCAGCCATCGCATTGGTCGCTTCCGTTCTGCCGTTCGTCCCGCCCGCGAACCGCTACTTCTGGAGGCCTCCATACGCACCGACGCCCGATGTCGAGGACGGCTCTCCCGCACAGGGCACGATGCCTCGCCCTCGTCGGCGGATGCCCTGGCAGGTGCTCGTCGCCTTCATCCTCTGGTGGCCGATCATCGTCATCGAGGGGCTCGTGCTCTTCGCTGTGGGGTCGCAGATGGCGTACTACGTCGGACTCGGGATGGGGAGCGTCATCACTGTGTTGTTCGCGGTCGGCGTCGCCCTCCCCCTGCTCGGCATCATCGCGGCCGAGGTGACGCTCGTGCTCTTCCTTCGACGCGGCAGCCGAGTCGCTCGTCGATGGCTGATGTGCCTGGCGATCCCGACGGCACTCCTTGTGATATGGCCGGCCGCGGCTGTCGCGATCGCGGCGATCATGCCGAGGGAAGAGGGACTGGGCGGCGGTTGGATCGCGGTCCAGATCTCGACGATCGGCGGCATCATCGCGGCCCTGGTCATTGCCGCGTCGATCCTGCCGTATCTTCGGCCCGGAAGGCGGTTCTTCAGCGACGAGTCAGGCGCCGACGACTCCGGCGTCACGTCACTCGCAGGGCCCACGGTGCAGGCGACTCCCGCTGCGGAACCACCAGGCCCCGACTCGGCCGAGGCTGTCACCGGCGATCCGCCGGCTGCGTTGCAGACTGACGCTGATCCGATCAGCGCCGACTGAGGCGGGCCAGCGCTTCCGCGATCGTGACCGTCTCGCGGTCGCCCGAACGGCGATCCCACAGCTCGACCTCTCCGTCGGCGGCTCCGCGACCGACGATCACGATCCGCGGGACGCCGACGATCTCGGCGTCGCCGAACTTGACTCCGGGCGACACCTTCGGCCGGTCGTCGTAGAGCACGTCGAGTCCGGCGGCCTCGAGGTCGTCCGACAGCTGCGCGGCGACGTCGAACACGAGCTTGTCCCGGCCGGCGGCGACGACGTGGACGTCGAACGGGGCGACGGAGTCCGGCCAGATGAGTCCCCTGGCATCGTTGTTCAACTCGGCGATGATCGCGAGGATCCGCGTGACGCCGATCCCGTACGAGCCCATCGTGACCGTGACGAGCTTGCCGTTCTCGTCGAGGACCTTCAGGCCCAGGACGTCTGCGAAGAACCGGCCGAGCTGGAACACATGTCCGATCTCCATGCCGCGCGCGAGTTCGACGGGACCCGATCCGTCGGGAGCGGGATCGCCCGCGCGGACGTTCGCGACCTCGACGTAGCCGTCCGTGCCGAAATCCCGCCCGGCCACGAGTGAGTGCACGTGCTTCTGGTCCACATTCGCGCCGGTGATCCACGACGTGCCCTCCACGACACGCGGGTCGAGCAGATAGCGGATGCCGGTCGCCGACTCCTCGCCGAGGATCGCGCCCGTGGGCGACCACGGACCGATGTAGCCCTTCGTGAGCATCGGATTGCGCTCGAAGTCCGCTTCGGTCGCCGCTTCGACGACGGCGGGTGCGAACGCGACCTCGACCCGCTTGTCGTCCACTTCGCGGTCGCCGGGCAGGCCGACGATCACCAGCTCGCGTGTGCCGTCCAGGTGCGTCAGCGCGAGCACCACGTTCTTCAGGGTGTGCGCGGCAGTCCACTCGCCCTCCGCGGGCGCGTCGAGGTGGGCATTGGCATGATCGACGAGCGTCGCGATCGTCGGGGTGTTCGGCGAATCGAAGATGACCGGCTCGCCCAGCCCGTCGAACGGGATCGGCTCCGGCGCGACGGTCGTGAACGCCTCGACATTGGCGGCATAGCCGCCGTCCGAGCGCACGAATGTGTCCTCGCCGATCGCCGTGGGGTGCAGGAACTCCTCGCTGCGCGCCCCGCCCATCAGTCCGTTGTCGGCTGCGACGATCACATACTCGAGACCGAGTCGCTGGAAGATCCGCTCGTAGGCATCACGCTGGGCCATGTACGAGGCGTCGAGTCCGGCATCCGTGTAGTCGAACGAATACGCGTCCTTCATCGTGAACTCGCGGCCGCGCAGCAGTCCCGCGCGGGGACGCGCCTCATCGCGGTACTTGTCCTGGATCTGGTAGATCGCAAGCGGCAGGTCCTTGTACGACGAGTACAGGTCCTTCACGAGAAGCGTGAACAGCTCTTCGTGCGTGGGCGCGAGGAGATAGTCGGCATCCTTGCGGTCCTTGAGACGGAAGATGCCGTTGCCGTACGTCTCCCAACGCCCGGACTGCTCGTACGGGTCGCGGGGAACGAGCGCGGGGAAGTGCACCTCATAGGCGCCGGCATTGGCCATCTCGTCGCGGATGATGCCCTCGATCTTCGCCTTGACCCGCAGGCCAAGCGGCAGCCACGCGAAGATTCCGGGGGCCTGGCGGCGGATGTACCCGGCGCGGACGAGCCATCGATGCGAGGCGACCTCTGCATCAGCCGGGTCTTCGCGCAGTGTGCGGAGGAAGAAGTGCGAGAGACGGGTGACCACGAGGGTCAAGCTTAGACGGGCAGAGCGATCCCCGACCGACTCGGATGACGTGCGATCAGGGGCGCATCATCGCGAAGGCAGCATCGGCGATGGACCCTGCGGCCGACGTCTCACGGATGAAATCGGGGGTCACCATCAGCATGTTGATGCCATCGGTCGCGACGATGACCGAGCCCGATCCCTCGTAGCGATCGAGTCCGGGCGCGATCACCGCCGCCTGGGCGCCCGCGACCTCGAAGGGGACCGAGTTGACTGCCGCGACGGCGGTGGGGAACGCCGACGCCCCGCCCGGGACGATCGACACGTTCACCACCTCGCCCGACGTGTCATCGCCACTGCCCGCAGTGAAGTGGAGGTCGCAGGATGTCCCCGGGACATCGGGGATCGTCTCCGGGGCGGCTCCGCCGACGGGTGCGGAGAAGTCCGACTCCAGGAGGGCGACCCGTTCGAAACCGTACGACACCGGGTCGATCTGCGCGACGAGCTGATCGCAGTCCATCGGCCCCCACCACGACGCGACCCTCTGGGCAGGCGACGGCGATGGGTAGGCGACGACATTCGCCGATACGCGGTCGAACACGCTGCGTATCCCGTCCTCCGTTGTGGTCGCGGGGTCCCCGGACGACCTCACCAGCACCCATGTCCCGTCGATGACGCCGGACAGCGAGCACTGCACCGTCGGGTTGGAGTACCCGAGGTCCGTGCATCCGGGCACGATTCCGTCGGCGACGTCGCTCGGCACGACCTCGACGGGATAGACGAAGACCTGCACCGCCGCGGCCGCGTACGTTTCGGTCGACAGCCAGAGGCAGTCGATGCCACCGAGGAGGTCGATAGCGCCCGTCCTCCAGCGATAGTCGGCGAGGCCGACGGGTATCCCGGCCGCCGTCGTCGCCTCGTCATCCGTCAGCGCACCCTCGCACTCGCCGGCGAACGGCAGCCCCCCCTCTGCGCTCGGCGCGGGGGTGGGAGTCGCGGAGGGCGTCGGCTCGGCGGTCGGCGTCGGTGAGCTCGTCGCCGTGGTCGGCGAGGGAGTCGGCGTTGCCGCAGTCGTGTCGGATCCGAAGATCGCCGCGGTCGTGATCGCAGCACCGGACACCGCGCCGATCAGCACGAGGGCGAGTGCTCCCGCGATGATCTGATTCCGGCGGGAGCCCGCAGGCCGGATGCGCTGCGTCCCCGCCAGGACGAGGTCGCGCATCTCCGCGTGCTCGCGCGGCGTCAGGCCGTCGTCGTTCATGCCCATGATGCCTCCATCGCCGCCATCTCGTCTCGCAGCTTGGACTTCGCCCGCGCCAGGCGCGACTTCACCGTCCCGACCGGGATGCCGAGGGCCTCCGCGGTCAGCTTCTCGGGGTATCCCTCGAGCACTGTCAGGACCACGACGCTCTGCTCTCGCGGAGGCAGCTTCCTCAGTGCCGCCAGGACGCCGCTCTCATCGGACGCGCGCGGGGCCGCGCCATGCTCGCCCACCGGCGTGTGCGCGATCAGCGCGCGGTAGCGCCGGCCGGATCGCTCGAGGTTGCGCGCCGCATTCGACACGGTGTTCAGCAGCCACGGGAGCGGCGATCCCTCGACGAGCCGCACTGCGCTGCGCTTGCGCCACAGCTCGAAGAACGCGATCGTGACGGCATCCTTCGCGTCTTCGCGCGTGGTCAGCAGGCGGCGCGCGTGCCGGAACAGGCGCGCCTCGTGGCGGTCGAACAGGACGCCGAGCGCGGACTCATCGCCCGCGCGCACCCGCACCCACAACTCCACGTCGGCATCGCCCATACCTTGTAGTGTCCGGGACCCGGCGGAAGGTTCACGACCGGCACGAGATATCTGTGCACAGGCCGCGCCGCACCGAGCAGGGGTCACTGCATACGCTGATGTGATGACCACCGTCCTGCTCACGGGCTTCGAACCCTTCGGCGGCGATCAGACCAACCCGTCCGGCGCAGCCGTCCATCTGGTGGCCGCGCAGTGGAGCGGACCCGAGGTCCTGATCACCGCCGTGCTGCCGGTGACATTCGAGGGAGCCGCCGACCGTATGCGCGCCCTGATCGCGGAACACGAGCCGGATGCCGTGATCGCGAGCGGTCTGGCCGGCGGGCGCTCCGCGGTCGGCGTCGAACGCGTCGCGGTGAATCTGATCGATGCGAGGATCCCGGACAACGATGGCGTGCAGCCCATCGATTCGCCGAGCGTCGAAAGCGCGCCGCCCGCGCACTTCTCGTCGCTGCCGGTCAAGGCGATCGCCGGCGCGATCCGGGATGCCGGGATCCCGGCGGAGGTGTCCTTCTCAGCCGGGACCTTCGTATGCAACCACGTGTTCTTCGTCACGATGCAGACCGTGGCGGCGCACGTCCGAGCCGGGTTCATCCACGTCCCGTGCTCGTCCGAGCATTCGCCGAGGCCGGATGCCGCATCCCTGCCGCTCGCGGACATCGCCCGGGCGCTCGAAATCGCGGTGCGCACGACGCTCAGCGTCGGTGAGGACGTGCGCGTGCCAGGTGGCTCGATCCACTGACCGCGCCGAACCCACCGGTCCGGCCCTGTCCTCTGCTACTGGGTCTTGGAGTACTCCGGAACGGTGACGGCGGTGAACGCCGAGCAGTCGCGGATGTCGCAGATCGAGCACTCCGAACCGCGACGGTAGTGCTCATGCGCTTCGCGCACGTGACCGCAGGCACAGAGGTCGGACGAAGATTGTGGAGCCGTGTTGCGAGCGATTCCCATGATCGCGCCTCCTTTGGCCGCCGCATACGGACCTTTTTCGGGGTCGAGATCCGGATACTCGCGTGGGGTTCATTCTGCCCGCCTCGGACGGGCCATGTCCACCGAAGAGGGGACAGGAATCACCCGATTCCCGGGCCTGTCCTCCGAAGAGGGGACAGGAAAACGGCCCGGTTAACGCGATCCTGGCGCGCTGTTCATGCCCAAGAAACACAAGCCCCCCACGCTCGAAGCAAGACACATCGGGAAACCGAGCCCCACACGGACACCTTCACGAGAGGCGAGTTGCGCAGTACCCGGGGTGTTGACAAGACCGCATCGCCGCGTTGGCGAGTCCGGCCAGCGTGAACACCAGAACGGCAATCGCTCTCTCCTCCTCCCCCAAAGGAAAGGCAGTCCCGTGGTCCCCACCGCTCCCCGCCAGCCGCTCGTCTCCATCATCGTTCCCGCCCGCAATGAGGCGAAGAACCTCGAGATCGTCCTCCCCCTGCTGCCCGACGTGCACGAGATCATCGTGGTCGACGGACACTCGGTGGACGGCACCCCGGAGGTCGCCCGCCGAGTCCGTCCCTCCGTCGATGTGATCACCCAGACCCGCAAGGGGAAGGGGAACGCGCTCGTGTGCGGCTTCGAACGCGCCACCGGCGACATCATCGTGATGTTCGACGCCGACGGCTCGGCTGACGCCGAAGAGATCCCGCGCTTCGTGGACGCCCTGATCCGCGGCGCGGACGTCAGCAAGGGCAGCCGCTTCATGGCGGGCGGCTCGAGCGAGGACATCACGTTTCATCGCCAGCTCGGCAACCGTTTCCTGAACACCCTCACCAACGTGCTGCTCGGCACGCGCTACTCCGACCTCTGCTACGGATACAACGCCTTCTGGCGCCGCATCCTGCCCTCACTCGAGCTCCCCGCCGCCGACATCCCGGGGGCCGACGGCCAGATGCTGTGGGGCGACGGGTTCGAGATCGAGACGCTGCTCAACTGCAGGTTCGCGGAGAACCGCCTGAAGGTCGTCGAGGTCCCCAGCGTGGAGCTGCTCCGCATCCATGGGGAGAGCAACCTGCACGCCGTGAGCGACGGCCTGCGAGTCCTGCGGACGGTCCTCGACGAGCGCCTGAACCGCTGGGGCCGCCGCCGCGCCGACCGCCCCGCGATCGCAGCCACCGCGCACCTCGCGGTCAAGGCGCCGTCGCCGCACGTGCCGGCACGCGTCGAGGAGCCCTTCGGCGCGATCGGCTGACCCGTGTCGGTCACCGTCGTCATCTGCGCATACACGCTCGACCGCTGGGATCAGCTCGCCATGGCGATCGATTCCGTGCGCGCTCAGCGGCCCCTCCACGAGACGATCCTCGTGGTGGACCACAACGAGGACCTGTTCGAACGCTCTCGCGACCGCTGGCCGGAGGTCATCGTGGTGGAGAACGCGGGGCCGCGCGGCCTGTCCGCGGGCCGGAACACGGCTCTGGAGATCGCAACGGGATCCGTCGTCGCCTTCCTCGATGACGACGCCGTCGCCGATCCCGGATGGCTCGAGACACTCGTCGCGCCGTTCTCGGACGCGGCGGTCGTCGCGGTCGGCGGCAGCGCCGTGCCGATCTGGCCGGACTCGGCACCGGCGGTGATCCCGGACGAACTGCTCTGGATCGTGGGCTGCAGCTACCTCGGCCTGCCGGAGGCGCCCGGCCCGATCCGCAACGTGATGGGCTGCTCGATGGCGTTCCGTCGTGCACCGCTGATGTCAGTCGGCGGATTCAACCCCGACACGGGACGGGTGGGCAGGCTGCCGATCGGCTGCGAGGAGACCGAGGTCTGCATCCAGCTGCGCCAGGCGGATCCGTCACGCGTCGTCCATTACGCGCCGTCCGCCCGGGTGCGCCACCATGTGAGCGCGGACCGGGTGCGGATGCGGTACGTCCTGCATCGCAGCTGGTGCGAAGGGCTGTCGAAGGCGGCGATCAGCAGGACGGTCGGCAGGCGCGACGCCCTGGCTACGGAGTCGACGTACGCCACGCGCGTGCTCCCGGCCGGTGTGTGGCGGGAGCTCAAGCGCGGCCCTCGCGGCCTGCCCGCGGCGTCGGCGATCGTCGTGTCGGCGGGCGCCGCGGCGGCGGGCTATGCCCGCGGCCGATTCGCGACCGTGCGAACGGGCGCCGCGCGAGCCCCTCTCTCCGAGAGGGTGTCGACGTGACGCACGCCGCACGCCTTGCCACGCCCGCGAGACTCGATGCGACCTCGGGCGTCCGGCGGCGCATCACGACCGATTCGCTCTGGCTGTTCTCGGGCTATGCCGTCACTGCCGCATCCGGGTTCGTCTTCTGGGTTCTCGCCGCCGTCTGGATCCCGCAGATCGAACTCGGGATCAGCGCATCGATCCTCTCGATCGTCATGGCGGCCGCAGCTCTCGCGTCGAACGGCCCGGGCAGCGCCCTGGTGGTGATGCTCCCTCTCGGAGGCGGCGCGGCGCGCGCGGTGCTGGCGCGCGCATACGTCGCCACCGTGGTCATCGCGGCCGGCTTCGGAGCGGCGGCGGGGATCCTCGTGGCCGCGCTCCTGCCCACCGGACTCCCGGCAGCCGCCGTGATCGCGCTGACCACGGCTTTCACCACCGTGTGGGCGATGTTCAACACGCAGACGCTCGCACTGGCCGGTGCCGGAGACGCGCAGGCCACGCTGTTCGTCAACGGGTCGGCCAACCTCGTGAAGCTCGCCCTGCTCTTCGTGTTCGCACTGCCGTTCCTGTGGATGCCGCACGCGTTGGTCGTCGCGACGATCGTGCCGGCCGCGGCCGCCGTACTCGTGAGCGTCGCGATCCTCGTCCCGCGAGCGCTGCGTCGCGAAGATCGTCGGGCAGCGGCGGTTCGGCAGTGGGATGCCGCACTCGCACGTTCCTTCCGCGTGTTCGCAGTGCAGAACTCCGTCGCGGTCGGGCTCGTGCTGTGCGTCGGCCTGTCGCTCTCGTTCGTGGTCACGCTCCTCGCCTCGCCTGCAGAAGGTGCGATCTTCGCCATCGCATTCCAGTTCGGCGCGGCACTGGACCTGCTCGGGGTCGGCGTCGCGACGGCACTCGCGCGCAGCGCGTCCACGCAGTTCCAGCTCAGCGCCGCACTCGCCGGCGGCTACGCCTGGAAGGTGGTGGCGTTCGTGCTCGTGATGGGGCTGGGCGCCACGCTGGTCACACCCGTGATGTTCATGATCCTCGGACGCGGGTACACCCCCCTCTACGGCATGGCCGTGGTGGGCGCACTCGCTGCCGCAAGCGCGATCCGTCCGGGCTATGACCTCTGGTCGGCACTGTCCCGGGCCCGGCAGCGCGTCATGCCCGTGCTGCTGGGCAACGCGCTCTACGTGGCGATCCTCCTGATCCTCGTCATCGCACTCGTCCCCCGGTTCGGCGCGCTGGGTGCGGCCCTGTCCGTCACCGGCGGCGCCGTCGCGCTCGCGGTGGTCGGCGCGACCGGTCTGCACCGGGCGAACCGTCCCACGCCCCATCGAACCGTCCCCGAAGGGATTGCCGCATGACGACTCTCTCCATCCCCCTCGCCATGCCCCTGCACGGCCCCGTCGATCGCGCGGAGGCGACCTGGGTCGGCGCCGTCGACGCCCACCAGCTGACACCCGTGCCGACGGCGGTCCTGCTCGAGTCCGGCCACCTGTTCGATCGGGCCCGCCTCCTGGTGCGCGACCGCGGGTCCGTGCGCGGGTACGTCACGCTTCCGATCGCGGACGGCGGCCTCGACGGCGTCGCACTGGCGCTCGCGGTCCACGAGCTGGCGTTCGTGCCGGCGGCGACCCGACCCGCGGCCCGCCTGATCTCGGTGGTCGTCTGCACTCGTGACCGCGCGGCGCTCCTGCGCGAGGCGCTGGAGGCGATCGCGGCCATCGACTACCCGCTGGTCGAGGTGGTCGTCGTCGACAACGCGCCCGCGACGACCGAGACACACGACCTCATCGCCGACGAGTTCGCCGGCTTCCGATACGTGCGCGAAGACTCGGCCGGACTCTCGCATGCGCGCAACGCCGGCCTTCGCGCGGCATCCGGTTCGATCGTCGCGTTCACGGACGACGACGTCATCGTCGATCCGCAATGGCTGTGGGCGATCGCGGCCGGTTTCGCCCGGGCCGACGACGTTGGCTGCGTCACCGGAGTCGTGCCCAGCGGCGAGCTCCGCAACGACGTGCAGTCGTACTTCGATGCCCGGGTCAGCTGGTCCAAGCTCACGGCGACCCGGATCTTCCGGCTGAGCGAGCCTCCGGCCGATCTGCCGATGTTCCCCTTCTGCGTCGGCGAGTTCGGCACCGGGGCGAACTTCGCCGTTCGGCGCGACCACATGCTCGCGCTCGGCGGGTTCGACACCGCGCTCGGCGCCGGCACGCAGACGAAGGGCGGCGAGGACCTCGACATGTTCCTTCGCATGCTTTACGACGGGCAGTCGATCGTCGTCGACCCGGCCGCGATCGTGTGGCACCGGCACCGCGACGATCTCGACGCCCTCAAGGCTCAGGCCGTCGGCTACGGGCGCGGCTTCGGGGCGTGGGCGACGACGGTCGCATTCGACCCTCGGATGCTCGGCGCCGCAGTGGCCCGCTCGCCGCAGGCCGTCGCACGACTGCTGAACAAGCCGATGTCGACGGTGGACGGGTCGACTGCGCTTTCCGCAGGTGTGTCCTGGCAGGCGAAGGGTGTGGGCAGGCTGGAGCTGAAGAGCGTTCTGGAGGGACCGGCGAGCTACTTCGCCGAACGCAGGGCTCAGCGCGACGCCGGAACACTCGCCGGGCCGACCGGCCGCGGTTCGCAGCTGGAGCGCCGCGTGTGGGCGGCGCTCGCCGCCGTGGGCGGGGTGTTCGGGCTGCTTGCGCTGCTGCCCCTGCCGCCCGGGGTGTCGTTCGCATTCCTCGCGATCTTCGTGCTGGTCGGACCGGGCGCGCTCGTGCGGGCCTGGGTCGAGCTGCCACCGCATTTCGCGCCGATCGTCGTACCGGCCATCGGCATCTCGGCGATCCTCCTCCTCACGACGGGCGTCGTGTTCATCCAGTGGTGGAATCCGGGCCTGTGGCTCCTGCTCACGGCAGCGGTCACCTGCATCGCCGCCGTCGTCTCCTTCGGAGTGAGGAAGCCCGCATGACCGCAACCGCAGCTCTCCCCCAGACCCGACCACCTCGGACCGGCACACCGCTCCGGGCGCGGTGGCGGATCCCGGCGATCATCCTCCTCTCCAGCGTCGTCGCGTGGGCGATCGCGATGCCGACGCTGTATCACGCGGAGTGGAACCTGTTCGGGCTGGTGCCGGCGGGCAGTCCGCTGTTCCCGATCTCGATCGCTCTCGTGACGATCGCGTTCTGCGTCGCCATCGCGTTCGGCGCGACGCGCACCGCCGGCATCTCGCTCGTCGCGACAGTGCTCATGATGCGGCTTCCGACGGCCGTCTCGACGGATGCACCGCTGTACTCCTGGACCTACAAGCACTTCGGTCCGATCGACTACATCCAGCGATACGGCAGCGTCGACATCACCGCCGACATCTATCACAACTGGCCGGGCGCCTTCTCGTTCATCGCATGGGTCAACACGATCACCGGCTCGGAGACGATCGTCATCGCTCAGTGGTTCGCGGTCGGCTCGCAGCTCGCCTTCACGGCGGCGGTCTACTTCCTCGCACGCACGTACGGCTTCACCGCACCGACGGCGCTCGTCGCTGCCTTCGGCGCGCACGTCGCGAACTGGGTCGCCCAGGACTACCTCTCGCCGCAGGCAATCGCATTCGCGCTCGGGATCGTGGTGGTCGCGCTCGTGCTCGCCTCCCAGCGCACGAAAGCGGCGTCCTGGGTCGCCGTGGCGATCTTCGCCGCGATCGTGGTCACGCACCAGCTCACGCCGTACTGGCTGCTGGCCGCGGTGCTCCTGCTGACCCTGCTCGGCCGGGTCCGCCCCCGCTACATCGTCTTGGTGTTCGCTGCGATCGCGATCGGCTACCTGCTCCTGCATCTGGAGGTCGTCTCGCAGTTCGGCCAGCTGCTCAAGTTCGACTTCCTCAGCAACATCCTCACGCCCTCCGCCCGCAACGAGGTGCTGGGTGATCCCAGCGTCGGCCAGGTGGTCAACTCATGGGCGGCTCGCGCCATCACCGCCGTCGTCTGGGTGTCGGCGGTCGCCGTGATCGCGGTCCGCCTGATCCGACAGCGCGGCCAGTGGCGCGAGATCCTCGTGCCCGCCGTCGTCGCCTTCTCGCCAGGGCTCATCCTCCTGGGTCAGGGGTACGGCGGAGAGGCGCTGTTCCGCGTCTACCTGTATTCGATCCCCGGCTGCATGCTGATCCTCGCTCCGGTGCTCACGCGCATCCTCCGCGGCGGCCTCGCTCGCGGACGACGCACCGCGCAGCTTGCCGCCACGGCGGTGCTCACACTGGTCGCCCTCGCGTCCATCCAGACCGCCTACGGCGGTTGGTTCGCAAACCTGGTCACCCCCGAGTCGGTGCGCCTGACGACCGAGGTGCTCAGCGAGGAGGACCCCTCGACGCTGACGATCGGCGTCGCACCCGGTGCCCCGGGCCGGATCGTCGCGGAGTACGTCGACTTCGTCCGCGCCAACCAGCAGTTCGACAGCGGCATCGACATGTGGCTCACATCCTGGCCGGGGTGGGAGGACGAGGAGTTCGCGGACCCGCGGCGCGTGGCTCGGCTGACGGACAGTCTCGTCTGGGAACAGCGCCCAGCCCTCGTGATCATCACCGAGCAGATGCGCGCCTACAGCACCTATTACGGCACGCTTCCTGACGGGGCGCTGGATCGCTTCCAGCGCATCCTCGACAACGACCCGCGGTGGGTCCTGTCCTACGAATCGGATGAGACGCTCGTCTACCGTCTCGATCTGACGATCGGCATCGACTCCTCGGAAGGCGGCTGAGGATGAACACACAGGCGGGAACGATCCAGCGCCCGACGGCGCCGGAGCGCGCGGCGATCGTCCCCGCGGGCAAAGGGATGGCGGGCGCGATCGCCACGACCTACGCCGCGCGCTTCGCATCCCTGATCGCGTACGTGGTGCTGCTGCCGATCGTCCTCTCTGCGTTCGGAGCCGAGGCCTATGGTCTGTACATCCTCACGGTCGCACTGGGCTCCCTCTTCCAGCAGGATCTCGGCATCGGGGGCGCGACCACCCGCTTCATCGGCGTGGCGGTGCCCTCGCGCGACATCGCCCGGATGCGCGCCGTCGCGTCCGCGAGCAACGTCTTCTACCTCGTCGCTGCCGTCGTGCTCTCGGGTGCGACCGCACTCGCCTTCGCACTCACGGTGCCGAACGCGCACTTCGCAGAACAGCTCGAACCCACTGCCTGGGCTCTCTGCCTCCTCGGGGTCGCGAACGTCTTCGTGCTGCTGCTGTTCTCATCGAACCGGCAGGTGCTCACGGGCATCGGCCGGCTGAACGAGGTGAACCTGCTCCTGATCGGCCTCGCGTTGTTCCGGATCGTCCTGACCGTCCTGGTCTGCTGGGCGGGCATCGGCATCGTGGCCGTCGCGATCGTCGACGTCCTCGGCATCCTGGCGTTCGGCATCGCGACCTTCGTGCTGCGCCGCGTGCGCGCTCCCGAGATCACCGCCCGGCTGCGTGACTTCCGCTGGAGCGTCTTCACGGAGCTCTTCCGCGTCAGCTCGCAGCTCATGGTGCTGGGCATCGCCGGTGTCGTGATCATGCAGGCCGGCGGCATCCTCACCGCGCTCCTGCTCCCGATCGCCTTCACCGCCCTCTATGCCGCCGGCCAGCGCATCTATCTGCTGGTCAAGGAGGTGACCGGCTCCCTGGCGACCGCGGTACTCCCCACGGCGTCGATGCGCCAGGGCGGTGCGGACGGGCCACCCAACGGCCAGCTCTACCTCCGCGGGACCGCGCTGGCCAACATGCTCATGACACTCGTGCTCGTGCCCGTGCTCATCTTCATGCCCGAGATCATGCACCTCTGGCTGGGGCCGGCCGGCGCCGGCGCAGCGATCGTGGCTCAGATCCTCGTGATCTCGATGTTCGCGAACAACAATCACCTGCTCGCCGTGCCGATCCTCACCGCACAGGGATCGGTGCGCGGTTACGCGATCCTGCACACGATCTGGGCGATCACCGGCGTCGGTCTCGCGGCGCTCCTCGGCGCACTCATCGGCCTTCCGGGCATCGCGCTCGGTCTCGCCATCCCGATCCTCGTGCTCGAGCCCGCATACGTGCTGATCGCCCTGCGCCGGCTGGAGCTGTCGGGGCGGGACTTCCTCGTCCGGTGCCTCCTTCTTCCGTTTGGAACCGTCGCCCCGCTCGCGGCGATCCTCTTCGCGATCAGCCTCACCGAGCCTCCGGTGCCGCTCATCCCCGTGCTCGCAGGGGCCTGGGTCGTCGCCGCGGTCGTCGTCTCCTACTTCTTCGCTCTTGACCGCACCTCGCGCGCACAGATCAGATCCGCGCTTTCGCGGCGGCGCCGCGCCCCACATCTGCAGGAGGACCCACTGTGAGCGTGACGAACGAGAACACCCCGCTCGAGGACACCCGCGAACCGCATCTCCGCCGCTCCGACCCCTCGGACTACGTCGAGGAGATGCAGCGACGCTCGATCGCCGCTCTCACGACGCTGCACGAGGGGGTCGACTCCCTGATCCTCACCGACTTCCCCGACTACGAGAACATCGGGGACTCGGTCATCGCGCTCGGGCAGGCGCAGTTCTGGCACCGCGCGGGCATCAGGGTCGAGAGCACCTCCTCATGGCGCACCATCTCGCCCCGCGTGTACGAGTCGGCGATCCCGGTCGCGATCCAGGGCGGCGGCAACTTCGGAGGCCTCTACCCTCAGCACAGCGAGCACCGGTACCGGCTGGCCGAACAGCTCCGATCCGACACGCTGCTCATCCAGGAGCCCCAGTCGGTGCACTTCGCCACTGCGCGCGATCGGTCCGACTTCGCTGCCCGGATGGCCCCGCGGTCGCGGCTGCGGCTCGCCGTGCGCGACACCGCGTCGCTGGCGGAGGTCGACGGACTGGTCTCCTCGGTGGTCCTCGCCCCCGACAGCGTGCACATGCTGGGTCGACTCGAGGCCGCCCCGCCGTCGCGCGCGAGCGTCTGCCTGCTCCGTCGAGACCTGGAGAGCGCGCTGGCGGTGGAGATTCCCGTCGGAGCCGTCGACTGGCCCGCGATGACCTTCGCCGACAGAGTCGCCCAGCGCGTCCGCCGGACGGTGCTGGAGGGCGCCGTGACGCGCACGATGAACCGCACCACCGAACGATGGTTCGCGGATGCCGCCACCCGGCTCGCCACGGGCATCGCACTGCTCGCGCCCGGAGAGACCATCGTGACCGATCGGCTCCACGCGATGCTCATCGCCCTCCAGATGGGTCGACGCGTCATCGCGATCGACAACGCCAACGGAAAGCTCTCCAGCTACGCGCGGACGTGGTTCCACGACCTCGACGTCCCCGTGACGTTCGCCCCGGACGTACGCGGTGCCATGGCGGCGGTGTAGTCGTGGTGCTCCAGGATCAGAAGCAGACCGGCGCATCCGATGCCTCGAGCGAGGGGTCCGGCATCGCCGAGGTGGGCGCGCCGATGCGATCGGATGCCGGGACGGCGGCATCCGGTCGCCTGCTGGCGCGCGACCGGCTCTCGGCCGGTGTGCGCATCAGTGTCGAGCTCGAGCCGCTCGACGTGCCCGACAGGGCCGACGTGGTCGCCGCCGTGCGCACGCTCATCGGCTTCGGATCGTCGGCTCGGGCGGGCAGGATGTTCGACGGCGACTCCTGGCGCTATGCACCGGACGAACTCGACCGACAGGCAGAGCGGATGGTCAAGGAGCTCCCGCTTCACCTCACGGGGGATGCGGGTCTGCCGCGGCTGCGCGATGCCGCCGATCCCGACCTTCCGTTCACGGTGTTCCTCGGCACGGACCGGGCATCACTGTGCATCGACCATCGCCTCGGCGACGGGTTCCTCAGCGTCATGCTCACCGCGGGTGTGCTTGCAGGCAAGGGCGTCCCGTCGGTGTTCGCATCAGCGGACGACAGGGATCCGCTGCGGGCCGCCCTTGCGGCGACGTTCGGGCGCCACCCCGCTCGGGTCGCCGCGCTCGTCGATTCCCGGCGTCACGATGCGCGGTCGGAATACGTCGGGCCGACGGTCTCCGCGCAGCGTGGGTCGCTCGATCTCGTCACCACGATCATGGAGCCGCAGACCTTCCGAGCGCTCGCTTCGTGGAGCCGGGGGCGGGTCCCGCCCACGCTTGCGATGATGTTCGCCCTTCGCGCCGCGCTCGAGCGAGTCGGCGTGCCGGTCATGGACGAGGGCGCGATCCTCGTCGATCTGCGCCGGTACCTGCCGTCCGGGCGGTCCACTCTCGCGAACTTCGTCGTCGGCCAGCCGGTCTCCGTGATGGGCGGCGTGGACGCCGCGGGAGCGCGCTTCACGCGCGATCTGCACGTCGGCCGCCCGCTCGCGGCGCTGACCGTCGGGCTGCTCTCGCAGCCGTGGCGCCGCGCGTCCACGTCCGACATCGCGGCAGCGGCGTATCCCATCGTCAGCGACATGGGCTTCCTCCGCGCGCTGGAGCCCCTGCCCTGGGCGACGGAGACCCCGACGGTGCGGGTTTCGGTCGATCCCGCGGCTCGCAACGGCATCACCGCGCTGACGGCTGTCCTGCGGCGACGCATGAACGTATCGGTGAGTTTCGACAGTTCGCTCTTCGACCGAGGAAAGGTCGAGCAAGCCTGCGAACTTCTCTGTCGGGATCCGAAGGGACTGCTGCCATGACCATGACGACATCGCCGCCTCCTGTCCCGACGCCGGCCGCTGGGCGGGTTCGGCGCCGACGGCTGGGTTGGGCATTGCTCGCCGCCATCGTCGTGCTCGCTCTGGTGCTCGGCGGACTGTGGTGGTTCACCGGCTTCTCGTTCCCCGGCCAGCGCTACACCGACTCCACGCGGCTGTTCGACGACTTCGACGGCGCGGCCGGATCCGAACCGAACCCGGATGTCTGGTCGATACAGACCGGTGGCGGCGGATGGGGCAACGAGGAGCTGCAGGAGTACACCGAGGACGCCGTGGCACTCGACGGCGATGGCGCCCTCGTCCTCACCGCCACCGTTCCAGCTGACGGCGGCACCCCGACCTCGGGACGGCTGACGACCCAGGGCAAGTGGTCGTTCGGGTACGGGCGCCTCTCGGCGCGCATCAAGCTGCCCGACGGCCAGGGGCTCCTTCCGGCGTTCTGGCTGCTCGGCGACAAGGTCACGACGGTCGGATGGCCCGCGGCGGGCGAGATCGACATCGTCGAGACCCCGAACACGACGACGCGCAGCGCGCATCACCTGCACGGTCCGACCGGCGCCTCCGACCACTGGGCGCTCAACGAGGGGGTCGACATGCCCGTGCCGCTGTCCCAGGACTTCCACGTCTACACGGTGGAGAAGCGGCCCGGCCGCGTGATCATCGCCATCGACGACCAGGTCGTGATGGACGTCGAGGAGTGGGACGTCCCGCTGCCCGGACGATGGGTGTTCGACGATCCCACGCACGCCCTGTTCAGTCTCGCCGTCGGCGGCAACTGGCCGGGCGATCCCGACAGCACCACCCCGGAGACGTCGGAGATGGTGATCGACTGGATCTCCTACACGCCGGCGGATCAGATCGGCGAAACCCCGATCGGGACGACGTACGACGACACGGGAGCGGAGCGATGACCAACGCCGAACGCGCGCGCCAGCTGGGCCGCAGCCTCGCCGAGGACATGTCCTGGGGATGGCGGTCGTTCATCACCAACAGCATCGCCGGTTCGCCGCTGTGCCCCCGGGCGCTCCGGTACGCGATCCTCCGCATGCGCGGCTTCGACGTGCGCACGCCGAAGATCAAGTGGCGCTGCACGTTCACGGGAAGCCGCGACATCAGCATCGGCGTCGGAACCTCCGTCAACGTATGGTGCTACTTCGAGGCGGTCGCGCCGATCCGCATCGGCGAGGACTGCCACATCGCGATGTTCGTGACCCTCATCACGAGCTCGCACGGCGTCGGGCCGGGCGGCGTCGATCACGCACCCCGCAGCGCGCCGATCACGATCGGCGACCGCTGCTGGCTCGGCGCGCACGTGACCGTCCTCCCAGGCGTCACGATCGGCGACGACGTGATCGTCGCCGCGGGCGGCGTCGTGACACGCGACCTTCCCTCGGGCGGTGTGTACGGTGGCGTGCCTGCTCGCCTCATCCGCACGCTCGATGAGACACCCGCGATGCTCGCGGCGGCGGGCTGAGCGAGCTCCGGAGTCAGCCGTCGCCACGCGTTCGATCAGAGCGCCGGCAGCCCGTCGAGCGACCGCGCGTTCTTCTCCGCTCGGTATTCGGCAAGACCGTCCGGCCCCTTCTTCAGTGCCCACGGCCGCATGATGTCGCGTTCCTCCACGAAGTCCATCACCGGAACACCCCAGCCGCACGAGTCCGCGATGCGTTCGACATCCACCACGATGACCGCACGCGCCCCGACGTGGCCCGCGTGCTCGCGCTCGACGCGGGCGAACAGCTCGTCCCCGGGCAGGACGACCCGCCCCCGGCCGTGCAGGCGGACGATGCGCGGGCGCGAGTCGAAGGAGCAGAACATCAGGCAGATCCGGCCGTTCTCGGTGACATGCGCGATGGTCTCCGCCCCGCTGCCGGTCAGGTCGAGCCACGCGACGGTGTGCTCGTCCAGGATGCTGAGCGAGTCCAGACCGCGGGGCGAGACATTGACCAGCCCCTCTGCGGACAGCGGCGCCGTGGCAACGAAGAACACGTGCTGCTCGCCGATCCAGTCGGCGAGACTCCCATCGATTCCCTCGAAGACCTTGCCCATTCCGCGAGTCTAGGACTTCGGAGAATGATCACGATTGGACGCAATATATTGCATGCCGGTACCATCGTGGCGGAGCCGTCCCATCGACGACCCGACCCGACACGACCCGAGGACCAGCCATGAAGCTCGCCGAATTCCCGCGCTACCCGCTCACCTTCGGGCCGAGCCCGCTGCAGCACCTGAGGCGCCTGACCCAGCACCTGGGCGGCGCCCAGGTCTGGGCGAAGCGAGAGGACGTCTCGAGCGGCCTGGCCTACGGCGGCAACAAGATCCGCAAGCTCGAGTACATCGTGCCGGACATCCTCGCCTCCGGCGCCGACACCCTCGTCTCGATCGGCGGCTACCAGTCCAACCACACCCGACAGGTCGCGGCCGTCGCCGCCCACCTCGGCCTCAAGGCTCGACTGGTGCAGGAGAAGTGGGTGCCGTGGGACGACCCGACCAACGACCAGGTCGGCAACATCCTCCTCTCGCGCATGATGGGCGCGGACTCGCGCCTCGACGACGCCGGCTTCGACATCGGCGTGCGCGACTCGTGGCGCAACGCACTCGCCGAGGTCGAGGCATCCGGCGGCAAGCCCTATCCGATCCCGGCCGGCGCGTCCGAGCACCCGCTCGGCGGTCTCGGGTTCGCGAACTGGGCGTTCGAGGTCGCCGAGCAGGAGAAGGCGCTCGGCATCAGGTTCGACACGATCATCGTCTGCACGGTGACGGGGTCGACCCACGCCGGAGTGATCGCCGGATTCGCGGCCCTCGAAGACCTCACCGGCGTCAGACGGCGCGTGCTCGGCATCGACGCATCGGCCACGCTCCAGAAGACCACCGACCAGGTCGAGCGCATCGCCCGCAACACCGCGGAGCTGATCGAACTGGGCCGCGACCTGCGTGACGACGAGATCCAGGTGCTGGAGGGCTGGGCGGGCGAGCTGTACGGCCTGCCCGTCGATTCGACGATGGATGCCATGGCGCTCGGCGCGCAGCTCGAGGCGATGATCACGGATCCCGTGTACGAGGGCAAGTCCCTTGCCGGCCTGATCGATCTCGTCCGCAGCGGAGACATCCCGAGGGACTCGAACGTGCTGTACGCGCACCTCGGCGGTCAGCCCGCGATCAACGCGTACCACTCGCTCTGGCCGTAGCCCGAGCGCAGGTCAGCTCGTGACGACCTGAGCCGTTCCGATCGCCGCATCCGGGCCCATCTCGGCAGCGAGGCGATTGGCCTCCTCGATCAGCGTCGCGACGATGTCGGCCTCGGGCACGGTCTTGATGACCTGACCCTTCACGAAGATCTGCCCCTTGCCGTTGCCCGACGCCACACCGAGGTCGGCCTCGCGGGCCTCGCCGGGTCCGTTGACGACGCAGCCCATGACGGCCACGCGCAGCGGCACGGTCATGTCCTTCAGGCCCTCGGTCACGTCGTCGGCGAGCGTGTACACGTCGACCTGAGCGCGCCCGCAGGACGGGCACGAGACGATCTCGAGCTTGCGCTCGCGAAGGTTCAGGGACTGCAGGATCTGGTGGCCGACCTTGACCTCCTCGGCCGGCGGCGCGGAGAGGGAGACGCGGATCGTGTCGCCGATGCCCTCGCCGAGCAGGATGCCGAACGCGGTGGCGCTCTTGATCGTCCCCTGGAACGCGGGCCCGGCCTCGGTCACCCCGAGGTGCAGCGGCCAGTCGCCCATCGCCGCGAGCAGTCGGTACGCCTGCACCATGATGACCGGATCGTTGTGCTTGACCGAGATCTTGAAATCGTGGAAGTCGTGCTCCTCGAACAGGCTCGCCTCCCAGCGCGCGCTCTCGGCGAGGGCTTCGGGCGTCGCCTTGCCGTACTTCTGCAGCAGTCGCGGGTCGAGCGATCCGGCGTTGACGCCGATGCGCAGCGATACGCCGGCATCCTTCGCCGCCTTCGCGATCTCTCCAACCTGGTCGTCGAACTTGCGGATGTTCCCCGGATTCACACGGACCGCGGCGCACCCTGCGTCGATCGCCTGGAAGACGTACTTCGGCTGGAAGTGGATGTCGGCGATCACCGGGATCTGGCTCTTCTTCGCGATGATGTGCAGCACGTCCGCGTCGTCCTGCGACGGCACCGCGACCCGCACGATCTCGCAGCCGGATGCCGTCAGCTCGGCGATCTGCTGGAGCGTTCCGTTGATGTTCGTCGTGGGCGTCGTGCACATCGACTGGACGCTGATCGGTGCGCCGCCCCCGACGAGGACCTTGCCCACTCTGATCTGCCGGGACTTGCGGCGGGGGGCGAGGGTTTCGGGGACCTTGGGCATCCCGAGATTGACTGCTGGCACGTACTCCAGCCTACGACCCGCGGCCGAGCGCGGGCTGGGGGTCGAGGAACCCGTCAGGGCGCGGGTCCACGGCGATTACGGCATCCGCCCGTCTGATATCGTGACCGCATGCTCGCGAACCTCACCTGGTGGCCCGCCTCCTAGGCGGTGTGTTCGCGTTCCCAGACCACAGACCGCCCCTGGGCGGTCTTTTCGTTTCATGGCGACCGCCCGCCCCACACCGGAGGCCCCGATGACCGACGCCGGTCCCGCCGCTCTGATCGAACTCGCCGAGCGCGGCATCCCGTTCGCACTCATCGCCCGCGACGCCGCGACGGTCGAGCTGCTCACCGGCGACGTCGTGGACGTCGACCTGCTCGCCGACATCCCGCTCACCGATGCGGCCGGGTCTCCCCAGGAGCTGCTCGCCCTCGTCCCGTTCCGGCAGGTGCGCGAGCGCGGGTTCGAATGCCACGACGACGGCGCTCCCCTGCGGTGCCTCGTGGTGCGGGAGCGCTCCGTGCTCGATCGGGAGGCCGTCCTCGCCGGCTTCCCCTCGGCGCCGGTCCCGCTCACCGACGCGGACTTCGACATCGCCGACGACGATTACGCCGAGATCGTGCGGCGGGTCATCGCGGACGAGATCGGACTCGGCGAGGGCGCGAACTTCGTGATCCGGCGCGATTTCACCGCGGGGGTGGAAACGGATGCCGCGACCGCGGCGCTGACCTGGTTCCGCGCGCTGCTCGAGCACGAGCGCGGCGCCTACTGGACCTTCGCCGTCGTCACCCCCGGCCACGTCGCGGTCGGGGCGAGCCCGGAAGCGCACGTGAGCGCGCGCGACGGCGTCGTGACGATGAACCCGATCTCCGGCACGTTCCGTCACCCGGAGGGCGGCGCGACAGTGCAGACGCTGACCGAGTTCCTGGAATCGACGAAGGAGACCGAGGAGCTCTTCATGGTCGTGGACGAGGAGCTCAAGATGATGAGCGCGGTGTGCTCGGACGGCGGACGCATCACGGGTCCGCATCTGAAGGAGATGTCCCGCCTCACGCACACCGAGTACGTGCTGCGCGGTCGCAGCAGGCTGGACCCGCGCGACATCCTGCGCGAGACGATGTTCGCCCCGACCGTGACCGGCTCGCCGATGCAGAACGCGTGCACGGTGATCACCCGGCACGAGCGCACTCCGCGCGGCTACTACTCCGGCGTCGCGGCCCTGTTCACCCCGCGAACCGACGCGATCCTGCCCGGCGAGTCCACGCACGACCTCGACGCGCCGATCCTGATCAGGACGGCCTATCTCACCGGCGGGAGGCTGCGAGTTCCGGTCGGCGCGACGCTCGTGCGCCATTCCGATCCGTACGGCGAGGTCAGCGAGACGCACGGGAAGGCCGCCGGGGTGCTCGGGGCGATCGGGGCGATCCCTCGGGGCGCGCGCCAGCAAGCCGAGGGTCTGGGGCGGAGCCCGGGAAGGGATCGCCCGGCCGGCCCGGTGCTGCCCGCAGGCGCGATCGACGAGGACGCACCCGCGGCCGAACCCCGCGCGCTCGCCGACGATGCGGACATCGAGACCCTGCTCGCCTCCCGAAACGCCCGCCTGGCCTCCTTCTGGCTGAATCCGCAGGACGCACTGGCCGCCGGTGGTCCGTTCCGGGGCCGATCGGCGCTCGTCGTGGACGCGGAGGACCGATTCACCACGATGCTCGCCCATCAACTGCGCCATCTCGGCCTGCGCGTCGAGATCATCCCGTGGAGCGAGATCACCGACGAGCAGATCGACGGCGCCGAGCTGATCGTCTCGGGCCCCGGACCCGGCGATCCGCGTGATCCGAGCACGGCGCGGATGCGGCGCATGAGAGAGGTCGTCGCACGGCGACGCGAATCGGGAAGGCCCCTGCTGGCGGTGTGCCTGAGCCATCAGATCCTCGCGCGGACGTTCGGCATCGACCTCGCGCCGCTGGATGCGCCGCACCAGGGGCTGCAGAAGACGGTCGACATCTTCGGGGTTCCCGCATCGATCGGCTTCTACAACACGTTCACGGCGCGTGTGCTGCCCGGCACCACGATCGTCGACGTGGCCGAGGTCGCAGCCGACCCTGCCACCGGCGACGTGTACGCGCTGCGCGGGCCGGGGTTCGCCTCGGTGCAGGGTCACCTCGAGTCGATCCTGTCCCGGGACGGCATGGCCACGCTCGAGCGCCTCGTCGCGACGGCGCTCTCCCCCGTCGACGCCTGACCTGCGCAGCGGCGGATCGCGAGGATGCCGCGCCTCACCCCCCGATGCGACCCTCGAGCAGGCGGCGCTCCGCCTCATTCGCGGTGAGCTCGAGCGCGCACAGATCCTCGGCGAGCGCCTCTTCGTCCCGCCCGAGCCCGCGGAGCATGCGCGCGCGCACCGCGTGCCAGAGGTGGTATCCGGTCAGGGAATCGCGCAGGGCGTCCACCTCGTCCAGTGCGACCCGCGGCCCGTCGATCTCTGCGACGGCGACCGCACGGTTCAGCAGCACGATCGGAGACCGGTCGTATGCGAGGAGCATGTTGTAGAGCGTGAGTACCTGCAGCCAGTCGGTCGCGTCGCCGGACCCGGCATCCGCATGGCATGCCGCGATCGCGGCGTGCAGCTGCCAGCGCCCGGGGCGACGCAGCAGCGCGGCGCGTTCCAGCACCGTCTGCGCCTCGGCGATCAGACCCCGATCCCAGCGGCTGCGGTCCTGGTCGGCGAGCAGCACGAGTTCGCCGTCGACCGACCGCGCCCCTTCGCGCGCCCGGTGGAACAGCAGCAGCGCGAGCAGTCCCTGGGCCTCGGCCTCCCGCGGCAGCGCGTGCGCGACCACCCGCGCGAGCCAGACGGCGTCGTCGGCGAGATCACGGTCGGCGGAGGCGTCACCGCCTGCGACGAGGTGGGCTTCGCTGTACATCACCGAGATGACCGTCAGCACGATGTCGAGGCGTTCGGCGCGCTCGGCACCCTCGGGGATGCGCAGCGGGATGCCCGTGGCTCCGATCTTGCGCTTCGCGCGCACGATGCGCTGCGCGACGGTCGCGGACGGGGTGAGCGTCGCTCGCGAGATCTGCGTGGTGGTCAGGCCGCAGATCGCCCGGAGCGTCAGCGCGAGCTGCGCGTCGGGCGAGAGGGCGGGGTGACAGCATCCGAACAGCAGCGGAAGGCGCTCGTCGGGCTCATCATCGGCCGGCCCGGGGGTCCTCTCCTCGGGATCGGCCAGCAGCGCGAGCTTCTCGCGGAAGCGCTTCTCGCGCCGCATCCGATCGAGGGCGTTGTGTCGCGCCGCCTGAGTGAGCCACCCGCCGGGATTGGGCGGCACACCGCGGGCGCGCCATTCCCGTACCGCCTCCTCGATCGCCTCGGCCACCGATTCCTCGGCGAGATCGAGACTGCCGAGCCAGCCGGTCAGCGCCGCGACGATGCGCGCGGACTCCTCGCGGAGCACGCGCGCGAGCTCGCGATCGGATGCCGCGGCCCGGTGCTCCCCCGAGTCCGGCGCCGCGGCATCCGTCTCGCTCACTGCTCCATGTGGCTGTAATCGACCACCATGGGGCGGATCTCGACCGAGTTGCCCGGCAGCTCGAGCATCGGCCACGTCTTGACGATCGCGATCGCCGCGTCGAGGTCCTCGACGTCCAGCACGCTGAACCCTCCGATGACCTCCTTGGCCTCGGAGAACGGCCCGTCGGCGACGACGGGCGCTTCGCCGCCGTGGGTGACGGTCGTCGCGGTCGTCACCGGCTGCAGCTCGGCCCCCGAGTCGGAGATCTGGTCGGCGTGGGTGCCGAACCACTCGTAGACGCGCCGGTAGACCTGCTCGGCGTGCTCAGGTGCCACCGCTGCGTCGAGCTCGGGCGTGGATGTGAACATGATGACGTACTTCACGGTCGTGTCCTTTCGTCATGGGAACCGTTTCACCCCTACAGCGAACGGGCAACCCCGAATTCGACACTCATCCCGGAATTCGTGTCAGAAGAGCGAGACCGGGTTGAAGATGTCCGCGAGGATCAGCACGGCGCCCATCACGATCAGCGCGATCACGACGACGAACGTCACAGGCACGAGCTTGGTCGCATCGACCGGCTTCGGCGGCGGACGATGGAAGATCTTGGCCCACGTGCGCTTGATCCCGTCCCACAGCGCGACCACGATGTGCCCGCCGTCCAGCGGCAGCAGCGGGATGAGGTTGAAGACGAACAGGGCGATGTTCAGCGAGGCCAGGAGCCCCAGGAACCCGGCGACCCGGTTCAGGATCGGCGCCTCCGCGGCGGCCACCTCACCGGACAGGATGCCGGCGCCGACGATGCTGAGGGGACCGTTCGGGTCGCGCTCACCGCGCGTGACCAGCGTGACCGCGGTCTCGTACACCTTGATCGGAAGCTGCCAGATGATCCCGGCGACGGCACCGACGTTCTCGAAGGCCGCGGCGGGGCCGGCCCAGATCGGCTGTCGCAGGTACTCGACCTCCTGCCGGATGCCGGCGAAGCCCACCTCCTGCGTCTGCACATCGCCGTTCGCATCCAGCACGGGCTGCCCTGCCGCATCCGTCACAGGCTGATCGATCGCCGCGGGGGTGAGGGTGATGCTCTGCTGCTCCCCATCGCGCTCGATCACGATCGTCAGCGGCTCCCGGGGCGAAGAGCGGATGATCGCCGACGCTTCGGCGAACGAGGCGATCTGCTGGCCGTCGACCTCGACGATCACATCGCCGGGAAGCAGCCCGGCCGCG
This sequence comes from Microbacterium sp. cf046, assembly GCF_900114345.1. GTDB lineage: Bacteria > Actinomycetota > Actinomycetes > Actinomycetales > Microbacteriaceae > Microbacterium. The sequence goes on along the minus strand of NZ_FOZJ01000002.1, from coordinate 154,452 downwards.
GCAGCCGGAGCGACCGGATCCGAGGCGGTGCACTCGGTGCGTCCGGCGTCGGCGGGGATGACGCACTCGCTGACGCTGTCGACGGTGGTGGTGGCGGTCTGCACGCCGATGCCGGAGAGCAGGATCGCGAACAGGACGATCGCGAAGAGCAGGTTCATCACCGGCCCGCCGAGCATGATGACGACGCGCTTCCAGACCGGAAGCCTGTAGAAGACGTGATCGTCCTCGCCGCCCACGAGCGTCTCGTCGTTGGCGGTGCGGGCATCCTGCACCATCGTGGCGAAGAACCCGCCGCCGGCGCGACCCGTGCGGTGTCCGGCCGCCGCCGCTTCGCGCTCCTTCGGCGAGGGCGGGTACATGCCCGCCATCGAGATGTAGCCGCCGAGCGGAATCGCCTTGAAGCCGTACTGCGTCTCGCCGATCCGCTTCGACCACAGGGTCGGGCCGAACCCGATCATGTACTGGCCGACCCGCACGCCGAACTTCTTGGCCGGTACCAGGTGGCCGAGCTCGTGCAGCGCGATCGACACAGCGAGCCCCACGACCATGAGGACGATGCCGATGACGAACGCGATCACTGTCACACGCACACGCTACCGCCGGTGGCTTTGAGTTGGCCGAGCGACCGCCTCTCCATGCCCGGGCGGAGCCGTCGGCCACGAGCGGCGGATGAGAGGATGGATCCGCCATGGCGAACGATGCTCCCTCCCACCTGCCCCCCGTGCTGCGGCCGGACGATCCACCGGTCCACACCCTCGAGGACCTCGCGGGGCGTTTCGCGCTCGACACGCGGGGAGATCTGAGCGGTGCGACACTCACCGGGCTCACGCTCGCTACCGCCGACCTCCGCCCCGGCGATGTGTTCGTCGCGGCGCGCGGGCTCAATCGCCACGGTGCGGAGTTCGCCGGCGCCGCAGCCGCGAAGGGCGCCGTCGCCGTCGTGACGGATGCCGATGGCGCGGATGCCGCAGAGGCGACCGGGCTTCCCGTGATCATCGTGGAGGATCCACGCGGGCTGCTCGGCGACCTGTCCGCCTGGGTGTACGGCACCGGCCGCGACGACGACCTGCCGCTGCTGTTCGGGACCACCGGCACGAACGGAAAGACGAGCGTCTCGCACCTGCTGGAGGGAATCCTCGGCCAGCTCGGTGTCGTGACCGGGCTGTCCTCGACCGCCGAGCGGCACATCGCGGGGCAGGTCATCGTGTCGCGCCTCACCACCCCGGAGGCCTATGAGATGCACGCGCTGCTCGCGCTCATGCGCGAGCGCGGCGTGGAGGCGGTCGCCGTCGAGGTGAGCGCGCAGGCGCTCAGTCGCCGACGGGTCGACGGTCTCGTGTTCGATGTCGCGGCGTTCACGAACCTCACGCACGACCACCTCGACGACTACGCGGACATGCGCGAGTACTTCGAGGCGAAGCTGCCGCTGTTCCTCCCCGACCGCTCACGCCGCGCCGTCATCTCCCTGGACTCCTCGGCCGCGATAGAGGTCATCGCGCGGTGCGAGGTTCCGTTCGTGACCGTCGGCACCCCCGCGATCGCCACGGATCCCGGCGCAGCCGCGGACGCCGACTGGACCGTCGAGATCCTCGACGAACGGCAGGTCGGCACCGAGTTCCGCCTGTCCTCGACGGACGGTCGCACGCTGACCACGATCGTCCCGGTCATCGGCCGCCACATGGCCGCGAACGCCGGCCTCGCGATCGTGATGATGCTCGAGGCCGGGTACGAATGGGATCGGATCGTGGACGCACTCGGGCGGGACGGCGGCATCCGGGCGTACCTCCCAGGTCGCACCGAGCGCGTCTCAGGCGATCGCGGGCCTGCGGTCTACGTCGATTTCGGGCACTCCCCCGACGCGTTCGAGAAGACCCTGGCCGCGGTGCGGCGGGTGACGCCGGGCAAGGTCCTGATGCTGTTCGGAGCAGACGGCGACCGCGATGCCACCAAGCGGCACGACATGGGCCGCACGGCTGTCGAAGGCAGCGACATCCTCGTCGTCACCGACCACCACCCGCGCTTCGAGGACATCGACTCGATCCGCGCGACCCTCATCGAGGGCGCCCGTCGGGCGCGGCCGGATGCCGAGATCCACGAGTACTCGCCGCCGGAGGTGGCGATCGTGGAGGCCGTCAAACTCGTCGGCGACGGTGACGCGATCCTGTGGGCAGGGCCGGGACACCAGGACTACCGGGACATCCGCGGGGTTCGGACGCCGTACTCGGCCCGCGAACTCGCCCGCCGGGCGCTCCGGGATGCGGGCTGGCCGGTTCCCGAGCCGCACTGGCCCGTGCCGTACCCCGACTGAACTCAGACTGCGGCGATGGCGCGGTCCGCGGCATCCCTCGCCCAGCGCTCCGCCTCGGCGAGCGACTCCCGCGTGATCGTGCCGCCCGAGGTCGCGTCCGGGTCGTGCGCGTCGACGACGCGCTCGATGAGCTCCACGATGCCGAGGAAGCTCAGCCGGCCTTCGTGGAACGCGTCGACGGCCTGCTCGTTCGCGGCGTTGAACACCGCGGGATAGGTGCCGCCCGCGCGCCCGACCTTCTTCGCCAGCCGCACCGCGGGAAAGGCGTCCTCGTCCAGGGGCTCGAACGTCCAGGATGCCGCGACCGTCCAGTCGAGCGGGTGCCCGACGCCGCCGACCCGGTTCGGCCAGTCCAGCCCCAGCGAGATCGGCAGGCGCATGTCGGGCGGAGACGCCTGGGCGATCGTGGAGCCGTCGACGAACTCGACCATCGAGTGCACGATCGACTGCGGGTGCACGACGACGTCGATGTGGTGGTACGCGACGTCGAACAGCAGATGCGCCTCGATCACTTCGAGGCCCTTGTTCACGAGCGTCGCGGAGTTCGTCGTGACCACGCGTCCCATGTCCCAGGTGGGGTGGGCGAGCGCCTCGGCGGGAGTGACGTGTTCCAGTGATGCCCGCGATCGACCCCGGAAGGGACCGCCGGATGCCGTGAGCACGAGGCGCCGAACCTCGGCGCGGTCCCCGCTTCGCAGGGCCTGCGCGATCGCGGAGTGCTCGGAGTCGACCGGGACGATCTGACCGGGCTGCGCGATCGCGGTGACGAGGTCGCCGCCGACGATGAGCGACTCCTTGTTCGCCAGGGCGAGCGTGCGCCCGGTCTCGAGTGCCGCGAGCGTCGGCCCGAGGCCGACCGAGCCGGTGATGCCGTTGAGCACGACATCCGCCTCGACATCGCGCACGAGCTGCTCGGCCTCCTCCGCCCCCAGCGCGGTGAACTCGACCTGGAACTGCTCCGCCTGCGCCTGCATCGCGGCCACGTTGGTGGCCGCGGACAGCCCGACCACCTCGAAGCGGCGCGGGTTCGCGCGGATAACTTCGAGGGCCTGGGTGCCGATCGAGCCTGTGGATCCGAGGACGATGACGCGGCGCATGCAAGCGAGCCTATCGACCGGGTCAGTCGTCGGACCCTCGCGGTGCGACCGCCGGAGGCCAGGTCGGCGCGCCGAGCTCCCGCGAGACATTGCGGGCCGCTTCGCGCAGGTCGTTGAGGACCGTGTCGCCCGGGGGATACTCGCTCGTCGGCATCACGACCGAGATCGCGGCCACGACCTGACCCGACCTGTCTGCGATCGGCGCCGCGATCGAGGACTCGCCGAGCACGGCCTCGTCCTCCTCGTGCGCGATCCCGCGCTCCACGATCTGTGCCAGCTGCACGGCCAGATCGGCCGGATCGGTGATCGTGGATCCGGTGAGACTGCGGAGCTCGCCCGCCAGGAGCGGATCGGCGACGTTCGGATCGTAGGCGAGCAGCACCTTGCCAAGTGCCGTCGCGTGCGCGGGGATCGTGACGCCGATCTCGGGCATCTGCTCCGAGCCGTCGGGGCGCCGGTTGTGGTGGATCACGATCACCTCGTCGAACAGCGGCACGCCGAGCCGTGTCGCGCAGCCGGTGCGGCGAGCCAGCTCGGCGGTCCACCGCATCGCCCGTGCCCGTACGTCGAGCGTGTCGAGGTAGACGTTCGACAGCTTGAGCAGCGCGGGCCCCAGCATGTAGCGACTCGTGCCCGGCTCCTTGGCGACCAGGCCGTGCTGCTGCAGCGACTTCACGAGACCATGCACCGTCGACGGCGGCAGGTCGAGGATTGCGGCGAGCTCGGTAATGCCGAGGTGCCGCGCGCCCTGGAGGCTCGACAGGATGTGCGCCGCACGATCGATCGACTGGATCATGCCCGTACCTCCTTTGCCACGGCATCCCGCCTGGTGAACCCTAGCGCATTCATGTCTGGTGCTTGACAATGGCTCACTTTACGGAGCATATTCGACAATGTCGAAAGTAGTTCGACAATTACCCGGTTCAAAGGAGAACTTCATGGACGACGAGAACAAGCTCTGGCAGAAGCTGGCTGCTGAGTTCCTCGGCACCGCATTCCTCGTGTTCGTCGGCGTCGGGTCGGTGCCCGCACTGGCATTGGCCCGAGGCGGAGCGGACGGTGAGCCGTTCACCGGCGCCGAGCTCGGCTTCATCTCGCTCTCGTTCGCGCTCATCGTCGTCGTGACGGTGTACGTGTTCGGATACATCTCGGGCAACCACATCAATCCCGCGGTGACGCTCGCGCTCGCGGTCACCGGCAAGTTCCCCTGGAGGCTCGTGGCGCCCTACATGATCGCCCAGGTGCTGGGTGCCATCCTCGGCGCCGGCATCATCATCGGCGTCATGGGGCAGGCCGCGAGCGACCTCGGACTCGGCGTGGCGTCGTACGGGCCCGACACCCCCTGGCTGCAGGCGTTCTTCGCGGAGTTCATGGGCACGTTCCTGCTCGTCTTCGGCATCTTCGGCGTCATCTACCGCAAGGCGGCCCTCGGCTGGGCAGGCCTCGTGATCGGCTTCGTCGTGTTCGCCGCGATCATCCCGGTGGCCCCCATCACCGGCGCGTCCATCAACCCGGCCCGCACGATCGGCCCGATGCTCGTCCAGCAGATCGCCGGCGGCACCGTGGCGTGGGAGCAGCTGCCCGTCTACCTCAGCGCAGAACTGCTCGGCGGAATCGTCGGCGGCGTGCTCTTCGGCTTCATCGCCCACACCGCGGCCGACCGCGCGAAGGCATCGCAATCCGACCCGGCTGAATCCCTCCCGGTCGCCTGAACCTCACTCTCCAAAGGAACCCGAACATGAAGAAGTTCATCAACGACGCCTCCGCGGTGCTCGCCGACTCCCTCAAGGGCGTGGCGGCGGCGCATCCCGAACTGCGGGTCGACCTCGAGAACCGCGTGATCTACCGCGGCGAAGCGACCCGGCCCGGCAAGGTCGCGCTGATCTCCGGCGGCGGATCCGGGCACGAGCCCCTGCACGGCGGCTTCGTCGGCACCGGGATGCTGGACGCCGCATGCGCCGGCGAGGTGTTCACCTCCCCCACCCCCGACCAGATGCTCGCCGCCACCCAGGCGGTCGACGCCGGAGCGGGAGTGCTGCACATCGTGAAGAACTACACCGGCGACGTGCTCAACTTCGAGATGGCCGCGGAGCTGGCCGAGGCGGAGGGCGTGCGTGTCGCATCGGTCGTCGTGAACGACGATGTCGCGGTCGAGGACTCGACGTGGACCGCCGGGCGCCGGGGCGTCGGCACCACCGTGCTCCTGGAGAAGATCGTCGGCGCCGCGGCCGAAGAGGGCTACGACCTCGACGCCGTGGTGGAGCTCGCCCAGCGCGTGAACGCGAACGGGCGCTCGATGGGCGTCGCGCTGACCAGCTGCACCGTGCCGGCCGCCGGCAAGCCCACGTTCGACCTCCCCGAGGACGAGATGGAGGTCGGAGTCGGCATCCACGGCGAGCCGGGACGTCATCGCGTGCCGCTCGCGAGCGCGAAGGAGATCGCCGCCATGCTGGTCGACCCGATCGTCCACGACTTCGACGCGGGCGGACTTGCGATCGTCATGCTGAACGGGCTGGGCGGCACCCCGCTGATCGAGCTGTACCTCATGTACGGAGAGGTCGTGCCGCTGCTGGAGGCCGCTGGGGTGTCGATCGAGCGGAACCTCGTCGGCAACTACATCACGAGCCTCGACATGGCCGGATGCTCGCTCACCGTCCTGAAGGCGGATGACGAACTGCTGCGCCTGTGGGATGCTCCTGTCGTCACGCCCGGGCTGCGCTGGGGCGCGTGAGAGGGGATACCGCCGCCATGACCGTCGCACCGAGCACCGTCACGATCGATCAGCTGACCGACTGGCTCCGCCGCTTCCAGGGGCTCGTCGCCGAGCACCAGACCGAGCTCACCGAGCTGGACTCGGTGATCGGCGACGCCGACCACGGTGCGAACATGGCACGGGGCATGACGGCAGTCGCGGCGAAGCTCGATGCCGCCGAGGGCGACGGTGATGGCCCGGCGAGCGTGGCTGACCTGTTCAAGGCCGTCGGCATGACACTCGTGACGAGCGTGGGCGGGGCCAGCGGACCGCTGTACGGCACGTTCTTCCTGCGGTTCGGCATGAGCGCCGGGGCTGTCACGACCCTCGACGCCGCAGGACTCGGCGCGGCGCTGCGCGCCGGGCTGGACGGAATCGTCGCCCGGGGCAAAGCGGAGCTCGGCGACAAGACGATGTTCGATGCGATGTCGCCGGCCGTCGACGCGTGGGATGTGTCGGTCGCGGCCGGCGGCTCGCCGGCCGATGCGTCGGCCGCCGCGCTCGCCGCCGCCGAGGTCGGCCGGGATGCGACAGTGCCGCTCGTGGCACGCAAGGGCCGTGCGAGCTACCTGGGCGAGCGCAGCGCCGGACACCTCGATCCCGGCGCGGCATCCACGACCCTGCTCTTCCGCGCGCTCGCGGATGCCCTCGGAGGCTGACGTGATCGGAATCGTCGTCGTCTCGCACTCCCCTGCCCTCGCTCGGGCCGCCGTGGACCTCGCGCTCGAGATGGGCGGCGATGATCCGCCCGCCGTGCGCATCGCCGCGGGCGCCGGTGGCGGAGCGACCGGCACGGATGCGGTCGCGATCGCAGCGGCCATCGACGAGGTCGCAACGGCCGACGGGGTGCTCGTGCTGATGGATCTCGGGTCGGCCATCCTCAGCGCGGGCATGGCGCTCGAGTTCGCCGCCTCCGGCGCACCGGTGCGACTCAGCGCCGCCCCGTTCGTGGAGGGCCTGATCGCCGCCGTGGTGGTCGCGGGCAGTGGAGCGACCCTCGACGCGGTGGATGCCGAAGCCCGCCGGGCGCTCGAGGGCAAGGCGGCCCAGCTCGAGGGCACCGCCGGCGCCTCGGTTCAGGCCGCTGCGGGTGTCGCGGACGCCGAACGCGGCGCGGCCCCGGACGCCGTCGCAGCGTCGTTCACCGGCGTCATCCGCAACCCGTCGGGCCTGCACGCCCGCCCGGCTGCCGTGTTCGTCAAGGCCGTCGGACGCCACGACGCCGCGGTGACGGTCACCGATCTGGGCACCGGCAAGGGTCCGGCGTCGGGGGCCAGCCTGATCTCGCTGATGTCCTTGGGGGTGGGGCAGGGTGCCCGCGTGCGCATCGATGCGACCGGGCCCGACGCCGCCGGGGTGATCAGCGAACTCCAACAGCTGGTCGCGGACGGGTTCGGCGAGGTCTGATCGCCGCACGCGCTCTCGCTACTGAGCGGGCACCGCGCGCTGGGTGCCGAGGATGTCGACGACGAAGACCAGGGTCTCACCCACGAGGTCGGTGTCGTTGATCTCACCCTCGCCGTAGCCGTCCACGGGCGGGATGACGACGAGCACCTGGGAGCCGACGGTCTGACCCTCGAGCGCCTTCTGGAAGCCGGCGACCACTCCGGTGGTCGCGAACGTGGTCGGGACCCCGCCCTTCTCCCACGTCGAGTCGAAGACGGTGCCGTCAGACCACTTGACGCCGGTGTACTGGACCAGCACGGTGTCGCCGGTCTGGACCGTCGCCCCGTCGCCCTTCTTGAGGACGTCGACCTGGGTGGCCGTCGGGGCGTCGCCCGCGGGCAGCGTGATCGTCGGCGCGCCGTTCTCGGCGAGTTCGACGGTCGGGCTCCCCGCAACGGGCGGCTGCTCCTCGCCCCACGCCGCGATCGGCACCACCGACAGGATGTCGATCACATAGACCACGGCAGGCGTCGTGTCGCCGGCAGGGGCGGCCGCGACGATGCGCGAACCCGCACCGGCGCATCCGAACAGCTGGCCGCCGCTTTCGGCGGACACCTGCTGCGGCAGGGTCTCACCGGGCTCGTAGCCTACCGTCGCAAGGCTCTCGCCGGTCTCGGCGTCGAACACCGAGTACGCGTACTCGATGAACTCGCCGCCGGTGAGCTCGTCCGGTCCCTCGTCGACGACGGTCCGCTGGATCTCGGTGATCTCCAGCGGGAGATCGAACGTCGCGGTCGGCGGGGTGCCGACCTCGCCCTCGACGGTGACCGCCTCGGATGCCTCCCCCGAGGGTGCCGCGGAGTCGCAGAGGTCGGCGACCGCCGTCGCGGTGGGGCTCGCTTCGCTGTCGGGCGATCCTGCCGAGCATCCGGCCAGCAGAACGGCGGACACGGCGAAGGCGGACAGAGCGACGATCGGACGAATGCGCACAGTGAACCTCGAAGATAAAAAGAAGGGGGAGTCTCCATCCTCCCCCATGATTCCTCTGTCTCTGCTGAGAAACGGCATGCCCGCGTCGGAATGGATTCGGGAGTACCCTCAACGGGTGACTTCCGAGGACACTCCCGAACCCCGTGAAGCCGACTCCCCCCTTGAACCTGCCGTTCGGCAGATGGGCGCGACCTACGGCTTCGGTCGATTCGTCGTCGCCCCCCTGGCACGCATCGTGTACCGGCCGCACGTCGAGGGCAAGGGGAACGTCCCGAAGTCGGGGCCGGTCATCTTCGCCAGCAACCATCTGTCCTTCATCGATTCGATCGCCATTCCGGTCGCAGCGCCGCGCCCCGTGCACTTCCTCGCGAAGTCGAGCTACTTCGACGGTTCCGGAGTCTCGGGGTGGTTCTCGCGCGAGTTCTTCACGGCGATCGGCGCCGTACCGGTCAAGCGCGGAGCGGGGCAGGCGGCTCTGGACGCGCTCGATCAGCAGCGCCAGCTGCTGGATGCCGGCAACGCCGTCGCACTGTATCCGGAGGGCACCCGGTCGCTGGACGGAAGGCTGTACAAGGGGCGCACCGGCGTCGCGTTCCTCGCCCTGCAGACCGGCGCGCCGGTCGTGCCGGTGGGGCTGATCGGCACCGACAAGGTGATGCCGGTGGGCGCGAAGTTCCCGTCGCTGCGCGAACGCGTCACGGTCAAGTTCGGCGAACCGCTGGACCTGGCCCACCACGGGCCCGCCGAGTCCGGGAAGGCCCGTCGCCTGGCGACGGACGACATCATGACCGCGATCCACGCCCTCTCCGGCCAGGAGCTCGCGAACGCCTACAACGAGGCACCCGCCCACAACCCGATCGAGCGGATCAGGCAGGTGCTCCCGCACGAGCGTCGCTAGGGCCCGCCGGCGGCGCCACGGCGATCGTGGGCTCATGGCGCACCGGGAAGTTCACCGAGTTCGCGATGAAGCACCACTCGTTCGCCTGCCGGTGCGCCGAGGTCGCGGCATCCACCATCGACGCGTCGGCCACGAGAACGTGCGGCCGAAGCACCACCTCGCGGAATGCCCCGCCGCCGCGGCCGTCCTCGACCATCAGGCCCGATGCGTCGTCGTGGTACCCGACGACGATGACGCCGGCCTGCACGCACGCGTGCAGATACGACAGCAGGTGGCACTCGCTCAATGCGGCCAGCAGCAGGTCCTCGGGGTTCCAGCGCTCAGGATCTCCACGGAAGGGCTTGTCCGACGATGCGAGCAGCGCGGGCTTGCCGTCGATGCGGATCGTGCTCGAGCGATCGTAGTCGCGGTATCCGCTGGTGCCGCTGCCCCGGTCACCGGTCCAAGTCGTGCGGAGCGCGTAGCGGTGTTCGCCGAACATTCCCTCAGTCTGACACGCGGGGATGAGTCGATGACCGGCGGTAGGCTGGCGGGGTGCCGCAGACCCTCGCCGCCGCCGACGCCGTCGAACTCGCCGTCGTCGAACGCAGCGGCTTCGTCGAGTCCCGGCACGTGGGCTCCGCCATCGTGCTCGACGCCGATGGCCTGAGCGTCGCCGCGCTCGGCGACACGGTCACGCCGATCCTGCCGCGCTCCAGCCTGAAGCCGATTCAGGCGCTCGCATGCGTGACGGCGGGGGCACCGCTCGAGGGCGAGCGCCTTGCGCTGGCGACGGCGAGCCATTCGGGCACCGACCGGCATGTCTCGGTCGTGCGCGACATCCTCGATGCCGCCGCGCTCGGCGAGGATGCGCTCGCGTGCCCGCCCGCCTGGCCGGGCGATCAGGCGACCCGCGACGAGGTCGTGCGCGAGGGCGGCGAACCGTCGCGGATCCGGATGAACTGCTCCGGCAAGCACGCCGCGATGCTGCTGACGTGCGTCGTGAACGACTGGCCGACCGACGGCTACCTCGCCCCCGAGCACCCGCTGCAGGTGCACATCCGCGAGGTCGCCGAGCGCCTCGTGGGCGAGCGCGCCGCCGCAACGGCCATCGACGGATGCGGCGCGCCGGTGTTCGCGTTGAGCCTCGCCGGCCTCGCGAAGGCGATCCACCGCATCGGGACCTCGTCGGAGCGCTCGCCGTTCGCGCTGCATCGCAGCGCCGGGGCCCTCGTCCGGGCGGTGCGCGAGCACCCGTGGACGATCGACGGACCCGGCCGTGCCGACACGATCGTGATCGAGCGGCTCGGAGTGTTCGCCAAGGGCGGCGCCGAGGGCGTCATGGTCATGGTCGCGCCCGACGGCACGACGGTCGCGCTGAAGATGCTCGACGGCAGCGGACGCGCCGCCACGGCCGTGGCACTTCGACTGCTGGAGCGCCACGGCGCGCTGGCGGCGTCCGATGTCGCCGATGCGATGACGAGGCTTCCGCTGTCGGTCTCCGGCGGCGGGCAGGTTGTCGGGGCGATCCGCCCCGCATTCTAGAAGCGCTCCCATCCGGAGCGGAAAGGATCACGCGATGAGGATCTGCGTCCCCACCGAAGTGAAGAACAACGAGTACCGCGTGGCAATGACGCCCGCGGGCGTCCACGACCTCGCCCTGGCGGGCCACGAGGTGTTCGTGCAGCGCGGCGCGGGCGAGGGCTCGTCCATGCCGGATGCCGAATACGAGGCGGCGGGCGCGACGATGCTCGACGACGCCGCCGAGGTCTGGGCGCGGGCAGAGCTCCTCCTCAAGGTCAAGGAGCCGATCGCGAGCGAGTACGGCTACTTCCGCGACGACCTGGTGCTGTTCACCTACCTGCACCTGGCGGCTGATCGCCCGCTCACCGATCGGCTCGTCGCCGACGGCGTCACCGCGATCGCGTACGAGACTGTGCAGCTCGCGGGCGGCGGTCTGCCGCTCCTGGCGCCCATGAGCGAGGTCGCCGGGCGCCTCGCGCCGACCGTCGGCGCGGCGACGCTCATGCGCTCGGCGGGCGGCCTGGGACTGCTGATGTCCGGCGTGCCCGGCACGCGCCCGGCGCGGGTCACCGTGATCGGCGGCGGTGTGGCCGGCGCCAACGCGGCCGTCATCGCGGTCGGACTCGGCGCTGACGTCACCGTCTTCGACACGAATGTGCAGCGTCTGCGCTACCTCGACGATCACTTCCAGGGTCGGGTCAAGACCGCGGCATCCAACCCGCTCGATCTGGATCGCGCGGTCGTGGACTCCGACCTCGTGATCGGCTCGGTGCTCATCCCCGGCGCGAAGGCTCCGAAGCTCGTTACGAACGACATGGTCTCGCGGATGCGCCCCGGCAGCGTGCTGGTCGACATCGCCGTCGACCAGGGCGGATGCTTCGAGGACACCCGGCCGACGACCCACGCCGACCCGACCTTCCCGGTGCACGGCAGCATCTTCTACTGCGTGGCGAACATGCCCGGCGCGGTGCCGAACACGTCGACGTCGGCGCTCACGAATGCGACACTGCCCTACATCCGCCAGATCGCGCGCCGCGGCTGGAAGGACGCGCTCCGATCGGATGCCGCACTCGCTGCGGGGCTGAACACGGTGGGCGGCACGATCGTGAACGCCGGGGTCGCGACCGCGCACGGCCTCGAGCTCGCGTCCCTGGAGCGCGCGCTCGCCTGAGCTGCAGACGCCGCGGTCAGATGCCGCCGTCCACGGAGCGGACGTAGGCCGCGGGCTCATCAGGGACGAGCACGGGCGTCTCGCGGTTGAGCGACTCGCCGCGGAAGAAGGGCTTCGCGCGCGGGAAGAAGAACCACAGGAACATCAGCAGCACGCCGAAGGCCAGGGCGCCGATCCCCAGCACGAATGTGCCGCCGATTCCGAGCAGGACGGTGTAGCCGTAATCGACGTCGTACATGTCGATCGCGGACTGGATGAACGCGTAGGTCAGCATGAGCGCGCCCAGCAGCGGGAAGAGGAACCGGTAGAAGAAGTTGCGCGTCGAGTTGAACAACTCTCTGCGGAAGTACCAGACGCACGCGTAGCCGGTGATGCCGTAGTAGAAGGCGATGGCCAGGCCGAGCGAGAGGATCGAGTCCTGCAGGATGTTGTCGCTGATCAGCGTCATCCCGACGTAGTACACGATCGCCACGATGCCCATCACGAGCGTCGAGAACGACGGCGTCTTGTACTTCGGGTGCACGGTGGCGAACCGCTTCGGCAGCGCCTTGTACGCCGCCATCGCGAGCGTGCCGCGCGCGGTCGGCAGGATCGTGGTCTGCGTCGAGGAGATCGCCGAGATCATGACCGCCACTACGAGCACCCAGCCGAGCGGCCCGAGCAGTCCGTCCTTGATGCCGAGGAAGAAGTCGTCGGCATTGGCCTCATTGCCCAGACCGGTTCCGCTCTCTCCCAGACCCGCGTACATCATCGCCGCGATCGTGACGCCGACGTAGGTGACCAGGAGGATGACCGTGGTCAGCAATGCGGCGCGCCCGGGAATGCGCTTGGGGTCCTTGGTCTCCTCGTTCAGCGCGAGGCACGTGTCCCACCCCCAGTAGATGAACAGCGCGAGCAGGATCGCCTCGATGAAGCTGCCCCACTCCGTGAAGCCGAACGGGTTGAGCCATGACCAGTCGAACGGCGTCGGGTCCGGGGCGGTGCCCGCGAAGAAGTGCCACAGTGCGGCGACCACGAAGATCGCGAGGGCGAGGTACTGGATGCCGAGCAGGATGTTCTGGATGCGTTCGCCGATCTCGACTCCGCGCCAGCTCACCCAGGTCATGAGGGCGATGAAGATCACTCCCGTGACGGTGACCAGCGGGACGTTGTCGGCGAGCAGCGCCTCATCGGGATTGTGCAGGATGCCGTCCAGGAGCGCCCAGAAGTAGATGCCGGCGATCTGCGCGAGATTCGCGAGCACGACCATGCCGGCGACGGCGACGCCCCAGCCGCCCAGCCAACCGACCCAGGGCCCGAACGCCTTCGTGCCCCACGTGAAGGTGGTGCCGCAGTCGGGGATCTCGTTGTTGAGCTCGCGGTAGGCGAACGCGATGAACAGCATCGGGATGAAGGCGAGGACGAACACCACGGGCGCCTGGGCCCCGACGGCGAGGACGACGAAGCCCAGCGTCGCGACGAGCGAGTACACCGGCGCGGTGGAGGCGAGTCCGATGACGGTGGACCCCCACAGACCGAGCGTGCCGGCCGCGAGTCCCTTGCCTTCGGGATGTTCAAGGGATATCGGAGTTGTAGCCACACAGTGAACGTATGGCGGCCGCATCCGCCGGTCAAGAGTTCCCGACGAGCGGTGGTGCGCCGTGTCTGCAGTGCCCCGCTCGCCGCCCGGGGCCGGCGGGCGGGCTCAGTCGACGATGGCTTCGCTCGGCAGGTGGACGCGACTCGGGGATCCTCCCGCGCGCAGCAGCCACGCGCGCGCCCGACCGGGCTCGCAGTACGGGGGAAGCGACCGCTCCCCGGTCAGCACGCGGAACTCCGGTCCGTACGCGGCATCGACCACGAGATCGTGGTCGGACCGCATGGCGGTCAGCGCCCGCCACTGCCGCTGCCACTCGTCGGCATCGCCCGCGACCACGACGCGGTCCGCGGTGGCCCATTCCTTGCCGCCCGCGAACTCGTCGAGCGTGAGCATGCGAGCACCCTGCCGCTCCCACGCCGCGATGGCGGCACGGGATGCGGGTGAGCGGCGCATGACGAAGCCGGTGAGCACGTGCTGAGGACGCCACGGCACGGCCGGTTCGTGGGCCGCGACCCCGGAGGCCGGCACCATCGCCACCTGCACGGACCGGCCGTCGAGCCGCCCGCGCCCGGGCGGGCTGCCCGGGGCGTAGTGCGCGGAGTCGCCTCCGGCGGCGAGGTGCTCCGCGCGCGATGATGTCGCGAGGATGAGGCGGCGTGGGAACAGGTCGCCGAGCCGGGCTGCCGCGCCGCCGAGCCGCTGCGCAGATGCGATGACCAGGTGACGGGCCTCCCCCGCCCCGCGTACGACCACCTCCAGCTTGTCCACGACATCGCGTGCGTGGTCCGGGGGAAGCGCGGCGCACAGCACGTCGAGGTCGTCCGCGACGATGATCGCACCGGCCGCTGGGACGTGCTCCGACAGGGCGGCCACGGCATCCCACCCTCCCTCCCCGGTTGCGGGAATCCAGATGACGCGATCACCGGCCTGGGAGGCGAGCGCCCGCAGGGCGGTCGACCTCCCGCTGCCGCCGGAGCCGACCACGAGCAGGCCGCGATCTGCGAGGCGGACGCCGACCGGCTGCTGCCGCTGCCGCTCCGGCTCATCCGCCAGACCGAGCAGGAGCGTGTCCGGGAATCCGCCGCTCGGCGCGTCGAGGTCTTCGAGGGCGATCCGCGTCGGAAGCTCGGGCAGCCACGGCCGTCGAGGACGCGGACCCGTCGAGCCGGCGACGATCGCCTGAGCGTCGTCGCGCGTCGAGAGGGCGATGCGCACCCTGCGCGGCGAGCTGTCACCCGCGGTTCGCACGAGGGCGAGACCTCGCGCCTCCGACCCACCGGGCAGGGATGCGGCGTCATCAGTGCCGATGATCGTCCGGCTGTCGTTGGGGTCGGTCACCCGCAGGCTGATCCGAAGGGGGCAGTTGGCGAGGAGGCTCTCGCGGACGACGCCAGAGGGCCGCTGCGTGCCGAGGACGAGGTGCATGCCCAGCGCCCGACCGCGAGCCGCCACGTCAGTGAAGACGGCATGCAGCTCAGGATGCTCACCCAGGAGCGCGGCGAATTCGTCGACGACGATCACCAGGCGAGGCAGCTCGACGCGCGGGTCCAGCACGTCCCTGGCCCCGACGCGGGCGAGCTCGGCTTCACGCCAGCGGACTTCCGCGCGCAGGCTCTCGATCGCGCGCCGCGCACCTGATCCGTCGAGGTCGGTGATCACGCCGGTGACGTGGGGAACCTCCGCGAGCGAGTCGAAGGCCGTGCCGCCCTTGAAGTCGGCGAGCAGGAAGCTCACCTCGCGCGTGGAGTGGGTGGCGCACAGCGCCAGCACCCAGGTCACCAGGAGTTCGGACTTGCCTGACCCGGTGACGCCCGCGACGACGGCGTGCGGGCCGTCGGCGACGAGGTCGATGACGAACGGCTCCCCCGAGGCCGCGCCGACGACCGCGGGCAATCCGCCGCGCCGACCGACCGGCGCCTCGAGCAGGAGCGGTCCGAGCATGACCGCCTCGGTGTCGTCCCCGGCGGCGAGCAGGCCTTTCGCTCGTTCGCGCAGCTCGTCGGCGAGGACCTCAGCCTGGCCGAGACCCACCGCTTCGACACTGATCTGCCGCACGTCTCCGTCCATGTCGATGCTCGCGCCGTCGAGCGATGTCACGCTGAGGACGACCGCGCAGCCGGGTGGTCGCGCGCCCGAGGCCTCGGCGCGGACGATCACGATGTCGGCGTCCGGGCCGGCCGGCTCCCCCGGGCCCACGAGGGCCAGACGCCTGCCGGCAGGTGCGCTCCGATGCGGCAGCCGCTCCGCCCAGGCGTTCTCCCCTCGGAGGACTCCGACGAGCCGCAGCTCGCCCGGTGGCAGCGCCAGGCACAGCTGCAGGACGAGTGCGCGCACGACAGCCGCCGCCGGCACGGCGTGCCCGACTACCGCGATGCCGAGCACGGGCTGCACCACGATCGGCGCCGCTTCCAGGTGCGCGGCGCGAGCACGCAGGTCTGCCGACTCGGGGTCATTGCCACCCCCGGTGACCCTCAGGTCGCTCGCGTCCGATCCGGAGCCCACCACGATCGCATCGCCGCGTCCCGCGATGGGCCGCCAGATCTCGCCATCGCGCGCGAGGAACGCCGCAACGTCCGGATGCCGGGCCCAGCGTCGCGCGCGCTCGTCGGTGTGCCGCTCGGCGATCTGCCGTGCCACCCGCTCGCGCGCGGTCCGCGCTTCGGTCTGCGCGCGTCGGCGATCACGTCGTGCGGCCCGCGCCCCATCGAGCATCGTGGCTCCCGCGATCAGCGGCCCCAGCGCCGCGAGCCAGAGTGCGAGCACCGATCCGGTGACCAGCCAGAGCGCGACCGCGCCGAGCACCGGCACGATGGACGCGAGGACGGGCACGGCGGGTCTGGAGGGCGGCTGCCACGCCGGCGGCAGCTCGAGCGGCTCGGCGTGGACGCGAGGCGATGATGCGGGCGGCGCGGGGGCGAAGGTCGAGAGCACCCACCCAGTCGAACCCGGCCGCGGGGTCGCGCCGGAGACAGGGGTGGGCTCCGTGGAGGGCAGCTCGCGCGATCAGGCTGGGGAGGAGTCGTCGACAGCGTCGGCGTCGGTGGCGCCCGTCGCCCCCGAGCGGAGGGCGACGTCGAGCACGATGATCGTGATGTTGTCGCGGCCGCCGTTCTCGAGCGCGGCATCCATCATCGCGGCGATGGCGTCGGCCGGATCGGGGTTGGCCGTGAGGAAATGCTGGATGCCGTAATCGGTGAGCTCCTTGGTGAGCCCGTCCGAGCAGATGACGAATCGGTCGCCGTCGACGACATCGAGGCGCACGTAGTCGGGCGCGACGCTCTCGCTCGGTCCGACGGCTCGAGTGATGACGTTGCCGTAGGGGTGGTTCTCCGCCTCCTCCGGGCTCAGCCGGCCGGCCGCGATGAGCTCCTGCACGACGGAGTGGTCGGTCGTGATCTGCTCGATCACGCCGTCCCGCGAGAGATACACGCGCGAGTCGCCGATGTTCAGCGTCACCCACTGCGGCGGCCCGTCGCTCAGGTCCAGGTAGACGCCGGTGAGCGTCGTTCCGGTGCCGTCGTCGGTGGTCTCCGGATGCGAGGCGATGTCCTTCACGGCCCGTGAGAGCGCCTTCTCGATCGTCTTCGGGGTCACCGCACCCGCTTCGACGACGCCGCCCAGGCGGTCGACCGTGCTCGCGCTGGCGATCTCGCCGCCGATGTGGCCGCCCATGCCGTCGGCGACGATGAACAGCGGGTAGCTCGCCAGGAGTGCATCCTGATTGATCTCGCGGCGACGCCCCGTGTGCGTCACCCCCGCCCAGGACAGTTCGATCGTCCCACCCGCCACCGTCACAGATCGGGAGTGGGTGGATTTATCGGGCACGCCCTGTCCTCCCGTAAGCCGGCAACGGCGACGACGCGACCCGTGCGGTCCTGTCGACGTGCTCACATCCTAGTGGACTCCCCCTGCACCGCCCGGGCGACGCGGGGGGACGCGCAGTCGCCGTCGAAGACCCCTGTTCGCTCAGAGCGAACGGGCTGAGCCCGCCCTATGCCGCCGGATCGTCGGGCAGCGGGAAGAGCTCGTCGATCGTCGCGAGCTCGGCGGCGGACGGCGTCCACGCAGCCGCGGCAGCCGCGTTCGAGCGCACCTGGTCGGCACTGGTGGCGCCGGCGATGACGCTCGAGAGCGAGGGTCGCGACAGCAGCCATCCGAACGTCGCCGCGAGCATCGTGATGCCCCGCTCGTCGCAGAACGCCTGGTACCGCTCGAGCGCGTCCCAGGGCGCGTTCTGCCAGACGTGCCGGCGCTGCATCATGATGCGGCTGCCCTCGGGGCCGCCCTCGCGCGTGAACTTCCCCGTGAGCAGTCCGTTCTGCAGCGGGAAGTACGGGAAGAAGCCGAGCCCGAACCGCTGCACCGCGGGGAGCACTTCGCGCTCGGCCCCACGGGCGAGCAGACTGTAGTGATTCTGCGCCGAGATGAAGCGACTGCCCCGATCGGCCGCGGTGAAGTCCGCCTCGGCGATCTGCCATCCCGACATGTTCGAATGCCCGTAGTAGCGGATCTTCCCCGCCGCGACGAGGTCATCCAGCGCCGAGATCGTCTCCGCGATCGGCGTGTCGGCATCCGGCACGTGCAGCTGATAGAGGTCGATCCAGTCCGTCTTCAGGCGTCGCAGCGACGCCTCGACGGCCGTCCGGATGTACGACCGGGAGGTCTTGGCGCCGACGGTCGCGTAGCCCATGTCGCGGCCGGGGTGCCCGAACTTCGTCGCCAGGACCACACGGTCCCGGCGACCCTGCAGCGCATCGCCCATCAGCGTCTCGCTCTGACCGGGCTCGCCGCCGTACATGTCCGCGGTGTCGAGGAAGGTGACGCCGGAGTCGATGGCGGCGTCGAGGACCTCGATCGTCCCTGCGAGGGTCTCGGACTTCGTCCCGGGGCGGCCGAAGTTGTTGCAGCCGAGACCGACGGCGGAGACGAGGAGACCTGAGGCGCCGACACGGCGCAGGGGAACGGGGGTGTCAGAGATCGTCATTGCTCCACGCTAATGCGCTCCGGCCGGTCGCCGAGCACACCCGGACGGCGACGAGCCCCCACCGATGCGGTGGGGGCTCGTCAGGGCCTGTTGGCCGTGCGCCTACGGTGCAGGCGGTGCGGGCGGCGTGGTCGGCGGGGTGGTGGGCGGCGCCGGCGGAGTGGTCGGCGGCTCGGGCGCCGCGGGCGGCGTCACGGGCGGCTGCGGAGCCGCTGCCGGCGGCGGGGTGTAGCCGGCCGGAGGTGCCGGCGGCTGGTTGCCGGCAGGCGGGGCCGGCGGCTCGTAGCCGGCCGGCGGCGGGTACGCGCCGGGGGCAGGCTGGGTCGCGGGGTTCGCGGGGTAGCCGCCTGCGGGCGCCTGGCTGGGGATGCCGGCCCACACGGTGCGGTCGGACAGGAATCCGTTGCCGGCCCACGGTGCGGCCGGGATCGCGGTGTTCCAGCGCGACTTGTCGAAGCCGAGGATGCCGAGCCACACGATGCTGAGGAAGAAGTACAGGATCAGCCAGACGGCTTCCTTCTGCAGCTTCAGTCCGACGCGCCAGGCGGCCAGGAGCGTCACGACGAAGGCGGCGATGCTGACGATCCAGCCGATGACGGGGATCCAGCCGAGAACGATCGACGCGCCGATCGCGATCAGAATCAGCCACGGGCTCAGGTCTCCGAGCTTGCTGAAGACCATGTAGTTGTAGATCGGCACCCAGGCGCGCCACTTGCCCTGCACGCCGGCCTTCTCGAAGATCTTCATCAGGAAGATCGAGCTCAGGACGTAGAAGCCGATGGCGAAGATGAACCAGAAGATGGCGAGTCCCGCATAGAGCGCGAGTGCGGTCCCGTCAGGGTAGTCGTACATGGGAGTCCTCCCCGGAGAACGAACCACGACGCACGGTGACGTCGGCACGGCATCCGCCCTGCGATTCACATGCTAGCGACGGGCAAGGTCGTGTGACAGCCAATTCGCGGATACTCGCCACACGTGTCGCCGATCGCTAACCTTGCGTGACACCCGTCTGAACGTGGAAGGACCCCATGAGCGATTCGAATCCCCCCACTCCCCCGCCGCTCCCGTCTCAGCCCGCCGGAGACGCGGCGCGCGCCGCAGACCCGGTCGCGGCGGCGCCTGCTCCCGCGTACGACCCGGCGGCCGACCCCGACAACACCGGCGTTCCCACGTCGCTGACCGGCGAGGTCGACGACATGAGCCGCGGATTCTTCCGCGCGCTCTTCGATCTGTCCTTCCGGACGTTCATCACCCGGCGACTCGCGAGCGTGTTCTATCTCGTGGGGCTCATCGCGATCGCGATCGGGTTCATCGTCTACTTCGTCTCGGGGCTGGTCAGCGGGATCAACGCGCTGTTCTTCAACTTCGGCGCCGGACTCTCGCTCATCATCGCCACACTCATCCTGGTGCCGATCGGGACGTTCCTCGCGATCGTGATCCTCAGGTTCGTGATCGAGGCCGTCGTGGCCCTCATCGCGATCGCGGAGAACACCGAGCGCACCGCCGAGCACACCCGCGGCGGCTCCCGCAGCTGAGCACCCCTCAGGCGAACAGTTCGACCTCTCCGGGCGCACCGTCACGCAGCCGCAGTCCCTGTGCCGCGGCCCACTGATGGAGCGCCCGGAGCGAGCCGATCCGGGGCCGCTGCCGGGCGAGCGCACTCATCAGCGCGCCCTTGGCGTGCTTGTTGAAGTGGTTGAGCGCGCGGACCGCGCCGTCCGGCCCCTCGCTCACCACACGCACGTACACCGACGCCGACGATCGCGGCACGGGGCCGAGTGCCGCGTACGCCTCCGAGCGCAGATCGAGCGTGAAGCGCGGTGCGAGGTCGCCGATCGCCGCACTCACGGCGTCGGCCCACACGCGCCGCAGCGACGGCACCCCGGGCAGGGATGCGGACGCACCGAGCCGGTACGCGGGGATGCGATCGAGCGCGCCGACGGGTCCCCAGACAGCGGTGTGGATCATCGCGTTCGCACCCAGCCAGCGCCTGGCCGGTGCGTCGAGGGATGCCGCATCCAGCGCGTCGTAGAGGACTCCGGTGTACCGATCGATCGCCGCCATCGTGGGCGCGGAGCGCACGGCCGCGTTCACTGCGACCTCGTGGAGCTGCGTCGCCCCGAGACCGAGCACGCGTGCCGCGATCCAAGGGTCGTTGGAGAGCGATTCGAGCGCGGCGAGCACCGCCTCGCGCTGCGGGCGCAGCTGCGGGAACGCCAGCGCGCCCAGATCGAGCGCCGCCCTGCCCCCTCCGGACCGCTTGGTCTCGGAGGGGGGAAGCAGGATCAGCAAGTCAGCTGATGAGGGCCGCGTTGCCTGCCACGATCGTGACGACGTCGCCCTCGACCGACAGGAAGCCGTCCTTCGCGTTGGCGATGATCTTGCTGCCGTCCTCCAGCGTGATGCGCACCTCGCCGGCCGCCAGGACGCCGAGGATCGGCTCGTGGCCGGTCATGATGCCGATCTCGCCGATGACCGTCTTCGCGACGACGAGGCTCGCCTCACCAGACCAGACCTCGTGGTCGGCCGCGACGAGGTTCACCGTGAGCGCCACTTCGACTCCCTCCGGTCGCTCAGCACAGGCATGTCAGCCGTTCTCCTTCTGGATGCGGGCCCAGTTCTCTTCGACGTCGGAGATGCCGCCGACGTTGAAGAACGCCTGCTCGGCCACGTGGTCGAAGTCGCCCTTCACGATGGCGTCGAACGACTCGATCGTCTCGGCGATCGGGACGGTCGAGCCCTCGACGCCGGTGAACTTCTTGGCCATGTAGGTGTTCTGCGACAGGAACTGCTGAATGCGGCGTGCACGCGACACGACGACCTTGTCCTCTTCGGAGAGCTCGTCGACACCGAGGATCGCGATGATCTCCTGCAGCTCCTTGTTCTTCTGGAGGATCTGCTTGACGGCGGTCGCCACGCGGTAGTGGTCGGCGCCGATGTAGCGCGGGTCCAGGATGCGGCTCGTCGAGGTCAGCGGGTCGACGGCCGGGTACAGGCCCTTCGACGCGATCTCACGCGAGAGCTCGGTCGTCGCGTCGAGGTGAGCGAACGTGGTCGCCGGCGCCGGGTCGGTGTAGTCGTCGGCGGGCACGTAGATCGCCTGCAGCGAGGTGATCGAGTGACCGCGGGTCGAGGTGATGCGCTCCTGGAGCACACCCATCTCGTCAGCGAGGTTCGGCTGGTAGCCCACCGCGGAAGGCATGCGGCCGAGCAGCGTCGAGACCTCGGAGCCGGCCTGCGTGAAGCGGAAGATGTTGTCGATGAACAGCAGCACGTCCTGGCCCTGCACGTCGCGGAAGTACTCCGCCATCGTGAGCGCCGAGAGGGCGACGCGCAGGCGCGTTCCGGGCGGCTCGTCCATCTGGCCGAACACCAGCGCGGTCTTGTCGAAGACGCCGGCCTCTTCCATCTCGTGGATGAGGTCGTTGCCCTCGCGCGTGCGCTCGCCGACACCGGCGAACACCGACACGCCACCGTGGTCCTGCGCGACGCGCTGGATCATCTCCTGGATGAGGACGGTCTTGCCGACGCCGGCACCGCCGAACAGGCCGATCTTCCCGCCGAGCACGTACGGCGTGAGCAGGTCGATGACCTTGATGCCGGTCTCGAACATCTGCGTCTTCGACTCGAGCTGGTCGAAGCTCGGCGCCTTGCGGTGGATGCCCCAGCGCTCGGTGATCTCGATCTGCTCGCCGGGCTCGGCGTTGAGGACCTCGCCGATCACGTTGAAGACCTTGCCCTTGGTGACGTCGCCGACGGGCACCGTGATGGGGCCGCCGGTGTCGCGCACCTCCTGGCCGCGGACGACGCCGTCGGTCGGCTTCAGTGCGATCGCGCGGACGAGGTCGTCACCGAGGTGCTGTGCGACCTCGAGCGTGATCTCGTTGGACTCATCGCCGATCGTGATCGTCGTCTTGAGCGCGTTGTAGATGTCGGGAAGCGAGTCGTGCGGGAACTCGATGTCGACGACCGGACCGGTGACGCGCGCGACGCGCCCGATGACCGAGGTCTGTTCGGCGGTAGCGGTTGGGGTCATTGTCTTCTTCTCTTTCGCAATGGTGGTCTACTTCGCCGAGGACAGTGCGTCGGCGCCGCCGACGATCTCGGCGATCTGCTGGGTGATCTCGGCCTGACGCGCGTTGTTGCGCAGCCGGGTGTAGTCGGTGATGAGCTTGTCGGCGTTGTCGCTGGCCGACTTCATCGCCTTCTGGGTCGCCGCGTGCTTTGCCGCCGAGGACTGCAGGAGGGCGTTGAAGATGCGGCTCTGGATGTAGACGGGCAGGAGCGCGTCCAGCACGGTCGCCGCATCCGGCTCGAACTCGTAGAGCGGGAACGCGAGGGTCTCCGCCTGCGCGTCGGTCGCTTCGACGACCTCGAGCGGCAGCAGACGCACCGTCTCGGGGGTCTGCGTCATCATGCTCACGAAGCGGTTGTACACGAGGTGGATCTCATCGACGCCGCCGCTGTCAGAGCCGCGCTCGAACGCCTCGAGGACGGTCTCGGCGATGTGCTCGGCGAAGCGGAACTCGGGGGTGTCGGTGTCACCCGTCCACTCGGCCTCGCTCTTGATGCGACGGAACTGGAAGAACGCCACCGCCTTGCGACCGACGAGGTAGTACTTGACTTCCTTACCTTGCGACTCGAGGAGGGTCGCCAGCTCGAGGCCCTCGCGCATGATCTGCGAGTTGAACGCACCGGCGAGGCCGCGGTCGGAGGCGAAGATCACGATCGCGGACGTCTTGACGTCCCGCGCCGAGGTGAGCGGGTGATCGATGTTCGAGTGCGTCGCGACCGCCGAGACGGCACGCGTGACGGCCCGCGCGAACGGAGCCGAGGCGCGCACGCGCGCCATCGCCTTCTGAATGCGCGAAGCCGCGATGAGCTCCATCGCCTTCGTGATCTTCTTGGTCGTCTGAGCAGTGCTGATCTTCTGCTTGTAGACCCTGAGTTGAGCGCCCATGTTCCGTGTCCGCCGCCGCCTACTTGCGGCGGCCCTTGACGATCTGCTCCTGGTTGACATCCTCGGCGTCGGCCGCCGCGAACTCCTCGCGCCCCGGCTCGTCGATGTGCTGACCGCCGCCGCCCTGGAATTCGAGGGTGAACTCGTCGACGACCTTGTTCAGCTCGGCGACAGTGTCGTCGTCGAGGACGTTGGTCTCGCGCAGACGATCCAGGATCGTGGTGTGGCGGCGCACGTGGTCGAGCAGGTCGCGCTCGAAGCGCAGCACGTCCTCGACCTCGATCGTGTCGAGCTTGCCGTTCGTGCCCGTCCAGATCGAGACGACCTGCTCCTCGACCGGGTACGGCGAGTACTGCGGCTGCTTGAGCAGCTCGGTCAGGCGCGCACCGCGGGCCAGCTGGCGACGGGATGCCGCATCCAGGTCGCTCGCGAACATCGCGAACGCCTCGAGCGAGCGGTACTGGGCGAGCTCGAGCTTGAGCGTTCCGGAGACCTTCTTGATCGACTTGACCTGGGCGTCACCGCCGACGCGCGAGACCGAGATGCCCACGTCGACGGCGGGACGCTGGTTGGCGTTGAACAGGTCGGACTGCAGGAAGATCTGGCCGTCCGTGATCGAGATCACGTTGGTCGGGATGTACGCCGAGACGTCGTTGGCCTTCGTCTCGATGATCGGCAGACCCGTCATCGATCCGGCTCCGAGCTCATCGGAGAGCTTCGCGCAGCGCTCCAGCAGGCGGGAGTGCAGGTAGAAGACGTCACCGGGGTACGCCTCGCGGCCCGGCGGGCGGCGCAGCAGCAGCGACACGGCACGGTAGGCCTCGGCCTGCTTGGTCAGGTCGTCGAAGATGATCAGGACGTGCTTGCCGTCGTACATCCAGTGCTGGCCGATGGCCGAGCCGGTGTACGGAGCGAGGTACTTGAAGCCGGCCGGGTCGGATGCGGGAGCCGCGACGATCGTCGTGTACTCCATGGCTCCAGCGTCCTCGAGTGCGCCCTTGACGGATGCGATCGTCGAGCCCTTCTGGCCGATCGCGACGTAGATGCAGCGGACCTGCTTGTCGACGTCGCCGGACTCCCAGTTGCTCTTCTGGTTGATGATCGTGTCGATCGCGATCGCGGTCTTGCCGGTCTGGCGGTCGCCGATGATGAGCTGGCGCTGACCGCGGCCGACGGGGATCATGGCGTCGATCGCCTTGATGCCGGTCTGCATCGGCTCGTGCACGCTCTTGCGCGACATGACGCCCGGTGCCTGGAGCTCGAGGGCGCGGCGGCCGTCGGTGGCGACCGGGCCGAGCCCGTCGATCGGGTTGCCGAGCGGGTCGACGACGCGACCGAGGTAGCCGTCGCCGACGGCGACCGAGAGGACCTCGCCGGTGCGGCGGACCTCCTGGCCGGCCTCGATGCCGGAGAACTCGCCGAGGACGACCACGCCGACCTCGTGCTCGTCGAGGTTGAGCGCGAGGCCCGACGTGCCGTCGGCGAACGTCACGAGCTCGTTCGCCATGACGCCCGGAAGGCCCTCGAGGTGGGCGATGCCGTCGGCCGCGTCGACGACGGTGCCGACCTCGGTCGCCGCGGCGCCGGTGGGCTCGTACGCGGCGGCGAAGTCCTTCAGCGCGTCACGGATGACTTCGGGGCTGATCGTTAGTTCTGCCATTGTGTTCCTTCGTTTCGAGGGGCCGGGGCCCCGAAGCTTCCGCTCGCGCGGGAAATCTCGTCTCTAGCCCGCAAGCCGCTGGCGCAGGTCGGTCAGTCGCGCCGCGACGCTCGCGTCGATCACGTCGTCGGCGATCTGCACGCGCAGGCCGCCGACCACTGCGGGGTCGATGACCGCGTTCAGGCCGACCTGCTTGCCGTAGCGGCGGCTCAGCACCGCGCTGAGCCGCTCCGACTGGGCGGCGTTCAGCGGCGTCGCGGTCACGACCGTCGCCACGATGCTGCCTCGCTGGTCCGCGACGATGTCCATCGCGTTCGACAGCAGCTGGCGCACGCGGCGCTCACGGGGCTGCTGCACCAGCGACGAGACGATGAGGATCGTCGCTTCGCTCGCGCGGCCGCGCAGGAGGGTCTCGATGAGCGCGCCCTTCGCGGAGTCATCACCCAGGCGGCTGCCGAGTGCGAGCTCGACCTCCGGGTTCTCGGCGACGAGGCGCGACGCGCTGAACAGCTCTCCGTCGACGTCGACACCGGGTGCCGAGATCGCCGCCGCCCGCACCGCGAGCTCTTCGATGCCGTCGACGAGCTCGGACTCGTTCGACCAGCGCTGCTCGACGGCGGTCGTGAGGAGGGAGAGCGTCGTCTTGCCGAAGGCCGCGCCGAACACGTCGCTGACGACGCGCGAGCGGGCGGCCGGTGCCGCAGCGGGATCGGCGAGCGCACCGCTCAGCTGCGGCGAGTCGCCCACGATCCGTGCCGCGGCGAACAGCTCGCGGGCGGTGTCGAGGTCGACGCTCGACGCGGCATCGAGCGCCGCCGTCGTCGCCGCGAGGGCCTGAGTGGTTGCGCTGCCCACTAGTTCGTCGCCTTCTCAGACGCCTCGAGCTCGGCGAGGAAGCGGTCCACTACTGCCTGCGCCCTGGCGTCCTCGGTGAGGGTCTCTCCGATCACACCGCCGGCCAGGTCGAGGGCGAGGCTTCCGACGTCCGACTTCAGTGACGCGAGCGCTGCGAGGCGCTCCATCTCGATCTGAGCCTGCGCGTTGGAGGTGATGCGTGCGGCCTCGGACGAGGCCTGCTCACGCAGCTCCGAGATGATCTGCGAACCGTCGGCGCGTGCCTGCTCGCGGATGCGGCCGGCCTCGGCGCGCGCGTCGGCGAGCTGAGCGGTGTACTTCTCGAGCGCGGCCTGCGCCTCCGCCTGTGCGTTCTCGGCGGACTTGATGCTGCCTTCGATCGCCTGGCTGCGGGCGTCGAGCATCTGGTTCAGGCTCGGCAGGATCTTCCAGATGAAGAGCGCGAGGATGATGAGGAACGCCAGCGTGCCCCAGACCAGGTCCGGGAGCGTGGGGAGCAGCGGGTTGATCTCCCCCTCGTGGCCTTCGGCGAATGCGGTGAGCATTCGGACTCCTTCGGTCAGCAACGGGTGGTTACGGCGCGGGGAACGGGATGAAGGCGACCGCGATCGCGATGAACGCGAGCGCCTCGGTCAGTGCGATACCGAGGAACATGAGGCCGCTGAGGCGACCCTGCAGCTCGGGCTGGCGTGCGACCGATTCGATGGTCTTGCCGACGATGATGCCGACGCCGATACCGGAGCCGATAGCGGCGAGTCCGAAGGCGAGGGGTGCGAGCTGTCCGACGACGTTCACAGGGATTTCCTTTCGAAGGGGTTGATGGGTCCAGCAGCCGGGGACGTGTCAGTGTCCGTCGGCGAGCGACATCTGGATGTAGATGGCGGTGAGGATCGTGAAGACGTATGCCTGGAGCACGGCGACGAACAGCTCCAGGACGGTGAAGGCGACGCCGAAGGCGAACGTTCCGATGCCCAGCAGGCCGATGAGCTGACCGTTGGCGAGCACCGTGAAGAAGAAGAAGTGCGTCGCGGTGAAGCAGAGCACCAGGAGCATGTGGCCGGCGACCATGTTCATCAGAAGTCGGAGGGCCAGCGTGATCGGGCGCAGGATGAAGGTCGAGAGGAACTCGAGCGGGATCAGCAGGATGTGCAGCGGCCACGGCACGCCCGGGATGACCAGCGAGTTCTTCAGGTAGCCGAGGCCGTGCTTGCGGAATCCGGCGTACACGAACATCACGTAGGCGACCACCGCGAGGATCAGCGGCAGGCCGATGACCGCGGTGCTCGCGATCTGCAGCCCGGGGATGATGCCGGTGAGGTTCATGCCGATGATGAGGAAGAAGAACGTCATCAGGACGGGCAGGAACCGGCGTCCGTCCTTCTCGCCGAGCGTGTCGAACACGATCGTGTTGCGCACGAACCCGAGCATGTACTCGAGCGCGGCCTGCCCGCGAGACGGGATGAGCTGCAGCTTGCGCGTGCCGATCCACAGCCACAGGACGAGGGCGAACACGACGAGCAGGCGGATGAGCATGACCCGATTGAGCTCGAAAGGGGTTCCGACGAACAGCAGGCCGGGCGGGACGAACTCGCCGATCGAAGGGCCTACGAATCCACCATCTGATTCGTCGGCCGTGACGAGCGACAGTGCGGGAAGGAGCATTGCGGTAATCAGGAGATTCTCCGGCGTCGGGCGTCCGAGACGTGGCGATCAGGGGGAGCGTATGCAGCCAGCCTAGCAAAACTCTTCGGCCTCAGAAGACACGCTCGAGCCTCAGCGTAGTGCCCAGGGAGGCTCTGCGGGGGGCCGTCAGCGAGCGCCGTCGGGGGCGTCGTCGTCCACGGTCCGGGGCAGCTCGACGTCGCCGACGTAGGGCACCCGAGCCCGCTGGAAGGCGATCACGTCGAAGACGAGCGAGCCGACGACCGCGATGATCACCGTGACGAAGAAGACCGTCGGATCCAGCCACGGCTGTGCTCGCAGCCAGATCGAGAGGACCACGAAGAGCACGAGCTTGAGCACCCACGAGCCGAGCACGATGCCGAAGAACAGCGGTGAGCCGGGATCGTCCTTCGTGGCGCGGGTGGCGACCTGGATGCTGATCGAGGTCAGCGCGAGGAACACGAGCCACATCGCGGCGCCGAGGAGCCCGCTGACCAACCCGGAGACGCCCGAGACCAGATAGCCGACCACGCCTCCGACGACGGCGAGGATGCCGATCGCGATCGCCGGCCATTTCAGGCTGGACAGCACCGTGAAACTGCGCGGGGCGGGCTGGGTGCTCATCGAGCTGCCTCCAGGGTCGGGGTGTCGTCATGGGACTCGACGGCGGGCTTGCGCTTCCAGGAGGGCAGCAGGGTGACCACGAGACACGCTGCGCCGCCCACGACGCCGAAGGCGACGCCGATCCAGTACTGCCCCGGCCAGTTCTCGCGCGTGCCGATGTACATCAGCAGGACGGCCAGGCTGAAGACCGCCGTCCACGCGTAGAAGATCAGCACCGCATCGCGGTCGGAGTGGCCCATGTCCAGCATCCGGTGATGGAGATGCTTGCGGTCAGGCGAGAACGGCGATTTGCCCGCGCTCATGCGTCTGACCACCGCGAGGCCGAAATCGAGCAGCGGCAGCAGCACGACCACGACCGGCAGCAGGATCGGGATGAACGCACCCAGCAGCTGGGAGCGACCGAAGCCCTCGGGGTCGAGCACCGCCGGCTCGAGGGCCCCCGTGATCGCGATCGCCGACGTCGCCATCAGCAGGCCGAGCATGAGCGCGCCCGAGTCGCCCATGAACAGCTTCGCCGGGCTCCAGTTCAGCGGCAGGAAGCCGATGCAGGCGCCGATCAGCACAGCCGCGATGAAGGAGGCGAGGTTGAAGTACGTGCTGGAGCCGGTGTCGCGCACGAGGATGTACGAGTACGCGAAGAAGACGACGTTCGCGATGAGGCAGACACCGGCAACGAGGCCGTCCAGTCCGTCGATGAAGTTGACGGCGTTCATCACGACCACGATCGAGAAGACCGTCAGCGTGAAGCTCACCCAGCTGGACCCGACGATCAGTCCGCCGATCGGGAGGGAGAAGATCTGGAGCTGCCCGAACCAGGCGATGATCCCGGCGGCGAGGAACTGCGCGCCGAGCTTGATCATCCAGTCCAGGTCCCACAGGTCATCGGCGACCCCGACGACGACGATCAGCAGGGTGGCCGCGAGGATCGCGTAGACCGGCGCCGGATTCACCCAGAAGATCGCGAAGTACGGATGCTGCGACGACACGGCGAACGCGGCGACGACGCCGAGGAACATCGCGATCCCGCCCAGTCGCGGCGTCGGGGTCTTGTGGACGTCGCGTTCGCGGATGCCGGGATAGAGCTTGTACTTGAGGCTGAGTCGCCAGACCGCCCACGACAGGGCCAGAGTGACCGCGGCCGTGAACAGGATCGTGAAGACGTACTGCTTCACGCGCCGTCCCTGACGGGCGGCGGGCTCTCCGCTGCTGCGTCCTCCGCCGGCTCCGGCGCCGACTCGACCGCCGCGGGCGGAGCCGCCGGGTCGCCCTCTCGGACCGGATCGGGCTCGAGCAGGTCTCCGATGACCTCGCGCAGCGCCGCCCGGTCGATCGCGCCCTCGCGCAGCACGCGGACGAGTGGAGCGACCCCGGTGACCAGGCTCGTGGCGTCGATGATGGTCGAGGCGATGCCGGTCGCCGAAGGGCCGCCGTCGAGATAGACCGCGACGCTGTCGCCGAGCATGTCCTTGGCATCCGTGGCCATGATCGCCGCGGGCTTTCCCGTCAGATTCGCGCTCGAGACGGCGAGCGGCCCGGTCTCCTCGAGGAGTTCGAGCGCGAGGTTGTTCGCCGGCATCCGGACCGCGACCGTCCCGTGGGTGTCTCCGAGATCCCACGACAGCGACGGCTGCGAGGGCAGCACGATCGTGAGCCCGCCGGGCCAGAACGCCTCCACAAGACGCTCGACGGCCTCGGGCACCTCCGCCACGAGCGCGCGCAGGGTCGCGACGCCGGCGACCAGGACCGGCGGGGGCGACTGGCGTCCGCGACCCTTCGCCTCGAGGAGGCCCTGGACCGCACGGGAGCTGAACGCATCGGCGGCGATGCCGTAGACCGTGTCGGTCGGCAGGACCACGAGCTCGCCGCGGCCGATGGCCTGACGCGCCTGGCGCATTCCAGCGAGCAGCTGCGCCTCATCACGGCAGTCGAATAGGGAGGACATGTCCTGCTCAGTCTATTTGGTGGACGCTGAGTCGATGCCGCGAGGCCGGGCGCTCACGGGCGGACCGCGGTCGTCGCGCGGTCGCGCATGGTGAGGTCCACGTGAGTGGATGCCGCCCTCCACCCGTCGGCCGCGAGCAGGGCTCGCACGGCCTCGCCCTGCCACTCGCCGTGCTCGATCACGATCGTGCCACCGGGATGCGCCAGGCGCAGTCCGACCCTGCTGACGACGCGCACGACGTCGAGTCCGTCCGCGCCTCCGTAGAGGGCGGCGGGCGGGTCGAAGAAGCGCACCTCGGGATCCCGCGGGATCGCGTCGTCCGGGACATAGGGCGGATTGGACGCCACGACCGAGACCGTCCCGTTCAGATCGGGAAACGCCTGCTCGAGGTCCACGAACGCCGACTCCGCATTGGGGGCACCGACAGCGGCGAAGTTCTCCTTGGTCCACACGTAGGCCTCGACGGAGTTCTCCGCCGCGTACACCCGCGCGTGGGGCACCTCGGTCGCCAGCGCCAGGGCGATCGCGCCGCTGCCGGTGCCGAGGTCGACGGCGACGGGAGACGGGGATGCCGCTGCCGAGAGCGCATCGATCGCAAGCTGGGCGACCATCTCGGTCTCCGGCCGCGGGACGAAGACCCCGGGGCCGACGCGCAGCTCAAGATGCCGGAACGGTGCGGTCCCGGTCAGGTGCTGCAGCGGCTCGCGGGTCGCGCGACGGGCCACGAGCGCCTGGAACCGCCGCGCGTCGTCCATCCCGAGGACATCGCCACGGATCGCGGCCGCGAGGACCGCGCCTCGGCCGACCTGCAGGACGTGAGCCGCGAGCAGCTCGGCGTCGACGTCGGGATCGGTGATGCCGACCTCCGCGAACCGCTCGGCGGCGCGGGTGAGGGCATCGGCGAGGCGAGGTGCATCGAGCGGGGTGTCAGTCATGAGCGGCACCCAGCCTACGGGCCGGGACCTTCGCCGGCGGACGGGGCGGCGTCGTCACACAACGACTCACGCGCGAGCGCTCCCCTAGGCTTGTCCCCGCACCCGACGACCCGTTGAAAGGCCCGACATGCCCGGCATCCACCCCGATATCACGTCCGCATTCGGCGACACTCCGCTCGTCCGCCTCAACCGAGTCGCGGAGGGCGTCGAGGGCGTCGTGCTGGCCAAGCTCGAGTTCTACAATCCGGCGGCGAGCGTGAAGGACCGCCTCGGCATCGCGATCGTCGATGCCGCCGAGGCATCCGGACTCCTCCAGCCCGGTGGCACGATCGTCGAGGCCACGAGCGGCAACACCGGCATCGCGCTGGCGATGGTCGGTGCCGCACGCGGCTATCGTGTCGTCCTCGCGATGCCCTCGTCCATGTCGGTCGAGCGTCGGCTGCTGCTGAAGGCATACGGCGCTGAGCTGGTCCTGACCGACCCGGCCGGCGGCATGAAGGGCGCCGTCGCCAAGGCGGAGGAGCTGGTCGCGGAGATCCCCGGCGCGGTGCTCGCGAAGCAGTTCGAGAACGAGGCGAACCCGGAGATCCACCGCAAGACCACCGCCGAGGAGATCATCCGCGACACCGATGCGAAGGTCGACTACTTCGTCGCCGGCATTGGCACCGGCGGGACGATCACCGGCGTCGGACAGGTGCTGAAGGAGCGCGTCCCGGGCGCCAAGGTCATCGCCGTCGAGCCCGCCGACTCCCCTCTGCTGACCAAGGGCACCCCCGGTCCGCACAAGATCCAGGGAATCGGCCCCAACTTCGTCCCGGCGATCCTCGACCAGAGCGTGATCGACGAGGTGATCGACGTCGAGTTCCCCGACGCGATCGAGACGGCGCGCGCGGTCGGCACGAAGGACGGCATCCTGGTCGGCATCTCGTCGGGTGCCGCGATCTGGGCCGCCCTGCAGGTCGCCGCCCGTCCCGAGGCGGCCGGCAAGAACATCGTGGTGGTCGTTCCGTCCTTCGGCGAGCGCTACCTCTCGACCGCGCTCTACGAGCACCTGCGCGAGGATTGAGCAACCCCTCCCGAGAAAGGCGCCCAGTGCCCGGCATCCACTCCGACATCACCACCGCGTTCGGCGACACTCCGCTGGTGAGGCTGAATGCGCTCACGGAGGGTCTCGGCGGCGAGGTGCTGGCCAAGCTCGAGTTCTACAACCCCGGCTCCAGCGTCAAGGATCGCCTGGGGTACGCCCTGGTCGAAGCCGCCGAAGCGTCCGGCGAGCTGAAACCCGGTGGCACGATCGTCGAGTCCACCAGCGGCAACACGGGCATCTCGCTCGCCCTGATCGGCGCTGCGCGCGGCTACAAGGTGATCCTCACGATGCCCGCATCGATGTCGAAGGAGCGCCGCACCCTGCTGAAGGCCTATGGTGCCGAACTCGTGCTCACCGACCCCTACAAGGGAATGACCGAAGCCGTCGCCACCGCGGAGCGGATCGTGGCCGAGACGCCGGGCGCGGTGCTGGCCCGGCAGTTCGAGAGCAGCGCGAACGCGGAGATCCACCGCCGCACCACCGCGGAGGAGATCTGGCGCGACACCGACGGCCACGTCGACTACTTCGTCGCGGGCTCCGGAACGGGCGGGACGATCACCGGCGTGGGGCAGGTGCTCAAGCAACGCAACCCGGACGTGAAGGTCGCGCTCGTCGAGCCGAAGGACTCCCCCGTGCTGACCGAGGGCCGCGCGGGAGGGCACCGCATCCAGGGCATCGGCCCCAACTTCGTGCCGGAGGTGCTCGATCGCTCGGTCGTCGACGAGATCTTCGACGTCGAGTTCGACGACGCGATCCGGGTCGCACGCGAGATGGCCACGCGCGAGGGGATCCTCGCCGGGATGTCGGCCGGGGCGGCAGTGTGGGCCGCGCTCGAGATCGCCGCGCGCCCCGAGGCTGCGGGCAAGCGGATCGTCGTGATCATCCCGGATGCCGGCGAGCGCTATCTCTCGACCGCGCTCTACGAGCACCTCCGCGAACCCGAGGCGGCATCATGACCGAACGAATCGGCGCCGTCGCGCGCATCCGCGAGGACCTGGCCGCGGCGAAGCTCCGCGACCCGGCGGCCCGCAGCGGGCTCGAGATCGCGCTGCTCTACCCCGGGCTCCACGCCGTGTGGGCGTACCGCCTGTGGCACGCGCTCTGGGTCCGGCGCATGCGCTTCGTCGCGCGCCTGGGGTCCCAGGTGACCCGGTGGCTCACCGGCATCGAGATCCACCCGGGCGCCACCATCGGCCGGCGGTTCTTCATCGACCACGGCATGGGAGTCGTCATCGGCGAGACCGCCGAGGTCGGCGACGACGTGATGCTCTACCACGGGGTGACCCTGGGCGGACGTCAGCGCGAGGGCGGCAAGCGACACCCGACGCTCGGCGACGGCGTCGCCGTCGGTGCGGGAGCGAAGGTGCTGGGTCCGATCACGATCGGCGCAGGCTCGGTAATCGGGGCGAATGCCGTCGTCACGAAGGACGCTCCGGCCGACAGCATCCTGGTCGGCGTTCCGGCGAAGCCGCGCTCGAAGCGCGAGGGTCTGGACACTCGGGCCCTGCTCACCGTGCCCGAGTACAGCATCTGACGGTCTCGGTCAGTCGGCGCGTCGCTGCGCGACCTCTTTCTTCAGGAAGACCATCGGCAGCAGCCACGTGGCCAGCGCCGTCACGATCCAGACGATGACCGGCGCGAGCACCCAGGCCAGGGGCTCGGAGATGCCGATGCCCGCGCCCGGGATGAGCACGACGATCAGGATCGCGACGAAGGTCGAGATGATGCCGATGCCGCCGAGCAGCGGCGCGGCGTGCCGGCGCGTCATCCTGAACACCCACGGGGCCAGCACGCTCTGGATCACCGCGAAGATCACGACGGCGAGCACGAAGCCCCACCAGTCGCTCCAGTCGATGTGGAAGCCGGGCAGGAGCAGGTCGGCGACGATCAGGCCGACCGCGGCCGAGACCACGAAGATCATGGCGCGGATGAGGAACGTGAGCACGCTCCGAGCCTAGCGGCGCCCGCCGGCACGGGTCCCACGCTGCCTTCCCGGATCGACTTGCCGTATCTGCAGGCGACGCGTCGGCGTGTCGCCTGCGTTCAGGGCAAGTCGATGACGAAGAGCAACGCTCAGCGGGCTGAGGCACGGAGTGCGTCGCGAACCCGTGCGGCGAGGCGTCCAGGCTGACCGAACACTTGTTCTCGCGTCAAGCGGATCACGCGCCAGCCGGCGCGCGCGAGGTCGTCGTGCTTGACGATGTCACGCTGCCACTGCCGCTCGTCGGTGCGATGGTGATCGCCCTCGTACTCGAGGGCCACCCGCGCGAACGGATACGCGCCGTCAACGCATCCGAGAAACCGTCCCAGCGCGTCGTAGACGTCGTGGTCGAGCACCGGCTCCGGCAAGCCCGCATCGACGACGGTGAGCCGCATCCACGTCTCCATCCGCGACGCAGAGCCGACACGAACGCGTCCCAGGGCCTCGCGGAGCGCCAGAACACCGCGGCGCCCGGGCGGGATCGCTCGGCGCAGGTCGGCGATCGACGCGAGGGCCGGGCGGATGACCCGGCTCCCGGGTCCCGGCATCCGGTCGACGCGGACGAAGGCATCCGCGGCCGCAACGAGGTCGTACGGATGCCGCAGCTCGTGACCCAGGAGCGCCCACGTCGTCGCCGGGTCGGTCAGTGCGAGACCCAGCTCGCTGTGATGAACCAGGCGCACGGCACGCGCCGCCAGCTGGTGACCGCGGACGCCCGAGCCTCGGGGTGCGCGGTGCGGTGCAAGAACGGAGACATGGACCTCGGTGCGACCGAGCCGCGGCAGCGGAACACCCCAGAGCAGCGCGGCGGTGGAATGCGAGAAGAACTCGTGGTCGTTCATGTGCGCTGTGAAGTGCCGAGCGGCTCGGATGATCGCCATCTGCTCAGTCGCGGCCGGATGCTCGTCGGCCTCAGTGTGGCGCGGTGCGCGGAGACCGTGGAACGGTCGCTCGAACAGAGCGGACTCGAGGTCCCAGCGGGTCAGTCCATGCCGTCGCCCGTGCGCGACCGTGAACGCCGAGCTCATGGCGTCGTACGGATGCACGGCACGACGATGGCACAGACCCACCGCACGCTGTCGGCGTTGTCCACAGCATCCCGACCTCGCCCATCGACTTGCCCTATATGCAGGTCCTCCCCCGGCGTGTCGCCTGCGTTCAGGGCAAGTCGACAGCGAGGGATGCTGACGCGGAGGCGAGCAGGCGGAGCGGTCGGACCCGGGGTCAGCCGTCGGAGCCGAGGGAGGCCAGGCGCTCCTCCTCGTCGGCGGCGATGCAGGACTCGATGATCGGGCCGAGGGCGCCGTCCATGACCTGATCGAGGTTGTAGGCCTTGTACCCGGTGCGGTGATCGGCGATCCGGTTCTCGGGGAAGTTGTAGGTGCGGATCCGCTCCGAGCGGTCCATGCCTCGGATCTGCGACTTGCGGGCGTCGGATGCCGCGGCGTCGATCTCCTCCTGCTGCTTCGCCAGGATCCGCGCGCGGAGCACGCGCATGCCGGCCTCGCGGTTCTGCAGCTGCGACTTCTCGTTCTGCATGGAGACGACGATGCCCGTCGGCAGGTGGGTGATGCGCACCGCCGAGTCCGTCGTGTTGACGGACTGCCCGCCCGGGCCGGACGAGCGGAACACGTCGATCTTCAGATCGTTCGGGTTGATCTCGACCTCGTCGGGCTCGTCGACCTCGGGGAAGACCAGCACCCCGGTCGTCGAGGTGTGGATGCGGCCCTGGGACTCAGTGGCCGGCACGCGCTGGACGCGATGCACGCCGCCCTCGTACTTGAGCGAGGCCCAGACGCCGTGAGCGGGATCGGACGATGAGCCCTTGATCGCGACCTGGACGTCCTTGTAGCCGCCCAGATCGGATTCGTTGCGCTCGAGCAGTTCGGTCTTCCAGCCGCGGGACGCCGCGTACTGCAGATACATGCGCAGCAGGTCCGCGGCGAACAGCGCGCTCTCCGCGCCGCCCTCGCCGCCCTTGATCTCCATGATCACGTCACGGGCGTCATCGGGGTCGCGCGGGATCAGGAGGCGCCGCAGCTTCTCCTGCGACTCCTGGACGCGCTCCTCGAGCGCGGGAACCTCGGCGGCGAACGCCTCGTCCTCCTTGGCGAACTCCTGTGCGGCCGCGAGGTCGCCCGTGGAGAGGACCCATGCGTCATACGCCGCCACGATCCGGGACAGCTCGGCGTAGCGTCGGTTGACGCGTTTCGAGCGCGCCGGATCGGCGTGCACGGCCGGGTCGGAGAGCTCCTCCTGGACGGCCTTGTGCTCCTCGATGAGGGTCTTCACCGATTCGAACATGGGTGCTCCGAACGGCTCGGTCAGCGGATGCTGTTCTCGTGCCCGTGGCTGTGACCGCCGCCGGTCGGAGTGGGGATCGACTTCTGCATCTGGACGAGGAACTCGACGTTGGACTGGGTCTCTTTGAGCTTGCCCAGCACGACCTCGAGGGCCTGCTGCGGGTCGAGGCCCGCGAGGGCGCGACGCAGCTTCCAGGTGATCTTGACCTCGTCGGGAGAGAGCAGCATCTCCTCGCGGCGGGTGCTCGACGCGTTCACGTCGACAGCCGGGAAGATCCGCTTGTCGGCGAGCTGACGCGACAGGCGCAGTTCGCTGTTGCCCGTGCCCTTGAACTCCTCGAAGATGACCTCGTCCATCTTGGAGCCGGTCTCCACGAGCGCGGTCGCGAGGATCGTGAGCGATCCGCCGTTCTCGATGTTGCGCGCGGCGCCGAAGAAGCGCTTGGGCGGGTACAGCGCGGATGCGTCGACGCCGCCGGTCAGCACGCGACCCGAGGTGGGCGCCGAGATGTTGTACGCACGACCGAGGCGGGTGATCGAGTCGAGCAGCACGACGACGTCGCGGCCCAGCTCGACGAGGCGCTTGGCGCGCTCGATCGCCAACTCGGCGACCGTGGTGTGGTCTTCGGCGGGCCGGTCGAACGTCGAGGCGATGACCTCGCCGCGGACGGTCCGCTGCATGTCGGTGACCTCCTCCGGACGCTCGTCCACCAGGACGACCATCAGGTGGACCTCGGGGTTGTTCGTCGCGATCGCGTTGGCGATCTGCTGCAGCACGATCGTCTTGCCGGCCTTGGGCGGCGCGACGATGAGACCGCGCTGGCCCTTGCCGATCGGGGCGACCAGGTCGATGATCCGCTGCGTGAGCTTCTCCGGCGCGGTCTCCAGGCGCAGGCGCTCCTGGGGGTAGAGCGGGGTCAGCTTGCCGAACTCGACACGGTCGGCCGCGTCTTCGACCGACAGGCCGTTGACCGCGTCGACCTTGACGAGCGCGTTGTACTTCTGACGGCTGGACTGCTCGCCCTCGCGCGGCTGCTTGATCGCGCCAACGACCGCGTCGCCCTTGCGGAGGTTGTACTTCTTGACCTGGCCGAGCGAGACGTAGACGTCGCTCGTGCCGGGCAGGTAGCCCGTGGTGCGGACGAACGCGTAGTTGTCGAGCACGTCGAGGATGCCGGCGATCGGGATCAGGACGTCGTCCTCGCCGATCTCGGTGTCGAATTCGTCTGCGGTGCCCTGCGTGCGGCGCTTGTTCGTCCGCTGGCGGTTGCGACCGGCCGACTGGCCGTCGTCGTCGCCGTCGGATGCCTGCGCCTGCTGTCCGCTCGCGCCCGCCTGTGCGGCCTGGCCGCCCTGCGCGCTCTGCGCGCCACCCTGGGCGTTCTGGCCGCCCTGGGCGTTGCGGTTGCGGTTGCGGTTGCGGCTGCGGCTCCGGCTCCGGCTCGGGGCGCCATCGGTGGCTCCCTCGGCGGGCTCAGCGTCTTCGCCGTCGGTCGGCTGCTCCGACGCGCCTTCGGCGGCGTCGGTGGCGGAATCCGCCTGCGGCTGATCGGCGGACTCGGGTGCCGGCTCGACGGAGGGCTCGGCTTCGGCCGGAGCGGCCGCCTCAGCCGGAGCGGCCGCCTCAGCCGGAGCGTCGGCCTCAGCCGGAGCGTCGGCGGCTGCCTCGACCGGCGCCTCGACGACCGGAGCGGCAGCTGCATCCGTGCTCTTGGCACGGCGCGGGGCGCGCTTGCGCGGCGCAGTGGCCGGCGCGGGCTCGACCGGCGCCTCGGCCGCGGCGGGCGTCGCGTCGACCGGGGCATCGGCGGGTGCCTCAGCGGCAGCCTCGGCCTCCGCCTCGGGCGCCTCGGCCTCAGCGGCGTCGACCGGCGCATCGGCTACCGGCTCGTCGGCGACCGGTGCGGCCGCCTGCTCGTCGGTGGTCTCGGCGACGTGCTCGGCCGAGGTGTCGACGTTCTCGACGGACTCGAGCGCTTCTGTGCGCTCTGCATCGGCGGCGTCGACGGACTGGATCTCGGAGATGGACTCCACGAGTTCTCCCTAGTGAAAATGTGGATGATCATGTCTGCACGAGACGTACGCCACAACGGACGTCAGCCCGCGCCGCCCCTTCGACAAGCTCAGGGACCGGTTCAGAACCGGGGTGCGGGGGGTCGTGCAGGGTTTCGCAGAATGCGATCGGAGGCCAGATTCACGTAGCTACGTGGAACCCTCCGTTATGTCCCTCACTGTACCACCCTTGAAGTCGACGGCCAGCATCAGCGCCTCCCAGGGAGTGTTCGTCGAGCTTGCCGCGAGCTCCGCCGCCGCGAGGCGCTGACCCGGTCCGTCGGCCAGCACGAGCACGCTCGGACCCGCCCCCGACACGACGCCTGCGAACCCGCCGTCGCGCAGCGCACGCACCAGGCGATCCGTCTCGGGCATCGCCTGCGCACGGTAGTTCTGGTGCAGCTTGTCCTCGGTCGCTGCCAGCAGCAGCTCGGGACTCTGCGTGAGCGCGGCGATCAGGAGCGCCGACCGCGAGACGTTGAAGACGGCGTCTTCGCGGGGAACCTGCAGCGGCTGGAGGCTCCTCGCCACGCTCGTGGACATCGTCGACTCGGGCACGAAGACCAGCGGCGAGACGCCGCGGTGCACCAGCAGCTTCTTGTGCTGCGGGCCGGTCTCGTCCACCCACGCGATCGTGAGCCCGCCGAACAGCGCG
Source organism: Microbacterium sp. cf046 (assembly GCF_900114345.1). Lineage (GTDB taxonomy): Bacteria > Actinomycetota > Actinomycetes > Actinomycetales > Microbacteriaceae > Microbacterium. The sequence continues at coordinate 115,068 of NZ_FOZJ01000002.1, read as the reverse complement.
GGTGCGACGTTGTCGGGGTGTCCCTCGAGCTCGGTCGCGAGCCGCAGCAGCGTGTCCGGACCGAGTTCCACATCGCCCGCGAGCAGGCCCTTGGCCGCGAGCAGTCCGGAGACGACCGCCGCACCGGACGAGCCGAGACCGCGGCCGTGCGGAATGACGTTCCGCGCCTCGAGCCGGAGTCCCGGCATCCGTCGCCCGACCGCGTCGAACGCGTATGCGATGGCGCGGACGACGAGGTTCGATGCGTCGCGGGGAACGGCATCCGCCCCCTCGCCGCTGACGAGGACCTCGAGTCCGTCGCCGGGCAGTGCCGTGACGACGAGCTCGTCGTACACGCTCAGCGCGAGACCGAGCGTGTCGAAGCCGGGACCGAGGTTCGCGCTCGTCGCGGGAACCCGCACCGCGACGGCGCGACCCTGCGCGGGCGCCGCGGTGTCGGTCACGCGTTCGTCCCCGCGGCCACCAGGCCGAGGACCGATGCGACATCCGAGGTCGTGGCATCGACCACGGTGGGCTCGACCTGGGAGCCGTCCGCATTGCGGAGAGCCCACTGCGGATCCTTCAGGCCGTGGCCGGTGACGGTGAGGACGACCCGTGCGCCCTGCGGGATCACGCCCGCCTCGACGCGGTCGAGGAGCCCTGCGACGCTGATGGCGGATGCCGGCTCGACGAAGATCCCGACCTCGCCGGCCAGGAGCTTCTGGGCTGCGAGGATCCGCTCGTCGTCGATCGCACCGAAGTAGCCGTCGGTCGCGTCGCGCGCCTCCAGGGCGAGCTCCCACGACGCGGGATTGCCGATGCGGATCGCGCTGGCCACGGTCTCGGGGTGCTTCACGATCTCGCCGCGCACCAGCGGCGCGCTGCCTTCGGCCTGGAAGCCGAACATGCGCGGCACGCGGGTGGACACGCCGCGCTCGGCCTCTTCGCGATAGCCGCGCGAGTACGCGGTGTAGTTTCCGGCGTTGCCGACCGGGATGAAGTGGAAGTCCGGCGCGTCGCCCAGTGTCTCGACGACTTCGTACGCCGCCGTCTTCTGGCCCTCGATGCGGTCGGGGTTGACGGAGTTCACCAGGTGCACCGGGTAGTGGTCGGCCAGTTCGCGCGCGATCTCGAGGCAGTCGTCGAAGTTGCCGCGGATCTGGATCAGCTGTCCGCTGTGGGCGACCGCCTGGCTGAGCTTGCCCATCGCGATCTTGCCCTCGGGCACCAGGACGGCTGCCGTGATGCCGGCGTGCGCCGCGTAGGCGGCGGCGGAGGCGGAGGTGTTGCCGGTCGAGGCGCAGATGATGGCCTTCGCGCCGTGTTCGATCGCACGCGATACGGCGACCGTCATGCCGCGGTCCTTGAAGGAGCCGGTGGGGTTCATCCCCTCGAACTTCACCCAGACATCGGCGCCCGTGCGACGCGAGAGGGCCGGTGCGGGCAGCAGCGGCGTGCCGCCCTCGCCGAGCGTGACCACGGTCGAGGAATCGGTCACCCCCAGTCGGTCGGCGTACTCGCGGAGGACTCCGCGCCAGACGTGTGCCATTGTCAGTCTCCTTCTACGCGCAGAACAGACACGACCCGTTCGACCACGCCGCTGGCGGCGAGTCGGTCGACGGTGTCGCTGAGGTCCTGCTCACGGGCTTTGTGCGTTCCGATCACGAGTCGGGCGACCGGGACGCCGAGGTCGGGGTGGTCGATCACCGTCTGCTCGACCGTCGCGATCGAGACGCGGCCGTCGCTGAGGATTCCGGCGACCGTCGCGAGCACGCCCGGCTGGTCGTCGACCTCGAGCGTGATCTGGTACCGCGTCGTGACGCGTCCGATCGGGACGATCGGAAGGTTCGCGCGGGTGGACTCGCCCACGCCGACGCCACCGGCGATGTGACGGCGCGCCGCCGAGACGACATCGCCCAGCACGGCGGAAGCGGTCTGCACGCCCCCCGCGCCGGCGCCGTAGAACATGAGGTTGCCGGCGGCTTCGGCCTCCACGAACACGGCGTTGTTCGCGCCGTGCACGCTCGCCAGGGGGTGGTCGCGGTGGATGAGCGCGGGGTAGACGCGAACCGAGATCGACTCGGAGTCCGCGTCTGCGTCCGCGGCGAGCCGCTCGCAGACAGCGAGCAGCTTGATCACGTGGCCGGCGTGCCGCGCGGAGTCGATCATCGCCTTGTCGATCGAGGTGATGCCCTCGCGGTGCACAGCATCCAGCGGAATCGTCGTGTGGAACGCGAGGCTCGCGAGGATCGCCGCCTTCTGCGCGGCGTCGTAGCCCTCCACGTCGGCGGTCGGGTCGGACTCGGCGTAGCCGAGGGCCTGGGCCTGAGCGAGCACGTCCGCGAAGTCGGCGCCCTCGGTGTCCATCCGGTCGAGGATGTAGTTCGTCGTGCCGTTGACGATGCCCATGATCCGCTGGACGCGGTCGCCGGCGAGCGAGTCGCGCAGCGGCCGGATGATCGGGATCGCGCCGGCGGCCGCCGCCTCGTAGTAGACCTGCGCCCCGACCTGGTCGGCGGCATCGAAGATCTCCGGGCCGTGCGTGGCAAGGAGCGCCTTGTTGGCGGTGACGATGTCGGCGCCGGAGTTGATCGCCTGCAGCAGGTAGGTCTTGGCCGGCTCGATGCCGCCCATGAGCTCGATCACGATGTCGGCGCCGACGATGAGGGATTCGGCATCCGTCGTGAACAGCTCCCGGGGCAGATCGGTCTCGCGAGGCGCGTCCAGGTCGCGCACGGCGATGCCGACGAGCTCCAGTGCCGCGCCCGCGCGGTCGGCGAGCTCGTCACCATGCTTGAGGAGCAGTGCCGCGACCTGCGAGCCCACGGCTCCGGCGCCCAGCAGCGCGACTCTCAGTCGGCGGTAGTCGATCATCCGGCGGCTCCCTCGGTCGTCTCGAAGCGATCTCCCTCGCCCGGCGTGCTCGGTTCGGCATCCAGACCGGCATCGTGCGCCAGGAGGTCGTCGATGGTCACGGCGCGCACGATCACCCGGGCCACTCCGTCGTGCACGGCGACGACCGGCGGGCGGGGCACGTAGTTGTAGTTGCTCGCGAGCGAGAAGCAGTAGGCGCCGGTCGCGGGGACGGCGAGCAGGTCGCCGGCGAAGACGTCACCCGGAAGGTAGTCGGCATCCACGACGATGTCACCCGATTCGCAGTGCTTGCCGACCACGCGCACCAGCGCGGGCGGCTCGTCGCTCACGCGGGACGCGATCCGCGCCGAGAAGTCCGCACCGTACAGGGCCGGCCTGGCGTTGTCGCTCATGCCGCCGTCCACGCTCACGTACAGGCGCCGATCGCCGTCGCCGATCTCGACCGCCTTCGTCGTGCCCACCTCGTACAGCGTCACGCCCGCCTGGCCGACGATCGCGCGCCCCGGCTCGAAAGCGAGGTTCGGCATCGGGATGCTGCGCAGCTCGCACTCGCGGGCGACGGCCTCGACGATGCCGGTCGCGAGGGCTTCGATCGGGGTCGGGTCGTCGGCGGAGGTGTAGGCGATGCCGAATCCGCCGCCGAGGTTGAGGACCGGGATGTCGCCGCCGGACAGCAGCGCGGCGTGCACCTCGACGATGCGCGCCGCGGACTCCTGGAATCCTGCGGTCCCGAAGATCTGCGAGCCGATGTGGCAGTGCAGCCCGACGAAGAAGAGTCCCGCGGTCTCGCGGATGCGGGCGACGACATCGGGAGCCTCATCGAGCGTGAAGCCGAACTTCTGGTCTTCGTGGGCCGTCGCGAGGAACTCGTGCGTCTCTGCGTGAACGCCGCTGTTGACGCGCACGAGCACCGCCTGGGTCCGGCTTCCGCGCTGGACGATCCCCGTGAGGCGGTCCAGCTCCATCCAGCTGTCGATCACGATCGAGCCGACGCCCACGTCGACTGCGTTCTCGAGTTCGACGACGCTCTTGTTGTTGCCGTGGAATCCGAGCCGCGCCGGGTCGGCGCCCGCTGCCAGCGCGAGCGCGAGCTCGCCTCCGGAGCACACGTCGAGCGCCATGCCCTCGGCGGTGACCCATCGGACGACCTCCGAGCACAGGAAGGCCTTGCCCGCGTAATACACGCGCGCCTGCACGCCGTGCGGCTCGACCGCCGAGCGGAATGCCGCCAGCGTGCGCTGCGCGTGCGCGCGCACCTCCGCCTCGTCCACGACGTACAGCGGAGTCCCGAACCGATGCCGCAGCTGCGTCGCCGACACGCCCGCGATGTGGAGCACGCCCTCGTCGTCGCGACGAGCGGATGCCGGCCACACGCCGGCTGCGAGCGCGTTCGCGTCGTCCGGCGGCAGGAGCCATTCCGGCGTGGGCGAGGGGGAGACGGACAACTCGGACCAATCGTGGAAAGGAGGCTTCGGCGCGACTGCTGCGGGCGGGACCCGTTCTCAGCGGGGGTGCCGCGGCAGCGGTGGACTCACGCGCCGGGCGGTTCTCAGAAGTCTAGGGCACGCCATATGCCGTGATCGGCTTCCATGACGCCGGTCACTCGCACACGCCCGTCTCCTGCAACGACGTGTCATTGACGATCGCCGGGTCGATGTCCAGCTCTGCGACGACCTCTTCGCCGGTGACGGCGATGCCGGTCAGCTCCACCCCTGCAGGGATGTACTGCGCGATGCAGATCGTCCAGTCGCGCAGCACGGCATCGGCCACGCCGCCGAACTGGTTCTTGAGCGCATCGACCGAGATGTCGCTGCCCGCCAGCTGCAGTGCCGCGGGGGTCAGGACGATGTCGCCCTCCGCCGCGCTCGGGGTGAGGGCGACGCCGATCGGCAGTGTGATGCCGAAGAGGCTGAGCTCGGTCGTCATGGTCACGTTCGGCTCGGCGAGCCCGACGGAGTCGGTCGGGAAGCTCTCGATCGTGGACAGCAGCGTGCGCAGCTGCTCCTGGTCGAGCACGACGGTCGCGGTGGCCGTGCCGCCGGTGGACTCGCCGCGGATCGCGATGTCCTGTGCGTGGATCGTGACATCGCCGACGAACGCCTCGAGGGCGACGTCATCGGAGGAGACGGTGACATCGTCGAGACTGCCCTTGATCAGCTGGGGAAGCACGGCGCCCGCGACCACCACGTCGATCTGCTGGTCGGCGGGCAGCGAGAGCTGGGTGACCACCTGATCGCGGATCGTCTTGGTCACGATGTCCCTGGCGATCCACTCCCCCGCGAACCACGCCGCGATCGCGAGCCCCACGACGATGACGAGCGCGAGGAGCCACGGCCACGCGCGGCGGCGCTTCTTCGGCTCCGGATCGCCCTGCGTCCACACGGGAGGAAGGGGCTGCGTCGGTTGCGTGTCGCCGGTGGTCATCTCTGCCTACATCCGTTCGGGCGCATCGACGCCGAGGAGGTCGAGCCCGTTGCGCAGCACCTGGCCGGTGGCATCGTTGAGCCACAGACGCGTTCGATGCACACTGCCCACGGGCTCATCGCCGAGCGGGATCACCCGGCAGTTGTCGTACCAGCGGTGATACAGCCCCGCGAGCTCTTCCAGGTAGCGCGCGACGCGATGCGGCTCGCGGACTTCGGCGGCGAAGCCGACGATGCGCGGGAACTCCTGCAGTGCGCCGAGCAGTGCGGACTCGGTCTCGTGGTCCAGCAGCTCGGGGGCGAACTCGCTGCGGTCGACACCGGATGCCGCCGCGTTGCGCGCGACGTTGTGCGTGCGGGCGTGCGCGTACTGCACGTAGAACACCGGGTTGTCGTTCGTCCGCTTGCGCAGCAGCTCGGGATCGAGCGTGAGCGGGGAGTCGGCGGGATACCGCGCGAGTGAGTAGCGCAGGGCGTCGGCGCCGAGCCACTCGCGCAGATCGTCCATCTCGATGATGTTGCCTGCGCGCTTGGACAGCCGCGCCCCGTTGATCGAGACGAGCTGCCCGATCAGGACCTCGATGTCCTTCTCGGGGTCGTCTCCGGCCGCGCCGGCCAGCGCCTTCAGTCGGTGCACGTAGCCGTGGTGGTCGGCGCCGAGAAGGTAGATCTTGTGCGCGAAGCCCCGGTCGCCCTTGTTGAGGTAGTAGGCCGCGTCCGCGGCGAAGTACGTGTACTCGCCGTTCGAGCGCCGGATCACACGGTCCTTATCGTCGCCGAAGTCGGTGGTGCGCACCCAGACGGCACCCTCTTCGTCGAAGACGTGTCCCTGCGCCCGCAGACGATCGACGGCCTCGTCCACGAGGCTCGGCTCGCCGGACGAGCCCGCCGCGTGGAGCGTGCGCTCGGAGAACCACACATCGAAGTGGACGTGGAACTTCGCCAGCGACGCCTGCAGTTCGCCCAGCTGGAAGTCGTAGGCCAGATCGCGGGCGAGCGCGGCCTGCTGGTCGGCGTCCTGTTCCAGAAGGTCGGGCCGCGCCTCGATCACCCGCCGGGCGAGATCGTCGATATACGAGCCGGCGTAGCCGCCGTCGGGTGTGGGCTCGCCCTTGACCGCGGCGAGCACGGACTGGCCGAACCGCTCCATCTGGGCGCCGGCGTCGTTGATGTAGAACTCGCGCGCCACGGTCGCGCCGCTGGCCAGCAGCAGCCGCGCGATCGAGTCGCCCAGCGCCGCCCAGCGCGTGTGCCCGATGTGCAGCGGACCGGTCGGGTTCGCGCTGACGAACTCGACGTTGATCGTGTTCCCGCGCTGGGAGTCGTTCGTCCCGAATGCCGCGCCGGAATCGACGATCGTCTTGGCGAGCAGACCCGCGGCTGCGGCATCCAGCCGGATGTTGATGAAGCCGGGACCTGCGACCTCGACGCTCGCGATGCCCGGCGTCCGGGTGAGGTCGGCGGCGATCTCGGCGGCGAGCTCCCGCGGGTTCGCCCCGACCGCCTTCGCGAGCTTGAGCGCGGCGTTGGACGCCCAGTCTCCGTGATCGCGGTTCTTGGGGCGATCGACGGTGAAATCGGATGCCGTGAGCCCTGCCGTCGATCCCTCGCGTCGACCCTCGGCGATCGGGGTGACGACGGCGAGCAGAGCGGCGGCGAGTTCTTCGGGATTCATGGCCGCACCAGTCTACGTTTCCGCGACGGCCGCCCCGGGCGCAGGCCTACGCCAGCTGGATGAGTGCGGTGAAGTCGTCGGCGGACAGATCGGAGTCCGTCGACACGCGCTCGAGCGCACCGGGACGCCCGTCCCCTTCGAGCCCGTCCTCCGAGGCGGACTCGGGCATGACCCAGGCGTCGACGCGCATGTGGGCGAGGCCGACGTGGCCGCCGTGGTAGCTCAGGAACGCGCAGTCCGCAGCATCCCGTCCCGTGGCGATGCGCACGAGCGACCGGCGGTTCGCGAGGCGGGTTGCGTCGATCACGTACCACGCGCCGTCGTGGTACGCCTCGGCGACCGCGTGGAAGTCCATCGGCTGCAGGCCGGGTGCGTAGCAGGCGGCGTAGCGGGCCGGCATGTCCATCGCCCGCAGCAGCGAGATCACCACGTGCGCGTAGTCGCGACAGACGCCCTGGCCGGTCATCAGGGTCGTGACGGCGGAGTCGGTCCCCTGACTGAGGCCCGGGGTGTAGGTGGTGCTGGTCGCGACGAACTCCGAAACCGCCGCGATCAGATCGTGACCCTGCAGCCCCTTGAATTGGCGCCGCGCCTGCCCGAACACCTCGTCGGACTGGCAGTAGCGGCTCGGACGCAGATAGGTGATCGCCTCGAGATCGCTCGTGCGACCGCTCGTGGTCTGCCCGTCGACGGTCGCCTCGTATCTCACCTCGAGTCGGCCGGCCTCGCCGGTGAGGCGGTGCAGGCGACTGCCGGACTGGTCGACGATCTCAGTCGGCGTGTACACGCGCTCGCCCTGGGTGAAGGTCAATTCCTCGCTCACGATGGGCACATGCTGGGCCGCCGCGACCTGGAAAATGAGGTCGACGGACGACCCCAGCTCGAGGTCCAGTTCGGCGGTCACGACGCGTTGCACCGAAGTATCCTCGCACGCCCGATCGGGTGCTTCGCACGCAACCGCGAAGTCGGCTGATCCGGCCGCCCGCGAAGAGCGTGGAGACCCCGTTTCGGCGGCGCATTCCCCGGCCCCGGCAGGCGGTCTCGCCGCTCGATGGCGTCCGTATTCGGCGGACGACGGATCATCGTTTACCCTCGCTAGGTGACCACGCCGAACACCGCCTCCGCGACGCGCTCATCGCGCGCGCGAAGAGCGCGTCGGCTGTGGCCCTTCGCCGTCGCGGCGCTCGCGATCGCGGCGGTGTGCGCGGTCGCCGCACTGCGCCCCTGGGCGCCGGAACCGAGTGCCGTCGTGGCCACGGGACAGGAGCCGGTGGCGGTCGCCGTGGCGCCCGCTGCCCTGACCCTGCCCGAGCAGCCTCGTGTGCTGATCTTCGGCGACTCGTGGACCTACGGCTCGGCGGCGACCCTGCCGACCCTCGGCTATGCGTACCTGATCGGCGAGCAGCTCGGCTGGGAGACGATCGTCGACGGCGTCCGCGGCAGCGGCTACCTCAAGCCCGGACTGGACGGCGGCTCGTTCGGCGAGCGCATCGCAGCGCTCGACCCGACCATGGATCCCGACCTCGTGATCATCGAAGGGTCGATCAACGACCGGCGGCTGCCGGCGGCCGGCTATCGGGATGCCGTCACCTCGGCGTGGGACGCCTTGGCCGCCTTGTATCCGGATGCGACGATCGTCGTGCTCGGTCCGGCGCCTCAGGTGCTGCCGGTCGAGAAGGCCACGGTGCGCATCGATGCCGACCTCGCGGAACTCGCGGCCGCCCGCGGTTGGTGGTACATCTCGCCGATCGCTCAGGAGTGGATCACGACCGACAACTACGCCGAGGTCATCGACACGGGCATCGGGCGAGACCACCCCTCGACGAACGGGCACGCGTATCTCGCGACGCGGCTCGCGGAGGCGTTGTCCGCCATCAGCGGCGAGACGGATGTCATCGCGGACGCGCCCCACGACGAGGACCTGACCGGCCCCTGACGGGAACGGACAGGTGCGAGGCTGGTGATAACCTCGATCGGTACGCCTCCGTAGCTCAGGGGATAGAGCGTTGGTTTCCGGTACCAAAGGTCGCTGGTTCGATTCCAGTCGGGGGCACTGTAAGAAATCCCAGGGATGACCTGGGATTTCTTCGTTTCCCGGGCACAATGAAGATCGGCCCGGAGCCGAAGCCCCGGGCCGATCATCTGCGAACTTCGGTTCCCGTTTCCCGTTCCCTTGCGGGTCCGTTTCGTTTCCGTTTTCCATCTGCAAGACCAAAGATACTCATCGCCGAACCGTCGTCAAGAGTTCACTCCGAAGTCACCTCAATGTGAACATGAAGGTGAAGAATCCGAGCGCGCGCAGGCCTACTCGTGGCCCACGATCTTGAGCCCGATCACGCATCCGACGAGGCCGAGGATGAGCAGCATCCGGACGATCGAGAACGGCTCGGCGCCGGTGGTCATGGCGTAGGCCACGGTGAGCGACGCGCCGATCCCGACCCAGACGGCGTAGGCGGTTCCGGTCGAGATGTCGCGCATCGCCCAGGCCAGGCCACCCATGCTGGCGATCAGCGAGACGCCGAAGATCACACTCGGCCAGAGCTTGGTGAATCCCTCGGACTTGCCCAGGGCCGTGGCCCAGACGGCTTCGAGGATTCCGGATGCGACAAGGATGACCCACGACACGGGACTGCCCTCCAAAGGCCAGTCTTGTCGCTCACCGGGTACTGATCCGTCGTCCGGGGATCCGGTTCGGGATCCGTGGACCACGCTACCCGACCCCCCTGTGCACCCCCTGGGCACCGGTCGATCCTCGCTTCATCCGTCACCCGTGCACGCCGCGGCGCCCGATCCGCGTGCAGAGGTGACGGATGAACGCGGCGCGCGGACCTCAGACCAGGAACAGTCCGTCCAGCAGCCCGGGGTTGTGCGCGTGGACGAGCACCAGGAACACGACGGCGTCGAAAAGCAGGTGCACGGTGACGACGTAGGTCAGCGACCGCGTGCGCTTGAAGATGTAGGCCTGCACGAGGGCGAATGGGATCGTGAGCAGCGGTCCCCATGCCTGGTACCCCAGCTCCCACAGGAACGAGACGAACACGGTGGCCTGCAGCAGGTTCGCCTGCCAGTCGGGGAAGTGCCGCCGCAGCAGGGTGAAGACGATGCAGATGAAGAACAGCTCGTCCCAGATCCCCACCGCGCCGACTCCCACGAACAGGCGCGCGATCATCTCGGGCGTGTCCACGACCGGCCAGTTCGTGTAGACGCCCGAGGTGATGAAGTAGAAGGGCAGGATCAGCCAGCCGAGTGCGAGCACGGCGACCAGCCAGCTCCATTGGAACGCGGTCCACCGCCCGCCCCCGCGCCAGGGGAAGCGGATCGCGTGGTCTCGGAAGACGAAGCGCGACACGACGTAGGGCGCCACCACGGCGCCGCCCAGACCCAGGGAGAACCGGACGAATGCGAGGTTGTCCAGCTCCGCCGCGAGCGGGATGGAGCTGACGATCAGCAGGCCGAGTGCGATCAGCGACAGGTCGCGCACCAGGCTCGGCGTGCGCGATGAAGCGCCTGCCGGCGGGGCGATCGAGGCGCGCGCGGCGTCGGCTTCGGCATCCGTCCGCGAGCGCACCAGCCACGCCAGCAGCATCCCGGCCGCGAGCAGCACCCAGCCGAGCCATGCGATGCGCACCACGAAGAACGCAGGAGCGGCGAGGCACACCAGCAGTGCCGGGACGAGTCCGACCGAGACACGCGGGCGGACGCCGAGGACTGCAGTGGGGTGGGCGGGCACGCTCTCAGTCTCCCAGGGGATGGGCGATCTCATCCTGCGGCATGCGTGCGGCGAAGATGGCGATGATGCCGAACGCGAGCGTGAGGATGCCTGCCGCGGTGAAGATGACCTGCAGCGACAGCACTTCGGACAGCGGTCCGGCGAGCGCCATCGACAGCGGCATCAGGGCGAGCGAGACGAAGAAGTCCAGGCTCGAGATCCGTCCCAGCATGTGCCGGGGCACTCGCCGCTGCAGCAGGGTCCCCCAGATCACATTGCCGTAGCTGAACCCGAATCCCACGGTGAACAGCGACGCCATGAGCAGCCAGTACTGGTCGGTGAAGCCGACGATGATGAACGGCAGGGTGCTGACGCCCCACACCAGGTTCATCGTCGTCAGGTATCGGCGCGGAAGCTTCCTGGACGACACGAAGATCGAGCCGAGCACTCCACCTGCGCCGTAGACGGCCAGGAGGAACCCGAACAGCCGCGGATCCTCGCCGATCCGATCGCGGATGAGGAACGGCAGCAGCACCTCCTCGGGCCCGACCACGACGAGCACCCACAGCGTCGCGTACAGGAGCGTCCACAGCAGCCAGGGCGTGCGAACCGTGAACACGACCGCCTCGCGCAGATCGTGGAACACGCTCTTGGCGGAGTGATCCGCGGCCTCGGGGTCGCCGGAGCCGCTGTGCTCCCACGGCTGCTGCGCGGGCTCGGGTCGCAGGAACATCAGGATCACGAATGCGGCGCCGTGCGCGATGGCGATCACGACAGCCGCGTGCGCCGGGATCAGAGCGGCCAGGAGCATGCCGGCCGCTGCCGGGCCGGCGGCCTGCTGCAGGGCCGGGCGGATCGCTCCCTCGAGCCCGTTCGCGGCGAGGAGCTCTCCCGGGGGCAGCAGGCGCGGCAGGATCGCGCTGTACGCCGGGAAGAAGAACCCGGCTCCGGCACCGAGGATGAACGCGACGATCACGAGCTGAGGGATGCCGACCGGACCGAATGCCCCGACCACGACCACGGAGGTGATCGCGAGGAACTCCGCGAGCGAGACGGCCCGCACGATCAGCCGGCGCGAGATCCGGTCCGCGACGATGCCGCCGGGGATCGCGCACAGCAGCAGTCCGGTGGCGTTGGACGCCGCCACCAGCGACAGCTCGACCGGCCCTCCGCCGATCGCGATGACCGCGTAGACCATGACGACGGCCCACATGCCTGCCGCGAAGATCGACAGCACGACCGCGCTGAACAGTGCGCGGAAGTCGCGGTGCGCGAGCGGCCGCAGCATCCGCCAGCGATCGCGCGGGGCGGCGGCGGGTGTCGTCCGGTCGCCGGGGGCGACGGATGCCGCATCATCGCCGTCGGTCATCCGCGGTGCCGTCGCACGTAGGCCAGGTCGCGGATGGCGCGACCCGCGCGCGCCCCCTTGCGCTCGAATGCGGTCAGCACGCGGCCGGGGAACCGGTCCGCCCACTCCCCCTCGAACGAGCGCGCGAACTCGGGCGCGGCATCCAGCACATCGCGCATCTGCCGCGCGTACTGCTCCCAGTCGGTCGCGAGCCGGAGCACGCCGCCGTCTCGCACGGCACCGGCGGCAAGCGTCGCGAACTCGGGCGTCAGGAGCCGCCGCTTGTTGTGCTTGTTCTTGTGCCACGGGTCGGGGAAGAAGACCCACAGCTCATCGACGGATGCCGGGGGCAGCAGGTGCTCGAGCACTTCGGGAGCGTTCGCCTCGACCAGGCGGAGGTTCTCGACACCCGCCTTCTCGGCGCCCAGCATCGTGCGGGCGAGCCCGGCGGTGAAGACCTCGATCGCGAGGAAGTCGGTCTCGGGCGCCGAGGAGGCGGCATGGATGATGGCGTGACCCTGGCCCGAGCCGATCTCGACCACCAGGGGCGCATCCCTCCCCCAGACGTCGCTGGGCGTGATCGCCGCGCCCGGCCGCACACTCGTCGCGGCGTCATCGCGCGGTGCGTCGATGACATAGCGCGGGGCGAGGTCGGTCCAGGCGCGCTCCTGACCGTCGGTCATCCGGCCGTTGCGGCGGACGAACGAGACGGGGCGGTCGCGGAAGGCGGCGGGTTCGGACACCCCTCCAGGCTAACCAGGCGCGCCGACGCCGCGGGCTCGCGTTCAGTCCGTCACGAAGTCGATGAGCTCCTCGACACGGCCGAGCAGGGCGGGGTCGAGGTCGCGATAGCTGCGGACCCGGCCGAGGATCCGCTGCCACGCGCGGGCGAGGTCGGCGGGGGTCTCAGCGGGCCATCCGAGCGCACGGCACGTGCCCACCTTGATGTCGGTCCCCCGTGGCACCTCCGGCCACTTCGCGATGCCCATGGCCTGAGGAGTCACGCACTGCCACACATCGACGTACGGGTGTCCCACGATCCGGACGAACCGGCCGTGGCGCCCGCGCATGATCGCCTCGGCGATCCGGGACTCCTTCGAACCGGTCACCAGATGATCGACCAGGACGCCGTACCGGCGCTCGGCCGACGGCGGCTCGTCATCCAGCGCCGCTTCGAGGAGGTCGATGCCCTGCAGATACTCGACGACGACGCCCTCGGCGCGCAGGTCGTCTCCCCACACCTTCTCGACGAGCTCGGCATCGTGTCGGCCCTCGACCAGGATCCGGCTGGCGCGTGCGACCCGGGCGCGGGTCTCGGGTGCGGCGAACGATCCGGATGCCGTCCGCCTCGGCGCGGTGGCAGGCGCGGCTGCCGGCAGGGTGAGCACGACGTCGTCGCCGTCGACGAGGAAGCCGGGTCCCAGCGGGAAGAGCCGTCGACGGCCGAGCCGGTCCTCGAGCTCGACGAGCCCCGAGGCGACCCCTACGACGGCCCCGCAGAACCCGTCGGCGGCCACCTCGACGACCAGGTCGGCGGATGCGGCGATCCTGGGCACCTCGCGACGTCCGCGGGCGCGCCAGCCGTCCGCGAGCACGTCGCCCGGGTATCGATCGTCCATGGGTCCTCCGAGTTCGACACGCTACCGGCGGACGCGCCGGAACCCGTCGCGACCCGCCCGTCCGCGTGCGGCGAAACTCCTACCGCGGCCCGCCCGCGCGTGAATAGACTCGATCTTCGGGGCCTGCACTGCGCGTCCCCGAGGAGGGGAACGATGCGTGCGCGACGGGCAGCGATGCTCACCACGGCATTGGGTGCGTTCCTGGCGGTGCTGCTGCTCTCGGTCACCCCGGCCGCTGCGACACCACCCGTCACACTCGGCTCCGGGTACGTGCTCGATGACGTCGGCGCGCTGTCGGACAGCCAGGAGTCGGAGGCGCAGGCACGCCTGGAGCAGCTGAAGACCGACACCGGACTTGATCTGTGGGTCGTGTACGTCGACGAGTTCACCGAACCGGCCGGCTCCGAGGAATGGGCCAACGACACCGCTGAGCAGAACGGGCTCGGACCGACGCAGTACCTGCTCGCGGTCGCGACCGAGTCCCGCCAGTTCTACCTGTCGGGCGACTCCTCCGGCCCGCTCACCGGTGACCAGCTCGCTGCGATCGAACAGGCGATCCAGCCCGAACTCGTCGCCGAGGACTGGGTCGGCGCGGTCGATGCCGCGGCGACGGGCATCGAGGACGCGACGGGCTCCGCGGCGGGAGGATTCCCCACGGGGCTGATCATCTTCCTCGTGATCGCGGCGATCGCGATCGTGGTGATCGTGATCGTCGTCCGTCGCCGTCGGAAGAAGGTCGGCGGCCAGGGGGCACCGGCAGGACCGGTCGAGCAGATCGATCTGAAGGAGCTCGCGCGACGTGCATCCTCGGCGCTCGTGGAGACCGACGACGCGGTCAAGACGAGCGATCAGGAGCTCGGCTTCGCCCGCGCCCAGTTCGGCGATGCCGCCACCGTGGAATTCGCGCAGGCGCTGCAGACCGCGCGCGAGAACCTCAACAAGGCGTTCACGATCAAGCAGCAGCTCGATGACAGCACCGCCGACACCGACGAGCAGACCCGCGCCTGGAACGTCGAGATCCTGCGGCTCTGCGAGGAGGCCAACAAGGGTCTCGACGACAAGGCGGCCGACTTCGACGAGCTGCGCAGACTCGAGCAGAATGCGCCCGAGTCGCTCGCACGCGTGCAGGAGCTTCGCGACAAGGCGGCGGCATCCATCGACACGGCCGACGAGCACCTTCGCTCGCTCGCGGCCGGCTACGCGCCGGAGGCGCTCGCCACTGTGGCCGACAACCCCGAGCAGGCTCGGCAGCGCATGCAGTTCGCCGACGAGCAGCTCGCCCTCGCGCAGACGGCGATCGGCGAGGGCAAGGGCGGTGAGGCGGCCGTCAGCATCAAGGCCGCGGAGGAGGCCGTCGGCCAGGCCATCCTGCTGGAGGACGCGATCGACAAGCTGGGTCGCGACATCGCCGCGGGCGAGCAGAGCGCCGCGGCCCTCATCACCGAGCTCGAGTCCGACATCGCCACCGCGTCCGCGCTGCCCGACGCCGACGGCCGGGTCGCGGGCGCGATCGCAGCGACCCGCCAGCAGGTCGACGCGGCGAAGGCGAGTCTGGTCGGAACCGCGCGGCGCCCGCTGCAGACGCTGCAGAGCCTCGAGGCGGCCGACGCCCAGATCGACGGAGTCATCGCCGGCGTGCGGGATGCGGCGGCCAAGGCGCAGCGCGCCCAGCAGATGATCGGCCAGCAGATCATGCAGGCGCAGGCCCAGGTGTCCGCCGCTGAGGACTACATCGTCGCGCGGCGCGGTGCGATCGGCGCCGAGGCGCGGACCCGCCTCGCGGAGGCCGGTGCGGCGCTCGTGCAGGCGCAGCAGCTGCAGACGGCGAACCCCGAGCAGGCGCTCCAGTACGCGCAGCGCGCCAACCAGCTCGCCGGGCAGGCGATCCAATACGCCCAGAACGACGTGAGCGCTTTCCCGAGCAGCGGTGGCGGCGGCATGGTCGGCGGCAGCGGCGGCGGCAACGGCGGAGGAATGCTCGGCGCCGTGCTCGGCGGCATCGTGATCAACTCCCTGCTCGGCGGAGGGGGCGGCTCCGGCCGGGGCAGCTCCTCCGGTGGCCTGGGAGGCATGTTCGGCGGGGGCGGCGGCGGACGCATGAGCCCCGGCAGTTTCGGCGGTGGCGGCACACGCGCTCGCCGAGGAGGTGGTCGCTTCTGAGCAGGCCCGAGCGACGGCATCCATCAGCCCACGACAGTACGTTCTGAACCATCGATAGGAAGGAAACCCAGATGGCCAAGCAGTCCATCTTCGGTCGCATCTCGACCCTCCTGAGGGCGAACATCAACTCGATGCTCGACTCCGCCGAGGATCCCCAGAAGATGCTCGACCAGCTCGTGCGCGACTTCACCAACAGCATCGCCGATGCGGAGTCGGCGATCGCCGAGACGATCGGCAATCTGCGTCTGCTGGAGCGCGATCACGAGGAAGACATCCAGGAAGCCGCCGAATGGGGCAACAAGGCCCTCGCTGCCAGCAAGAAGGCGGATCAGCTTCGCGCGTCGGGCAGCACGGCGGATGCCGACAAGTTCGACAACCTCGCCAAGATCGCCCTGCAGCGCCAGATCGGCTCCGAGCGCGAGGCGAAGGCCGTCGAGCCGACGATCGAGTCTCAGACGGAGGTCGTCGCCAAGCTCAAGGACGGCCTCAACGGCATGAAGCAGAAGCTCGAGCAGCTCAAGAGCAAGAGAAGCGAACTGCTCGCG
This sequence comes from Microbacterium sp. cf046, assembly GCF_900114345.1. GTDB lineage: Bacteria > Actinomycetota > Actinomycetes > Actinomycetales > Microbacteriaceae > Microbacterium. The sequence goes on along the minus strand of NZ_FOZJ01000002.1, from coordinate 98,736 downwards.
CGCGCGAAGACCGCCGAGGCCCAGAACAAGGTGCACGATGCCGTCAAGTCGATCGACGTGCTCGACCCGACCAGCGAGCTCGGGCGGTTCGAGGACAAGGTCCGCCGTCAGGAGGCGCTGGCGGCCGGCAAGGAGGAACTGGCCGCATCGAGCCTCGATGCCCAGTTCAACAGTCTGGACGACATGGGCGAGCTGACCGAGGTGGAGGCGCGGCTCGCAGAGCTGAAGGCGGGCACCGTCCCGGCACAGCAGGCGATCGACGCCTCGACGGCGCCGTACACGCCGTAGCGCGACGAGGACGGGCGGGATCCCTGCGGGGCTCCCGCCCGTTCCGCGTGTCGGTCTGCCGTCGATGTGAGGGAGGATGAGCGCATGGCCCGATTCGTGATCGTTCCGCAGTGGCAGGGGTCGCCGTCATCGCGCGCGATGCAGCTCATCGACGGGGCGCAGGCGATCGCCGGCGACCTTCCCCGTGCCGCATGCACGACCGTCGACATCCCGCTCGAAGCGGGCGAGGCCGTGGGGACGGGCGTGCACCGATTCAGCACCCTCCGTCGCACCCGCGAACTCGTCGACCTCGAGCTGGCGCCGATCTCCGACCCGGTCATGCTGATCGGCGGCGATTGCGGGGTCGCCGTCGGGGCGGTCGGTCACGCCGCGCGCCGCCATCCCGGGCTCGCCGTGGTCTGGCTGGACGCGCACCCCGATCTGCACACCCCCGGCTCCTCGCCGTCCGGTGCCTTCAGCGGCATGACCCTCAGGGCGATACTCGGCGAAGGCGCAGACGGTCTCACACTCGATGGCGCCGCCGTCACCGCCGATCGACTCGTGCTGGCCGGCGCTCGTGAGTACGACCCTGCCGAGGAGGCGGTGGTGACCGACCTCGGCCTCACCACGCTCGACGCCCGCGCCCTCTCCGACTCCGACGCGCTCGCAGCGGCCGTCGCCGCGACCGGCGCACCGGCGGTCTACATCCACGTCGACCTCGACGTGCTCGACCCCTCATCGATGTCCGGAGTGACGGCATCCGTCCCCTTCGGCGTCTCCCTCGCCGACCTGCTGGCCTCCATCGGACGTGTCCGCGCGACCCTGCCGCTGGCCGGTTCGAGCATCACCGGCTTCGCGCCCCCCTCGCCCGCGGCCGCAGTCGACGATCTGGGCACGATCCTGCGGATCGTCGGGGCGCTCGCGTGAGTCCGATTCCGGATCCCCCGGCAGGATGGCGCGAGACGGCCGATCGCGCCGTCGCCCGCGGACGGCGGGTCGACAGGTTCCTGCCGTTCCTGGACTCGCCGCTGAGCCACGCCGGCTACGTCTGGGGAACCACGGTGGGGTGGATCTGGGGGTCGATCTGGAGCACCGGCCGCGTGGAGCGACGCGCTGGGCTGTGGGTGTTCCGCGGAATGCCGCGCTGGGCGTTCCGGCGCGGCGGTGTCTGCGTCGGCGGCTGCTATCTCACAGGCGACGATCGCGTGACCGACCGCGTGCTGGCGCACGAGGCGGTCCACGCCAGGCAATGGCGCCGCTACGGCTTCCTCATGCCGCTGCTGTACCTGCTCGCGGGACGCGATCCGCTGCGCAACCGATTCGAGATCGAGGCGGGGCTGGAAGACGGCAACTACGTCCCGCGCCGCGCGAACCGATGAGGTGTGGCCGAGCACGTCGGCCACACCTCATCGTCTGACTGCGAGGACTACTCGCCTCCGACGGAGTGCGGGTTGCAGCCGACGTTGCCCTCTCCTGGCACGCTCACGTACGAAGCGCCGCGCGAACTCCACTGCTTGCGCAGCTCCTGCGGAACGTGACCCCAGTTCTGGACGTTGCCCGGGCCGGCCTCGCCGCCTTCCTCGCCGTCCTCCAAACCGGAGTACACGCACAGTGACCGCGCGTGGCCCGGTCCGCCCGTCGGGTCCCCGTTGCCGTTGACCTCGCCGGCGAATGCAGCGCCGCTCGAGCCGAAGATCAATGCCGCACAGATCGCAGCGCCAACCAGTGTCTTCTTCATTGCAACTCCACACACTCACGCGCGCGCGCCCCAATTCACGCTCGCTGTCGGTCCCCAGAAGTCGACTGCGGCATGTCTAGCACCGCTGCAATACCGGGACAAGACCCCTCGGACGCGACGACGCTCACGCGCGGCCCGCTGAACGACGGTGCACGCGACGGGGCACGGTCGCGAGCGTGAGGAGTCAACGCGCGGTGGCGAGCCCGAAGCGTGCAGGCGTGTGGATCGCCTCGGCGGCGACTCCACGACGGCTCGTGAGGTGGTCGACGATGTCGGCCGTGCCCAGGTATCCGCCCATGAGGAAGATCCGCGTGTGGTCGTCGTCCTCGCAGAGCATCTCGTCGGCCCACGCGTTCACGGCGCGTGCCAGGGCCTGGCCGGGCGCGCAACTGCGACCCGAACCGGGCTCCCCGGTGCGGGCGGCGCGGTCGAGCCAGGTGACGACCATGCGACTCGGCGCATCGAGCTCGGTAAGCCATGCGGCGTCCGGGATCTCGATGAACACACGGCCCGTCGAGCAGATCGGCAGCGTCGCCAGCAGCGCCTCGAGCTCGGCCAGCGACGACTCGTCGGCCGTGATCAGGTGCTGCACGCGCGTGTGCCGCAAGGAGCGGCAGGCTGCGGCGTTGTGCTCGGTGGTATGTGACATGGCCCTTCAACTATAGCGCGAACGAAGGGTTGCCTAACCTTGCTTACGCTGTGAGTCAGTCGGCCGAGGTCGGGCCGGGATCGATCAGCGCCTGTCGCAGGGCATCGATCTCCGCCGTGGTGAGTCCGTTGGCGCGAAGGTAGCCGCCAACGGATCCGTGCTGCGTGGTGATCGCGTCGAGCAGACCCTGCATGACGGCCGCGGGAGATCTGGTCGCGAGGTCCTCGAGATGAACCGCCTCGGGATGCAGGGTGCGCAGCCGGGCGACGATGCGCCGGTTCCGCCATTTCGGGAGGAGGGACTCGGTGCGCGCGTAGTCGGCGACCACGGCGTCGTGGTCCACGCCCGCAGCGGCGAGCGCGAGGGCGACCGTGACACCGGTGCGGTCCTTGCCGACCGTGCAGTGGACGAGGACGGGCTGCGCGGCCGCGATCCCCCGCACGACCTCGACCACGCGATCCGCGGAGTCCTCTACGAGCCGCCGGTACATCTCATCGAGAGAGATGTCGTCCGCGAAGAACGACGCAACCGAGCCCAGGAACAGCGGCACCCGCAACGTGGTGAGTTCCAGGCCACCCACTCGGCTGGGCGCATGCGCCACCTCCTCGTCGGCGCGGAGATCGATGATGTGACGGATGCCGAGACCCCCGAGCGCGGCGACGCCGTCGGGGTCGAGCCGGGCGAGATTGCCGGAGCGATAGAGCACGCCCCACCTGGTCCGGTCGGTCCCGGCGGGAAGTCCCCCGACGTCGCGGAAGTTGACGGCGCCGGGTACGACGGGGTCGCCGGGCGTGCTCACCACGCCGCGCCCGTGGCGGCGTCCCGGTCCTCTCCCACCAGGTCCTCGCGCGGGGGGACGCCGTAGCGTCCCGCGATGGCGACCCGGTTGAAGGCGTTGATCGAGACCAGGATCCAGCTCAGGCCCACGTACTCGCGTTCGCTCAGGATGGCGCCCACCCGGTTGTAGACATCGTCGGGGACGCCGTCCTCGTGGATGAAGGTGAAGCACTCGGCCAGTTCCAGTCCGGCGCGCTCGCGCTCGGAGAAGACCCCGGACTCACGCCACACCGGAATCTGCGCGATCGTGTCGGCCGTGACCCCTGCCTTGGACGCCCGCTCGACGTGCACGCGCACACAGAACGCGCACCCGTTCAGCTGCGAGACGTGGATCTGAACCAGCTCTTTGAGCCGCGCATCCACCTCTGCCTCTTCGGCGATCGCGCCCACCGCCTTCGAGAACGCGGCAAGCGTCTTGTAGGCCTCCGGAGCAGACTTCGACAGGTGCACGCGGGCGAGTTCGCTCATTGCGCCAGCCTACCGAGCCGTCCGCGGAGAGGACCGGGCAAGGGCAGAATGACAGGGTGAGCGAACCCGTCGACGAGTTTTCCTTCCTGGCCGGTCAGGCCGCCGACTTCGGCATCGATGAGCCGATCCCGCGCGGCGAGCGCGTCGGACTCACGCTCCCCGACGGACGGAGCCTGAGCGCGCTGCGGTATGGCGATGCGCCTCCGGTCGTGACCTTCCTGCACGGGGCCGGGCTGAACGCGCATACATGGGACACGACGATCCTGGCCCTCGGCCTGCCGGCCCTCGCGATCGACCTGCCCGGCCACGGTGACTCGTCGTGGCGCCCCGATTTCGCGTACACCGGCCGAGTGCTCGCACCCGACGTGGCCATCGGGATGGAGACGTGGACGAGCGGACCGCAGCTGCTGGTCGGGCAGTCCCTCGGCGGCTTGACGGCGGCCGCCTTGGCGGCATCCCGACCCGATCTGGTGCGTGAGCTGGTGATCATCGACATCACGCCCGGGGTCGATCCGAACGCGGGCCCGACGCAGATCCGCGAGTTCTTCGCAGGGCCGACCGACTGGGCGACGCGCGACGAGCTCGTCGATCGCGCGCTCGCCTTCGGCCTGGGCGGCACGCGCAAGGCCGCCGAGCGGGGCGTGTACTTCAACTCGCGGATCCGGCCGGACGGGCGGGTGGAGTGGAAGCATCACTTCGCGCACCTGTCCGCGGCGATGGCAGCCTCGCCCGAGTTCGCCGCGGCCGCCGCGGCGCAGCAGGATGCCGTCTCGTCGGTGCTCTCGGAGACGGGATGGGACGATCTCGCCGCTGTCAGCGCCCCGATCACGCTCATCCGCGGCGACCACGGCTATGTCACGGACGAGAACGCCGCACAGTTCCAGGAAAGGGTGCCGGCCGCATCCCTCGCCGTCGTCTCCTCCGGTCACAACGTCCAGGAGGAGGTGCCTGTGGAACTCGGCGCGCGCCTCCGGACGTTCTCGGGGAACGGTTAACGCTTGTATTGCGTTCCATGTAGCGGGCGCCTGACCAGGTTCGGGCGTTCTCTAGGCTGGACTATCGGACCGACCTGAGATCCTCAGGATCGCCGCCCGAGGCATCCGCACAGCAACGGATGACCTCCGAAAGGACCCCCATGCTTCGCCGCACCGCTCTTGCCGCCACCGCCCTGCTCGCCGCCGGAGCGCTTCTGCTCACCGCCTGCACGGGTGGGTCGACGCCCGATGCGACGACCACGGCGGAGCCGGACACCGACGCGTCGGCCGTGATCCGGCTCGTGCTCGAGCCGGGCAACCTCGACATCCGCGAGACGGCGGGTGCGGCGCTGGATCAGATCCTGGTCGACAACATCTACCAGGGGCTGGTCTCGCGCACCCCGGAGCAGGACATCGTCCCCGCGCTGGCCGAGGACTGGACGGTCTCCGACGACGGCCTGACCTACACGTTCACGCTGCGTGAAGGGGTCCTGTTCCACGATGGGCAGGAGCTGACCCCGCAGGACGTGGTGTGGTCGCTGACGACGCGCAAGAACACCCCGGAGTGGCGGGACTCGGCGCGGCTCGCGAACGTGGCCACCATCACGGCGGAGGGGCAGGAGATCACCCTGACCCTCACCGAGCCGGACTCGAGCCTGCTGTGGAACCTGACCGGGCGCGCCGGACTGATCCTGAAGGAAGGCGACACGGTCGACTACCAGACCAAGGCGAACGGCACCGGACCGTTCACCCTGTCCAGCTGGAAGCAGGGCGACAGCATCACGTTCGCCCGCAACGACGCCTACTGGGGCGACAAGGCCCAGGTCGCCGAGATCGTATTCGCGTACATCCCCGACAACCAGGCCGCGCTCAATGCCGCGCTCGCCGGCGAGGTCGACGCGGTCACCGGGTTCGACGCGAATCTGAAGGAGCAGATCGAGGCCACCGGCGAGTTCGCGCTCGTCCTCGGTGCGTCCACCGACAAGGGCACCCTCGCGTTCAACCAGGCACCGGGCAGCCCGCTCGCCGACAAGCGGGTCCGCCAGGCGATCCGCCAGGCCATCGACCACGACGCGTTCGTCGAGGCGCTCGCCTCCGGCGAAACCCTGTACGGCCCCATCCCGTCGCTGGATCCCGGATTCCAGGACCTGTCCGATGTCGCCCCGTACGACCCCGAAGCGGCCAAGGCGCTGCTGGCCGAAGCCGGAGTGGAGGACCTCACCCTGACCCTGACCATCCCGAGCTTCTACTCCACCACCATCCCGCAGATCCTCGTCTCGGACCTAAACGAGGTCGGCATCACCCTGCAGGTCAACTCGGTCGACTTCCCGACCTGGCTCAACGACGTCTACGTCAACAAGGACTACGACCTCAGCTTCGTCCTGCACACCGAAGCGCACGACTTCGAGAACTGGGCCAACCCGGACTACTACTTCACCTACGACAACCCCGAAGTCCAGGACCTCTACGCGCAGTCCCTCGCCGCCACCGACGAAGCCGAAGCGGCCGACCTGCTCGCCCAGGCCGCACGCATCGTGTCCGAGGACGCCGCCGGCGACTGGCTCTACAACGGCGCCTCCGTCGTCGCCGTCGGCACTAACATCACGGGTATGCCCTCGATCAACGTCAACGAGCGGCTCAATCTCGCAGAGCTCGCCAAGAGCAACGGGTGATCCGCTACACGCTGACGCGATCGGCCCTGCTCCTGCTCGGGCTCCTCGTCGCCAGCGTGCTGATCTTCCTCACCCTGCGGGTGCTGCCCGGTGACATCGCACAGCTGATCGCCGGCACCAACAGCACGCCCGAGCAGATCGAGGCCATCCGGGAGCGACTGGGACTGAACCAGCCGCTCCCGGCCCAGTATCTGGACTGGATCGGCGGGGTCTTCCGCGGTGATCTGGGCTCGTCCCTGCTGACCGGCTCGAGCGTGACCTCCGAGCTGGCGCAGAAGGCGCAGGTGACCGTCCCGCTCGGCATCATGGCGCTCACGATCGCGATCCTCTTCAGCATCCCGCTCGGTGTGATCTCGGCGATGCGCCGGCGTCGCGGCGGCGGCACCGCCTTGAGCGTGGGCGCGCAGGCGCTGGCCGCGGTGCCCGTCGTCTGGGCGGGCATGATGCTCGTCGTCGTGTTCGCGGTCTGGCTCGGCTGGCTGCCCGCACAGGGCTTCCCGCGCGCGGGATGGAACGACCCCGCCGCCGCCTTCCGGTCGCTCCTGCTGCCGGCCCTGACGATCGGCATCGTCGAGGGAGCGATGCTCATGCGGTTCGTGCGCAGCGCGACGATGCAGGCGGTCGGTCAGGATTACGTCCGGACTGCCGCCGCGAAGGGGCTGACCCGCAATGCGGCGCTCATCCGCCACGGACTGCCGAATGTCGGCCTCTCGGTCATCACCGTCCTCGGCCTGCAGGTCGCCGGCATCATCGTCGGGGCGGTGGTGATCGAGCAGCTGTTCTCCCTGCCGGGAATCGGACGGATGCTGGTCGCCGACGTCAGCGCGCGAGACCTGCCGAAAGTGCAGGGCGAGCTCCTCGTGCTGACCGGATTCGTGCTCGTCGTCGGATTCGTCGTCGATCTCGTGCACCGCGTGATCGATCCCCGCCAGCGGGAGGCGTCATGAGGTGGGGATGGCTGCGGCGCCTGTGGAGCCTGTCCACCGGCCGCTTCGGACTCATCGTGATCGCCGTCGTCGTCGTCACTGCGATCGTCTCCCTGTTCTGGACGCCGTTCGACCCGCGGCAGGTGAACATCGCGGAACGGTGGGCGCTCCCCGGCTGGCCGCACCTGCTGGGCACTGACGGGTCCGGTCGCGACATCCTGAGTCTGCTCATGGCCGGCTCCCGCACGACCGTGATCGTCGCCGTCGGCGCCGGCGTGATCGCCACGGTGATCGGGGTGGCCCTCGCGGCGCTCGGAGCACTCACCGCGCGCTGGATGCGGGAGTCGGTGGCCGTCTTCGTCGACATCCTGATCGCCTTCCCCGTGCTGATCATCGCGATGATGATCAGCGCCGTCTGGGGCGGCTCGCTCGCGGTCGTGATCTGGTCGGTCGGCATCGGCTTCGGCGTCAACATCGCGCGCGTGACCAGACCCGAGCTGCGCCGCGTGCTGCACAGCGACTTCGTGCTCGCCGGCCGCGCGTCCGGTCTCTCGCCGATGCAGAATCTCTGGCGGCATCTCCTGCCGAATGTGGCGCCGGTCTTCATCGTCCAGCTGTCATGGGGAATGGCGGTCGCGGTGCTCGCGGAGGCGGGCCTGTCCTACCTCGGATTCGGAGCCCCGGTGACCGAGCCGTCCTGGGGACTTCTGCTGGCCGAGCTGCAGCAGTACATCACGGTCTATCCCCTGTCGGTCCTGTGGCCCGGGCTGGCCATCACCTTCACCGTCCTGGGGCTGAACCTCCTCGGCGACGCGCTGCGCGAGGCGACCGACCCCACCCTCTCGCGGGGCCGCGACCCCCTGCATCCGCCTCGTGGGGCGATCCGGCACGTCCCGGAGGTGGTCGCGTGAGCCTGGAAGTGCGCGACCTCACGGTGGACATCGACGGCCGTCGCATCGTGGACGGCGTGTCCTTCGACGTGCCGGACGGGGCCCGGGTCGGCCTGATCGGGGAATCCGGATCGGGCAAGTCGCTGACCGCCCTCGCGATCCTCGGACTGCTGCCCGACGGCGCCGAGGCGGGGGGCAGCGTCCGCTGGAACGACCGCGAGCTCATCGGCATGCCGGACCGCGAGCTCGCGACCCTGCGCGGGGATGAGATCGGGATCGTCTTCCAGGAGCCGCGCACCGCGCTCAACCCGATCCGCACCATCGGGCGACAGATCGCCGAGTCGGTCCGCATCCATGAGGGTCTCTCCCGCTCCGAGGCTCGCGCCCGAGCCGTTGCCGAGGCGTCGCGGGTCGCCCTCCCCGACCCGGAGCGCATCGTGGCGAGGTATCCGCACCAGCTCTCCGGCGGCCAGCGTCAGCGCGCCGCGATCGCCATGGCACTCGCGTGCCGCCCGCGCCTCCTGATCGCCGACGAGCCGACCACCGCGCTGGATGTCACGATCCAGTCCGAGATCCTCGAGCTGATGCTCTCGCTCGTCGAGGACGACGGCATGTCGCTGGTGTTCATCACCCACGACCTCGCGGTGCTCTCGCAGATCGCCACGCACGGTGTCGTGCTGGACGAGGGCCGGGTCATCGAATCGGCGCCCGTCTCGACGCTGCTGACCGCACCGGGCTCGGTGGTCGCGCAGGGTCTGCTGCGCGATGCGACGGCGACCCTGTGGCGCGCGCCGGCGAGCAGCTGGCCTGGGCCGGAGCCCCGGAGAGAACGGCCGGTCTCGGGCGAGGGAGGCCGGCATGACTGAGTTCCTGGTCCGCGCTCGGGGCCTCACGCGCCGGTACCCGGTGCCGAAGACGGCCCTGTTCGAGCGCACGACGTACACGACGGCGCTGGCCGACGCGGACCTGGACGTGCGCAGCGGCTCCGCGGTCGGGATCATCGGCGAGTCCGGCTCCGGCAAGTCCACGCTCGTGCGCCTGCTGCTGGCCCTCGACACACCCAGCGAGGGCACGGTCGAGTTCGACGGACGACCCGTGGATGCCGCGGCGCGGGCGCACGACCTGCACTGGCTGCGCCGCGACACCGGCATCGTGTTCCAGGATCCGTACGCGTCCCTCGATCCGCGCATGAGCGTGGGCCGCATCGTGGGCGAGCCGCTCTGGGCGCTCGGGATCGACGGCGACCGTCGGGCGCGCGTGCGGCAGGTGCTCGAAGAGGTCGGCCTGGAAGCGGCGATGGCGGACCGGTTCCCGCACGAGTTCTCCGGCGGCCAGCGTCAGCGGATCGCCATCGCCCGCGCGGTCGTGCATCGCCCCCGCCTGCTCGTCGGCGACGAGCCCCTGTCGGCCCTCGACGTGACGGTGCGCGCGCAGATCCTCGAGCTGCTCAGCGAGCTGCGGATCCGCGACGGACTCACCCTCGTGCTGGTCTCGCACGACATCGGCGTCGTGCAGAACCTCTGCGACGAGGTGGTCGTGATGAAGGACGGACGCATCGTCGAGGAGGGACCGACCGAGAAGGTGCTCCAGCAGCCTCAGGTCGCCTACACGCGTCGTCTGCTCGCCTCGATCCCGGTGATCGAACCCGGCGGCTGACCCCGGACTGCTCGCTAGGCACCGCGCCGGGTGTCGGGCGCGCGGGTTAGCCTCGGACCATGACGCATGCGATCGTCCCCCCGTATCTGCTCGCCAGGATCGCTGCGGCACGCGAGCCCACCTGGGCGCGGGCGGCGCAGGCGGCCCGCGCGACGCTCGACGCTCCGCGCGAGTACCGTTCGGTGCGCTCGCGCATCCGCATGTCGATCGAAGAGCCCGGAACGCTCGTGATCGAGGGCGTGCCGGCACCCGATCGCACCATCTCGGATGCACGCCGGCTCGAGCGCCTTCCCGGCGTCCGGGTGCGCGGCGAGGACGACCCGCCGACAGGCGACGCTGCGGTGGATGAGGCCTTCGACGGACTCGGCGCGACGTTCGACTTCTACTGGGACGCCTATCGGCGCAGCAGCATCGACGGCGCCGGCAGTCCGCTGCTGGCGACCGTCCATTACGGACGCGACTACGACAACGCGTTCTGGAACGGCGAGCGCATGGTGTTCGGCGACGGCGACGGCGAGGTCTTCGTCGGCTTCACCGGATCGCTGACCGTCATCGCACACGAACTCACCCACGGCGTGACCGAGTTCGAGGGCGGGCTGCTCTATCAGGGGCAGTCCGGCGCGCTCAACGAGTCGATCTCCGACGTGTTCGGGGCGCTCACCGAGCAGCACCATCGCGGGCAGACGGCGGCTGAGGCGGACTGGCTCATCGGAGCGGGCATCTTCACCGAGGCCGTCCAGGGCGTGGCGCTGAGGTCGCTCGCCGCGCCGGGCACCGCATACGACGATGACGTGCTCGGTCGCGACCCGCAGCCCGCGCACATGGACGACTACGTGCAGACCACCGACGACAACGGGGGCGTGCACATCAATTCCGGCATCCCGAACCATGCGTTCTACCTGACCGCGCGCGCGCTCGCGGGAAACGCGTGGGAGCGCGCCGGGCTGATCTGGTACCGCACCCTCACGACGGGCGAACTCGCGCCGACCTCGGATTTCGGTGCCTTCGCCCGCGCCACCCTCACCGCCGCCGAGGCGGAGTACGGTGAGGGATCGGAGGAGGTCGACGCGGTGCGGGCGGGCTGGACCGGCGTCGGAGTGCTCGATGACGGACCCGACAGCGCCTGACGGCCGCACCCCGGACCACGAGTCAGCGCGAACCCGCCGCGGCTCGGACGGCGAGCAGCGAACGGATGACGGGATCATCGCTGTCGCGGTGACGGTCACCCGCACCGGCGGATTCGCCGGGTTGCGACGCACCTGGCACGCCCAGCCCGACACGGCAGAGACGCCGCAGTGGATCGCCCTCATCGACGAGTGCCCGTGGGATGCCGCCGATCCCGGGCGCCCGATCGCCCCGAACGGCGCCGACCTGTTCATGTGGCGGGTCGACGCGAGGTGCGGCGACGCGGCCCGTGCGGCAGCCCTCGCCGACCCCGAGGTGCAGGGCCCGTGGCGGGATCTCATCGACGCCGTCCGGTCCGCGGAGACCGGCGGCGAGCGGCCCGGCTCGCCGCGCTGATCAGCGGCCGAACAGGCGCCGCTTCTTGGCGGGCTTCAGGTGCTTCTGCAGGTAGATCGTGCCGAGCCAGCGCCCGAACTTGAAGCCGACCCGGCCCATGCGCCCGACCTCGACGAAACCGAGCTTCTCGTGCAGGGCGACGGACGCCTCGGCCCCTTTGTCGCTGATCACGGCGACGATCTCGCGGATACCGGCCTGCTCGCAGGCCTCGATCAGAGCCTCCAGCAGCGCCCGTCCCAGACCCTTGCCGGCCGCGGCGTGCCCGAGGTAGATCGAGTTCTCGACCGAGAACCGGTACGCGGACTTGCTCGACATCGGCTGCACGAGGGCGTACCCGAGGATCTGCCCCGACGGCGACTGAGCGACCAGGAACGGCAGACCGAGCTTCGCGAGTTGGGCGGCCTTGTCCCGCCACTGCGCGAGCGTCCACTTCTTCTCATCGAACGTGACGACCGAATTGGTCACGTAGTAGTTGTAGATCTCGCGGATGTCCGGGATGTCGCGGTCCTCGATCGGCCGGATCTTGTACGAGAAGCCGGGCTCAGGCGGAGGGGGCTTGCGCAGGTGCCGCGGAAGTCTGCGGCGATCCCGGTCGTATTCCTCCTCGAGCATTCCGACAGCCTACGCTCACGCCGGGACTCGCCAATCGACCGGGTCGGCGCCCTGCTGAGCGAGCAGTTCGTTCGCCTGCGAGAAGGGCTTCGACCCGAAGAATCCCCTGCTCGCAGACAGCGGAGACGGGTGCGGCGACTCGATGATCGGGGTGGATCCGAGCAGCGGTCGCAGGTTCGCGGCATCCCGCCCCCAGAGGACCGCCACGAGCGCTTCCCCTCGCGCGACCAGCTCACGTATCGCGTGCTCGGTCACCTTCTCCCACCCCCAGCCGCGATGGGATGCCGGTGCGCCGGGCGCGACCGTGAGCACTCTGTTCAGCAGCATCACGCCCTGATCGCTCCACGCGGACAGGTCGCCGTGCGGCGCGGGCGGGATGCCGAGATCGGCGTCCAGCTCCTGGTAGATGTTCGACAGGCTCCGCGGCAGCGGCCGGACGTGCTTGTCCACCGCGAACGAGAGACCGATCGGATGACCGGGGGTCGGGTACGGGTCCTGGCCGACGATCAGGACCTTCACGTCCGTGAGCGGCCGCTGGAAGGCGCGCAGCACGTGATCTCCCGCGGGCAGGTATCGTCGCCCCGCCGCGACCTCGGCGCGCAGTCGATCCCCGAGCGCCGCGATGTCCGGCGCGACCGGCTCGAGGGCACGCGCCCAGCCCGCGTCGATGAGGCCCGCCTCGGCGAGTTCGGGGAGCGACCGCGCCATGCGCTCAGGCCCCCTCGGCGCCCGCCGAGCCGTCGAGGGTCACGGTCCCCTGCCACGACCACGGGAAATCGATCCACAGGGACGTCTCACGCCACGAGTAGTCGGGCATCGCGATCGATGCGGGCTTCGTGTAGACCGTGACCGACCGCACGTCGGCGCCGCTGTCGCGCAGGAGCTGCACGGCGAGAGCGAGCGTGCGGCCGCTGTCGGCGACGTCGTCCACGAGCAGCACGCGGCGGCCGCGGAGATACGAGATGTCCAGCGCCGGAGGAAGGACCTCGGGAGCGTCCAGGACGGTTCCGATCCCCGTGTAGAACTCGACGTTCAGCGCGCCGCAGTTCTTCGCGCCGAGCGCGTACGCGATCGCGCCCGCCGGGAGCAGCCCCCCGCGTGCGATTGCGACGACCACCTCCGGCTCGAAGCCGTCCCGCAGGATCGAGCGGGCGAGCTCCCGCGATGCCTCACCGAACTGCTCCCATGAGAGCCGTTCGCGCTCCCCTGTCGCATCCACCATCCCAGCAGCCTCCTGCGTTCGTCGTCGGTCGTTCCTGAATCGGCGGCTGTCAGTCCGAGCCGCCGCGCACGCGCAGCGGGCCGCGGGCGAGCAGATGCTGGGCCGACTGCGCAACGGGGCGCATCGTGATGAGGTCGAGGTTCACATGCCCCGGCGCGTTGAGCGCGTACGCGATCACGTCGGCGACATCGCCCGCCGTGAGCGGATTCTCCACGCCCTCGTAGACCCGCTCGGCGGCATCCCGATCGCCTCCGAGCCGGTTGAGCGTGAACTCCTCGGTGAAGACCATCCCGGGCGCGACCTCGATGACACGGATCGGCTCGCCGTTCAGCTCCAGCCGCAGCACGTGGGCGATCATCGCCTCGGCCGCCTTGCCCGCGTTGTAGCCGGAGCCGCCCGGGTAGGCGGTGAAGGCTGCCGTCGAGGTGACGAAGAGCGTGTCGGCGTGGCCGTCGGACGCGGCCGCCGCGCGAAGCTGGGGCAGCAGCGCCGCGACGAGCCGCTGGGCCGAGAGCACGTTGACATCGAACATCCACTGCCAGTCCTCGGGCTTGGCGTCTTCGACGCGGTCGGTGCCGCGAGCGCCGCCGGCGACCTGGACGAGGGCGTGCACGGGGCCGGTCTCGGCGAGCCATGCCGCGAGCGCGTCGACGTCTTCCTGACGGGTCAGATCCGCGGCGAACGCGACGGCTCCGGTCTCCTCCTCGAGCTGCTGCAGACGATCAGCGCGCCGGGCAACGCCGACCACGTCCCACCCGGTCGAGCGGAGCGCGCGCACGGAGGCCTCGCCGATGCCCGAGCTCGCTCCTGTCACCACTGCACGTCGAGTCGCCATGCGTCCACGCTACCGAGGATCGCCCACCGCAGAACATGCTTCGGCCGGGCCGCTCGGCGCCGGACCCGTATTACGTAACATTTCCGGTTCGTTGTTGACAGGATGCCGCATCCATACTCTCGATGCAGGCCACGGCATCCGCCGTCGCCGCTCGACATACCCGCAGGAGCATGCACATGTCCGCACCCGAGAACTGGCGCTTCGAGACCAAGCAGATCCACTCCGGCGCCCAGCCGGACCCGGTGACCAAGGCTCGCGCCACCCCGATCTATCAGACGACGTCCTACGTCTTCGACAACACGACGCACGCGGCGAACCTGTTCGCGCTCGCCGAGTTCGGCAACATCTACACCCGCATCCAGAACCCGACGCAGGCCGTCGTGGAAGAGCGGGTCGCCGCGCTCGAGGGCGGCACCGGTGCCCTCCTCGTCGCCAGCGGCCAGGCCGCCGAGACGTTCGCCGTGCTCAACATCGCGGAGGCCGGCGACCACATCGTCTCGTCGAGCTCGATCTACGGCGGCACGTACAACCTGTTCAAGTACACGCTCAAGAAGCTCGGCATCGATGTCACGTTCGTCGAGAACCAGGACGACGCCGAGGAGTGGCGCGCCGCGGTCCGACCGAACACGAAGCTCTTCTTCGCCGAGACGATCGGCAACCCGAAGATCAACATCCTCGACATCCGCCTCGTCGCCGATGTGGCTCACGAGAACGGCATCCCGCTGATCGTCGACAACACGATCGCGACGCCCTACCTGATCAAGCCCTTCGAGTTCGGCGCCGACATCGTGGTGCACTCCGCCACGAAGTTCCTGGGCGGCCACGGCACGGTCATCGGCGGCGTCATCGTCGACGGCGGCACGTTCGAGTGGTCCAAGAACGTCGACAAGTTCCCGGGCCTGACCGTTCCCGACCCGAGCTACCACGGCGCGAGCTACACCGCGGCCGTCGGCGACGCACTGGCGTACATCATCAAGGCCCGCGTGCAGCTGCTGCGCGACCTCGGCTCCGCCATCTCGCCGCAGAGCGCGTGGCTGCTGATCCAGGGGATCGAGACGCTGTCGCTGCGCATCGAGCGTCACGTGCAGAACGCGCAGGAGATCGCGGAGTGGCTCGAGAACCAGTCCGATGTCGCGTCGGTCAACTACTCCGGCCTGCCCACGTCGCCCTGGTACGCGAAGGCGAACGAGTACGCGCCCAAGGGCGTCGGCGCAGTGCTGTCGTTCGAGCTCAAGGGCGGTGTCGAAGCGGGCCGTGAGTTCGTCAACGCACTGACCCTCTTCAGCCACCTCGCGAACATCGGCGATGTGCGATCGCTCGTGATCCACCCCGCGTCCACGACGCACTCGCAGCTGACTCCCGAGCAGCAGCTCACGACCGGTGTCACGCCGGGCCTCGTGCGCCTCTCGCTCGGACTCGAGAACATCGACGACCTCAAGGCCGACCTCGAGCAGGCGCTGGCCGCCGCTCGCCGGGTCAGCGAGGCCGCGCGCGCCTGACCTGTGCAAGGGGGGATGCACCAGCATCCTCGAAGCGCCCGATCACTCAGGTGGTCGGGCGCTTCGGCATTCCGGGCTCCGATCGGGCCCCGTCCCACCAGCGCAGCACGCGAGCGGCGCGCAGCGTGATCCAGCGACTCGGGAAGCCCTCGTGCTCGGCCTCCAGCTCGAACAGCGTCGCTCCCTGATGGGTCAGTTCGAGCCTCCAGAGCCCGAACGGCAGCATCCTGGCGCGGAGCAGCTCGATGGCCTCGCCGCACCGCTCGTCGCGCCCGGGGCGCGCAAGACGGAAGTAGTCCAGTCCGCGCAGCACGTCGTAGTACCAGCGCGTCGGGAACGACGGCATCGAGAACCGGGGATCGACGAGTTCGCCGGTGGATGCGCGCCAGAGGAAACGCCGGGCGAGCAGATACTCCTCGCCTCTCGCGCGTGCCGCGGCCACGGCATCCGACCCGCCGCTCTCCTGCTGCCACGCCCGCAGCCCCTCCAGGGCGCAGATCGTGGAGTGGAAGGAGGAGGGGCTCGTGCCATCCTCGTCCCAGCAGTTCCAGCCGCCATCCGGCAGCTGTCCGGCCAGGAGCGTCTCGGCGATACGCGCGCCGTCCTGTCCGAAGTACGCGGCATTCGCCAGGGCGCCCCCGTTGATGCAGGGCTCGACCTCGCCGTCGAAGTAGGGCTGGCCGTCGTGCTCCCACCGCACGTGCTCGCGGACCCGGGTGATCGCGGCGACAACCTCGGGCGCGTCGCGGTCGGGGCCGAACTCGCGCAGCAGTTCGAGCGACGGATGCGTGGCGGTCCACGCATCGAAGAACGGACGCTCCTCGTCGGCCCACCCGGGCCGATAGGTTCCGCCGTCCCATCGCCCGTCCTCCGCCTGCTCGGCGAGCAGCCGCGCACCCCAGCCCTCGGTCGCCACCCGCGCGCGCTCGGCGGCGACCTCGTCCTCCGGCGCGTCGGTCAGGTCGCGCATCACCTGCCAGCGGATTGCAGGGTCCGAGTCCAGGAGGTAGGCGGTGACGTCCATGGGCGTGAGTGTACGACGGCGCTCCGACGCGCGACGTAGGGTGGGCTCGTGGACGATGAGATCGCCGCCACGTACGACGACTTCGGCCGCCGATGGGCGCATGACACCTCGCCTCTCTACGAAGAGTGGGCCACCGGCATCGCCGCGGACGCCGACATGCTCGGCCTGCTGAGGCGGCTCCCGAACGCGAGGCGGCAGCCGACGCTGATCTTCGCCGCGGCCCGCTGGGAGGGCGCTCCGCTCGCACCGTACCCGGAGTGGAGGAACTGGCTGCTCGCGAACGGCGACCGGGTGATCGCGACCGCGCTCGAGCGCACGACGCAGACCAACGAGCCGAACCGCTGCGCGACCTGGCTTCCTCCGCTGTCACTGATCGAAGGTCCGATCGCGCTGCTCGAGGTCGGCACCTCCGCTGGGCTGTGCCTGTACCCGGACCGATACAGCACCGAGTACACGACTCCCGCGGGCGTCGTCCGCGTCGATCCCGACAGCGGTCCGAGCGGTGTGCTGCTGGCATGCTCGCTCGACGATGCCTCAGCGGTCCCGGCGCGGATGCCCGACGTGGTGTGGCGACGCGGCATCGACCTGAATCCGATCGACGCGGCCGACCCCGACGCGGTCGCCTGGCTCGCGACGCTGGTGTGGCCCGGGCCGCACCACGATGCCCGCGTCGCGCGGCTGCACGCGGCAGCACGGATCGCGGCGGCCGACCCGCCGCAGATCGTCCGCGGGGATCTGCTGGACCGGCTGGAGGACGTCGCCGCCGAGGCGCCGGCGGATGCGACCCTCGTCGTCTTCCACAGCGCCGTGCTGCTGTATCTGAACGCCGAGCAGCGTCGACGCTTCGCCGATCTCGTCGCGCGGCTCGGGCAGGCGATCGGGCGCGACGTCGTGTGGCTCTCGAACGAGACGAAGGGCACCCTGCCCGAGATCGACGCGCAGGTGCCTGCAGACGCGGACACCTCGCACCGCTTCGTGCAGACCCGCGACGGCGTGGCGATCGCCATGGCCGGTCAGCACGGCGCGCTCTACGAGACCCTCCCGTTCAGGGGCCGGGCGAGCGGTCGGTCGTAACACGCCCGACCCGTGCACATCTGCACGCGAGAATGGGGGAATGGACTGGCAGACCTCCGAGGACACGGTGCCCAGCGCGCCGGTGACGGAGGCCGACGCGCGCCTGCTGCTCGGTCGCCCGCCCGCGACAGGTGCGTGGCGCGACGGCGATCCGGTCGGCGATCGGCACTTCGCCGGGTTCGGCGCCTTCCGCACCGAGGGCGGTCGAGAGCTCCCCGCGTACCGCCTGGCCTACGAGACGTGGGGCGAGCTGTCGCCGGCGCGCGACAACGCCGTGCTGGTGCTCCACGCTCTCACCGGCGACAGCCACGTCCGTGGCCCGGCAGGCCCGGGACACCCCACCGAAGGCTGGTGGGACGACATCGTCGGACCCGGTGCCGCGATCGACACGGACCGATGGTTCGTCATCGCGCCGAACATGCTCGGCGGCTGTCAGGGGTCGACCGGGCCGTCGAGCATCGCGCCGGACGGATACGAGTGGGCCTCGCGATTCCCGTACCTGACGATCCGAGACCAGGTCGCCGCTCAGGTGAGGTTGGCCGATGCACTGGGAATCGATGTGTGGGCAGCGGTCGTCGGCGGCTCCATGGGCGGGATGCACGCGCTCGAATGGGCGGTCGGCTTCCCGGATCGCGTCGAACGGGTCGGCATCCTCTCCGCGCCACCGGTGAACACGGCCGATCAGATCGCGCTGAACTCGGTGCAGCTCGAGGCGATCCACATCGACCCGCGATTCCAGGGCGGCGAGTACTACGACGCCGGCGACGGCGACGGCCCGCATCGAGGCCTGGCGCTGGCCCGCCGCATGGCTCTGCTCAACTACCGCTCCCCGACCGAGCTCAACCAGCGGTTCCAGCGGTCCTGGCAGTCGGGCGTGAGCCCGCTCGGCCACGGCGGCCGCTTCGCGGTGGCCTCGTACCTCGACTTCCACGGCAACCGCTTCACGCGGCGCTTCGATGCGAACAGCTACATCACCCTCGTCGAGGCGATGAACTCGCACGATGTCGGCCGTGACCGCGGCGGCGTCGAGGATGCGCTGGCCCGCGTCACCGCGACCACGCTCGTGCTCGGGATCGACAGCGATCGACTGTTCCCCGTCGACGGCCAGCACCGCATCGCGCGCAGCATCCGCACAACGCTCGATGGCGCCGCCGTGGTCCTGCCGAGCGACTTCGGTCACGACGGATTCCTCATCGAGTCGCGCGCCGTGGGCGCGCAGCTGCGACGACTCCTCGAGTCCCCCGGCCCCTGACCCGGCGCTCAGCCGGTTCGGGTGTACACCCAGGGCAGGGCCGCCATTTCGAGGCGATGGCGGGATGCCGGATCCAGCCGGCCGGATCGATCGTCGGTCTCTTCGTACTCGGCGTCGCCCTGCCACAGCAGCATGGGTCCGGCGGCTCCTCGGCGCGCCACGCTCTCGTAGCGGCGGACGCCGCCGACGCGGGCATCCGCCAGCATCGCGGCCGCGTCGGACTGCGGGGCGAGCTCGTGCAGCGTCACCCACGTCGGCGGGTAGAGCGTGACCTCGCCACGCGCGTGTCGTTCGAGCATCACGGCCGGACGGACCCACCGGGCGGCGATGACCTCGTCGGGGGCGAGCGTCTGCGCCCCGCCCGGATCCGTGGCGAGGAAGAACCATGTGCGGATCCGGAGCGCGAGCCCAGGCGGCGGATCCCAGCAGGAGAGCGGAGCGAGGGAGGCGGCATCCAAGCGCAGACCGGTCTCCTCCCACGTCTCCCGCGCGGCAGCACGACGCGCTGCGCCGAACTCATCGAGGGGGTCGCCGTCGGCGGGCTCGAGCTTGCCTCCGGGGAAGACCCAGGCGCCGGCGAACGATCCCCGATCCGGACGCTCGATCATCAGGACTTCCGGCCCACCGCCGGTGTCGCGCAGGATCACGACGGTCGCGGCCACGGGCACGTCGGGATCCGTTGCGTCTCCCGCACGACGTGGCCGGGACTCCCCCACGGCATCGGCGAGCGCCCGCAGAGCGCGGTCGCCGGGTGATGGCTCTGGCACGCCACCACTCTAGGCGGGGATCAGCGCCCTCGACCGATCCAGGCGAAGGCTGACGAGCGCGATCGCGATTCCGACGAGGGTCAGACCCACGCCGACCCACACGGAGCCGACGAATCCGAGTCCGAATGCGATGGCGACACCGCCGAGGAACGCGCCGAGCGCGTTGCCGACGTTCAGGGCTGAGTGGTTGAGGGCGGCGGCGATCGACTGGTTGTCCTCGGCGACGTCCATGAGCCGAGTCTGGATCGTCGGGCTCAGCATCGACGAGACGAAGCCGGTCGCGAGCACGAAGAAGCCCAGGGCGAAGATCCACTGCGCGGTCAGGGCGAGCAGCACGAGGACGGCCGCGAGCGCGCCGAGACCGCCGACGAGGGTGCGCCCGAGGTTGACGTCCGCGAGGTGGCCGCCGACGAGGTTGCCGATCGTCATCCCGATCCCCATCAGCACCAGTACGATCGGCACGACCCACGCGGGCGAGCCCGCGACGTCGGTGACCAGCGGCGCGACGTAGCTGTAGACCGCGAAGAACCCGCCGAAGCCGATCGCCCCGATCCCGAGCGCGAGCCACACCTGCCCGATGCGGAACACCCCGAGCTCGGCCCTCAGCGTGCGGCCGGGTTCGCCGGGGTGCGGCGGCACGAAGAACGCGATGCACACCGTCGCGGTCGCGAAGATCGCCGTGACGACCATGAACGCCGCACGCCAGCCCACCTGCTGACCGAGGAACGTGCCGAGCGGTACCCCGACGACGTTGGCCAGGGTCAGACCGGTCAGCACGAAGGCGACGCCCTTGGCGCGATTGCCCGGACCGAGGACGTCGGCAGCCACGAGCGCGCCGATCCCGAAGTACGCGCCGTGCGGAAGGCCCGCCAGGAAGCGGGACGCCGCGACGAGTTCGAACGTCGGCAGGATCACGGTCAGTCCGTTGAAGAGCGTGAGCGCCAGCGCGAGGGCGATCATCACCCGGTGGCGCGGGTACTTCGCGACCGACCCGGCGATCAGCGGCGCGCCGACGACGACGCCGAGCGCGTACAGGGTGATGAGCCAGCCGGTCTGCGCGATCGCGGCGCCCTGGTCCACGGCCCACGGCGCAGGGAGCACGTCGGCCGCGATGTTCGGCAGCAGCCCCATGACGACGAACTCTGTCATGCCGATGCCGAAGCTGCCGATGGCGAGGGAGAGGAGCGCCCACATCGCCGCACCCCTCGTGGGATTCGAGGAGGTCACCCCGTCATGCTAGCCGGGATGCGGCATCCTGTCGAATCGATTCGAAGCTTGTGGTTCCGTGGGTTAGACCGCGTCGGAATCACCGATCGGCGCAGTGCCGAGCGCGCGTTCGAGACGCTCCACCTTGCCGTCGAGCTCGCCCGTCCATCCGGGCCGGATGTCGGCCTTCAGCACGAGCGAGACGCGCGAACCGAACGGCAGGACCGCTTCGGTCGCCCGCTTGACGACGTCGAACACCTCGTCCCACTCCCCCTCGAGCTCGGTGAACATCGAGGTGGTGCGATGCGGCAGACCCGAATCGCGGACGACCCGCACCGCCGCGGCCACCGCATCGTGCACCGAGGCGTCGGCGGATCCCGGCGATGACGGTACGGGATCGCGCGGCGCGCCGCTGGGTGCGACGGAGAAGGCGATGAGCATGACGACCTCCGGATCAGGGGTGGATGGCTGCGGTGCGAAGGAGGGTGGGCGTGCGACGCGGGACGCTGCCGACTCGCACGACGGCCCAGACCAGAAGCACGCCGATGAGGAGATTGCGAAGCGTCAGCAGGATGGCCGGCAGCAGCTCGGCATCCAGCAGCTGCCAGTACACGAGCGGGTAGACGATCTGGGTGAGCAGGGCGATCGCCAGTCCCAGTGACGCTGGCCCCCACCACCGGTGACGGTCGACCACGAGGCCGACGACGAGGGGCGCGATGATCCAGGTCATGTACTGCGGGGAGCCGACCTTGTTGAAGAGGATGAAGGCGAGCACGAGGGCGAGTCCGAGCGGCGGGAAGAGCCTCACGAAGCTCGCGCCGTGCCAGGCGCGGTATGCCCCGAGGCCGGCGATGCCGGCGACGGCGATCACCAGCAGCGGCGTCATGACCGAGATCACGACGTCCACGGCAGGCCCGGCGACCTGGAAGGTCAGAAGGTCGTTGTCGTAGTAGATGTACGACCCCGGGATGCCGAACACGGCGCGCCAGAGGTACCACGCGCTGACTGGGGCCTCCAGCTGGAGCCCGCGATCGGCCTGGTCGGTGATGAAGCCGAAGGCGTGGGCTCCGCCGCCCGCGGCGAACACCACCGCGAGCGTCGCGACGGAGACCGCGAGCGCGCCGCCGATGACGGCGAACCTCCGCCGCACCGCGATCACGGCCGCCGCCAGGAGGGCTGCCGGCCACACCTTGATCCACGTGGCGACCGCCAGCAGGATCGAGCCCAGCCACGGACGACCCACCAGCCACAGACAGCCTGCGAGCGCGAGCGGCACGGTGATGCCGTCGAGCCGGTACATGCCGACCGGTCCGAGGAGCGCGATGAACGCGAGCCAGTACCAGGCCGCGGTCCTGCGGCCGGCGGACCGCGCCGTTCCGATGAGGACCGCGAACGCGAGCGCGTCGATCAGCGTGACCAGGATCGCCCATGCGACCTCGTACCCTGCGATCCAGGCCAGCCCCTGCGCGAGCACCATCGGCACGAGCGCCAGCTGCGGGTACACCCACGTCTCGGTGATCCCGACGATGCCATGGCCCGAGATCGCCGCGGTCGACCACGGGTCGTAGACGTTGTGGACGTCGCCCATCGGCTGGTTCGGCAGCACGAAGCCGAGGACGGCGACGGCGACGTGGACGATCGCGAAAGCGATCCACAGCACCGCCCGCCTCGACACTCGTCGATTCTAGGTGGCCGGCGACGTGTGGCCCGCGCGGGGGTGCTGCGCCGACGACAGCGGTCAGCGCGTCGCGAGCGCCTCCGCCACCGCCCGCGGCAGGGCGGCCGCCACATCGCTCGCCGTGAGCGGGCCGCCCGCGGGGCCGAACTCCGCCGCCGCGAGGGCGCCCGCGCGGCCGTGCAGCCAGACGCCTGCGGCCGCGAGCCGGCCGAGGTCGCCCGCGGCGCCCGCTCCGGCGCCCGCGACGACTGCCCCGATCGCACCCGCGAGCACATCGCCCGTCCCGGCGGTCGCCAGCCATGGCGTCCCCGCCGACACGCTCGTGACCCAGCCGTTCGCAGCTGCGACGATCGTGACCGATCCCTTGAGCACGACCGTGCCGCCGAGCGCGGCGGCAGTTTCGACGGCGGATGCCGCTCGTTCGGCATCCGCCCCCGGGGCGACCTCGGCGAGGCCGAGGATCGACCGGAGCCGGGCGTGCTCGCGGGCGTGGGGGGTCACGATGATCGGAGCACTCGCATCCGGCGCGAGATCGAGTGCGCCCGCGTCGACCACGACCGGTTCGGGCGAGGAGAGCACAGTGCGCAGGGCGTCGGTGTCGGCGTCCGTCCGGGCGGAGGCATCAGTCCCCGATCCGATCAGCCACGCCTGAACCCGCCCGTCGACGGTGACGGTCTCGGGGCATCTCTGCAGCACCAGGGAGGTCGGTACCGAGGGTCCGAGGTACCGCACCATCCCCAGTCCGGTCCGCCAGGCCGCCTCCACTCCGAGCACTGCCGCACCCGGGTAGGCGTCCGATCCGGTGCGCACGCCGAGCACGCCGCGGGAATACTTGTCGTCGGCGGCGGTTGGCCTCCGCAGGACGCGCGCCGCATCCTGCACCGTCCACGAGCCGACCATGCCCGACACCCTACCCGCGCTGGAGCAATCGATGAGCACCCTGTTCTCCCCCGTCACCCTGCGCGGGCTGACCGCACGCAACCGCCTCTGGGTCGCGCCGATGTGCCAGTACAGCGCGACCGACGGCGTGCCGCAGGAGTGGCATCACACCCACCTCGCCCAGTTCGCGTCCGGCGGCGCCGGGGTCGTGATGGCCGAAGCGACGGCGGTGTCACCCGCCGCGCGGATCTCGCCGGAGGACACGGGCCTGTGGACCGACGCACAGCGCGACGCGTGGGCGCCGATCGCCGCCGCGATCCGGGCTCGCGGCGCGCTGGCCGGTGTCCAGCTCGCTCACGCCGGACGCAAGGCGTCCACGTGGTCGCCGTTCTCCGGCCGCCGCGGCTCCGTCGGGATCGACGAGGGCGGATGGCCGACGCTCGCCCCCTCCGCGATGGCCTTCGACGGATTCGCCGAGCCGGTCGCGCTGGACATCGCGGGCATCGACGCGACAGTCCGCGACTTCGCCGCCGCAGCGCGTCGCGCGGTCGACGCCGGGTTCCAGGTCATCGAGATCCACGCGGCCCACGGCTACCTGCTGCACCAGTTCCTCTCTCCGCTGTCCAATCAGCGCGAAGACGAGTACGGCGGTCCGCTCGAGAATCGCGCCCGCCTGCTGCTGCGGATCGTCGATGCGGTGCGGGATGCGGCCCCCGACGTCGTGCTGTTCGTGCGGTTCTCGGCATCCGACTGGGCCCCGGGCGGGTGGAGCATCGAGGAGACCACGACCGTCGCCGGGTGGGCCTCCGAGCACGGCGCCGACCTGTTCGACATCTCCAGCGGCGGGCTCGTGGCGCACCAGAGCATCGTCCCCGGCCCCGGATATCAGGTCGGCTTCGCCTCGGCCGTCCGCCAGGGCGCGGGCGTACCGGTCAGCGCGGTCGGTCTCATCACCGGCGCCGTCCAGGCCGAGCGGCTGATCGCGGAGGGCCAGGCCGACGCCGTCATGGCGGGCCGCGAATGGCTGCGCGATCCGCACTTCGCGCTGCGTGCGGCATCCGAGCTCGGGGTCGAGATCGACTACTGGCCTAAGCAGTACCTCCGCGCGCGCCCCGCCTGAGCCCGGAGCGGCTCAGGCGCGACGTCGGGTGGCGTCCCGCACCTCGCCGATGAGCTCCTCGATGATGTCCTCGAGGAACAGGACCGCGGTGGTGTCGCCGTTCTCGTCGCGCACCTGCGCGAGATGGCGGCCTGCCCGTCGCATCAGCGCGAGCGCGTCCTCGAGGTCGGTGTCTTCGAGTACGGGCACCATCTGGTGGATGCGCTTGCGCGGGATCGGCCGGACCACGTCCGTCGAGGCGTCGGGGCCCTCAGCCGCGCGGAGGATGTCCTTGAGGTGCACGTAGCCGAGCGGGATCCCCTCGGCATCCACGATCACGTAGCGGGAGAAGCCGTGCCTTGCGACCGAACGCTCGATCTCGTCGGGCGTGACGGACTCCGGAAGCGTCACGAGCTGCGTCAGCGGCACCGCGATGTCCTTCGCCTGCTTGTCGGTGAACTCGAGCGCGGCGGAGAGCGTCCCCGCCGCGTCGTCGAGGACCCCCTCGATGCGCGACTGGTTCACGATCGTCGTGACCTCTTCGAGCGTGAACGTCGATGCGGCCTCATCCTTCGGTTCGACGCCGAAGAGTCGCACCGCGTGGTTGGCGATCCAGTTCAACGCGACGATCACCGGGTGGAACAGGCGCGAGACCCACACGAGCGGGGTCGCGAGCATGAGCACGGCGCGATCGGGCACGGAGAACGCGAGGTTCTTCGGCACCATCTCGCCGAACACGACGTGGAGGTACGAGACGAGCACGAGCGCCACCAGGAATGCGATGACATCCACCGTGCCCTCGGCGAGACCGGTCAGTGCGAGCGGTTCCGCCAGCAGATGGTGGATCGCCGGCTCGGAGACGTTCAGGATGAGCAGCGAGCAGATCGTGATGCCCAGCTGACTGGTCGCCAGCATGAGCGTCGCGTGCTCCATCGCGTAGAGCGCGGTCTTGGCCGCCCGCGAGCCGCGCTCGGCGAGCGGCTCGATCTGCGAGCGTCGCGCGGAGATGACGGCGAACTCGGCGCCGACGAAGAACGCGTTGAATGCGAGCAGCACGATGAGCCATGCGATTCCCGCCCAGTCGCTCACGATCGCCCACCGCCCTCGGTCGTGTCGGGCTCGTCGGGCATCGGCGGGGGCGTGAACCGGACCCGGTCGACGCGACGGCCGTCCATGCGCTGCACGTCCAGCGTGCCGTCCTCGATCTCGAGGGTGTCGCCGACGACGGGGATCCGCTCGAGGACGCTCATGATGTAGCCGCCGACCGTGTCGTACACGTCGCCCTCGGGGATGCGGATGCCGGTGCGGTCGAGCACCTCGTCGGGGCGGAGGTCGCCGGGGAACGTGAGCGAGTCCTCGCCGCGGACGATGCCCGCACGTCGGCGGTCGTGCTCGTCGAGCACTTCGCCGACGATCTCCTCGACGAGATCCTCAAGGGTCACCACACCGGCGGTGCCGCCGTACTCGTCGACCACGATGGCCATCTGGTAGCCGCGGGCGCGCAGTTCCGCCACGAGCGTGTCGAGGTGGACGGCCTCGGGCACCCGCAGCGGTTCGGTGGCCAGCGCCGCCGCGGGAACGTCCGCGCGTCGCTCGCGCGGCACCCCCACCGCGGCCTTGAGATGGACGATCCCGACGATGTCATCCATCGAATCGTCGTACACGGGGAAGCGGCTGTGGCCGGTGCGCCGGGCGAGCTGGATCACGTCGTCCGCGGAGTCGTCCACGGCGAGGGCGTGGATGCTGGGGCGCGGGGTCATCACGTCGGCCGCGCTCAGGCGGGCGAACGTGAGGCTGCGATCCAGGAGCGAGGCGGTGTCCTCCTCGAGGACGCCGGCGAGCGCCGATCGGCGCACGAGGCTGGAGAGCTCCTCAGCCGTGCGCGCACCTGAGAGCTCCTCCTTGGGCTCGACGCCGATCAGGCGCAGCACGCCGTTCGCGCTGCCGTTGAGCACGAAGATCGCCGGCCGGAAGACAGTGGTGAAGGCGACCTGGAAGGGCATGACGAACTTCGCGGTCTGACGTGGGATCGCCAGCGCGAAGTTCTTCGGGATCAGCTCGCCGAGGATCATCGACAGGATCGTCGCGACCGTGATGCCGATGAAGGCGGCGAGCGGCGAGACGATGCTCTCCGGCCATCCCCACGCGGTGAACACCGGCCGGAGGAGGTTCGAGATCGCCGGCTCCATCGCGTAACCCGTGAGCAGGGTCGTGAGGGTGATGCCGAGCTGCGCACTGGAGAGGTGCGTGGATGTGATCCGCAGCGCGTTGATCGTCAGCGACAGGCGCGATTCGCCGGCGTCGCGGCGCGCCTCGAGATCAGCTCGATCGAGGTTGACGAGCGCGAACTCGCTCGCAACGAACAGGCCGGTTCCGACCGTGAGCAGAAGCCCCACGCCCAGCATGATGAACTCCATCACGCATCACCCCCCGCCATGGCGGGTGCGGGTCGATGGGGCGAGGGTCTGCAACTGGGAGGGTCGTCCATTGTGGCGACAAGTCTACGGGCTGGCATCCCGCCGGGTTGCGGCCGGGACTACCAGCTGACCGGCAGCGCCTTGCCCTCTTCGTACCCCGCTGCGGACTGCAGACCCACCCGGGCGCGGTCGTGGAACTCGGCGATCGAGGACGCGCCGGCGTACGTGAAGGAGGAGCGCACGCCCGAGGTGATCATGTCGATCAGGTCTTCGAGACCGGGACGCAGCGGGTCAAGGTAGATCTTGGAAGACGAGATCCCCTCGGCGAAGAGCTCCTTGCGCGCGAGCTCGTACGGGTCGAGCCGCCCGAACCGGTCGTGCACGGCCTTCGTGGATGCCATCCCCCAGGACTCCTTGTACGCTCTGCCGGCCCCGTCGACCTGCAGCTCGCCGGGCGCCTCGATCGTCCCGGCGAACCACGAGCCGATCATGACGGATGCCGCACCCGCGGCGAGCGCGAGCGCGACGTCCCGCGGGTAGCGCACTCCCCCGTCCGCCCACACGTGCGCGCCCATCATCCGCGCGGCCTCCGCGGTCTCCAGAACGGCGGAGAACTGCGGCCGGCCGACCGCCGTCATCATGCGGGTCGTGCACATCGCCCCCGGTCCGACGCCGACCTTCAGGATGTCCGCCCCCGACCTGACCAGATCGTTGACCCCCTCCGCGGTGACGATGTTGCCCGCCGCGATCGGGATGCCGAGCCCGAGCTCCGAAACGGTGCGCAGGGCCTGCAGCATCCCCTCCTGGTGCCCGTGGGCGGTGTCCACGACCAAGACGTCGACGCCGGCGGCGGCGAGGGCACGCGCCTTCGAGGCGACGTCGCCGTTGATGCCGACCGCGGCTGCGACGTTGAGGCGACCCGACGCGTCGACCGCCGGGCGGTAGAGCGTCGATCGCAGGGCGCTGCGGCGCGACAGGGTGCCGACGACGAAGCCGTGATGCAGGACGCACACCGTCTCGGCACCGGCGCCGACGATGAGGTCGAACGCGTGGCGGGCATCCTCGACGTCGTCGGCGTCGATGGATGCCGTCCGCCCGCGCGCCAGATCGCCCAGACGCGCATCGGGAAGCGCCGTGCCGAGTCGCGTCGCCGGCACGACGCCGAGGACGGCGTCGATGTTCAGGTGCCCGGCCGCGGCATCGGCCACGACGATGCCGTGGCCCTCGGTGGCGGGCAGCAGCCGCGCGGCATCCGCCACCGTCGCCTGCGGGGGAAGCACGAGCGGCGTGTCCCAGCGGACCGGTTGATCCTTCACCCAGCGGATCGCGGCATCCAACTCCTGCAGCGGCATGTCCTGCGGGAGCACACCGAGCCCGCCGCGCCGGGCGATCGTCGCCGCGAGGCGCGCGCCGGTGACGGAGTTCATGTTCGCCGAGACGAGCGGAATCGTCGCGTTCGTGCCGTCTCCGGGCGAGAGGTCGACGTCGAGCCGGCTGGTGATCGACGAGTGCCGGGGCACGAGGAAGACGTCGGAATACGTCAGATCGACCTCGGGCTGCTCTCCGTAGAACTCCATACCCGAAAGGTTAGTGACTCTTGCGGTACGGATAACGATGCGCAATTGTGTTCGCCCCGCCCTTCCGGTCCCGGGGAACCGGACGCCAGACTGGGTTAGGCTTATCAGTCGTGCGTGGGGGCCGTTGGATCTCGCCCTGCACGCTCCAACAGTCCTCACGAAAGCAGGCGATCGAGCGTGTCGAGCCAGGTCACGGGCGTCGGGGTGTCGAGCGAAGGAGAGTTCGGAGCCAACGAATGGCTCGTCGACGAACTCTACGAGCAGTACAAAGTCGATAAGAACTCGGTCGACAAGGCCTGGTGGCCGATCCTCGAGGCATACCAGCCCGTCGACACCGAGGCGGCCACTGACACCGAGACGCCGCCCGCGTCGGACACGACTTCGGCCGCCGATGCCGCGAAGCCGGCCGCGCCGGCTCCGGCCCCCGCGACGACCCCGGAGCCGTCAGCGCCCGCTCCGACCGAATCGACCACCGAGGCCGCGAAGCCGACCGCGCAGGCGCCGGACGCGCACCCGGTCACCGCGCCCATCCCCGTGATCGGCACGCAGCCCATCGCGCGGACCACGGCTCGTCCGGCCGCAGCCCAGCCGATTCCGGCGCAGGCTCCTGCGGTCGCGCCGTCCTCCAGCGCCGAGAACCCCGAAGACGACAAGGTCACCGTCCTGAAGGGCATGACCAAGGCGCTCGCCGTGAACATGGACGAGTCGCTCACCGTTCCGACCGCCACGAGCGTCCGCACCATTCCGGCGAAGCTGATGATCGACAACCGCATCGTCATCAACAACCACATGTCGCGCACGCGCGGCGGCAAGATCAGCTTCACCCACCTGATCGGGTGGGCGCTGATCCGGGCGCTGAAGGAGTTCCCGAGCCAGAACGTGTTCTACGCCGAGATCGACGGCAAGCCGTCGGTCGTCGCGCCCGCGCACGTCAACCTCGGCATCGCGATCGACCTGCCCCGACCGGACGGCACCCGCGCACTGCTCGTGCCGAGCCTCAAGCGCGCGGACACCCTGACGTTCAGCGAATACCTGGTTTCCTACGAGGACCTGATCACACGGGCGCGTGGAAACAAGCTCACTGCTGCCGATTTCCAGGGCACGACGATCTCGCTCACGAATCCGGGCGGCATCGGCACTGTGCACTCCGTGCCGCGCCTCATGAAGGGGCAGGGTGCCATCATCGGCGCCGGGGCCCTCGAATACCCGGCCGAGTTCCAGGGTGCGAGTGAGAAGACGCTCAACGAGCTCGCGATCGGCAAGACGATCACGCTCACGAGCACGTACGACCACCGCGTGATCCAGGGTGCGGGGTCGGGGGAGTTCCTCAAGAAGGTGCACGAGCTGCTGATCGGGCAGCGCAACTTCTACGAGGACATCTTCGCCGCGCTGCGCATCCCGTACGCCCCCATCCACTGGGGCAACGACATCAACGTCGACCTCGCCGAGCGCGTGGACAAGACCGCCCGCGTGCAGGAGCTCATCAACTCGTTCCGTGTCCGCGGGCACCTGATGGCCGACATCGACCCGCTGGAATACGTGCAGCGCACGCACCCCGATCTGGAGATCGAGCAGCACGGCCTCACGTTCTGGGACCTCGACCGCGAATTCGTGACGGGCGGCTTCGGCGGCCGTCGCCAGATGAAGCTGCGCGAGATCCTCGGCGTCCTTCGCGACTCGTACTGCCGCACGATCGGCATCGAGTACATGCACATCCAGGACCCGGCGCAGCGCCTCTGGTTCCAGGAGAACGTCGAGATGAAGTACCAGAAGCCTGGTCACGACGAGCAGCTGCGCATCCTCAGCAAGCTCAACGAGGCCGAGGCGTTCGAGACGTTCCTGCAGACGAAGTACGTCGGCCAGAAGCGCTTCAGCCTCGAGGGCGGCGAGTCGCTCATCCCGCTGCTCGATGAGATCCTGCAGGGCGCCGCGGAGGCCGGCCTCGACGGCACCGCCATCGGCATGGCCCACCGCGGACGCCTGAACGTGCTGACCAACATCGCCGGCAAGACGTACGGCCAGGTGTTCCGCGAGTTCGAGGGTTCCGTCGCCATCGGCAGCAAGAGCGGCTCGGGCGACGTGAAATACCACCTCGGCACCGAGGGCACCTTCGTCGACGATCGAGGCGAGGAGCTGCCGGTCTATCTGGCCGCCAACCCGTCGCACCTCGAGACCGTCGACGGCGTGCTCGAGGGCATCGTCCGCGCCAAGCAGGATCGCAAGCCGATCGGCACCTTCTCGTGGCTGCCCATCCTCGTGCACGGCGACGCAGCGTTCGCCGGACAGGGGGTCGTCGTCGAGACCCTGCAGATGTCGCAGCTGCGCGGCTACCGCACCGGCGGAACGATCCACGTGGTCGTCAACAACCAGGTCGGCTTCACGACCGTCCCGCAGGATGCACGTTCCTCGGTGTACGCGACGGATGTCGCTAAGACGATCCAGGCGCCGATCTTCCACGTGAACGGCGACGACCCCGAGGCCGTCGTCCGGGTCTCCCAGCTCGCGTTCGCCTACCGGCAGCGCTGGCACCGCGACGTGGTCATCGACCTCGTGTGCTACCGCCGACGCGGCCACAACGAGGGAGACGATCCCTCGATGACGCAGCCGCTCATGACGAACCTCATCGAGGCGAAGCGCTCCGTGCGCCGCCTGTACGTCGAGGCGCTCGTCGGTCGCGGTGACATCACCGAGGAGGAGTACGACCAGGCCAAGCGCGACTTCCAGAACGGACTGGAGATCGCGTTCGCCGAGACGCATGCCGCAGAGACGGGCACGTCGCCCGTCGTCACGGATGCGGTGGTCGAACCCGCTGTCGGCTCGCCGGACACGACCGGGGTCTCCCGCGAGATCGTGCAGACGATCGGCGATGCGTTCGTCAACAAGCCCGAGGGCTTCACCGTCCACGCCAAACTGCAGCAGCTGCTCGAGAAGCGCCTCGACATGAGCCGCAACGGGTCGATCGACTGGGCCTTCGCCGAGCTGCTGGCATTCGGCTCCCTGCTGCTCGAGGGCACGCCGGTGCGGCTCGCCGGTCAGGACTCGCGGCGCGGCACGTTCGTGCAGCGTCACTCGGTGCTGCACGATCGCGCGAACGGGCAGGAGTGGATCCCGCTCACCAACCTCGGTTCGAAGCAGGGGAAGTTCTGGGTCTACGACTCCCTGCTCAGCGAGTACGCCGCGCTGGCATTCGAGTACGGCTACTCGGTGGAACGCGCAGACGCCCTCGTCCTGTGGGAGGCGCAGTTCGGCGACTTCACCAACGGCGCCCAGTCCGTGCTCGACGAGTTCATCTCCTCCGCCGAGCAGAAGTGGGGTCAGCTCTCGAGCGTCGTGCTGCTGCTCCCCCACGGCTACGAGGGTCAGGGGCCGGATCACTCGTCAGCTCGCATCGAGCGCTACCTGCAGATGTGCGCCCAGGACAACATGACGGTCGCACGCCCCTCGACCCCGGCGTCCTATTTCCATCTGCTCCGCCGCCAGGCATACGCCCGCCCGCGCCGGCCGCTCATCGTCTTCACGCCGAAGGCCATGCTGCGCCTGCGCGGCGCGACGAGCCCGGTCGAGGACTTCCTCTCCGGCAGGTTCGAGCCGGTCCTGGACGACGACCGCTCCCTCGACCGGACCGCCGTCAAGCGCGTCCTGCTGCACGCGGGAAAGATCCACTGGGACCTGAAGGCCGAGCTCGAGAAGAATCCGAACCCGGAGATCGCCCTCGTGCGCCTCGAGCAGTGCTATCCGGCGCCCATCGAGGAACTCAACCGGGTGCTGGACAGCTATCCGAACGCCGAGCTGTTCTGGGTGCAGGACGAGCCCGAGAACCAGGGTGCATGGCCGTTCATCGCGCTCGAGGTCGTCAAGCACCTGCACGGCCGCACGATCCGCCGCATCTCGCGCGCCTCGGCCGCCTCCACGGCCACCGGGTCGCCGAAGGTGCACGCACTCGAGCAGGCTGCCATCCTCAAGAAGGCCCTGACGCTGTAGCAGGATCGCCGTCTCAGGCCAGGCGCGCCCGTCGTCGCTGCGCGATCGTGACGATGACCGCGGCGACCGCCAGGACCAGCGCCGGCAGGAGCGAGCGGACAGCGAGGACGAGCATTCCCGCGCAGAGCACCACGGCGATGCACGCCATCCACCAGCCCGGTGTCCAGCGCGCGAGCAGACGGACGGCGGCGATCATGCCGATGACGTAGATGGCGACCATGCTGCTGGTGTGCACGAGGATGAACGGCGTCAGCTCCAGCCCCGACCAGAGCATGAGACCGAAGTACACCGCCACCACGACGGCGACCAGGCCGAGTGCTCGACGCGGGATGCCGCCCGACTCCGCGCCCGGAGCGAACCACCGAGGCAGATCGCCGTTCGCCGCGAGTGAAGCGCCCAGCTTCGCGAATGCCGCCAGGTACACGTTCAGCACGCCGAGCGCGACGATCGCCGCGATCACGCCGACCGCGATCGAGCCGAACCCCGGTGAGCCCAGTCCCGCGAGCGTCAGCAGAGGCACCACGCCCTCCCCGGCCGCGCCGCCGAGGGCGCCGACGGTCACGATCTGCAGCACGAGGTAGCAGGCTCCCGTCACGACGAGCGCGATCGCCGTGGCGACCGGGATGACGCGGCGGGGGTTGCGGAACTCTCCGGAGACGTGCGTGCCCACCTCCCACCCGGCGAAGGCCCAGACGAACAGGCTGATCGCGGTGCCGACGCCGCTCCATCCGTGCGGCAGGAACGGCTGGAAATTCTGGGGCTGCACCGACGGCGCGGCGAGCGCGACCACCGTGATCACGACGACCAGCAGCAGCGCCGTGAACACGAGCTGCAGCCATCCGGCGACCCGCACCCCGAACGCGTTGACCACGAACGGTGGGATGAAGAACACCACGGCCAGCACGGGCACCACCGAACGATCGGCGCCGACCACGGCTGCGACGTACTCGGCACCCAGCACCGCGACGACCGGACCCCCGGCGCAGACGCCGAACATGAACCAATACCCGGCCATCCGGGCGGCCGTGGGGCCGAGAGCGCGGCGCGCATAGCTCGCGACCCCGCCGGGATCGGGGAACCGCGCGGCGAGCGCGGCGAACGTTCCGGCCAGAGGGATGGACAGGACGATGACCGCGATGACCGCGACGATGCTCGCGGGACCCGCGACCTCGGCGGCGATGCCTGGCAGCACCAGGAGCCCCGTTCCGAGGACGGCGCCGATGTAGAGCGCGACGCCTTGCGGCAGGCCGAGCGTCCCGTGGGTCTGGACGACCGGCGGCGGCACGGCGAGCGGAACGGTCACCCGTCCAGTCTGCCCCGGGCCGGCGACAGCACCGGCACCGCCCTCTGCCAATCGTGGCCGGGCATCTGCCAACCGGTCGGGACTAGTACCAGAGGCTCAGGTAGGGGGTCTCCCGCGACGCGAAGACGGCATCGAGCGAGGCGGCGACATCTGCCTCGGCATCCGCGAGTCCCGCCGTCCGCAGGGTCGTCGGCCGTACCCCTCCGAGCAGCATCGACGACAGGGCGTTCACCGACATGGCGGCATCCGCCGGCCCTTCGACCGCGGAGACCTCCGCCTGCCCGCCCTCCGTCACCGTGAGCCGCCAGGTGCCCGCGGCGAAGCCGAGCGCATCCGTGATCCGCAGGGTGAACGAACCACCGCGCGCATACGTCCGGGCCGTCAGCACCGTGGGGACATCCAGGATGCGCAGCCAGCCGTGCTCCGAGGTCTCGACGGTCGCACCGCGCTGGTCGGCGATCATCCAGCGCACCGGCTCGTCGACCGATCGCAGGGGGCTCTTCACGATCGACACCAGATCGTGCTCGAGGGCGAAGCGCCACAGAGCCGCATAGGCATCATCCGTCTCGCTCAGCAGGTAGTGCAGGTCGAGCTCGTGCTTGGTGAAGTCCGACCCTTCGTCCGACAGGCGGTACACGGCGATCCCGCGCGTCGTCCCGGCCGAATCCGCGTAGCGCACCGCCCGCAGCTTGCCGCCGCCCTCCTGGCCGGGGGCGAGGCCCGACATCCGCAGCCACAGACCCGGCCACGCCTCGATCTCACCGGGCCGAGCGGTGCGGATCCGTCCATGCAGTTCGGCGAGCTGCTCGCGAAGCCGCTCCCGATCGATGAAGTCGAGCCGCCCGTCGGGACGCGGTCCCACCCAGACCGCGCGCTTGGTCTCGATC
This sequence comes from Microbacterium sp. cf046, assembly GCF_900114345.1. Lineage (GTDB taxonomy): Bacteria > Actinomycetota > Actinomycetes > Actinomycetales > Microbacteriaceae > Microbacterium. Next base: position 63,825 of record NZ_FOZJ01000002.1, on the reverse strand, counting down.
GACCAGTCCGACGCGTAGGTGGCCGGCGAGAACCCGAAGCGGCCGTAGATCGTCGCCTCCGACACCGTCAGGCCCGCGATCGGGACTCCGGCCGCCGCTGCCGTGCGCAGCTCGCCCTCCAGCATCGCCCGGGCGATCCCCTTCCGGCGGTGGGTCGGCGCGACCGTGACGCCGCTGATCGCCCACATCGGGATCACGCGGCCACCCGGCATCGTCATGTCGGTCACCCAGGAGTTGACCGTGCCGACCGGCTGCGTGGGCTCGAGCGCGGCTGGATCGTAGACGCCGGCGAAGCGTCGGAACGCCAGCCCGTCGCGAATGCCGCCCAGCTGTTCGTCGCTCTGCTCGCCGGCGAGGAATCCTCGCATCTCGGCCTGAAGATACGGGTGGAACGTCTCTGCATCGGAGGTGTCGATCACGCGATACTCGAGTCCGGCCGCCGAGAGGGTATCGGTGGAGGTGCGGTCGGCGGGGGCGTTCTTCCAGTCGTGCGCGGGCATGCGCCCCACCCTACCGACCGGCCACGACGCGGCGGGGTCAGTCCGCCAGCGCCGCTGCGGCCGCATCCACGGAGGCGTCGCGGTCTGCGGCGACGAGCCCGAGGCGGGTGCGGCGGTCCAGCAGGTCGTCGACGTCGAGCGCTCCCTCGACCAGCACAGCCCAGCGCAGTTCCTGGGCCGTCACGCCGCGGGCCGCCGGCGGCCCGTCAGCCAGCCGCGCCACGAACGGGGCCTCGGCGCCGTAGCGTCGCACGAGCCGCGGCGCTGCCTCGATCTCGTCTGAGCGGCCGCGCGGCCAGGCGCCGACGAGCGGCAGGATTCGCGTGCGTGAAGCCGCGACCTCGCCGGGCGCGAACCGCCGCGCGACTGCCGCATCCACGCCGTCCTGCGCCATGCGCCGGTACGTCGTGAGCTTGCCGCCGACGACGCTGAGCACTCCGGTGGAGGACTCGATGATCGCGTGACGCCGCGACAGGTCGCTCGTGTCGTCCTCCGCCGTGCCGAGGAGAGGGCGCAGGCCGGCGAAGGTCGCGATGACGTCGGATCGCAGCAGGGGCTCCTGCAGCACGGTGTTCACGGTGTCCAGCAGCATGTCGACCTCGGCCTCACTCGCATGCGGGACCTCCGGCAGCGGTCCGTCGGCCGGTACGTCGGTGAGCCCGATGTAGGTGCGCCCGTGCGGAGCCGGCACGGTGAAGACGAATCGGCTGCCCGAACCCGGCACCGGAACCGTGAGCGAGACGTCCGAGCCGCCCAGGCGCGCGGTCTCGACCACCAGGTGGGTGCCGCGGCTCGGGCGCAGCCGCACCCCGGCGTCGAGCTCCCCCGCCCACACCCCGGTCGCGCTGAGCACGGCCCGCGCTCGGACCTCGATCTCGGCGCCCGTCAGCTCGTCCCGCAGGAGCGCTCCGTCCCCCCAGGCCCGCACCGCCGCGACGCGCGTGAGGATCGCCGCTCCGTGGCCTGCGGCCGTGCGCGCAACGGCCACGACGAGCCTCGCATCGTCGACGAGCTGCCCGTCCCATCCGCGCATCCCGCCGCGCAGGCCGTCGAGCCGCACCGCAGGCGCGAGGCGAAGGGTTTCGGCGTGACCGATCGGCCCCGGCGCGCGCAGCACGGCATCGGGCGTGCCGACCAGCCGGCGCAGCCCGTCGCCGAGGCCGAAGCCCATTCCGACGTATGCCCCGCGCGCCATATGCCCCGGCGCGTAGAGCGGCAGCACCTGGGCGAGGGGCCGGGTGAGGTGGGGGGCGATCCGCGTCATGAGCGCGTGCCGCTCGGTGGCGCTCTCGTGCGCGATCCCGAACTGCCCGGTCGCGAGGTACCGAAGGCCGCCGTGCACGAGCTTCGAGCTCCACCGGCTGGTCCCGTGGGCAAGGTCATGCCGCTCGACCAGGACGGTCCGCAGACCTCGGCTCGCGGCATCCAGAGCGATGCCGGCCCCCGTGATGCCACCGCCGATCACGAGCACGTCGACGATCGGATCATCACCCAGCGCGACAAGTTCCCTCGACCTGCGCGCCGCATTGAGTGCCGAGGGATGCGGATGACGGCCGACCACGACCTGCGTCATCGGGCGGCGTCCCGAACCGCGAGGTATCCGACGACAGCCGCGTGCAGCTCGTGCTTCCACGCGACCGGTGGCAGCCACTCCCGCACGAGCGGCGCCGACTGGATCGCGGACTGCGCGATGAGCAGGAGCATGGCGGCGAGCCGGTCGGGGTCGCCCGGGCGGATGAAGCCCGCGTGCTGGCCGCGCGCGACGCGGGCGGCGATCTCCCGATGGATGCCGCGCTGGCTCGTGCCGAGGCGTTCCAGGATGTAGCGGGCGAAGAGTTCGGGATCGGTCTCGCGGAGCCGGTCGACGAGCGGCAATGCACGGATGCGGTCCGCGGTGTCCACCAGCGCGTCCGCGAAACCTTCGAGCGAGGTCGCGGCGTCGCCGCGGGGCACGACCGCGAACAGCTCGCGGGTGACGAGCGCCGCCAGCAGGGCCTGGACGTCGGGCCAGTACCGGTAGAGGGTCTGTCTCGAGACGCCGGCGCGGCGGGCGATGTCGGCTGCGGTCGTGCGCCGGATGCCGTGGGCGAGCACCTCGTCGAGCGCGGCGTCGAGCATCGCGGTCTCTGTGTCCGTCACGCCAGTCATGTGACAACCATACAGAATGTGTCATACTGTCGCCATGGATGCGACGACGCCTCTCGATCCTCCGAACGCGTCGATCGCCGTTCCCTCCCCTCGGCCGCGATCGGCCTGGGATGCATGGGGCACCGATCCGGTCCGGCTGCCGGCCGGCGCGAAGGCACTGGTGTCGACCGTGCTCTCCGGCAAGCCGCATCCGGTGCCACGCCGAGCCTCCCCCACGCTGACGCCGGCGCGCCTCGGCGCAGACGACATCGACGCGCTGGCCGCGGTCGTCGGCGCGGGCGCCGTGACGAGCGACGACGACGTACGCGCCCTGCACCTGGGCGGCAAGAGCACACCCGATCTCCTTGCGCGGCGTCTGGGCGAACTTCAGCGCGCGCCCGATGCCGTCGTCTTCCCGGCATCCCATGCCGAAACGATCGCGATCCTGTCCGCGTGCGACGACCGCGGCATCGCGGTCGTGCCGTTCGGCGGCGGCACGAGCGTAGTCGGCGGTGTGGATCCGGCCGCCGGCGAACACGCCCGCGTGATCGCCCTCGACCTGACGCGGACGGCGGGCATGTGGGGACTGGACGAGGCCTCGCTCCTGGTCACCTTCGGCGCCGGCACGACGGGACCTCAGGCCGAAGAGCTGCTGAACGCGAGGGGCTACACGCTCGGGCACTTCCCGCAGAGTTACGAGTTCGCCTCGATCGGAGGGTACGCCGCGACCCGGTCGAGCGGTCAGGCCTCACGCGGGTACGGCCGCTTCGACGACCTCGTGCACGCCCTGCGCATCGCCACCCCGATGGGCGAGCTGCGACTCGGGCGCGCGCCGGCGAGCGCCGCCGGCCCGGACCTTCGCGAGCTGTTCCTGGGCTCCGAGGGTGCGTTCGGCGTGATCACCGAGGTCACCGTGCGCATCCGCACCCTTCCCGCGGCGACGGCGTACGGCGCATGGACTTTTCCGGACTTCCCCAGCGGAGCGGCGGCCGTGCGCGAGCTCACCCAGCGCGGCATCCGCCCCACCGTCCTCCGCCTGAGCGATGCGAGCGAGACCCGCGTGAACGCGCTGATGGGCGGACACCTCACGCGCGCACGCGGGTGCCTCGCCGTCGCGACGTTCGAAGCGGGCGACCCGGCGAATGCCAGCGCGACGCTCGAGCAGACGGACGACCTGTTCCGAAGCCACGGCGCATCGGCCCGCGGGGAGGACCCCGCCCGCTCATGGGAGCGCGGGCGGTTCGCGTCCCCCGCCCTGCGGGACACCCTGCTCGACATCGGCGTGCTCGCCGAGACGCTCGAGACCGCGACGACCTGGGCGAACCTCGACGCGCTCAAGGCCGCCGTGACCGCGGCGCTGACCCGCAGCCTGAGCGGGGAGGGCACGAAGCCGATCGTGATGTGCCACATCTCCCACGTCTATCCGGCCGGGGCGTCGCTGTACTTCACGGTCGTCGCCGCCCTGACCGATGATCCCGCAGGGCAGTGGGCGCGCGCGAAGGATGCCGCGTCGCTGGCGATCGGCGACGCCGGTGCCACGATCACGCACCATCACGCCGTCGGCCGCGATCACCGGCCGTATCTCGAGACGGAGATCGGCGAACTCGGCATCGCCGTGCTGCGCGCCGTGAAGGCCACCGTCGATCCGCGCGGCATCATGAATCCGGGAGTGCTCGTCCCGCCCGCATCCGCGCCCCCGTCACCGAAGGCCGAATGAACGTCACACTGCTGGTCAACCCCGCTGCGCGCGGCGGTGCACACACCGGCGCGGCCACGCGCGCGGCCGAGCGACTGCGCGCCCATGACGTGCGCACCACGATCATCAGCGGCGGCAGCGCCGCTGAATCGAGCGAACTGCTCCGCACAGCGATCGCGCTGGGCACCGATGCCGTCGCGGTCGCCGGGGGCGATGGGACGGTGAGCCTCGCGATCCAGGAGCTCGCCGGCACCGACGTGCCGCTCGGGATCATCCCCGCGGGCACGGGCAACGACATGGCGACCGCCCTCGGTCTTCGAGAGCTCGACGCTGAAGCGGCGGCCGACGCCATCGCGGCGGGCGCGACACGCCGGATCGACCTGGCGCGCGTCGTCCGTGACGACGGATCCACGGCGTACTTCGGAACCGTGCTGGCGAGCGGGTTCGACTCGCGCGTGAACGACCGCGCGAACGCGATGCGCTGGCCGCGCGGCGGCTCGCGCTACAACATCGCGATCCTCATCGAGTTCCTCACCCTCAAGGGCATCCCGTACGACGTCGAGCTGGAACTGGCGGACGGCACACGGGAGCGGATCGAGGGCGACCTCGTGATGGGGACGGTCGGCAACGGCCGGACATACGGCGGCGGCATCCCGATCTGCCCCGACGCCGACCCGGCCGACGGACTCCTGGATGTGACCCTCATGCGCCCGGCAGGCCGCATGCGTCTGCTGCGCCTGCTCCCCCGGGTCTACCGCGGCACGCACACCACGGTGTCCGAGGTCTCGACGTACCGTGTCCGGGCGGTGCGGCTGGCCTCGCCCGGCGTGACGGCCTACGCGGACGGCGACCCGATCGGGGCCCTTCCGCTGACCGTCGAGGTCGCTCCGGCGGCCCTCAGCGTCTTCACGCCCTGACCACCCGCTCGCCGCTGGGGCTCAGTGCGTGGCCTGAACGGCGCGCAGGCGCTCCATCACCTGGTCGCGCAGCTCTTCGGGTGCCGTCTCCTTGCACGCCCGCGCGACCACCTCGGTGAGGGTGCGCGAGACGAGTGCCTCGTCCTGGCAGCTCGCGCAGTTCTCGAGGTGCTCGGCGATGTCGGTCTGCGACGTCTTGCACACCTCGTGGCGGAGGTACTCTTCGAGGTCGCGTCGGGCCTTCTCGCAGCCGCAATCGGTCATTTGGTGCTCCCTGTGGCGGCCGCGCTGATTCCGCGCTCGGCCGCATATTCCGCCAGCAGCTCACGGAGCATTCGCCTGCCACGATGCAGACGGCTCATGACCGTGCCGATGGGTGTCTTCATGATGTCGGCGATCTCCTGGTAGGCGAAGCCCTCCACGTCCGCGAGGTACACCGCCAGCCGGAAGTCTTCGGGGATGGCCTGCAGCGCGTCCTTCACGACGGACGCCGGCATCCGGTCGATCGCCTCGGCCTCCGCGGATCGGCTGCTCGTCGCCGTGGTGGACTCGGCGCCGCCGAGCTGCCAGTCCTCGAGCTCGTCGATCGTGCCCTGGTAGGGCTCGCGCTGACGCTTGCGATAGATGTTGATGTACGTGTTCGTGAGGATGCGGTAGAGCCACGCCTTGAGGTTCGTCCCCTGGGTGAAGGTCGCCCAGGACGCGAACGCCTTGACGAACGTCTCCTGGACCAGGTCCGCGGCATCCGCGGGGTTGCGCGTCATGCGCATGGCCGCAGCGTAGAGCTGGTCCATGAAGGGGAGCGCCTGCACCTCGAACTGCGTGCGCGCGTCGGTGGCGGCCTCTGCCTCGTCGTTCATCACGCGCCAGTCTACGGCGGCGGGATCCCACGACACGTCGACCTCGGCGAGGGCGTCCGCGTCCGGGCGATCCAGGATGGCGATCATCCGGCTCCACTTCTGCTGGTTGGTGGTGGGGGTTCAGTAGGGTAGAACCCGATGACAGGCGACCGGTATTCCCATCTGCCCGCACGGGCTGTTCGCGGCCGATGGCACGCGCCCACCGCCGGCGGGCCGCTTCGCGCGACCGTCACCGTGCCGGGATCGAAATCCCTCACGAATCGCGAGCTCATCCTCGCGGCGCTGGCCGACGGTCCGAGCCGGCTGACGGCTCCGCTGCACTCCGACGACTCCGCCAAGATGATCGCGGCCCTGCGCACGCTCGGCGTCGGCATCGAGGCGAGCGAGGGCGCCGGCAGGTACGGCGACGATCTCGTCGTGACGCCCGTCTGGCCACTGCAGGGGTCGACAGTCGTGGACTGCGGGCAGGCGGGGACCGTGATGCGGTTCGTCGCGGGTCTTGCGGGCTTCGCGCGCGGCGACGTCACCCTCACGGCGCACGAGAGCGCCCTGCACAGGCCGATGGGCACCATGATCAAGGCGCTGCGCGACGTCGGCGTCGACATCGACGACGGCGGGCACTGGGCGCTCCCCTTCATCGTCCGCGGCCACGGTCACGTGCGCGGCGGCGAGGTCGTGGTGGACGCGAGCGCCTCCAGCCAGTTCGTCTCGGGTCTGCTCCTCGCGGCGCCGCGCTTCGACGTCGGCCTGCACCTGATCCACCGCGGCGAACGACTGCCGAGCATTCCGCACATCGACATGACCGTCGAATCGCTCGCGCACCGCGGCGTCCACGTCGAACGGCCCGCGCCGGGCGAATGGGTCGTCCCCGCCGGTTCGGTCCGCGCGAAGGACGTGGCGATCGAGCCCGACCTCTCCAATGCCGCGCCGTTCCTGGGTGCCGCGATGATCGCCGGCGGCTCGGTCTCGGTGACCGGGTGGCCGGCCCACTCAACGCAGCCCGGGGCGATGCTCACTGAGATCCTCTCGCTCATGGGCGCCCGCGCCGTGCGACGCGGCGGCGCGCTCACGGTCACGGCGGGAAGCGGGATCGCCGGCATCCACCTCGACCTCTCGGCCGCGGGAGAGCTGACCCCGACACTGGTCGCACTCGCCGCCTTCGCCGACGCGCCGAGCACGTTCTACGGGATCGGGCACATCCGCGGGCACGAGACGGATCGGATCGCGGCGCTCGTGAGCGAGCTGCGCGCGCTCGGCGGCGAAGCGCACGAGCTGCCCGACGGCATCCGGATCGTCCCCCGCCCGCTGCACGGCGGCACCTGGCGAGCGCACCACGACCACCGTCTGGCCACCACCGGCGCACTGATCGGACTTGCCGTCGAAGGCGTCGAGATCGACGACATCGGGACCACGGCCAAGACGATGCCCGAGTTCCCGCAGCTCTGGCAGGACATGCTGGCCGGCTCCCCCGACGACGCGCACTCGGAGCCCCTGCACAACGTGGCGTCCTGATTCGGTCCGACGACGGTGAGCTGGCTCGAAGACGACGAGGACGACGAACCGGAGTTCGACGAGACCACGCTCCGCGCGCGCCCCAATCCGAAGGCGAACCGCCCGCGCACGAAGCGCCGTCCGGCGCACGCCGACGCCGTGATCGCCCGCGTCCTCGGAGTGGACCGCGGCCGCTACACGGTCCTCGCGGACGAGGACGGCCCGGACGAACGCAGGGTGCTGGCCACCCGCGCACGGGAGCTGCGGCGGATGCAGATCGTGACCGGCGACCGGGCGCGGATCGTGGGCGACCAGTCCGGCGATGAAGGCACGCTCGCACGCATCATCGGGATCGAGGAGCGCACGTCTCTCCTACGGCGGTCCGCGGACGACACCGACCAGGTCGAGCGGGTCATCGTCGCGAACGCCGACCAGATGCTCATCGTCGTGGCGGCCGCCGATCCCGAACCCCGCGAGCGCCTCGTCGACCGCTATCTCGTCGCCGCGCTCGACGCCGGCGTGCGCCCGCTCCTGGTTGTGACCAAGACCGATCTCGCCGATCCGTCCGAGTTCCTCGCTCATTTCGAGGGTCTCGACCTCGAGGTGTTCACCAGCGCGCAGGACGAGATGCCGCTCGAGCGGATCGGCGCGCAGCTGATCGGCCACTCCACGGTGTTCGTCGGCCACTCGGGGGTCGGCAAGTCGACGCTCGTGAACGCCCTGGTCCCGAGCGCGATGCGCGCCACCGGGCACGTGAACGAGGTCACCGGCCGCGGTCGGCACACCTCGTCCTCCACGGTCTCGCTGCGCTACCGCGGCGACGGCGGCAACGGATGGGTCATCGACACTCCGGGCGTGCGCTCGTTCGGACTCGGCCACGTCGACCCGGCGAACATCCTCGGAGCCTTCACCGAGCTCGCCGAGATCGCGAAGGACTGCCCCCGCGGGTGCACGCACCTTCCTGATGCCCCCGACTGCGCGATCGTGGAGGCCGAGGCCGAGGGCAGGCTGGGCCCGAACGGCGCAGCCCGCCTGGACTCGCTGCAGCGGCTGCTGCTCACCTTCGGCGACAAGCCCTGAGGGGTGTGCGGCCGTATTCTGGAGCGATGAGCTCAGTCGTCCTGGAACCCGGATCCCCTGCCCCCGACTTCACCCTGCTCGATCAGGATGAGAAGCCGGTCACCCTCAGCGACCTGCGCGGGGGTGGGGTCGTGCTGTTCTTCTACCCCGAGGCGATGACACCCGGATGCACGACCGAGGCCTGCGACTTCCGCGACAGCCTCGCGCCGCTGCAGGCCGCGGGCTACACGGTGCTCGGCATCTCCCCGGACCAGCCCGAGAAGCTGCGCCGCTTCCGCGAGCGCGACGGTCTGACCTACGACCTCCTCAGCGATCCCGAGCATGCCGCGCTCGACGCGTACGGCACGTGGGGCGAGAAGATGAACTACGGGAAGACGTACGAGGGGGTCATCCGCTCCACGTTCGTGATCGACGCCGACGGCCGCATCCAGGAGGCGCTCTACAACGTGAAGGCAACCGGCCACGTCGGGCGCGTACGGGCGCTGCTCGGGGTCGGCGCGTAGCGCTGGGCCGGATCGTCTCGCTGGGCGGCGAGCAGCGCGACTACTCGGATGCCGCATCCCGGGCTTCGCGCCCCGCGGCACGGACCGCCACGACCAGCAGGACGAGCGTCATCGCGGCGGGTATCGCGAGGACCAGACCCGTCATCGGCACCGAGTACGCGCCGGTGACCGCGCCGAGCGCGACCGCGAGGATGAGGAGCTGCGTGACGATGCCCCCCGAGCGCCCCCACGACTGACCGCGCCAGGTCGCCACCGCGAACGCCAGCACGGCGACCGCGCCGATCGCGGTCAGCACGACCAGGGCGAGCGCGCTCTCGATCGAATCGGTGTCGCCGGCCACGAGCGCCCAGACCTGCCAGACCACGAGCGCGATGATCGCGAGGCCCTCCAGGCCGAGCAGGATCGCCGCCAGCCGACCGGCCACGTGTGTGCGCATTCGCCACTATTCCTTCGTCGCTCGCCGAGCGTTTGTCTGAACCCTCCATGGCGTGGGGCGAATACTCAGCAACACCGCACATGACGTGCCGGTCAACCCTTGATTCGCACCCACCCCTGTGGGACGATTATTGAAGCCGTGTGCTCCCACAGTGAGGTGGGGCGAGCATGACTCGCATCTCCCACAGGGTATCGGACCCGAATCCGGGCTCTGAATCACCCGATCATCATCAAGGAGCACCACCATGGACTGGCGCGATAAGGCCGCCTGCCTGACCGTCGACCCCGAGCTGTTCTTCCCCGTGGGGAACACCGGACCGGCCGTCGATCAGATCGAGAAGGCCAAGTCGGTCTGCGCACGTTGCACCGTGACGGAGATCTGCCTGCAATACGCCCTCGAGACCGGGCAGGACTCCGGCGTGTGGGGCGGGCTCTCCGAAGACGAGCGGCGCGCGCTCAAGCGGCGCGCGGCTCGCGCGCGCCGCGCATCCTGACGCGACGCTAGTCCGCGGTGCGCTCGATGTAGCGCATCGGGATGTCGATCGTCACTTCGGTGCCGCTGCCCATCAGCGTGTGCCAGTCGATGGTGCCCCCGAGCTCCCCCTGGATGAGCGTGCGCACGATCTGCGTGCCGAGCCCGCGGCCCACCTGGCCTTCGGGCAGGCCCGATCCGGTGTCGCGGACTCGCACCGCGAGATTCTCCGCGCCGCGTTCGGCGATGATCTCCACATCACCCTCCTGACCGGCCAGACCGTGCTCGACCGCGTTGGTCACCAGTTCGGTCAGCGCCAGGGCGAGCGGCGTCGCGTACTCGCTCGGCAGATTGCCGAACGTGCCCGACGTGCGCGTGCGTGCGCGCGTGTTCGGCGCGGCGGCGACTTCGGCGACGAGCTTGAGGACCCGGTCGAACACGTTGTCGAAATCGACCGTCTGGGACAGCCCCTCCGAGAGCGTGTCGTGCACCACAGCGATGGCCGCGACTCTGCGCATCGCCTGCGTGAGCGCCTCCCGCGCCTCCTCGGAATGCGACCGGCGGGCCTGGATGCGCAGCAACGAGGCGACGGTCTGCAGGTTGTTCTTGACGCGGTGGTGGATCTCGCGGATCGTGGCGTCCTTGGTGATCAGCTCCTGCTCCTGGTGGCGCAGCTCGGTCACGTCACGGCACAGCACGATCGCGCCGATCCGGTTGCCGCGATCGCGCAGCGGAATGGTCCGCAGGGAGACGGTGACACCGCGCGCCTCGATGTCGGTGCGCCACGGCGCCCTCCCGCTCACCACGAGGGGCAGTGACTCGTCGAACTGGCGCTTGGCGGGAAGGATGCGGGTCGTGACCTCGCTCAGTGACTCGCCCTCGAGCTCGTCGTCGAAGCCCATCCGGTTGAAGGCGGAGAGCGCGTTCGGACTCGCGAACGTCGTGATCCCGTCGACGTCGAGGCGGATCAGCCCGTCCGAGGCCCGCGGCGCGCCCCGGCGCGGCGCGGTCGGCGCCGACAGGTCGGGGAAGTCGCCGGAGGCGATCATTCCGAAGAGGTCGTCGGCGCAGTCGTTGAAGGTGATCTGCTGGCGGGAGGGCGTGCGGGTCTCGCCGAGATTTGTGTGCCGGGTGAGGACCCCGATCGTCAGGGCCGCGTCGCTGCCGCGCGATCGGACGATCGGCACCGCGCGCACGCGGGTGGGCGTCTCCTCGAACCAGTCGGGTGAGGCCGAGTCCACGATGCGCACGGTCTCGAACGCCTCGCGCACCTGCGTGCGCCACTGGGGTCGAACCCGGTCGCCGACGATGTCGCGGTAGAACAGCGTCGCGGCGCCGCCCGGACGGGTGTGTGCCACCGCGACGAACGAGTCGTCCTCGGTGGGCACCCAGATGACGATGTCGGCGAACGCGAGGTCTGCCAGCAGCTGGCCGTCGCCGGCCAGGCGGTGAAGCCACTCGACGTCGGCCTCGCTCGACCGACCCTGGGCGTAGACGAGATCGCTGAGCGTCGACACCTCTCAAGCCTAGACGTGAGCGGGTGGGCCGCATGCTACGAGAGGGCCGGCTCGGGTGCGCGACGTCGTGACCGGCGCCGGATGCCGCGCGCTGACTCCGGGACCGGCGCGACTGCCTCCCCGACGAATCGGCGCACCGCGAGCGTGATCGGCGAACGCGGCGCCACGTCCGCGATCGGGCGGGCCGCCAGCAGTGCAGCATCCGCCGCCCGCACATCGGCCGGCACGAACCAGACATCCGTGATGCCGCCGAATCGATCGAGCGTCCGGCGCACCTGCCCCCGGGCGTCGATGCCGAGCGCTCCAGGTCGCAGGCGATTCGCGACGACCGCGACCGGTGTCGCCCCGATCGTGGCGCGCAGCTCGGGATACGCGCGCAGGAAACGGGAGACGCCGAGCGGATCCGCTGCGGCGACCGCCACCACGAGGTCCGCGGAGCGCAGCGCGGCGAGCGTGGCGGCATTGCGACGAGGACCTTCGAGATCACTCACGATCTCCTCGTCCCGCTCCAGGGACGCCGCGACATCCACCACCGTGTGATCAGCCCACTCGCGGCATGCTGCGAGCGCGGAGGCGACGCGCGACTCCCGCAGCTCCGGCCACCGCGACGGGCGGTTCAAGCCGGTGAGGACGTCGACCCCGGTGCTGCCGATCGGGGCGCTGATGCGGGCCAGTTCGCGTGAATCGAGCCCCCCGAGCTCGGACTGGCGGCACGCTGCCGCGAAGCCCGGGGCCTCGTCGGCGAGTCCGAGCGCGAGCGCGATCGAAGGTGCGTGCGAGTCGGCGTCGACCAGTCCGACATGACGGCCGCCGCGCGACAGTTCGACGGCGAGTTCGATCGCGATGGTGGAACGGCCCGGTGAACCGGCAGGTCCCCACACCGCGATCACACTCGGTCTCTTCGGCGCGATGTCGGTCGCGCGGACCGCTTCACTCGATGCGCGGGCCGATGGCGGTGCGGCGAGGCGCTCGGCGAGCAGCCACGCCTCGACCGCCAGTGGGAGCGGCGGCTCCAGGCCGAATGCGGCGGCGATTCTCTCGTCCGCGGGCCCGTCGGCCAGCGGAACGATCCGCACCGCGCGCCGATCGCACACCGCCACCACCGACGCGCTGAGCGTCGCACGAGAAGACTCGAGCACCACCGCATCCGCATCCGCCAGCACGCGCGCGGCCTCGTCGGCGCCCTGCGGCGCGCGGTCGACCGCGGAGGCGAGGGCGGATGCCGGCACCACGCCCACGACGTACAGGCCCTCGGCCTCGAGCCCTGCCGCGAGGTCCGCGCCGTGCGGCTCGTCGACCGCGACGAGAACCCTCACTCGCCGGCTCCGGAGGTCGGGACCACCGACAGCGCGGAATCGTCCGCCATCGCGGCGAGTGCGGCGGCGACATCGGCCCGCGGGATGACGATCTCGAGGGCGGCGGAGCCGCCGCCGATCATCGAATCGTCCCGGGTGACGGACACGACCGTCGCGTCCGCGACGAGGATGCGCGGAGTGTCGTATGTGCCGCGCTCGAGGAGCGGCGCCGCCCACACCTCGACGACCGAACCGGCGCGCACCGATCCGGGCACATCGACCGCGCTGCGCAGCACGACACTCGTGGTCCGGACCGCTGCGGCGGCCCCGACGGCGCTGTCGGGTACCAGCTCGCCGGATTCGATCGTGCGCGTCGCGATTAGGCCGTCCGCGAGGGCGTCGGGCGACAGGTAGGCATCGCTCACCTGGCCGAGCGAGACGTCGACCCGCCGCACGTCGTCGGCCGAGATCGCCTCGCCCGGCACGATCGTGCGGTTGGCCGCGAAGGCCGGCGCGGTCTGCCGCGAGGCCGACACGACGAACCAGACACCGGCCACGGATGCGATGACCAGCAGGATTCCGAGAAGGAAGCGCGCGTCGCCCCAGAATGCGCGAGGTCGCGGGCGGACGCTGTCGAGTGCGGTCATGAGACCATCGTGACGCAGAGCGCGATCCGGCCTCGGTTGTTATCCACAGCGGGTGCGTCACCCGGCCGCCCCGCGGGGTGGGCGCCCATAATGGGGGCATGCCCGAGATCCCGACGTCCGACGTGCGCATGCTGGCACCCGCTCAGGTGGCGGAGGTGCTCGGCGTGTCCGTCGACGAGGTGATGGCGCTCGTGCATGAGCGGCGTCTGAGAGGCATGAAGGTGGGCTCGCCGGCGAGGTGGCGGATCGAAGAGGCGAGCGTCGCCGAATACCTCGACGAGCAGACTGAGGAGGCCCGGCGCATCGCCCTGTGGCGACAGTCGAACGAGGCGAGCTTTCCCGAGCTGTGGGGCACCGGGGTGGTCAGCGACTCGGACTGACGCCCGGCCGGCACAGGAGTGCCGATCGCGGCCCCGATGGGTCGATGACGGCCCGATCGGGCCGTCGGATCTCAGGCCGGCGCAGCGCCCGCGTCGAGCCGGATCCAGGCCACGGCACTGAACGGCACGATCCGATGGCCGGTCACCTCGCTCGCCCGCCGCGGCGTGCCGGGCTCGTGCATGGCGAGGTCGAGGTGATCGTGGCCCGCACGGTCGATCGTGCCGGCGAGTACGCGGCCGTGCATCAGGTGCACAGCGACGGCGACACGTCGTCGCACGAGGTCTCGCGCCACGAATCCGAGCGTCATCCGATTGGCGAGCGTGGAGGATGCGTTCGCGGGCCGCGCGCTGCGCAGAACGTCGACGTGCGGCAGTCCGATCGACGCGATCGACGCGAACGGCACCACGATCGCACCCGACCGCCCGCCCTCGAGTGCGACCCAGTCCGCGCCCACCCCGGTCACCTCGGCCGACAGCACGGTGCCGTCTGCGAGGTCGAACGATGGTGGCGACACGTCGCGATCGCGCCCCTGCAGCATCGACAGCCGCTCGCGCAACGCCACCCGCGACAGACGCAGCCGCTCGGCCTCCGTGTCCAGGGCAGCACGTTCCGCCTCCCACTCGGAGGCGAGCTGAACTTCGAGGTCGTCGAAGAAGCCGTCCCAGCGCACCAGGCGAGAGTATGGCAATCGTCACGACTCGATGAGAAGTTCTCCACAGGTCGACATCGGGCTCTTCCTGTGAAGTTGCCGTGTGTTGTAATTTCTCGCAGGACATCCCCCTGTCGAGATTGGCATCCATGGCACCGTCGCCTTCGCGCACTCCTCGCGCACATGCCGCGCCCGCCGGCGCCGTCGAGCTCTCGGAGTTCTTCGCACCGCAGCGCACGCCGTCCACGCAGCTCCCCGACCCCGAGCCCTTCCTGCGCAACATCACGCGCGGCGTGCTCGAGGTCTTCGCCGGCGTGCGCGAGGTCGACCAGCTCGCGCGATGGCTCACCGAGGACGCGTATCGCAAGCTGATGACCCGCGCAAACCTCGCCGCTCGCGCGCGTAGCGCGCGCGGGGTGCCGGCGATCCGGCCTGTTCACGCACTGATGTCGGTGCGCCACTCCTCCCCCGCCGACGGCGTCGTCGAAGCCGTCGTCATCGTGCAGGGTCCGGCGCGCACGCGGGCGGTCGCCCTTCGCCTCGAGGGCATGGACGGCCGCTGGCGCACGACCTCGCTCGCGCTCCTCTAGCCGACGGCGGACCGTCCCCAGCGTCGTGGCCGGTCCGCTCGTCACATCGGTCCGAGGACGACCGCTCAGTCCCGGTCGATGAGCTCCAGAAGCTTCTTGAGCTCGTCCCGGATCTCATCGTGGCCGAATTGACCTGCGCGGCTCTCACCCGCGATCACGCCGGATCGATGCACCTTGCGGAAGTCGCCGAACGGGAACGAGTAGGCGTCCTTCGTCTCCCGATCCGCACTCTTGTCGACTCCCATGTGCCAATGGGCGTACTCGGTCCAGCCGTCGCGCTCGATGAAGCCGTTCTCCTCGTCGGGGGTCGGCTGCGCCTCGGCCCAGTCACCCGGGCCGTCTCGGACGACCTTGCCCTCACGGACGAGTGCGCGCGCCTGCCGGAGCGCCGGGCGGTTCAGTTCGATCGACATGGTCGTCACGATACGACCGGCCTCGAGCCGGCGGAAAGGGGGTTGACGATGCCGCTACTGACGATACGACGACAGGAAGTTGCCGAGCCGCTCGATGGCCTCGGAGAGCACCCGGGCCTCGGGAAGCGTCACGATCCGCACGTGGTCCGGCGTCGGCCAGTTGAAGCCGGTGCCCTGCACGAGCAGCACATGCTCGGCGACCAGGAAGTCGTACACGAACTTGGCGTCGTCCCGGATCTCGTGCACGTCCGGATCGAACCGGGGAAACGCGTACAGGGCACCCTGCGGCTTGACGCAGCTGACGCCCGGGATGGCTTCGAGACTCTCCCACGCGGCATCCCGCTGCTCGCGAAGTCGGCCGGCCGGGCCGATCAGCGCGTCGATCGACTGCACGCCGGAGAGGGCCGCCTGCACGGCATGCTGCGCTGGCACATTCGGGCACAGTCGCGTGGATGCGAGCAGTGTGATCCCCTCGATGAAGCCCTTCGCGTGGTCCTTCGGTCCGGTGATGACGACCCAGCCGGACCGATAGCCGGCAACCCGGTAGGTCTTGGAGAGACCGTTGAAGGTCAGCACCAGCAGGTCCGGCGCGACCGAAGCCGTCGGGATGTGCTCCGCGTCGTCGAACAGGATGCGGTCGTAGATCTCGTCGGACAGCACGAGCAGGGAGTTCTCGCGCGCGATCTCGGCGATGCCCTCGAGCGTCTCGCGCGAGTACACCGCGCCGGTCGGGTTGTTCGGGTTGATGACGACGATCGCCTTCGTGCGCGGCGTCACCTTCGATCTGATGTCTTCGAGATCGGGCTGCCACCCGTTCTGCTCGTCGCCGAAGTAGTGCACCGGCGTGCCGCCGCCGAGGCTGGTCATGGCCGTCCACAGCGGGTAGTCCGGGGCGGGGATCAGCACTTCGTCGCCCTCGTCCAGGAGCGCCTGCATCACCATCGTGATCAGCTCGGACACCCCGTTGCCGAGATACACGTCGTCGGGGCCGAACGGCGGGAAGGTGGGGTCCTGCTCGTAGCGGTACACGACCGCGCGCCGGGCCGAGATGATGCCGCGGCTGTCGCTGTAGCCGTGGGCGTGCGGCACTGCCTC
Source organism: Microbacterium sp. cf046 (assembly GCF_900114345.1). Lineage (GTDB taxonomy): Bacteria > Actinomycetota > Actinomycetes > Actinomycetales > Microbacteriaceae > Microbacterium. Next base: position 47,157 of record NZ_FOZJ01000002.1, on the reverse strand, counting down.
GATCATGTCGCGGACGATCTGGAACGGCGCCTCGAAACCGAACACCGCGGGATTGCCGGTGTTGAGCTTGAGGATCGTGTGCCCCTCGTTCTCGAGGCGGTCCGCCTCGACCAGCGCCTGGCCGCGGATCTCGTAGAGGACGTCCTTCAGCTTGGTCGACTGGTCGAGGGGGCGCAGGGGGCTCATCGGATCAGGATAGTTGCCGCGGCGTGGATCGAAGCGCCCCAGCCGCTCGAAGCGCGGCGGGGCAGGGCCGAGGAGCCCGCAAAGCGGGCGTATCGAGACGTCGGCACATGCCAGCTTCGCCGGATTGGCCCGCTGAGGGACCGGAACTCAGCGTCGCCGCAGCCGGGTCGCCCGGCGCGCCCGGCGCGCCGAGGCGACCTGGAAGATCAGGGTCGCGGCGATCGCGATCAGGAAGACGGCCGATGCGATCACGTTCGCTTGCGGCGGGATGCCGCGCTGGGCCGCCACGTAGATGTAGACAGGGAAGGTCTGCACCGTGCCGGAGGTGAAGTAGGTGATGATGAAGTCGTCGAAGCTCAGGCTGAACGACAGCAGCGCCGCCGCGATGATCCCGGGAAGCAGCAGCGGGAACGTGATCCGCCAGAAGACCGCCCGCGGCGATCCGTACAGATCTCGGCCGGCCTCCTCGAGGGACGGATCCAGCGACAGCACACGCGCGCGCACCGTCACCACGACGAAGCTCAGGCAGAACATCGTGTGCGCGATGATGATCGTGCCGAGCCCCTTGGCCACGCCGATCGTGAGGAACTGCGAGGCGAGCCCCGCGCCGATCACCACCTCGGGGGTCGCCATCGGCAGGAACAGCAGCAGGCTGATCGCGCTGCGCGCGCGGAACCGGTAGCGCACTAGGGCGAGGGCGATCATCGTGCCGAGCGTCGTCGCGATGATCGTCGCGATGCCGCCCACGAGCAGGCTGTTCCCGAATGCGACGCAGACCTCGGGCTGCGAGCACACGGTGAGCCAGTTCTCGAGCGTGAAGCCGTTCCACGAGATGTTGGAGCGGTTCGCGTCGTTGAACGAGAACGCGAACGTGTACACGATCGGGATCAGCAGGATCAGGAACGCGATCGTCACATAGGTGGGCAGCAGCCACGTGCCCAGCGACATGCGTCGACGCTCTGCCTTCGCGGTGCGGGGCGGGAGTGTCGCCCGGCGGGCGTCCACGATGCCCTCTTCGAGAGTGGTCACAGGAGGTCGTCCGTTCCGGCGCGGCGGACATAGAAGCCGACGATCACCACGATGACCGCCATGAGCAGGATCGACAGCGCCGCGGCCTGCGGATAGTTCACCGTGATGAGGAACTTCGACTGGATGACGTTGCCGATCATGGCGGTGCCCGGACCGCCGAGGAATGCCTGGCTCGCGTTGACATAGTCACCGGCGGCGGGAATGAAGGTCAGCAGCGTGCCCGAGATGACTCCAGGCAGCGACAGCGGAAACGTGACCTTCCAGAACGTGCTGGCGTTGCTCGCGTACAGGTCGTTGCCCGCCTCGATGAGGCGCTTGTCCAGCCGGTCGAGGGAGGCGAACAGCGGGAGCGTCATGAAGGGGATGAAGTTGTAGGTGAGTCCGAACACCACCGCGAAGCCGGTGCCGGTGATGTGATCCTGCGGGCCCATCAGCCCGACGAACTGCAGCAGCCCGACAACCGGACCCTCGTCGGAGAGGATCTGCTTCCACGCCAGGGTGCGCAGCAGGAAGGAGATGAAGAACGGGGCGATGACCAGGACCAGGAGTAGATTGCGCAGCATCTTGCGCTCGCGGATCGTGACGCCGATGAAGTACGCGATCGGGTAGCTGATGAGCAGCGCGAACACTGTCGCCAGCAGCGCGTACCAGAACGACCGGAGGAACTGCGGCCAGTACAGCGCGATCACGTCGACGTAGTTCTGCCAGTAGAACGCGTAGTAGTAGCCGCCGTACGTCTCCGTGTCGTTGATGCCGAACGAGGTGATCAGCAGCGAGACGAAGGGGACGAGAAAGAACAGCGCCAGGTAGGCCAGGCCGGGCACCAGGAGTGCGAGGGCGATCAGCCCGCCGCGGCGGCGCTCGGGCTCGCGTACGGCCTGGGTGCCCGCGGGAACGAGCGCCGAGATCGCCATCTCAGGCGGCCTCGCCGTCCGGGTCGGCGGCGGCGACCGCCTCGGCGGCTTCGACGCGTGCGGCGGCATCCAGCCCGAACGTGTGCTCGCGGCGCCACGCGACCCACACCTCCGAGCCCGGCGTGAAGACCGAGCCGAACACCATGTTCTGCTCGAACACCGTGACCTCGCCGAGGCCGGGGATCTCGAGGATGTACTGGGTGCTCGCGCCTGCGAACGACACGTCGACGATCCGGCCGGGGCCGAGGACGTTCTCGAGCCCGTCGCGAGGCGGTTCCTCGCTCAGGAGGCGGAGCTTCTCCGGACGGATGCCGACTGTGATCGCTCCGGTCGAGACGACCGCCCGCTCCTGCGGCATGGCCACGACGCCGCCGGCTGTGCGCGCCGTGATCATGCCGCCCGCAGCCGATTCGACGGTGGCGGGGAACAGGTTGGACTGGCCGAGGAAGCTCGCGACGAACCCCGTCTTCGGAAGCTCGTAGAGCTCCTGCGGCGAGCCGAGCTGCTCGATGCGCCCGTGGTTCATCACCGCGACGGTGTCGGCCATGGTCATGGCCTCCTCCTGGTCGTGGGTGACGTGGAGGAAGGTCAGGCCCACCTCGGCCTGGATCGACTTGAGCTCGAGCTGCATCTGGCGTCGCAGCTTGAGGTCGAGGGCGCCGAGCGGCTCGTCGAGCAGCAGCAGCGCCGGACGGTTCACGATCGCCCGCGCGAGCGCGACGCGCTGCTGCTGGCCACCGGAGAGCTGGCTCGGCCGGCGGGCTGCGACGTGGTCGAGCTCGACCAGGCGGAGCGCCTCGTGCGCCTTCGTCGCCGCATCCGCCACCCGTCGACGCTTCAGGCCGAACTCCACGTTCTCGATGACCGACATGTGCGGGAAGAGCGCGTAGCTCTGGAACACGGTGTTGACCGGCCGCTTGTGCGGCTTCACGGACGTCACGTCCTGCCCGCCGATCAGGATGCGACCCGCGGTCGGATCCTCGAGCCCGGCGACGAGGCGCAGCGTGGTCGTCTTGCCGCATCCCGACGGGCCGAGCAGCGCGAAGAACGACCCGGCCGGGATGAGGAGATCGAGCTCTTCGATCGCCGTGAATCCGGGGAAGGTCTTGCGGATTCCCTCGAGCTGAAGATCGGCGCCGGACTCGGCGAATTCTCCCGCTGCCATGATCAGGCGCCGAGGCCGACGGCCTCGAAGTCCGAGTTGTACTTCAACTGCTCCTCGTTCGTGAGCGTGCGGAAGATGTGCGCGTTCGCGAGCGTCTCCTCGTTGGGGAAGATCAGCTGGTTCTCCACGAGGCTCTCGTCGATGTCGGCCATCGCATCCTGCGCACCGGCGACCGGCGTGATGTAGTTCACCCACGCAGCCACCTCCGCGGCGACAGCGGGGTCGTAGTAGTAGTCGATCAGCTTCTCGACGTTGGTCTTCTGCTGCGAGCCGATCGGGATCATGAAATTGTCACTCCACAGCGTGCCGCCCGAGTCGGGCAGCGCGAAGCCGAATTTGTCGCCCACCTCGTAGTTGATCGCCGTGATGTCGCCCGACCACACGATGGCCGCGAGGGTGTCCTCGTTCTTGAGGTCGTCCGCGTAGGAGTTGCCCTTGATGTTGCGGATCTGACCGTTCGCCACCTGCTCGGCGAACACATCGAGCGCGTTCTGGTACTCCGTGTCGCCCCAGCTCGAGCCCGAGATGTCGACGCCCTGGCTCAGCATGATCAGTCCCATCGTGTCGCGCATCTCGCTGAGCACGCCGACCCGGCCGTTCAGATCGGGGTTCCAGAGGTCGTCGACGCTCTGCAGCCCGTTGGGCAGCTTCTCCTTGTTCCACGCGATGCCGGCGAAGCCGGACTGCCACGGCAGCGAGTTGGCGCGGCCGGGGTCGAAGTCGGGGTTCTTCAGGCTCGGGTTGAGGTTCGCCACGGCGTTGGGCATGTTCGCCTGGTCGAAGGCCTGCGTGTAGCCGGACTGGATCCAGATCGAGGCCATCCAGTCGGTGAGGCACACGGTGTCGGCGCCGATGTCCTGACCGAGTTCGAGCTGGTCGCGCACCTTGGCGAAGTAGGTGTTGTTGTCGTCGATCGCGACGTCGTACTTGACGCTCAGGCCGGTGGCCGCCATGAACGCCTCGAGCGTGGGGTGGTTTCCGTCGTCGTCCTCGTCGAGGTAGAACGACCAGTTCGCCCACGTCAGGCTCTTCTGCGATGCCGACAGGTCTTCGCCGGCACTGGCCGACGCCGCCGGTCCGGCGCCGCCCACGCGGCCGGAACATGCGGCCAGGAACGCCGCGAGCGACAGCGCCCCGGCGCCGCCGATCAGGCCGCGACGGCTGATCTGGGCTGCGCGGGCCTGTGCGATGAGGGCACGGACTGCGGGGTCTTCGGGCAGGGGTCCACGGGGCATGGAGCACTCCTCAAGAGATGCGGAACATCGCTCGCGCGACAACGGGTGAACTGATCCTGCCAGATCGATAGCACGAACGACGACGGAATCCGCACATCGAAACAAAACTTTCACATGAATCGGTGGCCCGACGCGGCACTTCCTGCGATTTCCGTCGTGCGATGTTTGGCCGGAGTGCCATCTCGATGCCAGGATCTCAGCATGTCCCTCCCCGGTGCCATCGATGCGCTCTCCAAGCGGATCATCGAGCAGTTGCAAGAAGACGGCCGTCGCTCGTACGCCGAGATCGGACGCGCCGTCGGCCTCAGCGAAGCGGCGGTGCGCCAGCGCGTGCAGCGTCTCACCGAGAGCGGAGCGATGCAAGTCGTCGCCGTCACCGATCCGATGCAGCTCGGATTCCATCGGCAGGCCATGATCGGCCTCCGTGTCTCGGGCGACGCGCGAGAGGTTGCCGCGGAACTCGAGAAGATCGCGGCCGTCGACTACCTGGTCATGACCGCGGGCAGCTTCGACATCCTCGCCGAGGTCGTCTGCGAGTCGGACGACGACCTGGTCGAGCTGCTGAACAGCAGGATCAGGTCGCTGCCCGGCGTCATCTCGTCGGAGACGTTCGTCTACCTCGGCCTGCGCAAGCAGTCCTACGACTGGGGCACGCGCTGACCGGAGGAACCCCCGGCCCGGTGCGCTACTTCTTCTTCTCCGCGGCCCGGCGCTGCGCCCGGTTCTGCGGGGCGGCGGCGGGTGCCGGAGCGGCATCCGTGCGCTGTCCGAATGCTCCACGCGGAGCCTCGGCGACCGGCGCGGGAGCAGGGGCAGCGGATGCCGCGGCCTGGCGCAGACGGCTCGTCGCCGCCTGCTGCACCTGACCGCGCTCGTTGCGCACCTCGACCTCGCCGGCGTCGTTGGCCGCGGAGTACTGCAGTCGCTGGCCCTCGACCGGGACGGCGCCCAGCCCCTTGGCCTCGACCTCCGCGGCGACCTCGCCCTCCACCGGACGACGGACCTCGACCTCGAGGTTGTAGAGGTAGCCGACCGACTCCTCCTTGATCTGGCCCATCATCGACTGGAACATCTGGTAGCCCTCGCGCTGGTACTCGATGAGCGGGTCGCGCTGCGCCATGGCCCGCAGGCCGATGCCGTCCTTGAGGTAGTCCATCTCGTACAGGTGGTCGCGCCAGCGGCGGTCGAGCACCTGCAGCACGACGCGGCGCTCGAGCTCGCGCGTCGCCGGGGCGCCGAGTGTCTCCTCGCGCTTGCCGTAGGCGATCATCGCGTCGGAGAGGATCTCGCGCTTGAGTCCGTCGGAGGTGATCCGGCCCTTCGTGCCGGCTTCGGCGACGACCTCGTCGATCGTGACCCCGACCGGGTAGAGGGTCTTGAGCTCGGTCCAGAGCGCGTCGAAGTCCCAGCTCTCGGTGTGCCCGCTGCCGGTGTGGTCGTCGATGACGGCGTTGACGGCGTCCTCGATGAAATGCTGCACCCGGTCGGCGATGTCATCGCCCTGGAGCATGTGGCGCCGGTCGGAGTAGATCGCCTCGCGCTGACGGTTCAGCACGTCGTCGTACTTGAGGACGTTCTTGCGGATCTCGGCGTTGCGTCCTTCGACCTGGGACTGCGCGCTCTTGATCGCTCGGCTGACCATCGTCGATTCGATCGCGACGTCGTCCGGGAAGTTCGTGCGCGCGAGGATCGCCTCGGCCGCGCCGGACTGGAACAGCCGCATCAGGTCGTCGGTCAGCGACAGGTAGAACCTGCTCTCGCCCGGGTCGCCCTGGCGGCCGGAGCGTCCGCGCAGCTGGTTGTCGATGCGGCGCGACTCGTGCCGCTCGGTGCCGAGCACATAGAGCCCGCCCGCCTCGACGACCTTGGCGGCCTCGACGGCCACCGTGTCGCGCGTGCCCTGGTACACGTCATCCCACGCGGCCTCGTACTCGTCGGGGTGCTCGACCGAGTCCAGGCCCTTCGCCTTCATCTCCTGCACGGCGAGGAATTCGGCGTTTCCGCCGAGCATGATGTCGGTGCCGCGGCCCGCCATGTTCGTCGCGACCGTGACGGCGCCGAGGCGCCCGGCGCGGGCGACGATCTCGGCCTCGCGCGCGTGGTTCTTCGCGTTGAGGACCTCGTGTTTGATGCCCTTCTTCGCGAGGAGCCGGGAGAGGTATTCGCTCTTCTCCACGCTCACCGTGCCGACGAGCACGGGCTGGCCGCTGGTGTGGCGCTTTGCGATGTCCTCCACCACCTGGTCGAACTTGGCCTGCTCGTTCTTGTAGACGAGGTCGGACTGGTCCTTGCGGATCATGGGCTTGTTCGTCGGGATCGGCACGACCCCGAGCTGATACGTCGACATGAACTCGGCGGCCTCGGTCTCGGCCGTTCCGGTCATCCCGGCGAGTTTCTCGTAGAGGCGGAAGTAGTTCTGCAGCGTGACGGTCGCGAGCGTCTGGTTCTCGGCCTTGACCGGCACTGCCTCCTTCGCCTCGATCGCCTGGTGGATGCCCTCGTTGTAGCGGCGGCCGACCAGGATGCGCCCGGTGTGCTCGTCGACGATCATGACCTCGTCGTTCATGACGACGTAGTCGGCGTCGCGCTTGAACAGGGCCAGCGCCTTGATCGAGTTGTTCAGGAACGAGATCAGTGGGGTGTTCGCGGACTCGTAGAGGTTGTCGATGCCGAGGTAGTCCTCCACCTTCTCGATGCCGGGCTCGAGCACGCCGATCGTGCGCTTCTTCTCATCGACCTCGTAGTCGACTCCGGCCTCGAGCGTCTTGGCGATCTTCGCGAACTCGACGAACCAGCGGTTCGCCTCGCCGGAGGACGGGCCCGAGATGATCAGCGGTGTGCGGGCCTCGTCGATGAGGATCGAGTCGACCTCGTCGACGATCGCGTAGAAGTGACCGCGCTGGACGAGATCCTCTTTGCGCCACGCCATGTTGTCTCGGAGGTAGTCGAATCCGAATTCGTTGTTGGTGCCGTAGGTGATGTCGGCCTCGTACTGCACTCGGCGCACGTCCGGCGTCTGCCCGGCCACGATGTTGCCGGTGGTCATGCCGAGGGCACGGAAGATGCGCCCCATCAGCTCGGACTGGTACGACGCGAGGAAGTCGTTCACTGTGATGACGTGCACGCCCTTGCCCGCGATCGCGTTCAGGTACGCGGGGAGGGTGGCGACGAGCGTCTTGCCCTCACCGGTCTTCATCTCTGCGATGTTGCCGAGATGCAGGGCCGCGCCGCCCATGATCTGGACGTCGTAGGGACGCTGGCCGAGGGTGCGCTTGGCCGCCTCGCGAACCGCCGCGAACGCCTCGGGCATCAGCTGGTCGAGGGTCTCGCCGGCGTCGAAGCGGACGCGCAGCTCCGCGGTCTCGCCGCGAAGCTCCTCATCGGTCAGGTGCGTGTATTCCTCTTCGAGGGCGTTGACCGCCTTCACAACCTGCTGGAGCCGGCGGAGGATTCGTCCCTCTCCGGCGCGAAGCAGTTTCTCGAGAGCGTTGGCCACGAAGGATCTCCATCTGTCTGGGTGCGGCGCGATCGGCGCCGATGCCGCCCGGCGCCGAGCGCACAGGCATACCTGGTCATGTTACCGGGCTGTGACCTTGGAGTGGGCTGGGTGGCCCGCGCACGGACGAGGGTCCGACACGCCCGCCCCGCGCGTCCCGCGGCGTCCGCTCCGGCTCCTTAGACTCGGGAACTGCATACCCGACATGCACCCGGAAGGCGGGAGACCCGACATGACGGTGCGACAGAGCCTGCTGGCGATCCTCGGCCAGGGGCCGTGCTACGGCTATCAGCTGCGCGCTGAGTTCGATCGGCGGACCGGTTCGACGTGGCCGCTGAACGTCGGTCAGATCTACAACACGCTGGACCGGCTGGAGCGCGACGGGCTCATCGCGAAGAGCGAGACGGATGCGCAGGGGCACGTCTATTACGAGATCACGGATGCCGGGTCCCTCGAGGTCGCCGCGTGGCTCGCCGCCCCGGTCGATCGGGGAACTGCCGCCCGGGACGAGCTCGCGATCAAGCTGTCGGTCGCCGCGACACTGCCGGGCGTCGACGTCGCCGAGGTCATCGGAACGCAGCGCGCGGTCTCGCTCGCGCATCGCGAAGCGCTGAGCGAGGCGGCGGCAGCGGTGCACGTCGACGGCCCGGAGAGCCTGGCGCGCGCGCTCGTGGTCGATGCGATGCTCGTGCACGCCGAGGCGGAGCTGCGGTGGCTCGACCGCACCGAAGATCGGCTGCGGCGGTATCCGGCCCATGCCATGGCGCTGGAGCTGGCGACCGAGCGACCCAAGCGCGGGCGCCCCGCGAAGGAGGTCACGGCGGTCGGGTGAGGGGGTGGCCCGACTGCCGGCGGCGCATGGCTTCCTGTCGCCTTGTGACCGCCACGCACTACCCTGAAGCGTGACCTCCGCTGATGCTCCCGTCGAGGCCGAGGCTCCTGCCGAGCCCGCCTCGATGACGTTCTCCGATCTCGGATTGGGCGACGCGGTGCTCAAGGCGCTGAGCGACGTCGGCTACGAGACTCCCTCGGCGATCCAGGCGGCGACGATCCCCACGCTGCTTGCAGGACGCGATGTCGTGGGCCTCGCGCAGACCGGCACCGGGAAGACGGCGGCGTTCGCCCTGCCGATCCTGGACCGGCTGGACGTGTCGCAGAAGACGCCCCAGGCCCTCGTGCTCGCGCCCACGCGCGAACTCGCCCTCCAGGTGTGCGAGGCGTTCGAGAAGTACGCGGCCCACGTGCGCGGCGTGCACATCCTGCCCGTGTACGGCGGGCAGGGATACGGCGTGCAGCTGTCCGCGCTGCGCCGCGGCGTGCACATCGTGGTCGGCACGCCCGGTCGCATCATGGACCACCTCGAGAAGGGCACCCTGGACCTGTCCGAGCTCAAGTACCTCGTGCTCGACGAGGCGGACGAGATGCTGAAGATGGGCTTCGCCGAGGACGTCGAGACGATCCTGGCCGACACGCCCTCGACCAAGCAGGTCGCGCTCTTCTCGGCGACGATGCCCGCCGCCATCCGCCGGATGTCGCAGCAGTACCTGCATGATCCGGAAGAGATCACGGTCAAGACCAAGACGACGACCTCTGCGACGATCGCGCAGCGATACCTGATCGTGTCCTACCCCCAGAAGATCGACGCACTCACCCGCATCCTCGAAGTCGAGAACTTCGAGGGGATGATCGTGTTCGTCCGCACCAAGAGCGTCACCGAGGAGATCGCGGAGAAGCTGCGCGCCCGCGGCTATTCCGCCGCCGCCATCAACGGCGATGTCGCGCAGGTCCAGCGCGAGCGCACGGTCAACCAGCTGAAGTCGGGCAAGCTCGACATCCTGGTGGCGACGGACGTCGCCGCTCGGGGCCTGGACGTCGAGCGGATCTCGCACGTCGTCAACTTCGACATCCCGACCGACACCGAGTCCTACGTCCACCGCATCGGACGAACCGGTCGCGCGGGCCGTTCCGGCGACGCGATCAGCTTCGTCACGCCGCGAGAGCGCGGACTCGTGAACGCGATCGAGCGGGCCACCCGTCAGCCCCTCACCCAGATGCAGCTGCCGACCGCCGACGACGTGAACGTCACGCGGCTCGCGAGATTCGACGACCGGATCACCGCGGCGCTGGCCCAGTCCGAGCGCATCGACGGGTTCCGCGACGTGATCGCACACTACGTCCGCAACCACGACGTGCCCGAGGTGGATGTGGCAGCGGCCCTCGCGGTCGTCGCACAGGGCGAGTCCCCGCTGCTGCTCGAGCCGGAGCCGGAGCAGCAGCGCCGCGGCTTCGACGACCGCGGCGACCGAGGCGACCGGCCCGGGCGGTTCGATCGGGACGACCGCCCGGAGCGCCGCCAGCGACCGAGCGGCGGCCGGTTCGCGACGTACCGCATCGCGGTCGGCAAGCGCCACCGCGTCGAGCCCCGCCAGATCGTCGGGGCCCTCGCCAATGAGGGCGGACTCAGCCGCGGCGACTTCGGAGCGATCCAGATCCGCCCGGACTTCTCCCTGGTGGAGCTGCCCGCCGACCTGCCCCGCGAGACGCTCGAACGGCTCGCCGACACACGCATCTCGGGCAGGCTCATCGAGCTCCGACTGGACACCGGCGCCCCCGGCCGCCGTGCCGGCGGCGATGAGCGCCCGCCGCGCAAGCCCCGCCACAAGGGCTGACGCCCTCACGACCGGCCGTCGGCGCACCGAGCGCGCTGCACGCGCGCCGCACCCGCAGCAGGTGGAACCGCGCGCGTGACGCGCGAACGCTCCGCCCGCCGCGAACCCGAGCGTCCGCCCAGGAAAGCGAACCTAGGATCGAGGCATGGCTGGATTCTGGGGTAAACGCAAGCGCGAGGAGCAGGAAGCTCTGGAGGCTCAGGACGCCGACCTGGCGCGGCGTGCCGGCCAGGCGCTGGTCGCCGCGGACGAGCGCATCCGGGTGACGGCCGATGAGCTCGACTTCGCCGAGCTCGAGCTCGGGGTGGGACCGACCACGGAGCTGCGCGATGCGCTCGCCGCAGTGCGCCGGCACCTGCGCGAGGCGTTCCACCTGAATCAGCTCAACTTCGACGAGATCCCCGACACTGCCGAGGAGCTGCGCACCCGGAATGCGCGCATCATCCAGCTGAGCGAATGGGCCGAGGAGCTGCTGGACGATCGCACCGCCGCGCTCGCGGAGCCGATCGCGAAGGCGCGGCGGGCGCCCGAGATCCTCGCCGGGATCGAGGAGGACGCCGTGCGTCAGCGCGCGCGTCTGCCCCAGACGCGCGACACCATCGAGCGGCTGACGCAGCGGTACTCCGTCGCGGCGCTCGCCCAGATCGCCGAGAACGCCGACGAGGCCGAGCAGCTGCTGAAGTTCGCGGAGCACAGCGCCGGGATCGCGACGCGCCGGCGCGAGGCCGGTCAGCGCGAGCAGGCGAACCTGGCGTTGGAGACGGCCATCGAGGCCGGCCGTCGCGCCGCTGCCTTGATCGACGCCGTCGAGACGTACGAGATCGAAGCCCTGCGGGCCGAGTCGACGCTCGCCGCCGTCGTCGAGGACTCGCGCGGCGACCTGATCGAGGCCCGCGACGCCCCCGCGGTGCCCGCGGTCGCCACCGCCGTGACCGCACTGGAGCAGGCGCTCGTGCTGCTGCCGCCCGCCGGCGCGAAGACCGATCCGTTCGCCGATCTCACCCGCCTGCGCACCGCGAACACCGCACTGGATGCCGCGATCGCCACCGCCCGGGAGAGGGCCGCGCGCCAGATCCCGCCGCTGGAGCACGTGCGCCACTCGATCGACGACGCCGACCGTCAGCTTGCCGTCGCCAAAGACGTGATCGCCGGCCACCGCGGCTGGATCGGCGCAGACGCACGCACCCGCGTGGCCGAAGCCGAGCGCATCCGCGTCGACCTCGACCGCTACCTCGGTGCGTCCGCCGCGGCGGCGACGAGCATCGACGAGGACCACCGCGAGGAGGCGCTGGCGATGTCGCGGCGCGTCGCCTATCTCGCGAGCGAGGGGCTGCAGCTCGCGCAGCGGGACATCGACCAGTCACGGCCCCCCGGCGGCCCCGGCGGCTGGGGCTACGGCGGCGACGGCGGTCAGCGACGCGGCGGCAACGGCGACGCGATGGGCGGCATCCTCGGTGGCCTGGTCATCGGGAGCCTGCTGGGCGGCATGTTCGACTGAGCACGTCCGACGAACGGAACGGGATGCCTCCGTGGAGGCATCCCGTTCGTTTGTTCGGTCGATCGCGTCTAGGCGACCGCCGCCGGCGCGCTCTGCGCGGTCAGCGAGATGACGCCGTAGTCCCAGCCTTTCCGGCGATAGACGACGCTGGGGTGATCGGTGCGGGCGTCGATGAACAGGAAGAAGTCGTGGCCGACCAGCTCCATGCGGTCGACCGCCTCCTCGACCGGCATCCACTCCGGATCGAATTCCTTCGTGCGGATGACGACGGGGGTGTAGCCCTCTTCGTCTTCGTTGCCCGTGATGATCGGGATCTCGCCGGTCGCGACCGCCCGCATGACATCGAGGGACGCAGGCTGCAGATCGATCCCGGACAGCTCGCCGCTGCCCTTCTCGAACTTCGCGCCACGCGGGTGGTTGCGGGCATCGACGCGCTTGTCCTTCGCGCGCCGGAGCTGCTCGCACAGCTTGTCGACCGCCATGTCGAGGGCGGCGAACTTGTCGGCATCCGTCGCCTCGGCCCGCACGAGAGGACCCTTGCCGGTGAGCGTGAGCTCGACCGTCTCGTCCTCCATGCGACCGTTGTGATAGGCACGGTGGGTCACTTTGATGTCCACGCGCTGAGCGCGTGGCGCAAGGTGCTCTATGCGGGCGGCCTTGTCTTCGACGACCGAGCGGAAGCGATCGGTGATACCCACTCCCACGCCGACGATGCTGGTTTCCATCCCTGACCTCCTTGTTCCGGTCCTCCCGGTCAAGGGCGGACCCTGAGTCGCCTTGTCCTGCCCACGCTAGCCCCGCGTCGTCGCCATGTCACGTGTGAGTTTGCAATGCTTCACAATCGGTTCATCCGGCTCGGCGTCGCGGCGATCGCGGCCGCTCCGATCACGTCGGCGCCGCCCTCGCGGAGGGCGCGAACGGCCTCGTCGAGGGTCGCGCCGGTGGTGACGACGTCGTCGATCACGACGACACGAAGCCCCTCGACAGCCCGTGCGCGAAGCGTGTGAGCCACGTTCCGGCGGCGCTCGGCACGCCCGAGGCCGCGCTGATCCGCCGCCCGCCGCGCCGTGAGCAGCAGGCGTGCCGTGCGAAGGCCGGCTCGGCGCGCCACGAGCTCGACGACGCGGTACCCGCGCCGCCGGAAGGCCGCGCGCGAGGTCGGGACAGGCACCACGACGACGTCCCGTCGGTCCCCGGCCGCCGCATCGACCGCCGCCCGGAGTGCCGGCGCGAGCTCGCGCGCGAGGCCGGTGCGGCCGTCCTCCTTGAGTGCACGGACGACGCGGGCGGTGACGCCATGGAAGGGCAGGCCGCTCCACACCGTGACCGTCAGCGCACGACGAGCGGGCTGTGGTCGCAGCTGCCCGGCGCAGGTCGGGCACAGCGGCACGTCGGGTTCATCGCACCCGGCGCACGCCACCGGGAGCACGAGGGCGAGAGCGTCGGCGAGCGCGCCGCGCAGCACAGCGCCGACCCGCAGGTCAGGTTCCATCAGCTCATCGTGCGGGGTCGGCGTCAATCGGACGTCACCGGTGCGCACCCGGGTGCACTCGGGGCGTCCCCCTGCCCTTGGGGAGGACTCGCCGCGCGATCGGGCGCTACTGCGGCGACCCCTGCTGCGTCGCGAGGATCAGGATGCCGCTCGTGGTGCGCTGCCAGTTCGCTCCGCGCTTCACGTACAGCGAGCCGTCGTCGGTGCGCAGCCGCACGGTCGAGATCGAGGTCGCTCCCGCCACGGATGCCGCGCCCTGCGGCGCGTCGGTCGCGGTGGCGGGTCCTCCGATCAGCTGCTGGGTGAAAAGCGGACCGCCGGCCTCGGAGCTGAGCAGGCCCAGGGTGGTGTCGTCGAGCCAGGCGAGGCCGGAGCCGGTGCCCACGAGCGGTCCGAGGGGCACCGGATCCCCGAGCCGCTCCGGCACGTTGTCGGCACCGCGCACGATGCCGGCGATCCAGACCTCTGAGCGCCCGCCGCTGACCAGCAGCGCCGCGAGTCGCGTCCCGTCGCGCGAGACGGACATCGCGAGGACCTGCGTGGCGCCCGGCCACGCGTCGGCGACGGCGGACTGCACTCCGTCCGCCGAGAACACGGCGATCTCGGTCGGCCGATCGCGGGGCACGCTCCAGATGTAGCCGAACGGGTCGGCGCTCGGATCCACCAGTCCCGGGCGCGAGTCGATCACCGCGATGTCGCCGTCGGACGGCACCCTCGCCACCGCGTCGCCGACCAGTCGCACGGCGGCGAAGTCGCGATCGGGCGCCACCTGGATCGCCAGCGGCTCGACGAGGTCCATCGCGTCGGAGAGACCGGGGACGGGGGTCAGCTCGTCGCCGGAGAGGAATCCGAAGCCCTCCTCGGTCAGCACCAGCGGCGGTCCGGTGACGCGCGTCGAGCGCGTCGAGACGGTCTCGGCGGTGAGCGGCGTCGACGCGACGGACATCTGGGCGCCGGAGACCCCGGCGGTGGCCAGACTCGCGCTCAGCTGGGTCTGCATGCGATCGAGGGTCGTGGACTCGACGAGCAGAGCCTCCGCGCTCAGCGTCACCTGCGCGACGCCCGACTCGAGGGGCACGGAGGGGCGCGCCAGCGAAACGCTCTCCGGGAACGAGTTGCGGACCGACTCGGCCAGCCAGCCGCTCGGCGCGCCGTCGACGAGCGCATCCGCGATCCGGGTCGCGGCGTTCGTGGTCGGAAACCACCGCACGTCCGGTACCAGGAACTGCCAGGTCGGATCGAAGTACATGAGCGAATAGCGATGGAAGACGTTCGCGAAGACATCCCGGTCGATCACCACCCCGTCCGGCGCCTCGGTGATCCGCCACTCGCCGTCGTCCTGCTGGGCGAGCCGGAACGACAGCTGCGTGATGCCCGCGTCGGGCTGATACGCCCCGTTCTGGTCGACGGTGGCAACCGCCACGAGCGACAGCTCCACCGCGCCCTCGCTCGGCGAGACGGGCTCGCGATCGTCGGGCAGATCGATCGTGACGCTCGCCTCGGGCTTCCAGGTCTCCCGGATCGAGGGCGCGAGGAACATCCTCGCGACCTCCCAGTTCGCGGCAGGACCCGGACCCGAGCCCGCGCGGATGAAGCCCTCGACGATCTGCTCGGGGGTCGCGCCGGGCTGCGGCTCGTCGGGGCGGAACAGGAACTCAGGGGAGCCGGCATCCTCCCCCGCCGCCAGGCCGGGGTTGACCGGTCCGCTGACGGGCAGGCCGGTGCACGCGGAGAGGACGAGCGCCGCGACGACGAGGACGCTCGCCAGGATGCCGCGTCGCCGGTTCACGATCCGCCTCCACGCGTCGTGGCGGCATCCGTCGTCGATTCGAGGGTGAGGACCGTGATCGGCTGGGTGAGGCCGAGATCGTCGATCGCGGCGATCGAGTCATCGCCCGGGTCGACCGGAATGGGTGACGGCGTCCGGAGCCTGCCGCCCTGACGCGGAAGCGTGAGGACGAAGTTGGATCCGCGCCCCAGATCGGACCACACCGCGAGCTCGCCGCCGTGGAGTCGCGCATCGCCCAGCGCGATCGACAGGCCCAGGCCGGTGCCGCCGATCGTGCGCGTGCGCGACGGGTCGGCGCGCCAGAAGCGGTCGAACACGCGCTCGACGTCTTCGGGCTTCATGCCGAGCCCGAAGTCGCGCACACCCAGTGCGACGGCCTGCTGGTCGCTGTCGACCGTGATGACGATCGGGCGCCCCTCACCGTGCTCGATCGCATTGCCGAGCAGGTTCCGCACGACGCGCCGCACCCGCCGCGGGTCCATCTCGACCGGCGAGTACCCGCCGGGCGCGACCAGGCGGATATCGGTGCCGTGCTGCTCGGCCAGCTGCTGCATGGAGCCGATGACGTCCTCGGCGAGGTGCGCGAGGCTCGTCGGCTCAAGCTCCAGCTGGACCGACCCGGCGTCGTACCGGCTGATCTCGAGCAGGTCGGTCAGGAGCGTCTCGAAGCGCTGCACCTGGGCGTTCAGCAACTCCGCCGCGCGGGCCGTGGCGGGATCGAATTCGTCGCGCTGGTCGTTGATCATGTCGGCCGCGAGCCGGATCGTCGTCAGCGGGGTGCGCAGTTCGTGCGACACATCCGAGACGAACCGCTGCTGCACCAGGGAGAGATCGGCCAGCTCCTTGATCTGCGACTCGATGCTGTCGGCCATCGCGTTGAACGAGCGACCCAGTGTCGCCAGCTCATCCTCGCCGCGCACCGGCAGGCGCACGCCGAGCTCGCCGGAGGCCAGCTTGGCGCTGGTGTCGGCCGCCTCCCCGATCGGGATCGTCACCGAACGCAGCACGAACCAGGAGATCGCGCCGATCAGCACGATGAGCGAGATGCCCACGATCCACAGCGTCGTCTGCACGAATCCCAGCGTCTGCGAGGCGCCGCCGAGGTCGTAGGCGAGGTAGAGCTCGTAGCCGCCGACATCGGGAACCATGAGCTGCTGGCCGACGATGATCCCGGGCACCGGGCCCTCCGTCAGCGGCAGCGCGACCGACTGCCACCACTGCTGATTCGGATCGGACTGCACCGCGTCGTGCATCCCCGCCGAGATGACGTCCTCGGTCAGCCCGGGTGTCGTGAAGTTCTGCGGGGCGAGCTGGGACGGCGTGCGATCGATCCGGAACGCGGCGATCATGTCGGTCGAGGAGCGCTCGGCGAGCGTGTCGCGCACGCTCGTCATGAGGTTCTGGATCTGGATGCTGTCGCCCTGCACCGCCGCGGCATCCAGCGTCGCCTGCGCGGCCTGCGTCGCCCTGAGCGAGTCGGCGAGGACCTGGTCCTTGCGTGCCTGGAACAGGTCGTTCTGGATCGCGAGGGCCATCCAGATGCAGGCGACCAGGATCGCAAGCGCGGTGAGCGCGAGGGTCACCAGGATCGTGCGGAACCGCAGCGAGCGGCGCCAGAGGCTCGCGAGGCTCTCCGGCCACGATCTCCAGTCCCGCCACGCCGTCAGGGTCGGGCGAGTTGCCGAAACCGCCCTCGCGGGAGGCATCGTCCGCTCACACCACGGCGCCGGCGCGGTAGCCGACGCCGCGCACCGTCGTGACGATCTTCGGGTTGTCGGGGTCGAGTTCGACCTTCGCGCGCAGTCGCTGGACGTGCACGTTCACGAGTCTGGTGTCGGCCTTGTAGTGGTAGCCCCAGACCTGCTCGAGGAGCATCTCGCGCGAGAACACCTGCTGCGGCTTGGAGGCGAGCGCCACGAGCAGCTCGAACTCG
Organism: Microbacterium sp. cf046; assembly: GCF_900114345.1. Taxonomy (GTDB): domain Bacteria; phylum Actinomycetota; class Actinomycetes; order Actinomycetales; family Microbacteriaceae; genus Microbacterium. The sequence goes on along the minus strand of NZ_FOZJ01000002.1, from coordinate 29,751 downwards.
AGGGGGGTCAGTGCGATCGGGGCGTCGTCGCGACGCACCTCGTGCGCGGCGACGTCGACGGCGAGGTCGCCGATGCGCAGCGTCTCGTTGACCGGCTGCGATGCCGGGCGCAGGCGCGTTCGGATGCGGGCGACGAGCTCCTTCGGGTTGAAGGGCTTGACGATGTAGTCGTCAGCACCGGACTCCAGGCCCTTCACGACGTCTGCCGTGTCGGTCCGCGCAGTCAGCATGATGATCGGCACGCCCGACTCGGCGCGCACGCGGTTGCAGATCTCGATGCCGTCCATGCCGGGCAGCATGAGGTCGAGCAGGATGAGGTCGGGACGCTCGGCCCGCCAGATGTCGACCGCCTTCACGCCGTCGGCGCAGAACACCGTGTCGAATCCCTCGGTGCGAAGCACGATGCCGATCATCTCGGCGAGGGCGGTGTCGTCGTCGACCACCAGGATGCGTGATGTCATCTCGCGCGTTTCGTCCTTTGCGTCCGGCCGGGGCGCGGCGAGTCATCGCGCCGTCCCCTGCGCTCTCCACAGAGTAGTCGACCACGCCTGTGCGCAGGCCGAGCGTACCCCGCACGCGCGCCGAGCGACCGCTGAGCGAGCACCCCGGTGTGGCACGATGGTGACTCAGCCCGACAGCACGAGGAGGGGCATCCGTGACCGCCTATCCGGCCTGGACGCCGGCGTCCCGCCCTGGGATCATCCCGCTGCGGCCGCTGACGTTCGGCACGATCCTCGGACGCTCGTTCGCGGCACTGCGGCAGAATCCGCGGGTGCTGCTCGGCTTCGCCCTGTGCGTGCAGACCGCCGCGTACATCCTGGTCCTCCTCGGCGTCGGCGCGGTCGCCTTCGCGTCGTTCACCCGTCTGGACACCCTCCGCGAAGGCACCGACGAGTTCGACGCGGTCATGGCCGGCTCGATCGCGCTCACTGCGATCACGGGCATCGTCCTCGGGCTCGCCGCCGGCGCGCTCGGCGTGATCGTGCAGGGGGTGGTGGTCAGCGAGGTGGCCCACGCCGCCGTCGCGGAGAAGCTGACCCTCCGCGCGCTGTGGCAGCGCGTCAAGCCGGTGGCGTGGCGACTGATCGGATACTCATTCCTTCTCGCCCTCGCCGCCCTCCTGCTCATCGGCGTGGTCGCCGCGGTGATCTTCGCGATCGGGGTCGCCGCCCTGCCGGCCGCAGTCGCACTGACGATCCTCGCGTTCCTCGCCGCCATCCCGCTCACCCTGTGGCTGTCGACCAAGCTGCTGCTGGCGCCCGCGACGATCATCCTCGAGCGTGCGACGATCCGCACCGCGATCGGCCGCTCCTGGACCCTGATCCGTGGCCGGTTCTGGCCGGCGCTGGGCGTGATCGTGATCATCTCACTGGTCTTCGGCACGATCGCACAGGTCGTCAGCATCCCCTTCTCCTTCCTGTCGACGATCGTGACGACGATCATCAGTCCCACGGGCGACCCCGAGCCGAGCGCGATCATCGGGATCGTCGTGACGGTCGTGCTCACGCAGATCGTGACGCTCCTCATCCAGTCGGTCGCGGTCGTGGTGCAGGCCACGGCGACGGCGATCATCTACATCGACTGCCGCGTGCGGCGCGAGGGCCTCGACATCGACCTGCTGACCTACGTCGAGCGGCGTGATGCCGGAGCGATCGGTCTCACCGACCCGTACCTGGAGAACATCGGCCGGGTGATCGCGCCGCGTCCCGTGGCGTATCCGGCTCCCGCGTTCGCGCCCGGCGCCGGCTATCCGCCGCCGTACCCGGGCCAGGCGTACGCGCCTCAGCCGTACCCGGGTCAGGGGTACGCCCCGCAGCCGCATCCGGGTCAGGCATACCCGACCCAGCCGCACCCGGGTCAGGCATACCCGACCCAGCCGTACCCGGGCCAGGCATACCCGACCCAGCCCTCTGCGGGTCCACAGCATCCTGCGCCGGCCGCGGCGCCCTACAGCCCGGCCCCGCCACCGGTCGCTCCCGTCTCCCCGCCGGAACCCGCCGCGCCGGCACCCGCCGACGACACGCCGCCCGCGTCGACCCGCTGGGCCGCGCCCGGAGCACAGGGTGACGCGATCGACCCCGAGTCGCCGTGGTCGTAGTCGGCGCGCTCGGCCGCCTCGCGGCATCGGTGCCGCCGCTCACGCCGGACGGGGACGAGGCACGCAGGTGGGCCGAGCGCGAGCTGTCCGACCCGGCGTACGCGGCGGCCGAGCCGACGCCGCTCGACCGCATCGCCCAGGCGATCGCCGAATTCTTCGAGTCGCTGTTCGGAACGCAGCTCTCAGGCGACTGGGGCCCCTGGTTCGGGGTGATCGCGGCCGTCGTCGTCGTCCTGGTGATCGTCGCGGCGTTCCTGGTGTGGGGCGTGCCGCGCACGACGGGCCGCGCGCGGGCGGCGACGGCCCTGTTCGGTCGGGACGAGCAGCGCAGCGCGGCCGGACTCCGCAGGGACGCGGCATCGCACGCCTCGAAGGGCGAATGGGATGCCGCGATCGTGCTCCGATTCCGCGCCCTGGCGCGTGGCCTCGTCGAACGCGGTGCGGTGGACACCCCTCCTGGAGCGACCGTGCACGCGTTCGCACGCGCTGCCGCGCGCGCGTTTCCCGCATCCGCCGACGAGCTCGAGACGGCTGCCGAGGCGTTCGACGACGTGCGCTATCTGCGTCGGCCCGGAACCGAAGAGCTGTACCGGCGGATCGCCGCAGTCGATGACGCCGTGAGCGCCGCACGTCCGGTGCTTCTCGTGATGTCGGGTGCGCCCGCATGACCGCCCTCCAGGATCACGCCCCCACACCCGTCGCGGACACCCGCCGCCGGCGGGTCACGGGATGGATCGTCATCGCGGTGGTGCTCGTCGGGGTTGGGATCGTGGGCTCGCTGCTCGCGGGGATCGGCCAGTGGAACCAGCGCGATGTGCTCGACCCCGAGTCCGCCGGACCCAACGGCACACGGGCGCTGGCCGAGATCCTGCGCGAGCACGGCGTCGATGTCGTGGTCGTCCGCGACCGTGCTGCCGCCCAAGCGGCTCTGGCAGGCGATGCCGCGACGCTGGCGCTGCCCGACGCGCCCTACCTCTCCGACGAGGCCGTGACCGCCCTGACGGATGCGGCCGCCGATGTCGCGCTGATCGACCCCCGTGCCCGCACCCTCCGCCTGTTCCTGCCCGGATCGAGCACGTACGGCGTCGGGCCCGGCAGCGTCGTGGACCCCGCCTGCGAGCTGGCCGACGCGGATCGCGCCGGCGGTGTGGCGCCGGGTGCGATCTACGAGCCCGGCGCGCAGATGACGGCGTGCTATCCGACCGGCGGCGGTTACGGCCTGCTCGCCGCCGAGCGTCCGGGCGGACGCTCCATCGCGGTCGACGGGCGTGCGCTGTTCACGAACGAGCACCTCGCCGAGGACGGCAACGCCGCGCTGGCAGTCAACCTCCTCGGGCGGCACCCGACGCTCGTCTGGTACATGCCGGACATCGCCGACAGCGACCTGTCCGCGGGCGACCCGACGCTCGGCGAGCTGACCCCGCCGTGGGTCAGCCCGGTCATCATGCTGCTGCTGGTCGCGGGCATCGCGGCGGCGATCTGGCGCGGACGCCGGTTCGGTCCGCTGGTCGTGGAGCGTCTGCCCGTCACCGTTCGCGCGGCCGAGACCACCGAAGGCCGTGCGCGCCTGTACGCCCACGCGCGGGATGCGCTCCACGCGGCCGATCAGCTGCGGATCGGCTCGCTCGGCCGCCTCGGGCGCCTGCTCGGCCTCGGCCCGTCCGCCTCGGCCGAGGAGATCGCGGATGCCGCGGCCGCCCGCGGCCGGATCGACCGCGGCGCGGTGCGCGGCATCCTGATCGACGAACTCCCCCGCACAGATGCAGAGCTGGTCGCGCTCGCCCAGCGGCTGCGCGCTCTCGAGGAGGCCGTGCACACGGCCGTGCGTCCCGAAAGGAACACCCGATGACAGACCCCACCCCACAGGCATCGCCCGCCGACGCCACCGCGAGCGCGCCGGACGATGCCGCCCTGCGCGAGGCGATGAACCGCGTCCGCATCGAGGTCGGCAAGGCCGTCATCGGGCAGGACGGCACCGTGACCGGCCTGCTCATCGCGCTTCTGGCTCGCGGACACGTGCTGCTGGAGGGCGTTCCCGGCGTCGCGAAGACACTGCTCGTGCGCGCGTTCAGCGGTGCGCTCGGACTGGACACGAAGCGCATCCAGTTCACGCCCGACCTGATGCCGGGCGATGTCTCCGGGTCGCTCGTGTACGACGCGCGCGCGGGTGAGTTCGAGTTCCGTGAGGGCCCGGTGTTCACGAACGTGGTGCTGGCCGACGAGATCAACCGCACGCCGCCGAAGACCCAGTCCGCGCTCCTGGAGGCCATGGAGGAGCGACAGGTCTCGACCGACGGGGTCACCAGGCCCCTCCCCGACCCATTCCTCGTGGCCGCCACGCAGAACCCGATCGAGCAGGAGGGCACGTACACCCTGCCGGAGGCGCAGCTGGATCGGTTCCTGTTGAAGCTCATCGTCGACATCCCGCCGAGGGATGCCGAGCTGGCCGTGCTGCGCCGGCACGCCGAGGGGTTCGATCCGCGCAACCTCGCCGCCGCCGGGCTGCGGCAGGCGGCCACCGCGGATGAGATCCGCGCCGCCCAGCGTGCCGCCGCCTCGGTCACGGTCGCGGACGACGTGCTCGGCTACGTGGTCGACCTCGCCCAGGCGACCAGACGCAGCCCCTCGGTGCAGCTCGGGGTGAGCCCGCGCGCCACGACGGCGCTCCTGGCGGCGGCCAAGGCATGGGCGTGGCTGGGCGGCTACCCGGCGATCACCCCCGATCACGTGCAGACGATGCTCGTGCCGACCTGGCGCCACCGCATCCGCCTGCGGCCCGACGCGGAGCTGGAGGGCGTCTCGGTCGACGCCGTCCTCGGCTCGGTGCTGCAGCAGACGCGCGTGCCCATTTGACGCGATCCGGATCAATGCGCTCGAAGCCGGCGTTGATGCGGATCCGGGTCAAGATCGAGTAACGAGCGCCAGCGAGCGTATCGAGATACGGAGAAAATGTTCCTCACCGGGCGCCTGCCCCTCCTGGTCGCCGTCGGCGCGGTGCCCGTCGTGGTGCTCGCCATCGCGGGTGTGGATGCGTGGGTGGCGGCGGTCGGATGGATCGTCCTGTGCGCGCTCGTGGCGTTCGCGGATGCCGCCGCGGCGGCCGATCCGCGCCGGATCCTCGTGCAGCGCCGCATCCCACGACGTGTCCTCCTCGGCCAGCCGACCGAGACGCAGCTGTGGGTGCAGAACACGGGCGGACGCCGACTGCGCGGCCGGATCCGCGACGCGTGGCAGCCGACAGCGGGGGCGCCCGCCGACCGGCCCGAGATCGATGTGCCGCCCGGTGAACGGCGCGCCGTGACCGTGCCGCTGCTCCCCCGCCGCAGGGGCGAACTCAGGTCCGAGTTCGTCGTCGTCCGGTCGGACGGGCCGCTGCGATTGGCCGGACGGCAGGCGCGGATCGCCGCGGCCGGGGCCATCCGCGTGCTGCCGCCGTTCACCGCGCGCCGGCATCTGCCGTCGCGGCTCGCGCGCCTTCGCGAGCTGGACGGGAACACGAGCGTCCAGGTTCGAGGGCAGGGCACCGAATTCGACAGCCTGCGCGAGTACGTACGCGGCGACGACGTGCGCTCGATCGACTGGCGTGCGACCGCCCGGGCCGGCACCACCATGCTCCGCACCTGGCGGCCGGAGCGCGACCGGCACGTCGTGATCGTGATCGACACCGGCCGAACCGCCGCGGCCAGGGTCGGCGACGGCGTCCGGCTGGATGCCGCGATGGAGGCCGCCCTGCTGCTCGCCGCCCTCGCGACCCGAGCGGGCGACCACACGCACCTGCTCATGTTCGACCGGGTCACGCGCGCCCGTGTGACCCGGGTGGAGGGACCAGCGCTCCTGCCGGCGCTCGTGGACGCGATGGCGCCGGTCGAGCCGCAGCTGATCGACACGGACTGGGACGCCGCGTTCGCACAGGTGCGCGCACTGACCTCGCGCCCGTCGCTCGTGGTCCTGCTGACCGCCCAGGACGCACCTGAGGCTGCGCGCGGATTCCTCGGCTCCCTGCCCGCGCTGTCGCGGCGCGCGCATGTCCTCGTGGGCACGGTGACCGACACGGAGAAGATGCCCGACGACGTGAGGGACGCCGCCACGGTCTACCGGGCGGCTGCGATCGAGCGCGGCATCCGCGACGCCGCACGCGTCGCTTCCGCGATCGGCCGCGCCGGGGCCGAGGCCGTCGCCGACTCGCCGGAGGCGCTGCCGCCGCGCATCGCCGACCGATATCTCGAACTCAAGGCGACCGGGCGACTCTGAACAGCGGGGCGCCGGCGTGCTCCGTGACGCCGCGTTACCGGCATCCACGCCTCACCGGAGCCGTTCCCTGAGAAGGTGCTGTACATGTCCTAGGCTCTCGGCGGGCGGATATTCCGCCATCCACCGAGTCTGAAGGGAACGAGTCATCATGAGCGACCCGCGTCCAGAAAAGCCCGTAGATCCCACCGATCTCGACCACGCGCCGTCGCAGAGCGACCCGCGTCCCGACAAGCGTGTCCGGCCGACCGAGCTGGACCACACGCCCGACAAGGTGGCGGCCGGTCCCTCGACCGCGGCGACCCTCATCGCCGAAGCGTTCGGCACCTTCCTCCTCGTGCTCGGCGTGATCAGCACCGCGCTGTTCGCCGCCGGATTCGGTGAAGGCACGGAAGCTGCGAACAAGGGCGTCGGATTCCTCGGCGTCTCGCTCGCGGTCGGCATCACGGTCATCGCCGGCGCGTACGCGTTCGGCCCCATCTCGGGCGGCCACTTCAACCCGGCGGTGACCCTCGGCCTCGCCGCGGCGGGCCGGTTCCCGTGGAGGGGCGTGCTGCCGTACATCATCGTCCAGATCGTCGGCGGGCTCATCGCGACCACCCTGGTCGTCCTGATCGGCCTGTTCGGGCCGGAAGGCTGGTTGGGAAACGCCCAGGACGGCGGTTTCGCGAGCAACGGTTGGAACGAGCTCTCTCCCGGCGGCTTCGGCGTCGGTGCCGCGGTCATCGTCGAAGTGCTCTTCACGGCGCTGTTCGTCATCGTCATCCTCGGCGTGACGCACTCGACGCGCGGCTCCAACTTCGCCGGACTCGCGATCGGCCTGACCCTGGTGCTCATCCACCTCGCGATCATCCCGATCGACAACGCGTCGGTCAACCCGGCCCGCTCGATCGCGACGGCTGTCTACGGTGGTGGAGAGGCCCTCACCCAGTTGTGGGTGTTCATCGTGTTCCCGATCGTCGGCGCCCTGATCGCGGGCTTCGCGTATCGCGCGCTGTTCGACGGCACGAAGAAGGCCTGAGCCGCGCACATTCCGGAGGGGTCGGTCGCTTCGGCGGCCGGCCCTTCCGCGTTCCTGGCACCCTCGGTGCGGCATCCGCTTCCCCCGTTCATCCGTCACCCGTGCACGCGGATGCGGCCCCCCGGCGTACACGCGTGACGGATGAACGGGGCGGGGATGCCGCCGGAGCTTTTCGCCGGCGGCGAGGTCGCGGGGGACGTGGTCAGCCGGCGACGAGGGTCGGAGTTCCGGCCTCGTACTCGGTGACATCGCCCGTCTCGCCGCGGCGGTACGCACGCCCGCCGACGAAGACCATGTAGAACACGAACGCCGCGAGCGCGAGCGCGCCGATGCCGATCTTGACCGGCCACGGCCACGGCTGGGCGGTGACGAAGCCTTCGATCGCGCCCGAAATCGCCAGCGCGACGATCAGTCCGATCGCGACGGTCGCGAGCGACCGGCCCGCGGCGGCCAGCGCCTCCCCGCGTGAGCGGCGGCCCGGCGCCACCCACGCCCAGAAGATGTGCAGGCCCGCCGCCGCCGCCACGAAGATGCTCGTGAGCTCCAGCAGGCCGTGGGGAAGGATGAACAGCAGGAAGACGTCACCGCGGTCGAACGCGAGCATGACCGCTGCCGCCGTGCCGACACCCACGGCGTTCTGCACGAGGACCATGATCGGCCACACGCCGGTGATGCCGAAGAGCACGCACTGCGCCGCGATCCACGCGTTGTTCGTCCACACCGTCCCGGCGAACACGGCCGCAGGATTCTCGCTGTAGTAGTCGGTGAAGCTGTTCTCCGCGTAGTACTCGAGCTGAGCCTTGCTCCCGAGCGAAGCGACGAGCGCCGGATCGCCCGAGATCCAGAAGGCGACCACGGCGACGACCGAGATGAACGCGACCGCGATGACGAGCGTGGTCCAGCGGACGCAGTAGAGCGCAGCGGGCAGCTGGAGCGCGAAGAACCGCGGAATCTGGCGCGCCACGTTCTCGGGTGCGCCGGTGAGTCGCAGCCTTGCGCGCGCGAGCATGGTCGACACGTGGTCGCCATGGGCGGTGCGACCGGCGGAGGTCTTGATGTCGGCCAGATCGGCGGATGCGGCGCGATAGCGCGTGACGAGCTCGTCGACCTCGGACCCGCTGAGCCTGCGCGAGCGGCTCAGCTCATCGAGGCGCGCCCACTCCTCCCGACGGGCGGCGGCGAGGGCGTCGAGGTCCATTTGGTTTACTGTACCCATGCCCGCTCAGGATTCCGCCGCCCCGGTCTCCGCTGCTCCGGTGGCGAGGGTGATCGAGATCCAGCAGGACGAGATCCTCACCGGGGAGGCTGTCGCGCTCGACGTGCAGCCGGTGGGCTTCTTCCTCCGCGGGCTCGGGACCCTGATCGACGTGATCCTCGGCGTGCTGGTGTTCATCCTCTTCGCGCTCGTGACATCGTGGCTCGTCGGCCGGAGCATCCTCGAGCTGAACACGCTGCCGATCCTGACGGTCGTCGTGCTGGTCACCGTCACCGTCGTGATACCGACCGTCGTCGAGACGATGACCCGCGGCCGCAGTCTCGGCAAGCTCGCCGTCGGCGGGCGGATCGTGCGGACCGACGGCGGTGCATCCGGCTTCCGGCAGGCGTTCATCCGCGCGCTCGTCGGCGTGTTCGAGATCTGGCTGACCGTCGGCGCGGTCGCAGCCCTGGTCGGCGCCTTCACGCCGAGGGCGCAGCGACTCGGCGACCTCATGGCCGGGACGTACTCCGAGCGCACACGAACGCCGCGACTGCCGATGCCCGCTCCCGGCGTGCCGCCCAGCCTCGTGGCGTGGGCGTCGATCGCCGACGTCGCGCGCCTGCCCGACCGCCTGTCACGGCGGGTCGCGCAGTTCGTCCAGAACGCCGACGTGATGCAGCCGCCGGCGCGGGCGCGACTCGCGGCCTCCCTCGCGGCCGAGACCGCCGGACACGTCTCGCCTGTCCCGCCCGTCGACGGCGAGGCATTCCTCCGAGCGGTCGTGGCGGTGCGTCGCGACCGCGAGCTGCGGGCGCTTCAGCTCGAGGAGCAGCGCGTCGCCGCACTCACCTCGACTGCTTCGGGCGCACCACGCGGATTCCCGTCGCGCTGACCGGGTCGCCCGCCGGTCAGTACCGGTAGTGGTCGAGCTTGTACGGTCCGTCGACCGGAACGCCGATGTACGCGGCCTGCTCCGGGGTCAGCTCCGTCAGGTCCACGCCGAGTGCGGCGAGGTGCAGCCTCGCCACCTTCTCGTCGAGCGACTTCGGCAGCGTGTGCACGCCCACCGGGTAGTCCTCGATGTTCGTGAACAGCTCCAGCTGCGCGAGCACCTGGTTCGTGAACGACGCGCTCATGACGAACGACGGGTGCCCGGTGGCGTTGCCGAGGTTCATCAGACGGCCCTCGCTGAGCACGAGCACGCTGCGACCGTTCGGCAGACGCCATTCGTGGACCTGGGGCTTGATCTCGATCGACTCGGCACCCGCCAGCGCTTCCAGGCCGGCCATGTCGATCTCATCGTCGAAGTGGCCGACATTCGCGACGATCGCGAGGTGCTTCAGGCCGAGGAGATGCTCGACCGTGACGACGTTCTTGTTGCCGGTGCCGGTCACGACGACGTCGACATCGCCGATCACCCGGTCCAGGCGCGCGACCTGATACCCGTCCATCGCAGCCTGCAGAGCGCAGATCGGATCGATCTCGCCGACGATCACGCGTGCACCCTGCCCGCGCAGCGCCTCCGCGGCGCCCTTGCCGACGTCGCCGTAGCCGACGACGAACACCGTCTTGCCGCCGATGAGCACGTCGGTCGCACGGTTCAGTCCGTCGGGCAGGGAGTGACGGATGCCGTACTTGTTGTCGAACTTCGACTTGGTCACCGAGTCGTTGACGTTGATCCCGGGGAACAGCAGCTCACCCGCCGCAGCAAGCTCGTAGAGCCGGTGCACGCCTGTCGTGGTCTCCTCGGTCACGCCGATGAGCTCATCCGCGATCCGCGTGAAGCGCTGAGGATCGCGGGCGAGGCTCGCTCGGAGCGTCGCCAGGACGATCCGGTACTCGGCGGAGTCGCCTGGGCCCGCATCCGGCACGGCTCCCGCACGTTCGAACTCGACGCCCTTGTGGACCAGGAGGGTCGCGTCGCCGCCGTCGTCGAGAATGAGGTCGGGACCCGCGAAGCCCTCGGCCGACCAGTCGAAGATCCGGTCGGTGCAGGCCCAGTACTCCTCGAGCGACTCGCCCTTCCACGCGAACACGGGCACGCCGGCCGGAGCCTCGACGGTGCCCGTCGGGCCCACCGCGACAGCGGCCGCAGCCTCGTCCTGGGTGGAGAAGATGTTGCAGCTCGCCCAGCGCACCTGGGCGCCGAGCGCGACCAGCGTCTCGATCAGCACCGCGGTCTGCACCGTCATGTGCAGCGACCCGGCGATCCGTGCACCGGCGAGGGGCTGCGTCGGACCGAACTCCTCGCGCAGCGCCATCAGGCCCGGCATCTCGTTCTCGGCGAGGCGGATCTGGTGGCGGCCCGCCTCAGCGAGCGAGAGGTCGGCGACAAGGAACTCCAGCCCGCCGGCACGCTCGGGGGCGGTGGGACGGGCGCTCAGATCGGTGCTCATCCGCCCATTCTCCCAGACGATCCCCTCGACGTCCGCGAGCCGCAGGGGCATCCGCCACCCGGTGCTCGCCCGTCGTCAGCGCTGGGCGAGCGTCTCGTGGCGGACCACGACCCATCCGCGCGGCATCGAGAGCCGATCGGTGTGGATCGCGCAGAGATCGTGCGCGTGGGGGTCGCCGCCCGCGCCCAGCGGCCCGAGCGCGGCCATCTGGTCGGCGTAGTCGTACGTCAGAGTCGAGACGGCCTCACGGGCGCATCCCACCTTGGAGCAGAGTCTCTCGCGCATCGGCTCAACGCTATCCAGTGCTCCCACCCGCGCGGCGGTGCCGCGCCGCATCCGCGCGGCTAGCATGGTGCAATGGCATGGCGTCGCAGCAAGGAGGCGTCGTCGCCGGTGCGACGGCCGACGCGGCACGGCCGCCACGGCCGTGAGGGTCGCAGCCCGATCGTGCGCCCGCCGCTGCCACCCCTGGAGACGCGGGTCGATCGGTTCGATCTGGCGGTCGGCACGGCCGCGGAGTTCCTGCGCTCGGCATGGCCGGAGCTGCGCGACGTCAGCTTCGAGGTGGGCGACATGCCCCCCACCGCCGATGACGACGGCATCCCGCGCTGGCGTGCGCTGACGGATGAGAAGCGCATCATCATGTACCGGCTGCCGATCGAACGCCTGAGCCACCTCCACCGGGACGACGATCTGCACCAGCGGATGATGGTCGAGAGCAGCGTCTTCCGGGCCGCGGCCGAGTACCTCGACCGGGATCCGTGGGATCTCGGACCCGAGCGCTTCCGGTACTTCTAGTCGGTGCTGCGAAGGGCCGCTGCGAAGGACCGCGACCACGGCGTCCACGCGCGCGTGCGCACCGCTACAGTTCTGAGCATGTCGCCCGACCTCGCCCCTCTGCGCCTGCTCGACGGTGCGGTGCAGATCCTCGCCCTCGAGCAGTTCACGGACTCCCGCGGCTCCCTCACCCCGCTCACACTCGAGGAGTTCGGCTTCCACGTCGCCCGCGCCTTCGTGATCACCGCGCCCCGCGGCGCCGTCCGCGGAGGCCATGCGCACCGCCGCGTGCGCCAGGTGCTGTTCCGCGCCGGGGGGACGATCGACGTGGACGTTCGCCGCGGCGACGAAACCGCGCGGATCTCACTCGACGAACGGCACCCCGCCCTGCTCATCGAGGCCGGCGTCTGGGCGCAGCAGACCTACCGTGATGACGGTGCGACCCTGATCGTCTTCGCCGATGGGCCCTACGAAGCCGCGGAATACACCGAAGTCGATCCGCGCGACGATCAGGCTGCTTCGTGACCGTTCGCCGCGTCGCGGTCCTCGGCGCGGGCATCATGGGCAGCTCCCTCGCCATCGACCTCGCCCGACGAGGCGTGGATGTCACGCTGATCGACCGTGAGGCGGCACCGATGCAGGCGGCGAGCCGATGGAACGAGGGCAAGATCCACCTCGGCTACCTCTACGCCGCCGATCCGACGACCGCGACCGCAGAGCACATCCTTCCCGGCAGCCTGCGCTTCGCGGATCGCGCGCGCGAGCTGATCGGCGAGGGTCTCGACGGTCATGTGACCCAGGACGATGACATCTACCTCCTGCATCGCGACTCCGTGGTTTCTCCGGACGCGATGCGACGGAAGTTCGAGACGCTCAGCGACCTCATCCACCGGCATCCCGACGCATCCCGCTACCTCGTCGATGTGTCCGCCGCCCGGGTGATGGAGATCGATCAGTCGGAGCTGCGGGAGATGGCCGGCGATGACATCGTCGCGGGCTTCCGCGTGCCCGAACGGTCCGTCGACACGCAGTGGTTCGCGGATCGACTCGCGGGTGCCGTGGCGGCCGAGACCCACGTCGTCCAGCGGCTCGGCACGACCGTCGTCGCGGCGCATCCGCGCGATGACCCGGACGGGCGGTGGGTCGTCCGTGACGAACGCGGAGACGAAGACGACTTCGATGTCGTGATCAATGCGCTCTGGGCAGGGCGATTGCCGATCGACGTCACGGCGGGCGTCATCCCGCAGCCTCCCTGGAGTCACCGTTTCCGGCTCTGCGTCTTCCTTCGAACGCGCAGCCGTCACGATCTGCCGAGCGCGCTGGTCTCGGTCGGGCCGTTCGGCGACGTGAAGAACTACAACGGCCGCGACTTCTACCTCTCCTGGTATCCCGCCGGCCTCGTCGCCGAGGGCGGGGAACTGGAGCTGCAGGCTCCGCCGCTCCCGGTCGGAGCGGATGCGGAGATCTTCATGGCGCGGGTGCGGGCCTCCTTGGAGCGCCTCCTGCCGGGGGTGGGCGCGGTGTTCGACGACGCCGAGTCCGCCCAGGTGCACGGCGGATTCGTCTTCGCACGCGCGACCGGCCGGCTCGAGGACCCGGGTGCGGGGCTTCACCGGCGCAATCTCTACGGCGTCGAGCGCCGCGGTTCATACCACTCCGTCGACACCGGCAAGTACTCGACCGCCCCATGGACCTCCGCGGCGCTCGCCGCCGAGATCGCCGGCTGAATCGCCACTCCCGTGTCGGCAGGAAGGAGTATGGGGTGCCCACACCCGATGCCGCCCCACTCGTGACGGCGCTGGTGCCGACGTACAACGGAGCTGCGTTCATCCAGCGGACGCTGGACAGCCTCGCCGCACAGACCTACGCGCGGCTGGAGATCCTGATCGGCGACGACCACTCCTCCGATGACACCCTCGACGTGGTGCGGCGGTTCGCCGATGGCCGCACGAACGTCCGGGTACTGGAGCGCGACCAGAACCTGGGCTGGCTGCGCAACTCGAACGACCTCATGGCGCGGGCCGGCGGCGAGCTGATGTTCTTCGCCTTCCACGACGACGTCGTCGCACCGACGTACGTCGAGACGCTCGTCCGCGCCCTGGCGCCCGATGACGGCGCGGTGCTGGCGTTCACTGACATGGAGGTGCACGAACGGGACGGTCGCGTCGCCGTGTACACCTTCGACGAGCTGGAAGGCACCCGCACCGCGTTCGAGCGAGGACGGGTCATGGCCCGTCGCCGCGGCGACTGGTGGGTCCCCAACCGCGGTCTCTTCCGCGCGTCGGGCTATGCGACGGTCGGCGGCATCCATCCCAATCGCCAGGGCGAGTACTCCGCCGACTGGACGTGGCTGCTCGCGCTGTCTCTGGTCGGCGGTTTCATCCGCGTCCCCGAGGTGCTCTGCACGAAGTACTACCAGTCCGGCAGCCTCTCCAAGACGTGGCCGCACGACGCCGAGCAGCTTCGTGCGCTGCATCGGTCGGGCGTGGCCGAGATCAGGCGGAGCAGCCTGTCGCCGGTGCAGCGGCTTCGCCTCGAGGTGTTCCTTTGGGCGCGCATCTACGGCAGCCGCCTGCCGAGCGGACTCAAGCGCGTGCTCCGGCGCCGCGGCGCATGAGCCTGAACGGCCGCTAGGGGTAGACGACGATCTGCCTCGCTGCGGCATCCGAGGGCCACACCGGGAACCCGGCGAGTGCGCCGTCACCGGTCTGCGAGACGCCCGCGCGGATGCCGCCGCCACCCGCATCCATCATGTACACGGTGCGCGCCGCGAGTCGAACGATCTCACTCTGCCCTGGGGCGACCGTCACCTCCGACGTGAATGACCCGTCGACCGAGTCCACCGTGACCGTGATGTCGTCCGCGGTCGGATTGGCGAGGGTGAGCACCGGCACCGGGCCCGGCGGAGTCGCGAACAGGCTCGGTGCGGCCACCACCGGGGCCGAGGTGTACCAGGCGAAGTCCGCCCCCTCGCCGAAGCCGGTCGTCTGCCACACCGATGCGACCACGGCCGCCTGCGCCGTGACCTCGACGGTGTACTGGCCGACTGCGAGCCCGCCGAGCTCCACCTCCGTCGGGATGCCGGCCGTGAGGGGCACGGTGGTCGGCACCGCGGCCTGCGGCGCCGCGCCGATCGGCGACGCGGTGATCGTGGCAGTGGTGTCGGCGTTCGGGGAGAGCAGCCGCACGAGCGTCGCCGCCTCCGATGCGCCCTCCGCGCCGGGGTTCTGGGTCACCGTCACGCCGGGGATGACCTGCTGCGGCTCGGCCACGGCGATCGGGCCCACCTGGTCCACGCCGCCCGCGAGGAGCGTGCGGGTGATGCTCGTCTGGAGCGCCGCCTGCACAGGGGCACCGACCGCCGTGACGCGGATCACCGGGCTCTCCTCCCCCAGCAGCAGGCCGGCCAGGGGCACCACGATCTGGGTTCCCGGGGCCACGACGAGGTCGCTGCCGCCGGCGGGCACTTGGGACCCGCCCGCGCCGTACACCGTCAGCTGGACGGTCGCGGGGACGGTCCCGGGATTGGCGAGCAGGACGACGTCGGCAGCACCCGTCGCGGCGGATCCTCCGACCAGCCAGGACTCCATGAGCGCGGGCCGACAGGCCGAGGCCGCGAAGCCGCGGAGGTCATCTGCGGTGACCGTCGACGACCCGGATGCCGCGACGTCGGTGCGCGCGCCGTCGATCGGCTCGGCCACCACCGAGATCGGCGGCGAGATCGCGTCCTGCGCGGGGGATGCCATCGGCGCCGAGGTCGGATCGGGGGCGCCGGCGGTCACCCCGATCGTCACGGTCTGGGGTGCCGCCGTCTCGATGCGTCCGAGGTCCTCGGAGTCGCGACCGAGTGCGAGCAGCCCTCCCGTGCACGCGAGGATGCTCTCCGACGGCGCCGGAGTCGCGGCGATCGCGACCGGCTCCCGGGCCACGGTCGGCCACGGGATCGAGACGGCCGTGACTACGCCGACGACGAAGGCGACCGCCACGAGGGTGCCGGCGAGCAGGCGCGCGCTCGTGGTCGCCCAGCGGAAGACGCGGCGGTCGCTCATCGGCCCTCCCTCCAGTGCGGTCCGACCACGCGCGGAGAGCGGCGCGCCTCGCGCCGCGACGCCGCGGTCGGGATCGCCAGCAGAATCGCGATCGCGACGGCGAGCAGCTGCACCAGCGCGATCAGGCGAGCCAGATCGTGGACGGATGCCGGCGCCTGGGCCCGGGGATCCACCGGCTGGGTGACCCGCCAGAGCACGCCCTTCGCTGTCTCGCCCACCGCGTCCAGACCGTCGCGCTGATCCAGTGCGGTCGCTGCGGACAGGCGGAAGGCACGCGCGAGCTCCGACTCCGGTGCCACGGCCGGAGCGAGGAGCACGAAACTCACACCACGCCCGGCCAGATCGCCGATCACATCGTCGGCGGCCGAGGTCACGAGATTCGCCGTGAGCGTCGCCACCTCCTGATCGGCCGGGGTCGGGGTCGTACCGGTGGAGATGATCGTCGCCTGCCCGTTCAGCGTCTCGCTGCCGCCCCACACCACACGTGACGAGGCCCCGCCCGAGTTCTGGGGCGTGATCACGATCGTTCCCACGTCCGGGTCTTCACTGCCTGCGGCACTCACGTACGCGGGCAGGGTGCTCGCCGGTCCGTTCGTCAGCTGGGCCGTTCCGCGCGCCATCGCAGTGAGCGACGGCATCGCCAGGACGACGAGCGCCAGCATGACGGTGACGGCGGCGAGATTGCGGACCGCACCGAGGCGTGGGGCCAGTCCGATGTCGAGCGCAGCGAGGGCGCCGCCGAGCGCGCCCAGCCATGCCAGGCTGAGCCCCGCGCCGGGCCAGAGCGGCACGGCGATCGACTGGGCGAACGCCACCGAGACCCCGACCGCCGCGAACGCCGTCGCCAGACCGAGTGCCGCGACCACCAGGAGTGCGATGCCGGCGGCCCACCGCTGGGTGAGGGGGGCCAGGAGTGCGAGCACCGCCACGGGCGCCGCCAGCAGCGGCACCCACCAGGTCGGAGCGCCGGGAATGAAGCTGACCCAGGCGACGAGGTCGGAAGTCGGGAAGCCCGCGGCAAGCAGGGCGCGTCCGGCGGCATCGGCACCGACCTGCGCACCGGCCCAGGTCAGGCCGGGGTCGGCGAGCAGGCCCCACGCGTTGCCGTCGCGCAGCTGCTGCCACACCAGCGGCGCGGCCAGCAGGGCGCCGGGTACCACGACCCACACGATCCGCGTCACACCGCGGCCGCGCCGCAGCACGAGCGTCAGCACGATCGCGCCGATCCACAGCACGACCAGTGCAGGGGCGAGCGACGGCGCGCACGCCACGACGGCGGCGAAGAGGAGGGATGCCGCACCGGCCGGCACCCACGAGCGGTACGCGACCGAACCCGCGTAGAAGAGCCAGGGGAGCAGGAGATGCGCGATGACCGCACTCGGGCGGCCCTGGGTGAGCGCGGCCAGCAGCGTCGGCGCGAGCGCCCACACGGCGCCGCCGGCGAAGCGCAGCAGCGAGCGATCGGTCACCCGGGTCGCCGCGAACCAGCCGCCCAGCGCCGACAGCGGCAGCGCCAGCAGCCAGAGGATCACGAGCCCGCGCGACGGCTCGAGGGGCCACAGGCTGCCGACGACCGCCAGCACCGCCGCGAACGGGTCCGCAGGGCCGATCGTGTCCAGCCCCGACGCGCGCAGTCCGTACGCGGCATCCGTCCACATCTGGGCGACATGGGTCGCGAGGGGCTGCAGTCCGCCGCCGCCGAGGACGGGCCACGCCGCAAGCGCGGGGAACGCGGCGATCGAGGCGACCAGCGCGCCGAGCACGAGCCACGCTCCGCCGCCGGTGAAGAACCTGAGCTCCCCCCGCCGCGGTCCGCTCGTGGAATCCGCTTCGTCGTCCAGCTGCTCCCGGAGCTCGCGCTTCGACACGCGCAGCGGAGCGAGCTGGGACCAGCCCGTCGTGCGCGCGGCCCTGATCCGGGCGCGGGAGCGCACGATCGATGGCAGGCGCACCAGTGCGACGAAAGCAGCACCCCACTCGGGCAGCACGAGTCCGGGCTGCTTGCGCACGATCTGCAGGATGCTGCGCCACAGCGCCACCGGCAGGATCGCGAGCCAGAGGAACGGCACGGCGACGGGAGCCGCGTACGCGAGGCGCCGGTGCAGCTGGGCCACCCGGGATGCGTAGGCGCGACGACGGCGTCGGGCGCCGGTCAGCGGCGAGGGCAGGCCGGCCACTCCGTCACCGGAGACCGCGACCAGGGCCGTCGGCACCAGCAGCACCCGGGCGCCTCCCAGTCGCGCGCGCACGCCGAGGTCGAGCCCCTCGTCCGCACCGATCAGTGCCCGGTCGATGCCCCCGAGTTCGCGCCACGCTTCCGTCCGCGCGAGCACGCCCCGGATGTCGCTGCCGAGCACGTCCTCTCGCGCGTCGTGCTGGCCCTGGTCCAGTTCGCCGTCGGCGAGCCCGACGGTGCGACCGAAGGCGGTCATGCTCTCTCCGAGCGACACGATCTCGGTGCGGTCGTCCCAGCGCACCAGCTTCGGGGCGACGAACGCGACGGATGGTCCGAGCTCGAGCGCGCCGACGAGGCGCGCGAGGGCGTCCGGCTCCGGCGCCGTGTCCTGCGCGAGTATCCACACCGCGTCGCCGGAGATCCGCAGCGAAGCCATCGCTGTTGCGGCCGCGAATCCGGTCGAGCCCGGGGCCGTGATCACCGACTCCGCCTCGGAGGCCGCGGCGACCGCGGCCACGCCCGGATCATCTCCGCAGACGACGATCGTCAGCGCATCGACACGCCTGGTCTGGTCGCCGAGGCCCGCGAGCGTGCGCCGCAGGTGGTGTGCGGCGGGGGTGCGCCCATCGGGGCGCACGACGAGGATGGCGTGGACTCTGGCGGGCATGACGTGGTCAGCCTAGGCGCGTCCCAAAGCACCGCTCGGGGAACGCGCCGCTGTTCGCGGAACGGATTCCGAGCATCGAATCGGCGTCGCGGATGATCACGCCGAGCATCCGTCCGCTCGGCGTCTCTGCCGAGGTCAGCTGGCGCGGCGCTTGAGTTTCCGGCGCTCGCGCTCGCTGAGGCCGCCCCAGATCCCGAAACGCTCGTCGTTCTGCAGCGCGTATTCGAGGCATTCGCCGCGAACGTCGCATGTCGTGCAGATCTTCTTCGCGTCGCGCGTCGAGCCGCCCTTCTCCGGGAAGAACGCCTCCGGATCTGTCTGTGCGCACAGCGCATCGGTCTGCCATCCCAGCGGATTGCCGTCTTCCCCCTCAAGAGGACGGCGCACCCCCGGAACCCCGAGCTGGACCGGATCGACGAACCAATTGTCGGGAACGCCTGAACGGTAACCCGTCATCTCGTTCTCCTAGCTACTAACCCCCCACGCTGGTCCGCGTGTACGAGTAATTACACCGGTGTAGTTCGCCAGGGTCAAGTCGCAGATCGTAAAGCCTCACCCCGCGCTTGAACGTTTACGACGCGCCGTCGGCGTGTCGCGCACCATCACGATGCGGAAACGACGACGCCTCACGCGCCGGGAAGCGCGATGAAGATCTCTCCCGAGCCGGTCAGCGTCAGCACGTCCTCGTCGGGGGTCGCAAGCACCGCCCGGCCGGGCGCCAGCCCCGCCGCCTCCCCCGTCGCGCCACCTCGCACGGTCACTGCGCCGGCCGTCGCGAGGGCGATCGCGACGGCTCCGACCGGCACCGCCACCTCGGCATCCGACCGCACCTGCACCCGCAGCAGCGCGAAATCCGGGACGTCGGGTGCGAACCGGGCGACTCCGGCGATCTCCTCCGGACGCAGCACCGGGACGGGTCCGGGCGTGGGATCCAGCACGCGGACGAGTTCGCCGACGTCGACGTGCTTCGGCGTCAACCCGCCCCGGAGCACGTTGTCGCTCGCTGCCATGATCTCGACGCCGAGCCCGTCCTGGTAGGCGTGGAGCACGCCGGCTGGGACGAAGAGCCCCTCACCGCGCCGCAGGGTGACGAGGTTCATCAGCACGGCGACGCCGAGGCCGGGGTCACCGGGGAAGTCCGCCGCGAGTCGCCGGATGAGGGCGAGCTCGTCCGCGAACTCGTCGGACTGCGCCGTCCGCGCCGCCGCGGCGATCGCCGCGATTGCCGCCGCCGCGTCGCCGGAGAGGAGCCACTCGATCGCGCCGCGCACTGCGGCTGCCGCATCCGCTCCCGCCAAGCGCTCGATCAGAACCTGGCCGCCGTCGCCGAGCAGGCCGAGCAGACGGCGCGTGGCATCGAGGTCGCGGATTCCGGCCAGCGCCGTGAAGGTCGGGCTGACCGCCACGATCAGCTCGGGCTTGTGGTTCTCGTCTCGGTACGTGCGGTGCGGGGCGTCGCGCGGGATGCCCGCCCGCTCCTCCCGCGCGAACGCCTCGACGGCCTGCGCCCGGGACGGGTGCGCCTGGATGGAGAGCGAGGATGCCGCCGCGAGGAGCTTGAGCAGGAACGGCAGGTGCGCCGGCGCTCCGGCAGTCACTCCCTCGTCCGCGAGCCAGGCGCCGAGCGGGCGCCCGTCGGCCGTCACCGCGGGGCAGCCGGGGTGGTCGCCGAACCAGATCTCGGCTTCGTGAGCCCCGGTCGGCGTCCTGCCCTCGAGGCCCGCGAGCAGCGTCGTGGAGCCCCACTCGTAGTCCCTGGGGGTGTTCGTGATCGGCGCGAGCATGCCTCCAGGCTACGGGTGCTCACGCGGTACCCTGATCACGATGGCCGTCCACACGAAGCACCCGGCGTCGGCGCCCCCGACGGCACCGGTCCGCGAGAAGACGGGTCACCTGATGCTGCGCGGATGGTGCATCTTCGTGCTGTTCATGGCGCTGTCCGGAACGGCGTGGATCAACGCGATCGGCGAGCTCCCGACGGCGATCCTGACGATCGGCGGCGGGGTCCTCTCGCTCGGCCTCTGGTTCGCGGTGCGACCACCCGTCCAGTGGCGCAGACTGCCGTGGTTCACGATCGCCTACGTGGCCTGGGCGGCGCTGTCGATCATCTGGTCGCAGTGGCGCGAGGCGACTGCGCTCACGCTGCTGCTGCTGGTGATCACGACCCTCCAGGGTCTGTTCATCGGCAGCGTGCTGACGTGGCGCGAACTCGTGCGGGCGATCGCGTCGGCGCTGAAGTGGGTGATGGCGCTCTCGCTCGTCTTCGAGCTCTGGGTGTCGATCTTCATCGGCGGCCCGATCCTGCCGGGTTTCGTCGTCCCGAGCGGACCCGCCGACGACCCGATCGTGTACTGGTCGCGCGACAACCTCTTCGACGGCGGCCGGATCCAGGGGATCATGGGCAACGCCAACCTGCTGGGGCCGGTCGCGCTGCTCGCGATCATCGTGTTCTCGATCCGCTTCGCCGCCCGGGCACCGCGGCGGGTGCTGCTCGGTGTCTGGATCGCGCTGTCCGCCTTCCTCTTCTACCGGGCCTCATCGGCCACCGCGTACGTCGCCGCCCTCGCCGTCGCGATCGTGCTCGTGACCGTGCTGCTGATGCGCCGGGCGCGAAAACCAGGCGAGCGCACGCGCTACTACATCGCGTACGCGATCATCGGCCTCGGTGGCGCACTGGTGTTCTGGCTGTTCCGCGACCCGATCTTCACGGCGCTCGGGCGCAGCTCCGACCTGACCGGTCGCGAGACGATCTGGCAGGCGGTGCTCGAGCGCGCCGTCCAGCGGCCGCTCATCGGCTGGGGGTACTCGACGCCCTGGATCACGGGTGATCCGTCGTTCGACGGATGGATCATCGACCACGGCCAGACCGTCATGCAGGCGCACAACATGTGGGTCGACGTCTTCCTGCAACTGGGCCTGATCGGCGTGTTCATCATGGTCATGGTCTATTTCGCGTTCATCTGGCGGTCGTGGTTCTTCGCCATCGACCGCCCGCGCTGGGACCTCCGCGCCGATCGGCCCTACTCGCCGCTCACGCTCCTGCCGACGCTCGTCGGAGCGATCCTCATCGTGCAGGGCTTCGCCGAGTCGAGTCCGCTGCTGCTGTGGGGATGGCTGTTCGTGGTCATGCTCGCGTTCAAGATCAAGCAGTCGCCGAACATCGGCGAGGGTGCGGCGGAGGCGCGCATCGCGATCGAGCGTGGCGAGATGACCACGCGGGTGTCGTGACGGACCCGCCCCACGGCGCCCCGACGGCGCGCTGGGTCGCCATCCTCGCGTCGGCGGCGCTCGCGCGGGCGTACACACTGGCCGTCCTCGGCGCGGTGTTCTCCGCGTTCGCGATCGAGAAGATCGCCGGCCGCGTCACATACGTCTCGATCATCGCCGGCTTGTGCATCATCGGGATCGGGATGCTGATCGCGCGACGCCGAGAGATCTCGCTGGTGCGGCTCGTCCCCACGACACTCGTGCTGTTCGTCGCGTGGGCGCTGGTCAGTGTGTTCTGGAGCCAGGACGTGTCCAGCTCGTTCTGGAGCGGGGTCTCCACGGTCGGGCTCGCCTTCCTCGCCGTGACCATCGGCCATGTGCGCGACACGCTGCAGACGGCGCGGGCGCTCGGAGACGTGATGCGCGTGCTGCTGTCCATCTCGCTCGGTGTGGAGATCCTGGCGGGAATCCTGCTGGACATGCCGTTCCGCTTCCTCGGCATCCAGGGCAACATCGCCCAGCTCGGCCCGATCCAGGGGATCTTCGGCACCCGCAACCTGCTCGGGTTCGTCGCGGTGATCGCGCTGATCACCTTCCTCATCGAGTACCGCACGCAGTCGGTGCGCATCGGCGTGTCGGTCTACTCCGTCGTCCTGGCCGGCGGTCTCGCCGCGCTGAGCGACTCCCCCACCGTCCTGGTGCTGGCCCTCGCCGTCGGGCTCGCCGTCGGCGCGCTCGCACTCGTGCGGCACACGCGTCCCGAGGCGCGCTCCGCACTGCAGTGGACGCTCGGCGGGGTCGTGGTCGCCGGACTCGCGATCGGCTATGCCGCGCGGCATCCGATCATCGCCCTGCTGGGCGCCGGGTCGGACCTCTCGATGCGGGTCAACCTGTGGAACACGATCGTCGACTATCTGCGCTCCAAGCCCGTGCAGGGATGGGGCTGGTTCGGACCATGGAATCCGAACGAGTTCCCCTTCAGCGCGATCAACTACGGCCTGCGCACGAACCACGCCACGGGTCTGAACGCCTACTTCGACGTCCTGCTCCAGCTCGGGTGGATCGGTCTGATGCTGTTCATCGCGTTCGTCGGCGTCGCCCTGGTGCGCTCGTGGCTCGATGCGAGCGAGCGCCGGTCGGTCATCTACGCGTGGACCCCGCTGATACTGGTGACGCTCCTGGTCGACTCGATGTTCGAGAGCTTCACCCTGTTCGGATTCGGCTGGCTTCTGCTCGTCCTCTGCGCCGTTCGAGCCGGGCAGTCGCGTTCCTGGCGGGAGCGGATCGATGTGAACGACCAGCCCGTCCTGCCGCACGTGGGGCAGTCGCCATCCGAGCCCTGACGACGGGAGCGGCAGACGCTCAGGAGCGCGGGTCGAACCGCTCGGCCCATGCGAGCGAGTCCCGGATGCCGTCGTCGATCGTCAGTTCGGCCCGCCAGTCGAGGACGTCGGCCGCGCGGCCGGCGTCGGCGTAGGCGCCGGCGACATCGCCCGGTCGACGGCCGCCGACCGTCACATCGACAGAGCCCCCGGTGACGCGCTCGAACGCCGACACGAGTTCGCGCACGGTCGTGCCGGTCCCGCCACCCAGGTTGATCACCTGGAACGGATCGGCCTCGGTCACCGCATCGAACCGCTCGACCGCCCTCACGTGAGCGCGCGCGAGGTCCCAGACGTGGATGAAGTCGCGCAGCCCTGACCCGTCGCGCGTCGGCCAGTCGGCTCCCGTGATCGTGAAGGTGCCGCCGCGACGGTACGCCGATATGAGCACGCCCAGCGCGTGCGAGGGATCCCGGTGCTGCAACCCGCTACGTGCGCGGGGGTCCGCCCCGATCGGATTGAAGTAGCGCAGGGCGATCGCGCGCAGCTCGCCGGCTGCGGCACTGTCGGAGAGGATCTGCTCGACCATCGCCTTCGTGCGCGCATACGGGCTGGAAGGGGCCAGCGGTGCGTCCTCGGTCACCGCGCCGCCGTCCTCGGCGTCGTAGACGGAGGCGGAGGAGCTGAAGATGACCCGGTGGATGCCGTTGCGCCGGAGGCTGCGAAGCAGCTCGATCGTCTTGCCGACGTTGGCCTCGTAGTACTCCAGCGGTCCGCGGACCGAGTCGGGCACGACGATCCTCGCTGCGCAGTGGATGACGATCGAGATGTCGGGGTGCTCGGCGACGACGCGGTCGACCAGAGCGGGATCGCCGATGTCTCCGCGGTAGAGCGCGCGGCCGTCGGCGAACTCCTCGCGCCCGGTGGACAAGTCATCGATGATGACGGGCTCGATCCCGGCATCGATGCACGCCGAGGCGACCGTGCTGCCGATGAAGCCTGCGCCCCCGGTGATCAGCACCTTCAACGATCGGCTCACGCCGCGCACCCAGTCATCCCCACGAGGGTACGGCACCGCCCCCGCCGCCAGGAGATCCACATGAAAGAAAGGTAGGCTGTTCGCGGCCCCACGACCCGGCGCCAGTCGCCGTCTTTCCGGAGTTTTCGTGCCCCACGTCTTGCAGAACGTCGTCTTCCCCCACGACCGAGATCCCGACCTGCTGCCGCTGTACGCGGACCCCGAGACCTGGTCGGTCATCGACGACGAGCCCGTTCGCGTCTCCAACCGCGCGCACATCGGGAACATCCTCGGGCGGCACAGCGCCCGCATCGTCGCCGGCAGGCGCGTGTCTCTGGGCACCTACTTCAACGCGTTCCCCGCCTCCTATTGGCAGCACTGGACGCCGGTGCGCGATGTGACGCTCACGGTGCGCACCGACGGACCCTGCACGATCCTGGTGTACCGCTCGACCGGCTCGGGCGTGCGTCAGCGGGTCGAGACCCGCGAGGCCGACGGCACCGCCACGAGCCACTTCGAGTTGAAGCTCGATCAGTTCAGCGACGGCGGCTGGATCTGGTTCGACATCGTCGCCGACGACAAGGACGCCATCTTCCAGGGTGCCGAGTGGACGACCGAGCAGGAGCCGGTGCGCACCGGCAAGGCGTCGATCGGCATCACCACGTACAACAAGCCGGACTACTGCATCTGGACGCTGATGACCCTCGCGGACGCGCCCGACGTCCTCGAACTCGTCGATCGCATCTTCCTCATCGACCAGGGAGACCGTCGCGTCGAGGCGCAGCCCGAGTTCGGCGACGTGTCCGCGGCGCTCGGCGAGACCCTCCAGGTGATCACGCAGCCCAATCTCGGCGGCTCGGGCGGTTTCGCGCGGGCGATGGCCGAGACGCTGGAACGGCCCGAGAGCGACTTCGTCCAGCTCATGGACGACGACGTCCGGCTCGAGCCGGAGTCCGTGCGCCGATCGATCGTGTTCGGCCGGTACGCGTCGACGCCGACGATCGTCGGCGCCCACATGTTCGACCTGCTCGACCGGCCGAAGCTGCACGCATGGGCGGAGGTCGTCGACGACGAGCCGTTCATGTGGAGGGCGCTGTACCAGAAGAAGCTCCCGCACGACTTCTCGGTCTCGAATCTGCGACAGACGCCCATGCTGCACATGCGCCTGGACGCGGACTACAACGGCTGGTGGATGTGCCTGATCCCGACCGAGGTCATCAAGGCCGTCGGGCTTGCTCTGCCCGCGTTCATCAAGTGGGATGACGCGGAGTACTGCCTGCGCGCGCGCGACGCCGGCTTCCCGACCGTCTCGGTGCCGGGTGTGGCGCTGTGGCACGTCTCGTGGGTGGGCAAAGACGACACGATCGACTGGCAGGCCTACTTCCACGCGCGCAATCGCATCGTGGCGGGTCTGCTGCACTCCCCGATGCCCGGCGGTGGAAAGCTCCTCCGTCACAGCCGGCGGGTCGACCTCAAGCACCTGATGATGATGCAGTACTACCCGGTCGCGCTGCGCCATCGAGCCCTCCGGGACATCCTGTCCGGCCCTGATCACATGCGCGCGAACCTCGCGACCGCGATGCCCGAAGCCCGGGCGCTTTCCGCTGACTTCTCCGAGACCTTCGTCCACAAGGACTCGGGTGTCCCGCTGCGCTCGCGTCGCGGACGCCAGGTCTTCACCCGGCGGAACCTGCATGACCTCGACAACCCGACCGGGCTCCGGCTGCGCTGGTTCACGATCACCACGCTCGTGTCGCACTGGATCCATGCGCCGCGACCCGAGAACGTGGCCCACCCCGAGGTGGAGTTCGGCAAGTACGACGCGCAGTGGTGGCGCCTGCCGCTCTACGACTCCGCGCTCGTGAGCGCCGCCGACGGATCCGGCAAGAACATCTACGTCCGCGACCGGGCCCAGTACCGCCGGATGCTGATGGACAGCGTGCGACTGCACCGTCGGCTGCGCCGCGAATGGCCGAGCCTGTCGCAGCGATACCGTCGCGCCCAGGCCGAATTGACATCGCTCGAGGCGTGGCGCAAGACCTTCGGAGAAAGCGCATGAGCACCACCACCTCGCACGACCCCCGCAGCACGGAGGCCGCGTTCGACCCCGCCTCCGCGACGATCGCGATCGTCACCTACAACCGCTCCGGCCTGCTCACCCGACTGCTGGAGAGCATCACCCGGATGGACCCCAAGCCCGGCCACGTGGTGATCATCGACAACGCATCCGTGGATGACACGACCGAGCTCGTCGAGTCCTTCCGCGACCGCCTCGGCTCGCAGCTGGTCTATCGGCGCCTCGAGACGAACACCGGCGGGTCCGGGGGCTTCAGCGAGGGCATGCGAGTCGCGTACGAGCTCGGCTCGACGTGGATATGGCTCATGGACGACGACGTCGAGGTCCTGCCCGACGGCCTCGCGCGCATGGGGGCCTGGGCGCCGCGCTTCAAGAGCATCCAGGGTCGCCGCTACGACTACGACGGCAGCGAGTTCTACTGGCAGTACCGCGTCGCGGAGCCGCTCGCGATCCCGATCCCGTTCGCGCCGGCGGGCTTCGACGAGTCGGGCTTCAAGGTGATGAACTCCGGCTGCTTCGAGGGCATGTTCATCCATCGCGACATCGTCACCGAGATCGGCCTGCCCGACCCTCGCTTCTTCATCTACTGGGACGACCAGATGTACGGGTGGCTCGCCTCACGCAAGACCACCTCGGTGATCGTCGACGAATTCGTGCTGCGCCGCACGCGCGAGATCAAGCAGTGGGACATGGGCATCCGCCACATGAACGCCTCGAGCAACGCGTACCGGTACTACATCATGCGCAATCGCGGCTACATGAAGAACTACTACCGGTCACTCGAGGTGTACAACCCGGTGCTCTTCGCCGCGGGCACCGCGCTGACATTCGCCAAGGAGCTGATCCGCCTCTTCGCTGTCGAGCACACGGTGCGAGGCACGAGCAACCTCTTCCGCGGCATCCGCGACGGTCGCAAGGTCGCCAAGGACGCCTCGTGGGAGCCGATGCCCCCGCTGACCGAAGCCGCGTAAGCGGGCGCCCCAGTCCCAGCTGATACTGTCGTTGTGACGACTCGGGGGAGTCGTCCTTTTTTCGTCTCGCTGGGGAGTACCGCGTGTCCAAGGCTGTGCCTGCAATCGCATACGTTCGCCGTCTTCGTACCATCGCGTTGGTCGCCAGCCTGCTGGTCGCGCTCGCGCTCCCGGCAGCTCTTGACGGCCCAGCCCACGCGGAGGATGCAGATCGATCGATATCGGGCGTGGTTTCAGTGCCGGATGACGCCCCGTCGGAGTGGCTGGCTGCGGTGCAGGTGTCGGCGCTCTCAGTGTCGGGGATGGCATCCCATTACGTCTCTGTGGACCCGGGGACGGGCGCGTACAGCATCGCCGGAGTTGAGCCCGGGTCATATCGGGTGCAGTTCTTGGTGAACCAGTACTGGGATGGAACGAAGTACATTCGGCCCAACCTGGTGTCCGAGTACTTCGACGGCAGCACGGACTACTCGTCGGCAACGCTTGTGGATGTGTCGATCAGCAGTGCCGCGAACATCGACGCGGATCTCGCGAAGGGCCGGTCTATCTCGGGCACCGTTTCCATCCCGGACGGGATGGACTCACGATCGTTGCAGGCGGTGTCCGTAAACGCATCGAGCAACGCGGGCTCAGTCTCCGCAAGCGTGGACGCGGTCACTGGCAAGTACACGTTGTCCGGACTGGCACCGAGTGCATATCGCGTGCAGTTCTCTGTGAGCACCTTTTGGGACGGCGCGGCTTGGGTGACTCCGAACCTGGTGGCCGAGTATTACGACAACGCCCTGGATTGGAGTACGGCCGCGTTGATCGATGTATCGACCGCGGACCGATCCGGCATCAATGCAGCCCTCGAGCCTGGGCGAAGCATTTCCGGCACGGTCTCACTCCCAGAAAGTGCGCCTCAAGAGTGGCTTAGCTCGGTGAGCGTCAGTGCGTCCACGCCGAACGGCATCTTCTCTCGATCGGCCAACGTGAATCCGGGCACCGGGGAATACACGATCAATGGTCTCGCGTCCGGGAACTACACGATAGCGTTCCGCATCATAACGGGCATGCCCGGTGAGACTCCCAACCTTGCAGACGAGTACTACGACAACGCCGCCAGCGCGGCAGCAGCCGAAGCGGTAGACGTGTCCGTGGGCGACCGAGATGGAGTCGACGCGACACTCGACTACGGAACCAGCATTTCCGGAACCGTGAGCATCCCGGCAGACTCACCCGCGGAGTGGCGTGAAGGGCTGTACGTCACCGCCGGCGCTCCTGATGGCTCCGGCCTCAGCCATAACGCGTCAGTGGATCCTCAGACAGGGGCGTACACCATCACGCGCCTAGCCGCCAGCGACTACCGCGTGTACTTCTCGTCGGGCAGCCATTGGGACGGAACTGGATGGGTCCCGACAGACCTCGTATCGGAGTTCTACGACAACGCGCCCACGATCGACTCCGCGACCCTCGTCTCGACAGTCAGCGGAAACGCGTCTGCGATCGATGCAGAACTGGAGCACGGCGCCAGCTTCAGCGGCACCGTCGACGTCACTGCGCTGGACCTGTCGGTCGGGTCGGGCATCGGCATCACAGTTACTGATCTCACGGGCCGGATCATCTATGCGTCCTACGGCGACGGGACCAGCGCGGCCAGCGGCGGCGAATACAACGTGCGTAGCGGGACGGTTCCGCCCGGCAGCTACCGTGTCGCTGTGTCGATCACCACGTGGGACGCCGCGACTTCAAGGCTTGTCCCCGGGTCAACGCAATTCCTCCGGTTCGGTGCTTCGCCGAGCATCGCGCTCGACGCAGGTGAGGCGATCACCGACCTGGACTTGACAGCGCGCCCGACCGACACATCCCTCGCCGGCAATATCCGCGCCGAAGGATTCACCGCCGACGGCACCGGCAACATCCTCGGTAACGCGTTCGTGTACGAGCGTCTGGACGGTCAATGGGCCCGTTTGCCCGAATCTCGCTTCGATGCCGCTGTTCCAGGTGACAACCCGTACAGCCTCGTCCTCGCATCGGGCCAATACACGGTTGGATTCGAGGCGGAGGTGACGACCCTCGCCAACCCTGCAGAGGTCCACGAGCAGTGGTGGAGCAAGAAGTCCACTCTCGACGGCGCTGACACGATCGATCTCAAGGTCGGCCAGCCCCGATCCGATATCAACGGCACGATTCGACTTGGCGATGCGCCCCCAGAGTCCGGGACGGTGGAGCGGCTGGCGGGTCTAGGACGGTACGAGACGTCCGTCGCAATCAGCGCAGCGTCCTTCCCCGACGGCGCTGACGTTGTCTACATCGCCAGCGGCACCAACTACCCCGACGCGCTCTCCGGCGCCCCCGTCGCAGGTATGAATTCCGCACCCATCCTCCTCACGCCCGCCGAGGCCCTGCCCGCAGCCGTCAAGAACGAACTCGACCGACTCAACCCCACCCGGATCGTGGTACTCGGCGGAGTCGGCGTCATCACACCAGCCGTCGAAACCCAACTCGGCCAATACGGGACTGTGGAGCGGCTGGCGGGTCTAGGAC
>NZ_FOZJ01000003.1 GCF_900114345.1 Microbacterium sp. cf046 | reverse complement strand
GAATGCATTCATCACCTGCCACCCGGTCGCGAGCAGCAGGATCAACCAGACGATCCAGCCGACCCTCCCGGTACGTATCTGGGCGGTGGATCGGCGAGAAACGGCGGCACCGCCCAGGTGAGCACCAGCATCATCCGTCATGCGGACATCTCGGCGTTGGCGCGATCGTTCGCAGGCATCGCAGGCGCTGAGCCCTTTCGCTAGCGGACAGATAGTCTCAGCCAGACTTAGCAGATGACGTTCTCGAAATCCAGCAGCACACTCCCCCACGTCTGCTCACACAACGACCGGCTTTTGGGCCGCCGCGAACCGCCCAGCCACCCGCCCATCTAACGCCGCGAGGCACGAGCCCGTCGCTCCGTGCCGCACGCGATAAACAGCGCCACTGACGGACCGCCATACGGGTTGCTGGGGTCAGGTGGATGTGAGGCCGACCAGTAGTCCGCCGGTCACTTCACGGCGAGGTTGTAGATGCCGGGCAGGACGGGCCTCAGAACGGTGAGGCGACGAAGTCATGACCGGGGCCGGCGTGCGGTCACTCGGACATGTTGGACAGGCTTCTCAGGCGTGTGGAGCAAGCGTCGGTCGGGCACCGCGGTCCAGTAATCCACGGCCGTAGCTCTGGCTCAACGGCTCGGATCGTCGAGAAGGGAGTCGACGACTACCCGGGTGAGGAAGGCGACGATCTGAGCCTGGGTCCACTGCCGGTCGTGGCGGAGTTGCACGTAGGTGCTGTCGCCGCAGAGCAGGAGCAGCGCATCGGTGGCGGTCGCGGGGGTCAGGTCGGCGCGGAGCGGCCCTTTCGCGGCGACTGTGTCGATGACCTGGCGGTAACCTGCTTCCTGCATCCGGTCGTGCTTGTCCTGGATCGCTTGAACCTCAGTGTCAGCGAGAGAGCCCGCTTTCAGCACCACCGAGACGAAGGCGGCCCGCTCGAGCAGGGGTGCAGCGCCTTGCACGAAGGCGACCAGTGCGTCGGCGGCGGTGGCCGCGGCGCGCATCTCCTCCCACCAGGCACTCGCCTCGGGGGGCGTCGCGTCCACGCCGAGAACGGCGTCATCGATGACCGCGCTGATCAGCTCCGGCTTGTTGTGGAACACGAAGTACACCGTCTGCGGAGCGACTTCGGCTCGCCGCGCGATGGCGGTGATCGTTGCTCCGTGATAGCCCTTGGAGACGAACTCCGCTGTGGCTGCGTCCAGGATGCGTCGGCGGGTCAGCCGCGTCTGCTCTCGCCGAGCCGATCCGTTGACAACACCCATGGGCATCACTATATTGCTTGTCAACACTAGAGTAGTGCTCTAGTGTTTTCCTCCAGAGGAGGCGTGTATGTTCAACGTGACGACGCGGAAGGTGCTCGCGGGAGAGGCCGACGCGGTATTCCGGTTCGTCGCCGACCAGACGAATGCCCCGCGCTGGCAGTCGGGGCTCCATCAGGTGCGTCGACTGACGTCGGGACCTCTCGGGGTCGGAACTGAGCACGAGTTCACTCGCATCTTTGCTGGCAGAGTTCTCACCAGTCGCAATCGATTCGTGCGGTTCGAGCCTGGGCACCTGGTGGAGTTCGAAGTGCCCGGCGCCTGGCTGTCCGGCCGCGCCTCGTACGTCGTCGAGCCCGTCGCGGAGGGCACGCGGCTGATCAGCAGGATGCAGTTCACCGCCCAAGGCGCCTGGCGGGTGCTCGAGCCGATCCTGCGTCTGCTGATGGCGCGCGACGCGACTCGAGATGAGGCCCGACTCGCTGCGATCTTCGCATCGGCCGCAGCGCAGAACAGCACGGTTTCGCCCCAGGGGCCAGCAAACAATAGACCGCTGGCGGGTGCCGCCGCCAAACAGCTTGAAGTCGAAGAAAGCCGTGAAATGAACACCGGACCTATCCACGCCGACGCCCGCGCCGGCCGGCCGCGAGCGCGCGCAGCGGCTCTGAGCATCCTCATTGGCGCATTCCTCGGGATCACCTGGGCCGCCGGATTCCGGGCCTTCATGGCGGAGATTGCGGGTCCCGAGTCCACGTTCGGCTGGTACGCGACCTTCGGCGCCGTGCTAGGCGGCGCAGGAATCGTCGGCGGTCTGCTTGGCTGGGCGGACCACATCCGCCGCACCGGCGGTCGGCCGCACTGGCGGTGGCTCGCATTGTCGCCTCTCATCTTGGGTCTGTCCCCCCTCACCGTGCCGGGGACTCTCGCGGCACTCGCGCAGGGCATCGGCACAGCCGGAATGGCCGTCGCGATCATCGCCATCGGCCTCGGCTACGCCTTCGGCGGCCGCGGGCGCGCGTGGCTACGCGCTGTCATCGGCGTCATCGCGGCCGCGGCGGCGGTCGCCCTGGTTGCCTTCACTCCGCTGATCAGCGAGGGCCGCATCTCGTTCAACGACCCGCGCGGCGCGTGGGCGGGAACTCTCGCACTCTGTTCCATCATGGTGCTCGGGCTCGCAACATCCATCCCCTTCAGACCCGTGCACCCATCTACCCAAGCTGCCGACGCGCCGCCGCCCCCGATCAAGAACAAGACGCCCACACCAGGGTGATTCACGCGGTCAACTGGATCATTCGGCCCCAACAGCGCCTGTGACAGTCGAGTGCCGCTGGTCACCTGCCCTGCCGACTGCGGATCCGCTATCGCGACTGAAGTGTGTCGCGCTGACGGACCGTGCTGCGCGACGCTGGAGCGGTGACGAGTGCAGCGAGTGCTGGCTGCGCCCCTCTAGATCAGAATTGACGCCCACTACACGCCCTCGCGCGGCAGACGCACTAGCCATTCCGTCTCCGCGCATCTCCGACGTGGAGTCCACGTTGGCAGGAAGCGCTGACGGTTCCTCAGCCATGGCCACACACCTTTGGACGAGCAGCCAGAGAGCCATTGCTCTGCGTGACTGACTTCACAACCAAGAGGGAACGCTGTACCTTCCGGGCTAGGAAGGTATCCTCGCCGTGCCTGCCGTTTCTCAGCGGCTGAACCCTCCAGTTAGGTCGACATGACTCCTGGTGTGCCCGCTAATGACGATGCCTCGGCCGTCGGTGGTTCGACCGCAGACCCTCTGGACCCTGATCGCCCGCCGCACCGAGCGGCCTGGTCCGCCGACGGCTATCGCCCCGCGGACCTCGACGTCGAAGGCGAATCAGCGTCCGAAACATCCGGCGCTGAGCCAGCCAGACGGCGACGTCGGACGAAGGTCGCCGCGGCGATCGGCGGTGGGCTGCTGCTGTTCGCGGCGCTGATCGCGATGGCGCTTCCGGGAGGCCCGTTGAATCCCCGATACAACCGGGAGGCGCCGGTTGAACTTTCAGCTTTCGAGGAGGTGGACTGGGATCGATATGTCGACCTCACGGTCTACGACGACGAGTACGAAGGAGAGCACTTCATCGCATACGGCACGATCCAGGGTGCAAGTGGGTCTTGTCCATCGGTCGCCTTCGTCGACAATGTCCAGAACATCGACGCGGACGTTTACCGCGAATGGAAGTGCCTGCTCCCCGCGGCGGGAGATGTCAGCGATCCCGATCCTCCGAACCTGTCCGCATTCGAAACCGGGACCCATGTGGAGATGTGGGTCACGGTGGTGACCGAGAAGATGCGGGGCGACGAGCGCTTCCCGGTCGACCTCAATAGCTTCGCTGTCCACCATCTCGAGGAGATCCCCGATCGGTGAACGACCCACTCGCGAGCATCGCGATGATGCGCACGGAACCCTGGCTACCGGCACCCTAAGAGCCGAGCGCTCGCACGGCTGTATCGCTCAGCGGCTAATCATGCCTGCCCGCCCTGAGCCGGCGGCATGATCTCGACCGCTGAGCGACGGGCCTACGAGCGGTCAAGGAACGGCCTGGGACATCGCGGGCGCAGCGGCCGAGCGCGTGGAGACAGGCTGATTGACAACGTCACCAGCTGCGGATCGGCGCCCGCGGCTCCCCTGGGCAATTGCAAGGCTTCATAGTTGTGACTCGATTCGACCGGCGCATCGCTCATCGCTAGAGTTCGGCTACACATCTGAACTTCTCCGCTAGGGGTTCAACGGCGCGAGCCCGTTCCGGTTCACGCTGCGGGACGATCGGATCGCGAGCGTACAAATCGTTCCCGACTGATCGCGCACGCGCCCTGGCGATCAATCGGGATTCGAGAGGTCGAGCGTTGTCGACCCTCTCTAGGATGTCGCCATGGGCACGATCGAGTTCGTCACCCTAGAGGTCGGGGACGTAGCTGAGGCTGAGGCGTTCTATGCCGCCGCGTTCGATGTCGGCGACCGGGTGCGAGTGCAGGAATCTCAGCAGCCCAGCTCTGGATTCCGAGGGTTCACGCTATCGCTGGTGGTGTCCCAGCCCGCCACCGTCCGCAACCTGATCGACAGCGCCGCCGCCGCGGGAGCAACGGTGCTGAAACCGGCTGCGAAGTCGCTCTGGGGCTACGGCGGGATCGTCCGGGCGCCGGACGGCACGATCTGGACGGTCGCGTCGCAATCGAAGAAGGACACCGGCCCCGCCACACGGAAGGTCGACGAGTTCGTGCTCCAGCTCGGCGTCGCCGACGTCACCGCGAGCAAGCAGTTCTATGCCGGCCGCGGGTTCTCGGTGGGCAAGAGCTATGGCCGCAGATACGTCGAGCTCGATACAGGCGCCGTGGCGCTGACCCTCAACAACCGGGCCGCGCTTGCCAAGACCACCGGCATCCCAGCCGACGGCAACGGATCGCACCGGCTCCTCATCTGCGGCGCCGGCAGCGACTTCGCCGACCCTGATGGATTCATCTGGAAGGCACCCTCAGACTGAGCGTTGCGAACGCCGCTCAGGACTTACCGGCGTCTACTACCAGGGCTCTCCGCGGTTCCATCCCGGCTTCAGGATCAGTCGGTCGTCGTGCTCGCGGTGACGGCACTGCTCTGCGAACAACCTGGCCGCATCCGAATCGGCAAGGAGACCCGAGTACTCCTCATCGCTCAACGAGTAGTACTCCTCGTAATCGGCGAGGTTGCTCCCGACGGGGATCGAGAGGTAGGCGGTAGCAGACTCCTCCTCCACTCCGAGGGAGTAGCGACCGGCCTTGTCGATGAAGGCGTCCACGAACCTCACCTTCAGAACGTACTAGAGGTGAGACTTTGCGCACTCGAGTCGCGGTCGCTGAAGGTCCGGCTTTCGGCCGGTACGGTCGAGTGACAGGCTGGGCGGCGTGGGGTCCCGAAAAGTTGTCGTATACGAGTTCACGAGCCTCGATGGCGTGGCCGAGGATGTTGCTCGCTTCTTCATGGGATGGGATGACCCGGAAGTGGATGCCGCCGGTGAGGCGGTGATCGCAACACAGGATGCCGTCATCCTGGGCCGCCGCACGTTCGATGAGTGGGCCGGCTTCTGGCCGACCAGTGACATCCAGCCTTTCGCGACGTTCATCAACGCGGTCCCCAAATACATCGCGACATCCTCGCCGCTGGACCAGGTGTGGGCGAACGCGACAGCGATCGACGGCGATCTCGTCGAGTTCGTCGCCGAGCTGAAGACCCAGCCCGGTCGCGACATCGGCGTGCATGCGAGCATCTCCGTGGCCCAGACTCTGCTTGCCGCCGGCATCGTCGACGAACTTCGAGTCATCGTCGCGCCGGCCATCGCTGCGACCGGCCGCAAGCTCTACGACGGGATGCCACAGATCGGATTGGAGCCGATCCGAAACCTGGTCTCTCCGCTGGGCTACCTGATCCTGCACTATCGCGTCACCACGTAGCCATGGCCCACATACCCGCTCGGTCCGAGCGCGACCGCACGGGGACCGGCCTTCCGGGCGGCTCGTAATTGACACGGGAGAGCCGAAGGGTTGGAGTGGTGGGATGTTCGCGCCTGCAGATCGAACCGCATTCCGTGACGCCCTGGTGCGCTGACCGAGCGCTCAACGACCCGCTGGCGACAGACTTGGCTTGGCTGCTTGGGGCTTCGCGATCAGCGTTGCGCACGGAAGTCTCATCGATCGCGTGGAATGTCTGCAGCAGCGAGATTGCTGCAACAGGTGTGAACAACGACGTCAGCACGGCCCTGCACCGAAGTCAGCTCATCGACCTGACGACGACCGGTCGCCGTAGCGGGCTACCGCGCCGCATTGAGATCTTCCTGCACGATGAGGACGGCGTGCTGTTCATCACCGGGATGCCGCGTCGAGACCGCACAAGGGACTGGATACACAACATCACCGCAGACCCCAACGTCATCGTGCATTTGAAGAAGGGCATCGACGCCGACATTCCTGCCACGGCGCGGGTAATCACCGATCCCCACGAAGCACGGCCGCTCATCGAGGCCGCCGCACGCCGATGGCGCAGAGACGATGTCGACGACATGATCGCGCACAGTCCACTCATCGTGCTGACTGCGGCTACCGCGCCCGTCGCCTGACGGCATCCCGAGTCACTGGCCGCGGTCCCAGCGAGAAGGAAGACAGCCTCCTTGCGGCCAAGGAACAGCGGGAAGGCACATGCACTTCTCCGCTTGTGCTTCGAGCGCGGTATGTCTATCGACGCTCGCGGGCTGCGAGCGTGAGGAGCGCAACGACGTCGTCGAGGCGCTGTTGGGCGGTGTCGGCGCAGGGGGCGAGTAGCAGTTCAGTGACGCCCGCCGCCTCGAAGTCGGCGATTCTCTGGCGCAGCCCGTCGGGGTCGCCGAGGAGGGTCACGCCCTGCACGAGCTCGTCAGGAACCGCGGCCACCGCCTCGGCCCTGCGGCCCGCGAGGTAGAGGTCCTGGATCGCTGCGGCCTCCGCCGCGAAGCCGTAGCGGGAGACGATGTCGTTGTAGAAGTTCTTCCCCTTGGCTCCCATCCCGCCGATGTAGAGCGCGAGGTATGACCGGATCCGCATGAGAGCCTCGGGCGAGGGATCGCCGAACGCGAAGAACACCTGCACTTGGATGTCCAGCGGCCCGAGCTCGGAGCCGCGCCTGGACATGCCCGCCTCGAGTGACTCGCCCCACACCTTTTTCGCGAGCTGCGGGTCGAAGAAGATCGGCTGCCATCCGTCGGCTATCTCGGCGACCTGAGCCACGCTCTGGCGACCGAGCGCGGCGATCGAGATCGGGATGTCGGGGCGCGCCATGTGGTTGATGAGCTTGAGTGGCTTGCCCAGACCCGACCCGCCCCGCTCGCGCATGAGTGGAATGGAGTAGTGCCTGCCATCGTGCATCACTGGCTCGCGCCGCCAAGTCTGCCGGCAGATCTTGACGATCTCGCGGGTGCGCCCGAGGGGCGCGTCGTACGGCACGCCGTGGAAGCCCTCGATCACTTGAGGGCCGGATGCGCCCAGTCCGAGCGTGAAACCGCCGGGTGCGAGCGAGTCGAGGCTGGCGGCAGTCATCGCAGTGAGTGTGGGGGTTCGCGTGTACAGCTGGAAGATGTTCGACATCAGGCCGATGGTCCGCGTCTTCGCCGCGAGGTAGCCGAGGCGGCTGACCGCATCGAACGAATACGCCTCGGCGACGGCGATCGTGTCGAGCCCTGCCGTCTCGTAAGTGTCGACAGCATCCGCGATCTCGCCGATGTCGGCCGAATAGTTCTGGATCAGTCCGAACCGCATCGTGCGCCCGCCTCTCGAACACCAAGGTCGCGACACTCGCCAGACCCTCGCCGATCGATCCTAGGCCTCGCCACCCTTGCTGTACGCAGCACCTGGGTGGACGGAATCGGCGGCTCCATGACCGACCGGCCCGCGAACGAGAGTCGAGCGAGTGGCGAGTCTGCGAACTGGCTGGACAGGAGCATGCGCACGCCGCGCGCCTCCGACTCTGTTCCACGCACTCTGTGTCCGCATGAGACGCTCATCTCATGCAGCGCACCGCCGATCTCCCGCTGAAATCGACCGTCGACGAGGGTTGGAAGAGCACCGCCTCCCTCGCGGTGTTCTGGGTACTCGCAGTCGTCGGGCTTCCCGTGATGACCGGCGCCTGGCTGCTGCTGCCGTTGGCATCTCTCGAAGAGCTCACCGAGCAAGGTAAAGCTGTCGCGGCCGGCACATCGATGGCTGGAACCACGTTCCTATACGGAGTTCTACCGCTCGTCCTTGCCCATGTGGTGGGCCTTGTGCTCCTGTGCTCGATCGGTGGAGCTGGCCGATACAACCGCCGCTCTGGCGTCTTGCTGGGGATCGCTGCTGTCGCCGCTACGTCTATCGTCGGGCTCACCGTGACCCTGATCATCTCCGGCGGCCAACTCATCGCGACCTCGAATTACGTGCCCTGACAGGGCGCCTGGAGCTGGGCCGCCCAACTCGATGCGCGCCCGCGCGAGGACGCATGGGGAGCGGCGCGGGCACCGCCCTCGCGAGCTGAGTCTGCCCGGTTCACTCGAGCCCCGCCGACCTGCTGAGCGCTACGATCGGCGGCGCTGGCCGCTTGACCTGAGGGCGCCGGATTCGGGCATCGCCCGTACCGGGATCGGGTCTGAACTCGGATGTGCGGCCCTGGGTGTGCACCACCCTGCACCCCACGTTCACCGCGCGCCACGTCCTCCTCCCCGGTGGCGGCGCGCTATGCCCAGCCGAGCTCATGCAGCCGGGCGTCGTCGAGCCCGAAGTAGTGACCGATCTCGTGCACGAGCGTGATGCGCACCCGCGTGCGCAGCGCGTCGAGGTCTGCGCTGTGCTCCTGCATGTTGTTCTTGTACAACGTGATCCGGTCGGGAAGCTCTCCGAAGCCGTACACCCCGCGTGTTGTCAGCGGATGCCCTCGGTAGAGCCCGAACAGTCTTGGCCGCTGTCCCACGGGCTGGTTTTCGATGACGATCCCTACGTTCTCGAGCCCACGGACCATGTCATCGGGCAGAGCGTCGAACTCCTCCGACACCATTCGGTCGAACTCATCGTCCGAGATCTCGACCATGATCCAATCTTGCGCCCTTGCGCAGCATGGAGCGACCGAATCCTCATCGCACTGGGCAACGATCGCACGCACCAAGGCGAGCCTCCGCGCACCGCCCGCGTAGGGATCCGAGCTGCGCCATGCAGAGCGAATCGCGTTCAGAGTGTCGAGAGCGCCCCAGCGATTGCGTCTTCCACGGCCAGACGCCGCAGACCGGATACCTCGGCGTCCATGCTGCCGAATGTCGTGATGTCCCATTCGAGATTCAGCGCCGCGTTGACCGCGGTCAGAACCTCCGCCAAGCGCTCGACCTCGGCGAGCGCAAGCATTCCGCTGAGCAGCCGTGCCCCGCGCACCGCGCGCTGAGACGTTCCTACCAGCTTCACGACGCCGCGCGCGTTGATGCTGAACTCCCCGGGACAGTATTCTCCGGGCACTTCGCCGACGCGGGCATCGACGCCGAGCCCTCGAAGCGCGCCGGCAAGGGCCTCGCCGATCTCGTGGAAGAACCGCGCCTGATCCATCGGGCCCTCGCGCTCGCGGGTGACGACGTCGAACACGATGCACGTCTCGTCGTAGGCGACGGCCCGCCCGCCGGTTGGGCGGATGACCGGCGCGAACCCACGGTTCCGAGCGTGGCGCTGCGCCGTCTCGAATCCGGGCAACCGACTCTCGCGACGGCTCATCGCAACAGTCGGCACAGGCGTCACCAAACGCACGACACGGTCGTCGGGGATGGTCCCCGCGGCCACGGCACGCAGCAGATCCACCGATCGGGCCAGGTCGGACTCCGCGTCCAGGCGCTCGTGCTGGCGGATGACGAGCCGCCGCCCCGTCGAGGTCGATGCGTCAAGTTCGGCCATGGGGCAACACTCCCACACGATCGACCCAACACCCCGGGCAGGAACGCGCCTCCCTATACTGACGACCGTCAGGAGATCACGGGAAGCAAAAGGAGAACCGACATGACTGATGAGACAGCCGCCGCGGCGGACGAGATCACGGCGGCAGCCATTACCGACGGCGCGTACACGCTGATCGCAGCCGACTTCGCCGACGTCAACGTCGCGCTGGAGGCCTATCAGGCGCTCAAGGACGTCGAGGACGGAGCGACGGTCAAGATCGAAGGCGTCGTGGTCGTCAAGCGCGACAGCGACGGCAAGCTCGAAGTGCAGAAGGTCACCGATCACAGCACTCGCGACGGGCTCGCGTGGGGAGCGGTCGGCGGCGCCGTTCTCGGCATCCTCTTTCCGCCCTCGATCCTCGGCAGCGTCCTTGTCGTGGGCGCCGGCGGCGGGATCATCGGGAAGTTGCGTGAGCGCCACCACAAGAAGGAGCTGGCGGAGGAGCTGCAGGACGCGATCGAGCCGGGCCACTCCGGCATCGTCGCCCTGGTATCCGACCCGGGCGAGGTGAAGATCCGCAAGGCGCTCGAAAAGGCCGACAAGATCGTCGAGAGGGCCGTAGACGACGCCGTGGCCACGGACGCAAAAGCAGTGGCGAAGGCAGAAGCGGACGACAAGAAGTAGCGCCCGGACGG
Source organism: Microbacterium sp. cf046 (assembly GCF_900114345.1). Taxonomy (GTDB): domain Bacteria; phylum Actinomycetota; class Actinomycetes; order Actinomycetales; family Microbacteriaceae; genus Microbacterium. Next base: position 1,286,959 of record NZ_FOZJ01000003.1, on the reverse strand, counting down.
CGAGGAGTGCCGCGCTGCGTGCCGCACTCCTCGTCGAGCACAGCCGGCAGGTGACTCTTGCCGTTCCGGCCGGCCCGCCGAAGCGCACCGAACCTCGCCGGGACCATGAGCGATCGACCGACTCGCCGGCGATCAGAATTTCTGAAGACCGGTCGGCGGCACTTCAACGGCGCAGACTGGGACCGTGTCAACCACGTTCGCTCGCGCCGTCACCGAATACTGGCTCACACGCTCGCCGGATGCGGTCAAGCCCGATGAATACACGGTCGTCATCGACGAAACACTCCGTGAAGATCTCCTGCTTCAGCTGCTCGTCGTACTTGACGGCCCGCGGATCGCGACGATCGCGCCAACCGTGGCAGCGAGGCTCTCTCTCACGGACGGCGACACCGTCTCCGACGGTGTGCTCAACGGCAAGCTCCAGACGGCCGGGCTGGAACTCAACGGGGCCGACCACCTGTTCTACTTGCCGCTCCGCGAGCAAGCAACGCTGCGCTCTCACCCCGACCATGCCGACACGCGCCGACTTCGCGCGGCCGACACCGCGTCGTTCGAGCGATTCTGCGCGAACGCCCCCGAAGCCGACCTCGACGAGGCGTTCGTGGAGCTCGACCACTGGCTCGTATACGGCACGTTCGCCAATGGCCAACTCGTTGCCGCCGCGAGCATGTACCCATGGCGCGGCACTCGGCTCGCGGACCTCGGTGTCATCACCCTCCCCGCCTACCGCGGTCGCGGCCTCGCGAAACGGGTGGTGCGGGCGATCGCCGCAGACGCGCTCGGCCAGGGCTTCGAGCCGCAATATCGATGCCAGCTCGACAATCTGGCATCCATTGCGCTCGCAGGCTCCGCCGGCTTCGCGCGGTTCGGTGAGTGGGACGTGATCGCCGACGTGAGCTGACGAGTCGCCGGCCGCACGGCAGGCCATCTCTCACTCGCCGAAACGCACGCCGTGTCGGTGGCTTCCCCCCGCGTCGAATGGAGCGGTCTCGTGACCGGCGAGTTCGTGTATCCACGGCGGATGCCGGTCGATCTCCACCGAGCCGGTGCCGACGGTGAAGTAGGCGACCACCGGCCGGCTCGCGATGAACTCGACCGCGAATGCGCTCGCGCCGCGGACACGGACCAGGGCATTGCGCGACTGCAGATCCTGCATGAACATGGCAAACGCTTCAGGATCAGTCACTGACGGTCCACCCGCTCCGGCCGGCATCAGCGAGAGCAGCTCATCGACGAGGTCCTCGCGCTGGGCCATCGACAATCGGGCAAACGCGGCCGCGTAAGCCTTGTCCGCTACGGATGCTGGGACGGTCCCCACGACATACGCGTAACGCCAGATCTGCTCATCGGCGCTGAGCGCAGCATGTCCGTGGTGCTTCCTCACGATCCCTCCCACCCGATGCGCATCAGGCTACGCCCAGCGCGGCGAGTCGTCGATCACGCGCATCGAAGCGACGGCAGACCCTGGCGCGTCGGAGAGATTGATGTGAGGCTGACGACTGTTCCTCCACCGCGTTCCTCCTTCGTCATCGATGGCACATGCGTCGCGAATCACTCCACAGCCCACCGCACGAGCGCAGCCGCGCCGAGCTTCGCACTCGCCGATGAGCGTGAACAGCGCACTCATCGTCGCGGGCGGCCACGGCCGCCGCATGGGGGCGACGTCGCCGAAGAGTCTCACGAGACTGGGCGGTCAGCCGATACTGCATCACCTGCTCAAGATGATGCGCGACGAAATGATCGGACAGATTGTTGTCTCGCATGATCGCGACGACTTTCACGAAGAAATAGTGGAGGTGGCCGATCAATTCGGAGCCGTCGTCGTGCGCGATGAGGGTTACGGTTCGACAGTCGAGGTCGCACTCCAGCACTCAGCTCTGATGGGCGAACGATTCCTGTTCGGGTACGGGCATGCGCTCGTCGACAGCGGCGTGCTTCGGTCGCTTACCTCCGGCGCCGCAGAGGCGACCACGTTCGCGTCGAGTTCTCGGCGGCAGCCGATCCCGTTGGCCGATCGCTATATGGAGCCGCCTTTCGTGGTCGATCGCGAATACTTGACTCGCAGCCAGCCCGAAGGGTGGCTTGACTATTGGACCCGGCATACCCCCCGGGGAGGCGGCGAATGCGGAACCCTTCCGGAACCGAACACTCTCCTCGAACTGGCAAACTACCGCGACACCTGGTCGAAGAAGCTCCGCGGAGATTGAGGGACCTGCTCGTCCTCTGACCGCTCGCGAACGGCAAGACTCGCCAGCTGGACGACTGGGTCTCGGCCGGATGAACGCGCGGTGCCTCAACAGCCGTTGGGGGGCCCAACCGGTTGGGTAGTGATCCCATCTCCCAAATCCACGACGTAGGCAGTCGTGGAGCCATTCCCGCAGGGCAGGTCGAGGTCCACGATGATGGAGCCGTTGTTATCCGCCCTGCCCGACGCGAACGGCGTGGTCGTCCCGGTGAGCGAGAAGAACACCTGCCACTCGACGTTGGGGCTCACGGAACCTTGAAGCACCCCCCAGCAGTTGCCGCAGGAGTCCTCGGTGAACACAGAGTCGATGAACAGCGTCGCATCCTCGCCGCCCTTCGCTGCATGGCTGACGCAGTCCCCCGCGTTCTTGAACGGACGCCCGGTCTCGGCCTCGAATCGGTTCTGGTGCCCACCCTGCTGGCAGGCATGGGCGTTGTCGCTGTTGCCGCCCTTGGCCGCAACGGCAGGACCAGCCGCGACCGCGCTCAGGGCCAGCGCCAGCGCGACTGCCAGCAACATGCCCCGCACACGCTTCATGCCACAACCCCCGACTCGCGTCGCCGATGCGGCCCAGCCTATCCCTCCAGCAACGACTCCACATGGGCAGCAAACGACAGCGCACGGGAGTCAGTCGGATCGTCGACGACTCGGGGTCGACCGAGCGCGAGACCTGCAGGATCGCGAGCAAGCCTGCGGCAGAGCCCATCCTCGGAGGCAGCCAATCCCGTCGAACCGAGGCCCGCCCAGCCACCCAGCACCTTGGTCGCGCGCGCCGCGGGGAGATACCCGCCGGCTACAGCCGACGCGCCAAGCAGGCGCGGGCAACGAAGCCCGAGTCGCGCAACCCCATCACCATGCCGCCATTGCCTCTTCCAGCCTCGTGCCTGCTGCGGACAATGCCAGTGCGACCGCTTCATCCAGTGCCATCTTCGCTCCTGCCTGCTCACCGGCATCGACCCCGGCAGGGTCGGTCTCGCGAATGGCGGCCAGGGCAGCGAGGTGCACGGCGAGGCCCTCGATGTCGAGGATGCCGGTGCGTTTCCGGGCGTCCGACGCGACCTTCGAGAACGCGCCCGCACGCCACGCATCACCTCGCGTCGCGGCGATTGCGGCCAAGCCGTCGAGCGCGAATGTGACACCTTCCTCGTAGTGCAGACGGATCGACAGCTGAAGGGTGAGGTACCACTCCTGCTCGGCCGCTTCGACATCCCCCGTGAGGAACAGCACCCGGGTGCGATTGTTGCCCGCGACGGCGCGCGTGTACAGATCGTGCTGTTCGTCGGCGATCTCGGCCGACCGCGAGAAGTGCGCCAGCGCGCCATCCATCCTGTTGTTCACGACGTCCACCCAGCCAAGCCCCACCTCGGCCATGGCCTCCGACCACCGGTCGCCAAGGTGCTGAAACCTCACCACCGCTTCGGTCAGCTCGGCTTCCGCGGCCTCCGCGTCAAGATCAGCGAACTGCAATCGCGCGGTGCCCCGACCCGCGAGGGCGATCGCTGCGGCGTCCTCGTCGCCGCTCTCTTCGAACAGCCGCGCGCTCTCGCCGAGCCCTGCGACAACTTGCTCCGACGGATGCTGCCACATCTCGCTCCACATGGCGAAGAACTGGGCAACCGCGCGCGTGTGCTTCGAGATGGGTTGCTGTTTCTCAAGCAGTTCCAGCATCCACAGCCTCACCTCGGAGAGGAAACCGGAGATCCACCAATAGACGAAGAGGGTCCAGGCGAACTCGCCCGCGTCGTCCAGTCTGTCGGTGTCTATCAGATGGCGTACCGCGGCTCGAAGGTTCGGCAATTCCATGCCGAGCTGCTTCACGGCCTCCACTTGACCGGCACCGCGCAAGCCTGGCGCAACACGGCGAACGAGATCGGCGTAGTGGTCGGCGTGGGCGACACACAGCACGGCCAACTCGCCGCGCTGCTCGAGGCGATCTGTCGCGTACTCCCGCATGAGAGCGAGCAGGGAGAAGGTCGTCCTTCCGTCGACCTCGGTCGAGTTGACGAGCGAGGCGTCGACGAGGTCGGACAACGCGTCAATGGCGTTTCCTTCCCACGGGCGCCCTGGGCCTATCGCTTCGACCGCTTCGAGGGTGAATTTGGCCGCAAACACGCCGAGATCCTCCAGCAACGCACGCTGCTCTGTGGTGAGGAGGCTGACACTCCATTCGATCGTCGCGCGCATTGTGCGGTGCCGACTGGGCATGTCCCGAGCGGATACCGTGAGCACGGTGAGGCTGTGGTCGAGGCGCTGCGCAATGTACTCGGGTGTGAGCACACGCGCCTGCGCGGCTGCCAGCTCGATCGCGAGGGGCAGCCCGTCCAGCCGCCGGCAGATGTCCGAGACGGCAGAAGCATTCTCGTCAGTGAGTGCAAATCCTGGATTCACCGACTGCGCTCGGTCGACGAAGAGTGCCACCGCCGCGGACCGGCGTGCTGTCTCCAAATCCGTAGGGCCGCTGCCTTCGGGTGGCGGAAGTGACTCCACCTCGTACACCTGTTCTCCCCGAATCCTCAGCACGATTCGGCTCGTGACCAGGAACCGTGCCATGGGCGCGGCCGAGTAGAGCCGTACAAGTGTCGGCGCGGCATCCACGATCTGTTCGAAGTCGTCGAGCACGATCAGCACGCGCCTGCCTTCGAGTGCGCGCGTGATGCGAGCTTCCAGACTCGCTTCTCCGTTGTCCCGGATGCCGAGAACATAGGCGATGGTAGGGAGAAGCAGACCAGTCTCGAGCACCCCTTCGAGCGGAACGAAGTACGTACCATCCGGAAACAGATCGACGGTCGTGTGGGCCACTTCAATCGCGAGCCGGCTCTTACCGATCCCCCCAGGGCCGACCAGCGTCACAACGTGGTTGTCGTCCCGCTCCAAGCGCTCCCTCACGTGGGCCAAATCCTGCTCACGGCCGATCGTCGCCGTGAAGGCAGCCGGCACCCGGGCAATGGGAGCCGCCGGACCCGGCTCCCCTTCGATCGGAGCAAACCGGGATTCGTCGAATCGTTCGGCGAGGAGAATGGCGAGGTCCTCTTCGACTCGATCGGTCAATTCGGCCGCATCCGTGAACGTCATGTAGGACACGTGGTCGTCGGACTGGATGCGCGCGATGAGTTTCTTCAGCCGTTCGTCCCGGTCGCCGCTCTCCTTGATGTAGATCAGCTTCGGCATCGTCGCGGGCGCGAGGTCGTATTCGTCCTCGAGTCCGGAGACTGTTTCGTCCGGCGCAACCCAGCCATAACTGTCGGCGTAGATTCCAATGAAGATGTCGCTCTGCGCAAGGTAGGACCGGTACAGATCGCGAGGCGGATGCGGACGCGCCCCGAGCTCGAACATCACCGGTGCCAACCGCATCCGTTCGATGCCCGCCCGGATGGCGCGACGCTCGTCTGCGAGCTCCCGCAACGTCGAGCTCACGAACACCCTGATGTGCTGATCCGGCGTCCGGATCACGGATGGCACCCCTGCCATGACCTCATGATCTACCGCTGGCGCCCGCCTGGCTAGGGGTCTTCCCACGGCGCGTTCGATGGGCCGAGCATCAACGACGCATGACTCGACTTAGAACACCAACTGCAGCACCGCGACGACGCCGATCGCGATCAAGAACAGGGCGGCGAGGATCATCAGCCAGTACGGGGCACCGCCGACCTCTCGACGGAGGAATGGTTCGGTGCCGTTGGAGCGGTGTGAGTTTCGGCTTCTGGCCATGCGCCTGACGCTACGTGACGAACGATACGCGCGACTGGGGTCGCCCTTGCCCGGAGATGACGTTATGATCGGCCGCCCTGGGTGGTCCTGCGCGAAGAGGGATCCGCGGTGGCGCACACGCATGATCCGTGCAGACTCCGCCCGCGGCTGGTTCACTGTGGAGTTATGGATGGTTCGGTGAGCGACGCCGAGGTCGCGGTGCGTGCGGCGCTTGCTGGCGCGGCGGTCGTCCGATCCCGCTACGGGTCCGGGTCTCGCCGCGTGTCGGAGACGGGTGTCGACTTCACAACGGATGCCGATGTGGAGGCAGAGCGAGCGATCCGCGCCGTGCTCTCGACGCTTCGACCCGGGGACGCGGTCCTGGGTGAGGAACTCGGCGCGAGTGGTGACTCGACCCGGATCTGGTTGGTCGACCCCATCTGCGGCACGATGAACTTCGCGGCGGGGTTGCCGGTGTTCGCCGTGAATGTCGCTCTCGAGGTTGACGGCGCCACCAGAGTCGGGGCGGTTGCCGACCCGGTCGCCGGCCACACGTTCTGGGCGGATGGGACCGACGCATGGCGACGGGTGGACGGCGTAGACAGCCTGCTGACGCCGTCGTCGTGGTCCCGCTTGGTGACAGTGAATCTCGAGAGCGCCTACTCCAACGGGGTCGGCGCGCGGTTGCTGGTGGACGAAAGGGTCCGCTCCCGGTTCAGCCCACGGTGCCTGTCGAGCACCTTGGCGCTCGCGTGGGTGGCCACCGGCCAGCAAGCGGCCTACGTCACTGGCGGCGACCTGCGCGGCAGCGTGCACTGGGCTGCGGGCATCGCACTTTGCGAGGCCGCCGACGCCGTCGTGACGAACCTCGCCGGCGGCGAGCTTCACACCGGCGACCACGGTCTCCTCGCCGCCGCCGACGCGGAAACGCACGCATTCCTTCTCGAAGCGATTCGGTAGCTCAGACGGGCGACGAGCACCCCTCGGAGGACCCGTCGATGGGCGCATGCCCGCGAATCAGCCGCTCCACGGCCGCCCCGATGGCATCTGGAAGGAGCATCGGTGCGATGGCGAACGCGGCTGGCGCGGCACCGAGCCAACGCCAGCCGCGGCGTCCCCCGCTCAACCGAATGGTGTGCGCCCGCCCCAGCAGGCCGCCGACGATCACCCCCGGAAGCAGAATGGCCGCGAACGTATCGAGCCAGCTGACGGTCGACCCATAGCCGGCGAACTCGCTCATCACCGCGCGGAAGGACGCCGCCCAGGCGAGCCCACACAGGGCGCCCAGTCCCACGGTCGCCCTGACGCGGCGGACGCTCATCGTCCCGCGACCATCTCGGGCAGTGCCAAACGCTTTCCAGCCCGCACCCAGCTCACCCCTCGTCGGTGCCTCTCGAACGGTGGGTGGACATCTCGCTGTTTGGGAGTCTCAACACCGTGGGAGTTCAGCTTTTGTGATTATGCCGCAGCGGCGGTCCCACATGCGACAGGCGCCTTCACCGGGCACTCGGTCACCAACGGCTGCAACTCTGCCCGCTCATGGAGCGGCCGGCGGTCAGGGATATTGTCCGTTACTCCGTGCGTCGATACTCTGGCGCCAACTCATCGCGCCCGACCGGTCTGGGGCTTGCCGTGCGCATCATCGTTGGAGGCGGTTTCATGGTCACTCTTCGCCGTTTGCCGGGGCCAGTCCTGGCAATGCTGCTTTTCCTGCTCGCGCTTGTGGCAGTGGTTCCCTTGATCGGCGCGAAAGGGCCGAACAACTCCAACGCCGCGCAGTGCCAGAAGGGGGGCTGGGAGGTTCTGGCCACCACCGCGGCACCATTCGACGGGTTCGCGAACCAGAGTGAGTGCGTTTCGGCAGCAGCGAAGGGCGCCACGTTGACCGCCCTTCTCTCCACAGTCGTCACGGTGTCGCGGCAACCCAGCGGGTTCACCTTCATGGGTCGTTCCATGTGCAGGCTGGAATACTCCGTGGCCAACCCGAACCCCGCGTACAACGCGTACACCGTCACCGTCACGCTCCGCGAGGGGACCACCTACTCGCTTCCCACGGGCACTCTCGTTTACGGCGACACCGCCGACTACGCCATCGCCGGCGCGACCGCCATCGCGCAACCCGGCGACGTCACCGTCCCGGTCCTCATCAACGATGGCTGTACAACCTGATCCGTGACGGCGCCCGCATTCGACGTACCTCATCTGCGCCGTTCGTACGGGGGTTGGTGTCAGCGGTCCGGCGCGAGGAGCCCGCTCTCGTAGGCGAGGATCACGAGTTGTGCGCGGTCGTGGGCGTACACCTTCGCCATCACACGATTGACGTGGGTCTTCGCGGTGTGGGGCGAGATGTGCAGCTCGTCTGCGATCTCCTGATTCGAACGTCCCCGAGCCACGAGCAGCAGCACCTCGCGTTCGCGCTCTGTCAGCTGCTCGAGTTCGGGCGGGATGACGCGCGCGGCGCCGGCCGGTCGAGCGACGGGCGTGACGTACTTCGTGATGAGGCTGCGCGTCGCGACCGGCGACAAGAGCGCCTCGCCCTCGCTCACGGCTCGCACCGCATGCACGATCTCTTCGGGTTCCGACCCCTTGCCGATGAACCCACTGGCTCCCGCCCGCAGCGCCGAGACGATGTACTCGTCCTCTTCGAAGGTCGTCAGGATCAGCACACGGGTTGAGGCGAGCTCCGGGTCAGCACAGATGGCGGCGGTCGCGGCGATGCCGTCGAGGTGCGGCATCCGGATGTCCATCACGACGACATCGGGATGCAGCTCCGCCGCTGCTGCGATCGCATCGTCGCCGTCGATCGCTTCGCCGACGACGTCGACGCCGTCGGCATGGGACAGGATGTCGGTCACCGCCTGCCGGATGAGCGGCTGGTCGTCCACCACGAGCACGGTGATCACAGGTCGCTCACTTTCGTCAGGGGCAGAGTCGCCGCGACCCGCCACCCGCCCGGATTCGGCCCGGTCTCGACGATCCCGCGCACGGCCGCGACTCGCTCGCGCAGCCCGACGAGCCCCAGGCCCGAACCTGCCGCGCCGTCGATGGATGCCTCGGTCGACGGAACGACGGGATTGGTGACGACGATCCGCAAGACGTCGTCGTCGACCTGCAGCAGGACATGCGCGCGCGACTCCGCGCCGTGCTTCAAGGCGTTGGTGAGACTCTCCTGAATGACGCGGTACGCGACGAGGCCGGCTGCCCCGCTCACCGCAGCGGGGTCTCCTTCGGCTCTCACTGTGACGGCGAGCCCCGCCTCCTGAAACTGTCCGACAAGCTCGTCGAGCCAGTCGAGCCCGGGCTGGGGCGTGATGGCCGAGTCGTCGTCGTCGGTCCTCAGGACATCGAGCAGCGATCCGATCTCGCCGAGAACGGTCCGCGCCGCCGCCTGGATCGTGCGGACCGCTTCCTGTGCCGCCTCAGGTCGTGACTCGATCGCCGACGACGCGACCCCCGCGTTGAGGCTGATGACCGCGATCTGGTGCGCGACGGCGTCGTGCAGATCGCGCGCGATCCGGAGCCGCTCCTCGGAGACCTGCCGACGCGCCTCGGACTCGCGTGTCTGCTCGGCGCGCTCAGCTCGTTCGGTGATGGCCGCGATGTACTCCCGCCATGAGCGAGCGCCGTCTCCGGCTGCGGCGGCGAAGGCGACCGTGACCGCCACGGCGAACGCGCGGAGATCGAGCAGGCTGCTCAGCGACGCGAGGACGTTGATCACGATGATCGCGCCGATCGTGACAAGCGCCGTGATCAGGGCCGCTCGCCGAGGCAGGCGGTTGGCCGCCCCGAACATCGCGATCGCGATGGCGAGGACCACCCCTGGCCACAGCGACTCCGTGAATCCCGCCACCGCGTACAGCGCGACGGATGCCGCAAGCACCGCGATTGGCCAGCGTCGCCGCAGCGGCAGGATGAGCGCGGGTGCCAGCACGAGGGCGAACGTGAGCACGTCGTTCGGACGGAACTCCGCCTGCGGAAAGGGGAGATACGCCGAGCCGATGATAAAGACGGCCGCGATGACGTCGCCGACCCACGAAGGCACCCGCGGATGCCGCCCGCCCGGGCCGATCTGCCGGCCGACGTCGAGTGTCATCAGACCAGTGTGGCGGGCCGCGCGACCCACGGCATCCACCATTCGCGGCACACGGAGTACCGCGATCGCAGTACTCGAAGTGTCCACCCCGGGGTGACGCGTTGTCGGCCTCGAACGGCGACGCTGGAAGTCCACTCGCAAGGAGCCTCATGAATACGCCGATCATCTCCGTCAAGGACGTGCACAAGTCCTATGGCCGGGGCCAGAACCGCTTCGACGCGCTGAAGGGGGTGAGCTTCGACATCCGCGAGGGTGAAAGCATCGCGATCGTCGGCAAGAGCGGCTCGGGCAAGTCCACGCTCATGCACGTCCTCGCACTGCTCGACGCGCCGTCGTCCGGCACGGTCGAGCTCGAAGGCGTCGACACCTCTGCCCTCCGCGGCGGCCGACTCAATCGCACCCGCAACAAGACCTTCGGATTCGTCTTCCAGCAGTTCTTTCTCACCGGCAATTCGACGGTGCTCGAGAACGTGATTCTGCCGCTGAAGATCGCCGGCGTGGGCCGCTCGGAACGCCGCCGCCGCGGCCACGCCGCGCTCGAACAGCTCGAGCTCGACGACAAGGCCAAGAACAAGGCCGTCAACCTCTCCGGCGGCCAGAAGCAGCGCACCGTCATCGCACGAGCGCTCGTGAACAACCCGCGCATCATCTTCGCCGACGAGCCGACCGGCAACCTCGACACCGTGACCGGCGCCATCGTCGAAGACATCCTGTTCGCACTCAACCGTGAGAACGGCATCACGCTCATCGTCGTGACGCATGACGAAGACCTCGCCAGCCGCTGTGATCGGCGACTGTTCATCCGCGACGGCCTGCTGGTCGAGGACTCCGCGGCGGTGGCCGCATGAGAACCGTCGACCTGATCGGCTCCGCCGTATCGAACACCTTCCGATCCAAGACCCGCACGATCCTGACGATCCTCGCGATCTTCGTGGGCGCCTTCACCCTCACCCTCACGAGCGGGCTCGGCACGGGCATCAATGCATACATCGATGACACCGTGACCTCGATCGGCGCTGCCGATGTCATGACCGTCACGAAGACTCAGGAGAGCGCGACGGGCGTCGCCGCCGACGGCCCGGTCGAATACGACCCGGATGCCATCGCCAGCGGGCAGCCGGGCCCGCCCGGATCGACCGTTGTCGCACTCACTCCTGCCGACCTTGACACCCTCAACGGGATCGAAGGCGTCACGGACGTGGTGCCCACACGCTCGATCTCGCCCGACTACATCCAGGCGGACGACGGCACCAAGTACGTCATCGGAGTCGGGAGTCTCATCGCGGGGCAGACGATCCAGCTGGAGGCTGGAACCGAACCCGACGACAGCGCCGCAGATCTGCAGCTCGTGCTGCCCGTGTCGTTCGTCGAGCCGATGGGGCTCGGCGACGCGGCGAGCGCCGTCGGACAGACGGTGTCCATCGCGATCACCGACGCCGAGCGCACGCAGCACGTCGTCGACGCGACCGTCGTCGGCGTCGCCGAAGAGGGTCTGGCCTCGCCGACCGGCGCGAGCCTCGTGCCCAACACGGCCCTCAGCGACGAGCTCTTCGACGCGCAGAGCATGGGCGTGCCCGCCGACCAGGTGGAGCGCTACGCCCAGGCGAGCGTCTTCTTCGATCCGTCAGCCACCGACGACGAGATCAGCGCGCTCAAGGATCGGCTGGCCGATGTCGGCTTCACCGGCTCGACCGTCGCCGACCAGCTCGGAATGTTCAAGACCGTGATCGATGGGATCGTGCTCGTGCTGAATGCCTTCGCCATCATCGCGCTCCTTGCGGCCAGCTTCGGGATCGTCAACACACTGTTCATGTCGGTGCAGGAGCGCACACGCGAGATCGGTCTGATGAAGGCCATGGGAATGGGCAACGGGCGCGTGTTCAGCCTGTTCAGCATCGAGGCGGCCTTCATCGGGTTCCTCGGCAGCGCAATCGGCGTCGCGATCGCCATGCTCGCGGGGTCGGCGCTCAGCTCTGTGCTCTCGACATCCCTGCTGTCGAACCTCCCGGGACTAACCCTCATCGCGTTCGACCCGGCGTCGATCTTGGTGATCATCGTGGTGGTGATGGCGATCGCGTTCCTCGCCGGAACGCTGCCGGCGGCACGCGCGGCGCGCGCGGATCCGGTCGATTCGCTGCGATACGAGTAGCACGCCGAGCGCCAGCACTGCGGCGACAGCGACGACGTCTCGCCCCGCCATGCGGGCGACTGCATATGGACCGGATATCGTGCAGAGCGCGCGGTCGACGGAGTTCACTGACAGACTGCGGCCGTGGGCAATAGCGAGGGTCGGGGACGGCGGAGGGACGCGGCGCGCCCTCACCACCCGTTCATCCTCGTCGTCGTGGCTGTCGTCCTCCTTGCCGGGTGCTCGGTGGTCGAAGGCATCTCCCCCACCAACTCGCCGGATGCGGCGATCGATCGTGCCGGCACGGTGAATGTCGGCGACGGGCGAGATCTTTACCTCGAGTGTCATGGCAACGGTTCGCCGACCGTCGTCCTGGTATCAGGGCTCGGCGACAGCGCAGAAGTGTGGAACACCCGACTCGACGAGGCGGGTCCCGACACGCCCACGGTTTACGAAGACGTCGCCCGCTTCACGAGAGTGTGCGCATACGACCGGCCCGGCACCGGTGGGAGCAGATCCACGGAGGTGGACCAGCCCACCACCGCACAGATCTCGGCAGACGACGTGCAGAAGCTCCTGGCCGCGTCCGGTGAAAAGGGCCCGTTCGTACTCGCCGGTCATTCCTATGGCGGTCCGATCATCCGGCTCTTCGCGAGCGAGCATCCGGACGACGTCGCCGGACTGGTGCTCGTCGATGCGCTGTCGGAAGATCTTCAAGCGGGGCTGACCGCCGAACAGCAGGCGGTGTTCGAACAGATCAACGCGCCGACACAGCCCGGCGCCGAGTCCTTCGACTTCGCCACGCTTGTCACCGAGATGCAGGATTCGGCGCCCGTTCGCGACATTCCGGTGATCGTGCTCACCGCCGACACGCCGCAGCTGACACCCGAGCTGGTGGCATCCGGGCAGCTGCCGGCGGCTGTTGACCAGGAGTTCGCCGATGCGCTGTGGGCAGCGCAACTTTCCGCCCAGGATCTGCTGCCTGCGAAGTTCACGGACGCTGTCCACGTCACCGACACCCGAAGCAACCACTACGTGCAGCTCGGCAACCCGCAGCTTGTCATCGACTCGATTCACGACGTCGTGCTCGCGGTGCGGGACTGATCCAGGGTTCGTCACCAGGCCACTTGCGCGAATCCCCAACTGCCCATCCCGTTACGCAGCGCATCGGCGGCCCGCTCTCCGAACCGGCGCCGCTGGTCTGCGGTGTCGTGCCAGTTGACGATGGGCCGCGTCGTGACAGTCGCGCTGACCCGTTCGACCAGCTTCCGATTCTGCTCGGCAAGGTCCTTCAGGCTCGGTTTCGATGGCTGCATATAGGGAGCGTAGAACGCCCGCGGAACGGTCGGACCGGCCGCGGCGACTCCCTGACTCAAACCCCGCACTTCCGTTGACCGCTGGCCCACGACTCTCGTTCGGCAAGCGCTCATCGAGACGAAACCGCGGAGATCCCGAGCCGCAGTCAGGCGGCCGCATGGTGGAATGATGCCGTGGAAATCGTTTCGTTCGATGACAGGGGCGCTGTCGCTCGCGCCGTCGAGATCATCCGATCGGGCGAGGTCGTCGGCGCGCATTTCGGCACGGTGTTCGGACTCATCGTCGACGGGGCCCACGCGGGTGTCGCCGAGCGGATCATGGCCATCAAGGGCGCCGGTCGGGGGTTCAAACCGCTCGGGATCTGTGTCGGCGCTCAAGAGCTGATCGATCTCATCGACGCCGCATCCTTGCCCCCCGAAGTGCAGCGGTTGCTCGGAACCCCGTGGTTCGCGGCGGAGCTGGCATGCATGATCGCCGTCCGTGCGCCAGCTCATCCCACCCATCGGATTCCCGAGCACCTCATCTCGGAGAATCAGGGGAGACAGTGGGTGCAGGTGTTCGATCCGCGAAGGATGCCGGGGACCTTCGGCTTCATCGAGGCCCTGTGGCACGCCGGCGTGCAGTGGGTGGCAGCCACGTCGATGAACGAGGCCGGCTCCACAGAGATCGTCGAGATCGAGGATGCTGCTGCCTTCTGCCGCCGGCACAGCATGCCGCTGCTGTTCGAATCATCGGCCCCGCACAATGCCTTGGGCTCGCTTCCGATCCTCGAGCTGAACGGGGAAGGACTGCGGCTGGACCGCCAGGGGATCATCGCCCTGGCAGATCTGGAACGCGCGGTGGGGCTGTCCATCGACGCGAGCAAACCGATCCCCGCCCACTTTCCGCCCATGCAGGTCCCGGCCGGGCTTCTCGACGACCTCTCGCCGGCGGCGGCGACGCGCACCCTCGTGGGCTTGCTCTACCCCGACGCGAAATAGTCGAGGGTGCCGGGGGCCGCCGATGCGGCCGGCGCAGCCAGGACCGCTGCTGCTATTCCCACCGCCACGAGCACTGCCCCTATCGCCCGACGCACGTGTCGTCGATCCTGATCGCCCCTCATCGCGACTCCTCTCATCACACGCCTCGGCCGAACACGAGTCACACCTGCTTACTCCCCCACGTGAACCACGACAAGCACGTGGGGGAGGTGAGGGATCCACGTCGGCGCCACACCTACCAGCCCTTCGGGCCGAGGGAGCCCGCCGTGTACTCCTCTAGCGGGACATCGCCTTTGCGCCACGCGCGCAGCACCGGTTCCAAGATGCGCCAGCACTCCTCCGCCATGTCAGCGCGCACGGACAGCAGTGGGTCGCCCTCGACGATGCCCTGCAGCACCTGCCCATACGGGAGCAGGTCGCCCGGCTCCTTCTTGACCTCGAGCGTGCTGCGCTCCAATGTGAACGGGTCGCCGCTTCCGTTCATGGTCAGATCGAGTTCGACTGCTCCCGACTTGAGATCGAGCATGATCGAGTCGGGCGCCGGAGCGCCGCCGAACCCGGGGATCTCCGGCACCGGCCGCATCTGCACACGCACCTGCGTGACGTACTTGCCGAGCGCCTTGCCCGACCGCAGCACGAACGGCACGCCGTGCCACCGCGCGGTGTCCACCTCGAGAGTGACCTGCGCGAGCGTCTCGGTCATCAGCGCCGGGTCGACACCCGGTTCATCCGCGTACGAAGGCATCTTCCGGTCGCCCACTTTGCCTGCGGTGTAGCGGGCTCGGCGGCTGGACGCGACCGGGTCGTCGTCCCACAGGTGGGTGGCGCGCAGAACCTGCGCTGCGTTGGATCGGAGTTCCACTTCATTCAGCCGCGGAGGCTGCTCCATCGCGACGAGCGCGAGGACTTCGAGCAGGTGGCTCTGCAGCATGTCGACCAAGGCCCCTGCGTGGTCGTAGTAGCCGCCACGCCCTTCGAGTCCGAGCAGTTCGTCGTAGACGATCTCGACGCGTTCGATCCGGCGGCCGTTCCATACCGACTCGAAGAACTGATTCGCGAACCGCAGGCCGAGGATGTTCAGCACCATCGACATCCCCAGGAAGTGGTCGATGCGGAACACCTGCTCTTCGGGCACGACCTGCGCGATCTGTCGGTTCAGCGCACGAGCAGACTTCAGGTCGGTGCCGAACGGCTTCTCGAGCGCGAGGCGAGTGCCATCGGGGAGGTCGAGTTGACGCAGCACGGCGCACACCTTGGTGGTGACGGCGGGCGGCAGGGCGAAGTAGATGATGGGCGTGTGGTCACACGCCGCGATCAGGGTGCGCAGCTGCTCGGCATCCGTCACGTCTGCGGTGATGTACCGAGCGGATTCGAGGTAGCGGTCGCCGTTCTCGGGTTCGGTGACCTGCTCGAAGCTGTCGCGAATCAGCTGCCGCCACTCCGCGTCCGTGCGCTCTTCCCGCGCCGCGCCCAGCACCTGCACGTCATAGTCGTGCGCCGACAGCAGGCTCGCCAGCCCCGGGAGCAGCAGGCGCTTGGTCAGGTCTCCCCCGGCTCCGAGGATCAACAGGCTCACGCTCTTGGGTGCTCGACGCTTGGTCACAGCCCGATGCTAGGTCGTGGTCGTTCGGCGCGACGCCCCCTGGTGCGCGAGCCGCGCCGGTGCTATCCGGTCGGACCCCGGGCAACCGCCGGACGTCACGCGCTGTCGGAGTCCGCCTTCCGGGTGCCGGCTTCGAGCACGTCGCCGGCGGGGAGCTCGTTGTGCCCGCCGAACTGCAAGCGCATCGCCGAGAGCAGCTGGTTCGCGTAGTGGTCCTCACCGCGAGAGGCGAAGCGCTCGAACAGTGCCGCCGCGAGCACCGGGACAGGAACTCCCGTGTCGACGGCGGCCTTGATCGTCCATCTGCCCTCGCCGGAATCCGACACGCGACCGGCGAGACCGTCCAGTGTCGGGTTCTCCTCCAACGCGGCGGCCGTCAGATCGAGTAACCACGAAGAGATGACCGAGCCGCGGCGCCAGAGCTCAGCGACCTTGGGAGTGTCGACCGTGAACTGGTAGAACTCCGGCTCCTCGAGTGGCGCGACCTCGGCCGAATGCTCGGACTCGCGGATGCCGGCATCCGCGTTGTCGAGGATGTTCAGCCCCTCCGCGAGTGCCGCCATGATGCCGTATTCGATGCCGTTGTGCACCATTTTCACGTAGTGGCCCGCGCCAGATGGTCCGCAGTGCAGGTACCCCTGCTCCTCAGGGGCGTAGTCGCCTTCCCGACCGGGAGTCCGCGGGATCTCGCCCGGCCCCGGTGCGATCGTCCTGAGGATCGGCTCGATCACCCTCACCGCCTCATCGGGGCCGCCGACCATCAGGCAGTAGCCCCGCTCCAGTCCGAACACGCCGCCGCTCGTACCGACATCGACGTAGTGGATGCCGCGTTCCTTCAGCTTCGCGGCGCGGCGGACGTCATCGCGGTAGTTGGAGTTGCCACCGTCGATGATGATGTCACCGGACTCGAGGTGATCCGCGACCTGGTCGACCACCTTTCCCGTGAGTCCGGCGGGGATCATCAGCCACACCACGCGTGGCGCGTGCAGCTTCGCAACCATCTCCTCGATGGTGTGGCTGCCCTCCGCTCCCTCGCTTTCGAGGGCTGCGACGGCCGCTTCGGTGACATCGAAGACCACGGTCTCATGACCATCTCGCATCAGCCTCCGTGCGAGATTCCCACCCATCCGGCCGAGGCCGACCATTCCCAGCCGCATGCTCTCTCCGATTGATCGATCGACCCCGCCCGAGCGGCGGATCACCGGAGTCTACGGCGAGGTCGTTTCGCGGGCGAGGGGTTCCCGGGGGCTGTGGCAGGATCGGCGATGTGAGTATTCGCGTGAATGCCGACAACTTCGCCCGCGCTGAAACCGATCGGATGTTCCACGATCTCCAGGCCAACGCCGGCGGCGTCAATCGCTTCGTCCACAATCGGGAGCCGGCCGCGATCGACAATCAGACGGTGATTCGCCTCAACCGTGACACGCTCTACAGTTTCGCCGTGGTCGACGTGACGAACGGTGCGACTCTGACTCTCCCCGAGCACGGCGACAGGTACTTGTCAGCGATGGTCGTCAATGAAGACCACTTCGTCGAGGCGGTCTTCCACGATGCGGGCACCTACGAGCTGACGGCGCAGGAGTTCGGCACTCCATACGTCGTGGTGGCGGTGAGAATCCTCGTCGATCCGGCGAACCCGGACGACATTGCAGCTGTCGCCCGGATCCAGGACCAGATCGTGTTGACCGGCGCGGCGGCGACGGCTTTCACCTATCCGGACTACGACACCGTGTCTTTCGACGAAACCCGCAACGCGCTGCTCGCACTGGCTCGGAACCTCACCGGGTTCGACCACATGTTCGGCACCGCCGACGAAGTCGAGCCCATCCGACACCTGATCGGCACCGCGGCAGGCTGG
Organism: Microbacterium sp. cf046; assembly: GCF_900114345.1. GTDB lineage: Bacteria > Actinomycetota > Actinomycetes > Actinomycetales > Microbacteriaceae > Microbacterium. Next base: position 1,269,048 of record NZ_FOZJ01000003.1, on the reverse strand, counting down.
GGCGGGCTGCCCTCGACGGAGGCCTCCTACATCGGAGTGGACCCGCGACTGCCGGTCGGAGAATACGAACTGACCGTCGGCGATGTCCCCGTCGACGGGTTCTGGTCGATCTCGGTCTACAACGCCCAAGGATTCTTCGAGCCCAACGACCGCGGCGTGTACACGGTGAACAACATCACCGGCACGCGCAACGACGACGGCACCGTGACCGTGCATTTCGGAGCCGACTCAGAACGCTCGAATGCGATCCCCATCACTGAGGGATGGAACTACCTCGTCCGCCTCTATCGACCTCGACCCGAGATCCTCGACGGCACCTGGACATTCCCCACCCTCGATCCTGCTGTCACAGCGCAGTAGATCAGCCGCCGCCTCGCACGGGGGCCCGGCGCCCAGGGATGCGGTCGAGCGTGGCTGGCCGGCGTAGCGAGCGACCGCGCGCCCTCGGTCCGGCGCGCGTCAACTCAGTGGATCGTCTCGCCCCTCTCGAGCATCGCGACGTACTGGGCGACCCGGGCCGCACGGGTCTCCGGCCGCTTCAGACTGCTCACGCGGAACGCCATCGCGAAGCGGTTCTGCGCCGACTGCGCCGCGAACGCGGCGGCGATCGCCGGGTCGGCATCGAGTGCCGCCTGGAGTTCGGGCGGGATCTCCCCGTCGCGCTGACGATACGCGGCGTCCCACCGCCCGTCCGCCTTCGCACGGTCGATCTCGCGGTGGCCGGCGGGCCGCATCCGGCCCTCCTTGATCAGACGGGCGGCGTGTTCGATGTTGACCTTCGACCACACCCCACGCGGCCGGCGCGGTGTGAAGACCTGCAGGAAGTAGTCGGCATCCAACGACAGCTTCTGCCCGTCGATCCAGCCGAAGCACAGCGCGACGTCCAACGCCTCGGCGTATGAGATACCCGGCTTGGTCGACGCCGCCTTCCGGGTGCGGAGCCGCACCCCGTCAGGATCGGGATCGGACTCCAGCCAGCGCTCCCACTCCTCGACAGAGTCGACGACCAGTACGGGCTTGGCAGAGGCAGCGACCATTCTCGAACGGTAGCCCTTCGTACGGACATCATCCTCCACCGCGCAGTGGCCGGTGCGGATCCGTTCAACGGCGAATCTGATAGCGCAGGTGGAGTACGCGGTTGCCAAGAATGACGACGTCAGGGTCTTCCAGCAGGTGTTGCGCGTCGACCGAACCGAAGTAGCGTTTGCCCGACCCGAGGACGACGGGCGCGACGTCCATGCGCACTTCGTCGATCAAGCCCGCCGCGAACGCCTGGCCACCGACATCGCCCGCGGCGAACTCGATGATGCGATCGCCCGCGAGCTCCTGTGCCTTGGTCACTGCTGCTTCGATGCTGTCGACGAAATGGAACGGCGCCTCGGGATCCCAGCCCTCGGGCGCCGGCCGGTGCGTCACGACCACGACGTGGTCGATCCCGCTCGGTGGCGTCCCGTCCCAGCCATCGGTGATGTCGAACACATGGCGGCCTGCGATCGTCACTCCGATCTGGTCCCAATACGGCCGGACGTGGTCGAAGGACGCCTTCGACACCTTCAGGATGCCGCTGTCGTCCAGCGGCACGTCACCGCTGACCAACCACTCGAACAGCGGACCGGGGTCGTCGTTCTCAGCCGCGATGAAGCCATCCACCGAGACCGACGCATTCATGACGACTCTTCCCATGGGTTCCTCCTCTGTGTAGAGCCCCAAGTCTCGTTCGTCGCGGATGTCCGTTCTTGTAGGAAATCAATCGGCCGGCAGTGGCCAGCCTTCAAGCGCGTGGTCGGGGTGCTCGCGCAGAAAACGTCGCCGAGTTTCGACGTATCGCGTCGGTGTGAGCCCCGTGTACTCCCGGAACTCGCGGACGAAGTGGGCCTGGTCGAAGTAGCCGGCGCGGATGGCGACGTCGCCCCAGTCGATGGGCGCGGCGACGTCGAGCGCCAACACGGTGAAGGTGAAGCGGTAACTGCGCGCCAGTCGTTTCGGCGTGACACCGATGACCTCCTTGAACCGCTTCGCGACGTACGTGCTGCTGGCGCGGGCCGCCATTCCGAGGTCACTGATCGGCACGGCTCCCCCGGTCTCCGCGATCGCGGTGCTCAGGTAGCGGACGATGTCCAGGCCGTCGATCGGGCGCAACCGTCGAACCAGTTCCTCCTCGAGCAGCACCTGCATCTGGTGCGGTGACTCCGCCAAGGCCAGTCGACGGCGCAACTCAGCGACAGCGGGCCGGCCCCAGATCTGCTCCACGGTCGCCGGTCGGTCGCACAACTCGGCCGCGGGCATCGGAAGGAACGGTGCCAGCCCCCACGGCTTGAAGTGGACGCCCACGGACCGAGTCGGGGTCGGGTAGCCGAACTCCCAGGCACGGGTGGGCGTGGTGACCGCACAGCCGTCGGAGTACTCCACCGCTGCGTCGGTCCCTACCCGGATCAGGAATGGCGCCCCGAGGTTGACGATGAGCAACGGCGCCGGCGCGGCCGGCAGCAGCAGTCGGGGGTACGGCGGAACGCCCTCCAGGTAGTAGAGATCGTCGATCAGCCCGTCGAGCGGCGGACCGGGCACCCGGGACTGATACTCCATGCTGACATCATCGCCGACGGCCCATCCGGCAACACGCGTCGGCGCGAGCATCGAGCCCGCGCCCACCCTCAGCGGATGCCTCGGCGCAGTTCGGCAGGACCTACCAAGGGATTGCATTGCCGAGCGCGAGATCCGGTGGGAGCCTAGGCGTGTGCGCGTGCTGTGTGCGACGACCGCCAACGACGGCCATTTCGGGCCGCTGCTGCCGTTCGCGCGAGCCCTGGCGGATGCGGGACACGAGGTCCGGGTGGCCGCCCCCGCCTCCTACGCAGCCGCGGTGGCGAAGGCAGGATTCGCACACGAACCGTTCGCGGATGGGCCCGCCGAGTTGATCGGCCCCGTCATGGGCAGGTTGCCGACCTTGACGTTCGAGGAGGCCGACGACATCGTCGTCCGTGAGGTGTTCGCCCGGATCGACGCACAGGCCGCGCTTCCCTCGCTCATTACGACGATCGAGCGCTGGCGTCCAGATCTGATCCTCCGCGAAACCGCTGAGCTCGCCTCCCTCGCCGCCGCCGAGCGGGCGGGTCTGACCCACGTGCACGTCTGCATCGGCATGCACGAGGTTCTGTCGCGATTCGTGCAGGCCATCGACGATCCACTGGAGGAACTCGGGCGGCTGGCCGGTCTGGCCGAGGGCCGGATGACCTCCGCGCTTGCATCCGAGACCGTCCTCAGCCTGGTGCCCGAGGTGCTCGACGATGCTCGTGCGCAGGTGCCGTCGGACAGCGGTGACCTCCTGCGATTCCACGAACCTCGGCCGGGCGCCGACGCGCAAAGCCTTCCCGAGTGGGGCGATCCGCAGCTTCCGTTGATCTATGTCACGTTCGGTTCGGTCACCGGATCGCTGCCGCCGTTTGTCGGCGTGTTCCGTCGCGCGCTGGATTCCTTGGCCGAAGTCCGGGCGCGGGTGCTGTTGACGGTCGGGCGGAAGGTCGACCCGACCGGGCTGGGACCGTTGCCGTCCAACGCTCACGTGGAGCAATGGTTGCCCCAGGATGCCGTGCTGCGGCAGGCCGCGGCGATGCTCGGACACGGCGGATTCGGAACGACAATGGGCGCCCTGGCAGCGGGAGTCCCCCAGGTGGTCGCACCGCTGTTCACCTTCGATCAGATCGTCAACGGCGACCATGTCGCGGCGGTGGGCGCCGGACTCACTGTCGAGCGGGGGCCGTCATCTGTCGAGCTCGCCGCAGCAGAGGTACCCCGGCTGCTGGCGGATCCGGAGTACGCCGCGTCGGCGCGTCGCATCGCGTCAGCGATCGCCGACCTGCCGTCGACCGCCGAGGCCGTCGACACCCTGGCCGCCCTGGTCGGCTGACCACCTGCCGGCAGCCGTTCACCAGGAGGCTCGCCTGCTCTGCGGCTGTTGCGAACGTCCCTGACCGTGCGCGCCACACCGTGTCAGTGAGCTGATCTGCTCGGTCAGGGGCGTTTCAGAAGTCCCAGTCCTCGTCTTCGGTCGCCTCGGCCTTGCCGATCACGTACGAGGATCCCGATCCCGAGAAGAAGTCGTGGTTCTCGTCGGCGTTCGGCGAGAGCGCGGAGAGGATCGCGGGGTTCACGTTCGTGACCGACGACGGGAACATCGCCTCGTAGCCGAGGTTCATCAGCGCCTTGTTCGCGTTGTAGTGCAGGAACTTCTTGACGTCCTCGGTCAGCCCGACGCCGTCGTACAGGTCCTGCGTGTACTGCACCTCGTTGTCGTAGAGTTCGTACAGCAGCGAGAACGTGTAGTCCTTCAGGTCGTCGCGCTCGGCCTGGCTGACCTTCTCGAGCCCCTTCTGGAACTTGTAGCCGATGTAGTACCCGTGCACGGCCTCGTCGCGGATGATGAGGCGGATCAGGTCGGCCGTGTTCGTGAGCTTCGCCCGGGACGACCAGTGCATCGGAAGGTAGAAGCCGGAGTAGAAGAGGAAGCTCTCCAGCAGTGTGGAGGCCACCTTGCGCTTGAGCGGCTCATCGCCGCGGTAGTACTCCATGACGATCTGAGCCTTCTTCTGAAGGTTCGGGTTCTCCACCGACCAGCGGAACGCCTCGTCGATCTCCTTCGTGGAGCACAGCGTCGAGAAGATCGACGAGTAGCTCTTCGCGTGCACCGACTCCATGAACGCGATGTTCGTGTACACGGCCTCCTCGTGCGGGGTGATCGCGTCAGGGATGAGCGAGACCGCGCCCACGGTGCCCTGGATCGTGTCGAGCAGTGTGAGTCCGGTGAACACGCGCATCGTGAGGAGCTGCTCGTCGGGGGTCAGCGTGTTCCACGACTGGATGTCGTTGGACAGCGGCACCTTCTCGGGCAGCCAGAAGTTGTTCACGAGGCGGTTCCACACCTCGAGGTCCTTCTCGTCGTCGATGCGGTTCCAGTTGATGGCCTGCACGTGGCTGAGCAGCTTGAGCGGTTCGGGAGTCATTGGAGTTCTTTCTCAGTTTCAGGGTCTCGATACGCCGCTGCGCGGCTACTCGACCACCGACATTTGGGTCACAGCGTGCAGCTGACGCAGGTGTCGAGCTCCGTGCCCTCGAGGGCCATCTGACGGAGGCGGATGTAGTAGATCGTCTTGATCCCCTTGCGCCACGCGTAGATCTGCGCCTTGTTGATGTCGCGGGTCGACGCGGTGTCCTTGAAGAACAGCGTCAGCGACAGCCCCTGGTCGACGTGCTGGGTCGCGGCGGCATACGTGTCGATGACCTTCTCGTAGCCGATCTCGTACGCGTCCTGGTAGTACTCCAGGTTGTCGTTGCTCATGAAGGCTGCCGGGTAGTAGACCCGACCGAGCTTGCCTTCCTTGCGGATCTCGATCTTCGACGCGATCGGGTGGATCGACGACGTCGAGTTGTTGATGTACGAGATCGAGCCGGTCGGCGGGACGGCCTGCAGGTTCTGGTTGTAGATGCCGTGCTGCTGGATGCTCGCCTTCAGCGCGACCCAATCCTCCTGCGTCGGGATGTGCTTGCCGGCGAACAGCTCCTTGACCTTCTCGGTCTCGGGCACCCAGGCGCGGTCGATGTACTTGTCGAAGAACGTGCCGCTCGCGTACGCGGAGTCCTCGAAGCCGTCGAACGCCTGGCCCTTCTCGATCGCGAGGTTGTTCGACGCGCGCAGCGCGTGGAACAGCACCGTGTAGAAGTAGATGTTTGTGAAGTCCAGGCCCTCTTCCGACCCGTAGAAGACATGCTCGCGGGCGAGGTAGCCGTGCAGGTTCATCTGCCCGAGGCCGATCGCGTGCGAGCGGTCGTTGCCGTCTTCGATCGAGCGGACGGACGCGATGTGGCTCTGCTCGCTCACCGCACTGAGGGCGCGGATCGCGGTCTCGACCGTCTGGCCGAGGTCATCGGCATCCATCGACAGGGCGATGTTCATCGACCCGAGGTTGCACGAGATGTCCTTGCCGATCTCCTTGTACGAGAGGTCTTCGTTGTACGTCGTCGGCGTGTTCACCTGCAGGATCTCGCTGCACAGGTTGGACATGTTGATCCGGCCCTTGATCGGGTTGGCCCGGTTCACCGTGTCCTCGAACATGATGTACGGGTAGCCCGACTCGAACTGGATCTCGGCGAGGGTCTGGAAGAACTCGCGGGCGTTGATCTTGGTCTTCTTGATGCGCGCGTCATCGACCATCTCGCGGTACTTGTCGGTCACCGAGATGTCGCCGAACGGCACGCCGTAGACCTTCTCGACGTCGTACGGCGAGAAGAGGTACATGTCCTCGCCGTTCTTGGCGAGTTCGAAGGTGATGTCGGGCACGACCACACCGAGCGAGAGCGTCTTGATGCGGATCTTCTCGTCGGCGTTCTCGCGCTTGGTGTCGAGGAACCGCATGATGTCGGGGTGGTGCGCGTTGAGGTACACCGCGCCGGCACCCTGACGGGCGCCGAGCTGGTTCGCGTAGCTGAAGCTGTCTTCGAGCAGCTTCATCACGGGGATGATGCCGGAGGACTGGTTCTCGATCTGCTTGATCGGCGCGCCGGACTCGCGGATGTTCGAGAGCAGCAGAGCGACGCCGCCGCCGCGCTTGGACAGCTGCAGCGACGAGTTGATGCCGCGCGAGATCGACTCCATGTTGTCTTCGATGCGCAGCAGGAAGCACGAGACGAGCTCACCGCGCTGCGCCTTGCCCGAATTGAGGAAGGTCGGCGTGGCCGGCTGGAAGCGACCCGAGATGATCTCCTCGACGAGGTCGGTCGCGAGCTTCTGGTCGCCGTCTGCGAGGCCGAGTGCGGTCATCACGACGCGGTCCTCGAAGCGCTCGAGGTAGCGCTTGCCGTCGAAGGTCTTCAACGTGTAGCTCGTGTAGTACTTGAACGCGCCGAGGAACGTCTCGAAGCGGAACTTCTTCGAGTACGCGAGGTCGTTGAGCTGCTGGATGAACTCGAACGGGTACTTCGCGAGCACGGTGGGCTCGTAGTACTCCTTCTCGACCAGGTAGTCCAGGCGCTCCTTGAGCGAGTGGAAGAACACCGTGTTCTGGTTGACGTGCTGCAGGAAGTACTCCCGCGCCGCGCGCTTGTCGGCGTCGAACTGGATCCTGCCGTTCTCGTCGTACAGGTTCAGCATCGCGTTCAGCGCGTGGTAGTCCATGCCCTCGAACCGCGCATCCGCCTTGAACGTCTTCTCTTGCGTCACTGCAGCTTCCACCATCGTTCCAATCCGTCGCTCACGCGATCCACGTCTTCGGGTGTGCCGAACAATTCGAGCCGGTACAAGTGCGGCACAGAGCACTTGCGGCTGATGACTTCTCCGGCGAGACAGAAGTGCTCGCCGAAATTCGTGTTCCCCGCGGAGATGACTCCGCGGATCAGGCTGCGGTTCTGCTCCTCGTTGAGGAACCGGATGACCTGCTTGGGCACCGCGCCCTTCTCTTCGCCCCTGCCCTGACCGCCGCCGTACGTGGGGGTCACGAGCACGAACGGCTCATCGACGATGAGCGCGGCATCCGAGTGGTGAAGGGGGATCCGCACCGCGCGCATGCCGAGCTTCTCGACGAAACGAGCGGTGTTGCCGGAGATGCTCGAGAAGTACACGAGCAGCGGCGCCTGCCGGCCGGTCTCTTGGGTCGCGCTGCGCTCGTGCACGGCGACCGCGGTGACCATGTCTACTCCAAACGGTGACTACGCGAGACGGCTGGCGAGCTCGTCGATCTTGTCGGGACGGAAGCCCGACCAGTGGTCTTCATCGGTGATGACGACCGGCGCCTGGAGGTACCCCAGGGCCTTGACCTGCTCGAGGGCCGCAGGGTCCTGCGAGAGGTCCAGAACCTCGTACTCGATGCCCTTCGAATCAAGTGCGCGATACGTCGCCGTGCACTGAACGCAGGAGGGCTTGGTGTAGACGGTGATCGACATGTGTGACCCGTTCTCCCTCAAATTCGTGTGTTGCATCCGGTAGACCCCCCACCGGGAGTCCAATACTACATATGGGTACCGACATTGGATAGCACCACAAGGGGTAGTAGTTACATCCGTGTAGTTTTGCACCGCTCTCCACATGTACAACACAGGTTGTCCACCGTTTCATCCACAGGAGACCGGTCGATTCTGAACCTGGAAAAACCCTGAATCACGCCGGTTTCGGATGCCCCGGCCGCATCTGTCCACAGGTGCGAACGTACGACGGGGTTCCGACACCCGATTCGCCTGTGGAATGCGCTCCTGGGCGTGTCGCGGCGTGTCGCGCATCCCTCGAGGCTGCTTCCCGGCACGCACTGCGCTCGCGCGCCGACGCTGCCGGTAGCGTTGACGGGTGGCGGGCTATCGGGATCTTCTGCGCACGCCGGGCGTGGCGCGCATCATGGCCGCCCAGCTGACGGCTCGATTCCCCAACGGCATGACGAGCCTCGCGATCCTGCTGCACATCCAGTACGTCACCGGCTCGTATGGCGCGGCGGGCCTCGTCCTCGGCGCGACCTCGGTCGGGCAGGCCATCGCCGGCCCCGTGACGAGCCGCTGGATGGGCGCGTGGGGCATGCGACGCGTGCTCACCACGACCCTGGTGATCTGCGCATGCGCGATCACCGCGATCGCCCTCGTCGAGTCGGTCGTCCCGGTCTACATGGTCCTGGGCCTGATCGCCGGACTGTCGACGCCTCCGGTGCAGTCGGCGGTGCGCACGATCTACCCCAAGATGGTCAACTCGCGCCAGCTCACCCCGCTGTTCTCGTTCGACGCGTCGCTGCAGGAGGTCATCTGGATCGTCGCGCCGGTCGTCATCACTCTCGTGGCCACGCAGATCGGCACGGTGCAGGCGCTCCTGCTCATCGTCGTGATCCTGATCAGCGGCGGCGCGTGGTTCATCCTCTCCCCCGAGGTCGGGCGTGTGCGCATCCCGCGCAGCCGCCGCAGCCTCGGCAAGGTGCTCGCCAAACCCCAGGTGCTGCTGGCCACCGTCATCGGCTTCCTCCTGATCGGCGCGTGCGCTGCCGTCGAGGCCGGGGTCGTCGCCACCTTCGCCCACGGCGGTCTCGAGGCCGGCATCGTGCTCGCGATCTTCTCGATCGGCAGCCTCGCCGGCGGGCTGTCGTTCGGCCACATCCCGATCGGGAGATGGGCGATGGCGCGCCGCCTCGCGATCATCGCCGTCGGGCTCTCGCTCACGGTGTTCTCGCTGAACATCTTCTGGATCGGCGGCACGCTCTTCCTGGCCGGGATCGGCATCGCACCCGCGCTCGCGGTGCTGTTCGCGATGACCAGTGCGAGCGTCAAGTTCAGCGAGACCGCCGAGGCGTACGGCTGGATCGGCACCGGGCAGCTGATCGGCGCAGCGGCAGGATCCGCCGTGGCCGGATTCCTCATCGACGGCGTCGGCCCCCAGGGCGCCTACTGGGCCGCAGCAGCCTTCGCGATCGTCGGGACCGTCGTCGCGGTCGCCTGCGTGCGCTCCTTCCCCGATCTGCGCCATCGCGACCCCAGCCCGATCCCCGACACGGAGCCGGTCGGCACGATCACCTGAACGCCATCGCCGGCCCATAGCCGACGCATAGCCTCGTGTCCTTTCATGGGGGCATGAGCGAAGAGCAGCGATGGATCGACAAGAACGGCGACGTGATCGACGAGGATCACCGCGGCCTCGTCTACGACGTGCAGACCCTCATCAACAGGCGCCGGGTGCTCGGCATCTTCGGCGGCCTGACGCTGACCTCCCTGCTGGCGGCCTGCGGTGTGCAGGACACGGATGCAGCGGCCTCCCCCACCGCGACGGCCACCGCCACCGCCACCCCGACGCCCACTCCGACCGCGAGCGCCACCGCCGCGGCATCCGCGCCCGTCTCCGAGGTTCCGGACGAGACCGGCGGACCGTACCCGGGCGACGGTTCGAACGGCGTGAACGTGCTCGATGACTCGGGAATCGTCCGCAGCGACATCCGCTCCAGCTTCGGTGCGTCCACGACCGTCGCGCAGGGCGTGCCGCTCACGATCGCGCTCACCGTGCGGGATGCCGCGACCGGCGCCGCACTCGTGGGCAAGGGCGTCTACATCTGGCACTGCGACCAGGCGGGCCGGTACTCGCTGTACAGCAGCGGTGCGGAGAACGAGAACTACCTGCGCGGCGTGCAACAGACCGACTCGACCGGCACCGTCACCGTCACCTCGATCTATCCGGCCTGCTACTCCGGCCGCTGGCCGCACATCCACTTCGAGGTCTATGACGACGTCGCCACTGCCGTCGCCTCCGGTCCGATCGTCAAGACGAGCCAGATCGCACTGCCCGGCGAGGCCAACGCACTGGTCTACGCGACGAGCGGGTACGAGCAGAGCGTGCAGAACGCCTCGCAGATCTCCCTGCAGAGCGACAACGTCTTCGGCGACGACGGCGGCATCCACCAGATCGCGACGATGTCGGGCTCGGTCGGCGCGGGATACACGGCCGCCCTCACGATCGGCGTCTGAACGCGCGGGACTGCCTCAGCCGATCCGGCGCAGCAATTCCAGCACGGCGAGCGCGTAGGCATCGGCGGGCTCGGGATGCTGGAACACGAAGCTCTGGTCCCCCACCACGATCTCCACCTCGTGCGTGTCGCTCAGCCGGCGCAGCGAGCGGAACGCGCCGCGCAGCAGTTCGCGCAGCTGGCTCTCGTGCGGCAGCCACAGCGCATCCTCCAGGGCGACGGAGTCCAGCGCCCACTCGGTCGTGCCGTTGAACGAGAGGATGCGGCCGGTCGGGTAGTCGCGGGGCTCGATCGTCATCTCGCTCACGGTGAAGACGTCCGCCTCGAACTCGGGCTCGTTCAGCTGGAACCGGTCGCCGGACCGCGGGTGCCACACGAGCCCCGCGTCACGCAGTGCGACTGCCGATTCCGTCGAGATCATGCCAACCATCATGGCCCCGCCCGGGGGGACGCCGGGCCGCTCCTATGCTGTTTCCATGCCCGCACCCCTGCCCGCACCCGTCGCGCTGCCCCGTCTGTCGTGGGGCGATCCCGCGTCCGATCGTCGCGCGCTCCTCGTGCACGGGCTCGGTTCGAACGGCGCGCTCATGTGGCGCTACGGAGTCGCGCTCGCCGATGCGGGATGGCATGCGACCGCCGTGGATCTGCGCGGTCACGGGGTGGCGCCGCGGACCCTGGACTACTCGGTGGCCGCCTACGCCGCCGACCTGGTCGCCGCCGCACCGGACGGCGCCGGCCCGTGGAACCTGGTCGTCGGCCACTCACTGGGCGGCGCCGCCGCGATCGTGGCCGCCGGCGGGCACCCCGCGTGGACCGAGCGTCTGATCCTGATCGACCCCGCGATCCAGCCCACTCCCCGCGACCTGGAGATCGTGCAGGCCAGCCAGGAGGAGGCGTTCGCCGACCCCAGCGAGGCGGCAGTTCGCGCCGCCCACCCGTCGTGGCACCCGCAGGACATCGAGCTGAAGGCGGTGTCGGCCCGTCAGGCCAGTCGGTGGGCAGTCGAGCAGACCAGCGCGCAGAACCAGCCGTGGGACGTCACAGCCGTGGCCACCGCGCTCACCGTCCCGACGCACATCCTGGGCTCCGATCCGAAGGTCTACAGCATCTACTGGGGCGATCGGCTGGATGCGCTGCGGGCCGCCAATCCGGCGATCGCGCACTCCACGGTCATCGGCGCAGGGCACTCCCCGCACCGGGACAAGCCCGAGGAGACCATCGCACAGTTCCTCGAGATCGTCGGCGCCTGAGGCGCGGCATCCGTCACCGCACCAACGACCTCGACACCCTCCCCCGCGCGGTGCGGCCCCCTCGGGAGCGCCGCCGCGTGAGAATGGCATGGTGAGCGACTTCGATCCGACCCGCTGGCTTCCCGACGATCTGCTCGACCGCATCCGCGAGCGGGCAGCCGTCCACGACCGCGAGAACACCTTCCCGGAGCAGGACCTCGCCGAGCTGACGGATGCCGGATACCTCGCGATCCTCGTTCCCACCGAGCTCGGTGGCGGCGGTCTCGGGCTCGCCGAGGCCTCCGTGCTGCAGCAGCGGCTCGCCGGGGCGGCTCCGGCCACGGCGCTGGCGATCAACATGCACCTGGTCTGGACCGGGGTCGCGAAGGTGCTCGCCGACCGCGGGATCGACGACCTGCGCTTCGTGCAGGAGGGCGCCGTCGCCGGGGAGGTCTTCGCGTTCGGCATCAGCGAGGCCGGCAACGATCTGGTGCTGTTCGGCAGCGACACGGATGCCGCCCCGCGGGCGGACGGCTCGTACTCCTTCACGGGCACGAAGATCTTCACCTCGCTCGCGCCGGTGTGGACCCAGCTCGGCCTGCACGGGCTCGACACCACCTCGGCGGACGCCCCGCAGATGGTCTACGCGTTCGTCCCGCGAACCGAGGAGGCTGACGGGCACATCGTCACCCGCGACGACTGGGACACCCTGGGCATGCGCGGCACCCAGTCGCGCACGACGGAGCTGCACGGCGCGATCGCCCCAGCGGACCGGGTCGTGCGTCGCATCGACCCGCGACCCGAGCCGGATCCGCTCGTGTTCGGCATCTTCGGCGTGTTCGAGGTGCTGCTCGCCTCGGTCTACACGGGCATCGCGCGGCGAGCGCTCGATCTGTCCGTGCAGACCGTGGGGAAACGGCGGTCGAAGAAGTCGGGACTGGCATACAGTCAGGATCCCGACATCCGCTGGCGCATCGCCGACATGGCGATCGCGTACGACGCGCTGCCGCCGCAGCTGGAGCGGATCTGCCGCGACATCGACGACCATGTCGACCACGGCAGGCGATGGTTCTCGCTGCTCGCGGGCGTCAAGCACCGCGCGGTCACGATGGCCAAGGGCGTCGTCGACGATGCGATCCTCGTGTCGGGCGGCTCGTCCTACTTCTCCGGCAGCGAGCTCAGCCGGCTCTACCGCGACGTGATCGCCGGCATGTTCCATCCGTCCGACCCCGAGTCGGCGCACACGACGGTGGCCACCGCGTGGCTCGGGCCGGTCGAGGCATGAGCACCACGAGCCGGGTCGAGCCCGCCGTCAAGCGCAGACGGACACCGACCGCCCTGCTGAGCCCGGCCGACCAGGAACGCCGCCATGGCCTCCGGGTCATGAAAGGCGTCGCGCTCGGCGCACTCCTCTTCATGGCGGTGCTGTTCCTGTTCGCATTCGCGTTCCAGGAGCAGTACCCGCCGCTCGCCTACGTCCGGGCGTTCGCCGAAGGCGGCATGGTCGGCGCGCTGGCGGACTGGTTCGCGGTCACCGCGCTGTTCCGGCATCCGCTCGGCATCCCCATCCCGCACACCGCGATCATCCCGAACCGCAAGGACGAGATCGGCCAGAACCTCGGTGAGTTCGTCGAGACCGAGTTCCTCCGGGGAGACGTGGTGCGCACCAAGCTCGAGGAGACCGCGATCGCCGCGCGCCTGGGCGAGTGGCTGAGCGTTCCGGCGCACGCCGAGCGGGTCGGCGCGGAGGCCTCGCTCATGGCCGCCGGAGTGCTGCGGGCGCTGAGCGACGACGACGTGAACGACGTGATCGAAGATCTCGCCCGCGAGCACCTCATCGCCCCGCAGTGGGGGCCGCCGCTGGGCGGATGGCTCGGACGCATCGTGGAATCCGGCGCCCACCACGGCGCCGTCGACATGGGCATCGACAGCATCGCGGCGTGGCTCGCGGCCAATCACGCGTCGTTCTCGGGGCTCGTCTCGCGCCGGCTCCCGGCGTGGGTGCCCTCGATCGCGCAGCGCCTCGTCGATGACACCGTCTACAACGAGGCCGTGAAGTTCGTCGCCGCTGTTCAGGCCGACCCTCGGCATCCCGCCCGCATCGCGATCGACGGCTACCTCCATCGCCTCGCCGAGAACCTGCAGCACGACCCCGCCACGATGGCGCGGCTCGAGGAGGCCAAGGCCAACCTGTTCGACAGCCCGCGGGTGCGCGAACTCGCCTCGGAGGCGTGGAACACCGCCAAGACCGGGCTGCTCGAATCGCTCGCCGATCCGCAGAGCGGCCTGCGTCGCCGTGCCGCCCAGGCGCTCAGCGAGGTCGGCTCGCGCCTCACGACGGATGCCGCCCTCCAGCGGCGCGTCGACGGCTGGGTGACCGAGGCCGCGGTCTTCCTCGTCGACCGCTACCGCCACGACATCGCGTCGATCATCACCGACACCGTCGAGCGATGGGACCCCGCCGAGACCACCGAGAAGATCGAGCTCATGGTCGGCCGCGACCTGCAGTACATCCGCCTGAACGGCACGATCGTCGGCGCCCTGGCGGGCCTGCTCATCTTCACGATCGCGCACGCCCTGCTCGGCTGATCCACGGTCCGAGCGAGGCCCGCATTTCCGGGATGTGAACATTCTGTCTCCGTGTGACAGACCCCCTCGGCGGGCGCCCGCCGCGGGGGTACCCTGATCCCGTGGCCGCGCCCGACCAGCTGTTGTTCAGCTATGGCACTCTGCAGAATCCGGATGTGCAGCTCGACACTTTCGGACGCCTCGTCGACGGCGAAGACGACGCGCTGCCGGGCTTCACCGTGGACTATGCCGAGATCGACGACCCGCGCGTGGTGGATCTGTCCGGTCACTCGGTGCACCCGATCGTCCGCGCGACCGGCAACACGCTCGACAAGGTCACAGGCAAGGTGCTGTGGGTCACTGAGGACGAGCTCGATGCCGCGGACGAATACGAGGTCGTCCTGTACCGTCGCGTCGAAGTGCACCTGCAGAGCGGCCGTCCCGCGTGGGTCTACGTCTCGAACTGAGGTCGGTCGGAGTAGCGTCGGAGCGTGGCGCTCTCTCATGACGAACTCTGGCCCCGCGCAGGCGACTGGCCACCATTCGCCTCCCTCGAGGGCGATGTCGATCTCACGCTGATCGGTGTGCCCGCGTGGCGGACATCCCTCTCGCCGACGGGCGCCCACGCCACCCCGGCCGCCGTCCGCGACGCGCTCCGCCGCTACAGCCCTGCGCTGATGGCGGGCCCGGTGGACCTCGGCGCGCTCCGCATCGCCGACGCCGGTGACGTCGCCGAGCCTGACGGACCGGATGGCGAGGGCGAGGTGCGCGCGCTCGCCGCCGACGCGCATGCGCGCTCCCGGCTCGTGGTCGCACTCGGCGGCGACAACAGCGCCACGTATGCCCTGGCCCAGGGCGTCGGGTCGGCCGGGCTCATCACCCTCGACGCGCACTTCGACCTGCGCGACGGTGTCTCGAACGGGTCGCCGGTGCGGCGGCTGATCGAGGACGGATTGGACCCGCTTCGGATCGTGCAGATCGGCATCGCAGACTTCGCGAACTCGGTCGCATACGCCCGGCGGGCGGCCGACTACGGCATCACCGTGATCGGCCTGGACGACGTGCGCCGGCGCGGGGCCGCGGACGTGATGGACCAGGCGCTCGAGGTCGCGGGCACCGGGGGCGGCGGCATCCACCTCGACATCGACGTCGATGTGTGCGATCGCTCCGTCGCCCCCGGGTGCCCGGCGAGCGTCCCCGGTGGCCTGGCCGCGTGGGAGCTCCGGGCGCTCGTGCGTGCCGCGGCATCCGATTCGCGCCTGGAGTCGGCCGACATCGTCGAGGTGGACGCGACGGCCGACGCACCAGACCACCGCACCGTGCGGCTCGCCGCGCTGTGCGTGCTCGAACTGCTCGCAGGATTGGGGACACGCTCATGATCCGACTGGTATTGGTCCGCCACGCGAAGTCGGACTGGGGCGACCCGAGTCTCGACGACCACGACCGGCCCCTCAACGACCGGGGCATGCGGGACGCGCCGCGGATGGCGCGCGCTCTGGCGGAGACGGGTTTCCGGCCGGAGGTGATCCTCTCGAGCACTGCCCTGCGCGCACGCACGACCGCTGAGGCGTTCGCCGCGGAGTTCGATGTGGCGGTGAACCTCGATCCCGCGCTCTACGGCGCGCCGGCGAGCATCCTGTTGGAGACCGCGGCGGCCAGCGCGGCCGGGCGGGTCATCGTGGTCGCCCACGACCCGGGGATGTCGGCGCTCGCCGAGCGCCTGTCCGAGGGCGAGATCTCGCACATGCCGACCTGCGCGGTCGCAGGGTTCAGGTGGGACGACGACGACTGGGACGTCGTCGGCTCCCTCGCACCGGCCGACTGGACGTTCGACACTCCGCGCTGACCCCGCGTCGGGACCGACTTGCGGCGATCGGCCACCATGCCCGGCTCGTAAGCGGCCCGTTGCCGCAACTCGGCGGGGCTCAGCCCGACCGGCCGGAACGCCAGACCGTGCGGATGAGGGGAACGCCCGGCCGGTAGGACAGGTGCGTGCGGGTCGGGGCATCCAGCAGCACGAGGTCCGCGCGCTTGCCGGCGGCGATCACGCCGACGTCGTCGCGGCGCAGCGCGCGCGCACCGCCCGCGGTCGCCGCCCACACCGCCTCGGCCGTCGTCATGCCCATCTCGCGCACGGCGAGCGCGATCATGAGCGGCATTGAGCTGGTGAAGCTGGATCCCGGGTTGCAGTCGCTCGCGAGCGCGACGGTGACGCCCGCGTCGATCAGGCGGCGGGCGTCGGGATACGGCTGGCGGGTCGAGAACTCGACTCCCGGCAGCAGCGTCGCCACGGTGCCGCTGCTTGCCAGCGCCTCGATGTCGGCGTCGTCGAGGTAGGTGCAGTGGTCGACGGATGCCGCGCCCAGCGCGACCGCGATCCGCACGCCCTCGCCGGGGCCGAGCTGGTTGCCGTGCACGCGCGGGAGCAGACCGTGCGCGATGCCGGCGGCGAGGATGCGACGGCTCTCGTCGGGGGTGAAGGCGCCGCGCTCGCAGAACACGTCGATCCACCTGCTGTGCGCCGCGCAGGCCTGCAGCATCTCGCCGCAGACGAGCTCGACGTAGTCCTCGCGCCGGTCGGCGAACTCGGCCGGCACCACGTGTGCGCCGAGGAACGTGACCTCGGGCGTGACCTCGGCGGCGAGCCGCGCGAGCCTGGCCTCGTCGTGCACGGTGAGCCCGTAGCCGGTCTTGACCTCGAACGTCGTGGTGCCCTGCGCGTGCAGCTCGGCGACGAAGTCGGCGAGCCGCCGGCGCAGTTCGTCGTCGCTCGCCGCGCGCGTGGCCGCCACCGTGCGACGTATGCCGCCGGCGGCATAAGGCGTGCCCGCCATGCGCGCCTCGAACTCGTCAGCTCGATCGCCGCCGAACACGAGGTGGGTGTGACTGTCCACGAAGCCGGGGATGAGCGCGCGTCCCCCGGCATCCACGACCTCGACCGCAGCCGTCGGCGTTTCGTCTCGACGCTGCCCGCCTCGCTCAACGGCCGGATCCGACTCGGAGGCGTGCGGCGCGTCAGCAGCCGGACCCACCCAGACGATGCGGTCGCCCTCGATCATCACCGCGGCGTCGCGCATCGTGCCGCACGGATCACCGGCGGCCGCGACGTTGGTCGTCAGCTCGCCGATGTTCGTGATCAGGGTGCTGTTCACAGCATCGGCACCTTCAGGCCGCGCTCGCGCGCGACGTCCTTCGCACGGTCGTACCCGGCGTCGACGTGCCGCATGACGCCGGTGCCCGGGTCGTTCGTGAGCACCCGCGCGAGCTTCTCCGCGGCCAGCGGTGTGCCGTCGGCGACCGTCACCTGCCCGGCGTGGATGCTGCGCCCGATACCCACGCCACCGCCGTGGTGGATCGAGACCCAGGAAGCCCCTGACGCGGTGTTCAGCAGCGCGTTCAGGAGCGGCCAGTCGGCGATCGCATCGGAGCCGTCCGCCATGGCCTCGGTCTCGCGGTAGGGAGACGCGACCGAACCGGCGTCCAGGTGGTCGCGACCGATCACGATCGGCCCGGCGAGCTCACCCGAGGCCACCATCTCGTTGAACTTCAGGCCGGCGAGGTGCCGCTCCTGGTACCCGAGCCAGCAGATGCGCGCCGGCAGGCCCTCGAAGTGCACGGTCGAACCTGCCTTGTCGAGCCACCGCACGAGTCCGGCGTTGTCGGGGAAGAGCGCCTTGACGGCTTCGTCCGTCTTGCGGATGTCTTCGGGATCACCGGAGAGCGCCACCCACCGGAACGGGCCGCGGCCCTCCGCGAACTGCGGCCGGATGTACGCCGGCACGAAGCCGGGGAACTCGAACGCCCGGTCGAAGCCGCCCAGCTGCGCCTCGGCGCGGATCGAGTTGCCGTAGTCGAAGACCGCGGCTCCGGCATCCTGGAATCCGACCATCGCGGCGACCTGCTTGGCCATGCTTCCGCGCGCGCGGTCGGTGAAGCCGGCCGGGTCGCGCTCGGCCTCGGCACGCCAGTCGTCCACGTCGACGCCGACCGGGAGGTAGGCGAGCGGGTCGTGCGCGCTGGTCTGGTCGGTCACGATGTCGATGGGCGTGCCGCGCAGGAGCAGCTCGGGGAACACGAGCGCGGCGTTGCCGACGATGCCGACGCTCAGGGCGCGGCCCTCGTCCTTGGCGGCCACGACGCGGGCGACGGCCTCATCGAGATCGGTCGTGTACTCGTCGAGGTAGCCGTGCTCGACGCGGCGCGCGAGGCGCGACTCGTCGACGTCGACGATGAGCACGGCTCCCCCGTTGAGCGTGACGGCCAGCGGCTGCGCGCCGCCCATGCCGCCGCATCCGCCGGTCAGCGTCAGGGTGCCGGTGAGGTCGTCCCGCCCGAGCGAGCGGGCGACGGCTGCGAAGGTCTCGTACGTGCCCTGCAGGATGCCCTGGGTGCCGATGTAGATCCAGGAGCCCGCCGTCATCTGCCCGTACATCGTGAGTCCGAGCTGCTCGAGCCGGCGGAACTCGGGCCACGTCGCCCAGTCCCCCACGAGGTTCGAATTGGCGATCAGCACGCGGGGCGCCCACTCGTGCGTGCGGAACACGCCGACCGGCTTGCCCGACTGCACCAGGAGGGTCTCATCGGGCTCGAGCTCGTCGAGCGTGCGCACGATCGCGTCGTACGCCTCCCAGCTGCGCGCCGCCTTGCCGGTGCCGCCGTAGACGACGAGGTCTTCGGGGTGCTCGGCGACCTCGGGGTCGAGGTTGTTCATCAGCATGCGCTTGGCTGCCTCGGCGCCCCAGCTCTTGGCGGTGCGCACGTTGCCGCGCGCGGCGCGCACGGTCCGGGCCTCGGTGGACTGACTCATCGGACTGCTCCTTCTGCGGCTGCGGCGACCTGGCCGGAGATGACCAGGTCGGTCACCGCTTCGATGTCGGGTGAGAGGAAGTGGTCGTGGCCGGGTCCGCGGACGACGGTGCGCACGAGGTCGCGCACAGCTCCGGTCGCCGGTCCGGGCTGGAGTGGAGCGCGCAGATCGATCGCTCGTGCTCCGGTCAGCACCTCGATCGCGAGCACGCGGGCGAGCCCGTCGATCCCGCGGCGCAGCTTCCGTGCGGCGGCCCACCCCATCGACACGTGGTCCTCCTGCATCGCGCTGGAGGGGATCGAATCGACGGATGCCGGAACCGCGAGGCGCTTGAGTTCGGAGACGATCCCGGCCGCCGCGTACTGCGCGATCATGAGGCCCGAGTCCACTCCGACCTCGTGGGCGAGGAAGGGCGGCAGGCCGTGGCTGCGGGCGGGGTCCAGGGCGCGGTCGGTGCGCCGCTCCGAGATCGAGGCGACGTCGGCGACCGCGATCGCGAGGAAGTCCAGGACGTACGCGACCGGGGCGCCGTGGAAGTTGCCGTTGGACTCCACCCGGCCGTCGTCGGTGATGACCGGATTGTCCACCGCCGATGACAGCTCGCGGAATGCGATCGACCGGGCGTAGTCGGCGGTGTCCCGCGCGGCGCCGTGCACCTGCGGCGCGCACCGCAGCGAGTACGCGTCCTGGACGCGGGTGCACTCAGGACCCTTGTGCGACGCGACGATCGGCGAGTCGCCGAGGTACGCGCGGAGGTTGGCGGCGGAGGCGGCCTGCCCGACCTGCGGGCGCAGGGCCATGAGGTCTGCGGCGAACACAGCGTCGGTGCCCAGCTGGCTCTCGATCGACATGGCGGCGGCGATGTCGGCGGTCTCGAGCAGCACCGAGAGGTCGTGGAGCGCGATGAGCAGCATCCCAAGCATGCCGTCCGTGCCGTTGATCAGCGCCAGGCCCTCCTTCTCGCGAAGGACGAGTGGCTCGAGGCCCGCCTCGGCAAGGGCATCGCCCGCGGAAGTGAGCTCCCCGGTGGCGGTGCGGACGTCCCCCTCGCCCATCGCGGCCAGCGCGACGTGCGAGAGCGGGGCGAGGTCGCCCGAACAGCCCAGCGAACCGTACTCGCGCACGATCGGGGTGATCCCGCTGTTCAGCATCCCGGCGTAGGTCAGGGCGACGACCGGTCGCACGCCGGTGTGACCGGTGGCGAGGGTCTGCAGGCGCAGCAGCTGCAGCGCGCGCACGACCTCGGTCTCGACTTCGGCGCCGGTGCCGGCCGCATGGGAGCGGATGAGGCTCGCCTGCAGCTGGGCGCGGCGCGGCGTCGCGATGAACGTCGTGGCGAGCGCTCCGAACCCGGTCGAGATGCCGTAGTGCGGTTCGGGGTCGTCCGCGAGGTCCTCGACGAGGATGCGCGACGCTGCGATCCGCTCGAGGGCGACGGCGTCGAGCTCGACGCGCGCTCCGTGGCGCGCGACGGCGACGACGTCCTCGGGGCGCAGGGGTGCCGCGCCGACGACGACGGTGTCGGTGTGGTGATCGATGACTGTGGTCATGACTCGATTCCACACCCGCCCGCTCGCGCGGAACAGTGGAGTCTGGCATCCTGTGTCTGTCATGCCAGACACTTCGCCTCCGCTTCGACCTCAGGTTCCGGCAGCCGATCAGACGCTGCGGATCCTGTCCCTGCTCGCGCGTCAGCGCGGTCCGATCGCCGCTCGGACGATCGCCGCGCAGCTGGGGGTGCCGCGCTCGAGCGTCTACCACCTGCTCGCGACCCTCGAGGAGCACGGCTTCGTGGTGCACCTCGCCGCCGAGCGTCGCTGGGGTCTGGGCACCGCGGCTTTCGAGCTCGCCGGCGGGTACGCGCGTCAGCAGCCGCTCGCACACGTGGGCCGGACGCTGGTCGCGGCGCTGGCCGACGGAACCGGCGAGAGCGCGCACCTCGCCGTGATGACCGGCCGCGATGTGCTCTACATCGTCGAAGAGCGCGCCCCGCGCCGCCCCGCCCTGGTCACGGATGTCGGCGTGCGGCTGCCCGCGCACCTCACGGCGTCGGGCAGATCGATGCTCGCCGCGCTGCCCCGCGAGCAGGTGCGCGCGCTGTATCCGGATGCCGCATCATTCGCCGACCGCACGGGACGAGGTCCGAGCAGGCCGGGCGAGCTCCGCGACGTGCTGCGCGACGTGCGCGGACGCGGATACGCGCTCGAGGACGGCGAGGTGACGATCGGGCTGGGGTCGGTCGGGGTCGCAGTGCTCGATCACGTCGGCTGGCCGATCGCCGCGATCGCCGTCACCTATCCCACGGATCCGCCGCGCGATCCCGCCGCGCTCGCCGCCCACATCGCGCCGCTGGCGAGCGAGCTGGGTCGCCGGATCGGGGGTGCGCGGCGCTGATGCCGCGCTCCCCCGTTCCGCGGAGCCCGCTACCCGGCGAAGTGCGTGAGCAGGCGCGCCACGACCTCGGCGCGCGCAGCATCCGAGTCGAGCTGCTCGAGGCCGAATCCGAGCAGGACCGTGTCCGGCGTCGCGGTGGCGGCGTTGAACGGACCCTCGACCGTCGTGCGCGTGAACTCCCCGGTGTTCTCGAGGCTTCCCTCGGGGGCCGGCAGCACTGTCCACGGCTCGACGGTCTCTTCGAAGCCCTGCGCTTCGCTCGCGACGCCGTTCAGGACGAGCCTGGTGTCATCGACGATGACGCCCGTGTCACCGGTGAAGACGTCGGTGACGTAGCTGACCACGATCTCGACCTCCTGCCCGGCGTACGCGCTGAGGTCGAACGACACCGGGATCCAGCCGCCGGATGTACCGGTGAATGCGTTCCATTCGCCGGTCGTCCCCGTCGACAGGCACGGGTTCGCGACGGTGAGGTAGTGCTCGAGCTGCGGGTGGCCTTCGACGTAGAAGCCGGCCTCGCACTCCGCCGGCGGCGTGGTCGAGGTGGCCCCGCCGAGATCGGGCAGCGTGGTCCAGTCCTCGGTGCCGACCGGCCTGGCTTCGACGATGACATTGTCGTAGCCGAACTCCGTGGCGTATGAGAGCTGCGCATCGAACGTAGCGGTATCACCCGCTCCGAGCTCGGGCACGGCGAACGTGCGGCTGAGTCGCTGGTAGCCGTCATCGATGTGCGCGGCGAACATCGCCCAGAGACCCTCGATCGGGATGAACGGACCCGAAGGGTTCTGATACTCCGCGGCCGCCCAGCTCTCGAACTGCGGGAACTCGTCGACCGGCAGCGCGTCGCTGGTCACTGTGAGCGCGCTGGCCTCATCGACCGGGTTCTCCTCTGTCGCGGTTCCGCCGAAGAGGGCTTCGAGGCCGTCGAGCGGCGCAGCCGTCCCCGTGATCCCGTCGGCTCCGACCGGCGTGCGGCCGTACGCCCCCATCCAGTACTGGGTGAAGTCGTCGGCGAGCAGCAGGCAGTCGGAGAACGGGTCCCCCGTGACGACGCACTCCTGGTCGGGCTGGCCGTCCAGGCCGTAGTAGATCCCGCCCAGCGCCGCCCCGAGCTGTCCGTAATAGGCCGCCGTCTCCCCCGCGAGTGCGAGCTTGCCGCCCTCGTTGAGGTAGTCCCGCACGGCGAGCGTCAGATACTGCTGCCGCTCCGCCACCGAGGCGTCTTCGAAGTCCCCGAAGTACGTCTCGGTGACCACGTCCTCCGGATCCTGCGTCAGCCGGTTGTCGCCCAGGTACCAGAGCACGGCGTCGTAGTGGCTCAGCACGGCGAGGTCGTGCGGCACGCCGTTCGCATCGACGTCCCACACGTCCGGGGTGACACCGTTCGCCTCGAGCGCCGCGATGTGCTCGTCGAGGTACTTCGGGCCGTCGCCGCGCGGGGACTCCTCGGGGTTGACTCCCGTGTAGTCCTCGTTGGCGAGGATCAGCACCGAATTGCCGGTGTCCTGCGCCACCTGGTAGGTGAAGTGCCCGCTCTCGACCTTCTTCACCTTGCGGTTGGCGACGATGTCGCGCGCCGATGGGAGCGCCGTGAACCACACCTCCACGCTGTCGCCCGCCTTGGCTCCCTTGACCGTGCCGCGGTACTCGGCGTAGTAGTCGACGTTCTCGTCGCCGTACCGTTCGCCGCCCTTCCACTCCTTGACGGTCGAGATCCTGATGGGCCCGCCGTTGATCCGGTAGTTCATGAACTTGGCGAGCAGATCGCGCTTGGCCCACACCGCGACCGTCTGGGGATCGCCGTAGGACACCGTGAAGGAGTCCAGCCGGAAGTCCTCGGCATCCCGGCCGACGACCGAGACGGGGTCGTTCGGGTCCTTCGCCGACTCCGCCACGGCAAGGGCGAACGGGATGTTCTTCTCGAACTCCGCCTGGATCAGCCCCTCGTCATCGGGGAAGTTGAAGCCGCTCTCGCAGTCCTCCGCGAACCACTCGTCGTCGGGATACACGTCCGACGCCGACTCGCAGGTGCCCATCTCCGGCGTGAATCCGAGAGTTCCGTACGCCTCCTGGGTGTGCGAATCGGTGTCGCCGTTGGTCGTGTACAGCTCCGCCGAGATGTCGGGATCGTAGCCGGCGATCGCGGGGGTCGCATCGTCGCCGACCATCGCCTCGTAGATCACGTCGTCCGGCGAGGGCGTCGCGACCTGCCATCCGATTCCGTGCAACAGGAGCTCGGCCGCGGAGTGGTAATTCACGAGGAACTCCGGTGTGACCTTCGCGAACAGGGCGTCGATGGCCTGCGTCTCGGGTTCCGACGCGGGCGCGGGGCCACGGTACGTGTCGCTCGCCGGGTCGGGTGAGGAGCCCTCGTTGTCGTAGCCCCAGCGTGTCGGGTAGTTGCGGTTGAGGTCGACTCCGTCGCCGACGCTGATCTGCCCATCGCCGTCGTTGTCACGGAGGTTCTTGCGCCAGAGTCGCTGGCCTTCGCTGAAGGTGAAGTCGTAGCCATCGGGGTTGGCGACCGGCACGAACCAGAGCTCGGTCGTGTCCACGATGCTCTTGATCCGCCGGTCGCTGCCGTACGAGTCCGCGTAGTAGGAGAGCAGTCGCCGCACCATCTCGGGGGTGATCCACTCGCGGGCGTGCTGCGCGCCGATGTACACGGTGGTGGGGCGCTTGCCGTCCTTGGTCTTCGCGACGTTCTTGGTCAGTCGCACCGCGCCGATGTCCTTGCCCTGCACGGTCTTGCCGATCACTCGGAACTGGGCGATGTCCGGGTGCTCGGCGGCAATCGCCTGGAGCTCCTCGAGGATTCCACCCGGTCCGCTGTACATGCGGAACACCCCGTCGGCGGCATCCAGCGAACGTCGCTGCGCGGACGGCGCCTTCACCTCGAGGGCCGTGCCGCCCTCGGCCAGGCGCGCCGCCTGGTCCCCGCTCAGGATCACCTGAACGTCGACCTGCCCGGACACTTCGCCGCTCGGAGTGGTGACCAGCTCGTTCCGGTCGACACCCAGGCCGACGATCGCCGCCAGCCCTTCCACGCCCACGGTGCCCGTGTACACGGCAAGCCGGTCCTGGTCACCGGGTGGCGGAGGAGGCGGACTCGCCATGCTCGGTGTGGCGACGAGCATCGTGAGGACCAATGCTGCGGTTGTGGCGACGGCAAGCCTGCGGAACATGCGCACTCCCTTGTGACGCGGTGCCCGTATGCCGGAGTCTTCAAGCGTTCGTTCCGGGGGGTGGCACGACGCGAATCGTCCTCATCCTCCGCCCTCCGATGCACGGTCGTCAAGGGATGCTGCTACCGGACGATCAGGCGCGGCTCCACGAGGACGTGCTGAGGTGCCGACTCGCGGTCGCGCGGCGTGACGGCGTGACCGGTGGTGCCCATGAGCAGATCCAGCACCGCCGCGGCGACGAGTTCCGGCGACTGCTCGATGCTCGAGATGCCCAGCGCCTCGGCGACCGGGGTGTTGTCGAAGCCGATCACGGGAAGGCTCCGCCGACCTGCATCGGCCGCCGCCAGATGCGCGCCGACCGCGTGCGAATCGCTGACGCACACGAGGGCGTCGAGGTTTCGCAGCACGTCGGGTTCGGCGAAGGCGGCCGTCATCACGTCGCGCGCATGCGCGAGGCCGTCGACGGCTTCGAATCGCGGACCATCGGCACCGGCCTCGGCCATCGCGTCTCGCCACCCCCGCTCGCGGTCATCGCCCGTTCCGCTTCCGGCGGGCCAGCCGAAGAAGCCGACCCGGGGCCCCGCAGTCGCGATCGCGTGCCGGGTGGCGGCTCGCGTTCCGGAGGCTCCGTCCACGTCGACCCAGGTGTGCGCGGAGCGCTGGACGTCACCGCCGCCCCACGGCCGGCCGAACGAGACGAACGGGACGTCGCGCTCGAGCAGCCATCCCGTCCGAGGATCCCCGAAGAACGTGCCTGTGACCACGACCGCGTCGATCTCTGCACCGTCGACGAGTCCGCCGAGCCGCTCGATCTCCTCATCGGCGCTCCGTGCGCTGTAGATCAGCACCCGCATCCCGCGCTCGCTCGCACGCTCAGTGAGCGCATGCACGAATCTGTCGAGGATGACCCCGGAGATGCCGCCGGAGTACGGATCGAGGTGGATGCCGATCGTCGAGCTGCGGCGCGTGCGCAGTCGCCGCGCGGCGGCGTGCGGGCGATACGCGAGTTCGGCGATCGCGCGCTGCACACGTTCGCGGGTCTCGGCGCGCACGATTCCGGGAGTGTTGATCACGTTCGACACGGTCTGTCGCGAGACCCCGGCGGCGCGGGCGACGTCTTCGACCGTCGGCGGCTTGGCCATCGGCATCCCTCCCGCGAATACAGGCATCGGAACGTTCAAAGTTCATCGCCAGCGTAGCGCGCAAGGGGTTGACATTCACTCGGATCGACTTCTACCTTTCAGTGAGCGCAGGAATTTGATCGTTCAAAGTTTGAACGTTCCAAGCGCGCTCGCGGCCCCGGCACCACGAGACCGCCTGAGATGTTCTTCAAGGGAGACAGACATGACAAGGAAGATTCGCGTCCTCGCGGGCGCGGGAGCGCTCACGGTCACCGCCGCGCTGGTGCTCAGCGGATGCGGCGGTTCGGGCTTCGACGACTCCGGCGATGCCGGCAGCGGCGACGGCGGGCTCACCTCGTCGGACGATGCCATCACGCTCCTGATCGGCACCAGCGGAGACGCCGAGACGGATGCCGTCACCGAAGCGGTCGCGGCGTGGTCGGAGGAGTCCGGAGTCGACGCCGAGGTGAAGGTCGCCACCGACCTGCCGCAGGAGCTGTCCCAGGGGTTCGCTGCCGGCGACCCGCCCGACCTCTTCTATCTCGCGCCCGAGGCGCTCGCCGGATACGCCGGCAACGGGTCGCTCCAGCCCTACGGCGACCTGCTAGAGAACAAGGACGACTTCTACCCGTCGCTCGTGGAGAACTTCACGTTCGAGGACGAGTTCTACTGCGCCCCGAAGGACTTCTCGACACTCGGCCTCGTCATCAACAAAGGACTGTGGGATGCCGCGGGTCTGACCGACGACGACATCCCGACGACGTGGGACGAGCTGACGACCGTCGCCAAGACCCTCACGAAGGACGGCGTCGTCGGCCTCGGCTTCGGCTGGGAGTGGCAGCGCATCGGGACGTTCATGGCGCAGGCCGGCGGCGGTCTCGTCGCGGACGGCGAGGCGATCGCGAACAGCCAGGAGAACGTGGACGCGCTCACCTACATCAAGGATCAGATGGCGGCCGGCAGCTTCGCGTACGCGCAGGACGTGGGTGCGGGCTGGGGCGGTGAGGCCTTCGGCAAGCAGCTGACCGCGATGACGATCGAAGGCAACTGGATCACGGGTGCCATGACCAATGACTACCCGGACGTGGACTACGTCGTGACGGAGCTGCCGGAGGGTCCGGCGGGCAAGGGCACGCTCCAGTTCACGAACTGCCTGGGCATGGCAGCCGACAGCCCCAACCAGGAGGCGGCCCTCGACCTCGCCGAGTACCTCACGAGCACCGAGCAGCAGCTCGCGTTCTCGAAGGCGTTCGGAGTCATGCCCTCGATCCAGTCGGCCGCCGACCAGTGGACGAGCGACAACCCGAAGCTCGCCGCGTTCCTGGCGGGCGCCGACTACGCCCAGGGCATCCCGACCTACGACGGCACCGCGGACGTGATCACCGACTTCAACTCCGAGCTCCAGGGCTTGAAGACGGGCGATCCGCAGCAGATCCTCGATTCCGTCCAGTCCAACCTCGAGGCGATCGTCAACTGAGGCCCTGAGCCATGACTGCGACCGCAACGGCGCCTCGCCGCGCACGGAACACCCGATCGGGGATCCGGCGCGGCGAGGCGCTCGCGGGATGGGTGTTCACCCTCCCGGTGATCCTCATCCTGGGCGTCTTCCTGCTGATCCCCGTGGTCATGGCCCTGTGGGTCAGCGTCTCCGACTGGTCGGGACGGGGCAGCCCGTTCTCGTCGAACGTCGGCTTCGTCGGCCTGCAGAACTATGCGGCCGTCACGACCGGCGACGGGCTGGCCACGCGCGACTTCGGCACGGCCATGCGCAACAACACGTGGTACGTGCTGCTGGTCGTGCCCCTGCAGACGGCCCTCTCGCTCTTCCTCGCGGTGCTCGTGAACGGCGCGATCCTCCGGGGCCGCGGCTTCTTCCGGACGGCGTTCTACTTCCCGTCGGTGACCGCCTCGGTGGCGATCACCGTGCTGTTCATCTTCCTGTTCAGCACGAGCGGCGTCGTCAACGAGATCCTCGGCGCGATCGGCATCGCAGGTCCCAACTGGCTCGCCGATCCGAGAGGCCTGCTCCACATCCTCTTCGGGGCGGTGGGCATCACCGACGGGCCTGCGGCCCTCACGCAGAACGACTTCCTCGGCCTGTCGTGGTGGAACTGGATCGCCGGACCGTCCGTCGCCATGACGGTGTTCATCATCATGGCGATCTTCACCACCAGCGGCACGTTCATGCTGCTGTTCCTCGCCGCGCTGCAGAACATCAGTCCCGAGGTGCAGGAGGCGGCGATGGTCGACGGCGCCAACGCGTGGCAGCGGTTCTGGCGCGTCACCCTCCCCCAGCTCAAACCCGCGCTGTTCACGGTGCTGACACTGGGGCTGATCGGATGCTGGCAGGTGTTCGATCAGATCTACACCGGAACGAAGGGCCAGCCGGCCAAGACGACGCTGACGCCGGCGTACCTGTCGTACGACGCTTCGTTCCTCGACCAGGACTGGGGGCAGGGTGCCGCCATCGCGTTCATCCTGTTCGCGATCATCGTGCTGCTGACGCTGTTCCAGCGGTGGGCCCTGCGTGACCGACCTGTGTCCGCGCGCCGTGCGCGCCAGTACCAGCCCAAGGAGACTCGACCATGACCGGAATGAGCGTCGACCAGACGGAGATGCTGGCTCCGCAGGGACCTCCGCCTCGACCGCAGATCAAGGCGCGTCGCAGCACCGCGAAGCTCGGCTGGCAGATCGCGCTCTACGCGCTGCTGATCGTGATCTCGCTGATCTACATCTACCCGTTCCTGGTGCAGGTCTCGACGTCGTTCAAGACGGATGCCGAAGCGGCCGTGAGTCCGGTCTCGCTCATTCCGCAGGTGTGGTCGACCGCGGCCTATGAGCGGCTGTTCCTACGGAGCGACTTCCCGGTGTGGTTCCGCAATTCGGCGATCGTGACGGTCTGCGTCACCCTCCTGCGGGTCTTCTTCGTCTCGCTCGCCGGGTACGCGCTCGCCCGACTGCAGTTCCGCGGACGGGGTTTCGTGTTCGCGGCTGTCATCGCCGTGATGGCGGTGCCGAGCGTGGTGCTGCTGATCCCCAGGTTCCTGGTGATCAACCAGCTCGGCATCTACGACTCGTACGCCGGGATGATCCTGCCGCTGCTCGTCGACGCCGCAGGAGTCTTCATCATGAAGAACTTCTTCGAGTCGATACCGGTCTCGGTCGAGGAGCAGGCGCGCATCGACGGCGCCGGCACGTTCCGGATCTTCTGGTCGGTGGTGCTCCCGATGGCGAGGCCGGCGCTCATCACCATCGTGATCCTGTCGTTCCAGGGCTCGTGGAACGAGCTGTCGCACTTCATCGTGTCGACGCAGTCGCCGGAGCTGACGACGCTGACGAAGGGCGTCGCATCCCTCGCCGGCGGGCAGCTGAGCCAGGGAACCCAGTATCCGTTGAAGCTCGCGGCGGCCCTGATCATGACGATCCCGGTGGCGGTGATGTTCTTCATCTTCCAGAAGCGCATCATGAACAGCGCGCAGGGTGCGGTCAAGGAATGAGCGAGTCAGCGATCGTCGAGCATCCGCGGCAGCCGCTGCTGAACGATGCCGTCGTCGCCCTGCGGGCGCCGACGCAGGTCTGGTCGGGCGGGGGCGGCGACCTGGGCGAGAGCGCGATCCACGGCGTGTACCACGGCGACACGCGGCAGATCCGCGAGCACGCGCTGACCTGCGGCGGATCTCGGCCGGAGTGGATCTCGGTCGCGCCGCACAGCGCCTCGCACGTGGTCTTCGGCGGTCTGCTGCGCGGCGTCGACGACGACTCCCCCGACCCGAAAGTGCGCATTCTCCGCAGCCGTACGGTCGAGGACGGCCGGGTTCAGGACACGGTGACGATCACCTCGCACGCCGCGGGCTCGGTCGCCACCGACGTCCGGCTCCGACTCGTCCCCGAGTTCGCGCCGCTGCAGGAGGTCAAGGCAGGTCTGGTCGCGGAGCGGCCGTGGAACCTGACCCACGACGGGGACGGCGGTCGCGCACGAGTGGAGTCGGGCGACCGCGGATTCACGCTCACCGCACCGGGTGCGACGATCTCGGCGATCGACGGCGCTGTCGAACTGATGTGGCCGCTGCAGCTGGACCACCGGGGCTCCGTCGAACTGTCGTGCGAGCTCACGCTCGATGACCCCTCGCTGGTGGTCCACGGCGCGCGGCATCCCGCCGGGTGGACGGTCCCCGAAGTGGGCGGCGATCCGCGGCTGAATCGGTGGCTGCGGACCGCGCTCGGCGACCTCGACGCGCTGCGCCTCACCCTGCCCGACGGCCCCGACGACGAGTTCTTCGCCGCCGGTGCACCGTGGTTCCTCACGCTCTTCGGGCGGGATTCGCTGTGGGCCGCGCGCCTCGCCCTGCCGCTGGGTCACCGGATGGCGGCATCCACGCTCCGCGTCCTCGCGCGCTTCCAGGGCGAGCGCACCGATCCCGAGTCGGCGCAGCAGCCGGGCAAGATCCTGCATGAGCTCCGCGGCGAGACCCTCGCCATGCCGGGCGAAGGGATCGTGCTGCCTCCGGTGTACTACGGCACGGTCGATGCCACCGCGCTCTGGATCTGTCTGCTCGCGGACGCGTGGCGGACCGGGATGCCGGAGGCCGAGGTGCGCGACCTGCTGCCGGCACTGCGCAGCGCGCTTGACTGGCTCCTGGAGCACGGCGACGGCGACGCCGACGGGTTCATCGACTACATCGACGAGACCGGTCATGGCCTGGCCAATCAGGGCTGGAAGGACTCCGGGGATTCCATCCAGTGGCGATCGGGGGAACTCGCCGAGGGACCGATCGCGCTGTGCGAGGTGCAGGGATACGCGTACGAGGCCGCAGTCGCAGGCGCTGAGCTCCTCGACCACTTCGGTGAGCCGGGCGCGGCGCGGCTCCGGGAATGGGCGGCAGAGCTCAAGCAGCGCTTCGCCGAGTTCTACTGGGTGAGCACTCCGGAGGGCCGCTACCCCGCGATCGCCCTCGACGCCCGCAAGCGACCCGTCGACACACTGACGAGCAACATCGGTCACCTTCTGGGCACCGGCATCCTCGACCCCGCCGATGAGAAGGCCGTCGCCGCGATGCTGGTGGGACCGTCGATGCTGTCCGGGTACGGCGTGCGGACGATGTCGACGGATGCCGGCGGCTATTGGCCGCTCAGCTACCACGGGGGCAGCGTCTGGACCCACGACACCGCGATCATCGCGCGCGGGATGGCCCTGGCGGGTCTGACCGACGAGGCGGAGCTGGTCGTGGACGGCATGCTCGCCGCGGCCGAGGGCTTCGGCTTCCGTGTGCCGGAGCTGCACTCCGGCGACTCCGCAGCCGATACTCCGGTGCCGACGCCCTACCCGGCGGCATGCCGGCCGCAGGCCTGGTCGGCAGCTGCGGCGATCACCGCCGCCGACATCGTCGAGCGACGACGCGGCGTCAGTCGACCTTGAGCACGGTGCCGCCCGTGAGCGCGACGAGCTCGTCGAACGTCAGCGGGAACACCGTGTGCGGCGTGCCGCCGGCGGCCCAGATCTCCGGGTAGCCGACCAGATCCTCGTCGACGATCGTCACGAGCGGAGACGGATGCCCGGCCGGGGCGACGCCGCCGATTGCCTGGCCCGTGGCATCGCGCACCTGTTCGGCTGTGGCGCGACGGATGCTCCCGCGTCCGGTGCGCTCCGCGAGCGCACCGGTGTCGACGCGGTGCGCGCCGCTGGTCATCACGAGGAGCGGTGCGTCGTCCGACCAGAAGACGAGGCTGTTCGCGATGGCTCCGACCTCGACGCCGAGGGCGGCGGCGGCGAGCGGCGCGGTGGATGCGGCATCCGGAAGCACGACGATCTCGCCGGTGATCCCGGCTGCTCGAAGTGCGTCATGGACGATGCGGCTGCGGGCAGGGAGCTGATCGGTCACCCGTTCAGAATAGGTCGATCCGCTCCCCCTCTGCCCCGCAGGCGTTGACTCAGTTGCGCTGGCTCAGCGCGAGGATGTTGCCCTCGCTGTCGGCGAACCACGCGGATCTCTCTCCGCCGAGCTCGGCCACGCCGTCCACGGTCGTGAGCCCCGGGAAGTCGTAGTCCATGAAGACCACGCCCTTCGCCCGCAGCGCATCCATGTCACCGGCGAGATCGTCGGTCTCGATCGCGAAGACCGTGTTCTTCGCTGTTCCCGCGAATCCCGACCGGTAGACCATGAGCGGGACCCCGCCCAACCGGTAGAAGACCGCTTCATCATCCGCCGGAGATTCCTCCGCCGGGCTCAACCCCAGCACACCCTCGTAGAACGAGCGTGCGCGCTCGAGATCCGACGCCGCGATGACCCCGGCGCCTCGTGCATTCTCGAACATGGTCGCCTCCTTGTCTGACCAGCTCATATCCCCATGCGCCGAACGGTACTCCGCTGGATCACGCCGCGGTAGGCACCGAGCGGATCGCGCGACTTGACGTGCCCGGCCCCCGCTCTCGTGCGCAGATTGCTCAGTTTCTGCGCGGCACGTTGATCAATCGGCGCGGCGGTGGTGCAATAGAGGTGGATGCCGCGATGCTGCCCATCCGCACACGCCCGCCGAATCCCACGAGGACGGTGTCCGCCCAGGACACCCCGGCGGCTGATCGACGAGGACCACCATGTCTAGGACCCTGCCACTGCCCGATTTCCGCCACGAACGCGTCGAGACCCTGACCGGCCGCCGCAGCGGACTGTTCATCGCCGTCGCACTGCACTCGTCGGTGCTCGGCTCGGCGCTCGGCGGGGCACGACTGTGGAGCTATCCGCACTGGAGCGACGCGCTCGGCGACGCCCTGCGCCTGTCTGCGGCCATGACGCTGAAGAACGCGGCGGCCGGCCTCGATGCAGGCGGCGGCAAGTCGGTCATCGCGCTGCCCCCGGGCACGGTGCTCGGCTCCGAGAGGCGCCGGGCCGCTTTCCTCGACCTCGGCGACGCCGTGGAATCGCTGCACGGCCTGTACCGCACCGCGGAGGACGTGGGCTCGACCACTGAGGACATGCAGACCGTGAGCGAGCGCACCAGCCACGTCGTCGGGCTGCCCGAGGCGGGCGGCGGCTCCGGCGAGCCTGCCGGCCCGACGAGCCTCGGTGTGTACGAGTCGCTTCGCGCCACTCTCGAACGGGTCACGGGATCGTCGGACGTCGACGGCCGCCGCATCACGATCTCGGGGATGGGTCAGGTCGGCAGCCGGCTCGCCGTCCGCCTGAGCACCGAGGGTGCGCGCCTCACCGTGACCGACGTCAACCCGGCCAAGCGCGACCTGGCGATGCAGCTGGGCGCCGACTGGATCGCACCGGGCGAAGAGCACCTCGTGCCGGCCGACGTGTTCGTGCCCGCCGGCATCGGCGGGCTCCTCACCGACGAGGTCATCGACACGCTCGACGCGCGCGCGGTGTGCGGCCCCGCGAACAACCCGCTCGCCGACCACTCCGGCGCCGATCGTCTCGCGGCGCGCGGCATCCTCTACGCACCCGACTTCGTGGTGAACGCGGGTGGTGTGATCTACCTCGACCTCGAGGCGAAGCACCTGGGCAGCCGCGACGAGATCATGGGCCGCGTCGCCGCGATCGGCGACACCGTCCGCCGTATCTTCGACGAGGCCGAGTCGCGCGGCGTCACACCGCTGGAGGCCGCGGAGGGCCTGGCCGCCGAGCGACTCGCCGCCGGAGCCCGCCAGCACGCCTTCGCCGGCTGAGCCCCGACACGCCATCGCCGCCTGAGCCTCGGCACGCCTTCGCAGGCCGGCCCCGCCGGCACGCCTTCGCGGCTGAGCCCCGCCGGCACGCTTCCGCCGGCGGGGCCCGTCGTGCCCGGCGTCAGGGTCGCTGACCACCACCGG
Organism: Microbacterium sp. cf046; assembly: GCF_900114345.1. Taxonomy (GTDB): domain Bacteria; phylum Actinomycetota; class Actinomycetes; order Actinomycetales; family Microbacteriaceae; genus Microbacterium. The sequence goes on along the minus strand of NZ_FOZJ01000003.1, from coordinate 1,235,462 downwards.
GGCCGCCGCCCATCCCGCCCATGCCACCTGCGGTCGCGGTCCCCTCGGTGACCGTCGCCGCGGCCGAGCCGTTGACGTTGACCGTGTAGGTCGCTCCGTCGACCAGGTCGGCGGAGGTGAAGACCACCGATCCGAACTCCTTCTCGGCGGTGAAGCTCGCGACCACCGCGCCCGAAGCGTCGACGATCTCGACCGTGTCTCCCGCACTTCCCGACGCGAGCGCCGAGATCCAGGCCTGGGTCGAGCCGTCTCCCGGCGAGACCGCCATGCCGGAGCTGCCGACTGCGAGCACGGTACCGCCCGTGACTGCGAACGTGCCGTTGACATCCAGGGCACCGTTCCCGTCATTGGTCGGCCCCGACACCGTGACGGTTCCGCCGGTGATGGTCATCGATCCGTTCGAGTCGAGGCCGTCTCCGCCGGAGTCGACCGAGACGGTGCCTCCGCTGATGTCGAGGGTCTCGCCCGTGTCGCCCATCCCGCCTCCGCCGCCGCCACCGCCGCCGTCGGTCGCCGCGGCCAGTCCTGCCGCGTTGATGCCGTCATCGGATGCGGTGAGCGCGACGTCTCCGCCCTCGATCGAGATGTATGCGGCCTCGAGCGCCTCATTCGACTGTTCCACCACGACGGTTCCTGCGGCGATGGCCGCGGCGACGTCGGCGTGGACTCCATCGCCCTCGGCCGAGACCGAGAGCGAGCCGCCGGTGATCACGACGTCGGTGGTCGCGTCGATGCCGTCGTCGGCGGCGGATGCGGTGATCTCACCGCCCGCGATGACGACGTATCCGCGGGTGTCCTCCTCATCGTTGTCGCTCTTGAGGGCATCTCCGCCCGCCTGCAGTGTGAGGGTGCCGCCCTCGATCGTGAGCGAGTCCTTCCCGCGCAGCGCGTCGTCGGCGGCGGTGACCGTGATGTCTCCGGAGAGGATCGCGAGGTCGTCCTCGCTCGTGATCCCATCGTTCCCGTTCCCGTTCACGGTGAGCGACCCCGTGCCCGAGATCGTGAGGTCCGCCTCGCTGAACAGGGCGGCGTTCACATCGGCGTCCTCCGCGTAGGCCGAGGCATCCGCGAGGGTGTTGTCGCTGCCGTCGGCGAGCGAGACGGCGACATCGTCGGCGGTGAGCACCGAGATGGCGGCGCCGTCGGGGTTCTCGATGTCGACGCCGTCGAGGATCAGCACCACCTGTGCATCCTCGGGTGCCGACACGGTCACCGCGCCGGCGAGCGACCCGGAGAGCCGGTAGACGCCCGCCGCAGTGATCGTGACGGTCGAGGCCGAGACCTCGACGCCGTCGGCCGTGGTCGTGGCGCTGTCGCCGGTGAGCGTGATGTCGACGGCATCCGCGGCAGACCATTCGTCGTCCCTGACGACGGTGGCATCCTCGTTCGCTGCGAGCACCGCTTCGGCGTTCGTGCCGGTCGTGTCGGCGATCGTGACCTCGTTCGTCGGTTCTGATGCCGTCGTCGCGGCCGGCGTGGCGGCGGTGGCGGCGCAGCCGGCGAGCACGAGGGCGCCGATCGACAGTGGGATGGCGGGCAGGATCAGGCGGCGTGTGCGCATGTCGGTTCCTTTGTTCGGGCGGACGGATCGGGTCGGGCGGACGGATCGGGTCGGGCTGGCGACTGGGTCTTCGGGGCGTCGGCGAACGGGCCGCGCAGCAGCCGCGCCCACTTGTTGCGGGGCAGCTCGGGGTGCAGGGCCGCGAGGCCGGTGGCGTACTTGCTGATGCTCACCGGGCGGTGCCCGGCCCTCCACAGGGCCCGGTCGAACTCGGACGCCGCAGCCCCCGACTTCGTCTCGATGATCGCCATCGCAGGAGCGCGCAGCGACGGGCCCGCCGCATCGCGCCACTCGAGGTCGGTGTCGACCGTGGAGCGGGCGCTCCCGTCGCCGGAGACGAAGGTCGCGCGGCGATACAGGGTGGTCAGGCGGACGCCGAGGTCGTCGGCACGGCCGGCGCTGACGCCGATCGCGTCGAGGGCGTCAGCGGCGTATCCGCGGGCCTCCTCGGTCAGCCGGCGTCGCTCGGACGGCTCATAGCCGATCCGGTCCTTCACGGTCGCGCTGCGCGCGCCGCGGGTCTTGACCTCAAGGAACGCCGTCCGGGTGTCGAGGTATGTCCGGGTCCGCAGCTTGAACCGGCGGCGACGCGGTTGGGCGGCCATCCGGAAGCTGAGCAGGTCGGGGGTGTCGAAGTACACCGACTCGTAGCGGAACGCGCGGGTTCCGTCCATGTCGAGGACTCGGATGCCGGCATCCAGAGTCGTGATCACATCGGCGGCGGCATCCCGGCTCACGACGTACTTGCGATCGACGCGGGTCATGAGCGCGGCCTCCGAGACGAGCGCGTCGAGGTCGATCGGTGCGAATCGGTCGAGGTCCAGAGCGGTCGTGTTCATCGCACCGCTCCCATCAGGAGCTGCTCCCGCTCGCCCGCGGTCGCGGTCGCCTTAGCCCGTGCGAGTCGGAAGCGCACGTCCACGAGCGTCGTGTCGTCGACGAGGTCGAGGTGCTGCACGGTGAGCGAGGTCACGGTGGCTCCGAGCCGGTGCTCGAGCTCGGCGCGCAGCTCGTCCTCGTCTGCGATCGCGCGGTCGACGTGGATGATCTGGTGACGCGATCGTCCGAGCAGGCGCGGGTGGTCGGCAGCCCACATCACGGTGAGGATGAGGGCGATCAGCGCGGTCGGAATCCAGACCTCGGTGGCAGGGAGCCCCGCGACCAGACCGATCGCGAGCGCCGCGAAGTAATACGCGACCTCGCGCTGGGAGATCTCGGACGAGCGCAGTCGGATGATCGAGAGCACTCCGAACAGGCCGAGACCGAGGCCGACGGCCACTTCGCTCGAGCCGAGCACGGTGGTCACGGCGAGCACGCCGACATTCACCCCGAGAAACGCGACGACCAGGTCGCGGCGGCGGTGCCGGCGATAGTAGATCGCCAGGCTCAGGATGACGGCGGCGGCCAGATCGATGCCGATCAGGAAGAGCGTCGGGTTCATGGGGTCCTCTCGAGGTGGTGCGCGTCGGGTCGCATCGGGGTCGGTGATTCCATTCGAAGCCGAGCGCCTATGCGCCTCCTATGGCCCTCCTTTGACGCGGTGACGTCTCCCGCATCGGTCTCCTGTGCGAGCTGGGCACCCGCCGCGCCGAACACGAAGCGGCGCTGCACCTGGTAACTGGTGATGAACAGGACGGCTTCGGTGACGACCTTCGCGACGATCAGCGGCAGGCCGAATCCTGTGAGGGCATCCATCCAGACGATGTTCGATGCGAGCAGCGCACCGGCCAGGAGCGCGTATCTGAGGACGTGCCGGATCGCGTGGCGGCGACCCTGACGCTGGAACACGAAGCGCCGGTTGACCGCGAAGTTGACGGAGGCGCTCAGCAGGCGGGCCGCGATGATGGATGCCACCAGCCAGCCGGTCAGCAAGCTGAGCAGCAGCAGTGCGACCGTGTCGATCAGGAATGCGAGCAGCGACGAGCCGGTGAACAGCAGCAGTGGGAGGGTCACGCGCAGCGAGTCGACGATCGGGCGGAAGTGGCTCGACGCGTTCTGCTCGAGGTACACGGTCTCGATCGGGATCTCCCGTGCCTGGTGGCCGGCGCGGCGCAGGCGCAGCAGCATCTCGGTCTCGTATTCGAACCGGTCGCCGGGCAGCTCGAGCAGCCACGGCAGCAGGGCCGCGGGCATGCCCCGCAGCCCGGTCTGGGTGTCGGAGGCCCGCCATCCGGCGGCAACGCGGAACAGTCCGCGTGACACCGCGTTGCCGAAGCGACTGCGCAGCGGCACGTCGCCGCGGAAGTCTCGGGAGCCCAGCACGAGCGCGGCGCGTCCGGCCGCGGCATCCGCACGGAGTTCGTCGGCGATGCGCACGATGTCGGTCGTGGTGTGCTGCCCATCGGCATCGGCGGTGACCACGTCCTCGCCGGGCCACGCCTCGAGCACGTGACTGAAGCCGGTCCGAAGGGCGACGCCCTTGCCGAGGTTCGTGTCGTGCCGGAGGACGTGCGCTCCCGCTGCGCGCGCGGCGTCGAAGACCGCGGTGAAAGCCGGGCCGCTGCCGTCGTCGACGACGACGACCTCGATGTCGGCATCCCGGTCGAGGAGCGCGCTCGCGAGGTCCGCCATCCGCCGGTCGGGTTCGTAGGCGGGGATCAGGACGATCATCGGTCTGCCGCGTCCGTCACTGGGCCACGTAGAGGATGTCGCTGGTGCCGCGTTCTGCGCCGTTGGACGGCTGGTTCACGACCTGGCCGTTGAAGTACATCGTGGACGAGCCGCCGCCGTCCAGGTTGTACGCGGTGGTCGCACCGAGGCCGGTCATGATCTCGGCGAGTTCGGTGAGCGTGACCCCTCTGCTGTAGCCCTCGTCGCGGCCGTCGACGACCACGAACACGTAGTGGTTCTCGTCGATCAGGCCGACGGCCGTCCGCGGCTGCTCTCCCTGGATCGAGTGGTTGCCGACGTTCGTGTCGACCTCGACGCTCTCGATGCCGTCGACGACGGCTCCGTCCTCGACGATCGCGGGCCCGAACGACAGGGTGTTCCAGACTCCGGCGGCCAGCAGTTCTTCGGCCGTGGTGGTGGTCTCGTCGTACACCTCGACGTGACCGTCGGTGTAGAAGGCGAGCCCCTCGCGGGCTCCGTCGTCGCGGTAGACGACGCCGTTGCGGATCACGATGCCGGTGTCGCGGAAGCCGTAGTAGTCGCCGTTGATCGCGAGGATCGCGTCGTTGGCCGCGGCGATCGTGCTGGTGTTCTCGGTGATGTTCTCGCCGAACTGGTCCTTGGCGAATGCAGATCGCAGTTGCGTGGCGTCGTCGACCACGACGTCAGCGACGTAGTACGTCAGCGTGTCGGCGCCTGTTCCGGTGGTGACGGTCGAGATCGTGATCGTGGTGTCGCCATCGGTGTACGACGTGTCGGTCAGCACCGCCTCTGTGGCGTCCGAGGCTTCCGCGGATTCTTCGGCGGTGTCCGTCGCGACCGTCGAGTTCTCCGCCTCGTACTCGGAGACATCGGCGATCTCGACGTGCTCGATGAGGAAGCGGTCGGCGGCCCACGCTGCGGTTCCGCCGGCTGCGAGGATGACGACGAGGGAGCCGGCGATGATGCCGTTGCGGAGCCTGCGGCGCTTCCTGCGGGTCGGCGCGGGCATGTCGGTGGGGTTCGGGCGTGTCGGGTCCATGATTCATGGATACGGACCGGCCCTATGCCGATTCTCGCCAGCGCTTGTGCGTTGCTGGTGAGACGCAACGGCTCGCTGCGCCCCGACCGCGAGACGGGGTCTCACACCCCGTGCCACCTGGTCTCAGGGGTGGCAGGATGAACGTGTCCTGCTTCGCGAGTCAAGGGAGACCGCATGTTCACCAGTTCGTTCCCCGATGTCGAGATCCCCGACGTCGGCGTCTACGAGTACCTCTTCTCCTCGCTCACCGACGACGAACTCGGCGAGGTCGCGCTGATCGACCCGGCATCCGGAGCCGAGACGACATATGGTGCGCTGCGCGCCCAGGTGAACACGTTCGCCGGAGCACTCGCGGCTCGCGGCGTCGACACCGAGACCGTCGTGGGGCTGCTGTGCCCGAATGCGCCGGCGTTCGCGACGGTGTTCCACGGGATCCTCCGCGTGGGCGCGATCGTGACGACCATCAACTCGCTGTACACCGCCGGTGAGATCGAGAAGCAGCTCAGGGATGCCGGTGCCACGTGGCTGATCACGGTGACTCCTCTGCTCCCGCAGGCGAAGGCCGCGGCATCCGCTGTCGGCATCGCCGATAACCATCTCATCGTGCTCGACGGTGCGGAGGGTCACCCGAACCTGCGCGACCTGCTGACCGAGCAGAGCCCGGCACCGGAGGTGACCTTCGACCCGGCGACTCACATCGCGGTGCTGCCGTACTCGTCGGGAACGACCGGGATTCCCAAGGGCGTGATGCTGACGCACCGCAATCTGGTCGCGAACGTGCAGCAGTGCCGCGCCAGCATCGACCTGCGTGACACCGACCGCGTGCTGGCGGTGCTGCCGTTCTTCCACATCTACGGGATGACCGTGCTGCTGAATCTGGCGCTGCGGCAGCGGGCGAGCCTCGTGACGATGCCGAAGTTCGATCTGGTGGAGTTCCTGACGAACATCCAGACCCACGGCTGCACGTACCTGTACATCGCTCCGCCGATCGCGGTCGCCCTGGCCAAGCACCCGATCGTCGACCAGTTCGACATCTCGACCGTCCACACCGTGTTCTCCGGCGCCGCGCCCCTCGACGGCGACACGGCCGAGGCCGCAGGCCGCCGCATCCACGCGCGCATGATGCAGGGCTACGGGATGAGCGAGCTCAGTCCGGTCTCGCACGCCATGCCGTACGACCGCGATGACATCCCGGTCAGTTCGGTGGGGACGCTCCTGCCGAACCAGGAGTGCAAGCTGATCGACACCGAGACCGGCGAGGAGATCACCGAGATCGGCGACGGCGGCACCACGAAGCCGGGCGAGATCTGGATCAAGGGACCGAACGTGATGCTCGGCTACCTCAACAAGCCGGATGCCACAGCCGAGACCCTCGACGCCGATGGGTTCCTGCACACCGGCGACGTCGGCGTGTACCACGAGGGCGGCTACTTCTCGATCGTCGACCGGGTGAAGGAGCTCATCAAGTACAAGGGCTACCAGATCGCTCCGGCAGAGCTCGAGGCCCTGCTGCTGTCGCACCCCAAGATCATGGATGCCGCCGTGATCGGCGTCCTCGATGACGACAAGCAGGAGATCCCGAAGGCCTTCATCGTCGCCGCGCCGGACTCCGTCCTCACCGAGGAGGACGTGCAGGCGTTCGTCGCCGAGAACGTCGCACCCCACAAGAAGGTGCGTCGCGTCGAGTTCATCGATGTGATCCCGAAGTCGACCTCGGGCAAGATCCTCCGCAAGGACCTCAGGGCTCGGGAGACCGCTGCGGTCTGACCCGCGCCTACGAGACTGCCGCGCCGGGCTGCGGTTCGACCGCGGGAGCGCGACCGGCGAAGAGCGCGGTCGCCGCTCCCGCGAGCACGGCGATCACGGCGGCCCAGATGAGCACACGGAAGTCGAGCAGCGACAGCAGCGCGGCGCCCAGGATCGACGCCATCGCCTGCGGCAGCGTCGCCAGCACGTTGCCGGCTGCGGCGGTGCGACCCTGCAGGGCGTCGGGAGTCAGCCGCTGACGCAGCGTCGCGAAGGCGACGACCGTGATCGGGATGCCGATTCCCATGACCGCCATGCCCGCACCCGCGAGCACGACGGAGCCGAACACGAACGTGATGCTGCCCGCGGCCAGCAGCGCGAGGCCCAGCGCCGCCGCGAGACCCTCGCCCCACCGCGTGACGATCGTCGCCGACAGCACGCCTCCGAGCACCGCACCGGCACCTTGGAGCGGAACGAGCACGCCGATCGCAGCCGGGTCGACATGCATCGAGTCCAGCGCCGGGAACACGATGATGTTGAGCAGACCGGTCGCGCCGAAGCCGACCGCGACCGCGATCGTGACCAGGCGCAGACTTCGTGTCGCGAACAGCTGCTCGAAGCCCGCGCCGAGCTCCCGGAAGTACCCGCGACTGGGTGCCCGTTCGGGGGGTGCGGCGCCGACCGGCAGGCCCGCGAGGATCATGGCCGCGACCGCGAAGCAGCACGCCGTGAGGATCACGACCGCAGAAGGGCCGAGCGTGACGTACAGCGCCGTGCCGATCAGCGGCGAGACGAGGCGCAGCGCGTTGTCGATCGTCGAGAGCACGCCGTTGCCCGACGCGAGCTGGTCGTCTCGGAGCATCGCCCGCACGATGCCGGACTGCGCTGCCGCCGTCACGTAGCCGGCCGCGCTATAGAGGAAGACCACGACGTAGACGAGCCACAGCTGAGCCGGACCCGCCACGAGCAGCAGCGCGAGCACGACCGGGACGAGCAGGACGTTGTTGGCGACCAACAGGCGGCGGCGCGGCATCCGGTCGGCGAGCATGCCGATGAACGGCGCGAGCAGGGCGGGCAGCCCCAGCGCAACGAACACGAAACCCGCGGCGACGTCGGAACCGGTGAGCTCCTTCACCCATACCGCGACCATCAGATACAGGGCGCTGTCGCCCAGGTTGGTCGCCACCCAGGCGGTCGCGAGGCGCGGAAAGCCGGGTGCGGACCACGCGGCGGGTCCGCGGCGTCGCCTGTGCGCGGTCGTACTCATCGCGGGTTCTCGGGTTCGGGATTGACGACGGCGAACATGCGGGAGTACCGCGCGCCCGCGGGCCGCTTCGACGGGTCGGCGTGGCGCCCCGCGAATCGATCGGAGAGATCCTGCAGGTCGCGGCTGAATTCGGCCAGCTCTTCGACGGTCGCCCAGAACGAGGTGCGGGTGAACGTCATCGCCTGCACCCACTCGTCGGGCTCGCCGTCGATCTGGGAGAAGAAGTCCATGGCCCGCAGGAACTCCGACTCGAGGCCGAACGAGGCCACCGCCTGCACGGCGTGGAGCGAACCGGGAATCTCCGGGTCGGGGCGCAGGTCGAAATAGGCGATCTTCACGCGCCACGGCTTCTCGCGGCCGCGCTGCTCGGCCCGTTCGATGTAGCCGTACTTCTCGAGCATCCGCAGGTGGAATGAGCAGCTCGCGGGCGACTCTCCGACGGCTTCGGCGCACTCCGTCGCGGTGGCCTCGTCGACGTCGCTGAGGTGGTCGAGCAGGGCGAGCCGGATCGGATGGGCGAGGGCGCGGATGCGCTCCGGATCCGAGATGCGCTCGCGCTTGGCGGGCGTCTGGCGGATCGCTTCGTCCTGACTCATGCGTGCGAGCCTAGATTCTAAAGACTGCTTTTACAAGAGTTCTTTAGGATTGCGGCGCCGCGTGCGCCAGCCGACCGGGGACTTCCCGACACGGGTGTGAATCGCCCCGGGGCGATCAGAACGGCGGGGGATCTCCGTCCGGGACGAATCGAAGCGTCGGCGTCGGTATGTCGATGTAGGTGAGGCCCGTCGGACTGGTCCATTCGAGTGTTCCGCCCCCGAGTTGCCGCACCCTCCAGGCCGAGGCGTGTTTGAGCGTGTGGTGCCGCCGGCACAGGTGGGCCAGATTCTCGATATCGGTTTCGCCACCGTCGGCTGCGGCGTGGGTGTGATCGACGTCGCAACGCGATACGGGCTGCCGGCAACCGGGGAAGCGGCAGTGCTCGTCCCGGACTCGAAGCGCCCGTTCCAGGTCGGCGCTGGGTCGATATCGGTCGACGGCAAGGACCGCGCCGCTGACCGGATGGATCATGATCCGATCCCACCCCTTCGCGCCGCCGGCGAGGCGGCGCGCGGTCTCGCCGTCGATCGGGCCGTGGCCGGCGAGATCCGCTCCCCCGTCGTGGATGCCGGCGAGGGTCAGCACGGGCACCGTGACCTGCACTCGGCCCCGGATCGAGCCCAGGCCCTCACCGGCAGCGACCGGTGCACCGGCGAGCAGGATGTCGGCGAGGATGTCGGCCCGCCGCTGGTCGAGTGTGCGGTCGTCGCGTGTGTCGTCGCCGAGCGCGTTGCCGTCAGGCGTGCGATCCGAGGGCGAGCGGTCGTCGAGCGTGCGGTCGACGGGCATGCGGTCGACGGGCATGCGGTCGGCAGACGTCGGGTCATCAGGCCGCCGCTCGTCGACCTGCGAAGTGGACATGCCACCGGCGTCCCGTGCGGCTTCGTCCGCACGCGCCATCTGCGTCAGCCTGTCGAAGATGCCGTGGACCAGCACCGCGGGCTGCACGGTGACCAGTTCCGCCATGGCGTCTTCCAGGTCTCGCACGAAGACGCCTCGGAGCCTCCGCGCGGCGCGATGACGCTCGGTGAGCGGAACCGGCTGGACCTTCTCGGCGATCGCCTGCACGATGGAGCGCAGCCGACCTGCCGACTCGATCTCCGCGCGGTCGAGCGCTGCGAGCTCGAACTCGGCGCGATCGGCATCGTCGTCGATCGCCGAGCCGGCATCCATGATCACCGATGCGTGCGCGCGCGAGATGCGACCCTCGGCCAGCGCCGCGAGCGTCCGGGTGAACCGCATCATCAGCGTCGCCGCATCCGACATGCGTCGCTGCACGGTCCGCTCGGTCACACGCAGGGCCGCTGCGACTTCAGCGGTCACCTCCCGTAACGGCATCTCTCGATCCCGCCGGGCCGCGCCCTGCAACCGGGACGTCTGCAGTTCGACCACCTCGGTCACCGCGGTGTACAGCATCGCCTGATGCGCCTGCAGCGCCCCGATCTGCGCTTCGGTGCGCACAAGCCCGTCGATCAGACTCCGGAGCATCACGCGCTCGGACGAGACCGGATCAATCGCCGGAAGATCGTCCAGATCAACGAATGTCATAGGACTATTGTGACGGCACCCTCCGACATTGATACGGGTTACTGTGGCCGCGAATCGTGCGAATGACTCGAGGAACGCACGCCGCCGCCCGGCGCGCGGATCCTCGACGGCGTGGGCCCCCCAGGGATTCGAGCCGCGGCATGCATTAACGCGCTGAGCGCCCCACGAGGGGGCGCTCAGCGCGTTGGGTGGACCTGAGGGGACTCGAACCCCTGACCCCCTCGATGCGAACGAGGTGCGCTACCAGCTGCGCCACAGGCCCATAAACCTCCGATAGGTTATCACGCCGTCCACGGCCCACTTCGACGGTCCAGGATGGAGGGATGCAGCATCCGTTCCTCCATTCCGTGGCCCTTCTGCAGAACGTCAGACCGTGGGGCGGAGTCGCGTGCGACATCGCGATCGCCGACGGAACGATCACCGCGATCACCCCTCCCGCCGGACCCCAGGAGGGCGCGGTCGACGGCAGAGGCCTGCTCGCTCTGCCCGGCCTCATCAACGCGCACGCGCACGTCGACAAGTCCTGGTGGGGGCTTCCCTGGCAGTCATACGGCGGCGAGGGAGGCATCGAGGGACGCATCGCGTACGAGCGATCGCGGCGCCGCGAGCTCGGGTTCCCGAGCGTCCAGACCACAGCGGCCGTGCTCGGCGAATTCGTCCGCCACGGCACGACGGCGATCCGCACGCACGTCGACATCGACACGGACATCGGGCTGGAAGGCATCGCGTCGGTGCGCGAGGCGGCCACCGCCTACGACGGTGCGATCGAGGTGAAGATCGTCGCGTTCCCGCAGGACGGTGTGCTGCGCCGGCCCGGCGTCCTGGACATGCTGGCGGATGCGGCGCGCGCCGGCGCCGATCACATCGGCGGTCTCGACCCCGCGTCGATCGATCGCGACCCGGTGGGTCAGCTCGACGCGATCTTCTCGCTCGCTGCCGAGCACGGCGTCGGCATCGACATCCACCTGCACGATCCCGCCGAGCTCGGTGCGTTCCAGTTCGACCTGATCATCGACCGCACCCGCGACCTCGGCCTGACCGGCCGCGTGAATGTCGCGCACGGCTTCGCGCTCGCTCAGGTCGACCCCGCTCGCCGACGCGACCTGCTCACCGCCATGCACGAACTCGACATCACGCTCACAACGGTCGCCCCGCTGCGCCTGCCCCAGCTGCCGCTCCGCGAACTCGATGGTGCCGAGGTGGGCTTCGCCTTCGGAACCGACGGCATCCGCGACCTGTGGAGCCCCTACGGCACGGGAGACGTGCTGAGCATCGCGTGGCAGTACGCACGCGCGTCGAGCATCGTCCGCGACGAGGACCTCACGCGCGTCGTCGAACTCGCGACCCGCTCAGCGGGCCGGTTCGTCGGGCGCAGTGGCCACGACCTCTCCGTCGGTGCGCGCGCCGACATAGTGCTGATCGACGCCGAGAACGTCATGGACGCGCTCGTTCGCACTCCCCCGCGAGACCTCGTGATCGGCGGCGGGCGCGTCCTGCACGCGCAGTAAGCGAAGCCGTCAGCCGCCGCGACTACTCCCCGTCCAGCCGACCCGTCAGCCGGCGCGGCTGGCCAGCAGCCGACGGACGTGAGCCTCGATGGCAGCGTCGTCGACGGGGCCGTTGCGGACGAACTCGGATGCCGCGGCCGCGCGCCGCGCCGTGCGCGCAGTGTCGATCGACGGCGGACGCTGCTGCTCGGCACGCCGGCGCAGCGCATCCTCGAGCTCCGCCTGCCGAAGCGCCTCGCGGGCTGCCGCGGCATCGAGCACGGCCGCAGCGCGCGATCCGGCCGATGCAGTGAGCGGGCGCGGCAGTTCGCGCGGAGCCCATCCCCTCCGGTCTCCGGCGAGCCCGACGTCCTGCACGATCGGCAGCTCGTGCACGGCAGCATCCGTCACGGCGGTTCGTGTCACCGCACGCGCGCCCACCCGGGTCATCCGATGCAGCAGCAGGCCGCACAGCGCCGCGACACCGACCGCCGACCACAGCACGAGCTGGGATCCGGTCGTGACGACTTCCCACGCACCCCACACGGCGACGCCGACCGCCGCCAGCGCGGCGATCGTGAGCGCGAGCCGCGTCCTGCGGCGTGCACGGGCACGACGTGCGACGGGAGCGAACCGGGCTGCCGCGCGTTCATCGCGCGCCCGCTCGAGGTCGGTGCGCGCCTGCTCGAGCGCGGTGTGCTCGCGCTCGGCCACCGCGCGGCGCGCGAGCTTCTGCTGGGCCAGCACAGTGCGCGCGTTCAGCTCGAGCCGCACCTCCTGCGGGGTCTCGCTCGTCTCCGCCAGCACGCGCAGCGCCTGGTTCAACCGCACGGCGTTGCGCTCGGCGGCGTCGAACTGACGCCGGCTGTGCCACGAGGGCAGCAGGTACACGAGCCACAGGAGCACCGCGACGAGCACGATCACTCCCCCGCCCAGCACCTGCCCACCCATGGGCTCCACGGTAGGCGACCGCATGCCCGGGTCTCGGCATCCCGTCGCGTGTCGTCGAGGCTCGGCGGCTCCGAGTGTCACACCGCGCGGCGCTGAGTCTCACGATCGAAGGCGGTGAGCCTCACGGTCGCAGGGGCTGAGCGCCAAGGCCGCGCGCAGCCGAATCCATTCACCACGCGGCAGCGCGGCCGATCAGGCTCGCAGCCGATCGCTCGGCGGAACGGTCGCGGCATCCTGCGGAGCGCGCCCTTCCACCCAGCGCCGGAGGACCCCTTCGGGCACGTCCTCCCTCGTGAGGGCGAAGGCGTAGTGGTCGCGCCAGTCGCCGTTGATGTGGATGAACCGGCGGCGCAGGCCCTCGTACCGGAAGCCGAGCTTCTCGACCACGCGAAGGCTCGCCTGATTCTCGGGGCGGATGCAGATCTCCATTCGGTGCAGGCGCAACTCGTCGAAGCACACGTCGGTGGCCAGCGCCACCGACGTCGTCGTGATGCCGCGCCCGGCGAACCGCTCGCTCACCCAGTAGCCGATCGTCGCCGAGGCAAGCGACCCGCGGGCGATGCCCCAGACGTTCAGCTGCCCGGCGACCTCGCCGTCGTCCTCCATGACCAGCGGTACCCCGACGCCGTCGCGATACTGCTGCAGCAGCCGGCGGACGCCAGTGCGCATGTCGAACGAGACCGGACCGTCGGGGCTGGTGGCCTCCCACGGGCGCAGCCAGGCGCGATTCGAGAGCAGCTCGTGCTGGAGCACCCGCGCGTCACGCTGGCGGACGAGGCGGATCGACACGGTTCCATGCCGACGAGGAGTCGTCAGGTCCATGACACCCCCTCGAACGGACGGCGCTACAGAGTCGCCGCGAACTCCTTGAACCAGGGACGCAACTCGGGTCCGAGATCATCGCGATCCGCGGCGAGCTGCACGATGGCCTTGATGTAGTCCACCCTATCGCCGGTGTCGTACCGACGCCCGCGGAAAACCACGCCGTACACGCCGGGGCCGTCGGCGTCGGCAGCCAGCTCCTGCAGGGCATCGGTGAGCTGGATCTCGCCGCCCTTGCCCGGCTTCGTGCGCTCGAGGATGTCGAAGATCGCCGGCGTGAGCACGTAGCGGCCGATGACGGCGAGGTTCGATGGGGCGTCCTCGGGCTTCGGCTTCTCGACGAGGCCGGTGACGCGCACGATGTCGGGGTCGTCGGTCGGCTGGACCGCCGCGGCGCCGTACATGTGGATGTGGTCGGGGTCGACCTCCATCAGGGCGATCACGGTGGCGCCGGTGGCCTCGTGCTGCTCGATCATCGTGGTCAGCAGCGCGTCGCGCTCGTCGATCAGGTCGTCGCCGAGCATCACCGCGAACGGCGAGTCGCCGACGTGCGCACGAGCGCGCGAGACCGCGTGGCCGAGACCCTTGGGCTCACCCTGTCGCACGAAGTGGATGTCGGCGAGATCGCTCGAGTCCATCACGCGCTTCAGGCGCGCATCGTCGCCCTTGTCCTTGAGCTTCACCTCGAGTTCGGGGACGGAGTCGAAGTGGTTCGAGATCGCGTTCTTGTTGCGCCCGATGATGACCAGGATGTCGGTGATGCCCGCGAGGGCCGCCTCTTCCACCACGTACTGAATGGCCGGCTTGTCGACGACCGGAAGCATCTCCTTCGGCATCGCCTTCGTCGCGGGCAGGAAGCGGGTGCCGAGCCCTGCTGCAGGGATGACGGCCTTCATGGGCTTGTGGGGCATGCCTCAACTCTACTGAGGGCGCCTGGGGGGGACCTGCCCGCAGGCGCCCTTGCCCGATCGGAGTCGGCATGGTAATCGCGCCTACAATCGACCTATGCCCGACGCCATCGCCTCAGCCAAGCGCGCGCTGCGCGCCGAGCTGCGCGAGCGGCGTCAGATGCTCTCGGAGACGGCACGGGATGCCGCGGCGGAGGGCATCAGTCGGCAGCTGGATGCGCTGGTCGATTCGCTCGGCGTCCGTTCGATGTCGTGCTTCCTGTCCACGATGAACGAGCCCGGGACCCGGGAGTTCGTCGATGCCGCGGTCAAGCGCGGCATCCGCGTCCTGCTTCCGGTGACCCGCACCGACGGCCTGCTGGACTGGTCGGTCGCGACGCCCGACCTCGACATCGCGGAGGGTCTGTTCGGACTCCCCGAGCCGGTCGGCGAGCTGCTCGGGCCGATCGCGGTGAACGACGTCGATCTCCTCGTCATCCCGGCAGCCGCCGTCGACCGCACCGGAATGCGACTCGGATGGGGCCGCGGGTTCTTCGACAAGACCATCGGCTCGATGGAGGGCTGCCCTCCGGTGTACGCCGTCATCTACGACTCCGAGCTCGTCGACGAAGTGCCCAGCGACCTGCACGATCAGCCGGTGACCGGCGTCGTGACTCCCACTCAGACCCTCGTCCTCGCGCCAGCCCGGCGCTGACAGCCCCGAAAGAACACATGCCCACCTACGCCTATGCCTGCAAGCAGTGCGGCCACCGCTTCGACGCGGTGCAGTCCTTCGCCGACCCCACACTGACCGAATGCCCCGAGTGCGGCGGAGAGCTGCGCAAGGAGTACGGCTCGATCGGCGTGACCTTCAACGGCTCGGGCTTCTACCGCACCGACTCGCGCGCGGCTGAGAAGAAGAGCTCGGATTCCGGCTCGTCGGGCTCGTCGTCGAGCGGCTCGTCGAGTGGCGGGTCGTCCGCGCCTTCGACATCATCGAAGTCAGAGGCGAAAGCCTCACCCGCATCGTCGGGAACATGACCGGCGGAAGCCGGCGACAGGTGAGGAGCATCACGTGATCAAGGGCTTCAAGGAATTCATCCTCCGCGGGAACGTCATCGATCTCGCGGTCGCAGTCGTCATCGGCGCAGCGTTCACCCTGATCGTCAACGCGATCGTGGCGGGGATCATCAACCCCCTCATCGCGCTGATCTTCCAGGCCGACAGCCTCGACAGCATCGTCTGGACGGTCACCGGCCTGACCGGCAACGAGGTCGTCTTCGCGTTCGGGGCGATCCTCGGCGCGATCATCAACTTCCTCGCGGTCGCGGTCGTGGTCTACTTCGTGTTCGTCTACCCGATGAACCGGGTCAAGGAACGTGCCGCCGCCAAGGCGGGCATCGTCGAAGAAGAGGCCTCAGAGCTGCCGACGGAGCAGGAGCTCCTGCTGCAGATCCGCGATCTGCTGGCGAGTCAGCCCAAGGCCTGACGTCGTGGGAAGCCGAGATCTCGATACGCTCGCTGGCGCTCGCTACTCGATCTTGACACGCAGCGGACTCAACGCTCGCTGCGCTCGCATTGAGTTCGCTCGTGTCAATAATGCGGGGGGACGTCCTGCCGCATGCGGTCGTCGTTCGGCCCGCCGGCGGGCGGCGGATCAACTGCCGCGGCTTCGGCATCCGCCTCGGTGGGCTCTTCCGACGTTCCGGGAGCGGGCGTGAGCTTCACGCGACGTGACCCGGGCACCCGCTCGATCCGCTGCCGCTTACTCGATGACATCGATCGGCTGCGTCTCGGTGTCGGCCGTGGGCGCCTCCGGCGGAACGCCGAGCATCGCCGCGATCCGCGCCGCCACGGCGGCGGGGTCGCTGTACAGGTCGAACGAGTGCACGCGCACGTAGTGCCATCCGAGCCGGCGGAGGATCTGGGGGCGCAGCCGCAGCGATTCGCGCAGCGACTCGCCGATCGTCTCGGGATCGCTCTCGGCCACCACCGCCCGCCCGTCGTACTGGGCGACCAGCGGCAGCAGTCCGCGGTAATGCACGTCGACCGAGACGCCGAGCCGGCGCAGTTCGCGTGCGAGGGCCAGGGTGAGCGGATCGGCGAGGTCTTCGAGCCGGGCATCGCGCGCCCGTGACGCGATTCCGCCGAGGATGCTCATGAGGGTCGCGGCACCGTGCTCGAGCCGGCCGTCGTCGAAGGCCGACGGGCGGATCGAGGAGACGATCACCATCGAGCGTCGCGCGCGCGTCATCCCGACCGTGAGCAGTCGCTCGCCGTCGGGGGTGGACAGGTCGCCGAAGTCGCTGAGGACGCGGCCGTGCTTGGTGAGCCCGAAGCCGAGCGAGAAGATCACGCGGTCTCGGCTCTCAGCGACAGACTCCTCGAGGGTCAGCACCGCGAGCGGCTCGGCGGTGTCGCGCGAGACGAAGTCCGCGACATCGGACCGGCCCGCGAAGGCCGCCTCGACCGCGGCCCGCACGCGTTCGGCGTGCTTGGCGCTCGCAGTGACGACCATGAGCGACTCGGATCCCCGGTTCACCGCGTGCTCGACCACGAGCGTCACGACCCGCTGCACCTCGGCATCCGGGCTCTCCACCGCGCCCGTCACCGGGTCGGGCGCACCCGTGCCGCCTTCGACGTAGTCGACGCTCAGACTGCCACGGCCCAGGTAGGAGCCCGCCCACGGCAGCGATACCAGCTCCCCGCCGTAGAAGGCGTCGTTGACGAGCTCGGCGAGGTCCTCTCCGCCGGCGCGATAGCTGCGGGTGAGCGTCGTCACCGGGAAGAGCTCGGCGAGGCGCTCGAAGACGCTGACCTCGTCGAAGGGCTCGGCGAAGGACTCCTCGACCGCGGCGTCCTCAGGCGGCAGTCCCGCGGCGATGCGGAACGGCGTGGGCTTCTGCGTCACGGGATCGCCGAACACGACCACCTGACGCGCTCGCCGCAGTGCCGGCGCGGCTTCGGCCAGGCACAGGGCCGCGGCATCCGCGATGATCACGACGTCGAACGCGAGCACATCGGGGATCGAGGGCACGTCGTAGGGTGATGCGAGCCACACGGGTGCGAGCGTGCGCAGCAGCGTCGGGGCGACCTCGACGAGGTCCGCGGGCGTTGCGCCGCCGTTCTTGAGCGAGCGCTTGAGCGCGGCCGCCTCGGCCGCCTCGTCGACGATGCCGATGCGCCACTGCGTGGCCAGCTGAGCCGCCAGCAGCGGGCCGGATGCCGCGGCATGCGCCTCATCGACCAGACGGAAGTCGCGCTCGAGGCGGTCCACCACCGCCGTGTTCGCTCCGAGCAGCGCCCGGTCGCTGCGCAGCAGGTGCTCGAGCGCGGACTGCCACCAAGCGTATTCGAGCTCCGCGCCCACGTACTCCTCGGGCACGTGGCGGACCGACAGCTCGGCCAGGAGCGGCTCGAGTCCGAGCGCCGCGAGCTGCGTGCGCAAAGTGGCGCGCTCGACGAGGTTGTCGAACACGTCGGAGTCCGCCGCGAGTCCGGCAAGCGTCCGCACGAGCTGCGCGACCGGGAGCGAGGCGAGTCGGTCGGCGCCGCTGCGGCCCACGATCGCGTCGAGTTCGTTCAGCTCCGCGTCGACCCGCTGCCACCCGACGTGGACGTCGGACAGGCCGAGCGGCACGGCCGGGATCACACCGGCATCGACGAACCGCTGCCATTCGGTGCGCTGCTGCTGCACGCGCACGAGCGCCTCGTGCATGTCGGCGATGTGCACGCCGGGCCGCACGTACTCGCGGGACAGGCGACGCAGCCTCCGCCGCTGCGATCCGTTCATCGCCGGCGCGTCGCGTCGCGGCCCGTGGGCCTGGATCAGCTCGCCGAGGGGGCGCTCGAACACAGTCGGGCTGAACCGGTCCAGCGAATCGCGGATGCCCTGCAGCAGCTTGAGGTAGGTGCCCAGCTCGGAGATCGTCTGGAATGGCCGCATACGCGTCTGCGCGATCAGCTCGTAGCCACGCTCGAGCAGGTTCGGCACGTCCTGCCTGTGCAGCTTGCCGGCGAGGCCGTGCGCGGAGCGGGCAGCGGTCGTGGTCGAGAACGACACGCCGTACCACGGCGAGTCGTCGGGACCGAAGCGGAACTCGCCCAGTCGGGCGGCCGCGCCGAGCGCTGCCGCGGCCTTCTCGCGTGCGGGTGCGAGCGCAGTGAGCACATCGAGGTCGAAGCGCGCCGCGGCGGTCGGGGTGGGCGTGTGGCTCGCGAGCTCGGCGAGCCGGCGCAGCACGTCGAGCACCGAGACGCCGAGGGATGGATGCCGCACAGTCACAGCCGACCGGTAGTCGCGCAGGACTCCGCGGAGGCGCACGAGCGCATCGTCGACCTCGCCGACCTTCGGCTGCTCGGCCTTCTCGTTGCGGCCGATCGCGCGGATCAGATCGCGCTGGAGGTCGCGCGGCGACACCGCGAGCCCCGGCAGTCCGATGCCGGTGAGGCGATGACGCACGCCCTCGAGGGTCGAGCGGCGCGCGCTCACCACGAGCACTCGCTTGCCGTCGCGCACGAGGGCGCCGACCGCGTTGATGACGGTCTGCGTGCCGCCGGTGCCCGGCAGCGTGTGCACCGCGAGCGAGTGGCCGGCGGTGATCCGGGCGAGCACGCCTTCCTGCTCGGCATCCGCGTCGAGCAGAAGCGTGTCCGACGCCGGCGCGCGCTCGTCCGGGCTCGGCACGACGGGTTCGTCACGGCGGATCGAGAGGGTCTCCCGGTCATCCGCGTGCCCGGCGAGCGCGTTGAGGACGGGGTGGTCGAGGTCGGCGGCATCCCGCGCCATCGCCGCGCCGACATCGGCGAACGTCGATACGACCAGACGCGGATGGACGGTGAAGGTGTCGATCGAGGCGGTCAGCGCGCGCAGATGGTCGATCACGGGCTGCGGCTTGAAGACCCCGCCGTCGTACGCCAGCGCAGCGAGCGCCTGCCCGTCCAGCTCGATCCCGAAGTGGGTGCGCGCGGCGCGGACGAACTCGGGGTTCACCGTGAACGAGCCGTGCAGCTTGAGCTCGAAGTCGGAGTGATGACGACGGATGCCGAGCGGGCGCAGCAGCACCGGTGCCGAGCATGCGAGTCCGCCGATCCGCCACGAGGCGAGACCGACGGCGAGGTTGACCGGCTCGATGCCACGGGCCGTGCGCAGCTCGACGTTCTTCGCCGTGATCCGCTCGGCCGCCAGCCGCGCGTTGCGGAGCGCCACCTCATCGCGGAACAGGTTGGACAGGAGCGTGGAGCGTCCGGTGATGAACTGCGGCAGACTGCCCGGGTGCGCCTTGGTGATCTCGATGCCGCCGTTGTTCGCGTCGTCGAAGTGCAACAGGCTCGATGGGCCGCCCAGCTCGGCGGACAGGGTGCGGATGCGCTCCCGCTCCGGCTCGGCGACATGGATCACGGTCACTCCCGGTTCGGAGAGTCCGAGATCGCCCGGGGTCACGGACGGCGCATCGTCCTCTGCGCCGATAACGGCGCTGCCTTCTGATCGCCACACACGGCCACCCTAAGCGGCGACCCCGCGTGCTCCCGGAAGCCTCCCCGAGTTTCGCCGGATTGGACGACACGCCCGCTGATCAGGCCCGTTCCCGCCGTTCACGCTCCACTCCTCCCCAGCCGTCCTGCCGTGTTCGCCATCCCCCGGCCGGAGGTCGCCGCGCTCAGGCGCTCGCGGGCGGGACAGGATGGTCGCATGACCGCTCCGCTGCACACCCGCTTCCGTCTGCACCCCTCCCCGGTCGGCGAGGTCCTGATCGTCACGTCCGACGAAGGGATCGTCTCCCTTCATCCGCTGCGCGCCCCGCTCGAGGACGAGCTGGAGCGCCTTTCCCGTGTGCTGCGCAGCATCCCGGATCACGCGGATGACGACGCCGTCGCGAGCGTCGCCGCTGAGCAGCTCGACGAGTACTTCGCCGGCGAGCGGCAGGAGTTCGACGTCCCCCTCGACTGGCGGCTGGTCCGCGGATTCACCCGTGCAGCGCTCGAGGCCGTCCGTGAGATCCCGTATGGCGAGACCGCCGGCTACGGCGAGGTCGCCGCGACGGCCGGCAGTCCGCGCGCGGCGCGCGCGGTCGGCACGGCCTGCGCGACCACTCCGTTCTCGATCGTGGTCCCCGTGCACCGTGTCGTCCGGGCGGACGGATCGATCGGCGAGTACGGTGGCCACCCCGAAGACAAGGCCTTCCTGCTGGATCTCGAACGGGCCGCGAGCGAGTAGGCCGCTCGCGTGCCGCGCGGCCCCGGGGCATCGCCTCGGGGCCGCGAATCCGGATGCCGCAGCCGAGGCTTCGGCGGCTGTTCCGCGCCCGTCGAGCGCGGAAGTCCGGATGGTAGGGTCGACGCTACGAATCCGGCGACGCCGCCGACATCCCGAAGCAGGTGGTGCGTGATCGCACAGTCCGGCACCGAAACCGACGAGCAGCTGGTGGCTCGCGCGGTGGGCGAGCTTGCGCGGCGCACGAGCTTCCCGGTCGCGTTCGGCGGACTCGAGCACGACGGAGCAGTGCACGTCACCTCGGTCGTCGGCACGCGCACCCGGAGCCTCGACGGTCTGGTCGTCGAGGCCGCCCGCGGACTCGGCGGCCGTGCGCTCGTCGAGAAGCGCCCGCGGCTCGCGGTCGACTACCGATCGTCACGCAGCATCACCCACGACTACGACAGGGCCGTGCTCGGCGAGGGCATCTCGACGCTCTTCGCTGTGCCGGTGCTCGTGCGCGGCGATGCGCGCGGAGTGCTCTACTGCGGGTCGTGGTCGCGGTCGCCGATCGGCGACGTGGTCACGCGCCCCGCATTCGGAATCGCGAGCGACCTCGGAACCGAGCTGCGCGTGCGCGAGGAGGTCGAGCGTCGGCTCGCGGTGATGCCGCCGCCGGTCACCACCTCCGCCCTGCCCACCGCAGCGCGCGAGGAGCTTCGCGAGACCTACGCCGAACTGCGCAGCATCGCCGCGACGGTCGACGACCCGGCGGTGCGCGGCCGCCTGGCCAAGCTCGAGGAGCGCATCGCCGCACTCTCGCACGACGGCGGGGCGACAGCGCGCGACGTCCGCGTCCGCCTGTCTCCGAGGGAGGTCGACGTGCTCGCGTGCGCCGCCCTGGGCGCGACGAACGCCGAGATCGCGGTCACGCTGTCGCTGAAGGAACTGACCGTCAAGTCGTATCTGCAGGCCGCGATGGCGAAGCTCGATGCCTCCACCCGTCACGCCGCCGTTGCCAGGGCACGTCGGGCCGGCCTGCTCCCGTAGCACCGCGCCGGGCCGCTGAGTATGGTTGCGGCATGGCCCGAAGAATCGTCCATCAGCTCGTCGATGACCTCGACGGCACCGTCCTGGAAGTCGGCGAGGGCGAGACAGTCCTGTTCTCGCTCGACGGCACCGCGTACGAGATCGATCTGACCGACGGGAACGCCGCAGCGCTGCGCGATGCCTTCGCGCCGTACGTCTCAGCCGCCCGCTCGATCTCGTCATCCCGAGGCGCCTCCGGCGAGTCGAATCGCAAGCGCCGACGGCCGGGGCAGCAGGACTACAGCGCGATCCGCGCGTGGGCCAGGGACAACGGCTACCACGTGTCCGAGCGCGGCCGGGTTCCGGCATCCGTCATCGACGCCTACGAAGCGGCGCACTGACCCGACTCCACGCCGAGCCTTCGACGGACTCGGGGCCGACGACGGCGATGCGAGGATGGTCGCATGCCCGCATTCGTCGTCTCCGAAGAGGTCTCCGCCGCGCTCGAACGCGGCGCGCCGGTCGTCGCGCTCGAGTCGACGATCATCTCGCACGGCCTGCCTCGTCCGCGCAATCTCGAGGCCGCGCGCGAGTTCGAGAGCATCCTGCGTGATCAGGGCGTCACCCCGGCGACGATCGCCGTCCTGGACGGAATCGCTCGCATCGGGCTGGACGACGAGGGGGTGCGGCGCATCGCCGACGAGGACCTCGCGAAGGCGAGCGTGCGCGACCTGCCGATCATCCGCGCCGCCGGCGCGAGTGCCGCCACCACGGTCGCCGCGACCTCGCATCTGGCCGCACTCGCCGGCATACGCGTGTTCGCCACCGGCGGGCTGGGCGGCGTGCATCGCGGCGCGACCGACACGTTCGACGAGTCCGCCGACCTGACGACGCTCGCGAACACGCCGATCACCGTCGTCAGCGCCGGGGTCAAGTCCGTGCTCGACATCGCCGCGACCCTCGAGCGGCTCGAGAGCCTGAGCGTCCCGGTGGTCGGCTACCGCACGAGCGTGTTCCCGAGCTTCTGGCTGCGGGAGAGCGCCTATCCCCTCGACTGGAGGGTGGATGCCGCGGTAGAGGTGGCGGCGATCATGCGGGCGCAGGACGAACTGGGGTCCCGGCAGGGCATCGTGGTGGCCAACCCCGTTCCGACCGATCAGGCGTGGGATGCCGAGGAGCACGATCGAGTGCTCGCCCGGGCGCTGGCCGAAGCGGATGCCGCACGGATCACCGGCAAGGCGGTCACGCCGTTCCTGCTCCTGCGCATCGTCGAGCTGTCCGGGGGCCGAAGCCTCGAGGTCAACCTGGACCTCGCCCGAAACAACGTGCGGGTCGCCGGCGAGATCGCCACGGCCTGGGCCGCGCGGGCATGACCGCATGAGCAGCCGAGGCGGTGGCATCCTCGTGGTCGGGGACGTCATCGACGACACGGTCGTGATCCCGACCGGTCCGATCCGGCCGGACACCGACACCGTGAGCACGATCCGCCGCGTCGCGGGCGGCTCGGCGGCCAACACGGCCGCATGGCTGGCCGATCTCGGCGCCGACGTCACGTTCGTCGGTGCCGTCAACACGGCCGACATCGATCGCCACACCGCGCTTCTGCCCGGGGTGGACGCCCGCCTGCAGGCGACCGACACGGCGACCGGCGCGATCATCGTGGTGGTGCAGGGCGCCGATCGCTCGATGCTCACCGACCGTGGCGCGAACGCCGAGCTGGACTTCGACGCGATCCCCGACGCGCTGATCGGTCGGCACGTGCACCTCACCGGCCACTCGATGGCGGCCTCCGACGGCACCGAGTTCGCGCGGTTCCTGCGCCGGGCAAAGGCGGCCGGTGCGACCGTGTCGGTGAGCCCGGGCTCGGTCGCCTACATCGACGCGCTGGGCGCCGAGCGGTTCGCCGAGGTGATCGCAGGAGCCGACGTGCTGTTCGCGAGTCTGGTCGAGGGAGCGGCGCTGGCCGGTGCGTCCGAGCCGAGCGAGATCGCCGCACGTGTTCCGGCATCCACTCTCGTCCTGACGATGGGCGCCGACGGCGTGACCGTCGACGGCACGCACATCCCCGCGGTCACCGCGCCGGTCGTGGTCGATCCGACGGGTGCCGGCGACGCGTTCTGCGCCGGGTTCCTGGCGAGCTGGCTCGAGGACGGGGATGCGATCGCCGCCGCCCGCGCGGGGACCGAGGTCGCCGCGCGAGCGGTCGGAGTGGTGGGCGGGCGCCCGTCCTGAGCGCTACGCCGTCGACTTCACGGACGACAGCACCTTCGTCAGCGTGTGCTTCGCGTCGCCGAGGACGATCGAGACCTTCGGGTCGTAGAACAGCTCGTTCTCGATGCCGGCGAACCCGGGATTGAGCGAGCGCTTGAGGAAGACGACCTGCTGCGCGTCCGCGACCGTGAGGATCGGCATCCCGTAGATGGGCGAGCCGGGCGAGGTCTTCGCGGCGGGATTGACCACGTCGTTCGCACCGACCACCAGCACGAGATCGGTGGTCTTGAAGCGCGGGTTGACCTCGTCCATCTCCACGAGCGCGTCGTACGGCACATTCGCCTCGGCCAGGAGCACGTTCATGTGTCCCGGCATCCGACCCGCGACCGGATGGATGCCGAAGACGACATCCACTCCCTGGTCGCGGAGGATCTCGGCCAGCTCCGCGGCGGCGTGGTGCGCACCGGCGACCGCGAGTCCGTAGCCCGGGACGATCACGACGCGCTGCGCGTAGTCGAGCAGGATCGCGACGTCCTCGGCCTCCATCGTCCGGACCGGCCGGTCCGTTGCGGACGCGGAGGCGCTTCCGGCCACGTGGGCCCGGAACGCGCCGAACACGATGCCCGCGACCGTCCGGCCCATCGCCTTGGCCATCGCCATCGTGAGGATCGTTCCGCTGGCACCGACGAGCGTGCCGGCGATCAGCAGCAGCACGTTGGAGAGCACCAGACCGGATGCCGCGACCGCGAGCCCGGTGAAGGCGTTCAGCAGCGAGATCACGATCGGCACGTCCGCACCGCCGATCGGGAGCACGAGGAGCACGCCGAGCACGAGTCCGACCAACAGGAGCAGGTAGGCCCAGAGCGAGTCGCCCGTCATGACGAGCGCCACACCGGCGGCGACCGCGGCCAGGACGAGGAGCACCATGAGCACGCGCAGGCCGGGGAAGGTGACGGCCTTCGTGGTGACGATGCCCTGCAGCTTGCCGAACGTGACGAACGAGCCGGTGAGCGAGACGCCGCCGATCAGCACCGTGAACGCGACGACGCCGAGCGTCCAGGGGCTCTCGCTGTGCGAGATCTCCACGAGGGCGACGAGGGCCGCAGCGCCGCCGCCGACGCCGTTGAAGGCGGCGACGAGCTGCGGCATCTGGGTCATCTGCACGCGCCGCGCGGCGACGACGGCGATCACCGACCCCATCGCGATGGCCCCGATGATCCATGCGAGATTGCGGAGCTCGACGCTCAGCATGTACGCGAGGATCGCGAGCGCGGCTCCGGCCGCGCCGAGCAGGTTGGCGCGGCGGGCGGTGCGCGGGTTGCTGAGGCCCTTGAGGGCGAGGATGAACAGCACGGCGGCGATGATGTAGCAGACCGTGACGACCTCGGCGGGCAGGATCTTCATGCGCCGACCGCCGCCTTCGCGGCTGCGGCTCTCGGCTTCGCGCGGAACATGAGCAGCATCCGGTCGGTGACGACGAAGCCGCCGACGACGTTGATCGTCGCCAGGAGCACCGCGAGGATCGACAGGGCGAGGGCGAGCGGGTCCTCGGCCTGCCCGGCCACCAGGATCGCGCCGAGCAGGATGATGCCGTGGATCGCGTTCGCCTCCGACATCAGCGGGGTGTGCAGCGTGCTCGAGACCTTCGAGACGACCTCGAAGCCGAGGAAGACGGCCAGGATCGTGATCGTGATGAGGGCGAAGCCGTCCATCAGGCGGGTACCCCCTCAACAGCAGCCGCGACCCGTTCATTCACGACCGCGCCGTCGTGGGTCACGACGCTTCCTGAGACGAGTTCGTCGTCGAAATCGAGCACGAGCGCTCCTTCCTTCATGATCAGCGCTGCGAAGTTCACGCAGTTCATCGCGTACAGCTTGGAGGCGTCGGGCGCGAGGTCCGACTGGATGTCGCGCGCTCCGATGAGGGTGACGACTCCGCCGGTGACGACGACTGCCCGCCGCTCCCCCGGCACCGAACCCTCGATGTTGCCGCCCGATTCGGCGGCGAGGTCGACGAGCACGGATCCGGGCTTCATCGCCGCGACCATCTCGGTCGTGACGAGCCTGGGGGCGGCCCGGCCGGGCACAGCCGCGGTCGTGATGACGATGTCGGATGCCGCGATGTGCGGTGCGAGCAGCTCCTGCTGCCGGCGCGCGCGGTCTTCGGCGAGCTCCTTGGCATAGCCGCCGCCGGCTTCGGCCGTCCCGAGATCCAGGTCGATGAACGTGCCGCCGACCGAGCGCACCTCGTCGGCCGATGCCGCCCTGACGTCATTGGCCGAGACGACACCGCCGAGTCGTTTCGCAGTCGCGATCGCCTGCAGGCCGGCCACGCCCGCGCCCAGCACGAGAACGCGGGCCGGCGCCAGGGTGCCCGCCGCCGTCATGGTCATTCCGAACATCCGCCCGAAGGCATCCGCGGCGAGCGTCACCAGCCGGTACCCGGCCAGGAGGGCCTGCGAGGACAGCACGTCCATCGACTGGGCCCGCGAGATCCGGGGCAGCAGGTCGAGCGCGAACGAGGTCACACCGGCATCGCGCGCCGCCGCGACCGCCGCCGCGTTCTGGAACGGGTCGAGCGTGCCGATGGTCACGATCCCCGCGGGCAGGGTCGCGATCTCCGCTGCCGTGAGCGGCCGCACGTGGAACAGCACGCCGCCCTCGATCGGCTCGTCCGGCTGCACGATGCGCGCCCCGGCCGCCTCGTATGCGGCGTCGGTGATCAGCGAGCCTGCACCCGCGCCTGCTTCGATGTCGACCGTCGCGCCCGCTGCGATCAGCTTCTTCACGCTGTCCGGCGTCGCCGCGACGCGCTTCTCACCGGGCGAGCGCTCGGCGCGCACGCGCACATGGATCGTCACTGCATCCTCACTCCCGCCGCGACAGCTCCGTCACAGCCCTTCGGGAATCGTAACCGGGCCGCGGCGGCCGCGGCGCACCGTCGATCCATCACGCCCTCACCCGCCGTCTCCGAAGTAGGTCAGCGCAGGTTCCTCGAGCTCGATCGACAGGCCGCGCTCGGCGAGCCACCGGTAGACGATGCCCTGCCCGGCGCGCATGCGCGCGGGGCGGTACTCGGGCACGACCTGCGTGTTCGGCACCGACACGCTGAGGGCGCCGTCGAGATACTGCGCTTCCGGAACGCACCGACTGTGGGTGCGGCCGTCGTCTTCGAGCAGGATGCAGAGCTGCCCGCTGACCGATCGGGCGAGCCACACGGTCCAGCCGTAATGCGGTCCGATCGATTCCGCCCACCGGAGCTCGCCCTCCACCGGGAACACCGGCTGGGGCGTCTGGGGCACGTAGCGGGCGAGCGATCGGTCCAGCGGGACGACGACCAGAACAGCAGCGGAGGTCTCGATGGCGCCCGCGGGCGCGGGCCGGGCGCTCACCGGCACCGTCGGAGTCGTGGGCGCATCGGCCGCCTGGGCGCCCAGCACGATCGCGACGATCGCCAGGGATGCGGCGATCGCGACGCGCCAGACGTATCGCGACCGCGACGGCGGCACCGGGGCGGGCGGCTCGAGAACTGTCGCGGTCGGCGCAGCCACGCGCGCAGACTTCAGGTCCGGAGCAGCCGGCGCGACGACGAGTTCGGCGGTGTCGACGAACGTGTGCCGCACACGCGACTCCAGCTCGACGAGTCGCGCGAGCGCGATCGGATCCTCGTCGATGTCGGCATCCGGCCCGTAAGCCCGGCGCCGCAGTATCGCGAGCTCCGTGACGTCATCGTCCACGTTTCCACGCTACTGCGCCGCATCGCGGCGCGGCCCGGTCGCTCGAAGTCCGCGGCATCCCGGAGCAATACCTTGCGATGACGGGGCGAACGCCCCTTCTGCGTGCTGGCGGCACCGGCGTAGGCTTCGCGGCATGGACGCCGAACGGCCCGACGAACCGATCATCGACGAAGCGGCCCTCGATGCCGCCGCGGCCAAGGAGTCCTTCACCGGCGTCGTCACGGTCGACGTCGGCGACGAGCGGCGGTTCGTCCGCACCGACGGGTTCGCGCACCGCGCGCTGCGGGTGCCGCACGCGCCGTCGACTCGGATCGCGATCGCGAGCGGCGGCAAGACCTTCACTGCGCTGGCCGTGCTGCGACTCGTCGAGCAGGGCATCCTCGCCCTCGACACCCGCGCCCGGAGCATCCTCGGCACCGACCTGCCGCTCATCGACGACACTGTCACGATCGAGCAGCTGCTGACCCACACCTCGGGCATCGGGGACTACATCGACGAGGAGGCCGACTGGGATGCCGCCGACTACGTGCTCCCCGTCGCGGTGCACCTGCTCGGCGAGACCGAGGCGTTCGTGCCGGTGGTCGACGGCTACCCGCAGGCGTTCGCGCCGGGGTCCCGCTTCACGTACTGCAACGGCGGCTTCATCGTGCTCGCGATCATCGCCGAGCGCGCGAGCGGGCGCGAGTACCACGACCTCGTGGAGGAAGAGGTGTGCGCGCGCGCCGGGCTGGAGAAGACGTCGTTCCTGCGCTCCGACGAACTCCCCGCGGATGCCGCCCTCGGGTACCTGTTCGACGAGGGCGACCGCACCAACGTGCTCCACCTGCCCGTGCGCGGCAACGGCGACGGCGGGATCTACTCGACTGCAGACGACCTGCACACGTTCTGGCGCGCGCTGACAGCCGGCCGGATCATCAACCCCGACACGCTGGCGCAGATGACCGAGCCGCGCCACGACGTCCCCGAGGAGCGCAAGCGCTACGGCATGGGCCTGTGGCTCGGCCGCACCGGGCCGCAGCTGATCATGGAGGGCTATGACGCCGGCGTCTCGTTCCGTTCGACCCACAACCCGCAGACCGGAACGACCGTGAGCGTGCTCGGAAACAGCTCCGAAGGAGCCTGGCCGGTGGTCTTCGCGCTCGCGGACACCGCCTAGGAGACGCCGACCGAATGACCACCGCCGCACCCGCCCACGTCCCGCCCGCGATCCTCGTCGTCTCGGCCGACGACCGCCTGCGCGCCGCCCTGGTCGCACCGCTGAACCGGCGGTACGCGCTGGACTACCAGATCATCCAGACGCCGGATCCCTCGAGCGCGGCGCGCGCGATCGACGAGCTGCGTGCGGGAGGAGGCGAGCTGGCGCTCGTGCTGTCGGACGACTTCTCCCCCGCGGAGGATCATGAGACGGTCTTCGCGGCCGCCCGCCGCAGCTATCCGGACGTGCGCCGCGGACTCGTGATCGAGTGGGGCGCCTGGGCCGATCGCGACACGACCGAGGCGCTGCTCGAACTCATGTCCCGCGTGCAGATCGACTACTACGTGGTGCGGCCGGAGCACACCGCCGACGAGTCCTTCCATCGCGCCATCACCGACTTCCTGCACGAGTGGCAGTTCTCCAGCGGGAGGCGCCGGCGGGGCTTCACGGTGATCGGCGACCACGCCCAGCCTCGCGCGCACGAGCTGCAGAGTCTGCTCGCGCGCGGCGGCGTGCACGCCGAGCGGATCGACCCGGAGTCGGCGGAGGCGATGGCGCTGCTCGCCGACTCCGGCGTCGACTACGAGGGCGTTCCGCTCGTGCGCACGGCAGACGGGCTCGTGCTGGTCGACCCCGACGATGCCGAACTCGCGCGCTCCTTCGGGCTGGACACGACCCTTCCCGAGCGCATGGTCGACGTGGCGATCGTCGGCGCCGGACCCGCGGGTCTGGCGGCCGCCGTGTATGCGGCATCCGAGGGCCTGGACACGCTCGTGCTCGAGGGAGAGGCGATCGGCGGCCAGGCCGCGTCCAGCTCGCTGATCCGCAACTACCTCGGCTTCTCGCGCGGTGTCTCCGGTGCGGAACTGGCACAGCGCGCCTATCAGCAGGCGTGGCTGTTCGGTGCGCGCTTCGCCCACACCCGCCGGGTGGCCGGCATGAAGCTCGTCGAGGGCGGCTTCGAGCTCGAAGTCCAGGGTGGCGAGGTGGTGCGGGCGCGTGCGGTCGTGCTCGCGTCGGGTGTCAGCTACCGGCGGCTCGCCGCGCCGGGCCTGCGGCGATTCGTCGGGGCATCGGTGTTCTACGGAGCCGCATCCGTCGAGGCGAGGGCCCAGACCGGCCGGGCCGTGCTCGTCGTGGGCGGCGGCAACTCCGCGGGCCAGGCGGCTCTGCACCTCGCCCGATACGCCCGGTCGGTCTCGCTCGTCGTGCGCGGCCCGTCGCTGGCCGACAGCATGTCGCAGTACCTGATCGACCAGCTCGACGCCGCCGGAGTGGGCCTGATGACCGGCACTCGCGTGGTGGACGCCGGAGCCCACGAATCGGATCGGCTCGACCACGTGGTGCTCGAGCACACGGCAACCGGCGAGCAGTTCGAGGTGCCCGCCGAGGCGGTGTTCATCACGATCGGCGCCCGCCCGCACACCGAATGGCTCCCGCCCGAGGTGCTCCGCGACAAGTGGGGGTCGGTGATCACCGGAGCGGATGTACTGAGCGAGGGCGGTCGCCGCGCGTGGCTCGGCGGCGAGGAGGAGCCCAGCCAGTTCGAGTCATCCGTGCCCGGATTCTTCGCGGTGGGCGACGTGCGGCGGGGCTCGGTCAAGCGCGTCGCCTCGGCAGTCGGCGAGGGATCGGTCGCGATCTCGGCCGTGCACACGCACCTCGGGATCTACGCGGGCGGCTGAGCGGCGGTCAGCGGATTCCCCGCGCCGCCCACGCGGTGGCGGTGGTCCCGATCGGGCCAGTGCCCAGCAGCTCGAGGCAGCGCTGCCGCACGAGCTCCTGCCGTTCCGCATCGAGCGCGACGAGCTGCGCGCCGGCCGGGCCCACTCCCAGCGTGTACGGCTCCCACCACTCCTCGAACGTGGCGGACGTGACAGTCACGGAGATCTCGGTCTCTTCGACGTCGCGGCATCCGGCCTTCTCCAGGAGCGATACGAGCTCGCCTCGATGGGCTCCTGCTCGCCCGACCTCGTCGTCCGCGTCGGGCACCACCGACAGCAGCGCGCCGAGGAACGTCGACTGCGGCGCCCGGCGACCCTCGAAATCCCACACGCTGACCGCCACGACCCCTCCGGTGCGCGTGACGCGGCGCAGCTCCCCGACGCCGCGCTGCGGATCGGACATGAAATGCACCACGAGCTGCGCGACCGCGAGGTCGAAGCTCTGATCGCCGAACGGCAGCTCCTCGGCCGATGCCTGAAACACGACGACCTCCGGCAGTCGCACGCGGATCGCGGCGACGAACGGCTCCGACGGATCGACCGCGATGACGGATGCCGCGCCCAGCCGGTCGGCGAGCACCTCGGTCAGGGCGCCGGGACCGCTGCCGACATCCAGCGCCGTGCTTCCGCCACGCACGTCCAGCCAGTCCGCGAAGCCGACGGAGAGCGGCCCGGAGAACCGGCCCATGAAGCGGTCGTAGGCCGTGGCCGCCACGTTGAACGACATGCCCGGATTCTAGTTACGCGACCGCCGCCGCGGCAGAGGACGTGAATCGAGACGACCGCCGACCGATAGCCTCGATCCATGGAGGAGTGGCAGGAACAGGCCGCGGAGACGCTCGATCGGCTGACCGGATCGCCGATGGCGGATGCGATCAACGGCACGATCCGGATCGTCGCCCTCTCCGCTCCGAAGGGCCGGCTCCGGTATCAGTCCTGCGAGATGGAGCTGATCCTGGAGGGGCCGGGGCTCGACCACGAGCCGCTGTCCACCGAAGTGATCCTCGATCGCCGCTACTGGCCGACGGCCGGAATGGTGCTGCGCGCCCGGATCTCGCGGAAGCAGCCGCGCATGATCGACGTCAACTGGGACGCACTCGCCCGCCAGTGACCGCACTGTGACCGCAACCTCGACGTCGGCGCCGCCATGGCGCGCATGGGTGATCTGGGGCGTCGGCGCCGCCGGCTACATCCTCGCGATCACCAACCGCACCTCGCTCGCCGCCGTCGGGGTCGACACGGCCGACCGGTTCCACGTCGACGCCTCGACGCTGTCGATGTTCGCGGTGCTCCAGCTCGGCGTATACGGATTCATGCAGATTCCGGTCGGCGTCTGGCTCGATCGCTACGGCGCGCGGCCGATCATCACGATCGGGATGCTGCTCATGGCGGTCGGGCAGCTCGTGATGGCGTTCTCGCCGAACGTCGGCGTCGCGATCGCCGCGCGCATGCTGCTCGGCGCGGGCGACGCCGCCGTCTTCCCGAGCGTGCTCCGGGTCATCGCCACCTGGTTCCCCGCACAGCGAGCGCCGGTCATGGTGCAGATGACCGGGATCTTCGGGCAGCTGGGGCAGATCATCGCGATCATCCCGCTCGCGGCGCTGCTGCACGCGACGTCGTGGTCGGTCGCCTTCGGCAGCGTCGCCGGGCTCGGACTGCTCTTCACCGTGCTGCTGTTCGCCGTCATCCGCAACCACCCGCCCGATCGCGAGACGGATGTCTCCGTCGACACCGACACGGGCTCTATCCGCGTGGTGACCTCCGCCATCGACACGCGCGTCGGCATCCGCGCCGCCTGGTCGCACCCGGGCACCCGGCTCGCGTTCTGGTCGCACTTCACGACCCCGTTCGCCGGCACCGCGTTCATCATGCTCTGGGGCATCCCGTTCCTGACCGCCGGGGAGGGCCGGACCCAGGCGGAGGCCGCGCTGATCACGACCGTGCTCGTGCTGTCCGGCATCGTCATCGGCCCGTTCATGGGGGCGCTGTCCAGTCGCCTGCCGCACATGCGCTCCCGCGCACTGGTGCTGCCGACCGTGGCGGTGCAGATGATCGCGTGGCTCGTCGTGATCGCCTGGCCGGAGCCGGCGCCGCTCTGGCTGCTGCTCGTGCTCGTGATCGCGCTCGCCACCGGCGGCCCGGCGTCCATGATCGCCTTCGACCATGCGCGCACGCACAACCCGAGCCATCGGCTCAGCACCGCGACGGGCATCACGAACTCGGGCGGCTTCCTCGCCGGACTCATCGCGATCTTCCTCATCGGCCTCGCTCTGGATCTCCAGGGCGCCGGAACCCCCGCGACCTTCACGCTCGAGGCGTTCCGCTTCGCCTTCCTGACCCAGGTGCCGCTCTGGCTCGTGGGCGGGTTCTTCATCGTGCTCGAGCGCAAGCGCACCCGCATCCGTCTCGGACTCGATCAGCCCAAGCGGCGCTGAAGGTCTCGCCCGGTCGCTCCCGCGCGGCCGCTCACTCCATCAGGGGTCGGAGCACCCGAGCGAGCTCGGCCACATCGTCGGGGCTGAGGATGCTGAGCGCCAGCGCCTCGCGACGGATGAGCTCGGTCATCGCGGCATCCACCCGAGTACGCCCATCCTCGGTGAGTCGCACGAGCACGCTGCGCCCGTCGCTCGGGTGAGACAGCCGCTCGACGCAGCCGCGATCCACCAGGTGCGTGATCCGATTCGTCATCGCGGCGCTGCCGATCATTGTCCGCTGGATCAGCTGCGCCGGGCTCAATTCGTGCGGCGGGTCCGCTCGTCGGAGCGCCGCCAGCACGTCGAACTCCCACGAGGCCAGGCCCGCGGTCGCGAATGCGCCGGCCCGGATGCGGCCGAGACGGATCGACACCCTGCGCAGGCGCGACATGACTTCGAGCGGCGTCACATCCACGTCGGGCAGCCGCCGGGCCCACGCCGCGATCAGGGCGTCGACGTCGTCGCGGTCATCCTTGGGCACACCTCGACGCTACCGATGCCCCCGTCGGCCGTCGACCATCGCCGCGATCGAGGTCGGCCGCGCCGCCATACTCGTACCCATGACCGTCATCATCGTCGAGGGCGAGAGCGACCGGGTGGCGGTCGAGACGCTCGGTGCCCGATCGGGGCTGCGCATGCCCGAGGTGCGAGCGGTCGGCGGATCGAAGGGTGCTCGCGGCGCGCGTGAATCGCTCCCCGGCGAACGGCTGGTCGGACTCGTGGACCGCGCCGAGCAGGGGGACTTCGAACGCTTCCTGGGGACCGTGTTCGTCTGCGACCCCGATCTGGAAGGAGAGCTGGTGCGCGCGCTCACGCCCGCGGGCGTGGAGTCCCTGATCGACGGACAGGGCGAGCTGGAGGCGTTCCGGCTCCTTCAGCAGCAGCCCGCCCAGCGCACGCGCAGCGTGGAGCAGCAGCTGTCGCGGTTCTTCGGAGGTCGCAGCGGCAACAAGCTCCGCTACGCCCGCATCATGGCGGAGGCGGTCCCGCTGGAGCGCATGCCTCCTCCGATCGCGGCACTGCTCGCCTCGCTCTAGCGACCGCAGACCACGGCGGCAAGCACGGACGAGAGGGGCTGAGCCCTACGCGCTGCCGACCAGCCGGGCGACCTCGCCCGCGCCCGCCATGAAGCTCGCGAGATCGGTCTCCTCCTCGCGCGGCTGCAGGATCACCGATGTGGCGCCCGCTGCGAAGAAGGGCTCGATCGCGTCGGCCACGCCCGCGGCGTCCCCGACGACCATCAAGGCGGGATCCACTGCGCCGTTCCAGCGCACCAGGTCCTCGGCGAGCTGAGCCCGCGCCGCCTCTCCCCCGAACGCCGCCGATACGAACACGATCAGCTCGTGCGAGTCGTCCCGCCCGGCATCCGCTCGTCCTTCCAGCGCGATCTCGAGCGTGCGTGCGACCCGCTCGGGATTGCTCCCGCCGGGCAGGACTGTGCCGTCGCCCACCTGGCCGGTCAGCAGGACCGTCTTGGGGCCTTCACCCGCCACGACGACCCGCGGTGCGGCAGCGGGTGGCCAGTCCAGCCGCACCTGGTCGAGCGTCACATACCGGCCGGCCGTGGTGACCTCGTCACCGGCGAGCAGCGACCGCAGCGCCGGCACGTACTCGCGCATCAGGGTGAGCGGCGAGGCGACGCGCGCACCGACCTGCGCCATCCACGGAAGCACGCCGTGCCCGACGCCCGGGATCAACCGCCCTGGGAAGAGCCGCTCGAGCGTGGCGATCTCCATCGCGGTGAGGGCGACATTGCGCAGCGGCATCGGCGCCACGCCGATGCCGACCCGCAGTCGTGTCGTCCAGGCGAGCACAGCGGATGCCGCCGCGAACGCCGATTCGCGGAAGCAGTCCTCCCAGAGCCAGAGTTCGGGGACTCCCGATTCCTCGGCTGCCTGCGCGGCGTCGCGCAGTGCCTCAGGCGGGGAGTAGGGCGTGAAGATCGCACCGACGCGTCGCATGGGTCCCAGCCTGGCATGCCCGGCCGACACCCGGTCGGCGCTCGGGTGTCACACGCCGGGGCCGGCCGGTGTCTCCATGTCGTAGGACATGACAGATCGACACATTGGAGCAGACGATGACCGCCCAGACCCGAGTTCCCGCGACCGAACTGACCGGCATGTACGGCACGGCCATCAAGCTGGCCGCCCGGAAGATGGTGGGCCGCGTGCCCGACTCGGTCGGTGTGCTGTGGCACAACAAGACCGTGATGAAGGACGCCATGGGCATCGGGCGGAAGATGGACCGCTGGCACGAGCTCGATCCGACCCTCGCCTCGTATGCCGCGATGGCTTCGGCTGCCGCGGTCGGCTGCAGCTTCTGCCTCGACCTCAACTACTTCACCGCGCACAACCGCGGACTCGACGACGCGAAGGTGCGAGAGGTGCCGCGGTGGCGCGATTCGACGGTCTTCACCCAACTCGAGCGGAGGGTGATGGAGTATGCCGACGCCGCCAGCCAGACGCCGCCCGCCGTGACCGATGAGCTGTCCGACGCACTCCTGGTCGAACTGGGTCCCGCTGCCCTCGTCGAGCTCGCCGCCCGGGTGGCTTTCATGAACATGTCGGCGCGCATGAACATCGCGCTCGGCATCCGCTCGGAAGGCTTCGCCGCGGAGTGCGGACTGCCGCCGCTCGCCGTCCCGACGGTCGTCTCGGGTGCCGCGTAGGCTCGCGGTCATGAGCAGCGTCGTGCGCATCGACGATGATCCGTTCGTCGTCCACCGCGGGCTGCTGTTCACGGTCGCGTACGAGATGCTCGGGTCGGCGGCCGACGCCGAGGACGTGCTGCAGGAGTCGTGGCTCCGCTGGGCGGCGGTCGATCAGGAGCAGGTCCGCGAGCCGCGAGGCTATCTGGTCCGGATCGTGACCCGGCAGGCGCTCAACCACCTGCGCACGGTCACGCGGCGCCGCGAGGAGTACGTGGGCGAGTGGCTGCCCGAGCCGCTGCTGACCAGCCCCGATGTCGCGGACGACGTCGAACTCGCAGACAACGTCTCGATCGCGATGCTGACGGTGCTCGAGACGCTCGGTCCGTCCGAGCGTGCCGTCTTCGTGCTTCGCGAGGTCTTCGACATGCCCTACGACGAGATCGCGGATGCCGTCGGCAAGACGCCTGCCGCCGTTCGGCAGATCGCGCATCGCGCGAAGGACCACGTCGCGGCCCGGCGCCCGAGGGTGCGGGTCGTGCGTGCTGAGCACGAGGAGGTGGTGGATCGCCTGATCACCGCACTGAACACCGGCGATCTGCAAGGACTCATGGACGTCCTCGCGCCCGACGTGGTCTCGGTCGCCGACAGCGGCGGCAAGGTCCGTGGGGCGGCGCGACGGCCGATCGTCGGTGCGCAGCGGCTGGCCCGGTATCTCGTCGGCGGGATCGCGAAGGTCGACGGAGTGCTGCTCGCAAGCGCGACGAGGGTCAACGGGCTCCCGGCCATCCGGATGGAACTGGACGGACAGCTCGTCGGCGTGGTCAGTGTCACGGTCGAGTCGGGACGGGTGACGCGGATCTACTCGATCGCGAACCCCGACAAGCTCGGGCGGCTCGACGATGAGGCGGCGCTGAGCCGCTGACCCCGGCCGAAGCGCGCGTGCACCCCCGGGCTGAACAGCACGGAGTCCGGCGCACGCGCGCTCAGTCCGCGCAGCCCGGCGGCAGCGCACAGCTCGTCCCTCAACGAGATCAGCCGCGCGGGATGCAGCATCCAGGGTTCGTGTTCGTTGGGCAGCCACCGGGTGCGCCCGAACCTGCGCTGGAACAGGCTCCACCGCGCCGTGAGGAACACGGACAGCTCGTCGTCGACCGTCCGCGTCCGGTCGATGGCGACGGCGAGCTGGAATCCCGGACCGCGCTTCGTCGGGGACTGTGAGATGCGCCGCGAGGCGTACTCCCACCCGTCCGGTCGGGGGCGCTGCTGGGTGCGCGCCCACATGTACGGAAGGGAGAACAGCGTGCGGGCCGCCAGGACCGCCGGCAGGCTGGAGGCCTCGAGCGAGCGGAACACGACGCCTCGCCGGCCGCGCGCATCGACTCCGTAGAGCCGCACGTTCACCTCCGTGAACGATCCCCACGCGACAGCCGGCGGCAGCGGGCCGATCCGTGCGGCTTCCAGGCGAAACGCGACCAGACCCACCCACGACGACCCGTCGAAGACGTCCGGCACGACACCTGCCGGCAGCAGGGGTGCCACGTCG
Source organism: Microbacterium sp. cf046 (assembly GCF_900114345.1). Taxonomy (GTDB): domain Bacteria; phylum Actinomycetota; class Actinomycetes; order Actinomycetales; family Microbacteriaceae; genus Microbacterium. Next base: position 1,198,210 of record NZ_FOZJ01000003.1, on the reverse strand, counting down.
GCCTGCGGCACCCGCCAGTGGACGAAGGCGACGTCGCGCCACTCCTGGGCTGCCACGACCGGGCCGCCCAACGGCGGTGCGGTCCTCGAGATCTCCATCCGACGCTCTCGAGCCCACTCGCCGCCGCTAGCCGTCGGCTCCCCCGGACTTCGCCGCATCCACCACTTCGCGGATCGAGTCGATCACGAGCTGCGGGTTGCCGAGGTGGATGTAGTGGTCGCTGTGCGTGTCGGTCACGTGCTTCGCATGGACGAACTTCGAGGTCAGCTTGCCCTGTGCGGCCAGCTGTGCCGCCCACAGGGCATCGGCCACCGACTGGTCGAGGCCTGCCGGCAGCTGACCCGATGCGATCAGCTCGGGTGTCAGTTGCGATGTGTCGGCGGTCAGGATGATGACCGGAACATCGGGCACCGGGTCGGAGTCGCGCAGCTGAGCGACGACGGTGGACAGGTCGAAGGACTCGGCATCCGGCTGAGTCGGCGCGTTGAGCTGCTCGATGAGGACCCGCTGCTCGGGGGTCAATTCCGCGTCGAGATCCTCCGAGAGCCCGTCGATCACCACCAGCCCTGCCACCTGGTCGGGGTGGTCGCTCGCGAACAGCCGGATGATCGGACCGCCGTAGGAGTGGCCCACGAGGACGAACGGCCCGGTCTCGCCCGAGGCGGCGAGCAGCTTCTCGAGGTCGTCCACGGAGGTCTGCGGGCTCGTGGGCTGGGCCACGGCGGTGGACCTGTCGCTCGTGCCCGGCCGGTCGTAGGCGCAGACCCGGGTGAATTCCGCGACCTCGCCGTAGACCGTCGGGGTGTCGGACCCCTCCGCGCCGGGCGTACTCCAGATCTCTGCGCTGTCGCCAACCCCCGACACGAGGATCACCGTCGGCGAGCCGCTGCCGTGGCACTCCAGATAGATCTCGCGCCCGTCGCCGATGTCCACCGCGCCCGCCCTGCCCGCGGGCGTCTCGCTCGCGGTGGCCGACGGCGCCGGCGTTCCCGCCGGTGAGCACGCCGTCAGCACTGCGGTCGCGCCGACGACCGCGGCCACGGCCAGTGCCCACCGCTTCGAACGTCGCGCATCCTCACGCATTCGCATAGCTCAGCATCCCACCGCGCGGGGCACCGCGTCACGGTCGCGCGACTCGGCGTCAGCCGCCGGTCTCAGGCGCGCTGTCATCGGGCTCGGTCTCGAGCGCGTCGCGGTTGAAGAACCACATCTTGGCGAAATAGACGCCGCCGGCGAGGATGAGCCCGACGTCGATCAGCACGGAGACGAGCGCGCCCGGCGGAGTGACGAGCACGAAGAGCGCGAGCGCGACCCACACGAGCGCGGCGACGGCGACCGGCATCTCGAATCGCCCCAGGCTGAACCCGCCCTCTTTTCGTTCCAGGCGCTTGCGCACGACGAGGTACAGCACGACGACGGCGCCGTAGATCAGCGCCGGCAGGATCGTCGATGCGATGATCAGCTGCAGCAGCGCGGCGCCCGGCAGCGCGAGCATCAGCACCACGCCGACGATGAGGATCAGGATCGTCGCCGGGATCGGCGTCCGCGTGCGGGGGCTGACCCGCCGCAGCACCGCGTGCGCGGGGAACCGCGAGTCGCGCGCCATCGCGAACACCTGGCGGGAGCATGCGGCCATGACCACCATGCCGGCACCGAACATCGCGAGCACCATGCCCGCGAGCAGGATCCGCTCCACCACCGGACCGAGCTGGTCGCCGATGATCGTCGCGACCGGCGAGCCGCTCTGGGTGACGGCGGTGACGTCCTTGATCGCGGTCGTCAGCGCGATGAGGAACACGAAGCCGAGCACGGCGGCCGCGATGACGGAGCCGACGATCGCCCGCGGCACGCTGCGGAACGGGTCCTTCGCCTCTTCGGCGAGGTTGGCTGCGGAATCGAAGCCGACGAGGGTGGTCAGCCCCATGATCATGCCCGCCATCAGTCCGCCGCCGACCGCGAAGTAGCTCGGGGAGTCGGCCGTCACACCCCGCGACACCAGGTTGCCCGGATCGCCGCTGCCCGTGAACACCATCACCGCGGCGAGCGCGATCACCAGCACGACGACGATCGCCAGCTCGATGCCGACGGCTCCCGCGGTGACGAGCCCGAGCAGCCGGGTCGAGGCGATCACCAGGAGCGCCTGCGCGATCATGATCGCGACCGTCAGCCACCGCGCGGTGCCCTCGTCGCTCGGGATGCCGAGCAGCGGCATCAGCGCCTGGCTCGCCAGCGCGTTGTCCATCGCGACCACCCCGATCGCCAGGTACCAGAAGCTCAGCCAGCCGAACAGCCACCCGACTTTGGGGTTCGCGAGCCGAGACGCCCATTGGTAGGACGATCCGCTCAGTGCGATCCGCGCCGCGAACTGCGCCACCACCAGTGCCACCAGCGTCTGCCCGACGGCGGCGAGGAGCCACAGCCAGATGCCGACCGGCCCTGCGCTCTGCAGCGTGTCGTCGTATGTCGCGAAGATGCCCACGGCGACCGAGATGAACGCGAATGAGATCGCGAAGACCTGGAAGGAACCGAGCGTCCTCTTGAGGCGTGGCTGTGAGCCGGCTGCCGCACGCGGCGCCACGTCTTCGACTGTCATCACGGGGTCCGATCTTCGAGGGTGGTGTTCGCGCCGAGCCAGTCGATGGTCGCTGTCAGGGCTTCCTGCGCCTCGGGCATGTCGAGGTGGAACTGATACTCGTGGGGCAGCTGCGGCTCGTGCGGAGCCGGCCAGAACAGCTCGGTGACCGGCACGCCCAGTTCGTCGAGCCGCTGAGCCATCGGGATGGACTGCAGCCAGGTCAGTCCGTCGCCGTTGCCGCCGCTGATGTAGGTCGGCGGGAAGTCCTCGGTGACGAACTCGATCGTCGACATCGTCGCGCCGGCGGGCTGCTCGGACCAGTCCTTCGTACCGGTGTAGGCCCAGAGGGCGACTTTGAATCCCCAGGCGGGCAGGCCGGTCAGCTCCGCCATTGCGCGGAGGTCGTACACCCCGCAGTTCAGGATCATGCCGACCACCTGCTCGGCATCCAGCGACGGCTCGATGCCGACGAGGTGCGCGTAGCGGGGGCTGGTGATGAGCGTGGCGAGCTGGCTCGCGAGCTGGGCTCCTGCGGAGTCGCCGGCGAGCACGATCTGCGACGTGTCGACGCTGAACTCCTCGGCGTTCTCCTGGATGAACGCGAGCGCCTCGTTGAGCTGCGTCACGGCGGTGGGGTACGTCGCCTCGGGGCCGACGCTGTAGTTCACGCCGATCGTGGTGTACCCCTCGGCCGCGAGGATGCGGAGGTAGGGGTCGATGTTCGCCGTGGAGCCCGAGATCCACGCGCCGCCGTGAATCCAGACGACCGTCGGCCGACGCTCACCCTCGTCCGCCGGTGTGAACACATCCAGCGTGGTCGCCTCGCCTCCGTCGGCGTACTGCACGGCATCCAGCTCGCGCAGGGGCTTCTCGGGCACGTAGGGCGTCATCTCGGCCGCGGCGGCGGCGCCGCCCTGCTGGAACACCGCACGGATCACCATCGCCGACGGCCACGGTGTGATGGAGGTCACCACCGCCACGATGAGCACGATCCCGATCACGACGCCCAGCGAGATCAACAGGCGTCGTCGCCGTCGCGTCCTGCCCGCGCCCGGCGAATCCCCCGCGTCGGCGCCTGCGCCGCTCTCGTCGTGCATGTGCTCAGTGTGTCAGTCCCCCGAGGTCGGGGTAGCCGGCGAACGGCACGGGTCCGTGGGCCTGCAGGTAGGCGCGGTGCACGCGCTCGCACGCCTCTCGCAGCGTCGTCGCCCAGCCGAGCACCTCGCCGCGCCAGACGGCCTTGTAACGGGTGTCGGTTCCGTGCATGATCCGGCGGATCTCGACACGGCCGTACTCCCGGCCCTGCGGGTCGATCAGGCGCCAGACTCCGGTGGGACCCTCGACGGCCGCGAGTATCGGATGCCAGTCGCCCACTTCGGCCGGTGCCCCCTTCTCCGGCCGAGAGCGCCAACGCTACTCGCGCACCTCCGACATTTCGAGGCGCGACCGTGGATCATCCCGCGCGGATGCATCTAGCGGCCAGGAATGCCGCGCGCCACAATGCACTCATGTGGCTCTACGAGGTGCCGATCGCGATCGCCATGCCGCTGTTCGTCGCGCTGTTCATCGGGATCTCGCTGCTGATCGTGATCGCGCTCCGCAAGTGGGTGCCCCGTACCGGAGACGGGGCGAACGAGTGGGATCGAGTGCTCGGCTACGCGATGGCTTCGTACGGAGTGCTGTACGGCGTCACGCTCGCCCTCATCGCCGCCGCGTCCTACGAGAACTACCGAGGCGTCGAGGAGATCGTGTTGCAGGAGACCTCCGCGATCTCCGTGCTGTATCGCGATGCGGCAGGGTTTCCGGAGCCGACGAGCACCGAGCTGAAGTCGCTGCTCGTGGAGTACACCGACCACGTGATCAGCGTCGACTGGGTCAGCCAGGCGGGCGGTGTGCTCCCCTCGCACACGTCGAAGCAGGCCACCGAGATCGCGGAGGTGCTGTTCTCCTTCGAACCCGCGAACGAGTCCGAGGCGAACCTGCACCTGGCCACGATCACGGCGTTCAACGACTTCATCGGCGACCGTGGAGCCCGGATCGGCGCCACAGCGCAGGAGATCCCGCCCATTCTCTGGCTCGTGCTCTACACCGGAGCGCTGATCAATGCGGTGCTCATCGGCCTCGTCGAAGTCGGCCGACTCCGCATCCACCTCACCATGGCGGGCCTGGTCGCGGCGTTCGTCGGCATCGTGATCTTCGCGATCGCGAGCTTCGATCACATCTACATGGGTGAGGTGGCGATCGACACCACGCTGTTCGAAGAGCTCAGGAACGCGCTGCTCATGAAGAACGGCTGACCCGTCGCGAAGCGCCGTCCCACCAGTCCAGCACGCGCGTGCCGATGAGCGTCAGCCAACGAGAGGGCTCTCCCGCGGGAACGTCGACGTCGAACCACGTGCGTCCCGCCAGTGGAGTCGTCTGCAGCCAGGTGCCGTCCGGCTCACGAGCGGCCCGGACGACCTCCACGGCCTCCGCGAGCCGCGGATCGGGCTCGGTCCCGTCGAACATGGCGACGTCTCGGAAGTGGTCGAGCGCGGCCAGAGCACTGTAGCGGTGGCGATTCGGATACACGAACTGCGCCACGAAGTCTCCGACCGGTTCACCCGTCGTCGCCCGGTTCAGCAGGTGACGCTCGAGCAGGTACTCCTCCCCGCCCTGACGGGCCTCGCGCAGGCTGCGATCGCCGGTGATCCTCTCGTACTCCAGCATGCCGCGGACGGCATTGAGCGTCGAATGGAACGACGAACGGACCGAATCCCCCTCCTCGGCCTCGCAGTTCCAGCCGCCGTCGGCGAGGCGGTGCGCGGGGAACCATGCGACGAGCCCCGACACGTCCGCGCCGAGCCACGCGCCGGTCGCGAGCGTGTACGAGTTGATGCAGACATCCACCTCGCCGTCCCAGTACGGCAGGTCGTTGTAATCCCAGCGGCTGTTCGCGTCCAGCTTCTCGGCGGTCCCCGCGAGGAGCGCCGCGTCGACGCCCCACTCGCGAAGATCCTTCAGCACCCACGTCGTCGCGACCCAGTGCTGCCCCGGCTGGTCCGCCTCCGCGCTGCCGAAGAAACCCGCCGGAAAGAACGACCCGCCGGCCCACTGGCCGTCGGGGTCCTGCTCGGCGAGCAGCCTCGCGCCGTATCCCTCGGTCGCGACGCGCGCACGGGTCGCCTCCCACACCTCGGGCGGGGCATCGGTGAGATCGCGCTCGACCTGCCACCGCACCGCGGGATCGGAATCGAGCAGCCATTCGAGAACGCGGGGGTCGGTCGTCATCCCAGCACGCTAGCGAGGGCCGCCGACGTCCGGTACCTCGGCGAGGTCGGCGCTGTCTCTGGCCATTGGCTCCCCGCCGACGCGGTGGCACACTCGGATCATGGCCGAACAGAAGACGCTGCCGACGCGTGCGAGCGTCGATGAATTCCTGGATGCCGCCACCCCTGCGCGCCGACGCGAGGACGGGGTGCAGCTCGCCGAGATCTTCCATGAGGTCACCGGCGCCGAGCCGGTGCTGTGGGGTCCGTCGATGGTCGGCTACGGCAGCTATCGCTACATCTCGCCGTCCAATCCGCGAACGCGCGGGGACTGGCCCAAGACCGGATTCTCGCCGCGCAAGGCGCAGTTGTCGCTCTACGGGCTGAAGGACCTGCCCGCGGGCGCGAAGCTGCTGCCGTCACTCGGGAAGTACACCGAGGGCGCCGGGTGCGTCTACGTCAAGACGCTCGACGACGTGGACCTGTCCGTGCTGCGCCGGCTCATCGCGATCGCCTGGGCGCGCGGGGACGATCCCGAGCCCTCGAAGTGAGCGTGCGCGGCCGGACGCGCTGACGGGCCGCTCCCTCGAGGGAACGGCCCGTCGTGCTGCCAGCAGCTGCGGTCAGCTGATCTTGCGGCGGTAGATCGACATCGCGACGAAGTACGCCACGACGAGGATGCCGACGCACCAGGCGAGTGCGATCCAGATGTCGTCGCCGACCGGCTGCTGCGCGAACAGGTCGCGGATCGTGTTGACGATCGGGGTCACGGGCTGGTTCTCCGCGAACCAGGCGACCGGGGCGGGCATCGTGTCGGTGGGCACGAACGCCGAGCTGATGAACGGCAGGAAGATCAGCGGGTACGAGAACGCGCTCGCACCGTCGACCGTCTTGGCCGAGAGGCCCGCGATCACCGCGAGCCAGGTCAGGGCCAGCGTGAACAGCAGCAGGATGCCGGCGACCGCGAGCCACGCGAGCACCCCTGCGCCGGAACGGAAGCCCATCAGGAATGCGACCCCGACGACGATCACGAGCGAGATCGTGTTCGCCACCAGCGAGGTCAGGACATGCGCCCAGAGCGCGCTGGAGCGTGCGATCGGCATCGACTGGAACCGCTCGAAGATCCCGCCCTGCAGGTCCATGAACAGCCGGTACGCGGTGTACGCGATGCCCGAGGCGATCGTGATGAGCAGGATGCCGGGAAGCATGTAGTCGATGTACGAGTACGACCCGGTGTCGATCGCGCCGCCGAACACGAACACGAACAGGATCATGATGGCCACCGGAGTGACCGCCGTGGTGATGATCGTGTCGGGGCTGCGCAGGATGTGACGCAGCGAGCGGCTGGTGAGGACGGCGGTGTCGCCGGCGAAGTGCGTGGTCATCGTCGTTCCTTACTTGTCTTGGGCGGCGGCGCGCTCGGTGTCGCCCGCGCCGCTCCCGGTGTCGTCGCCGACCAGTGCGAGGAAGACCTCCTCGAGGCTCGGCTGCTTCTCGACGTACTCGACCTTCGCTGCCGGAAGCAGCTGCTTGAGCTCCGCCAGCGTGCCGTTCACGATGATGCGTCCCTGGTGCAGGATCGCGATGCGGTCGGCCAACTGCTCGGCCTCGTCGAGGTACTGGGTGGTCAGCAGGACGGTGGTGCCTGCGGCGGCGAGCTGCTTGACCGTCTGCCAGACCTCGATGCGCGCCTGAGGGTCAAGGCCCGTGGTCGGCTCGTCGAGGAAGATGACCGGCGGGTTGCCGATGAGGCTCATCGCGATGTCGAGCCGGCGGCGCATCCCGCCCGAGTACGTGCCTGCCCGCCGCCCGCCCGCCTCGGTGAGCGAGAAGCGGGCGAGCAGGTCGTCCGCGATCCCGCCGGGATCCTTCAGATGGTGCAGCTGGGCGATGAGCATCAGGTTCTCGCGGCCGGTGAGGATCTCATCGACCGCCGCGAATTGACCGGTGAGACTGATCGACTCCCGCACCTGCTGCGCCTGCGTCGCGATGTCGAATCCGTGCACACCCGCCGTGCCGGCGTCGGGGCGCAGGAGGGTGGCCAGGATCCTCACGACCGTCGTCTTGCCCGCGCCGTTGGATCCGAGGAGGGCGAAGATGCTGCCCGGCGCCACGTCGAAGTCGACGCCGCGCAGGACGTGCACGTCCTTGAACGACTTCTCCAGGCCGGTGACCCGGATGGCGGCATCCGCGGTGGTCATGATCGCTCGTCCTTCCCCCTGAGGCCCAGAATGGTGTCGGTCAGGCGGGCGCGCTCCTTGTCGACCCAGCGCTTGCCCGCGTAGGCGGCGGCGAAGGCCTCGGCGAACTCGACCGGGTCATCGCCGACGATCTCGTCAACAGGGGTCCGATCGGCCGCCGCGCGCTCCCAGAGGTCGGCGAAGTCGTTCAGCATCGTGAGCATCATGGCGGGGTCGCCATCGGTGATGCCGCCGTTGTACATGAAATAACGCTCGAACGCCTTCGCGGCGGTGAGATAGGGCTCCGGCAGCGCCGCAATGCGGGCCTTGTACTGGCGGTAGGCCTTCTTATCGTCGAGCGATCCGGTGAGGAACTCGATCCACTTCGCAGCCATGGCTACTCTTTCCCTTCGTGATTGTGGAGCTGTTCGATCCGCCCTGCGAGGAAGCTCCACGTCCTCCAGAACTCTTCGAGCTGTTCGCGACCGCGCGCGTTGAGCGAGTAGACCTTGCGCGGCGGGCCCTTCTCGGACGGGACCTTCTCCACGTCGACGAAGCCCCGCTGCTCGATGCGCACGAGCAGCGCGTACACCGTTCCTTCGACGAGATCCGAGAATCCCTGGTCGCGCAGTCGTGCGGTGATCTCGTATCCGTACGCGGAACGCCCGGCCAGCACCGCGAGGACGATGCCCTCGAGCGTGCCCTTGAGCATCTCGGTCATCTGACTGCCCATCACTCACCTCCCATCTACTCTGTGTTGCTGACTACCAGTAGACGGTAACACTAAGTACCGGTAGATAGCAACACTGAATACCGATGGATGTTCCGAGATGCTCCGCGCACGCCGAGACCCCGGCGCGACGGATCGCACCGGGGTCGGGTGGAGCGTGTGGGCGGCCGGCTCAGGGAGGGGCGGTCACCCAGCGGAGGTCAGCTGATCGCGTCGACCGCCGCGTGGATCGCGGCGAGTGTCGCCTCCGGCTTGGAGATCATCGACACGTGGGATGCGTCGACTTCGGTGACGGTCGCGCCGGCGCGCTGCGCCATCCGGCGCTGGACGTCGATCGGGATGACCAGGTCGTCGGTGCCGAGCACCGCCCAGCTGGGGATGCCCTTCCACGCGGGGGCCGCCGAGGGCGTGACGTTCGCGACGAAGGATGCCGGCCGCTGCGTGGCGACGATCGTCCACCGGTCGGCCTCCGGCAGGTCCTGGGCGAAGAAGCGGTGCACGGTGTCGGGCTTGAGGAACGCCTCGGCGGCTCCCTCGGGAGCACCGGGATAGCCTGCGACGTCGAGGACGGTGGTGGGGTCGGCGACCGCGAGCGCGGACGTCGATCCGTCGAGGATTCCGACGACCGTCTCCCCCTCGTCGGGGATGAATGCATCGACGTAGACGAGGGCCTTCACGTCTCCGCCGTGTGCCCCGGCATTCGTGATGACGGCGCCGCCGTACGAGTGGCCGACCAGGACGACGGGTCCGCTCGTGCGCTGGGCGAGGAACGATGCGATGTACGCGGCATCGGAGGTGAGTCCGCGGAGCTCGTTCGGCGGCGCGAGGACTTCGAACCCCTCCGCCTGGAGGGGAACGCTGATGGCGTTCCAACTGGATGCGTCAGCCCACGCGCCGTGGACGAGGACGATGGTCGGCTTACTGGTTTCTGGCATTCGACTTCCCTTTGGTCATGCCGCGGATTCGCGGCTCGCTGTGGTGCGGTCGCGTCCCTGCTGTGCCAGACGCTCAGCGCCACGATAGGGCGCGCCCGGCCCGCGACGCTAGATCGATCGGGTGAACATCTGGCCATCGACCTCGCGGCTCCGTCACACTGGACCTGCCGCGACCGACGGCGCGCTCGGAGGACGCACGCTCATGAAGTATCTGATTCTGATCAACAGCAATCCCGCGGTGGTGGACATGTTCGCCGGGATGACCGAGGACGAGCGCAGGGCGCAGTTCCAGATCTACTGGGATGTCGAGAACGATCTCGAGGAATCGGGTGAGCTCGTCGACTCCACGGCGATCGATGAGGCCACCCAGCGCGCGGTGCGTCGCGGCGACGACGGCGTGGTCGTCACCGATGTGCCCCCACCCACGACGGGCTCGGTGGTCACGGGCTACTACCTCGTCGATGTGGATGACGAGGCGCGGGCCGTCGAGATCGCGGCGCGGTTCCCCGAGGCCGTCGTCGACGGCGGCATCCGCGTCGCACGCGCGCTGACGCAGGAGGACTTCGACGCGATCGGGATGTGACGCTCGCCGCTTCGCGATCTGCCCCGGTCAAAGAAGGTAGGCGTCGACCATGAGCGGTCCGCGGATGTCGCGGAACGCGTCGAGCAGGCGGTCCACACCGCGCTTGCCCACCGACGCCAGTTGCAGGTCGTGGGGCCCGAGTGGTTCGAGCTTGCCGGTGCGGACCCGAACGACCTCCCAGTGCGCCGCCCGGAGTGCGCGGTCTTTGCGCCGATCGGCATCCTCCCGCTTGCCGACGTGCTCGAGCCCGAACCGCCCGGTGCTGTCGTACTCGACCGCGATGCGCAGCTCCGGCAGCAGGATGTCGGGCCACACCTCGACGTGGTCGAAGAACGGCCGGCTCACCTTCACGGCGTTGCAGCCCGGAGTGACGCCGAGCCGGGCGAAGAGATCTGCCCGAAGCTGCGCCTCGACCGCGGATGCCGGTCGCGGAGCGCACTCGCTGACGAACGGCTCCCCCACCGGCAGCGCCGGGGTCTTCTCGCAGAGCGTCCGCGTCGGACGGGCCCGAGGTGGCCGGGTGGTCCCGGACGGGCGGATGCGCGGAGGCTTCGCGAGCTGGGCGCATTCGGGGCACCACGCTGAACGCCGCCGCTCGCGACCCGGGCGGTCGCGCTGCTCGGACGGGGTCGCCACGAACAGATGCCCCGACTCGCACTGCCACACCAGCAGCACGTCGGCTGCGGGCGGGATCTGCGTCAGGGTGATGCCGGCGTTGAGCTCGGGGTGGTACTGCCGGATGAGCATCGGGAACGGCGCCCACGCCTCCCGGTACGTGCCCACGGCGTACGGGACGTCGGCGCCCCGCGAGAACTGCCGGCGCGCCCACCACGCCTCCACCCGCTCTGCCATGGCGGCACGGTACGCCGGACCACCCACATCGCGGCCGGGCCGGGTGGGGCGACGGACGGGCTACCAGGTGGAGACGTACTCCGAGGTCTGCAGCTGCGCCGCCTGTTCGATCAGCGGCAGTCCGCGGCCGACGGCCTGCGCGATGCGCTGCTCGGCCGATGGGCTGCGCAGCTCGTACCCGTCGAAGTCGGCGGTGCTGGCGTAGACGCCGAGCGGGAGGGTGATCGCCTGGAAGAAGCCGAACAGTGGCCGAAGCTGGTGCTCGATGATCAGGGCGTGGCGCTCGCCGCCGCCGGTGGCGCCGAGGAGGACGGGCTGACCGACGAGGGCGTACTGGTCGACGAAGTCGAAGAGGTGCTTGAACAGGCCCGTGAACGAGGCTCGGTAGACGGGGCTCGCGACCACGAGCAGGTCGGCGTTCTCGATGGCGCGAAGAGCGTCCAGGACATCGGGGCCGAGCTCGTCGCGGCGGAGTGCGCCGGCCAGCGACGGGCCGATCTCGGCGATCTCGATCAGGCGCGATTCGATGCGGGCCTGGCGGCCGACCTCGTCGATGATCGCGGAGACCAGCGCCGTGGTCTTGCTCGGTGCGTGCAGCGACCCGGACACGCCGACGACCTTCAGCGGAGCGCGCAGGGTCGGCGGCGCGATCGGGGAATCGAGGTCGGAGGCGATCGTGGTCATGAGGCGACGCTACGTCGATCCGACCGCTTGGGCGCGTGCCGGCGAAACCGGGCGTCATATGGGCGTCACGGCGCGTAACGGTGGCCGCCGCCGGGATTCGGTCGGAGATAGCGTGACAGTCCGACGCGGTACCGCACCGCCGGTGCCGTGAAGGGACACAGTCATGAGCGACTTCTTCGATCGCGAGGGCGACCGCGCCTACACGCGTGTGTACAAGGCCGAGACCCCCGACATCCTGAAGGCGTGGGCCGAGTTCGACGGTGCGGTGTTCGCCTCGGAGGGTCGCGCGATCCCCCTGAAGTTCCGCGAGCTGATCGCGCTCGCGGTCGGGATCACGACGCAGTGCGCGTACTGCATCGACGGGCACACGCAGAAGGCGGTGCGCGCCGGCGCGACCGAGGCAGAGCTCGCCGAGACCGCGTGGGTCGCGACCGCGATCCGCGCGGGCGGCGGCTTCGCGCACGGGCGCCTCGCGTTCAAGTTCGCCGAGGACGCCCTGGCTCCGGCTCACCAGCACTGAGTCGCTCGGGCGCCGCTGTCGACCGCGCCCGGCTGGTCAGAGGCTGCTGCCGGGATTCAGGATTCCGCGCGGGTCGAACAGCTCCTTGAGGCGCAGCTGCAGCGCGTGCACGTCCGGCCCGAGCTCGCGCTGCGCCCACAGCCGCTTCAGCCGGCCGACGCCGTGCTCCGCCGTAATGGTCCCTCCGAGCTCGAGCGCGAGCGCGAAGATACGATCCGCCGCACGCAGCGCCGGTGCCGGCACCGGATCGTCTGGTGCGCCGCGCTCGGTCACGATGATCGGATGGAGGTTGCCGTCGCCGGCGTGACCGAAGACGAAGATGCGGACCTCCTCCTCTCGGGCGATGCCGGCGATCCGCTCGACCGCCTCCGCCAGGCGCCTTCTGGGCACGGCGATGTCCTCGATCAGCGGTCGCCCGATCGCCTCCAGCGCGGGCAGGGCACGTCGTCGCGCGAACAGCAGCGATGCGGATGCCGCTGCATCCGTCGCCGTCTCCAACAGCGAGACGAGCGGCGCAATCGCCGCGGTCACGACGTCGAGCTCCTCCTCGGCGCCGAACCCGTCGGTCTGGATCACCAGGAGCGCATCGCCGCGTTCGCGCAGGCTCGTCCCCTCCAGGTCGTCGATCGCCGCGAGGGTCGGCCCGTCGATGATCTCGAGCACGGCCGGTCGCGCGCCGGAGCGTGTGATCGCGGTCACCGCGCGGGCGGCCGCTCCGATGCCGGCGAAGTACGCCGCGGCCGTCGCGGTCCGCGCAGGGCGCGGGATCAGCCGCACGGTGGCGCCCACGATCACGCCAAGGGTTCCCTCGGAACCCGTGAACAGCCCGACCAGGTCGTACCCGGTAACGCCCTTGATCGTGTCCCGACCGACGCGGATGAGCGTCCCGTCGGCCAGCACGACATCGAGTGCCAGGACGTGGTCGCGGGTCACGCCGTACTTCGCGCCGCGCAGTCCGCCCGCGTTCGTGGCGATGTTGCCGCCGATCGTCGAGATGCCGACGCTGCCCGGATCGGGCGCGTACATCAGGCGATGAACGGATGCCGCGGCATCCAGGTCCGCGGTGATCACACCGGGCTCGACCCGCGCGAGCTGTTCGTCCTGATCGAGGTGGAGGATGCGGTCGAGTGAGGACAGATCGAGCACGATCGCGCCTTCGACCCCCACCGCACCGGCGGCCAGGCCGGACCCGGCGCCTCGCGCGATCACCGGCGTCGCGGTGCGGTGCGCCCAGGCGAGCAGGCTCTGGATGTCGGCGACGTCGCGCGGCCGGACCACCCCGCCGGGATCCGTCGCCGGCCACCCCGACCTGTCGGTGGATGCCGCGCGCAGCACGTCGGCACCGGTGAGCACCTCTGCGAGCGATGCGTGCGCGCTCATGCGCGCAACCGCTCGCGCGTGAGAGATCCCGACGCGAACTCCGGCGGCAGCGTCACCTCTCCCGGGCGCCCGCCGCGAGCCGCGAGCGCGCCGAGCTCTCGGGCGACGGCGGCGTTGAGCGGCGCATCCACGCCGTGCAGCCGCGCGATCAGTGCGATCTCTCCGCTGAGGAAGTCGACCTCGCTGGAGGCCCCGCGGGCGAAGCTCTGCCACGTCGACAGGTGCCCCGGCTCGTGCCCCGGGACGTCGGCGACCTCGATGCGGGGCGCATCCCATGGCGGGGGTGCGACCGGGAGTCGCGCCCCATCGAACACGCGACGCGCCTCCTCGGCGAGCGCCGCCTCGGCGTGCTCCTGCTGCTCTTCGGTCGCACGGAACACGTCGACGACGTTGCGGAGGTTGGCGATGAGCTTGCGCCGCTTGGCCGCCGCGATGTCGGGCTCGATCAGCGCGGCGAATCCGGCCCGCGCGAATGCGCCGCGGTGCCGCTCCTCCTCGCCGGGCAGCGACGACGGGTAGCCGCCGATCCAGGCCACCCCGACCACCGGCTTCGCGGGAGAGACCACGACCCCCGGTTCGAGGTGGCTCGCCGGGATGCCGATCGACACTCCGATCACCCGGTCGAATCGGCGCAGCGCCGCGTCCTCGCTCGCGAGGCCGTTCTGGAGGGTGAGGATCGGCAGGTCGGCCACGACGCCTGCGCCGTCGCCGAGCCGGACCCATGCGATCTGCGCGATGGCGGACTCAGCATCCTGCGATTTGACGGCCAGCACGACCGTGTCCGACCGAAGCGGATCGGCCTCGGCGATCGACTCGACGACATCCACGGGGATCACCTCATCGCCTTCGGGGCGACGCACGCGCACCCCTCGGCGGCGGATCGCCTCGTACGCGCGCCCACGCGCGACCAGCGTGACCGGGACCTTGGCGATGGTCCACTGTGCGGCCAGGAGTGCCCCGAGGGCTCCTGCGCCGACGACGATGTAGCGACTCATGCGACTGCCTCCCGAAGGGTGCGGCCCGGGACGGCATCCAGCAGCGCCCGGGTGTATTCGTGTTCCGGTGCGCTCAGCACTCGGGCGGCCGTGCCGCGCTCGAGCACCCGGCCGCCTCGGACGACCGCGACCTCGTGCGCGACCTGTGCGACGACGCCGAGGTCGTGGGAGACGAGCACGTAGCCCACCCCCAGATCGGCCTGGAGCCGCGCCAGGAGCCGCAGCACCTGATCCTGCACGGAGACGTCCAGGGCCGAGACCGGCTCGTCGAGGTACAGCAGCTCGGGCTCGACGGCGAGCGCCCGCGCGATCGCGGCGCGCTGCCGCTGCCCGCCCGACAGCTCCGACGGGCGCCGGTCGGCGGCATCCGCCGGCAGTGCGACGAGGTCGAGCAGCTCCGCGACGCGGGCTCGGCGGGTGCGCCGCGACCCGATGCCGAACGAGACGAGCGGCTCGGCGACACTGCGCCCGATCGTGAACCGCGGATCCAGCGAGGCGAACGGGTTCTGCTGCACGAGCTGGAACCGGCGCCGAAGCGGTCGCGCCTCACGCCACCCGAGACGCGTGATGTCGCTGCCGTCGAAGACGACCCGGCCCTCGGTGGGCTTCTCGAGTCCCAGGGCGATGCGCAGCAGGGTCGTCTTGCCGGAGCCGGACTCCCCCACGATCGCGAGCGTGCGACCCGAGTGCGCCTCGAGGCTCACCCTATCCACAGCGCGCAGGGCCGGGGATGCCGCGCCTCGCGGCAGCGGGAAGTCCTTGGTGACCGCCTCCCAGCGGAGGAGCACCGGGGTGGCAGCCTCCGGCTTTCGCGGCGGCACGACCGACACGAGGCCTGGCGCCGCGGTGACCAGGCGCTTCGTGTACGAGTGCTCGGGAGCGGCAAGCACCTCGACCGCCGGTCCGTGCTCGACGACCAGCCCGTCCTGCAGGACCACCACCCGATCCGCGCGATCGGCCGCGACGCCGAGATCGTGCGTGATGATCACGAGGGCGATGCCGCGCTCGCGGACCAGGGCGTCGAGGTGGTCGAGGATGCGACGCTGCACGGTGACATCCAGGGCGCTGGTCGGCTCGTCGGCAACGATCACGTCCGGGTCGCCGGCCAGCGCGATCGCGATGAGCACCCGCTGGCGGAGCCCCCCGGACAGCTCGTGCGGGTACTGCTGCGCGCGGGCGACGGGATCGTCGATGCCGGCCTGCTCGAGCGCCTCGACGACCGCGGCATCCACGTACGGCTTCGGGACGCCGCGCAGCCGCACGGCCTCGGCGACCTGGTGACCGATCCGGTGCGTGGGGTTGAGCGAGACCGTCGGATCCTGCGGGACGAGCCCCACGATCCGCCCGCGGATGCCGCGCGCGATCCGCTCCGAGGCGCCGGCGAGTTCGACACCCGCGACCTTCGCCGATCCGGCGACCACGTGGCCGGTGTGCGGAAGGAGGCCCAGCAGGGCCAGGGCGGCCGTGCTCTTGCCCGACCCGGACTCCCCCACGATCGCCACCCGCTCTCCGCGGGCGACCCGGAGGTCGATTCCGCGCAGTGCGTGCGACACGCGGCCGTCGCGGCGGTAGTCGACAGCGAGTCCGCGGATGTCGATGATGGGGTCCGTCTGACCGGCGCTCATCGCTGGACCTCTTCCAGGCTCTTGGCCAGATGGTTGAGGCTCAGCACGACCAACGCGACGAACAGGCCGGGCAGCAGCGACACCCACGGTGCGGTGATCAGGAAGTTCCGCCCGTTCGAGATCAGGGTCCCCCACTCCGCCGCGGGCGGAGCCGCGCCGAACCCGAGGAAGCTGAGGGCTGCGACCGCGAGGATCGCGGCGCCGAAGTCGAGCACCGCGAGCACCGCGACCGGACCCCACGAGTTCGGCAGCACGTGCGTGAGCAGGATGCGGCCCCACGATGCACCGCCGGATCGGGCGGCCTCGATGTACGGCAGGGTCTTCACGCGCAGCACCTCCGCCCGGGTCGTGCGGGCGAAGCCGGGCACGATCCCGATCCCCACCGCGACGGCCACGGGAATCGTGCCGAATCCGAGGGCCGTCACGATCGCGAGCGCGAGCAGCAGCCCAGGGATCGCGAGGAACACGTCGACGACGCGCATCGTGACCGAGTCGACCCCGCCGCCGACGAAGCCCGCGAGCACGCCGAGCGTGAGGCCGGCGACGAGCGCGATGCCGATCGCCAGCACGGTCGCCGCGATCGTGAGGGTCGAGCCGTGGACGACGCGCGAATACAGATCGCGGCCGAGGTCATCGGTGCCGAACCAGTGCGCGATGCTCGGCGGCTGCAGGCGGGATGCGGGGGCGGTCGCCGTGGGGTCGTAGGTGGCGAACAGCGACGGGGCGACCGCGCACGCGATGGCGAAGGCGACGATCGCAATCGCGACGATCACCCCAGGGCGCCGGAGCAGTCCCGCCGCCGGTCCGCGTTCGCGAGGCCGCGAGGTCGATTCGAGGAGAGGCAGCGCCGCCGCGCTCGCCTCCGGCACGGGTGGGGCAAGGATGGCGGGCTTCTCGAGCACATCGGTCATGCGCGGCTCACTCTCGGCGTTCGGGCGATCCGGGGATCGAGGAGCGGATAGAGCAGGTCGACGATCAGGTTGACGACGACGAACGCGGCGGCCGCGAGCACGACGATCGCCTGCACGACCGGGATGTCCTGGGCGAGCACGGACTCCTGGGCGAGCCGGCCCACGCCGTTGCGCGAGAACACGGTCTCGACCACGATCGACCCGGTGACGGTCGCGCCGACGAGCAGGCCCAGGATCGTCAGCGTCGGCAGCGCCGCGTTGCGGAAGGCATGGCGCACCTGCACGGCGAACCGGCTGAGACCCTTGGCGCGAGCGGTGGCGATGTACCCCTCCCCGAGCGTGTCGTCGAAGCTGCGGGTGAGCACCTGCGCGAGCACGGCCGCGGTCGGGATCGCCATCGTCACGGCGGGCAGCACCACGCTCTGCCAGCCTTCGCTGCCCATCGCCGGGAACCAGCCGAGCGTGAAGGCGAACACCTGGATCAGCAGCAGGCCGATCCAGAAGTTGGGGACGCTCACTCCGACCGCGGGCACGCGGCGGAGCAGATCGGCGAGGCGACCGCGCGGCAGCCAGGTGGCGATGAACGCCGTCGCCACTCCGAGGACCAGGGCGAGTGCGATCGCGATCACACTGAGCGCGAGTGTGCCGGGGAGGCGCTGCGCCAGCAGTTCGGTGACCGGGATGCCCTTGGCGAAGGACACTCCGAAGTCGCCGCGCAGCGCCGCCCCGAGCATGCCGAGGTACTGCTCCCAGAGGGGGCGGTCCAGCCCGAGTCGGGCTGCGGCCACCTCCCTCTCCTGCGGCGTGAGCGAGTCGACCTCGATGTTGTTGGCCGACAGCATCAGGGCGACGGGGTCACCCGGCAGCAGGTAGAGGATCGCGAAGGTCACCGTGTAGGCGGCCCACAGCACCAGGACGGCCTGGCCGATCCTCTGGAGCACATACCTCGTCATGGGTTACTCCGAGCTCTTCCAGATGTCGTAGTACGACAGGAACGACTCGCTCGTGAAGCGGAATCCGTTCACGCCCGGTGCCGTCGCGGCCAGCTGGACGCGCTCGAAGATCGGGAACGAGACTCCGTCGGCGATCAGCAGCTCCTGCAGGTCCGCGTAGATCGCACCTCTCGCCTCGGCATCCGACTCCTTCAGCCCCGCGTCGAAGAGCGCCTGGATCTCCGCGGCAGTCTCGGGGGTCTGGGCGTTCTTGGCGAACGCCTTCGATCCGGCGTACCGCTCGTCGAGGATCCACGCCAGCACACCGGGATCGGCGCGCGTGTAGTAGGTCGCGAGCAGGTCGTACTCACCGTTCGCCGTGATCGCGGCACGATCTGCGGGCTGGTAGACGCTGAGCTTCAGCTCGATGCCGACCTGCTTGAGCTGATCCTGCAGGAGCACGTCACCGGGGGTCTCCGCGGTGATCGGTGCCACCAGCGTCAGCGTCTGCCCGTCGCGGGTGCGGTAGGTCGCGCCGTCCTCGAGCACCCAGCCGGCCTCGTCGAGGATCTCCGCCGCCTTCTCGGGGTCGTAGGCGAGCGCATCCGCCTGGCTGGCGAAGAACGGCGTGGTCGTGTCGAACGGCCCCTCGACGACGGGATAGTCCGCGCCGTAGATCGTGGCGGCGTAGGTCTCGCGGTCGATGGAGACCTGCAGCGCGTCGCGCACGGCCTTCTCCGACAGCGGGTGCCCGTCGCTCACGTTGGGGTAGTACGCCGACGACGGTCCCGGCAGGGAGCGGCTCTCGATCGTGGCTCCGCTGCTCTCCAGCAGGGCGCGATCCTCGGGCGTGAACGGGTTGCGCGGCCACGCGATGTCGCTCGCCCCGCTGGCGAGATCACCCACGCGCACGCTGTCCTCCGCGACGTAGTTGATGTGCACCGCATCCAGGTACGCGTCGCCCTGGTGGGCGTTGAGCGAGCTTGCCCACGCGTACCCCTCGCGCTTGGAGAGGTCGATGCCCTCGGCCGGCGTGTACTGATCGAGGACGAACGGCCCGGAGCCGATGACGTTGCCGAGGCAGCGCTCTTCGGGTGTCGCCGCGTACGACGATGCCGACAGAATCGCCAGGTTCGTCGTCGAGGTCCCCTGCAGGAACGCGGCGTTCGGCGTCGAGAAGTTCACCTGCACGGTGTCGTCGTCGACGGCCTCGCTGGACGCGTAGCCCGAGACGTACACGCCGCCGTAGGCGCCTGGCACGGCGGCGAGCGTGGCCTTCGCGCTCTCCAGCGCGGTGACGACCGAGTCCGCGGTGAACGCGGTCCCGTCGCTGAAGGTGACGTCATCGCGGAGGTTGAAGGTGTACGTCAGCCCGTCGGGACTGACCTCCCAGTCGGTCGCGAGCCACGGCACGATCTCGCCGGTCTCGGGGTCCTGGTCGGTCAGCGAGTCGGCCACGTTGCGGATCACCTGGCGGTGCTCGATCCAGTAGGTCTGGAACGGGTCGACGCACGAGAACGCTGCGTTGTCGGGCCAGAACTCGATGGTCAGCTCGCCGCCGGCGACCGGGTCGCCCTCGGGCGCGGTGGTGGCGGCGCCTCCCGCGGTTCCGGCGCATCCCGCCATCATGAGGACGGATGCCGCGGCCAGCGCGGCAAGCGCAGGGGTTCGGTATCGGTGGATCGTGCTCATGGTGGGTGGTGCCTCTCTGTTGTGTGGTGCGGTTCTGTGGTGCGGACTAGAAGGCGGTCGTTGAGCGAGGGCGCGAAGCGACCCAGACGAAACGCGGCGAGCTGTGCTTCACGTCGATCGAGGCGTTTCGTCTCGCTGCGCTCGCTCAACGACCGGACTCAGCAGGAGCGAGCGTCCGGCGGCGACGAGCGCGGCGTCGTCCTGCGGCGGATGCGGCCGGGCGCAGAGCACGTCGCGGAGGTGCCGCTCGAACGGAAGGCTGCGGGTCAGGCCCGGGTTGCCGATCGCGGCGACCAGGCCCTGCACGACGGCGATCGCGCCGCGCGAGGTGAGCAGCTTGACCAGGCTGAGGGAGGCAGCATCCGCTCTTCCTTCGTCCGCCTGCGCCGCGACGGCGCTCAGGACGAGTTCGGCCTGCACGATCTGGGCCTGCGCCTCGCCGGCGACGGACTGGATGCGCTCCAGCGTCGCGATCGGCCGGCCGAGTGAGGTGGGGATGCGGTCGCGGGTGAACTCCGTGAACGCGGCGAGCGCGGCCTTGGCGACGCCCACGTACAGCGACGGCACCGCGAGGGCGATCGCGCCGGGGATGCTGCCGTTGTTCGGCACCGTCCCCACGGGCGCGCCGTTGAAGTTCTCGAACGGCACGCGCACGTCGTCGTAGATGACGTCGTGCGTGGAGCTCGCCCGCATGCCGAGGTGGTCCCACGTGCGTTCGATCCGGATGCCGGGGTCGTCGCCCGGCACGATCACGTGGCCGACGCGCTGATCGGTCTCGTCGGTCACAACCCACACGAGGTGGTACGCCAGACCTTCGGAGCCGGTCGCGAAGCCTTTGCGCCCCGAGACCGACCAGCCGTCCGCGGTGCGGCGGGCTGTCGTGGCCGGCAGTCCGCCCCGCGCGGGCGCGCCGAGCTCGGGCTCGGCCCGCACCGCGTTCAGCAGCGTCGGGCGCTCGGCCGACTCGCGGAGCACGTCGGCATAGAGGCTCGCGGGCCACGGCTGCGCGAGGGCCTGGAACGCGTGCTGGGCGACGGTCATCGCAGTGATGAGTGCGACCGAGGGGTCGCCCTGCCCGAGCGCCAGGAACACGTCGACGGTCTCCCTCGCCGAGAGCCCGCGCCCACCGTCGCGTTCGGCGACCGATGCGGTGAGCAGACCGGCTTCGTGCACCGCCTGGATGCCCGGCCACGGGAACGACGCGTCCGCGTCGTGCGCCGGCGCGTGCGCCGCGAGCGTCGCCGTCACGTTCTGCAGGGACTCCGCGTCGAGACGGACCTCCCTGAGGTCCGCGGCGGCGACGGCGCTCACGCGCGGACGCCTTCGACGATGGGAGGCTGCGCCACGATCGCGCCGCGCTCTCCCGTGCTCGCGCGGTGCGCGAGCTCCTCGCGCACGAGCGGGAGGACGTGGCGGCCGTAGTCGATCGCGTCGTTGAGGTTGTCGTACCCGCGGATCGAGATGAGCTCGGCACCGAGGTCGACGTAGTCGAGGATCGCCGCGGCAACGGTCTCGTAACTGCCGACGAGCGCCGTTGATGCGCCCTGCGCGTTCGTGACGGCTGCGGGCTTGGTCCAGAGGGCTCGGTCGTGCAGTTCGCCGCGGGCGGCGGCATCCAGCAGTCGCTGCGATCCGACGTTCTGCGGGGCGCCGGTCTGCCCGCGGAACGGCACCAGACCCGCGTTCGCGTAGTTCTCGGCGAGGGTGGCGATCTGGCTGTGCGCCTTCTCCCACGCGAGCTCGTCGGTCGCGGCGACGATCGGCCGGAAGGTCACCCAGATGCGCGGGGTGTCGCTGCGTCCGGCGATGGCCGCGTTCTCGGCGACGCGGGCGATCTGGTCGCGGGTGTCGGCGAGCGGCTCACCCCAGAGGCCGAAGATGTCGCCGAGCGCGCCGCCGACTCGGTATGCGGCATCCGATGAGCCACCGACCGAGATCGGGATCTCGCGGTACGGCTGGAAGCCGGGGCCGAAGTCCTCGAAGCGGTAGTACGTTCCCTCGTGGCTGAACGGCGCGCTCTCGTTCCAGGAGCGACGGACGATCTCGATCCACTCCGCCGACCGGTCGTACCGCTCGTCCTTGTTCAGGAAGTCGCCCTGGCGCGCCTGCTCGGCGTCGCTGCCGCCCGAGATGATGTGCACCACGGCGCGGCCGTTCGAGAACTGGTCCAGCGTGGCGAGCTGCTGTGCGGCGACCGTGGGGAACACGGTGTTGGGGCGCACGGCGACGATCGGCTTGATCGTCTCGGTGACGGCGGCGACCGCGGTGGCGACGACGAACGAGTCGGCTCCCGAGCTGCCGTACGGCACGAGGGTGTAGTCGAACCCGGCGTCCTCGAGGGTGCGGGCGTAGTGGCGCAGATAGTCGGGGTCCAGCCCCCGCCCGGGGAGCGGGTTGAGCTCGTCGCCGGGGCGGATGTTGACGGCGCTGATGAATTCGACGGTCATGACTGCTCCTTCTGGGTGGCGGACGCCAGGGCGCCCGCCGGGTCGGATCCGGTCGCGACCGGACGATCGAGGTGGTTCGACCACTGGCTCCAGGAGCCGGGGTAGAGGGTCGGGCGATAGCCCGCGATGGTGAGGGCGACGAACGCGTGGGATGCCGTGACCCCTGAGCCGCAGTAGACGCCGACCGGCTCGCCGTCGACGACGCCGAGGTCGGCGAACTCGCGGCGCAGCGTCTCGGGATCGAGGAAGCGGCCGTCGGCGCCGACGTTCGCCCCGGTGAAGCGGTTGAGGGCGCCGGGCACGTGGCCGGCGCGCGGGTCGATCGGCTCGACGTCGCCCCGGTAGCGCTCCGCCGCCCGGACGTCGATGAGCACCCCCGTGGTCGCGAGCTCCGCGGCCTCATCGATGTCGGCCTTCGCGAGGTGACCGCCGGCGAGGGTGACCGTCCCGGCGACCGGAGCGACATCGCCCGTCTGCAGCGGGTGTCCGGCATCCGTCCATGCCCTCAGCGAGCCGTCCAGGATGCGCACGTCGGCGATCCCTCCGTCGGCGAGCAGCCACCATGCGCGCGCGGCGGAGAGCGACTTGAGGTCGTCGTAGACCACCACGGTTTCGCCGTCGTTGAGTCCCCAGCGCCGTGCCGCTGCCTGCAGACGCTGCGTCGAGGGAAGCGGATGCCGCCCGTCGGTCGGCGCGCCGTGCTCGGCGAGCTCGGTGTCGAGGTCGACGTATACCGCTCCGGGGATATGGCCGTCGAGGAACTCCGGGCGCCCGTCGGGGCGATCCAGTCGCCAGCGCACGTCGAGGACGCGCACGGCGGGAACGGCAGAGAGGAGGCCGGCGAGTTCGTCGGCGGAGATGAGGATGCGGGACACGATGTTCCTTCTGGAGTCGGCGGACGTCGAGCACCGGGCACGAAGAGTGCCGGTGCGGGCAGATGCTGCGCGGTGCGCCCTCAGCGCATCGACGCGCTGGGGGCGGATGTCGTCCGACAGCCGCGCATTCGACAGGCGCCGGTGCCGGCGATGGCATCGGCCACGCACGACACAGCGGCGCCCAGGTGGGTCGCGGTGAAGGGTGCGGGTCGCATCGGAGTCCGATCTGTCGAGGTGGTCTGGCCAGACTATGGACACCCGAGGAGACTGCTCAGCCGGAATGCGCGCCATGTGACGCCGCGTGTCATCGTGGCGTCAGGTGCGCGTGACGGCACGCGCGGCGGTCTCGGTGCGGCCGGCCGGATCTGCCGTTGACCGGGCATTTATCGAAGGCGCTCGTTCGCGTGCCGCGCGCGACTGGGTCTCGGCGCGATCGCTGGATCGGCCGCTTACATTTCGCCGCGTGTCATTCCGCCGGGGCGGTCGACGCGATCAGTGCCGCTCCGAGACGGAACCGGTCCGCCCGCCCTCAGTCCTCGACCTTCCACAGGATCTGGCGGATCGGCCCGTCTTGGGACTTGGCTTTCACGTAGTCGTACGACTCGCGGACGATCTGCTCGAGGATCGTCGGGTCCACGTCGCTCAGCCGCTTGAGGTACACGCAGTACCCGGTTTCGGTGTGCGTGCCCAGCTTGGCCAGCAGCTCCGCATGGCGGGCGGTGCCGTCCATCAGGTAGATGGTCGTCTTGCCCTTGCGCGGATAGAACCCGATGACGTGACCGTCGCCTTCGCGGCCGCTGTCGTATCTGTAGTGGTAGGTGTCGAAGCCGATCGTGCCGACATTCCACAGTGTGGGCTCGTGCCCGCTCACCCGCCGCATCATCGCGATCAGCATCCGGCTGTCTTCCGCGGTCTGCTCATCGGCGATCGAGGCGACGTACTCGTCGACCGCGCTTGCGTCTGGGGCTGTCATGTCTCGATTCTCGCGCGCACCGCCTACATCGTGGCAAGCTGCGCGTTGGGCAGCTCGGAGCCGTAGTGCTCGCGGATCCCCGCCTTGCGTTCCAGGTCTTCGAGGACGGGCACGGTGAAGTCCAGGCCATAGAGGTCACCGCACGATCCGAGCCCGCCCGGGGAGAACACGTTGACCTCCATGAGCTTGTCGCCCACGATGTCCAGGCCGACCAGGAACATCCCGTCGGCGAGCAGCTTGGGCCGCACGGCTTCGACGAGCTGGAGCATCTCGTCGGTCACCGTGACCGCCTCCGCCGTGCCCCCGGCCGACATGTTGGAGCGCACGTCGGTCTCCCCGGGCCGGCGACGGAACGCGGCGTAGGCGCCGTCGATCTCGAGGGGGCGCCCGTTCATCACGAACATCCGCACATCGCCGTCCTTGGCCGCAGGGAGGTATTCCTGCGCCACCACATAGCCGTCGCGGGCGATCGCCTCCACGATCTGTGTGAT
Source organism: Microbacterium sp. cf046 (assembly GCF_900114345.1). Lineage (GTDB taxonomy): Bacteria > Actinomycetota > Actinomycetes > Actinomycetales > Microbacteriaceae > Microbacterium. Next base: position 1,173,582 of record NZ_FOZJ01000003.1, on the reverse strand, counting down.
GTTCGGCTCCTCCTTCATGTTCACCAGGAACACGCCGGAACCGCCGGACCCCTGGAGCGGCTTGAGCACGGCACGGCCGCCGAGCTCTGCGATGAACTCGCGCATCCGCTCTTCGTCGCGCGAGATCATCGTGCGCGGCCGGACCACCTCGGGGAAGTGCTGGAAGTACGCCTTCGACATCGCCTCCGTCAGCGAGTGGGGATCGTTGACCACGAGCACGCCGGAATCCGCGAGCAGGTTTCCGAAGGCCAGGCCGGCCGTGTTCGCCCACGAACGCTCCGCGGTCTCCGCGGCCGGGTCGGCGCGGAGCATCACGACGTCGAAGTCGTTCAGGGGCACGCGCTTGCGTGTCGCCGCCTGCACGTCCTCGAGGTATCGCTCGAGGGAGCGGTAGGCCTTGCCGGCATCGCCGGCCGCCACGCTCGCAGAGAGCGACTCGTCGGGCTCGTAGCCGAAGTCACCCTGCCCGATCAGGCAGGCCTCGTGCCCCTGCCGCGTGGCGCTCATGGCGAGGCGGGTCGTCGTGAACTGCGGCAGTTCGGTGGCGATGTCGTTGACGACGAAACCGATCTTCATGGTGCCTCCTGCATGTCGGTCGGCGCGTGGCCGGGTCCGTCGGGGTGGGTTACGCGGGTATTCGAGAGGACGCCGTCGTCGCGCAGGCGCCTACGCATTCACGAGCGTCACGAGGTCGCCCGCGTGCGCGGCGCTCTGGAGCCGGTCGGCGGCTTCGGGCTCGGCGAGGTAGCGGGGCATGATCCGGGCCGGCGCGAGCAGTCCGCGTGCGGCGAGGTCTTCCACGAGCGGCAGATCCTGGATCGAGAACTTGCCGAGGAAGAAGAGGTCGAGCACACCGCCCGCGGCCACGTGCTGGAGCAGCTCGAGCACGCCGCGCAGATAGATGGCGTCCTTCGTGAAGCCGCCGGCCCGGTGTACCCGCATGGCGATCCCGTAGGCGCTCCCGGCGGGCAGACCGTGGCCGGTCAGGACGCGATGCGTCTCCACGAAGGTCGCGCCGCTCACGAGGGAGTGCACCGCGACCACGCGCGCCGCGAGCTGCCGCAGCCGCGAGGCGGTCAGGCCGCCGCACGCGATCTCGGCGAGCACCGCCAGGCCCTCCTGCGTCTCGTCGTAATGGGCCAGCCCGGTTCCGAGCATGCGGATCGGTTGGGCGAGCCCGTTCACCTGGGTCACCAGGTGCGTGCCGACTTCGTGCTGCAGCAGCGCGTTCACCCGGGGGCCGGCGACGGCGGCGTTGCTGGAGATGAGGAGCGTGTTGCCGTCGACCAGGATGCCGGACACGTCGTCGCGGATCTCGGCGTGGATGCCGACGTCGGGGTCGATCGATCGGTAGTGCTCGATCTCGGCCTTCGCTGCCGCGAGGAATTCCACCGCGCCGACCGAGTCGTGCTCCAGGCGTCCGCTCGGGAGGCGGTCCAGCATGTCTTCCGCGCGAGTGACCAGCTCGGGCAGCACGGCGCCGTAGTGCGCGATCGAGAGCTGCAGGAAATCGGGGGTGTTCCGCGCGCGCAGCATCTCGACGCGCAGCGTCATCTCGCGCTGCCGGTTTCGCAGCAGGGCGGCGAGCGTGGCGTCGGCGACCTGGTCGAGGGGCAGCGCGGCCACCTGCGCATCGAGCACATCTGGGTCCACGTCGAGTTCCCGGTACTCGAACACCGGGTCGGCATCCGGGTGCGCGAGGAACGCGGCGCGAGCATCGTCGGCATTGACCGGGGTCATCTCGAGCAGGAACCGCACGCTCCCCGCAATGGATGCCATCGCGTGGTCTGCCGCAAGGTCGGCGGGCGAGAAGGCGCCCACCTCGATCGCGCTCGTCTCGGGCCCGATCGCATCGGGCGCATGAGCCGGATCGTCGGTGTCGTGGCTGGGCGCCGTGGCCGTCACGATCCGACCACCTGGCGCAGCGATTCCTCGACTGCGGGCATCGTGCTCGCCAGGGCGCGGGCGAGTTCGTCGACGCGGGCGTGGTCGGCCTCGCCGGTCCACTCATCCATGAAGGTCTTCTTGAACTCGATGGCGAGCACGATCGCGCGGCCGGGGTAGCGGGCGTGCGTCCACGCGGCGAGCTGCTGCCCGCGGAAGCGCACGTTCTCGCGGACATCGAGCGGGCCCGCACTCGTGCCCGCAGCCTCGAGTGCGTCCATGAAGGCATCGACGACGTGCCCGAATCGCGCGCGATCGAGCGATCCGGTGCCGACGTTGACTTCGGGGTTCTCTTCGGTCGGCGCCGGCGCGGCGTCGGCGCCGTCGCGGCGGTGATTGTAGGAGTGGACGTCGAACACCACGAACGGACCGCGTTCCGCCACCGGGTCGAGTTGCCGCGCGAGCTCGTCGTAGAACGCGTCGTACACTTCCAGCGAGCCGGCCACGATCGCCGCATCGAGCTCGGGATCGCGGAGGATGTCCAGGCCCCACGCCTCCTCCGCGTTGCGGTACACGGCGTGGTCTCGCTTGCGATTCATGTCGACCTCGAACCGAGAGCGGTGGACGATGACCCGCGCAGGGATGAGGGCGCCGATCGCGTCGGTGTTCGGGTCTTCCTCGCGCAGCCGATCCGCGTCGGAGATGATGAGCTCGGCCGCCACGTCGGGGCGCACGTCGTGCCCGTTGTGGATCGCGGTGGCGATGATCTGTCTGCCCCAATCGCCGACGAATTCGAAGGGAGCACGTTCCGTCATTGGCATCCGGCCATTGTCGCCGCACCGGAACGGACAGGGACAGGGGGTGACAGCGACGGCGCGAGAGGGTAACGGACCGTTGCGACGGAGTTCCTGATCCCTGCGAAAAGTCGTCGCAGTGCATGTGTTGGCGCGGAGCCAATCTTCGTGCACGTCAGACAGGGGTCTGCCTGCAGCGGGCCGTGCTGCAATACCCGCCTTCCAAGCAACTCGTGCCCGCTGATGACGACGCGTTGCGGAGACTGCGTGTTGCCTGTCGCCGGCTCCACCGTGCGCGTACCATCTGTGCAATCGGTCACCGTTGATCTATCCCAGGGAGCTCGCCATCGCTCTGATCAGGTCTGCCTCACGCGCACGCGACCACTTCTGCGCCGTGCTCATCGTCGCATCCATCGCGGTGGTGGCAAGCGGATGCGCTGCCTCCACCGCCGGCGGGTCCGAAGCCGAGAAGACGAGCAAGCCACCCAGTCCGTCAGCCACCCCAACGCCCTCGGCTTCACCTGGTCCCTTGGATTCACTGAGCTTCGAGGAAGGCGCCGAGCTCGATCCCCTCTCAGCCGTCGGCTTGAACCTGTCGTTCGATTCCGATGCGCCGTGGACGCCGAAGGTCGACGCCGGCGAGGGTGAGACGATCTTCGTCAATGCCGAGGGAACCTGCACGGCGCAGTATTGGCAGGAGGTCTTCGAGGCCACCGCTGACGACGACGAGACTGCCTCCGACGAATTCCTTGCGACGCTTTCGGGTGCGACGGAGGAGGAGATGGAAGAGTTCGCGTCGACGGGGCACTTCGCGCTCACCACCGGAGTCGACGGCGAGCCCGCCGACGGCGACGTCCAGAACCGGATCCTCCTGTGGACCACCGATGAAGATGCCGTCCTCCTCGCCGCCCGCGTGTTCGCGAACCTGGACTACAAGGCCTCGCAGATGAGCAATGCCTACTCAATGGAGCTGCTTTGCTCCACGGGCACCGTGCCGGAGGACGTCGTCGACTCTCTGGACGAGGTCGCCTCGATCATCGTCACCGAACCAGGCGACTGATGCGCGACGGCGACGACCGGAACGTGATCCGCGTCTGGCGCGGAGTCATCCGCACCGTCGACACCGACGAGTGGGTGGACTAGGTCGAGCGGACCGGCGTCGAGGGAGTACCGCTCTACGTGCAGCATCGGGATGGATGGACGGTGACCCGCGACCTGCCCGACGGCCTGACCGAGATCTTGACGATTTCTCGCTCGGACAGCTTCGACAGCATCCGCGGCTTCGCGGGAGACGACATCGAGAAGGCTTTCTACTACCCCGAGGACGACCGATTCTTGGTTGAACGGGACGACAGTGTGCGTCACTACGAGGAGAGAAGTTGAACCGCGAGCGGATGCCGGTGAGCTAGCGCTTGTGCGGCGATGCCCCTGGAGGGACTCGAATCCGAATCGGCGCTTTTTCGATAGCTACATCTAGCGCCAACTTCCGCGGAATTACGCGGGTTTTCGAGAGTTGGACCGCATCGTGGAACATGCAAAAACACCTAGCTGCAGATGGGATGCGGGCAAATTGCGGGCAAGAAAACCGCGGGTTTCCGGGGCTAGATCGGGCATTCTCGAGACCCGTTTTTGCCCGCATCCGTGAACGCCGCATATTCTGAGCACATTGATCAAGGCGTGGAGACTGAGGCGTCAGAAGTGCGCAAATGCCCGATAACGCGGTGCAGCAGCGCGGGCGCCTGTACGGCGCGGACGAATTGTCGAGAGTCGGTGCTCAGGGACCGACCGATGAACCTGATGACCCCGGTCCGGCGACGGGTCCCGTGGCCTGCTCGCGAAGCTGCTGTTCCCGGGCCTGGACATAGACCTCACGCCCGGCCTCCTCATCGACAAGGCCGGCCACGCGCGCGCGATTCATCATTCGCGTCGCCGTGCTGATGCTGACACCGAGCTCCTCGGAGACGAGCTTGAGCGGTCCGGCGTTGACCACAGACCCAAGCCGACACAGCCTGACCTGCCTCACGGCCGCGGGTCATGAGGCAGGTCGCGGTGCTCTGACTGATCTTGCGCGTGTCGGCGACCAGCTGGACAACAGGAGGCTCCAGGCTCACCCGCCGCCGCTGAGGTGCGAAGACGAGCGCACTGTTCCGAGGGTCATGTGGGCATCCCCTCACCGCATACCTGTGCACTGCTACCTAGGTTGGCAGGACCCGGGTTCGGGCAGTGAACGGTAACTCGGAGCCCTGAATCTGACACCGGCGACAAGAACCAGCCCTCCATATTCGTCAACCCAGGCTCATTCCTTCTATTCAGGAGGAGGTTTGAAATTTCCTGTTCAGACTGCGTTTCTGAAGCCAAAGATGCCTCCGCTTTCGCATCCATAGCGCCTCACGGTCCTTCGAATTCCCTATTGCGTCCCTCTGATAGTGCGCTAACATGACATCCACAACGAACTCAGTTGCCCGCGATGGGGACGCCCACCCGAAACAGGTGCCAATCGCGGACACTGCACAAAGGAGTGTTGAGATGAGTACAGCAACCATGCGCTCGAGAAGTCGCCGGATCCTGCTCGGGGTGACCGCAATCGCCACGGCCGCGATCGTGCTTTCGGGCTGTCGCGCAGCAGATGCCGGGGCCTCCGACGCTGATAAGGCGTCAGGTGATGGCCTGGTCATCGGCTGGAGCCAGCGCGGCATCAGCGGCAGTGACTGGTGGAAGACCCTGGTCGAAGGCGGGCAGTCGGAAGCTGATGAGATCGGCGCGACAATCGAGTTGCTCGACGCCAACGGCGATACGGTCCGGCAGAACGCAGACATTCAGACCCTGATCACGAAGGGTGTGGACGTCGTGATCATGAACGCCAACGATCCGATCGGAGTAGGGCCGTCGGTGCAGGCGCTGAAAGACGCCGGCATCCCTCTGATCACGGTGAACTCAAACCTGGACGCCACGCTCGTCCCCGACACGTTCTGCTATGTCGCGGAAGACCAGGAGGCAACGGGTGCACTGGCCGGTGAGGTCGCCGCGAACAAGGCCATCGAGAAGTTCGGCGACACCGGTGAGATCAAGCTCGTCGGTATCGGCGGGTTCCCCGGCGACGTCCTCAGCGACCTGCGTTTCAACGGGTTCATGGAGGGCTACGAGAAGGTGATGTCGGGGTACACCGGAATCACGACGAATGCGCTGGACATGAAGTTCGGCGAGTGGAAGCCCGATAAGGCTCTCGGGCCAATCCGTGACGTGGCCACCGCGAACCCGGACCTGAAGATCGTCTACAGCATGAGCGATGTCATGAACGGCGGCGTCGTGCAGGGACTCGAGCAGGCCGGACTCTGGGGGGACGGCGTCATCCTCGCGAGCTATGACGGCGGAATGGTCTCCGTGAAGGAGATGATGGACGACCCCACGGGTCCCCTGCAGGCGACCGCGTCGAACCAGCCGTGGGACCAGGGCGTCACGGCCGTGAAGATGGCCCTCGCGGCCTACAACGGCGACCAGTCGGCCTGCCCGGACAAGACCCTGTTCATCGACACGACGGTGGTCACGCCCGAGAACGCGGCCGACTACTACGTGGCCGAAGATACCTACGTCCGCGCCCAGGATTGATCGCTGAACCCGGTCGTCGCTGAATGAGCGGCGACCGGGTTCGACCCCCACGCTCTCAAGGATCCCGAGAAAGAAGACGTTCATGTCTGCAGGCTCAGTGACGGGGCCGGCCGCCGCCGGTGGTCGAGCGACCCCCGGCGCGCCGCTCGAACTGGAACTCGACGGCATCACTAAGGGATATCTCGGAGTGCAGGCCCTGAAAGGCGTGAGCTTCGCCGTCCGACGGGGCAGTATCCACGCGCTTGCCGGACAGAACGGTGCCGGCAAGTCGACGTTGGTCAAGATCCTCTCCGGTGCTGAGACCCCCGATGCTGGCACGATCCGCCTCGGCGGCGAGCTCCAGCGCTTCCGCCACCCGCTCGACGCCCAGCAGGCGGGTATTCACACGATCTATCAGGAGCTCTCGCTGGTTCCGAGCCTCTCGGTGGCCGAGAACATCTTCCTTGGCCGCCTGCCCAGAGCGGGGGGAGTCGCCGTGGACTGGAATCGAATGGCCTCCGAGGCGCGAGCCGCTCTTGACCGCGTCGGTTTCGACCTCGACGTCCGCCGGCCCGTCGGCAGCTTCTCCACGGCCGAGCAGCAGGCGGTGGAACTAGCGAAGGCCATTCATAAGGAGGCGCGGCTTCTCTTGCTCGATGAGCCTACTTCGACGCTCCCCCTGCCAGACGTCGACAAACTCTTCACGGTTTTGCGTTCGCTGTCGCAGCAAGGCGTCACGCTGCTCTATATCTCCCACCGCATGGACGAGCTCTACTCGCTCTGCGATGCCGTCACCGTGCTGCGCGACGGGGTCACATCCGCGGATCTAATCACCGCCGAGAGCAAGCCCGCCGATGTCGTCACGGCCATGGTCGGACGCTCCCTCGAGGGGTCGATCGCCGATGCGGCATTGCGGGGCGAGCGATCGCCACGCCTGGGAAGCGGCGCCAAAGAGAAGGTCGTGATCTCCGTCCGAGATCTATCGGAAGACGAACGCGTGAGGGACGTGTCGTTCGACCTCCGGGAGGGCGAGGTCCTCGGCATCGCCGGATTGATCGGCAGCGGGCAGTCAGAACTCGCCGGGCTCATCGCTGGTGCGCGAAAAAGAACTTCCGGCGCCATGAGCGTGCAGGGCAAGTCTGTGGAATTCACCGCCCCGAGGGATGCGATCCGCCGAGGAATTGGACTTCTCCCCCAGGACCGCAAGAGCGCCGGATTCATCCCGGACATGGGAGTCGCCGGCAATATCACTCTAGCCAGCCTGCCCATGTTCAGCCGCCTCAGCGTTATCGATGCGCGGCGCGAACGCAAGGCTGCCAGCGACCTCGTCACACGCCTGGGCATGAAGGTGTCGAGCGTGAACCAGCCCATGAAGACACTCAGCGGCGGCACGCAGCAGAAGGCGATCCTCGCGCGGTGGCTGGTGCGTAACTCTCGCGTGCTCGTGTGCGACGAGCCGACCCGCGGTGTCGATGTCGGCGCCAAGGAAGACATGTACGAGCTGCTGCGCGAGTTCGCCCGCGAAGGCGGGACGGTCGTGATCGCGAGCTCGGAGATCACCGAAGCGATGATGTGCGACCGCGTCCTCGTCATGGCCCGGGGGCGCGTCATCGCCGAGCTCGACCATGACGAGATCGACCCGCACGGACAAACCATCCTCCAGAAGTTCTCGTGATCGACACGTAGACCAACCCACTGCCAGAAGGAAAGAAATGTCACACAACACCGTGCAGACACCGCCCACGAACAGCTCACCGGCTGCTCCGACACAGCCCTCGCGTCTGCAGGGTGCGAAAACGCTGTGGAAGCGGATCCTGCCGAAGAGCTATCTGATCCTGGTGCTCGTCGTCATCATCATCATCGGCTACTACGTCTCCGGCGACTTCCTCACGATCCGCAATGCCGAGAATGTCATCGCCGCCGCCTCCATCGTCGCGGTCCTCGCTATCGGCCAGTTCTTCGTGATCCTCACAGGGGGAATCGACCTCTCGGTCGGGTCAATCCTGGCGATGTCCACGGTCATCGTCGCCCTCACGCTTCAGACAGGCATGTCCGCTGGTCTATCGGTCGCCTTCACGCTGTTTTGCTGCGCGCTGGCCGGGTTGATCAACGGACTTCTGGTCGTGGGGCTGCGCATCCCGCCGTTCATCGCAACCCTCGCGATGCTGAGTGCGGTCAAGGGATTCAGCTACATCATCCAATCGACGAGCCTGATCCAGATCACCGACCAGGCATTCATCGAGACATTCGCCACCGGCACGTTCCTCGGCGTACGAAACCCCGTTGCGATCTTCCTCATCGTCACTATCGTCGCCGCGCTGATCGCCAAGTTCACCACGTTCGGCCGCTCCCTGTACGCGATCGGCGGAAACCCCGAGGCGGCGCGCCTGTCGGGCCTGCCTGTGGCGCGCAATCTCATCATCACGTACACGATGTCCGGATTCCTCGCCGGTCTCGCCGGCCTCATCGCTGCTGCGCAGCTGCGTCAGGGGAGCTCGCTCATCGGCGTCGGCTACGAACTCGACGCGATCGCCGCGGTCGTGGTGGGTGGCGCGTCGCTGATGGGTGGCAAGGGCGATCCAATTAGCTCCGTGATCGGCGTGTTCGTCTTGGCCACGATCATCAACATCATGAACCTGGTCGGCATCTCCTCCGAACCTCAGTTGGTCATCAAGGGCGCGGTGATCGTCATCGCGGTATTCCTCTCCAGCGCAGGAGGGGTGGAGCGCATCTCCGGCTTCTTCTCCAAGAGATTCGGCCGGGCGCGACCGGTCACCACCTGACGCCCACCTCAGCCGGCATCCGTCGGCGCACTCGACGATCGATCATCGACACCGGAAAGGGGGTGTTCGTCTTGCCTCGAGACAGCAATGGAAGCGGCCGGGGGCCGCGGATGGTGGACGTCGCGGTCCTCGCGGGGGTATCCCACCAGACCGTGTCGCGTGTCATCAACGGAACGGGCAACGTCGCTCCCGACATGCGCGCTCGCGTCGAGGCCGCAATCGAGCGCCTCCGGTATCGGCGCAACCCTGCGGCTCGCGCGCTCGCCACGAGCCGCAGCATGAACATCGGGGTCGTCAGCTACGGCCTCGCTCAGTACGGTCCGTCGCTCGCCCTCAAGGGCATCGCCGACGAGGCACGCGCCGCCGGCTACGCGACCAGCCTGGTAAGTCTGGTCGATGTCGACCGCGTCAACATGCGAAAGGCCCTCGACCACCTCGTCGCCGACTCGGTGGACGGCATCATCATCCTCGCGCCGATCGATGCGGCACTGACCGCGATCGACGGATTGGATGCCGGAGGCGCGCCGCTGGTGATCTGGCAGCCCGGGGCCGACGAAGGAGAGCACCGCGTCGTCACCGACGAGATCTCCGGCGCGCGGATTGCGACATCCCACCTGTTGAGCTTGGGGCACGCCACGGTCCACCACGTGAGCGGGCCGGAAGGCTGGCTGGGCACCACCGCGCGACTGCGCGGCTGGTCCAGCGCGCTATCCGAGCACGGGGTCGTCGCACACCCCGCCATCGACGGTGACTGGACCACCCCTTCGGGCTATGAAGCGGGTCTCCGGCTCGCACGAGACGCGCGCGTGACGGCGGTATTCGCCGCGAACGACCAGATGGCGCTCGGCGTCATCAAGGCGATGACGGATGCCGGACGGGCCGTTCCGCAAGAGGTCAGCGTCGTGGGGTTTGACGGGGTTCCGGAATCGGCGTTCTTCCGCCCGAGCCTTACCACCGTGCGCTTCGACTTCGCCGATGTCGGCCGCCGGGCGGTCGATCACGTGCTCGACCTCATGCGCGGGGCCGACCCGGCGGCGCCCCTTCGGGTCGCACCTGAACTCATCGTCCGCGAAAGCAGCACCGCCGTCTCCCCGCCCTCGACAACGTCCCACAACACCAACAGAAAGACACGAACATGACCATCCGCGAACTGGGCCGAACTGGACTCTCCGTATCCGATGTGTGCGTCGGAACCTCCGCGCTCGGCAACTTCCCCGCGCAATACGGCTACGAGGTGGATGAGGAGACAGCAGTCGCCGCGATCCGGCGGGTTTTCGAAGGCCCATTTACGTTCATCGACACGTCGAACGAATACGGCGGCGGTGCCAGCGAGGAGCGAATCGGACGCGCGATCGCCGAGCATGGCGGCATCCCCGAGGGGTTCGTCGTCGCAACGAAGGTCGACCCGCTGCCCGGGTCGACCGATTTCTCAGGCGATCGCGTTCGCCGCTCGGTTGAGGAAAGCCTCACCCGACTGGGTCTCGACACCCTCCAGCTCGTCTATCTCCACGACCCGGAGAAGATCACCTTCGAGGAAGGTGTGGCGCGTGGTGGTCCGCTGGAGGCCCTGATCGAACTTCGCGACCAGGGCGTCATCAAGCACCTCGGGGTGGCCGGCGGACCCATCGACCTCGAGCTGCGGTATCTCGCGACCGACGCGTTCGACGCGGTGATCAGCCACAACCGCTACACCCTCATCGACCAGACCGCCGAGCCGCTCCTCGAGGATGCTCAGCGTCGCGGCGTCGCGTTCGTCAACGCCGCCCCGTTCGGCGGCGGAATGCTGGTGCGCGGAGCCCGCGCCGTCCCGACATACTGCTACGCGCCCGTGTCGGACGCGACGGTGACGCGCGCTCTCGCGATGGAAGCGCTGTGCGAACGACATGGCGTCCCGCTCGCCGCGGCCGCACTTCAGTTCTCCACCCGCGATCCGCGCGTCGCATCGACGATCGTCGGCATGTCCCGGCCCGACCGGGTCGATCAGACGGTCGGGCTTCTCGACCATCTCATTCCGGACGAACTGTGGGCGGACCTGCTCCCCCTCGCCGCAATCGGCCGACATGGTCACCAGACAGCCGCCTGATCGCTTCACGGAAGGAATCGAAATGACAATCAAGCGCAACCCCGAAGATGTCGACGTGGTCATCGTCGGCGCCGGGGCAGGCGGTGCGACGGCCGCCAAGGTGTTGACGGGGGCAGGACTGCGAGTGGTCGGCCTTGAGCGGGGCCCGTGGCTCAAGCCCGCTCATGCGTCGGGAGATGAACTGAAGTTCCTCAATCGCAACTTCATCTGGCAGGACCCGAAGATCAAGCCGCGGACCTTTCGCGCGAGCGACTCCGAAGAAGCGGTGATCACGAACTTCTCCGCCACACCGCAGGTGGTCGGCGGCGGAACGACGCATTGGGGCGGCATGGTCCCCCGGATGGCCGAAAGCGACTTCAAGCTCCGGAGCCTGCACGGCGACGTTCCGGGTGCCAGCATCGTCGACTGGCCCATCACCTACGCCGAGCTCGAGCCGTATTACACCCGCGTGGAGTGGGAGTTCGGCACCTCGGGACTCGCCGGGGCGAACAAGTGGGAAGCATGGCGCAGCCGCGGGTACCCAACCAAGCCCTCCCCCCTCAGCCAGATCGGCCGTACGTTCGCCACCGCGATGGCAAAGATGGGCCACAGCACGTTCCCGATGCCGCAGGGCATGGTGACCGAGCCATACCGCGGCCGCGAGCCGTTCAGCGAGAACGGCTTCTGGCAGCAGTATCCGGATCCCGGGACGGGCAAGTCCTCGACGCTCATCTCCTTCATCCCGGATGCCGTCGCCACGGGTCTCTACGATCTCCGCTCGGACTGCTACGTCAGCGAGATCCTCGTCGGCAAGGACGGCAAGGCGACCGGTGTCCGATATCAGGACGAGGACGGCGACGAGTTCGTGCAGAACGCGAAGGCCGTCATCGTGTGCGGCGGCGGCATCGAGACGCCCCGCCTGATGCTGATGTCCACGTCGGCTCTCTTCCCCGACGGGATCGGCAACAGCAGCGGCATGGTCGGGAAGAACGCAACCTTCCACCAGTACTCGTTCTCGGTGGGACTCTTCGACCGCGAGGTGACCGACCCGCTGTACGGATGGGCCGGTCACTACATGAGCCTGTGCTCATTCGACTTCTACGAGACCGATACGAATCGTGGACACATCCTCGGCTCGCTGATCTTCCCGTCCATGATCGGGCATCCCGTCAACTGGAGCTTCCCGGGGCGTCCGACGTGGGGGCAGTCGGCGAAGGACGCCGATCGTGAGTTCTTCAACCACAGTATGAAGATCGGCATCCTGCTGCATGACCTTCCGGTCGAGTCGAACAGGGTGGATCTCGATCCGAACGTGAAGGACGCCTGGGGTCTGCCGGTCGCCCGGATCACCCACACGCCGCACGCGAACGACTATGCGCACGAGAAGTGGCAGGTCGCCAAGAACGGCGAGATCCTGGAGGCGGCAGGGGCGAAGAAGGTCATCCCCGTCAACATGGAGCGAATCACCGGCAACACTTCGCACGAGCTCGGCACGGTGCGCATGGGCGATGATCCCGCCACATCGGTCGTCGACCGTTGGTGCCGCTCGCACGACGTGCCGAACCTCTACGTCTTCGACGCGAGCTTCTTCCCCACGGCGACGGGCATCAACCCCGCCCTCACCATCATGGCCAACGCCTGGCGCTGCTCGGACCGGATCATCCAGGTGGACCGGCACGGCTGGACCGACGACTGAGCACGGGTCAGCGACACAAAGGAGAGATCAGAATGGGACAGGCTGAGTGGGTCACAGTGCCGATTTCCACGCGCGACGTCGAAGGGCCGATGTTCTTCACGCCTCATGAGTGGGACACGATCGAGGCGGCGAGCGCTCGCATCATCCCGACCGATCACCACCCCGGTGCGCGCGAGGCGCGAGTGGTGCGGTTCATCGATCGGATGCTGGCGGGGACGCAGTTCATCTTCGCCGCGGCGGACGGCCACGGGTTCCTCCGCATGGAGGGTCATGAGGAGCAAGCGTGGGCAGAGAGGATCGAGCAGCGCCGCGCGTTCTACCGCGACGGCGTCGTTCAGATGGATGCGCTGGCTCAAGAACGCGCGGGCGTGGACTTCGTCGAGCTCGACCCTGAGGCGCAGGATGCCGTGCTCGAGCATCTCTCAGGCGTCGAGCGTCCGCGCCCCTTCCTCGTGGCCGAGAAGGACGAGGCAGGGCTGGGTGGCGCGCCGGCGGGCAATCAGCCGGTCAACGAGGACTTTCTGGAGTTCTTCCCCCTGCTCGTCCTGAACACGCGACAGGGGTTCTACGGCGACCCGGTGTACGGCGGCAATGAGAATCGCGTGGGTTGGGGCGTGATCGGATTCGATGGGCCGCCTTCGCTGGCCTCGACAATGGATGGCAGCTACACGACGCGCAAGTACATGGTCGAGGGGGCCGAATGGCCATACGATCAGCACCCCGAAGTGCTCCGGTACCGACGGAGCTGAACCCGCTCGAGCGGCCTGGCCTCGCGGAGGTTATGCCGCTCGAGCGGCATAATGAGGGAATGTCTGCGAGTTCGTTGCCACCGACCCCGCAGAGCGCGGTCCGTGAGCGTACGGCGTCCCGCGGCAAAGGTCCGCGCATGGTCGACGTCGCCAAGCTCGCCGGCGTGTCACAGCAGACCGTCTCTCGCGTCGTGGGCGGGGCGACAAACGTCGCACCGGATATTCGGGAACGCGTGGAGAAGGCGATCGCCCAGCTCCGGTACCGGCGCAATCCCGCCGCTTCTGCGCTGGCCAGCAGCAGGACCATGACGATCGGCGTCGTGAGTTTCGAACTGTCGGTGCTCGGTCCGTCTGTCGCCCTCTACGGCATCTCGGAGGAGGCACGCAAGCACGGTTACTCGACGCGACTGGTAACCCTCGGATCCCTCGATCGGGAGACGATCCGTGCCGCGCTGGATTCGATCGGCCCGGACGCCGTCGATGGGATCGTCGTGCTCGCGCCGCTCTACGAGGCGCTCGCAGTGCTGCGGGGTCTTGACACCGACACCCCGGTCATCACGTTCGAGCAGGGGACGCCCCCGAGCCCCACAAGCATCTCCATCGATGAGGTTCGCGGTGCGCGCATGGCCGTGCGTCATCTGCTCGACCTCGGCCACGAGACGGTATGGCACGTACAGGGCCCGCCGGGATGGATGGCGTCGACGGCACGTGCCCGCGGATGGGCGGAGGAACTCTCGGCCGCGGGCCGCGCGGCTCCTCCCCCGATCGTGACATCGGACTGGTCTGCCGCCGAAGGCTATCGTGTCGGAAAGCAGCTCTCGCTCGATCGGAACGTGACGGCTGTCTTCGCCGCTAACGATCCCTTCGCGCTCGGCCTCACGAAGGCGTTCGACGAGAGGGGCCTCAGGGTACCGGAAGACATCAGCGTCGTCGGTTTCGACGATGTCAAGGAGTCGCCGTTCTTCCGGCCGGCGCTGACAACCGTCACACTCGACTTCGAGGCGATCGGGCACATCGCGGTGACGCGCATTTTGGCGATGATCAAGGGCGAGGCCGAGGGCGACATCCCGCTCATCGAGCCGGCGCTGGTTATTCGCGACACCACCGCACCGCCGCGCCGCTGATCAGGATCCGGCGGCAGAGATTCGTCTCCGGTCAGCGCAGCAATCTGGTCTGCCTGCCGCGACGATAAGTGCGCTTCGGCGACGATCTGACTCGCAACAGCAATAGTGCGTTATCTCCTCGCGTTCACTCTTCATTCTAGCGGCTAAACCGCCCAGAAACCGGCCTTCTCGAGGCAGGGGTCTTGCGCTTTCGCTCATCCTATGGTCGGATGAGTTAGCGCTAACTCAGCGTCTCCTGGCGACGAGGCCCTTCTAGTGTTTCGGTCAGCCTGATTCAAAGAAGAGAGAGAACGAGATGATCGATCCGTACGTCGTCGCGGCGGTATCGCCTCGGACGTTCGCCGTGAAGAACCCCGGCGACGCTGTGGCCAACGTCAAGCGAATCAATGAGTTCATCGACACTGCCGCCATGGTCGGCGCGTGGGAGGGCTCCCCCGTCCGCCTAATCGTCATTCCCGAGATGGCGATCCAGGGCATGATCGCGAACACGCCGGGCAACCGCGCCCGGGAAGCGCATTTCGCCGTCACGATCCCCGGGCCCGAGACAGATGAGCTCGGCAAGAAGGCCAGGCAGCTGAACGCCTTCATCGCCGCCGAGCTGTACATGGTCAAGGACGAGGACTTCCCCGACCGCTACTTCAACGTGGCCTTCATCATCGACCCGCAGGGCGAGGTCATCTACAAGCGCTACAAGGCGACCAGCGATGCGTACGAGGGCGGGATGTTGGGCAACATGAACCCGCACGACATCTTCGACGAGTTCGTCGAGAAGAAGGCCGGCGGCGATGTCATGAACGCGATCTTCCCAGTCGCGCGCACCGAGATCGGCAACATCGGCATCGCCATCTGCCACGAGGGCGTCTACCCCGAGGTTGCACGCGGCCTGGCGATGAACGGAGCGGAGATCATCATCCGCCCCACACTCATCGAACCGGCTGTCCAGAACGGAATGTGGGAGCTGCAGAACCGCGCCCACGCCATGTTCAACTCGGCGTACGTGGTCGCGCCGAACCTCGGCCCCGAGTACCGGGATGACGGGGGCATGCAGGACCTCTTCGGCGGCCAGTCAATGATCGTCGGGCCCCGCGGGCAGATCCTCACGCAGCAGCGCGGCTGGACGAGCGGCGACTCCTTCGTGGTGACCACGCTCGACATCGAGGCGCTCCGCCGCGCCCGTGTCGCCAACGGCCTTTACAACCAGTTCAAGGATCTTCGAACCGAGCAGTATCGCGCGATCTACGACAAGCCGATCTACCCGAAGAACCAGTACGCCGATGCAGCGCCGACCGAAGGATGGCTGGCGCGCGAGCACCAGACCCGAGCGAAGAACATCGAGACGCTGATCGAGCGCGGCGTGCTCGTTCCGCCGACCGGCTACCAGAGCCCGGCGCTGTAGGAGTTCGAGCGTGACGAAGCGTGTGGCGATCCTCGGCATGGGCCGTTGGGGTCTCACATGGAAGGGCGTGCTCGATGCCATTCCGGGTGTCGAGGTGGTCGGTACCGATCACCTCGACACCGGGGACCGAAGGCCCGACTATGCCGACGTCATCGTCGGAACGGATCTCGACGCCGTCATCATCACCCTGCCGGTGGGCCTGCACCTCGCAGCCATAACGGACGCTGTCGAACGCCGGATTCCCGTGCTGTGTGAGAAGCCGCTGGTTTCGAGTCGCGCCGAGCTGCAGGACCTCGTGTCTCTCGCGAGTGGGACCGATGTCGTTGTTCGCGTCGATCAGAACTATCGCGCGCGCGGGTGGGTCGGCGCGACCCGAGCCGCCATACGAGAGCTCGGCGCGGTGAGACATGTGCGTATCGTGTTCGCGCAACCTGAATTCACGGACGGTGGGCGAGGCGAACTCACGCACCCGCTGCTCAACGACATGGCGATTCATCATATGGATCTTCTCCGCCATCTGACCGACTCTGAGGCGGCCGTGCTGGGGGCGTGGGCAGCGAGGCCCGAGCCCACGTCATACTCAGGCCGAACTGACCTTGACGCGGTCTTGCGTCTCTCTCAGGGCGCGCTGGTGTCGTACTCGGGCACCTGGGCCGCTCGCGGTGCCACTACGCCGTGGGACGGCGACTGGGAGATCATCTGCGACGGAGGAACCGTTCATGTGACGAAACTGCAGGTCTTCGTCGAGCGGTCGACTGGAGTTCTCGAGCCTTGCAACGTTGCGCCAGACGAAGGTCTGCACACCGATCTTGCGGCGGTCTGGGCCGAATTCGCGTCCGCGCTCGACGGCGATGCGAACGCCGGTGTATCGGTGGCCGACAACGCACGGAGCCTCTCGCTCGTGCTGGACCTCGAAGATCTCGCGCTGAACAATTGGCCCGGCTCCCCCGGTACCGGCCGCGACGAACAGAAGTAGTCGAGGCCTTGGCGGAGGCGTTCCCGCCGAGGCGGGTGAGAGGGATCAAACCCTCTCACCCGCCTTCGTTCCAGCGAAAACAACCGCATTTGCCGATTGACAGCGAGCAAAGCGAAGTCGAATTGGCCGCCGTCCAGCATGTACGCCGCGCATGCCCCTCGCTGGCGATGAATGTGGGTGCATCCTGGTTGCCAACTGTCCTCGAATGTAGCGAAATGTACCTGGAGGCACTCGAATCCGAATCGGCGCTTTTCGATAGCTGCATCTACCGGCAAAATCCGCGGAATTACGCGGGTTTTCGAGAGTTCGACCGCATCGCGGAACACGTAAAAACACCTAACTTCAGATGGGATGCGGGCAAATTGCGGGCAAAAAATCCGCGCGATTCCGGGGCTACATCGGGCATTCTCGAGGCGCGTTTTTGCCCGCATCCGTAAACGCTGCAAATTCTGAGCAAATTGATCAGCACTGGATGCTGATGCCGCCAGAAGTGCCCAAATGCCCGAAAACGCGATCAGGCAGCTCCGACGCCAGCAAGGCGCGGGCGGACTGGCGAGACTCGGTTGTCAGCGCCCGATCGACGGACCGGATGACGCCGGACCAACGACAGGCCCCGTCGCCTGCTCGCGAAGCTGCTGTTCACGAGCTTGGACGTAGACCTCGCGACCGGTCTCCTCGTCCACAAGGCCGGCGACGCGGGCACGATTCATCATTCGCGTTGCCGTGCTGATACTGACACCCAGCTCCTCGGAGACGAGCTTGAGCGGTCCGTCATTGATCACCGACCCGAGTCGATACAGCCTGACCGCCTCACGAAGGTTCTGCTCCTCGGAGCGCCCTTCCTCCGCACGCAGGCGAGTGATGTACTCGCCGTACAACTCGGGGTCACCGCCGTCACGGTCGATGCGAACGACGCGAGCTGCCGCCCATTGCACGATCGCCTGCACACGGACATCGCGCAGCAGCGTCGTGGTCACCTCATCCCCCAGCCCGTCGCGGTCGACCCGAACTGACTCAGCCACAGCGCGCCGCAATACCGGGTCGTACACGATGCGCGCACGGACCGCGCCTGGAATGTCAGGAAGGCCCGTCACGACCGCTCGCCAGGAGCGTGGAATGTGGACGCCGTCCCCCGCATCGATGATCTCCGCGTCAACCTGGTCGATGGCGAGTTCGGGCATGCTGCGAGTGTGCCAGTTCGTCCGAGGCTGAGCAAGCGATGACATCGGGCATTCATGGGTGTACAGTCCCTGAGCAAGTGATGTCATTAGTTGCCCACCGAAGGAGAATGTCATGAGCACGTCATCCACCTCGCTCGCACTGACCATGAAGGACGCCGCGAAACTGGTCGGCGTCGACTACCGCACGATCAAGCTCGGCATCGAGAACGGCACCATTCCCACGGTGCAACTTGGCCCGCGCCGCATGATCCCTCGCGTCCCGCTGCTGCGCGCATTCGGCGTCGACGTGTGAATGCATCGACGCGCGCGCGTGAACGAGTCCCTCACCTTTTGACGAGCTGACTCAGGTCGCGCGCCTCGCGCTATTTGCTCTTCGGGGTACTTCGCGCTCGTACGGCGCGATTGCTGCCCGACGGATATCGGAGATTCCGGAGTCTGAGGCCTATGTTCGCGATCTCGCGCTCGCCTTCGACATCCCTCCCCCGACTAGTCAAACCCCACTCTGGCGCATAGCGCGAGGTACGAATCGGACAATGCCATAGCGGGGGCGAAGAAGAGCTCGATTGCCCGTGCCTCCGGCGCACGGGGCACCGCTACACCCTCCGGCGAGTTGTCCGACCAGCGTCGCGGGCGCGCCACGCCGCACTGACGAAAGAACCATTGTCCACCGGGGTTGTCTCGATCGTTGACCCTCCACCATGGACTGATCGGCTGGGTGGAAAATCACCCGACCGAACCCGCTCACGGTGCCACGGTTGCCCGCGCATCGCGCTTCGCCGAGCGCCACTTCTGCCAGCGAACGCTGAGTGCAGCCCGCCAGCCGGCACCCCAAGGGAAGAGGCCTGCCTCCCTCTTGGCCCTTTGCCACTCGAGTTTCAGCATGGCCTGGAAGTGCGCGACGAGGGGCCCGGCGAGTTCAGCCGATGGGGTTGTTGCGTACTCTCCAAGTAGATCCAAGGCCGACTGGTCCTTGTACGGATTCAGCCGCAGCACGATCGCGTTCCGAATCTCGTTCCTTGCGGCTTCGTCCTCTTCATTCACAAACTTCGGGATCAGTTCGCGGATCGCTTGCCGCCAGTTCTGGCGCTCCTCGATCACAGCCTTGTGCTTGATGGGGCGAGAGACGCCCCAGACGGTCACTATCGCGCTGGTGAGAGCTGCGATCACCGCCACAGCGCCGACCGTGAGCCAGTAATCGGGCACGCTGGCTCCTCCTTGCTCGTGTGTGGCGCGGACACGCGCGAGCCTACTCGACGTCGACTCAAGCGGACCCACGCCTATCGATCCGCAAGCCGGGCAGCCAGCTATCGGCGAGAGCAACCGTTGTCAGTGACCTTCCGGCACGTCTCCAGACCGATCAGATTTGATCGGTTCGTGGCATGCTGAACATGTGAGTGCGACGGAATGGACCGGGACCGATCAACATCCCAATGCTCGTGATCTCTCGCCGTATCTTGTCCACCTGACTCGATCGAGAGCTGATCTTGAATCTATCTTGACCTCGGGCGTGATTGAAGCCCGCAATCCGTTCGGAATTGCACGAACTCGGGTTATCGCAGGTGGCACCCAAAACGCCGTCTGCCTGACTGAGACGCCAATCCCCGAGCTTAAAAGGATGACAAGCCGAGGTCGTGTCTACGGCATCGTGTTTGCCAAAGAGCGTCTCCGAGTAGACTTCGGCGCTACGCCTGTATGGTACGTAACCGATGACTCCGCGCAGCATCTCGCGATTCGATCGCTCATGGACTCCAGTGCCAACCCGACGGATCCAATCTGGCGTCTGACTCCGCTGATCGACGTCGTCATTGACAGTCCTAGACTTCGATACGACTTTCGCTGGGAGCGAGAGTGGCGTGTGAATGGGGACCTAGTATTCCCGAATGGTGCAGTGGCCGCGCTTCTCATCCCGGACGCATCGGGGGAGCTTGAAGCCGTTCGCGCGACGGTCGGCAACTATCTGTTCGTCACGCCTGATGAGGACTTCTTCTGGGCCGGCAATGCCGATGAGTTGCAGGAGGACGCGTTTAAGCTACTGATAGACGAATTCCTCGAGAAGTTCATCACGGTTGACGAAGCGGGTCTCCCGCTGGACCGAGAAGCGGAGTATGGACTAGCGGCAGTTGTTCCCATCATCGAAGCCACGGATGCGGTGTACGAATTGTTCGAGGAACTCCCCGAGCCGATCCGTGACTCATTGGCGGATCAGATTCAGGACACCAGTCAACTGTGGTGCCGAAGGGACGACGTGGACCACGCCCACGAGTAGGGATGTGCCAAGCGGCTCCAGGAACGTTCGCATGTGGGTCCCTCTCCGGGTGGCATCGTTGGCTCAGCTGCTTGAACGCCCGTTGAGGGTGTCTCTGAGGTGAGGTTTCTTGGAGTGCGAGGTTGCTGATTCAGTTACAGTCAGGCGGGCGGGAATGCTGCTGCAAGGCGGGCGCGCATGCTGTCGACGTCGATGGTCTCATCTGCTGAGTCGGTCAGGCGTTTGAGGAGCAGTTTCGGCCACAGCACGTCGATGTCGTTGACAGTGAACGCCCCGCCTATGAGGGGCCAGTCGGCTTCGACGAAGCAGAGCGCGCCCTTGACTTTGGTGTTGGTGTCGGCGAGTGCGTCGGAGACCCTTTCGACCTGTGACCGGACTCCGTCGACGAGTTTGGTCTTGTCGCGTCCACCGACGCGGAGTGTCTCGACGCGTGGTCGGATCAGCCCGCCCTCGACGTGAAGGGAGGGTCGCTGGCCCTTGTATCTCTTGGCGTCAATCACCCATATCCCGGCGGAGGTCACGGCGATGTGGTCGATGTTCGCGCGCGTGCCGGGGATGCGCCGATCGTGGAGCACGCGAGCGGAGTCGGGCAATTCTTTCAGTCTCTGGGCGAGGATCTCTTCTCCGATCGCGCCCCCTTGCCACGCCCGTGTGCTCTGCGGATCGTCGGAGAGCGCAAGGATGAGTCCGCCGAGCTTGGGGTGGTCGGTGCGGATCCGTTGCTCGCGGGCTTCCTTCCGGCGTTCGTGCTCCCGACGAGCTGACGCGCCAGCAACTCCATCTGCCGCCGCCGTGGGTTCTGCGTCGCAGGTCACGCAGCGGACCGTCTTTGAGCGACGCTCGTATATGGCGTCGGTCCCCGTCGGCAGGGCCGCGCCGCAGAGTCGGCATGTTCCGGCGTACCTCAACCGCATCCGCTTCTCGTCTTGCCCCGGCTCGAGCGTCACGGCACGACGCTAGCAGCGCTTGCGATCGACCTCAGGTAGTGCCTCACGTCAGTGGTGTCGGACGGCGGCTAACCTTCGCTCATGGACTCTGACGCGACGGATGTCTCCGCTCTCGAGGGCGATCCCACGCAGATGCATGCGGACTCACTCGCACGGTACTTCGTGACGATGAGGGATATCGCCGTCGACCTCGATCGTCTTGCCAGAGCTGAGGTCCCGCCCACGTGTCGGCTTGCGGCTGACGAGCGCACGGCCCGTGAAGCGGGTGGCAGTCTGATGCTGACTCAGTACATCCAGGAGCGAGCCGCGACCGCGGCACGATTCTTGTTCGAGCTGCACCGGTCGACACTGGAGGTCGATCCGGGGCAACTGACCCTGGACTTCGTGCTGCTTTATCCCACGATGCGCGCGGCGGTCGAAAACAGCGCTGCCCTGACCTGGCTGCTCAGCCCGGCAGACCGTCCCGAACGGCTCGAACGTCTAATCCGGGTGCTCCGCCGGGACGTCGGTCAATTCGTCGCCAACAACAAGCGCCTCGCCGCGTCACGCAATGACAGCATGCCGATACCCGCCGAGATGTTCGATCAACTCGCGACGGCCATGGAAACCCAAGGACCCCTCGCCACGAACTACCTCGACAGCGCCGCCAGCGCCATAGGACTCGACGTTCGCGCGACACAAGGGCAATTGCAGACCGCCACTCCCATCGCCGGCGTCTACGGCGACAACAGCCTTGTGCACGTCGTCTGGCGCTTCCTCAGCGACCTCACCCACTTCTCCTACTCCATCATGAAGAATCAAGAAATCGCTGAGGCCGAAGGCGGAGGACCAGTCAGGATCGCATCGCTCCAACTATTCACAACGACGACCACCCTCACCGCGCGAGACGCCCTACAAGCACTCCAGCATGCCACACGCCCCGAGTCTCACCCGTAAAGCATGGGGCGGCCCGACGGGATCCCTTAACGCGGGGGTTCCGCCGCCATCAGCTGGGACATGCGGGCGCGCTCGCTCTGCCCAGGTGGGTGAGGCGAAAGCCGCATAACAGAGACGCTACTGGGGCCAAGGAGCACCCGATGGGGCGACGACGTCAGTCGCATACGAAGCTGAGGACGAGGACGGATCGTGCCTACCGGGCATGCTCACATCTCCCCACGCCTCGCGCATCAGACGCGTTCAGGACTCTCATTCTTAACGTAAACGGGCTTCGCGTTGACTTCGTAGTAGTCGAGCCACCGGTTACGCACTGACTCATCCTCTACATCTCGCCCCACGAACACGTATCCGTCACCACTGTGGGTCTCGATCGCGCTCCAGCCGCCGCTGGCGTCAGCGAACCCCTGTGTCAGTTCACTCCACGTGGGGCTGAGGTGTCGCGTGTCCGCTTGGTGCTTTTGCTTGATCAGCTCGCCAGTCAGTGCGCAGTGCACAGCGGGCATCCCCGCGGAGAAGTCCGCGTCTCTGCGACGGAGGCGCCCCTCTTCGAGCGCGAATGCCAGGGCGCTCTTGACGTTTGCAGCCTCGCTCGGCTGATCGATTACGTGCCAGTAGCTCCAGTCGCGATCGCTTCCGTCGATACGAGTTGCGATAATCGCGCGCTGATCCCGCCCTACCGCCTCCTTGCCCGGAAGCCTCCACGTCTCCTCGATGTAGAAGTAGTCAACTCCGGGCCCGATCTTCTCTTCAGCATCCGAGTGCAGGCTCAACACCTCACGGAGAAGCTGATCGTGCGGTCCGGCTGGAATCCGCGTTCGCAGCTCGTAGGCGCGCAGGATGTTGTCGCGGATGTAGTCCTTTGCTGCCGTACGGCTGCGGAACCTCATGGACGGAGTTACGAATGGGTACGCCATCGGTGTCTCACTTCACTGCTCGGAGGTGGGAGCCTTTGAGCCCGGCCCCTCGTGGTGGTTCTACTTCGAAACGCAGCGCGAACTCTGCCTCGTTCAGAGCCACGACCTGAGCAAGCTCGTCGAATGAGTAACCGTGGTCCATGAGGTGAACTTGGATCAACGACGAGATGACAGTCGGGTGGTCGTGCGGAACTTCCACCGGCTCGGACTTCCGCCAGCCCTTCTGTGACATTGACACCATCAGACTCCTGTAGCGCGTGTCGTCAATCATCGAAAGATCTCGAGCGCGGCGAACGAGGGCGCTCATTGCAACACGCCAGACCACTTTGAGTTGCGCCGCGCGAGCGAGCGTCATGCCCCTGAGGTCGGCTCGGATCTCTGCCGCGGGCATCAGGAACTCCGCGGCGAACTCGTCGGCCTCGCGTTCCGCCTCATCGGTCGTGACAAGGACGGAGTGCATGACGAGGTGCCCGAGCTCGTGGGCGAGGGTGAACCGTTCGCGATCCGCGGGAAGCGCGCCATTCATGATGATGAGAGCGGGATATGTGCCGACGTTGTCAAGACTGATAGCTGCGATCCGTGGCGACTCCAGGTTGCTTCGCACCACGATGATCCCGGCGAGTTCCAGCGCGGCAGCCATGTCCCGAACTGGTCCCATCGGCACGCGCCACAGCGCACGCACTGCGCGCGCAACCTCAGCCGGCGTGCCGTACTCCTCGACATCAAGGGAAGGCACAACGTATTGCGTATCTATCTCGATCGAGCTCAGAAGTCTGTTCAAACGCATTCGCGTCAGATTCACCTGAGCTTGAATCTTCCGAAGAGTCGTCTGCGGAAGCGCCTGTTGCTTTCGGTGATAGAAGGCGGCACTCCCAAAGCCGTATATCGGATCGGTCCAGCTGAACGCATCAGTGGGGTATTCGAGCGCATCCGCCAGCTTCTGAAGCCTGCCCTCATCAATCATGGCCAATCCGTTCTCCATCTTGGAGAGGGTCGGCTGAGGGATGCCGGACAGCTTTGCAAGCTGCGCGCCGCTGAGCCCACGTGATTCGCGCAGAAGAGTCAACATCTGCGGATTCATCTTCCTATCCTTCGACTTCCTCGAGCGCTGCAGGGCGCGTGCTGCGAACCGAGGGCCCCTGAGGCGAATCGACGCGAACACGAACAACGGATGTCGTGCTGTCGTCGCTGAGATCGATCCGCCAGATGACTCGGCCGTTGTACGTGCACGCGATCGCGAGCACGTCCAGCCCGATCCCAAGCTCGTCAGGAAGGTATCCGGCGACGACATATGTGGCGGCGGTCCCATCCAGAACGACCTGCTGAAGTTCGAACTCCAACCGCTGCTCAGTCGGGATACCCGAAGTACCGAGCTTGCGACTACGGAACTTCTTGAAGCGGAGGATCAAGCGACCGTCATCGAACGAAACGACCAACATTTGACCCTTGCGCACGCACGGAATACCTACTGCCTCGAAGTACGCCTCGGCGTGCAGCGTGATCCGGTCGTACACGACGTTCGCTCGCGAAGTAGCGCGTGTGGTCGCTAGCTTGGGCGCCGCGAGGACTGACTCATGCCAGTCGGACCAGCCCTGCTCCAGAAACCGACGAAGTGCGCTCATGTGCGGAGCAAGAATGGCCTCGGCGTCCTGCTGAGAAAGGAGTTCATCGATCACAAGGTTCAGTCTGAGGTATAAATTACAAGCTGTCAACTATTCGAGAATTATTCTGTCTGACCGACGAGATCGGCATATCTTTTCGCTCATTGAGCAGGTCAACCCAGGGGTCAGTACATGGGATTCGCCTCGCACTCGCGCTGGCCAGGGCGCGGGGCCTTTCAAGTTGTCTCTGGCCGCGTCGCCTGCGGACATCTGGCCGAAGAATCCGAGAAGCTAGGCGTGTGTCGACAATGAAGCATCCCCCGCTGCCCGAGAGCGTAGTGACCGCGATTGCAGACGCTCTGGGAGATACCAGCCAAGGACTGTCCGGCTCGGAAATCGGAAGACTGCTGGCGCAACTTGGGTTTCAGGATCCGGGCAACGACATGACGAAGCGCCACCGCTTCGGAGTGGCGTTGATCAATCAGCAGGGTAGGGACGACGCTAGTAACTGCGTCATTCGCTTCGTCTCCGAAGCGATGGCGATCGGCCGCCATCAAGGACACCGAGAACGGTTCGAGGAGTATTTGCCGGAGTTTGGGTTATGTCGTGGATACTTCAGGGCATGGCTCAGAGCTAGATCCGATCCACCGCCGACGCCCACACCCACGCTTCACGCCGCTCACCGTCTGCCGTCTCCCACTGAAGCTTCACTGCACGGGTCGTCCATGCAACTGCGCGGCCTTCTAAGCGGGCGACTGGCTCTGGGTAACGCACCCACGCTCGCACGCGAACGGGCCTGTCAGCTCTAGTAACAGGATCGTTCTCAATGTCTAGCTCGGCGTCAGTGAGAGTGACGGGTTTCGGCCTCAGCAGCATCTCGGTGATGCGACGCTTCATCTGCGCATCGATCTTGTCCGCGTACCTACGGTTCGTACCCATGGCCGGATGGTACTCGAAGATAGGTTCGAACTACTCTAGCTGTTCTCTCATGTAGTCGCGCTCCGTCTTCAACACGGGCGCGCTAGTCGGTGCGAGGTTCTCCATCCGTAAGCGATTCGCGCGCTTAGGTCGTCGGGAGGGAGCAGCGCCGTACCCGAAGAAGAACAACATCAGGGCGAACCACCCCATAACCAGGAGGACGATCCAGCCGAACTCAAGGAAGAAGGAGTCAGGAATGACGAGGGGATCGGTAATCTCCGACGTGGGTCGCGGCTTCGGACCCTCAATGATCCCGCGCACCATCGACACGATGATCACCACCAAGAACCCAACGGCCGACAGTCCCGCCATGATACGTGCCGCCCACTTTGCCACCAGTCGATCCGGTGTCGGCTTCCCCCACTGCTCGTCGAACTCGTAGACCTTGAGATCCGCGACCATGTTGGTCCACTTGAGGTCCGGTTTCCCATCCGTCAGGAATCGATACCGCTTTGCTATGCGACTGCGAACCAAGCTCGGCGCTAGCGTCACAACGCCGTCAGGGCTCCACGAGAAGCGGGCGGACTCGATGTTGCCCTCAGTGCTTCCGTCTAACTCTGCAACGATCGGCACATTGAGCTTGAACTCCAACGGCTTACCGTCGAACGACTCAGGTCGGATGTCCTTCTTCCCCACCCCCCAGACGTAGAAGTCGACAACATACGGGTTCGCAACCTCTCGGTCGCCGGCATGGATTGAGAGGCCTGTCTTTAGTCGGCCTATGCCCTCGGCCTTTTGGCTCGCACTGTGAATGTCAGTCCAAAGCTCATACTCGCCAACGTCGTCCCTGCGGAAGTAGTCAACGACTAGCTGGCCGCCTACGCCGAGCGCTGCACCAATCACCAGGATCATCAGCTGCTCACCGATGCGAGAGCCGAACCAGTAAGTCTCAAGCTGGGGATCGGCAACGTGCAATATCAGCTCGATCACGGATTCCAGCGGCATGACGTGAACACTAGCGGTGAGTGTGGCTCCCATCATCGCGCCGTACCCAAAGCTAGGGTGATCCCGTGTCCGAGCGCCCGCCGTCTGAACCCGAGCCGACAACCTCTGAAGGTCGCTGGTATAGATGGCCAGCTAACTGGGGGCGTAGTGAACACTTCTGGCGGGACGTCTCATCTCAGTTTGTCGCTGGCATCCTTATCGTTTTCGTTACGTGGCTAGCAGCGGTCGCGCTTGGGTACCTCCAGCAACCAGAGTTCGTTCATGGACTCGGCAACGTGGCGCTAGTAATCGCGCTTATCGGGATCATCGTCTCGCTGCCGCTTCAGATTCCCCTACTGATTCGCTATCGGAAAGCGAAGGATGAGCGGTGGAAGATCTGGGCGTATGCGTGTGTGTTCGACGTGATCGCCATCGCCGTTCTGGTTGGGAACATCATCCTGACGTGGGAGTATCGGCCGTAAAGATCTCACGCTAAGTAGTCCCTCCATTTGAACGTACCGCTCAGGAGGACTTTGACATGAGCAGGGCGTTCAACGAATTGATAAGGGTTGCTGTTGTGTATTCCCGGTCATGTTCACTTGAGCACGTACTGCGCATTCAGTGAGCATGTCGGGCGTTGACGACACTCAAGAGGCCGCACGTCAGCCACCACCGCCGTGGATGCGTTACGTACACCCTCGCGAAGGCTCTCGACATGTTGGCCGCTGCTGGCCTCAACAATGAGGAGCGGCTTCGGAAGCGCGCTGAGCGCCTCGCCAAGTCCGCTGAGCCCAGCGCGATTGAGCAAGCTCAGGCGGCAGACGCAATATTCGTGGTCGTGAACGGCAGATGAGCTCCGTTCGGCAACTGTCCGAGGATGATAAGCGGGTGCTTGAGAAGTTGAGCAGGCATGTCGACGACCCGACTGGAAAGGCCACTGCCCGGAGTCTCGCGAGACTCGCCAAGTGGAACATCAAGCTCCGTCGCGACCGCGGGTAGTCCGCTCCGCGTGCTTCGAGCCGCAAGAAGCCTACGGAGCCGTATGCCGGTTCACCGCGCCGGATGCCGCCGCCAAGCGGATCGCTAGGACGTGGCCGGCTTGTCGCTAAGTGACGACACGTCGAATCGCTCCCGCTCGTGCATCTGGATTGCGCAGAATCGCCCGCTGCTCACGAGGCCGATCAGGCAGGGTGCATCGGCAGACACCTCCTCGTCCTGCAGGGGTATCAGGAGAGCAACGTCGCCATCGACTTGCTCCAAAGAAAGGACGATTCGACCGAGATACTCGTCCGACTTCATTTCATGTCTACGCAACGCAGCGTCAGAGTTCCGGCAGAGAACCGCAGCCGTCGTCGGATTAAGCGCGATCGCA
The DNA here is from genome assembly GCF_900114345.1 of Microbacterium sp. cf046. Classification (GTDB taxonomy): domain Bacteria; phylum Actinomycetota; class Actinomycetes; order Actinomycetales; family Microbacteriaceae; genus Microbacterium. The sequence continues at coordinate 1,145,414 of NZ_FOZJ01000003.1, read as the reverse complement.
TATTCGACAGGTTGGTGCGAGCGAGCTGACGCCTCGACCATTTCGTCGATTAGCCGGCACACGGGCGGGTTAGCGAGATCTTCCGGCATGAGATGGCGCAGAGACTCAGCGCGGTTGAATTTGCTGAGCCCGAGCCGGGGGAACAACCACTCATAAATCTCATCCGTCGCGCCGTGGTGCCACGAGTCATCAACGAGTCCGACGTACACAGGAGAGCCCATGAAATCGGGGAAGTATTCGTCTGCCGGAGAGGCTCCCCACCCGATGAACGGCTCGCGCGCGAGGTCAGTGAACTGGTGAAGTGTCGCGTCGATAGCGGCCTCCTGGCCCTCTCCGGCGTCGCGAACAAGCCATGTGTGGGTGCTGGTCCCGTAGCCGGACCGCGACACCAGCAACCACTGCTCGCCATATCGCTCAAGGAGTAGCCTGCCGACGGCGTACGAAGTGACAGAGCAACTCCCGTGGGGGAAGTTCCGCAACCAGTCATTGTCCGACCGACCCGGGTACTGCCGAAGCTGCGCCGTCACTTCGGTGACTGCTTCACGCCACCGTTCCAGTTCGCTCATCGTGGCCACCTTAGAACCGAACCACCGGTCGAACGTCGACGGCGGGCGTCAGAGTGAGCTGAATCTCCTCTACCGGCAGCGACGGGGGGAGGCCCGCAGATAAGAGACTGCGCGACGACGGTAGTGCGACGGAGCGAAGTGTCGAGCTCGCGGTAGTGCGCTTAGTTGAGAATGAACCATGGCATCCAAGTCCAAGCGACACAAACTGCGGAACACGCGACGCCGGCGCGCCACCGGCGGCCGACCTGTGCAAGTGAGTTCAGACCCATATGCGCGACTGGTCGTCGATTCGATGGCCGGGATGTCGGGCCTGCTTGACGATCTGAATCCTGGGGAAGTTGGCTTCGATGCCCGAGTCGATGCAGTGTTTGCGGAGCGCGTCCGCGCTCTCGCCGAGTTGGTCCAGGAGTTCGATCCGTCCCGACTCACCGAGGTTGGTCGACTCGCATATCTGCCGATCGGACCAGCGGGCGAAACTCCCATACGACCAGAAGGCGGGCTGGCTCAACTGGAGTTGCTGATCCTTGCGGCCGTGGCGGGCCAGGGCAATCACAGCAGCACGCTGGCGCGTGACGCGGAGCCCGAGCCGCAAGCGATGAGCGAGGCTGTCAGCAAAGCCTGGCCGCTGATCGACGCGATCATCCACCTCGGACAGCTGCGAACGCTCGTTTCGTTGGATCCCGACGATCCACTCGCGCTGATCTCGTTTAGCGTTCAGGGGTCCGAGATGACCATGCGGAACTCCTCATATCCGGACGTCGCTCAGACGACGGTCGGCAGTCTGCTCGACGGCTCTCCGGCGGTACATGCAGAACTGGAAGCGCAGCTCGGGTTTGACGCGAGCGACGCTCTAAAGGTGCTAACCGCATGTCACGAGATCCAGATGGAAAAGATGAACAAGCGCGGCGAGAAGCTCGCTGCGTCGTCGTCGGCGTTTGTCGCGGGCGAGGGGCTCGACTTATCGAATGGGTCAACACGGGACGCAATGGCTGCCTTCTTCGCACTCTTCGAGCCTCCGTCCGGTGACGTCACCGTCACTGTCGATGAGCTGGCTGACAAGACGGAAATCGCCGGCGATCGCGTCGCGAGAATTATCCAGCGCTTCAGATTAGATATGTCCGGAGCGACCGCTCTCGAGGCGATCGACCGCTTCGTCCGCGGCGACAATCCATGGCGGCTGACACCACTGCTCGGAACCCCTGACGGTCGCTTCATGCAGCTGCACGACGCCCACGTCGCAACCGCCGTAAAGGAATCCCTCGAAGACCACCTCAAGTCGACCCCAGTGTGGAACGCATACTCGAAGCACCGAGGCGACCTACTCGAGAACCGTGTACGCGAAGCGATTGAACGCGCTTTTCCTGGAGGAGTGCTTCGCAACGGCTTCGAGTTCTTCGTACCCGCCAACGAAGCCGAGGCACTGAAGGCAGACCCCAACGCATACACAAAACGAGTGGAGTGTGACCACCTACTGCTCGTCGACGATGTCGCCGTGGTCATCGAAGACAAGGCGATTGCGTTCAGTCAGCTGTCGAAGGCAGGAAAGCTCGCCCGTCAACGGACCGACCTGACCGGCATCATTCGAAAGGCCGCAGACCAGGCCGGCCGCGTTCGGGACGCAATCGATCGCGACGGGGGACTCCGCATCGAAGGCGAAGGCTGGCTGGATCTGCGCCGTATTCGCGAGACGCACACGATCGCCGTGAGCCTGGACGACATCTCCACCGTTCTAACAGCGACAGCCGACCTCGTCGAGGCCGGGCTTATCGGCACGGACAACATCCCCTGGACGGTATCTCTGCACGACCTCGAACTCATCGTCGACCTGGTCGACCGACCCGCTGAGCTACTTCTCTATCTGCGCCGGCGACGAGACCCCGCGACAACAGTGATGTACAGCGCGCCTGATGAACTCGATCTCTTCCTCTACTTCTTCGAGTCGGGCCTTTGGGTCGAGCCCGACCCAGAGCTGGTCCGAAAGGCCTTCCCATTCATGCCCCCACCAAGCCCCGGAGAACTCCGCCGCTTCAGGGAGCAAGAGGGAGGATTCATCACCAGCCGAACAGATCGACTTGATCGCTGGCACTACACCCGACACTCGGACGACCCGTCCCCGAAACCCTCCATGCCCTCCTCATCGGCGGGCGCCCTTGCCGATGAACTCCAGCGGCGCGGCGTCTTCGCGTGGCTGAGCATCGGCGCCACCCTCATTTCCGGCAGTACAGCCGCCCAAGAGCAGTTCGCCCGGAACGGTGCCGACCTTCTCAACCAGCCTGACCCGCTAGGTCGTGGGCGCAGTATGACAGTGCCAATCACAGCTTCTGTCGATCCGCGAGACGGATGGCTATTGGTCTGGGCGACCAAACCGCGCTCTCAACCACGCGACGAATGGATCGCTAGCCTCCGGCGGTATTTGCAAGCAAAGAAGCACCAGCTCAACATTCCTCGAGCTGCCGCGTTCCTCTACGACGAAAGCACCCGAAACCTTCTCGACGTCGTCTACGAGGGCTACCTCGAGACCCTAGCCTCAGACCTGGCCGCCTCGCTGGCGCGCCTACGTCCCGCATCCGATTTGCAGAGCCGCCTGCCTCCAGCCGCGAAGACCAAGCGGAACCGGCGACACCACCCATAGCCGACTGGCTTGCGAACCGCCCGCAAGCCGGTCGTTCATCAGATCACGCAAGGACGTCGCGAGGGAGCCTGAGGTAGTCTCCCGCTACGTCCGAATAGCCCGGCCGAGTACCTGCCCGCTGAGGCATCGCCAATCGTACGCCGCTAGATCCCGATCCCGCGGCCCGCATTCGGCGCCACAACAACCGGCCCGGTCGCCATCGCCGCCAAGTCCGGGCCCGTTCCGCGCGCTGCAACTCGGCGTGAGCCGCACGCACGGCATCCTGCATCGTCAGCTCCGGCGTGCCGCGCTGCATCGACTCGGCGAGACACTCGCGGGCGACGGCATCCGTCCGCGCAACCACGATCGCGACATTGTGCACCCGCCCGCGTGTGAGGCCGACGTACAGGCCCGCCGCGTTCACATCTGGCCCGACTACGGAGGCATCAACGGTGTCGCCTTGCACGCCATGTACCGTCGACGCGTAGGCGAGCTGCAGGTGCTCCCGCGCATACTCGGCAGACACTCGCCGCAACTCGCCGCTGTCGCCAACCGACACAAGATCGATGAACTCCTCGCGGATGCCGCGCACGATCCATCGCGCGCGATTCTCGACGCCTGTGAGCCGGTCGTTGCGGCGGGTTTGGACGGTGTCACCGACGAGGATGCGTTGCTCCCCCATTCCCCACGCGAGCGCGCCTGGATCTAGCTCGCCGCGATCGACTCGCCGCTGCTGAATCGCGTCGTTGATGGCATCGGCTTCAGCGTTGGTACCGGAGACCAGCGTCACCCGCTTGCCCCGCACGTGCCACTCGAAGTACGCGTCGATCATCCGCTCACGGCCTGCATCGTGATGATCGACCCGCTCGACGTGACCGCGTTCCGCAAGCTCGCCTGCAACCTCCAGCGCATGCTCGCGATCACTCGCGTTGCGGAGCCGCAGCCTCAGCGCCGCGTACTCGGGATCACGGAACCGATGCACCGTGTCGAGCTCAACTGCTGCATTCGCGTGTCGGACCGCTGAACCCATCGCACCGGAATGTCCGACCGGCAGCGCCTGGTGCGGGTCACCGACGAACGCGAGCCCAACGCCCTGTTCGATCGCAAGGTCGGCGAGGACGTTCGCAGTCTGCAGATCGACCATGCCCGCTTCATCGACCACGATCCGATCGCGAGAACGCAACACGTACTGCGCCGGCCCGCCATATGCGACACCCGTGTCGGGATCGACCTGCCCCACCCGCAGTCGTGTCCACACCTTCACACCGGCATGATCGGCAACCCACCGGTAGCCGTGGTCTGCGAGCAGTGCATGAATACTGGATGCGGCAGCTCCGACCTCGCGAGACGCCACCGTCGCCGCTTTCCGAGTCGGCGCGATGACGAGCATCCGCCGCCGTTGCGCCCGGAGCGCTGCGAGAGCAACACGCAGCATCGTCGTCTTGCCTGTGCCAGCGGGGCCGGTGACCGTCACGAGCCCATCAGTCCCGGCGATAGCGCACGCCGCAACGCCCTGCGAAGTATCCAGCATCGAGATGTCTTCGTTGGGAGCGAACCGATGCAACTCGTTCGGCAGGAGTGAGCGCCCTGGTCGGGCGAGCGCATCAAGGCGTCCGGCGAGGCGCACCTTCGCGCGCACTGTCTCGGTCGCCATGAGGGCCTTCACGTGCGCGGGCGGAATCTCCGCAACGAGCCGATAGACGGCCTTCGCGGCGCGCGTCATGATCTCGACGATCACGTCGTCGAGCTGGTTGCGCTCCGCAACGATGCCCGTCCGCGAGAGTGCACGTATTGCGCCGGCGCGCATGTCGAAGGTGCTGAACCGCCCGCCACATGACGTGGACCGTTCGTCCGCATCGGCGATCGCCCTAGCAGCGAGCAGATCCAGATCGAGGGCGTGCAGGTCTGATGAAGCGACTGCAATCGATGCACGCGCGGTGATCAGGCTTGGATCAATCGCCGCGATCTCATCGCGGACGCGCGACTCCCAGGATACTTCGTCGAGGTGGGCCGGCTTGTTCGGTCGCGCTATCGCCCAAGCACGCCGGTCGATCTGATGCAGCACCTGCGCGCTCGGCGCCGAGCCCCCGTGCGCCGCCGACCACTCCGCAATCAGGCGCGCGCGGTTCGCCTCGATCTGACCCGACCGGCGCGAGAGCGGGCGGACGGCACCGGCGAGTTCGGCGATCTCGCCCGAGTCGTCGAGTCTGTAACCGTGGCGCGCAAGAGCGGTGATCCAGGCGCGGTCTGTGCGGGCGGCGAGCTCCCCCTCGGCATTGACGACGGTGTGCAGCTTCATCACGACACGCGAGTCGAGGTTCGACCACTTGCCGTCCGCGCCGAGCACCTTGATGTTCAGCCAGAGGTGGCGGTGAATGTGCGGGTCGAGCGCCCGGGATCGGCGGTGCTGCAGCTCGACAACCTCGACGCGCGTGATCTCCTCGCGCACGAGCCCACCATGCCCGCGCCGCGCGTTGAGCTCGGTCTGCCAGGTGAGCAGGATGCGCTCACGCAGCCGGTCTTGCAGCGCTTCGAACTCCGCAGCGAGTTCCGGATGGAGCAGCGCGGCGATGCTGTACGACTTCGGGTGGTTGAGCGTCCCGTCGAGCACTAGGTCCGCGTCAGGGCTCAGCCGCTGGTGGCCCCGTTCCTCCCCCGTGACCGGGTCATGCCCGGTGAGCCAGACACGAAGTCCGCCAGCCGTGAGTTGGTCAGTCGTGATGACGCCGTTGTCGACGATGAACCGGGAGACGGTTGAATCGGATGTTGCGCCATACGCCTCGAGCGCTTCGGCGCCCGTCGGGTAGGGCACGTGAGCATCGCATATGCCCTCGAGAGCGTACGAGATCGCGTGCCGAACCCCGCGGGATTCGGCACCCCTTTTCCATCGCTCCAGACCTCCGCGCATGGCGCCAGAGTAGGCTAGTTTTTCCGGGTTATCCAGGGATTTTTCTGGGTTGCAGGTAACTGTAGCGAAGTGGTTTCAAAGGGCGTCGTTCACCGTGGGTGCCTGCGTGCATTGCACTTTGTCGGGCGTCAACTTGAGCTTGGTCTGCTGGCTGAGGCGACGGAGGAGGTGGCACGGCTAGATAATCGGGCGGTCATCTCTGCCATACGCTCCGTGGGCGCTGTGATTCGGAAGCGCATGGGAAGCAGTGGCCGATCCTCCGCTGGTCAATCACCGCGGCGGATTCTCGACTGCGCGCTTCTGCGCGTCGAGGGGAGCACCAAGCAATCGGATCGCCTCAGAACGCACCGCCCGTTCGAGGATGTCAGCCACGACCACAAGGTGCTGAGGTTCGAAAGATCCGGAGCCGTGCGACAAGGTGTTCCGTGCTCTCGTGAGCGCGGTGTGAAGCGGAAGCGTTCCCTTGCCGGTTTCTTCCTTCCGAACGGCCCTGATCAGTTCGCTTTGCGCGAGTTCTTCCGACACCTCGTGCGGCAGTCGCTTAAGTAGGTCAGCCAGCGCAGCGTCGAGGCCCTGCAGCGCCTCCCGACGGAGATTCTTGCTGATGAACGCGAAGTCCGCCTTGTCCAACACCTCCCGGGCTCGCGAGATCACGCCCTCCCGCTTTGTCCCGAACTGCTCTTTATCCGTCTCATGCTTGGCGCGGTTTTCAAAGCCGTGTGACCCCTCAAGCGCCTGCAGTAGAAGGAGGAACCTCGAGCGGGGGTGTTGGTCGGCCACGGTCGCCATCGCACCGTAGGTCTCAAAAAGGGGATGCCTGGCGGCGACCTGCCGCAGCCAGGCGTCCAGTAGGTCTAGCAGGCTCAGGTTGTCTCTTGCGAGACTGACGGACGAACGAATCTCCTCGACGGCGGCGCGTTGAATTGACAGGTAGGTGTGTAATGTCCCAGCCGAACACCTGATCACGGTGCGAACGGGGCGCACCTCCGCGACCACGGCGAGAAGGTACCGAACCTCACGTGGGGCACCTGTCAGAAGCGAGATGAGCTGGCGGGGAGGGCGAACCCGCTCAAGCCACCACGCAACAACCGTAAGCGGCTCTTCTGAGCTGAGACGCAGGACAGGACCGAATGCCATCCTGAACTCATACCCGTCAAGCGCGCGCACGGTGTAGTCGTAGCTGAATGTCATCGACTGCCCGTGGGCGCTCCAGGCGAACTTCCCGTCCTTCTCGACGGTGGCTTGCCAGACTGGCTCGTCACCCGCCTTCATCGGCATCTTGACGTGAGAAATCGGCGCGAACCCCACAACCGACTCCAGCCCCTCGATCTGAAGCTCGATGCAGGCGCATCTTCGGTGTTCCGAGGTGTCGAAGGCATCGAGCGAGAGGGCGGCGAAGGCTCCTACTGCTCGGCCGTTTCCGGGAAAGCTGTAGTTGAGCTCGCCATTCATTAGCGCCACGTGAGCACCGCTTGACAGTCGGCCCGTGAGGACGTCAAAGTCGTGGCGCTGCGGAAACGATGCGACGCCCGTCAAACCCTCGGACACCCACTCGATCGGCAGGTCGCCGTACAAAATGCCGGTTGGGTACTTGCCCTGCTCGACAGTGAGGAGCCCCGGGATTCCAGCATGGCTTCCGTTGCGATCGGGCACCTGCCATGTGATGAGATACTCGCCGGCCTCAAACGGAAGCTTGACTGCTGCTGCCTCTTTGGCAGGCTTCATTGCGCTGCTCCGTCATCCGGGTGAAAACGATGATCCGCTGAAGGGCGGTGAGAAGCATCTGCGGCGATCGCCGCTACTGCACCGAAGCCCAACAGATCGTGAGTTGCCGGCTCATCTGTTGACCAAACCTGGTGGGACGAGGTCATAGATTCCACTTCCCCGGCGCCGCACGCTCGTAGTCTTCGATGCCGATGGCCCTGAAGTGCTCCTTCGCCGACTTGATCTTGGCCAGTTCAGCCGGGCGCAGTTTCGAGTCGTCGAGTGTGCTCTTCGTCTCGCGGATCATGTAGATCCGGTCCTCGCCGTCCTCGTGTTTGATGATCGCCCAGTCTGGGTTGTACGGCCCGACGGGCGTGTCGATCTTGAATTTGGCGGGTAGTTTCATGAAGAGCTTGATGTCTTCGCGACCGTCGAGCAGTTCGGCGAATTGGCGCTCGACATCGGAGTCGTAGACGACGTAGTCGAAGTCGGACTTCTGAGTGTTCTTCACCTCGTACATTTGGTCGAGGAAGCGGTCCTTCTCCTCAAGCCCGTCCTTTTGAAGCTCTCGGAGCTCGTATACCGAGCCGGCGATCTTCTCATACTGCACACCGTCGACAACGAGCTTGGCGAGTTCTGTCTGGATAGCACGCTTGGCCATGGCGATGTAGTCATTCGGGTTGCCGATGAAGTCGTCCAGCCGGCCGCTTTCGATGAGGATGTCGACGATGGTCTTGCGCGTCAGCGAAGTGGCTTCCTGCAGTTCCGCAATGATGTCGGGAAGGTCGTAACTCCCCTTCAATTCAGCAGAACGACTGCCTAGTTCTTCACCCTTAGCACCGCCGCGAAGCACCTTGACTCCTGCACGCGTGACCTGGATGCGGAGCGGGTCAACCTTCGGGGCAGACCGGATCGCGTCGACTGCCTTCTCGACGATCTTGTCGCGGGAGACCGTCACCCTGTAGGTCGTGCGGCGACTGATCGCGTGCCAGAAGTCGTCGAACTCGAGAGTTTTGTAGATCTCTTTGTTGAGCTTGCGCGGGTGACGCTTGCTCGCTGGCCTCACGTAGGTACCGATGTGTGCTCGCGCAATCAACGCGGTGATCTCCGGTTCATAGTCGACGAAGATCACGGGCAGATTCAGGCTGAAGTCGATCGTGTTCGGCTGGAACTTGGCGGTCACCTTGCCGTCGACGATGAACTTCTCCCGCGTCAGGTGCTCGAAGACGGATGCAGAGCGCTCGAACCCGAAAAGCTCGTCTGTGAGCTGACCGCTTGGGTCTTGCAGCGGGATTTTGGAGAACTCGCTCCGTCGCACTTCGCCGATCTCGACGCCCGCGGACTTGTACTCATTCTGGAGGCTCTTGGCGAAGGCAGTGTAGGACTCGTTCGCTACCACGGTGAGTGTCGCGATTCCGCGATCGGGGACGCGCACATAGCCATCGTCAGACTTGGCAACTGGAAGACGAAGGCCACGCCCGAGGGTCTGGCGACGTTCGGTCTCGGCACCCATCTCGCGGAGGGTACAAATCTGGAAGACGTTCGGGTTGTCCCACCCTTCGCGAAGGGCAGAGTGGCTGAAGATGAAGCGCACATCCTCGGCTTCGTCGAGAAGCCGTTCCTTGTCCTGCATGATCAGTTCGTAGGCGTCATCGTCGGCCTTGGTGGTACCGGAGCTGTCCTGCATGACAGAGGTCTTGCCGCGCTTGATCTGCGAGAAGTAGGCCTTGCGGAGCGCGCTCGGCTCCTGCGGCAGTAGTTCCCGATAGCGAGGGAGCTTGCCACGTTCCTCTATGAAGACCTCGTCGAACCATCGTGCGAAATCACCGTTGGCATCGTCGTTGGTGGCACCGTCGCCCATGTAGCTGGCGACCTTGTCCACGAAGAACAGGCTCAGCACCTTGATGCGACGCGGACGCAACATGGACTCCTTGCGCAGGTGCTCACGAATGGTTTCACGGATCATCTCCTTGTAGATGGCCGCAGTGGAGCTACCGATACTCTCGCCCTGCTCGAGGAAGCCATGGAGAGTGAGGTCGACGTAGGCCGGCTCGATGCTCATCTCATTTATGCGCCAGCCCTCGTAGATTGGGTTGTTGGTGATGCGCGGATCAGACAATTCCTGGTGCTGGCGCACGCTTATGACACGGCGTTCGAGGCTCCCGCCGGCCTTTCGACACGACAATTCCAGCCGAGCAGTCCACGCTGGCTCCCGCCGAACTTCGATCAGTTTGATGTATGGAGCTGCATCAGCACCTTGTTGCCGCACGTCCGCGACCACGATCTGCTTGACGAGCCCCAAGTCGTGCGCGTCGACCGGGTCGAGCCGGTATGCGACGTTGCGCTGCTTCTTGTGCGTGGCGCTATATCGGAGCGTGAAGACAGGGTTGAGTTCGCCCACCGCTGACTGCGAGAGGAGCGACTCCATGTTCTGCGGCTCGTCCATGATCACGACAGGATGCGTCGCCTTGAGGTAGTCGAGCGGGCGCAGGCCGTTGAGCTTGTCTTTAGTCTGGTGGATGATGCGCGTGTTTGCGGTGCCACGAATCGCATCGATCGTCATCACGAGGATCTGGATGTTTGTCGCCGTCGCGAACGACTGCAGGTCCTCGGCGTTCTTTCCGCTATACACCGAGAAGTCGAAGGGCTGCCCCGGATAGAGACCGCTGAAATGATCGCGCATGAGACGGACGCTGGTCCCGACGCCTTCGCGGATGGCCACGCTCGGCACCAGAATGATGAACTTCGTGAAGTTGTAGTTCTTCGCGAGCTCGAAGATTGTGCGCAGGTAGACGTAGGTCTTTCCGGTTCCCGTCTCCATCTCGATGTCGAAGTCGAGAGCTGCGTCGTACAGCTTGCCCGCGACCTCCAGACCGTTCCGGTCCTGGACGCGCTGCAGGTTCGACAACACCGTGTCACGTTCGAGGACGAGGTTGTTCCCCAACGCCCCGATCTCCTGCGTCACGTCGAGGTCGAGCGTCGCCTGATCGGTATCGTCAAACGCTGCGTGACCGCGAAGCGTCAGCAGCAGCTTCTCGGCGTCCTTCGGCTGCCCGTCAAGGAGGTCCACAACGGCGCTAACCGCATCGAGCTGATAAGGCTGGCTTGGGTCGAACTGAAATCCTGAACCGCTCATTACGCCGTCCAGAGCTCCACGTTCTTCGACTTCGCCAGCTGGACGAGGTTCGTCTTCAGCTCATCGTCGCCGTGGAATGCGTCATCTAGGATCACTAGCTTCGTCGGCTGACGCTCCAGGACGGCGCGAAGCTGCTCGATTGAGGGCTTCACATGTTCGTTCAGATAAGCGAGCACGGCCGCATCACCGTCAGCGTCCAGCACGGCGCGGAGATGCAATCCATCGATTTCGATCGTCGCGATCCGTTCAGTCAGCGAGTAACCCTGCTTGAGCAGAATTTCGGTAAGTAGGTCATCAGCAGTTGCATCGTCAGCACTGCTACTGTCCCGAAGATCGAGGAGATGTTGCTCCAGGGCGTTCGCGTTCGTGTCGCTGGCGACGCGCCACTTGGAGAAGCTGGTGTCAGCTAGCTTGTAGGACCTAAACCCGGTGTCGAACGATGCTTGTCGACTTCCAAGCTGTTGGCGCATCTCTGCAACGGCCCGATCACCCGCAAGGTCGATCCGCTTCCTCGCTATTTTCGAAAGAGTGGCATAACCCGCTCGCCGCGCGTCGGAGTCTTCGGGTGTCGGCTCTGGTAGCTGTACCTGAATGTGGCGACGGTTGCCACCGTCCTCGGCGTTGAGATGCATAACGGCATGTGCCGTAGTGCCAGAACCCGCAAAGAAGTCGAGAACGATGTCCCCCGCGACGGGGGTGGTTCCGAGCGCAATGATCGTCTTTAGCAACTCCACGGGCTTGGTGTAGTCGAATGCCGCGAACTCGAAGAGGCTGCTGATGCCTTTCCTCGCGTTATCGTTTGAGTACTTGTTGTCGAGCAGATCCAGCGTGGTGAAGGCCTTCGTCCGATCTTGCAATACGACCTCGTACTCGCCTCCTATCTCTTTGATTGTCGCGTTCTGATATGTCTTGGTGTAAATGCGGGAGCCATTTCGGCCGTCCTTGATCACTACGAACCCATTCGCTAGACCAAACTCCACTAGTCGGCGCGACCACCTCCACCTGAACCCGTCCTTCGGGTTTCGCTCTACTCGTTCTTTGTGCTCGGACTCCGTCACCCCGCCGGGAAAGAAGATTCGGCCGTCCGCCTCAATTGGGAAGTCGAGTGAGCGCACGTAGCCCAACGTGTTGTAGTCCAGGGTTTGGTTCAGCTTGTACTTACCCCGCTCCTGCTCGAACTCGTCCGAGAATCGAAACCCATCATCAGTGTGCGAGAAGCGGTTGAGACGCACCCCCGCGCCACGCGCGAATGCAAGGACATAGTCGTGATTGAAGGCGATGAGGTCGCCACTCTTTCCTGCGCGCTTCGTTACACGCGGAAAGCACGCCAATAGATTGTCGCTGCCGAATACTTCCTTGCCGAGACGCGTCAAGTTCTCCACCTCATGATCATCGATCGACATGAAGATGACGCCATCGTCGCTCAGCAAGTTCCTCGCCAGCTTGAGCCGCGGATACATCATGTTGAGCCAGTTCGAGTGAAAACGGCCCTCTGTTTCGGCGTTCGTCGTGACCTTCTTGCCCTCCTCGTTGACCTGTCGAGTCCACTCGAGATACGTGTCGAGCCCCTCCTTGAAGTTGTCCGGGTAGATGAAGTCCTTTCCCGTGTTGTATGGGGGATCGATGTAGATCAGCTTGACCCTATTGTGATAGTGCTTCTGTAGGATCTTCAGCACTTCGAGGTTGTCCCCCTCGATGAACACGTTCTTGGTGGTGTCCCAATCCTTTGCATTCTCGAAGTCAGGGCGCAGCGTCGCCGTGGTTGGTTCCTGCGCGGCTCGTAGCGCTCGCTTCTTGCCCGGCCAGATCAAGCCGAAGCGTTCGGTCGGATCGGCGGCGTCCGTCGACAGCAACTCCTGGAGCTTCGCGACGTCGATCTTTCCGTCGGCGATAGCCTCCGGAATTAGATCAGCAAGCTGGGCTGCCAAGTCACTCTGGAAGTTCGGCGTGGTTGACGGTATCTCGCGGACGTCATCGGACATGTATTTGTCTCTCTGTCAACGTTTGGCTGGTTCTCTGTTGCGCGACTGCTCAGGCGGTGATCCGCCAGCGGATCGTGAATAGGTGCTCTGTACTCTGGACGCCCTTGAGGGACTGTTCGACGAGGTCCAGGTACTTGTCCGCTTCGTCGCGGAGCTTGCGCCGCAGGTCACGGAAGTCATCGTCGGCATCCTCGGCCTTCTGCTCCCAGCGCCGGGCTTCCTTCTTGAGCCGCAGTTGCTCGATTGGGTCATCGGCCCGGCCCGCTGTCCTCCGGGCTTCCTTCTCCTTCGCCCGATACTCGCGGATCTTGCCTTCGTGCTCTGCCTTTCGGTCTTGCTGGTTGCGGTAGATCAGCTCCTCCTGCTGGTCGTAGTAGCGGGAGTTGCGTCCCTGTACCTCCTTCTCAAGCTCCGTTTGCCGCGCTTCAAGGTAGGGCGTTAACTGGGACGTGCCGATAGCAACATCGCTGTGGCCGACGAGCACACATGCCAGATCGAGAATGTCGCTCGCATACTCATCATCGAGCCACTTACCGACATCGGTGATCGCGCCGGCCAGCAAGTAACTCTCCGAGACGTCCTCGTCTCGGGCCTTCATCGTGTAGGTCACGACGTTGACGGTCAGCACGCCGGAGGCTCCTTCGAGTGCCTTCACCGCGCTCGTCGCGCGCTCCGATGCGCCCAGCGAGAAAGTGAGCTCCCGTGGTGGGGTGTCCCGCGCCTTCGCCTCGCCCACGACGTGTTGCGCCAACGGACTGCCGTAACGGTACTGGTGGGCGTTCTCCAGCGGTTGGCTCTTGAAATAGTAGCGACCTGTCGGCGCATCCGCGACGGGCGTCGAGTGTAGTACGAAGGTGCGCCCATCCCCCTCAAACGTCGCGAGATCAATTAGTTCGTGGCGCGTGACCCCGAGCAGGAGGCGCTCGAACTTATTGAGCACCTCTCCCGACTGAGCGTCATACGCCTTCAGCCTGTCCTGGACGTGTGGGTCGAGGTTGTCGAATACTTTCGCCTTCGCGCTGGCCATCTCGGCTGAAATGACCTCTGCGTACTGTTCGTCGAGATCCTTGAATGCTCTGTCGATCTGCGCGTCTGTCCGGCTCGAGTTGAGGATGTCGCTGATGCGCTTCTCGAAGTCGAGTCCGTCCTCGATGGCCCCGAGCACCTCGTCTGACGCGCCAAAGACGCTGGAGAAGAGTTTGAACTTGTTGGTCAGGAGTTCGAGAATCCGCTGCTCAGCCAGGTTGCCCTTGTTAGAGAAATTGGCTACCACGACGTCGTACTTCTGGCCAAAGCGATGCACACGTCCGATGCGCTGCTCGACCCGTTGAGGGTTCCATGGCAAGTCGTAGTTGACGAGCATCGAGCAGAATTGCAGATTTATACCTTCGGCAGCTGCCTCGGTCGCGATCATGATCGTGCCGCGGTCGCGGAAGTAGTCGACCAACGCCTTTCGGCGATCCGCAGCCGGGATTCCCGTGATGAGGTCGCCATCCTTATTGGCATTGACCCACTCTCGATAGATGGTGGTCTGCTCAGGACTGTCATTGGCGCCGTTGAACAGAACGATGCCATCTCCTTTGCCCGCGTCCCGGAGTGCCTGCGCGATGTACTCCTGCGTCTTCGTTGAATCCGTGAAGATGATCGCCTTCTCTGGAGCTCCCAGCTCGCGTAGGCGCCCGAACCCACGTTCAATCGCGTCAGAGAGCATCCTCGCCTTCTCGTTGACCTTGATAGACCGGGCAAGAGCGGCGTACTCGCGAAGCTCGTCCACTTCATGGCGCATTGCCTCGGCAATTTCAGACCGCAGCGTGCCGACGCTCCGCGTACTCGGGCCAAAGGAACGCTCGGCGGCCTCGGTCTCTTCAACTTCCTCCTGCTCCTCATCGGTGAGGTCATCGCCTTCGAAATCGACCGTCCAGCGCCGGCCCGTGCCGTCGCGCACCACACCGTCACGAATCTCGCGCTCGAGACGGGCAGCGATCCGTTCCAGCGTGCTCGCCACGGCGTACGTTGATGAGCCCAGACGTTTGCGGATGATGAGCGCGGATAGGTGCCGCTGACTACCTGTAAACGCGAACAGCTCGTCGCGCTGGAGGTAGTCGTTGACGACATCGTAGAGACGGCGCTCGTCGATGCTCGGGGTGAACTCGACCGTCAACGGCATCCGCTTGGTGAAGTGAATGTACTTGTCAGCCTCGCGCCGAAGTGTGCGCTTGGCGATGTTGGCGACACGTTGCGCAAGGTCATCACCATTACCAAGGTCGAGGCCCCTGATGTAGCGCTCGCGGAACGCGTCGAGCGAATAGAAGAAGCCAGGATAGAAAACCGACACCAGACCGTACAGTTCCTCGAGCTTGTTCTGCAGCGGCGTCGCCGTGAGAAGCACGGTCTTGTGTGCACCGCTGACGATGTGGCTGACCGCCTCAGCCGTTTTCCCCTTACCCGTCCAATGATTGCGGAGTCGATGCGCCTCGTCGGCGACGATCAAGTCCCACGCGCGCAAAAGTGACTGCTCATGACGCTGCGCGAACTCATACGAGCAGATCAGCACTTCGACCTGGCGCCCCGCGCCACGCGCAAGGAGGGAGTCCTTCGACTTGGGATCTAGGATGCTGGCTGTGATGAGGAACTTCTCGTAGAGCTCCTGCTTCCACTGCTGCCGCAGACTCGATGGCGTGACGATGAGGATGTTCCGCTTGCGCTCCGCCCAGTACTGGGTGATCACGATACCGGCCTCGATTGTCTTTCCGAGACCAACCTCGTCAGCGAGGATCACCCCCGGCAGGAAGGGCGTCTGAAGCGCAAACAATGCAGCGTCGATCTGGTGTGGTTTCGGCTCGACCTGCGCGTCGAAGAGCAGGCCGGCGAGCTTGCCAACGTGGTCATTCGCATACGAACGCTGCAGTTCGTGCGCGTAGTACTTCGCCTGGTACGGCGTCAACTCACTCATGGGATCCGAGCGCATAAGGATGACAGCTGTCGAAGCGGCATCTGACAAGGAGGCGGAACCGACTGTCGGGGTCTGGACAGATCCTGGTCGATCGTGACTTTAATGCCGAGCGGGTCATCAGCGATCCTCCCTTCAGCAAACCTGATCCGCCTCCAAGGTCTCCTCGAAGAGCGCGGCTGACCACCGTTCCTCCTCACCACGCACCGGGTCGCCCCGACCCCAGGTTCCCCAGTGATCAGGCACCATCATCACGAACATAGCCGTTACCTGGCGGATGATGACGCCAGGCAACTTCAGAAGTCATCGTGTCGTAGTCAGTGAATAAGGTGAGACACGTACTGGCTGCGTTCCCTCTCCAAAAGGAGCTAAGAAGCATGGCGGACGAGCACGTCTATAGCGTGGCGGGTAGCAAGGCAACACCTGCCGAGCCGATCGACCTTGCTGCTGCGGGCCTTCGCGAACGAAGCGACCTCCAGGAGTGGGTGCTCGCGCAACCTGAGATCTTGGGCGACGGCGTCAAGATCGTGAGCTTCGAGTTCGATCGCTGGGAGACAAGCCGAGGGGATCGCCAGCTCAACCGACTTGACGTTCTCGGCCTCGACACCACGGGACGCCTCGTGCTCGCGGAACTCAAGCGGGATCGAGCTCCGGAATCGATTCAGCTTCAGGCAATCAACTACGCCGCTCTTGTCTCACGGTTCACCGAGAGCGATGTGGTGCGTTCCTACCTGCGCCATCGCCGTCGAAGCGAACCTGGGTTGACAGAGGAAGCAGCGCGGGAGGAGCTTACCGACCATGCTGGTGAGCTCGATCCTGAAGTCCTCCGTCAGCCAAAGATCGTGCTCGTCTCGGGATCGTTCGCTCCCGTGACAACAGCGACAGTCGTCTGGCTTGTCGACCAGGGATTGGACATCACTCTGCAGCGCGTTCAGGCGTACCGCATAGCGAGCGGTGAACTGATCGTGACGGTCTCGCAGCTCTTCCCCGTCCAGGACGTAGAGGAGTTCATGGTGTCGCCGATGAGGGCTGAGGCACGCGCAGTGAGGGAGCGTCAATCGGGCAGCCGCGAGAAGTCGACCGTCCTCCGGCTGGTGGACAGCCGCGCTCTTCCTGACGGCACTTCGTTGACGCTCGTACCGACCACCGAACTGACGGCGGAGCATAGAGCGCAGATTGTCGACTGGATTGCTGAGGATCCGAAGCGAGGTCAAGCGACGTGGATCAACGATCGTTCCAAGCCGCTGCAATGGGCAGCCGATGGTGGCAGGTATCGACCGACACCGATTATTCGCTCGGTCGTTCAGGAAGCAACTGGTATCGACCGCGGCTTTGCCGGGCCCAGGTGGTGGCAGACCGAGGACGGTCGAACGCTTCCGGATATCGCTGGAGCACCTTCGGGCAATTTCGACTGGTCGGCGCTCCACGATCTGCTCCCACTCATCCCCCGGGGCAAGTGGGTCACCTACGGCGACCTCGCCTTCACAATCGGCACCGCCGCTCAACCGTTGGGCGGACACGTCGCCACCTGCACGGTGTGCGCGAACGCTCATAGAATCCTCGGGAGCGACGGAAAGCCCAGCGCGCACTTCGCCTGGACCGATCCAGCACGCTTGGATTCACAGCAGGACGCGCTCGAGGCCGAGGGGATCACGTTCGTCGATGGACGAGCAAACCCCGAGCAGAGGCTAACCAGCGCGGAGCTCGAAAGTGAGTCCCAAGCGGCAAGGGCGTGAGCCGGTGCGGGCGGGACTCGGGGCTCGGCAGGTCGCCATTAGTTCATTCAGTCACGGATCCGACGGCATCGCGCGAGCTCACTGCCGACGACGGGCAGCCTGGTCATGTCGACGGTCAACGGCGGTCACCGATAGACCGTGCGCGCCTTGCCGGAGCTCGTGCATTATGTCATGACGCGCCGACTTCGGGCTCGGCCGACGTCGACGTCGGAATGTGTCCGCGTTCCGTGCGGAGCCGTCGGAGGCACTTGGTTTGCGCGGAAGGCCGAGTCACCCTGCACTTGACGGGCTCGTCGCTTGAATGAATGCAGCCGGGTGCGGCGTCGGCACTCGATTGCCACTCTTCGCCGACCTGACGTGCATCATCGATCGGAGCATGCTCGGCCTGATCTTCATCGCGCTTGTGGGGTGCCCTCTACCCTCACGCAGTTGACGACGTCTTCCGTCATCTATCCACATGTGTGATCGGCCGCGTTGACGGCACCCGACCAGTGTCCGAAACTGGGGCGAGGTACACCATCAGCCGGCATGAGCGGAGGTCGAGATGGGCTACATCACCCCGTACGAGACGGCGAAGGGCCGCCGCTACCGCGTGCGCTATCGCAAGCCGGATCGCAGCGAGGCGGAGAAGCGCGGCTTCACGACAATGCGCGAGGCGAAGCTGTACCTGTCTATGGTCACGGTGTCGAAGTCGAAGGGCGAGTACATCGACCCGTCGTCCTCCCGGGTTCCGGTCCGGATGTTCGCGGACAGCTGGTTGCGATCGAAGCAGCCTCCGATGTCGAAGCCCTCGTATTACATGACGCTCGAGCGGGCCTGGAACAACCACGTCGCGCCCGTCTGGGCCGACAGGGAGATCTCGTCGATCCGGCGTTCGGAAGTCCAGGATTGGGTGTCCGACCTCGCGACGCGGAAGTCGCGCACCGTCGTTCTCCGCGCGCTAGGGATTCTGGCCGGCATTCTCGACTTTGCGATCGATGATCGGCGCCTCGCAAGCAATCCGGCCCGCAACGTGCGCAATCTCCCTCGGCACGGGCCGGGCAAGCGCCGCATTTATCTTTCACATGACCAAGTGGCGACGCTGGCGGCGTGTTCGGCACATCCGACGCTCGTCCTCACACTCGCCTACTGCGGTCTGCGGTGGGGTGAGGCGACGGGGCTGCGGGTGCGCAGCGTGAACCGGCTGCGTCGGCGGTTCGTGATCGAGGAGAACGCGGTCATGATCGCCTACGAGATCCACGTCGGCACTCCCAAGACGCAGGAGCGGCGTTCGGTGCCCTACCCCGCGCGTCTCGCCCCGATGATCGAGCAAGCGTGTGCCGGCAAGGGTCCGGAGGGTCTGCTTTTCGGCGACGGAGTCAATCACATGCGCAACTCGGGCGACAAGGGATGGTTCGCGAATGCAGTCCGGCGCGGGCAGGAAATCGACCCATCGATTCCGCGGCTCACTCCGCACGACCTCCGCCACACCGCTGCGTCCCTCGCGATCAGTTCGGGAGCAAACGTGAAGGCCGTGCAGCGGATGCTCGGCCACGCGTCGGCCGCGATGACGCTCGACACCTACGCGGATCTCTTCGAGGACGATCTGGATGAAGTCGCAACGCGACTGAATGACCAGATGCCACTGGTGGCTTTGCCGTCGGGCCCGCAGACGCGGTACGCCCGACCACAACAATTGCAGTGACCGCGGAGAGCAGATTGCTCACTTTTTCGATGTGGCGCGACCCGCTCGAAATGCTCTATTTCAACGTTCTAGGACGCCGAACGAAGGGGATCGAAGTGGCTTGTCGGCGCGCCCAAATTTTGAGAAATGCGGGCAAAAAACGGGCAAAAACGCGATTCCTGTGGTCTGACCACGGAAGGAATTCCTGGTCAGAGGCAAAAAAGCACTGTGCCCCTGGAGGGACTCGAACCCCCAACCGTTTCCTTAGGACGGAACTGCTCTTCCATTGAGCTACAGAGGCTGGCGGCATCAGTCTAACGGCGCGACACGTCCGCCCTACTCGAGCCACTCGGTGACGAACCTGTCGTTGGCGTGGATGTGCGTCGCCTCATAGATGCCGCCGTCGAGCACCTCGAAGCGGTGCGCGACCAGCGCCGGCACGACGAGGATCTGCCCGCCGACGCCGACCAGCTGCTCGGCGCCCACCGTGAAGAGCGCCCGACCGGCATGGATGAGGAAGGTTTCGGTGTAGGGATGGCGATGCAGACGTGGTCCCGTGCCGGGCGTCGACGCGTACTCGCGGATGATGCTCACTTCCGAGCCGTGGAGGTAGCCCTCGAAGTTCTCGTCTCGGGCGATGTCGATGGCGGTGAGTGTCATGCCCTCAGTCTGAGCGATGCCGTCGACACCCGCCATGCGACCTCCGCGCCGACCTCAGCCCTCTCGCTGAACCCACCAGTCCTGAAACTCCGCAGCCCGGCCGTCCTCATCGAACCGCACCAGCCACACATTCTCGTATGTGCCCGACTTGGGACCCTCGGTGTACGTGGTGACGCCGCGGATGACCGCGGCCTTCTCGGTCTGCAGATCGACGCCACCCTCGTACGACCACGTGCCGGGCTCGTCGCGCTCCTCCTCCCACTGCGCGACGATCGCGTCGGCCCCCAGCGCCGGCTCGAGATCGCGCGCACCGCTGCGATACGTGGCATCGGGCGTGAACAGCCCACGGATGCTGTCGGGATCATTCGTGCGCCAGGCGTCGAGGTAACCCTTCAAAAAGCGCTCTGCGTTGCTCATGAGACGACCCTGACACGACGACCGGCATCCCTCTAGACCGAATCGTCACGCCGAATCGGCAGCCGGATCGACCAGCACCACGACCTTCCCGAGCGCGCGGCCCGTACCGACGTACGTCAGGGCGGCAGGCACCTCCGCCAGCGGAAACACCCGGTCGATGTGGATCTGCACCGAACCGTCGGCGCAGCACTCGGCGAGCTGCGAGAACTGCGCGGGTCCCTGCTTCACCGCCAGCACCGACAGATGACGGCCGGTGAGTGCCCCGATGAGCGCGCCGACGGTGACGACCCGCAGCAGCGCGCGCGTGGTTCCGCCGACGATCAGGTACGTGCCGCCGGGAGCGAGCGCGCGGCGGTACGAGAACACGGAGCGCCGGGCGACGAGGTCGATGATGAGGTCGTACGGTCCGGTGCGGGTGTAGTCCTCGGCCGCGTAGTCGATCACGTGCGACGCGCCGAGCGAGCGCATGAAATCGAGCTTGCCGGCGTTGTCGACGCCGGTGACGTGGATGCCGGCTGCCGCGGCGAGCTGCAGCGCGAACGCGCCGGTGCCTCCCCCGGCGCCGTTGATCAGCATCCGTCGACCGGGCTTGGCCCTTGCGACCGCCTGCACGGCGATCGCACCCGACTGCGGCAGGGTCGAGGCCTGGGCGAACGACAGCTTCGCGGGCTTGTGCGCGATCGCATGGGCGGGGGCGACGGCGTACTCGGCGAATCCGCCCGGCATCGACAGGATGTCGCCGTAGACCTCGTCGCCCGGCGTGAAGTCCGTCACATCGGCGCCGACGGAAACCACGACACCGGCGATGTCCGACCCGAGGATGGGGCGCGACGGGCGGAACAGCCCGCCGAACCGCGCGTACGCAGGAGATCCGTGCAGACCCTCCCAGTCGCTGAGGTTCACCGAGGTCGCGACGACCCGCACGAGCACTTGGCCGGCGCGCGGCGACGGCACGGCGACGTCTTCGAGGCGCATCACCTCGGGCGGCCCGTAACGGTCGCGGACGACGGCCTTCATGCGCGCACGGCGAGGAGTGTGCTCATGTCGTCAGTATGGCGCGCCGCTCACCGGAAGTCTCGCGATCGGTGATCGACGCTGACGCGCAGGTCTTCGAACCGATCCGCCAGAAGGTTGGTCACCCCCTCGACCGACCGCTCCAGCATCCCCCGAACGATCAGCGCGGGCGCGTCGCGCACGACCCGGCGGTATTTGTTCCACACCCCGACCGAGCAGATCACGTTGACCAGGCCGTGCTCGTCCTCCAGGTTGATGAACGTGATTCCGGATGCCGTCGCCGGCCGTTGCCGATGCGTCACCAGTCCGGCGACCTCGACGCGCCGTTCGGACTCGTGCGCGCGCAGCTCCCGCGAGGTGAGGACGCCACGGGCGTCCAGCCCCGATCGGTAGTGGGTCAGCGGGTGGTCGTCGGTGGAGATGCCGGTCGCCCACAGGTCGCTCGCGAGCCGCTCGTAGCTGGTCGGATCGGTGAACAGCGGCGGCTGCACGAACGCGAGCGAATCGGGCAGGAACTCGACGCGATCGAGCGCGGCCGAACCAGCGAGCCAGATCGCCTCGCGGCGGCTGAGGCCGAGACACTCGAACGCTCCGGCGGTCGCGAGCGATTCGAGCTGCGCCTGGGTGACCCCGGCCCGGCGCACCAGATCGCGGAGGTCACGGTACGCGCCCCCGCTCTCGCGCTCGGCGACGATGCGGTCGGCGACCGTCTCGCCGATGCCCTTGACCGCGGCAAGACCCAGCCGCACGGCGAAGTGGCCGTCGCGGCGGTGCGCGGCGGATTCATCGGGCGCCTTCTGGTCGAAGTCGCCGACCGGGGGCTGGGTGCGGTGGGCGCAGGAGTCCAGGCCGGTGGGCTCTGCGGGGACCCCGCTCCCCACCTCCTCGAGCAGGGCCTGGGATCCGGAGAGCAGCAGATCAGGGCGGCGCACCTCCACGCCGTGGCGGCGGGCGTCGCCGGTGAGGGTCGCGGGCGAGTAGAACCCCATCGGCTGCGCACGCAGCAGCCCGGCGAGGAAGGCCGCGGGGTAGTGCAGCTTGATCCACGAGCTCGCGTAGACGAGCAGTCCGAACGACAGCGAGTGCGACTCGGCGAAGCCGAAGTTCGCGAACGCCTGGATCCGCGCGTAGATGTCGTCGGCGGCCTCCCCGACCAGGCCGTTGCGCGCCATCCCCTCGTACAGCTTCTCCTTCAGCGACTCGATCCGCTCGACCCCGCGCTTCGAACCCATCGCGCGACGCAGCAGGTCGGCATCCTCCCCCGAGCACTCCCCCACGGCCATCGCCATCTGCATGAGCTGCTCCTGGAACACCGGGATGCCGAGCGTGCGCTCCAGCACCGCCTCGAGCTTCGGGTGCGGGTAGGTGACCGCCTCGTAGCCGAGCTTGCGCCGCACGAACGGGTGCACCGCTCCGCCCTGGATCGGCCCCGGACGGATGAGGGCGATCTCGATCACGAGGTCGTAGAACCGCCGGGGCTGCAGGCGCGGGAGGAGTCCCATCTGCGCGCGCGACTCGACCTGGAACACCCCGATCGAATCCGCCCGGCAGAGCATGTCGTAGACGGCCTGCTCCTCCTTCGGGATCGTCGAGAGCTCCCACCGCTCCCCCGTCGCGCCGGCGATCAGGTCGAAGCAGTACTGCAGGGCGGCCAGCATCCCGAGGCCGAGCAGGTCGAACTTGACCAAACCCATCCAGGCCGCGTCGTCCTTGTCCCACTGGATCACCGTGCGGTTCTCCATGCGCGCGTGCTCGATCGGCACGACCTCGCCGACGGGCCGGTCGGTGAGCACCATGCCGCCGGAGTGGATGCCGAGGTGCCGCGGCGCCTTCAGCAGCTCGGACGCGTACTCGATCACCTGATCGGGGATGTCGTGCTCCGGACCGGTCGACAGGGTCGCGCCCCACTGCTCGACCTGCTTCGACCAGGCATCCTGCTGACCCGGCGAATGCCCGAGCGCCTTGGCCATGTCGCGCACGGCGTTCTTCGGCCGGTACTGGATCACGTTCGCGACCTGCGCCGCCCGCTCGCGCCCGTACTGCCCGTAGACCCACTGGATGATCTCCTCGCGCCGGTCGGAGTCGAAGTCGACGTCGATGTCGGGCTCCTCGTCGCGCAGCGATGAGAGGAACCGCTCGAACGGCAGCTGGTAGGCGATCGAGTCGACCGCGGTGATGTCGAGCAGGTAGCAGACGGCGCTGTTGGCGGCCGAGCCGCGCCCCTGGCACAGGATGCCGCGCCGCCGCGCCTCCTGCACGATGCCGTACACGATCAGGAAGTACCCGGGGAAGTCCTTCAGCTCGATGACCCCGAGCTCCTTCTCGATCCTGACGCGGTCCTCCGGCGTCAGATCCGGATACTTGCGCGGCACCGCCTCCCACACCAGGTGCCGCAGCCACGACATCGGCGTGTGCCCCTCGGGCACCTTCTGCTTCGGCAGCGCGGGCTTGGCCCGCCGCAGCGGGAACGCCAGCTCGTCGGCGAGCGTCACGGTGCGCGCGACCGCGCCGGGGTAGCGGGCGAAGCGCTCCCGCATCTCGGCCCCCGAGCGCAGATGCGCACCGGCATGGGCGGGCAGCCACCCGTCGAGCTCGTCGAGCCCGCGATTGGCCCGCACGGCCGCGATCGCCGCGGCGAGCCGCTCGCGCTGCGGGACGGCGTAGTGCACGTTGTTGCTCGCGAGCACCGGCATCCCGCGCTCGGCGGCCAGGGCGGCGAGCAGGTCGTTCTCGCGCGTGTCGAGCGGGCTGCCCTGGTCGATCAGCTCGACGTGCACGGCATCCCTCCCGAACAGCGCCACGAGTCGATCGAGCTCGGATGCCGCGGCATCCGCCCCGCCATCGGCGAGCGCTCGGCGCACGGCGCCTTTGCGGCACCCGGTCAGGATCGCCCAGTGCTCCCCCGCCTGGTCGGCGAGCTCGTCGAGGTCGTAGGTGGGCCGGCCCTTCTCGGCGCCGCGCAGCTGTGCGTGTGTGATCGCGGCCGCGAGCCGGTGATAGCCCTCCTCACCGCGGGCGAGCACCAGCAGGTGCGCACCCTCGGGATCGGGTTCGCCCTTCTGCGGCTTGGAGAGCTCGAGTGAGAGCTCGGCGCCGAAGACGGTCTTGACCTGCAGCGTCTCGGCGGCCTCGGCGAAGCGCACGATGCCGTAGAAGCCGTCGTGGTCGGTGATCGCGAGCGCATGCAGCCCGAGGCGCTCGGCCTCCTCGGCGAGCTCTTCGGGCGAGGAGGCGCCGTCGAGGAAGGAGTACGTCGAGTGCGCGTGCAGCTCGGCATACGGAACCGCGTCGTCGGGGCGGACGATCGCCTGCGACACGTACGGGCCGCGCTTGCGCGACCAGGCCGGACTGTCGCCGCCGTCGGCGTTCGCGGGCACGTTCTCGGGTCGGCGCCTGTCGCTGAGCAGCCGCTCCATCTCCGACCACGGGACGGACGGGTTGTTGAAGCCCATCAGGTCACCGCCGCCTTCCCGGGCGTTTCGTCTCGCCTTCGGCTCGCTCAACGACCGGCTGATCTCCCGGTCGTTGAGCGAGCGAGCGCAGCAAGCGAGACGAAACGCGCTCAGTCATAGCGAGCCTCGGCCATCCAGCCGTCGTCCTCGCAGACCAGCAGCCATGCGATGTGGTCGGCGTCGACCACCTGGAACCGGTGCGCGCGGCGCGAGCGCGCGGCATCCCACCCCCGCTCGATCACCGGCCACGGACCCGCCCACGCCTCGATGCCACGCCTGCGGCCGCTCTCGGTGAGCACCGCAGGCGCCTCGGTCACCCGCCCGCGGCCGTCGATGCCGACGTGCGCTCCGCCGTCACCGGTCACCTCCACCGGCAGCGGCTCGGCGAAGACCGTGCCCGGCAGCGGGTCGGGCAGGCTGCCCGGCCACGGCCGCGCGCGCTCCTTCGCGAGCACCGCCCGGTCACCCCACGGCACGAGCACCTGCCGCTCCGCAAGCCAGCGACCGCCGCCGATCGCCGGCGTCAGCACTCCGCGATGACCGAGCATCGCCTGCACGCGCGAGAGTGCATGGTGTACCCGTTCGTCGGTGCCCGAGCCGAAGATCGCCTGAGCGTGATGGCGCGCCGCATCCACCGCCGCCGGCTCGATCCGCACCTTGGCGACGCCGCTGCGCCACATCGCCTCGTCGCCGGTCTTTCCGACCTCCTCGCCCAGCTGCCACCGCACCCGGTCGACGACGGCCGCCGCATCGAACGATCCCGGATGCAGCCACACCCGCTCGCTGCGCTCCCCGCGGTCTCCGGTCAGCTCGACCCTCAACTCGGTGCAGACCAGGTCGAGCGCGCCGAGACCGGCGATGAACGCGTCGGCGGCGATCCGCATGCCGAACGCGACCTGCTCGGCGATCTCGAGCGGCGGCTCGAAGACGACCTCGCGGTGCAGCTCCGGCGGCGGCACCCGCGGCTCGACGGCACGCGAGTCGCGGCCCGCCGAGAGCGCGTGCAGACGGATGCCGCGTTCCCCGAACCGCTCGCGGACGCGGTCCTCCTCCATCGCGGCGAACTCCCCCAGCGTCTGCACGCCGAGGCGGGCGAGGAGTCCGGCCAGCTCGGCGTCTTCGAGCGAGGCGATCGGAAGCGGCGCCAGGAAGCCCCCCGCCCCGCCCGAGGGGACCAGGAACACGGGTTCGTTCGTGGTCGCGCCGATGCGCGCCGCCTGCTCGGCCGTGAACGGTCCGTCGGCGATGCCGGCTCGCACCCCCTCGAGGCCGAGGTCGTGCAGCGCGCCGAGCAGCACGCGCGCCGCCTCCACCTCTCCCCCGTAGTACCGGGCGGGGCCGCGGGCGCGCAGCGCGCAGAGCCCGGGACGCACGATCTGCACCCCCGGCGCATACTCCTCGATGCCCGCGACGATCGGCGCGAACACCCGGTGATCCCGCACCGGGTCGGCCGCGATCACGGTCAGCCACGGGCAGCGCGCCTGGGCATCGCGCCGGCGCTGCCCGCGCCGCACGCCCTCCGCCCTGGCCGCCGCCGAGCACGCGACCACCGCGTTGCCGAACATCACGGCGATCGGCAGCGAGGCATCCAGCGGCTCGCTGCGCGATGCATCGCGGGTCAGCGCCGTGACCGGCCAGTCCGGAAACCACAGCACGAGGCTCCGTACCGGAGCATCGGCGCGCATGTCAGCCCACCGCCTCGAGCGGCACGTAGGCGGTCGCGGCCGGGGTTCGCATCGGCACGAGCGCGCCGTCGACGGCTGGGAGCAGCACGCGACCTCGACGCGGAACCGGCGTGCGCCTGCTCGTCACGGTCACCGTAAGTTCGCGACCGGCGAGGTAGCCGTGACCGTCGCCCAGGCCCGTCCAGTCCGGGTCGGCCACCCCGATGGATGCCTCGGCCTGCGCCCACGGCCCCTGCACGAGCAGCACCGAACCGCGATCGCGCAGTCGTGCGGCCAGGCGCGACACATCGCCGTCGGTGGCCCGCCCGCTCGGGCGCACAGCCACCACGGGGAGCACTTCGGCGATCGTCGCCGTCACGGCCAGCCACCTCGGACCGGGCTCGGGGATCAGCACGAGCCGCGAGAGATCGACACCCAGCCGCTCGGCAGCCTCGGCGCCGAATTGCGGGATGCCGACCACTCCGCACCACGACCCCGCCTGCGAGGCCGCGGCGAGCAGGGCGAACAGGAGCGATGCCGACGGAGCGATCGAGTACGCCGACCCCGTCCGCAGCCCGCCCCCGGGCAGCAGCGGCGCGAGAGCCGGAAGCACCGGCAGCACAGGGGCGTCGAGGCGCCGCCCCTGCATCCGGTCGACCTGAGCGCGCAGCCGGTGCACATCACCGGATGCCGTCGAAGCATCTGGATGCACCTCTGTCTGCACAGCCGCCCTCACTCCCACAGGCTAGAACAGATGTTCTAGTGCGTCAACGCCATGAGGAACGCTACCGTCGCCTTCCGACATTCTGGAGGGTGAATCCATGCATTATGTTCGATTGTGCAACACCACCCGCCACACTGCGCTCCTCTGCCTCACGCGCCACGCGAGTGATAGGAAGAACCCATGAGAACACGCGTGCTGATCGTGGGCGCCGGGCCGACAGGCCTGACACTGGCAGCGGAACTGCGGCGAAGGTCCGTCGAGTGCATCCTGATCGACGCGCTCGACAAGCCCCTGTCGTGGGATCGGGCCACGATCGTCCACCCGCGCACGATGGAGCTGCTCTCGACCATCGGCGTGAGCGACGAGCTCTTCGAGACCGGCGTGCACCAGCGATTCATCGACATCTTCTCCGACGGCGCGCACCTCGGGCGGATGGATCTCGCCGAGACCGACAGCCCGTTCGGCTTCAACGTCAACGTCTCGGAGGAAGTCACCGAGCGGGCGATGTCACGCCACCTCCACGCGAACAGCGGCACGGTGCAGTACGGTCATCGCCTCACCGGAATGGAACTGGCAGACGACCGTGTCCTCGCGCGCATCGCGCATGCCGGAGAGGAGTACGAGCTCGAGGTCGAATGGATCGTCGGGTGCGGCGGCCTGCACAGCCCGGTTCGCGAGTTCACCGGCATCCCGTTCGAGGGCCACAGCATCTCCCAGTCGTGGGCCGTCGTCGACACGACCATCGACGGCTGGCCCTGGGGGCACGACACGAACTTCGCCTTCCTCGATCACGATTCCGTGATCCTCACCCCGCTGCCCGACCTCCGATGGCGTGCCTACATCCGGCCGATCTCCGATACGTCGGATCTGATCGAGGACGCGAGCACGATCATCCGCAGGTATGCGCCGGGAGCGTCCCTGATCGACAATGCCAACCCGACCCGGTTCCACTGCCACACCAAAGTCGCTGCGGACTACCGGCAGGGTCGCGCACTTCTGGCGGGGGATGCCGCGCACGTCTGCTCGCCGTCGCAGGGCCATGGCATGAACAGCGGCATCCAGGACGCCTTCAACCTCGCCTGGAAGCTCGCACTGGTCTGTCACGGCGACGCCGATCCACGCCTTCTGGACTCGTACGAAGCCGAGAGACGTCCGGTGGCGCTCACGATCACCAGCTCGGGAGACGGCTTCGAGACGATGCAGACCCTCAAAGATGACCAGGAGCGAGCGGAGCGGGACGCTTCGCTTCGCGCCACCTTCTCCGATCCGCAGGCGCGGCACGGCGAGATCCTCGCCGAAGCCGAACTCAACATCTCGTACGAGGGTTCGCCGATCGTCGTCCCTTCGGGCAGTGCAGGGACGGGCGTGCAAGCCGGGCAGCGTCTTCCCGCCGCGATCGGTCTGTACCCCCTGATCGGTCAGATGCACACCGCGATCGTGATCGGGGAGCATTCGTCGCTCGTCGAGGAGGTCGCCTCGACCATCCGCGCAGCGTATGGGGGCGAGATCGGCACGGTCGTCTCGCTCGCCCTCGACGACCCTGCGACCGTCGACGCGGACGTCCGAGCCGCCGCCGGCGGCGTCCTCGGCGATGCATCGCTGACGATCCTCGTCGTCCGGCCCGATGCGCACATCGGGCTCCGGTCGGACGGAGCAGAGATCGACTCGATCCGCTCCTACCTCGACCTGATCCGCGCGGGAGGCCGCTGACGGATCATCCGCCGGTGAGTTCGGCGGTCGTGGCGATCTCCGCGAATCCGCCCGCCTGCAGGTCGAGGGCGGTCGTGGCCATCAGCTCGGACGCCGTGCGGGTCACGGTTCCCAGCCCCGCGACATCCGCCGTGAGGTCGAACGTGCGGGTCGCATCGAGGGCGACCGTCACGTCGTAGCCGAGATTGCCCGCCATGCGCGCCGTGGTCTCGACGCACATGTTGGTCTGGATGCCGCAGATCACGAGCTCTCGGATCCCCTCCGCCGTCAGCCACGCCTGCAGGTCGGGGTCGCCGTAGAACGCGGAGTTGACGTTCTTGGTCACGAACAGCGCCGGATCCGCCGCGGCGACGGCTTCCACCAGTTCGTTTCCCGCGTTGTCGGGATGCAGCGGCGAATGCGGCGACGTCGAGTCGTGCCGCACGACGACGATCGGATCGCCGGTCGCCGACCAGGAATCGATCAGCGCGGCGACGTTGCGCTCGCAGTCCGGGTTGGTCGTCGCGCCCCAGAAGTCCAGGTCGTCGAAGGCGCGCTGCATGTCGATCACGATGAGAGCTCGGGTCATGAGACCCATCCCATCACAGGGTCAGCGCCGCGCACCCGCCACAGCCAGCTGCGCGGTGATCGGCCGGGTGACCGTGGGCACCACCGGCTGCGCAGCCAGCCGCTTGCGGATCGGCGGCAGCGATCCCAGGGCGATGCCGCCGAGCACGAGCGCAAGGCCGATCCCCTGGACGAGTCCGAAGGCCTCGCCGGCCAGCGCGACGCCCAGCACGACCCCGGTCACCGGGTTGAGCAGGCCCACCACGCCGACCACGCCGGCAGGCAGGCGGCGCAGCCCTGTGAACCAGGCGACGTAGGCGAGCGCGGTCGCGATCAGTGTGAGGTATGCGAAGCCGAGCGCGGAGGAGGGCGTGAGCGCGGGCGGCGCGCCTTCGACCAGCAGTGCGACCGGAAGCAGGAGCAGCGAGCCGCCGACCAGCTGCCACGCCGACATCGTCACCGCGGGCACGTCTGAGCCCCACCGCGCGGTGAGGATGTAGCCGAAGGAAGAGGCGACCATCGCACCGAGGGATGCCGCGACGCCCCAGAGGTCGACCGGACCCCCGCCGAAGCCGAGCATGACCCCGACACCGACCAGGCCGACGAGCGCGCCGAGCACCGCGACCACGCGGGGCCGCTGCCGCAGCATCGCCCAGGCGAACAGCAGCATCACGAGCGCCGACGTCGACATGAGCGTCGCCGCGAGGCTCGAGGGCAAGCGCTGACCGGCGATGTAGATGAGGACGAAGAACCCGCCCACGTTGAGCGCTCCGAGCACGAGGGAGCGCCACCACCAGGATCCGGTCGGCAGGCGCCGCGCGATGAGGAGCAGGATGAGCCCGGCCGGCAGTGCGCGCAGCAGCCCACCCCACAGCGGCGAATCGGCCGGGAGGAGCTGGCGGGTCACGACGTAGCTGCTTCCCCAGGCGATCGGGGCGAGGGCGGTGACAAGCATCCATTTGATGCGGGATGATTTATCTTCCACGGAAGACAGTTTATCTTACCGGCAAGATAATATCGACTCCATGGAAGCCTCCCCCGACCGCGTGGCCCGGATCCAGGCCGAGTGGCGCCGCGAGCGGCCCGAGCTCGACACCTCGCCGCAGGGGGTCATCGGCCGCCTGCACCGGGTCGCCGCGCTGTTGACCGAGGAGCTCGTGGCGGTCTACGGCAAGTACGGCCTGAACGAGGGCGACTTCGACGTGCTCGCCACGCTGCGCCGTTCCGGGGCGCCGTACGCCCGTGCCGCCGGCGACCTGGCGAACCACACCATGATCACGACCGGAGGCCTGACCAAGCGCGTCGATCGGCTCGTCGCGAAGGGACTCGTCGAGCGGCGCGCGGGATCAGCGGATGCCCGCCAGCGCATCATCGCGCTGACCCCCGCCGGCCTCGAGGTGATCGATGCCGCCTTCGCGGCGCACATGGACAACGAGCACCGCCTCATCGCCGAGATCGGCCGCGCCGATGCCGCCCGCCTCGAACTGCTGCTCGAGCGCTGGCTGCGCGTGCTCGGCGACGAGTAGCCGGAGCGTCAGGCGGCCAGCGCCAGGTACGGCTCCCAGCACGGGTCGGTGCGGTCCGTGCCCCGCACGGTCCACTGCACGCCCCGTGGCGGCCGCGGGGTGATGCGCAGCTCCCACGACATCTCCTGCGGCGTGCGGTCGCCCTTCACGTTGTTGCAGCGCAGGCAGCACGCGACCAGGTTCTCCCACGAGTCCGCCCCGCCGCGCGAGCGCGGAAGGATGTGATCGATCGTGGATGCCGCCTTCCCGCAGTACCCGCACCGGTGCACGTCACGGCGCAGCACTCCGCGTCTGGTGACCGGGATGTGGCGGCCTCCTGGGACGCGCACGTAGCGCGTCAGCAGGATCACCGCGGGGCGTTCGTACGACCCCCGCGCGGCCCAGACGGGTTCGCCGTCGACATGCTCGACGACGACGGCCTTCTCGTTCATCACGAGCACGATGGCCCGCTTGAACGACACGACAGCGAGCGGCTCATAGCCCGCATTGAGCACCAGAGTGCGCATTCCTCATCCTCTCGAACGGCCGGGACGGCTTCCCGGTGATTCGACTACGACGATTCGAGGCGCGCAGGGGCACGAAAAAGGCGCTGTCTACAACAGACAGCGCCTTGGCGCCACGGCAATGCCGCGGCATCCACTCGCGTGATGCCGAAGGACGAGGCGTCCAAGCGCATCCATGGTTCGGATGCGTGGTGTGCAGCCCATCAGCTCCCCTCCGCTTCTCTCAGCGTCGGGTTTCAGGCTAACGCACGCGTCGCGGATCGGGGCCGCAGCGCCAGGTGAACGACACGGGGCGTGTCGAAGGACGGATGCCGAAGCATCCGCCCTTCGGAGGAATCAGGCTCAGCCCGCGTTGGCCTGCAGCCAGGCCCAGGGGTCCACGACCGTGCCGTTGATGTGGATCTCGAAGTGCACGTGGCACGCGGTGGAGCTGCCGGTGGAGCCGACGAGGCCGATAAGCTGGCCCGCCTGCACGGCCTGGCCGGCCTCGACCTGACGGCTGCCGTAGGTCATGTGGCCGTAGAGGCTGTTGACGGACTGGCCGCCGAGCACGTGGTCGATCGAGATCGCGACGCCGTATCCGCCATAGCTCTCCTGCGAGACGCTGACGATGCCGGCTGCGGTGGCGTAGATGGGCTCGCCGCACGAGGAGAGCAGGTCGACGCCCTGGTGGTAGCCGGAGTCCCACAGACCGCGTCCGAGGGTGAAGTTCAGGATCGGCCAGCGCACCTCGCCGGTGCCGGGCGAGACCAGCGCGATGTTGACGGGGAGCCCCGCGGAGACCGACGAGCTGAGGCGCGCGCGGGCGGCGGCGGCTTCCGCGGCGGCGGCTTCGGCCTTCTTCTGGTCGATCTCGGCCTGGGTGGTCGCGGAGTAGCTGTCGCGAGCGAGCTCGGTGTTCGCCGAGTCGGAGGCGACCACGAGCGACTGAGCGTCGTCGGCCGCAACCTGCTGGAGCGTGAGGGCATCCGCCGGGGCGCGCCAGGCGCCGTATGCGGGAAGCGCGACGGTGGCGACGAGCCCACCGACCATCGCGAGGATGACGAGACTGCGGACGGGGCGGGCCTTGCGACCTGAGGGACGGCGTGCCGGCGCGGTGCGCGGGGCCTTCTCCTTCTTGGGTCGCGTCGCCGCGGACTTGCCGAGCACGGATCGCGGCGCAGGAGCGGTTCGTCCGCGGGCACGGCGCGTGAGACTCGTCTCGTCGCTGTGGGGCTCGTTCGCGGACGAATTTATGTCTTCAGCCAATGGGGGTCCTCCGGCGCCTCTGCGCTGTGGGGCGCTGGCTCGTCGGCATTCGGTGTTCGGGGCACGATATGCGGGCTTGACCACGCGGACGACGAGCCGGTGAGGCAATCCGTGTGGAATCCGACGGCGGGCTTCTCGCCTGTGGACACTTTCACGCTACCCGAAGGTAACGAATATGTCACGTTGAGGGCCTGGCAAGTGCCTGGGCGTGTCGTGTGTGCGGCGTGTCGGGCGCCGCACACGCCCTGTGCGCCGTGTCGGCGGCCGGGTTCTTCAGCGCCGGTCGTCGACCAGGAAGATGTGCGAGGCGACTTCTACGGGCAGCTCGAGACCCTCGTCGTTGCCGTCCATCTGCACGAGCACGTAGCCCTCGCTGTAGCGGTAGTCGCCGGACGCTCCGGGCATCACGCCGGCGCCCTTGAGTTGCTGCAGCAGCTCGGGGTCGACCTGCACGGGTTCGGCCAGGCGCCGCACGGTGCCGGTGATCGGCCCGCCGTTCTCGTTCAGCCGGCGCACGAGCCCGATGACGCCCTGCTCGAACTCCTTGGCCGGCATGTCGCCCAGCTGGGCGAGCCCGGGGATCGGGTTGCCGTACGGCGACTCGGTGGGGTGGCCCAGCAGCTCGACGAGCCGAAGCTCGACCTGCTCGCTCATGACGTGCTCCCAGCGGCAGGCCTCTTCGTGCACGTACGCCCAGTCGAGGCCGATCACATCCGAGAGCAGCCGCTCCGCGAGCCGGTGCTTGCGCATGACGTCGACGGCCTTCTGACGGCCCGCATCCGTGAGCTCCAGCGTGCGGTCGTCGGAGACCACGACGAGGCCGTCGCGCTCCATCCGACCCACGGTCTGCGACACCGTCGGTCCGGAGTGGCCCAGTCGCTCCGAGATACGCGCACGAAGAGGAACGATCGCCTCTTCCTCGAGCTCGAGGATCGTGCGCAGATACATCTCTGTCGTGTCGATCAGGTCGGTCATCATGCCTCGCAGACGCGGAATCGGTGCAAGGCCAGCCTATCCAAATCCCACCCCTGCGAGGCCGGGCTGCAGGGCCGCGCGGCCGCGCGCCGGCGGCCCGCGGGCGCGACGAACGCCACCCCTTCGCAGCGATCACGAGAGGATGAGACCGAGCAGGTGAGGCTACTTGCGGTGCGTGGCTTCGCTGACGTCGTTGCCGGCGCGGTGTTCGACCTTCGCCTTCTTGGCGGCACGCTTCTCCTTGAGCGTGCTCGACGCGGCGGTCTTGCTCGATGACTTCTTCGGGGACTTGTCTGACACGGTGACGCCCTCTGTTCGGGAGCCCGACCGGGCCCCGTGCCGCAACCCTAACCCGCGCCGTGCACGCGTGCTTCACGCGGTGTCACACGGACAGGGGCGCCGATCGACCCGACCGTAGAATCGAGGGATGCCGCACCTCGTGATTCCGAGTGACCTCCTGCCCGCCGACGGACGCTTCGGCTGCGGACCGTCGAAGGTGCGTGACGCGCAGCTGGAGGCGCTGACGGCTCGCGGAGCGGCGCTGCTGGGCACCTCGCACCGCCAGGCGCCGGTCAAGAACCTGGTCGGCGACGTGCGCTCCCACCTCGCGGACCTGTTCCGCATCCCCGAGGGCTACGAGGTGATCGTCGGCAACGGCGGATCGACCGCGTTCTGGGATGCCGCCGCCTTCGGCCTGATCGAGCTGCGCAGCCAGAACCTCGTGTTCGGCGAGTTCGGGGGCAAGTTCGCCGCCGCCGCGAAGGCGCCGTGGCTCGAGGCACCCGACGTCCGCGAGGTGCGAGCAGGCACCCGCACTTCGGCTGAGCCCGTCGAGGGCGTCGACGTGTACGCCTGGCCCCACAACGAGACCTCCACCGGCGTCTCGGCGCCGATCGCCCGCGTGCACGGCGACGACGGCGCGCTGACCGTGATCGACGCGACCAGTGCCGCCGGCGGCATCGAGCTGGACATCGCGCAGACCGACGTCTACTACTTCGCTCCGCAGAAGAACCTGGGCTCCGACGGCGGCCTGTGGTTCGCCGTGGTCTCGCCCGCCGCCATCGAGCGGATCGAGCGGGTGGCGGCATCCGGCCGGTACATCCCCGAGTTCCTGAGCCTGAAGAACGCGCTCGACAACTCGCGCCTGAACCAGACCCTCAACACCCCCGCGCTGTCGACCCTGTTCCTGCTGGACGAGCAGCTGCAGTGGATCCTCGGCAACGGCGGCCTCGCGTGGGCCGATGCCCGCACGCGCGAATCCTCCGGCGTACTGTACGACTGGGCCGAGGCCTCCGATGTCGCGACGCCGTTCGTCGCCGACCCCGCAGACCGCTCCCCCGTGGTCGTGACGATCGACTTCGACGACACCGTGGATGCGGCATCCATCGCCGCCACGCTGCGCGCGAACGGCGTGGTCGACACCGAGCCGTACCGCAAGCTCGGCCGCAACCAGCTGCGGGTCGCGACCTTCGTCTCGATCGAGCCCGACGACGTGCGTCAGCTCATCCGCAGCATCGACTTCATCCTCGCGAACCGCTGACCCGCCGCGGACTCAGCGGGCGAGCTCCTCGGGCACGGGCCTGGGCTCGAAGCCGGCCGCGATGACCCGAGCCCGGTCGTGTCGCAGGCACGCGACGGAGCGCGCGGGGTCATCCCCCTCGACGCGCGTCGAGGTCAGTTGCGGTTCGACCGAGTGGCACGGCTCCCATGCGAACGGGCAGCGCGCCGCGTAGGGGCACCCAGGGGGCAGATTGGACAGATCCGGCGGCGAGCCGGGGATGCCCGTCAGCTCTCGCCGCGCGCCGCGCAGCGGCGGGAAGGAGTGCAGCAGCGCGTCCGAGTAGGGATGCCGGGGCCGGCGGTAGAGGTCCTGCGCGGTCGCGTCCTCCACGATCTCGCCGGCGTACATGATCGCAATCCGGTCGGCGATCTCGATGAGCAGCGACACGTCGTGCGTGATGAAGATGACCGAGAAGCCGAGCCGGTCGCGCAGCTCGGCGATCTGCTCCACGATCTGCCGCTGCATGACGACATCCAGGGCGGTGGTGGGCTCGTCCATGATGAGCACCTGCGGCTCGAGGGCGAGCGCCATCGCGATCATGACCCGCTGGCGCATGCCTCCCGAGAGCTGGTGCGGATACGACCGCAGCCGGTCCGGCGCGATGCCGACCATCTCGAACAGCTCGGCCGCGCGCTCCTCTGCACGCTTCGGCGACCATTCCGGGCGGTGGGCGATGATGCCGTCGACGATCTGCCTGGCGACGCGGTAGACCGGGTTCAGCGAGTTCATCGCGCCCTGGAACACGATCGCCATGTCCTGCCATCGGGAGGCGCGCAACTCGGCATCGTCCAGGGACAGGATGTCGGTGCGCACCCCGTCCCGGCCGGTGAACCACACCTGGCCGCCGGTGATCAGTCCCGGCGGAGGCAGCAGACGCGTGGCCGCATACGCGAGCGTCGACTTGCCGCATCCCGATTCCCCTGCGAGCCCCAGCACCTCGCCTCGCCCGAGCGTAAGCGACACCTGTCGCAGGACGTGCGTGGGATCGTCGTCGAAGCCGTAGTCGACGGAGAGGTTGCTGATCTCGAGCACCGGATCGGGAACGGTCGCCCGTTCGAATCGTGCTGGCGCGGTCAGGCTCATGCGCGGTCCTCCCGAGCCTCGCGGACGACCGGGGTGAACCCGATGCGAGGCTGGATGCCGCGCTTGCGCAGCGAGCGGGCGTTGAGCCCGGTGGAGCGCAGGCGCGGGTTGACGAACTCATCGATGCCGAAGTTGATCATCGTGAGCGACATGCCCAGCAGCGCGATGCACAGGCCGGCGGGCACGAACCACCACCACGCGCCGCGCTGGAGCGCGAGCTGCTGCTGCGCCCAGTAGAGCACGACGCCCCAGTTCCATTCGCTGCCGGTGCTGATGCCGATGAACGACAGCGTGATCAGCGAGAGGACGGCGAACGCGACGGTCCCGATGAACCCGGACGCGATGATCGCGGTCAGGTTCGGCAGGATCTCGGCGGTGATGATGCGCCACGTGCTCTCGCCGTTCGCGCGCGCCGCCTCGACGAAGTCGCGCCGTCGGAGCGAGAGGGTCTGAGCGCGCAGCACGCGAGCGCCCCACGCCCACCCGGTGATCGCGATCACGAGGGCCACGGTGATGCCGCCGGCGCTCGGCAGCTGGCCCGCGATGATGATGATGAGCGGAAGCTGCGGGATCACGAGGAACACGTTCGCGAGCACCGAGAGGCCCTCGTCGCCGAACCCGCCGATGTAGCCGGCGGTGACCCCGACGATCACGCCGATCCCGGTCGCGACGATGCCTGCCACGAACCCGACGACCATCACCGGCCGCGTGCCGACGAGCAGCTGCGAGAACACGTCCTGCCCGAGGTGCGTCGTGCCGAACCAGTGCTCCCACGACGGCGGCTGCAGGATGGCGTCGCTGCGCGCGCTCGGGTCGTACGGGGCGATCCATGGTCCGATGACCGCGATCAGCAGGAAGAACGCGAGGATCAGCATCCCCGCGATCGCCTTGCGATTGCGCAGGAACAGGAACCGGCGCTTGGTCGACGTGGATGACGGCGCCGTGGCGTCGAGGCTCACCTCCGCCGACTCTTCGACGATCGAGGTGTCGATGGTCATCTCAGCCCTCCTGACGGGTGCGCGGATCGAGGAAGCCGTAGGCGACGTCCGCGGCGATGTTGGCCAGCAGCACCGCGATCGTGATGATGAGGAAGATGCCCTGCATCAGCGGGTAGTCCTTCGCGGCGACGGCGGTGAACAGGTAGTAGCCGATGCCCTGGTAGGAGAAGACGATCTCCATGATGAGCGTTCCGCCCACGATGAAGCCGAGCGAGAGCGCGAAGCTCGACAGCTGCGGCAGGATCGCGTTGCGGGCGGCGTAGCCCAACCGCACGCGACGCTCGGACAGGCCCTTGGCCTGCGCGACCGTGACGTAGTCCTCGGACGAGACCGTGACCATCATGTTGCGCATGCCGAGGATCCAGCCCGAGATCGAGGCGACCACGATCGTCAGGGCGGGCAGCGTGCCGTAGTAGATCACCGACCCGATGAACTCCCACGACAGCTCGGGCACCATCGAGCGGTTGTAGCTGCCGGATGCGGGGAACCAGCCCAGGGTGACCGAGAAGATCGAGATCGCTATCAGCGCGAGCCAGAAGTACGGCACCGACGAGAAGAACGTCGAGATCGGCAGGAGCGAGTCCGCCCACGTGCCGCGGCGCCAGCCGATGCCGGTGCCGATGAGCGTGCCGACGGTGAAGCTGATCACGGTGGCGATGCCGACGAGTCCGATCGTCCAAGGCAGCGCGGTCTGGATCACATCGATGACCGGCGCCGAATACGTGAACGAGCGGCCCAGCTCGCCGTGCAGCAGCAGGTTCCAGTAGTTGAGGTACTGCTGCCAGAGCGACACGTCCTGATCGAGTCCGAACAGCACCCGCAGCGACTCGGCGGCCTCCGGCGAGATCCGGCCCTGGTTCTTCGCGATGAGGGCGCTCACCGGGTCGCCGGGCATGATCCGCGGGATGAAGAAGTTGATCGTCACCGCCGCCCAGAAGGTGATGACGTAGAAGATGAAGCGCCGGACGAAGTACCTCACGGGCGGGCCCCCTCTGTGGCGGCATCCCCGTCGAGGATCGCGCTGACATCGATCGCGGGTCGCTCGCCGTACGTGTCGAGCACCGAGCCGAGCACCGGCCGGTCGTCCCGGTCGGAGTACCCCCAGCACGCGGCTTCGCGGCCCTCGCCGACCGGCATGAGCGGCGGCGTCTCGGTGCGGCACACCTCGGTGGCGAACGGGCAGCGCGGATTGAAGCGGCATCCGCTTGGCGGGTCGACGAGACTCGGCGCCTCGCCGCGCGCCCCGCGCGCCCGGGCCTCGAGGTCGTCCGGGTCGGGCGCCGAGCGGATCAGCAGCTGGGTGTACGGGTGCTTCGGATCCTGCGTGACCGACTCCGAGTCCCCGGTTTCGACCACACGACCCGCGTACATCACCATGGTGCGGTCGGCGAAGTACCGGGCCGAGGCGATGTCGTGCGTGATGTACAGGATCGCGATGCCGAGGCGGTCGCGCAGGTCGCGAAGCAGGTTCAGGATGCCGAGCCTGATCGACACGTCGAGCATCGAGATCGGCTCATCGGCCAGGAGCACCTCGGGGTTCGCCGCGAGCGCGCGTGCGATCGCGACCCGCTGGCGCTGACCGCCCGACAGTTCGTGCGGGAACTTGTCGATGTAGCGCTCGGCGGGGGTGAGCTGCACCCGGCCCA
Organism: Microbacterium sp. cf046; assembly: GCF_900114345.1. Lineage (GTDB taxonomy): Bacteria > Actinomycetota > Actinomycetes > Actinomycetales > Microbacteriaceae > Microbacterium. The sequence goes on along the minus strand of NZ_FOZJ01000003.1, from coordinate 1,106,431 downwards.
GCAGCTCCGCGAGCGCCGCCTCGAGCTCATCGCCGCGGAGCCGGCCGCGATGGATGCGCAGGCTGCGGGTGAGCACGTAGCGCACGGTGTGCACCGGGTTCAGCGACCCGAACGGGTCCTGGAAGATCATCTGCACGCGGCCGACGTAGCGCCGGAACGCCCGCTGCCCACGTACGCGCGCGTCTTCGCCGTGCAGCAGGATCGTGCCCGAGGTCGCCGGCATGAGCTGGGCGAGCAGCCGGGCGATCGTGGACTTGCCCGAGCCGGACTCGCCGACGAGCGCGACGACGCGGCCCTTCTGCAGCTCGAGGTCCACGTCGTCCACCGCGTGCACCACGCGCCGCCCGCGATGGCGGAAGTGCTTGCTGAGCTGCACGGCCTGGAGGACCGTGGCGGCGTCGCCGGGGAGGATGCGGCCGTAGCCGACGCGATCCGGGGGGAGGGAGGTCATGGCATCACAGTCGTGGGAGTCGGAGGGATCGGTACGGCGGGCGCGATCTCGCACCCGCCGTACCGATTCTGGTCGTCGGCCGCGCCGGTTACTCCGTCGGCACGAGCTTGGACAGGATCAGCGCCGCCTGCGGCCCCGTCGGCTGCGGGTTCGCGTACGGGTCATCCGCGGTCGGGAACCCGGTGTAGTTCGCCGTCGAGTACTGCGCGACGGCGGGACGCGACCAGATGATCAGACCCGGCACGTCCTCGACGAAGCGCTGCTGCACCACATCGAGAGCGGCCTGGACGTCACCCGTTCCGGTCTTGAACTCGCCGAGCGCCTTCGTGACCTCGTCGTTCTGGTACCGGCCGAAGTTCCACGTCGCCGTCTCACCGAGCGGCACGTACGAGGCGCCGTCCATGATGTTCGAGTACATGTTCCACGGCGTGGTGCCGCCGTCGGTCCAGTGCAGCGACGCCTGGAAGTTGCCGAACGGGATCGTGTCGTTGAACCACGTGTCCGCGACGATGGGCTCGACGGTGGCCTCGGCCCCGAGGGACTTCGCTCCCTCGGAGATGATGCCGAGCGCGTCGAGGTAATCGGTCCAGCCCGACGGGTTGGTCAGCACGAACGAGACCTTCTCGCCGTCGGGGTCGACGAGCGCCTCGCCGTCCCACGTGTAACCGGCATCCTCGAGGATCGCCTTCGCGCCGTCGACGTCGACCGACAGGTTCTGGCCGGCGTACGCCTCCGAGATGTACGCGTCGCCCGAGGGCTGCGGCAGACCGGTGACGCTCGTGATCTCGGGCCACACGCCGTAACCGGCGGTCTTGGAGATGTCGGAGCGGTCCACGACCATGTTCAGCGCCTGGCGGAACGCCGGGTTGTTGAACGGCTTGGTCTCGTTGTTGAGGTAGAGCACGTCCACGCCGAAGCCGCCGCCGGCGACCTGGTGGTTGTTCTCCGGGTCCTTCGCGATGTAGGTGTTCTCGTAGTCGGGGATGAACACCCAGCCCCACTGCGCCTCACCCGTGGTCAGTGCGGTGGTCAGTCCGGTGTTGTCGTTGAACGCGTCGTAGCGCAGCTCGGCCACCTGCGGCTTCGTGCCCCAGTAGTCCGCGTTCGGCTCGAGCGTCACCGACTGGGGGGTGAACGTCTTGAGCTTGTACGGGCCGGTGCCGATCATCTCGTCGTCTGTCCAGGTCACCGCATCCTGATCGGCCCAGAGGTGCTCGGGCACGATGAGGAGCTTGTAGAGCTTCGCCTGGTTGACGAACTGACCCGACGTGAACCCGACGGTGACCTGGTTGCCGTCGACCGAGATGTCGCCGTACTGATCGGGGAAGTCCGCGTTCAGCTCGGGGTTGTCCTTGCGGAGCTGGATCGAGAACGCGATGTCGTCGGCCGTGAAGTCCTCGCCGTCCGACCACTTGACCCCCTCGCGTGCGGTGATGACCGCCTGCGTGGAGTCTTCGTTCCATTCGACCGATTCGGCGAGCCAGGGAGTGGGGGGATCCGTCGGCGTGACGTCGTTGACCTGCATGAGCGACTCGTACACCGCGAACGCGTAGCCGAGCGAGAGGGATGCCGAGCCGGTGGCGAGCGGGTTCTGGTTGGGCTGCTGAGGCCCGTTGGGCATGCCGACGGTGAGCACCGCGTCGGACGTTCCGCCGTTCGAGCCGCCTCCGGCGGCGCATCCGGTGGCGATGAGGGCCAATGCGGCCGCACCGGCGAGGAGTGTTGCGATCCTGCGCGTTTTCATGAAATGCCTCCTTGCATCTGGGGTGATTCCGGGGTTGTGGGATGGAGTTCAGCCGTCGACCGTATGCACGGCTTCGAGGCGGAGATCTCGGCTGGATCGACCGACCGAGACGCGGTATGCGCCGGGCGGGGTGATCCAGTCCGAGGCATCCGTCGACCAGCTCTGCAGTGAGCGCCGTTCGATGAGGATGTCGATCGTGGCCGTCTCGCCCGCCGCCACATCGGCGACGGCGAAGCCGGCGAGCCACCGCACGGGACGGTCGGGGTCGGACCCGTCCGCAGACAGGTACACCTGCACGACCTCGCGGCCGTCCCGTGCGGAGCGATTGGTGATGTCCACTCGGGCGAGCAGACCACCGCGATCCGCTGCCGCTACAGCGAATCGGTCGTACGACCACCGGGCGTACCCGAGTCCGTATCCGAACTCGCGCGCCGGCGTGAGCCCGCGGCGGTCCCAGGCACGGTGGCCCACGTCGAGGCCTTCCGTGTACCGGATCGAACCGTCGACGGGCGTCCCGTGCGGCACCGGCACGTCGGCCATGTCGGCGGGCAGCGTCCACGGCAGCCGGCCGGACGGCTCGATCTCTCCGGTGAGGACGGCAGCGAGTGACGCGCCCGCCTCCTGGCCGGGCAGCCACCACCACAGCACCGCCGCGACCTCGTCCAGCCATGGCAGCAGCACGGGCGCGCCCGCGTTGACCACGACGATCGTGTTCGGGTTCGCCGCAGCAACCCTGCGGACGAGTTCGTTCTGCCGCCCCGGCAGCTCGAGATCGGGCCGGTCCCAGCCCTCCGACTCCGTCTCGGGGTTGGTGCCGACCACCACGACGGCGACATCGGCCGCGGTGGCGGCGACGACGGCGTCGGCGATCTCCTCGTCGAGGCTCCGACCCGGCGCACGGTGGCGCAGGTGAGCGCGGACGAAGCGACCGTACGCCTCGGCATCCACGATCTGCGCGTCGATCTCGACGCTCACGGTCAGCGCCTCCTCGACGTCGAGGTCGACCAGATGGGCGGGCGGGTTGTGATAGCTGGAGTCGAGCACGACCTCGGAGCCGACCACACGCGTGGACTCGCCGATCTGCACGCCGTCCACCCGCACACGGTGCGCCCCGACCGGGGCGATCTCGATCGTGTGGCGTCCTGGAGCGTCGAGCGCGATGTGCGTGCTGGCCCGCACCGCGGTCGCACGATCGTGGATCGGGAGCCACAGGGCCGCGGCATCCGGCACGATCGTCGACGCAATGCACGCACCGCCATCGTCGAACTGCTCGACGAGGATCCCGGGGTCGCCGTCGGGGGTGCGCACCTCGGATGCGGCGAGGGCCGGCGCACCGACGGTCGTCGAGCCGCCGCGGTGCAGCGTGACCGCGGCGTCGGGGAACGCGGCGCGCAGAGCGTCGAGGGGCTGCGAGACATGCGGAGGCGTGACGAAAGCGCTGCCGCCGCCCTGGACGAACGGCTCGACGGCGTTGTGCCCGATGAGGGCGATGCGGCGGGCCTCGGCGGGGTCGAGGGGCAGGATGCCGCGCGCCCGCGGAGCTGCCGTGTCGCGGACGCTGTTGCGCAGCACGACCGTCGCCCGCGCCGCGGCTTCGCGCAGGAACGCGACGACCTCGGGCGAATCGGGGTCGGGCCCGGCGTCTCGGGGCTCGGCGCCGGCGAGCGCGCCGACGCGGCCGGCGAGCCGCAGGATGCGGGCGACCTTGTCGTCGATGACCGACTCGGGCACGCGGCCCTCACGCACGGCGGCGACGAGCTTCTCGCCCCACGGTCCGCCCGGACCGGGCATAACGAGATCCAAGCCCGCCGATGCCGCAGCATCCGTGTCACGGGTCGCGAGCCAGTCGCTCACCACGACGCCGTCGAAGCCCCACTCGTCCTTCAGGATGCCGCGCAGCAGGCGTTCGTTCGCGGTGGCGGTCGCCTCGACCCCGTCGATCGCGATCCCGTTGTAGGCGGCCATGACCGTCCATGCGCCGGCGGCGACGAGGGCTTCGAACGGAGCAAGGTAGACCTCGCGCAGGGTGCGCTCGTCGATCCGGGCGATGTAGCTCGTGCGCTCGGTCTCGGTCTCGTTGCCCGCGAAGTGCTTCACGGATGCCGCCACCCCCGCCTCCTGGAGGCCGGTGACGTACGCGGTGGCGAGCCGGGCGGTCAGAAGCGGGTCTTCGGCGAGGCACTCGAAGTGGCGTCCGCCGACCGGGCTCCGCTGCAGGTTCACGACGGGAGCGAGCACGACATCGACGCCCTTGCGACCCGCCTCGCCCGCGATGAGCCGTGCGATCCCTCGCTGCAGTTCCTCGTCCCAAGTTGCCGCGGTCGCCGACGGAGCGGGCAGCTGCGCCGAGGCGAGTCCGTCCTCGCCGGTGCCGCGGACGCCGATCGGTCCATCCGAGAGCACGACCGGGCGCAGACCCAGCTCGGGCATGGCGGCGAGCGCCCAGGTGGTCGCGCCGGTCAGCAGCTCGACCTTGCGCTCGAGCGGAATCTGCTCGGCGGCCGCGATGACCTCGCTGGTGTCGAGGTCACGGGTGGTTGCCGTCGGGGTCACGCCTATACTCCATTCACACACCTCGCCCTCGAGGTGCGTGGCCATCGTTGCACACTTACTTACATGTCAGTAAGTTAAGCTCAGTAACGGTTGAGTAACGGAGCGATAGGAGCACGCATGGCGACGGACACTCGCACGTCCGCCCCCTCGGAGGCCGGTCCCCCGCGCGTTCCCAAGCCCCAGGCACGCACGCTGGAGCGACGGGAATCGGTGCTGCGCGCAGCGATGTCGGTGTTCGGTCAGCGCGGCTACAACAAGGGCGCGCTGGTCGAAGTGGCCGAACAGGCGGGCATGACCCACGCGGGCGTGCTGCATCACTTCGGCAGCAAAGAGGCCCTCCTCGTCGCGATGCTGCAGTATCGCGATGGCGAAGAGGCCGCCGGCGTCCCGGGCCGCGCGCAGACCGAGGGGCCTGCCTTCCTCGGGCACATGCTCGACACCGTGACGGAGAACATCTCGCGCCCGGGCGTCGTGCAGACCTACACGGTGCTGTCGGCCGAATCGGTCACCGAGGGGCATCCTGCGCAGAGCTACTTCCGCAACCGCCTCACCGGACTGCGCGACAAGATCGCAGGGGTGCTCGCGGAGGTCACCGGTCGTGATCCCGACGACATCGAGGTCCGCGACGACGCGTCCGCGCTGATCGCGCTCATGGACGGGCTCCAGGTGCAGTGGCTGCTTGACCCCGACGCGGTGGACATGCCGCGCATCGTCGAGAAGGTCATGGACGAGCTCGTCGACCGGCTGACCACGCGCGAGGAGGCGCCGCCGTTCCCGCGGCCGCGGGATTGAGCCTCAGGGGTCGCTGAGCGCGCTCCGTCAGGACTCTGGAGCGTGGGCCTCGTCGGGATCTTCGTCCTCGGACTCTTCGTCCTCGGACTCTTCGTCGTCGTCGGATGCTTCGTCGTCGGACTCTTCGTCGTCCTCAGACCCTTCGTCCGCGTCCTCGTCGGGATCTTCGTCCTCGGACTCTTCGTCCTCGGACTCTTCGTCGTCGTCGGATGCTTCGTCGTCGGACTCTTCGTCGTCCTCAGACCCTTCGTCCGCGTCCTCGTCGGACTCTTCGTCCTCGTCGAGGTCGTCCGAATCCTCGTCATCGGAGTCGTCCACGTCGTCGGACAGCTCGTCGATGTCGACGCCGTCCACGTCGCCCGAGTGCAGGATCGGAGACCCGTCGTCGTCGAAGTCCGACGCGTCGAGGTCGTCCACGTCGTCGAGATCGTCGTCCTCATCGTCGTCGCCGAGCCCGAGGTCGTCGGTGGCCAGACCCTCCGCGGCGAGCGCCGCCTGAGCCGCCTGGTACTCGGCGAGTCGCTCGGCCCACGGCAGCCAGTCCGGTGCGGTCAGCGACCCCTCGCCCGGGGTCAGTTCGACCTCGAGCACCGTGGGAGCGGCATCCGGAACCTGAGCCAGGCTCACGGTCCAGAACCAGCCCGGGTATCCCGGCATCCGGTTCGCGAATCGCAGCGTCAGCACTCCGTCGGCATCGACCGCCGAATCGGTGGGGTCGCCGATCGTCGACGCGGGCGTGATCTCACGCAGCGCTGCGAGCGCGAGCTCGCGGGCGACCGACGGATCGATCGGCTCGGATGCCGCAGCGGCAGTCTCGGCCGTCTCAGTCTCGACGCCCTCGGCGTCGGCTGTGGGCTCCGTCTCGAGCGGCGACTCGGTCTCTGCGGTCGGATCGATCTCAGGCGTCGAAGTCATCGGCGACCTTGCGGAGCACGGCGGCGACCTTCTTGCCGTGCGAGCCGCTCGGGTAGCGACCGCGGCGGAGGTCTCCGCCGATCCCGTCGAGCAGCTTCACGAGATCCTCAACGATGATGGCCATGTCATCGGCCGGCTTACGCTGCGCCTTGGACAGGCTCGGAGGCGCCTCCAGGACGCGCACGGACAGCGCCTGCAGACCCTTCTTGCCGTCCGCCACACCGAACTCGAGGCGAGCTCCGGCCTTCAGCGTCGTGGTTCCCGCAGGCAGGGCGGTGGCGTGCAGGAAGACGTCCTGGCCGTCATCGGAGGCGATGAAGCCGAACCCCTTCTCCTCGTCGTAGAACCTGACCTTGCCGGTGGGCATGGGAACCTCGCTGGGTTGTGCGCCTCGCGTCGCGGGCACGGTGGAACGGGGATCGATCGATCCCACACCCAGCCTACGGCACCTCCGGACACCCGATAGGCTGAGCCCAATGAGCACGCGCACCCCCGGCGAGGACGTCCCGATCCGCCGCCTCGATCGCATCCTGGCATTCATGTCGCTGGGTCTTCTGCTCCTGTCGATCGTGTGCTTCTTCGCGATCATGATCGGGTCGTCCGCAGGCGCGGACTTCAGCTCAGGAATCTGGCCGGTGATCGGATTGGTCGTCTACGTCGCACCGATCCTCGCCTTCGCCCTGCTGCTGACGGTGCTCATCATGACTTTCGTGCGGAGGGCGCGAGCCAACCGAGGGGGCTGAATGGTCTCCGACGAGCGGGCCCTCGCCATCCGGCTGGCGACGATCGACGACGACGCCCTGGCCCGCACGTTCGCCCAGCGTGGCGTGATCCCCTCCGCGAACTGGCACGACTTCTTCGACGCCGCCGCCGGGCTGCTCGATCCGGCATCCGTCGAGCGCGCCGTCGCGCGCCTGCCCCGGAGCGCACTCGTCTCGCTCGCGGCCGCGGTCGACGGCGCGCCGCTCGCCGCCGCCGACCTGGAGGTGCTCCAGCCCCTCGCCCTCGCGAACGACGACGCGGCACCGTACGGCGCGGTGTCCGCACGCGTGCGGGCCGTGGCGACGACCCGGCCCGACGCTTTCGAGGCGGAGACGACGAGCCCGCCGGTCGTTCCCGCCACGGACACCGACGCGGCCGCGGCCGCGGAGCGCGCGTTCACCACGGTGGGCGCCCTCGCGGATGTGCTGCTGGCCGGCCTGCACACCCCGCTCTCGCGGACCGGAACCGGAGCGGTCAGCGCGGTGGACAGGCGTCGCCTGACGGATGCCGGTGCCCTCGGATCCGCGGAGGACATCGACGACCTCGTCGCGGCGGCCGAGGCGGCGGACCTGGTGACCCCGCTCGGTCGCGAGTGGGTCGTGACCGACGCCGGGATGCAGTGGCTCGAAGCGACCACGACCCACCGATGGGCGATCGTCGCCGAGGGCCTGCGCGGCGCGCTGCCGCCGGGCCTGCGCACCGAGGACGGCGGGTTCCGCCCGCTGGCGAGCTGGCCGGACGCCTACCCGCTGCACACCGAATGGACCGACCGCGCGGCACGGCTGCAGCGCATCGCCGAGGCGTGGGGCCTGCTGACCCACGCGGGCACCGAGCCGGAGTGGACCGCATCGCTGCGGGCCGGAGGCGCCCCCGACACCGAGAAGCTCGCCGTCCACCTTCCGGCCGAGATCGACCGGGTCTACCTGCAGGCCGACCTCACAGCGATCGCGCCGGGGCCGCTGGCTCCGGCGCTCGATCTGCGCCTGCGCACGATCGCGACCCGCGAGTCCCGCGCGCAGGCATCCACGTACCGGTTCAGCACTGATTCGCTCGGCGGCGGCATGACCGAGGGCGAGACCGCGGATTCGATCCGCGAGTTCCTCCGCGGGATCTCGCTGACCGGCATCCCGCAGCCGCTGGACTACCTCGTCGAGAGCACGGCGGCGCGCCACGGTCTGATCCGGGTGCGCACGGATGACGGAACCGGCCGGACCCGGCTGGAGGCGACCGATCTTGCCCTGCGCGAGACCATCCTGGTCGATCAGGCGCTGCGCCCACTCGGATTCGTGCGGGACGGGCACGAGCTCACCTCCCGGGTCACGCGAGACGCGGTGTACTGGTCGCTCGCGGATGCGCGCTACCCCGTGGTCGCACTGGATGAGAGCGGCGCACCGGAGTCGCTGCATCGCCGCGCGAAGGCTGCGGATTCGACCGCGCACATCGAGCCCCGCGACACGTACGCCCGCCTGATCGCGGCGCTGCGCGCCGGGCACGAGACGGATGCCGATGCCGCCTGGCTCGGCCGCGAGCTCGAGCAGGCGGTGCGAAACAAGTCGGTGATCGTCGTCGTGGTGAAGATGCCCGACGGGTCGGAGCGGTCGCTCACCCTCGAGGCGTCAGGGCTCGGCGGCGGACGGCTGCGCGGGCGCGACAAGGCCGCCGACGTCGAGCGGACCCTCCCGGTCTCGAGCATCGTCGCCGTGTCTTGGGTCAATGCCCCGTAGGGGCGTCGAGGCGAGACGAGGCGAGGTCGAGCAGCCGCCGCAGGCGGCGCACCGAGACCTGCGCTGCCGATCCACGTGGTCCGCAGGCGACCAGAGCCGCGCACGACGCCCGGCCAGTAGGATTGACCCTTATGGCTGACGGTCCTCTCATCGTGCAGAGCGACCGGACTGTGCTGCTGGAAGTGGCGCACCCGGACGCGGAATCCGCGCGCCACGAACTCGCGATCTTCGCCGAGCTCGAGCGCGCGCCCGAGCACATCCACACGTATCGGATCACGCGCCTCGGACTGTGGAACGCGCGCGCCGCGGGCCATGACGCCGAAGACATGCTCGCGACGCTCGAGCGCTGGTCGCGGTTCCCGGTGCCGCCGTCGGTCTCGATCGACATCCGCGAGACGGTGGGCCGGTACGGACGGCTGACGATCGAGCGGAACGCAGAGGGCGAGCTGCTGCTGACCGCGACCGACGGCGCCGTGCTGACCGAGGTGTCGCGCAACAAGCGCATCCAGCCGCTGCTGATCGGGCATCCGTCGCCGGAGTCGTTCGTGATCGACGCGTGGGCGCGCGGTCACATCAAGCAGGAGCTGCTCAAGATCGGCTGGCCCGCGGAGGACCTCGCCGGCTACACGCCGGGGACGCCGCATCCGATCGAACTGGATGAGTCGGGATGGACGCTGCGCCCGTACCAGCGGCAGGCCGTGGACATCTTCACCGAGGGCGGGTCGGGAGTCGTGGTGCTCCCCTGCGGCGCCGGCAAGACGCTCGTCGGAGCCGCCGCCATGGCCGACACCAAGACGACGACCCTGATCCTGGTCACCAACACCGTCAGCGCCCGGCAGTGGCGTGACGAGCTGCTCAAGCGCACGTCGCTGACCGCCGAGGAGATCGGCGAGTACTCAGGGCAGATGAAGGAGATCAAGCCGGTCACGATCGCGACCTACCAGATCCTCACGGCCAAGCGCAGCGGTCAGTATGCGCACCTCGCGCTGCTCGACGCGCTCGACTGGGGCCTCATCGTCTACGACGAGGTGCACCTGCTGCCCGCGCCGGTCTTCAAGCTCACCGCGGACCTGCAGGCCCGCCGCCGGCTCGGACTGACCGCCACCCTCGTGCGGGAGGACGGCCGCGAGGGCGACGTGTTCAGCCTGATCGGGCCCAAGCGCTTCGACGCTCCGTGGAAGGAGATCGAGGCTCAGGGCTTCATCTCCCCCGCTGCCTGCTACGAAGTGCGGGTCGACCTCCCGGCCGGCGACCGCCTCGAATACGCCGCTGCCGCCGACGACGAGCGCTACCGCCTCGCCGCCACCGCGCACGCGAAGATCGGCGTCGTCCGCCAGCTCGTCGAGCGCCACGAGGGCGAGCGCATCCTGGTGATCGGGCAGTACCTCGACCAGATCGACATCCTCGCCGAGGCGCTGAACGCGCCCCAGATCACAGGCGCCACGCCGGTCGACGAGCGGGAGAAGCTGTATCAGGCCTTCCGCGTGGGCGAGATCTCGCTGCTCGTGGTCTCGAAGGTCGCGAACTTCTCCATCGATCTGCCCGAGGCATCCGTCGCGATCCAGGTGTCCGGATCGTTCGGCTCACGCCAGGAGGAGGCGCAGCGCCTCGGTCGCCTGCTGCGCCCGAAGGAGTCCGGTCACACCGCGAGCTTCTACACGCTCATCGCCCGCGACACCGTCGACCAGGACTTCGCACAGAACCGCCAGCGGTTCCTCGCCGAGCAGGGCTACAGCTACACGATCCTGGACGCCCACGCGATCGCAGCCTGAGCCTGGGCAGCGTGCTCCTTCAGCCCGCGAGGTCTCAGCCTGAGCGCCCGCCCCGAGCACAACTGCGGGGAGCGTCGGCGACACGCGGCTGATCACCACCGGGGCGCGGCGTGTCGGACACGATCCCCGCAGCTGTGCACGCCGTCGCTCAATCTCAGATCTCCACCCGGTCGATGCGCGGATCGGTCATCATGCGCCGAGCAGGCCCGCGAGCGGGATGGACGGATCGCGCAGGTCATCGACGTCGACGAGGCTTCCCGACCGGATCAGCGCCTGAACGGTCTTGTTCACGTCCCAGACGTTCACGTTCATGCCGCCGACGATGCGGCCGCCATCGACCCAGAACGCGACGAACTCGCGTGCGTCGCGATCACCGCGCACGATCAGGTCGGCGTCCGCCATGAGCGGCGCGTATCCGGACAGCTCCATCCCCAGGTCGAACTGATCGGTGTAGAAGTACGGGATGTCGGTGAACGAGACCCGCTGACCGAGCATTGCACGCGCCGCCACCCGCCCGGCATGCAGGGCGTTCGCCCAGTGCTCGCTGCGCAGGTGCCGCTGGATCACCGGGTGATAGGCGTTCGCGACGTCACCCGCCGCGTACACATCGGGAGCGCTGGTGCGCAGCGCGGAGTCGGTGAGGATGCCGTTGTCGATGCGCAGGCCCGCCCGCTCGGCGAGCGCCGTGTTCGGCGCCGCGCCGACCCCCATCAGCACGATGTCGGCAGGTACGGTCTCGCCGTCGACGACGACGCCGTCGGCGCTTGCCTTGCCGGTGATCCGCTCGACGCTCACCGAGGTGCGCAGATCGACTCCCTTCTCCACGTGCAGGGCCCGGAAGACCTCGCCCATCTCCGCGCCCACCGCGGCCGCGAGGGGGACGGGATCCCGTTCCAGCACGGTCACGTCATTGCCCAGCTCGCGAGCAGTCGCCCCCACCTCCATGCCGATCCAGCCCGAGCCGATGATGACCAGCCGCTTCCCGCCCTCCCGCAACTGGGCCGCGAGCTCGTCGGAGTCGTCGAGCCGGCGCAGCGTGCGGACCCCCGGCAGCTCGGCGCCCGCGATCGGCAGTGATCGGGGCGAGGAGCCGGTCGCCAGCAGAACCGAGTCGTACCGCAGGAGCCCGCCGTCGGCGAGGGTCACTGCGTGGTCGGCGGGGTCGAGCCCGACAGCCTCTGTCGACGTGCGGAGGTCGATGCCGTGATCGACGTACCATTCGCGGGGACGCAGGATGACCTTGTCCGAGCCTTCTTTCCCCGCGAGATAGCCCTTCGAGAGAGGTGGGCGCTGATACGGCGGATGCACCTCGTCGGCGATGATCGTGACGTCGCCGTCGTAGCCCTCGTCCCGCAGGGTCTTCGCGGCCGTTCCGGCGGCGAGCCCTCCGCCGATGATCACGATGTGCACGATTCGCTCCCTCGTCGCCCGATCCCGCGATTTCGCCTTTCGCCGGCTTCTGGCCCGACCATAGGTCCGTGCACATTCTTTTGTCAAGATTCGTGTTTTTAGATATGCTCACCACATGACCTCGCTCGCGCCCAACAGTCTGGACGCGCTGGCCGTGCTCGCAGAACCGTTGCGCCGCAGGCTCTACCGCGCCGTCGTCGAGGCCGGTGCGCCGCTCAGCAGAGATGACGCCGCCGCGGCGCTCGGCATCCCGCGCAGCACCGCGGCGATCCACCTCGATCGCCTCGCCGCGGCCGGCCTGCTCACCACCGAGAGCCGTCGCCGGTCCGGCCGGACGGGACCGGGCGCCGGGAGACCGACGAAGCTCTACAGCCCGGCATCCGGCGATCTGCTTGCCAGCTCGCCGGAGCGCCACTACGAACTGGCGGGCGAGCTCCTCGCCACGGCAGCCGAGCGCGCCGATCGTGAAGGAGTGCCGGTGCGTTCCGCCCTCGTAGCCGAGGCGCACCGGGCGGGCACGGCGATCGGCGCCGCGCATGCGCCCCTGGAGAGTGCGCTCGTCGCCTGCGGGTACGGTCCGCGCGATGACGGCACCGGCGGCATCATTCTCGACAACTGCCCTTTCCACGCGCTTGCCGAGCGGCACACGCAGCTCATCTGCTCCGCCAACGTCGAACTCGTCCGCGGCATGGCCGCAGCTTCGGGCGATGATCGCGAGGTCGCCCTCGAACCGCGGGCCGGTCATTGCTGCGTCGCCGTCCATCGGCGCGGCGATTGACGCCGCAGAGAGAGGATCAGGCAGGCTCCAGGAAGTCGGCGATGCGCCGCGCGACCTCTGCAGGATTGTCGTCCACGAGGAAGTGGGCGCCGTCGGGAACGAATTCGATGGTCGTGTGCGGCGCGTCCTCCGCGCGGATCGATATCGCATCCTGGTCCAGCAGCGCATCGTCCGCGCCGAACAGCACCAGCGTCGAGGTGTGCAGCACCCGGCCGCGATAGGTGCCTCTCATGATGTTCACGAAGCCCGGCAGAATGAGGCCCCGATAGAGCTTGGAGCCTGCCCGCGCCCGGGCGGGCTCACGCAGCGCGTCGACGTAGGCGGCGACATCCGTCCCGTTCATCGGCCGGCGCTCGAAGCCGCGGAGCAGCCAGCGCGCGAGGCGCTGCCTGCCTCTCGACAGCAGCGCCGGTCCGAGCCCAGGGGTCGCGATCGCCCACTGGAACCACAGGTGCGGCATCGCCTTCATCATCCCTGCCATGAGCGCGGGAGTCATGCGCAGGTATGGCGGAGGGACGGCGACCGCGACATACCTGCGGATGCGGTCGGGATGGTCCAGACACAGATCGAAGCCGACGAGGGCGCTCCAGTCGTGGGCGACGAGGTCGACGCGCTCGAGGCCCAGCGCATCCAGGAGCGCGATCACGTCGAGTGCGACCGTCTTGGCGTCGTATCCGGTGGACGGGGCATCGGTCTGCCCCGCGCCCCGAAGGTCCGGCGCGATCGCGTGCGAGCGGTCGGCGAGCGCCGCCATCACCGGCGCCCATTCCCGCGAACTCTGCGGAAACCCGTGGAGCAGCAGCAGCGGCGACCCGACGCCGGCCTCGGTCACGTGCATGCGCAGTCCGTTCGCGGTGACCGTGCGGGAACGGATGCCGGTGATCTCGGTCATGCTCGACAATCTACTACGTTTATAGTGCTGTGTCACTACATCTGCAGTACTCGAACGAGAATAGGGTCGGACCAATGAGAACCACACGCGAACGGGCCCTCGACGCCGCCGTAGACCTCGTCGGCAGTCAGGGCATCCGCGCGCTCACCCACACGCGTGTCGACGCGCGAGCGGGGCTCCCCCGCGGATCGACGTCGAATCACTTCCGCACCCGCGCCGCCCTGCTCGCCGGAGTCTCCACATGGATCGCCGAGCAGGAGATCCGCGATATCGGGGCAGCGGTCGCGCAGCCATTCGACGACCTCGAAGGCTTCATCGACATGTTCAGCGAGATGGTCGAGCTGCTGACCGGCCCGTACGCGGTCCGCACCCGCGCGCGCTACGCGCTGTTCCTCGAGGCGGCATCCGACCCCGATCTGTTCGCTCCGCTGCGCGCTCAGCGCGAGGGCATGTTCGCATGGTCGCGGAGTCTTCTCACCGCACTCGGTGCGCAGCATCCCGATACCGCGGCGCACGCGTTCATGGCGTTCGGCGACGGTATCGTCCTGCACCGCCTGAGCGTCGACCCGGACGCCCCCGTGCGGGCCAGTGTCGCCGTCGCGGTGCGGGGCTGCCTGCTGGCGTGACCGGTGCGCGAGGAGCACCCGACGAGACCTTGATCGGGGGCCGCTCCGGACGATATCCAGACAGCGCATGGGTTCGGTGGCCATACTGGACCCATGACCGCACCTCGCATCCTCGTCGTGGACGACGAGCCGAACATCCGCGACCTGCTCATCACGAGTCTCCGATTCGCCGGATTCCAGGTCCGAGCAGTCTCCAACGGGGCCCAGACGATCTCGGCCGTGCTCGAAGAGGAACCGGACCTGATCATCCTCGACGTCATGCTTCCGGACATGAACGGCTTCAGCGTGACGAAACGGCTCCGCGGCGCCGGCTACACCGCCCCGATCCTCTTCCTCACCGCGAAGGACGAGACCGAGGACAAGATCGCCGGCCTCAACGCCGGCGGCGACGACTACGTCACCAAGCCGTTCAGCCTCGACGAGATCGTCGCCCGCATCCAGGCGATCCTGCGGCGCACCATGCAGGCCGATGAGGAGTCGGTGATCCGTGCGGGCGAGCTCACGATGGATCAGGACACGCACGACGTCCTGGTCGGCGACGCGTCGATCGATCTCAGCCCCACCGAGTTCAAGCTCCTGCGCTACCTCATGCTCAACCCGAACCGGGTGCTGTCGAAGGCGCAGATCCTGGACCACGTCTGGGAGTACGACTTCAACGGCGACGCGGGCATCGTGGAGAGCTACATCTCGTACCTCCGCCGCAAGATCGATCCGCACTCCACCGAACCCCTCATCCAGACCAAGCGCGGCTTCGGCTACATGCTCAAAGCCGGCAAGACCGCCTGACGCGGTCCCTGACCCGAGGGGGCCGCCCTTCTGCACGAGAAGCGCCTGAAGAAGACGGACGCGGTCACCCGATGGTGGCGTGGCATCAGCCTGCGCGCGAAGGTCACCGGTGTGACGGTCGCCGTGCTCGCGATCGGACTGCTGGCCACGGGAGCCGGCGCCACCGTGTTCTTCCGCAACGCCCTGCTCGCCAATCTCGACAGCACGGTCGAGCAGGCGGTCACGACGGAGATCGCGACCGGGCTGTTCGACATCGAGATCTCGGGCGGCGTCCCGGCGGTCACCGAGAAGGCCGAGCCGTCCCGGACCGACTACCACGTCGCCCTGTACGGAGCCGAGACCCCCGGACTGCTGCTCATCAGCGGCGGCGGCGATGAGCCCGAACCGGACTTCCCCACCGAGTTCGCGCTGGAGAAGACCTACGTCGTCGGCACCGACCCGTTCACGATCGAGGATGCCGAGACCGGCGCGCAGTTCCGCGCGAGCGTCGCGCCGCTCGAGGTCAGCGGCACGCTGTTCACCCAGCTCGTCGCGCTGCCGACCGCGCCGGTGAATCGCGCGATCGGCACGTTCCTCGGCATCTACACGATCCTCTCCGTCATCGCCATCATCAGCGGGGCGCTGGTCACACGGTGGCTCGTGACCCTCACGTTCCGCAGCCTCGGCCAGGTGGAATCCACCGCGATGGAGATCGCGACCGGCGACTTCAGTCAGCGCATGACCGACATCGAACCGACCACCACTGAGGTGGGGCGGCTCAAGACCGCGATCAACGCGATGCTCGGCCGGGTGGACTTCGCGATCTCGCAGCGCGACGCATCCGTGCGGCAGATGCGCCGCTTCATCGGCGATGCGAGCCACGAGCTGCGGACCCCGCTGGTGACGGTCCGCGGATATGCCGAGCTGTACCGGATGGGCGCGATCTCCGGCGATGACGATGTCGCCCAGGCGATGGATCGCATCGAGAAGGAGGCGATGCGCATGGGCGTGCTCGTCGAGGACCTCCTCGCCCTCGCGCGCCTGGACGAGCGGCGCGACGTGATCGTGGTGCCCGTCGACCTCCGCCCGATCGCACGGGATGCCGCGCTCGATGTCCGCGCGACCTCGCCCCTGCGACCGGTCACGGTGTTCGACACCACGATCGAGGCCGTTCCGCTCTCGGAGCCCGCCGCCGAGCCGCAGCCCGAACCCGCCGCCAACCCACGACGCCGCGGATCGCCCCCGACGTCGGCGATCGCGCGTGCCGGCGGTGGCGCGCTCTCGCTCCTGCGTCGCAGGCCCCGTCCCGTGCCGGCGACCGAGGCGACCGGAAATGGAGAGCTGCCGCCGGTCGCGCCCGTCGCCCCGGCCGCGGTGGGCGGTTCGATTCCCCCGATCGTCCTGGGCGATGAGAACCGCATCCGGCAGGTCGTCGCGAACCTCCTCGGAAACGCGCGTCGCTTCACCTCGGAGGACTCGCCCATCGACCTGCGGATCGGTGTGGACGCGGCTGCGGGAATGGGCTGGATCGAGGTCGCCGACCATGGTGACGGAATCCCCGAGCAGATCCGCGACAAGATCTTCCAGCGGTTCTGGCGTGCCGACACCTCGCGAGCGCGTGAGACGGGCGGCACCGGGCTCGGACTGTCGATCGTCGCCTCGATCGTCGAGGCCCTGCACGGCTCCGTGTCGGTCGATGAGACGCCCGGCGGCGGTGCCACCTTCCGCGTCGCCATCCCGCTCGCCCATGAGCGCGAGGCATCGGAGCACCTCATGATCGAGACGCAGCCACTCGAGCGCCTGCAGCTGCCGCAGGACTGACCGTCCGCTCCTCCCCAGTGCGGCGTGCGGACGTCAGCGCCCACAGCACGGTTCGGCGGCGATGGACGCCTGCCCGCGCACTCCTAGCGTGGGTCTCCCACCCCATCGATCAAGGAGCTCCCATGGCCGTCTTCTCCGTCGACAGCGACGCCGTCCTGACCACCACGGCCGCCGTGCGCGGCACGATCGATCGCCTTCAGGGCGAGACGCAGGCGATGCTGACCCAGCTCACCCAGCTGCAGGCCAGCTGGACGGGCAGCGCCGCCGTCGCGTTCCAGACCGTCGTCGATCAGTGGCGCGCCACGCAGCGGCAGGTCGAGGACTCGCTCGCCGGCATCAACACCGCGCTCGCGGCGGCCGGCCGGCAGTACGCCGACGCCGAGCAGGCGACGGTGAGCCTGTTCCGCTGAGGCGACGCGTCCGGTCCCGAGACGCAGAAGAGCCCCTCCCGGAGGAGGGGCTCTTCTGTGTGAAGGACGGGGTCTAGATGCGGCGCTGGCGCCTACTCGACCTTGACCCGCCCCGCGTCAACGCTGCTTCGCAGCCTTGATCCGGGTCGCGTCAGAAGTCCATGCCACCGGTCGGGTCGCCGGCCGGAGCGGCTGCACGCTCGGGCTTGTCGGCCACGACGGCCTCGGTCGTCAGGAACAGCGCGGCGATCGACGCGGCGTTCTGCAGAGCCGAGCGGGTGACCTTCGCGGGGTCGATGATGCCCTGTGCGAAGAGGTCGCCGTACTCGCCGGTCGCGGCGTTGAGGCCGTGACCTGCGGGCAGCTCCGCGACCTTGTTCGCGACGACACCGGGCTCGAGACCGGCGTTCAGCGCGATCTGCTTGAGCGGAGCCTCGATCGCGACACGCACGATGTTCGCACCGGTCGCCTCGTCGCCCTTGAGGTCGAGGGCCGCGAACGCGACCTTGCCGGCCTGGATGAGCGCGACGCCACCACCGGGGACGATGCCCTCCTCGACGGCTGCCTTCGCGTTGCGGACGGCGTCCTCGATGCGGTGCTTGCGCTCCTTGAGCTCGACCTCGGTCGCCGCACCCGCCTTGATGACGGCGACGCCGCCGGCGAGCTTGGCAAGACGCTCCTGGAGCTTCTCGCGGTCGTAGTCGCTGTCGGTGTTGTCGATCTCGCGGCGGATCTGGGTCACGCGACCCTCGATCTGCGCGGGGTCGCCGGCGCCCTCGATGATCGTGGTCTCATCCTTGGTGATGATGACCTTGCGGGCACGACCGAGGAGGTCGAGCGTCGCGTTCTCGAGCTTGAGGCCGACCTCTTCGGTGACGACCTGGCCACCCGTGAGGATCGCGATGTCCTGCAGCTGCGCCTTGCGACGGTCGCCGAAGCCGGGAGCCTTGACGGCAGCCGACTTGAAGATGCCGCGGATCTTGTTGAGCACGAGAGTCGCAAGTGCCTCGCCCTCGACGTCCTCGGCGATGATGACGAGCTCCTTGCCGTCCTGGATCACCTTGTCGACGATCGGCAGAAGGTCCTTAATGTTCGAAATCTTCTGGTTCGCGATCAGGATGTACGCGTCCTCGAACACGGCCTCCTGGCGCTCCGGGTCGGTGACGAAGTAAGGGTTGATGAAGCCCTTGTCGAAGCGCATGCCCTCCGTGAGCTCGAGCTCCGTGCCGAAGGTCTGCGACTCCTCGACGGTGACGACACCCTCCTTGCCGACCTTGTCGATCGCCTCGGCGATCAGGTCGCCGATGGTGGTGTCGGCGGCGGAGATGGACGCCGTCGCGGCGATCTGCTCCTTCGACTCGACGGGCTTCGCGGAAGCGAGCAGCTCGTCGGAGATGGCCTGGACGGCCTTCTCGATGCCGCGCTTGAGCGAGATGGGGTCAGCGCCGGCCGCGACGTTGCGCAGGCCTTCGCGGACGAGTGCCTGGGCCAGCACGGTTGCGGTGGTGGTTCCGTCACCCGCGACGTCGTCGGTCTTCTTGGCGACCTCCTTGACGAGCTCCGCGCCGATCTTCTCGAAGGGGTCCTCGAGCTCGATCTCCTTGGCGATCGACACACCATCGTTCGTGATGGTGGGGGCGCCCCACTTCTTCTCAAGAACGACGTTGCGACCGCGGGGGCCCAGTGTCACCTTGACGGCGTCGGCCAGGATGTTGAGGCCGCGCTCGAGACCACGACGGGCCTCCTCGTCGAAAGCGATGATCTTAGCCATGTGTTTTTCGTCCCTCCCGGACGTCTGCGATGTCTTAGCACTCAGATGAGTCGAGTGCTAATCCATTCTGGCACTCGACCCCATCGAGTGCAAGCCGTGGAGGGATGCCGCGACGCGCTGCGTCATGCAACACCGAAACCCCGCCTCGCGAAGAGACGGGGTCGGAACGGAACGTGGCTGCGGCTGCGGGTCAGACCACGCGGACGGACTCGGCCTGCGGGCCCTTCTGTCCGGTGCCGACGGTGAACTCGACCGTCTGCCCCTCCTCGAGCACGCGGAATCCGCTCATGTCGATGTTCGAGTAGTGGACGAAGACGTCCTGCCCGTCTGCGACGGTGATGAAACCGAAGCCCTTCTCGGCGTTGAACCACTTCACGGTGCCCTGGGTCATTTGAATCTCCTGTAGTGCGGGGAACAGGGCCATCGTAAGCACGCGCGGCGCGCCGGATTCGTCCAGGAGCCAACTGTTGACACGCGTGCATCGAAGTGTTTACCGGGCGGAAACACGCGCGGCCGCGGATCAGGGCGCGGGGGTCTCGGTCGGCGGGTTGGCGGTGCGGTCCAGGCCGATCACGATCGTCAGCTGCTTCGCCTCGGGATTGTCGACCGGCTGGTACACATCGCTCTGCTCGAGCTTGGCGCCTCCGATGACCTGGGCAAGGCCGGCAGCTGCCGCTTCATCCGCCGGCAGGTAGTAGTAGATCGTCGTCTCGGGGAAGTCCGTCGAGCCGGCCTCGCTGGCCAGGACGGTGTCCTCGGCCCAGCCGGCGGCGACCACGACGTCCTTCATCTGCGTCGCGAGCCCCTGCTCCGGCGTGGCGTTGAGCACCAGCACCTCGTATGTCGGGTCGACGACCGGTGTCACGATCGGCAGCGGAGTCGCCGTGGGCGTCGGCGTCGGGAAGAGCACGACGCGCCCTGTGACCAGCAGCGTGCCGAAGATGCCCAGTGCGACCAGGACGATGGTCGCAAGGACCGCCCACAGCAGCACCACCCATCCGCGCATTCGGGGGTTCTCGGCACGGTGGGCGCCGACCCGGCCCGCATCCGCGGGAAGGTCGTCGAAGCGATCCCGCGGGAAGGTCGTTCTCGGCACTCCACGATGGTACCCGTATGCGGCAGTGCCCCTGTCAGCACGGCGCGCGGCTGTGGGGTGAGCCCGGGGGTCCTAGCGCGGCGCGCCGGATGCGCGCGCGAGACGCGCCTGCTGGCGCGCGTCACGGATACGGCGCAGACGCTTGACGAGCATCGGATCGTGGGCCTGGGCGTCGGTCGTGTCGATCAGGCGACCGAGCAGCTGGTAGTACCGCGCCGGCGACATGCCGAGATCTGCGCGGATCGCCTGTTCCTTCGCACCCGCGTGACGACGCCATTCCGCCTCGAATCCGAGGATGGCGCGGTCGCGGTCACTGAGGGGCACGGATTCACGTTAACGCCGCTCGCGCGCACCCCCGGCGCGCCACTCCACGAATGCGCCGAGTGGGTCGACCGCGGCCAGCGGAACCCGGTCGCGCCCGAGCACGAACCCGCCCCACGAGGCACTGTCGACGGGCGGGTCCCACTCGTCGTGCAGGCCCGGCGGATCGATCGAGACCCACACGGCATCCATTCCGGCGAGGATCCGGAACAGCCTCTCTCGGCCTGCGCGCGCAATGTGCGGCAGCACACCCGGAGTCGTGATGACGAGGGTCGCGTCCGCCGGTGCGCGCGCGGCGAGCCGTTCGAGCACCCCCTCCTCGGTCGCATCCCCGCGGACGAGGAGCGGCGGGTCGGCGGCGGCGATGTCGAGCGCGGCATCGATCCGCGCCGCCCGCCCACGCTCCCCCGGCCATACGAGACTCAGGAGGACGCGCCGATCGTCGAGGTCTGCGACCTCGAGCGGATGCAGATCGATGCCGGCGCGCCAGACGATCTCCGGCATCCGCAGCGGCGGGTCGCCGCTGACGTCCGCATGGAGCACGACGGCCGAAACGCCGTCGACGGGGTCGAGGTCGGGGCCGCCGCCGTAGCGATACGAGTACCGGTCCGGATAGAGGCAGAGCCCGGCGCTCGCGCCGATCTCGAGGAGTGCGAGGGGGCCGGCGATGTCGCTGAGGGCGGGGAGCAGGGCGGCGCACCGCAGCGGCTCGTTGGTCTGCAGGCTTCGTCGCGAGCACTCGTCGACGACGCGATCCGCGTGCGCGAGCACCCAGGCGGCCCACTCGGAATACGAACGCTCCGGCGCTCCGAGCATGCGTGTCACCGCGAAGACGAGCGGCGGCTGACGGTGCGTCGCCGGGATGCGGCCCAGCAGTGCCGAGATCTCCGCATCCGACTCGACGCCCGCCGCCCACTGCGCGTACAGGGCGGACCGCCCGGGGGCCTCTTCGCGGGCGAACCGGCCGTATCGCTCCGAGACGTCGGCGGCGGCATCCATCGCTCCATTCTCGCGGTCGATGCCCAGACCCGGACGACCGGCGCACGCGCGGGTGGGGTTGAATGGACTGTTGAGGAGGACGACATGACCTACAGCGTGGACAAGACCGACGAGCAGTGGCGTGCGGAACTCGGACCCGAGCAGTACCAGGTGCTTCGCGAGGCGGCCACCGAGCGTCCGTGGACCGGCGAGCTGCTCGATGAGAGCCGGGCCGGACTGTACACATGCGCGGCGTGCGGATCCGAGCTGTTCAAGAGCGGCACCAAGTTCGACTCGCACTGCGGCTGGCCGAGCTTCTATGAGTCGGTGCGCCCCGAGGCCGTCGAGTTGATCGAGGATCGCACGCTCGGGATGCTGCGAACCGAGGTCCGCTGCGCCACGTGCGGCTCGCACCTCGGCCACGTGTTCCCGGACGGCGTGGGCACCCCCACCGGCGACCGGTACTGCATGAACTCGATCGCCCTCGAGTTCCACCCCGAAGACGGCGCGTGACCAGCGCACTCGAGGCCGTCCGCGTTCGGCGCTCGTGGTCGAAGGTGACGGATGCCGCCCCTTCGCGCGCCGAGATCCTGCACCTCGTCTCTGCAGCGGGCCGCGTCGCCGACCACTCCTCGCTTCGGCCGTGGCGGCTCATCGAGCTGCGCGGGAAGGACCGCGAGCGCCTCGGGCGCGCGATCAACAAGGCCAACGGCGACGACGGCATCTCGTCCAAGCCGATGCGCGCGCCCCTGCTGATCGCGGTGGTGGTCAGCTACCGCAAGAGCAAGGTGCCCGCGTGGGAGCAGGAGGCGGTCGCGTCCGGTGTGGCGCACATGCTCAGCCTGCTGTTGGATGAGGCGGGCTGGGGCGTGTTCTGGCGCACCGGCGACTACACGCGCAGCAAGGTCGTCGCCAAGGCGCACGGGCTCGGCAAGGACGAGAAGCTGCTCGGCTGGCTCTACGTCGGCGGCAAGCCGCCGCGGGCGCGCCAGGGCCGACGCAAGGCGGTCGATGCACGCCGCCACGTCTCGCGGATGCCGGCCAAGAAGCTGAAGGACCTCTAGCGCCGGAGCCGCCGCCACGGCACGGTTGCGACGACGACCGACAGCAGGGCGACGAGGACCATCGCGAGCTCCTGGGCGATCCCCGGGCTCGCCGGTGCCGGCCACAGCGCGTCCAGCGCGAACGACATGCCGAGCTGGCCCACCACGGCGCCGAGGCCCAGCAGCAGCACGCCTGTGTGCGCCACGAGCGCGGCCGACATGAAGATGTACACCACCCCGATCGCGCCGCCGGTGTACAGCCAGGGGTCCGGCGGGAACGCCGCGGGCGATCCGACGAACGCCACGTGCACGACCGCGGCGACCGCCAGGATGATCGTGCCTCCCACGAAGTTGACCAGCGTGGCGGTCAGGGGCGTGCCGACGCGCTGGCGCAGCCGGCCGTTCGTCGCCTGCTGCCACGCGATGCCGATTCCGGTCAGCAGCGGGAGGGCGAGCATCCACAGCGGAATGCCGGTCAAGCCGTCGCCGGTCAGCGCGATGCCGACCGCCACGAGGGCGAGCACGCCGCCGAGCAGCCGCGGGAGGGTGACGGCGACGACACCCGCGGGTCCGTAGCCGAGTCGATCGAGCACGAGACCGCACAGCGCCTGACCCGCGACCACGCCGACGGTGAAGAGCGAGACGCCGATGATCGCCACCGCGATGCCCTGCGTCGCGACCGTGAGCGCGCCGGCTGCGCCGCCGGCCAGCATCCACCACGGGATGCCGCGCGAGCGCACGCCGGCGACGAGCGCAGCGTATCCGCGCCGGCCGGCCGGGACGGCTGCCGACAGCACGATCAGGATCACCAGGCCCGAGCCGAACGACACGACGGCCGCAACCAGCCCGTCGTCCAGCCGCGCGCCCAGCTGACCGTTGATTCGCGCCTGCAGAGCGGTGAACACGCCGACCAGCACCGCGCCGCCGAGGGCGATCCAGGCGGGCATGCGGGCGCGGGTCACTCCCCCATCATGCCGGGAGCGTCCCCACCCGCGGTTACCCTGAAGTGTGGCCGTTTCCGCGCGCACGCGCACTCTCCTGACCTGGCTGCCGGCGACGGTGCTGGTGGTCGCGATCGGGCTCGTCGTGCTCGCCACGTTCGCGGTGCAGGGCTCGTGGTGGGCTGAGGAGAACCCGGCCGCATCCACGGACCAGAAGGCGACCGACGGGTCGAGCATGCTCACCGATGCCGGCTTCGACTACGTCAACGTCGAGGGCATCCTGCGCGTGCGGATCGGCGAGGGCGCGCTTCCCGCCGAGAAGCTCGGGATGGCGGCGGATGCCGAGAAGTCCGCGGAGTTCCGCAGACCCGTCCGCGCAGTCGTCGCCGGCCAGGACGACGTGTACGTCGTCGATGACGTCGCCGCGCTCACGGCCGTGACGCAGGACGGCGAACTCGCTTCGGTGACCGTCGCACTCGACGGCACGGGAACGTGGGCGGATGCCGTCAAGCGGGTGACCGCGCTCGCGCCGACGTACGGCTGGGATCAGGCTCAGATCGACGCCCTCGACGAGGAGCTCGCGGACTTCAACCGGGACGGCACCGGAGACGGCTTCACGGCGACGGTCGGCCCGTCTGAGGGCGGTGCGACGGTCACCGCGACCCTGTACTTCGACCGGGGCAGCGGCTCGACGCCCGTCTCGCTCACGTTCGAGCCGGGCAACTGACGACAGTCAGCATTCGGGTTCCCTCGGCGGCGCCGTCGGAGGAGCGTGCTCGGGGACGACGTGAGCGGCGATCAGCCGGAAGAGGGCGTCGGCGGTGTTGTCGTAGATGCCGTTGCAGTCGAACGCCTCGGGTTCGAACGTGTTCGCGACCGCGATCGAGATCTCCTGCGCTGGCAGGTATGCCTCGGCGGCGCTGTACCCGCTCAACAGCGGGTTCTGCAGTATCCACTCCCCTGACCGGACTACGCCCAAGCCGTAGTTGTAGGCGTCCACCTGCGTGAAGCACGACGGCTCGCAGGCGGGGAGCTTCTCGCCGAAGCCGATGAGCTTCGAGTCGGTCATCGCGTGGAAGCTCTCGTCGCTCAGCAGCTCGCCGGTGCCGATCGCGACCGCGGTCGACGCCATGTCTGAGATCGTCGTGGTCTGCGCGAGCCCGATCGGGGTACCCCACGCGGGGTTCCAGAAGCTCGACTCTTCGGTGAACGCAGCGCCGGCAGGCACGCCCAGCGCCTGCCGGCGCTCGGAGCTGAACGCGTGCAGCACGGGTTCGGGGATGAACGACGTGGTGTACGCCGCGGTCTCGGTGAGCCCCATCGGCGTGAGCACCTTGTCCTGGATCTGCTCGTCGAGCGGGCGGCCGGCCACCTTCTCGAGGATGTGGCCGAGGATCATGAAATTGGTGTGCGCGTAGCTCCAGTTCGTGCCCGGCTCGAACTGCAACGGCGTCGAGAACGCGTAGTCGATGCGCTCCTCGTAAGTGAACAGGTGGAACGGGTCGGCGTTGTATGCCGCCAACCAGTCGGCGTTCTGCTCGAAATCGGGGTAGCCGGTGGTCTGGTTGGTGAGCATGAGCAGAGTCACCTTGTCGGACTCGGGCAGTTCCGGCACCCACTCGTCGATCGTGTCGTCGAGCGAGAGCGTGCCGTCGTCGACGTACTGCAGCAGCAGATTGCTGATGTACGAGAAAGCGACCGCACCGTTGCGGAAGTGCATATCGGCGGTGGCCGGAACCTCCGTCATCGATTCGCCGAACGCCTCACTGATGACCGTCTCATCGCCGATCCGCACCTCGACCAGCACCGCCTTCAGATGCATGTCCTCCATCGCCGACTCGACCACCGATGCGATCCCGGCGGCCATCTCCGTACGGGGCGCGTCGTTGTCGGCGGAGTTCGCAGTCGCGGTGGTGGCGGGCGTCGGCTCCCCCGTCGGCGCCGTGCACCCCACCAGGGCGGCGACCAGCAGCAGCGGCAGCATTGCCGCACGAATAGAGCGAGGCATCGCGATCTCCCAGATCGGCGGGTGACTGAAAGCTACAACCTCGACGGCCGGATGTCACTGGGCATGCCGGGGGCATGGTCGGCTGCGTGCATCTTGGTCCAGTTAGGACGAGGAATACCGGTCAGCCGAGCTTCGTGGAGCCGACTACGGGACTTGAACCCGTAACCCCCTAATTACAAGTTAGGTGCGCTACCAATTGCGCCAAGTCGGCAGGGCTCCGAGTCTACCGAAGCCGTGCGCGCAGCATCCGCTACGGGGTGGGGGTCGCGCTCGGCGACGGGGTCGCCGTCGGCGTCGGGGTGCTGTAGTACGCGTCGCTCGCACTGGTCAGCACGAACTGCGCGAACTCCTTGGGGTCATCGAGCGCGCCGACATACGGGATGCCGTTCACGAGCACCATCGGCGTGCCGGTGAGGGCCACGTCTTCGGTGTCGGGGAGACCCTGCAGCGCACGTTCGGTCGCCGACTTCGCCCACGAGGCGAACGCCTGCTTCTCGATGCACGAGCGCACGACCTTAGGTGAATCGGCTCCCGACGCGACGGCCATGTCGGCCAGCTCCACGTCGGTGTAGCCGTCCGAGTCGACGGTCGGCTGCTGGGCCAGCAGCGCGTTGTTGTAGGCGAAGAAGGTCTCGGGCGAGTGCGTCGCCACGCAGGCCGCGGCGCTCGCGGCGCGCAGCGAGTACTTCGTTCCGTTGGACTTCGCGGTCAGCATCGCAACCGGGTAGTACGTGAGGGTCGCGGCGTCCTCGCTGACCCACTTGGAGAGCTGCTGCACGTTCGCGAGCTGGAAGTCGTGGGAGCCGGTCGAGAGGTAGTCGACGTAGACGCGGATGTCGACCACGGGCTGCTCGGTCGCACCCGGTGTCGGCGTCGCCGTGGGCGTAGGCGTAGGCGTCGCGGTCTCAGTCGGGACCGCGTCCAGCGACTGCACTGCTTCGTCATCGACCGTGCCCGACTCGTCGGGCGAGCCGACGCCGGTGACCGTGGTCACGACGAAGCCGTCGTCGGTGACGTTCGACGGGTTCAGCAGCGGCTGGGAGGCGACGGACGTGACCGTCCACGTGACAACGAGAGCGGCGATCGCGACGATGGCGACGACACCCGCGGCGATCGAGGCCGTCCGGATGCGGCGCGCTCGCGACTGCTGCGCCTGAACCTGCTGCGCCTTCTCGCGGACCGCATGACGGCGGTCCCGCTCAGCGGGCACATTAGGGGACTCGTCGCTCGACATGGGACCTCTCGGGGCGGATTGCGGGCCGGTGGCCCTGCACGGCCGCACGGGAGGCGACCGAGGACGATGCTAGCCAGGCAGGCTGGGAAATACCCAGACGGCGCCTGCGCGCGGCCCGTGTCATACTTGGGGAGCGCCCGACGAAGGGCGTGCGGTTCGCCCCGCAAATTCCATCACTACGGATCGTCCGGCACGTACCTGCCGGTGAAGGAGAAGAATCAATGGCGTCAGTCACGTTCGACAACGCAACGCGCTTGTACCCCGGGGGCACTCGTGCCGCGGTCGACAAGCTCAACCTCGAGGTCGGAGACGGGGAATTCCTCGTTCTCGTCGGACCCTCCGGCTGTGGCAAGTCCACGTCCCTGCGAATGCTGGCCGGCCTCGAAGAGGTCAACTCCGGCCGCATCCTCATCGGCGACCGCGACGTCACCGACGTCCCGCCGAAGGACCGCGACATCGCGATGGTGTTCCAGAACTACGCGCTGTACCCGCACATGACCGTCGCCGAGAACATGGGCTTCGCTCTGAAGATCGCCGGTGTCGGCAAGGACGAGCGCGCGGCGCGCGTGCTCGAGGCCGCGAAGCTCCTCGACCTCGAGGACTACCTCACCCGCAAGCCCAAGGCACTCTCGGGTGGCCAGCGTCAGCGCGTCGCGATGGGTCGCGCCATCGTCCGCCAGCCCCAGGTGTTCCTCATGGACGAGCCGCTGTCGAACCTCGACGCGAAGCTGCGCGTGCAGACGCGTACGCAGATCGCATCGCTGCAGCGCCGACTCGGCGTCACGACCGTCTACGTCACGCACGACCAGACCGAGGCGCTCACCATGGGCGACCGGATCGCCGTGCTGAAGGACGGTCTCCTGCAGCAGGTCGGCACCCCGCGCGACCTCTACGAGCGCCCGAACAACGTGTTCGTCGCCGGCTTCATCGGCTCGCCGGCCATGAACCTGTTCCCGGCGGACCTCGCCGAGGGCGGCGTGCAGTTCGGCTCCGAGGTCGTCGCGCTCGACCGCGACACGGTCGGCCGCGCGCACGGCAGCCAGGTCACTGTCGGCGTCCGTCCCGAGGACATCGTCGTCGGCCCGGCCGATGGCAAGGGCCTCTCGGTCGTCGTGGACCTCGTCGAGGAGCTCGGCGCTGACGGCTACCTGTACGGCCACACCGACATCGCCGGCAAGCGCACCGACATCGTCGCGCGCGTCGACGGTCGCCGTCACCCGAACGCGGGTGACACGGTCACGCTCGCCGCGACGGCCGGTCACGTCCACGCGTTCGACGTCGAGTCCGGCGAGCGCCTCAACGACGCTCCGGTGATCTCGGGCAGCTAATATCGCGACCGCGGCGCGGAGGGTCATCGACCCCCGCGCCGCGGTTTCTCTTTTCCGCGCCGCACCGGGGAGCCAGATGCCAGACGCGCTCAGCATCACCGCGAGTTCGGTGGATCCCGGCCTGCTGTCGCTGCCGTGGTCGACGCCGCTGGGCGAGTGGCCCAGCAGCACGATCGTGTTCCTGCCGAAGGGGCTTTCCCGCCACCTGGTGCGGTTCGCGAATCTCTCCGGCCGGGTCGTCGCCATCAAGGAGACGACCGAGGAGATGGCCCGCCGCGAGTACGACATGCTCGGCAACCTGGACCGCCTCGATGCGCCGTGCGTGGATCGTGTCGCCGTGATCGCGGGACGGACGGATGCCGACGGCAGGCCGCTGCCGGCCGCGCTGGTGACCGCCCACCTGAAGTTCTCCCTGCCCTACCGGGCCCTGTTCACGCAGGTGCTCCGGCCCGACACCGCCAATCGCCTCGTCGACGCGCTCGCGGTGCTGCTCGTGCGCCTGCACAACGTGGGGTTCTTCTGGGGCGACGTGTCGCTGTCGAACACGCTGTTCCGCCGCGATGCCGGCGCCTTCGCGGCGTACCTCGTGGACGCCGAGACCGGCGAGCTGCATGAGAGCGGCCTGACCGCCGGTCAGCGGGCTCACGACCTGGACGTCGCGCGCACGAACATCGCGGGCGAGATCATGGACCTCGAGGCCGGCGGCCGCCTGGAAGGCGGGGTCGATGCGATCGCGATCGCGGACGGCATCATGTCGTCGTACCGGTCGCTGTGGACCGCGCTGACCGACCAGGAGACGTTCGCCGCCAACGAGTCCTGGCGTATCACCGAGCGGGTGCAGAGACTGAACGACCTCGGGTTCGACATCGGTGAGATGTCGATCCAGGCGACGATCGACGGCACGAAGGTCTCGATCGAGCCGAAGGTGGTGGATGCCGGGCATCATACGCGGCGGCTGCTGCGACTGACCGGACTCGATGTCGAGGAGAACCAGGCGCGGCGCCTGCTCAACGACCTCGACGAGTTCCGGGCGCGCATCTCACGCCTCGGCGACGACGAGGACATGGTCGCTCACGAGTGGCTCACCCGCGTGTTCGAACCGGTGATCAAGTCGATCCCGTTCGACCTGCGTGCCAAGCTCGAGCCCGCCGAGGTGTTCCACCAGGTGCTCGAGCACCGCTGGTACATGTCGCAGGCCCGCGGCCGGTCCGTGCCGCTCGCCGAGGCGATCTCCAGCTACATCGACGACGTGCTGCGGCACCGCCGCGATGAGGCGACGCTGATGGGGCCGGTCACCGAGACGATGGCGCTCCCGGTGATCACGGCCGACATCCCGGTGCAGGACGACGACGCGGACAGCGTCGACTGGCGGGATCTGGTCTAGTACCCGACGGTGAAGCGCTCGCGCGAGTGCTTCGGCTCTTCGATCTCGTCGACCACCGCGACCGCGAGGTCCGGGCCCGAGATGTACGACTCACCGTCGGCATCCGTCACGATGACGTCGCCGCCGTCGCGGTAGGTGCCGGTGCGCTCCCCCGGGTTCCAGACGCCGAAGCCGCCGGCCGGGTGGATGTAGAACCAGTCGCGCGCGGCATCCGTCGCCCGCAGGTCATCCAGGATGCCGATCGCCTCGAGCGCCTCGGGCTTGTACTCGTCGGTGAACGTGTCGAGGTCGACCACGCGCGGGCCGCCCTCAGCGGCGAGGCTTCCGCCCGCGCCGCCGATCACGCCGATGCGGACGCTCGTCGGCAGGTCTGCGACGAGCTCAGCCACGCCCGGACGCACGTTTCCGACCATGTCGCCCCGTGCGGGAACGGTGGAGACGACGACGTCGACGCCTTCGAGCTCGGTCGCGAGGCTGGGGGAATCCAGCAGTGTCCCCTCGATGTAGGTGGCGCCTTCGACACGCTCCGCGGGCACGGATCTGGCCACCGACACGACCGTGTGACCGCGACTCACCGCCTCGGCGACGATGTTGCGGCCGGCGTAGCCGGTTCCTCCGATGACGGCGATGCGTGCCATGTTGTTTCCTTTCGACGGGGTCGTCGGTTGCAAGGGCGAGACGCGGTGTTTCATTCCCGAGAATGAAACACCGCGTCTCAGTGGTCGGGTCAGGCGCCCTTCTGGGCGCGCAGCGTCGACACCTGGTACAGGGCGACGGATGCCGCGATCCCCGCGTTCAGCGACTCGGTGGCGGCATCGATCGGGATGGAGACGATCTGGTCGCACGTCTCGCTCACGAGACGCGACAGGCCCTTGCCCTCGGATCCGACGACGATCACGACCGGTCGGTCGGCGAGCTCCAGCGCGGGCAGCGAGACGTCTCCGCCGCCGTCGAGGCCCAGGACGAAGACGCCCTGCTTCTTGAACTCCTTGAGCGTCGCGGTGAGGTTCGGCGCGATCGCGACCGGGATGCGTGCCGCGGCGCCGGCGCTCGTCTTCCAGGCTGCGCTGTTGACGCTCGCAGAACGACGCTGCGGGAGGATCACGCCGTGACCGCCGAAGGCGCCGGTCGAGCGGATGATCGCACCGAGGTTGCGCGGATCGGTCACGCCGTCGAGCGCGACGAACAGCGGGGTGCGGCCCTTCTCGATGACGTTCTCGAGCAGGTCCTGCGGGTGCGCGTATTCGTACGGCGGGACCTTGAGCGCGACGCCCTGGTGCACGCCGTCGAAGCCGGCCATCCGGTCGAGCTCGGGCCGGGTCACCTCCATCACGGGGATCTCGCGATGCGTGGCGATCGAGAGCATCTCCTTGACGCGGTCGTCCATCTCGACACGCTGCGCGATGTAGAACGCGGTCGCCGGGATCTTGGCGCGCAGCGCCTCGAGCACCGAGTTGCGCCCGGTCACCACTTCGGTGTCGTCGTCCTTCTTCGCGGCGCGGGGGCGCGACTGCGACTGCCCCGCAGGCCTGCCCTTGCCGCCGGCGGCCGCGTAGCGCTCCTGCGCCGCCTTCCGCTTGCCGGCCGGGTGCCACGCGCGATCCTCGGCCTTCGGGGTCGGTCCGCGGCCCTCGAGCGAGCGCTTGTTCTTGCCGCCCGTGCCCTTGGTGGGGCCCTTCTTGCCCTTGCTGGCGCCAGGGCGCCCCGGCTTGCTACCGGCCATGAATACTCCAATGTGTTGCGTCGTTCGTGTCTTCGAGCGTGATGCCCGCGGCGGCGACCGCGTCGCGGATGCGATCGGCTGCTGCCCAGTCTTTGGCGGCGCGCGCGTCGGCGCGCTGAGCGATGAGGCTGCGGACGAGAGCGCCGAGGGCGGTTGCCTCAGCCCCCGGCGAGTCCGTGTGCCAGGCGGGGTCGAGCGGGTCGATGCCCAGCACGCCGGTCATGATCGCCACATCGGCGAACGCGGCCAGCGTCGCCGCGCGGTCGCCCTCGTCCAGTGCCGTGTTGCCGGCTCGAACGGTCTCGTGGAGCACCGCGAGCGCCTGAGGCACGCCGAGGTCGTCGTCCATCGCGGCTGCGAAGCGCTCCGGCACGACGGCGTCGATGCGCACATCGTCGGAGTCATCCTGCAGGGTGCGCAGCGCGCGCTCGAGGAAGACGCGGATGCGGTCCAGCGCGGTCTCCGCCTCGTCGAAGGAGGATGCCGTGATGTCCAGACTCGACCGGTAGTGCGCGGCGGCGAGCGCGTAGCGGACCACGAGCGGGTCGCGCTCGCGCAGCACGTCTTCGGCGAGCAGGAAGTTGCCGAGGGACTTCGACATCTTCTGGTCGCCGACGGTCACGAGCCCGTTGTGCACCCAGTAGCGCGCGAACGGGTCGCCCGCGGCGGTCGACTGGGCGAGCTCGTTCTCGTGATGCGGGAAGCGCAGATCCAGCCCGCCGCCGTGGATGTCGAACTCGGGTCCGAGGTACCGGCGAGACATCGCCGAGCATTCGATGTGCCAGCCGGGGCGACCGGAGCCCCATGGCGATGCCCAGGTGGCGCTCTCCGGCTCATCGGGCTTGGCGCCCTTCCACAGGGCGAAGTCACGCGGATCGTGCTTGCCGCGAGGATCGGCATCCAGCGCCGGCTCCATGGCATCGAGCGACTGACGGGTGAGCGAGCCGTATTCGGCCCAGGAGCGCACGTCGAAGTACACGTCGCCGTTCGCCGCGTAGGCATGCCCCGCCTCGATCAGGCGGGCGATCAGTTCCTGCATCTGCGGGATCGACGCGGTGGCCCGCGGCTCGTAGGTGGGCGGGGCGATGCCGATCGCGGCATACGCCTGCGAGAACTCCAGCTCCATCCGGTACGCCAGCGCCCACCACGGCTCGGACGCGGTCGCGTTGGCCAGCACCTTGTCGTCGATGTCGGTGACGTTGCGCACGAACGTCACCCGGCCGAAGCGATGGGCGAGCCAGCGCCGCAGGATGTCGAAGCTCAGCGCGCCGCGCAGGTGCCCGATGTGCGGACCGGACTGCACCGTCGGGCCGCAGACGTACACCGTCACGTTCGAGGGGTCCAGCGGCACGAAGTCGCGCAGGGACTGCGCTTTGGTGTCGTAGAGCCTCACGGGCGATGTACCGGGTGTCACCGCACCAGCCTACCGGCGGCCCCGCGGCCGAACCTGGGCGTGACAAGGCGGTGAGCATGGCGGCGGAGCTCGTGGCCGACACGCCCATTGGGGATGCCGCACCACGGCGCGTCGGAACTGATGTCCGCGGTTGTGCACGCGGATCCACCGCCACGCGAATCGGCGACCGGATGCCGGTGCCTGTAGAACTGGAGGGTGCTCCACGTCTTCGCCGTCCTCGCCGCCGCGCTGCTGTTCGGCACGACCGGCACTGCGATGGCCCTCGGGCCGGAGGGCACCACTCCCCTGTCGGTCGGCGCGGTCCGACTCGTGATCGGCGGCACGGGCCTCGCGATCATCGCGTTCCTCCTGACACGACGGCATGCGCTGCGCAGCAGGGCGACCGGCGAGCCTCGGCCGCTGAGCCTCGCCACGGGCGGCATCCGCCCGATCGCCCTGATGGTGCTCACCGGGTTCTGCCTCGCCCTGTACCAGCCGCTGTTCTTCCTCGGTACGGAGCGCAACGGCGTCGCGGTCGGCACGGTCGTCGCCCTCGGATCGGCTCCGATCCTCGCCGGCCTGCTCGAGTGGGGACTCACGCGTCGGATGCCCAGCGGCACCTGGATGACCGCCACCGCGCTCGCGACGGTCGGCGTCGTCCTGCTCGGCTTCGGCGGCGAGGCCGCCGCCGCCGGTGGGGCCGGTGGTGGAGGGACCGATCCGATCGGACTGCTCGGCAGCGTCGGTGCCGGCGCGACGTTCGCAGTCATCGCCAATGTGCAGCGGAGGCTGCTCGACGAAGGCTGGGATCCGTTCACGGTGGTCGGGTCGATGGGTGCGAGCTCTGCCGTGATCTCCGCGCTCGTGCTGCCTTTCGTCGACCTCGCGTGGCTTGCCACCCCGACAGGTCTCGTCATGGCGCTCTGGCTCGGTCTGGCCACGATCTCGATCGCCTACGTCATGTTCACCTGGGGTCTGGGCGGGCTCACCGCCGCCACCGCCGCGACGCTCACCCTCGGCGAACCGCTCACCGCCAGCATCCTCGGCATCGTCGTGCTCGGCGAACGCCTCTCCGCACTCGCGATCATCGGGCTCGCCATCCTCGCCCTCGGTCTCGCGCTGCTCGCGTGGGGCTCCCGCGCCCCTCGCGACCCTGTGCCCTTCGCGGTGGAGGGGTGACGATGCCCGACATCGAGATCCGCACCGACGACCTGAGCGGCGACGCGATCCGCGCGCTGATCGCGTTCCATCTGGACGGCATGCACGACACCTCGCCCGCGGAGAGCGTGCACGCCCTCGATGTGGACGGGCTTCGGCATCCGTCGATCACCTTCTGGTCGGCATGGATCGACGGCGAGCTGGCCGGAATCGGCGCACTCAAGACGATCGACGCCGAGCGAGGCGAGCTCAAGTCGATGCGCGTGGACGATCGCTTCCGCGGCAGCGGCGTCGGCCGCGCGATCCTGCGGCACATCGTGGCCGAAGCGCGTGCGCGGGGAATGACCAGCCTCTGGCTCGAAACCGGCAGCCCCGAGGAATTCGTTCCGGCCCAGCGGCTCTACGAGAGCGAGGGCTTCACGCTGTGCGGCCCGTTCGAGGGTTACACCGACGATCCGTACTCGGTCTTCATGACACGCACGCTCTGAGCCGAGCTGGCGCGGCGACCCTCGTTCGCTCAGGCGGAGACGACCAGTGCGAAGGCGAACGCCGCGACGCCTTCGCCGCGACCGGTGAAGCCGAGGCCATCGGTCGTCGTTGCGGACACCGAGACCGGCGCTCCGCCGAGAGCTGACGACAACGCGTGCTCCGCTTCCACGCGCCTCGCGGCGAATCGAGGGCGGTTCGCCTGGACCTGCACCGCGACGTTGCCGATGCGCCAGCCCGCCTCACCGAGCAGCGCGAGCGTCCGCGAGAGGAACGCATCCGCGTGCGCGCCCGCGTACTCGGGATGGTCGGTGCCGAAGTGCGTTCCGATGTCGCCGAGCCCCGCCGCCGACAGCAGGGCGTCGACGATCGCATGGGCCACGGCGTCGCCGTCGGAGTGGCCGGAGAGCGCGGGCTCGGCCGGCCACTCCAGTCCCGCGAGCCAGAGCGGTCCGTCGCCGCCGAACGCGTGCACGTCGGTTCCGACGCCGACCCGAGGGATCGGCATCGCATTGCCCAGATGCGCGGTCGACTGCGTCAGCGGATGCCGCGCCACGAGCGACCGCGCCCGGTCGAGGTCCGCGGGCGTGGTGATCTTGAAGGCCAGTGGGTCGCCGTCGACGACCGCGACCGTGTGCCCTGCTGCGGCGACCAGCGCGGCGTCATCGGTGTACTCGCGGTCTGCGATCTCGTATGCGGCATCCAGAATGCTCCGGCGGAAGCCCTGGGGCGTCTGGGCGGCCGACAGCTCGGCGCGGTCGACGGCGGCCACGATCGAGGCGTCCTCGACCCGTTTGATCGTGTCGATCACCGGCAACACCGGTATGGCCCCCGGGCGTCCGGCGTCGACGGCCGCGATCACGCGCTCGAACACGGCCGGCGGTGTCAGAGCCCGCGCGGCGTCGTGCACCAGCACCACGTCGACGTCCCCCCAGAGCGCACCGAGCCCGGCCGCGACGGAGGACTGCCGCGTCGGGCCGCCGGCGACGATCGTCACGAGGTCGCGCCGATCACCGGCGGCGGCGAGCGCGTCGGTCAGTGCATCGCCCTCGCGCCCTTCCGGCGCGACGATCACGACCTGCGCCTGCGGCCCGTCGAAGACCCGGGTGAGGGCGTGACGGAGCATGCTGTGCTCGTCGATGCCGACGAACGCCTTCGGCACGCCTGCGGCGAGCCGTGTTCCGGACCCGGCCGCGACGACGATGACCGCGATGCGCGGCACAGGCGTGATGCTCACGCCCTCACGCTACCGGTGCGGCCGACTCAGGAAGCCAGGACCTCGTCGAGGATCGCGCCGGCCTGCTCTTCGTCGGTCTTCTCGGCGAGCGCGAGCTCGGAGATGAGGATCTGCTTCGCCTTCGCGAGCATGCGCTTCTCACCGGCGGACAGTCCGCGGTCCTGGTCACGTCGCCACAGGTCGCGCACGACCTCGCTCACCTTGATGACATCGCCGGAGGCGAGCTTCTCGAGGTTGGCCTTGTACCGACGGGACCAGTTCGTGGGCTCCTCGGTGAAGGGTGCCCGAAGGACCTCGAAGACCCGGTCGAGCCCCTCTTTGCCGATGACGTCGCGAACGCCGACGAGGTCGACATTCTCCGCGGGGACCTCGATGATCAGATCCCCCTGTGTGACGTTGAGCTTCAGGTATCTCTTGGTCTCGCCCTTGATGACCCGGTCCTTGACTTCGATGATCGTCGCGGCCCCGTGATGGGGGTAGACGACCGTTTCGCCAACCTCAAAAAGCATGGAGTTATGTCCTTTCGGCAACCTCCAGGATACCACAGGCGAAGATGCGGTAAGGTTCGCCACCCACCCCTCACGTCCGCCTGCGCGAGCCCCTCGCGCGCGCCTCCACGCGGCTCACGGCGAACCCCTAGAATGCTAGAGATGCCCTCAGCCGTCCCAGGAGGATCCGTGAAATCGCGCCTCATCGCGTCGCTCGCCCTAGGCGCCCTCGTGGTCCTCGGTACGACCGGCTGCGCCATGCTCTCCACTCAGGCGACGACGATCCCGTACTCGCCGTCCGACGGCGTGAACATCCCGGATTCGGGCCCCCTGCAGGTGCGCAACGTCCTCATCGTCACCGACGAGGAAGGCGTCGACGGCAACCTCGTCGCCGCGATCGTCAACCAGACGAGCGAGTCCGAGACGCTGACCATCCAGTGGGGTGAAGGCTCATCGAAGTCGACCGAGAAGATCCGGGTGCCCGCGAACAGCACCGTGAGCCTCGGCACCGAGGAGAACGAGCCGCTCCTGCTCGAAGGCATCGACACGAAGCCGGGCGCGAACCTGCCCATGTTCTTCCAGTCCGGCGACAGCGACGGCATCCTGTTCGACGTGCCCGTGCTCGACGGCTCGCTCGACTACTACGGCGACCTGCTGCCCTGAGCCGCCGGTCTCAGTCCGAGCGGCGTCAGCCCTCGAACCGGTAGCCGAGCCCCCGCACCGTCATGAGCATCGACGGATCGCTCGGGTGCTTCTCGATCCGCGAGCGGATGCGCTTGATGTGCACATCGAGCGTCTTCGTGTCGCCGAAGTAGTCGGTGCCCCACACCCGGTCGATGAGCTGGCCGCGCGTGAGGACCCGCCCGGCGTTGCGCATGAGCACCTCGAGCAGCTCGAATTCCTTGAGCGGCATGTTGATCTCGCGACCCTCCACCGACACCGTGTGGCGGTCGATGTCCAGCACCACCCGCCCGCCGTCGAGCACATGGTCCTCGAGATCGGCTTCATTCTGGGAGAGCCGCCGCAGGACGGCACGCATGCGCGCCAGCAGCTCGCGGGACGAATAGGGCTTCGTGACGTAGTCATCGGCGCCGAGCTCGAGCCCGACGACGATGTCCACCTCGGAGTCCTTCGCCGTCAGCATGATGATCGGCACCCGCGAGGTCGCGCGGATCTGACGGCACACCTCTGTTCCCGACATTCCGGGCAGCATGAGGTCCAGCAGCACGATGTCCGCTCCGCGGTCGCGGTAGGCCGCGAGCGCTGCGGGCCCGTCCTCGGCGATCTCGACGTCGTACCCCTCTCGGCGCAGGAGGTAGGCGAGCGGGTCGGCGAGATCCGGCTCGTCCTCGACGATCAGGACGCGAGTCATGCGGGTGCTCCATTCGTGGGGTGGGATGCTGCGGCGGGAGTGGCCCGCTTCTTCTTGCGGCGCTTCTTGGGCTGCACCTGGTCTACCGGCGGATCGATCAGGGGAAGCCGGATCGTGAAGGTCGAGCCGCGCCCGGGGCGGGACCAGAGCCGCACCTCACCGCCGTGACGCTGCACGGCGTGCTTGACGATGGCGAGCCCGAGTCCGGTGCCGCCGGTGCGCCGGGAACGCGCCTGGTCGGCCCGGTAGAAGCGCTCGAAGACGCGCTCCTGGTCGCCCTCGGCGATTCCGATCCCGCGGTCGGTGACGGCGATCTCCACGACGTTCTCGACCGACTTCACGCCGACCCCGACGCTGGAGCCTCGCGGCGAGTAGGCGATCGCGTTCGCGATCAGGTTGGCGATCGCCTCGCTGAGCACCTGCGCATCTCCGCGCACGTAGAGGCCGCGCTCGCCGCCGCGCACGATCTCGACACCGGTCGAGCCGGCCTGGATCGCGTGGGCCTCGACGGCCGAGGCCACGATCTCGTCGACGGCGACCTCGCGCTCGTCGGTGAACTCGTCGGTGGCCTGCAGGCGGGAGAGGTTCATGATGCGGGAGGTGAGCTGCGCGAGCCTGGCCGCCTCGGCGGTGAGGCGCCCCGCGAAGTCTCGCACCTGGTCGGGATCGTCGGCGGCCGACTCGATCGCCTCGGCGAGGAGGCTCACCGCGCCGACCGGCGTCTTCAGCTCGTGGCTCGTGTTCGCCACGAAATCGCGGCGCATCTGCTCGACGCGCTCCCGCTCGGTGATGTCGCGCAGGACGAGCAGGGTGAGTCGGGCCGAGATGCGCGTCGCGCGGACCACGACCAGGCGGGGCTCGGCCGGAGGAGCACCCCGCCGCAGCCTCAGGGTCGCGGTGACCGCGGATTCGGAGCTGCGCACGCGCCGGGCGATGCCCCGCAGCTCGTCCGAGGAGAGGACGCTGCCCTCGTCGAGGTGGAACGGCACCGCCGCGGCCGACGCCGCCAGCACCGTCGATGAGGCGTCGATCACGATCGCCGCGTCGTCCATGCCGTGCAGAACCTCGCGCACACCGGCGGGGATCTCCGACGACGTCTCGATCCGCGCCCGATCCCTTGCTCTGATCGCGAGCATGATCACCAACGCAGCCGAGCCCCCGATGACCGCTCCGAGAAGCAGAGCGAGCAGCGCGAGCTGCGACGTGTCCATGGCTCAAGCGTAGAGGCGCCCAGGATGCCGACCAGGACGTCCCGCGCGCCTACGGGGAGCGGGCCGGTTAGTATTCACTCTCGCGGCACCGTTCGTTAACCTTCGATGGCGACAATCGCCAGGTCGCGAGGCATGTGCCTGCTGCGGAACACGAAAGGTGCTGCAATGCGCGAAGTCTTCCATCAGTCCCTCGAGGACGTCCAGGGACGTCTCGTCGAGATCGCCGAACTCGTCACCGTCGCCATCGACAAGGCGACGCGGGCGTTCAGCTCGAGTGACGTCGCGCTCGCGGAGGAAGTGATCGAGGCCGACGTCGTCATCGATGAGAAGGCCGTCGCACTCGACGAGCTCGCGATCGAGATCCTCGCGCGCCAGCAGCCGGTCGCGCGTGATCTGCGCATCGTCGTGAGCGCCCTGCGGATCAGCGCATCGCTCGAGCGGATGGGCGACATCGCCGAGCACATCGCGCAGCTCACGCGCATGCGGTTCCCCGAGCGCGCCATCCCGAAGGGGCTGAAGTCGACCTTCACCAAGATGGGCGAGCTCGACGTCAACGTCGCGCGGAAGCTCACCGAGCTGCTGCGCACCGAAGACCAGGCTCTCGCCGAGGAGATCCGCAACGACGACGACCAGCTCGACGACCTGCACATCAGCGTCTTCGAGAAGGTGCTCAGCGACAGCTGGAAGGGCGAGGCGTCGGCCACCGTCGATGCAACGCTCGCCAGCCGCTACCACGAGCGCTTCGCCGATCACGCGGTCTCCGTCGCGAAGAAGGTCGTCTACCTCTCCACCGGAGATTGGACCGTCGAGACCGACACGATCGACGTCGTCACGCCGTAGCCGGAGTCGAACGAGGGCGGATGCTGCTTCGGCAGCATCCGCCCTCGTTTCGTTACTTCTTCCCCTGGCTGGCGACCGCGGCGGCGCCCGCGGCGGCGGCCTCCGGGTCGAGGTACTCGCCCGGGCCGATCGGCTGGAGGTTCTCGTCGAGCCGGTAGACCAGCGGGATGCCGGTCGGGATGTTCAGTTCGGCGATGTCGGCATCGCTGATGCCGTCGAGGTGCTTGACGAGTCCGCGCAGCGAGTTGCCGTGGGCGGTGACCAGCACGGTCTTGCCGGCGCGGAGGTCGGGGACGATGTCGCTCTCCCAGTACGGCAGGAACCGGTCGATCACGAGCGCGAGGGACTCGGTGCGCGGCACCTCGCCGTCGATGCCGACATAGCGCGGGTCGCCGACCTGGCTGAACTCGGAGTCGTCGGCGAGCGGCGGGGGCGGCACGTCGAACGAGCGGCGCCACAGCATGAACTGCTCCGGGCCGAACTCCTCGAGCGTCTGCGCCTTGTCCTTGCCCTGCAGCGCGCCGTAGTGCCGCTCGTTGAGGCGCCACGTGCGCTTGACGGGGATCCACAGGCGGTCGGCGGCATCCAGGGCGAGATTCGCGGTCTGGATC
The DNA here is from genome assembly GCF_900114345.1 of Microbacterium sp. cf046. GTDB lineage: Bacteria > Actinomycetota > Actinomycetes > Actinomycetales > Microbacteriaceae > Microbacterium. Next base: position 1,066,393 of record NZ_FOZJ01000003.1, on the reverse strand, counting down.
GCGCGACTGAGCACCGAGGTGTGCAGCACGTCGGGGAGCAGGCCCGACTCGGCGAGCAGCTCGCCGCCGCGGATGGCTTCGGCCTCACCCTTGTCGGAGAGCCGCACATCGACCCATCCGGTGAAGAGGTTGAGCTCGTTCCAGACGCTCTGGCCGTGGCGGAGGAGGATCAGCGTATAGGGCGCGGTCATTGCCCCATGATAGCCACGCGCCCGCACGCCATCCGGCGTCGCCGTCCTCCGCGAGCGGGCTGGCATCATGAGCGTATGGCCAGCGGTCGCTCCCCCATCGGACAGGTCACGCGCGGGACGACCGGCACCAACCGGCTCCGCCGCGTGGACCGGTGGATCGCTCGGCACCCGTCGCTGCGGCGAGCGCCCGAGCCGCTCGTGGTCGACCTCGGATTCGGGGCGAGCGCGGTCACCGCGCTGGAGCTGTGGGCCCGCCTGGCCCGCACGCGGCCGGACATCGACGTCCTCGGGCTCGAGATCGACCCGACGCGCGTCGCGCGCGCGGAGTCCCAGCTCGCGGATGTGCGGGCCGGACGCACCCCGTTCGCGGCGGCGCCACGTGTCTCGTTCGCGCTCGGCGGGTTCGAGGTGCCCGCTCCACGCCGGCCCGCCGTCATCCGCGCGATGAACGTCCTGCGGCAGTACGACGAGTCCGAGGTGGCGGCCGCCTGGAGCCGCATGGCGGCTCGGCTGGCGCCGGACGGGCTGCTGGTGGAGGGCACCTGCGATGAGCTCGGACGGATCTGCACCTGGGTCGCGATCGGACCGGATGCCGTCCCCCGGACCCTCACGATCTCGCTGCGGCTCACCGGGCTCGAACGCCCCTCGATCGCAGCCGAGCGGCTGCCGAAGGCGCTGATCCATCACAACGTCCCGGGCGAGCGGGTGCACGCGCTGCTGGGCGCGCTCGACGGCGAATGGGATCGCGCGGCCGGGATGTCGCCCTTCGGACCCGTGCAGCGCTGGGAGGCGGCGCTGACGGCGCTCAGGGACTCCGGGCATTCCGTCGCAGAGCGCTCGCGCTGGCGTCTCGGTGAACTCACCGTGCCGTGGAGCGAAGTCGCGCCCGGCTGATCGCAGGTCGGTACGGGTCAGATCCGCGGCACGCAGGCGCGGGCCTCGGCGCTGGGCATGCCCGTGGCCGTCAGCAGGTCGACAGCGAGCGGTCGCAGCGCGGCGATCAGGTTCTGCTCGCCGAGCGACGAGTCGGGGAGCATCGCGACCGGGTCCAGGCGCGCCGCGACCGCTTTGACCGCCTCGCGTGCGACGGGTTCGATCGAGATGTCGGTGAGCGACTGGGCGACCAGCTGCGCGGCACGAGCCAGCTCGCCGACCGTGTCGGCCGCGACGGGCCGGGCTGCTCCGTCGTCGCACAGGTAGACCACGCGGCGGGCGATGACCCGCAGATTGCGCGTGGCCAGATCGGTCGACTGGCGCATGCGCTCGTGCCGCTGGAGCTCCGAGCGATGCCGGCGCACGAACGGAGAGATCCGGGCGATCGCGATGCCCGATTCCAGCGACGTCGACCAGGCGTCCACCAGCGGCTGCAGGGCCCGCGCCTTCTCGAGTCCGCGTTCGGCACGCAGACGGTCTCCGCGACGAAGGGCCTGGGCGAGCGTGCCCATCGCCGAATCCAGTGCGCGATACACAGCCGTGCCGCTGCGCACCTCGTCGCGCTGAAGGGTCCGAGGGATGAGCGCGGTGACGAGGAGTGCCGCGATGCCTCCGATGAGCCCGTCGACCAGCCGGGTGAACGGAGCGTTGGCCGGGATCACCATCACGATCAGCGCCTGGATCGCAGCGGCGATCGCGAAGCTCGCCTGCGCCGAGAGGAATCGGGCCACGACGAGCGTGAGACCGAGCGCCAGCGCGATCTGCCACCATCCCGGCCCGGCGGCGAGCAGCAGCAGCTCGGCCACCAGGATTCCGACCAGCATCCCGAGCACCGTCTCGAGCACGCGCCGCGGACGGGCATCGCGCACCAGGCCCAAGCTCGAGACGCAGACCGTCGCGGCGAGCAGGGGTGCGGGGTGCCCGAGGACGTAGTGGGCGAATGCGAATGCGCCGGTCGTGGCGACCACGATCTGCAGGATCGCGATCGAGGACTGCTGCACGCGCCGGAGTCCGCGGCGCGGATCGACCCGCCTGCGCCATCCGGTGGCGACGGCCGTCGTGGTCGGCTCGGGGGTCTCGCCCACGGCGTCGCCTCAGCCGGCTCGGCGACCGAGCCGGGGCAGCCGGGGAATGTCGGCAGTCGCTCCCGCCTCGGGCGGGACGATGACCTCCTGCGCAGCGGTGATGTCTCCATCGGAGGTGCGCACGACGAACTGGGCGTCCGTCGGGGTGCTGCGACGCACGACCGCGAGGGCGATCGGGCCGTCCTCGAAATGCAGCGCGGCGGAGGTGACGATGCCGACGACGTTCTCGCCGACGACCACCTCGTCGCCGGGTGCGGGGAGCACGGAGTCGCTCCCGTCGAGCTGCAGGGCGACGATGCGGCGGGGCGGATGCCCCAGATTGTGCACCTTGGCGACCGTCTCCTGCCCGCGGTAGCAGCCCTTCTCGAGGTGCACGGCCGTGCGGAGCCAGTCCAGCTCGTGGGGAAGCGCGCGGTCGTCGACCTCGCTCGACCGGCGGGGGCGCCATGCGGCGATGCGCAGGGCATCGGCGGCGGCGAGTCCGGCGAGGGCGAGCTCGCCCGTGGCGGCGGCATCCGCGATTCGCTCCTCCTCGGCGCGCGTCACGACGGCCTCCGCCCAGTCGCGCTCTGCGCCCGGATGCGACGAGGCGACCGCGTACGCGTATCCGCCGGCCGCGACGTTCGGCCACGGGTCGGTCCACACCAGCAGCACGCCGGTCGGCTCCGCCGGCCGCACCGCACTCAGGCCGGCGCGCGTGCCGCCGATGACCCCGTACTCCTCGCTCGCATCGCGAGGGTCGACGCGCAGGCGGAACCTCATCTTGCGCAACCAGGACAGCAAGGGCTCGGCATCCTCACGATCGGTGATGAGCCAGGTCGTCTCGCCGTCGTCCAGGACGGATGCGGCGTGCTCGATGTGCCCGTGCGGATCGAGCACGAGAAGCTCGGTGCTCTCGCCAGGGGCGAGCCGGGTGAGGGCCTGCGAGGTCAGCGAGTCGAGCCACGAGAGCCGGTCCTCACCGGGAACGGCAAGCACGGCGCGGTCTCCGAGCGGTGCCACCGCGGCGCCTGATGCCAGCGCGCGCTGCTCGCCCAGCGGGTTGCCGAGGTGGCGCAGACCCGACTCGTCGGTGACCGCCCCGGGGACGCGTGCGAACGGCGAGGTCATCAGTCCGCCTTCGCCAGACGCGCGGATGCGTGGGAGGCGAGCTCGCGGCCGAGGGCTGCGATGTCCCACGCCCACAGCAGGTGGCCGTCGACCAGGCCGTACATGCGGGTGGCTGCGGCGTACACCTTCGCGCCGGCGGTGCGCACGACCGCGTCCGTGGCGAGGTCGATGCGGGGTCCGCGGATCTGCCCCAGGTACAGCTCGCTCACGCCGTCCGAATGGACGATCGAGGCCTCGATGTCGAATCCGCCCTTGTCGTTGCGCAGTTGCTCGACGTCGTCGGCCGTGCGCGCGATCGGCACGCCGAGCGGGGGAAGCAGCCCAGGGCCGGCTTCGGCATCCGTCGCCGTACGGGAGAGCCGCCAGTAGCCCATCTCGGAGACGAGCGGCGTCCGTGCGCGCTCGCCTTCGTCCGATGCCGGGGAGTCATCCAGCAGCCACGCGCTCGCCGCGTAGTTCAGGTACGTGCCGCCGTCGTGACTGAAGCTCACCCGGTGGACGAACTCGCCGGCGAAGCGATGGTCGTCGACCTCGTAGTCGATGACGCCGGTGCCCTCCCACACGCCGATGAGCCACGACAGCGGCGCCAGGTCGGCAGGCAGGTCCGTAGGAAGGTCGAACACGACGCGCCCGCCGTCAGCGCTGGCCGCGATAGAGGTTCTTGATCACGACGCCGGACACGAAGAAGATCGCGAGCGACGCGAGTGCGAGAAGCCCCACGAAGAAGAGTTCGAGAGCGACGAGGTCCATGGATGAAGTCTAGCCGGGAACGATCGAGGACAGACCGAACCCGAGGCTGATGACGCCCATCACGAGCAGCGCACCGAGCACGCTTGCGGCGACCCGCTCGGTGAAGCCCTGCGACCGGCCGAACCAGAGCTGGATGGCGAACGCGAGAACGAGGCAGCCGCCGAGCCCGACGGTGAGCCACGCCGCGCGCCAGGCCTCGGGCACGAAGAGTCCGATCGAGACGCCCACGAGGGCCGCGACGACCCACACCGCGATGACGCCGCCGAAGGTGCGACGGGGGGCGAGTTCCGGGACGGTCACGGGTCCATCATCCCGCAAGTCGGGGCCGCGCGCACCGCATCTTGAGCCACCCCTGAGGACATCGAATCGAATCGATGGCTCCTCAAGCCCTAAACTGGATCGAACGGCGCTACCCCCTGCGCCGGGAGGACGGCGTTTTTGGCACAGCTTCTCGTTCTGAGCTCCGCCCACGGTGGCGGCCCGGTCCTGCCCTCGCTGGAGCTGCTGAGCCACCGAGTCCGGCAGATTCCCGCCGAGCCTGCGCAGCTGGTGAACGCCCCCAGCGCCGACATCATCTTCGTCGACGCGCGCATCGACCTGGTCGGTGCGAAGTCGCTGTGCAAGATCCTCAACACCACCGGGCTCGACGCTCCGCTGCTGCTCGTGGTGACCGAAGGCGGCCTGACCGCAGTGTCCACTGACTGGGGCGTCGACGACGTCATCCTGGTCACCGCGGGTCCCGCCGAGGTCGACGCGCGCGTCCGGCTGGCGATCGGGCGGATGACCAAGGACCAGGTGTCGACCCGCATCCAGACCTCCGGCATCACGATCGATGAATCGTCCTACTCCGCGAAGGTGCACGGCAAGCCCCTCGATCTGACCTACAAGGAGTTCCAGCTCCTGCACTTCTTCGCCACGCACCCCTCGCGCGTCTTCACCCGCGAGCAGCTGCTGAGCGAAGTCTGGGGGTACGACTACTTCGGCGGCACCCGCACCGTCGACGTGCACGTGCGACGTCTGCGGGCCAAGCTCGGCGATCTCGAGCAGCTCATCGGCACGGTCCGCAACGTCGGCTACCGCTTCAACGTGTACGAAGACGATCAGGTCCCGGCTCCGCGGGAGCGCACCGGCGCGTAGCAATCGGTCCCCGCTGAGCGAGCGGAGCGAGTCGAAGCGTTCACACACACGTCACCTCACCCTGCAATGATGAGGGGATGATCGAACACGACGTGCTCGACGCAGGTCTCGGAGACGCGGATGACGACGACTTCGACCTGTCCGAGGTCTTCGACTCGCAGCTGCCCGACAACCGCTACCTCGACCGCGAACTGAGTTGGCTCGCGTTCAATCAGCGCGTGCTCGAGCTGGCTGAGGATCCGGCCTTGCCCGTCCTCGAGCGGGCGAACTTCCTCGCGATCTTCGCGAGCAACCTCGACGAGTTCTTCATGGTCCGAGTGGCCGGCCTGAAGCGCCGCATCATCACTGGTCTGGCGATTCCGACGAACGTGGGACGCTCGCCGCAGGAGGTCCTCGCGGACATCTCGGCTGATGCGCACGCGCTCCAGCTGCGTCACGCCGACGCCTGGACCTCGCAGGTGCGGCCGTCGCTGGCGGATGCCGGCATCGAGGTCATCTCGTGGGATCAGCTCGAGGATGACGAGCGCACGCGCGTCTCCGACTACTTCCAGGGTCAGGTCTTCCCGGTGCTGATGCCGCTGGCGGTCGACCCGGCTCACCCGTTCCCCTACATCTCGGGGCTCTCCCTCAACCTCGCGATCCGCATCCGCAACGCGAAGACCGGTCGCCAGGAGTTCGCGCGACTCAAGGTTCCGCCGATGCTCCCGCGCTTCGTGGACGTCTCCCGGCACGGCGACACGGTTCGCTACCTGCCGCTCGAGGAGCTCATCGCGAACCACCTCGAAGACCTGTTCCCCGGCATGGAGATCCTCGACCACCACGCCTTCCGGCTCACCCGCAACGAAGACGTCGTGATCGAGGAGGACGAGACCGAGAACCTCATCCAGGCGCTCGAAGCCGAGCTCCTGCGCCGGAGGTTCGGTCCGCCGATCCGCCTCGAGGTCGGCGACGACATGGATGACGTCACGCTCGATCTGCTGATCAGCGAGCTCGACATCACCGAGCAGGAGGTCTACCGCCTCCCCGGGTCGCTCGACCTGCGCGGTCTGTTCGATCTCGCCAAGATCGACCGGCCCGAACTGCACTACCCCGCGCATGTCCCCACGACCGCACTCGCCTTCCAGCCACGCGAGCAGAACGGCCGCGCCGACATCTTCGCCGCGATCCGCCGGGCGGACGTGCTCGTGCACCACCCCTACGAGTCGTTCGCGACGAGCGTGCAGGCGTTCCTGGAGCAGGCGGCGAAGGACCCGCACGTGCTCGCCATCAAGCAGACCCTGTATCGCACCTCCGGCGACAGCCCGATCGTCCAGTCGCTCATCGACGCCGCCGAGTCCGGCAAGCAGGTGCTGGCCCTCGTCGAGGTGAAGGCCCGATTCGACGAGGCCGCGAACATCGTCTGGGCACGCAAGCTCGAGAAAGCCGGCGTGCACGTCGTGTACGGCCTGGTCGGGCTCAAGACCCACTGCAAGCTCGCCCTCGTGATCCGCGAGGAGGACGGCCGGCTCCGCCACTACAGCCACGTCGGCACGGGCAACTACAACCCCAAGACGAGCCGCATCTACGAGGACTTCGGCCTGTTCACCGTCGACGACCAGGTCGGGCGCGACCTCACGCGCCTGTTCAACGAACTGTCCGGCTACGCGATCGAGAAGAAGTTCAAGCGGCTCCTGGTGGCGCCGCTGCACCTGCGGAAGGGCCTCCTGCGACTCATCGAGCGGGAGCGCCGCAACGCCCTCGCGGGCAAGCCCGCCAGCATCCGCATCAAGGTCAACTCGATGGTCGACGAGCAGATCATCGACGCGCTCTACCGGGCGAGCCAGGCGGGTGTGCCGGTCGAGGTGTGGGTGCGCGGAATCTGCTCGCTCAAGCCCGGAGTCGCGGGCGTCAGTGAGAACATCCGGGTGCGCAGCATCCTGGGTCGGTACCTCGAGCACTCCCGCATCTTCATGTTCCACAACGACGGCGACCCGCAGGTGTACATCGGCAGCGCCGACATGATGCACCGCAACCTCGACCGCCGCGTCGAAGCGCTCGTGCGGGTGGTCGCGCCGGCGCACCTCAAGGAGCTCACCGATCTGTTCGAACTCGCGATGAGTGATACGACCAGCTCATGGTGGCTCGACTCCGAAGGCCACTGGACGCGCCACAGCCTGGATGCCGACGGCAAGCCGCTCGTCGACATCCAGGATCAGACGATGACCGACGTGCAGCGGCGCCGTCGGTCGCGGACGGCACGATGACCGAGACCGCCGTCTACGCGGCGGGTGGCGTGCTCTGGCGCATCGTCGAGGACAAGCTCCTCGTGCTGCTCATCCACCGCACGCAGTACAAGGACGTCACCCTGCCCAAGGGCAAGGTCGACCCGGGCGAGATGCTCGCCGAGACCGCCACGCGCGAGATCTACGAAGAGACCGGCATCCGGGTGAGCCTCGGCGTGCCGGTCGGCGTCTCGCGCTACCGCATGCCGAACAAGCGGCAGAAGATCGTCCACTACTGGGCGGCCGAGGCGACGGACGCGGCCATCCGGTCCTCGGCGTTCGTGCCGAACAAGGAGATCGCGGCACTGGAGTGGGTCCCGCTGAAGAAGGCGGCGGGCCGGCTCAGCTATCCGGTCGACGTCGAGATCCTGGAGCACTTCGAGAAGCTCGTCGACGACGGCGTGCTGCGCACGTTCCCGATCATCGCACTCCGCCACGCGAAGGCCCTCCCGCGCGAGGAGTGGGACGGCAAGGACACCGCTCGTCCGCTCGCGCCGCGCGGCAAGAAGCAGGCCAACTCGATCGTGGGTCCGCTGTTGGCGTTCGGAGCGCGCAAGATCGTCTCGAGCCCCGCGGCCCGATGCGTCAAGACCGTGGCCCCGCTGTCGGCCGCGCTCGGCCGCAAGATCGACAAGACGGCACTGATCAGCCAGGACGCCTGGGAGGACGGCAAGTCGGACGCCCGCACGATCGTCGGCGAGCGCGTCCGCACGCGCAAGCCCGCGGTGCTGTGCAGCCACGGACCGGTGCTGCCCGAGATCCTCACCGAGATCGCGCTCGCCACAGGCACGCTGCGAGGGTCATACCTCGGCAGCGCATCGGCGCTGGAAGCCGGTGCCTTCTCGGTGGTGCACCTCTCGATCGACAATCCGGGATCGGGAATCGTCGCGATCGAGACCCACGCTCCGAAGGTTTGACCGGCGTTCGGTGCCCTCGCCCCGTTCACCTCCCGTTCACCATTCGAGCCCACTCGCTTAAGAGTCGCTGTCTACGTTTCAGAGCGAGTCCTGCACCGGACTCATACCCTGACCCGTGAAGGATTCACACAGTGAAGATCTCCCGCATCGCCCAGCTGGGCGCTGTCGCCGCAATCGCGGCCCTTACGCTCTCCGCCTGCGCCTCGAACGAGGCCGGCGGCACCACGTCGCCGTCAGCAAGCGACGCCCCCGTCCTCGCCGGCACGCTCAACGGCTCCGGCGCCACGTCCCAGCAGGTCGCAGTCCAGGCGTGGACCGCCGAATTCCAGGGTGCCAACCCGGATGTGACCGTCAACTACGACCCGCAGGGCTCGGGCACCGGGCGCGAGTCGTTCCAGTCGGGAGCGGTGCAGTTCGCCGGCTCCGACCGCGCCTTCAAGGCCGAGGAGATCGAGGCCGGTCCGTTCGACGCATGCGTCGAGGGCTCCGACCTCGTCGAGATCCCCGCCTACGTCTCGCCGATCGCGATCGCGTTCAACCTCGAGGGCGTCGATTCGCTCGACCTCGACCCCGCGACGATCGCCGGCATCTTCGCCGGAACGATCACCAACTGGAACGACCCGGCCATCGCCGCGACGAACGACGGCGTCACGCTGCCCGACCTCGCGATCACGCCGGTTCACCGCTCCGACAAGTCGGGCACGACCGCCAACTTCACCGACTACCTGGCGCAGACGGCCGAGTCCGTCTGGACCTACGGTTCGGTCGAGGAATGGCCGATCCAGGCTGGCGAAGCAGCACAGGGCACCTCGGGCGTCGTCAACGCGATCAAGGGCGGCAACGGCACGATCGGCTACGCCGACCACTCGCAGACCGCGGACCTTTCGAGCGTCAACGTCCAGGTGGGCGAAGAGTGGGTCGAGCCGTCGGCTGACGGTGCGGCGATCGCTCTGGACGCATCCCCGCTGGCCGAGGGCCGCGCATCGACCGACCTCGCGTTCGAGATCGACCGCACCACGACCGAGGCCGGCGCATACCCGGTCATGCTCGTGAGCTACCTCATCGGCTGCGTCGAGTACGCGGACCCCGCGGCCGCCGCACTGGTCAAGGGATTCTTCACCACCGCGATCAGCGAGGCCGGCCAGCAGGCCGCGGCCGAAGCCGCCGGCAGCGCGCCGATCTCCGCCACCCTGGCTGAGCAGTCCCAGGCCGCGGTCGACGCGATCAAGTAGTCTCCCTGCGGCCCCGGGTCGACGGTAACGTCGGCCCGGGGCCTCACCCCGCACTCCCCCGATCCAGGAAGCAGACATGACCACGACTTCCGCGCCACCCGAGCCGCAGGCTCCCGACCCGCTGGCACCGGATCCGCGCGGGAAGGCCAAGCAGCGCCCCGGCGACCTGTGGTTCTCCGGCTCGGCGCTCTTCGCCGGCTCGATGATCCTCGCCACGCTTGCGGCTGTCGCGTTCTTCCTCATCATCCAGTCGATCCCGGCCCTGGGGGCCGGCAGCAGCGAAGCGTCGCTGATCACCACGAACTTCTGGGACTACGTCTGGCCGCTGCTGTTCGGCACGATCTGGGCGGCGCTCCTCGCGCTCCTGATGGCCGTGCCGCTTTCACTCGGCGTGGCGCTGTTCATCACGCACTACGCACCGCGCCGAATCGCGCAGACACTCGGCTACATCGTCGACCTGCTGGCGGCGGTCCCGTCGGTCGTGTTCGGCCTTTGGGGCATCCTCGTGCTCGCGCCGGCCGTGCAGCCCGTGTACGCCTGGCTCAACGCGAACATGGGCTGGTTCCCCCTCTTCGCCGGTGAGGTGTCCGCGACCGGACGCACGATCTTCACCGCCGCGATCGTGCTGGCCGTCATGGTCGTGCCGATCATCACCGCGATCTGCCGCGAGATCTTCCTGCAGACGCCGGTCCTCCACGAGGAGGCCGCGCTGGCCCTCGGAGCAACACGGTGGGAGATGATCCGCATCGCCGTTCTGCCGTTCGGCCGCTCCGGGATCGTCTCGGCATCCATGCTCGGCCTCGGCCGCGCGCTCGGCGAGACCATGGCGGTCGCCATGGTGCTCTCCGCGACGGGGACCATCACATTGCAGCTGTTCACCTCGACCAACCCATCGACGATCGCCGCGAACATCGCGCTCACGTTCCCCGAGGCCTTCGGCACGAACATCAACGTGCTGATCGCGACCGGCCTCATCCTGTTCGTGGTCACCTTCCTGGTCAACGCGGTCGCGCGGTGGATCGTGAACCGCCGTAAAGAATTCTCGGGAGCGAACTGATATGACCATCACTGCTCCCTCCCCCGCGCCTCTGACGGGCACGCCCGACACGCTGCGAAGCGGTCGCCTGGCGGCATGGGTTCCGTGGGCCCTGCTCGGCGCCTCGCTCATCGCGATGCTCGCCGTGTTCCTGGTCATGGCCGGCGCCGCCGGCGGCGACCTGAACTACGGCGGCTGGCTCGTCTCGGCGGCGCTGGTCTACCTGATCGTGATCTACGTGACCTCAGCGATCGTCGAAGGCGCCCGCAAGGCCGTCGACCGGCTCGTCACCGGGGTCGTCAGCTCCGCGTTCCTGATCGCCATGGTCCCACTCGTCTCGGTGGCGTGGACGGTGCTGGTCAACGGCATCGCCCGGATGGACATCCTGTTCTTCTCCTCGTCGATGCGCAACGTCGTCGGCGAGGGCGGTGGGGCCTTGCACGCGATCGTCGGCACGATCCTGATCACCGCCGCGGCAGCGGTGATCTCGATCCCGATCGGACTGATGACGTCCGTCTACCTCGTCGAATACGGTGAGGGCAAGCGACTCGCGCGTGGCATCACGTTCCTCGTGGACGTCATGACCGGCATCCCGTCGATCGTGGCCGGCCTGTTCGCCTATGCGCTCTTCGCGCTCTTCTTCGGTCCGGGCATCCGGATGGGCTTCATGGGTTCCGTGGCGCTGTCGGTGCTGATGATCCCGGTCGTCGTGCGCTCGAGCGAGGAGATGCTCCGCCTCGTGCCCAACGAGCTGCGTGAGGCGTCGTACGCACTGGGCGTTCCCAAGTGGCTGACGGTAGTCAAGGTCGTCATGCCGACCGCGATCGCGGGCATCACGACAGGCATCATGTTGTCGATCTCCCGCGTGATCGGCGAGACCGCGCCGCTGCTGATCACGGCGGGCTTCACCGACTCGATGAACTACGACCTCTTCAGCGGCCGGATGCAGACCCTTCCGGTCTTCACCTACACGCAGTACGCGAACCAGGGCATCCCCCCTGAGGCGTACCTCGACCGCGCCTGGGCGGCGGCACTGACCCTCATCCTCATCGTGATGGTCCTCAACCTCGCGGCCCGCCTCGTCGCCAAGATCTTCTCCCCCAAGACCGGTCGCTGAGCGACCTAAGGAATCGAACACCATGTCCAAGAGCATCGAAGTCAACGACCTCAACGTCTACTACGGCGACTTCATGGCCGTCGAGGGTGTCTCCCTCTCCATCGAGCCGCGCAGCGTCACCGCGTTCATCGGACCTTCCGGCTGCGGCAAGTCCACGTTCCTGCGCACCCTCAACCGCATGCACGAGGTCATCCCGAACGCGCGCGTCGAGGGCGAGGTCCTCCTGGACGGCGACGACCTCTACGGTCCGGGTGTGGACCCGGTCGCGGTGCGCCGCCAGGTCGGCATGGTCTTCCAGCGCCCCAACCCCTTCCCCACGATGTCGATCAAGGAGAACGTGCTGGCGGGCGTGAAGCTCAACAACCGGCGCATCTCGAAGTCGGATGCCGATGCCCTCGTCGAGCAGTCGCTCACGGGCGCGAACCTCTGGAACGAGGTCAAGGACCGCCTCGACAAGCCCGGCTCGGGCCTGTCCGGCGGACAGCAGCAGCGCCTGTGCATCGCGCGCGCGATCGCGGTGTCGCCGCAGGTGCTGCTGATGGACGAGCCCTGCTCGGCCCTGGACCCGATCTCGACCTATGCGATCGAAGAGCTGATCGGCGAGCTGAAGAACGAGTACACGATCGTGATCGTGACGCACAACATGCAGCAGGCCTCGCGCGTCTCCGATCGCACCGCGTTCTTCAACATCGCCGGCACCGGCAAGCCCGGCAAGCTCATCGAGTACGACGACACCCGCTCGATCTTCACCACCCCGAGCGTGCAGGCGACCGAGGACTACGTCTCGGGTCGCTTCGGGTAGACCGTCGCGCAGCGGGTCAGATCGCGCTCGGCGTCACGATCGCGAAGAGCGTCTCGATGAGCGCGCGCGGCTCGGCGTCCTCGCCCGGCTCCCAGCCGCCGGCCACCAGCTGCTGGTAGCCCACCACGGCGGCCACGACGATCACCGCGCGGCGACGTGCGTCCGCCGGCTTGAGGCCGACGCCCTCGAGCAGGTGCGCGGTGTATGAAACGCGGCGCTCCGACGCCCGCGAGACCACGTCCGTGATGTTCAGGGCGGATGCCTCGGCGAACAGCGTCCGTTCCCCGCTGCGCTCCGTGGTGCGATGGGCGATCACCTCGAGCAGCTTCGCCAGTCGTTCGGACGGGTCCTCGACCTGCTCGACGAGCTCGATCAGACGCTCGGTCTCGAGGTCCTCCCACCGTGCCAGCACGGCGTCCACGAGCGCGCCCCGATCGGCGAAGTGCCAGTAGAACGAGCCCTTCGTCGCGCCCAGATCGCGAGCGACCGCCTCCACGCTGACGGCACTGATGCCGCCGTCGCGGAAGCGCGAGTACGCTGCGTCGATCCAGTCGTCGCGCGTGAGCCTTGCCATGAACATACTCTACCGTATAGTCTCTGAACCACGACCGTACGGTGGCGTATGCTACGCCTGGCGGTCATGGAGGATTCGACATGAGACAGCCTGTCTTCTGGTCTCTCGCGCTGGCCGAGATCACCGATCCCGACTACACGCACGTCGCAGTCGATGTGCTGCCCGCGCATGCCACCGCCGACCCGGCCGCGTGGGCGCGCAACCTGTTCTCGCCGCGCTCGCTCCCCCGCCCGGTGTCGTGGTTGCTGTGGGCGCGGCGGATGCTGGATGCCAGACTCGGGCGGCCGCAGTGGTGCGACGCGTTCCAGGTCGGTCAGGTCTCGGGAGACGAGGCGCTCGTGGCGATGGACGCACGTCTGCTCGACCTGCGCGTGGGCGTGGGGGTGGACGAGGATGCCGCGCTGGTCCGGGTGGTGACCGCCGTGCGCTTCAAGGGAGCCCACGTCCAGCGGTGGTCGTGGCCGGTGCGCGCGATGCTGCCGTTCGTGGTGCGCGGCATGATCGGCCGCTCCCGCCGGTCCCTGTCCGGCGTGACGCGCACCTGACGCGGTCAGTCCCGCGGACTCAGCAGGTACGCGTTGAGGCGGCCGGTGAACTCCGAGTCGACTGGCAGCGGGGTGCCGTCGATCTCGGAGATCGGTGCGGCCAGGCGCACGGAGGATACGAGCCACGCAGCATCCGCTCGAGACAGCTCGGGCGTGTGGACGTCGCGGTACTCGGTGTGCAGACCTTGCTCCTCGAGCCACGCGAAGGCGCTCAGCTGGGTGGTTCCCTGCAGGATGCCGCCCGTCGGGGCGGGCGTGACGAACGAGTCGCCGAAGCGGAGGATGATCGAGGCGGTCGGCGCCTCGAGCACGACGCCGTCCGACGACACGAAGATCGCGTCGTCCGCCCCGCGTCTCTTCGCCTCGCGGATCGCTGCCATGTTGACCGCGTACGACAGCGTCTTCGCGCCGAGGAGGAGCCAGGGTGCGCGCGCGGGCACGTCGCTGGCGTAGCCGCGGTCGAGGGTCACGACCCTGACGCCGGCAGCGCGAGGCTTCGAGAAGTCGGCCGCGGGCGCGGCGGTGACCCAGGCGGTGGGCGCGGGACCGTGCTCGACGCCCCGGCTAAGGATCAGCTTGATGACGCTCTCCCCCGGTCCGCAGTGCTCGGCGGCCAGCGCAACCGCCTGGCGCCACTGCTCCACCTGCGGGACGGGGAGGTCGCAGATCTCGGCCGAGTGGACCAGTCGGTCCAGGTGCGCCTGGACCTCCTGCGCGTGGCCGTCGATGACGCCGACCGACTCGAAGATGCCGTCGCCGCGCTGGGTGCTGAGCTCGCCGACGCTCAGCGCGGGCGCAGTCGGGTCGACGGTCGAGAACGTCGACGCATAGTCGGTGCGGGGGTCGTCGGATGCCGCAGGGTCGATCATCAGGGCGAAGCGCCAGGCCATCCCACGAGCCTACCGATCGGGGTGGAGGGGAATGCCCGCGCGGGGCCCTCGGTTACACTGGAACAGCCGGGCCGCAGTAACCCCGGGCTCCATCTTCTGCCGCTGCGAGCGGCTCCGCGCCGAGAGGCGTTCTGCGGCCCGGCACCATCGACGCCGCGCGGATCGATGCCCAGGATCGATCGCATTCGGTTCAGGTCAGGCCGGCGCGGATCGCCGCATCGAGACCTTCACGTCGGCGCGTCTGCGACTTCAGGACAGCGACTCGCGCCTCCAGAGCGCGGCACATGCCGTCAGGTCGGTCGCGTAGTCAGCCAGACGCAGCGCACGGGTGGTGAGGGCGGAAGCCCGCTCCGGCTCGGTCGCCTCGTAGTCGTCGGCGAGGTGGCTCGCACCCGACGCCTGCACACGGCTGAACGCAGCGGCCCGATCGAGCGCGACCGCGAAGTCTCCCTGGAACAGTCCCCGCAGGATCGTGTCGACCAGATCGACGAGCTCGTCGGGGCCGGCCGGGGTCGGCGCCCCTGCGACGACCGGATCGACCGAGGCGATCTCGAGCCGCCCGCGCTCGTACAGCAGCGCTGCCGTCTGAGGATCGTCGTGGATCATCAGCTGGATCAGGTAGAGGCGCCAGAGCGCGCCGGGCAGCGAGCGGGAGGGCGAGCGCGACCAGAGCTCGGCGATGTCGTCGATGCCGTGCTCGGACGTGAACGCCACGAGCCGCTCGACGATCTCTCCGTCTGGGTCGGTCCGTGCACGCGCCAGCAGCGCCTGCGCGGTGGAGTGCGCGACCCGCGAGACCTCCGCGGGATCCTCGGCTGCGAACCTGCGGTCGAAGAGCTCGGCCGGCCGTCGCACTGGTTTGTGGAACTCCCTCGATTCGTCGCTCACCATTCCAGGCTACCCGGCGAGGGAGATCGATCAGGCTGTCGCGATCGCCACGATCGGATCGGATGTCGGCTGACCCGTGGGCGAACCGCCCGCCTGTTCGACCGTGACGGCGATCACGTCGCCCGCTTCCATCGCGCCGTCCAGCAGGGCCGTGGCGGCGCCGTCGTCGGCTGTGAAGGTGCCTGCGGAGATCGCGGCCCCGTCGCGCACGAACCACAGCTCATAGCTCTGGTCATCGGCGATCGTGGGCAGACCGTCCGAGACGAGCACGGCCTTGCCGACCGACTCCGACCAGTGCGCGGTCACTTCGCCCCCGTCATCGAGGGTCACGGTCTGGGACTGTGCGTCCGGCGCCGATTCGATCTGATCGAGGGCGACGACGGATGCCGGAGTGTTGAGCTGCTCGCTCACGAACACGGCTCCCCAGCCGAC
Organism: Microbacterium sp. cf046; assembly: GCF_900114345.1. Classification (GTDB taxonomy): domain Bacteria; phylum Actinomycetota; class Actinomycetes; order Actinomycetales; family Microbacteriaceae; genus Microbacterium. The sequence continues at coordinate 1,050,493 of NZ_FOZJ01000003.1, read as the reverse complement.
GCCGACCAGGATTGCGATGGATGCGGCCAGGGCGAACCAGGCACGCGCACCCCAGCGGCGTGGCGTCGCCGGCTCGGCCGCCGGCGCGGTGCGGCGGTCGGCGCGAAGCGCTGGAGCGGCGGCCGCGTCATCGGCGGAGCCGGCTGCAGCGGAGGGCCCCTCCGCGATCTGTGCCAGCAGGGCCGCACGCAGGGCAGGTGGCGGCGCGACGTCGGAGACGCTGTCGGCGAGCATGGCGGCTGTATCGGCATCCGCTGTCACGTGATGCTCCCATTCCGGATGCTGTCGACGCGCGGTCTCGAAAGCTCTCGTGTCATCGGGCGACAGCGCATTCAAGGCATGGCCGGCCGCCAATTCGGCGAACTCCTGCTCGTTCACGATGTCACCCCCATTTCCACCCGAAGGCGGGACAAGCCGTCCCGCATCCTCGTCTTGACCGTTCCCAGCGGCGCTCCCACGAGTGCCGCGATCTCGCTCTGACTGTAACCCCCGAAATACGCGAGGGTGATGGCCTCTCGCTGCGGATCGGGGAGGGTCGCGAGCGCCTCTGAGACGCGCTGACCTTCGATCCGGAGTTCCACTTCTTCGGCGACGCCGTCGTGTGCCACGTCGATGTCTCGGAAGCCCGCCCGCACGTCACGATCGGTACTCGCCTGTGCGGACCGCACGCGGTCCACCGCCCGGCGATGTGCGATTGTGAGTACCCACGATCTCCCCTGACCCTTGTTCGGAGCAAAGCGCGACGCGGATTGCCAGATCTCGAGGAACACCTCCTGGAGGACTTCCTCGCTCTGCGAGCGGTCGACCAGGACGCGCAGGATCAGACCGAAGGCCCGCGGCGAGAGCATGTCGTACAGCTGCGCGAACGCGGTCTGATCGCCCCCGGCGACCCGAAGCAGCAGTTCGCCGGCGTGGTCGACGGGGTTCGCGCCCTCTTCGGGCACGTCCACGCCATCGATCACCACGTCAACCAGCATGCCCTAGTACCTTCCGCGCGAGCGCACGCGACGCGAGGGTTGACAGTCGCATCGTGATACAGCATCGCTCCGCCGACCGCGCGGGTGTGCCTCTTGTGCGACGCGGGCCCCGTTCCGGATTGTCCGGAGGGCGTTTCCGATCGGATGCGGGAAATCTCCCATCCGATCCGACGAGGGCGCCGAAGACACCGTGTAGGCCGCTTCGAGTGGCCACAGCACCACTGGACCTGCAACGCCACATCGGCGTCGCAAAACCTAGGAGGACAAGATGTCCCGCAAGAAGCTGTATCTGCTCGGACCCCTGGCCGTCGCCGCCGCAATCGTTCTCAGCGCGTGTTCGTCGCCTGCGTCGAGTGGCACCACGGAAGAGACTTCCGCCCCGCCCGCCGCCGAGGAGACGATGGCGCCCGAGGCCGAGATGGACCCGGCGGCCAACCTCGTCGGCTCCGGCTGCGCGGCATACGCCGAGGCCGTCCCCGACGGTGCCGGCTCGGTCGCCGGCATGGCGCAGGACCCGGTGGCAACCGCCGCATCCAACAACCCGATCCTGACCACGCTCACGGCAGCGGTCTCGGGCGGACTGAACCCGGACGTCGACCTCGTCGACACCCTCAACGGTGACGAGTTCACCGTCTTCGCTCCGGTCGACGACGCATTCGCGAAGATCGACGCCGGCACGATCGAGGTTCTCAAGACCGACAGCGCGCTGCTGACGTCGATCCTGACGTACCACGTGGTGCCCGGCCAGATCCTGCCCGACGACATCGACGGCACGCACACCACGGTGAACGGCGCCGACCTCGAGGTCACCGGCAGCGGCGACGACATCATGGTCAACGGCCAGGCCGCAGTCATCTGCGGTGGCGTCCAGACCGCCAACGCGACCGTGTACCTCATCGACACGGTGCTGATGCCGCCGGCTCAGTAATCAAGACTCCCGGCTTCGGCCGGGTGTCCCCGGGGGGCGTGCGCAAGCACGCCGGGGACTTGGTGGCGTGCGTCAGCACGCCGGGGGTCTGGGGCGACAGCCCCAGTGGGGGCGGTGCGACCGCCGACGCCTGCGAGGTGGCGTCGGCGGTCGTTCTGTTCCCTGCGGGTGTGCGTGCTCCTGGCGACCCGCCGGGCCGAAGTAGGCTGGATGCCGAGGGCCTCTAGCTCAGTCGGTAGAGCATCGGACTTTTAATCCGCGGGTCGTGGGTTCGAGCCCCACGGGGCCCACGAGCACGAAGGGACGTCGCGTCAGCGGCGTCCCTTCTGCTTTCTTGATCACAAGGCTGTGCGTGCCGTGCGCCGCGCCTGCGCCGACAGGTCGTCCCCGCGCCGCTCGAGGAACTCCTCGAGCCGGGCGCGATCGATCCGCCCGATCTCGCGCAGGGCGACACCGACGTTCGTCTGCACGAGGTGCTCAGAATCGGCCGCCAGGATCTCGCAGAGGGCGAGGGGATCGTCCAGGTCGCCGGCACGGATGATCCAGAACGCCGCCGTGATCGCGGTGCGACGATGCCAGCGGTTCTCGGATCGCGCGAGCTCGAAGAGGACGTCGCGCGGCTTGTCCAGCAGGTACCAGCCGATCACGCGCGGCGCCGATCGATCGATGTAGTCCCACGTATCGATGCGATCGAGTCGCCGCATCCACAGCTCGTAGAGCGCCGCGCGGTCGGCGTTGCGCGCGCGGGCCCTGAAGTCGAGGATGCTGACCGCGACCATCCGCTCCTCGTAGCCGTCCGAGTCGAGGAGCCGATCGACCTCGGTCAGTGGCATCGCGGTGTTCGCCTTGGCGATCTCGAACACCGCGCCCATGCGCACGCCGATCACGACGGTGACCTCATCGGTCATCCGCTTCTGGATCTTCGCGCGCTCGTCGACGGATGCCGCGGCCTCGAGCGCCGCCCGCACATCGGCTGCTGTCCCCGTCACAGCGCGCGCACCATTTCGAGCTCGACGCCGTTCGGGCCGTCGGAGGTGCGGCCCGTGGCGACGAATCCGAGCCGCGTGTAGGCGCGCTGCGCGCGCGCGTTCGCCTCATGGACGTCGAGGGCGAGCTCGGTCTTCCCGCCGCTGCGCGCCCAGTCACCGGCGGCATCCATCAGCGCGTCGAGTAAGCCTCGGGCCCGTTGGGACGGACGGACGTACACCGAGACCACGAGGGCGCGGTGCGCGAGGATCGCACGCCCGAAGTAGTCCACGCCGCCGGGGTCCGGAGCGAGCACGGTCACGGTGCCGACCCAATCCCGACCGAGCTCGGCGACGAACTGGGCCGCCGTCTCGCTGATGGCGACCCCTGCAGTGCGCTCATCCCAGAAGGCGCCCGGCCGACGCTCCGCGTCCTCGCGACTCTCGAGGAATGCGATGTCGGCCGCCGGGTCGTGCAGCGCCTCGAGGCGGATGCTGCGGACCCGTGCGGATTCGCCGAGGCGAACCCGACGCACGACAGCGGGCTCAGACACCGGACTCGATCAGCTCCGCGCCGGCGTGGGCGATCTCGGCGAGCGCCTTCGCGCTGGATTCCGGATGAACGCCTTCGACCAGATCTGTGAAGACCCGCACGTGGCGGCCGTGCTCGATCGCGTCCAGCGCCGAGGCGCGCACGCAGTAGTCGGTGGCGAGGCCGACGACGTCGATCTCGATGATGCCGTACGACTCGAGCAGCTCTTCTGCTGTGGTGCCGTCGTCGGCGATGCCTTCGAACAGCGAGTACGCCGGTCGTCCCTGGCCCTTCTTGAGGTGGTGCGTCACGTACGACGTGTCGAAGACCTCCTCGTACTCCGCGCCGTAGGTGTGCTCCACGCAGTGCGGCGGCCAGGTGTCGATGAAGTCCGGTTCGGCGGAGAAATGCCCGCCGTTGTCGTTGTCGGCGTCGTGCCAGTCCCGCGAGGCGACGATGATCTCGTAGTCGCCGGCGTGGCCCTCCAGGAAGCTGTTGATCCGCAGCGCGACCGCGTCGCCGCCCGCCACGGCGAGCGCGCCCTCCTCGGTGAAGTCGTTCTGCACGTCGACGATGAACAGCGCCCGGGTCATGAATCGAGCGTACGACGGTACTCGGCACGCGTGAGCGGATGCTCGGGCTCCGGTGAAGACGCCGCCTCGACCGGCTCGGCGATGGCGGGCTCAGCGACCGCGGGCTCAGCGACCGCCGGCCCGCCCACCGCCGGCTCGTGGACTGAGGGGGCGCCGACCTCGACACCGGCTCGCCACAGCTTCGAGGGCCACCAGATGGCCCGGCCGATGTCGTAGGTCACGGCGGGGACGAGCAGCGACCGGACGATGAACGTGTCCAGCAGCACCCCGAACGCGACGATGAACGCGATCTGCGCGAGGAACAGGATCGGGATCACACCGAGCGCGGCGAAGGTCGCCGCGAGCACGAGCCCCGCCGACGTGATGACTCCACCCGTCGCCACGAGTCCGCGCAGGATGCCGTGGCGCGTGCCGTGCACGAGCGACTCCTCCCGCACCCGGGACATCAGGAAGATGTTGTAGTCGACTCCCAGGGCAACCAGGAAGACGAATCCGTACAGCGGCACCGCCGGGTCGGCCCCGGGGAAGCCGAGCACGTGGTCGAACACGAGCGCGCTCACGCCCAGCGCCGCGGCGAACGACAGGATGACACTCAGGATCAGCAGGACCGGCGCGAGGACCGCCCGCAGCAGCAGCATGAGGATCAGCAGGATCACCAGCAGCACCACCGGGATGATGGTCGACCGGTCGCGGATGGACGTGTCGTTCGAGTCGATGTCGGTCGCGGTCACGCCGCCGACGAGTGCGACCCCCGTGCCGAGCGCGTCGTCGAGACTCGTGCGCAGCTCGCGCACCGTGTCCTCGGCCGAGACCGAGTCAGCGGCATCCGTCAGCGTTCCGATCAGGAGCACATCGCCGTCCGACACGGTCGGCGCCGGCGCGGTCGCCCCAGGGGGTCCGGCGGCGGTGTACACGGCTTCGCCGCCCTCCACAGCCACGGCGGCCTGTCCCGTCGGCGAATCCTCGGATGCCGCCGCGACGGACTCGATGCCGTCGCTGTCGCTCATGACCTCGACCGTCTCCACGATGTCCGCTTCGGGGACGATCACGTACACCGGGCTGCCCGATCCCGCCGGGAAGTGCTCGGCCAGAACGACCTGCCCGTCCCTCGCCTCGGACTGGCCCAGCACGAGGTCACTGGAGGGCACGCCGTCGGCCTTCAGCTGGAGCAGTCCTGCCGCGGCGACAAGCAGCACGATCGTGCTGACGACCCAGACGGGTCGCGCATGCCGGGCGACGAATCGTGCCTGGCGCGGCCAGAAGCCCTTGACCGGGGCGGTCAGATCGTCGGGGATCGCCACCATGCCGTGCTTGGGGATGAACGGCCAGAACGCCGCCTTGCCGAACAGCGCGAGCAGCGCCGGGAGGAAGGTGAGGGCGGACAGCACCGAGAACGCGATGCCGATCGACGCGATGGGTCCGAGCGCGCGGTTGGTCGCGAGATCGGACAGCAGCAGACACAGCAGACCCGCGATCACGGTGCCGCCCGACGCGATGATCGGCTCGAACGCGCCGCGCCACGCCCGTGTCGTGGCCTCCCATCGCCGCGCTCCGGTGCCGATCGCCTCACGGAAACGGGCGACGTACAGGAGGGCGTAGTCGGTGGCCGCGCCGATCACCAGGATGAACAGGATGCCCTGCACCTGACCGTTGAGTACCACGATCTGGGCGTACGCCAGCCACCAAACCGTCAGCAGTGCCACGCACAGCGCGAACACCGACGTGAGCAGCACGAGGATCGGCAGCAGCGGTGATCGGTAGACGATCACCAGGATGATGAACACCGCGATCAGCGCCACGAGCAGGAGCAGTCCGTCGATGCCGAGGAACCCCTTGACGAGGTCGGCGGTGAAGCCGGCCGGACCCGTCACCCAGCCCTGCAGCGTGCTGGGCAGCTGCTCCGCGACCATCGCGCGGATCTCCTCGACGACCACGCGCACCTCGCCCGATGAGTCGATCGGGACGAAGATCTGCACCGCTTCGCCGTCTTCGGACGGGATCGGCGGCGAGACCCCATCGAGCACTCCGTCGATGGCCGCGATGTCGTCGCTGAGGGTCTGCAGATCGGCGAGCTCCCCCTCGGTGAGGGTCGTCTCTCCGGCGATGACGACGACCGCCGGGATCGTGTCGTCGCCGAGGAAGTCCGGGAGGCGCTCGCTCACCTGCGTCGCGTCGGCGCTCTCCGGCAGGAACGAGGACTGGTTGTTCGTCGCGACCTCGTCGACCTTCCCGAAGTACGGACCCCCGATCGATCCTCCGATCAGCCAGATCAGCACGAGGAGAACGGGGATGCCGACCCTCAGCCACCTGGTCGGCTGACGCTGATCGGATCGCGTGAGGTTCATATCGCTAGCTTATCTAGCGAAATGGAGTGTCGCGCAACCTCCCTAGGCTGGGGTGATCATGCTCTCCGCCGTCCTCGCCTTCGTCGGCGCCATCGTCTACGGCGCCGCCGACTTCCTCGGGGGCCTGGCAGCCAAGCGCCTGCGCTCGATCGTGGTCACGGCCGCAGCTGCGGCATCCGGACTCGTCTTCCTCGCGCTCCTGCTGCCTTTCATCGGCGGAACCTGGACGCTGGAGGACGTGGCGTGGGGCGCGCTGGCCGGGGTCTTCGGGGTGATCGCGGTCGCGCTGCTGTACGCGTGCCTCGCGATCGGACCGATGAGCATCCTGTCGCCGCTGACGGCGGTGGTCTCGGCGATCGCCCCGATGCTGTGGGGTCTCCTCGTCAACGGCGAGACGCTCTCCCCGATCGGCTACGCCGGCCTCGGCGTCGCGCTCGTGGCCGTCGTGCTGGTCGGCTTCATCCCCGGTGAGCGGGTGGTCCGCCCGAGCGTGCGAGGCCTCCTGATGGCCGTCGGCGCGGGCGTGTCGATCGGGGCGTTCCTCATCGTCATCGATCAGACCAGCCCGGAGAGCGGACTCGTGCCGCTGGTGATGACCCGTGTGACGAACCTGGTGATCACCTTCGTCATCATCGGCGCGCTGATCATCGGCGCTCTCCGCAAGGGCCGCAGTGCAGGCTCGGTGCTCGACGTGGCCGGCGTGGCGGTCGGCGCCACTCCATCGGGTCACGCCGACCTCGAGCACGCCGGTGTCGCTCCGGCGCCCGTCGGCGTGGCTCCGGCACCCGTCGGCGTGGTCACGTCGCGAACGCGCGCGTGGTGGTTCGCGATCAGCTGCGGAGCGGTGGATGCCGCGGCGAACGCGGTCATGCTGCTCGCGCTGCGCATGGGCGACCTGTCGATCGTGTCGGCGCTGACCGCACTGTACCCCGCGGGGACGATCCTGCTCGCGGCGATCGTGCTCCGCGAGCGCGTCGCCGTGGTCCAGTGGGTGGGGCTGGCGCTGGCGCTGACCGCCGGAGGAATGCTCGCCCTCGCGTGAGGCCGCCGCGACGGGTCAGCCGCGCGTGAAGAGCAGCAGCAGCGAGATGACGAGGGCGACGACGCCGAGGGCGATGAGTCCGGCCGACAGCAGCGCGATCGAGCGTACGAGCGGCGAGTGCCGCGTCAGCCGCATGCGATTGCGCCATCCGCGCCGCGTGTAGAGGTCGTACATGCCGGCTTCGCCGACCACGCGCAGCTGCTCGTGGCTCAGTGCCGCCTCGTTCACTCCGCCGTCCTCGTCGAACCAGCGCACGACCTTGCCATGGTCGGTCGTCTCAACGACCGCGCGTGCCGGAACCCACGTCCCGTCGAGGAGGTACGCGACCAGCGCCACACCGGCCAGCAGCGCGCCGGCACCGAACCCGACCCAGGTGAAGATCTCGATCACGGCGTCGAACGCTGCGTTCATGTCGCTGATCCACCTCTGTCTGCGTTCCAGCTTCTCGCTGATCTAGATCAGGGCCACCGGCCTGTACAGGTCAGGGGCCGCCGAAGCGACCCCTGACCGACTCTGAGCCACCTGAGAGAATCGAACTCTCGACCTTCTCATTACGAGCAGGTTCTTCAGCCAAGTCTGGTGAAGCGGCCACATCGAGACCTTCGTCTCGATTCACCTCGTCTCATCTGGGGTTTGCCGATTCCTGATGAACTTGATGTGCTGACGATCTTATCGGACACTTCGAGCCAGCTTGCCCTGGATCGGTTCACATGTGTCCAACAAGTGTCCGACGTGCGAGTCGCTTGTTTATGTAACGGTAAGCGCCCGCTCATCGAGCAGTTCATCGCGCCGGGCTTCCGGGCATCTCATTCGAAGCCGGGCCCTTCCCGCACCGTCCGTTCATCGGACCAACCGGATGTGTCGGACACCCACCCTCAAGCGGGCATCGCGCGATGCAGGAACCTGGCGTGCGTTTGTCGGCGCTCGATTGATGATTCGCGCGGGCTATCGTTCGGCCCTCTGGCCAGACAACTGCGGGACGGCCTGCGACTCTTCGCGTGGGCTCGACTTCGTATGCCGGGACATGCGGGACGCTCGACGGTCGGGCTCCGAACGGGATGGTGAGCAGCTGCTGCCCGATCACTGCGTTGTGTCCGCCACCCGTGGGCCAGAGCGACGGAGTGACGAGGGACGTCCATCCGCGAGGTTCTTCGAAGGGAATATCCATCGTCCACCCGGGTTTACCCTGTATGTTCTGTGTTGACCGGGATACTGGAGCCTGGTTGTGACGCAGGTACTTGAGGGGCCACCAATGACTGCGACGTCTGCTGCGGCAATCGCTGCGAAGGTTCTTCAGCGCGCCCACGCCTCTGGCGTACCCGTATCAAACATGAAGCTGCAGAAGCTCGTCACGCTCGTGCAGAGCTTGTCCGTGTACGCCACAGGCAACGAGGCTTTCCGTGAGGACGTTCAAGCTTGGAAGAACGGCCCCGCGATCAAACCGCTGTACGGGTCGTACAAGCGCTTCGGGAGCGACTCCATCAGCGAGGTGGTTCCCTCACGTCACTCGCAAGATCCGGTACCGCCGGCCATCGAGCAGATGATCGACGAGGTGTGGAATGTGGCGGGTGAGCTGAGCGCCTCTCAGCTTTGGACGCTCAGCCATGCCAACGGGCCTTGGGAAGAGTATTACTCCCGAAATGAACGTGACACGGTCATACCGAACGATCGACTCGGACAGGCCTGGGTTGATTACTTATCGTGCGCAATGTCGATGAACGACGCTCCACCAAAGCGCGAGCCACAAGTTGTTGGCCGCGGCCAATTGGGCTACGAGTCCGAAGATCTTCACGCCTACGCGCGCGCGACTTTTACGCCATCTCGCATGCGGCGGAGTGCCTAACCCCCAGCCCCCGCTATCTGAGGGGCGAGTACTCATCGTCCTCGACGTGAATATCTACCTGGACATCGCACGCGAGCTGGGAGAGCCGTTTACGTGGGAGAAGTTCGAGGCCACACTAGCCGCAGACCCTGGCGACAGTTTGCTCGCTATCGCTGCCCTACGTAGCGGTGTCATGCCCGATGGATGTTCCGTCGAGGTGTGGACGAGCGACCATATTGACTATCTCGTCGCCCTAAAGGCATCTCAGCCCACGAGGGCTCAGGATGAACGAAATCGCGGGCTCGGATGGTCGAGCGAGAACGCGCAGGCCCTCGTCGACGAATTGGTCGGAGATCTGATCTTTTGCACGAACGGAGGGTCAATCGGCGATGTCCCCATTTCCTACGGAACACCTCCACTCGATCATGAAGACGGTTGCGTCTACGCGACCGTGCGAGATGGTGGGCACGAGGCGGTCTACTACGACCGCTATTGCCTGACACGTGACGGGCACTTCTTGCGGGCCAATCTTCCGGGCCTTATCGACGTGTTGCACCCACGGGACTGGGTTCTCAGGCATCGTGCCCTCGCGCGGGCGACGGCATTCAAGAGGATGCTCGGACACTGAATCGCGGGTCCAGGGGCACCCCACCCGCGCATGCCCGCTCCTTGATCAGCCCCGTATGTCGGCTCCGCTGGTGTCATCGTGATCACGCATGTCCTCCCTGATCCGCATGCCGCCGCGCCAGCGGACCGGGTGAAGGGAGGAGGAGCAGACTGCGAGCCCGAGTGCCATCGGTTTGCGTGCAACGGTCAGCGACTCCACCGCGTGGCTGCGATGTCGGAGGCGCCTGCCACTCTGGACCCGAGTTCGCAGCGAGCGAAGACGGAACGAGCGGAGAACGTCGTGGCAGATGCCGAGATCAAGAATGTCCGGAAAGACCGGAACGGCGACATTACCCAAGTCGGAGTATGGGGCCAGTGGGATTGGACCGTTGCACAGGTCGTCGCCTCGATCGAGTCGCACACCAACACGTTCTACGTCAACTGCCCGCAGCGCGCCGACGTCTACGTCGCCCAGACTTCCACCGGACGAAAGTTCCTCAAGACGACGGCGGACACCACGACGAAGAACAACCTGGACAACCTGCCGCCCCTGTAACGGAGAGCTCAGAAGTTGATCCAGTGTCCGTGACGCTCGCGGCAAAGACATCGAGGCCCACGGTGTACCTAGACCAGTGGGTCTGGATTCGTCTCGCACTGGCGGAAGCGGGTCGTCCCCGCGCTCCGGCAGACACCGTTGCGCTAGATGCGATACGGACGGCGAGCACCGCCGGCGTCACGTTTCCGCTGTCGGCGACGCATTACGAAGAGACGCTGCGGATCACGGACCCAACCCAGCGCCGTGATCTGGCGGCGGTAATGGCCACGGTCAGCGAGATGCGCACGTTGCGTTGCCAGACGGACCTCGTTCGTCAGCAGTTCCTATCGGCGCTTCACGAAACGGTTGGGCGACCGACGTTTCGCCCACCAGCCGTCGAGCCGCTGGGCGTCGGGTTCAACTGGGCGTTTCGAGGCGTGCACGCGTTTCTTCGTGTCATCGACTCCGATGGCCGCGTCGTCCCGTCTATTGACCCGATCTGGCTGCGACAGATCAATCAGCACGCGGAGGCTGCAATGCTGGCGGGTCCCGCCGACGAAGACCTGGCGATCCTGGCGGGGGACGGCTACAAACACCCGCGCGCCCACGAAACAGATGCGGGGAATCGGCTGGCTTGGGAGCAGCTGCTCGAAGCGCGGCTAGCTGAGGATCAGCGACCCGCGCCGTCTGAGCTGCGGGTTTGGCTGCTCGCTCGCGAACTGAGCCACGAGTATCTCGACTTGCTCAACTCGCTGTTCGTTGAGTACCGACTCTCGTTCTCAGCGATCAGCCCGACTGCCGACGGCGTGAAGTCGCGCGAGCGGGCCGTAGCCTTCGTGGAGCGTGTTCCAACCCTGAGGATCTCGGCAGAAATGAAGCTCGAGATCTATCGAAACTCCAGCCGTCGCTGGAACTGGAACATGCTCCGCGATGTAGACGCGCTTAGTACCGCGATCCCATATTGCGACGTCGTTGTGGCGGACAAGGACGCCGTCGACCTCGTGCGGAGAACGAAAGCTCCCCAACGCCACGGGACCGCAGTCATCAGCCGTCTGGACGAGTTGACGGACCTGCTTCCAGACCTGGTCGCGAGGGCGTCGCCGAACGACGAGGACGCTAATGGATGGGGCCAGCTAGCGCCAGGAAAGGGCTATAGCCTGGCGCCGCCAACGAATCTCACTCTCCAAGACGTCAAAGCGGGCTGTGTCGTGCGGATGCTGGACGCGGACGGTACACCGACGAGTTCGCGCGACGTCAGGTGTCGGCGACGGTTGAAAACGAGGCCATAGCGACGGGGTGGTTTCCAGTGACGGTCGCAACGAGGATCATCCGAAAGGGGTTCTCGCATGTCATCTCGTCGTGTTCCAAAAGGTCCGGGTCGTCGCCCGATGACGGACAAGCGCCGGCAGCTTCTCGAGCTGCTCGCGCAGGGTTGGTCGGTGCGCAGCGCGTGCACGAAGCTGGGGATCTCGCGGTCGTCGGGGAATCGCTGGAAGAACGGTTGGCTCGTGCGGCAGAAGGATGGCACGGTCAAGTTCGTGCCACCGCTCGAGCCGCTCGCCGCCCGCACGATCTCGTCACGATTCCTCTCCGAGGCTGAGCGCATCCAGATCGCCGATCTAGCGAGTCGAGGCCTCGGCCCGACCGCCATCGGCCTCGCGTTGGGACGCGCACCTTCGACGATCAGCCGGGAGCTGCGACGGAACCTGCACTCCTCCGGCCAGTACCGCCCGTTTCACGCGCACTCCGCCGCGGCGACGCGTCGGCGGCGCACCCGACCGCTCAAGCTGTCCACAGATGTTGCGCTGCGCGCCTTCGTGTTCGCGCGTTTGCAGGAGCGGTGGAGCCCGCAGCAGATCGCTCGTTCACTCAAGCTCGCGCACCCGGCGGAACCCCGCGCGCGCGTGGCGACGGAGACGATCTATCAGGCGATCTACCGACCAGACTCGGGCATCATCCGGAAACCCGCGCCGTCACCGCTGCGCACTGGGCGCGACCATCGACGCGGTCAGAGCCGGCAGGTTCGCACCCGACGACGGTTCGCTCAGCCGATGCTTTCTGTTCACGACCGCGGCTTCGAACCGACCGACAGGTCGATCGCAGGTCACTGGGAAGGGGACCTCATCGTCGGCCCGCGCAGCCGCTCCGCGATAGGCACGCTCGTCGAACGGCAGACCCGGTTCGTGCGGCTCCTGCACCTCCCCGCACACAACTCAACCGAGCTTCTGCATGCGCTCGTCAGAACTCTCAACGAGCTACCGCCACCGTTGCGGCGAACGGTGACGTGGGACCAGGGCACGGAGATGGCCCGACACCTCGAGATCACCCAGGCGACCGGCACACGGATCTACTTCTGCGACTCCGCCAGTCCCTGGCAACGAGGATCGAACGAGAACACCAACGGGCTTCTCCGCCAGTACTTCCCGAAGTCCACAGACCTCTCCATTCACACCGCCCGAGACCTCAGACGCGTCGAGAACGAGCTTAACCGCCGACCCCGCATCACCCTCGGTGACCGAGCGCCAGCCGACCTCTTCGCGGCACTGCTAGCCTCCGAGAATCCGCCCTCGTTGCGATGACTGCTGGAATACAAGACGTCGCAATGGCCTACTTTTCGAGCGTCGTCGACAGTCAGGTGAATCCCCAGCCAACCGGTGAGCGAGCGACCGTCTCGAAGGCGTGCCTCGATCGCCTGTAGCCAATGAGATGCACAAACGCCGAACGCAGACATGGTCTGAGACGTCGTCTGCGTTGGTCGAAGCGTCGAGCTGTCGCCAGGTGGTCCGATCGCCCGGGTGATTGCCGACGACAGCAATCTCACGCGGCGCGACGCCATCACCAGACTCCGAGGAACACCCACCGAAGGACGGCTGCTGCGGGGACGAGGGATACGGCGATGCCCACCACTGGCGGGGCGACGCGCCACCAACCCCTCGTCGTCAGGATGACCGTGAGTCCCCACGCTGTGAGGAACACCAAGACGTCGAACAACCAGGAACACGGGTCTGCTGCTCACAGTACGAGATCGGCGACGCTCGGCATGCTCCGACGACCAATCTTCACAAGCCGAAGACAGTCGCGGGCGATGTCGGCCCGCCCGGCTAGAGTCCGCAGCATGATGAACCCAAACGATCTGCGGCAACAGCTCAGACTCCGCACCCTCGAAGAGCACGACGACGCCCATATGGCGCTCGGAGCGTTCGGGAGCGTAAGCGCCACTATCGGCGACGAAGACATCGAAGCCCACGCATCCTGGTATGACGACACGATGTCCGGCGGCGGGAAGGCGAGCGGCCTCCACATCCGAGTAGTCGTGGCCGGCGGGGTCATCACGCTCGACCACGAATTCTCAATGGATGCCTATCCCGACGCGAAGTTCATCCCGTGGTCGCGTATCCGCTCCCTGAGCGTTATCGCGGAGCCAGGGCGGCAGACGGTCGTGGCCAACGCCTGGATCGAGACGGAGGCTGGCATTGTCGAGTTCGCCGGTGCGTTCCGGGACGAGTTCCCCAAAGTCGTCCGAGCCATCCGTCAACACCTGGTCTGACCACTGACGATATGAGCTTCCACCTCGAGTACCTCACCGACCACCATCACCGCACGGGCGGCTACGACACCGCCGATCACGCGGCCCAGGCCCTGCGCCGCCTCGTGATCACCGGGACTGACGAGTTCCACGGCGCCGTCGTCATGCGGGGCGGCGCGATCCAGCACGGTTCAGGAGAGCTCGTCACTGTCATCACCGAGGAAGGCGACGAGCTCGACGTCTCCGATCTCGTCGAGCCCGTCTGGTGGCGCGAGATCGCAACGGCGACCGCAGAGCGTCTCGAAGACCACCCCGATCGAACACTCGACGGCGACGAGGTGGCAGCCATCGCCCGCGCGGGCGGCGTCACGACCTCGAGTCAGTGGGAGGGCCAGCCGCCGACCGGCTTCAGGCTCGGCGCCGATGACCAGGACTGGCTACACGTGCAGCGGGTGCGTCGGCGGCTCGGCCTCGCACCGCGGTAGCTCCTCGACGGGCGACACACGGTAGCCGGCGCGCCTCAGGCTCGCCTCCGTTCGGAGCGGGGATACCGCCTGCCGCCGCACGATAGCCCGACGCACCCTGAGAGAAACCCTCCTGGGTGCAATGCTCGTATCGGGATGGCGATCGCACGCACGGGCGACCGTCCGCCACGCTCCCCTATCGCGCGGCGCCCGCATGAGGATCGTCGATCTGTTCCACACCCCCGGCTACTTCGTCAATAGTCACTAACCTCGAACGGGTCGATGACAACTTGCAACCCATTCGTCTGAGTCTCCCTGGTTTCGCGGTCGGCGGCAGCCGCCGCGACAATCCCGTCCCATCCCGGGGGTGGCTCCGGAGCGGGACCTTTGGTGCCCATAATGACGCCAGGCACGTCGGCGAGGTGTCCCATCGCCACGCGCGTCCATGACCTCAGGTCATCGGCCTCCTCCCACACTTCCTCTGCCGTGCCGAGCCAGTGCGGCGAGATGATCCACAATCCACGGAGTCGGTAACTGCACTCCCGAAGCCCACTCGCGCAATCGACGATTTCTCGCATCGGCCGCGGCGAATGCTTGCGAAAAGCCGAGTGCACGTCATCGGTTCGCCCCCTACCCATCACGAGCAGGTCATGGACCAAATCGCGCCGGTACTGATGCCACTTCCGGGTGGTGTCGAGCAACTCCAAAGCGATCTCGCGGAGGTCATTCGGCACTTGTGGCATCGCAAATGCGTCGCGAAGCCGCGGCAGCAGCCTTCCGAACATGTGAGGCTGCTTCCCCGACACGAGATGAGCACGCTCCAACTCCCGCCAGACCACCCGTGCCTCGTGCTCGGCGAAACTATCGCTAATCACGATCTCGCCCGTGTAGTAGTTGAGCCGTTGCTCCTTGGGCACGTCCTCAAACTTCACCATGACCACACGCTAGAGCTCACCACCGGCGCGGCCTGGGAGACCTGCGGGCGCACAGTCCGCCTACTGATCGCCAGGCGGAGGGAATCCGGCAGTTAGCGCCAACTCCAGTCAGATTCCGCCTCGGCCGCTTCTGCTGCCGCCTCCGCAATAGCTTCCTCGGCACCTTCGCCGATCAACTCGCCTTTGAGGTCAGCTTGCCTCGGCAACTCCTGAGACGGCACGCCAGACGGCTCCAATTCCTCATGCAAGGAGCTGAAGAGCCGAATGATCCTGGTGCGCAACAAACTGGAACCTCTAGGATCCACCAGTTGAATCTGGTAGCCCTGTTCATCGCCCGATCTGCGAGTTGCTCGGATCACCACGGGGTGCGCCGTGTCTCTGCCAAATACGCTCGACCCGAGGACCCACTCGTCGGGGTCATTAAGTGTCCAGAAGGTGATGCCTAGCCGCTGTTCGAGCAATTCCTTGACTGAACCATCGATCGGTGACTCCGATTGGAAGAGGGTGACGATGGGCTCGTCGCTTACTTCAACGAGGTGGCTGAGCCAGGGCATCGGAACTCGGGCTGCGTCAGGGTTGGCGTGCTGGATCGGAACGTCGCCGATAACGTCCAACACACCTGGCGCAGTCGTCTGCTCCAGCAATTCCCGCTCCCAATCAGCCAGCGGCTCGGCCTCGGCCGACTTCACCAATGGATGGCGGCGCTGAATGAGCCCCTCCGCGGCAGCGTCGGCGATGATGCGGGTGAGCAGAGCCACCGAGCGGATCGCGTCGTCGTTGCCGGGAATCGGGTATTGGAACTCATCCGGGTCGATGTTCGTGTCGAGAATGCCGATCACCGGGATGCCGAGCTTCGTCGCCTCGTTCACCGCGAGGTGCTCGCGCTTGGCGTCGACTACCCAGATCGCCGACGGGGTCTTCGACATGTTGCGGATGCCGCCGAGCGACTTCTGAAGATTGTCGAGCTCGCGCTTCTTCAGCAACAGCTCCTTCTTGGTGAAGCCGCTGTCCGCCGGGTTGTCGTAGTCGAGCTCCTCCAGCTCCTTCATGCGCGCGAGGCGCTTGGAAACCGTCTGGAAGTTCGTGAGGAGGCCACCGAGCCAGCGCTGGTTGACGTAGGGCTGGCCGACACGAGTCGCCTGCTCGGCGATGACTTGCTGCGCCTGCTTCTTCGTTCCGACGAAGAGAACCGTGCCGCCGTGCGCGACCGTCTCCTTGACGAACTCGTACGCCTTGTCGATGTACGTCAGCGACTGCTGCAGGTCGATGATGTGAATGCCGCTACGCTCCGTGAGGATGAAGCGCTTGACCTTCGGGTTCCACCGGCGGGTCTGGTGTCCGAAGTGCACGCCGCCGTCGAGGAGCTGGCGAATGGTGACGACGGCCATCATGAGCCAAACGCAGGCGAAAACAGGATCCAGTCGTCATCGTTCCGGAAATGGCTCGACAACTCCCCGAACTCATCTCGAACATCCGGGGGCCCTCCCCCGTCGAAGACCGCGACAGTGACCGGCCGGCCCGCAAGTTCGCACGCGTTCGCAGCCCACTGCGCGAGATACGCCAGCTGTGACGAGTACTCCTTCTTGACGAAGTTGTAAGTGGGCTTGTTCACGCGCAGATCTGTCGGCTCAACGCCTCTTCTCCGGATCTGTGCCCGGACCTTCTCCACCAGAATGAAGCTAGAAATCTGGACGTCGTAGTCGCTCGCCTCGTTGTGCACTCCGACGCGATAAAGGGCATCGAAGGGCCTGGCCTCCGGCCGATGAGCGCGATCTGGCCAGTGCTTCGTCAAGCCCTCGACAATCGAGTTCAAAGAGTACGCAGACAATGGGGACTTCGCGCCATTCGCCTTGAGATACTCATCCTCGATCTCGTCCCGATCCCATGGCATGGACTTGTGGTGGCCAGAGAAGAATTTCACAGAGCTGCCTTGGATCCGCACATCGGCATCTGTCGCCCCCTCATCATGCAGGGCGCCGCGCAATGATTCGACAAACTCCTGGTAGACGCCCGCGCTCATCCCCAGCGGCAGAGTTCTGCTCTTCATCGCATTGGCCTGGTCGACGGTGAGACCAAGGAATTCCAAATCGTTCAGCGTTATCGCGTACCCTGCACGGTCGACAATCGACGGCACGCCGTTGGCGATCCCTGTACCCCCAGTCATATGCGGATAGTAGCGCAACGATACCCATCGGCCGCCTCCCGATCTGCGCACGCGGGCCCGCGGAGGGTCGGAGCTCCTTTCAAGTGACAGGCGACCTCGTTCAACAGGAGGAGAGATTGCGGCGGACCACCCTCGGCACGGTTAGGTCCCGTCACCGCGCACCGCACGAACAAGGATGCCCTCCGCACGCGCCCGCGCCCGCCCCCGTCCATGAGCGAGCGGTGCGCGAGTAGGGATGCCGCGGGGCCGGCCCACGAGCCGCGGTTGATCAGGGAAGGATGGATCGCCCGACGCGGTGCTTCATGAGCACCTCAGCGGATGGCCACGTTCCTAGCCCCGGGAAGTATCGGCCGGTCTCCTGCAGCCACCGGTCGAAACTGGGGATCCGAACTCTGCCCGCGCGTCGCGTGGACGACTCTTCGCGCCAATAGCCGACACCGGCGAGTACGAGGCTGAGATAGTCGGCGGCGAAGTCAATCCAAACGCGGTCGGGATTGAAGAACTCGCGATAGTCGTCGACCGAGATTCTGTCAGCATGGCCAAGACCATTAGCTTCGCCTAGCGCTGCCCGCAAGCTGCCTTCTAGGTGCGCCCACTGCCGCGGCATCGCGGAGCGCTCAGCCTGCACGGTCGTCATGCAATTGATGCCGGCCGTCGCCCACGTCGCGGTGTCCGTGGCGATGTCCCACTGCTGCAGCAGTCGACTGATCGGTAGTAGCGAATGGATGAGTGCCGTCCCGCTGGCATGGCGGCGGCTCCACCGAAGCTGTGACTCCGTCATCTTTCCTGAAACGAGCGCAGCCGAGAGGGATCCCGCTGCGGATATGACGTCTGTCATCATGACCTCCCGAGCGAATCCTGCATCGGACTTCCGACATCTGCGTCGCGTCGCGTCAGAGCAGCATGGAGTAGGAGCGACATCGCATCGGCACCGCTCGCGGAGGCGCCTTCCACGTGCATCGCTCGTTTAGGGATCGTCCAAAGCCGACAACCGCGCTGCCCATGGCGGCCTCATCCGACGCAATTGCGGCACGGTGGCGTTCAGCCCCGTCTGGGACTGGAGAGCCGCCGACGACGTGTGCGCCCACCTCGAGCGCAATCACATCCCGGTCAATCCGGTGTACGCGCAGCTTCGTCACCTCGGTGCTCCCGACTACCCTTTGCGGGTCTCGGTGGTCGTCGACGCGAACTCGCGCGGCTACGGGCGCATCACTCGGCTCCGGCACGGGTGGCCCGACCTGTTCGACCGGCTGGTTCAGGAACTGCCACGGCTGCGCGAACTGACCGAGACGGCCAAACCTCCTGAGCGACCTGACCCTCTGGAGAACCGGTCACCACGGCCACATGTAAGTGACGTGTTGGCTACCGCGAATCCAGTACTGCTGGTAAGCGACAAATTTTGATCTCGGCGGGACTTGAGAGTCGCTATTCATCACGTTGTCCTTGCTCGGAAAGTGCGAAGTCAAGCTCAGATCGAGAACATGCCCGATTTCATGAGCGAGTGTCACTCCGTCTGCATCCGCCTGGTTGTTGCGGGTCATCCAATCCTTGCCCACGTAGGCGTACGAGCCGAAGAAGCCAGCTACTGCGCACCCCCCGTGGCCGCCGACTGTATTAACAATGAAGACGGTGATCGGAGAGCCGATGCCGGCAAGGGCTCCCCCGATGTTCTCTACGCGGTGATCCCTGAACCACGCACCTACCTCGTTGAACTGGCTGGTGACGAAGTCAGACTTGTCGCCGCAGGGAGGGAACAGCACGTACTCCGGAGCCGGTTCCGGCACGACGGTGACGATAGGGCCACCCCCCGCGCCGACCATGCGGATCTTGGCTTCGGCCCAGTAGATATCGACAGCGGTCTGCACCGCCGTTTCGACATCGTCTCGTGCGGCCACCAACGACAGACCGTTGGTGTTCGGGTCTCGCTGAATCAGAATTTTCACACTCAGCCGTAGTTTCTTGGCGGGCATGATACCGATAAATGTGGGCAACTCCAGGACGCCTCCGACAAGGTGCCAGAAAGCGCCTTTTGCAAACGACCACAACCCGGATGCGGCACCCTTAACACCGTCCCAAACGTCACCGATGAAGCTCACGAGCGACTCCGAACACACCGATGCGGATGGTTGCGCCGTTGGCAGAAGCGGTGTTGCTCTTCCGCGTCGACGCCGACCTCGAACTTCACTGGCATCGGTGCCTCCCATGTTGGGACGATTTGGGCGCCTTCTAGGATCGCCCATACCGGGCGGATCGCGCATCTCCCCGATTCGAGCCAACCCTCAACGCCGCCTTGCAAACCCTCGAGTACCAGGCGAAACCCAACCTGAACACTGTCCGGTGAGCGATCCGATGCGAGCCCGCGCACGGATGAGGATCGCAATCACACCCGCTGACGGCGCCCGCGCCGGACCTCCTACGTGCAGGGGCCGATTAGGGATCGTGCGTGGCGAGTCGGTCATTCTCGGGCTCAAGCCGGCTACGGTTTGATAGGTCGCGGCCGGTTCCGTTTGGTGGAAGGACGTCTGGTCGATCCAGGGTCACGAGTCTGGCGCACGCCCGAGCAGCGAGTCGGGTACGACGTTGAGAATGCCATCGCCGGGCGGACGGGTGCCGGCATCTCCTGCAATCCAATCGTGCGGGAGTCGAATCGTGGTTCTTTCCCCGCCGAGTCGAAGGGGGTACACCCCGAAACGGTCGAGCACCTGCCACTGCAGTGAGAGAACGGCGCCCTGCACAACTGCCATCCCGTTCGCCAACGGCGCGATGGCGGGCCTCCAACCCTGGCGCCGAGTCGTCGATGCATCCCGCCAGACTGCCTTGTTGAAGAGCACGTCACGTGCGGCGAACAGGATCCTTGGAAGCACTGGAATGACGTCAGATGCAACTGCAAACTGCTCCCGCCGATCGGCATGGGTTGCCAGGTGGCGCAAGTTGTCGAGCCAAGCCGAGACCTCATCAACGGAGACAGCCAACACTTCATACTCCGAGAGGAACTCCGACAATGGACCGACGAGCGCATGCGGTCCCAGTCCGAAGGCTCGCTCAAAGAGTCTGCAGAGCTCTCGAAACTTGCCCGTCGGGTGATCGGATGACAGCGCCTCCGCCAAAAGGCGAACACCGTCTGACCGATCGCTAAGGTCGATCGAAACCAGATCACGGAGATTGGGGCTTTCACCTCCGTCCCGAGGGCGGACTACCTGCCAGTTGCTGTCGAGGCGAAGCTCACCCAAACCGTTGATGAACGCTCTGTCATCACCAGTGAGGTCGAAGAAGCCAAACTCGGGCTCGAACGACGAGACAGCCGGCGCTTGTCCGCTCGCGATCGTAAGCAAGTCCACAACCTCGGCAATGACAGCTTCGAGAGCGCGGATTTGTCGCAGCGGGACGAGGCCATCGCCGTTCACATCGACCAGCGCGTTTCGCTCGGATTCCATAGAGGCTAGGACAATGAGACGGTCAGTAGTGTTCGGCTCTGGATCAAGAGAGACAACTATGCCGTCGGTCTCGAGCAAGAGCTGCCCCTCTTGCGCGTGGAGAAGATCTCTCACCGCTGTGCCTTTCAGGGTCACGAGCGCAAACCTGGCTATCCGCATGACGGAACCGTATCCCTTCGGTCGGTGACGGCCGTGGGAGTCGAAGGCGCCGCGTTCATTGATCACGACGGCTCATCTGGTAGCACAAACGCGCAGTGCCCGTCGAAGGACCGGCCGGCGGGCAGTAGGCCGCGTATGGCTGGGACCGGCTAATGGACTGGATCGTTGAGCAGTTCGCCGAGGGCGACAAGCCGAACGGATACAGATTCCAACCCGGCGTCGGCGGCGCGGACGCTTAGCGTCGCGCAGGTCAGATGCATCACACTCCGCAACGCTATGCCGTCCGCCCCGCGCTCCCAAGTTCGCGATCCGGCAAGATCCGCTTGCAACTGATCTACGTCGACGAGAACGTTCCAAGCCTCAGGACTAACCATCAGGTGGGATTCACTGATTGGCGGCAGGCGGTAGCCGTCGAGCAGAACCTCTGCCGACCGGTTGCTCTCGCGCGCCATGCGTCGAAGAACGCTCACATGAACATGATGTCAGCGGCGCCGGTGCCTCTACGTTCGAGGACCGCGTTGTGGTCGCCAGGCCGCGGCGCGGCCAGCGCATCTGAGCGCACAGCGACCTGACGACAGATTCTCTCTTCGCTCCGGGCGCTTAGCCTGGGCGGATGCCCATCGTCACATACCCGGAAGTTGGCGCCACCGCTGGCGTGCTGCCGCCCGGGTATCACCACTTGCGAGTGGAACGCGTAATCGGACACGGTCGGGAAGCGTTCGAGCAAGCCGCGGACGATCTACTCACCGGAGCTGTTCAGCGTCGTGCCGGCGCAACCGTTCACCTCTCCGAGGTGCCGCTCCGGCAAGGCACCCAGGTGCAGATGAGATTGCGGGTCGGCCCACTCCGGTTCAACATTCCCTGTGTTGTGGTCTGGGCCGAACGGACTGCCGACTCATGCGGCTTCGCCTACGGCACCCTGCCCGGTCACCCGGAGCGTGGGGAAGAGCGCTTCGAGGTCCGCCTCACGCCGTCCGGCGAAGTGACCTTCAGGATCGTGGCGTTCTCTGCACCAGCCCGCTGGTTCACTCGCCTCGGCGGCCCGGTGGCTCGACTGGTACAGACGAAGACCACCGACCGCTACCTTCAGGCCCTCGACCAGACCACTGCCCGTTGAGCTACGCCCACCCAGCGACGGAGTGTGCCGCGTCTTCGGCTGACCAGCGGTCGCGCGCCCGCCAAATTTCGTCCCGAAACGAAGGCATGTCGCAGTGCCGGGAGACAATGGGAGTGCGCAACGGCATCACGGCTGGAGGCAATCTTGAAGGTATTCGAACTGGCGAACCTCTACGACGTCCCAGTTAGGGACGTCCAGCTCGAGGGTCGATTCATAGGGTTGAAGGATCTGCGGCCGAACTCAGACCTCGCCCAGTACCAAGCCGATGAGATCGGCAGGCGAATGATCCTCAGGTCGAAGGCCCGTCGGCCTTCGATTGCGCCCAAACTTGACACGCCGCGAACCGAAACCGAATTCCGTGGCCTGTCTCCCATCGAGCAGCGAGTTATGGCGATTCTTGAGCGGCCGAACCGCACTGATGAGAATCCAGTCGTCTCACACATCAACCTGAAGTTGCTGCGCGAAGGCCTCGGCATGAGCCTGGAACTCGCTGCTGGAACCATCGGAGTCAAGGCTGCAGACCTTGGACGATGGGAAATCGATCCTTCAACTCCACCGTGGCAGGTGTGCGACCTCCTGGCTTCGTACGCCGTCCACATGGCGGCCATGTGGGGTTTTGCTCAGTTGAGACTCAATGCGCAGAACTTTGAGGAGATTGTTCGCGTTCCCAAGCCGTCAGATATACCCGTGTCGACGGCCCCTCAGCGCAGAAGACCTTCGCGACAGTCGGCGAGGACTCGATAGACCCGAAGCGACTCTAGAGGTTCGCAAATTTGCCCCGCGGGCCAACCCCAACAGGCCAAGGATGTTGGTGAAAGACCACATATGAGCGTCCGCTCGCCCACCGCTATGTGCGCGAGTCGGGTCCGTGTGCGGTAGCCACAGTGGTCCGTTCCGTTGACGTACGATGACAGCGTGTCGCGCCTTCTGTTGATCTTGTGCGGCGGCTTTGCATTGGGTGCAATCGTCTGCGCGATCCAGTATGTGTCGATTCGCACGGGCCGTTTTCGTCGCAACCCTTATTTAGGACTCCCCGGGTATGCACGCGAGTCCGATCAAGTATGGAAGCAAGCTCACGAGGCCGCGGCACCTTGGATTGGACGCGCAGGTGTGGTTGCCGCCATCGCCGCAACCATTGCGGGCGTGGGCATCGCAATCGATGCCGGGCTTGATGGGTGGGACGCAATCACTGTGGCCAGCGCCTTGATCGGCGCGGTTGCGGCCGGGCTCTACCTGTTCGGCGCGAACACCGCGGCCGACGAAGCCACCAAGAGAATGAGGCGACGCCGCTAGCTCCTCGCCCCCGATCGTCCTGCGCCGACGCTGAGCTACTCACCTACCGGACTGCGGGGTCGGCGAGCAATCCCACGCTTTGCCGCCCAAACGCTCGCAGACGGACCGGCTTGCGGCCGTCCACCGAGCCCTATTGGGCGCACTGGATAGACTCCAGCGCGTGACGATCGTCAGCGCGTTTGGCGAAGAATGGACACCAATAGACGCGCACCTGTTCGGACCCGAGGGCCCACGAGTGCTGGCATACCTCACTGCCGTATGGAATTGGACAAGGTCGGACTGGGACAGCGCCTGGGTTGCCGGCAAGGTGGCCGGCGGTTTTGACGACTGGCGCCGCGCCAAAGCAGAGGCGTCGGACTTGGCGTCCAGAAACGGGCGCGCCGAGGCAGCACGCTTTGCTGTGGACATCGCAGGATGGCCAACGGGGAACTTGGCGGAGTGGGCCAGCGACGCCGACCCCGCGCGGGCCGGAGCACTGGCGCTGACCGCATTCGACCTGATGGAAACGGCCCGATTCCGACGGCTGTTCGACCCTGTCTATTGGGTGCTTATCCAGGATCCGACGTACGAACTCGTAACTCGGCTCGTCGATCAGCGACCATTCTCAGAGTAAGCAGTCGACCTCTCGAACCGCTCGCTTTCGTGCGGACAGCGACCGACCTATGGGCTCGCAGGCTCCTCCTGCGCATCGCGGCGGCGGCGGCGTGGCCGAGCTATTCGTCGTCGGCAGGCAAGTGTGGGGCTCCGATCAGGATCCGAAGTCGAGGTGCCGGCGCCCGGATGTGAATTTGGCATGGGATTACTCCCACAATCGTTATCCCCTCGGGTCGCCGCTCAATCGATTCAAGGATTAGGACGCCAGTGCCCGCCTCATCGTCCACTCCAAACTCCGTCGCGCCGTCGATTGTGAGACATACCGGCGTCCTGACGTCTCGGATCTGTCCCCGGTAGCGATGCCGCACCTCGCGTGTCCATCGCCAACCGTGGGGCACGTCCGGATCCATGAGCGCAAGGCTCTGCCGCCAGTCGAGACGACGGTGGATGACGAACCTGCCCGCAGTGAGTTGCGCCGACTCCAGACTGAACTCAGCATCGTCGATCTCGTCGACGTCTCCTTCCCTCCAGCCCTCTGCCGACAAGGACTCTTGCGCTGGATCTGTCAGGGCAACTTCCCTATGCCTCCTTTCGCTGACGGCACGCTGTACAACTGCTTCGTCGGTCGACCACTCGATGTCTAGAGCCGTGGTGATCAGGTCGATGAAGCCGCCTTTGTCAGGCGGTCGGATGTCGTCATAGGCGCCGTCATCCATTAGGTACGTGCCATCCAGCGTGAACAATTGCCGGTGGGGAAGTTCGAGGATGTAGCCGAGGATCCGACCAGTGGCGTCGTCCGGGTTACGCGTCGGATCCGCGTAAACCCACTCTCCCCGGTGCGGACCTCGCCCGATCTGACCCACGACGCCCTGGTACGGCCAACGGGTCGCGGGGGGGACTCGAGGATCAATGGGGATGCCCTCGCCCTCCGGCGTTTCGCGCGTTCCTCTCCGCCGCATGACGCAACACTATGACCAGTCCGAACAGCCGCTAGCTGCCCAGGGGCCACTAACAACCACCCTGCGTGCGGGAGGACCCGCTGAGAGCAGGTTCGCGCGCCCGGAACGCGCCCGCTACCGGGGTGGGTGCGCGGTGAGATCGCTTTCCCATGCATTGGCGGCAACACGTAGTGCGTCCACCGACGTGCCGATTGTGAGGACGCAACCCGGCCCCCATCTTGTCTCGTCGGAGGCGCTAGGTCTAAAACTGACGGACGTTGTTGACAGTTGGGTCTTCCTGATGGGAAGGAAGACTGCATGTCGTCGTCTGAACGCGAGCTCGAGCGTCGAGCCAAGCACAAGCTGGCCGTGCTGCGTCATGCCGAGGAAGTCTCCGGCAGCGTCGCGGCCACGTGCCGCTACTACGGGATCACCCGGACCTGTTTCTACAAATGGCGCCGACGATACGAGGACGAGGGCTTCGAGGGTCTCAAGGACCGCTCCAGCGTCCCGCATCATCAGCCGAACAAGACCGACCCGGAGGTGATCGAGAAGATCCTCTGGCTGCGGCAGCAGTACCACTTCGGCCCGCACAAGATCGCGATGTATCTGAAGCGGTATCACGACATCACGATCAGCCCGTCCGGGGTCTGGCGGATCCTGAACAAGGTCGGCATGAGCCGGCTGCCGGCCTCGCAACGCTACAAACGCACCCAGACGCGGTGGAAGCGCTACGAGAAGCAACGACCCGGCCACCAGCTGCAGGTCGACGTGAAGTTCATTGAGCCGCTCGGGCAGACCGGCCGGAAGAAGCGGTACTACCAATACACCGCGATCGACGACTGCACCCGACTCCGGGTACTGCGCGCCTACCCGCGCAACGACCAGAAGATCGCGATCCAGTTCATCGACCACGTCCTCTCGAAGCTCCCATTCCAGGTCGAGCAAGTCCAGACCGACAACGGCCAAGAATTCGGCCAGGCGTTCCACTGGCACCTGCTGGACAAGGGCATCAACCACGTCAAGATCCGCCCCCGCACACCACGCCTGAACGGAAAGGTAGAGAGATCCCACCGGATCGACTCCGAAGAGTTCTACCGACTCCTCGAAGGCGAGGTCATCGACGACGCCAACCTGTTCGCCGAACGCCTCCAACAATGGGAAGACCACTACAACTACGATCGACCCCACGGAGCCCTCGGCGGACAAACACCCTACGAACGACTCAAACAGAAAGCACAAGACCCGCTGTCATAGCCCTCCGTCAGTTGCACAGCTAGGCGCAGCCGCCTCACCCCTGAGCGTGACGACAATGGTCGCCACAAATCCGTCGTTCGAGTTGGCGTCGAACGCGAGATTCGGCTCGGTGAAGTCGATGCCTTCGGGAGTCGATTCGACCGTGCGTCGAAACCAGCCCAGCAGCTCCTGCGCTTCCCAAGTGGTGAGGCATGGATCCCGGAAGACCCATGACTCTGCACCCCACCTCACCCGCCCGGAGATCTGCAGCCAGTTCTCGTCCCAGCCGCCCGTCGAGGCGGAGGACGAGTGGCCGAACTGATAGCCGTCGACGGAAAGCTCGACGAAGTCCCCAGTCGGCGATGAGAGCAGCACGCATCAAACTCTAGGAGCGAGCGCGGCATGCGCCATCCACTCGGCTCCCTCTCGCCCCCGGCGGCAGCCATCGCGTGCGCAGAGGGACCGGCTCTAGTGCGTGGGGCGGGGGTCACCAAGTCCGACTGGCGCCTCTAGACGTCAAGTTGGCCGCGTGCCTTCGATCCCGACGGCTTATTGTCATGGCGGCAGTCGACAACAACGACCGAAGGGTCGTCGTCCCGACCGAGGTCGAGGAGTACCCGTGCCACCTGGCTGGCATCTCGAGCCGTGTAGTTGAAGATGACGAAGATGTGGTGCTCCGTGTCGCTGGCCGCGGCGTACGTTTGCGCCTGACTTTGAAGGTTCTTCTTCAAGCTCGAGGATCCACCCAGCTTGAACTCGATGACCGTCTTATCGGATTTCCCGGCGCTGATCACGAAGTCAGCTGGGCCCCGCCCGTTGTTGACCTCGCGATCCATTGAATAGCTCGAGTCAACCCAGAAGGGCACGAACATTCGCTGGATGTCTTGCTCCTTCGCTGACGGTCCCCCGGGTTTGTTGAAAAGCGCGTATCCATCTTTGCGTTCAATCCAGTGCTTCAATGCCGTCAGGAGGCGATGAGCCTCCTCATAGCTCGTTCTCGCCTGAGACGACTCAGCGAGCGCCGCCCGGAGCACCCGCTGGACTTCCGGGGCTGCCTTGTTGAAGACCTCGAGGACCTGCGTGACTTCGCGAGTGCTCCTTTGAACAGCGCCGTCACCTTCGGCCTCCCGCAGCGCGATGTAGTAGTCGATGAGGTCTGGGAAGCGCTCAACGGTTGCACGAAACGCAGTCTTATAGTCGGCGGCTGACGGTCTATCGCCGAGCTGCTCGTGGAAGTAGCTGTTTACCTGTCCACGGAGCTCGTCATTTGGGATCGCGTCAGGGATCCGTTGGAAGCCGTGCGCAAAGTCGTCCGGACTGATCCAGGTGTCGCTCTTCGTGAGGATGTCTCGCGGTGTCAACAGCACATAGTCGCCTCGGTACTCGGGGAGCGTGAAGGTGCCAGGCATCCACCTCCCCAATCGATACGAAAACAGGTCGTGATTCACCGACCTTTCCTGCAGCAGGGACGCATCGATGTGCTGCAGGGCGAACGCTTGTGTGTACTCAAGGAGATAGTGGTGGATGAGGTTGACAGTGAAGTCGCTGATCGTGTCACGACCCACCCCTGGCGTGACGATCGCCACCTTCTCGAGATGACTCGACTCAGTGAGCACCTCGCTGCCGAAGTTGCGAAGAGACTTGAGGAACTGCTGGTTTAGTGCACGGGCGAACGAAGGACCGAGCCCTCGGCCTTCGTTGGTGCCGAGACTAAATCCCAACCAGTTCTGCTTTATCTCGGGGAATCGATAGAGAGCATTCATCAGTCCCTTGTCCAACGTCAGGGACGCACGAGACTTCAGGAAGCTTAGGTAAGCGACTATGCCCTCGTGAAGCTCCTGGTACTCCGGCTTCTCGCTGTAAAAGAGCAGGAACGGGTCCACGAACAACGGAGTGTCCGTGGAAAGGCTGATGTCGACAGCTCCGTAATCATCGATGGTCTTGGGCGCGACTCCAAAGTAGTCGCTGAAGAATGTCCCGTCGCCAGCAATTGCCTCCATCTCGCTCATGGTACTAATCGACGATGTGCGTACTTGCGCGAGCCGCGAGTTGACTCGCAGTCCCAGCGCACCAGTCGCGTATGCGCGAGGTGTCCGGATCTGCGGCACTCCAAACACGAGATGAGACACATCCGGCGTATCGCACGATGGAGGACCGACCTGCAGACAGGTTTGACCCCCGTGATTGCCTAGTTCTCTCCGACGTTGCGGTTCCGCTCGTTTCTGAGGTCGCGGCGACGCACCGCGGGAGCGACGCGTTCGCGAATCTGACGCAATTCGGCCCTCTCCTGGGACTCCCGCGTCTCGCGCTTAGCGGAAACTCGCCATATGACCAGGTAAACGACGAATGCGATCGCCAGGCCACCGACGATCCCGAAGACCTTTGCGAATACCGGTTCGGGACCGAACGCTATGACCAGCGCAACGAACGCGATAGGTATCCCGACGAACCTGAGGAAACCCCCAGCGAGATTATTCATTCGCCATCACACGCCACCTGCCGCTGACCGTTCGAACCTGATCATAGGTTGTTCCGTCTCATGAGTTCGCGCCACGGCGGTGAGGCACCGATCAAAAGGGAAGTGCGGTCGACGCCGCACTGCCGATTGATCGCAAAGCGGCCGACGCGAGCGACTCGTTGAAAGGCTCGAGGAGCGTGCGGGACTCGAACCTCCGTTCACGGCTTTGCAGGCCGCTCCCTAAACGCTCGGGCAACGCACCAATCAATCTCGACTGTACGTTTTCAGCTCGTCAAACGACTGGATGTGTCAATCACAGCGCGCGTGACCGGTCTGTTCTCGCGCATCGTCGCATTTCAGAGTGCACCTCAGACATGCTGGGTCCTCCGAAAATTGCGGCGGAGGCGGCGACGAAGCGGGTCTGGGGTGATTAGGTGGCGATCGGGGGTGTCATCCGACGATGACGGCGCGTGAGGTCGACGGCGCCGAGCGTGAGCGCGGCGAGGAGAGCGAGCAGGCTCGTCAGATAGAGCGGGAGTGCCCACGGGGAGTAGTCGGCGCCGCCGATCATGTACGTGTCGGCAAGGCCCATCCCGGCGCCAAACGACGCGATGAAGTATGCCGGCGCTCCGAAGGCCAGCAGCACGAGGTACCCGAACATCGCGGCCGTGCGGGTCACGTCGCGGCGCACGGCGATCAGCACGAACAAGAGGATCGCTAGACCGATACCGAGGCCCAAGACACCGACTGCGACAGGGGCGTTCAGCGACTCGCCGACCGCTGCCATGTCCGCGTGAATTTGGTTGAGGTCTATGCCGGGTGCCGCGGCAAGCGGGTTGAGGACGAGAATCTGCAGCGCGGCCAGCGCAGCGTACGCGGTCACCAGAACCGTGCCAGCGGCCGAGATGAGCACGGCTCTGCGATGATCTGATGTCCTGCTCGGCGACGGGGTCATCCATCAAGTGTCGTGTCTCGTCGTCTCACGCACCATCTGGGTCCACGCGCTCCGCTCGACTGATGTTCGGTACCGGGTCCCTCTTCGAAGCGGAGGCGTCCAGCGCGATGAGCACTTCGCGAGGTGGGTCGCCTTGGGGCGACCCACCTCGGCTCGATGGCGCTCTTGCGGGGACCGCGCTGCGAGCCGCACTGGACCCCTCGGCTACTTATACGTGGCCGGTGGAGGGTTCGGTGGGAAACTTCCGTCGCAGGATCACCCTTTGAGCGAGTGTCCACGCGACCGTGACGAGGAGGTAGAGTCCGGCGGCGAGCGGGACGAACACGGCTGCGACCGCAGTCCCGAACTGCAGGAGGCCGACCCAACGGAGAGTTCGCTGCCCACCTGGAGTGGAAGCCAGGGTGGTGGGATCCGGTCGCAGCAGCCGACGCGTGACTTCTGCGACGGCCACGATCAGAAGAATGACGACGCCGAAAACGGCAACGGCCGGTAGCGTCAGGGATCCATTTCCGATCGAACCGATGAGGCTGGATCCGAGGGGAACACCGAAGAGCTCCTCGGCAAGGAGGTCGTTGGTGTGCCCTGCGATGACTGTGTGCAGGAACAGTGCGTAGACGATGCCGACCACAGGGGCTTGGAGCAGCACGGGCGCGCAGCCCGCGAACGGTGACGCCTTCTCGTCGGCGTAGAGCTTCATCGTTTCGCGTTGCAGACGTTCGCGGTCGTTCTTGTGTCTGCGCTGGAGGGCGTGCAGCTTGGGCGCGAGACGCGCACGCGTCTGATCAGCCTTAACTTGCGCGATCCCGGTAGGGATCAAGATCGTCCGCACCACGAGGGTGAGGATCACAACGGCGACAGCAGCGGACGCGCCGCCGGCGATCGGTTGCAGCAGTGACGCCAACCCCATGAGCAGCGCGTACGCCGCATCCAGGATCGCCGCGATAGGTGGGAATGAGAACAGGTCCATGAGGTGTCCGTCCGTCGATGTCAGAGGTGGTCGCAGAACGGCCACGACAGACATCGACGAACACAGACATCACCCCGGAACAGGGTGAAGGAGCGTCGACGCGCTACGCGGCCAGAGCCGCGATATCCGGTGCGCGCGAACGCGAATGCCCCGCAGCATCCGGATCACTCTGCGCGACCGCCACCGAAACGTCGATCGCTCCGCGCGGTCGGACGAGCGAGGCCCGCACCGACCTCGGCGAATCCACGGCGCAGAGCAGGACGATGACCACAGCCGACGCCAGCACGACAACCCACATCGATGCCGAATCACCCTCAGCAGCACCGATGACAGCCGACGAGAACAAGAGGACCTGCAGCCAGGAAGTCAGAACGTCGATCACCGCCCCTGTCACCTCCCCGCCGAATGCGCCCACGGTAGCACCCACCGGTCCCCGACCGGCGGCGAAGCGAGAGGCTCGTCGACCATAGGCCACCGCTGTTCGGTGAGGGACCGGCTCTCGGTCATGAGACGGCTTCTGTCCGCCGGCCCGGCGGAGTACTCGTACGTGTAGCTCCGACACCGATGGACGCGAACGAACTACGCTCGCCCTGATGGATATCGCGTTAGCCGGCTGCATCGGGTTCAGCATCGTCGCCGTCCTGGCCTGGCTGATCGTCATTCTCATCCGGTTGGGACGCTTCCGTCGCAACCGGTGGCTGGGGATCAACACCGAAGCGACACAGGCGTCGGACGAGGCATGGGACAGGGCGCATGCTGCAGCCGCGCCGTGGATACTCGGCGCTGCGATCGCCGCGACGGCCGGCGCGCTCCTGTGCGGCGTCGCGCTCGTGGTTGGCCCGGAAACATCTGTCGGCACCCTCTTCGGAGCAGTCGGATTCTTCCTCGGGGTCGCTGGCGTCGCCGGTTTCTCTCTTCGAGGCTTCAGTCTTGCCCAGCGTGCAGTGCGTATTGACTACTGACGCGGGCGACGCTGTCGCCGCCACAGGCTCGGCTATCCCTCGTTTCGGCTCCATTGAAATCGAGGGGTGTTAGTGGCCTTCGCACTGGAAATGCCGTTGCGCATCCTTGCCGCCGCTGGGCTCGTCGTCGTGGTCTCGGTGGCTGCCGCTGGGATGATCGCTCTCTCACCCGCCGAGTGGTGGGTGTATGCGGGGCTGAGCGCAATCGCGGCCGCTGCCGCGTGGCTTCTAATCCGGGTGTGGGGCATTCGGGTCAGCTACGACGCAACGCATCTGAGGGCGGTGGGGGCAATGTGGTCGCGCCGCATTCCGCGCGGCCACATCATCGCAGTCGACCGCGAACCCGGGAACGCATGGGTGACCTGGCGAAGTCCTTCGGGGCGCATTCGTATGACCCCGCTCACGGCAGTATGGGCAAACAACTGGGGCTGGCTTCCCGAGACAGGAAGAACGCGTCGGCGCGAGTTCTTGGCACACCTTGCGAGGTGGGCTTCCCGCTGACCCACGAGCACGTCTTTGGAGCGTGCCCCGCTCTCGCTGCGGGACCGGATGCGTCACGAATTGCGCTGCGGTTGAGGCGATCAGTCTTTTCGGGGCGGATATCGGAACCCACGGAACCGGAACCACGGACCTCTGCCACTCTCCGCAGCAAGAAACCCCGACCGAAGCCGGGGTCCCTTGTGCTCTGCCATTTGAGCTACGCCCCCATGAGTGGAGGCGACGGGGCTCGAACCCGCAACTCTACGAACGTTGTCTTGACAGTAGCGCCGATGATCGCTCCGCGCGACTAGCGTTGCGCCGCCGCTTGCAGCGGAAAGTCGGCTCCCTCCCAGACACACAGCGGCGTCGCATCGGTCTGCGTCGATATCGCCCGGATCCCCTAGAACGGTGGGCAGTCCCAGCCGAACGGGGCGAGCAGGACCAGGTAGCTCAGCACTCAGAAGCCGGGAACCGCAAACGCGGCGACGCCGGCGCTCGCGCGGGTGAAGGGACCCCGCATCGCCACAGCCACAAGTACACCGGCGCACATCAGGCTCATCGCGACGATCGCGGGAAGGGGTGACGCATGAGACTTGGATTCCGGGGCATGACGCTCGACAACGCGGCGGAGGTGCCGTGCCGTAAGAGCGTTGGGCGATGATGAGGTGTGCCGAATAGGAAGAAGCTTCGCAGGTCGCTCGTGACCGCGACCGGGAGCGGTGAGATCGTGCGACTTGACCGAGTCTCCCGGCCCGGACAGCAGTTCGCTGGCTTCGTTGTGGCGGTGGGTCGGCGGTGGGTGCTCCTGGCGCGAGTGATGGACGGCGGCTTCTTCGACGGCCACGTCGCCGTTCGACTCCGTGAGATTGCCAGGGTCCGTCCGGATCGCTCATTTGAGAGGGCGTTTGCCCGAACTCAGCCCGAGTGGCCACCCGCGCCACCCGACGTATTGGGTGTTCTCGACTTGGATTCGACTGCCGGCGTGCTCACCTCGCTACTGGAACCAGGCGCGATCTTCGGCATTGAGCAGGACAGAAAGTACGACGCGGTCTGGATCGGTGTCCCTCACAAGCTCACGAAACGCTGGCTGTACATATGGGAAGCACGACCTGACGGGACGTGGCATGACGAACCACGCGGCTACCGGCGGAATCGGATCACTGTGGTCGTGATGGGCGACCACTATCAGGTAGGTCTGTCTGGGATCGCGGGACCTCCGCCTGAAGGCGCATCAGACGCATCCTGGGCCGCTCGTTGATCCAACCCTTCGAAGCGGATCCAATCTGCGCTCGGACTCGCACGCTGGGCGCCCCGGTTGCGGACTGCAGGAGCCAGAATCTGGGTCGGCCGCGGCTGCCGCCCGACTACCGGCATCAACCCGGTGGAGGTCCCGAACGTTCATCGAAGCCGATAATCGTTAGGTGAGCGTCCTGATCGTCGTCGTAGGAGTACTCGCGATGGTCATGGGGATCGTCATGGTGCGCGATCGGAAGCGAGCTGCGGAGAGGATGGCCAGAGTTCCAGGGGCAAGACCCTGGAGCAGACCGTCAGTCTGGGCTTCGTCCGGCCTACTCTTGCTCGCGAGCGGTGCGTTGGCTGCGGGCGTCGCGGTATCTCGTCTAGCGGGTTGGCTGGGCGACTAACGCGCTAGGTGGTCAGTCCCGTTGGCCCGCTGCAGGACCGTTCCTCGGCCGGCGAGCGACCATATACTCCACGGGTGAGGCAACCCGCGCGCGACGAGACCCGCGATCTGGTTGGGCGGCGTCTCTATTCAGTGGTCTTCGTCGAGGACTACATTCAGTTGCTGTTCGATCCGGATCCAGACCAGGACGGCGCTCCTCCTCATCTGGACTTCTTCGTCTTGCCGACGGTGGTGCTAGCGCAGAGTTCTTTCGCGCCCACCGACGAGCGTTGGGCGCGGGCGCTCACCGCACTGATCGGCTCCACGGTCCTCGCCTTTCGAACAAGTCCAGAGGCCGGATTGGAGCTTCGACTGGACACCGGCACCGTTTCGCTGCAGGCCAATCCGGAATTTGATGCCGCGGTCGAAGTGGCGTTGCTGGATGTGCACGGGACCTGGGACGTGTGGCGGCCAGGCGAGCGGCCCTTCAAGCGATAGCGGCAGTCAGCAGGAGAGCATTAGGACCGGGTCTCGTCCCCGGATGCTCACGCCGGGGGCTTCGTACCGCGCCCACGCGAGCGGGCGGAGCTCTCGGAGTCCCAACCTGTCGTTCTGGAGGCACGTGCCCTCCCCTCACGCCCGGGTAGCGACCGTCTGCGGGCCTATACGGCCGATTTCGACTGTCGTCACGAACGGGACCGCGACGCTGATGGTGAGGACATCAACCACTCCCAACGTCCGGGCCGCGTTGCCCAGACCCGGCGCTCTCGCCGCACGGGATGGCTCGCCTACCCGGCTCCCAGCGGTTTCGGAAACCAATCATCCATTGGGCGCATCCTTGACACGGCTATTCAGGAAGTCAGCCAGGCGTGAGCCGACACGCGCGCCGGACATTGTCGCCGGCAGCGGCACATCGCGTCCGTCCTCAAGCGCGACCTCGATCATGCGAAGGCGCAGGTTTAGCCAACCATCCACCCCCGAGAATCGGTTCCATACTCCGGAGTACGGCAAGTCGATGAAGGTGATTACTTCGGAGAATCGGAATTCAAACGTCGAGAAGTAGGACCGGACGAAAAGCGAGTCCTCGGTCGCCCAGGCCTTCACCGGCAGTGCGCATACCGCCACTGCAATCGGCAACACGGCGAAGACGACCGCCATAACGACATTTCCCGAAGCGACCCACCCCGCCCACACCACGACGAGGAACAGGATGGCAACGACTGCGTTGAAGATGCGTGGCAGTCTCCCGACGCTCTTCAACTCGTCGTTCAGCGAACGCAGCGACGCTACAGAATTCACAGCGCGCGCGCTCCTTCTCCGACCTATCTCGCTCGAACGCAGGTACCGCGTCAGGCCAGTCACATATTCACGATAGACGCCTCAGGCAGCCACCCCGCCCTGGCAAGGAACCTCGTGAACAACGCTGACTGGCACGTGGCAGGACCCGTCTGCGGACGGGGCGGCCGGGGCGAGTGCACGAGTGCAACAGGCCTCGGCGCACAGGGCGGGCGCGGGCGGTGCGGTTCTCTCGCTAGAGAGGTCCGCGCTGGTCTTGGTTTCGCTATTGCGGGTGCTCGCCAGTACGCGCGGAAGGCGTCGACGTCGCGTTGGGTGGATCGATATCGATCGCTTCGCTGACCGGGCTGGTGTCCGTCGCAGCCTCAGTGATCACATAGACGACCCAGCCCACCATCGCGACCAACCCTCCGCTGACGAGTACTGCTCCCAACGGGCTCACATCAAGGCCGCACGGCCCATCGCCGAAACGGGGGACACCCTCCAGGGGCACGCCTTCAGTCCAATAGTCGTAGATGGTGTACCCGAGACCGAGGTAGGGCGCCACCCAAGCTGCAGCGCCGAAACCGACGCAAAGCGCCGCTGCCGCGGTTCCACCGCCACGGCCCGTGCGCTTCAGCCAGAGCGCGCAGCCCACCACCCACAACAACGCAATCAACGTGGTTACGACAATGGTCAGCCGATGATTCGCCCACACTTCCGCCCGCACCACGCCCGAGTCGATTACCGCCCACCCACACGCGGGAACGGTCGACACGAGCAGCGCGGCCGCGGACAGCCAACCGAGCGCTGCTGTCCCGATCGTCCACGCCAGGATCCACGGCCACGTCCGTGTCATGCCGCACCCGCGTCCACCGGCCACCCCAAGGATCCGTGGAGTGCGGCGAAACAGGAATCGCCCATTGACCCCCTCCGTCGACCCGCGCATAGGCGAACGCAAGTAGCCAACCCAGCCTAGGTTCTGGCGTGGCAGAAGACGGTCGCCGCGGTTCGAACAGCGATCGGCGAACGCGCGAGCATGTCGAACGCGGGGACACCGGTCAGACGCGCGCCGCGCCCACGAAAGGTGCCTCAGCTGGACTCTTCGTTCCAGCACTCGGGCCCGCGCTGTGTGGTGAGCACAGGAGACCAATACGCACATGCGCTTGTTTCGTTCCACCGCAAGATCGCCCAGTGGTCGTCGTGTGGGACGACGTCGTAGGAGTACTCAACAGTGACGTGTTGCGGTTCCGACAGTTGGATGTCATCGGGGTCGCGTTGCACCGTAAAGCGCTCTTGGGTCGTCACGGTGTATTGATAGTCCGGCCCGCGGATGTCGGTGACCGCGAATTCAATGTCGGTGACGGTCCGAGCGAACGCGCGTGCCCTCGCCTCGAAGGTCGCGCAATCGGTGATACCCGCGCGCTCCTGCTCGCGCTGGGTGGTTATCGCGAGGTAGGTCGCACAGTCTGCGTCGCGCCAGGCATGTACGAACGCCTCGACTGTTTCGGTGACTTCGCGCTTGTCCACCTTCAAGAACTCCGGCTCCGTGAGAGGGGCCCGCGCGGGAGCGACAGTCGCCGCGACGACCACAGCCATGGCTAGGACGGCGAGAACAGCGAAAACAGTTCCCCACACCCAGCGCAACCTGACGAGGCGAAGCTGCGCTCCCATCGCTCTCCTCTTCGAGCGGAGACCCGGCTCCGTCGAAGTCACTTTACGCAACGGAGGGAGCTTGCCCCGAACGGACAGCGACCGACTTCCGAGCGGGGCGAGCAGAGATTCGACGAAAGGGGCATTTAGAGCGCGAGAAACGGCGAGTGATTGTCCACGGTGTGGCCGCGCGCTCGACGGCGTTAACGTTGTTCAGTGTCCGGGCCGACGATCTTCATTCTTGTCTGGAGTGTGTTGGCGATCAGCGCAGGGCTCTGGGCTGCGATCAATCCCGAGGCGATGTGCGGATCGCTGAGAGTCAGCGCAGGCGCCGACAGCCCCCACCTCACACCCGCCCCTTCCGCATCTGGTGGAACCGAATCGGTGGCTTGGTCTTCGTCGGAATCGGTATCACGTTGATCGTGCTAGTAGTCCTTGGGATCATGCCACCGCGATAAGTTGGCCTCTGGTCATCCGCGGGCCAATGAAGCAACTCAGCATTGCTGGCGGGATCCGGGCATTTGAGCCGCTTGCAGCCGTTCGCCGGCGCGTAGACGCACCGTCGTCCGGGCGGCGCCGGTGTCCCGCGGCGCAAGCGCTCGCCGGCACGCTGAGGACGATGCGAAGGCAATGGATGCTGCGGATCAACGGGCGACTCGCTCCCAGGACGTTCGCGAGCGCCCCTCATCCCTTTCGGAGGCGAGCCAAGAGCTGATCGCGCCCATCGCCGCTGACCCAACGGAGGTCCACGTCAGTCTCGGTGCGACCCGACGCGTCCGGCACGGTGGTCGGGTCGAGGCGAGCAAGTGCAACGGTGTACTTGCCGGCGTCAAGTTGCGCGAACTGTGCCTCCGGACCCACGTTGTCGCCTGCGTATGATTCCACGGCGCCGTCGGGTCGTATGAACCACTCCTCCGTTTCGACCCACGCGTCCCGCGCCTTCGACACCCGCCACCATCGACTCGGACTCCACTCGAAGCCACTGACCGAGGCGCGAACATACACGTACCCCACGGTGCGGCCCGAGACCAATAGTTCGCCGAACTGCGAGTCCCATCGATGGGGCGGTTGCTCAGGGTCGTTGCTCATCGACTGACCTTACCGAGAGCCGATTGGCTCGCTCGGTGAGGGACCGGCTCGCGTACGCTACAAACCCGGCGCTCGTAGCCTCCGACGCGGCGTCCCGGCAGTTACGTCGACGCCGCGCCGAGTCAACTGCAGGCTGAGGGCGCCGTCCAGTCGATACACGACGGCGAGCGGGCGAGTGCATAGAGTGACGGCGTGCGCTTTCGGGCTGGGAGTCAGGTGTCGGGTGTTGTTCTGCGGTCGCTGGCGGTGACGGCCAGGACGCGTGTGGAGACCTTCCGGATGCTGATCGATGGCAAGTCCATTGAGACGTGGGACCTCCCGAGCGAAGATGAGGCGCCGCTTGGACAGTTTTCGTTCGCCGGTGTCGTCGGGCAGCCGATACTTCTCTGGGACGCGCGAGCCCCCGTCCTGGACGCGACTAAGACCCTGACCTTCTTTGCAGGGAACGTGAACGGCTATGCGCCGCCGGAGTGGGTGGAGATCATTGCAACCGCGACAATCCCGCTCTCGGAGGGTGAATTCTGGTCCGTCATCGACACGCTCGGGCGTCGAACGTGGGAAAAGACGATCGACCACGCTGCCGCGGTCCTCGCCGGGCGCGGCGAGATGTTCGCGCAACGGTGGGAGCAGTCCGCCGCGTTGAAAGCGCTGCCGCTAGCTGACCTGTTCCGCGCGGCGGGTGTCGAATTGCAAGATCAGCTTCACTACATCGGCGCAACCCTCGGCCAAGGCGCCGACGCATACGCGCGCGTGCTCGAAGATCCCACGATGTTCGACGGCGCATGGCTCGCGGATCTCTCCGCCCAGGTCCTCTTTCTCGGTTCGCGCGCCTTGGACCGCTTGGCGCCAAGATCCCAACACATCGCTGTCCGGACGTCCTTCACCGACCGACACACCGAGATCATCGCGGCATCGGTCGCCGAGGCCGAGGCGTATCGCGTGTCCCTCGGGTTTCCCCCCGGCCGCCGCGAACCCCACTATCGGATCGCCCGCACACTCGTCGAGTGCGAGGACGGCTACCGGGAGCGGCTGTTCCTCTTCGACGGTCACGGGATCGACGAGGGTAACGTCGCGCGTGTCATGGCGATCTCGGACTCCTTCGGCGGGAGAGCGATCGCAGGCCCGGAGTTCAGCACCGCCGCGGGTCTGGGCGATCTCTTCAACGATGAGGTCTTCGAGATCAAGCGCCGCAGCACTCTCGCGATCGACGACTACCTCCGACGCTATGTGTCGACACCCGAAGAGACGACACAGCCACCAGCCCAGTAGGCACGCGAACAAAGGTCACCCCCAGAACTGGAACCCGGATGCTCCGAAGACGCAAGGGTCCATGCGCCGATCCCGCACGGTCAAGGACCGCCCAGCGTTCGTTACTGTGTCGGTCTGCGGCTGATGGTGGCGCGCGTGGTCACCGGTTCTGTTGAACGTAGGCCGTGAGACGGGCTAGCGCTCCGTTCCATACTTCGTCGACGAAGAAGTCTCGGATCTCGGGCATCGGGAAGCCTGTTTGCACGATCGTCATGCGGGTGCCGTCGCCTTCCGCTGCAAAGTCGATCGCGATGCGCGTGGTCATGGTCATGCCGTCGGGGCTCGTTCCGGTGGACTCGGTCACCAGCCGGCGCGGTCGGTCGATCTCGAGGAACGTCTGTGTCTCGCGGAACAGCGTGTCGACATCCGGACCCCACACGGCGGTTTGCGTGCCGCCGATGCGGAGGTCGACCTCGATCTCGACGATGCCGGGTCGCTCATCGAGGATGCTGAACCAGATCTTCTGCTTCTCGGCGTCGGTGTACGCGTCGAACACCTCGTCGGGGGACGCGGGTATCACGCGGGAGATCCGCAACTCCAGCGGCGTGGTCGTGTCGGCCATCAGTGCGTTCCTTTCAGCGCGGTGAAGTATGCGTCGAGTCCGTCGAGGCGGCGTTCCCACAAACGCTGGTAGTAAGTGATCCACGCCATCGCATCATCCAATCGTTCGCCGCCGAGTCGGCACTGCCTGGTGCGGCCGATCTTCTCGGTCGTCACCAGCCCGGCGTCTTCGAGGACTCGAAGGTGCTTAGCCATTCCGGTGACAGTGATCCCCGCGGCATCCGCGAGCACGGACACCGGCGCCGGCCCGTCCCCGAGGCGCTGCAGGACGTTACGACGCGTGCCGTCCGCCAGCGCGGCGAAGGTTCTATCGAGTTCGGCTTGTTGAACCATGAGGTTCAGGATAGGCCGCCACGCTCACCGTCCGCAGGTCGCGCAGAGCATGCGCCGCGAGCGCGGAGATCAGGCCCAATTCGATCGCCGAGCTGATCACGAGGCGGATCGCGAGGCTCTCCGGGCTGCCAAACGCGGCGATGACCAGCGCCGCGACGAGGGCGGTGAAGCACACGACCGCCCACCCGCGATTCCGGTTGCGCGCGAACAGCACGATGAGCACCACGGCCGCGGCCGTGAACGCGAGCTGAGTGAGCACGAACCCGACTTGATGCACCGCGCCGTGCCAGGACATCTCCGGCGCACCCTCAGGCGCGCCCGCGGGAAAGCCTGCGCCGGCGTCGGTGACGAAGATCCCGGCGATCACGAGACCGCACCCCATCACGATCACGAGCGCCCCCGCCCACCGCGCGAGCCTGCCCGGTCGGAGGGTTCGCCCCAGCCCGATCCCGCCGCCGACGATCAGCAACCCGGTGACGATGAAGTTCGCGACCTGCACCCAGCCCCCATCACCCAAAGCCAGCAGACTCATCGGATGAAATGTCGGCCGGAACCCGTCGCGAGTGAACGCTTGGAAAGCCCACACCACGACGAACAATGGCGTCGCGACAACGGCACCGGTGAGCAGCATGCGGGTCGAACCGTTCATAACGCCTCCCAAGACTGAACTAATCGGTTCAGTATTGCATAGTGAACCGGATAGTTCAATCTCTCTGTGACAGCGTTCCTCCGACGTGACATCGGCAACCGTGCCGCGCGCTCAGCCGCCGTGGCGCGTACGCGGACGCCGTTGTCCGAGTCAGGGCGACTCGAGCAGAACCGTGAGGGCGGCGTTGTCGACCACGTGCCAGTGCTCGGTGATCCGCCCGTCGATCAACCGATAGACATCGGCGAATCCTGCGCCCTTGTCGTCGACTTCCAGACGTGAGAGCACCGACACGAGGTCGCCCGCGGCGATGATCACCGACGGCGCATACCGGCCCGACGGGACAGCCTGCCACAGTGCGGCCAGCTTTGCGACGACCCCCGCAACCCCATTGTCATCACCCGCCGGATCGTGGTCCACGAAACCGGGATCAAGGAAGCTGTCGACGGCTGCCGTTTCGTGGCTCGCGCCGAGCACCTCGCTGAAGAAGCGAACAACCACCGCAGCGTTCGAACGCGCAATCGCGGAATCAGCCACAATCACCGGCGCACTGAGGTCCATTACCATCGAGTTCCCTCCCTTGATCCGGCCACTACCTAGGGCCGATGTTCCGATGTGTCCCGCCGGCCCGCTACCTCCGGTGGCGGCGGAGGTAGCGGCCCGCCCGGAGGAGTGGCCTGGAGCGCGGAGAACACGCACATGAGAAAACTCACCGCAGCTCTGGCGACGCCGCCCGCGACTCCCGCGGCACGCCTCCACCGCTTGCCGCCGCTCATGACCCAATCGTCGCCGCTCCACCCACCGATGTATAGGCAACGCGGTCACGGGTCAAGCATCGGTCGACTGAGCCGCGCGCGGGGCTACCGCGCTGCGCGCGGACGGCGGATGTTGGCCTACAAGCGTCGACTCAGCGGGTTGGGAGGCGTACCGTCGGGTCCATGGCCGAGCGAGCAGCGGACCGCGTCACGGTGCCCGACGTCGTCGACATGCCCTTCCACGTCGGTCGCGACATCGCATCGGCAGCCGGCGTGACACTGGCCAATCCTGACCCCGATGGACCACCCATCGGCGCTCTGGCGTGGCCGGGACTGTTCTACATCACCTCTCAACGCCCTGAAGCCGGCACCCTTCTCTACCGATGGGACTCGGTCGTCGTGGAGATCGTGGAGCACGGCGATGCAGAGTCGAACGCACTCCGTGATAGCAGCGGACCGCCACCTCAGGACACGGCGCACGCCGCGCCGGCACACGACCTGCACATCGACCTCACCGACCGCCCCGACAACGCCTAGGCAGACGTTACGCGGAGCGGCCGACTGCGAACGTTGAGCGACCGGCTTCCGGCCGCTGTGGTCGAACCGACGGAAGCCAATAGTGCTGGCCGGTCCGTTGCTACGAGCGGGTCGCTGCGCGCCCATCACTCACGATTCGCAAGGAGTTGTTGTGACCTGTCCGTTCGGGTAGATCCAGAGCCCGTCGGTGTACTCGGAGAGCCCGTCAGTGTCGAAGACGCCGAAGATGAACTTCAAGTCATCGAGCGATTGCCCGCCGTAGACGTGCACCTGAGTGAAGTCCTCCGTGATGGGCACCGCTTTTGATTCCGAGTAGGTCACACCTGGTGGCGGCTTGGTCACGGAGAACTGTGTGCCCGGGGCGACTCGATAGGACCCTTCGCCGCCAGCGGCGATCTGAAGCTCGCCGTCCAATTCGGTTGTCCGGTACTCGATAGACAACGCCCTCATGCGCGCAGTCGGCTTACCGCACCACTTGAACGTCAGATCCCCGTCGATCACGGTCATCGCAAGAGGTGTGTCCGTCGGCCTTGTCGGAAAAGGGAAGGGCAAACACGACGCCATCGAGATCGCGAGAAGGCCGCAAGCCACCAGCGCCAGAAGACCCCATAGCCGTCGATCGAGCGCTGAGCTCAAACGCACACCCCTCCCCGGACATAGACCTTGACATCGCGCTTCTCAGGACCTGAGCCACAGCCGCACACGCTATTGACTGGTCGCAAAGGTAGCGCGAATCCGCTCACAGCGACGGCTTGGAATTCCCTCTGTGCACTTGCACCGGTGAGCGACCGGCCCACGGGCCGCGGGGTGCGTTGCAACTTCTTCCGGCGGCACATCTTGGACCTTGGCGGCGAGTTGCGGCGAGCGTGGCACCATGTGTTGGTGGGAATCACGAAGCGGCTTATCTTGCGCGCGGCTGTGTTGATCCCGATCGGGGCGGTGCTGATCTGGACCGGCTTGGTGGTGTTGTCGTTGGTTCCCGAGCTGACGATCGACAACGTGGACGAGCTGCTCGATGACCGGCGATACGTGGTTCTCTCTCGATTTTGGCCCATCCCTTTCGGGCTCGGTGTGTCCTTCCTCCTCGCTGCCGGGCTGCTCGCGTTGCGTTCGTGGCGGATGTCGCTGATCAAGGCCGCGAATCCCTCGGCAGTCATTTTGGAAGTCGTGGTGTCGAAGAAGAGCAAGAAGGAGTTTGCCCATTCCGCCCCGCTGCTGAGTTCCGGATGGTCGCACGTTCTGATGATTCGCGAGGACTCGGTGTCTCTGTGGTCTGGGCCGCCGCTTCGACAGAAGGAATACATCGATGCCGCCAACGTCCGAACACTCGAGTACGTGGACACGCACGAGCGCGGGGCCGTGAGCGGTGGTCCAATCATCCTGGAGTGGACGGACGTGTTGGAGTGGAAGACTGCAGATACCGATCGCCGACTGGAACTCGTCCCCATCGGTGGGGGTCCGCTCGGCAACTCCGCGCTCCCGCCGCGGATGACCGCGGACGCGATCTGGCGAGCAGGTGCACTGATCCCCACATCGCTGACAGACGGAAACCTCGGCGGATCGCGAGGGTCGGCTCAGTCCTAGACGAGCCGACCGCTGAGGCACCGGCTTGCGGGCGGACTCACCTCTACTCAAAGTGGGCGGCCGGGATGGTTCGGTCCGGACAAGTGTTAGACGCCAACTCAGCACCCATTACTCTCACAGGTAAGGGGTGAGCATGTTTGTCGTGCATCGAGCAGAGACCGGGATAGTGCTCGCGGAGGAGCT
Organism: Microbacterium sp. cf046; assembly: GCF_900114345.1. GTDB lineage: Bacteria > Actinomycetota > Actinomycetes > Actinomycetales > Microbacteriaceae > Microbacterium. The sequence continues at coordinate 1,006,921 of NZ_FOZJ01000003.1, read as the reverse complement.
CGCGCGGTTACTCGCCGACCCCCTGGAAGATCCCTTTGCGCCCGAGATCGTCGCCGTACCTGCGAAGGGCGTGGAGCGCTGGCTGACGCAACGCCTTTCACTGCGCCTAGGGACGTCCGGATTCGACGTCATCGCGCCCAGGGACGGGGTATGCGCGAATGTCGCCTTCCCCTCCCCTCGGCAAATGCTCGATGATGCAGCCGCCGAGAGCTCCCCCATGATTGGGCAAAGGTTGGCGGCCTGGGCGCCATCACGTCTGACCTGGTCGGTCCTTGCCGCTCTGGACGAGAACCTCGACGAGGACTGGTGCCGACTGCCGCGCCAGTACCTGTTTCCGAACGGCGCAGGCCAACGAGAAGTGCCGGATCGACGGTTAGGTTTCGCGGCTCAGGTTGCTCGGCTGTTCGACGCGTACTCCCACTCTCGGCAGGAGATGCTTAAACGGTGGGCAGCCGACGAGTATGTCCTGTCGGAAGGTTCGCCGATTGCTGCTGCTGAGCGGTGGCAACCTCGACTTTGGCGAAGCGTGATGGACAAGCTCGGGGGCACATCTCCTGTCGACCTGCAAACTCAGCTTGTCGAAGATGTGAGGGCTCACCCCGAGCGGGCAACGCTGCCGCGCCGTCTGAGCGTGTTCGGCCCGAGCCGGGTGACCCGACGCGACCTCGAGATGCTCTACGCCCTCGCAGAGCACCGGGACGTGCACGTATGGCTGCACCACAGTTCCCCTGCTCTGTGGGAGTCCGTCTGCCGCTCAGCCGTCGCTGTGCGCCGATCTGAGGACGTCACGTCCCTCTCCAATCCGCTTCTACGCAGTCTGTCGCGTGACGTTCGTGAACTGCAGATGCTGATGCGCACCTATGCGCCTGCCCACACGTCGATCCACCACCCCTCACCCGCGCGGACCGGGAACACCGACCTGCTGAGAAGGGTTCGGGAGGACCTAGCCAGCGACATCGTTCCCGAATCACCCACCGTCCTGGCTGCTGCAGATAGCAGTGTCCAGGTGCATGCCTGTCACGGTCGCACCCGGCAGGCGGAAGTGCTCCGCGAAGTCGTGGTCGGATTGTTGGCGGATGATCCCACTCTCGAACCACGAGACCTCCTGGTCATGTGCCCCGATATCGAGACCTTCGCGCCGTTGTTATCAGCGGTGTTCGGGCCCCGATCCCCGGGTCTCGAGACACACCCGGCGGAGCAGATTCGAGTGCACATCGCCGATCGTGCCCTCCACCAGTCCAATCCCGTGCTTGCCGTCCTGGACGCGCTCCTCCAGTTCGGCACGGCACGCCATACCGCGAACGAGGTGCTCGAGTTCGCTGAGCTGCCGGCGGTTGCCCGACGTTTCCGCTGGGATGACGAAGCCCGCGAGCAGCTGCGCGCGTGGACGCGCGCATCGAATGTCCGGTGGGGACTAAACGATGCGGATAGGAGTCAGTGGCAACTGTCCATGGTCACTGACGGCACCTGGCGGAGAGGAATGGACAGACTGCTGCTCGGCGCCGCATTCGATGCAGCCAGTGACGACGCACCCACCGTGGCGCAACTGCTCCCCGCGGACGACATCGACTCCGCTGACCTGGACCTGCTGGGACGGTTCGCCGAGTTCCTCGACCGGGTCGATGCCGCACAGACTCTGCTCACACAACCGCACACCGCGGCGGAGTGGGCGGACATCCTTCGCCAGGTGACGATCGGCCTGACGTTGCCGGACCCGGACGCGCCGTGGCAGGGTCTCCAACTTCGCGAGCTACTGCAGGAGGTGCTCGTCGACAATGCTGGCGGAGCCGCCCCACGTTTGATGTTGACCTTGCAGGAGGTCCGCCCGGCGCTGCGGGAGGCGTTGGCGGGACGTCCGACCCGGGCCGGGTTCCGTACCGGCGCTCTCACGGTGTGTGAGCTCGTACCGATGCGGTCTGTTCCCCATCGTGTAGTGATTCTGCTGGGGCTGGATGACGGGGCCTTTCCTCGTCAAAGTGTCCGCGAAGGAGATGATCTGCTCGCCCGCGACCCGTGGATCGGCGACCGCGACCCTCGCAGCGAGGATCGCCAGCTGTTCCTGGATGCAATCGGCGCAGCCAGCGAACGGCTCATCGTCATCTACACCGCGCACGATCAACGCACCGGCGCCCCGGTACCCCCAGCCGTTCCGTTGAGTGAACTATTCGATGCCCTCGACCGCACCGCGATTGGCGCCGACGGACGATCAGCGCGGGAAACGGTCACTACCCACCATCCGCTACAACCTTTCGATGCGCGTGCATTCATCACTGGGGCCTGGGCGACCGCGCGCCCGTTCAGTTTCGATCCGCGCGCATATGCCGGTGCGATCTCGTCGGCGCAGGATCGTTCTGCCCCTCCCCTGTTGACAGATGAGCCATTGCCAACACTGGCGCTCGCCGATGTGGCGTTGGAGGACCTCGTGGCATTGCTGTGCCATCCTGCACGGGAGTTTCTGCGTCAACGACTGCAAATCAGTACCACCGAGGTCGATGAGGGACTGGAAGACACTCTCCCGCTTGAGCTGACCGCTCTTGAGCAGTGGGCGTTGGGGGATCGGGTGTTGCGTGAGCTTCTAATGGGGAGTGACACCGCCCGGATCCGTGACCGTGAGCTCGCCCGAGGTACCCTCCCACCTGGTCCGCTTGGCACCCAAGTGCTGAGTGTCGTCGGGTCCCGCGCAGAGGCGATCGCCCGCGCTGCCGACGCACCGCTTCTCGAAGAGGCGGAGTCCTACGAGATCGACGTCGACCTGAGAGACGGAACCCGGCTACTTGGCACTGTCAATAACGTGCGCGGTACCTGTCTCACCGGTATCGGGTACGGAGCCCTCAGTCCCCGGCACCGGTTGAGTGCGTGGCTGCCAGCTCCTCGCCCTGACCGTGACCTTCCCGAACCAGCCTTGGCAGGCCGTAACGCTCGGTCTCGACCGAGACCGGACGCAATGCGCCCGCAGCACACTGCGGCCTGTCAGCGCCGAAGTAGCAGGCCGGCTCATCCGCCAATATGTCGCCCTATACCGGGACGGGTTGCGGGCGCCTCTCCCAGTTTCCCCGCGCAGCTCCGAGGCGTACGCTGCGCGGCGCTCTAATGGGACGCCACCGCCTCTCGCCCGCTCCGAAGCTGCACGACAGTGGAACGACGCGTGGAATGTCCCAGGGGAACAGTCTGACGATGCTCACACGCTGCTGTTCCGCGCTGCCGCACCGTTCGAGGTGCTGCTACGAGAAGCCGCCAGTGACGACGACTACTTTCAAGGTTGGCCTAGGGACGAGGAGGGCGACCGCTTCGGCGTGCTGAGCAGACGCCTGTGGGGTCCGCTACTGGGATACGAAACCCGGGACACCATATGACCGCACCCTCACACTTCGATGTCAAAGGACCGCTGCCCACGGGGACGTCGGTGTTGGAGGCGAGCGCCGGAACCGGAAAGACGTACACCATCGCTCGCCTGGTGTCTCGCTACATCAGCGAGGGGCACGCTCGGATGGACGAGCTGTTGGTTGTGTCGTTTAGCGAAGCGAGTTCTCGGGAATTGCGAGACCGGGTGCGTAGCCGGCTCGTCCAGGACCGTGATGGGGCGATCGGTGTCGCGCGCGATCGGCTCGAGCAGGCACTGGCCGATTTCGACGGGGCGACCGTGACGACCACCCATGGGTTCTGCTATGCGATGCTCCGTGAGCTGGGGACTGCGGTGGACCACGACACCGACGCATTGCTGGTCGAGGACCTCTCTGCGATCGCCGCGGATGTTGCCGACGACCTCTACCTACGCAAGTGGGGGTTCCCCGGTGCGGAGACCGCAGCTCTCGCCCCCGCAGAATTCCACGAACTGACGCAGCAGGTCACCCGTGATCCGGTCACCACTTTGGTCCCCCATCCCGGTCAAAACGTGCCGGCCGACGTGCAGCTCCGGGCGCGGATCGGCACTGCGATACGCGGGGAGGTCGCACGACGGTTGCGCGCCGGACGCCTCCTCACCTACACCGACATGGTCACCCGCCTCGACTCGGCGCTGCACGACACGCACACCGCGGACGTCGCAGTCAGTCGCCTGCGGGCACGGTATTCGATCGTGCTGGTCGACGAGTTCCAGGACACCGATCCTGTGCAATGGCGCATCCTGCGAACCGCGTTCCACGGCCACTGCACCCTGGTCCTCGTGGGTGACCCGAAGCAGGCGATCTACGGGTTCCGTGGTGCCGACGTCCAGGCATATCTCGACGCTCGTCGAGCCGCGACGACCATCGCTACCCTGCCCGCGAACTACCGCAGTGATCCCGGCGTGCTCGACGGTCTGGCCGCCTTGTTCGCCGGAGCCGCGCTGGGCGACCGAGCCATCACCGTCCCCAGGGGGTCCGCAGCCGTCGAAGGCCGCATGATCGACAGCGGCGCTCCGGTCCGGCTGCGGATCGTTCCTCGTGACGGACACCCGCTGACTGGTTCCGGCGACATAAGAACCGACGCCGCCAGGACTACGATCCGTGACGATGTGGCCCGGCAGATCGTTGACGTCCTCGGCGCCCCACTACGGCAACGGGACGGCATCGTACGAGAGGTCAGTCCCGGCGATATCGCCGTGATCGTCCGCAACAACGCAGAAGCAGAACAGATCCGAGACCGTCTCCGTCGTGCGGGTGTACCCGCTGTGGTGTCCGGACGTTCCAGCGTTTTCACCACCGACGCAGCTGCCACCTGGCAGTACCTGCTGGACGCGCTCGAACAACCCCACCGCACCGCCCGGGTGCGACGCCTGGCGGTCAGCTCGCTGGTCGGATGGACAGCAACCACATTGCTCGAGCACGTTGACACGCTCGCTCTGCACCTGCGGCAATGGGAACCCGTCATTGTCAACAACGGAGTCGGTGCCCTGTTCGAACACGTGCAGTCCGACATGCGCGTCCAGGAGCGCCTGCTCCGCCAGCCCGACGGGGAGCGGCTCCTGACAGACCTTCGACACCTTGCAGAAGTCTTGCACGAGGAACAGACCCGCAACGCCCTCGGCCTGGCCGGGCTCGCGTCCTGGCTGCGCCGGCGACGACGCAACACCGATGACGCCGCCATCGAACGCAGCCGCCGCCTCGAAAGCGACGCCGCCGCCGTGCAAGTACTCACATCCCATATGAGCAAAGGGCTGGAGTTCCCCGTCGTGCTGGCTCCCTCGCTCTGGGACCACCGGCCGCGGCCCCAGACATACCCGCGCTTCCACGATGGTGGCGAACGGTTGCGAGACATCGGCGGGCCCTCTGGTCCCGACAACGCCGCGCACGTACAAGCGAACAAGGAGGAGGATGCGAACGAAGAGATGCGTCTCGCGTATGTCACCCTCACTCGAGCTGCCGCCCTCGTGATCGCATGGTGGGCCCCCACCCAAAACAGCTCATCCGGGCCTCTGACCCGGATCCTGCTGCACACCGACCCGACACGCGTCGCACCGTTCTCGATAACGATGCCCAGTGACAGCGATGTCCTCGCTCGAGCAGAGGACCGCGCTACCACCAGCCGCGGCGCACTCCACGTCAGCACGATCGCATCGCAGACCCTAGATGCGCCTCCTCAGTGGGTTGCGCCCGCGCCGGATGCGGTGGAGCTTCGTCTTGCGTCCTTCGACCGGCCCATCGATCGTGGGTGGCGTCGGACGTCCTACACGACACTCACCAACTATCCAGCCCAAGCGCATGCCATCGCGAGACCCTTCGCTGACGATCTGGATGCGGCACTCAAGAACGACGAGCAAGACATCGCCGACACGTCGCTCCTGTCCGCGCCGGCCGAAGACCCCGACGCCGACCTGCGCCAGTTCCCGACTCTGTGGGCAACACTGTCCAGTGGAACCGGATTCGGAACCCTCGTGCACCGGGTGCTCGAGCAATACGAACCAGAGTGCGACCTCGCCGAACTGATCACGTCCCTATCCCCCGGTTACAGGCACACCGCGACGCTCAGTGAGGCGCTTCAACACGCCCTGAGCACGCCGCTGCAACCGCTCTTGGACAGCTCCTGGTCCGCGATCAACGCAGGCGACCTGATGCGGGAAGTGGGATTCGAACTCCCCCTCGCCGGAGGTGACATCCCCCACAGCGCAGCCGCTACCCTTGCCGGGCTGGTCGACCTGTGGCGTCAACATGTCCCCGATGGAGTCCTGGCCCGGTACGCTGACACGCTCGCCCGGCTCGCCACCGAGGACGCGGCGCCCACGCTGCGCGGCTACCTGACCGGATCGATCGACGCACTCCTGCGCATCCGTGCGGACACGGCCACCGACGAGCGGTATGTCGTCATCGACTACAAGACCAACCGGCTCACCCCCCGAGATGAACCGCTCACCGCCTGGCACTATCGACACACCGCCATGGAGACGGCGATGATCGACGCCCACTATCCGCTGCAGGCCGTGCTCTATTCCGTCGCTCTGCACCGCTACCTGCGGTGGCGGCGCCCCGGCTACGATCCGGACCGGCACCTCGGCGGCGTCCTCTACTTGTTCCTCCGCGGCATGAACGAAACGAACCCGCTCGACCACGCCGGCTTCACCCCAGGCGTGTTCACGTGGAAGCCACCCGTACGCCTGATCACCGAGTTCTCCGACCTGCTTGCGGGAGGCGATCAGTGACATCCCTACCGTCGGTTGCAGATATCGCGCAACGGGCGACTGGCGTGCTCGCCGCGTTCCACCAGCAGGGGATCCTCACCCCGGCCGATGTGCATGTGGCGTCCCGCCTCGCCACCCTCCTCCACGAAACCGACGAGGGCGTCATCCTCGCCCTCGCGCTCGCTGTTCGCGCCGTTCGCCACGGCTCTGTACTCATTGATCTGTCCTCGATCGCGCAGACTACCTCCGCTAGCGGCGACGCGGAGACTTCGGATAGTCCCGGCGTCCCCTGGCCCGAACCGGGCGCATGGGCGGCCGCCTGCGAGGCCAGTGCTCTCACAAGCGGGACTGAAGCCCCGTTACGCCAGCAAGGGACACGGCTGTGGCTGACCAAGTATGACGCGCAAGAACAGCGTGTCGCCGACCAGCTCCGCGCGAGGACTCGAACACTGCCCGACGATCTCGACCTCGCAGAGTTGCGTGCTGGCCTCGACCGACTGTTCCCTGATCCCGCCGATGCTGACCAACGCCTCGCCGCGGCGATCTGCGCGCTCCCCCGGGTATCTATGCTCGCCGGTGGCCCCGGCACCGGCAAGACCACGACCGTGTCCCGGCTGATCGCGCTCCTTCGCGAACAGCGCCCACAGTGGCGGATCGCGCTCGCAGCGCCGACCGGGAAGGCGGCGGCCCAACTCGGCGAAGCTGTCGCTCGATCTCGGAAGACACTCCCTGACGCGGACCAGGCCCGCCTCTCCGGCCTCGACAGCACCACCTTGCACCGGCTACTCGGTTGGCGCCCCCGACCGCACTCTGGGTTCCGGCACGACCACACCGACCGGCTTCCGTTCGATGTCGTCGTGATCGATGAAGCCTCCATGGTGTCGTTGACCATAATGGACCGGCTTCTGGACGCCCTGAGCCCCGCCACACGACTCATCCTCGTCGGCGATCCCGATCAGCTCGCGTCCGTGGAGGCCGGTGCTGTGCTTGCCGACATCGTCGGCGACACCGCTCCGGGACTCCGCACCGCCCCGTTCCTCGCAGCGCTCGAGACGGTCAACCCCAACAGTGGATCGATCCCAGCGCAACCCACGCCGGCGCACTGCCTTCGCAACGGTAGCGCCCAGTTGACTATCAACCACCGATTCGACGCGTCCTCCGCGATCAGCGCACTGGCATCAGCAATCCGTGCTGGGCACATCGGCGACACCCTGGATATCCTGCATGCCGGCGACACCGGCATCGAATTCGTGGAACTTGACGACAACACCCCGCCCAGCGGAGAGGTGCTCGGCGTCGTTCAAGCCGAAATCGAAGCATGGGCCGAGGCCCTCCGTACCGCGACGCTACGCGGCGACCGCTACCAAGCACTGCAGGCGTTGGAGAGTCAGCGGCTCCTGTGCGCGCATCGCCGCGGCCCGCGCGGCGTGCAGCACTGGGGCGCCCTCGCCAAACGATGGGCAACGTCCGACGCGTCCAGCTCAGGTTCTCCGAGCCTGGACGCCCACCATTTCGGTGAGCCGCTCATCTTGACCGCCAACGACTACGAAATCGGCCTCTTCAACGGCGACACCGGCATCGTCGCCCCACCACCCGATCAGCGATCTGACGCCACACAGGCATGGTTCGACCATGGTGGACAACCCGTCACCGTTCCACTTGCCCGTCTCGGCGCCGTACAGCCTGCGTACGCCATGACGGTACATCGTACCCAGGGCTCCCAGTTCAAACGCGTGACCTTGATCCTCCCTACGGCCACCTCGAACCTCGCGACCCGCGAGACGCTGTATACCGCCGTTACCCGCGCGGTACACCACGTCCGTGTGATCGGCTCGATCGAGTCCATCACAACTGCTGTCAACACACCTATCGCGCGCGCCACGGGTCTCCAGACGCGACTTACTTTCGATGCGAGCTGACCCCCGTCTGTACGACATCGGGACCGGCGGGCGGGCGACTTCGACCTGGTTGATGTCTGAGGCTGGCTGGAGAATGTCGAGCATGTCTCGGCTCTATACAAGGAATGGTCGTCCACTCCAGCACAGCGGCGGTCAACTCTGGGCGGGATCCGGAACCTACGTCGGCACGATCCGGGGGAAGTACGTCTTCGACACCTCCGGCCAGTACGCCGGAACGGTTGATGGGGATCGCGTGGTCTACCGTGCTGTCGACTCTGCGCGCATCGCCAGTCCGACCATCGCTGCGCCTCGCGTGGGACTCGCGGTCGCTCCCGCTGTGCCTGCGGCGATCTTGGGCGAGGAGCCGCAGTTCCCGAGTTAACGGCGCCGACACGCCGCTCCTAACTCGAAGTGGCATTCCTTTCACTCGATGCGCTAGCCTTGAGATCCGGCTGCCGCGCGAGAGGAACCACACATGGCGATCCACACCCCGAAGACCCGCGAGGAGCTCGCTGGCTACCTCTCCCCGCTGCGTCTTGCCGCTGAGGTGTTCGAGCACGCCGTGGCCGCCGGCGCTGCTGAAAGCCGCACGTACTCCAAGGGTGCACCGAAATCTGCGCCGAACATGACGCGCTGGTTCCGCACGGTGGAGTACTTGCACGACGAGCTGATGCTGTTGAAGCTCGACTGGAAGCGTTCTGATCCCGAGAACCTTCCGTACTTCTCGCAGGCAAAGCTCAACCTGGGTCTCATCACGAGCAGCGGCGACGAGTTCACTGGTGTGGCTTGGGGTACCCCCAGCACGAAGAATCCCAAGGGATCCGCGTTCGCGAAGCGTGTCGACGCGAACGGCCTGAGTGCCCTGATCCCGCACCAGACCGCCGACGGCGCCGAAATCGACGTGAAGTATCTCTGGATCCTGCTCTACAACGAGCGCGACGGCATGGTGTACCTGGAACTGTCCCGCCCGAAGTCAATGGCCGGCAAGCAGATCGACAGCTGGCTCGAACGCATCATCTTCCCGCCGTTCGACCTCGCGCTCGGTGCCTTCGCGTTCGACGAGACCGAGGCGGACGACGAGGACTTCGGCTTCACCATCGCCCGGCGCTGACGGGACATAGGTGCCGACGATGAGCACGACCTTTATTCCGGAGCGCCTTGAGATGGCGCGCGCAATCCGACAGATGACAGGGGTCGAGCTGGCTGCCGCTACGGGCATCACCGCGCCGTGGATCTCCCAGATCGAGAACGTAAAGAAGACCCCTGGCTCGGAGCTCGTCCGCGAGTTCGCGCGCGCCCTGAACTTCCCCATCGAGTTCTTCTACCGTCCCGTGAAGAGTCAGCCTCCGCTGGACGCATTCCACTTCCGAGCAACCTCGAAGCTCGCCAAGAAGGATGAGGCCACGGCGCGCAGCCTCTCGACGCTCGCCATCGAGCTATCAGACTGGATCGAGGCGACGTACCACTCTCCGCCGCCGAATGTCCCAGAGCAGCAAGACCTGATCGGGTCAGACGACGAACTTGCCCCGGAGCAAGCCGCGGAGGCTGTTCGTGGTGCATGGGGACTCGGCGTCGCGCCCATCAAGAACCTCTTGCAGCTGCTCGAGTCCAAGGGGGCGATGGTCTACTCGGCTGGCGGGCCACTGCAGGCTATCGATGCCTTCTCGTTCCGCCACGGCGCGACGCCGGTCATCTTCCTCAACGTCCACAAATCCGCAGAGCGCCTTCGGTTCGACCTGGCGCACGAGCTCGGCCATTTGGTCATGCACGGCGGATCTCTGAACGTTGAACCTGGCAAGGAGAAGGAACAGGCCGCCAACGACTTCGCCAGCTCGTTCCTCATGCCGCGCTCCGACGTAATCGGCGCCATTCGCGGCAACAACCTCATGCTCGAGGACGTGCTGATGTTGAAGCGCCGCTGGCGCGTCAGCGCGATGGCGCTCAACTTGCGTGCGCACCGAATCGGCGTCATCTCCGACTGGACTTACAGCACGCTCGCCAAACAGCTCTCGATGGCCGGCTTCCGCCGCGGTGAACCGGGATCGGATCTACGCGCCGAGTCATCGAGTCTTCTCACCCAAGTAATGAGCGACATGCGCAGTCGCGGTCAGGGCTTCTCAGAGCTCGCCCGCCTGCTTGATGTCCGGGCGCAAGACGTCCAGGACCTCATGCTCGGGATCGTCACGTTCGCCATCCAGGGTGAAGGCATGGTCCGCTCGAGGAGCGCGGCCGATCTTCGCGATGCTTCGCTCACGCCGGTGGCAGACCTCAACGCGCGGCGAGGAGCACGCTAGTGTTCCGGGGCACCATCGATGCGCGGGAGTTGACCAACGCGAGTATCTTTCCTGGATACCTCTGGATCGACCGATAGAGGGCAGGGGTCGCTGTCGGGAGTGCCCTGGCCGGCGCGCGTGTAACCTATCGAGCTGACGCGGTGAATCGCGTCAATTGCCACGGTCTCTGATCGTGCTCGAAACGGCCGCGCCGTGCGGCAGGTTGCGCGCTGCACCTTTGCTTTCGTCGTGTTTGTCGCCACGACGAAGCAGTTGCTCACGGAGCACGCGCTGAGCGCCTTTGGGCTCACGCCAGCCTCTTGAATGGCGCGCTGATGTCCATCTCACAACTACTCGCCTTTCACCTCGGCGAGCCCTGTCCTTCATCACTAGGGGCGTCTACAACAATTGGCCGAAGTGCCGCGCGATGCGGTCTGGGCACGCGAGCTTCTGGCTCGCCAAGGGGAGAATCACGGCACCATGCGACTGAGCAAGCTGCGCATCGATAACCACAACCGGCTGACGGATGTCGAGATTGAGGTGCGCGAGCACCTCGTTCTTGTCGGTGCGAATGACGTCGGCAAGAGCTCGGTACTCCGCTGCCTTCAGCTCGCGCTCGGAGCCTCCGCGGCGCAGCTTTACGCACAGATCACGAGCGAGGACTTCAGGGACGCGAACCAGGATCTCGTCATCGAGGTCACGCTCGTTGACTTCTCCAAGGACGAGGAGGCTGCGTTCCCTGACGAGATCAACGCGGATCCGAACGGCGGCCCGTCGACGATGACCGTCCGAGTGACCGCCTCCGTCGACTCCGAAGATTCACTGAGCATCGAGCGCATTGCGGTTGGATCTGGCACTCGTCGCCAATTGTCGCGAGTGCAGCTCGAGACGATTGGCTGGCGATTCCTCGGCGCGACATCGCAGTCGCGGGAGCTCCGGAGTGACCGTCGCTCCGCCCTCACGGATCTTCTCGCAGCGGTCGAACTTGGCGTCGAGCAGGCTGACTTCGACAAGGCCGTCGAGACTCTGACCGACACACTTGCCGACTCGAAGGTCCTCAAGCAGGTCCGCCAGGACCTCGCCTCCCAGCTGACCAAGGCTCTCCCGAACAAGGTCAAGACGAAGGATCTCGCGTTCGTTCCTGGATCGAGCGCAGATAAGGACGCGCTGAGCGACGTTCGGCTGCATGTGCAGAAGGACGGCGCCCTTCGCGACCTGGCGGCTCAGTCCGACGGAACGCGCGCTCTTTACGCCATCGCGCTGTACGACCTGACCAGCTCCGGCGCCAACGTGGTGGGTATCGACGAGCCCGAAATTCACCTTCACCCCACCAGCCAGCGCAGCCTGGCGCGCCTCCTGAAAGCCAGTGGCAGTCAGAAGATCCTCGCCACCCACTCGCCAGACATCGTCGGCGCATTTAACTCAGACTCAATCGTGCTGGTGCGCCCTGGCGGCCGGATCGTTCAGCCGAACGCTGGGTTCCTTTCACAGGACGAGCGCACCACGGTCCGATGGTGGGTCCGTGACCGCCTTGAGCCGCTCACCGCAGCTCGAGTGATCGCTGTCGAAGGCCTGGCCGACCGCATCATCGTCGAGCGGGCCGCAGAGCTCACCGACCGCACGCTCGACCGTCTCGGGGTCTCGCTCCTCGAAGCCAACGGATTCGGGGACATGGGAGCCATCGACACACTCTTCGGCAAGGACGGCTTCGATGTCCCCGTCTCGATGCTGATTGACGAGGACGCTGAGAACAAGGTCGCCAAGCGCCTCGGTGTCGCCGTGGCTGATCTCAACACCAACTTCGTGTGGGTCTCACGCCTCGATCTCGAGGATGAGTACGTCCGTGCTATCGGCGGAGGCGCGCTCGCGACTGCGCTCCAGGCATCCACTCTTTTCAAGCCGAACGAGATCGTGTTCCTCAAGGCTTCTGGGCCGGGCGGAACCTTCACGGATGCCGATGTGGCTACGTTCTGCCGCACGAAGAAAGTGCAGTCCGCGCTTGTTGCAGTGACTCTCATGGGCGAGACCGACGCTCGCGCCATCACCAGCATCGAGGGAATGCTCGCGCAGATCGAAGCCGCGCTGTGAGCGTCGAGCCCACCGCTCTCCAGCTGCAGGTTCGCGACACCCCTGATCTCGGCCTGCTTGTCGTGGCACCCGCCGGCTGCGGGAAGAGCGAGGCGCTCGCTCTCCGGGTTCAGGGCATGATTCGTCGTGGTGTCGCCGCCGGCCCGCGTCGCATTCTCGTCGCGACCTTCTCAAACCGCGCAAAAGACAACATTCGCGAGCGCCTCCGCAGCTATCTGACTGCGGCCGAGCTCCGCGACAAGGTAACCGTGATCAACTTCCACGGATTGGCTTCGCGTCTCTACCGCTCCCATGCCGCGGCGATCGGACTCGACCCCGAGTGGGAGCTTCCGGAGAACGATTGGGTTAAGGAGCAGTGCCAGCGTATGGGGCTGATCTATGGCCAGATCTCGGCCGTGGACAAGGCGCTTCGCCAGGCGAAGCAGGACATGGTCGATGACGACGAGGTGATGCGGCGTCTTGAGGCTCTAGGAAACCAGGATGCGATCGAGGTGGAACGCGTCCGCATCAAGGACCAGCAGCTGACCTACGACGACCTCCCTCGGATGGCCGAGCTGATCCTGGCCAACGACGCGGTCGCCGGTCTGTACAGCGCCCACTTCGCGGCGGTCGTGGTGGACGAGTTCCAGGACCTCACTCCGCAGCAGCTCCGCATGATCAATCGGATCGGGGCTGGTCGCACGACGTATGCGGGCGACCTCGCCCAAGGCATCTACGGATTCACCGGCGCAAAGCCGGACGAGATTCTTGCTGCGATCGTGGCCGAGGTGGCCACGGTGGTTGAACTGACCGAGTCGCACCGCTCCTCGCCCGCGGTGCTTGCGGCTGTCAACGCGCTCACCCCACTTACTCTCGGCTCCGAACTCGCGTGCGCTGCGCCGGATACCTGGCCTTCTGGCGGGATCGCCGCCGAAGTTCACCACCAATCTGCGGACAGCGAGGCCGAGTGGCTAGTGAAGCTGGCGAAGGCGATCATGTCGCGCGCACCCGGTCAGCGGATCGGTGTGATCTCTCGTATCGGCTCCCGCCGGCGATTCGCCGATGCCGCTCTCGCTGCGGAGTCAGGGTTCGAGGTGCATCGCTGGGACGACGGCGTCCTCGACACCGAGACGGCCCGTCGCGTTCGGTCCACGCTTGCGAACGTCGACAGCGCAGCGGTGCTCACGTCGAAGGATCCCATTGAGGCTCTGCGCGACCTGGCCGACTTCCACGAGCTCCAGGATCCTGCCGACCGACTCGCGCTCGCTGATGCGCTTGGCTGGATGCTGGAACTTCTCACACAGGGGCTCGCGCCCACTGATATCGCCAAGCGAGTTCGGGTTGGCGACAACTCCACTCTGCTCACCCGTCCCGGCGTTCACCTTCTCTCTGGGCACGCTGGCAAGGGCCAGCAGTTCGATTGGGTGTTCACGATCGGTGTCGAGGACGGTAACGTGCCATTCTTCGAGGCGAAGACTCCGGAGGCCCTCCTCGAAGAGGCGCGGGTGCTCTCCGTCATGATGTCCCGTGCCCGTCACGGTGTGGTGCTGAGTCACGCGACTGCCGTTCCCGCGCTGAGCGGCACCGTCTGGTCGAAGGATCCGTCGCGGTTCCTCACGGCAGGACTTCGGGCCCAGCTCACGGATGCCGCGGGTTTGGTCGAGTGGTTCAAGGCCGCAGATTGGGAGGCCGTCGCAGGTCGCTGACGGTCCCCGCTTTGGTGCCTCCATGACGCAAGAGTTCGAGAACCCGTGGGCCTAGTGCGCAGTGCTTCTCATCTCAATCAGGATGACCCGATGCCGATGAGGCCGATGCCGATAGCCGTGAGTCGGGTCATCGGGTCGCTGAATAGGATGCGCGCTCCGAGCGCCGTCAGCGCGACGCCCGATGCCGCCCACACGCCGTAGGCAATCCAAATGGGCATCCCCCCAATAAGTGCCAGCGTCAGCAGTGGGAGCGCGACTGCGTAGAACAAGCCGATAGACGATGCCTGGCCCGATTGAAAGGCGCCGAGAAAGGATGACGTTGTTTGGGTGTGCTGGAACCGAGCGAGGCGGTCAGGGTCATCGCGATCGCACGCGACGGTCCCGCTTCCGTTCGCCGCCCGCATGGGATCCCTAGCTGCGCCGACATATGACGCGAGTTCGCGATGTTTGTCTGAAGGTCGTCGATTGAGGCAGCAAAGCCGAGGAGCTGGCCCTCTTGGGCTGCAGGGGGCGAGACTGCAGCGGCGTTACATTACGATTTGCCATAGGTCGGACAGAGCTCCTCCGTTCGCCCTGTCTGCCTCGACGTGCCAACCTGATCTGCTCCATGCCGCGGCCAGACTGGCAGCTAGGGGTCTACCACTAGCGATCGCAGCGTTCGATCGCGCTCGCGCCGCGGGTAGATCCGCTCCGATCGCTTCGAGTTCGGCCGCGATTTCGCGGAGTTGGGCTGCGTACCTGTCACGGACAGGCCCAGGTACCGTTTGTTGCGAGGCAGCCGTTGTGAGAATCAACTTTGCGGCGAGTCGGCCGGTGGCCGAGCCTTGCCATCGCGTTCGGGCGCGTTCGATGCGCAGCGCCGCGCGGACGTGGTTCCGTGCGCTTGCCAGGTTGCCGCTTGCTCGAGCCACCTCTGCTTGCTGCAACTTCCAGAACATGTGAGTATCGGCCCTGGCAGCGGCGCTGGCCTCGAGTCGTCCCAGTTCGGTACGCGGAGGTACTCCTCCCGCCGACGCACCGTAGAGAGTCAGCTGGATCCAGCAGTGTTGATTGGCGCCGACTGCAACCGCGCCGTTCGCGGCCAGACGCGAAAGCTGTTCAATTAATCGAGGCTCCGGCCCGTTTGTAACTAGAGAGAGCTCCAGGAGCTTCCACTCGAGCGCAGCGGCTTGGCCGGCATCGGAGTAGAAGGTCTCTTCGAGGTCCTCGGCGAGCATGTTCTTCGCCTCGTCGACGCGGCCGAGCACTTTCAATACATCTGCGTGCCAAGTGAGCAGGTTGACCCAGTTCCCAAGACCCACTTGCGCCTTCGTGAACGACCTTCCGAGTTCTCGGAACGCAGCTTCGGCATCGCGGAGTTCACCCCGGGCGCTTTGCCGTTGAACCAGTCGGGTTCGGATCAAGAATTCAGTCGTCCCATTTGCTCTACGCGCGAGAGCCATGTCGAGCGGGTCCGCGAGCCAATGTAGGCGCGTCGCGGGAAGGGTCGCCGCCACCTCGTTGGCCACGGACTTGAATTGGGCACTGTAACTCCTGGTCACCGGCCAGAGAAGCGACACAAGCGCCTTTCCTCGGCGACCTTCTCGGCGCAGCACCCTTGCCCGCAGCTTGGCTGCTGCAATCCGCGCCTCCCGCTCTTCCGACGGAATCTTCACCTTCCGCAAGATGGCAACGGCTTCTTCGCCCATTCCTTGATTAGCGAGAACAGCCGCCACCGCGAGCGTGCGTCGCCACTCGACGACCTTGCAGTACTCCTCGACTATCGCGACCGATGCACCTTCGACCCCGCGACTGGCAGCGATCGGGCCAGCTGGATCGGCCGTCCCCGGGGCGACGGTGTCGAGAAAGTCAGCGATGGTCGATCTGCGCTCGTCAACATCGGTGGTTGAGTGGTCGCGAAGCGCATCTAGCAGTCGTCTCGCTTCAGGCTCTAGCTCCTTCGACCGCGCAGCAACCGGGTCCGATGGATTTTCACCTTCGCTCGGATACACCAGCCATGTAAGTGATGCCGGCGGGTACTTCAGGAGGAGCGGCTGGATGTCACGGTCGCGTGCGCTGTACCCAGCGACCACGACGTGCTTACCCAAGAGGGCGGAGGCGAAGTCCGCCTCAACCGCCGGGCCGAGTTCAGCAAGGTATTGGGAGATGGTGGTGGAGATCTCGTGGGGCGCGTTCCAACGTCCGTGAAGGTGTGTGATGTCGATGCTCTGGTGTTGCGCATCGGCGGCCTCTTCGAGAAGCGTGTCCATGTTGACGGTGAAGTGTCGGACGTCTGGGAGACCGGCGAGTCTGGAATGGTTCCGGTTGAACGCGTTGGATTCGACGGCGATGTAGGCGGTCACAAGCACCGTTAACGGCATGCCATGAGGCCCCATCGTCATGACATCAAGCAGCTGCTCCAGCCTCAGTCCCTTTTCGGTGATCTTTTGAGAAATCGCCTTTGTGGCAAGCGCAGGTACATCGACGGTCATGGCCAGCGATTCCCACGCTGCCACGGCCAACTCCTCACCGCTTGGCAGCTTCGACGGCGCATCGAACGAGATCCCAGCGCCTGTGATCACTGTCTGGATCTCCAGTTTTCCCACTTATGTCCTCTCTGGCTGCGGGCGCTAGTCGCTCGATCTTGGACAGTATGGCGCGGCCTCAAGGGTAATGGGGCCGACATCGGCGCGCTCTGAGTCCGCGATCGCAGGCCACGCAAGGGCGGGCGAGAAAGACGCCGCTGAACGCTCGAGAAGCCGAGCGCTGCGAATCCCCTCACGCGAACTCCGCGACACCCCTTCGAAGCAGTAGCGGTCCCCTCAACGGGAAGACTGTGAAAGATCCGATTACCAGCGTCCGGTGACGGATCGGCGAGAGATCCTGACAAGGTGGGTGACGTTTCTCGAGGACGCTACGACCAAGATCGAAGACTTGACCTTCGTCTCGCGGGTGCCGCAGCGACTGTTCGACTCTGTCAGTGGCCATCCCCAACTCCGAAGACCCACGGTCAAATCGGCCCCTACCGCGACCTCTCTGTCCTCTACCAATTTCAATCCCTCGAAACCCTGTGCCTCTTCGGGACGTGATTGACAGCGGGGTTCATCCGGTCGAACGGAGACGGAAATGCGTGCGGCAATTTCCTGCGTCGGTTAGGACCGCAGTGAGTTGCTGGTGGCGCTGAGCATCGCTTGAATTTCCATCAGGTTCTGGCCTGTGAGTCGCTGAATGGCGTCGACGAGAACCGGCGCAACGTCGAAGGTGGGGTCTGACATCCAGACCTGCGTCAGTCCGTCCCACACCGCGATCACTTGCCGGGCAGTGGTGACCGGGTCCAGCCCGGGGTGGGCGCGACCGGCCTGTTGGCTGTGCACGATCAACCGGGCGAAAAGGTCCACCTGGCGTGCTGTGCGCTTGGCGAAGTGCGCGGCAGCGGGGTGGTCGGGTGTTGCTGATTGGCCGCGGAGCATCAGGAAGAGCCGGTTTCGACGATCGTCCAGGTCGACGGTCGCCAGCTCGCCGAATGCTTCCGCGTCCAGGATCGTGTCTTCCTTGTACGCCCCCGACTCTTCGGCTTGTGTGTCTTCAATGCGCTCGAGGGCGGCCACGAGCAGGTGATCCTTCGTTGGGAAGTGGTACAGCACAGTGGTCTCGCCGACGCCTGAGCGCTTTGAGACCAGCGCTGTGGTGACGCCTTCGTGACCGATCTCGTCCACCAGTTCGAGCACAGCCGCGGCGATGGCTTCCCTTCGCTTGCGGGTCGGCGCGTAGGGTCCGCGCTTCGCGGTGGCTGCCGTAGTCATGCTCTCACCGTAGCTCGGAAGCAGAGCGATCACCAGGATTCAACCTGCAAATGCCCCGATAAAATGCTTGCCTACGTTTGAACCTTGTGGTTTACTCAGTTTTCACGACCCGCATTCTCGTCGTTCACCGTCCCGGCCCCACTGCGGTGAACGTCCTCCAACGAAGGAAGTTGATGACAAAGATGTCCACTGCAACCACAGATCGCGCCGCTCGGCGGGCTGCGAAGAAGAACTCCCCGGAACGGCTCTCCGCCGGTGCCACCCTCGCGTGGACGACCACCGGCGCTTCGGGCGCCGTGAACGTGATCGTCCTCAGTTACGTCGTGTTCTACGGCACCGACGTGCTCGGGTTGAACCCGGCCCTGCTTGGTGTGCTGGCGCTGCTGAGCAAGGTCCTTGAGGCTGTCGCGGTCATCATCGCCGGGTGGATCGTCGACCGGTCGCCCGAGACCCGGTGGGGCAAGGCGCGCCCGTACGAGCTGTCCATCGTCGGCGTCTGGGCCGCGACCTGGATGCTGTTCTCCACCCCAGACATGAACGACGTCGGCAAGGCTATCTGGGTCTTCGTCGCGCTGTTCTTCGCGAACGTGGTCTTCACGTCCCTCCTCGGCGCCAACGACGTGCTGTACCTGGCACGGGCCTTCCGCGGCCGCGTCGTGTACGCCAAGGTCGCCAGCCGCACCGGATTCTTCACCGTCCTGGCCGTCGTCGCATTCAACGTCGCCCTGCCGATCCTGATCGCACAGGCGGGCACCAGCGCGCCGGCGTGGTCGATGATGATCCTGTTCATCGCCGTCCCGATGGCGGTGATCGGCCTGGGCCGGTTCATCTTCGTGAAGGAGAAGTACCAGACCGAAGCGGCCGACGTCCCCAAGGTCACCTTCCGCGACATCATCGGCGTCCTCAAGTCCAACAAGTACATCTGGATCGTCGCCGGAATCACGTTCGTCTCCACCGTGGCCAGCGGCACCGGCGTGATGATCTACTACTTCAAGTACCTGGTCGGGGACATCGCGCTGATGAGCGTCGTGGCCCTCATCCCGCTGCTCGTGCTGCCGTCGCTGCTGATCTTCCCGTGGCTGATGAAGAAGATCGGCGCCAGCCGCACCATCACCTTCGGCGCGATCGCCGGAGTCCTCGGCGGCATCGTGATGATCTTCGCCGGCGGCAACCTGCTGCTCGTCTTCCTCGCCTCGATCCTGTCCAGCCTGGGCATCCTGCCGGTCACGTTCCTGGCGCAGGTGCTGATCCTCGACAACGCCACCTACAACCAGTGGTCCGGACGGCGCCGCATCGAGAGCACGATGGGTGCGATCACCGCGTTCTCCCAGCGACTCGGAAACGGCATCGGCGCCGGCCTGACCGGTGTGGTCCTCGGACTCACCGGGTATGACGCGGCCCTCGCCGAGCAGCCCAGCTCGGCTATCACCGGCATCGTCGTGGTGGCCGGTGTGGTGCCGGCCGTGCTGTGGGTCGGCGTGATCCTGGTCATGCGGCCCTACCGCAAGTTCGAGCAGATGCTGCCCACCATCACCGAGGAACTCGCAGTGGTGCTCGCCGGGGACCCGGACATCGACGCACCCGCGGTGGAAGGTGAGCACGGCACCAAGTTCGCCCCGGAGCCGGTCGCGGCCGACACCGACGCGGGCACGTCCGCCCCGGCCTCCTCCTCGCCGAAGTCGTCCGACTCATGACGATCACCGCCACCGCGTCGCTGACGGGTGTCAGCTGGAGCCCCGACGCTGAGGATGACGCGTTCCAGCAGCCGTACGTCGACATCGACGAGGAGCGGGACTGGCCCGTCCGCCACCGGTACGTGCACGGCGGCTTCCACGACAACGAGACCCGCTTCTCGCTGTACCTGCCGCCCGCGGGGCAGTTCGAGGGCCGGTTCTTCCAGCACGTCACCCCGGTCCCGCAAAGCGAGAACCTCGCCCAGGACCAGAGCCGGAACGAGAACCCGGTGCCGTTCACGATCGCCAGCGGCGGGTACTTCGTGGAGACCAACGGCGGCGGACCGAGCGTCGCCAACCCAATGGCGGGGGGCGACCCGACCATCGGCGCCTACCGGGCCAACGCGGCCGCGGCTCGCCTGTCCCGGCAGATCGCCGAGCAGGTGTTCGGTCCGCAGCGGATCTACGGCTACCTGTACGGCGGCAGCGGCGGCGGGTACCGCACCATCGGCGCGTCCGAGAACACCCAGAACGTGTGGGACGGGTTCGTGCCCTACGTCATCGGCAGCCCGATGGCGGTCCCGAACGTGTTCGCCGTCCGCATGCACGCGCAACGCATCCTGCGCGACAAATTCCCCGCGATCGTCGACGCGTACGACGTCGGCGGCGACCCGGGGGCGCTGGACCTGTCCGACGAGGAACGAGCCGCGTTCGAGGAAGTGTCTCGGATGGGCTTCCCCGTCACGTCGTGGTTCGGCTGGCAGAGCATGGGGATGCACGCGTTCAGCGTGCTCTACCCCGGCATCATGATGGCCGACCCCACCTACGCCGATGACTTCTGGACTGTCGACGGATACCTCGGCGCGGACCCTGCCGCGTCGGTGCATAGGGACAGGATCCGGCTGCACTCCCGCATCACGGACCTGCTCACCGAGACAGGCAGCGCCGAAGATCGGCCCTCCGGTGGGGTGGACGAATCCTTCAAAGCAACCACCGCCGGCACCTCCGCCGTGACCGGTGTGCGCCTGAGTGACGCACCGTCCGGTTGGGCGCTCGGGGCCGAACTGCACGTCCTGACCGGGGAGGCGGCGGGTGGCACCCTTCGGCTGTCCGCCGTGGACGGCGACAGGGTGCGCTTCGAGCCCGGTCAGGTCCTCGACGCGCTCCGTGTGGGTGATGAGGTGCTGCTGGACAACTCCAGCTTCCTCGCCGCCCAGACCTACCACCGTCACCAGGTCCCCGCGGACGGCTACCCCGTCTGGGACCAGTTCCGTCACGGAGACGGAACCCCCCAGGCTCCGCAACGGCAGATGCTGCTCGGCCCGCTGTTCGCCTCCGCGGCCGCCGGCACCGTCCAGACCGGCCACATCAGCGGGAAGATGATCGTCGTCGCCTCGCTGCTGGACCGTGAAGCGTTCCCGTGGCAGGCGGATTGGTACCGCACCCAGGTGAGCGCCTTCTTGGGCGATACCGTCGATGACCGGTTCCGGCTTTGGTACACCGACAACGCCCTGCACGGAGACGAAAGCGGCATCCAGGAACACGAGACGCACACCATCAGCTACGTCCCCGTCCTGGAAGCTGCCCTCCGCCAGCTCAGCGCCTGGGTCGAGCAGGGAATCGAACCGGCAGACAACACCGCCTACGAGATCCTCGACGGGCAGGTCCTCGTCTCGGACACCGACCCGAACCGCGGTGGCGTGCAACCGGTCGTCACCGTGACGGCGAACGGATCCGCCCATGCCACCGTTCGCCCCGGTGAGCCCGTCGAGGTGCGCGTCGAGGCGACCGCAGCAACCGGGGCGGGAGTGATCGTGCAGCTCGCCACCGACCTGACCGGCGCGGGCACACTCTCGGACCCGTTCGACGTCGAGCCCGCCATGTCGGTGACGGTTGACCGGACCACCGCGTTCGACCAGCCCGGCACGTACTTCATCGCCGCCCGGGTCACCGCCCAGACCGGCAACAACGCCACCGTCGACCCGCACGCCCGCGTCATCAACATCGCACGCGCCCGCGTCACCGTCGCCGACTGAACCGCACCGCGTGAGCGATCACGCCTCCCCACCGAAAGAGACTCGGTCGATGACCACGCCTGCATTCATCAGCACCGCCGACTACGCACCCGCCGGCCCCGCGGTGTACTTCCGCCGTGACTTCGCGGTCGCGTCAGACCTGGTGCGGGCGACGGTCAAAGTGACCGCCCTCGGCATCGTGGTGCCCCGGCTGAACGGTTCCCGGATCGGCGACGAGGTGCTCGCACCCGGGTGGACGTCCTACACGCACCGGGTGCACGTCAGCGAGTACGACATCACGGACCTGACCGAGGAGGGCGCGAACACGTTCGGCGCCATCGTGGGCGAGGGGTGGGCGGTCGGCCCGCTCACCTGGGAACTGAACCGGGAGAACTACACCGACCGGCCGGCGCTGTGGACCGAGATCACCCTGCACTACCCCGACCGTGTCGAGGTCATCGGCAGCGATGACAGCTTCCACGTCGGGCAGGGAGCGGTGCGGGAGAACGGCATCTACGCCGGGGAGACCTTCGACGCACGGCTCGAACTGGCCGGGTGGGACCGTCCCGGATTCACCGGTGACGCCTGGGCGCCGGCTGTGCTGGTGCCGTGGGATCTGGACACCCTGCAAGTGACCAGCGCGCCACCGGTGCGTCGCATCGAAGAGCTCGCGCCGGTGACGATCTCGACCACCGGCTCCGGGGCGAGCATTATCGATTTCGGGCAGCTGCTGTCCGGGTGGGTGCGTTTGACGGTCGACGGGCCGGCGGGCACGACGATCACGTTGCGTCACGCCGAGCTGCTCACTCCCACGGGCGAGCTCGAGCCGGAGACCCTCCGACAGGCGGCCGCGACGGACAGGTTCGTCCTGGCCGGGACCGGGCAGGAGGGGTGGGAGCCGCAGTTCACCTTCCACGGGTTCCGGTACGTCCAGATCGACGGGTGGCCCGGCGACCTGCAGCCGGATGCGATCCGGGCGGTCGTGGTGCACACCGACATGACCCGCACCGGGTGGTTCGATACGTCAGATCCGTTGGTGTCGAAGCTGCACGAGAACACGGTGTGGGCGATGCGCGGCAACTTCGTCAGCGTCCCCACCGACTGCCCGCAGCGCGACGAACGCCTCGGCTGGACGGGCGACCTGAACGCGTTCGCACCCACCGCGAACTACCTCTACGACACCCGCGGGATCCTGACCTCCTGGCTGCAGGACCTCGCTGCGGAACAGTTCGCCTCCGGCGACGTGCCCTGGGTCGTCCCCGATGTGCTGCCCACCTCCTCCTCACCCACATCCGTGTGGAGCGACGTCGCGGTCAGCCTGCCCTGGGAGCTGTACCAGGAGTACGCCGACCTGGACATCCTCCGCGCCAGCTACGACTCGATGGCCACCTTTATCCGCCAGGTCGAAGGCCTCCTGGACCAGAGCGGGCTGTGGAGCGACGGGTTCCAGTTCGGGGACTGGCTGGACCCGTACGCACCCGCCAACAACCCTGCTGGCGGAAAGACCGACCGGTACCTGGTCGCCAACGCGTACCTGTGCAAAACCACCCGGGAGATGACCCAGACGGCACGACTGCTCGGCCACACCGAGGACGCGGAGCATTTCGCGGCACTCCACGACCGGGTGCTTGCCGCGTTCCACCACGAATACGTCACCGCGTCCGGCCGTGTCGTCAACGAATCCGCCACCGCCTACGCCCTCGCGATCGTGTTCGACATCCTCACCGATCCGCAGAAGCAGAAGGCCGGCGAACGTCTCGCCGAGATCGTCGAAGCGACCGGCTACACGATCTCCACCGGGTTCGCCGGCACCCCGCTGGTCTCCGACGCGCTCAGCAGCACCGGCCACCTGGACGCGGCGTACAAGCTGCTCCTCGAACAGCAATGCCCCTCCTTCCTGTACCCGGTCATCATGGGGGCGACCACCATCTGGGAGCGGTGGGATTCGGTGCTGCCCGACGGGACGGTCAACGCCACCGGAATGACCTCCCTCAACCACTACGCGCTCGGCGCGGTGGCCAGCTGGCTGCACCGCGTCGTCGGCGGGCTGTCCAGACTCGAGCCCGGATGGAAACGCATCCTGATCGCCCCGCAGCCCGGTGGGGCACTCATGTGGGCGCGGACCAGCCACATCACCCCGCTGGGGCGCGCCGAGGTGAGCTGGCAGGTCGAAGACGGCGAGGTCGTTCTTGACGTGACCATCCCGGAGGGTGCGGCCGCGACTGTCGTCCTCCCGCTGCACCCGGACGGCGCCACCGAAGAGGTCACCGCGGGAACCCACGCATGGCGGTACCCCGCGCCGGTCGGCTACGGCCAGCGGGCGCCGTTCACCATGGACACCCCGTTGAAAGAGATCGCCGCCGAGCCGGACGTGTGGGCGCGGGTTGTCGAGGTCTTCAAGATCTACTTCCCTGGCGTCCCGATCGACGCGGCCGGTTCCCACCTGGCCGCGATGCCGCTCAGCGCCGTCCTGGAACGTTTCCCCGGCGGCGACACCAGCGGGATCAGCCGCGATCTGCACGCGGCGATTGCACACCGTGAGGCGACCCTTGACCGGACGGAGATTCCTGTATGAGCGTCCGCACCCTGTTCACCGACGGATGGACCTTCCGCCGCGCGGACAGTGACACCTCGGCCGCGGTGCGGCTTCCGCACGACGCCATGATCTTCGAGACCCGGTCCGCCGACGCGGGAACCGGCAACCACGGCGGGTACTTCCCGGGCGGCTCCTACGTGTACGCCAGAACCTGGACAGCGCCGGCGGATGCCACGCAGCGCACCTACTCGCTGTTCTTCGAAGGCGTGTACGGTGACACCCGGGTGCTCGTCAACGGCCGCGAGGTCGCCCGCTGCAACAGCGGCTACCGAGAATTCACCGCACCGCTGACCGGGGTCGCCCCGGGCGAGACGGCACTCATCGACGTGCTGGTCGACAACACCCTGGTGCCCAACAGCCGGTGGTACACCGGCTCGGGCATCTACCGCCCCGTATGGCTGGAATCGGCCGGCCCGGTGCGGATCGCCCCCGACGGGGTGCACGTGGTCACCCATTCCATCAGCGGCGACGCGACCGTGGATGTCACCATCCGCGTCGAGGGCGAGCTTCCGTCCGGCGCGACGGCAACCGTGGAGTTCTCCATCGATGGGGAGCGCGTTGCCCGCGAGCATGCGGCTACCGCCACCGGCGGAGTGTTCCGCATCCCGGTCACGATTCCCACCCCCCGCCTGTGGTCAGCGGACGCCCCGCACCTGTACGAGGTCCGGGCCAGCATCGCCGTCGATGGGGACCCGGTCGACCAGGAGCAGCTGCGCACCGGTCTGCGCACCGTCACGGTGGACGCACGGCACGGGCTGCGCATCAACGGCGCCACAGAACTCCTGCGCGGCGCGTGCGTGCATCACGACAACGGCATCCTCGGTGCCGCCACCTTCGCCGCCTCAGAAAACCGGCGGGCGCGGATCCTGAAAGCGGCCGGGTACAACGCCATCCGCAGCTCCCACAACCCGCTCTCGCGCGCGTTCCTGGACGCCTGCGACGAGATCGGGCTGTACGTGATGGATGAGCTCACCGACGTGTGGCTCAAGCACAAGACCCACCACGACACCGCCGACCAGTTCGCGGACGTCTGGCCGGCAGATGCCGCAGCGATGATCCAGAAAGACCGCAACCGTCCTTCGGTGATCATGTACTCGATCGGGAACGAGATCGCCGAGACCGCCACCCGGGACGGCATCGACGCGGCGCACGCCATCCACCGATACTTCGCACAGAACGACCCGACCCGACCGACGACACTGGCCGTGAATCTGCTGTTGAACCTGATGTCCAGCCGCGGATCGTCCCCGTTCGAACGGGAGCAGTACCTGGGCGAGAAGAAGGCAGCCAAAGACAAGAAGGAAGCGACCAGCACCGCGGCGAACATGCTCACCGCGAAGCTCGGCCGTGTCATGGAACTCGCCGCCCGCCTGCCCGCTGCCGACAAAGCCAGCCGCGGCGCCTTCGGCACGGTCGATGTCGCCGGCTACAACTACGCGTACGGGCGGTACGCCGCCGACCGGAAGCGCTACCCGAACCGGGTGATCGTCGGCAGCGAATCGATGCCCGGCGACCTGCCCGCGATCTGGAAACGGGTCACCACGGTGCCCGGGGTGATCGGGGACTTCATGTGGACGGGGTGGGACTACCTCGGCGAATCCGGCATCGGCACGTGGAGCTACGGGTCAGAGCCCGGCAGCATCAACAAGCCCTACCCGGCCCTCACCGCAGGCCCCGGCGCGTTCGACATCACCGGGCTGCCCGGCGCGCCGGCGCTCCTCGCCCAGGCGGTCTGGGGCACCGCAACCACGCCCGGCATCGCCGTCCGACCACTCGGCACCTCCGGGGAACGAGCCAATAGGACACCATGGCGCACCTCCGACGCGGTCCCCAGCTGGTCGTGGCGGGCACTGGCCGGGCAGGCGCAGATCGAGGTGTACTCCGCAGACGACGAGGTCGAGGTTCGGCTCAACGACCGGTCCCTCGGCCGCAAGAAGGCCGGCGAACGGGTCGGGTTCGTGACACGATTCCGCACCCAGTACGAACCGGGCGAACTGGTCGCGATCGGCTACCGCGACGGCGAAGAAACCGGACGGAGCACCCTCCGCTCCGCGGGCACCCCCACCCTCAGACTTCGCCCCGAAACCACGGCGCTGCAGGGGCCGGACGACCTGGCCCACGTGTGGATCGAGCTGGCAGACGAGAACGGCACCGTCGACATGAGCACCAACGACACGGTCACCGTCACCGTCGACGGCGCCGGTACGCTCGCCGCGCTCGGCACCGGCGCAGCAGCCACCACCGAAGCGTTCACCGACGACCAGCACAGCACCCACCGCGGCCGCGCCTTGGCGATCATCCGCGGCAGCGACCAACGAGGTTTCGTCACGATCACCGCAACATCCGCACGGCACGGGTCCGCGACAATCATCCTCAGCCCGGCAGACACCGAACACGAAGGAGTCCCCGCGTGAGCGAAGACCTCACCCTGACCGGAAACAGCACCATCGACGCGTGGCTGCACCACCCAGTCGGCGCGCAGATCGTGCGAGGCATCGCTGAGCAAGCCGGGATGGACGAGCACGCCCTGCGCGTCCTGCGCAAAGTACCGCTCGGCCGGCTGATCGCCTCTTCACCCAACGCGCCCGCCGGTCTCCTCGACAACCTCGTCAGCCAAGCCAACGGCGGACGAATCCCCGCCGACGCAGACGCCGGAGGGCTCGCCTGGGCGGAGCGGATCACCCCCGGACGATTCGACGGAAAAACGGTGATCGTCACCGGGGCGGCATCCGGAATCGGCCGCGCGGTCGCCTCCAGGGTCGCCCGCGAAGGCGGCACCGTGGTCGCCGTCGACATCTCCGCCGACCCGCTCACCGCCCTGCAGCACGAGCTCAGCGACCACGACCTCCGCCCCGTCGTGGGAGACATCACCACGGAGCAGGGCATCGCAGCCATCGTTGACACCGCTGCAGGCCGTGTCGACGCCCTCGCCAACGTTGCCGGTCTGCTCGACGACTTCAGCCCGCTCCATGAAGTGGACGACTCCGTTTTGGAGCGGGTCTTCAACGTCAACGTGTTCGGGCTGATCCGCCTCACCCGCGCCGTCCTGCCGTTCATGATCGAGGCCGGCGCCGGTTCCATCGTGAACATCGCCTCCGAGGCGGCGCTGCGCGGGTCCGCAGCCGGTCTGGCCTACACCGCGTCGAAGAACGCTGTCGTGGGAATCACCAAGAGCACCGCGTTCATGTACGAGCCCTACGGCATCCGCACCAACAGCGTCGCTCCGGGCGGCACCCTCACCGGCATGCGCCCCACCCGCACGAACCAGTTCGGGCAAGACCGGGTCAACAGCCACACCGCGGATGTCCCCATCGCCGTCCCCGAAGCTCTCGCCGCCTCCATCACCTTCCTGCTCAGCGACGACAGCGTGAACATCAACGGCGTCGTCCTTCCCTCCGATGGAGGGGAGTCCGTGTTCTGACCCACCCTTACCAACCCCCGTCGGTCCCACCTCTGGCACCCATCGACGGGGTGGTTGCCGACGGCGTGCTGATCGCAGAATCCGCCGTGCGCATGGCCACGAAGAACTTCCTCCTCCGGTCAGCGCTGCGCGACCACCTCGACTACAACCAGGCCAGCCTGTCCGCGTTCACACGGACAGAACTGCGCCACCTCGCCGACGAGAACCTGGCCAGTGCAGATCGGCTGGCCGCCGTGGACCGTCCCCCAGCCGAGTCAACGAAGCACAGCGAAGCGCAGCGAATGCACTACGCCGCGCTGCAACGAGCACCCGACGTGCACCGCCGCCTCGCCCACGAACTCCAGCAGTACGCGACAGACGATGCGAAAGTCGCTGACCTGGTCGCCAGCGCACAACAGCACGCCGCCGACGAACTCCGGCACGAGCTCACCCGCAAACTGGCCGGGCAGGTCGTTGAACCGGACGTGGGCTACGACACAGCCCGCCCCAAACGACTGCGCAAACTCATCAAATCTGACCTGAAACATCTCCGCCGACAGCACCGCACCCACGCAAGGACCCTCATGGCACCCTTACCCGCCTCGGACAATCGATCAGACCTGCCCGACACCCAGCCCGACACGAGCGCCAGCGCGCGATGGATCGCCACCACCCCGGACGCCCCCTGGCAGGAGCAGGAACGCATCGCTGTCACCGGAACGGTGGCGATGCCCGATGTGATCGGCAAGATCGATGACCCGAAACAGACCGTCGAAGGATTCGGGGCCAGCTTCAATGAACTCGGATGGACATCCCTCAGCATCCTCACCGATGCGCAGCGAGACGAGATCTTCCGCGAAGTGTTCGCGCCCGGGGTGGGCGCCGCGCTCAACCTGTGCCGCATGCCGATCGGTGCCAACGACTTCTCCCGCGACTGGTACTCCTACGACGAGACCGCCGATGACTTCTCGCTCGAGCACTTCGACATCAGCAACGACCTGGACACCCTCGTCCCGTTCATCCACGCCGCGCAGAAGCACCAACCTGACCTGCAGGTGTGGGCATCACCGTGGAGCCCGCCCACCTGGATGAAAACCAACCAGCATTATGCCGGCGCCCAACCCCACCCGTTCATGAGCGCCGCCACGAACGGGCTGCGCGAGGACCAGATCGGCCACGAAGGAACCGACATGTTCCGGGTCGAAGAGCCCTACCTGCGCGTCTACGCGGACTACTTCGGCCGGTTCATCGACGCCTACCGGCAACAGAACATCCCCATCTCCATGGTGATGCCGCAGAACGAGTTCAACTCCCCGCAAGTGTTCCCCAGCTGCACCTGGACACCCGGCGGTCTCGCACAGTTCCTGCACCACCTGGCACCGGTCATGCAAAACCGAGGCGTCGACATCTTCCTCGGAACCCTGGAACGCGGCGACGACCACCTCGTCCGCGACGTCCTCAACGACCCCGCCGCGGCTGCCGCCGTCACCGGGCTCGGCGTGCAATGGGAAGGCAAACGCGCCGCCGCCGCCCTACACGCCCTCTACCCGGCGCTACGGATTTACCAAACCGAGCAAGAATGCGGCGACGGCGCCAACGACTCGCGGCAAGCCCGCCACGCCTGGTCACTGATGAAACACTTCTTCGACAACGGCGCCAACGCGTACATGTACTGGAACATCTCCCTGCTGGAGGGAGGCCTGAGCCGGTGGGGATGGACACAGAACTCGCTCGTAACCGTCGACGCCGACAACGCCGCATACCGGTTCACGCCCGACTACTACGCCCTCAAACACGTCAGCGCGTTCGTCCAACCCGGTGCACGAGTCATCCACACCTGGAGCCTCGCCGGCTACGACAACCAACTCGTCTTCCTCAACCCTGACGGCAGCAGCATCATCGTCATCGAAAACGACACCACCGAAGTCCTGCCCGTCCACATCAGCATGGGTGACACGATGATCAGCCCCACCCTCAGCCCCCAGTCCCTCAACACCTTCATCCTGGGTGCAAGCGAAGGAAACTGATGAGCACCGAAGATCGCCTCCGCCACCGAACCCTCGGTCCGCATGGTCCCGCCGTCACCCCGGTCGCGCTGGGAACCAGCCCGCTCGGAGGCATGCCGCACATCTATGGGTACGACGTCGACGAGACAACCGCGATCGACACAGTCACAGCGTTTCTGGAATCCAGCCTCAATTTCATCGACACCTCAAACGACTACGGAGCCGGGGAAAGCGAACGACGGATCGGCGTTGCGCTGCGAGAAGCAATCACTCCACGCGACGATCTTGTCATCGCCACCAAGGCAGACCCCGCGCCGGGCAGCCGGGACTTCTCCGCCGAGCGCATCCGGACGTCCTTCAAAGAAAGCACCGCCCGACTAGGCGTCAACTACATCGACGTGTTCTACCTGCACGACCCGGAAAGATTCGCGTTCGAAAGCGTCACAGCGCCAGGCGGCGCGTTGGACGCTGCGATCGCGTTACGGGAATCAGGGCACGTCGGCATGATTGGTGTAGCCGGGGGCGACATCGATCAGATGCGCCGCTATATCGACACCGGCAAACTGGACGTCCTGCTCAACCACAGCCAGTTCAACCTGATCGACCGGACAGCGAGCAGCCTCATCGACCATGCCGTCGCGGCCGGGATTCCATTCATCAACGCCGCACCCTACGCCAGCGGCATCCTCGCAAAAGGCGCCGCAACCCAAGCTCGATACCGCTACCGACCGGCCGGTGCTGCCGTCACACGCGCAGTCGCCCACCTCGAGGACGCGGCCCGAAACCATGGTGTGCCGCTGGCCGCACTGGCGCTGCAGTTCTCAACCCGAGACCCGCGAATCGCATCCACCGTCGTCGGCGCCTCTTCGCCGTCGCGCGTAGCAGCCCTCATCAGCAACCAGCAGCTCGCCATCCCCGACGAACTCTGGAACGAAGTGATCGAACTTTCACTGGACGAGCAATGAGCCGCTCCTGAGCGAGTTGAACGTCGAGGTTGAGCCTGACCGGTGGCCAATTTGGGCTGAGCGGCTCGACCTCGAGTTCGTCGGGCCAGTCGGCCCGGCCGAGATCCAGTTGCCGACGATGTCGTGGCCTCGACCGTAGCTTGAGCATCGGACATCGACTAGACCATCCGATCGCAGACCCGAGGCAGTTGGGACGGTCGTCAATCTGCAACGCAGGCGAAAGTCCGCTGTAACACACGACTGCGAGGATGGTGCCGTGCCACCCCACGCCGCATCGACGTCAACCATTGCAACGCCACCCACACCGCGCTCTCCCCCATCTCCTCTCCGGGTGGCGCTCTCCGGTCACGTCATCGAATGGTTCGAGTTCGGCATTTACGGGGTCCTCGCCGCATACATAGCCCGTGCCATTTTCCCCTCCGATGATCCAGTCGTGGGACTCGCGCTGGCCTGGAGTGCGTACGCGGTGGCGTTCATCGTTCGGCCACTCGGCGGCATCTTGCTCGCTCGCGTCGGAGACACCTACGGTCGCGCGAGGTCACTGTTTGCAGGTGTGCTGCTGATGAGCATCGCGACGTTCTCCATGGGGGTCATCCCCGGCTGGGAGGCTGTCGGGATCGTCGCACCTATCGCGTTCACTGCCTTGCGCGGGCTGCAGGGGTTCGCCGTCGGCGGCGAGATGGCCAGCGCTGTGTCGTTTCTCCTGGAGAACTCAAGCCGGGATCGACTCGTTCGGAGCACTGGCATTCTCGCGGCTGGAACCTTCACCGCTACGCTCGTAGGCTCGGTGTTGGCCGCGGGTCTTTCACTTATCTTAGACGAGGACGCCATGTCGTCGTGGGGATGGCGCCTGCTGTTCCTGCTCTCGCTCCCTCTAGCAAACGTCGCCCTGCGCATACGTGGGGCGGCGATGAGCTCCGAGCCAGAAGTCGCAACGGCGCCCTCCACGCTGTCGTCGTCTCTGCGGACATCGCGTGGCGCCTTGGCCGGCGTATTCAGTATTGGACTCCTTTACAACGGCGGGCTAGCAGTCGCGCTCGGCGGATATCTCAATCACCTGCTGCTCTCGGGGTACAGCCGGCCCGAGGCCATAGCCGTCAACAGCGCGACCTACGCGTCGCTCGTCGGGGCGATCCTGGCCTGTCACCGCACGAGCACTCGGCTCGGGGTACGGCGCACGATCATCCTGTCGGTCGCGCTAATGCCAGTCGCGTTGACCTTCGCGATGTGGGCCGCACAGCTCGGACCCGGCGGAGCCTTCGCCGGCGGTGCCGTGCTCGCCGTCCCGCTGGGGCTGCTCGCGACGCCCGTGTACCTTCTTCTAGGCGAAGGATTTCCGCGTGCCGCCCGCCTTTCAAGCGGCGGGCTGGCCTTCAATCTGTCGACCGCGTTCGCTGGCACGATCCCCGCCGTCGTCCTTATGGCACATATGGCCGGGCTGTCGGGCGGGCTGCCGGTTGCGCTGGTGGTGATCACCGCCATCGCAGTGGTCGCCCTCGCGCTCTCACCCCGATGGCTGTCGCCCTCGCTGTCGGCGCACCGCTATGTTCGGGTGCCGTCGTGAGCATCTCGCGCCTGCAGTACTTCGTCGCTGTCGCGCAGGAGCGAAGCTTCGCCCGTGCGGCGGCCCGACTCCACATCAGCCGCCCTGCTCTCAGCCAGCAGATCCGGCGGCTCGAAGAGGAACTCGGGCAACAGCTGGTGGCCCGCACCTCTCACCGCGTTATGCTCACCGCCGCGGGGCGCGCCCTATTCCCGGAGGCCAGGGAGATAGTCGACGGCTACCGCCGACTCGGCGGCATCGTCGATGAAGCGGCTCGGGGCACGGCGACGCTCCTTCGCATTGGGGCGAACGCCTCGTCCATCATCGGCGTAATGCCGCAGCTGATCGCCGCGTTCCGGGGCGTCGAGGCGCACACCGCGGTCGTGATCGAGCAGCTGTGGGACGAGCAGCAGGTCGAAATGATCCGCGCCGGAGAACTCGATCTGGCGGTGTTCCGCAGCCGCGAGGCACCGGAGGACCTGGAGTGCTTCGCTTTTCCGCCCGATCGCCTGCACGTATGTCTCCCGTTAGCCCATCGCCTCGCAGGTCGCGAGGTCGTCGAGTGGTCGGAGCTCGCCGGCGAGCATCTGCTTGTACCTGATCGGGCGCGGGCGCGCATTGAGGTCGACACCGTGCTCAGCGCTTTCACCGTCAACGGGGTGCACCTGGACTACACCGTGATCAGCCACCAGGGCTACCACGGAGCCTCGTGGGTGCAGGCCGGATACGGCATCCTCGTGGTGCCGGGCTACGCGACCGCACTGCGCCAGGATGGGACGGTCTTCCGCCCATTGGCTCCTGCGCAACCCGCGATGCAGCTATGGATCGCCCGACGCCCGGAAGTCGCGAACCCCTCCGTGGACGCGTTCATTGAAATCGCGCGCTCGATCGAACCCGCACACGCGGCCACCAGCGAAGGCTCCGCTTAACCTCAAGTGTCGCAGGAGCATCGGACAGTTAATGTCGAACGCTTCTGAGGTAACACGACCGCAATCGGACGGGCAGACAGTGGATCTGGCCCAGGCACCCAGCCCGCGGAAATCCGTCGCCGCGGGCGGTCCCGCGTCCTCAGAGGAAGTTCCTGAATGCACCACTCTAGATTCACCAAACCGTCTCTCGCGTTCGCTATTGCCGTGACCGGCATAAGCGCGATCGCCCTCACCGGATGCTCCGGAGCCCCCGCCGCGGGCGCGCCGGAGCCAACAGCCACGGCCTCCGCCCCCACACCCGCGGGGACACCCTCCGCAGGCCTGCCCAACATCGTCGTGGTCGATGCGGGCGGAACGCTCACCTCCACCGCCGAGGACCGGATCAGCTACCAGCATTACTCGGACGACATCGAAGGAGGAGTCCTCACGATAGTCGAAGACCTCTACCCCGAACTGGCGGCCATCGCGAACGTAAGTGTCGTGCCGACGGCGTCGCTCGGCTGGTCGGCCGCCGTCACCGACGAGACGCTATACACCGTCTCCCGGGTGATCGACGAGCAACTTACCAACCCTGACGTCGACGGCGTCGTGGTCACCGGCGGCACAAACGTGCTGGAGGAAGACGCCTACTTCTTCGACCTCACGGTACAGTCCGACAAGCCCGTGGTCGTCACGGGGGCAATGCATCAATATGGCACTTTCACGTACGACGGTTACACGAACGTGTTCAGCTCGATCCGGCTCGCGGCTAGCGGCAAGACCACCTGCTATGGCACCGTTGTGCTGCTCAACGACCAATTCTTCGCGGCCCGCGATGTCACTAAGACCGACGGGTACCGGATGGACACGTTCGTGGGCGGTGCCTACGGCGCGCTCGGCGTCGTGAACGAATCGGTCATTCGAACGATGCGGGCCCCGGCGCGAGTAATTGACTGCGGTACCGAGAGGTGGGCGACGCCCTTCGACCTCTCCCACATCACGGCAGCCGACCTCGCATCCGTGGAGATCGTCGGCAGCTACGTCGACGCATCCAGCGCCACGATTAGCGGTTCCGCGGAGGGCGCCGACGGCCTTGTGACCGCCGGGCACGGCCCGGGGAGCGTTTCGTTGGCGCAATCGGAAGCGCTCGAGGCGATCGCCGACGATGTAGTGGTTGTGTCCGCAACCCGCACCTCAGGCGAAGGCACCTACAACACACCAGATGCCGACACGATCGGCGCGGGCGACCTGCTCCCGCAGAAGGCGCGCCTGCTCCTCCAGCTCGCGCTGACATTCACCGACGATCGTACACAGATCAAGGACTGGTTCACCTCGATCGGTGAGCGCCAGTTCGACTTTTCGAGCTCCGCAGGTTGAGTCGACCGCCGGGCGACATGCCGGCACTTTGCCAGCCGGCGGCCCGGTACGTCGGCGGATGTGCTCCAGACGGTCTCGAACATCTGTGATGTTTCCCGTCGGAGTGAGCGCGACTGCGCCCCGCACGCGAGAGACCGCGGCAATCCGAATGGACTGCCGCGGTCTTTCGCTTGTCAAGACGAGTTCATCAAGACTCGTGAAGCGGCAATTCGATTCATCGCCGGTCGGGGCACGCCACCCAAGAGGAGTGGCTCGGACGTCACTGATCCCCTTTGATGTTTGCCTGATCAGGTGCAGAGCTGATCATCGCGCCAAATCGGATCGCCGGCTGGTCGGCCGTCGGATGTAGATCAGGGCTGAATTGCGAGCTGGACGCTGAGGATGCGATCGTCACGCTCGCGGGCACCGGATCCGTAGCCGTCGGTGTTGCTGGTGAGGAACCAGCGGGTGCCGTCGAGAGGTTCGGTGACCAGGGTCGGGATCAGAGACTGCCGTTAGTCACGACGGCAATTCGGCTCGGTCACCGAGGTAGTCATCTATCGCCGAACTCTTAGGGGAACGGGCAGGGTGCGCCTAGTTGGGTTCGCAGGCGTATCCGTCGCCGTCTCGGTCCAGTTCGTAGATGTCGCTGCCCACCACTCGTGCGATCCCGTCGAAGTAGGCAGGTCCGTTCCCGCTTCCGCTGGCGCAGTCGACGTCGCTGGGGATCGGGACACAGGC
Organism: Microbacterium sp. cf046; assembly: GCF_900114345.1. GTDB lineage: Bacteria > Actinomycetota > Actinomycetes > Actinomycetales > Microbacteriaceae > Microbacterium. The sequence continues at coordinate 971,400 of NZ_FOZJ01000003.1, read as the reverse complement.
GTCGGAGTAGTTCGAATCGCACCCCGGTGGTGCCGCTGGGGTGTTGGGGTTCGACGTAGGTTCCGACGCTGGCGATTTCGGTGACGGGTGCGATGATGACAGCATCGGTGACCAGTTCTCGGCTTGTCTCTTTCCCGTCCACCGTGGTCACCCGGTAGGTGAGTGTCCGTTGCCCGGGTTGTCCGACGGTCGTGATTTGGCTCTGTCCGGCAGGCATGGCGGCGTCATCGACGGTGGCCGGTGTGCTGGTGGGATGTGCGCCAGGCCCGATGACAGCTGCGTCACCGTCGGCGACTCCGCCTGTGGATTCGCCGGTCACGTTCGTGTCGGTGGTCGACGGTGACACGACCGAGACCAGCGCCGGCACGGTACGCATCATCGGTATCGACGCGCCAGAGACCGGCGAGTGCGGGTACGCCGAAAGCATCAGCGCTCGTCTCATCCCTCCTCGGCCCCGGCGACCCCAACGACTCTGACTCTTCCTGATGGCGAGACGGACGCGGACCAGTACGGCAGGATCCTGCGGTACGTCGACACCACGCAGGGTGTCGACGTCGCCTTGTCTCTGCTGACGGCAGGGCTTACCGTCGCCCGATACGACTCCACAGACGGTTACCCCGCGCACCCCCGCGAGTCGGGCTATCACGCCGCGCAGATCGCGACCCTCACCGCCAATGGAGCAGTGACCACAGTGGCCTGCCAAGTGACAGCCGACGCGACCGAGCAATATGGCCGAGCAGGAAGCAATGGAGGCTCCGGCCCCCCGCCCGCGGTGGACGAGTGGTGGAAGCAGTTCACGTCCCGCACCAACCCCAAGAACAACGCCAACGGACACCCAAGAATTCCGTTCTCACGCGACAACCCAGCGGAAGCCGCGATCTACGACTGGTTCGCCAACTGCACGGGAGACAACGGAGACGGCGTACGCAACGGACCCGCCAGCGAGTGATATAAGTTCCCCGACTCGAGGAGTTCACTCGAGGCGCCCTCTACGGGACGATGGTCACCAATCTCGCGCAGCCTGCGTGTTGAGGGGTCCCACTTGTACTGCCCTTACACTACGTCCGCACGGCCGCGTGCCAGTTCGCTCAGGTCACCACGAAGTCGCGATGGCGCGGGCGAGACCCATCCGGTGGGTGTGTGGGTGAAGGTGAGTGCAGTTGCAGCGGCCAGGTTCCGGTGGCTCCCCAGATCGTGGCGGTGGTGTGCGACGGGGCGGTGAGGGTGACGTCGTCGCCGCGGACGTGGGTGATCATGTCGACGTTGCGGATGGAGTGGTAGCGCATCCCGCCCGGTGGCGATGTGGTCCAGCCACTCAGCCTTGGGCTGTAGGTACCCGGTACTGTGCGTGAGGGTGAAGTCGTCGCTCACTAGAGCGCAGAGTGCGTCGACGTCGGCGCCGACAATCGCGTCGCACTGTTCGAGGATTTCGGGCCGACCCAGACGTAATGCCTCCCGGTCCAGACGGGTCTGCAGCGTTCGCAGGACAGCAGTTCGCTATCCGCTCATGGATCGATCTGTGCGGCGTTCGCCGAAGTTTGCTCTGCCGCGGATCGCACCTTCAAGAGCCCGATCACTCAACGGTCGTTGGACTGACAGCAGCGGCTCGAGCACTTCTGCCCACGCGCGATATCCCGCACCGGTCAGATGTAGCGAGTCAAGGGTGTAGCCCGGACGCAGTTCGTCGCCTGCCGACAGCGCGGGCCACAAGTCGATGAAGGTGACACCCTGGTCCTCGGCGATTCGCTTGTACTCCGCGTTTAGCTTGCGAATCCGCGGCGCTTGCTTTGCCCGTCGGGGCATGATGCTCTGGACGTACACCTCGGTGTGCGGGGTTGTGATCTGGGTTCGCTGGACGATGGTGCGGACGTTGTCGGTGATTTCGTCGTCCTTGTGACCGAAGCTGATGTCGTTGGTGCCGATGAGCAGGAAGACGCGACTTGGGTCCGCGCGCAGCGCGACATCGAGCCTTGCCAATACATTCGTGGTCTTGTCGCCATCGATGCCGCGATTGCGAAGCGGAACACCAGGGAACCATTCCTGCCACTGCCCCCCGGCGGTGATGCTGTCACCGAGGAAGACGGTCTCGCCCTCCACTGCCGGCAGCAGCGCGAACTGCGATGCCTTCATCTCGCGGCCAGGTCCGAGGAAGCGCTTCTCGACGAACTTTGCAAACATTGCTGTTCCTTTCTTGATCCGGCTAGACAGCGAATCTGTTTTCGAATGTGCCAGGCATCAAGGCCACAGTCGCTCCGGGTACACGCAGCTCGGCAGTCGTGTTCGCAGGAACGGTGACCCGCACGAGGAGCGATCCGTCACGAACCTCCCACGATGCCGTCACTGTGCCGTAGATGCTGTCGTAGGCGGCCCTGACGTAGGTTAGTGATCCCCCGGGGGTGGGCGAGATCACGAAGCGGTTCATGCGTTCGACCCGGATGCCGGCGACGGTGTCGAACAGCCACTGACTGACCGCGCCAGGCGAGTAGTGGTTGTGGCTCTCTCTGCCTTCCCAGTCCTCCCATACGGTGGTGGCGCCGGCCCTGACTTCGGCGAGCCAGCTCGGCGCATGTTCGTTTTCGAGCATGCGGTAGGCGACATCCGATCGGCCGATCTGGGTTAGAACCGGCAACAGGAATGGGGTGGAAAGAAATCCTGTGCCGACGCGGTAGTGGCTGTTCTCGACCGCACTCACGAGGCGCTGCCCCACCTTCTGCGCCACATGGCCATCGAGCAGGCCGAGGGCGAGGGGGCGTACGAGTTTCGCCTGGCGGTCGGTGTCGATCGATCCGTTGACGACGAACAAGTAGTTGTACGCCTTCTTCGCGCCGTCGGCGTACCGCGTGAAGACCGCGGCGTCGGCGGTTTCGCCGATCGCGTCGGCGATTTCGGCGAGGTGACGCATCGTATAGTGGAGGTACGCCGTCGCCTCTTCGGCGCGTGAGGGGTTCGATCGTCCGCCGACGGTATCGCGGAATTCCTCCGGCTCGAGCCATTCACCGAGGTGCATCCCCTTTTCGTAGACGAACTGGTTGAACGGGTTGGATGCGGCGTCCTTGCGCTTCTTGTGACCTGTTCGCCCCATCATGTAGTCGGCGTAGCGGCGCATCATGGGATAGAACTCGCGAAGGATGTCGGTGTCGCCGTACCGCTTCCAGTAGCGATACGGCACGAGCACAGCGGCGTCGGCCCAGCCGACCGACCCACCTGTAGCGTCGTACATCATGGCGACACCGTTGTATGGGACGACGGCAGGGATCTTGCCGGACTTCTGCTGCGCGTCCCTGAGGTCGCGGAGCCACTTGCGGTAGAAGGATGCGACGTCCATGAGGTAAGCGGCGGTGTCGAAGAACACTTGCGCATCCCCGGTCCACCCGAGACGCTCACGCGTCGGGCAGTCGGTGGGCACGTCGAGGAAGTTGCCCTTCATACTCCAGCGCGTGTTCTCGAGGAGCTTGTTGACGTCGGGATTTGAGCATTCGAACCTGCCGGTCTGCTCCATGTCGGAGTAGACGGCGATCGCGGTGAAGTCGCTCGGTTCGAATTCAACATCGGTCTCGATGAGTGCGTACCGGAAACCGAAGACGGCGAAGCTCGTGCGGTATCGGTTGACACCGTCGATGCAGGTGTAGGTGATCGCCTGTTCCGGAGTGGGCCGGAGCTCGCCGCGCAGCAAGTTCTCCTTCCCGCTCATAAGCAGCAATTCGCTCACACGGCCGAACTCCTTGACGGGCTTCTTGAGCTGGAAGTTCTCCTGGGTGAACTCGCCGTGCACGTCGAGGATCTCGCCAAGTCGCAGGTTGAGGGTCTGACCTTGCCGCGCGGGTACCGCGAATTCGATGAAACCAGCGAGGTTCTGGCCGAAGTCGAGCACCCGCGCGCCACTGGGGGTCGCAATCAGCGTCGGGGTCAGCTGCTCGTGCGCGCGGGCGGTGACGTTATCGGATGCCGTCGGGACGGGCCCCGGCTGGGTCAGGCGTGCCAGCCCCCCGTACGAAGGTGTCTGGTTGGCGTCGTAGATCTCGCCGTCCTGGAGGTCTGCGTAGCGGAGAGGACCGTCGTTGCTCCATTGCACGCTGTCGTCTGTTGCGAAGGTCTCCTCGAGCCCGTCTTCGTACGTGACCTCGAGTTGTGCGAGGAGCTTCGTCCTGCGCCCGAAGACGTTGGTCGTTCCGTACGCTCCGACGGATCCCCGGTACCAGCCGTCAGCGAGTCGCAGCTCGAGGGTGTTGTGCTCGCGGGTCAGGCCGGTGACATCGTAGGTCTGGTACTGCAGGCGGGTGCGGAAGTCGGTGCTGCCAGGCGCAAGCTCGACGTGGCCGATGCGCTGCCCGTTCAGGTGCGCGTCATAGATCCCGAGTGCTGTGATGTATAGCCGTGCCCGTGTAGCGACACCCCGGAGCGAAAAAGCCTTGCGGAAGCAGTCAACGGGATAGCGCACGTTGCGCTGTGGCGCGTAGTCCCCTGTGATCCACTGCGCGGTCCAGTCCATGGGCGCGACCAGACCGAGTTCGAACCACGACCATGTCGGATCGCCTTCGGTGTCGTTCTCGTCCCAGAGGGTGACGCTCCAGTCGACGCGGTCCCGGCTGATGAGTTGGTCGCCGTCGTACTGGAAGTTGGTCATCCGCGAAGACAACACCTTCCCACTGTCCCATACGGTGTCGCCATCGCGGATCGCGATCAACCGGTACGCGGTCTGGGTCAATCCCCCGTCGCAGTTCCACGAGAACCGCGGGCGAGTAATACCCAGCCCGAGAGGCGTATCGAGGTATTCGGTGCGCAGGCGGACCGCTCTCATCCGACACACCTGACGCGGATTTCAGACGGCACTCCGGCAATCCACTCCAGCCAATCAATGGATGGCCGCCACCCTAGACAGATAGTGGTGATGGTCATGCGTGCACGATTCGGTTTGCGGTCTGGTTGTGCAGGACGATCTCGGCTGACCCGTGTCGGCGCGACGTGACGTTCATTGAGACGTCCCCATTTCGTTCGGACCCCCGAATGATCGCGAGTGCACGGCCTCGGTACGTAGAGTGCTCGTGGTCGATGAAGGACTCCTCTGTCATAGGTGCCGCGCTGCCCAGACCGGCCAGGCTGCCGGCGCCGCTCACCGCGACAGCGATGACATCGGCGGCGTATGAGTCGACGGTTCCAAACTCGTCCGCCAATTCGGCCCACACATACGTTAGATCGTCGGGTCCGTCAAGTTCCGTGCTTTCAGCGCGCAATCGGAGCGAGAGCGGACCGGCGCTGCGAAGTGTGCCGCGCCCCGTCTCGACTCCGTTTTGGTACGCGATCGCCACGAGTTCGCCCGGCTCGTACTGCGTAGTGAATCGCGCGACGAAGTTCACGCGCGCCCCCGCGCGCTTGCGTCCCAGACACCGACCGTTCAGCCACAGTTCCACCTCTTCGTCGGCCGAGTACACCTGCACTTCGGCTTTTCCGGAGAGTCCTCGCCAGGACCAGCTGCAGATGGCGTCGGTGGATCGCCAAGGGCTCTTGTTGGCGCGTTCGTCGGTGACATCGAGTGGGCGAACGGAGATGCCCGGCGCATCCGCGGTATTCCAGACGGCGGCAGCGAGAAGAGCTGGGGCTCCAGGTAGTCCTGTGATGTCGAACGCGCCCGGTCCCGCGACCAAGGCCGGATAGGGCTTGTTGATGCTGCCCGACTGGGTGCCGTAGCTCCATATGCCGATGCCAGCCTCTCCAAGGTAATCCCACCCGGTCCACATGAAGTCACCAATGACACCCGGGATCCTTGTGACGCGCTTCCAGATCGCGGGAAGGTCGCCGGGCATCGATTCGCTTCCGACGATCACCCGGTCGGGGTATTTCTTGCGGTCGGCGCGGTACCGGCCATAGGCGTAGTTGTATCCGGCGACATCGACCGCGGCGAAGGCGTCGCGGCTCGCCTTGTCGGCTGCGGGAAGTCTGGAGACGAGGTTCATGATGCGGCCGAGCCTTGCGGTGACCATGTTCGCGACGGTGCTCGTCGCTTCCTTCTTGGAAGGCTTCTTCTCTCCCGTGTACTCCTCACGCTCGAACGCGGACGATCCGCGACTTGCCATGAGGTTAAGGAGGAGATTAACGGCGAGCGTGGTGGGCCGGGTGGGATCGTTGGCTGTGAAGTAGTCGTGGAGGCGGTGCGCGGCATCCACCCCATCCACGGTGGCGGTCTCGGCGATCTCGTTGCCGATGGAGTACATGATCACGGACGGGTGATTGCGATGGGTCGCGATCATCGCCGCGGCGTCCGCCTCCCACATCTCCTCGAAGCGATCTGCGCCGTCGTTTGGTGTTTTGTGCTTCATCCAAACGTCGGTGAGTTCGTCCATGACGTAGAGTCCGAGCTCGTCACAGGCGTCGAGGAATGCGCGCGAGAGCGGGTTGTGCGCGCTGCGGATGGCATTGAACCCCGCGTCCTTCAGGAGCCGGGCTCGCCGACGCTCCGATGCCGCGAAAGTCGCGGCGCCGAGGATGCCGCTGTCGTGGTGTACACACGCACCGCGGAGCAGCACGCTGGTCCCGTTGATGCGGAGGCCGTGACGAGAATCGACCTTAACCGTGCGCACGCCCGTGCGGATCCGACGCTCATCGACGGCTTCGCCGTCAACTGCCAACTCCACCCGGAGGTCGTACAGATGAGGCGACTCCGCCGACCACAAGCGTGGGTTCGCGATCGTCAGAGGAAGGATGATCATTCCATCGACTCGCATCGAGGTCGTGCGACGCGCGATGACTCTTTCTCCGTCTAGGAACTCAACGATCATGGTCGCGCCGAGGGGCACGTCGCCCTCCACGCGCACCGCCACATCGACAACGGCCTCCACGCCAATCTTTCGAGTCGTGGCCATGATCCCATCTCGCGGAATCTGCAATCGCCCGGAGGACTCGAGCCAGACCGGTCGGTAGATTCCGGAACCGGTGTACCAGCGGCTGTTTGGCACTCTCGAGTTGTCTACGTGGACGTCGATCGTCGCCGTTGCCCCGGGCCGGAGGCCCTCTAGTGCGACTGCGAACTCACGGTAGCCACTGTCGCAACGACCGACCTCGCGGCCATCGAGCAGCACGCGCGCATCGCCGTAGACACCCTCGAACACCAGCGAGTAGTCCCGGTCGTCGGCGTCTGCGGGCACGATCCATCGCTTCGTGTAGATGTAGACGCCGCCGGGAAAGTACCCGCCGTGGTTGCCCGTCTCCGCATCGGATGACCGGGTCTCGCGGATCATGGCGTCATGCGGGAGACGCACGTAAACCGCCACGGTCTCGTCTGCGCGTCGGAACGCCCAGCCGTCATTGAAGCTCGTCGTAGTCATGGTTCCCCGTCCTATGGGTGAAGTCAATGTCGGCACCGTGATTGCGGGCCGTCTCGCCGAGCCAGGCGAGGCTGGGTTTGGGGGTGCGGACGAAGTGTGCCGGCCCGGCATTAGCCTTCCCGAGCCGACCAGTCGCTGTTCACATGGTTGCCCGCGACCCGGTGGGGCGCCGTCGATGCACCCCAAAGAAAGGAGTCCGGAACGTTGCCATGGGAGACCCAGGTCCTCTGCTCGATGCCAATGGAACGCTGCCGCGATCGGCTACTTGGATCCGCGGACGAACACCATGATCACCGTGCCACCGACGAGGGTGCAGGCCGATGCGACAAGGAAGAGCACACCGTAGTTCTTGTCGGCACCGGTGACTCCGATCAGGAGCAGCGGGACCGCGATTATCGGCGCGAGGGCCTGCGCAATCGAGGTCGCGTAGTTGTTTATGCCGAGGAATCGTCCTGCCTCGGTGTCGCGCTCGGGGAGAACGTCGAGCACAATCGCTTGGTCGACCGCCGAGAAGATGCCCAGGCCGAGGCTCGTAACGAGGGATCCGGTGAACAGGAGGACCGCGTTGGATCCGCCGAATGCCATCACGATCGCGCCGGCGGTGAACCCGAACCCGGCGAGAAGGACGAAGATCCGGCGGCGCTTGAGCTTGTCGGAGAGGAATCCGCCGAGGAATGCACCGCCCGCGGTGGCCACGACGCCGAGGAGGGACAGGATGACGATGAGCCCACCGATGTCGGCGACCTGACCGCCCTCGGACAGGCGCGCGGCGAAGAACAGCGTCGTGAAGGTCGTCGCGAACGTAACGCCGAAGTTGAACAGCAGGCGGCCGAGCCAGTTCCAGCCGAAGTCCGAGTACCTCCGGGGGTTAAAGACGAGGTTCGCGATCACGGTGCCGACCCTGGGCCTCGGTCCGAACTCCATCTCGAGGCTGCTGGACTCTTTCACCAGCAACACCCACAGTCCGACCATGAGCAGGCCGATGAACCCGGGCACGAGGAACACAAGGAAATTGCTGCCGATGAACGCGCTGGCGACGCCCACGCCGAAGACTGACGCGATCATTTGCACCATCCCGCTCAGACCGGCGACCTTGCCTCGCTGCTCCTCGGGCAGCCGATCAGCCTGCGAGAAGAGTAGGGAGCCGAGTACGGTGCTCCAGCCGAGCTGGGTGATCATCCATCCTGCGATGACGAGAGCGATAGTCGGGGCCCATGCCAGGAAGGCGAGTCCGAGCACACCGAGGACCGCGCCGCCGATAGCGAACGGGCGTCGACGGCCGAAGCGCGAGCGGGTTCGGTCGCTCCACATACCTACCAGAGGTGTCGAGATCGCCGAAACGAATGCTCCGGCACCGACGACGTAACCGAGCACTTCGACATTCTCGGGCGCGAGTTCCTGAACCCGAAGCGCGAGCGAGATGCCAATCGGCGCAACCAAAGCGGCGAACGAGCCGAAAGTTGCCAGGATCAGGAACCAGATGTATCGGGCGCTGACTCTCGTGCGGATGATACCCGCCGGTGTCAGCTCATTAGTACGGATATCGAGCGCTGCATCGGCTGCTACGAGGGCGGGTGCGGGAACGACGGGTGGCGATTGATCGCTCATGTTAGGACTCCTTTGTCGAGGGCGGAACGATGCCGGCTCCGGCATTGTCACGTGTCAATTCGATTGAAGCAGTTCCAGTTATCACGTGTCAACTCCTGATATGCTCGTCCGGTTACTAGTCAGATCGAGAGGGGTACGCATGGTTGCGACGAGTGCGGACGTCGCGCGACTCGCGGGCGTTTCGCGAGCCACTGTCAGTCAGGTGCTCAACGGCCATGCCCATCGGTTCGCGACCGAAACGGCCCAGAAGGTTCTGCACGCGGCCCAGGAACTCGATTACGAGCCGTCCATCGCCGGTCGCACTCTGCGTCGCGGATCCAGCGACTTCGTGGTGGCGCTCATCCCGCACACCACGTTCGGAAGCAATCTCCAGGACCTGTTCGAGCGGATGACCCTGACACTCGCCGACCACGGCTATACGCTCGTGCTGCGCATGGCCGGCGTATCGCCGCGGTCGCTGGATCGTCTTGTCGTCGGGATGAGCCCGGCCGCAGTCTTCTCGCTCGCACCCTTGAGCGACGAGGACCGCGAAGTACTCAACAAGCGAGGAGTGTTGGCGATAGACCCGCCAAGCGTCACGGAGGTCGACCACAACCGCGCGATCGGGCAACTCCAGGCGCGCACACTCATCGACGCTGGTCATCGCCACATCGCCTATGCGCACCTTCGGGACGAGCGTCAGGATACATACGGACTCGCCCGAGAAGAGGGTGTGCGAGACGTCGCCCGCGTATATGGACTTGAACCAATCGGCGTCGCGCACGTCGCGCTCGATCTCAAGGAAGCAGTAGCTAGGCTCGACGAGCTCGGTCCCTTGCCACTCGCAATCGCCTGCTACAACGACGATGTCGCGATGACGTTTCTGTCGGTGGCTCGAGATCAGGGACTCGAGGTGCCGGGTGACCTCGCGGTCATCGGAATGGATCACACGAACGTGTCGCGAATCTCGGTGCCTCGCCTGACGACGATCGAGTACGACTTGGCGTCCGCGGCGGAGGGGGGCACGGCCAGCCTCCTCAGGGCGCTTGGTGCAGGGACAACTCGACCGGAAGCTGCTCCTGCAGCCCTGGAGCTGATCCCTGGCGAGACGGTCTAACGGATACCTCCCACGACAGAGCGCCCGATGTCGGCGCGGCCCCTCTTGTCGCCCAGGGCATCGTCTTCTGGTGCCACCGTTACATCACGTGGCGGTCAGCCATCCATCCCGTGGTCGACAAACGCCTCGGACAGCAACTCGGCTTTCAGCGGTTCTCGTGGTATTCCGCACGCGGATATCTGCGACCGGAGGCGGAGCTGGCGGAGATAACACCGGACGCGCCACCGCGTGACGAATCATGGTCGCCCGAAACTTCCGCGAAATGGACTACCCAAGCCATGACGACGTGGTCATGCGCGGTTCTCGCGCAAATTAGGCACCGTGGTTGCGGGATATTGGTCGGCGACGGGTCAATTTGACGCATTGGCGGCGGTTTGGTTCTAGTGACCATCGCAACGAGGACCGCTCGAAAGGGGGTCTCGCGTATCGTTTCGTCGTATTCGAAAAGGGGCCGGGCCGCCGGCCGATGACGGACAAGCGTCGGCAGTTCTTGGAGTTGCTCGGGCAGGGCTTGTGCGCTCGCAGCGCATGCAAGAAGCTCGGGATTTCGCGGTCGTCAGGTAATCGCTGGAAGAACCGTTGGTCGGAGCGGCAGAAGGGTGGCACGGTCAGGTTCGTGCCACCGCTGTATCCGCTCGCCGCCCGCACGATCTCACCTCGGTTCTTGTCCGAGACTGAGCGCATGCAGACCGCCGACCTCGCCAACCGGGGCATTGGCCCGACCGCCATCGGGTGGGCGCTCAGCCGGGCGCAGTCGACGATCAGCCGAGAACTGCGGCGCAACCTGCAGGAGTCTGGCCAGCACCGACCGTTCCACGCGCACGCTGCCGCAGCAACGCGGCGGCGCCGCCGTCGCTCGCTGAAGCTGTCCAAGGATGCGACGCGGTGCGTGTTCGTGCTCGCGAAGCTCAGAGGCGATGGAATCCGCAGCAGATCTCTCGGGTGCTCAGACTCGCCCATCCGCACGATCCGAGCGCCCGGGTGACGACGGAGACGGGCTATCAGGAGAGCGACCGCCCCGGATCAGGGATCATCCGCAGGCCGGAACTCTCCACTGCGCACCTGGCGCCATCACCGGCGCGGGCAAGCCGTCAGGTCCGCAGAAGGGGCCAGTTCGAGTGGCCGATGCGCTCCGTCCACGACCGCTGCTTCGACCCAACCGACAGATCGACCGCCGGTCACTGGAAAGGGGACCTCATCGTCGGACCGCACAACCGCTCCGCGATCGGCACGCTCGTCGAGGCCAGACCCCGGTTCGTAAAGCTTCTTCACCTGCGCGCGCACAAGTCGACGGAACTACTCCACGCACTCGTGAGGACACTTTACGAGCTCCCACCGCCCGTGCGGCGGATGGGGTCATGGGACCGAGGCACCGAGATGGCCCGACCTCGAGATCACCCAGGCGACGGAACCAGGATCAACTCTGCGACGCGGCCTCGCCGCCGGGCAGCGAGTGTCCGGCGAGAAACACGAATGCGGTCCTCAGCCAGTACTTTCCGAAATCGACGGACACGTCCGTCCACAGCACACGGGAATCGCCCGCGTCGAGAATGAGCTCAGCCGGCGGCCACAAATCGCCCGCGGCGTTCCAACCCCAACCAACCTCTTCGCGACCCTGCTAGCCTCCAGAAGTCACCCTGGTTGCGATGGCTGCTGGGGCATCGCAATAGCCTCATTTTCCACCGTCGCCGACAACAGACACCATCAGATCTGCGCTCTGGCGATCATGGAGTAACCGACAATCATTCACGCAGGTACTTCGCGGCGAGTCCGCATGCCATATGGGCGCCGACCAACCGGTTACCAATTGTTCGAACACGCTTCCGTTCTCCACAGATCAGCCATCTGGTGGTTGGGCATCGGCTGCGCTCGCGTTGGGTGATTCAGTGTCTGGCACCTCCCAGTGATGTACGCCGTGGCCGACAAATTCCACACCCGACTGCCCGGGTAGCTCGACAATCGCCGAGGCGCCGACCGGAACAGTCATGGTGAATGCGATCACCCCCGAAGCACGCTCCCACCGGACTGCCGCTTCCCCGTATGGCGTAACATGGCGCGCTTCCGCAAACTTGAGTTGGTTTGGCGGGATCGGCTTGAAAAGGAGCCGGCGATAGCCGCGGTCAGCTGCTCTCAGGCCAGCCACGCTCCCGTGCATCCAATCACCGACAGCCCCTAAAGCGTAGTGGTTGAAGGAAGTCATCTCGCCCGGGTTGATAGTGCCGTCGGGAAGCATGCTGTCCCAGCGTTCCCATACGGTTGTCCCGCCCATCGTCACCGCATATAGCCATGAAGGATTCGCCGTCTGAAACAGGAGCCGGTGCGCGACGTCGGCGTTGCCGGTGGCGGTCAGTGCGTCGCAGATGAGTGGCGTTCCGACGAACCCAGTAATTATGCGATAGTCACTTTCCTTCACGAGCTCCGCAAGCCGCCGGCCAGCACCTTCCCTGCTTTCTTCATCTGGCGCCAAGGCCCATGCGATTAGCAGAGCGTATTCCGTGGCAGAGTCGGAGTCCATGCGTCCACCTGGTCGGATGAAATGCTTCGCGAAGGCGTCGCACACATCGCGGGTAAGGGTGGAGTACTGTTCGGCCTCCTTCGTCAGCCCGAGAAGTGTGGCAGCGGCTGCAAGAATGCCCGCTGAGTGCGCGAAGCATGCTGTGGCAATGACCGCCGGGTTTGCTTTCGCACGGTAAGGATCGTCAGGCGGCGCGGTGGGATCCAGCCAATCACCATACTGAAAGCCACCGTCCCAGATGCGCTCTGATCCCGCGATCGTCTCGATCTTGTCGACCCACGCCTTCATGCTCGAGAACTGGCGCTCGAGGATCGCAAGGTCGCCAAACCGTTTGTAGATGAGCCATGGAACAATCGTCGCCGCGTCCCCCCAGGCGGCCGCAGGCACGAGCATGGGCTCTGTTGTGGGGATATAAGGCACGATATGGGGAACTGTGCCATCGGGCAACTGCTCGATAGCGAGGTCGCTAAGCCAAGAGGACATGAATCCGGCGATATCGTACAGAAAGGCTGCGGTGGGCGCGAACACCTGGACATCCCCCGTCCATCCCAATCGCTCGTCCCGTTGCGGGCAGTCCATTGGTATGTCAATGAAGTTTCCCCGCATGCTCCAAACGACGTTCTCATGGAAGCGGTTGAGCATCGGACTCGACGAGGCGAACCAACCTGTTCGCACCAGGTCGGACCCAAGAACGACTGCTACAACATCACCAGCGTCGATGTCTGCCAGCCCGCTCACCTCCGCGTAACGGAACCCGTGAAACGTCAACGACGGTTCAAGTGTCAGGGCTTCAACTCCATCGGGAATGATGTAGACATCCGTAGCGCGGGCTCCGCGAAGAGGTCTAGTTCCAAGTTCGCCGTTCTCGAGAACTTCGGCATGGCGGATGCGCACTGCTCCGCCTGTTGTGCGTCCCCGCGTCTGAACCCGAACCCACCCGACCAGATTCTGTCCAAAGTCCACGATGGTTTGGCCGCTGGGCGAGGTCCAAATCTTAGTCGCCGGAACGACCGCGGTTCGCCGGACCGGTGGCCCTTCTGCCGCAACGAGCCGCCCCAGGTCGCCAGCAATGATCTCTACGACGGTATGCTGCGCGACAGTGGAGCACGTCTGTGTGAGGTCAGTTGTCTGGCCGTCATAAAGGTCGTCGTGGACGATATGGGAGTCACTCGCTGCCCAGGTGGCGTCAGAAGCACATATCCGCATTTCACCGTCGGTGGTGGTGACCTCCAGCTGAGCAAGCACCGCGAGTCGATCACCGTAGTGTGACTTCTTGCCGTTGAAGCCCAAATGGCCTCGAAACCAGCCATTCCCAAGCAAGATGTCCAGCCGGTTGTCCCCTTCATGAACTAGAGAGGTCACGTCGTACGCCTGGTATCGCAGCCTCTTGTCATATGACGTCCATCCCGGGGCGAGTTCCTGATCACCGACGCGGCGTCCGTTTAGGTGGGCGACGTAAATCCCGTGGGCAGTAATGTACAGCCGAGCCCGTGCAACCTTGCCTTTCACGCACAGGGTTCCGTGGACAATTGGAGCTGGCGCATCCAGCCCCCCGGCTTCAACCGGACTTATGAATCGTGCCCGCCAATCGGCCTCGCTGAAAAGTCCAGCTTCGACAGTGGCTGCTTCGCTCCAGGGTGTCCATTCTGAGTCTCGCACTCGAACCCGAACGACTGCAGATTCGCGCGACTGAAGTGGCGGACCGGGCCAAGGCACGAGAACCTGTTCCGCCGACGAAACGCGGTAACTAGAAGTATATTCAGCGCGCGTGACTTCGATCTCGTATTCGCGCTGAGAGAATCTGCGAGGTGCACGGCTCAGTTTCCACGATATTCGCGGTGACGCAGTGCCGATTCCGAGCACTAAACCGACGTCTGTCCGATGCTCGAATCGTAGATCGGTCGGCGCAGCGGTGGTAGTCAATTGGTCCTCGGGGTGAGATTCGGTTCGTTCGGATGATTGACGTGTATTCGGACGTGCCGGATGAGTTAGGGCTGTCGACAGTCCACCTCAGGTGCACACAGCTCGTATCGATGACAGAAGTTGGCCTGTGACATCGTTACCGGTCAGTTCGTTGCGGAGGTATGCCACCGATACACCTAGTTCAGGGTCTGCAAAACCAAGTTGTCCGCCCGCTCCCGCGTGGCCAAACGACGACGGACTCAGCATCTGCGCTGCTTCTGAGACCAACTCGACACCGGCCCCCCATCGCTGCAGCTTTGTCGAGGGAAGGCGCAGAGCCCACGAGCCCTCACTCCTGGGAGCAGTCATCTTGCTAACCGCGCTCGGGGTCAGCGTCCTGATCCCGGATGTCTGAACGACAGTCGAAGACCAGACCTTTGCGATGCCGGATGCGGTTCCAATCGCGCCCGCCGCGAGCAGTCCAAGGGACCGCACTTCTCTCAAGTTGAAACCATCGTTCGAATTCACGAGGTTGGCGGGCAGAAGGCCCTTCAGGCTGGAACTTGCAAGTATTCGAGGATCGGTCGAAGGGTCCGCATCGAGGTGCCAATCCGGCAGCGGCACGAAATATGCCGCGCTGTCAATGATCGCTCGCGTGGGATGGAACGTGATGTTTGAGCGGAGTGGCGATGCGACGTGGCTCTGGAATAGTGACCTCAGGGAGGATCCAGTCGCCCGAAACACGAGCTCGTTCATGATTGGTCCCAGGGTGAGGGCATGGTACGCATGCCCGGAGCCGGGGGGCCATAGGGGTTCCTGCGCGGCAATATGTTGAGCCCAAACCCTATTGTCTGCGACGAGGGCGAGTGATGGCTTCTCGGCCGGCGCAGATACCCCGGCGCGGTGCGCAAGAACATCGCCGACAGCGATGAGCCCCTTGCCTCCCGGAGAGAACTCGGGCCAAATCGTGCCAATGGGTTCGTCGAGGTCTAGCAACGATTGGTCGACAAGCTGTCCAATGACGATTGCCCCGAGTCCCTTGGAGATTGAGAAGATCACACTGGGCGTGTCAACTTGCCAGGTAGTCAATGTCCTATGGTCGGCCATGCCCGCACTGATCGACACGACCTCTTCCCCGTGCCGCCAGATTGACAGAGCCGCACCGCCTCGGAGCGGATTAGAAACGCCGGCGCAGAAGGCGTCGACCACGGCACCGTACCCGGGTTTTGAATAGCTTGTCTGGGACAGCGTGAGCATATGCACCGTACCGTTTCTAACGTTCCCCGATTACCCGGAGGGCGCCTCGAGGCGCCCTCCGGGCCGGACCGGTTACTTACCCGCGAAGGCCTCGTCCATCCGGTCGAGAACTTCGTCGATCGTCGCCTGACCGATGAGGTGGGCCTCCACCTCGTCTTGGTGGACAACTTGGACATTCGGATTCGGCCAGTCGTTTCCCGGGAACTCTACGAATCGCCCAGTCGCGATCGCTTCGCCGAATCCAGCCAATTCTGCGGGCGCTTGAAAACTGCTGTTGGGAATCGCTGGGACGACGCTGAGCGCGGTGGCGAACGCGTTGATGTTCTCGGGCTCGGCGATGAAATCGATGAACGCTTGCGCAGCGGCGGGGTTCTTTGCCTTTGACGCCGCGACGAAGACGTAGCCAGGTGCGGCCGGGTAATACGTCTCGGACGCATCGTTGGTGGCGGGCAGAGCAGCGATAGTGAACGCACTCTCGGGTGCAGACGCCTGGATGGTCGGCAGTGCGAGGCCTACGTCCACCACGCTGAGCGCGTTCCCCGCGGCAACCTCCGCAAAGCCCTGGTCGCGTGTGCGCCCGGCGAAGCCTTGGCCAAAGCAGCCCGCATCGTTCATCGCGGAGTACTTCTCCACTGAGTCACGCCAAGGCGAGTCGGCGAACGTGGCTTCTCCGTCGACCTGCTGTTGTGTAAACGTCGGGTCGGGACCGTAGACGAGCGTCGCTGTGAGGGCGAGATCGATCATCTGAGGGCCAGCTGGGTCGTTAAGCGCCTGAGAGTACGCGTATACGCCCGCCTTTGCGGCAGCCTCGCAAAACGGAATCACCTCATCCCAAGTCTCGGGCACAGACAGCGTCAGCTCGTCAAGCTTGGTCTGGTTATAAATCGCAGCGAGCGACTGCACGGCTGTCGGATAGGCAAAGGTCTTGCCATC
The DNA here is from genome assembly GCF_900114345.1 of Microbacterium sp. cf046. Classification (GTDB taxonomy): domain Bacteria; phylum Actinomycetota; class Actinomycetes; order Actinomycetales; family Microbacteriaceae; genus Microbacterium. Next base: position 954,770 of record NZ_FOZJ01000003.1, on the reverse strand, counting down.
CAGCGCGACATCGTTTGCCCAGGTCTCCGGCACCTCAGACGCCCAGGACGAACTAGAGAGGTCCAACAGATGATTCTGTGAAGCGAGCGTTCCCACACTCATCACATTTGTGCCAGCAGGTCCCGGGAGCGCCAGAAACACGTCGGCAACCGTTCCCGCCTGCACCTGAGTGGGTACCACGCTGATGACATCTGCCGTACCGACGTAGCTGGCTTCAACGTCCACGTCTGGATACTTGGTCTCAAAACCCTCGATCAGGGTCTCCAGCGCATCCCTGTAATTGGAGTCGTACAGAACGGTGAGTTTGCCGGAGATTTCCGAGTCCGATGTGGACGTCGGCGAGGGAGACGTACAACCAGCAACAAGGAGCGCTGGCAGTGCCAGACCTGCGACGGCAATCCATCGAGGCTTATTGATCATGATTCCTCCGTTGGAGATCGGATATTGCATTGGGTGTTGGTGCCGTACGCCGCTCGGCGAGCGGTGGACGATTACTGGTCGTATTCAGCGCATTAGCCTTTAAGGCCGCCCGCGAAGCCTTGAATCACATAGCGCTGAAATACCAGGTAGAGGAGCAGAATTGGAGCCATCGAGATGACCAATCCAGCGAAAACCAAGGGCCACTGGGTCGTATATTGGCCGACGAACTGGTACAGCGCGACTGGAATCGTAGCTGCCTGCGATCCGGTTAGGTATAGCAGAGGTGTTAGGAAGTCATTCCATGTTGTCACGGCGTTCAAGATCACAAGAGTTCCTAAAACTGGACGCAGCAACGGCACAACGATATGCGCGAACGCCCGAAAATCGCTGCAACCGTCGATTCTCGCGGCCTCCTCATACTCGGTTCCCAACGAACGCAAAAACGTCGCAATGAGAAAGATCGAGAATGGCATCAATAGCCCCGAGTAAAAGAGGATTAGCGAGCCAATGCTCCCCAATAGCCCAAGATCACGCATTGTGAAGTACAGCGGGATAAGCGCCACCTGAAAGGGAAGCAACAGACCAACGAGAAAGAAGGAGAACGTTGCCGACGAGAGGCGTGCGGTCGACCGCGCCAGTGGATACGCGGCCATGGTCGCGAAGATGACTACGAGGAAGCCGGACACGGTGGTGACGATCAAACTGTTCAAGATCGCCGGTCCGAGTGACGAGCGCTCCCATGCCTCGATGAAGTTCGCCGCCGTCGGATGGCTCGTCGGGATCAGCGCAGACGAAAGATCGGTGGTCGGTCTGATAGCGAGATTTATCAGAATGTATACCGGGAATATGAAGATCAGCGCGCTGATGTAGGCAAACAAGTGGCCAGGAATTGAACGACTGAATGAACGCATCATGCCCCCTTCTGGGATCGAAGGACGCGGAACTGGACGCTCGAGAAGATGGCCACTGCAATCGCCAACAACACGGCCAGAGCCGAGGCTTGTCCGTACTCGCCCAACATACTGAATTGCTTGTAAATCAGAGTCGAAATAGTCTCGGTTGACCCTGCTGGCCCACCCTGTGTGGTGGCGTAAATCTGATCGAAGATCTTCAACCCGCCGATGAGGCTAAGCATGAGGTTGATCGTGATCGCGGGAGCCAGGTAGGCCCGAGTCACATACCAGAATTTGGCCACACTTCCGGCGCCGTCGAGGGCCGCAGCCTCGAGCACTTCCGCAGGCACGGCCTGCAGTCCGGCGAGGTATATCACCATTGCGCTGCCGGTGAACTGCCAGACCACGACGAGGATGACCACCCAGATGGCCAACTGGGGATCGCCCAGCCAAACCTGTTGGAAACTGCCGAGCCCGATGGCGACGAGAATGTCGTTGACCGCGCCGATCCCAGGCGGTCCGAAAATGTACTTGAACAGAAAGCCGCACACAAGTGGAGAGACGATCACGGGCGCAAATATGAGAGTGCGGAGAACGTGTCGCCCGAAGATCTTTCCATCAAGCACCAGGGCGAGAAGCAACCCCGCCGCATTCATTAGCAGCATCGTCGCGAGAGCGATGATCAGAGTCTGCAGCACCGCGCCGCCAGCATCGCCACGGAAGATCGCGATGTAATTGTCCAGCCCATTAAAGGTGCGCTGGAGGCTAAACGCGCTCCAGTCGGTGAAGGACAAGATGGTTCCCTGAATCGACGGCACTATCACGACCACTACGTAGGTCATTGCAGCGGGCAGGACCAGCCACCACAACGAACGACCAACTCCCCGCGTCCTGCGCAGTGGTGCGGCTCCGTGCGGAGTGCGCGAACGAGTCGACATTGACCATCCTTCTGTGTCTGTGAAGCACAGCGTATAACGTTCTACGTTGCAGGTCCAACCTGTTTAGGCCTCGAATCGGTAACGATCAGTCGATCAGTCGAGTGGGTGCTCAAGCCACAGCTGTTGTTGAACGCGCGAGGAACGTCGGCACGATCAGTTGGTGGGAGGATTTGTTACGCCCTGCAATCCGCGACAACAACAGCTGCGCGGCAACGCGTCCCATCTCGAAGCCCGCCTGGTCGACAGTTGTCAGCGACACGAGCCCCAATGCCGACATGGGTGAGTTGTCGTAACCAACCACTGACATGGACTCAGGCACAGACACTTGACGGTCCCCGAGCTCGCTCATGATCCCGAACGCAGTTACGTCGGCACCCGCAAAGACGGCGGTTGGACGCGGATGCAACTCGAGCAGGGAGCGCGCTGATTCGCGGCCGCCCTCCAAACTCCAGCGCCCATCGATGACGCGCAGGTTTCTACTAAGTCCCGCTGCGGTCATCGCAGCCAGAAAGCCCTCGAGCCTAACTGATTCAGGAAGATGCTCATCGACAACGAGTTTCCGGTTTGAGACCATCGCAATTGATCGGTGCCCTAGTCGTGTGAGGTACTCCACGACCTGACGGGCGCCATCCGCATCGTCCGAGGCCACGGAATCAAGCCGCGAACTATCGCTGTGGCGTCCGATGAGGACAGTTGGGATCTCGCTGGCATCTTCCTCCAGCTGCGGGTCCGCGGCGCGAGGCACGACCAGTACCGCACCGTCCATCTGGTAGTCGACGAACCCATCCAACACCCGCTTCTGGGATTCGACAGTCACTCCGGCCGGGCCAATCAGAAGCTCATACCCCGCCGGCTCGAGCACCTGCATCAGCCCGGCCGTGAGCACAGCGAAGAAAGGGTTCTCGATGTCGGGCAACATAAGGCCGACCGTGAAGGTGCTGCCCCGCATACCTCGGGCCGCCCGGTGCGGCCTGTAGCCCAGCTCCCGCATGGACTCTCGGACCCGATGGTGCATCGAATCGCTTGTCCCATATGCGTTGCGAAGGACCTTCGACGCGGCGGCGACCGACACGCCCGCATGGCGCGCCACGTCAACGATCGTGACACGCGTACCGCGTTTCCCTTGATCCTCGCTTGGCACTTCTACAGTTTGGCATCTACCCGTCGGGATGGAGGCCATGGCGGACGGGCTAGACCACGCGGGATCCGCACGGCGAACGAACCCCGCCGCAACTACCAGTCGTACGCACCCATCGTCTGATATCTCGAGAACGGGATGGCGTAGTCCAATCACGGGCCTCAACAGCACGCGGATTCGACGGCACCCGGTCGCGCCGATGCCCCCCCCCCCCCCCCCCCCCCCCCCCCCCCCCCCCCCCCCCCCCCCCCCCCCCCCCCCCCCCCCCCCCCCCCCCCCCCCCCCCCCCCCCCCCCCCGGTTAGGTCTGTGATGTCCGTGGCCGAATGGTCATCAATAGCCAGTCCGCAGCTCCGATGTTCTGAAGCGGACGGATCGAGCAGGAATTAGTCCGTGCCAATCGACGTCAAGGCATCGGGCTCGACGATTGATAAGTGCCAAACGACGACGTGGGAGTCTGCTCCTCCCTTTGTCGCGTACCCCCTTGCAGCCGGGCCCAGGACGCCCGGTCGCGCCCGGGTTCCGCCTCGAGGCCTACCGGCACCGCGCAGCAAAGACGCTCTCCTTCCACGCTCCCTAAACCGATCGCACTCTCGGTCTGCACATGGTGCCCAGGCGCGAGCAGCGCTCGTATCTACAACGGCCGGTGTGATGGAGGAGCGCGCTTCCGACCGTCACCCCCCTGGCCGAGCATCACTCTCCCTCGACAGATCGAAGTGCCTCTTCCACGGCGTCATACACCTCGGCCGGTGCGAACAATAGCGATTGTCGGATGCTGCGGCCTTCGAGCCACTCTGTCTGAGTTCTGAATGCATCAGCTCGGCCGGGGTCGATTCTTGTTAGTGAGCCGAGCACCGCCGCGTACGCGGCACTGTTGTCAATGATCGCGGCGGTAGACGACTCCAGCGACAGTTTCCCGAACACGGCTCGATGAGGTGCGTCGAACGTAAAGCTATGGCGCCCGGCGCCGACCGTGAACTCGGACTGCCCAGGCAGTGACACGATCGCGGAGGTATTAGCAGGCACTACCGCCGACACCGATATGTATCCATCGGTTCTCTTCCACGACACTCGCGCATCCCCATACGGTGTGCGATGACTTGCCTCCGCCCAGTCGAGTCCTGCGATCGGACGCGGCGCGACGAGTAGTCGTCGGTACCCCGGGTCGGCGGGCGCGAGGCCGGCAATAGTGCGATGCATCCAATCCGCAACCGCGCCAAGTGCATAGTGATTGAACGACGTCATTTCGCCTGGATTCACGGTCCCGTCCTCGAGCATCGAGTCCCATCGCTCCCAGACGGTAGTCGCCCCCATCGTGACGGGGTACAACCACGAGGGGCAGTCGGTCTGCATGAGGAGCCGCCCCGCAGCAGCGAGATGACCACCGTCGGTAAGTGCATCTGCAACGAGCGGGGTTCCGAGAAATCCGGTACCGATCCGATACCCGTCGCGGCGAACGAGAATTGCGAGCCGATCCGCGAGCTTCGCGCGTACGGTCGGATCGGTCACGAGACCGAAGCGGAGCGCGAGCGCGTAGGCGGTCGGCGCGTCGGAGAGCATGCGTCCGGCCGGCGTGACGTATTCGTCGCGGAACGCCGCGCGTGACCGTTCGGCCAGGGCGGCGTAGTGTGCCGCGTCCAACTTCTCGCCAAGGACCGCCGCGGCATCCGCGACGATTTGGAGGGACCGTGCCAGGTAGGCAGTGGCCACGACGTCCGAGTCAGTCTTGGCCTTGTCGGGGCGGTCCGGCGGGGAGGAAGGGTCGAGCCAATCGCCGAGCTGGAGCGTACCCGCCCAGAGAGCGGAGTCACCGTTCTCGTCCAGCACGGCATCAACCCAGGCCCGCATGCTTTCGTATTGGTCCCGCAATAGGCCGAAATCGCCGTACCGCTGGTAGAGCACCCAGGGGACCACGGTGGCCGCGTCGCCCCAACCCGCGATGGCACCAATGAACGGTCCCTCAAGCGTTGCCGGAACGACGACCGGTACGACACCGTCGAGGTGATCCTGCTCGCGGGCGAGGTCACGCAACCATGACGCGAGGAATGCCTCGGAATCGAACAGGAAGCTCGCGGTGGGAGCGAACACCTGGACGTCGCCAGTCCAGCCGAGGCGCTCGTCTCGCTGTGGGCAGTCAGTCGGGATGCTGAGAAAATTGCCGCGCATGCCCCAGACCACGTTCTCGTGCAGCCGGTTCAGCAAGGGGTCCGATGAGGCGAAGCGGCCGGTGCGAGTGAGGTCACTGTGCACGACCACCGCCGTCACCGCCGCGGGGTCGAACGCTCCGGGCCAGCCTTCGACAGTGGCATACCGGAAGCCGTGAAATGTGAAGACCGGCTCCCACACGACAGGTCCGGCGCCGTTGAGAACCACGCTGTCGGTGGCTTCGGCCGCCCGCAGGGGTCGGGTGGCGAGTTCGCCGTCTTCCAGAACCTCGGCGTGGCGCAAAACTATGTGTGCGCCCGCTTCGCCATTCACACGGAGGCGCAGCCATCCCACCAGATTCTGCCCGAAGTCAAGGATCGTCTTTCCGGACGGCGAGGTGGTGACTTTCGCGACGGGAAGTTCCTGGAGGCGTCGGACGGGCGGGGCAATGCGCGCTTCGGGGATGGGCATGCTGCGCCGCCGACTCGGACGGGCTTCCACATGTGGTCGTCGAAGTCGGCGCGGGACCAGTCGGGCTCAGTCCGACGAAGATCGTGATGCTCGCCGGCGTAGATGCCGCTGCGTCTAATCGGTCCATCACCCGTGGCCCGCCATGTCCCGTCGGTCGGGACGATCTGGACGGCGCCCGACTCCAGCTCGAGTTCGATGTGGCCGGACAAGCTGGGTTGCTCGCCGTAAATCCGCTTCTGCTGCCCGTGGAACCCATACTTCTCCGTGAACCATGCGCCGGCGAGCCTCGCACCGATCGCGTTGGAGCCTGGACGGATGTGCGCGGTGATGTCGATGGTTTCGTGGACGAGTCGGTCAAGGTAAGCCGTCCATCCGGGGGCGAGGATTCCCGCGTCGACCGGTTGGCCGTTGAGTTCGAAGTCGGCGACGCCGAATGCGGTGAAGAACAGGCGTGCACGACGCACCGGTGCATCGACGAGGAAGGTTGTTCGCAACACGGCAGGCTGCGCTTCGTCGCTCGTGTTCGCAAGGCCGATCGGCACGCCGGGCCATGAATCGGTGAACGCGGCCTCGATCCGCAGGCTCTCGCTCCAGTCCGTGCTCGCCCCCTCCGTGGAGGTGGCGCGCACAGCGACACGGCGTATTTCGCGTTCGGCGAGCGGCCTGAATGGCCAGTCTACGAGCACGCTATCGGGGCCGTCCAGCCGCACGTCGCGACCATCGCTGCGCAACTCCGCGAAGGCTTGAACCCAGCCGGGCTCGGTGCTCTCGACAGTCCACGTCAGCCTCGGCATCGAGGTGGCGACAGCGGACGTGTCGTCCCGCAGCTCGGCACGAAAACGCGCGATGGCGGCGGTCACCGGCGGCCACACGTGTTCGAACGAGTCCGGTGTGCGGAGGACCGAGCAGGCGGGTTCATGACGGGTTCCCGAGTTCGACGTCGAGGCTGAGCGGAAGGCTGGTCGCCGACGTTCCCACCCGCAACGTGTACACGCCCTTCTCGTATTGCCATCTCTCAGACCAGTAGGCCAGCAGTCGTGTCGGCACGGTGACGTCGACCGTCGAGATCCCTCCCGCGGTGACCCGTACGGGCGCGAAGCCCACGAGCCAGCGGACCGGGCGCTCGACGGTTGACTGCGGCATCTCGGCGAAGACTAGGACGACCTGTTTGCCGTCACGATCCCCGCGGTTTGTCAACTCCACCGTGACCTCGATGGTCGCGCCCAGTGCCGCCGACGGCGGCGCTGACGCGCCGACCAGGTCAATGCTGGTGTACCCGAGACCGTGACCGAACCAATAGGAGGGTGTCGCTTCGGCACGCAACCACGCTCGGTAACCGATGTGAATGCCCTCGTCGTAGGCGAGCTGGCCGTCGATCGGTGCGGTGGTTAGCACTGGGACGTCGGCCTGCATGGCGGGCCACGTGGTCGGCAACCGTCCGCCGGGTTCAGCGATCCCGAGCAGCACGTCCGCGATCGCGTGCCCGGCTTGCTGGCCGCCGAACCATCCGACCAGCACCGCGGCGACGTCGTTGCGCCACGGCATCAGGACCGGGGAGCCGGCGTTGACCAGGACGACCGTGCGGGGGTTTGCCGCGGCGACGGCGCGCACGAGGTCGTCCTGCCTGCCAGGCAGCGCGAGTGTGTCGCGGTCGAAGCCCTCGGATTCGACGCGTGCGTTGGTGCCGACGACCACGAGCGCGACGTCGGCGCTGCGGGCGGCTTCTGCAGCGTCGGCGATGAGCTGGTCCTCGTCGAACATGTGCGGGCGAGTGCCGACGTTCAGGGCGAGCGCCGCGGCGAACACATCTCCTCGCGTAGGTGACTCGTACACGAAACGCACGCTGATCGGTGTCCCGGCGACGAGATCGACTGCGGTGACGCAGGTCGCGGGTGAGAGGAAGGCTGCGCCGAGGTCGTCGCCCTCGGCCTCTGCGACGACGTCGATTGTGAGTTCGTCATCGATCCAGAATCGGCCGTGCCCGGTTGCGGCGAATCCGATGTCGATCCGTTCGGTTCGTGCAGGCGTAAAGGTGAAGGAGACCTCGACCTCGCGTGTCAGAGCGATGGGCGCCGTACCGCCGAACCAGACCAGTTCGGTCGCGCGGCGGTCTTCGTGGTAGATCTCTGTGCCCGCCGTGTCGCGGAAACTTACGCGAGCACCTGGTGCACCGGTTACCGGGTTGGTCATCCGCTCCACCGGGATGCCGGCAAGGCCGGTCTGGTTGATCGCTCCCACTGAATACACCACCTCGGCCCCGGGCAGCGCAGCGCGCAAGCCTTCGAGCGGCGACACCGTGTGTTCGGGAACGACGGTCGCGCTTCCGCCGCCCTGAGTGCGAATCGCATCGGCGTTGTTGCCGAGCACTGCGACACGTTTAAGGGCGGCGCCATTCCACGGAAGCTCGCCTCGGTTTTCCAGGAGCACCGTGCCATCCACCGCCGCCATGCGGGCGAACGCGGCGCCGTCCTCCGTGTGAACGAGCGGGGCTGGCGTGTGGTGTCCGAGTGCGCCAACGCGCTGTGCGAGCCGCAGCACACGACGTACTTTGCGATCGACGGAGTCTTGGCTGACGGTACCGATCTGCACGGCACTCACGAGCGCCGCGCCCCAGGGTCCGTCGGGTCCGGGCATGACGAGGTCTTGGGATGCGGTCGCCGAAGCGAGGGAGCGTACTGCGGTCCAGTCGCTGACGACGACGCCGTCGAATCCCCACTCGCTGTTGAGAGGAGTCTCCAGAAGCTCGCTCTCGGTGGCGGTCACTCCGTTGATCGAGTTGTACGCGCTCATTACCAGCCAAGCGCGCGACTCAACGATCGCCTTCTCGAACGCCAGGAGATAGAGCTCGCGCAGGGCCCGCCCGCTCACCTGCACGTCCACGGTGAAGCGGTCGGTTTCCGAGTCGTTCGCGACGTAATGTTTGGGGGTCGCCGCGACCCCGTTGTCCTGTAGACCGCTGACGTAGGCGGCGGCGAGCTCGCCGGTCAGTACGGGGTCCTCGCTAAACGCCTCGAAATGGCGGCCGCCCAAGGGTGAGCGGTGCAGGTTGACGGTCGGACCTAGGACGACATTCACGCCCTTGCGACGGGCCTCGAAGGCGGCGACCGCGCCGTAGCGGTACGCCATGGCGGGATCAAACGTGGCCGACAGGGCCGACGCGGACGGTAAGTTCAGCGACGGGGAGCGTTCGTCCCACACCGTTCCCCGCACACCAGATGGACCGTCGGAGAGGATCATGCTGCGCAGCCCGATCCGCTCGACAGGATGCGTGCTCCAGAAATCCTGTCCGGTGAGGATCTGCACCTTCTCCTCAAGCGAGAGCGTCTCCAGGGCGTCTTCGACCTCACGTTCGAGGTCACGGTGAGAATCGAGGTCACGGTGAGAAGTGGTTTCCGTCATGTGTCTCTTCCTGATGTCATCGGCAACGTCGTGGATGCGTCGCTCAGACCGCGTCGAGCCGGAGCGCCATCTCGTCCTGGCTGTCCAACAAACGGTCCCGGTCTGCGCGACGCTGCTCCTGCAACACTGGATCGGGCACGGGGGCAGCGAGCAGCAGTCGTCGGGTGTAGGGATGCTCCGGGTCGGAGGTGACCTCGTCGCCCGGGCCGTATTCGACGATCTCGCCTCGGTACATCACGGCGACCCGATGGCTGAGATGGCGGACGACCGCAAGATCGTGCGACACGAACAGGTACGCCACGCCGGTGGCGTCTTGAATGTCTTTGAACAGTTCGAGAACGCGCGCCTGGGTGGAAAGATCAAGGGCCGACACCGGTTCGTCGCAGACGATCACCCGGGGGTCCAACGCCAGCGCCCGCGCGATCGCGATGCGCTGGCGCTGACCGCCGCTGAACTCCCGCGGCAACCGTCCCGCGGCATTCGATGGCAATCCGACCTGGTCCAGCAGAGTCCGCACGCGGAGGGATGCGTCCGCCGCCGAGACCTTCTTCACACGCAGCGGCTCGGTCAGTGACTGCTCGATGGTGAGGGAGGGGTTCAGCGACGAGTATGGGTCTTGGAATACGACCTGGATCTCGTCCGAGAGTTTGCGTCGACTCCGGCGTGAGAGGTTGCCGATCTCCGCACCCCGGTACCGGATGCTGCCGCCGGTCACAGGTGCGAGTCCGAGGACAGCGCGACCGAGGGTCGTTTTGCCGGAGCCGGATTCACCGACCAGCCCGACGCACTCACCGGGCATGATGTCCAGTGATACGCCTTTCAGCGCGTGGAACGGCGGACGACGCCACCCTTTGGCCGGGTAGGCGACGTGGACGTCGTCGATGACGAGAAGGGGTTCGGTCACGCTCCGGAACCTTCCGTGATCGTGTGCCGGTCAGCGGCATGCTCGAGCGCGCCACGAGCGGCGCCGTCCTCGAGGATCGCGGCGAACAGTGACTTCGTGTAGGGGTGTCGTGGGCCGGCGAAGATGGACCGGACGGGTCCGGTCTCCACGATCAATCCGTTGCGCATCACCGACACCCGGTCGCACAGATCGGCAACCACCCCGAAGTTGTGGGTCACGAGCAGGATGCTCACGCCCAGTTCCTTCTGCAGCCCGCGGAGCAAGCCAAGGATCTCGGCCTGCACTGTCACATCGAGAGCGGTTGTCGGTTCGTCGGCGATCACCAGATCGGGTTCGCACGAGACCGCGCCCGCGATAAGGACCCGCTGCGCCATGCCGCCGGATACCTCGTGCGGGTACGCGGCGAAGGTCCGCGCAGGGTTCGGGATGCCCACCCGTGCCAGCAATTCCAGCGCCCGCTTCTTCGCTTCGGAGCGAGGGATTCTCAGCGCGATTACCATCGGCTCTACCAGTTGGCTTCCGATCGTGAAGGCCGGGTCCAGGTTTGACATGGGCTCCTGCGGGATGTAGGAGATGCGGCGGCCGCGGACCTTGCGCATTTCCGCGTCGCTGAGGGAGGCGAGATCCGTGCCGTCGAAGACCACGCTCCCGGCGACGATGCGTCCCCCGTCCGGCAGCAGCCGCAGGACCGACCACGCTGTCTGAGTCTTGCCCGACCCGGATTCCCCTATCAGCCCGTGCACCTCGCCGGCGCGGATGACCAAAGACACGCCATTAACGACCTGCGTCACACTCCCATTCGGTTGGTCATATCCGACCACCAGCGATTCGATCTCGAGCAGTTTCCGCCCCGGATTGATCTCTGCCTCCGCGTGCACGACAACATCTGCGGGCATATCCGTCGGTCGGGGAACGCGGCCCGAACGGACGGTGCGTGCCTTGCCTTTGCTACGCCGCTTCGTTCGGGCGGATCCGCTGCGCTCGAGCTCGTCGCGCAGCGCGTTCGCGAACAGGGCAAGCGCGACGGACGTGACAGCGATCGCGACGCTCGGCCAGACCAGGAGCAGCGGATTCCTGTACATGCGCGCGAAGGCGTCGTTGAGCATGTTGCCCCAGGTGGGCAGTGACAGATCCCCCAGGCCCAGGAAGTCCAGACCCGCCTGGATCGCGATTGCGATCCCCATCACGAACGCGAACTGGATGATGATGGGCGCGCGTACCACCGTAAGGATGTGCCGGCCGATGATACTCACGTCTCCGACACCCGACACCCGCGCTGCGTCCACAAAGAGCTCGCTGCGGACATTCACGACCGCGGTGTATACCAGCCGGTAGAAGGCGGGTGCGAGCAGGACGCCGAAGACGATCATCGCCAGCCAGAGCGAGGGGCCGAGCACGGCGCGTGCGGCGAGCAGGACCACAATGCCCGGCAGCGCCATGATCGCGGCCACCAGCCACGAGGACGTCGATTCGAACCACTTTCCGTAGTAGCCGGCGATCAGGCCGCCGATTACGCCGATCACCGCTGCGACGGTCGTTCCCAGGAGGGCCGCCGCCAGGCTGTACCGGGTTCCGTACAACAGGCGTGCGAGCAGGTCCCGCCCGGCACCGTCGGTGCCGAGGGGATGATCAGGTCCCGGCGGGGCAAGGAGATTTTGGATGTCAGCGAGATTCGGGTCTTGCGGCGTGATCAGCGGCGCCAGGATCGCGGCCAGCACGATGAGCGTGAGCACGATCAGCGCGGATAGCGCGGCGCCGTTGCGCAGAATCCTGCGGATCAGGTGTGAGCGGGCAGCCCGTTCCTCGGCGGCAGTGCTGGGCATGATGTTTGTGACGGCTTCGGTCATGACACGCGCACCTTCGGGTTGAGGAAGCCCTGGATCAGGTCGATGAGCAGGTTCACGATGACGACCAGTGCGCCGACCGCGACAACCAGCCCCATCACCAGCGGAACATCGCCCTGCGACGTCGCGGACACCGAGATCTGACCGAGTCCGGGGATTGCGAAAATCTGTTCGACGATGACCGCGCCGCCGACCAGTCCGATGAACTGCACCGCAAGCACGGCGAGCGCAGGCCCGCCGGCGTTGCGCAGCACGTGCTTATAGATGATGCGGTTGTCGGATAGTCCGCGACTGCGCAGTGTGCGGACCCAGTCTTGACGCATCGCGTCTATCACCGAGCCCCTGACCTGTTGCGCGATCGCGGCGATCGCACCAATGGAGAGAGCGATCACCGGGAGAGTCACTGAGCTGAGCCATCCGGGAAACGAGGCGCTGATCTGCACGTACCCGGTGGGATTGAACCAGCCCAGGTTGAGCGCGAAGACATTGACAAGGAAGATGGCGATGAGAAAACCGGGGATCGCGAATCCGAGGACTGCGACGACCTGGACGAGCCTGTCCGGCCAGCCGCGCTGGCGCGCGGCCCACACCCCGAGGAGTGTCGCGATGAGCCCGCTGAGAATGGTCGCTCCAATCACGATGGAAAGGGTGACCGCAAGCCGGGAAAAGATGGCCTGGCTGACGGGCTGGCTGGTGAACCAGGAGCTGCCGAAGTCCCCGGTTACCGCGTGCGTGAGCCAGTCCATGTAGCGGGTGACGACGGGTTGGTCGACGCCAAGTTGCTCGTTCTTGAGGGCGACGGTCTCGGTGGAGGCCCCCGGTCCCAGAATGCGGCGGCCGACATCGCCCGCGCCCAGGTTCAGGAGCAGGAACGCGACACTGGAGATCGCGAACAGGAGGATGACCCCGCTCGCAAGGCGGCGGAGAGTGAATTGGAGCAACGTCGGTCCCTACGTCCACGGGTAGTGGGCGCCGGGCCGGTAGAGGGGCCCGGCCCGGCACCCTGGTGAATCAGTTCTTCGGCTTGATGTTCCACAGGTATGGGTAGGAGTTGCCTACCTGCACAGTGAGCTCGGTGTTGGAATCGCTCACGAAGTTCAGCGCGGGTCGGAACCAGGGTGCGAACCAGGCCTGATCGACGATGTACTCGTTCAGTGCCTTGCCCGCTGCCTCGGCGTCCTCCTCAGTGCCGGTCTGCAGCTCGGCGATGTAGTCCTGCACAGTCGGGTCATCGGTGTGGAAGGGATTCCACGGCGCGTTCTTGTCGATCTCAAACTGCGACAGTTGCCAGTCGGTGGGATCGAGTTGTAGGCCCATCAAAGCGACAGCGTACTTCCCGCCGACGATGGCAGTGATGTAGTCGTTGACCTGGAGCTCCTCGAACGTGACCCGGACGCCGACATCGGCAAGCTGCTGTTGGATGAGGGCGAAGTTCGACGGGCCGAACGCTGCCGCGGTGGGCATTACGAGATCGAAACCGTCGCCATAACCCGCCTCTGCGAGAAGCTCTTTCGCCTTCTCGGGGTCGTAGGAGTACGTCTCATCGAGGGCGGGATCGAAGCTAGTGGAGCTCGTCGGAAACACCTGCTCAGTGACCGTCCCTTGGCCGGCTGTGAACGCCTGCAACATGGCGTCGCGATCGAATGCGTAGTTGATGGCTTGCCGCACCTTCGGGTCACCTAGGGCGGGATTCAGCGTGCCATCCCGATCAGCCAGTATCAGACCCCACCAGTTGTTCTCGATGGGACTGAGCGTGTAGCCGGCTGCGGTGATCTGGTCCAACGAGGTGTTGTCGATCGTCGTGGACGCGTTCAGCTGACCACCCTGAATCGCGTTGAGCAGCGACGTGTTATCGGCGTAGTAGTTCATGACAACTTTGTCGTAGTGCTGGTCGTCCGGGTTCCAGTAGTCCGGGTTCTGGTCGAACACGTAACTGCTTCCGACCACCGTCTCGTCCACGTTGAGCGTGTACGGGCCGGATCCGACCGGCACGGTCTCCACGTCCGCGTTCTCGAACGCGGCGGGGCTCTCCTGCAGGCCCGCGTTCTGGGTGAGGTAGGTGAGCAACGCCGGGTCGGGTGCTGTGAGGGTCAGCTCGACATGCGTGTCGTCGATCGCGGTCGCATCGGCCAGGTTCACAAGGAACGACGCGTTCGGCGAAGTACCGTCGCGAAAACGGAGAAGGTTCTGCGCGGCCGCGTCGGCATTGAACGGAGTTCCGTCAGTGAACTTCACATCGTCCCTTAGTGTGAGGGAGAGGACGGTGTTGTCTTCGTTGTACGACCATTCCGTCGCCAGATTGGGCTGGATGGTGCCGTCGGGGGAGGCTCTAAGAAGCGAGTCGTACACGGCCTGCATGTACGGCGACTGATTGGCCCAGTTGGCTCCCTGCGCCGAGAAGCTCGAGACCGGCGTGATAAGCCCGAGCGTCAGGGTTCCGCCTGAGCGGTCGGCGGGATCTGCCTCACTACCGGCTGCGCAACCGGTGAGGGCGAGTACGGCCGCCGTCGCGATGACAACCGCCTTCTTCCAGTGGAACATCTTCGTCCTTTCAAGCTATGCAACCCGTCCTCGGGCCATCTGCAAAGGACCATAGCACGAAACCCGAGGAACTCCACTGGTTTCAAATGTCACGAAACGGATACGCAACGTAGGCGAGGTTTCGGTTGTCGGATGCCCAGCTGTTGACGTTGATCGTCCCTTGCCCGCCGAAGAGCTCGACGAGCGTCCGCGGCGAGGACCAATCACCGTCGCGTACCAGGCGCAGTTCGACGAACTGATCGGCGGGATGCCCGACCGTGCCGGCTGGGTAACTCAGGTAGACGATCCCCCTGCCGTCCGGGGAGTGGTGCGGAAACCAGTTGACGCGTTCGTCAAAGGTCAGCTGCTCAAGGGCGCCGCTGCCATCGACCCGCAGACGCGCGATCTGAGCGTGGCCAGGCTCGTTCGAAAACGCCTCGGTGTTCAGATAGATCCATTCGCCGTCGGGGGAGTATTCGCTGCCGTCCGACGACCACGTGTCCGAGGTCAGCTGACGAGTTCCGGTGCCGTCGACGGCAACGGTGTAGACCGTGCCGTGACCCCAGGTTCCGTCGGCGCCCGGCTGGATGCCGGTATACGTGAGTGTCGTGGCGTCTGGGCTCACGCCATGCAGGAAGTGCATCCGCCCGCCGTCAGGGGGTGTGATACGCCGTACTGCGCCGCCCGCAGTCGAGGCTGCATAGATCTGCCAGTCGTTCGCAGAGAGGAAGATCTCGCCTGTCTTCGGCGACAGCACGTGGTCGTTGTTCAGGTCGGGAATCCCCTCGAGCGGGATGAGCTCGGGCACAGCCCCCGGTTCCGGCGTGAGCCGCCATAACCGCCCATCCCCGTTGAGCATGAGGTCGTTGTCCGCCGTCCAGTTAGGCGCCTCGAAGAGCATCTGCGAGGTCTCGTGGACCACGCGGGACTCACCAGTGCTGATGTCGATGACGATGATCTGGCAGACCTGGCCCGCGGCAAGGTCGCGCACGTATCGCATCAGCCGGCCTCCAGAAGGTCGCGCATACCCGCAACGACGAGGGCGTGATCATCGTCCGACGAAAGGCCGGCTGCTGTGACCGCGGCAACCACCCCTGTACCGGCCACGCGGACTGGCACCGAGCCGCCGGTGAGCGCAAACGCGGGGAACCGCAGCCAGCCCATCCCTGCTGCATCGATCCCGGCATCCGAGAATCGCTCAGCGACGAGAGCGCTGCTGCACTCCATACGGAAGACCGTGCGAGCTTTCGCGCCGATCCACGTCTCCTGGTCCGGGGTGGTACCCGCGAGCGTAGCCCTGAACAAAGTGAAGCCGGGGCGGCGTATGTCGATCGCCACACCGTGTCCGGCGGCGATCGCGGCCGCAGTGATGATATTGCCGAGGCGCCAGGCGTCAGCGTGGTCGAAGGACGCGAACACCAGCTCATCGTGTTGCGCCTCGAGTTCGGCGATTCTTTCGGCGGTCATAAGTTCCGTTTCGTTCGCAGTCGCGTCCGCATGGTGACGCAGCACACTGTGAACTTATCACTGGTCAGTTCTGGTGTAACCTCCCCCTAACGTGACCGCAAAGGAGCCCGTGATGATCCCCTCCGCCTTTCCGCAACCCGAGATCTTCTTCCCCGGTCAAGGCGAGCCCACCCTGCGCTGGGGGATCGTCGCCCCGGGTGGGATCGCGAAGTATTTCGCCGGTGCGGTGAACCGGGTCACTCAGCAGACGCTGGCCGCGGTGGCATCACGAGACCTGTCTCGGGCGGAGGCGTTCGCGGCCGAGCACGGAATCGAGCGCGCGTATGGGTCCTACCTCGAGCTCTTCGAGGACCCCGCAGTCGATGTGGTCTACATTGCAGCCCCGCAGAGCGAGCACCTCCACCTGGGGCTTGCGGCGATTGCGGCGAATAAGAACGTGCTCATCGAGAAGCCCCTGGCGACGAGCGGGGCGGACGCCCGCGCCCTCGTCTCTGCAGCACGCGCCGCCGGCGTCCTGCTGATGGAGGCGATGTGGAGCCGGTACCAGCCGCAGGCATCCGTGGTGCGAACTCTCGTCGCTGACGGCACCATCGGAGAGGTGGCCGGGATTGCCGCCGACCACGGTCAAGCGATCCCGATCGACCACGACAGCCGCCTTTACCGACGTGACCTCGGCGGCGGGGCGCTGCTTGACCTGGGCATCTACCCGATCCAGTTCGATTCGATGATCCTCGGCGCACCCACCTCGATCACCGCCGTGGGTGCGATGACCGCGACCGGCGTGGACGCATATGCCACGGTGGTCCTCGGCCACACCAACACGGTCCAATCGACGCTGACCACCTCGATGATCGCGCGCACTCCGAACACGGCGGTCATCGCCGGCACCGAGGGCCGGGTCGAGTTGGCAGGTCCCTTCCACATCCCAACCACGATCACCCTGTTCGACAACGATTTCTTCGGCCCGCGCCAGACATGGGAGGACCCGACCGGTGTGCGACTCATGGACGGTCTCGCCTGGGAAGCCACCGCACTGGCGCGCTACGTCGGCGAAGGCCGCACCGAGTCACCGCTGCACACGCTTGACGAGACCGTCTCGATCCTCGAAACGATCGACGAGGCCCTTCGACAACTAAGCTCGCAGCCCTAGCGGATCGGACGGGTGCGCAGGCCGGCGATCGCCGCCTCCAGATCCCGCGGCGCATCGATCGTCGGATCGACCAGGCCCTGTAGTTGCAATCCGTCAGCGAGCGCGATGAGTTTGCGTGACTCCATGTCGGCGTCGAGCGCGGAATCGATGAGGCCGGCGCTCTGCTCGAAGCTGATCGCGTCGCGGAGCAACTCGCGAACCGTGCGGAACCGCTCGACGAAGAATGCGTGGGCGGTGTGATCCGGATGCACCGCCTCAGCGGCGAGCGTCAGGTAGAGGTGCACGATACCGGGGATGCGTTGGTTGTAGCGGATTGCATCGGCGTACAGATCAAGTGTGCGGTCCGACGGCACCGGGCCGCCCCCAAAGACCTCGATGGTGTTTTGGTCCCACTTCTCTATCACCTTCTGCAGCAACTCCTCACGACTGTCGAAGTAGTACAGAATGTGAGCTGGCTCAACACCCAGCGCCCGGCCGATTCCCCGCAACGACGTGTTGCGATATCCATCAGCACCGAGCCTCTCCATTGCGGTGGCCAGAATTTGCTGACGTCGAGCCTTACCCTTCGCCGAGGTCCCCATGCGCGCCATGGCCACGATCCTACGGCGCAGGATCGGACGTGCAGGAGATGGCGACCACGTTGAAAGCGAGCGTCTCTACAGGTCACACCGGAGTGTGCTCGCAGTTATGCTGAAAGCCACACCTGACCACGACACTCCGGGAACGAGGACATGACCACAGCGACTCCCACGCGACGCCGCGGCACGGGAAAGCCGCGCGGCGTGTATGCCAAAACGGAGGAGAAGCGCCGGGCGATTCTCGACGCAGCCCTGGAGGTGTTTGCCCAGTCTGGGTATCGCTCCAGCTCGGTCCGAGAAGTGGCCGAGCGCGTTGGCATCAGCGAGACGGGCCTTCTGCACCACTTCTCGAACAAGAGCGCGTTGCTTGCCGCTGTTCTCGAGTTGCGCGACGATCGATCGCGGGATTTCTTTCCTCTAGGCGCCGATGTCCGCGGTCGTTCCACCATCGAAGGCATCCTCGAACTGGTTGACTACAATGCCTCTCAGCCCGGGGTTGTGGAGCTCTATTGCACCCTCTCCGCAGAGAGCACCTCCACCGATCATCCGGCCCACCAATACTTCATCGAACGCTACCAGTGGTCGCGCCAACTGATGGCCGACGCATTCACCGTCATACAGGCCGAAGGAGACCTGCGACCAGACGTCACACCAGCGAGTGCGGCCGCGCGCACCATCGCGACGATGGACGGTCTGCAGGTGCAATGGCTGCTCGAGCCGGACGCGATCGACATGGCCGCGGAGCTTCGCAACTTCTTTCGCAGCGTCGTCAGCTACGAGCTGTAGCGCTTCGCGCTGTCGGCGACCGATTGCAGACAGACGGTAACTGATCCGCGCGCCCGTCGTCAGCGACGCGGGAGTCCGAGACTCGCACCCACGTCGCCCGTCGTCCCGGACCGCGCGGCACTCCCCGTCGCGTTCAGCGCCCGAATCTTGCCGGCTCTCGGGCTCACCACCAGCATGGCAGCATCGAGAACGTCGCGGAGATCGGGTTCGGCGTTGTCGGCTGCCCACGCTTTCGTGGCCGCATCAAGACACCCCAGCGCCGCTGCGACAAGGGCTTGGGGTCGAGGATCGGTCGGGTCCGCCGGTCGGATCCCCAATCGCCGGGCGACCTCGGGGACGAGGAGAGCCTGCCAGTGCAGGGTCTTCTCGTAGTGTCGGGCCTCCAGTGACGGGGTCTCCGTCATCATCTTCGTGATCGCTCGCGCCGCCACAGGGTTGTGCGAGAACCCGACGACAAGGGGTTCCATGGCGCTCCGCAGGGCGCTCCATGGATCCTCGTCCCCGGGGCGTTCAACGAGCGCGGAGAACAACTGTTCGCCGAGGTCCACAAGCCCACCGGTCACGACGTCTTCCTTGGTCGGGAAGTAGCGGAAGAAGCTGCTCCGCGAGATCCCTGCCGTGGAGATGATCTGCTCGACAGTCGTCTGTTCGAACCCCTGCGCAGCAAACAGGCGAAACGCGATCTCTGCCACCTCGGCCTGCACGGCGCGTCGCGCCCGGTCGCGCAGGGTCGTGCGTCGTTCCGCGCTGGTTCCGTCTCCGACATTCGCCTCGCTCACACCCGAATCCTATCGCAGTGCCTCTCCTGATACTTAGTTCCACTTATGGTGTAGAGTACCAACCTAGCTAGCGGACGACTAAGGAGCAGGAAGTTGACACAGAAGACGATCGTGATCACCGGGGCGAGCGACGGGATCGGAGCGGCCGCAGCGCGCGCCCTCACCACGAGTGGACACCACGTCGTTCTCGTGGGGCGATCGGCCACAAAGACGGCTGAAATAGCCGCCGACCTCGGCACGCCCTACTTCCTTGCCGATTTCAGCGATCTCTCGCAGGTCCGCCACCTGGCCGCGGAAATTGCCGCGGCCTGCCCGCGCATCGACGTGCTCGCCAACAACGCGGGCGGCATCTTCGGCGACCGGCAGCTCACCGTCGACGGGCTCGAGAAGACGATGCAAGTCAACCATTTCGCGCCGTTCCTACTAACCAACCTGCTCATCGACACCCTTCTCGACAGCAGGGCCACAGTGATCAACACTTCGAGCCTCGCGTCCCGCGCAGCGGACATCGACGTGGACGACCTCACCTTCGATCGTCGATACTCGGCCAACCGCGCGTATGGCGCCTCCAAGCTGGCCAACGTACTCTTCACGAAAGAACTCCAGCGTCGCTACGGCGATCGCGGCCTCTCCTCGGCAGCCTTCCACCCCGGGATTATCGCATCCAATTTCGCCTCCGAGACAAACACCCTGTGGCGCTACCTGTACCACAGCCCGCTCCGGCGTGTCACCGGCATGCTCACTTCCGAGGAGGGTGCCCGAGATCTGATCTGGCTCGCCGAGACGACCCCGGGCGCCGAATGGACTCCCGGCGGATACTACGACAAGCACAAGATCGGGAGAACCAGCCCCCTCGCCGACGACCAAGACCTCGCCCGTGAACTCTGGGACCGAAGCGCCGAACTCATTGGCCTGCTTTGAGGACCAAGTGACCCGTGGTTGACTTCAAGAGGACGAGGAGTAGCTGCAGGTCGATGCCTACATCTCAAGACCCCCGACGTACCAGCGGCTCTGCTGATCGGCCGAATCTTCTCAGGACGCGTGAAGCGCGATTTGCTCCACCAACCCCCCTCACGCCAGGTCATCGCGGGAGAGATCTCGCCCATCTCGTTCTGCAGCGCATCACGGACCCGATCACGAACCCGGTCTTCGTGCTGCCAACTGGTCGACCTTGCTGCTGATCTGCCGGGCCCCTGGTTCCGTCGACCAGGCCGATGGCCATGGTGTTAACGCCCGCGTAGATGAAAGTGCCGGGGCATTCGGACAACTGCTTTGAGAGGTCGGACGGTTCACCATCTGCTTGTAATTCTTGTTCAGGTTGTGGGCCTGTCGACGATAGTAAGCTCCCTACTCTGGCGCGGCTGACGATTTTAGGGGCGTTCGTCGGCTCCGCAGGGTTGTAGGGCGGCCAGACGGGACGGTTGAGGAAGTTCGCGAACTCGCCGTTATAAGCCTGGGTTCGCGAAAACGGTACCGTTACATAGTCCACGCAGAGCAGTCGCTGCCGCCGTTGCTCCGGCCGGTCTCGCGTTGGGGCCGCTCCAAATTGCGTGCGACGTGCGTGATCGTCGCGGTCTCTCCAACATTGGGTTCGGCGGAGACGATTCCGCCGACCGTCCGTGCGACTTGCATGGGTTGAGCATCAGCCGCCGCTGGGATCGCGGCGAACTCTGTCGCGAGCAGACCGGTCCGCGCATTATCAAACGCTTGCGCCCTTCCCTGCACCGTCCGATTTCCGCGCGTCATCGCCTTCACTCGTCACGGTGGCGGTCGGGGCCAGTCGAACAGCTTGCTAACGAACGCACTCCATCTTTCGCGAGTCAGCGACGGGATCATGTCAGCCGCTCCCAGACCACATCGTCGCCGTCCAGCCGCTGCCACCATCCTCGTCGTGGGCGGAGTCTTCGTGACGCTGGTGGATCCCTTTCGACCTCCCGCGCACTCACCGCCCGGTTCTCAGGTTGCCGGGTGTCGCCCCCTACGACCGTTTATCCGGTCCGCCAAAGTAGGCGACATCCGTTCGCTTTATCCTGGCGGTCGTTTCGCGAGGAACGGCGAGTTCATGCGTGGGTCATTGTCGCTGCTCGCAGTCACAGGTCGAGGCGGGTGATCAGGCGGAGGAAAACGCGTAGTCGTTCTGCCATGTCGAGGACGGTCCGGTCGAGCAGCCATTGCACTTGCAGTCCGTCCATCAGCGCCATCGTCGCGTCGGCCGCCCACTCTGGCGTGACGCCGTCGGCGAGCTTGCCTTCGGCATCCAGTTGCTGGAGTGCGAGTCCCAAGATCGAGCGGACGGTCTCATATCTGCGGACGAAGTAGGCATGGACGGGATGGTCCTCGGAAGTGGCTTCCGCAGCGAGCGTCGTGTAGAGCTCGATGACTCCGGGCTGAGAGGCGTTGAAGCGGACGAGGGCGATCAGGCCGCGAATGGATTCTTCGCCGATCATGCGGTCCAGAGGGGCCAGGTCATAGGACTGCTTGTCGCGGTACACGAGGACGGCCTCGAGCAGTCCCGACTTTGTTCCGAAGTGGTGCAGGAGCGCCGGCTCAGTGAGCCCGACTTTGATGGCGACATCGCGAAGAGACCCAGAACGAAAGCCCCCGTCAGCAAACACCTCCAGCGCCGCGTCGATGATGGCGGCGCGGGTGGCCTCCGTCTTGGCGTAGCGGCCGCGGGGCTTTCCGACCGGCCCCGCAGCCGCCGGTGCTGTGTCCGCTGTCATGTCTCCTCCATCGCCGTGCGCCCCACAATATCCGTTGCAAACCTGGGTCTAAACTGAAAACTTAATGGTCATTAAGCTTTCGTGCTAGTCTCTCACAGCAATGCGGCCCATCGAGGGGTTGCCCGTAGGAAGGACCGACGATGCTCCGATGGAAGATCACAGCAACCGCGGCGCTCGTCGCCGCACTCGCGCTCACCGGCTGCGCAGCAGGTGGCGGCACGGGTGGAGATGACGCGACAGCCGCATCACTCACCCTCGGCGCGGTGACAGCACCCACCACTTTGGAGGCCTCCCAAGCCGCCTGGGGTGACCAGGCTCCGTTCATCCAGGCCGTCTATGACACCTTGCTCCTCGCGACTCCGGAAGGAACGATCGAACCCTTTCTCGCCACGGAGTGGTCCTATAACGAGGACAACACCGAGCTGAGGCTGACGATCCGTGACGACGTGGACTTCACGGACGGCACCCACCTGACCGCTGACATCGTGAAGCAGAACCTCGAGCGATTCAAGGCCGGCACTTCGACCGACGCGAGCTACCTCGCCAACGTCTCCACCGTGGCCGCCCCGGACGACACCACGGTCGTCCTGACCCTGTCGGCACCCGATCCCGCACTTCTGAACTACCTGACCCGCACCGCCGGCCTGGTCGCAAGCCCCGCGATGTTCGAGGATCCGGACGCGGCGACCAACCCGATCGGATCCGGCCCGTACATTCTGGACACGGCCGCGACAGTCACCGGAACGACCTACGTGTATACGAAGAACCCGGACTACTGGAACCCCGACCTGCAGCACTATGACAACCTCACGATCAGCGTGCTGTCGGACCCGACCGCCGCGCTGAATGCGATCAAGGCCGGCGAAGTCGACACGATGCGACTGCTCAGCAACGATGCGCTCGGCGAGATAGAGGGAGCAGGCTGGACGGTCTACGGGCTGGAGACCGAGTTTGCTGGCTTCCTGCTGCTGGACCGCGCCGGCACCATGAATCCCGCCCTCGGCGACGTCCGCGTCCGGCAGGCAATCAATCACGCCATCGACCGCGAGGGACTGCTCACCGCACTCCAGGGCGGACTGGGCACCGTAACAGAGCAGGTGTTCCCCACCACCTCTGCGGCATACGACCCGGCGCTCGATGAGACGTACGATTACGACCCGGATGCTGCCAAGATGCTTCTCGCGGACGCCGGGTATGCCGATGGGCTGACGATCCAGATGCCCAGCAACGCGGTCTTTGGCAACACCACCTACGTCCTTCTCGAGCAGCAGTTGGCCGATGTCGGCATAACCGTCGAGAACGTCGATGTCCAGCTCGGCAACTTCGCCGCCGACCTGCTCGCCCCGAAGTACGCGGCCAGCTACATGACGCTCGAGCAGAACCCCGACTGGCAGCTCATCCAGTTCATGCTCTCTCCGACCGCACTGTTCAACCCATTCCGCTACGAGGACCCACAGGTGAACGAGTGGATCCAGACGATCCAGTTCGGCGACGAGGCAGCACAGGATGATGCAGTGAAAGAGCTGAATGCGTACGTCGTAGACCAAGCCTGGTTCGCGCCGTTCTACCGCGCGCAGAACAGCTTCGTCGCGAACGCCGACACGATCGTCGAGCGGGTGCCGACCAACGTCTACCCCGCGATCTACGACATCCAGCCCGCCGGATAGACCACCGACGTCCGCGTCGCAGTCTGCTGAACTGTGAGGCGGCCCACCCGGGTGCCGCGATCGCCACTGCATCGATCGCGGCACTCCTCCTCTCGCAGTCCCGACAACGGAGCACGAATGACCGAATCTGCTGGCACGCACCTGGACGAATCGAAAAAGGACTTTCTCGCTCTAGTTGAGCCGCTGATCGTCGGGTGGAACGCCGAGACCGCTGAGATGCCGCACGCGCTGCTCGTGCAGCACTACACCGAGCTCGCCCAGATCTCCTTCCACGACGTCACCATCGATGGGCCTCACGGACCCATTCCGGCACGCGTCTATACCCCGGTGTCCGCTCCGCTGAGCACGTTCATGTGGATCCATGGCGGCGCGTTCGTGACCGGTGACCTGAACATGCCCGAGGCGCACTGGGTCAGCCTCAGCCTCGCCGCAGCCGGACACCGGATCGTCTCGGTCGACTACCACAAAGCGCTGGGCGGCACCCACTACCCCGTCCCCATGGACGATGTTCACGCCGCGTGGAAATGGGTGCACACCCAAGGGTGGAATGGTCCGTTACGGTTCGGCGGTGGCAGTGCCGGCGGAGCATACGCCGCCGCGCTGTCCGTGCGCCTCCGCGATGAAGGCGCACTCCAGCCGGATGCTGTGCTACTGGTATACCCGATCGTCCACCCGCAGCTTCCCGAGATGACAGACGAAATGAATGCCGCGACCGCCGGGCTGCCTGTGCGGGACAGCTTCAATCCGCGCATCATCGAAGGGATGATGTTCAATTACGCCGGCGAAACCGACGCGTTGTCTGACCCGCACGCCTTCGCTGGCGTCGCGGATTCGACCGGCCTGCCGCCGACGTTCATCATCAACTCCGAACACGATGTGCTACGCGCCTCCGGCGAGCGGTACGCACACCAGCTCAAGGATGCCGGCGTCGATGTGGCATGGGTAACCGAGATGGGATCGGACCATGGACAGCTCAATAGGCCCCTCGACCCGGCCGGCATCTCCTCCCTGACCCGTATCATCCGCTGGTTAGAAAGCCTTCAGGGCTGATCTCCGTCGATGCCGGAGGATGGTCGCTCGAGCTACGGACGTCGCCAAGGGCTGGGCACTATAGGTATAGTAAGCAATCCGACGGTGTACGGGAAAAACGCCACCCGCAACAGCACGGGCCATGGTCCCTCCACGCCCCAGATCGTCGCGCACGTGTGTGAGATCGCCCAATCGGAATCACCCTGTCTCTGCCGACATTCGAGGCGATCTGGGCGTTGCCGATCGAGTGATACACCACGCGATCGTTCGCGGTGTCATCGAGCCACTCCTCACGGCGCTGCCGAATATCAGTCATGTAAGTAAGCGTGAAGTCGCGCGTCGGAAACCCCGCCGCTTCGAACGCCAGCATCGAACATCGGCTGACGCCGGGTACGGCAATTCTCGATGATCGAGGCGTCGTACGGCGGGCACGGCATCAGCCGGCAATCCTCATGATGCGATCCAGATTCGCGCGCACAGCTGCGGGCTCCTCGACGCACATCTCATTATTGATGTGCGCCAAATTATCGAATCCCAGATCGGGTGCGAGTGACGCGAATGCAGGCCCAGGTTCCGCTGGGAGGGGGCCTTCGTCGGCCATGGCATCACGGGAGAGCTCCTAGATTGCCTCGCGCGACTTGGTCGTCCGTCGCGCCCACTGCTCCACATATTGGCGGAGGGTTGCACGCAGCTCAGCCTCGCGGGGTAACATGTCGAAGCTTTCGCCGACCATAGTCACTTCGGCGACTACTTCGCCTGAGGCGTTTGAAAGAGTTGTGGCCAGTGCAAACCGCGCACCCCCATGGAGCGTATTCCTGGCGACTCCACTGTCCTTGATTGACTTGAACTCGGACAGAAACTGGTCAACAAGTGCTGCGTCCTCGGGCGGGCGACGCCTGAGAAACGAGTTGCGCTGGGCCTCGGGCATGGCTACGAGCAGCACCTTCCCTCCGGCTGTCTCAAGAAGCGAACGTCTGATATTGGTGCGTGCCGCGTAGCCGGTCAAGGTATCCGACCCAGACTCGGCCACGTATATCAGGTTGTCGCCCGCTTGGACACCGAGGAACACGGTGAGGCCGGTTGCGCGGTGGAGTTCTGCGAGATCAGTCTCGGTCACCAGGCCCGCGCGGATATGCCCGCTTGCGAGCGTGAGGCCATACACGGCCGGGCCGAGATAGAACCTGTGATTGTCCTCAAACAGCCACCCCTTCGCGAGCAGTCCGCGGATGAAACCGTGGACCGAGCTGCGCGGAGCATCCAGCGCTCGAGCGAGATCGGCGAACCCCAGTCCTGGGTTGTAGACGACCTCCTCGAGTATTCTCGTGACCCGGTCGATCGTCCGATGTGTCTGTGGGCCGCGTTCCTCTTCGACGGTCTGCTCCTCACTCACAGTGCTCATTCAACATCATCACTCCTCGATCGTCTCATTAGCCGGTGAAATGCGGGTCGCGTTTGGCGATTGCGGCAGCGACACCCTCCGCGAAGTCGGCGGATCCCAGGAGCGCCGTTTGAGCTGTCGCTTCGAGATCGAGTGCGGCAGAGATGTCGGCCACGAGCTCGCGTCGCAGTGTGGAGCGTATGGCGAGCAGCGACAGCGGCGCGGACTGCGCGATCTCGTCGGCGAATGCCTGTGCGGCAGCGCGCAGGTCATCGGCGGGGACCATACGGTCCACGAGGCCGATGGCGAGCGCATCCTCACCGACGACGGCTCGACCCGTGTAGAGCAGCTCCGATGCTCGCTGTGCGCCGATGAGCCTGGGCATGGTCACGGAGAGGCCGAAACCCTGGTGAAAGCCGAGCCTCGCGAAGTTGGCCGACAGTCGGGACTCAGGCGTCGCCACTCTGAAGTCGGCGGCGAGCGCGAGTCCCAGGCCTCCGCCCACGGCGGCTCCTTGCACTGCTGCGACGATCGGCTTGCGGGCCGTGAAGATCGCGAAGGCCTCGCGGTACACGTCTCTAAGCTCTTGCGCGTCGACGCCTCGAAGGTCGGCACCGGCACAGAAGTGTCGTCCTTCCGCGCATAGCACGATCGCCCGCACGTTGGGCTCGGTGTCGAGCTGCAGGAGTGCGTCCGCGATGTCGGCGAGCAGCGAGCGATCGAAGAAGTTCGCCGGTGGCTTGTGGATCTCGACGGTGGCCGTGTGATCGACCCGCTCGATCGTCACTTGCTCTGTCATCGGGTCACCGACTTTTCTTGCTCGAGCCGCTCACGGACAGTGCGCACGATGAGAGGCTTGTCGACCTTGCCCGCGTGGTTCGTCTCGAGCGGCTCGGAGCGGATTTCCCAGCGTGTGGGGATCGAGAATGACGCGATCACTCCCCGGAGGTCCGACTGCAGCTGCGCGGTGTCGATTCCGGCCGGTGCGACGATCACTGCGGCAACCTCCTCGCCGAACTCGGCATCTGGCACTCCGAACACGACCGCCTCTTTGACGCCGTCCTGAGCGACGAGCGCCTCTTCGACGGCAGCCGGGGCGATGTTCTCGCCGCCGCGGATGATCATGTCCTTCGAGCGACCGGTAATCCAGAGGTAGCCCTCCAAGTCGATCGTGCCGAGATCTCCGGTGTGCAGCCAGCCGGCGGCATCGATGGGGCTCGTTGATGCCGAGGCGATGTAGCGCGTCATCTGCGTGGGGCTGCGCACCAGGATCTCGCCGTCTTCGCCTGCTCCACGCTTGCGAATCGAGATCTCGACGCACGGCAGGGCACGGCCGGTGGTGCCGGGACGAAGGACCGTGTCGTTGCCCGACGCGGCGACGGCCTGGCCGCCGTTCTCGGTGAGCCCGTAACCGGTTGCGACGCGGGGGTTGACGCCCGGCAGGCCGCCGCGCAGTCGCTCGAGGAATTCCGCCGTGACGGGAGCGCCGCCCACGGTCACCGCACGCAACGACGTGACGTCGCGCACCTGGACATCGGGATGCTCGAGAAGACGCGTCACCATCGTGGGCACCGCGCTCCACCGTCGCACTCGCCACTCCTCGATGAGGCGCAGCGCCTCGCCCGCGTCGAAGCGTCCCGCCGGCATGACCAGCGTGTCACCTACGACGACGGAGCGTAGCAGAGTCTGCACTCCGCCGATGTGGAACATGGGTCCAGTGTGGAGCGCCGGCTCGCCGTCCTCATCGCTGACCTGATGCGGCAGGCGCTTCGTGATGTGCAAGAGCATCTGGAGCCCCGAGAGCAGCGATCGGTGCGACAGTTCGACCGCCTTCGGCTGCCCCTCCGTTCCGGAGGTGAAGATCACGACGCACGGATCGCCCTCGGCGGGCTCCCGGTCCGAAGAGCCGTCGGCGACGGCGGGCGTCTCTCCTTCGGAGAACCCACCTGCCCAGTCCGCGTGCGGGAACCGGTCGAGGCTCGGCGAGGTGATGCGCGGGTGCACGACGACCAGCGCCGGATCGAGCGAGGTCAGCGCGTAGTCCAGCTCGGCAGCGCTCCACCATGCGTTGGCGAGCACCGGAACCGCGCCCACGAGCGTGATCGCCCAGTAGTTCACGATCCACTCCGGCGAGTTCCACCCGAGCAGGAACACACGGTCGCCGGGCGCGGCACCTCGGCTTCTCAGATGCACCGCGGCGCGCTTGGCATTCCTATGCAGATCGGCGAAGGTGATGACCCGATCGCCTTGGACGATGTGGGGGCGGTCCCCCCACCGGGCGGCAAGGTCGAGGAGCGACTCGAGATGTCGCGGCCGCTCGGCGTACATCCGGAAGCTTGACTCACCGGCCGGCTCCTCGATGATCTCTGTGCCCCATTGAGGGAGGGTCAGCGCGCCGGTCATGCGTCGGGCCGCTGCTTCCGGGGAAGGCGGACGACCGCGCTCCCGGGCATGACGTTCTGCTCGCGCTGATTCCAGGCCCACGTCTCGAGCTCGACGACGGCATCGCCGTCATCGTCGATGTGCTTGGCAATCACCCGCCCACCCAGACGGACGACGTCCGACAGGTACACGTGCGAGCGGTACTGCCCGTGGATCGATTTGACGAAGCCGTCGTCGCCCATCCAGTTGGTGATCGCATGGATCCCCCAGCATGTGCGCTGGATGCCGACGTCGTACGCCATCTGCGCGCCCTGGAGGCGGGCCGCATAGTCGCTGTAGTGGACGGAGTACACGGGTTCGAGCGCGAACGTGTTCGGGTCGCGGTATGCCCACTTCGGGTGCTTGCGGTAGCGGCGCAGCGCCACCGAGTGCGCGGCGAGTCGCGGAATGGGCGCGGCGCCGGCGGCGACGAACGCGATCTCATCCGTCAGGCCGATCGGTCCCTTGGTGATGACGTCCAGCTCATCGCCGACCTGCACATCGTCCCAGTACCGCGGCTCGGCGCCCCGGGGCTCCTCCGCGAGGATGTCCTCTTCGATCGCGACGAGCTGCTCGGGTGTCCACGGATGCGGCAACTCGATCGCCCGGGATGCGTTGCGCTCCTGCATCTCGCCGCGTTCGAATCGCATGCGCGAACAGATGAAGGTCGCGACGAGCTCATCGTCCTGGTTGCGGTACTCCTGACGCAGATAGTCCTTGATGCGCCGGCCGCCGAAGCTGCTCTCGGTCGGACCGTCGAAGCCGTCGAAGAACACACGCGCCGTGATCTTGTCGCCGACGCGGATCGGACCGTGGAACGTGATGTTCGTCTCGGCGTGGAAGCCTCCCAGCCCGCGCCAGCCGACCTGTACCGACCCGAGGCAGCAGAAGATGAAGCTCGGGGGCGCGATGATACCGCCGTAGCTGGTGGACTCGGCGTACTCCTCGTCGGTCCACAGCGGATTGTCGTCTCCAATTCCTTCTGCGAACCGCAAGATCGCCAGGCGAGTGGCGTACTCGTTGTTGACTGACGACGCCGTGCGCAGTTCGGTGCCTGTGAGGGCATTCATCTCGGCAAGCATCTCGTCGGTGAAACTTGCTCGGGCGAGTTCGGAGGTGATCCCGGCGTCGACCTTTTCTTTCGAAGGCATGTGTTCCTCATTCATTCTCAGGTGATGGTGCGTGTTCGGGCGGGCGGCCGAGGCTCGTCTCGGCTCGTGTCAGAGCGTGGCCACCACGGACTTGGTCTCGAGGTAGTTGGCGAGGGCCTCTTCGCCGCTCTCGCGCCCCCAGCCCGACTGGCGGTACCCACCGGCGGGCATGTACACGCCGCCGGCGCGGTGGACGTTGATTCCCACTCGGCCCGCGCGCAGGCGCCGCGCTATCGAATGTGCGACCGCGCCGTCGCGGCTCCATACGCTTGAGGCGAGACCGTACGACGAGTCGTTCGCGAGGGCGACCGCTTCATCGACGTCGGAGAATCTCATGACGCCCAGCACGGGGCCGAAGATCTCTTCGCGCATGACGGCCATGCTCTGGTCTACGTTGGCCAGCACCGTCGGTTCGAAGAAGTAGCCTCGATCGCCGATTCGGTTCCCACCGCTAACGACGGTGGCTCCATCGCTGCGGCCGCTCGCTATGTAGCCGGACACGCGGTCCAGCTGCTTCTGCGAGATGAGGGGTCCGATGTCGACTCCTTCGTCTCCGCCATAGCCGACAGCGAGAGCCCGGCCCTGTCGGGCGACGCCCTCGACGACCTCGTCGTAGACGCTGTCGTGCACGAAGAGCCGGGTTCCTGCCGCGCAGACCTGACCGGTGTTCCAGAACACCGCACCGGCCACGCCAGGGATGACAGCGTCGAGATCAGCGTCGCCCATCACGATGACCGGCGACTTGCCGCCCAGCTCGAGCGAGAGCTTCTTCATGTTCCCGGTCGCGGCATGCACGATCGTGCGACCGACCTCGGTCGAGCCGGTGAAGGCCACGGTGTCGACATCGGGGTGTTCGGCCAGTCCTTGGCCCACCGTCTCGCCGTATCCGGTGACGACGTTCACGACGCCGCTCGGAACACCGGCCTCCATCAGGATCTGCCCGAGCACAAGCGCCGTGAGTGGAGTCTCGCGCGCGGGCTTGAGGATGCACGAGCAGCCGGCGGCCAGTGCCGGCGCCAGCTTCTTCGCCGCAGAGATGAGCGGTGCGTTCCACGGGACGATGAGGGCAGCGACGCCGATCGGCTCGCGCAGCGTGTAGCCCTGGATCCGGCGATCCGCTCCGCCGAGATCGATCGTCCTGCCCTGGATCTTGTCTGCCCAGCCCGCGTAGTAGCGGAACTGCGCCGCGGCCTCGAGCACCATGGTCCGCGCTTGGGGCACGGGGATCCCCATGTTGCGGCTCTCGAGGATGCCGAGTTCGTCGGCGCGGGCGCTGAGGGCGTCTGCGGCACGCCAGAGGATCGCCCCCCGCTGAGCGTTGGACAAGCCCATCCATCGGGACTTGTCGAACGATTCGCGTGCTGCCGCGACGGCGGCATCCACATCATCGGATGTCGCGCGAGCGACGTGAGCGATCACTTCTCCAGTACCCGGATCGAAGGTGGGGAATGTCCCGCCATCGGAGGCCGCCACCCAGATGCCGCCGATCACCAGATCCATCGTGGCGACGTGCTCGCTGGCGTTTGTGAGCAGTCGGTCAATCGTCAGTGTCATCGGACCTTTCCTTCTGTAGTCGTGCAGTCATGAAATGGTGTGACGAAGATGTCGGCCCGTCGGCGGTGGGAGCGTCTCTTGCGGACGCTACCGGAGTCGCTTCGCGGGCTGTCGGGCCGGAAGGCCGATTCCTCGATCACCACGCCTCCTCGAGCAATGCGCGCAAGCCGTCGGCGTCGATGGGCTTGGGCACTCGTGTGAGCGACCAGTCATCGTGGGCGTGCGCGATGATCGTTGGGAAGTCCGCCTTCTCGATCCCGATCTCGCGAAGCGTCGTCGGCGCATCGATGTCGGCGAGGAATGCCTCCAAGAGGCCCGGCACGTCATGCGCCGAGACGCGCTCGCGCGAAACGACACCGCCGACCTTCGCGAGCTGCCCGGACGTGACGTCCATGTTGAATCGGGCGACGTGCGGGAGCAGCAGCGCCTCGACGTTCCCGTTCGAGGTCGTCGACACGGGGCCGATCGCGTGCGAGAGCGGCTGCGAGATGCCGGTGCCGACGAAGTCGCTCGCGTGACCTGCCATGAGGGCGGCGATCATGAGGCGAACGCGGGACGAGCCGGTATCCCCCTCATCACCGGCGACTATGCAGGGCAGCGTCGTGACGATCTCGCGGATCGCCTGAGCGAAGTAGGCCTCGGCCAGCGGATCGCTTCGAGCCGACTGGACGCCGTCGACCGACATCGAGAGCGCGTTGAGGCTCGCCGAGACGACGAGCGCCGACGGTGCCGTCTCGGCCAGACGCTCATCGAAGATCACGACGCTCGCGCGGGCCTTCGGATCGAACAGTGCGAGCCGTTCCCCGGTCTCGGTGTCACGCACCGCGGCGCCGGCCTTCGCGTACGCGGTCGTGGGGGTCGTCGCCAGGATGAACTGCGGGAGCTTGGGTGCCGCGAGCCGCGGGCTCACGAGTCGCCCGTCGGCCCCGCGGGTCGTCGCGAGCTCGCGAACCGGCACCGCTTCGGCGACAAGGATGGATGCCGCCCGTGCCGTGACGATGGCGGACCCGCCCCCGAGCGCAATGACCGCGTCGGCCGAGGCGTCTTCGATCACGCGAGCCGCCTCTTCGACGCTCGTCACGGGACTGTGCTCGCGAGCAGCGGAGAAGACACCGGCAAGACGCGTGCCCAGTGCCTCGCGAACCGACGACATGGTGGCGTCATCGGCCGACATCGACCGACCGCACACCAGCACGACGCTCTCGGCGCGGACACGGTCGAGTTCGACGGCGATCTGCCCGAGAGCGCCGGGACCCCACACGGAGCGCATCGAGGGTGTCGCATGGCACACGAACTCGAACGTCACTGTCGATCTCCCTCGTCTTCAAGGTGCAGCCGGAAATCTTTGATGCTGCATTCGCATTGCTGAACATGTTAGCGTATTTACGAACCGCCGCAACCGTGGAGCAAGGATCCTTCGGTCCGGCTCGTGACAAGGGAGTTCGCGTGGCACAACTGAATGAGGTCTTCTTCGTCGATGGTGTGCGTAGCCCGTTCGGGCGTGCCGGCGAGAAGGGTCAGTATTGGAGTACCCGTGCCGATGATCTCGCCGTGAAGGCGACCATCGGGCTGATCGAGCGGAACCCGCAGGTTCCCACGGATCGCATCGATGATGTGGCGATCGCGGCGACGTCGCAGACGGGTGATCAGGGTTTGACTCTCGGTCGTTCGGTGGCGATCCTCGCGGGTTTGCCGCAGTCGGTGCCGGGGTTCGCGATCGAGCGGATGTGTGCGGGCGCGATGACGAGCGTGACGACGATGGCCGGCTCGATCGGGGTCGGCATGTACGACCTCGCCCTCGCGGGTGGCGTCGAGCACATGGGACACCACCCCATCGGCGGCAACGCCGACCCGAACCCTCGCTTCGTGGCGGAGCGGATGGTCGACCCGGGGGCGTTGAACATGGGTGTCACGGCGGAGCGGATCTTCGACCGGTTCCCGCACCTGACGAAGGAGCGGTCGGATCGCTACGGGATGCTGTCGCAGCAGAAGGTGCAGGCAGCCTACGACGCGGGCAAGATCCAGCCCGACCTCGTCCCGGTCGCGATCAAGGGTGCCGACGGTGCGTGGGGTCTGGCGACCGAGGATGAGGGTCGCCGCCCGCAGACCACGATGGCCGACCTCGCGGCGCTGAAGACTCCGTTCCGCCCGCACGGTCGTGTCACGGCCGGGACGTCGTCTCCACTGACCGATGGTGCGACGATGTCGCTGCTGGCCAGTGGCGGCGCGGTGAAGGAGTTCGGGCTCGCCCCGAAGATGCGTCTCGTCTCGTTCGCGTTCGCGGGGGTGCAGCCCGAGATCATGGGCATCGGACCGATCCCCTCGACCGAGAGAGCGCTCCGCAAGGCCGGTCTCACGATCGATGACATCGGGCTGTTCGAGCTGAACGAGGCGTTCGCGATCCAGGTCATCTCGCTCCTGGATCACTTCGGCATCGCCGACGACGACCCACGCGTCAACCAATGGGGTGGCGCGATCGCGTTCGGCCATCCCCTCGCCGCATCCGGGGTGCGGCTCATGATCCAGCTCGCGGCGCAGTTCGCCGAACGCCCCGACGTCCGCTACGGCCTGACCGCGATGTGCGTCGGCCTGGGGCAGGGTGGTTCGGTCATCTGGGAGAACCCGCACTACGACGGAAAGCACGAGTAAGAGGACACTGACGAATGACGAACTACTCCGAGATCGACTTCTCCCCGCTCGACGCCCTCACCGACGACGAAGTGGTCACGCACTCCCCCGTGCGCGACATCCGTCTTCCCTCCGGCAAGGTGCTCGCGCTCATCACGCTCGACAACGGCCGTGACCACACCCGCCCGAACACCCTCGGGCCGACGACGCTCACCGAACTCGGCGCGACCCTCGACGCACTGAGGGCCCGCGCGGCGGCAGGCGAGATCCAGGCCGTGGGCATCACCGGCAAGCAGTACATCCTCGCCGCCGGCGCCGACCTCTCCCAGCTGCGCGGGCTGTCGTCCGGAGCTCAGGCCCTGCTGGTCGGCCAGCTCGGACACCATGTGCTCGGCACGCTCTCCGAGCTCGGCGTGCCCTCGTTCGCCTTCATCAACGGGCTCGCGCTCGGGGGCGGGCTCGAGCTCGCCCTTCACGCCGCCTACCGGACCATCGACGCCTCCGCCCGAGCGATCGGCCTCCCGGAGGTCTCGCTCGGCCTGGTCCCGGGTTGGGGTGGCGCGTATCTGCTGCCGAACCTGATCGGCATCCACAACGCGCTCGAGATCATCGTCGTCAACCCCCTGCGGCAGAACCGCCTGCTCTCGCCGAGTCAGGCTTTCGACTACGGGATCGTCGACACCGTCGTCGGTGCCGTCAACTTCCTCGAAGACTCCCTGCGCTGGGCGGACGGGGTGCTGGACGACGACCGCAGCGTGACGGCCAGGCGATCAGCAACCCCTGCGCTCGACGCATCCGATTGGTCGGCGGCTGTTGCCACCACCAAGGAGTGGGTGAATTCGCGGGTGGGAGTGAGCCCGACCTCGCCGTATGCGGCGCTCGAGTTGCTCGACAAAGCGAGGAGCGGCTCGAAGGAGGAGGGGTTTGAGCGTGAGGATGAGGTTCTTGCCGACCTCGTGACGGGTGATCAGTTCTCGGCATCGATGTATGCGTTCGATCTCGTGCAGAAGCGGGCGAAGCGTCCGGTCGGTGCCCCCGACAAGGCGCTGGCGAAGCGGATGACGAAGGTCGGGATCATCGGGGCGGGGTTGATGGCGAGTCAGTTCGCGTTGCTGTTCGTGCGGAAGCTGCAGGTGCCGGTGCTGATCACCGATCTGGATCAGGCTCGCGTCGACAAGGGTGTCGCGTACATCCATGACGAGATCGACGCGCTCGAGGCGAAGGGTCGCCTGGACGGTGACTCGGCCAACAAGCTGCGTGCGCTGGTGACGGGCACGACCGACAAGAGCCTGTACGCGGACTGCGACTTCGTGATCGAGGCCGTGTTCGAAGAGGTCGGGGTCAAGCAGGCGGTGTTCGGTGAGATCGAGCAGCACGTCGCCGAGGACGCGATCCTGGCCACGAACACGTCATCGCTGTCGGTGGAGGAGATCGGTGAGAAGCTGGTGCACCCCGAGCGGTTGGTCGGGTTCCATTTCTTCAACCCGGCCGCGGTGATGCCGCTGATCGAGATCGTGAAGACTCCGCTGACGACGGATGCCGCGCTCTCGACAGCGTTCGTGGTGGCGAAGGGTCTCGGCAAGAACGCGGTGCTGACGGCTGATGCGCCGGGATTCGTGGTGAACCGGCTGCTCGCGAAGGTGATGGGTGAGGCGGCGCGTGCCGTGTACGAGGGGACGCCGCTGCTCACGGTCGAGAAGGCGTTCGCGCCCATCGGCCTGCCGATGAGCCCGTTCCAGCTCATCGACCTGGTGGGCTGGAAGGTCGCCGCCCACGTGCAGGACACGATGGCGCACGCCTTCCCCGACCGGTTCTACACGAACGAGAACCTCCACCGGCTCGCCGAACTCCCCGATGTCGTCGAGAAAGGCAAGGGCGGGCGCATCACGGGATGGACGGCTGCGGCTGCGGGAGCCCTCGAAGCCGTCCTCGGCTCCGCGCCTGCGAGCGAGGCAGAGATCCTGCAGCGTGTGCAGGACGGGCTCGCGCAGGAGATCAAGATCATGCTCGACGAGGGCGTCGTCCCCGAAGTCGAAGACATCGACCTCTGCCTCATCCTCGGCGCCGGCTGGCCCTTCATCGACGGCGGCGCCTCCCCCTACCTCGACCGCGAAGGCGCCTCCACCCGCGTCTTCGACGACACGTTCCACCACCCCGCCATTAAGGGCATCGCCGGGATCCTCGAGAAGAGTCCCAGCTCATGATCTCGGCCATGATTCCGGCTCAGCTGGCCGACACGACGCAAGGAGTCGATACCGGCCTGTACCGCCTGCGGGACTGGGTATGGTGCTTGGCCATCCCCTACGGCAACGGCGTGCCGACATCGAACGCCTACCTCCTGCGCGGGAACGACGGAGGGGTTCACGTCATCGATCCCGGCTCTGACAGTCCGCGCAATCGCGGGTTGATGATCGACGCGCTCGAGACGCTGGGGGTCACTCCGACGGGCGTGCGCTCGGTGTCGTCGACGCATCTGCACCACGATCACCTCGGGCTTGCCGCGTGGCTCTGCGAGCTCAGCGGCGTACCGCTCGCGCTGCACCCCGCCGACCTCGACGATCTGCGCTCAGGCTCTGCCGACTCCCGCTATTCGGAGCTGACCGACGACCTCGCAGAGAAGTGGGGTGCACCCGGATGGGCGAAAGAGCGTCTGCGACCGACTCGACTGCGGCGATCGACAACGCGGTTGCCGCATGAGCTGACCTCGCTCGGCGACGGATCGCGGATCGTCGTCGACGGGCATTCGGTCACCGTCATCGCGACCCCCGGCCACACGAGTGGGAGCGTGTGCTTCCTCATCGAAGACGAGCAGATCGTCCTCACCGGCGACCACCTGCTCCCCCACATCAACGCCCCCATCGGACGGGATGGGACGGGAGGTGCTACGGCAGTGGCCGACTACCTCGCCTCGTTGGCTGCGCTCGCCGACTTCGACGAGTGGGAGGTCGGACCCGGGCACGGCTATTGCTTCGGCCCCCTCGGCCCACGACGGCTGACCGCACGAGACCATGTCCTCGATCGGGCCCATGAGGTCAGGCGGGAGCTGGATGCCGATCCCGCGGCCACGACTTGGGAGGTGGCGAGCAACCTCACATGGGGACCTGGGTGGGAGAACCTCACGGGCGCCGTCATGCAGTCCGCACTCGCCCAAACCGCCCTCTATCAGCGCTTCGTCACTCACGGCTCCCACACACTCACGGCGTCGCCTTTCCGAACTACCATTCGTAATATCGATCGAAATGGGTCACAATGATGAGCTCATC
Organism: Microbacterium sp. cf046; assembly: GCF_900114345.1. GTDB lineage: Bacteria > Actinomycetota > Actinomycetes > Actinomycetales > Microbacteriaceae > Microbacterium. The sequence continues at coordinate 917,525 of NZ_FOZJ01000003.1, read as the reverse complement.
GAGCCGCTGCACAGTCGCACGGCGACCACTCGTGACGTCGGCGTCTGACACACGACTCGCCCGCGGCCTCCACCACGAACCGCGCGGTGAATCGAGGTCGACATGGGCGCGCTGAGCGGTGTGAAGGTCATCGACCTCGGCCAGTTCTACCTCGCACCGTACTGCGCCATGCTGCTGGCCAGACTCGGCGCGGACGTCATCAAGATCGAGTCGCCGTACGGTGATCCCTACCGCCGGCTTCCCACCACGGACGCAGACGGAGAGCCCCTGCAGTTCGCGTTCCTGAACTCGGGAAAGCGCACGATCCGCCTGGATCTCAAGCACGAGTCCGGTCAAGACGTCCTTCGCAGACTCGCCGTCTGGGGGGATGTGCTGGTTCAGAACCTCTCGCCCGGCGCGATGGAGCGGTTCGGCCTCGGCTACGACGACCTGAGTGCACTCAATCCCCGCCTGATCATGGCATCCGGAACGGGCTTCGGTTCGTTCGGCCCCTACGCCGGGCAGTCCGCCATGGACCTCACGATCCAGGCGAAGACGGCCGTCATGAGCACGACGGGATTCGACACCGGCCCCCCGGTGCGCACGGGCCCATCCGTCGTGGACTTCATGGGCGGCTCGCACCTGGCCGCTGGAGTGCTCGCCGCGCTGGTGCAGCGTGGAACCACCGGCCGCGGACAGCACGTCGAGGTGGCCCTGCAGGATGCGATCCTGCCGGCCCTGACGTCGAACATCGCGGGACTGCTCAGCACTCAGGGCGCCGTGCCGGAGCGCACGGGAAATCGGCACGGGGGCAACGCTGTCGTTCCGTACAACGCCTACGCCGCGGCCGACGGCTGGGTCACGATCCTCTGCCCGACCGACGCCCATTGGGAGCGGCTCTGCGCTCTCATGAACGACCCGGCGACTCAGGATGAGCGCTTCGCCGACATGCACGCGCGATGCGCCAACGTCGATGCCGTCGACGACATCGTCGGACGCTGGGCGAGCACTCTACCCAAGGCCGAGATCGAACAGGCGCTCGTAGCGAGGAAGATCCCGTGCGCGGCTGTCGTCACCCTCGCCGAGTTGCTTGAGGATCCGCACGTCCGGGAGCGACGCGTCCTGCGCACCGTGACCGATGACCTCGGCTCGTTCATGACGCTCGGGAGCCCCCTGTTCCTGTCGGACTCGCCGATCGAAGAGCCTCGGCGCGCGGGTCGACTGGGTCGAGACACCGATGACGTGCTCCTGAACGAGCTCGGGATGTCGGCGACCGAGGTCGAGCAGCTGCGAGCCATGAACACCGTCTGAGCACAGCAATGACCCGTCGGCCCTCGTGCCGGCGAGTCACACGCTCCGGCTCATCCCCCCGTCGACGGCGATCACCTGGCCCGTGATGTAGCCGGCGCCTTCAGACGCGAGGAAGACGATAAGCTCCGCGACATCCTCTGGAGCGCCGAAGGCGCCCGCAGGGATGTCCTTCTCGATGAACTGCGCGCGCGAGTCGGCATCCGGGAAGAGCTTCGCGATCTGCTCGCTTTCCACTCGGCCGGGCGCGACGCAGTTGACCGTCATCCCCCGAGCGGCGACGGATCGCGAGTAGGCCTTCGACCACAGGATGCATGCCGCGACCGCCGCCTGCGAAGCCGAGACGACCTGCGGCTCGAGGATTCCGGCGAGGTTGATCACGCGGCCGCGCGGGCTGTCGAAAAGGAGGGGCTCGAGTGCGGCGGTCAGCCGGCGCTTGGCGTGGAAGTTGATGTCGAAGCGCTCGGTCCACACCTCGTCGGTGAGGGCCACGCCCGGCCGATCGGCGCCCCCCGCGTTGTTCACGAGCACGTCGAGCCTGGCGAACTCCGCGTCGATCGCCTCACGCACTGCGGGCGCAGACTCGGGTGCTGCCAGGTCCGCCGTGATCGTGAGAGGCGACGAGCCGCCGTCGTCGACGATCTCATTCGCGAGCGAGTCCAGCAGCTCAGCGCGGCGTGCGACGATCGCGACCCTCGCACCCCGAGCCGCGAAGCGCTTCGCGGTCTCGCGTCCGATGCCGACGCTCGCACCGGTCACCAGCACGCAGGTGTCTGAGTAATCCTTCTCCACGATTTCTCCGATCCCTATCCGATCGAGCGACCGGATGACGCCTGAAGAGCAACGCGCGAGAATTGACTTCACGACAGCCAGAGCGTACCTTCAAAGACGCACCAATCACAATCACGAAGTAGTGTTCGCATTTCCGAACGAAGTGCGGTTGGAGGATTGAATGTCGAGCAACGACGCTGAGTACGAGGTCTATGCATTGCGCTACGCCTCATGGCTGGACCGGAAGAAGAGCGAACTCTACTTCCGTCATGATCTCTATAAGGTCCCAGATGACTACTTCCAGCTGGACTGCTTCTTCTGGCTGATCCGCAACTCCGACCGCACGATCCTCGTCGACTGCGGATACGACCGCGAGCGCGGCGAGGCGAAGGGACGCCTCCAGGACGCTGATCCGGTGGACCTCCTGGCGAGTCTCGGGGTCACGCCCGCCGACGTCGACCACGTCATCCTGTCGCACATGCACTACGACCACATCGGCAATGTCGGTCTCTTCGAGAACGCCACCTTCAGCATGGCCGGTGCAGAACTCGACTTCTGGACCGGCCCGTATGGGGGCCGCACGGCGATCGCCTTCGCGGCCGAGCCGTGGGAAGTGCAGCAATTGACCCGCCTGCGCGACGAAGGGCGCCTCACGCTGTTCGAGGACGGCGAGGTCACGGCGCCCGGAATCGTCGTCACTCGCGTAGGCGGTCACACGCCCGGCCAGAGCATTGTCGAGGTCTCGAGCCCCAACGGCACGGTGCTGCTGGCGTGCGACGCGGTGCACTTCTACGACGAGCTCGATTTCGACCGCCCCTTCTACAACTTCGCGGACATCCGCGAGATGTATGGCGCCTATGACACCCTGCGCGAGATGGACCGCGATCCGAAGACGTACATGGTCGCCGGACACGACCCCGCCGTCATGACACGCTTCGCGACTATCGCGCCGAACTGCGTCGATCTGACTCGACCCGTCGAGCTGCCCGCCCGGCCCCGCTCTCGCAAGAGCCCGGGCTCCGAGTCGCTGCCGCCGGTCGCCCGACCGCATCACTGTGCCACGTCGCACGACCACGGAGAGAGCATCCTGCTCGAAGCGCGAGCGTAGTCGTCCGCAGAAGTCGGCGATCAAGCACGGGGCGTGCTGGTCGCCGACTTTCGCGCGCCACGACATCGATTCCTTTCAGCGCACGCGAAAACCCATCTGCAATCAGGGGTTCCGCAAACTTCGGTGTGCCCCTACTATGGATCAAGAGTCAGATATGCGATACTGCTGTCGTATATACGAACGCCCCGTAATCCTCTGCTGCGGGGCTGACCGAGGGAGACACTGTTGTCCACCACAAGTAATGCGTCCAATCCACCGCAGGTCGTCAAGACGCCACGACGAGCGATCGTCTCGGGGTTCGTCGGAAGCGCCCTGGAGTACTACGACTTCTTCATCTACGGCACCGCGGCGGCGCTGGTCTTCCCGACCGTGTTCTTCCCGACCGAAGATCCTGTGGTCGGGACGATCGCCTCGATGGCGACCTTCGCCGTCGCCTACCTGATCCGTCCGCTGGGCGCGCTCCTGATGGGCCACCTCGGCGACACCATCGGGCGCAAGGCTGTGCTCCTGTTCACGCTCTTTGGGATGGGGATCTGCACGTTCGCTATCGGAATCCTGCCCACCTACGAGCAGGTGGGAGTCCTCGCACCGATCCTCCTCGTCCTCATCCGTGTCATGCAGGGATTGGCCCTGTCGGGAGAGCATGCGAGCGCCAGCACAACGACGCTCGAGCACGCACGCGAGCACCGTCGTGCCTTCTCGAGCAGCTTCACACTGTCGGGCAGTCAGGCCGGCAATGTCCTGGCGAGCACCGCGTTCCTTCTAGTTGCATTGCTTCCCGATGAAGCGCTCTTCAGTTGGGGCTGGCGGCTCCCGTTCCTCTTCAGCGCCGTGCTGCTCCTCGCGGGATGGGTCATTCGTCGCAAGCTGACCGATCCCCCGGCTTTCATCGCCGCCCGCTCCGCTGAGACTGCCGGGGGCGCCCGACCGCGCCCGCTCGGCCTTCTGTTCGGTCCGTACCGCGTAGACGTCATCCGCGTCGCGCTCGCCGCCCTTGCGATCATCCTGATCATGCTCTTCGGTCAGTTCGCGCTCGCGTTCGGAGTCACGGGAGTGGGCCTCGACCGCAGCATCTTCCTCTGGCTCGCCATCGTGTCGTACTCGATCTCGATGTTCACGGTGCCCCTCTTCGGAGCGCTGGCCGACCGTGTCGGACGCAAGCCCGTGTACATCGCCGCGGTGTCGGGGGGCGCGCTACTCACGTGGCCGTTCCTCTGGGCGATCGGCGAGGCTAACGTCACCCTCATCTGGGTGTTCGGCATCCTCCTCATGTCCGTGTTCTTCAGCGCCTACCTCGGCGCGGCCTCCGCACTGTGGGGCGAGCAGTTCGACACCCGCGTCCGCGTTTCCGGCATCGCCGTAGGATCCCAGTTCGGTTTCGCGATCGCGGGCCTCGGCCCGCTGCTCGCGACCTCTCTGGCTGGACCCACACTCACGAACTGGCTCCCCGTCGCCCTCTTCGCCACGGTAGTCGCGGCGATCGCGATCACCTCCGCATCGTTTATGCGTGAGACATACAAGACCCCCGTCGCCGAACTCGGCCGGACGCCGGCGATGAAGACAGCTCGGGTAAGCGATACCGCTCGTCTGTGACAGACCCGCGAACAAGAGAAGTGGCGGGCCGCGTTCTCGCGGCCCGCCACCTCTCCTTCTGTTTGGAGACTGTCGACTCAGGGAGTCGTCGAACCCTCGATGCCCTGCGTGTACTCGGCGTCGGACACCGGGTCGGACCACTCCACGCCGAGGAGGGACACGGCGGTGTGGAGCATGCAGCGGTCGGCCGCCGCGCCGTGCCAGTGACGCACCCCGGGGGGCGTCCAGACGACATCGCCGGCCACGACACGAGATCCCCCGTGCTGGTCGCCGACGTAACCTTCGCCCGACCGGATGAAGAGGAGCTGTCCGCCCTCGTGCGTGTGCCAGTTAGTCCGCGCGCACGGCGAGAAGTGCACGTCGGCAACGGACATGCCGTCCTGACGTCCGAGGATGCCATCCCTCCACGCCTCACCGGTGAAGGTGCCCGTCGCACGCTCGGAGGGCGTCGTGGACTGGGAGCTCGAGACGACGATTCGCGTGTGCGACATGGCGGCCTACTCGATTCCGGCGGTCATGCCGCCATCGATGGTGAGGATCGCTCCGGTGATGTAGTCGGAGTCGGCCGATGCCAGGAAGACGGCGGCTCCCGTGAGGTCCTCGGGCTCGCCCCGACGCCGCAGCGGGATCGCCGCGGCCTTCTTCGCCTGCGCCTCGGCCGACACCGCCGCGGTCATGACCATCGGCGTCTCGATCGATCCCGGAGCGATCGCGTTGACCTGGATGCCGTCGGGGCCGAGCTCGACGGCAGCCGTCTGCGTTAGCAGGATGATGCCGGCCTTCGAGGCGGCGTACGCCCCCCGCTTGGGCCGTGCGTGGGTTCCGAGGATGGAGGTCGTGTTGATGATCTTGCCGTGACCCTGCTCCTTCATGATGCGGCCGATGCCCTGCAGGCAGAGGAAGGTGCCACGGAGGTTCGTGTTGAGGGTGCGATCCCATTGTTCCAGCGATGTGTCGAGCAGCGCCGCCGCCGTCATGATCCCGGCGACGTTGACGAGAATGTCGACGTGGCCGAACGCGTCGGCAGCTCGCTCGACCATCGCCGTGATCTGCGCGGGGTCGGAGATGTCAGTGCGGATGGCGACACCGCGTCGACCGACGGCAACGATGCGGGCGACGGTTTCGTCAGCACCTTCGAGGTTCTGATCGACGACGACGACGTCTGCGCCTTCAGCGGCATAGGCGAGCGAGATCGCCCGGCCGATGCCGGAACCGCCGCCGGTGACGACGGCGACCTTGTCAGTGAGTTTCATTGGTTGTACTCCTGTCTGCGGCCATGTTCGCAGTGTTGGTGTCGGGTTTGGGACGAAGGGACCGGTCGCCGGTCACACCGTCAGAAGGACTTTGAGTGATTCACGCGCGTCCATCGACCGATAGCCTTCGGCCACCGATTCGAGCGGGAGGGTGCGGTCGAAGACGCGGCCGGGATGAATGCGACCCTCGAGGATGTCGGGGAGGAGCTCCTCGATGTAGGCACGGACGGGAGCCGGCCCGCCGGTCAGGGTCGCGTTCTTGCCGAAGAGGCTCGGGAACCCAATCGAGGCGTGGTCGTACTGTGGTGCGCCGACGCGGCTGATCACCCCGCCGGGCCTGACGACCCCATAGGCCTGCTCGTATGCTGGCAGGTGGCCGACCGCTTCGATGACGATCTGGGAGCCCCCTCTGGTGAGTTCAAGAACGCGCTGCACGCCCTCGACGCCTCGCTCGGTGACCACGTCCGTGGCGCCGAACTCGACGCCGAGGCTCGTCCGGGACTGGTGGCGCCCCATCAGGACGATCTGTTCGGCGCCGATTCGCTTGGCGGCGAGCACCGCGAGCAGACCCACCGCGCCGTCACCGATTACCGTCACTGTGGATCCCTCGCGCACGCCGCCGCGCACCGCGGCGTAGTGGCCGGTGCCGAGCACATCGGAGAGCGTGAGCAGCGACGGGATCAGTTCGTCATCCGGCTCAACGTCGAGCTTCACTAGTGTGCCGTCCGCGAATGGAACGCGCACCGCCTCGCCTTGACCGCCATCGACTCCACCGCGCGCCCAGAATCCGCCGCGCACGCACGACGTGTAGAGACCGCTCCGGCAGAATTCGCAGGTGCCATCCGAGTAGGCGAACGGCGCGACGACGAGATCCCCCTGCGAGACCGTCGTGACGTCGCGGCCGACGGCCTCGACGATTCCGATGAACTCGTGACCGATGCGGGCGACCCCGCTCGAGGCGTCCTTGGATCGGTACGGATGCAGATCGCTTCCGCAGATGCACGAAGCCGTGATACTCACGATCGCATCGGTGGGTTCGTGGAGCGAAGGATCGGGGACATCGGCGACGTGCACGTCACCGGCCTCATAGATGAGCGTTGCACGCATCGCTGACTCCTCATTGCGCGTTCGTTCTCAAATACGAACACTCAATCATATTTACGAACAACAATAATCGCCCGTGCGTTGTCCGTCAAGGCTGACCGGCGTGTTGCGCGAGCTTCTGTCGCATTTACGAACACCTGTTGCCGATCATGAATGCGGGGGCCATCATAACGACATGCCCTTTCTCATCACGACAAGGCGCCCGAAGCGGCCGCTCGACCACCCCACCGAAGCCCTGCTCGCCGACGCCATCGAGGGGCAGATCGTGCCCCGGGCGTCGCAGCATCCGGGGATCATCTCGATGCTGTGGTCGATCTCGGCCGACCGACTCACGCTCACCGTGACTACGGAGTGGCAGACGGATGCCGATCGCGACCGCGCCCTGGCCAGCCAGGCCCACAGTCAGAACGGCGACGTCGTGAATGCGATCCTCGGAGACTTGGTCGAACCGCCACGGTCGGATCCTTGGGATCTCGTGCACCGCGCGGTCTTCACCGCGAATCACTAATCAGAGCGATCGGCAGAGGTCGAAGCACTCGGGCTCGATCTCGGCGTACTTAGCAGCGACGTCCGGATCGTGCCCCGGCACGACCCGGCTTGCGGGCTGGGCGTCAATGCTCCCGAGCAGCTCGAAGCTGCGGAAGACCTCTTGCAGATCGACGAAGGCGGCGAAGGGCCACCCGAGTTCCAGCTGTTCCGAGAAATGCAGAGCGTCGCTGGCCAGCACGACCTGCCCGCAATCCGTCTGCACCGTCGTGATGAGCTGACCGGGAGTGTGGCCTCCGACGCGGGCGACCGTGACGCCTGGCACGACTTCCGCCGAGCCGTCGACGAGCGTCAGTCGTCCATCGCGGTGCAGGCGCTGCACTGCTTCGATCTCTGTCCGCATCGTCGGGTCGGCGACCACCGGGCGCTCACCGTACGGCCCGCCCCAGAAGTCGAGCTCTTCGCGAGCTAGGATAAACCGCGCGTTCGGAAACAGGTGCGTGTTCCCGACGTGGTCGTAGTGCAGGTGCGAGAGGATGATGAGCCCCACGTCTTCGGGTCGCACGTTCATGCGAGCCAGCAAGTCGAGCGGATGAACGTCGATGGGTCGCCCACGCTCCTGTGCCGTCTCGCTGCTCCACCCGCAATCGACGAGGATGACCTCGCCTGCCCGCCGCAGCAGCCAGAAGTAGTAACTCGTCGGCCGCGGACGATCGGGAACGCGGTAGGCGGCGAATCGGAAGTAGATATCCACTGCGGTACGCGTCGATGACGAGGCGTACCGCAGCGCATAGGCCTCGAACGGCCCCTCAGACATGAAGAAAGGCTTCGGCCAGTCCAACCGGATCGGTGAACATGGCCTCGTGGCTTCCGGGTGCGGGCGTCGCTTCGGCGACCCCTGCTCGCGCCATCATCACGCCGTAACTGTGCTCGCCGTCGGCGGGGAGGCAGACGTCCTCGGAGCCGAGGACGAACGCGGTCGGCACTCCTAGCGCTGCCGTGTCGAGAGGGGAAACGTTGTGCGAGAAGTACTGCATCGGATGGGCGACGAGGTATCTGTGAGTGACCTCTTGCACAGCGGCCGGCGCATCGTTGATGAACGCCGCCTGCCACACTTCAAGGGGCACGGAGATCGTGCTATTACCCGAGGCCGCAGATGCGACTTTGAAGAATTCCCGATACCCCTCCGAAGTGTCCTCCGACATGGGCAGACCGGCCGGCACCCACGAAGCCCAATAGATGAGTTTGCTCATCCGGCGCGCGATGCGCGGCGCGACGGCGGAGACCACCGATCCCGCCCAGCTGTGCCCGATCAGTGTGACGTCGCGCAGGTCGTTGCGCTCCGTGAAATCCACGAGATAGTCGAAGACGTCGGGCAGCGTGTACTTCGTAGGGTCGTCGTCGTGCGCGAGGCCCGGCAGGGTTGGGCTGAATGCCCGGTGACCCGCCTCACGCAGGTGTCGGGCTACGGGCTCGGACGGCCATCCGCTGTGCCAGGCGCCGTTGACGATAAGAAAATCGGACACGTTCTCTCCTTTGAGTCGGGTTCTCATCTCATCCGTATATGCGCTTTAGCATTCGTATATAAGGATGGCTATATACTATGGCACGGGGTCGGGATGCGAAAGCATCACCTCGTGAAGCCCGGCACCACGACGACTAACGCTGGCCCGAACTCAGGAGGATCCCATGACTGACGCGCTCACGCCGGCTCAGAAGATGATCGGCGACACCGCACCGAAGCTCGTCGAACTGACCGACGACGTCCTTTTCGGCGATGTCTGGGAGCGCCCGGAGCTCTCAAGACGCGACCGCAGCCTGGTCACCGTCGCGTCCCTCATCGCTATGAACCGTGTTGGTCAGCTTCCTTCACACATGCGACGCGCGATCGCGAACGGCGTCACCCGCGATGAACTCGCCGAGACGATCACACATCTCGCGTTCTACGCTGGCTGGCCGTGCGCCATGGGCGCCATCGGCGTGCTCAAGGAGATCGAGCAGTCGGAGTGATCTCGACCGACCAGCCTCGCTCGCCGAGCGGTCGGGAGTGATCGTGGCGGACGGGTCGCGCGCGCCACGACGGCTGGCTCGAACGGGAGCCTTCGCGGTCGCCACCGCCGCGTTGACCGCGATTTTCGTGTCTTCAGGAATGCCGATCCCGCTCTACAACCTTTACCGATTGGACGACGGAATCACCAACTCCGCCCTGGCGGTGACGACAGTCGGCTACCTCTGCGCCACGGCCGTCGCCCTGCTCGCGTTCGGCCGGTTGTCCAACCACCTCGGTCGTCGCCCGGTCGCGGTCGTATCGATCGTGCTGGCCATCGCGGGAGTCATCGTTCTGAGTCAGGTGCACAGCCTGCCGATCCTTCTGCTCGGCAGGGTGCTCCAAGGCTTCGCCTGCGGTATCGCCTCGAGCACGCTCGGCGCGTACGTCGTGGACACCGCGCCAGCGAAGCCCCGCGCGATCGGCGCGCTCGTCACCGCCAGCGCACCTCCCTTTGGCATCAGCATGGGGGCGATCCTGTCGGGCTTCCTCGTCGAGTCGGGTCCTGCGCCGCGAACGCTGGCATTCCACCTCATCGCGGGCGTACTGATCGTTCTCGCACTTCTGCTCGCGTTGTGCCCCGAGACGATGCAAAGAACCCCGGGCGCACTCCGATCGCTGCGGCCCCGCATTCAGACGCCGCGAGGCTCCCGGCGCATCCTAATCGGCGCCGCAGCCGCTTTCATCGCGACGTGGGCCATCGCCGGCTTCTACCAGGCGTTCGCCCCATCGATGACCGCCGACTACCTCGACACCAACAACGGACTGACCGTCGCGCTCGTATTTTCTTCCGTCGTGATCCTCAACCCGGTGGGCGGCATCGTCGCTGGGTGGGTGGGCAGTCGATGGTCGCTCCGTGTAGGACTGATCGCGTTCGCCCTCGCGTTCTGCGTGGTCGTGGCAGCTATGACTGTCGGCGACATCCGGATCTTCCTCTTGGCGAGCCTCATCGCCAGCATCGGGATGGGGGCAGCAAGTACAAGCGCCATCGACATTCTTATGGATGGCGCCGAGCCCCTCGAGCGCGCCGGCCTGCTCGCCACGGTCTACCTGATCTCTTACGGCGGGGCTGCGACTACCGGACTCTTCAGCACCGCGACGGTGGACACGCTTGGCCTGTCGACGCTCGCCACAATCTTCGCCGCGCTGTGCACCTTTCTATCAATCGTGGCTATTGCGGCTCTACGTGTAACCAAACCTGGTTGAGGGGAACCCTTGGCCTACAACGCCTGTGGCAACGGCACACATCCGTCAGCCGTTAGTCAACGTGGATCGGTTCGCAAGGTGGTCTGCTTCGAGAGGGAGTTCGTTATCGCGCGGGTGGCGGACCCGTTGCCGTACTTTGCCGTGTAGGCGGCGTCAATCGCGGCATCGTGTGTGGAGTCGAGGGTGTAGGTGACCGATCGGGTCTGGTCACCCCAGGCGAGGAATCCCTCGAAGTATCGTGCGACGCCTTTGTACCACTGGCCTTCTGGGCCCTTCACGGATCGTAGGTAGAGGGTTCCGTCTACGACGACTTGCCAGACGATGACGAGTGTGCGTGAAGTGCCGTCGGCTCGGCGTCCCGCGACTCGCACCTCACCGGCCCTATCCAGTTGGCGAAGTTCTTCCGGTGTCCACCCGCTCATCAGTCTTCTCCGCCTTCTTAAACGGTCGCGCCGGCGTACTCGTCGTCGGTGATGTGTTCTTTCCAGGTCGTGGTGGCGGCGGGATCGTCGCCGGCCTCAAGCATCGCGATGTGTTCCATGAAGCAGCCCGCTGCGGCGGCGTGCCAGTGGTCTTCGCCCGGTGGAGTGTAGAGCGTTTGACCGGGGTGCACCTCGATGACTGTGCCGTCACGGTGTCCGAATCGTGCGATGCCTTGCGTGACACGGATGTATTGGCCGCGGGCGTGGGAGTGCCAGGCTGTTCGCGCGCCTGGCGCGAACCGCACCGTTGCGACGGTCATCCGCTGGTCGGGCTGGTGCGGCGCGGCGATCACGTCGACCCACACGTCGCCGGCGAACTGTCCAGGCGGGTTCTTCGCGGTCGCGGGATTCCTTTCGATGTTCATTCGGTCCTCTCGGCTGCTGAGTTCGTGTTTTCTTGCGATGTCGGTGCAGGTGGTGCAGCGGTGGCCGCCCAGCTTGCGAGGACCCGAAGTGCATCGGCAGATGGGCCGCCGGGTTCGGCGGTGTAGGTGGACAGAGTGAGCCCGGGGTCGGCGGGGAGCTCGAAGGCCTCATAGGTGAGCTCGAGGTCCCCGACGACGGGGTGGTGGAGCCGTTTTATGCCGCTGCGGTGGTAGCGGACGTTGTGCGCCGCCCAGAGGGTGCGGAATCGCTCTGATCGGGTGGAAAGTTCGCCGACGAGGTCGGTGAGGCGCTTGTCGTAGGGGTTTCGTCCGGCTTCTCCGCGCATGGTGGCGACGAGCTCTTGGGTGTTCTTGTCCCAGTCGACGTAGAAGTCCGGCGCTACTGGGTTGAGGAACGCGAATCGGGCGCTGTTGGGGGCGGGTTCGGCGAAGACGGGTGAGTAGAGCGCGCGGCCGAGCCGGTTGGCGGCGACGTAGTCGAAGTAGTTGTTGCGGATCATCGCCGGGGCGTCGGTGATCGCGTCCAAGAGCCGGAGGATGCTCGGCCGCAGACCGTCCACGCGTTTGCGCGTTCTACTTGCCGTAGGTGACGCGTTCGCGGTGTGGGCGAGGTCGAACAGGTGGGCCGTTTCGGCATCGTCGAGCTGTAGTGCGCGAGCGAGGGAGCCCAGGACGCTGTCGGACGCGCCGGACAGGTCGCCACGCTCCAGGCGGGTGTAGTAGTCGACGCTGACCCCGGAGAGAAGAGCGACCTCTTCACGGCGCAGCCCCGGAACGCGCCGGTTCCCGCCGTAGGCGGGCAGTCCTGCCTGGTCGGGGGTGATGCGGTCTCTGCGCGTGGAGAGGAACTCGCGCACTTCGCCTCGGTGATCCATGTGCTCGACGGTACGCGCCTGTTGCGGGCCGCGGGAGGGTCTGTCAGTACCGGTGACAGCGGTCACTCCCGCACGCGCGAAGGATGCTGTTCTCTTGAGGCATCCCGACCACTGAGGAGTGTTTCGCATGCTTGCGACTTTCATGTACGGCGCCGGCGACGTGCGCGTCGAGACTGTGCCCGATCCGACCATCAAGAACCCGACCGACGCGATCGTCCGCACCGTGCGGTCCTGCATCTGCGGTTCCGACCTGCACCCGTACCACTCGATGGATGCGTCCAGCGAGGGCAGCCCGATGGGCCACGAGCTCATCGCCGTTGTCGAAGAGGTCGGCGCCGACGTAACGACGGTCAAGCCCGGCGATTTCGTCATCGTGCCTTTCGCGTTCCAGGACAACACCTGCGTGTTCTGCCGAGAAGGGTTCCAGACCTCCTGCATTCATGGTGGCTGGTACGGCTCCGCCGAGACCGGTGGGCTGCAGGCTGATCTTGCCCGGATTCCGCTCGCTGACGGCAGCCTTGTGAAGGTTCCCGATCTGGATCCGGTCACGGCCGATGACGGCGTGCTCGCGTCGCTGCTGACCCTGTCGGACGTGTACCTGACGGGGTATCACGCCGCCCATATGGGGCAGGTGCAGCCCGGCAAGACGGTCACCGTGATCGGTGACGGCGCGGTCGGTCTGTCCGCCGTGCTCGCCGCGAAACAGCTCGGCGCGGAGCGGATCATCCTGATGGGGCGCCATACCGCCCGCACCGACCTGGGTGTGGAGTTCGGCGCGACCGACGTCGTTGCCGAGCGTGGCGACGAGGGTATCGCGAAGGTCATGGATCTCACCGGCGGGGAGGGCTCGCACATCGTGCTCGAAGCCGTGGGGCACATGCCTGCGTACGAGCAGGCGTACGGGCTCGTCCGCCCCGGCGGGATCATCTCCCGCGTGGGCGTCCCGCAGTATGAGGACGCCCCGGTCGGGTTCGGTTCGCTGTTCGGGAAGAACGCCCGCCTGGCGGGTGGCCCGGCCCCCATCCGCGCGTACATCGAAGCGGCGATCCCTCAGGTGCTGTCCGGTCAGATCAACCCGGGACGGGTGTTTGACCGCACGATCTCCCTCACCGAGGTGCCCGCAGGTTACCAGGCGATGGATGACCGTACAGCCCTCAAGGTGATGGTCACTCCGTAGGCGCACTGTTGCTGTCGGAGCCCGGTCGTTCCCCCGCGACCGGGCTTCGACGCCTCCGGAAAGGAGCGGACGGATGAACCCGCTGGAGATCATCGTTCTGGTTGGTGTCCTAGTGCTGCTCGGGTCCTGGCTGGGTCCGCGGGTCAGGGTGCCCGCCCCGTTGCTGCAGCTCGCGTTGGGCCTGCTGGCCGGGTTCGTGCCGATGGTCCGCGAGATCCATCTGCCTTCTGAGGCGGTCTTGGTGCTGTTCCTTCCCGCGCTGCTGTTCTGGGAGTCGCTCACCACGTCCCTGCGGGAGATTCGCCGTGACCTGCGCGGCATCCTGATTCTCTCGACACTGCTCGTCGTTGCCAGCGCGTTCGGGGTCGCGGGCATCGGTGTCGCGCTCGGGTTGGGGTGGAGCGCCGCGCTCATCCTCGGCGCTGCCCTCGCACCCACCGACGCGACCGCGGTCGGTGCGATGGCGCGGTCCCTTCCGCACCGCAATATGACGATCCTTCGGGCGGAAAGTCTCATCAACGACGGCACCGCCCTGGTCGTGTATTCGATCGCGGTAGGGGCGGCGGTCAGCCACCTCGCCTACACCGGGTGGCAGATCACCGGACTGGTCGCCCTCGCCTACCTCGGCGGCGGCGCGATGGGTCTGCTCACCGGATGGGTCGGCACCCTGCTGCTGCGACGCCTGACAGACCCGGTCGTAAATAACACCGCACTTGTCGTGGTCCCGTTCGTCGCGTTCCTCGCCGCTGAGCTCATCCACGCGTCCGGGGTGATCGCCGTCGTCATCGCCGGACTCATGCTCAGCCAGACCGGACCACGCGCAAGCACACCACAATCCCGGCAACAGACTTTCGCGTTCTGGTCACTGACCACCAGCATCCTCAACGGGGCACTGTTCGTGCTGATCGGCATCGAAGCACAATCCGCTGTTCGCGCAGTTCCCACCCCGGAGATCCCCGCACTCCTCGCTCTGACCGTTCTGGCATGGATAGCGATCGTCGTGATCCGGTTCGTGTTCCAGATGATCACCGTCTCGCTCATCCGGCTGCTCGACCGGCGCCCATCGCAACGCACCCGCCGCATGTCGCACCGCGCCCGCGTCGTCTCAGCGATCGCCGGGTTCCGCGGCGCGATCTCCCTCGCGGTGGCGCTGGCCGTCCCCGCGACCCTGTCCGGGCGGGCCGAGATCATCTTTGTCGCCACCGGCGTGGTCATCCTCACCCTCGTCGTCCAAGGCCTTTTGCTGCCCCCCGTCGTCCGGTGGGCAGGCTTCGCACCCGATAGCTCCCTCGAGGACGAGCTCGCCACCGCCCAACGCACCGCCACCGCAGAGGCCGCCCGTGACATCCCCGAACTCGCCGCCCAGCTTCACGTCGCCAACCTCGTTCGTGACCGCATCCTGGGCGAATACGCCGAGCACCTCGACATAATCGACCGCTCCCGTCAGCCCGGCGACCAGGCTGCCGCCGCCGCCCGAGAGGAGGAATACACGACCCTTCGCCTGGCGGTTCTGGAACGCAAGCGGGACGTGATGATCCGGCTGCGCGACGAAGGCACCATCAACGACACCACCCTCCGCACTATGCAGACCCGTCTGGACCGGGAGGCATTACGTCTGAGCCAACCCGAAATCCTCGAATAGCGAGGGGGGTTCCGGCAGTACCTGGGACACCCCGCACTCCCACGGAAACAGGCCCAGTGTTGATATGGAGGTGGGAAGGAAACCGATGACCTCGACCTCCGGTGCGATCCGCACCACACCGCGGCACAGCACCCCGCTCCATAAGGGCGCGATCTTGACGATCATCCTCGTCAGCTACTTCATGATCCTGCTCGACAACTCCGTGATCTTCACCGCGCTACCCAGCCTGCAAGCAGACCTGCATCTGACCGGCACGGAACTCGCCTGGGTGCAGAACGCCTACACTCTCGTCTTCGGAGGCCTGCTACTCCTCGGGGCCCGCGCCGGTGACATCCTCGGCCGCAAACCCGTGTTTATCTTCGGCCTCATCGTGTTCTCCGTCGCGTCACTGCTGATCGCTCTGTCCCCGGCAGGGTGGTGGCTGATCACCGCCCGCGCCATTCAGGGCATCGGCGCTGCGATCGTCGCCCCCTCCGCACTGTCGCTGATCACCGCGACGTTCCAGGGGGCGGAACGGTCCCGCGCGGTCGCGTGGTACTCCGCGACCGCCGGTATCGGTGCCAGCCTCGGGCTGGTCGTCGGCGGAGCGATGGCGTCCTGGATCTCCTGGCGCGCCGGGTTCTTCATCAACGTCCCCATCGGCCTGGCGATGCTGATCCTCGCACCCCGCTTCCTGCCCCGCACCCCCGCCCTCCCCGGCCGGTTCGACATCACCGGAGCCATCACCTCCACGCTCGGTGTCGGATCCTTGGTGTTCGCGATTCTGAACGCGGCCGAGAACGGCTGGACAAGCCCCGCCACCGTCATCGGGTTCATCTCCGCCGCCGGCATCGTGACGGTGTTCATCGTCGCCGAGTCCCGCGCGACGCAGCCGATCATGCCGTTGCGTCTGTTTGCTAGTCGCCTCCGCACCGGCGCCTACCTCACCCGGCTGCTGTATCTCGGCGCGATGATCGGATTCTTCTTCTTCACCAGCCAGTACCTGCAGGAAGCGCTCGGCTTCACCCCCCTGCAAGCCGGTCTCGCATTCCTGCCGATGACACTGGTCAACTTCGCCGTCGCGATCGCCATCCCTCGCCTCACCGCCCGGTTCGGCAACACCCTCCCCCTGATCGTCGGGGTGGCGCTCACCCTGGGCGGGATGTTCTGGCTCAGCCGCATCGCGCCGGATAGCACCTACCTCACCGCCGTCGCGCTTCCGATGCTGCTGATCGGCGCCGGCCAGGGTCTCGCGTTCGCGCCGATGACCACCTTCGGGATCAGCGGGGCCACCGCGACCGACGCCGGCGCCGCGTCCGGCGTGGTCAACACCTTCCACCAGGTCGGCTCATCCCTGGGCCTCGGGATCCTCGTTGCGGTCGCCGGCGCCGCCGTCTCGGGAAGCACGGGCAACGCCGCGGCAACGATCACCGCTGAGGCCGGCGCCGCACTCACCGCCGGGAGCATTTTTCTTGCGGCCAGCCTGGTGATCGTCCTCACTCTCATCGCCCCCGCCTCCGCCGCAGTCGGTCGCAAGCGCGCTGCCGCAAACACCCCCGCAGCGGGAACCACGATGTCCTTCACCGTCGCCAAGACCGTCTTCGCCGACACCACCCCCGCCTGACCACCGGCGCCACACCGACACGACCAACCCGCTCTCACACGAAGAAGGAAATCATGATCGATCTCACGCTCAACAACGGCGTCACTCTCCCCACCGTCGGACTCGGCGTCTTCCAAAGCCCGCCCGAGGAAACTGCCGCAGCCGTCGATACCGCCCTCCGCGTCGGCTACCGGCACCTCGACACCGCGGCCGCGTACGGCAACGAACGCGAGGTCGGCGAAGGCCTTCGCCGGTCCGGGGTCAACCGCGACGAGGTCTTCATCGAAACGAAGGTGTGGGTCACTGACTACGGGTACAACCAGACGCTGCACGCGTTCGAGAAGGCGACCGGCAAGCTCGGCATCGACGCCCTCGACCTGCTGATCCTGCACCAGCCCATCCCCACCCGCTTCGAAAACACCATCGCCGCATACAAAGCGCTCGAGACCCTCCTCGCTGACGGAAAGGTCCGCGCGATCGGCGTCAGCAACTTCATGCCCCACCATCTCGACCGACTCCTCGCCAAAACCAACGTCGTGCCCGCGGTAAACCAGGTGGAGCTGCACCCCTACTTCGCGCAGCCCGACGTGCAGACCGCGAACGCCGCGCACGGCATCCTCACCCAGGCGTGGTCACCGATCGGCGGGATCACGTTCTACCCCGGCCCGTGGGGTGACGAACGTCGCAGCGTCATGCAGGACGCCACGATCGCCGAGATCGCCGCGGCGCACGGGAAAAGCCCCGCACAGGTCATGCTGCGCTGGGGTATCCAGCAGGGCCGGTCGGTCATCCCCAAGTCCACCAACCCGACCCGGATCGCCGAGAACTTCGACGTCTTCGACTTCGAGCTGAGCGAGGAGCATATCGCCCGCATCGACGCGCTCGACACCGGCGTCCGCGGCGGGCCGGATCCGGACAAGCCCAGCGACGCGTTGTTCGCCCGCGAGATCGCCGAAGCGTGACCCCCGAAACCTGGAACGAGATCTTCTGATGGATTACCGCCCGCTCGGACGCACCGGCGTCCAGGTCAGCCCCCTGTGCCTGGGCACCATGATGTTCGGCCCCTGGGGCAACCAGGACGAGGCGGACAGCATCCACATCATCCACCGCGCTCTGGACGCCGGCATCAACTTCATCGACACTGCCGACGTCTACTCCGGAGGCGTCTCCGAAGAAATCACCGGGAAAGCGATCGCCGGCCGCCGCGACGACGTGTTCCTGGCCACGAAGTTCTTCATGCCCATGGGCGAGAACCCGAACCACCGTGGCGGGTCACGTCGCTGGATCATCCAGGAGGTGGAGAACTCGCTGCGACGCCTCGGCACCGACTGGATCGACCTCTATCAGGTGCACCGCCCCGACCCCGCGGTCGACATCGAAGAGACCCTCGGCGCGCTCAGCGACCTCGTCCACCAGGGGAAGGTCCGCTACATCGGATCGTCGTCGTTCTCCGGGTCGCAGATCGTCGAGGCGCAGTGGGCGTCACGCGATCGGAACCTGGAACGATTCGTCACCGAGCAACCGCCGTACTCGATCCTCGTCCGCGGCATCGAGGAAGACATCCTCCCCACCACTCAGCGGAACGGGATGGGCACCCTCACCTACAGTCCCCTCGCCGCCGGGTGGCTGTCCGGGAAATGGCGGAAAGACGCCGCGGGCAAGCCGGCCTCCTCGGCCCGCCCAAGCGCACGCTTCGACATGAGCAGCCCCGCCAACCAGCGCAAGCTCGATGTCGTCGAGAACCTGGCCCAACTGGCCGAGAAGAACGACATGACGCTGATCGAGATGGCGATCGCGTTCGCGATCAACCACCCTGGCGTCACCGCGGCGATCGTCGGCCCGCGCACGATGGAGCAGCTCGAGTCATACCTTCCTGCCACCGAGCTCGCTCTCTCGACGGAGATCCTCGACCAGATCGACGCGCTCGTCGCCCCGGGCGTGACCATCAACCCCGACGACAACAGCTACGGCACCCACGAGCTGCAGCCCGCCGCCCGCCGGCGCTGATCGGCAGTCCACATGTCTTCCATAACGGGTCGGAGCAGCGCAGCAGTGGGGGTGGCGCTTCTTGGCGCGGCCCTCGCCTCGTGCGCCGCCCCCGAAACACCCACCCCCTCGATGACGGGAGAAGCGGACGCGGTGAGCGACTACCAGGACGGCAGCTACGACGCGACCGGATGGTACGGGTCGCTTCCCTCACACCATGACGTGACCCTCACCCTCCGCGACGACACCGTCACCGAGGTGCAGATCACCACCCCCGCCGATGACCCCGTCTCTCTCGAGTATCAACAGCGGTTCGCTGCCGCGCTGCCCGGGGAGATCATCGGACGCGACATCGACACACTCCAGATCGACCGACTCGCGGGCGCATCCGGTTGCTCGGAGGGCTTCATGGACGCCCTCGCGAAAATCAAGAACGCCGCCCAGTCCTGAACCGCCCCGAAAGGCACCCCATGAGCACCACCCCTCTCACCATCCTCCTCGTCGGCGGAACCGGCAGCATCGGCCGGCACGTCACTACCGCCGCCACCCGCGCCGGGCACCGCGTGCGCATCCTCAGCCGCATCCCCGGAGACGCCTCCACCCCCGGGGCGGACGCCGTCACGGGAGACTTGACCGATCCGTCCACCCTCGGCCCCGCTGTCGACGGGATCGACGCGGTCATCTTCACCCACGGCACCCACGGCGGTGAGGCCGGCTACCGTGACGTCGACTACGGCGGCGTCCGCAACGTCCTCACCGCGATCGGAAGCCACCCGGTGCGGGTCGCGCTGATGACCGCCATCGGTGTCACCGTCCGCGACGGCTCCTACAACCGGTCCTCGAAAGCGCACGACTGGAAGCGTCGCGGCGAACGACTCGTCCGAGCCAGCGGGCACCCGTACACGATCGTGCGCCCCGGATGGTTCGACTACAACGACGCCGACCAGCACCAGCTCCACTTCCTGCAAGGAGACACCCGCCGCGCCGGGGACGCGTCGGACGGCGTCATCGCCCGCTCCCAAATCGCCGACGTCCTCGTGGCCGCACTCACCTCACCGGCCGCGGCCGGCAAGACGCTCGAGCTCGTGGCCGAGCACGGGCCCGCGCAGACCGACCTGGAACCGCTGTTCGCCGCGCTCAACCCTGACGTCGAACTGGACGGCCCCGGAGACAAGGACAACCAGCCGGTCGCTGACGAACCCGCCGTGGTCCGCGCGGAGCTGGAGCACCTCACCGGCATCGCCACCGCATGAACAGCCAGGACGCGGAGATCGTCGACGAGATCACCCGCAACTACCGGGAACAGTGCGACGCCATGGTCGGCGCCGACATCGACGAACTCCGCGGCCTGCTGGGCGAAGACTTCACCCTCACCCACATGACCGGGTACCTGCAGCCCAAGGCCGAATGGCTCGACGACATCGCCAGCGGGCAGATGACCTACCACTCGATCCGGAACGTCGACATCAAAACCGACGTTCGCGGAGACGACGTCACCCTCGCCGCCCGGTCTCACACTCACGCGACCATCTGGGGCGCCACCGGAACCTGGCCGCTCCAACTGGACCTCGCCTACGTGCACACACCCACCGGGTGGGTCGCCGCGCGTGCCGTCGCCAGCACCTGGTGACCGCGCACGATACGGAGCTCTACTACGACGACGAAAGGAACTTTTCATGGCTGACCTTGACGGGAAGATCGCCCTCATCATCGGGGTCAGCTCGGGCATAGGCTTCGGGACCGCGAACCGCATGGTGGAAGAGGTTGCGTTCTCTACACAGCAGCTCACCTTCGGCGAACGCGTCAACTGATTCCCACATCCGTCTCCGGACGGCACCCGGCTCGCGTACGTAGCTTTCCTCCTGGCACCGAAGGGCACCCCGCTGACCGCGACGTCATCGTGCGAATCTGCGACTCGGACGGGTCGAACGTGCGCGACCTGCGTCACCTGTTCGACGGTCAAGGCACCATCAACGTCCCAAGCTGGGCGCCGGATAGTACTCGGATCGCGCTCGCAGAGTATCCGGTCGCCGAAGGCAGATCCGAATGGTCCGCGTCAGTATCCTCGACGCCGCGCGCGTCGCGCCAATGGTACGAATTTGATCGGTCAGTGGGCACGCTGACACGGACTTGCGTGGCGATGGGCGCGCGGTCCGTCGAGCGCGCCACGGCATATGCGCAGACGTGTGGATTCCCGCGAGCATTGACCGGGTACGCCGCACTCCTAGCCTCGGAGCCATCGACCCTGTAGACGCGGAAACCCACGAAGCGCGCGGATTGGTCGGCGGCCTCCCTAGCGTCAATAAATCACGCCGGCATCTTCGATGGGTGATCACAGGATTAACCGCTCGTGCATGTGGTCACATCCCAAGAACCAATAGTCGCCAGTTCCGTAAGCAGTGCCCGCGAAGGATTCCCTATCGTCCGAAGGATTCGCGTCCCGATGGCTGCCCGGGCGACAACCTGGCGAGACTTGGAAGGAGCGCACGCTCAACCTGATTCGCCACTCTCTGCGAGACCCCATCTGGGCCGCGCTTGCTTGACGACGTCTCGAGCATCTCATCAAGCGCGCATCGAACAACCAGCAAGTCGGTGAGCAGCTTTGGCGCACCGCGTCGAGCGCGAACGGCGTTCTCAAGGTCAGCGTCAGCTCGAAGTCGAGCGCTGTGACGCTGAATATGAGCCTTTACCGCAGCCTTGATTTCATCCAGTCGGCGCTCCCGAGCGACGATCGCAGCGGCCGATTTCGCACTGCGTATCGCTGCCGCAATTTCGCGGCTTGTCAGAAAATCGACGCGCCGCACCCGTTCCGCGACGACCTGCGCAGCGCGGGCGTACATGACCTGCTCCGCGTCGACGGCTGGCAGCCCTATGCGCACCCGCATTGCGACAAAGGCCTCAGCGAATTCCAGCATCCGGTCGCCATGGGCGATCACCTCGTCCGTCAAAGTCGCGGTGAAAGCCGTGAACTGACGTAGTCGCTCCGGGAGAGCCGGATCCGTGAAGTAGTCCGAGGCTGTCTGGTCGTTTGCTCGCCGCTCGCCCGCCGTTGAGGGATGAACCCGCTTTGGCGGCAGACCAGCTCGGACGAGGCGCTTACGGAGTCGGGCCGCCGCGGCATTCTTGTCCAGATCCGCTCGGTACTTGTCGGGATCACTCCTGCGTTTGCGCTGGATCTCGGCGGTGCGCTCCTTGTTGCGATCGGCCCATGCTTTCCGAGCGTGCTTCATCTTCTCGGGCGCCGAGTCGCGCCACGCAGTCGCGCGGGCGTTGAGCTCTTCACGATGGGCAATGCGATAGCGCCGGTAGTACTCGTCGACCTTGTCGGAATTCGCCGCAGCCCACCGACGGTGGTAGTCGCGGACATGGTCGGGGTGTGCTGCCTTCCAACGCCTCGAGGCGTCGTTTACCCTGCGCCGCTTGTCGGCGAGCTGCCGCTTGCGTGCGGTGGTCCGACGCATGGACTCACGATTGAGCTCTCGGGAGCGCTCGAGGTTCTCAGCCTTCCATCGTCGGTTCAGCTCACGAACGCGCTCAGGATGCGCCTCCTTCCAGCGGCGCGTCGAAGCCGGATGTTGATCCGAGTGGTCTTGACGGTATAGTCGCCGCCTCTCGCGGATCCGCTCTCGGTCATCCAGTTGCCCGTCGCCAGACCGCTCTTTCTGGTCGGCGCGACGCTCACCGTCGTTTGGTGCGTCGGCCACCCCGCTCGCCTACTCTCCGATCGGCTCGGGTGCCAGCCCGATGACCAGTTCGATGAGCTCTGCGCGATGCGCCGAGGGGTTTGTTATCACGCGGCCGACGGCGGCACGCAGTTCCTCGAGGTCGATGGAGTCCATCGCGATCACCGGCTCGAGGCAGTAGTTGAGGTCCTTCTCAAGGCTGTAGTCGCTGTCCTCAACGGCGATCTCGGGGTAGTAGAACAGTGAGGCGAGCGCAGTCCGGTGCAGGAGTTCGTCGAACTGCTCTTGGGGCAGAGTCATGCGGAAACCTCCGAGTTCGAATGCCAGCGCTGCGCACAAGACTGGCCCGAAGATGAGGTGAGCTCATAGCCCCTCGCGGTGCAACCCAGAATCAATGCATGGCCCTGGAGCGGGACCCGGTGACGCGTTCAAGTTCGACTCCCTCGCTCATCACGGGCATGACCATCATTTTCCGGATCTGACTCTCCTGCGTGCGCACACGCACGAGACACACCAGGCTCGTAGGGCCTGCTGCGACGAACTTGAGCGCGTTCCAGAGAAACAGCAAAACGAGGAGGTTCAGCCATCCGGGCGCACCTCGCTCGGCAAGCCCCGCGCAGAGCACGGCGGAGAAGAGGTAGGCGCCCGCGATGAGCATCGCCGGCACTCCCCACTTCAGGCCACGACGTGTGAAGATCGCGGCGAGAAGGATATTGGTCGGCATGAACCGACGCAGGAAACTGCGGAGACGGATGCTGAGCATCCAAATCACTCCGAACATGCGGCTGCCCTCCATGTGTTCGGCAACGAGAACAGGGAGGGACTGACCGAAAGGCCTGTCGTACCGACGCGCTGAGCGGCGGCGCGGATGAGGTTGCCTGAGACCAGGGTAGAACGCCGGACCGACATGGGGAAGACCATCAACGAACGGGGGCATCGAGTTCGCGACCGGTCCCCCGTGTTTCTCGACGCTGGTCACGCGTCGTTCGCGCCAGGCGGTGCGCCATCTCAATCGCTGCCCGTGCCCGTGCGGCATCCCGCTCTTGCGCGGCCGTTGCCGGAGCGGGGCCGAGGGCGTGATGTCCAGCAACCCCGTACCTGTCCCGATACGCCGCCACCACTCGCGCCTGGCGCCTCCACGTCGCCGCGACAGACCCATCGGGCTCGGAGCCGAGTTCGCTTGCCCACGCCTCGTGCCCTGCGAGCGCGTCCTCTGCAAGGTGTTGGGCGCGTCTTTCCATCAGATTTCGGCGTTGGTCTAGAGCCCGGCGCATATCAGGGCTCATCGACCCCAGCGCCTCGGCTATGAGTCCGACGATCAGCCTCGGCGCGTTGCGGCCGAGGCCCCGTGAGGTTTCGCTGTCTGTCAGCATTGAAAGCCGGGACAACAGCACCGCTGCGTAGTCGTCGGCCCCATCCAGCCCGCGCGAGCGCACGACGGCGGAGAACAGCTGGACGACGTCGTGGCGATGGGCCTCGGCACGGCGAAGCTCAGCAGTCAGGGGTCCGAAGGCTTCGGACTCGATCACGGCCGACGCCTCGACGCTCGTCAGTCCGGAGCTCTCGATCAGCGAGACCCACCGTTCGCGTTGCGCGGCGGCCGCGATGGTTTCATACTCTGCGGCGAGCTGAGCAATGGATCCCCATCGGTCTTGCTCCAAGACGATCGTCTCGTGTGCCGACAACTCCGCGCCGACGTGGTGCATGACGCCGTTCAGCACGGTGCGGGCTGTGACATCAAGGGGATCTCCGGGGTGCGGTCCGGAGTGAGCACCTTCGGGAAGGTCTACCGCGACGTACGCGGTGTTGGTCTCGCGTCCTCGCGTCATTGCGACATAGAAGCTCTCGCGCGTCATCCCCGACCGCGCGAGGACATGGGCCGTGTCTGTAGTGATCCCCTGCGCACGGTGCGCGGTGATCGCGTATCCGAGGTCGACGTGCGCAGCGACGTAGGAGGCGTGCAAGCGCACAGTCGCTCCCCATTTCCGACCGGCCCGACGCACCAGCATCCCGCCGTCATTCAAGACCTCGATGACGCTCCATCGATCACCGTTGCGCACCCACGTTCTGCCAGTGCGCAGCGTGCGATCATTGCGCCGCGTGAGAATGATGTCCCCAGCGGCCGCAGCACTTCCTCCATGCAGGTTCACCTCCTTCAACCCTCGAATTTCGCCGTCAAGGATGCGCTCCGCGCGGGCACGGATATTGAGCGCTGCGACAGCGTCGTTCGAGTCCGCAACGAGGATCGTCGACTTGCCCCGACTCAAGTCCTGGCGCCATTGGGCGTACGCTGCGTCGATCATCGCCTCCCCGTCGCCCTCCATCACCCGCCCGTGCTCTGCGTATGCCTCGATCGCGTCGACATCGCCTTCACGAAGCTGGACGGAAGCGTCCTTCTCCCATTCATGTATGAATCTGTAGATGTCGACAAGTTCAGGCACGTCATCCCGATCGTGAACGAGCAGGCCAAACGCCCCTCCTGCATCAACCGCCTGCAACTGGGCTTGGTCGCCGACAAGGAGCACCTTTGCCCCAGCATCCGCTGCGCATGCGCTGATCCGATCCAGCGAGAGCGTGCCGGCGAGAGATGCCTCATCGATGATGACCAGTTGCCCGACAGCGAAGGTTTCGCCGTGGATCAGATGATTCGTCCACCACTTCGCGGTGTTCTCCGTGGGAATGCCGAGATCCTCAGCGAGCACGTGTGCTGCGCCCGCCGAGGGGGCGAGCCCGACCACGGACCCCTGGCCGTAAGCGGACTCCCATGCCTCGCGCAATGCACGCATCGCCGTTGTTTTGCCTGTGCCGGCGGCGCCGACGAGCACATCAACTGTCCGCCCGGATCTCCCTATCAAGTCGAGCGCCGCCTGCTGATCGGCGCCGAGCGCTATACCGTTGCGTCCGCCGCTCCCGGTATTCCGGTGCGTCACCCGAATGCGGGGTGCGCTTCTGTCGTGTGACCGATCGAGCAGTCGGGACTCGGCCTCGAGCATCATCGTTGCGGTGAACAATGCACTTCGACGCGCACGGAAGACCGAGGATCCGTCGGCACGCTGAAACGCGAGCGGGCTCTCAGCGACCTCAGGAGGTGACAGGCGAAGGGACGCGCGCTCGGCGGCATCAGCAATCTGCTCGACGACCATCACGCGATCGGATGCCGACACGAAACGCACCGGCATTGTCTGGCGTGCCGCCTCTGCGACCAAATTCCAACGACGCCATGTCGTACGTTTCTCAGCCACCGCAGTCATTACGTTGGTCCCCATGGCGGCAACAAGATCAGGAGGGAAGTCGACGGCTCGCATCAGTGCCTGCGGCTTGGAGTTGGCACGCAGGGCGTTTGCCCACCCCGTTGCATCTTGTCCAAGTAGCCGGGATGCGCGTTCGCGCCACCCAGCGGTCAGCTCCGCCAGGGATTGCAGTTGCTTTTCTGGACGCGTCGACAGCGTCGCCTGCGCGCGCAGCTTCATGATGGTTGCGGCACCCGGGCGGTGACCGCGCGCTGCAACATAGGTTGCGATGAGTCGATCCGTTTCGTCGTCGATGGCGTGCGCTCGAGTAGAGAACTCAGCGACGAGTTCTTCTGGAACGCCGACGATCGCCCAACTTCTATTTCGGTCACGGCCACGATCGCGCGCTTCCCACGCAACGCCGATTGAGCGTGCAAGTTCGTCACTGAAGATCGCTTCATGCAATTCCGACAGCGCAACCACCGCTGCATGCAGGGGCCTGCCATCCAGCGACCGCCACTTGCCATCGAGTGCCGTCTGCACCTTGTTGCTCATGACCACGTGGGTGTGCAAATGCGGATCACCGGCACGACTGTCGAAATGATCAAACGCTGTTGCAATGATTCCGTTCACCCCGACCTGCGCAACCGCCCCGTCGCCTGTGGCTGCGCCCGTGCGCGTCGATGCAACTTCGCGCTCGATGTAAGCAACGACGTGCGCAACCGCACGATGATGCGCACGCGCGATGGTCGCCTGCGTGTCGGCGTTGGCAACGGCCCAAAGTACGCTCGCCGACTTCGGGATCGAGAACGTGAAGTCGTAGCCGGCCACGGCACGCTGACCTGCTCGCTGCGCGTCGCCAGACCCGTATTGCGGATAGGCGCGGCCGAGCGGCTCGGCGCTAATGGGGTGGCGACCCATTCCGATGAGGAGCTGCAACTGAGCCTCGGTGACGGTGTCTCCTTCACGAATGCCGGAAGCCAGGGTGTTGACACCGGCTCCCATCCACCGCCCTGGCGGAGTTCCTTCGGCGCTGTAGTAGCGGGTCAAGGGCGTGTACAGCGAGCGCGCTCCGTCCCCTGCGGCCACGGTGCGAAGCAGGTACTTGTAGCCGTCGCCGGCACTCATGACCCGCATCGACACCGTCACCGCTCCACCTCCGCTCTTCGGGGAGGAGGTGCGCGCCCTCGATCTGCAAGAGGCGTGTCCGCTCTTGATGCGGTTCCGCCGGCGCCGTCGGAAGTGTGCGGTCAGCCCTTCGGGAGTCGCGTCGATAGCCAGGATGAGACGATCCGTTCCCAGCGCTCAGGGTCGGAATTCCAGGTCATCGTGTGGCCGGCGTCGAATTCTTCGAGGTGAACGCTGTCGGGTCGGATCTCGGCGAGCGCACGAGCGGATTGAAGCGGTGTGGAGTCATCCCGCGTGCCGTGAAGAATCAGGGTCGGCGTCTCGAGCTCGTGCGCGTGGGCCATCCAGGAGAGCACACGAAACGGAATCGGCCCGGGAAGTCCGATTGCGCGGGAGAGCGGGCCGAACGCAAGCCAAGGCACCGCGAGCCATCCTGCAGCCGCGGGCAGCCCGGCACGTACACAGTTGGCTTTCACCGTTGCGACCCAGTCGAGTACCGGTGATTCGAGGACCAGTGCGTCGATGTGCGGCGAGATGGCTGCGTCCAACACGAGCTGCAACGCGATGGCCGCGCCCATGGACCACCCGAAGAGCACGACACGTTGCGCTCCGCGACTAACAGCGAAATGCACGGCTGCGGCGACATCGTCGACTTCCGCAGCCCCGAGCATCGAGCGCCGGCCGCCTACCGAGGGTCCGTCGCCGTCGTTTCTGTAGCTCAAGACGAGCGAGGTGTATCCGAGTTCATCTGCAACGCGCGCGCCGCGCAGCGGCCCCGAACGAGGGCTGCCCATTCCGTGAATGTGAATTGCCCAAGTTGATGCATTTTGACCCGTACCCTCGAGCAACCATGCTGGGGCAATCCCGACGGGCGTCGGCAGGTCCACTTTTTGCGCCTCAATGCCTGCCTCGGCCGGCGTTGCGAAGTAGATACCGCTCCAAGAGGCGCGATCCCCGACCGAGGGCCTCAGCCCGGCCGAGAGTTTCGTAACACGGCGTTCGACTCGTTCCGGCCCGCGATCAGTAACGTCGTCGGCGAGCTGCGCCCATCCGCCGTCCTCGAACAGGAGGGCGTAACTGCCACGTCGGATGGTCTGCCGATTTCGGTCGACGACGACCACCACGGACTCGGGTTCCATCTCGACGTCCCGAATCACGAGTTCGAAGCGTCGGCGAGCGGGAGGAGCGGTGAGCCGGCGGGCTATGACGCCGCCCACGGCCAGCGCAGATGCGGCCACAGCGCCCAGCATCCATCCCAGCATCTTCATCGAACGCAACCTTGATGCTCGCTCCATCGTCCGCGGTAGGACCTGTTCACCGCACATCTGAGCCAAGCAGATGCGCCTCGGCACGTTCCAGTAGGTAACGGTCGTCGCTCGTCGGGTCGAACGCGACCCGTGAATCGATCATCGCGTCGCGGATCTCCACCACCTCGCGGTGCAGCAGCGTTTCCGGATCCTCGAGCCGGATCGCCGTTGCATCTCGCTGGATCAGGCCGGGGCGGAGCCGGGTGGCGGCATTCCACAACGGCGTGAGTTGCTGGACAAGATTCCGCGTGCGGGTCAGCCTTGTGCGCTCGTCGATGAAGCGAAGCGCCGGCTGCCCCGCGAGACCAATGCACAGGAAGAGAAACGTCAGGAGAAACAGCGGGGCGTATGCGGCGCCAACCCCAACCATCAGATCGAGGTCACCCACGAGATGCGCGATGTCCATCACAATGACAACGAAGCTCAGCAGAACGCCGAAGATCGCCCCGACGATCAGCGAACCGGCCGGGATGCGTCGAATACCGCGGCGAAGTCGGAACTGGCGTGTGGCAACTGCGCCCATGGCCGCGACCACGACGCCGTAGTACGTGAACTGGATGACGGAATACCAAGCCGCCGCCGACTGCGCTCCCAGGTCGAGCATGAAGTTCGTCGTCGTGGAGCCCTTGTCGATCAGGACGAACGCGATGACGAGACTCGCAAGCGCCACGACGAGCGTGACGGGGCCGAGCGCGATTCGAACGGGAAGCGGGTGGTACTCGGCTGCCTTCATGATGCCTCGGCCAAGGAAGAAGACACCGACCATCAAAGCGGCGTCAGCGATGAGAGTCCCGATGTTCGCGCCACCCAGGAGTGCATCGACCGGCAGATAGACAGCGTCGACGTTGAGGGTCATGGCAACCGCGATCGTGACTGCGGCGTAGAGGATGCTGCGCTCCGCCCTCCGCCGGCGCAGGATCAACAGACTGACGACGAGCACCCACATCAGCGCCGCGATCACTGTTTGGATCATCCGAAGATCTCCAAGTAGCGGGACTTCGTGAATGCCGACCCTCTGATCGCAGCAGCCAAGCGATCAGCGAGGGACTCCGCAGCGACTTCGCTCTCGGAGTCGAGGTCCTGCCGGGCAAGGAGGCGACGACGGGTGTGGGGCGGGATGTCGGGAAGCAGGAAGTCGTCGACAAAGTAGTCGTCGTCATCGCCGTGGCCGAGAATCATGTGGGCAAACTCATGGAGCACGAACTGCTGGCGGTGAAGCACCGAATCGCTGTGCGCATGGAGGACGAGATCCTCAGAATCGGTGATCAGCCACACGGCGCAGATCCCGTCGTGATCGCCGAGATCGACCAGCTCAATGATTCGAAGTGTTCTGTTGCGACGCTCCTGTAGAGCGCTGACCAGTTCGTCGAAGCTGAACGCACTGCCCAGCGCGAGTTCTTGCACGGCTGTAGACACGGTCTGTTCGATGTTCACGTGTCTCAACTCCCTTCCGCGAGCATGCGCACGGGCGGGTCGGCGAGGACCGGCGGGGCACTGCTCAGGTTTGCGT
This sequence comes from Microbacterium sp. cf046, assembly GCF_900114345.1. Taxonomy (GTDB): domain Bacteria; phylum Actinomycetota; class Actinomycetes; order Actinomycetales; family Microbacteriaceae; genus Microbacterium. The sequence goes on along the minus strand of NZ_FOZJ01000003.1, from coordinate 887,682 downwards.
CATTTCCTCATCCAGGAACTTGCTGATCGCTTGAAGTGCCTTCGGTGACACGTCGCCCAACGTGCGCGCGGCATACGACTTGACTCGCGCCGCACGCATTGCGCGAATGAGGTCTATCTGCGCATTCACCTTCTCGGGCGTCGGCGCTCCCTCCTCGCCGAGAAGGAATGGAGCATCCACGTCGAAGTACGCCGCCAACCCGTCGACGATGACGGGGTCTCTGACGTATCGGTGACCGTTCACCATGTACGTCCATCGTGACCGAGACAGACGCGCCCCGCGCGACTCGAGAAACGCAGCGATCTGCGCGTAGGTCGGCTCGGCTCCGGACTCCGCGATGGACACATCAAGCAAGAGCCTGAGGCGCTTCGCCAGATCCTGTGCAGCTGACCTGTCATCATCTTCTGTCATTTCGCTGGAGCACCCTTCACCCTCGGGCAAGGCAAGGCAATCGTCGTGTCGCACCCATGCTTGGGCATGCTCAATCTACGGGTTGGGCATGCTCAAAGCAATGGTTGCGCATGCTCAAAGGTGGTGGTAAACCAGTGAATGAAGATTTTGAGCATGCTCAAAGGAGGGTCCGTGACGAAGAGCTGATGCACCAGCCGGCGACAGACTGACGCTGCCGACTTTCAAAGACGCCCCTCGGAGAGACGAACTCCGAGCCCTCGAGCTTGCACTTTCGCATTCGAATGACCCCGCTCCGGCGGTGTGGTCTCGCAGAGTGCCTCAACTGCTCCCCATGGAGCACCTCAGTGTCATGGATGCCCTCGTGATGAGGCGCCGTCACTCAGGAGAGGTGATCGTCGTGTCCGACCAGATGCCAAGGCCCGAGTCCGAGTCGAAGCTGAACGAGTTGCACGATCGACTCGTTCGCTCCGTCGAGGTGCTGATCGAGAGCGACGACTGGAAGCGGGCGCTCGAGTTCGCAGCCCACTTCCGCTCTCGGTCCTTCAACAACACCCTCCTCATCTGGGCACAGCACGTCGCTGCTTTCGAGGCAGGCACGGTCACCGAACCCCTGCCGACCTATGTTGCAGGCTTCAAGCAGTGGCAGGCACTTGGCCGCAGCGTGGTCGCGGGCCAGCACGGCTACATGATCTTCGCGCCGCGCACGGCGCGATTCGCGACCACCACCCCCCTAGACGCCTCGTCCTGGCGTCGACTCTCACCTCGCGAGCGTCCACGGTCAGGCGAAGCGGTGCGTGCCGGTATCACCGGCACCCGGCCCGCGTATGTCTGGGACATTGCCCAGACGAATGGTCCTCCCGTCGCGGAGTTCCCGCATCCTCAGCTTCTGCGGGGCTCCGCTCCCACCGGTCTATGGGAGGGACTTGCGATGTTGATGGAGACGGAAGGTTTCACTCTGTCGTTGGTCGCCGACGCGTCGCCCCTGGGCGGGGCCAACGGACGGACGGACTTCTCGATGCGGCACGTCGCGATCCGCGACGATCTCGACGCGGCGGCGCGCACGAAGACCCTGGCGCACGAACTCGCCCACATCCGGTTGCACGGCCCCAACCATGAGGCACTCTCTCACCGCGGCATCGGAGAAGTCGAGGCCGAATCGGTCGCACTCATGGTCGCCGCGGCTCACGGCATGGACACTCAGGAATACACGATCCCCTACGTCGCAGGCTGGGCAACGGCCGTTCCCGATTCGGATGCCGTGGCCATCGTTCAGCGGACCGGTGAGCGTGTCCGACGCACTGCGGTCGCGATCCTCGAGGCGCTTCCCACCGACCAGATCGGAGCGGGTCGTCCTCTCGAACTGGACCGTTCCGGACCGGCGGAGCAGCCGCAACGGTTTGTACCTTCTTCGCCGACTCCCCCGCGGCTCACCGAATTCACCCGGACCCGGAGCATGTCATGACGATCGCCGATGTGCTGCTGCAAGTCCGTACTCTGGGCGCGCGCGACGCGGCGATCCGGTTTGCGACGGCAGGGCTGCCGATCTTTCCCTGCGAGCCGGGCGGGAAGCGGCCGCTGACCGGCGCAGGCTTCCTTGCCGCCACATGCGATCTCAAGCAGATCACGGCATGGTGGCGTCGCTCGCCGCGGGCGAACATCGGGATGCCGACCGGGCAGACGTCGGGCATCGACGTCGTCGACGTGGACATCAAACCTGAGGGATCAGGCTTCCCCATGCTCCGAAGCGCGGTCAGCGCGGGGCTGCTCGATGGCGAGATTGCGCGGGTGCGGACGCCATCGGGCGGGCTGCACATCTACTTCCCTGTGAATACAAGTCCGCAGCGATGCTGGCAGGCAGCTCGTTCACACATCGACTTCCGGGGTGACGGGGGCTACGTCGTCGTTCCGCCCTCCATCGCGCTCCTTGCTAACGGCGCAATGTCGTACCGTCCGTTCTCGCTGTCGTCCGCTCCAGCGCGGCCGATCGATGCCCGAGCACTCCGTGAGTTCGTCGATCCGCAACCAGCACAAGAGACTCGCGCACCCCAGGGCGCTGTCAGCAGCGAAGCGCTCGGCCGCTGGGTCTCGCGGCTGCGCGAGGGGGAACGCAACCACGGACTGTTCTGGGCGGCATGCCGACTGAGCGAAGCAGGAGTGGTCGCCGAGGCCATCGTCGATGTCCTCGGCCCCGCTGCGGAGCAGATCGGGCTGGACGCGCAAGAGATCGAGCGAACGGTGACGTCGGCGTGCCGGCACACCTTGCCGAACCGAGCACACACAGCTGCGCTGAAAATCGCCGACGGACCGCCAGAGCCGCGACTCGCGACCTCAGCACGGAGGTTCCCGTGACTCGGGCGAGAGGCGGCATCCGACTTGCGATGCTGACCGCCGTCGTCGGCACCATCTTCATTGCGGCCGGCGCGTTCTGGCTCTCGTTCACGTCACTCGCCGACCTGGCCCGGCGCTCTGGGTTGGGCGCCGAACAGGCGTGGACCTGGCCGCTGATCGTGGACGGCATCATCGTCGTCGCAACAGTCGCCGTCGTCGTCCTCGCGGGAACGCAAGCGGCATGGTACCCGTGGCTGCTGCTCTTCGCAGGCGCTCTCATCTCCGTGGCAGGCAACGCTCTCCACGCAATCCTGACCGCGACTTCGGAAGTGCCCCTCGTATTGGCAGCGGCCGTCGCGGCCGTCCCCCCGCTCGTGCTGCTTGCCATCACGCATCTCACATCAATCCTGACCCGACACGCATCGAAACCGGCCGCGGTGGAGGCGGACCTCGAAGCCGCGAGCGCGGTCGACATGGTCGCCGATGCGCCCACGCAACTGCAGGTGGTCTTGGACGATGCGCTGACCGAGCCGGTGGAGGCCGGACCAGATGGCGCGGCCGAACTGCGCGCACGCGGATGGTCGAATCGCGCGATCGCGCAAAGCCTCGGCGTTCACCCATCGACAGTCGGTAGATGGCTGCAGGACCACGTGGCCGTAGGCAGACAACAGAACGAACTCACGGAGAGGAATTGAACCATGCACGATTCGCCGAATACGAAGAGGGAAGGCACTCTCAAGCCCCTCACGGAGAGCGCGGCTCTTGAACTAATGGCGGAGGATCACGCTCACGGCGCCCACCTCGACCGTGCCGCGACGGAACAGCGGCTTCGGGCAAGCCTCACTCCCGGACATGGCGTCGCATGGGTTCGCATGTCCGACCTCATCAGCACGGGAGCTGGACGGGTTGCAGGGCGCGGGATCGACTTCGAGGCCGAACTCGCTCGACGACTCCGGCATCCCGCGGAGGCCACGCACCGCGCCATCCTCAATCGCAGCTCGGCGCTTCCTCCGCTTGATGCATTCGGGCGCAGCCGCCCGAGCATCAGACCCGACGCGCTCGGGCGGAGTTGATCGTGGCGGGCTCGAAATCGAGTCGCGCCTATCCAGCGGCCCCCGCGAACGACCTGCGCACCTCCCAGCCAGGAGGTGCAATCATGCCAGAGGCAGTTCACACTGCGAAGAGCGCGTTCAAAGACTCAGAGGGTCTGCGCACAGTGCTCGATCGCATGAGCGATAACGCTGACGGGTGGCAATCGGACCGAGAGGTCGCCGACCTCATGACCTACGCAGCGTCGCGCTACGCCGCGCTCGCTCGCAAGCACGGCCTGGACCCATGGGAGGCGGCGGCCGCCGCGTTCGATGCCATGCGCGCGACCTCCACGCGCCGCGCCGAAGACCCGTGGGCCATCGTGACGCGGGCCGTGCAGGTCACGTGCATCGCGGAAGAACGGGCGCGCGGTCTTCTGTGCTCCGTGCATCAAGCGCGCCGACCCCGCTACTCCGTCTTCCACGATGCCGAGCGCTTCAGCGACCGTGAGAACGCACTGATCGACTACCACCCTGCGTTCAGGGTCCAGCCGTTCGATCGCGATGAGCCGGAGCAGTCCGGAGCAGTCGAGTCTGCGATGGAGGATGCCATCGCGTTGTTCGCGCTGGTCGGCTGGCCCGCCGATACCGCTCGCGCCGGGGTCGAGTACGTGTGCGCTCGACTCGCCGACGCTTCCTCGCGACCTGCTGCATTCGAGCAACTTCGCCGCGATCACGCCGCGCGGGCCTTGCTGGATGTTACACAGACGGCCTGGCGTGCAATGCTACGCACCCTGCTCGGCTCCCCCGACCCCACGCAGGAGCACACGGCGACAGGGCGAGGCATCCTTCTCCGACTGCTTGTTGGCGAGTCGCTGGAATCGCTCCTCCATGACGACCGCGTCCTTGCCTGCCTTCTCGAGAACGTACCGAGAAGACGGCCATGAAGCAGCAGGGGCACATCGAGCTCGAGCGGGCCGTCGATTCCATCCGGGTGGGATCGCGGCACCGCGTCGATCTCGGAGACGTAGAGGCGCTCGCGGAGTCGATCGAGCGCCAAGGTCTCCTGCAGCCCATCACCGTCACGCCGGAAGGGGTCCTCGTATGCGGGGCACGTCGACTCGCCGCACTGCGGCAGCTCGACGTCCGAAAGGTCAGCGTCTGGGTGCGCGCCGGCATCTCGGACCGTCTCACGCAGGTGCTCGCCGAGCAGGATGAGAACTCGCTTCACAAGCCGCTGTCGCCCACGGAGGCGGCGGCTCTGTATCGAGAGTGCAAGGCACTTCTCACAGAGGATGCTGCCCGCCGGCAAATCGCTTCACGCTTCGGAGCTGTGGCGGAGACTGGTGAGCCGGACGGCGCCGTTACGCTAACGGCGCCGGCGGGAAGGAATGAAGGGGACACGCGCACCCAGGCAGCCGTCTTGGTCACCGGGCGACGGTCCTTCACGACGCTGGAACGCATAGGGCGGCTGCAGGACATCGCATCAGATGAGTCCCTCCCACCCGAAGTCCGTCAACACGCACAACGTGAGCTGGACGCGGTAGAGAACGGCGCTCCCGTCCTGCCCGCATTCCGCCGGGTCAGTGAAGATCAGGTCCTCTCGCAGCTCGATACCGTTGCTCGCACGAGCACCGAGAGTATCGAAACCCGCCGCGCTGCAGCCGAGGCGGCGTCGAGGATGCGAGCAGGTGACGAGCCCTCGTGGGGTGAGGACCCGAAGCAAGTTGTCGTGAGAGCGCTGACCCGTCCGAGGTCCTCGAATCCGAACAGCCGAGTGTCTCAGGGTGTCCCGTCGGCTGAACTGAAGCGGTTCGTTTTCACATGGGATGACCTCGCGGACTGGTGGCAGGAGTTCGATCCGTCCGTCATCGCCGCCGGGCTTGCACAGGACGAGTGGGACCGCTTCGAGTCAACTCTCGAGGGCAGTATCCGCTTCGCTGACCGGGTACGCCAGTTACGTGGTGACGGCTCGGCGGCATCGCAACGCGCCAGCTGACCCTTCGTGGTGGAATCCTGCGCGCACCTCTCCGTCGACACCTTCGACACACTCGACGGGAGATCTCATGCATGTTCAGCGGCACCGTCGCAGGCTCATCATTGCGCTGTGCGCGGGTGCGGGCATCCTGGCTCTGCTGATCACGGTCGGCGTGTACGGGATGCTCCGAGGTCCGGCAAACGACCGTGCTCTGCCGGCATCAACGGTTGGCACGACGGCCGCCGACCCTTCGTCACCCATCGCCCACCCTCGAACACTTACCGCCGTGAAGAACCCGGAACTGTTCGCGGAAATCACGGCAAGCGCTCTCTTCGGATGGGACACGCGCGGCACGGCAGGACCCTCTGACTGGTCGCAAGTGCTGATCGACGTCGGAGATCCGGAAGAAGCCGCCGGACTCGCCGCCGACGTCCGCGGCTACCTCCCCACGATCGAGCAGTGGGAGCAGCTCAAGGCCTACGGGACTCGTCAATGGCTCACTATCGAGTCGATCCGTGTACCCGATGCCTGGGCCACGGCCCTGGCCCAGGCCGCGCCCGATCAGCTCCCGCCGGGCGCGATCGCCTACACGGTCAGCGGCATCCGTCATCGAGGCGGCACGTGGAACGACGAACATGCTGTGACCGCGAGCAAGGTGGCGTTCACTCTCTTCATCGCGTGCCCCAGCGGAGGGGACTGCCGTCTCCTCCGACTCTCAGGCGTGAACGAGCCGCTCGAGTGATGCGATGGCAAGGTTCTTCGGCATCCTGCTCGTGCTCGCGCTCACTCTCCCCTCGATCGGGCTCGTCACCGTGGCGACGCTTCTCAGCCCAGCCGCCGTGGCGTGCACGATCAGCGGCCTCAACGTCGGCGAGATCCCCGATTCGCTGACGGCTCGAACGCGCGATGGTCATACGGTCACGCTCAACAGACAGCAGCTGACTCACGCCGCGACGATCATCACGGTGGGCTCGGAGACGGTCGGCGTCGGTCGCCCAGGAGTCCTCATCGCCCTCATGGCAGCCCTGACGGAATCGACATTGCGGATGCTGGCGAACCCGGGTGCATATCCGGAGTCTGTCACCTTCCCCAACGACGGAGATGGCTCTGATCACGACTCACTCGGACTCTTTCAAATGCGACCCATCGCGGGCTGGGGATCGGTCGCCGAGCTCATGGACGCCTCATATCAGGCGCGCGCGTTCTATGGCGGGCCGACCGGACCCAACAGCGGCTCGCCACGAGGACTATTGGATATCGAGGGCTGGCAATCGGCCGACCCGGGCGTTGCCGCCCAATCCGTCGAGGTCAGCGCCTATCCCGATCGATACCAGAACTATCAGACCGTCGCCGAAGCAATCCTGGACGCGCTCACCACTCGACCCTCCAACGCGAGTAATGGCGACCCCCGGGTGCCAGAGACCACGCGCATCGTCTTCCCGCTTCCTCCTGGCACGTACACCGACACCTCGAGCTACGGGTGGCGCACCGACCCCTTCACGGGTGAACGCAGGTTCCACGAGGGCAGCGACTTCGCAGCCGCCGGCGGAACACCGATCCTGGCGATCGCGGACGGCATCGTCACGTTCGCGGGTCCACGCGGCGGCTTCGGCAATCTGATCATCATCGAGCACACCGTCAACGGCGAGCCTGTCGCGTCCTTTTACGCTCATATGTGGGATGCCGGCGTCCATGTGGTCGCAGGCAGCACTGTCGCGGCGGGCCAGCACATTGGGGACGTCGGATCGTCCGGTCGGTCGACAGGCACCCACCTGCACCTCGAGGTCCACCCGGGAGGACCCTCGAGTCCGCCGGTCAACGCCATCGACTGGCTCACCGAGCACGGCGCCCAGGGACTCGGAGTAGGGAGCTTCGTACCCGCCGGCTGCATCGCAACCGCAGCATGACGACGAATGTGTTTCCCGACTTCGGCGCCGTCGGTGGCGCCGACCAGCTGCGCGACATCATCGGCGCCCTGATGATGTTCACACTCATCACGGCCGTGCTCATGCTGCTCGTCTGCGCCGTCACATGGGCCTCGGCGACGAGTCACGGGCATTACCAAATAGCCGCACGGGCACGCCTGGGCGTGTGGCTCGCGTGTGGTGCGGCCGCGCTCGCCGGCGCGAGCGTCGCTCTGGTCAACTTCCTGCTCGGTGTAGGCGCGGGGCTGTAGCCCGGTCTGACCCTGCTGGGAGCTCGGGCGCTCCTTTCATTCGGCACCCATCACGCCATGCGAGGAGAACGCCGTGATCGACATCGACCCGAACGCCACTGGTCTCCCAGGGATCGAACAGCTGCGAGTCATCGTCGGCGCAATGATGACGATCGGCCTCATCTTGAGCGTTCTCACCTTGATCGTCTCCGCAATTGTCTGGGCCGTCGGAGCAAACACCTCCAACCCTCACCTTGCATCGCGAGGCAAGCTCGGCGTTCTCGTGTCGTGCGGCGCCGCACTCATCTGCGGTGCCGCCGTGACGCTGATCAACTTCTTCTGGGGCGTCGGCCAGACGGTGTGAACAGACCATGCGGACTTCAGGGACGGTCGCGATGAGCGTTTGCGAGGTGCCGGTCATCGCCACTGTCTGCGACGCAGTGGGCGCAGGGACTGCGACGCTCATCAGCGCACCCTTCGATTGGCTCGCCTATGCGATGGGGTCGGCGGCCGCGTGGCTGTTCGAGGCCGTATGGCGAGCTTTCGACAGCACTACTCTCGTCGACGTCACGGCCCCGGGGTACATCGACGTATTCAACGTTCTGTTCGGCGTCGCGATCTTCGTCACGCTCGTCTTCTTCTGCTTTCAGCTCATCGCGGGGCTCGTGCGGCGCGACCCCGGCGCGCTTTCGAGAGCTGCGCTGGGGCTTGGCAAGTCGATCCTCGGGTCCTTCGTCATCATCTCGCTCACCGCGATCCTGCTCGAGATCACCGATCAGCTCGCGATCGGCATCGTGCATGCCACCGGTAACACGATGGCCGGCATCGGCGACCGGATTGCGCTGCTCGTCGCCGGTCTTGCGACGATCAATATCGCCACGCCCGGTGTCGGAGCGATCGTCACAATCTTCCTGGCCGGACTGGCGATCAGTGCCGCGGCGATTGTCTGGTTCTCCCTCCTCATTCGCAAGGCGCTTCTTCTCGTGGCGATCGTGTTCGGTCCGATCGCCCTCGCGGGGTCGACCTGGGATGCGACGAAAGGATGGTTCGGCAAGTGGGCGGCGTTCGTCGTCGCGCTGATCCTCTCGAAGCTCGTGCTGGTTGTGATCTTCCTCGTGGCGGTCGCTCAGGTCTCGGCACCCATCGACGCCGATCTGGCATCGATAAGCGATCCCATCGCCGGGATTGTGCTGATGTTCATCGCCGCCTTTGCTCCGTACATCACATACAAGTTCCTCAGCTTCGTGGGCTTCGACATGTACCACGCGATGTCGAGCGAGCAGGAAGCAAAATCATCGCTCAACCGGCCCGTCCCGGTGCCGAGCGCCCCGATGGCTGGCAACGCGGCGAAGATTCTTGGGTCGTCGGCGAATCGAGGTGCGGCGGCGACGGGCAGTGTATCCACCGGGGCGGGTTCCGGGGGATCAGCGCCGGCGGCCACCACAGCGGGTGCTGTCGGTGCCGGGATTGCAGCCGGTGCCGCTGTGGTCCACGGCGCGGCAACGACGGGACCGAAGGCCGGCAGCGCCATCGCCGGGGCCGCGGATGCTCAGACCCAGAACGCAGGCGCCGCGGGTGCGGCTCCCTCGAGCCAGCGCGCAGAGGGCCGCCTCCACGAGGCACCTGTCGGTGTGGCCGCACCTGGACATCACAACTCCGCAGCTCGGCCGCCGGTGAGAGTGCCGCCACGACAGGGAGAGACGCGACCATGACACGATCGGAATCAAACTCGGGCTTTCAGCCGGTGCCCGTGCAGTTCTCACGACTGACCCGTCGCGGCGTCCTGCTCGGTCTATCGCTTCCACAGCTCATCGCCGTCTCGATTGCGCTGCTGACCATCGTCGCCGCGCTCTACACCTCAGGCGCAGAGGCGGTGGCGTGGACAGCACCGATCTGGGGGTCAGCGGTTCTGGTCGCCGGTGTCGGCGTCGGCGGTCGAAAGCTCGTCGAGTGGACCCCGGTCCTGTGGCAATGGTCGCGGCGAACTCTGACCGGACAACTGTCCTACCGCAAGCGGATCGAACGTCCCCGGCCCGCCGGTACGCTGGCGCTCCCCGGCGATGCCGCACGGTTGCGCGAGTGGGTGGACGCCGAGTCGGGCGCTGCGATGGTCCACGACGCCCACGGACAGACCCTCACGGCGGTTCTCACTGTTACACACCCCGCGTTCGTGCTGCTCGATCCCTCGGAACAGCACCGGAGGGTGACCGGATGGGGTCGCGTGCTCGCGGGAGCATGCCGCTCGGGTCGTATCTCACGACTTCAGGTATCCGAGCGGACACTGCTCGACTCGGGAACCGGGCTCGACGAGTGGTGGGGGCGTCAGGGATCGGACGACGGCACCTGGGCGGCCACGACCTACCGAGAACTCATCGAGCGCGCGGGCCCAGCAGGTGAGCGACACGCCACAACCATCAGCATCGCTCTGGATCTGAAGGCCGCCGCGCGACAGATCCGGGCCGGCGGCGGAGGAATGCGCGGATCGGCGGCCGTCCTTCGCCAAGAGATGGCGGCACTCACCGCCGCACTGCGAGCCGCAGACCTCACCGCCGGCGACTGGCTCGGTCCGAGTGAGCTCGCCGCGGTACTACGGTCCGCATACGATCCGGCAGCGAGCCTCGGTCTGGAGCGGCATCCGTCGGCCGGCCGTTCGCTAGCCAACGCAGGCCCCGTGGCCGTCGCGGAGAGCTGGGCCGGATTGCGCAGCGACAGCGCTCACCACGTCGTGCTGTGGATCAGCGAATGGCCGCGGTCGCAGGTGTACCCCGGATTTCTGTCACCGCTTGTGCTGTCGAACGGCGTTCTGCGCAGTGTCGCGCTTCATTACATTCCGGTGCGCTCAGATCACGCCGCGAGGGACATCCGCCGCAAGAAGACCGAGCTGATCAGCGACGCACACCAGCGCCGTCGCATCGGTCAAATCGAGGATGCCGCTGCCACGGCCGAGTACGAGGACGTACTACAGCAAGAAGCCGACCTCACAGCGGGCCACGGCGTGCTGCGGACCGTCGGGCTGATCAGCATTTCGGCTCCCACGCTGACCGAGCTCGATGTCGCGGTTGCGACCGTCGAACAGGCGGCGATCCAAGCCTCCTGCGAGACGCGCCGACTGGTCGGTCAGCAGGCGCAGGCGTTCACCGCCAGCGCGCTCCCTCTGTGCCGGCCGGTATGACCCGGCCACAAAGCTCAGCGAGTGGATTGGAGAATCCCATGGAACCCCACGGAAGCACTCGTCGGATCGGTGCCACTGCCTCGGCGGCGGTGACGGATCTGGCCCACGCGACAACGGCCCTCGACGACCCCACCGATCTGTACCCCTTGATCGGTGAACTCCTGGGCAGTCTTCGTTCGCTCGTTCAGATAGCCGATCAGCTAGCTCACGCCCACATGCGCCACCGTGGTCGGGCGCGCTCCGATGACGGAGACGCCGCGCTCGGGGCTCGAGAAGCAGACGGCGCCGCATGGGCACTCGTCCGAACCCGTGAACTGCTCGACGCAGCCGAGGGCGCCGCCGACCTTGCCTCGCAGGACTCAGGGCGGGTCGCGTGGGCTCCCGTCGAGAAGAGCGAGCGATGGCTCAACGTCATCTTCCTACAGGGCGCTGACGCGGTCATCGCGCTCGACATCCTTCAGCGATCCGGGCCGCGGGCTGCTATTCGGCACCTCGCGCAGCAAGACTACGGAGACGAAACCACCGAATCCGCACTCGTCAACGGATACGTCTACGAAGGCATCCCTGCAGGGCCGACAGATCACATAAGCGATGACCGCGTGTGTGGGTACGCGCTCATCCACAATCCGCGGCTGGGCTACGTCTCGCTTCTGCGCCGCTTCCCGGGTGGCCCGGACGACGAGGAGCCGTCGTCCCCGCGGGCAGACGCGCGCACGACACCATCGCGGACCCCGATCCACCCGGTGTGGACGGGTTCTCGGGGCGCCAAGCGGACACCAGCGAGGAGCGTCGCGCTATGAGGAGCGACGAACAGCTGCACGCGACGGCGCTCGTCAACCCGAGCGGGGAGCATCGCCGTCAGCGCCGCCAACGCGAACGCGCAGCCGCGCGGCTCGAGGCAGACGCACAGAGGGACCACGCGCGGGCGGCGAAAGAGAGGTGGGTCGCGGAGCGTGTCGAAGCCCGCGCCGCGGCGTTTCTGCCTGCTGCGGGCGAACCCGGGCCCGCTGCCCTGCGCATGCCCCGTAGCCTGAGGCTGCCCCAGCATCAGGACACGTCCGCCACGCTCGCAGGCCACTATCCCTTCCTCGCCGAGGCGGGGCTTGGGCCAGCCGGCGTCTTCGTCGGACAAGACTTGTACTCCGGCGGCTCGTTCGTCTACGACCCGTGGGTTCTCTACCAACGCGGGCTCATCACCGCACCGAACGTCGTCCTGGCAGGCATCGTCGGATCTGGCAAGTCTTCGCTCGCCAAGTCCCTCTACTCCCGGTCCCTGCCCTTCGGTCGCCGTGTCTACGTCCCTGGAGATCCGAAGGGAGAGCACACCGCAGTGGCAGAGGCCGTTGGTGGCCGCGCGATCATCCTCGGTCACGGTCTCCGCAACCGTCTGAACCCGCTCGATGAAGGCCACCGCGCGTCGGCGCTGTCCGATTCCGAGTGGACCGCTCAGGTCGCGGCCCGACGGCGCGACCTGATCGGTGCGCTGGCTGAGACGGTATTAGAACGGTCGCTCACGCCCTTGGAGCACACCGCAATTGACCTTGCCCTGACGGATGCCGTCCGCAGTGCGGACGTGCCGATCTTGCCCATGGTCGTTGAGCGCATTCTTTCGCCCAGCGACGCCGACGATCGGGCGCGTCGACTGGCGGAAGACGGCCGGCTCGTCGGTCACGCGCTCCGCAGACTCGTCGCGGGCGATCTTGCCGGCTTGTTCGACGGACCGTCCACCGTCCGCTTCGACCCGTCACTGCCCATGGTGTCTCTCGATCTATCACGCGTTGCGGAGAACTCCACCCTCATCTCCGTTCTGATGACGTGCTCATCGGCGTGGATGGAGGCGGCGCTGGCCGACCCGGCCGGCGGCCAACGGTGGGTCATCTACGACGAGGCCTGGCGCTTGATGGCCTACCCGGCGCTGCTCCGCCGGATGGACGCCCAATGGCGTCTGGCGCGTCACTTCGGCATCGCGAACATGCTCATCTTCCACAAGCTCTCCGACCTGGACAACGTCGGCGACTCCGGCTCGGCAATGCGCGCGCTCGCATCGTCCCTCCTCGCCAACGCGGAAACCCGCATCGTGTACCGGCAGGAGCCGGACCAGCTCGGATCAACGGCCACGGCGCTCGGCCTCACCCGGACGGAGATGAACCTGCTGCCGGCGCTCGGTACTGGTCAGGGGCTATGGCGAGTGAAAGACCGCAGCTTCGTCGTCCAGCACCAACTGCATCCCGAAGAGCTCGCCATCTTCGACACCACCGCGCGAATGACGGCATGACCGCAGGCGCACCCGACGCACCTGCTCAACCAAGGAGGCACCTCATGGGCCACTCGTTCTCCGAAGACCGGCTCGCCCGCATCAGCCTGGCCGCGGCATCCGAACCCGGCGACAACGTCACCGGAACCCTGGTTACCCGGGTGGGCGCCGTCGAGACCCTCGCCCTCGTTGCATCCGACAGTGCTCTGCCGGCGTCGATCGATCCGACGGAAGGGAGCCTGTGGCGGCGAAGGCTGGCGCCCCGCCTCGACCCGGGCCAGGTGGACCGCGTCCGAGACGAGATGGAGCGCCGCGCGTTGACCATGCTGACAACGGAGGATCTGGCCTGGCCTGCCGAGCTCCAGCAGCTCGGCACTCAGGCGCCGCTCGCCCTCTGGCTCAGCGGGCAGCCCAGCCGGCTCGAAGGTGTCGCGGCAAGCCGCATCACCCTTGTCGGCGCCCGAGCCGCGACGAGCTATGGCGAACAGGTCACTACGGAGCTCGCAGCCGACCTCGCCTCACAGGGCCGGATCATCTACTCCGGTGGCGCATACGGGATCGACGGTGCCGCACATCGGGCAGCCACGACGGCCCGTCCGGGGGCAACGGTGGCAGTCCTGGCAACCGGCCTCGACCGTTTCTATCCTGTCGGCAATCAGCAGCTGTTCGAACGTATTCAGGACTCCGGCGGCTTGCTCGTCAGCGAACTGCCTCCCGGGTCCGCGCCGACGCGCTGGCGGTTTCTGCAACGCAACCGACTCCTCGCCGCGCTGAGCGGCGCCACTGTCGTGGTCGAGGCGGGCTACCGCTCCGGATCGCTGAACGTTGCGAGTCAAGCCCATGCGCTCGGAAAGCCCATCGGCGCGGTCCCCGGACCCGTGACCAGCCCCGCCAGCGCCGGCTGCCATCGACTGCTGCAGGAAGGGATTGCGACGATCGTCACCGAGACCCGCGATGCGATAGACCTCCTGGACTCCACGAACAGCGCCGGACTCGACAGGCCCATCGGCTTCGCGACCAACACGCGCCGTCCGCTTCGCCTCGAACCGGACATCAGCCTCTAGTGATCGCCGCACACAACCCCGACCGGGTGCTCCCATGAGCATGCCAGGGGCTTCAAGCAGCCACGGAGACGAGCTGACCAACCTCGGCCTCGGAGTCCTCATCACCGGAGTCGTGATCGCGGCGCTCCTTCGGATAGCCGGGTCCGCAGCCACGTGGCTGAGCGGTCTGGGCCAGCCCGCGGGCGGGGTCGACGCGGGGATCGCCGTGCTCCTCAACCCCGGCGATCCCGCTACCGCGCTGCGAGCGCCTGGGCTCGACCCGGCCGCCTACTGGGTGTGCGCAGGTCTGCTCATGGCTGCGAGCGCAAGCGCCGGTATCCTCGTCTGGCGAATTATCCGCGGCCATCGCCGGGCGGGCCGGCTCGACCCGCACCGCATTGCAGGGATAGCCGCCCGCGAGGACGTTGCGAAAGCCGCCTCACGAAGCGCGTTGATGCGGCGAGCCGCGCACCTGCGACCGTCACTCACCAATGCTGCGCCATGCGACGTCGGGTATCTGATCGGCCACGCGCGATCATCCGCGGTCTGGGCGAGCGTCGAGGACTCGATCCTTGTCATCGGTCCCCCAAGATCCGGCAAGGGCGCACACATCGTCATCAACTCGATCCTTGATGCACCCGGCCCCGTCGTCACCACATCAACTCGCCCGGACAACCTCACCGCCACACTGCGAGCACGCGCTCGCATCGGACCTGTCGCCGTTTTCGACCCGCAACAGTTGACTGAAGGAGTGCCCGCAGGACTGCGATGGTCCCCCATCCGCGGATGCGAGAACCCACTGACGGCGATGATCAGAGCGGCGGGGCTCGCCGCTGGCACGGGCCTGGCCGCCGGCGGTGTTGAGTCTGGCGGATTCTGGGAGTCCAAGACTCGTACCGCGCTCCAGTCTCTGCTCCACGCCGCCGCACTGGCCGGCCGGCCACCCAGCGAGTTGTTCCGCTGGACGCTGGACCCCGCCGCCGCTTCCGATGCCGTTGCCATCCTCGTCAACGACTCACGCGCAGCGACGGGCTGGGCCGATTCCCTGCAAGCCATGCTCGAATCCGATCCCCGAACGCGCGATTCGATATGGCAGGGCGTGTCTCTCGCGCTCGGTGCGCTCGCCGATCCGCGTGTACTCGCCGCCGTGTCTCCGGCCGAGGGCGAGTCGTTCGACCCCGAGTCCTTCCTGCGCAGCAATGGAACATTGTTCCTCCTCGCCACTGGCGCCGGCGCCAACAACTCGGCTGCGCTCGTCGCGGCCTTCGTCGAGGATGTCGTGGAGTCTGCGCGCCGGATCGCGGCGCGCAATCCGGGGGCGCGCCTCGACCCACCGCTGCTGCTCGCTTTGGACGAGATCGGCAACCTCGCTCCGCTTCCGTCTCTGCCGACCCTGATGGCCGAGGGCGGCGGCACTGGGATCACGACGATGCCCGTCCTGCAGTCCCTCACCCAGGCGCGGTCGAAATGGAGCGACAACGCGGCCGGGGCGATCTGGGACGCGTCGATCGTCAAGGTCATCCTCGGCGGTGGGTCGAACTCTCGCGACCTTCAAGACCTTTCCACCCTCGTCGGGGAACGCGACGAGGCTACTGAGTCCACGACGGTCGGCGACCGCGGCGCGCGCTCGTCGCAACGATCGATCCGCCGTGTTGCGATCATGCCCCCGGATGTCATACGCACCCTGCCGTTCGGCACAGGGCTGGTGATGTTTCGCGCGGCCCCGCCCATGGTGACGCGGCTGCGGACCTGGACATCGCGACGCGACGCGAAGCTGCTGCTCACTGATCGATCCGCGCTCGAGTCACTGCTGCGAGAGCGTCCTGATTTCAATCTGGATGGGACGCGCCCCGACGATGATCACGTGGGTTGAGGGCGACCGCTGACACTCAGCGGCCCGCCGTTCAACTCTGGGACCGTCAGGAGCGTCCACAACGTATCCGCAGGGTCTCAGCGTTCATGCCGCCGGAGTGACGGCGTTCGCCCAGACCCAACAGCGCATCTGTTGATCGCCGACGGTGAACTCGATTCCACAGGCGACGTCGTTCCAGACGACCACGAGTCCGTCGACTTGGGTGGCGTGCGGCCCGAACCGGACCCAAGCTCTGCACTTCTTCGGCTGTGGGTCGCGGGTGACGGGGAGGACACTTTCTTGACGTTCCTGCGCAGTCAGTGACTGCAGCGGACTTTCCTCGGCGAGCCGTTGCACGATGCGATCGTTCATGAGTCGGTCGTAGTACTGCGCGTGACGTTTGTTCGTTCCGATGACCGGCATCCCCTTCTCGGCCAACGACGAGCATATTGGTGAGCGCCGACGTGCCGCTCGCTAACCGAGACGGGACGTCGCGCGCACCTCCTCGGTAGAGCGGACACCCCGGTCCGCCTCGACAGAGGATCAGTCCGATGGCACTTCACACCCAGCAATCCATCTCCGGCTTCATCGCTTCAGAGCCCCAGCAGAGCATCACATCGACTGGAGAAAGTCGCCTGTACGTCCGGATCGGGCAGCCACACTTCCGCCGCAACGAGGACGGCAGCTTCACCGAACTCGAACCCAGTTTTCATGACATGGTCGCCTACCGAGCCACCGCCGAGCGAGCTCTGGCTCGACTCGCCAAGGGAGACAGCTTCATCGCCGAGGGATACATCCACACCTTCACCGTCGAGCGCGATGGTCAAGTCGTCGAAGCCCAGGAATTCGTCGCGAAGAAGCTCGGACACGACCTCGCCCGCACCAACTACGAAGTAGATCGCACGCGGAGGACCGTCGCGAATCGGGAGGTACTCACGCGGGAGATGAATCCGACACAGTCCCAGGGCGCCGCTGCCACCGCACTCGGCCTCTGACGGATCCCGATGTCACCCCGACCGACGGGCTATTCCGAGGAAAAACCCCGACCGCATCGGCCCGCCGAGGCCGATGACGACCTTGATGGACCGACCTCCTCCGAACCTCCCCGTCCGGTGAATTGGAACCTTCTCAACGCGGAGCAAGCCGAGACGGAGTGGATCATTCTGAACCGATGGGTCAATTGGTTGCGCCAAACGTACGGGCTCCCTGCGTCTGTCCTACCCCCGCTGTGGCATCGGCATCCTGAATTGGTCTGGGAACTCTCGGCACTGCATCTCCACTGGCTCTGTGCGTACGACCCCGACCAGCACGGATCAGCTCCCTTCGGCTGGCATCACGACTTCGCAGACGCTCGTCAGCGGCTGCGGGAGTGGGCAAGCACCTGCGGCACGCGGCTTGACAAGGATCGGCCGACACGCCAGACGTCGTGGCCGGGAGAACCTCCAGCGGGCGCGACAGACGACGTCGCCATCACGAATCGCGACGAGGACTTCGTCCAGTTCGTCCTCGAGGATGTGGAGCGACGACGCGAAGCGGAGCGAGCCTTCTATGCGACTGTCGGTGCCGGTGCGGTGTGACGTAACGGACCACGCCGCCGCGACCCTCGCCATAGTCTTTGCATAACTACGCCATCTGAGCGACACGAACTGGCAGCCGATGCGGAGATGAGTCCTCACGAAGGGGGCAGCCCGTCGTTGGGCGGCGCGAGCCCCTCAAGTATCCGTGCGGTCTCGGGGTTCGCTTTCTGCTTGCGCTCGATGTAGTGCTCTCTGGTGACCGCGGTATCGGCGTGACCAAGCATCTCGGCGGCCATTTCATCGCTCGCCTCTTCGCTGATGAGCGTCGCAACCGTCTTTCGGAACGAATGCGGCTTGATGCCTTGCCCCGCCAGGCCCGCCTCGCGCAGCACCTGACGGAAGGTTCGCCGCGCGTTGTACGGCGTGATCGGCGTCCCCCGTTTGGTGAAGAACAACAAGTGCTCGGGGTCATTGTCGTCGATCAGCGCGAGGCGATGCCGAATGACCTCAGCCGCGAACTGCGGTATTGCCACGATCCGGTCTGACTTGTGTGTCTTGGGCCAGTCTTGACGCAATACTCCCTGACCCTTCCGAACCACGATCGTGCCGCGAATGTGCGCCGTCGCTGGACTCGCCGTCATGTCGACGTCGCACTTGCGTAGTGCGAGCGCTTCGCCGATGCGGGCCGAGCTGCCGAGCATGACCTCGATGATCTCGCGGAGTTGACCATCGGGCTTCGGGCCCGGGAGGCCACCTCCTGTGCGCCACTCACGAGCCGCCTTGCGGATCCGAGTGATCTCCGCCATCGTCAATGCTTTCGGCGTCGAGGGCGCCTTGTGAAGCGGCGAGGTGCCGGAGACCGGGTTGTGGCGGATTGCATCGTGGCGCATTGCGAACTTCATGATCAGGTTCAACAACACGCGGGATTGCTTGGCCTTCGAAGGGGACGCCGCCTCCTGCGCCCGGAGAAAGCGCTCCAGCCGTCCCGTCGTCATCTCGCGAAGTGTCAGATGCTCCCAGGCGGGCATTAGCAGGGTCCGAACTTCGGTCGCGTAGAGCTGCTTTGTGCCGTCCGACAGCCGCACACTGGCCTCGACTTCGTCCAGCCAGAGCGCGGCCAGCTGGGGAAACGGAGTGTCGGGCGTGACGGGCTGCCCTGCGTCGGGGAAACGATCGCGCTCGACAAGCTTTGCGCGGAGAGCGGCGACAGCCTTTGCCTTCGTCGCCCCTGTGGCCGTCACCGGCCGGAGCCGGCCATCCCAGTCACGGAACCGGCAATGTGCCTGCATCGCACCGGAAGGCAGCTTCGCAACGGAGATCGCACCGAACGTGCCGACCTCGGTCCGCGGTTTACCGGGCATCGACGGCGCCCTCCGATACCGGGTCCGATCGCTGTTCGAGCCAGGCGTTGATCTCCGAGACCGTGTAGCGCAGCTCTTTGCCGACATGAAATCCACGTGGTCCCTGGCCGTTGTGGCGGAGGTCGTAGATCACCTGCCGGGAGACCTTCAAATGCGCCGCGAGCTCGCTCGTGGTGAACACGTCCTCGAGGCCGTTGGGAGTGAGTTCGGTCATACACAAGAGGTGCGCGAGACGACGCCAGGCGAGTCGAGATGCGTCGACGAACGCGACCGGGCCGGACCCGAAACCCTGGTCAGGCGGTGAAATGTGTCCTACAAGTGTCCAATCGGCCACTGCGTGATCCCTTCCGGAATCAATCAAAGCCCACGTGACCAGGTGAATGTGGAGCCACCTGAGAGAATCGAACTCTCGACCTTCTCATTACGAGTGAGATGCTCTGCCGACTGAGCTAAGGTGGCGCGCCGCGCTCGCGCTGCGCACGATCATCGATCTTACAGGGTCGCCGGGGCCCCCGCGAACGCGAGCGGCTCCGGCATCCGCTCTACTCGCAGCGCAGGCCGTCCTCGGGAACCGTCCCCTGCAGCAGGTACGCCTCCACGGCCGCATCCACGCACGCGTTGCCCTTGTTGTAGCCCGTGTGTCCCTCGCCGACGCGCGTGATCAGCACCCCCGACGCGAGCTGGTCGGCGAGGGCGACCGACCATTCGTACGGTGTCGCTGGGTCGTTCGTGGTGCCGACCACCACGATCGGAGCCGCGCCGTCGGCGGTGATCACCCCGCGCGTGCCGGTGGGCGGGTACGGCCAGTTCTCGCAGGAGTCCGGACCCGACCAGTACGGCGCCACGGTCGGCGCCTGGGCGGCGATCTCCGCGTCGCCGGCCGCCTGCGCCTCGTCGGTGATGTCGTCGGGGTAGTCCATGCAGTTGTACGCCCGGAACGCCTCGGTCGAGTTGTCGAGGTACGCGCCGTTCTCGCGGCTGTAGTAGAAGTCCGCGAGCTGGAAGGCGACCTCGGGATCCCCCTGCAGGACGTCGGCCAACGCGATCGTGAGGTATGGCCAGCTCTCCTCGGCGTACAGCGCGGCGATGATGCCGGTCAGGAGCGAGTCGGCTCCGAGGAGGCGGCCGTCGGCGGCCGGCAGCGGCGACTGCTCGACGCTCGCGAGCACCGTTCCGAGGTCTGCCATGCCTTGGTCGACGGTACCGCTGAAGGGGCAGTCCGATGTCCCGAGGCAGTCGGTCATGTAGGCGCGCAGGGCCGACTCGAACCCGATCGCCTGGGTCGTGCTGACATCCACGCCCGACACCGTAGGGTCGATCGCTCCGTCCAGCACGAGCCGGCCGACGCGCTCGGGGTAAAGCTTGGCGTACGTGGCGCCCAGGAACGTACCGTACGAGTAGCCGAGGTAGTTCAGCTGCTTGTCCCCGAGCACGGCGCGCATGAGGTCCATGTCGCGCGCCGCGAACTCGGTGGTGATGAAGGGGAGGATGCCGTCGCTGTTCGCCTCGCACGCGTCGGCGAAGTCCGCGTTCCACTGCGTGCGCTCGGCGGTCCAGCCTTCGGTTCCGCGCGGATCGGCGGGGATGTCGAAGAGGTAGGCGTCCATGTCGGCTGCGTCGTAGCACCGCACCGCAGTCGACTCGCCGACTCCGCGCGGGTCGAATCCGATCACGTCGAACTGTTCCTGAAGGGCCGAGCCGACGGCGAAGTCGATGCTGTCGCGGATGAGGCCGACACCGCTTGCTCCGGGGCCGCCGGGGTTGGTGAGGAGGGAGCCGATCGCCTCACCCGACACGGCCCTCTGGCGGATCACGGACAGTTCGATGTCTCCGGCGCCCGGGTCGTTCCAGTCCAACGGCGCGGTGACGGTCGTGCATTCGAAACCGCCGCATTCCGACCACGACAGGGTCTGCTCGTAGAACGGCAGCAGGTCGGCCGAGACGCCATCGGTGTCGGGGGCGAGACTGGTCGTCGACGACGGCTTCGACTCGGGGATGAGGGAGTACAGGCACCCGGACAGGGCGACGGATGCCGCAGCCAGACCCGCGATGATCGCGACGAGCCTGCGCCCGCGGCGCGATGAGGTGTGCTTCACGGAGTTCTCCCGCTCGCAACGGTGACGAGCATGCTTTCGAGGGCGAGGGTGGGTGCGACGTTCTGTTCGAGATTGCGGCGCGTCTCGGCGATCTGGTCGAGCACGACGAGCGTTCGATCGACGGACCACGCGGATGCGAGCTCTCGCAGCTCCGGCTCGAGCTCTCGGTTGATGAGGTCGCCGTCCGATCGGCCGCCGCGGCCGAACTGGAGCATGATGACATCGCGGAACATGGACTGAAGGTCGGTCAGCACGCGATCGATGCCGTCGCGCAGACTTCGCGTCGCGCGGCGCTTCTGATCGTCTTCGAGGGCGCTCAGCTGCGAGCGCACGGCCGGTGGCACCGCGGCACCCTCCGCGATCCCGAGCGTCCGCAGCAGACCGGAGCGCTCCGCCTCATCGCGCTCGGCGGTGAGCGCCTTCGCGTCGTCGGTGGCGGCGGCCACCACCCGGCCTGCGACCTCAACCGCGTCGCCCACCCCCCGGACGGCCAGGACGCCGCGCAGCATCTGGTCGCGGCGCGTTCGGGCGGCTGTATCTGTTGCGAGTCGCTGCGCCATGCCGATGTGGCGCTGGGCGTGACGCGCGGACTGCTCTGCGACGGCGAGGTCGATGCCGGTGCGCTGCGAGATCAGGCGCGCGACATCGGCGATGTCGGGCTCTCGCAGGCGCAGCGTGCGCACCCGCGATCGGATCGTCGGGAGCAGGTCGGCATCGCTCGGCGCGCACAGCACCCACACAGTGCGCTCTGGCGGCTCTTCGAGCGCCTTGAGCAGGACATTGGAGGTGCGCTCGACCATGCGGTCGGCATCCTCCATCACGATCACCCGGTAGCGGCCCAGCGACGGGCTGAAATACGAGCGCTCGACGAGGGCCCGAGCGTCTTTGATCGAGATGATCACGCCCTCGGTGCGCAGGGCGGTCATGTCGGGGTGGGTGCCGGCGAGCACCTGGCGCATCGCCTGCTCGTCTCCGGGTTCGGCGATGAGGGCCGCCGCGAACGCGTAGGCGAGGGTCGACCGACCGGATCCGGGAGGGCCGGTGATCAGCCACGCGTGCGTCATCGATCCGGGGTCGGATGCCGCGGCCCGCAGCGTCGCGACAGCCTCGTCCTGCCCCCAGACGGCACCCCACGGAACCTCTGCCGCTGCCGCCGCGGGAGCAGCCGCAACCGCCGCGCTGTCCATGTGCTCCAGCCTAATCGGCGCTGCCGACGGCGCCGTCTGCGGCATCGGCATCGAGGATCGACTGGACCCTGCCCTGGATGTCCGTCGCCAGATCGGCCGCGACGCGGGACGCGTCCAGCACGAGGAAGCGATCGGGTTCGGCATCCGCGAGGGCGAGGTACTCGGTGCGCACGCTGTCGTGGAACGCGGACTGCTCCGACTCGAGGCGATCGAACGGCTTGTCGTCGGCGTCGAGCCGCTTGCGCGCCGCAGAGGGGTCGAGATCGAGCAGGACCGTGAGGTCCGGCAGCAGGTGGCCGGTCGCCCACAGTGACAGGTCGCGCACCTCCTCGCGCCCCAGCACGCGTCCGGCGCCCTGGTACGCGACGGACGAGTCGAGATAGCGATCCTGGATGACGACGTCGCCGCGCTCGAGCGCGGGGCGAACGACCGTCTCGATGTGGTGTGCGCGGTCCGCGGCGTACAGCAGGGCTTCGGCTCGGGGCGTCACCTCGCCGCGATGGTGCAGCACGATGTCGCGGATCAGAACCCCGACCTCGCTGCCGCCGGGCTCGCGGGTGCGCACCACGGTGCGCCCGCGGGCGGCGAGCCACTCCTCGAGCAGTGCCGACTGGGTGGTCTTGCCCACGCCGTCGCCGCCCTCGAACGTGATGAACAGCCCGGCCGGGTGCCCGGCGCCCGACGCCTCGGGAGCCTCGGGGGTCACTTCTTCGCCGGCGCCTTGCGGGCGGTCGTCGCCTTCCGCGCCGGAGTGCGCTTGGGCGCGGGCCCCTTGGCGCGCTTGTCGGCGATCATCTGGACCGCGATCTCATAGGTGATGTCGGCAACGGTCTGGCCGCGCGGGATCGTGACGTTGGTCTCGCCGTCGGTCACGTACGCGCCGAAGCGTCCATCGCGCACGCGGATCGGCTTGCCGCTGACCGGGTCGTTGTCGAACTCGGCGAGCGCGGTGGACGCCCGTCGCGCACCGTACTTGGGCAGCGCGTAGATCGCGAGCGCCTGATCGAGGTCGATGTCGAAGATCAGTTGCTCCGCATCGAGCGTGCGAGAGTCGGTGCCCTTCTTCAGGTACGGACCGTAGCGTCCGTTCTGCGCGGTGATCGGCTCGCCCGATTCGGGGTCCGTTCCGACGATGCGCGGTAGGTCGAGAAGGCGCAGCGCCGTCTCGAGGTCGATCGTGTCGACCGACATCGACTTGAACAGCGACGCAGTGCGCGGCTTCGGCGCGGCATCCTTCTTCGCGGCACCGCGCTTCGCTGTGGTCTTCGGCGCCGGTTCGACGATCTCGCCGGTCGCCTCGTCGACGGCCTCGGGGTCTTCGGGCTCGGTCTCTTCGATGTAGGGGCCGAACCGGCCGTCCTTCACGACGACGAGCTTGCCGTTGCCGGGGTTCTCGCCCAGCACGCGGTTGCCCGCGACCGGCGCGTCGATGAGCTCCTGAGCCTTCTCGGGCGTGAGTTCGTCGGGAGCGAGGTCTTCGGGGATATTGACGCGGCGCGGCGGAGCATCGGCGTCGGCGGGGTCGATGATGTCGAGGTAGGGGCCGTACTTTCCGAACCGCAGCGTCGTGGTGTCGCTGATTCGCGTCGCATTCAGCTCCCGCGCATCGATCTCGCCGAGGTTCTCGACGATGTTGCGCAGACCCGGCTGCGCGTTGGAGCCGAAGTAGAAGTCGTGCAGCCAGGCGGTGCGCTGCTGCTCCCCGCGCGCGATCGCATCGAGGTCGTCTTCGAGCGCGGCGGTGAAGTCGTAGTCGACGAGGTCGGCGAAGTGCTCCTCGAGCAGCCGGATCACGCTGAACGCGAGCCAGCTCGGAACGAGCGCCGTTCCGCGCTTGGTGACGTAGCCGCGATCGAGGATCACGTCGATGATGCTCGCGAACGTCGAGGGTCGGCCGATGCCCTTCTCCTCCAGCGCCTTGACGAGGCTCGCCTCGGTGAAGCGCGGCTTCGGAGTCGTGGCGTGCCCTTTGGGCTCGACCTCCTTCATGCGGAGTGTGTCTCCGACGGCCAGCACGGGCAGCGACTGGTCGTCGGCCTTGTCGGCGTCGCTGCGCTTCTCGTCGCGGCCCTCCTCGTACGCCTCCAGGAATCCCTTGAAGGTGTAGACCGTGCCGGATGCCGTGAACTCGGCCCGCTGCACCACGCCGTCGACGGGCGCGTCGACAGCGAGGGTGACGGTCGTCGTCTCGTACTTGGCATCCGACATCTGGCTGGCGATCGTGCGCTTCCAGATCAGGTCGTACATGCGCTGCTCATCGCGATCGAGCTCGCCCGACACCGATGACGGCGTGCGGAACTCCTCGCCGGAGGGGCGGATGGCCTCGTGCGCCTCCTGGGCGTTCTTGCTGTTGCTGCGATACACGCGCGGGTTCAGCGGAACGGCCTTCTCGCCGTACAGCGACACCGCCTGCGCGCGCGCGGCCGTGATCGCCTGAGTGCTGAGTGCGACCGAGTCGGTGCGCATATAGGTGATGAAGCCCTTCTCGTACAGGCGCTGGGCCACGCTCATGGCGTGCTTCGCGCTCATCGAGAGCTTGCGACCCGCCTCCTGCTGGAGCGTCGAGGTCGTGAAGGGGGGCTTCGGGCTGCGCGTACCCGGCTTGGAATCGAGGGCGGTGACGGATGCCTGGCCGACGCCTTCGATCGCGGCCGCGAGCGCACGGGCCTTGGACTCGTCCAGGACGACGACGACCTTCTTCAGCTGACCGCGGTCGTCGAAGTCGGTTCCCCGGGCGAGCGGCGCGCCGTCGACACGCGCCAGGCGGGTCGTGAAGCTCTCCTCCGTCGCATCGGCAGCCCGAAGGGCCACGGCGAGCGCCTCGACGTCCCAGTAGCCGGCCGACACGAACGCCATGCGCTCACGCTCGCGGTCGACGACCATCCGCGTCGCGGCGGACTGCACGCGACCGGCGCTCAGCGCCGCGCCTTCGCGCCCGCTGCCGACCTTGCGCCAGAGCACGGGCGACACGTCCCAGCCGTACAGCCGATCGAGGACGCGGCGGGTCTCCTGGGCGTCGACGAGGGCGAGATCGAGATCGCGCGTGTTGTCAACGGCCGCGCGGATGGCGTCCTTCGTGATCTCGTGGAAGACCATGCGGTGGACGGGGACCTTGGGCTTGAGCACCTCGAGGAGGTGCCATGCGATCGCCTCTCCCTCACGATCCTCATCGGTTGCGAGCAGGACTTCGTCGGCGGTCTTGAGGGCGCGCTTGAGCTCGGCGACCGTCTTGGTCTTGCGATCGTTGACGACGTAGTAGGGGTCGAAGTCGTTGTCGATGTCGATCGAATACTTGCCGTACGCCGTCTTCTTGTCGGCCGGGATGTCCTTCTTGCTCGCGAGATCGCGAATGTGCCCGACCGAGCTCAGCACCTCGTAGTCGTCGCCGAGGTACCCCTGGATCGACTTCATCTTCGTCGGGGACTCGACGATGACGAGCTTCTTGCCTGTTGCCAACGGGGGCGTCCTTTCGTCGAAGCACACCATACACACCAGTCGGCACATGAGCGCTGTGAGCCGTCATCCGCCCGGCGGGCCGGCGCGGGCCGAAACGGTGCAGGGCAGGCGCCCGAACGGGGCGGATACGGTGACGGTCGCCACGAGCCCGTCGAGGTCGCACGCCGTCACCACTGCGCCGGAGACCGCCGCGATCTCAGCGGCCCGCTCGCATGGTTCTCCGCCGATCGACCCTGACGCGGCATCCGCGGCGGCGAGGGCCGCGGCGTCGGCGATCCCGGCGACGCGCTGCGAGAACACGGCGCCCGCCCCTGCCGTGGTGAAGCTGACCGCCAGCGTCGCTGCGCACGCCACGATGCCGACCGACAGGATGGTGCCGGGCATCACAGACCCCCCGCGAGTGCGCAGCTGGTCGCGGTCAGGGTCATCGGAAGCCCGCCCGGTGCCGTCGCCGTCACGCAGACGACATCCCCGCGGCGATCGATCACCGCCGCGCCGCCCGACACTGCTGCGACCACCGCGGCGTGTGCGCGCGCGTCGTCCTCGCCGCGCGCCACCAGCCGGGCCGCGTCGGCGGCGGCATCCTGCAGGCGGACCTGCCGGGCGCACGCGCCCAGCGTGCCCGCACCGAGGAGCAGCACGACCGCGATGGCGGGGAGCGCGACGGCGAACTCGGCGACGACGGATCCGCGATCGTCGCCGAGCCCGCGCCGGATCATGCGACCGTCAGTGCGCGCCGGACGAGGTCCGTCAGGATGCCGCGGACTTCGTCGCTGCGCATGATGACGACCAGGAGTCCGGCGAACGCGACCGCCGCCATCGTCGCGATCGCGTATTCGGCGGTCGCCGCGCCGGTGTCGTCTCCGAAGAGCCGGCCGGCGCGACGGCGCGTGAGTCGTGGCAGTGACATGTGTGTTCCTTCCATTTGTCGGTGGGCACGGTTTCGGTGGGCACAGGTTCCGGTTGCCCGCTCAGATCGGCAGGGGGACGGAGTTCATGACGCTGAGCAGCATCGGAGCGACGCCGAGGAGGAGGAACGCGGGCAGTGTGCACACGCCCAGCGGCAGAAGAAGTCGTGTCGACAAGCGCGCGGCGCGCAGGCGTCCCTCGACGCGCGCCCGGTGCCGAGCCCACGCGGACGACGCGCGAAGGAGCTCCACCGCCGGGACACCCGCGGTGCGTGAGAGCTCGAGCACGGACTCCGTCGCGGGATCGGTCGCGGAGCCGCTCGCCTCGCTCACCAGTCGGCGCGCCCGGTCGATCGAGACTCCGCCGCTCAAGGCGATCGCGAGCAGCTCGGCATCGAGCCCGGGGATGCCGCTTCCGGAGCGAGCGCGACGGACCAGCGCCGAGTTCCAACGCTGGGCCGCGATGATCAGACCCAGTCCGAGCACGAGACACGCGATGCCGATCGGACTCGCGACCAGGGTGCCGAGGGTGTCGAAGCCGAGAGCGAATCCGAGGAGGATCGCCACGAGGGGCAGCCAGCCCATCAGCTTGGCCGTGCCCGCCGGCTCGGCGAGCGCGATGCGGACGTCGTCCGCCGCCTCCTGAGCATCGCGAACTGCGACCGAAAGGGCGCGCAGACTGTCGGCGAGCGGCGCGCCGACCGCGGTCGCCACCTGCCAGGCCGCCGCGACATCCTGCCAGCGACGCGCGTCGCGCTCAGCGGCAGACGCGCCGCCACGTCGGCGGCGCGGCATGGCGTTCGAACCGGCCGCCGTAGCGATCGCCGCGGACAGGGTCATGCCCTGCGCCAGCCCTGCGCTCACCCGCGCGGCTTCCTGATCGCCGCCGTCCGCGACGAACGTCCAGGCTCGCGCGGGAGAAACGCCCGCCTGCAGCAGCACAGCCAGCTTCAACAGCGTCTCGTCGATCGCGGAAGCCTTCACCGCCCGGGCCACGAGAACTCCTCTATCTCGACGCGGCCGGAGGCTCCGATCACCGGTCGGCCCGCCGCCGCGAGACGCCGGGTGCCGTCACCGGCGCGGGCGACGTGCAGCACGAAGCCGATCGCGCTGGCGGCCTGACGCGCGAGCGCACCGTCATCGAGTCCGGCGAGCGCGCCGAGCGCCTCCAGCCGCGCGGGCACGTCCTGCAGGCTGTTGGCGTGGAGGGTGCCGGCGCCCCCGTCATGGCCCGTGTTCAGCGCCGAGAGCAGTTCGCGGATCTCCTCGCCCCGGCACTCGCCCACCACCAGCCGATCCGGCCGCATCCGCAGCGCTTCGCGGACGAGTCGGGCGAGCCCGATCGCGCCGGCGCCCTCGAGGTTCGCCTGGCGCGCCTCGAGGCGAACCTGATGCGGATGCCGAATCCGCAGCTCCGCGACGTCCTCGATCGTGACGATCCGATCGGACGGCGGCGCACACCCCAGCAGCGCCGCGAGCAGCGTCGTCTTGCCGGCTCCCGCCGCGCCGGTGATCAGCAGGTTCTCACGCCGGGCGACCGCATCCTCGAGCACGCCACGGGTATCGGCATCGAACATCCCGCGCGCCTGCAGCGCGGCGAGGTCCGGGCTGTTCAGGCGCGGGATGCGGATCGAGATCGCGGTTCCCTCCGCGGACACCGGCGGCAGGACGGCGTGAACACGGATGCCGCCGTCCAACTGCACATCGACGCATGGGGTGGCGTCGTCGATGTGTCGCCCGCCGAGCCCGATGAGAGCGACGGCGAGATCGCGCACATCCTCCTCGCGAGCACGCCACTCCCTCGCGGGAGACGCTCCCGCGCCGCGGTCGACGAACAGGCCGGTCGCGCCGTTGACGAACAGATCGGTGACATCGGGATCGTCGAGGTACCGCGCGAACGGCTCGAGCACCGGGTGAACCGGTGGTCGCTCGACCGGTTCGGCAGGCAGAACCTCGACGGGAAGCGGCGAAACCGTGAAGCCGGCTGCGGATGACGCCGGCGGACGATCCTGGGAACGCGCCGGCGCCGCACGGGGGCGGCGAGTCGGACCGGACGCCTCCGCACGTACGGCGGTTCGTGGCTGAACGACGAAGCGGTCGGGCATGCGTCGACGTTAGAGAGCGATGCGTTCTGCGACAGGTCGTTCGGAAGGTTCCGTGCAGGGGTCCGCCGTCGACGGCGTTGGGGAGGAGCCGCCCGACGAAAGAAGGCGGCATCCCATGGGGGGAATGGGATGCCGCCACGCGCAACACCACAGTTCGGGGGTGGGTCGGGTGCCGCAATGCCAGAATCGAATGTTCGGCCGGTGATGAGCATACGCAACTTCTGGCAACCTTCCAAACAAACTCATCAGGCCGTTACCGATATATCGATCGAGTCCGGATACTGCCGTCCGGAGAATGGGCCCCCACTATCGGAGGTAGTGGCACGGAGGGGCGCTGGATAGATTGACCCTGTCGTCGCGACGCGGCCCGCAAAGGCCCGCCGCACCGGGAACGGCCCGCGAAGGAGCGAGCATGAGCAGCCAGATCGACCACCTCCTCCACGAGAGCAGGCGCTTCGCACCGTCCACCGCATTCGCGGCGGAGGCTGTTGCGACCGCGGACCTCTACAACGAGGCCGCCGCCGACCGCGACGCATTCTGGGCCGAGCAGGCACGCGCCCTGCACTGGCACACGCCGTTCACCCAGGCGCTCGACTGGTCGAACCCGCCGTTCGCGACGTGGTTCGCCGACGGCGAGCTGAACGTCGCCTACAACTGCCTCGACCGCCACGTCGAGTCGGGCAACGGCGATCGAGTCGCCCTCCTGTGGGAAGGCGAGCTCGGCGATTCCCGCCGCGTCACCTATTCGGAGCTCACCGACGAGGTGAAGCGACTCGCGAACGTCCTGGTGGATCTCGGCATCGGAGAAGGCGATCGCGTGGCCATCTACATGCCGATGATCCCGGAGGCGATCGCCGCGATGCTCGCGGTGGCTCGCCTCGGCGCGATCCACTCGGTCGTGTTCGGCGGATTCTCGGCCGACAGCCTTCGGGCGCGGATCGACGATGCCGGCGCGAAGCTCGTCATCACCGCCGACGGCGGCTACCGCAAGGGCAAGATCTCCCCGCTGAAGCCGGCCGTGGACATGGCGCTGGTGGACCGCAACGGATCAGGCGTGCAGGAGACGGTGGAGCACGTCCTCGTGGTGCGACGCGGAGCCAACGACGTCGAGTGGACCGACGGCCGCGACATCTGGTGGCACGATGTGGTGCCGCAGGCCGCGACCGACCACGAGGCGCAGGCGTTCGCGGCCGAGACGCCCCTCTTCATCCTCTACACGTCGGGCACGACCGGAAAGCCCAAGGGCATCATGCACACCTCTGGCGGCTATCTGACCCAGGCGGCCTTCAGCAACAGGATCGTCCATGACCTGCACCCCGAGAGCGACGTGTTCTGGTGCACCGCCGACATCGGGTGGATCACCGGGCACACCTACGTCACCTACGGCCCGCTCGCCAACGGCGCCACCCAGGTGCTGTACGAAGGGACTCCCGATACGCCGCACCCCGGCCGGTGGTGGGAGATCATCCAGAAGTACGGCGTGACGATCCTCTACACGGCGCCGACCGCGATCCGGTCCTTCATGAAGCTCGGCCGCGCGATCCCGGAGCAGTTCGACCTGTCGTCGCTCCGGCTGCTCGGATCCGTCGGAGAACCCATCAACCCCGAGGCGTGGATGTGGTACCGCAAGATCATCGGCGGCAAGGTCGCCCCGATCGTGGACACGTGGTGGCAGACCGAGACGGGCGCGATCATGATCTCCGCCCTCCCCGGTGTCACCGAGACGAAGCCGGGGAGCGCGCAGGTGCCGCTGCCGGGCATCTCGATCGATGTGGTCGACGATGACGGCGTGCACGTCGGCAACGGGAACGGCGGCCTGCTCGTGGTCACCCAGCCGTGGCCGAGCATGCTTCGCGGCATCTGGGGCGATCCGGAGCGGTACAAGGAGACGTACTGGGACAAGTTCGCCGTGCAGGGGTACTACTTCGCCGGCGACGGCGCGCGCCTCGACGAGGACGGGGACGTGTGGCTGCTCGGCCGCGTGGACGACGTCATGAACGTCTCGGGCCACCGGCTCTCAACGACTGAGATCGAGTCGGCACTCGTCGCCAACGAGGCGGTCGCCGAGGCGGCCGTGGTCGGCGCGTCCGACGAGACGACCGGTCAGGCCGTCGCGGCGTTCGTGATCATCAAGCAGAGCTATCTCGCCGCGCACTCCCCCGACGGGCTCGCACAGTCGCTGCGCGCGTGGGTCGGCGAGCAGATCGGTCCGATCGCCCGGCCGCGCGATGTCTACATCGTCGAGGAGCTGCCCAAGACGCGCTCGGGCAAGATCATGCGGCGGCTGCTGCGAGATGTCGCAGAGGGCCGCGAGGTGGGCGACACCACGACGCTGGCCGACACCGCGGTGATGTCGGTCATCTCGGCTCAGGTCCGCTAGAGGTAGCTGAAGATCACTTCCACTTCGACCGGACTGTCCAGCGGAAGGACCGGCACGCCGACGGCCGAGCGCGCGTGCCGGCCGGACTCGCCGAAGATCTCACCGAGCACTTCGCTCGCCCCGTTGATCACACCGGGCTGACCGGTGAAGTCGGGAACGGACGCGACGAAGCCCACGACCTTGACCACGCCCGTGAGCCGGTCCACACCGCCGACCGCCGCCGCGGCCGCCGCGACCGCGTTCAGCGCGCACTGACGCGCATACCCGTTCGCATCCGAGGCAGGGACGAGACCGTGTCCGTCGCCCACCTTGCCCGTTGCGGGAAGCGCACCCGAGACCATCGGAAGCTGCCCCGCCGTGAAGACGAGGTCTCCATGGGCCTTGGCGGGGACGTACGCCGCGACCGGCGGCACGACCGAGGGCAGCTCGATGCCAAGCTGCGCGAGACGATCCGAGACGCTCATATCTGCGGCTCCTCGAACTGCTGCGCCGCCTGGGCCGCGGCATCCAGCCCCGCATTGGCGCTTCCGCCGCCTGCGGGTCTCTTGAGATAGGCCACCAGACCGCCCTCCGGCCCAGGGACGACCTGCACGAGCTCCCAGCCCTGCTTTCCCCAATTGTTCAGGATGGCCGCGGTGTTGTGGATCAGAAGCGGGGTCGTGAGGTACTCCCACGTGGTCATGAAGTCTCCGAAAAGTCGCAGGCGGACGCCGGGAATGCACCGTGCGCGGGCGGGTCCGTCAAGGGTTCGCCCAGGTAGCTCCCCTACGATCGAGCCTATGCCTGATACGAAACGGACGGCTAGCGGTGTGTTCGGAGGCCTCCTCGGGCTTGTCGGACTCAGCGCTGCCGCGGGTGTGCTCATCACCGCCACCGTCACCCCTGCGATCGCTCTGACGGGTGCTGCTGCGACGAGCGCGATCACGATGTTCGACAACCTGCCGAGTGTGCTCGACATCGACAAGCTGATGCTGCCGACCACCCTTTACGCGAAGAACCCCGACACCGGGGAAGACGTCGAGCTCGCCCAGTTCTACGACCAGAACCGTTCGCCGGTCGACTTCGACGAGGTCAACCCCGTCATGTACGACGCGATCCTCTCCAGCGAGGACCCCCGTTTCTATCAGCACGGCGGTGTCGACCTGATCGGCACCTCGCGCGCCATCGTGCAGAACGTCCAGGGCGGAGGCGAGACCCAGGGTGGCTCGTCGATCAGCCAGCAGTACGTCAAGAACATCCTGATCCAGCGATGCGAGCGGGATGCCGCCACCAGCGAGGAGCTGCTGAACTGCTGGACCGAGGCGACGACCGCGGCCGGCACCGAGGGCATCCAGCGCAAGCTGCAGGAGATGCGCTACGCGATCGCCCTGGAGCAGAAGTATTCCAAGAACGACATCCTTCTCGGGTATCTGAACATCGCCAACTTCGGCGGTCAGACCTATGGCATCGACGCCGCCGCCCGGTACTACTTCGGAGTCGCGGCGAAGGACCTCACGCTCGCGCAGGCCGCAACGCTCGCCGGCATCGTGCAGAACCCCAACACGTATCGCATCGACAAGCCGGCCGGATCGATTTTCGACGCCGACGGCCTGGGCTACAACAAGGCGCCCGATGGTCTCGTCGACGACGTGAACCCCGGTCAGCTCGCCGCCCTGGACACGCTGCTGTCCGACGGCACGATCACGCAGGAGCAGTACCTGGCGGCCGCAGACGGCTACAGCGCCACCAAGGGCCGCCAGCTGTACGTCCTGAGCCGCCTGCTCGATGACGGGAAGATCACGCAGGAGCAGTACACCGCCGCAGCGATCGAGCCGATCACACCGGTGATCACCCCCGCAACGACCGGTTGCGCCGCCGCCGGTGGAGCCGCGTACTTCTGCCAGTACGTCAAGAACATCATCAAGAGCGACCCTGCCTTCGGCGCGACGCCCGAGGACCGCATCCGTGCCCTCCAGCGCGGCGGCCTGAACGTCTACACGACGATGGACTATCGCATCCAGGTCCCGGCCGACCAGGCCATGCACGAGTGGGCGCCGACCTCGGTCGAAGGAATGGTCGACGGGAACACCGGCAAGTTCGGCTCATCCGCCATCAGCATCGAGGCGTCCACCGGCCGCATCCTCGCGATCTCCCAGAACACGATCTTCAGCGAAGACGCGACGCTGGCGAACGACCCGAACTACTCGTCGCTCGTGTACGCGGCCGACTACAAGTACGGCAACTCGACCGGATTCCCGGCCGGCTCGACATTCAAGCTCTTCACCCTCATCGACTGGCTCGAGAAGGGCCACTCGGTCAACGAGGTCCTCAACGGCCGCGTGCGCGTGATCGACCGGATGACCAACAGCTGCACCGGCGACTGGGTGAACACCACGAACGACAAGATCGGGAACTTCGGCGGCGGCGGCGGCTACACCGGCACGCCCATGGAGTTCACCGCCCAGTCCCTGAACTCGGGCTACTTCGCCATGGCCGAGGAACTCGACCTCTGCGACATCCAGAAGGTCGCCACGAAGATGGGCGTCATGCGCGGCGACGGCGTCCCGGTGACCATGGACACCCAGTTCTCGGTGATCGGCTCCAACAACGTCGCCCCGATGGCGATGGCCGGCGCGTACGCCACGGTCGCCAACAACGGCATCTACTGCCAGCCGAAGGCGATCGACCGGGTCACCGACTCCGACGGCAACGAGATCACTCCCCCGCAGACGACATGCACCCAGGTGCTCGACCCCACGGTCGCGGCAACGGCGGCATATGCCCTCCAGGGCGTCATGCGCAGCGGTGGAACGGGCTCGGCGTCCAACCCCGACGACGGCACACCGCTGATCGGCAAGACCGGTACCCACGAGGAGTACCAGACCTGGATGGTCGAGTCGAGCACGAAGGTCGCCACTGCTGTCTGGGTGGGCAACTCGATCGGTGAGGGCGACATCTTCCAGCGGTACTTCAACGACGTCCAGATGTCACAGCTGCGCCACCAGATCGCCCCGCGGATCCAGCGCGCCGCAGACGCCGTGTACGGCGGCGATCAGTTCCCCGAGGCGGACTCCAACCTCACTCGCCAGGTCCTGCGCGACCTGCCCAACGTGATCGGGATGACCGTCGACCAGGCCACCGCCACCCTCGATCAGGCCGGGTTCAACGTCACCGTCGGCGACCCCGTCGACTCGGCCGAGGCCGAAGGGATCGTCGCGGCGCAGAATCCCGGCGCCGGGCTCGTGGGCGGCGGCACCGACGTCACGATCAACCCCAGCAACGGGCAGGGCATCGCCGTGCCGGATGTCGCAGGCAAGCAGCTCGACAAGGCCATCAGCGATCTGCGCGGTGCGGGCTTCGGCAATGTCAAACCCGGAACGTGCACCGAGGACGACGACGCGGGCGCCCAGGGCAAGGCGACCGGCACTTCACCCGGTGCGGGCTCCGTCGTCAATCGCAACTCGGCGATCACCGTCAACTACAGCCGCACGAAGTGCACGTAGTGGCTTCAGGAGCCGCCAAGACCGCCCTCACCGCTCTCGGAGCAGTGGGGGCGGTCGGCGCGAGCGCAGCGATCTGGGGCATCGGCATCGAGCGGTACCTCTTCACGGTCCGTGAGCACGACGCGCGGATCCTCCCCGCCGGCGCTGCGCCGCTGCGTGTCCTGCACCTGTCCGATGCGCACATGGCGCCGTGGCAGCACCGCAAGCAGCGCTGGATGGCCGCGCTCGCGCAGGAGTGGCGTCCCGACCTCGTCGTCAACACCGGCGACAACCTCGGCCACGCCGACGGGCTGCGGGGCCTGCGCGCGGCGCTCGACCCGCTCCGCGGCATCCCGGGCGTGTTCGTCCACGGATCGAACGACCACGCCGCTCCGAGTCCGCGCAATCCGCTGCTGTACTTCACGGGGCCGTCGAACGTGAAGCACACGAGCGAGCCGCTCGACACGGGTTCCCTGGACGACTATCTGGCCGATGAACTCGGCTGGCTCGACCTGAACAACGCCGTCGGCTCCCTCGAGGTCGCAGGCATGCGCATCGATGCCCTGGGTGTCAGCGATGCGCACCGCGGATGGGATCAGCTGGGTGTGCTGCCCGACCTGCTGGAGGATCTGCAGGCGGACGTGGCCCCGGCCGCCGCGACCATCGGCGTCACGCACGCACCGTACCGTCGGGTGCTCGATGACTTCGTCGACCTCGGCGCCGACATGATCTTCGCCGGACACACCCACGGCGGCCAGGTGCGCCTTCCGCTGTTCGGCGCCCTCGTCGCGAACTGCGACATCCCCCTCGATCAGGCGCGCGGCCTGAGCGAGTGGAGCCATGTGCGCCGGACGGTTCCGCTCAACGTCAGCGCCGGGCTCGGCCACTCGATCTACGCGCCGGTCCGCTTCGCATGCCGGCCCGAGGTCTCGCTGATCACCCTGCTGCCCCGCGCCTAGCCGGGTTCGGACCACGACCGGGCATCGGGTAGACTCGGAGGGTTGCCACGGGGTGTGGCGCAGCTTGGTAGCGCGCGTCGTTCGGGACGACGAGGCCGCAGGTTCAAATCCTGTCACCCCGACAGCAGAGAGGCTCTGCCGGATTCCTCACGGAAACGCGGCGGAGCCTTTCGCGTACCTAGGACAGGAGCACTGAGATGACGACTCCCCGCCTCGTGGCATTCGACCTCGACGACACGCTCGCGCCGTCCAAGAGCGCGATCGATCCCCGAATCGGCTCCCTGCTGATCGCGCTCGCAGAGCGCGTCGAGGTGGCGATCATCTCCGGTGGACAGCTCGAGCAGTTCCGCGCTCAGGTCGTGGATCGGCTGCCGGATGCGCCCATCGACACGCTGTCGCACATCCATCTGCTTCCGACGTGCGGCACGCAGTACTACCGCATCGAGGAGGACGGCATCGTGACCGTGTACGCCCATGCGCTGACCGACGACGAGAAGTCGCGTGCGATGACCGCGGTCGAAGGCGAAGCCCGTCGTCTCGGACTCTGGGAGGCGGAGACCTGGGGTGACATCCTCGAGGACCGCGGCTCGCAGATCACCTTCTCCGCGCTCGGACAGCGCGCACCGCTCGCCGCGAAGACGGCCTGGGATCCGACCGGGGCGAAGAAGAGCTCCCTCCGCGAGGCCGTCGCGGCGCAGATTCCCGACCTGGAGGTGCGCTCCGGCGGGTCGACGTCGGTCGACATCACCCACCGCGGAATCGACAAGGCATACGGCATGCGCCGCCTCGCGGAGCAGACCGGCATCCCGCTCGAGGACATGCTGTTCGTGGGCGACCGGCTCGACGCGGACGGCAACGACTACCCGGTGCTCGCGATGGGCGTCGAGTGCCAGGCGGTCGAAGGCTGGGAGGACACCGCCGCCTACCTCGAGGAGCTCGTCCCCGCCCTTCCGGGCCGCGACTGACCCTCGATCAGCCCTTCGCTGCGGTGGCCGGGCGGGGCCTGGCCGCGCGCGCAGCAGGCTGAGCGACCGGCACCAGCCGTGCGAGCTGGGTGACGTGCGCCGGCTCCAGTTCCGCCAGCGACGAGACTCCGAGCAGCTTCATCGTTCGCACGATCTCGTCCCGCAGGATCGCGATCGTGCGGTCGACGCCCTCGCGGCCCCCCGCCATCAGACCGTAGAGGTACGCACGGCCGATCAACGTGAACTTCGCGCCGAGCGCCATGGCCGCCACGATGTCGGCGCCGTTCATGATGCCGGTGTCGATCATGACGGTCGCGTCCTTGCCCACCTCCCGCACGACGTGCGGGAGCAGGTGGAACGGGATGGGCGCGCGGTCGAGCTGGCGCCCGCCGTGGTTGGACAGGATGATGCCGTCGACACCCGAGTCGATCAGCCGCTTCGAGTCGGCGACGTTCTGCACGCCCTTGACCACGATCTTGCCGGGCCACAGATCGCGGATGATCGCCAGGTCGTCGTAGCTGATGGTCGGGTCCATCGCTGCGTTGAGCAGCTCGCCCACGGTGCCGCCGGTCGTGGACAGCGAGGCGAACTCCAGCTTCGGCGTCGTGAGGAAGTCGTACCACCACCACGGACGCGGGATCGCGTTCACGATCGTGCCGAGCGTCAGCTGCGGCGGAATCGCGAATCCGTTGCGCTTGTCGCGCAGGCGGGCACCGGCCACCGGGGTGTCGACCGTGAACTGCAGCGTGTCGAAGCCCGCCTCGGCGGCGCGCCGGACGAGGCCGTAGGAGATGTCGCGATCGCGCATGACGTAGAGCTGGAACCAGTTGCGTCCGTGCGGGTTGGCCCGCTTGACCTCCTCGATCGACGTCGTGCCGAGCGTCGAGAGGGTGAACGGGATGCCGGCCGCTCCGGCTGCGGACGCGCCGGCGATCTCGCCCTCGGTCTGCATCAGCCGAGTGAATCCGGTAGGCGCGATGCCGAACGGCAGGGCACTGGAACCACCCAGGATCTGCACCGTGGTGTCGACCTGGGGTGCGGGGCGGAGGATGCCGGGGTGGAATTCGATGTCCTCGAACGCCTGGCGGGCGCGTGTGAGCGACAGCTCGCCTTCGGCTGCGCCGTCGGTGTAGTCGAACGCCGCCTTGGGCGTGCGGCGCTTCGCGATCGTGCGGAGGTCGTGGATCGTGAGCGCCGAGTCGAGGCGGCGCTTCTTTCCGTTCAGCTCGGGCTTCTTGAACTGCATCAGCTCGAGCAGCTCGGCGGGGTTGGGGAGCTGGCGCTTGACCATCGTGGTCCTTCTCTCGTCAGTCGCGGGCCAGGCCCGCTGCGGCGTAGTAGCCGGTGATGTGGTCATGGATGATGGTGCGTGCGGCGGCGGACTCGCCGGAGTCCACCGCGGCGAGGATCGCGCGATGCTCGCTGCGAAGCTGCCCGGCGGTGGCGTCCCAGTCCGCGATCCGCTCGGCGCCCGCCTGCACGTAGGACTCGATCGAGGTGCGCAGCCCCGCCATCATCGCCGCGATGACGACGTTGCCCGAGGCCTCGGCCAGCGCGAGATGGAACTGCGCGTCCAGGGCCAGGAACTCCCCCGGAGTGAGGTCTTCGGCATCCATCGCGGTGAGCACGTCGTGCGCGGCGGTCGTCGAACGGGCGGCATCCGCGGCCACCGCGTCGACCACCGCCGACTCGAGCACGACGCGCGTGCGCACCACGTCGTCGAGGGGGAAGCCGTGTGCGGCGACCTGGAGCCGGAGCAGGGCGGACATGCCGCCGCGCGGTGTGGCGATGATGATCGCACCCGCGGTCGGACCCGACCCGGTGCCGGTGCGGACGAGTCCGAGCACCTCGAGGACTCGCAGCGCCTCGCGGACGCTCGATCTGCCGACCCCGAGCCGCACCGCGAGCTCGCGCTCCGGAGGCAGCCGGTCGCCCGGCGTCAGGCGCCCTTCGAGCAGGTCGCCTTCGATGTGCTCCAGCACGAGCCGCCACGCGCGCGCAGCGGGCGTGACTGCGGCGCTGTCGGGCGCGGTCGCGTCCATGCGGCTCCTTCTGTGGTCTGACCACACTATCATGTGGTCAGACCACAGGTGCAGGTGTGCGTCCGCGTATCCTGATCGCATGGATCCGCTCGCCCTCGTCCTGATCGTCGCCGCCGTCACCTGCGCCGGATGCTGGATCGCCTCGCTCATCACGAAGGACACGTCCTGGGTCGATCGGATCTGGTCGATCGTTCCCGCCGTGTACGTCTGGATCTTCGCGATCGCCGGCATCGCGGACGGCGCCGACCCCGCCAGGCTCATCCTGATGGCGCTGCTGGTCACCGCGTGGGCCGCGCGGCTGACGTACAACTTCGCCCGCAAGGGCGGCTACACCGGCATGGAGGATTACCGGTGGGCGATCCTGCGCGGACGCATGAAGCCGTGGCAGTTCCAGATCTTCAATCTGCTCTTCATCGTGCTGTACCAGAACGCCCTGCTCGTCCTGATCACTCTTCCGGCTCTGATCGCCTGGCAGAACCCCGCCCCTCTGAACGGCTGGGACGCGGCGTTCGCGGTGCTGTTCGCAGCTTTCCTGGTCGGCGAGTTCGTGGCGGACCAGCAGCAATGGGAGTTCCACAAGGCCAAGGCCGCTGCCGGCGGCCACCTCGAGCCGGGCTTCGCCACGACGGGACTGTTCCGGGTGAGCCGGCACCCCAACTTCTTCTTCGAGCAGGCGCAGTGGTGGGCGTTCTACGCGCTCGGGGCCACGGCGGCGGTGGCGTCGGGCCTCGGCCTCTGGGGCGGCGCGCTGAACTGGACGATCATCGGCGCCGCGCTGCTGACGGTGCTGTTCATCGGCTCGACGATCTTCACCGAATCGATCACCGCGGCGAAGTACCCGGCCTACGCCGACTACCAGCGGGCGACGTCGATGCTCGTCCCGCTGCCGCCGCGGCGGGCCGCCGAGTCTCCGAAGACGGCCTGACCGCTCAGACTGTCGCGTACCCGTCGGGGTTGCGGGACTGCCAGTTCCAGTAGTCGCGGCAGGAGTCGTCGATCGTCAGACGCGCGGTCCACGCGAGATCGCGCTGCGCCTTGGCCGGGTCGCAGTAGGTCGCCGCGACGTCACCAGGGCGGCGAGCGAGGATCTGCTTGGGCAGCTCGCGCCCGACCGCCTTCTCGAACGAGGCGATCAGCTCGAGGACGCTGACGGGCTTGCCGGTGCCGAGGTTGTAGATGACGAAGCCCGGCGCAGTCTGCTCGAGTGCGGTGACGTGCCCTTCGGCGAGGTCGACCACGTGGATGTAGTCGCGCAGCCCGGTGCCGTCGGGGGTGTCGTAGTCGTCGCCGAAGACGCCGATCCTGTCGAGCTTGCCCACCGCGACCCGTGCGACGAACGGCATCAGATTGTTCGGGATGCCGGCCGGGTCCTCCCCGATCAGCCCGCTCGGGTGCGCACCGACCGGGTTGAAGTAGCGGAGCACGGTGACATTCAGCTCGGGATTGACCCGGGCGACATCGGCGAGCACCACCTCGTTGATGCGCTTGGACTTCGAGTAGGCGTTGGAGAGGTCGATGCTCGTGGTCGACTCCTCGGTGAACGGCAGGTCGGCCGGATCGGAGTAGACGGTGCCGGTGCTGGAGAAGACGAACGAGCGGATGCCGTGGGCGATACCGACCCGCAGCAGCGCGAAGGTCGTGTCGACGTTGTTCGAGTAGTACTCGAGCGGCTTCTGCGTCGACTCCCCGACCGCCTTGAAGGCCGCCAGGTGGATGATCGCATCGATCGGGCCGTGCTCGGCGAACACCTGCTCGACGACCTCGTCATCGGCCGCATCGCCCACCACGAGCGGCGCGGAACGGCCGGTGATCGTCTCGACGCGATCGGCGGCGGTCGCGCTCGTGCCGGAGAGATCGTCGAGGAGAACGACCTCGTGGCCGGCATCCAGCAGGGAGACGGCCGTGTGAGCGCCGATGTATCCGGCGCCGCCGGCAAGGAGAACTCGCATGATTCGAGCCTACCGACGCATTGTTACGCGCCGATGTACGTCAGCGACCGTCCAGGCGCCCGCCCGATTCGCGCAGGTAGCACTCCGCGCACATCGACTCGTACGTCACGCGATCCGCGGAGAGCTCGTCGATCGCCACCTGGTCTCCGTCGAAGACGAATCGACCGCCCACCAGCCGCG
This sequence comes from Microbacterium sp. cf046, assembly GCF_900114345.1. GTDB lineage: Bacteria > Actinomycetota > Actinomycetes > Actinomycetales > Microbacteriaceae > Microbacterium. The sequence goes on along the minus strand of NZ_FOZJ01000003.1, from coordinate 846,895 downwards.
CGTTGAAGATCGCCTTGCGGCCGCAGCGGCAGATCGTCTTGAGCTCTTCGAGGCTGTGCGCGAGTTCGAGGAGCCTGCGCGACCCGGGGAAGGCCTCGGTGCGGAAGTCGGTGCGGATGCCGTACGCGAGCACCGGCACGCCGTCCAGGACCACGATCCGAAGCAGGTCGTCGACCTGGGCGGGCGTGAGGAACTGCGCCTCGTCGATCAGGAGGCACGCGACATCGACCGGCCGCCCCTGGGGCGTCTGCTCGGCGAAGAGCGCGTCAGCGCCGGACTCCTGCACCCGCGCGCGGTGTGCGGCGAACAGTGAGCGCAGATCGGCATCCGGCTGGATGAGGAAGTCCACCGCTCGGGACATGCCCAGGCGGCTGGAGATCTTGTCGGACTCCTTCGTGTCGATCGCCGGCTTCGCCAGGAGCACGTGCTGCCCGCGCTCCTCGTAGTTGTAGGCCGCCTGCAGCAGGGACGAGGACTTGCCCGAGTTCATCGCACCGTAGCGGAAGTACAGTTTGGCCACGTGCCGAGCGTAGTCGCCGCGGACGCCGCGCTCGATCCGAGCGGCGGGTCAACGACCGCCGAAGCCTCCGCCGCCCCCGCCGCCGCCCGAGGAGCCGCCCCCCGACGAACCGCCCGACGACGACCAGCTCGAGCTCGACGAGCTGCTCGAGGAACTGCCGCTGGAGACCGGGGTGACCGCGAGGCGCCCGATCGACGAGGAGGCGTCCGAGAGCGACCGGGAGGACACCGCGTCGAAGAGGGACACACGCGGAGCGTCCGCCACGACCGGCGACGCGCTTCGGATGACCTCCACCCACTCGCGCTCCATTCCGAACAGCACCGCGTACGGCAGCAGTCGCTCGTAGACGTTCACGATGCTGTCGCCTGGGGCGTTCGGGGTGTCGCCGAACGGACGCCGCCCCGAGGAGACGAGATCCGCGGTGCGCGGCGACTGAGCGGCGCGCAGGCGATCCTCTTCAGCGAGTCGGAGGTACTCGCGGATGCCCTCGAGGTACGTCTTGTGCATACCCCCAGCGAGCGTCAGCGTCGACTTCGGCAGGCTGAAGAACGGAAGGAAGATGAAGGCGAAGAACCCGCTGACGATCGCCGCGATGTAGACGAGACCGCCCATCGGTGCGAGGTCGTTGAGCACGTCGACGGCCGTCCCGGCGAAGAAGATCAGCGTCATCGCGAGGAAGAAGCCGCCGATCTGCGACATCGCGCGCACCATGCCGATCCAGGCGGGCAGCTTGCTGCGATAGCCGCGCTGCACGGTGAATTCGTCGATCCGGCGGACGTAGGTGACCGCCCGGACGGGCGGCGATTTCGCGAAAGCGCCGAGGTCGACGTCGGAGCCGGGCTTGGCGTTCTTCGAGAAGAGCGTGTAGATCACGCGGAGGTCGTCGGAATCGAGACCGTCCTTTGTGCGCAGCACCACCTCGAAGTCCTCCGGATCCTCCCGGTCTCCCGACGCCCGCAGTTCGACCGCATCGCGCACGGCCAGGTCGACGACATGCGCCGCCATGGCCCGCTCGGGCACATCGAGGACGCCCGCCGAGAGCGTGAGCGACTCGTCCTCGGGCGGCGTGTACTGCACGATCACGGGCGAGTCATCGGGGTTTCGCCGCAGGACGACCCGCATCACGAGGATGAAGATCAGACCGCCGAGGCCGGTGAGCAGCCCGAGGACGGGCAGGATCCACTCCCACCACGGGTACGGCGGCGGAGGCGGCGGCGTGGGCGCGGAGAACGTGCCCTGCTCGAAGCCGAGTGCGACGGTGACGTTCTCATCGGGCCCGAGGTCGACATCTCCGGCGGTGAACGAGACCGACCCGTCCGTCACGTTGCCGGCACCCACACCGGCCGCCCATGCGGCGACGTCGGCCGGCCACTCGGTGGCCGCAGCGGGTGCGATCTCGCAGGCGTCGGTGGAGCCCTCCGGACCCGAGTAGCAGAACGCGCGACCGGGCAGGAGGCCGGGCGCGGCATCGCCCGCGACGTGCACATGCGCGGTGACCGACCCGAACGGCTGCGGGTGATCGGTGCCGACGGTGTCCCAGTAGAACTCGTCGGCGTCGGTGTCCTCGTAGCGCAGCACGACATCGCTCATCGTGTACGAGATGACATAGGTCTGCGCTCCGCGGACGTACGAGTCATCGCCGGTCAGGACGTAGATCCAGTCGTCGTCCTCTTCGGTCCACCACGGAATCGGCGCTCCTCCCGCGCCGGTGACGTTCACGACCCGGGTGTCGTGCGCGATCCCGGAGTCCGCCTTCGGGATCCATCGGACGATGCCCTTGTTCTGGTCGAAGTCGGGAAAATGGGCGACGATCTTCTCACTCGTGAACAGGTGACTCTTTCCGCCGGCGCCGCGGACGAGGTAGTAGTCGGCCTCGAACGAGTCGTACACGAAGTTCTGGACCGATGCCGGTGCCGCGTGCGCCGCGACAGGGGCGGATGCCGCAGCGGCCGGTACCGCCATCGTGAACAGCGCGGCGGCGAGCGCGATCATCAGTGCGATCGCGCGCCTCGACCGCCGTCCCCAGAGTCCCGGCATGCCCCCAACAATAGAGGCGCCGCAGAGGCGGCGGTGTCCTCCCCGGCTAAGCCGTCAGAGCGAGTGTGCCGGCGGTCTCGGAGAGGACCTCTTCGGCGAGCGCGGGCTTCGGGTTGAGCTGCTCGCCGTAGCTCGGGATCAGCTCGCGAAGCCGGGGCTCCCACTCCTCGATCCGGTCGGGGAAGCACGTCTGGAGCAGACCGAGCATGATCGAGACGGCGGTGGACGCGCCCGGCGAAGCACCGAGCAGGCCGGCGATCGTGCCGTCCGCACCCGTGACGACCTCGGTGCCGAACTGCAGCACGCCGCCCTTCTTGGGATCCTTCTTCATCACCTGCGCCCGCTGGCCGGCGTTCAGCAGCTCCCAGTCCTGGTCCTTGGCCGTCGGCATGAAGTCGCGGAGGCTGTCGACCTTCTTGGCGTGGTTCTTGAGGAGCTCGCCCACGAGATAGGTGATCAGCGACGGGTTGTCGATCGCGACCTTCATCATCGGCCAGAGGTTGCCTGGACGCACCTGGGCGACGAGGTCGAGCATCGAGCCGTTCTTGAGGAACTTCGGGCTGAATGTGGCGAACGGCCCGAACAGCAGAGAAGTCTCACCGTCGACCACCCTGGTGTCCAGGTGCGGAACCGACATCGGCGGGGCTCCGACGGAGGCCTGCGAGTAGACCTTCGCCTTGTGCTTGGCCACGAGCGCCGGGTTGCTCGTCTTGAGCCACTGACCGCCGATCGGGAACACGCCGTATCCGTTGATCTCGGGGATGCCGGAGCGCTGGAGGAGCTTGATCGCCCAGCCGCCCGCGCCGACGAAGACGAAGCGGGCCTTCGTCCGGCCCGGAGTCCGACCGATCGAATTGCGCCAGGTGATGAGCCAGGTGCCGTCGCTCTGGCGCTTGAGCTTGCGCACCTCGCGGTTGGTGATGATGTCCGCACCGCGCTCGCGCAGGTTGTCGAAGAGCTGATGGGTGAGCGCGCCGAAATCGACGTCGGTACCGGCCGGCACGCGGGTGGCCGCGAACGGCTCCCCGGCGCGGCGCTTCTGCATGAGCAGCGGCGCCCACTGGTTGATGACGCGTGAGTCTTCGCTGTACTGGATGCCGGCGAACAGCGGCTGGTCCTTGAGCGCCTCGTACCGCTTCTTGAGGAATTCGACGTCCTTCTCGCCGCGCACGAACGTCATGTGCGGAGTGGAGTTGATGAATGTCGAGGGCGCGTCCAGCGCGCCCTCCTCCACGAGCGAGGACCAGAACTGACGGCTCTGCTGGAACTGCTCGTTGATCGAGATCGCCTTCGCGGGGTCGACCGTGCCGTCGGGCCCCTCAGGCGTGTAGTTCAGCTCGCACAGGGCGGCATGACCGGTCCCGGCGTTGTTCCACGCGTTGGAGCTCTCCAGCCCCACGTCGTGGAGTCGCTCGTACACGACGATCTTCCAGTCGGGCTGCAGCTCGGAGATCAGCGTGCCCAGGGTGGCGCTCATGATGCCACCACCGATCAGCACGACATCGACGGTTTCTGTCACTCCAGAAGTCTAGTTCTCGCGGGCCGGGCGCCTGGACGGGCCCGATCGCCGGGCGCGAAAACTCCGGCGTTCTTGACGATGGGGCAAGAGCTCAGGCGCTGACGCCGAGACCCGCCGCGACCAGCTCGGCGATCTGGACCGCATTGAGCGCGGCGCCCTTGCGCAGGTTGTCGTTGCTGATGAACAGCACCAGCCCCTTGCCCTCGGGTGCGGACTGATCGGCGCGGATGCGGCCGACGAAGCTCGGGTCCTTGCCTGCCGCCTGCAGCGGGGTGGGGACCTCCTCCAGCAGCACCCCCGGAGCGCTCGAGAGCACCTCGCGAGCGCGTGCCGGGGTGATGTCGCGGGCGAACTCCACGTTGATGCTCAGGGAGTGGCCGGTGAAGACGGGCACGCGAACGCACGTGCCGGCGACGCGGAGGCCGGGCAGCTCGAGGATCTTGCGGCTCTCGTTGCGGAGCTTCTTCTCCTCGTCGGTCTCGTTGTCGCCGTCGTCGACGAGATTTCCGGCGAACGGGATCACGTCGAACGCGATCGGCGCGATGTACTTCTCCGGCTGCGGGAAGTCGATGGCCGAGCCGTCGTGCACGAGCCTGAGGGTGTCGCCCTGAGCGAGCACGCCCTCGACCTGGCCGAGCAGCTCCTCGGCGCCGGCGATGCCGGAGCCGCTGACCGCCTGGTAGGTGCTCACGATGAGCCGCTCGAGGCCCGCCTCGGCGTCGAGCGCCTTGAGCACGGGCATCGCAGCCATCGTCGTGCAGTTGGGGTTCGCGATGATCCCCTTGGCCGCCTCGCGGATCGCATGCGGGTTGACCTCGCTGACCACGAGCGGAACGTCGGGGTCCATCCGCCACGCGCTGGAGTTGTCGATGACCGTCGCCCCCGCCTCCGCGAACCGGGGCGCGTGTGCGCGGCTGCCGGTGGCGCCGGCCGAGAACAGGGCGATGTCGATCCCCGCCGGGTCGGCGGTTTCGACGTCCTCGATGATCACGGTCTGACCGGCGAACTCGACCGCGGTGCCCGCGGAGCGGGCCGTCGCGAAGAGCCGCAGCTCGCGGATCGGGAATGCCCGTTCGGCGAGGATCTCGCGCATGACGGTGCCGACCTGGCCGGTGGCGCCGACGACGGCGACGGAGAGTCCGGAATCGGAGATGCGGGTCATGATGGTTCCTCGGTGCGAAGCGGGCGCGCAGTCACCATCGGTGCGCGGGATGGGGACGATTCTACCGGCCCGGCCCGAGGCGCCGACTGCTGTTACGGTTCGCGCACCGCCCTGGCCCGCCTGATTCCTGCCGTTTCCCGCTGTGCGGCGGCACGATCACGCCAGCGCCGCCGCGCCGAAGGAGACCGAGAACTGGACGCACCACAGGTCCACCGTCGGGAATGCGGCGAGGTCGACGCCCGCCGGGATGTCGTAGAGCTGATTCCCGAGGTTCCCCTTGATGGGCCCGAGATCGACGTACTCGTAGCCCGCCGCGGTGAACCATCCGTCGAAGCCCTCGATCACCGGACCTGCGCTGAGCCAGACATGCACGTCCGGTCCGTTGGTGGTCTCGAGGCCCTCGATCGCGAGCTGGCGCGAGCCGTCGGGGTGCTCGATCACGCGCACCGAGCCGGTGGTGGTGTGCTCGTGGCTGACGAAGGCCCCGGTGAGGATCGTCACCGGCACAGCCGGAGGTTCGGGCGTCGGCGTCACGTCCTCGGCCGGCTCGACACTCGGCTCTGGAGGCGGGGGCGTCGTCTCGACGGCTGCCGGGATCTCGTCGTCGACCCGGACGTCGATCAACAGGAGCCAGGGCTGGAACACGAGACCGGCGACGACGGCGGCGGTCAGGCCGAGTGCCGCACCGATCCCCCACAGCCAGCGCGCCCGACTCGACAGCCTCCTGCGAACCATCGCTCCCCCTCGACGCGGTGAGGCTACCTGGGCACGCTGGAGTCGCGCTGAGAGTCAGCGCCGGGAGTCAGCGCCGGCGATCAGCGGCCGGACCCGGCGTGGACGACGGCTTCGGCATCCCCGTCGAGTCCGTACGCGGTGTGCACGACGCGCGCCGCCTCGGCGAGGTCGTCGCCGCGGACGACGACCGAGATGCGGATCTCGGACGTGGAGATCATCTCGATGTTGATGCCCGACACGCTCAGCGCCTCGAACAGCGTGGCTGAGACGCCCGAGTGCGTGCGCATGCCCGCGCCGACGACCGAGAGCTTGCCGATCTGGTCGTCGTGGACGAGGTTCTCGAACCCCACGTCGGACTGCTCACCAGCGAGCGCGCGCAGGGCGATCGCCGCATCCTCCTTGGGAAGCGTGAACGAGATGTCGGTGCGCCCGGTCGATGCCGCCGACACGTTCTGCACGATCATGTCGACGTTCGCACCGGATTTGGCGACGATCTTGAAGATCTCGGCCGCCTTGCCGGGAACGTCGGGCACACCGGTCACGGTGATCTTCGCCTGGCTGAGGTCGGTCGCGACCCCCGCGACGATCGGCTCTTCCATCTCTTCTCCTTCTGCGACTGTCGGCCCGCCTGCACCCGCCGGGAGCGTCATGCCGTGGCCGAGCACCCAGGTGCCCTCGCCCGAGCTGAATGTGGACCTCGCGTGGATCAGCACCCCGTGCCGGCGGGCGTACTCGACCGCGCGGATGTAGAGCACCTTGGCACCGTTCGCCGCCAGCTCGAGCATCTCCTCGCTCGAGACGTGCGTCAGCTTCTGCGCGCGGGGCACCACACGCGGATCAGCTGTGAAGATGCCGTCGACATCGCTGTAGATCTCGCACACGTCGGCGTCGAGGGCGGCGGCGAGCGCGACCGCTGTCGTGTCCGAGCCGCCTCGGCCAAGCGTGGTGATGTCGCGGGTGTCGCGGTTGAAGCCCTGGAAGCCGGCGACGATGACGATGGCCCCCTCGTCGAGCGCCTCCCGCAGCCGGACCGGGGTCACATCGACGATCCGGGCGGCGCCGTGGGTCGCATCCGTGATCATGCCCGCCTGGGATCCGGTGAACGACCGCGCCTCGAAGCCCATCGAGTGAATCGCCATCGCCAGCAGGGCCATCGAGATGCGCTCGCCGCTGGAGAGGAGCATGTCAAGCTCGCGCGGGGCGGGGATCGGTGCGACCTGGGCGGCGAGGTCGAGCAGCTCGTCGGTGGTGTCGCCCATCGCACTGACGGCGACCACCACGTCGTGACCCGCGCGGCGGGTGTCGACGATCCGCTTCGCGACGCGCTTGATGCTCTCCGCGTCGGCGACCGACGACCCGCCGTACTTCTGCACGAACAACGCCACGATGAGACTCCCGGGGGCGTCACTCCGTGACGCGCGTGTGGTGACGGGCGGCGATCGGATGCCGCGCCCCAACGCACCATCTTACGGATGAGGTCATGCCCCACCCGCCATGCGTCACCCGGTGCCGGGCGCCTTGATCGTGCTCGGCGCCCGCTCGTAGCGGTCGGGTGTGATCGTGAGCTCGGCCTGACCGCCGGTCAGAGAGCGCAGCTCCAGGACATAGCGCCCGAGCTCGGCCTCGGGCACGCTCGCGACGATCCGCATCGCGCCCCCGTCGGCGGCCTCCGTGGCGTTGACGTGGGCCCGGCGCGACGACAGATCTGTGAGGATCGGCCCCTGCAGGGCGGCCGGCACCGTGATCGTGACGATCGACACCGGCTCGAGCACGATCGATCCCGCCTCGGCGAGCGCCGCCTTGACGCCGAGCGAGGCGGCAGTGCGGAAGGCCATCTCAGATGAGTCCACCGAGTGCGCCTTGCCGTCGTAGAGCTCGACGCGGACATCGACCACCGGGTGCCCGTGCGGCCCGCCCGCGGCGAGCGCATCGCGCGCGCCCTTCTCCACAGCGGAGATGTACGACCTCGGCACCGCACCTCCGACGACGGCATCGACGAACTCGAAGCCACCACCGGCGGGAAGCGGTCCGACCCGCAGCTGCACGACCGCGAACTGGCCGTGCCCGCCGGACTGCTTCTTCACCTTGCCTTCGGCCTGCGCCGGTCGTGCGATCGTCTCGCGGTAGGCGACGGGGGCGGGTCCGGTCGTCACGGTCACCCCGAGCACCCGGGCGAGGCGTTCGACCGCGACCGCGAGGTGCGCCTCGCCGAGTCCCCGCAGGATCGTCTCGCCGCCGGTCCGATCGAGTTCGAGCGTGGGATCCTCCGCGAGCAGTCGCGCGATCGACGTCGACAGCTTGGCATCGTCGGACTGCGTCGCGGGGGTCAGGCTGACGGCGTACACGGGCTGCCGACGCGGAAGCGGAGCGGGCCGGGCCGCGCCGTGCGGCCGCGTCCAGAGCACCGAGCCCGAAGGCGATCCGACGAGCTTCGCGACGGCACCCACGTCTCCGGTGCGCAGCGCATCGGTCGGCAGGTGCTGTGCTCCCCGCAGGCGGAAGAGCGCAGGGATCCGCTCCTCCACGCCCGTGGTCGCGTTGCGCAGCCGATCGCTCGGGCGCAGCGTCCCCGACAGCACCTTGAGCATCGCGACCTGGCCCACGAACGGGTCGGCCACGGTGCGGAACACGTGCACGACCGTCTCGCCCTCCGGGTTCGGCGCGACGCGCACGTCCGTGCCGCCATCGCCGTCCGCCCCGCCGAGCACGATGCGACTGTCATGGTCGCGTGACGCCGGCGAGAGCGAGCACAGCAGGTCGGCGATGCGGTCGACGCCGGTCCCGTTCAGGCCTGAGCAGAGCAGCACCGGAACGGCCTCCCCCGAGGCGACCTCGTGCGCGAACCCGCGCTCGAGCTCCGCCGAAGACGGCTCGGTGCCCTCGAGATAGGCCTCGAGCTGCGCGTCGTCGTGCGAGACGATCTCCTCGGTCACGCTCACATGGAGCTCGTGCTCCTCGGACTGGACCGCAGGCGGAATCGGCTCCTCGTGGTGGTGCCCGGTGTCGTCGTAGACGAGCGCGTGCTCGCCGAGGACATCCGCGACGGAGTGGAAGTCCTGCTCTTCGCCGAGCGGCAGCTCGAGCGGCCACAGGTGGTCGCCGAAGGTCGCCCGCAGCTGGCCGAGGACTCCGCGGAAGTCGGCCCGCGCACGGTCCTCCTGGGTGACGATCACGATGCACGGCACCCCGGCCGCCTGTGCCGCGGCCCAGACCGCACGCGTGCCCGCGGTCACACCGTCGACCGCACTGACGACGACCGCTGCGACATCCGCGACGGCGAGCGCGGTGTCGACGCCGCCGATGAAGTCCGGGTGGCCGGGCGTGTCGATCAGCGTGATCGCACTCTCCGTGCCGTCCGGCAGGTTCCACGGCACGACGGCGAGCGAGATCGTCAGCGTGGTCTGGCGCGCGATCTCCTCCGGATCGTGATCGCACACCGTGGTGCCCTGCTCGATCGTCCCCCGGCGCTGGATCGCTCCGGCGCGCAACAGGAGGCTCTCCGCCAGTGTCGTCTTGCCCGAACCGGCCCCGCCTATGAGGGCCACCGTCCGGTGCGTCGGACTCGGGGTCGCATCCATGTGGCCTCCCACGCCGGTGTGAGTTCTCCCCCATCGTGCCCGGTCAGCGGCCCGCTCGCCAGAGGCGATGCGCTGCGGCGGCTCGATCCACGGCCCGCGGATGCCGCCCCCCGTGCCGCGACCGGTCGCGATAGCATCCCGAGCATGGTGGACGAGCTCGAGCAGTGGACCGACTTCAACGTCGCGATGGTGGGCGCGACAGCGGCTCTGGCGGGCCTCGTGATCGTGGCGTCCAGTGTGAACATCGGCGAGATCATCAAGGAGCGGTCGCTCACGGCCCGTCTCGCGGCAGGCATCGCCGCGCTCGTGCTCGCGATCGTCGCGTCGGGGCTCGGTCTGGTGCCGGCGATCCCGGCGCTCTGGTACGGACTCCTGGTGCTCGCGTCGGCCGTGGGCGCCGCGGTGTTCCAGGTGGGTGCGACCCGGGCGATCTTCGCCAACGAGAATCCGGCGGCCCGCGCCAAGTTCACCAAGTCGCTGTTCGGCTTCCTCCCCGTCACCGCGTACGCGCTCGGCGGCATCGCGGTGATGCTCGGGCTCCCGGCAGGTCTGTCGCTCGCCGCGGCAGGCTGCATCCTCGCCATCGTCGCCGGGATCGTCGTGTCCTGGGTCGTGCTGGTCGAAGTGCTCCGCTGAGTCCGGTCAGCCGGCGGCGACCGGCGGCAGCTCACCGGGAGGTTCGCGCGTTCGCACCGTGCCGCCCGTTGCGGCGAGCCAGCAGCCGAGGATCACGAGTGGGAAGCCGACCAGCAGTCCGACCGTGACGTCCTCGTCGAGGATGATCACGCCGAGCAGGATCGCCACGACCGGGTTGACATAGGTGAACAGCGGCGCTCGCGCCGGGCCGACGTGATCGATCAGGGCGAAGAACACGATGAACGCCACCGCGGTGCACAGCACAGCCAGTGCGATCAGCGACACCGTGCTCTGCGTGGTGGGCACCTCGTGCTGGGTGAGGAACGCGATCGGCAGGTAGAAGAGGCCGACCGCGGCCAGGGAGAGGGTCACTGTGCCGAGGGCCGGGACGTCGTTCAGCTTCCGCGCGACGATGAAGGGAGCGATCGCGTAGCAGACCGCGACCAGCAGCACTTCGCCGATCGCGATCAGGCCGGCCGTGCCGCCTGCGGCGAGCCCCGGCCCCGCGACGACGATGCCGACGCCGACGAAGCCCACGATGAGGCCGATCATGCGGACCGGCTTGAGCACCGCCCGATCGCCGCCGGCGAAGGCGATCAGCGCGGCGAACAGGGGCACGGTCGCGACCAGCAGTCCGGTGAGGCCCGATGGAAGCGTCTGCTCGGCGTGGCCCAGCAGCAGGAAGGGACCGGCCATCTCGATCGCGCCGAACGTCAGCACCCAGCCGATCTTGCCGAACGCCGGTCTCAGCGACTTCTGACGCAGCGCGAACGGCAGCAGGAGCAGGGCGCCCAGGAGCGTGCGTCCGGCGACGATGGATGCCGGGGAGTAGGAGTCGACGGCCTGCTTGATGAACAGGTAGGGCATGCCCCACAGCACCGCCATCGCGGCGAACAGCAGCCATCCCCGTGTGCCGAAGCGTTGTGTCGCTGCGATCATCACACTGCGCGGCGGCCCTCGAACGCGCGCCCGAGCGTGACCTCGTCGGCGTACTCCAGGTCGCCGCCGACCGGGAGCCCGGACGCGAGACGGGTCACCGAGATCTCGAGCGTGTGGAGCAGGCGGCTGAGATACGTCGCGGTCGCCTCGCCCTCGAGGTTGGGATTGGTCGCGAGGATGACCTCCTGCACCGTGCCGTCGGCGAGGCGCTGCATGAGCTGCGTGATGCGGAGGTCTTCGGGTCCGATGCCGGCGATCGGGCTGATCGCACCGCCGAGGACGTGGTAGAGCCCGCGGAATTCCCGGGTGCGCTCGATCGCGGCGACGTCCTTGGCGTCCTCGACCACGCAGATCACCGCCGGATTGCGACGTGGGTCGCGGCAGATCCCGCAGCGGTCCTGTTCCGACACGTTGCCGCAGATCTCGCAGAAGCGGACCTTCTCGCGCACCTCGGCGAGCAGCGTCGCGAGGCGCGATACATCGAAGGACGGGGACTGCAGGATGTGGAAGGTGATGCGCTGCGCGGATTTCGGGCCGATGCCCGGAAGCCGCCCGAACTCGTCGATCAGGTCTTGGACGATGCCGTCGTACATGGGCTAGCTGAACCTCGTCGGCGGCTCGTACGGCTCTTCGCGCACGAAACGCGCACCGAGCACCTGACGCACCACGGCCTCGCCGTACCGCTGGGCGCCGTCCGCAGCCGGGCGCGTCGACGCGCTCGGCATCCGCGGCGCGAGGACGGGCGGAACCGGCGCTTCGGTCGCGGCATCCATCTCGTCATCGTCGTCGCCCTCGGGGTCGACCGACGGCTCGACGTCGCCGGCCGGGAGCACGTCCCCCTCGCGCGGCGGAGCGAGCGTGGCGACGTGGGCACGCGCCGGATCAGCGGCGTCTTCGGGCTCGTCATCGACCGCGAACTGGGCCACCGCGGTCGGCGGCTCGGGCGCGTCGGCGGGCGGCGCATCCGCGTCGCTCGGAATCGATGCCACCACCCACTCCGTGACCGGCGCCGCGGATGCGGACGACCTGAACGCGCCCGCGGGCGCCTGGCGCACCGGCGCGGGCTCCGGAGCGGACGTGCCGGAAGGAGGTGACGCGGGCGGTGCGGCGTCGCCGTCGTGCTTCGCGAGGTACTTCACCCGGATGCCGAGCACGCCCAGGATCGCCTGGCGAAGGTCCTCGCTCGGACCGGCACCGGCGGAGAGCTTCTTGAACTGCGCGACATCGGACTGGCTCTGGAACGACAGGGTCAGCACATCGCCGTCCAGGTCGGCCACCCGTGCGCCGGAGGCGATGAGCCAGGAAGGCCGGCTGGTCGACTCGAGCCTGCCGAGCACCTCGGGCCACGCGTCGCGCATGTGCTGGACGGTGACGGGACTCGACGGCTGTGGCGTTTCCTCTCCCTGCGCTCGCTCAACGACCTGAGGTGCCGCCTTCGGCGCGGAGGGTTCGTCTCGCTGCACTCGCTCAGCGACCGGAGGTGATGCCTTCGGCGCGGGGGGTTCGTCTCGCTGCACTCGCTCAGCGACCGGTGGTGCTGCCTTCGACGCGGGGGTTTCGTCCTGCGGCGCTCGCTCCACGACCTGAGGTGCTGTTTCCGCAGCGCCGGTCTGCGCGAGCACGCGGGCGACCATGAGCTCGAGCTGCAGCCGCGGGGACGTGGCGCCGGTCATCTCGTCGAGGGTCGCGATGACCAGATCGGCAGTGCGAGACAGGCGGAGTGAGCCGAACACGTCGGCCTGACGCATCATGCGAGCCAGCTCGTCGGCCGGGACTCCGCGCAGCACCGCCGCGGCATCCTGGCCGGTCGCCGCGACCACGATCAGATCGCGCAGGCGCTCGAGCAGGTCGTCGACGAACCGGCGCGGGTCCTGTCCGGTCTGCACGACGCGGTCGACGGCGGCGAACGCAGCAGCGGCATCGGCAGCCCCGAACGCGTCGATCACCTCGTCGAGGAGCTCGGCGTGGGTGTAGCCCAGCAGGGCGACGGCCCGTGCGTACGTGACGAGCGATCCTTCGGAGCCGGCGATCAGCTGGTCGAGCAGTGACAGCGTGTCGCGCGGCGACCCGCCACCGGCCCGAACGACGAGGGAGAGCACACCCGGCTCGACCGTCACCCCTTCGGCCTCGCACATGCCCTGGACGTATTCCAGCATCGCCGCGGGCGGCACCAGCCGGAACGGATAGTGGTGCGTGCGGGAGCGGATCGTGCCGATGACCTTCTCGGGCTCGGTCGTGGCGAAGATGAACTTGACATGGTCGGGCGGCTCCTCGACGAGCTTGAGCAGGGCGTTGAAGCCCTGCGGCGTGACCATGTGGGCCTCATCGAGGATGAAGATCTTGAACCGGTCGCGGGCCGGGGCGAACACCGCGCGCTCGCGCAGGTCGCGTGCGTCGTCGACGCCGTTGTGGCTTGCGGCGTCGATCTCGACGACATCGAGGGATCCGCCGCCGCCGCGGCCGAGCTCGATGCAGCTGTCGCACACGCCGCAGGGCACGTCGGTCGGCCCCTGCGCGCAGTTCAGGCAGCGAGCGAGCACACGGGCGGAAGTCGTCTTGCCGCAGCCGCGCGGACCGGAGAACAGGTACGCGTGACCCACCCGGTCGCCGCGCAATGCGGTCATCAGGGGCTCGGTCACCTGAGACTGCCCGATCATCTCGCCGAACGTCTCAGGACGGTATCGGCGGTAGAGAGCGGTCGTCACGCCCCCAGCCTACGGCGTGGGTGCGACACCCGGACGGGGCGGTTCACGCGTCCGCGCCGTGCTCGATGTCCGCGCCGGGCCCGATGATCGGGATCGTCGAGGTCACCGTGGGCACGGAGGCCGACAGCAGCGTGCCGTCTTCGCGGCGCACGTCGGCGAACTGCTTCAGCGACGGGCGCCCGGCGATGACCGGGCCCTGGTCCTCCAGCGGGACGACGACCTCCTCGCCCGGACCGAGCGCGAAGGCCGCGCCTCGGACGCTGAAGACGAGCGGGTCGCCCTCGCCGGCCTTCACCCGCAGCTCCGTGCTCGTCACGGTGACCTGCAGCGGGGTGCCGTGCCAGTGCAGCGCGAATTCGAGCTCCGGCCAGTCCGCGGGCAGCCGCGGGTCGAACGTGAGCTCGCCGAAGTGGTCGCGCATGCCGCCGAAGCCGCAGACGAGCGCGGTCCAGACGCCGCCGGCCGACGCCACATGCACCCCGTCCGACGCATTGTGATGAAGGTCTCCGAGGTCGACGAAGATCGACTCGCGGAAGTACTCCAGCGCGAGGTCCTGATAGCCGACCTCGGCGGCGAGGATCGCCTGCACCACGGCTGACAGCGTCGAATCGCCCGTGGTCAGCGGGTCGTAGTACTCGAAGTCGGCGAGCTTGTCCTCGTCCGAGAAGTGGTTCCCCTGCAGGAACAGCGCGAGCACCACATCGGCCTGCTTCAGCACCTGGTAGCGGTAGATCACGAGCGGGTGGAAGTGCAGCAGCAGCGGCCGCTGATCAGCGGGCGTGTGCTCGAGATCCCACACCTCCCGCTCCAGGAAGACGGCATCCTGCGGGTGAATGCCCAGCGCCGGGCTGAACGGGATGTGCATCGCCTCGGCGGCGCGCTCCCAGCCCTCGGACTCGGCCGGGTCCAGCCGCAGGCGGTCGGCCATCAGGCGGTACGCCTCGGGGTCGTCCTGGGCCATCTCCCGCACGGTGCGGGCGGCGAAGCGCAGGTTGAAGCGGGCCATCACGTTCGTGAAGAGGTTGTCGTTGACGACGGTCGTGTACTCGTCGGGCCCCGTGACGCCGTGGATGTGGAAGGACTCCTCGCCGTCGCTGTCACTCGTCCGCCAGAAGCCGAGCGTCGCCCACAGCCGAGCGGTCTCCACGGCGATGTCGACGCCCTCGCGATACAGGAACTCCGTGTCGCCGGTGGCGCGGACGTACTTCGCGAGGGCGAAGCTCACGTCGGCGTTGATGTGGTACTGCGCGGTTCCGGCCGCGTAGTACGCGGACGCCTCCTCGCCGTTGATCGTCCGCCATGGGAACAGCACGCCGTGCTCGTTGAGCTGGTGGGCGCGCCGCCGCGCCGCCGGGAGCATGAGGTACCGCATCCGGATCGCGTTGCGGGCCCACAGGGGCGTCGTGTACGCGAGGAAGGGCAGGACGTAGATCTCGGTGTCCCAGAAGTAGTGGCCGCTGTAGCCGGATCCGGTCACACCCTTCGCGGGAACACCCTGGCCGTCGGCGCGAGCCGCGGCCTGAGCCAGCTGGAACAGGCACCAGCGCGTCGCCTGCTGGAGGTCGTCGTGTCCGCTGATGCGCACGTCCGATCGCTCCCAGAAGCCGTCGAGCCACGCGCGCTGCCGCTCGTACTGGCGTTCGACGCCTTCGATCTCGACGCGGTCCAGCGTGCGTCGGCAGCGATCCACCAGCTCCCGCGGGGGCACGCCGCGCGAGGTGTGGTAGCTCACGAGCTTCGTCACGCGGATCGGCACCCCGGCCTTGGCCTGGACGCGGAAGACGTTCTTCGCGATGTCCGGCTCTACGAGGGTGCGCGCGTTGTACTCGTTCTCGGTCTCGATCAGGTGGTCGGCGACGACGGCGAGCGTCATGCCCGACTCGGTGACCCGGTAGGACAGGGCGGAGCGCCCGCCGTCCTGCCAGTACTCCGCCGGCTGCAGCACGCGCTCCTGGATGCGCTCGGCCTTGCGCGGGTCGAACCCGGCCTTCTTCGATGCGGTCGGCGTGCCGCCGTAGACGTTCTCGCCGTCCTGACGGTTGAGCACCTGGCAGTTGATCGTCACGGGCGCGTCCGCGTTCAGCACGGTGACCTCGAGGCGCAGGATCGCGAGGTGCTTCTCCTCGAAGGACACCAGCCGGTCGTCCTCGATCAGCACGTCCTTGCCGGACGGCGTGGTCCAGCGCACGCGGCGGCGCACCACCCCGGCACGCAGGTCGAGGGTGCGCTCGTACTCGCGCGCGTCGGCGACATCCAGCGACAGCGGCTCGTCGTCGACGTAGACGCGCATGATCTTCGCGTCGGGCGCGTTGATGATCGTCTGCCCGACTTCCGCGAATCCGTAGGCCTGCTCGGCGTGCCGGATCGGGAAGGTCTCGTGGAACCCGTTGATGAAGGTGCCGTGCTCGTGCGCGAACCGGCCCTCGATCTGATTGCCGCGCAGCCCGAGGTAGCCGTTCCCCACGGAGAAGAGGGTCTCGGTGACCCCGACGTCATCGAGCGAGAAGCTGTTCTCGACGAGGCACCAGGGGTCGACGGGGAACCGATCGCGATCCATCATGCGGGCTTCTCCTCGGCGATCTGCGGGGTGGCGGGTTCGGGCAGCGGGCCGGATGCGGGTGGGGTGACCAGTTCGGCCAGATCGTCGACGACGAGGTGCGCGCCGGCGTTGCGCAGCTCGTCGGGGCCGGTGCCGCGGTCGACGCCGATCACGAGGGCGAACCCACCGGCCACGGCGGACTGCACGCCGCTGATCGCATCCTCGACCGCCACGCTGCGCGCGGGGTCGACCCCCAGCATCCGTGCGCCTTCGACGAATACGTCGGGCGCGGGCTTGGAGGCGAGGTGGTCCCGCTCGGCGATCACGCCGTCCATCACGACCGGGAACCGCTCGCGCAGGCCGGCGGTCCGCAGCACCTCCTCGGCGTTCTTCGAGCTCGAGACGACCGCGACGGGGATGCCGGCCGCATCGAGCTGATCCAGCAGCGCGACCGAGCCGAGGTACGGCGCGATGCCCTCGGCGCGCAGCACGCGGGAGAAGACCGCGTTCTTGCGGTTGCCGATGCCGCACACGGTGTCGGCGGACGGGTCGTCGGACGGATCGCCCCAGTGCACCTCCACATCGCGGCTGCGCAGCAGACTCGCGACGCCGTCGTAGCGCTTCTTGCCGTCGAGGTAGTCGAAGTAGTCGCGCTCGGTGTACGGGGGCTGGATGTCCCAGGCGGCGAACAGCTCCTCGAACATCGTCTGCCACGCGTGCATGTGCACTTCCGCGGTCGGGGTGAGCACGCCGTCCAGGTCGAACAGGACGGCGTCGTACGAGGTCAGGTCGGGCAGGGCGTCGACGGCCACGAAACCTCCAGAGCGAGGGACGGATGACGGGCTGCGGCTACTCGGTGCGCCGTCATGCAAGCGTAGTCGGCCGGGGTCCGACGCGGGAACCCGCCCGGACGCGATCCACGGGTCAGGAGGCCGCCGCCTGCAGCGTCTGGCGGGCGATCTCCAGCTCTTCATTCGTCGGCACGACCAGGACGATCACGCGCGAGGAATCGGCGGAGATCACCCGGATGCCGCGATCCGCGGACTCATTGCGGGCCGGGTCGATCTCGACTCCGGCGAAGCCCAGCGTCTCGAGCGCGGCAGCTCGCACCAGGGGGGTGTTCTCCCCCACGCCGGCGGTGAAGGAGATGACATCCACCCCGCCCAGTTGGGCGAGGTACGCGCCGGCATAGCCGCGAAGGCGGTGCACGTAGACCTCGAACGCGAGGATCGCGGCGTCCTCGCCGCGCAGGATCGCCGCCCGGATGTCGCGGTAGTCGGAGTACCCCGACAGGCCGAGGAGCCCGCTGCGCTTGTTGAGCAGGTCGTCGAGGTCGTCGATCGACATGTTCGCGCGACGGGCGAGATGGAACAGCACGGCGGGGTCGATGTCGCCCGAGCGCGTGCCCATGACGAGCCCCTCGAGCGGAGTGAGGCCCATCGACGTCTCGACCGAGCGGCCGCCGTCGATCGCGGTGACCGATGCGCCGTTGCCGAGGTGGAACACGATCTGCTTCAGCTCGGCCAGCGGCCGGCCGACGAACTCGGCGGCCGTCTCGCTCACGAACTTGTGCGACGTGCCGTGGAACCCGTAGCGGCGGATGCGATGGGATGCCGCGAGCTCCGAATCGATCGCGTACGTGTACGCGGCCCGCGGAAGCGTCTGATGGAACGCCGTGTCGAACACCGCGACATGCGGCACGTCCGGAAATGCCTCCTTGGCGGCGACGATGCCGGCGAGGTTGGCCGGATTGTGCAGGGGCGCGAGCACGGACAGCTCGTCGATGTTCATCTCCACCAGCGGAGTGATCACCGTCGGCTCGAAGAAGCGCGCTCCGCCGTGCACCACCCGGTGCCCGACCGCCGTGGGCGGGTGCTCCTCGAGCGAGGGGCCGTTCTGCGCGAACGCCTCGAGCATGACCGCGAATCCGGCGGTGTGGTCCGGGATCGGCAGCTCGCGTTCGTAGGTCGCGTTCGTGAACGTCGCGGCCGGCCCGTCGGCGGGCGGTGCGAACACCGTGTGCGAGGAGCGGCCGTTCCCCTCCCCGATCCGCTCGACGAGGCCCGACGCGAGCACGGTCTCGGTATCCATGTCGATCAGCTGGTACTTGAACGACGACGAGCCGCTGTTGACCACCAGCACGACGCTCATGCGGGACCCTCGCTCTGCGCCTGGATCGCGGTGATCGCGATCGTGTTGACGATGTCATCGACGAGTGCACCTCGTGACAGGTCGTTGATCGGTCTGTTCAGACCCTGCAGGACCGGTCCGATCGCGACGGCACCCGCCGAACGCTGCACGGCCTTGTACGTGTTGTTGCCGGTGTTCAGGTCGGGGAAGATGAACACCGTCGCGCGCCCGGCGACCTCTGATCCGGGCATCTTCGCCGCGGCGACGGCGATGTCGGCTGCCGCGTCGTACTGGATCGGCCCCTCCACCAGGAGCTGCGGTGCACGCTTGCGCACCAGAGCCGTCGCCTCGCGCACCTTCTCCACCTCGGCGCCCGACCCGGACTCGCCCGTCGAATACGAGAGCATCGCGATGCGCGGCTCGATGCCGAACTGCGTCGCGGTGGTCGCCGACGAGACCGCGATGTCGGCCAGCTGCTCGGAGGTCGGGTCGGGGATCACCGCGCAGTCGCCGTAGACGAGCACGCGATCGGCGAGCGCCATGAGGAACACCGATGAGACGACCGACACACCGGGCTTGGTCTTGATGATCTCGAACGCCGGTCGAATCGTCTGCGCGGTCGTGTGCGCCGCGCCGGAGACCATCCCGTCGGCGAAGCCCAGGTGCACCATCAGGGTGCCGAAGTACGACGCGTCCGTGACGGTGTCGGCGGCCTGGCCGAGCGTGACCCCTTTGTGGGCCCGCAGCCGTGCGTACTCCTCGGCGAATTTCGCGACGTGCACCGGGTCGAACGGCGAGAGCACCTCCGCGTGCTTGATGTCGATGCCCAGCTCGATCGCCCGTGCGCGCACCTCGAACGGCTCGCCCAGGATCACGAGGTCGGCGATCCCGCGCTTGAGCACGGTCGCCGCGGCGCGCAGCACGCGGTCGTCGCCTCCCTCGGGCAGCACGATGCGCTTGCGCTCCGCGCGGGCGCGCTCGATCAGCTGGAACTGGAACATGAGCGGAGTCACCACGGTGGGCCGCGCGACGCCGAAGGAGCGCAGCAGCTCATCGGTGTCGACGTTCGTCTCGAACAGACTGAGGGCGCTGTCGTATCGTCGCTGCGAGTCCGCGGCGAGGCGACCGCGCGTGCTCATGATGCGGGCGGCCGTCTGATACGTCCCCAGGTCGGTCGTGATGATCGGGACGTTGGATCCGAGGCCGTCGATCAGCCGCATGATCGGTTCGGGCAGATCGAATCCGCCGTTGAGCACGATGCCCGAGATCGACGGGAATGTGCCGGACGCGTTGGCGAGGAGCGTCGCGAGCAGCACCTCCGAGCGATCAGCGGGGATGATGACGACCGCCCCTTCGAGAAGACGCGGAAGGACGTTGACCATCGACATGCCGGCCACCACCACCCCGAGCGCCTCACGCGTGAGCCGATCGGGATCGCCGGCGAGCAGTTCGCCGTCGACCGAGCGCATGATCCCGCGCATCGAGGGGGCGACGAGATAGCGATCCTCGGGGATCGCCCACACCGGCACCTTCGCGTGCCCCGGGCTCAGCACCGCGGCCAGCGAGTGCTCGATCGCCGCGATCGCCTCCGGCGCGGTGTCGGGATCCGCACGGTTCGCGACGACCGCGAACAGCTCGGCCCGGCCATGGGTGAGCTCGGCGAGCGCGAGATCGGCGATCTGGCCCATCTCCGACGCTGTGCGCGGCGAGGACGAGCCCAGCAGCTCCGGCTGCGTCTCATCGTGGGTCGACCGTCCGCCGAGGACGAGCAGCACCGGCGTGCCGAGGTTCGCGGCGATCCGGGCGTTGTAGGCGAGTTCAGCCGGGCTGCCGACATCCGTGTAGTCACTGCCGACCACCACGACCGCGTCGCACTGACCCTCGACGGCCTTGTATCGTTCGACGATCATCGCGAGGGCGGCATCCGGATCGGTGCGCACGTCGTCGTACGTCACGCCGATGCATTCGTCGTACGGGAGGTCGACGCCGTCGTGGGCGAGCAGCATCTCCAGCACGTAGTCGGGCTCGACCGTCGAGCGCGCGATCGCGCGGAAGACGCCCACGCGCGGGGTCGCATGGCTGAGCGCGTCGAGGACACCGAGCGCCACGGTCGACTTACCCGAATGGCCCTCTGCCGATGTGATGAAGATGCTCTGCGCCACGAGGTCAGCCTAGGCCCGCGCCGGTTCGCTCGCCCGGGGTGTTCGGCGGAGCCGAAAGGGACTCGCGCCGCTCCGCGGCGTTAGGCTCCGATCCATGACCGACGCGGCATCCTCCCCTCGCGCAGCATCGACCCCCGGCGCCGACGTCCCCGATCACCGCGGGCGGACGGGCCTGCACCGGACGGGGCTCGACCTCGACCGCAATCCGCGCGTGCGCGTGGTCGATGTCGAACTGCTCGCCGCTGGCTGGCACGTGCTGCGACGCACGACCCTCGACTACCGGGCAGAGGACGGCACGTGGTCGCGGCAGCAGCGCGAGACCTACGATCGCGGAAACGGGGCCACGGTGCTGCTGTACAACCGCGATCTGCACACCGTGCTGCTGACCCGCCAGTTCCGCTACCCGGTGTACGTCAACGACCACCCCGACGGCATGCTGATCGAGACCGCCGCCGGGCTCCTCGACGACGACGACGCGATGACGGCGATCCGACGCGAGGCGGCCGAGGAGACCGGTGTCCAGATCGGCGAGCTCCGGCACGTGTACGACGTGTACATGAGCCCCGGATCGGTCACCGAGCGGATCCACTTCTTCGCGGCGCCGTACGACGCGTCGTCCCGCACGGGCGTGGGGGGCGGACTCGAGCACGAGGGCGAGGACATCGACGTCATCGAGGTGGACTTCGACGAATCGCTCGGGATGATCCGCGACGGGCGGATCCAGGACGCGAAGACGATCATGCTCCTGCAATGGGCGGCGATCGACGGCCCGTTCATGCGCTGACGGCCTCGTCGCCGCCGGAAAGAGTAAGACTCTCCGCGAACCCGGCAGAGCCTGGTTACCCTTGCTACGTTTCCGTCCTGGGGGAGTTGGCCTGGATGCCGCCTCGCGGAGAGCTGAGACAAGTCTAACCGCACCGCGGGACGGCCTCCGTCAGTCCGCGAGCGGCACGACCCGCACTCCCCCGCCGGCCTCGGGAATGACCAGCACCCGCGGCGCGGTGACGCCGGCGAGCGCCTCCTGCAGTGCGGGCAGGTCCGTCTCGCGCAGGAGCGCCGTGGGGTCGGCCGAGCGCCACACGCTGACCGTGGCGCCGGTCTCGGTGTGCAGTGCGCCCGCGAGGCCGTCGGCATCCCCTGCCGTGACGAGGATCAGCCGCCCGATCGTCTGCCGCCGGGCGATGGTGCCGGCGAGGGAGCGATCGCGGCGCCAGATCGTGAAGTGGTACGCGAAAACGACGGCGGTCGCGGTGAGGACTCCGAGGGGGGCGCGGATGCGCTCCACGAGCCCGCTCGCCCCGCCGGCGTCCAGCCCGAACTCGAAGAGCCGGTACCCGATGATCAGCACCGCGACGATCGCGACGATCGCGCTCGCGCCGAAGACGGCGACCAGGTACACCCGGCGCGCGGGATCGGCCGCCTCATCAGCCGCGACTGCCCGCGTCGGCCGCCATGCCAGCCACCAGGTCGGCGCCCCGACCACGAGCGCGCTGATGCCGCCGAGCAGCAGGGTGCGGGGATCGTCGTCGACGAGGGTGTCGCCGAACGTCGCCAGCAGGGCGTTCACGACCACGCCGAATCCGCTCGCCGCCCCGATGAGCGCGATCGCCGAGACCACGAGGCGACCCGCGCTGCGGACCTGCGCCGACCTCCCGGTGAGCACCTGCGCGTGATATGCCCACACGATCGCGCCGATCAGTCCCGCCGCGATCGCGACATCAAGTTCCGAGAGCACCTCGGCGAGCGGAGCCGAGTCGAACAGCACGCGCAGCACAGCGAACAGGATCGTCGCGATCGCGAAGAGGGTCGTCGCCGCCGCCGCACCGACCACGACGACCAGGATGACCGCGGAGAACGCGCCGGGAGCGTGGCTCGCCCGCTCGCGGAACCAGTGCCACCACCACACGAGCGCGCCGATCGCGCACCAGGCGAGTGCTTGGAGCGCGCTGATCACCCAGGACTGGGAGGACACGAGCACGAGGGCGGGATCGATGAGCGCCCGCGAGACGAGCTGCGCGATCACCGCGATCGCACCGGATGCGGCGACCACGAGGCCGTACAGCGCCGAGAGCTGATCGGGGACGCCGACCAAGCGGGTCGGTGCGGTCGCCGCGCTGCGGCGCATGTGCCGATGCCAGAACCACACCCCGAGCCAGACCACGCCGGTCGCCACATCGGCCGGGCGCCACTGCCCGTCGATGCCCGCGGCCGCCGCGGAGGCGAGGTCGACGGTGGCCACGATGAGCGACGTGAGCGACATCGCGGTCAGGTAGAGCGCCCACACGAGCGACGCGCGCTCGGCCGGATCCGCGAGTCGGCGCCGTTGCCACCACCACAGCAGCCCGGCCAGCGGCCCCGCGATCAGCGTGAACGCGAGCGACCTCGCGAGGCCGGAGTCGTCGACGATGAGCGCGCTGCCCGCCCCGATCACCCGCTCGATCAGACCGCTGAGCCCGATCGCTGCGATGACGACCAGCGCGAACAGGATGACGAACACGATGATCCGTCGCACGACCGTCTGCGCCCGGCCGAGCGAGCCCGGCCCGGTCGATCCGGGCGACCCGGATTCCGCCGGCGTCACGGCGCCGGGGTCTGCCTGCGGCCCATCCGGGATCGTCACTGCGCACCCCCGTCGACGCAGACCGCGAGCGACCATGGGACCGTCTCGATCAGCCAGTCGCCGCCGGCCCTGACGAGCTCGAAGACCTCTTCGCTCTCGTACTCGCTCGACCCCAGCGGGTCGGATCCGTACACAGTGACGACGAGCACCTGCACGCGGGCCGTGTCGTCTCGCTCGGTCGTCTCCAGGAGCGTGATGCGCATGTCGTCGGTCCCCACCGGGATCCGGTCGCACGTGTCCGCGATCTCGGGAACGAGGTAGGTGAGGGCGGTCGAGACGTCCCCGTCGACGACGGCCTGCGAATACCGCTGCACGACGCCCTCAGGGGTGTCCGCCGCGTACTGCGCAGGACCGCCCCGCGCGAACACGGCGATCAGCGCGATCACGACGACCAGGGCGACACCCGCGATCAACGCGATCAGAATGGTCCGGGATCGTCGGGCGCTGTCGCTCATGGTGCCCATCATGCCGTCGCACCGAGGAGTTGCGCACGCTCTGCTGATCCGGGATCCGAGCGGCGGCCACGACGGACAGCGATCTCCCAGACCCATCGCGCGCGAGCGCGGGTTACGATCGAACGGTGGGCGACGACGCCTGCGGACGCCGATTCTGGGGGGTCGCTCTTGGCTGATACGGCAATGACGGATGCTGCGACCGGTGCTTCGGACGCATTGACCGCCGAGGGGTTCGCCCGCGTCACGGACAGCATCCTCGCCTCGGTCGGACGCGTCATCGACGGCAAGCCCGAAGCCGTGCGGAGCGCGCTGGTGTGCCTCCTGGCCGAGGGTCACCTGCTGATCGAGGATGTACCCGGAGTCGGCAAGACGATGCTCGCGCGCGCGCTGGCCGCCTCGGTGGACGCGACCGTGCGCCGCATCCAGTTCACGCCCGATCTGCTTCCGGGCGATGTCACCGGCGTGAGCGTGTTCAACCCGGTGGACCGCGAGTTCGAGTTCAAGCCCGGGGCGATTTTCGCGCACATCGTCATCGCCGATGAGATCAACCGCTCCTCCCCCAAGACCCAGTCCGCGCTCCTCGAGGCGATGGAGGAGGGCCAGGTCACCGTCGACGGCCGCACGCACATGCTGCCCGAGCCGTTCCTGGTCGTCGCGACGCAGAACCCGCTCGAGATGGAGGGCACCTACGCCCTTCCGGAGGCTCAGCGCGATCGCTTCATGATGCGCATCTCGATGGGCTACCCCGACCCGCGCAGCGAGGCGCTCATGCTGCGGCAGCGGGACTCGGTGAACCCGCTGGACGCGATCGCACCGGTGGCGACGTCGGGGCGGATCGCAGAGCTCATCGCCTGGGCGCGTGCCGTGCATGTCGCACCCACGATCGAGGACTACGCGGTCGCCCTGGCCGGAGCGACCCGCGCCCACTCCGACCTCCGCCTCGGCGCAAGCCCGCGTGCCACGCTCCAGCTCGTCCGCGCGGCGAAGGTGTGGGCCGCGCTCGACGGTCGCGGATTCGTCATCCCGGACGACATCACGGCGCTCCTGATCCCCGTGTTCTCGCACCGGCTGATCCCCACGCGATCGGCCGGCGGAGCCCGGGCCCGCAACACCGCCGACGCGATCGCGTCGATCCTGGAACGCATCGCCGGGAGCGTTCGCGTTCCCATCGCCGCCCGGCAGTGAGATCCCGATGAGACGCCTCTGGCCACTGACCGCCCGCGGGACGGGCGCTCTGCTGCTGGCCGTGGCGTGCTTCATCATCGCGAACGAGGTCGGGATCACCGAGCTGATGTACTTCGGCATCCTCCTGATCGCCGTGCTCGGCGCGAGCGTCGCCTCGCTGTACCTGACGCGGCGTTCCGACACGGTGACCCGCTCCCTGTCGCCGGATGTCGCGACCGTCGGACGCGATGCGCTCGTGACCGTGCGGGTCGGGGTCCGCACGGCGCTGCCGACTGCGCCGGGCACTTGGCGCGACACGGTGCCGAAGGGGCTCGCCGCGAAGGCGCACGGCGTCTTTCCGGCGCTCGGCTCGGGCCTGCGGGGCGCGGAGCGCATCGTGCAGCTCTCGTACTCGGTCACGGGCGCACGCCGCGGCATCCATCCCCTCGGTCCGTTGCAGGTGACCTCGACCGACCCGTTCGGCCTGGCGCGCCGCACGACCGTCTTCGGGGAGCGGACGCCGGTGACGGTCGCACCCGCCGTCACGGATCTGCCCGCGCTCAGCAACTTCGCCGGCGAAGCCGGCGGCACGCTGCACACCACGAACAACCAGCTCGGCCAGGGCGCCGACAACCTCATCGCGCGGCCGTATGTCCCGGGCGACTCGATGCGCCGCATCCACTGGCGCGCCACGGCACACCGCGATGAGCTGATGGTGCGGCAGGAGGAGCAGGAGTCCACCCCTGAGGCCACCGTCGTCATCGATCGCGGAGTGCTGCGCTTCTCGCCCGAGGCGATGCAGGCGCCAGGCGCCGACCCCGGGTTCGAGGCCGCGGTGTCGGCCTGCGTGTCGGTGGTCAGCCGACTCGTGCACGACGGGTACGCGGTCGAGGTGATCGATTCGGACGGCACGCTCCTGGCCGAGCGCATCGACGGCGGCGACATGACCGAGGTCGAGGGGCTCGTCAACCAGTTCGCGACGCTGACGGCCCGACGTGACGAGCATCTGGGCAAGCTCGTCCGCGTGTTCGCCGGGGTCATGACCGGCCCGGTCGTGCTGATCGTCGGCCGGTTCGACCCGGCGGATGCCGAGATCATCGCTCCGGTCGCCCACCACAGCACCCTCGCGATGCTGCTCGCCGTCGCCCCGGTCGGCGACTCGCTGGAGCGCGCCGCGGACCTCGGCTGGCACACCTCCGCCGTGGATCCGGACGGGGATCTCGCGGCCGCCTGGTCGGGGGCTGCCGAACGGGGGGTGAGTCATGCCCTCCGATGAGCGGCCCGCCAGGCGCGGCGCGGACCTGACCCTGACGATCGGCGTCCTCGTCGCGGTCTTCGCGTCACTGCTGCCGCTCATGCGCGTGGTCCGGCCCAGCAGCTGGCTGCTGGGAGCGATCGTGCTCGCGGTCGCCGTGCTCGCGGCGGGCTTCATCGCCCGTCGGTACCGGCTCCCGGCGCTTGCGGTGAGCCTGGTGGAGGCATCCGTCTGGGTCGTCTTCATGATGCTGGTGTTCCTGCGCGACACCGCCCTGCTGTGGGTGATCCCCACTCCCGAGACCATCCGCGACCTGCCGGGCCTGCTCACGCTCGCCGGTGAGGAGATCGCGGTCGGAGCCGCCCCGCTCGAGGCGAGCATGGCGCTGTCGATGCTCATCGTCGGCGGCACGGGGCTGCTCACGATCATCGTCGACCATGTCGTGCTGACCGCTCGGATGCCGCTCCTCGCCGCGATCGGACTCATCGCGGTCTCGCTCATCCCTTCGATCGCCGTGCCCGGCGAAGTCGACATCATGGCGTTCGTGCTCCTCGCCGCCGCGATCCTCTTCCTGATGCGCACCGACACGCGCTCCCGCGAGGAGCCGCTCGATCGCGAGGCGACCCGAACGGCCGGCGTGCCGGCCACCGCGATGGGAATCGGTGCGATCGCCGTCATCGTGGCCCTGGTCGCCGTGCCGATGCTGCCGCAGCCAGTGGCGCGCGCCGGGTCGGGAACGATCGGCAACGGCCCCGGCATCGATGCGACGCTGCAGCTCGGAGACGACCTGCGCCGACCCCGCGAGGTCGAGGTGATGCACGTGCGCAGCAGCGGACCCACGGCACCGTACCTGCGCGCCACGACCCTCTCGCAGCTGGAGGGCGACGTGTGGGAGCCCGATCGGGTGCGCACGGTTCCGCTCGAGAGCGAGGAGGGACTCGGCGGCGTCTCGGTCGACAGCGACATCCGCCTCGCCGAGTACGTCACGACCGTCGAGGTGCTCAACCTCGCGTCGCCGTGGCTGCCGATCGCCTACCCGGCCGTGGACGTCAACGGGCTGCAGGGCCAGTGGGCCGCCGCCCCGTACAACCGCACCGTGCTCGCGCAGGCGGGGACGACCCAGGGGCAGAACTACGAGGTCATCACCAACGTGCCGCGGCCCACGCTGGAGCAGATCCGCGCGCATCCCGCAGGAGGTCCCGAGCAGCGCGACGGCACCACGAGCCTCCCTGCCGACATCTCGCCGATCGTCGGTGAGCTCGCCACCGAGGTCACCACGGGTACCACCAACGACTACGACGCGCTCATCGCCCTGCAGACCTGGTTCCGCAGCTCGGAGTTCCGGTACTCGCTCGACGCCCCCGTGGACGAAGGCTTCGACGGGTCGGGCACCGACGCGGTGGCGAAGTTCCTCGAGGTGCGTGAGGGCTACTGCATCCACTTCGCGTCCGCGTTCGCGCTGATGGCCCGCACGCTCGGGATGCCGAGCCGCATCGTCGTCGGCTACCTGCCGGGCAGCGCCACGAGCGACGCCGTCGAGCGCGAAACCATCTACTCCGTATCCAGCGGTCAGCTGCACGCGTGGCCGGAGGTGCTGTTCGAGGGCATCGGATGGGTGCCCTTCGAGCCGACAAACGGCCTCGGCGTGCCGACCAGCTTCACCGCGGCCGGATCGGTCCCGGGCAGCGCAGACGACCCGAACGCCCCGACTCCTGCGCCGAGCTCATCGGCCTCGGGCGCGGCCGGGCTCTCCCCCGACGACCCGAACCTGGGGCAGAACGGCGCAGAAGCCGGCTCCTCGACCGGCGCGGTCAACCCGATGCCCGCCCTGACCGTCGCGCTCGGCATCCTGTTCGCCCTGGCGATCCCCGCGCTCATCCGCGAGCTTCGCCGCCGGCAGATGCTCACCTCCGCCCGCAGCGGCGATGCGGCGGCGGCGTGGCTCGCTGTGCAGGACGCCGCGATCGACCTCGGAATCGACGTGCCGGCAAGCGAGACGCCCCGTACTCTCGGCACCCGGCTCGTCGAGTTCCACGGCGCGCCGCACGCGGAGATGAGCCTGCTGATCAGCGCGATCGAGCGCGCGAGCTATGCGCCGGGGGGCAAGCATGCCTTCTGGCAGGGCGATGCGATCGCGGATGCCGCCATCACGGTGCGCGGCGCGATGCTCGCGGCGGTCGACACGCCTCGACGGCTGCTCGCGCTCCTCGTGCCCCGCTCGCTGATCGTGCGCCCCGGCAGCGTCTACGCCGGTTCGGGAGCGACCACGCGCGCAAGGTAGGATGGTCGGCGGCCCGTGAGGGCCACGGAGGATTCGCCTAGTGGCCTATGGCGCACGCTTGGAAAGCGTGTTGAGTGAAAGCTCTCAGGGGTTCGAATCCCCTATCCTCCGCTCCCCCGATCCCAGTGTTTTCAAGGGATCGCGACCCGATTCTTTTCGCGGGGCACAGTTTGGGGCACAGTTAACGCCGATTTCGGTGCCGTAACTGCCCGGATTTCCTGGAAACCGGTCCACCGCTGACATGAGTCCGTCATGACGTGGAGACGTCATGTCACGTCTGGTGCTGGCGGTTTTCGGACACGATTTGAGCCTGCCGACGTCCTCGGCCGACTTGCGCCTCGGCCGTTTGCGCGTCAGTGGCGATGGCGGTGGTGCGCGTCTGGGTAGTGCACGTGCGTGTGGGTCAGCTC
Organism: Microbacterium sp. cf046; assembly: GCF_900114345.1. Classification (GTDB taxonomy): domain Bacteria; phylum Actinomycetota; class Actinomycetes; order Actinomycetales; family Microbacteriaceae; genus Microbacterium. Next base: position 818,048 of record NZ_FOZJ01000003.1, on the reverse strand, counting down.
GTCGTGTGAGTGGACGTGTGTGTGCTGCGTGCCGGGTGCCACCGGTTCTGGGTGCTCGTGTTGATGGTGCGCGTCATGCGTGTGGACGTGTTCGTGAATGACGGCGTCATGCGTGTGCTCGTGGCCGTGATGTTCCGTGAGGTGCAGCCAGACCCCGAGGGCCATCAGGAGTCCGGCCACGATCAGCTGCCATGTGACCGGATCGCCGAGCACGATCGCGAGGAGCGCACCGAAGAACGGTGCGATCGAGAAATATGCCCCCGCTCGAGCGGTGCCCAGGTGCCGTATCCCGACGATGAAAAGAGCGAGACTGACGCCGTACGCGAAGAAGCCGACGACCAGCGCTGCGGTGATGCCTCCGACCGAAGGAATGGCGGCGCCGAGAGCGAACGCGAGGATCAAGTTCACGGGTCCGGCGACCAGACCTTTGACGGCGGCGAGCCATGTCGCGTCGTTGAGCGCGATCTTCCGGGTGAGGTTGTTGTCGAGACCCCAGAAGAAGCATGCCCCGAGGACCGCCAGTGCGGGCCATGCACTTCCCAGTTCCGCGCCGTTGGGGATGCTGAGAAGGACGGCCCCGGCGACGATCGCGATCATCCCAAGGGCGACGCGACGGTCGAAGTTCTCGCGGAACACGAACCACGCCAGGAGAGCGGTGAAGACGCCTTCTGCGTTCAGGAGAAGGGAGGCTCCCGAAGCGGGCATGTTGGAGAGTCCGACCATCAGCAGAACCGGTGCGATGATGCCGCCGCTGAGGATCGCTCCGCCGAGGGGCAGGAGTTCCGCCCGCTTGAGTCGGACCCGGGGTGCGCGCCGGATCACGTGCAGGACTCCCAACCCGATCCCCGAGCCGCAGTAGAGCAGTCCAGCCAGCAACCAGGGGTTGACGTCTCCACCGAGCAGGAGTTTGGCCAGCGGTGTCCCGGCGCCGAACAGCAGTGCAGCCAGCATCGCGGCCTGCACGCCCCGGTTGGCGAGAGCTGTCCGACGCATTCTTCAAGTTTCGCACCGACCCCGGGTTCTATCCGAGGTGGTGAGACGCGAGACGCGGGATGCACTCAGACGCGATTACGCGTTGTTCCCACCCGCTGATTCGTGTTGGTCGTGCTCGTGATCGTGTCCTCCTGCTCTTCCTCGAGCACCATACCGACCGAGGTGGCGCACGCGTCCCCTCTCCACGCTTCGACTCCTTCGCGAACGGCGAACCCTGCGATCACCAACCCCGCGACCGCGTCTGCCCACCACCACCCGAAAAGGCTGTTCAGCAGCAGTCCGATCAGAACAGCCGCCGAGAGGTAGGTGCAGATCAGAGTCTGCTTCGAATCGGCGACGGCCGTCGCCGAGCCGAGTTCGCGTCCGGCCCGGCGCTCAGCGAACGAGAGGACGGGCATGACGACCACACTCAACGCGGTGATCGCGATGCCCAGGGCGCTGTGCTCGACCTCAACGCGGGCGAACAGTGCGATCAACGAGGTGATCGTCACATAAGCAGCGAGGGCGAAGAACGCCACTGCGATCAGCCGCAGCGTGCCCTTCTCCCAACGCTCCGGATCGCGCCTCGTGAATTGCCAGGCGATGGCGGCCGCGGACAGAACCTCGATGGTGGAGTCCAGTCCGAACGCGATCAGCGCGGCGGAGGAAGCAATCGTGCCGGCGGTGATCGCCACAACGGCTTCGACGAGGTTGTAGCCGATCGTGGCGGCGACGATCCAGCGGATCCGTCGCTGGAGGACGTGCTTGCGCGCGTCGGGAAGGGCCATCGCGGTCATCCGCAGGCGCAGGTGTCTCCGGCGCAACAGCCGGGCTCCACGTACAGGACGACCTGGAGCAGCTCGTTCAGTGCCGGTGCGAGGTGCGGGTCGGCGAGCCGATATGACGCGCGACGCCCGTCCGGGATCGCCTCGACGAGCCCGCACCCGCGAAGGCACGCCAGCTGATTCGACATGACCTGCCTCGACACACCAAGTGCCTCCGCGAGGTCAGAGGGATACGCCGGAGCCTTGCGCAGCGCGAGCAGGACACCCACCCTGGTCGAATCCGACAGCGCATGACCGAGACGGGCAAGGGCGGCCGAGTGGGTGACGGATGCCGTCACGGCGATCGTGGACACAATTGCGACACTACAGCTTTCTATGAATTAAGCAAACCCTGAATCGACAGGACCGCGACCTCCCTCCGACGGCGAGAGCATAGCGGCCGGCCCCGCCTCCGCGCCCTCGATCGCTATTTGCGGACTGCGCTCTCCGCTGCGCTACGAGCTCCGCTTAGCCAAGGCACAGACGGCGCCGTGCCCGCGCGCTACACGAAGTACCTCCATCCCGACGGCGACGACCAGGAGGCCTTCGAAGAATTGGAAGCCGCGGGCCTGTGGTCGCGGGTCGAGGACGGGTACCTCCTGGCCGGCTGGTCGGATGATCTCCACCAATCCACGGCCGAGGAGATCCAGCGCTATCGAGACGCCAAGCGCCGCCAGCAGGCGTATCGCGACCGTCAGAAGGGGACGAATGCCGAACCGCAACGCGCGACCGTGAGCGAGCCGCGAGCCATGCGTGACGTGACGCATAACGCGACGCGTGACGTAACGGCAAACGTAGGCTCAGGCTCCTTAGGCGAAACAACAAGAAGGAGCGCCTACGTAACGCGTCACGTCACGCGTTACGTGGACGCCCAGTTCTGCTCGAAACATCCCACCGGCACCTCGGATCCCTGCGGCGCCTGTGCGCGCCCAGATCAGCCCACGAAGCCCGCCAGAACACGATTCCCGGCCTGGGTTGGGACTGCGCCGTCGACGGCCACAAGCTCGTCGTCGACGGCACCTGCGCAGTGTGTGCCTATCGTCCCCGGCCGACCGCTGCATGATTGCGCCAACGAGTAAGCCCAGGGAGGACTCTGCGACTGATCGCGGGGCATGATTGCCCTTCTGCCCGACCCGGTGATCGTCGACGACCGCCACGTGATCGTCGATGTCGACGCGATGGGATCCACGGAAGGCGACGCGCCGGATTCGGTGGCCGAGAGCATATTGCGGCAATCGATCGTGGTTTGCCGCAGCGGGCTGATCAAGGTCGTCGACGGCGTCTGACAGGTGCGCGGCCAGTCATCGCGCAGCTGAAGGTCGTAAAGGTCCAGACGGGCCAATCGTGATCGACTACGTGGGCGGGAGCGTCAAACCCGCGGAGCACCGACTCAGGACTTTTCTGGTTGCGCCGTCTCGGTGTAGAGCGCGCCTTGAGCGGCCGCCGATCCGCTGCGTCCTCCGCCATAGCCGCGGAGGACGAATGCGAGAAGAACGGCGACGCCGGCTCCGGCGAGCGGTCCGACGACATACACCCAGTAGTCAGTGAAGTTCAGGCTCACCAGGTCGGGTCCGAAGGTGCGGGCGGGGTTCATCGACGTGCCGGAGATGGGACTGCCCCACAGGCCAGCGAGTGCGATGTACCCGCCGACGCCGATCGCTCCGATGATGCCGATGTTCTGCGCCCCCGAGGCGGTTCCGAGGATCACGCTGACCAGCCCGAGGGTCAGGAGCGCCTCCATCAGGAACGCCTGGAACCCGGAGTAACCGACGGCCGGGTAGTTGGAGCCGTAGGACGCGGAGACGCCGATGATCGCGAAGAGCACCCATGCGGCGAGGGCTGCACCGGCCAACTGCACGATGATGTAGCCGGGCACCCTCCGCCACGGGAAGTCTCCCCGTGCCGCGAACGCGAGCGTCACCGCGGGGTTCAGATGCGCGCCGGAGACTTTGCCCATGAACAGGATGATGCCCATCACCATGAGCCCCGGAGCCACCACGGCAGCCGTGCGGGTGATCGTGTCGGGGAACGCCTGGCTCATCATCCCGCCACCGGCGGCCACGATGACGAGCAGGAAGGTGCCGAAGAACTCCGAGAACAGCCTTCGCCATTCCTGTTTCGGGTTCTTGAAGTCGGCCATGGGCTCGAGGACCTCGACCTCGAACCACCGATCGAAGCGCGGCAGGGCTGGCTGACGTGTCTGCTCGGCCATTTCTCTCCTTGGAGTTTCGGTCTTGACTGCTTGAATCGTGCGGTGCGATGTCAACGGAAGGTCTTGAGCTGCTTCGCGGCGGTGCCGTTGTTTCCGAGTTGATAGATGCTTACTGCTGATGCCGAGAACGTGAGGGGTTCGAACGTCTCCGCTTCGATCCCGGTGAGATCGTCGAGTTTGGCGATGCCGACCGTGACGTGCGCAACGTAGTTCGCCCCGCTGTGGTCGGGAACGTAGTTCTCGATGTAGGTGATGGTCGCGTCGTTGATGTCGGGTTCTGCCTCGGTGCGCACATACGCGTCGGCGGTGCCACCCGAGCCGGTGAACGGCTTGAGCGCTTCGATGAGGCGCGCCTGGAAGTCCAGGACTTCCGGGCCGGGCTTGACGACGACCGCCGCGATCCCCACGGATGGCTGCACTTCCATGTGCTTGATGGCCTCGGCCGTGAAGGTCAGCTTCGAGAGGTCGAGCTGGCCCACGACGCGCTCGATCGCCGCATACATATCCTCCAGGGCGTCGGTGCGGACATAGCGCTGCAGGGTGGTGATGTGTGGCCGGTGGTGTTCGTCGAGATGAAATCCGGGCGGCGAGGGGATGCTGGTCAGCATCCGTCCGTTCTCCGCTTCGGCCCGAGCGAGCATGGACGCATCAGGCTCGAGGAGGATGTCGACCGCAGTGAGTTCGCTCATGACTTCACCACCAGTTCCGTGCGCAGCCTGTCGACCGTCTGCGTGCTCAATCCGAGGCCCTTCGTGAAGTACGTCTCCACGTCGCCGTACTGCGACGTCATCGCCTCCTGCGCCGCCTCGAGGAACTCCTTCTGCACTCCCACGACCGGTTTCAGCAGTTCAGGGTCACCACCGATCGAGGCGAATTTGTCGACCATCGGCTGCAGGGCCGGAACCAGCGACTCGTTCGTGAGCAGGTAGTCCTTCAGCACGTCCTCGTCGCTCACCCCGAGCAGCATGAGCAGCGCCGCGGCCGCCCAGCCGGTGCGGTCCTTCCCGGTGGTGCAGTGGAACACCGCCGGACGATGCTCCTTCTCGGCGATGATCGTGAAGAACTGGCGGTACCCCGTCGTCGCACTGGGGAGTGTCAAGAACTGCCGGTAGCTCTCCTCGAACATCGCCACGGCCTTGCCGTCTCCGAGCAGCTGCTCGGCGGCCTTCGGGTCGCTGAGAACCTGCAGCATCTGCGCAGGGCCAGCGCCGGGTCGGTCGGCGAGGATGTCGAAGATGATGTACTCGGTCCCCGTCGGCACGACGTTGGCGTTGGCATCGCGCTCGCCCATGGTTCGGAGGTCGTACACCGTGCGGATCCCCAACGAGGTGAACTCCTCCGCCGCCGGTCCGCCCAGACCGGAGAACTCGGCCGACCGGTACACCTGACCGGTCACGACTTTCCCATCCGGCGTTGACCACCCACCCAGGTCCCGAAGATTCGGAACCCCCTCGATCCCTATCGCCGAACCCGGGTTCACCCCGGTCGTCACGATCGTGTCGACAGCTACTGCAGCATCCATGTCTTCTCCTCACACGTCGATCGCTGGATACGCCGATCACCACACCCGGAACGCCGCCCCCGCGGCTCGAACACCAGGCGAAAACCACCCTGGCCGAATTCGCGCGCGGCCGCCATCACCCACCGAGAATGAAAGGAGATACGCGCGAAGAATGCTGATCACAGCCGGTTACGGACAGGTGCGTGCCGAGGCTGTGCAGTGGCAGCCTCCGAGTTCGCGTGGCGGCAACAGCGGATCCGTCGATTCGTCAGTTGCCGAGACGGCCACGCTGTGAGCCGGAGAGCCACCGCGCGGCAGAGAAGCAGCCGAGCTGTTTTCGAGCGTGGTGTAAAGCAGCCTTGCCCGAGTCGACTAGCGCTAACAGACGGCTGGACAGTTCCACAACCTCGTCTGGCGGGTTGATGTTGACGCCGCTTGCTGAGCACACGGAACGACGCCGACCGCGCGGATGCAGATCTAACGCGGGGTCAAGGCCGAAGTGGAGGAACTGACGATCAACAAGCTCAGTGTCCCCGAACAGGATTGACCGGTCGCCGAACCCACGAACCACCTGCGCAGAACGAATCATGGTCTGAAGTCCAGCGGCCTGGATTGTGTGCTTCGGCCCCGACGAAGGTCAGTGTCGTCCATCCGCCCCGAGTGCCACTGCCCGGACGGCCGGCTCTGTGCCGAAAAACTAGCCCCGCGATCCAGGTTCATGGGCCCGCCAGTTGGTCCACCGCAACCGCATACTCGAAACTGACGACTGCGGAACGAGAAAGCAATGACCAAGAGAGCAATGCACGCAGGCACTTTGAGTGGCTGGGTCGCGATCCCCTGCAATGTCTCGGATCCCGTGTAAACCAGGTTGCATGGCCAGGAGCAGGAATACGAAGCCGAAAGCTCAACGCGAAGAAGGGTACCGCCGCAGCGAGAAGCCAACGATGCGGCGGCGGCGGCGGCACGTGAGCGAGTAGAAAGCTTGGCGGAGGCGGAGCGCTCGGCCGCAGCTAACCGTGATCAGATTTGACGACGCCCCTACCTATGCCCGGGGGATCGCCCTCCGGAGTTTCGTCGAAGCGAAACTTGCCCCAGACCCCGTGGCACAGTTGAGCGCGACACGCCGTGCATTTAAAGGCAGGGGGATGCTGGTGTGCCACGTTTTCGGACTACCGAAAACCGCGTAATTACGCGGCAAAATGGGGTATTTGCACCCCAGAAAATCGGAGTTCGAATCCCCTATCGTCCGCTCCCCCGATCCCCGTTCTTCAAGGGATCGCGTCCCGTTTTCCCGCGGCAGAGTTGACGCCGATTTTCTCACGCCGACTTTCGATGCTCTCGGACCCGCGATTCGACGCAGGGTGGCCTAGCGCTGCGGTGAGCCCACCACGACGTGGGGTCGTTATGTCACTGCTGGAGCTGACGGATTTCGGACGCGACTCCCATTCCAACCCGAAGACAGCCGGCCGCCGCTGCGGCTGGCGCTATTGGATGAGACTGACGACCCATTGCGAGTAGGCGACTCTTCGAGGATGTGCATCCAAATCCTCTCTGACAGGAGAAGGAGATGGTGTCGGGTGAATACGCACCCGCCGACAGAAGGGAACGTCCAATGAAGCGCATTCTCGCCATCGGAGCCATCACCGCACTCTCCGTCTTCGGCTTCGCAGGCACCGCCAACGCCGCGCCCGCCGACGCCGCCTGCTTCGGCCAGGTGCATAAGACCATCAACACCGTTGGTGCCCTCGGATTCACCAACGTCGGAGACGTCGTCCAAGCGATCGGCGGCCAGGGAAAGAACGCGACGGCCAGGGGCATCTGCGGCGACTGAGCGCCCGACCTCTGACCGCGATCGGCGGCGGCTCGGAACTCTTTCCGAGCCGCCGACTCGTCATCCCGGCAGCGCGACGGGTCGCGATCGCTTCACCATGTGACGCGGAAGGAGTTTGGCCCGCTCTGGTCGCCGAGGGCGCGATGAGCACTCCGACCCCGGCAGACGCGATCCGCCACGCTAGTGGTGTCGGGCCGGCTCCGCTTTGGCGAAGAGGACAACGGCAAGCCCTGTGCCGAGGGCAGCGCCTATGAGCTGTGCGCCGATGAAGGGCAAGACCGAGGCGGGTGCGATTCCCGCGAAGGTGTCGGTGAAGACGCGCCCGACGGCGACTGCGGGGTTCGCGAACGAGGTGGAGCTGGTGAACCAGTAGGCGGCTCCGATGTAGGAGCCGACGGCGGCCGCGATCACGGGGATCGTGCGGCGTATTCGGGTGAGTCCGATGATCAGCAGGACGAGTCCGGCGGTGGCGACGATCTCTGCCAACAAGGTGGCGGGGGTAGCGCGGTCGGTGGTTGAGATGGCTGTGGGTGTGGCGAACATCGTGTTGGCGAGGATCGCGCCGCTGACACCGCCGGCGACCTGCGCGGCGATGTAGACGCCGAGCGCAGCGCCTGTCAGGCCGGTCCGCGATGTGCGGCCGAGGACGAAGTCGGCCAGCGACACGACGGGGTTGAAATCCGCTTCGGAGACCGGCGCGAACAGCAGGATCAGCACACCGAGGCCGAGCGCGGTGGCGATCGAATTCTCGAGGAGCTGCAGGCCGGTGTCGGTCGAGAGGCGTTGCGCGGCGATCCCGGAGCCGACGACAACGGTCACGAGCAGTCCGGTGCCGAGGAACTCAGCGAGGGCTCGCCGCCAGAGCGGTGCGCGTGTGATGGTGGGTGTGTCGACCGTCACGGGGCAGTCGCCGCGGGGGCCGGGGTCAATTCGGGGTCCTGGCCGCGGGCTCCGTTCACGAGTCGGCTCCCGCCGGGGCAAGATCGCCGATGAGCGTCTCCACGCGGCGGCGGATGTCGTTCCGGATGTGGCGGACGGTGTCGGCGTCCTGGCCGGCGGGATCGTCGAGCTCCCAATCTTCGTACCGCTTACCCGGGAAGATGGGGCAGGCGTCCCCGCAGCCCATGGTGATGACGACGTCGGACTCCCTCACGGCGTCGACGGTGAGCAGTTTCGGGGTGTTCCCGGCGATGTCGATGCCCTCTTCGCGCATGGCTTGGACCGCGACGGGATTGATCTGGTCCTTCGGCTCCGATCCGGCCGAGAGCACCTCGATGCGGTCGCCTGCCAGCGACTGCAGGTAGCCGGCGGCCATCTGCGAACGGCCCGCGTTGTGGACGCAGACGAACAGGACGGTGGGCTTGCTGCTCATGTGTGTCTCTTTCTTTCATCAAAAGCATAGACCAGCATCTATGAGTAGGTGACTCGGCGCTCGATGGGTTCGGTGAACAGTTCGTGAAGCAGGGTGCGGACGCGTGTGTCGATGTCGTCGCGGATGCGGCGGACGACGGCGAGGGGTTTGTCGACGGGGTCCTCGAGGTCCCAGTCCAGATATCGGCGGCCGGGGTAGACGGGGCAGGCGTCGCCGCATCCCATGGTGACCACGACGTCGGCGGCCCGGACAGCATCGTCCGTGAGCGGCTTGGGGAACTCGGCCCCGACTGGAACGCCGATCTCGTCGAGCGAGGCGATGATCGTCGGGCGGACCACGGTGGCGGGCGCGGAGCCGGCGGTGCGAACGATCACGCGGTCGCCCGCGAGCTGCCGAAGGATGCCCGCCGCGAGCTGCGACCGCCCGGCGTTCTGTACGCAGACGAACAGCACGGTCGGGACATCACCGTGATGCTCGGTGCGCTCGAGGGCATCCAGCCGGGACGCCGCGAACGCCGCTGCCCGGGATGCCAGCAGCGGCACTTCTCCGCCCGCGGCGAGGAGGTCGCGACTTTCCACGACGTAACGAGCGACCGTTTCACGGTTGAACGTCCCTCGGAAGCGGCCAGCGAGATCATCGATCACTCGCTCCCAGTCCGGATCATGGACGATCGTCGCCGGGGTGCCGAGGAGAGCGCTGACCCGATCCTGCTGGTCCGGGTGGATGGAGTACCAGACCCGGCGGCCGTCCGGCTCCCGCACCACGACGCCTTCCGCGTGCAGTGCCGCCATGTGATGGCTGACTGTCGGCTGGCGAAGCCCGAGCTCGTCGGCAAGTCTGCCCACCAGCGCGCGGCCGTCCGGCGACGTTTCGATGAGCCGCAGGATCCTGGCACGCGTAGGATCTGCGACCACGCTGAGTCCGGGGTTCGCAGCCTGCAAAGTCATAGATGTCAGTCTATGAGTCAGCTCGATGCGGGCGTCGCATACGAGTTCGGCACCGATTGACTCACAGAGGACCTCTTTCGTCGACCGTAACCTGTGTGTTACGGTAACTCGATCGTTACGGTAACTCGATCGTTACGTATACGAGGGGGCGGGCAAACTCATGAAGTTCTACGAGGCCGAGTCGACGATCAACGCGTCGCCTGAGCAGATCTGGCCGGTTCTGATCGATACCGAGCATTGGGCGAGCTGGGACTCCGGCGTGGTTTCGGTCAGCGGGCCGGTCGCGCTCGGTGCGAAGTTCAAGGTCGTTGCCGAGGCTGCGCCCGACCGCGCATTTCCGGTCAAAGTCACAACGGTGGATGCACCGCACAGGCTCGTGATCGTGGGTGGTGCACCTTTGGGCCTCTTCAAGGGCGAGCGCACGTTCACTCTGACCCCCGTGGGCGAGGCGACCGAGTTCACGATCCGCGAGGAATACACCGGACCGTTGCTGGGTGCGATCTGGAAGTCGATCCCTGATCTGGGTCCATCGTTCAAGCAGTTCGCCAATGGGCTCAAGAAACGCGCTGAGTCGGGTGCCTGAAGCCGCTGGAGACCCGTTCGACGCTCTCGCGGACGGGAACCGTCGGGAGATTCTGCGACTTCTCGGAACCCGTGATCTCGCGGTGCACGAACTTGCGGATGCGCTGCCCATCAGCCGCCCGGCGGTGTCGCGCCACCTGCGGTTGCTGAGCGACGCTGGTTTCGTTTCGGAGGAACGCCAGGGTACTCGGCACATCTACCACCTCAGACGCGAAGGACTTGAGGCGGTTCAGGCGTACCTTGAACGGGTGTGGGGGGATGTCGCCGCACGATTTCGACTTGTGGCTGAGAACACCCCAGACGTCGTTGAGAGAGCGCAGGATGATTGAGCCGATCACGATCTCTGTAGAGCTCGCCTGCAGCGCCGACCATGCCTTCGACACCTTCACGGGCAAGGCCAAGCTCTGGTGGCCGCGGGAGCACACGGTCAGTGCCGATCCGAACGCAGACATCGTTCTCGAGCCGAGACTGGGCGGCCGGCTGTTCGAGCGCACCTCGACCGGTGAGACCCACGAGTGGGGCGAGATCACCACGTGGGAACCGAAGCATCGCTTTTGCTACACCTGGCATATCCATTGGGACGCTTCGGATGCCACGGATGTCGAGATCACCTTCACCGACGTCGGTGATGCAGGTTCCCGGGTCGACATCGTGCACTCCGGCTGGGAACGACTCGGCGCGGACGGCGAGCGCTGGGTGCACCGGAACCGCGCTGGGTGGGACGGCATCCTCCCGGAGTTCGCGGCCGCAGCGCAATCTGCATAGGATCGCCTCCGGCTCAGTTGCATTGCTCGGAGCTCCGGATGCTGCACCCGCTGCCGTCCGTCAAGCCATCTCAGAAGAGGTCCGTCGTGCGGCCGGAGCAGACCCGGTCAGCGCTCGCGGGCGCGTTCCTCTTCGATACCGAGTTCGTCGTCGACGTCGTCCAATTCGTTCTCGAAGTCGTCTTCGTCGAAATCGTCGGCGGTGACTGCGTCTGCGTCGTATCCGGTCTGCGTGAGATAGGGATCAGGAGTGTGGTCGCTCATGCCACGAAGCTACTGGGCGCCGATTCGAGTGACGATGGACGGCAAGTGAACATCATCTGGCGCAGGTCGTTGCCTCGTCAGGAGGACTCACGCGTCGATCCATGAGCCGAAGTGCGGCGTGGTGGAACGTCAACGCCGTGTCACGGACGCTCCTTCTACGAGGTCGGCGCGCTGCGGTCCCTCAGGCTGGAGTACGGCATCCACCTCGGCACCGTCAGCGAGCGGAGTGCGGCACCAGGCCGGCCCCAATACGATCACCGGCCCATCGAGCGCAGCCTCGATGACGCCGCGCATGGGCCGGCCCGCGACGGACCCGGCAACGTGATGACGATGCTTGGGACCCCAGGCCTCGTCCGGGTCGAACGGAATCGGCACGTGCGTCCGGCCCTGACGGTCCACGGCGACCACAGTGCGGAACTTCCGCTGCTCAGTCATGAGAACCAGCATCCCGCCTCAGTCGCACCGAATGCCACGCGCGGTCGGTCTCTTGTTCTCGCGTAATGGATTGCGGTTCGCCGCGTCCTAGAGACACGGAGTGTTCACACATACCCGCCACTCCGTGTGGCTGCTCGTTCCAGCACACGGGTCGGCGTCGCACTGGGGAGGTGCGACGCCGACCCATTCCACGTCCCAGACGCGCTCGTCAGCACGCGGGCAGGGATCGACATCGGCGGTCAGCCCGGGCCGAGCTGTATCGCAAGCGCCAGGTCGAGGTCAGACTTGACGCATGAGTTTGGACCAGATCCTCTCCGAGCTGCGGAACTTCGACGGGGTGCTCGAACTGGCGCCGGAGGCGGGAAGCGACCATCCCGAGATCTCCTGGGGCGATCACTTCTTCTACTACGCGCCTGACGGGAGGGTTCCGAGCAACCGTCAGCCCTACGCAACGATCGTCACGAAGAACTACCCCGATGACGCCCAGTCGCTCCTGGATGACGCGGAGCGGTGGCGTCTGAACATTCACGTCGGATCCGAGCAGTTCGCCGATCTTGTCGGGTATCGTCCGGAGTCGATCTCGGAAAGGGACATCGATTTCTCCCAGACGGATTCGTTCCTGCCGCACCCGAGCTACGGCGCATACGGCTGGGTGTGCGTCGTGAATCCGGGTCCGTCGACCACCGCGCGTGCGCTGCAAGCGCTCCACCGAGCGCATCTGGCAGACCAGCGCCGCGTCGAGCGCCGCGGGAACCGACCCGCCGATTTGGGCCAGGGCGGATGACGGCAGCGACTGGGGGATCCTCGTCGACCACGTTGCATCACCGCGCGCAAGCCGATCGTTCGGCGGCCCCTGCGATCCGCCGGGGACCGCCTGCACGGTGCCTCAGAGCGCCGGCCTCCGCATCCGGTTCGAGAGGCTGGATCCTGCCAGGACGCCCAGTGCGATCGCGACCATGGTCGACACCGTCGCGACGAGGGATGCCGACGCCGCGGCGTCTCCTCCGAGCACGTCGGCCACGCCGACGAGTCCGAGAGCTCCCGGGACGAGGAGCCAGAAAGCCGGCGTGAAGCTGACGAGTGCGGCGGGTCCGGATGGCTGCCGCGCCACGAGCGCGGTCACGGGTGTCACGCACAGCGCACCGACGAACGCGGAGAGCACGCCGCCGAGCACCAGATCGGCGAGCACCTGGGCCGCGTACGCGACGTAGAGGACCAGGAGTATCCACGGCACGATGCGAGGCGGGGCGCAGCGATGCACCGAGATCGCGACGCCGTACACCGCGACCGCGATCCATGGCGCGACCTGTCCGAGCATCTCCGGGTGCTCGCTGAAGTCGAAGTCCGGCACACCGACGACCGCGCCCGCGGTGACGATGCCCGCGCTGAGCAGAACGAGTTGCATCGCTCCTGCGGCTGCGCGGCCGGCGCCGGAGATCATGTGACCCGTGGACAGTTCGAGCACCGCCGTGGTCAGCAGCGCGCCGGGCAGCAGCACGACGAGCGGAGCGAGCAGGGCGGCCAGGATTCCGGATCCCCAGCCGGCGCGCAGCAGCAGGAACACCACGAGCGCCACGAGGAACGCGATCGAGACGGTGATCAGCGCACCGTATCGCTGCGGCAGTCGCTCGCTCAGCATGAGCGCTGCGCCGGTGAGCAGTCCGAGCGCTGCGGCGAGCCAGACGCCCGTCCACGACGCACCGAGCAGAACCGACAGCGCGGCGCTGAGGAAGCCGTAGCCGACCACTCGCACGACGCGACCGTATGTGGGCGTCATGTCGCGGATGCGGGCGATCCGCTCGATCGTCGAGCGCGGGTCCAAGACACCGGTCCTCGCGGCATCCACCGTCTGCTGCACCTCGTTGATCTGCGAGAAGAGCAGCTGTCCGTCGGCACTGGTCACCGCACCCGTGCGATGCTGCCCGCTTCCGCGCGCCGAGACCAGGAGCGCGTTCGGAAAGACGAGCACCTCGCTTTCGGGCAGATTGTTGACGCGCGCTATGTCCCCCAGCACATCCTGGACCGTCTCCACCGAGTAGCCGGCCTGGATCATCGCGGCTCCCACAGCCTCCGCCGCAGCGAGAGTCGAAGGCGCGTCGGGGGCACCGGTCGACGCGACCGGCATGGAGCCGGTGATTCTGGCTGAGCGGGCGCTGATCGCGATGTCGCGCTCCGCGCGTCGCCGCACGGCGAGAAGGAGAATGGCCGCCACCAGGAGCACCGCCACCGCAATGAACGCCGAGATCATGTGCTGGGGTACCCGTCTGGAGGTCTTCTGGTGGTGGCCGGCGCGGCGCAGCAATCGCTCGGCCTCGGACACGTGTGGCGTGATTCCGCGAACAATACGCCCGTACACGACGCTGATCCAGATGCCTGAGGTCGGCGTCGCAGTGGCGGAGCGAACGGATCAGACTCCAGTGGTGAGCTTGAGCAGGAGGACCCCGGCAAGGGTCGTGTAGATCGTGAACATGCCCACGAACCACCATTGCCAGCGGCGGAGTCGCTTGGCTCCGCGGTCGTACTGGTCGCGGGCCTCATCGATCTCGGCCCAGGTGGGAGTGATCAGCCGGTCGATCGACGAATCGTCTTCGCTCCGGTGACCCCGGAGTCTCGTGTTTTCAGGTATTGGGCGGAATGCCTCGGGCGCGACGACGTACGTGACTGCGGAATTGGTCATGCTCTCTCCGGTTCGGGATGGCTCACGGGTCGAACCGTTGGTCGGATCTCCACCTCATGCGCAGAGCTGCGCATCATGCTCAGTGGTCGGCCCCAACCGATCCCGCTCAATCGTCTTTCGACCCGGCAAGTGTCACCCGGGATGCGAGAGATCGACCGGGGGTTGACTTCGGAACCGCGGCCGAATAGGAGGTGCGTGCGGACCGGGCGCCCGCGTCAGCTGAACGCCGCACGATACGGGCGGAAGAACTCTCGCAGTTCATGGACGTACAGCTCGGGCTGCTCGAACGGGGCGAAGTGTCCACCGCGCGGGGCATACGTCGCGCGCGCGACGTTCGCGATGCGGTCCAGCCATGCGCGCGGAGGCCGCACGAGGTCGCCGGGGAAGATCGTGAACCCGGACGGGATCTCGACCCGCCGGGAGAGCTGCTCCGCGGAGATGGTGGCGTTCGCGTTGTACATGCGCATGGATGATCCGATCGCGCCGGTCACCCAGAACTGGGTCAGCAGCGTGAGGATCTCGTCCTTCGTGAAGCACCGCTCGATGTCCCCTCCGCAGTCGCTCCAGGAGCGCAGCTTCTCGACGATCCACGCGGCCATGCCCACCGGCGAGTCCGTGAGGCCGAACGCGGCCGTCTGAGGCTTGGTGCGGTGCATCGCAGCGTACGCACCTTCGGCTGCGCCCCACGCCGCGCCGTCGTCGAGGTATTGCCGCTCATCTGGCGTGAGGTCGGATCTGTCGCCCGCGAAGAACGGCAGCCCGGCATCCATCCTGTGGACGGCGACCACGCGATCCGGGTGTTCGAGCGCGAGGAATCGCGCCACCCCGCTGCCGATGTCACCGCCCGCGGTGACGAACCTCTCGTGGCCGAGCGCAGCCATGAGGCTCGCCCAGTGATCGGCGACGTCGATCGAGGTGAACGGATGCGGCGGAGGATCGGAGTACCCGTAGCCGGGCATGTCGGGAACGATCACGTCGAACGCGTCGGCGGGATCGCCGCCGTGGGAGCCCGGATCGGTGAGCAGCGGGATGACCTTCAAATATCGCCAGAAGGAGTCGGGCCATCCGTGGTTGAGCAGAAGCGGGATCGCCGCCACGCGATCATCGGCCGCGCGGGCGTGCACCACATGGATGCCGAGGCCTCCCACCGTCACCCGCAGGTGCGGAAGCCGGCCGATCGCGTCCTCCTGCGCCTGCCAGTCGAACCCGTCGGCCCAGTAGTCCACGAGTCCACGCAGGTACGCGAGGTCGGTGCCGAGCGTCCAGCCCGCGTCCGGCGGGGCGTCGGGCCAGCGCGTCGCGCGGAGCCGGTTGCGTAGATCGTCGATCACCGCGGGGTCCGCACGCAGCTCGAACGGCTGCGTTGCGCTCACATCCGGTGGCATAGCAGCCAGGCTAGCCCTGGGCGGGGTCAGGCGACCTGGAGTCCGCACATTCCGCACACTCCGGTCGCCGAGATCTCGACGAAGCAGTCCGGGCACATCGCCCGTGGCTTCTCGTCGACCGCTGCCGGGCGGCGGACCGCGGCGGTGCGCTCAGCGCGCGCCGCCGAGCGGCGGGTCTCCACCGGAGCCGCCGGCTTCGCGATCACGGGAAGGTGCTCCCGGCAGTAGAACCGCACGTATCCGGCGTGCTGGTTGGGATGCCGGTGCTTGACCGCCCAGAGCTCGGTGCGGGGCCGCAGCTCGGAGTCCCCTCCGCAGACCGAGCACCGGGTCGGATCACCCGGCACGATCTCAGCCACGATCATGGGGGTTTCGAATGCGATCGAGTCGCGCCAGTCGGATGTCGCGGTGATCTTCATGGGTGCCTTCCTGCGGGGTCGACCCGGCGCTCGCAGAAAGCTGCGGCGCCGTCGATCGCGATGCTCGCGATGAGCGACGACCCTCCCTCAGGGTATCGCGACGACCGGTCCGGGCGCGGCGGCGGTCTCGGTCTGACCCCCGGATCCAGGGTCACCCGCGCGGTATGAAGTCGCGCTCACGGCCTCGCACACCCTTTCGGCCGCGTGGTACGTTCCGTCCACCACCATGATCCGCCATGGTCGAGCAGGAGGAACGCGCGCGCATGAGCCTCGCACGGCCGGAGACCGACCCGAACGTCACCCCCCGCAAGCTGCTGCTGCTTTCCATCCCCGCGATCCTCGTCGGGGTGGTCTCGGCGCTGATCCTGTGGCTGCTGGATCGCGCCGCCGACGCCCTGTCGAATGTGCTCTGGGACGCGCTTCCCGACGCCCTGAACGTGGATCCGAACGGCTGGTGGATCATCCTGGTGCTCACCCTCACCGGGCTGGCCGTCGGCATCGCGCTCCAGGTGCTGCCCGGTCATGGCGGCCCCGACTCGGCGACGACCGAGCTCGTCGGCACGCCGCTGCCCCTGCGCACCCTCCCCGGTCTCGCCGTGGTGACCCTGCTCGCGCTCGCCGGCGGCGTGAGCCTCGGCCCCGAGAACCCGATCATCGCGATCAACACCGCGATCATGGTCGCCGTCTTCACCCGATTCATCCCGCAGGTCTCGCCACAAGTCTCCACCCTCCTCGCTGCGTCGGCCACGATCGGCGCCCTGTTCGGCACCCCGGTGGCAGCGGCCCTCGTCTTCACCGGTCTCGTCGCAGCGGTCCGCACCGGGGGATCGCTCTGGGACAAGCTGTTCCTGCCGCTCGCCGCAGCGGGCGCGGCATCCATCACGATGCACCTGCTGGGTGCTCCCCCGTTCGCGTTCGACATGCCCGCGTACGGCCCCCCGCAGGCCTTCGACATCCTCACCGGCGCGCTGGTGGCGTGTGCGGTGACGATCGTCGGCCTCGCCGCGCTCGCCGTCTTCCCGTTGGTGTACCGAGCGCTGCATGCGCTGCGGCATCCGATCATCATCACGACCGTCGGCGGCCTCATCCTCGGCATCCTCGGCTTCATCGGCGGCCCGATCACGATGTTCAAGGGGCTCACCCAGATGGGCGAGCTGCTGAAGGATCCGAGCCAGTACGACGCCGGTCAGCTGGCGGTGATCGCGGGCATCAAGATCGTCGCACTGCTCGTGGCAGCATCCGCTCTGTTCCGCGGTGGCCGGGTCTTCCCCGCGACGTTCATCGGCGTGGCGATCGGACTGCTCATCAGCACGCTCTTCCCCTCGCTCTCCATGAGCCTGGTCGTCGCGTGCGCCGTCCTCGGAATCGTGCTCGTCGTCGCCAGGGACGGGTGGCTCGCACTCTTCATCGCCGTCGCGATACCCGGCGACATCGCGCTGCTGCCGGTGCTGTGCATCGTCGTGCTGCCGGCGTGGCTGCTGGTCTCGCAGGCACCCGAGTTCAGGATTCTGCCGGCACCTGCTCCGGGTTCGGACACCGCCGCGGGCGGGAAGCCGGCCGCCTCGTCCTAGCCGTTCCCGCTGCCGCCGTTTCCGTTCCCGTTCCCATTCCCGTTCCCGTTCCCGTTGCCGTTGTTGTTGCCCGGGCCCGAGTTGTCGTTTCCGCCGCCGTCGTCGACGACTCCCGGATCGGTCGGCTGCACCGGTGTGGGATCGAGCGTCGCGGTGGGCGCCGGCTCGTCGGTGGTCACCGGCTCGCTGGTCTGCGAGACCGCAGGTTCGGGAACGAACCCTGCGGAGATGCCGTTCCAGATGACCAGGGCGAGCACCCCGGCGACGAGCACGCCTGCCACTCCCGCGAGAATCGCGACGACACGGCCCCGTCGCCGGGCGCTCGCGGGAGCTGCACCGGCCTGAACAGGTGATGCCGGCGGGTCGGAGAGGACAGCGGTCGCAGCGGTGGGCGGCGTGACGAGCACCTGGGTCGCGTCCGTGGACTCGATCGCGGGGACGCCGGCAACCAGTGCCGTCACATCCGCCTCCTCGGAATCGAGCGAGCTGCCGCGGACCGACACCTCGAGGGCGGTCGGGCGGTCGGCCGGATCGATCGCGGTCATCGCCGTCAGCAGCGACCGCCACCCGTAGCCCCAATCGGCCGGGACCGCCGGGCTCGCCGCGAGACGTGCGGCGATCGCGTCACCGGGTGCCGGCTGCGGGAATGCGCGCTGCCCGCTGAGCGCCTCCAGGAGGACGAGCCCGAGGCTGTAGATGTCGGACGCGGGCGTCGGTGCATGCCCCCGGACCTGCTCGGGCGAGATGTACGCCGCTGTGCCGATCGCCATTCCCGGGGTCGTCACCCGCGCGGTGTCGATGAGGTAGGCGATGCCGAAGTCGGCCAGCACTGCACGGAATGTGTGCTCCGGCGTCAGCGGCGGCCGCAGGAGCACATTCGCCGGCTTGACGTCGCGATGCACGATCCCCGTGTCGTGGACGACGTGCAGGGCTTCGCCGAGGTCGGCCGCGAGGGATGCAGCATCCAGCGGCGTGATCGGACCGCGTCCGAGTCTCGTCGCGAGCGTTCCCCCGTCGATGTACTCCATGACGAGGTAGGAGCGATCGTCGGTGGACAGCTGCGCATCGAAGAGGGTGACCAGAGAGGGATGACTGAGCGAGGCGAGCAGACGCTTCTCGGATTCGCGGCGCACTGCATCGTCGTCTGCGGTCGCGCCCGCCCAGAAGACCTTCACGGCGACGGTTCGACCGAGAGCCTCGTCGGTGGCGCGCCACACCGAGCCCATGCCGCCCTCGCCGATGAGCTCGTCGAGCCGGTAGCGCCCGTCGAGCAGCTCCCCCGGGCGAGCGGGCCCGGAGGGTCGCAGATCAGTCATCACCGTCATGATCCCACCGGAGGCTGGGCGGCGTCTGGCGGTTGACAGTCCCCCGATCCTCGTGCTCTACGTCACCCGGATGAGCGTGCGCTGCCAGCCGGTCGATCCGTCCGGCGCGATCGGCGCCCGCTCCTCGATCTGGAGGTCGCCGTTCTTGTTGACGGCGCGGACCGCGACGTAGTGGGTTCCTACGGTGGCTTCCCAGTCCACGAACCACTGGACCCAGGTGTCGTCGTTGATCGGGCTGGACAGGGTGGCGGACTGCCACTCACCGTCGTCGATGCTCACTTCGACACGGTCGATGCCCACGGTCTGCGCCCACGCGACACCGGCGACCGGTGTGCGTCCGGCGGGGATGGCCTCGCCCGTCCGCGGCGTGTCCAGGCGGGACGAGAACTTGATCGGCGCCTTCGCGCTGTAGCCGCGCGGCGTCCAGTAGGCCTCGTCGGCCGCGAACGTCGTGACCTTGAGTTCGCTCAGCCACTTCGTCGCCGAGACGTAGCCGTACAAGCCGGGAACGACCATCCGCACCGGGAAGCCGTGCTCGAGCGGCAGCGGCTCGCCGTTCATGCCGACCGCGAGGATCGCATCCAGTCCGTCGTCCGTCAGCGACTCGAGCGGGGTGCCCGCGGTGAAGCCGTCCACGCTCCGCGACAGCACCATGTCGGCATCTGCCGTCGGTCCCGCCAGCTTCAGCACCTCGCGCACCGGAACGCCGAGCCAGATCGCGTTGCCGAGCAGCTCGCCTCCGACTTCGTTCGACACGCACGTCAGGGTGATCGCATACTCGTCGAGCCCCATGGCGATCAGATCGGCGAAGCTCAGCTCCACGCGCTTGTCGACCATGCCGTCGATCACGAGGCGCCATGCATCCGGATCCACCGAGGGCACGGTGAGCGCGGTGTCGACGCGGTAGAAGTCCGCGTTCGGCGTGATCAGCGGCGAGATGCCGGGAACGTCGAGCTCCGCGCCTGCCGGAACCGTGACCTTCGAGGCGGGGGCGGGCAGCTTGAGCGCCTTGCGGACCGCGACGATCGACGACGCCGTCGCGTTGATGAGGGCGCGGGCACCGACCCCGACGATGAGCGCCGAGGCTCCGGCGATCCCCGTGATCCGGAAGAAGGCGCGGCGATCGACGGATGCCGGCGATGCAGCGCCCTTGGGGTGCACGGTCGGTTGCTCCATCGGAGTCGCGTCCGTCGACGCGGCAGCCCATCCGCGCAGCCGGGCGCTCAGGTACCAGAGGATGAACCCGCCGGCGAGGGCTCCGACGATGGGCGGCACCGAAGCGAGCGGGGTCGCGCCCGCGCGGGTCACGATCGCGGCGACCGACAGGGCGCCGGCGATGCCGAGGGCGACCACGCCCAGCGGCGGCTTGACGAACTGGAGGATGCCGGCGATCGCGGACGCGAACAGCACGGCGAGTCCGAGCCCTGCGAGAAGGGCGATCTTGTCGTACTCGCCGAATGTCGCGATCGCGAACTCCTTGAACGGCTGGGGCACGATGTCGATCACGAATCCGCCGACGGCGAGGATCGGACTGCCCTCTCGCGCGACCAGCAGGGCGGTGAGCTCGGCGGCGGCCAGGAACACCGCCGCGCTCACGACGCCCGAGAGGGCCGCCAGGGCCCAGAATCCGAGCGTCGTCCGACGCATCCTCTTCGCCATTTGCCGATCTCCGCATCCGCAGGGGATCCCCCACCTCAGCTCTTGTTCGTCGCGGAGGGGGTTTCGGATCGTTCGGTGCGTGTTCCGGTCACCACAGCTGGGCGAGCAGACCGGCGAAGACCTCCTCGGCGTCGATGTCCGATCCCCGGCGGGCGAACCAGGTGCAGACGTTGACGACGTCGCGATGCAGGAAATCCAGGCCGTGCGGGTTGGCCGCCAGGTCGACGATCTGCGGCAGGTCGATCACCACGACGCGGCCCTCGTCGGTGATGAGCAGGTTGTAGGCCGAGAGATCGCCGTGCGCGTACCCGCTGCGCGCGAAGGATGTGAGGATCGCGATGACCTGCTCAGCCGCCCCCTGAAGCTCGCTCCCGCGCAGTCGCGTCTGCGCGAGCCGTGGCGCAGCCGTGCGGCCTGTGCCGATGAACTCCATCAGCAGCTCGGTGCCGCTCAGCTGCACGGGGTACGGGACCGGGATGCCGGCCTCCCACGCGCTGCACAGTGCATCGAACTCGCTCGTCGCCCAGTGACCGGCCGAGACCAGCCGACCGTACGTCGACTTGCGGGCGGCCGCACGGGCGTCGCGCGAGCGCCGCATCCGCCTTCCCTCCTCGTAACGGCCCTCGCGATGGAAGTCGCTGTGCTGTGAGCTGCGGTAGCGCTTGGCCGCGAGGAAGCAGCCGGCGGTGCCGGGTATCGCCCGCTCGAGGAGGAAGACATCCGCCTCCTTCCCGGTCTTGACGACCCCGAGTTCGGTGTCGTACGCGGCGGCGGCCGTGACGAGCCAGTCGGGACGCGGCAGCGGCCCGCGCTCGGACGGCGTGGTCTGTGGCCAGGTGGACCATCGCTGATCCGGTCCCGGCTCGTCAGGGTCGAGGACGGATTGCGGGTCGAGATCGAGTGCGTGGCGAGGTGCGGGCAGTTCGAAAGACATGAGGTGAGCTCCGGAGTGGGAGGCCACCTCGCGGAATCAGCGGGCGACCTCGGTGAAGGGGTGAGAGAGGCGCGCGACAGCGTCAGCCATGATGATCACTCCCTTCTTCCAGCCGGTCCCGTCCACCATAGTCGGCGGGCTCGGTCGGCGACAGAGTGGATGCACCCGGTAGCGTCGAGGACATGACGGCCACGGTCCGGGTCGCGACCCGCGACGACACGCGTGCGATCGCCACGGTCAGGATCGAGTCGTGGCGTGCCGGGTACGACGGCCTGATCGCCAGAGAGGTGCTCGACCGGATGGATGTCGAGCACGAGGCGCGGCGCAGGGGCGAGCTGTGGGATCAGTACCATTCCGACCCCCGCAGCGTGGAGCTGCTCGCCGAGGTCGACGGCGATCTCGCGGGCTGGGCAGCGGTAGGTCCGTCGATCGACGAAGATCTTCCCGACGACGGGCAGGTGTACGCGATCTACGCCCTGCCGCGATTCTGGTCGGCCGGGGTCGGTCATGCGCTCATGACGGATGCCGAGACGCGCCTCGTCGCCGCCGGCTTCGACCGTGCGCACCTGTGGGTGCTGGAAGGCAACGAGCGTGCCGCCGCGTTCTACGAACGCCACGGCTGGCGGGAGGACGGCGCGATCCAAGACGACGATCAGCTGATCCGGGGCGATCACCCTCAGACCCTTCGCGAGCGCCGGCGCGTGCGGGACCTCCGGGAGGATCTCGGTCGGCGAGCGGCCAACTGACCACCGGGAATAATGGGAGCGTGTCGACGACTCGCACCGGCTACAGCGCGATCTCGAGCTTCTCCCGTGTCGAGATCCTCGCACTCGTCCAGTCGCGGCCCGAGCGCACGATCGCCGAGCTCACCGAGGCGACCGGCCTGCACGCGAACACCGTCCGCGAGCATCTGCAGCGCCTCATCGAGGCCGGTCACGTGATCCAGAGCACCGAGCGTCGGACGACGCGAGGACGACCGCGCACGCTCTATTCCGCTGCGACCGGCGACGACGACGCATCGAGTCCGATCGCCCGCCGCAAGGTGCGCGACGCCGCCGACCGAGGCGACATCATGCGCCGCGTCATGCCGTGGACCGGCGACGCGGTGGAGAGCATCGGGCGCGCTGCGACCCACCAGCTGGATGCGATCGTGGACAATCTGGCCGAGTCGGGGTTCGACCCGCTCGTCGATGAAACCGGGCTCACGATCGACCTCTCGCCGTGCCCGCATGCGACCGCTCAGGCGGGCCATCGGCAGACACTGTGCACCGTCCACCTCGGACTCATGCAGGCGGTGCTCGCCGAGGCCGGCGGACCGCTTCAGGCATCCTGCATCCGCTCGTCCGACCGCCCGTCCGACTGCGTGGTGGAGCTGTCCATGGCCTGAGCGGTCACCGGTCACCATTTTGCACGGCCCGCGGCCTTTCATCGGAACGGAGCGCCTGTGTACCGTGACGAGCAGGGACCGGACGGAAGGGTGCACGGATGGATCTGCTCGACCCGCTGCTCTTGGCGAGATGGCAATTCGGCCTGACGACGCTCTATCACTTCCTGTTCGTCCCGCTCACGCTGGGGATGGCGCTGACCGTCTCGATCTTCCAAACGGCGTGGTACCGCACCGGAAAGCTGAAGTGGCTGCACCTCACGCGGTTCTTCGGCAAGATCTTCCTGATCAACTTCGCGATGGGAGTCGTCACCGGCATCGTGCAGGAGTTCCAGTTCGGGATGAACTGGTCGTCGTACTCCCGGTTCGTCGGCGACGTCTTCGGAGCCCCGCTCGCCTTCGAGGGCCTGATGGCCTTCTTCTTCGAGGCGACATTCATCGGCCTGTGGATCTTCGGATGGGACAAGCTGCCCAAGGGCCTGCATCTGGCGAGCATCTGGATCGCGACGATCGGCGCGTGGTTCTCGGCCTACTTCATCCTCGCCGCGAACGCATTCATGCAGAACCCGGTCGGCTTCAAGATGGCCGAAGACGGCGGCCGCGCGGAGATGACCGACTTCTTCGCCGTGCTGACCAACCCCGTCGCCCTTGCCGCTCTCCCGCACACCCTCTTCGCGGCGTTCATGATGACGATGGGCGTGATCATCTCGATCTCGGCCTGGCACCTCGTGCGCAGGCAGAACATCGACATGATGCGCTCGTCCCTGCGCTACGGCCTCTGGGGCATGATCATCGCCTTCGCCGGCGTCGCCCTCTCGGGCGACCAGCTGGGGCTCGTGATGGTCTCCACGCAGCCGATGAAGATGGCCGCGGCCGAGGCGCTGTTCGACACGGCGTGCGGAGCGGACGCCTCGTTCTCGATCTTCACGCTCGGCACGCCCGACGGCACGAGCGAGCTCTTCTCGATCCGCGTGCCGTACCTGCTCGCGTTCCTGTCGACGCACACGCTCGACGGATGCGTGGAGGGCATCAACGACCTGAATGCGCTGTACGCGACGGAGATGTTCCCGCAGTTCGCCGACCAGGTGGACGGCAACTTCGCTCCGATCCTGTGGATCACCTACTGGTCGTTCCGCTGGATGATCGGTCTCGGTGC
The DNA here is from genome assembly GCF_900114345.1 of Microbacterium sp. cf046. Classification (GTDB taxonomy): domain Bacteria; phylum Actinomycetota; class Actinomycetes; order Actinomycetales; family Microbacteriaceae; genus Microbacterium. The sequence goes on along the minus strand of NZ_FOZJ01000003.1, from coordinate 793,834 downwards.
GGTCGCAGCCCTCACCGCCGTGGTCGGGCTGTGGCTCACCCGCAGGAAGGCGAAGCGCGATGTGCCGGTGTGGGCGTGGCGCCTCGCGATCTGGGCGTGGCCGGCATCCCTTCTCGCGATCCTCGTGGGGTGGATCTTCACCGAGATGGGGCGCCAGCCCTGGATCGTGTTCAGCCTCATGCTCACCGAGGACGGCGTCTCACCGAGCGTTCCGGGGTGGACTGTGCTGATCTCGCTCGTCGCGTTCACTGCGATCTACGCCATCCTCGCCGTCGTCGAGGTCGGACTGATCATGAAGACGGCCCACGCCGGTCCTGATCCGGTGCCCGAACCGGGGAGCGACGGCGCGGAGCCGCCGGCGCTCGAAGACACCCCGACGACGGTCTACTAGGAACGGGAGGACAACGCCATGGATCTCGCATACCTCTGGTTCTGGATCGTCGGATTCCTCTTCGTCGGGTACTTCGTGCTCGACGGGTTCGACTTCGGTGTCGGCATGTCGCTGCCGTTCCTCGGCAAGGACGACATCAGCCGCCGCCAGATCATCAACACGATCGGGCCCGTGTGGGACCTCAACGAGACGTGGGTCATCGTGGCTGGCGCGTGCCTGTTCGCCGCGTTCCCGGAGTGGTACGCCACGCTCTTCAGCGGTTTCTATCTCGCGCTGCTGCTGATCCTGCTGGCGCTGATCCTGCGCGGAGTCTCATTCGAGTACCGGCACCAGCGAGACGGCCTGCGGTGGAAGCGCGGCTTCGATGCGATGATCGTGATCGGCTCGGCGGTGCCGGCGCTGCTGTGGGGCGTCGCGGTCGCCAATATCGTCCAGGGCGTGCCCCTGGATGCCGACCACGAGTTCACCGGCTCCCTGCTGACGCTGCTGAACCCCTACGGCCTGCTGGGCGGACTCACCACGCTCCTGCTCTTCTTCACGCACGGCGTGTACTTCGTCGCGCTCAAGACCGACGGCCAGGTGCACGACGACGCCCGGCGGCTCGCCCGCCGTTCGGGCATGCTCACCGTCGTCGTGGCCGCCGCGTTCCTGGTATGGACGATCTTCATCGCCGCAGGGCACGGGTCCCCGCTGATGGCACTGGTGATCGCCGGCGCGGGCATCGCAGCGGTCACGCTGATCATGTCGCTCGTGTTCAACATGCGCGACCGTGAGGGCTGGGCGTTCGGATTCGGAGCTGCGACGATCGTCGCAGCGGTGCTGACACTCTGGTTCGCACTGTTCCCCTACGTCATGCCCTCATCGACCGACATCGCGAACAGCCTGACCATCGAGAACGCGTCGAGCACGGACTACACGCTGACGATCATGTCGTGGGCCGCGCTGATCTTCCTGCCGCTGGTGCTGGCCTACCAGGCCTGGACGTACTGGGTGTTCCGCAAGCGGGTGACACGATCCCGGATCGAGAAGGCGGCGGCAGCGGTTCATTGACGCCGCGGCATCCCGCCCGGGCGCCGTTCCGACCACGGGATAGGGTCGAAGCGCTGTGATGAGTGAGACCGTGGACGCGCCGCCGCGTGAGCGCGTGCGTCCCGTCGACCCTCGGCTGCTGCGCTACGCACGCGCATCCCGCACGTTCTTCGTTCTCATCACGATCATCGGAGTCGCCCAGACCGCGGTGATCGTCGCGATCGCCTGGCTGCTCACGATCGCGATCACCGGCGCGATCGACGGGATGCCGCTTCCCGGGCTCGCGACCACCCTGATCTGGCTGACGGCGGCATTCGCCGCACGCGCCGCGCTGCTGTGGGTCCGCGAGTGGGCGAGCGCGCGCGCAGCCGCGCGGGTGCAGCTGCAATTGCGCAGCGCCCTTGTGGACGCGGTCGGAGACCTCGGACCCGGCTGGCTCTCCACGCGGAATTCCGCGCAGCTCGCGGTCACCGCCGGCCGCGGCCTGGACGCGCTGGACGCGTACTTCGGCCGCTACCTGCCCCAGCTCGTGCTCACGGTGATCGCGACGCCGGTGATCGTGCTCGTCATGTGGTCGCAGGACTGGATCAGCGGACTGACCGTCCTGCTGACCCTCCCCCTCATCCCGATCTTCATGGTGCTGATCGGCCTCGCGACCCGAACAGTGCAGAAGCGGCAGTGGCAGACGCTCACGCACCTCGCGGCGCGGTTCTCGGACACCGTGCACGGGCTGAGCACGCTCAAGGTCTTCGGGCGGCAGGGCAGGGCCGCGGCATCCATCGAGCGGGTGACCGACGACTACCGGCGCGAGACGATGAAGGTGCTCCGCGTGTCGTTCATGTCCGGCTTCACCCTCGAGTTCCTGGCGAGCATCTCGGTGGCGATCATCGCCGTGTCGATCGGGTTCCGCCTGCTCGACGGCTCGCTCTCGCTCGTCGTCGGACTGTTCGTGCTCCTGCTGGCTCCGGAGGCGTACCTTCCGCTCCGCAAGGTCGGCGTGCAGTTCCACGCCGCGGCCGAGGGCGTGGCCGCGACCGACGACGTCTTCGGAGTGCTCGATGCCGCGCGCACGTCCGGGACGCGTGCGCCGCGGGGTTCGGGCGCGGCCCCCGCCCACGGCGATCTCGTCGTGCGAGACCTCGTGGTCCGCTACGGCGACGACGTGCTCCCACCGCTCTCGCTGCATGCCCCACCCGGCACCGTGACCCTGATCGAGGGCCCGAGCGGAGCAGGGAAGTCGAGCCTGTTCGCGGCGCTCCGCGGTGCCGCGGCATGGAGCGGCAGGGCATCCTACGGCGGCGTGGACGTCGCGCGATTGTCACCGTCTCAATGGCTCGCATGGTCGGGTCAGCAGCCCGCTCTGATCGCGGGCACGATCGCCTCCAACGTCGCGCTCGGCGACGCGGATGCGGACGGTGCTCTCGTGTCGGCCGCGCTCGGGCTCGCCACAGCCGGCGACCTCGATCCGGCGTTCGTGCTCGGCGTGCAGGGCGCCGGGCTGTCCGGCGGGCAGGCGCAGCGCGTGTCGGTCGCCCGGGCCGTGTACCGCCTGCTCTCCGGTCGCGCCGACGTGATCGCCCTCGATGAGCCGAGCGCGGCCCTGGACGGCTCCACCGAAGTGGTGCTGTGGGCGAATCTGCGCGAGCTGGCCGATCGCGGCGCGACAGTGCTCCTGGTCTCGCACCGCGTCAGCGCCCGATCGATCGCGGACGAGATCGTCCGCGTCGAGGCACGGGAGGTGATGGCATGACGAGCATCGGCAGGGTGCCGACCGCCTCCACGACCGGCGACGTCCTGCGCGGCGCCATGCCGCCGTTGCGCCGGTTCTGGCCCGGAGCCGTCGCGGGACTCCTCTCCGAGGCATCGGCCGTCGCCCTGCTCGCAGTGAGCGCGTGGCTCATCGTCCGCGCGAGCGAGCAGCCGCTCATCCTGTATCTCTCCGCCGCCGTGGTCGGCGTGCGACTGTTCGCGCTCTCCCGAGCATCGTTCCGGTACGTCGAGCGGCTCACGGGCCACGATGCCGCCCTTCGCCAGCTCGCCTCGACCCGTTCGTCGCTGGTCCGGCGGCTCATTCCGCTCTCGCCCGACGGCCTCGGAACGACCCCGCGAGGGTCGATCCTCGGCGCGCTCGTGGACGACGTGGATGAGCTGCAGAACCTGCCGCTGCGCGTCGTCCAGCCCCTCGTCGCCTCGGCGCTCGTGGCCGCGGCATCCGTCGTCTTCATGGCGTTCGTCTCGTGGCCCGCCGCACTCACCCTGCTCGCATGTCTGCTCGCGGCCGGCGCGGCCTCGGCACTCTGGGGCTGGGCGGCGGGCGCACGGGCGGAGCGCGACATCGCGCCGCTGCGGGCGCAGCTGGCGGACGCCGTGCTCGACCACCTGGGCAGTCTCGATGTGCTGATCGCCTTCGGAGCCGAGGATACTGCGCGCGAACGCATCCGCGCCGCCGACGTCGCGGTGCACCGAGCCGTCGTCCGTCGCGCGCTCGGCCAGGCCGGCACTGCCGCGGTCGTGTCGCTCCTGGCCGGCATCGCCTCGATCTCGGCGCTCCTGGTCACCGCCCCCCAGCACGCGGACGGCGGTCTCGCCGCGCCGCTGCTCGCAGTGGCCGTGCTCGTGCCGATGGCGGTCTTCGACGTCTTCGGATCCGTCCCGCTCGCGGCATCCGCGTGGCGTCAGGTGCGCGCGAGCGCGAGCCGGATCGCGGACGCGCTGCCCGCGGAGCTTCCCGCGGGCCTCGTCGACGAAGTCGTCGCGCCGACAGGGATCGCGCCGGCGCTGGGTGACGGCATCCGCCTGCGCGGCGTATCGGCTCGGTGGCCGGGCGCCGACGGCGACTCGCTGCACGAGATCGATCTGGACGTCCGCCCCGGCGAGCGGGTGCTCGTGGTCGGCTCGAGCGGAGCCGGCAAGACCACGCTCGCGCACGCGTTGGTGCGCTTCCTCGAAGTCGACGGTTCGTTCACGATCGGCGGCACGTCGGTTCGGGAGATATCGGGGGACGACGTGCGCCTCACGATCGGCCTGTGCGAACAGCGGCCCATGCTCTTCGACGAGGACATCCGCCAGAACCTGCTGTTCGCGAACGACACGTCGTCGGATGCCGACCTCCTCGCCGTGCTCGAGCGTGTCGGGCTCGGCGCGTGGGTTCGCGCTCGCGGCGGCCTCGACGCGGCGGTCGGCGAGCGCGGCGGGCTGGTCTCGGGAGGTCAGGCTCAGCGGATCGCGCTCGCGCGGGCACTGCTGCGAGGATTCCCGGTGCTCGTGCTGGACGAGCCGACCGCGGGGGTCGACCCGGCGGCATCCGACGCGCTGCTGACCGACCTGCTCTCGGCGGTCGGCGAGGATCAGGCAGTCGTGCTGATCTCGCACGTCGCCGTGCCGGCGGGCCTCATCGACCGGCACGTGCGGCTCGTGCACGGCCGCGTCGTCGGCTGAGCCCTGCCTCCGGCATCCGGGATCGACTTGCCCTGTATGCAGACGACACGCCGAGGCACGCCCTGCATTCAGGGCAAGTCGATGGGCGGGAGCGACGGCTCAGACCGTCGCGGGTTCCGCGGCCTCGGCATCCGCTGCCTCGGCATCCGCGGCTTCGGCCGCCCCAGTGATGCTGTTGACCATGCCCGCGAAGATGAACCCGTGGAACGGCAGGACCGCGAGCCAGTACAGGCGGCCGGCGAGGCCGCGGGGGAAGAACACCGCGCGCTGGTCGTAGCGCGAACCTGCGCCGTCCGGAGCGACGCGCATCTCGAGCCAGGCGAGGCCCGGAACCTTCATCTCGGCGCGAAGTCGCAGCAGGGTCCCTGGCTCGATGGCCTCGACGCGCCAGAAGTCCACGGCATCGCCCACGACCAGCCGGTCGCGGTGCCGACGTCCCCGCCGCAGCCCGACGCCGCCGACGAGCTTGTCGGCCCACCCGCGCACCGCCCACAGCAGCGGATTCGAGTACCACCCGCGTTCGCCGCCGATGCCCTGGACGACGCGCCAGAGCGACGTGGGCGATGCGTCGGTCCTCGCTGTGCGGACGTCGGTGAACACGGTCCTGCCGGCCCAGTCCGGGTCGTTCGGCAGCGGGTCGCTCGGCACGCCGAGCACCTCCCCGTCCTGCCAGCTCGTCTCGATCGCGTCGAGCTTCACCTTGCCGAGCGCGAGGTCGACGGCGCGACGATAGGGCGTCAGCCCCTCCTCGGGCGGCGGGATCAGCGCGTCGACATCGTGGTCCTTGACGATGCACTCGTTCTGCAGCGACTCGACCAGCGGCATCGCCACGCGTCTCGGGATCGGCGTCACGAGATTCACCCAGTGCGAAGCGAGCCTGGGGGTGAGCACCGGCAGCGCCGCGATTCCGCGCTGCTTCAGCCCCGCCTCGACCGCGTAGCCGTTCATCATCTGCCCGTAGCGCAGCACGTCGGGTCCGCCGATGTCGACCGCGCGGCTGACGTCGGCGCTGACCCGGGCGGCACCGAGGAGGTAGTGCAGCACGTCCCTCACGGCGATGGGCTGGATGCGGTTGCGGACCCACTTCGGCGCCGGCATGTACGGCAGCACCTCGGTCAGGTGGCGCACCATCTCGAACGACGCCGAGCCCGACCCGATCACCACGCCGGCCTGCAGCACGAGGGTCGGCACACCGCTGTCCAGGAGGATCCGCCCCACTTCGACCCGGGAGCGCAGGTGCGGCGAGAGCCGGACACCGTCCGGATGGAGCCCGCCGAGGTACACGATGCGACCGACGGCGGCCGCGGCATCCGCAACGGTTGTGGCCGCGGCGCGGTCGGCCCTCTCGAATCCCTTGCCCGCGCCCATCGAGTGGACCAGGTAGTAGAGCACGTCCACATCGCGCACAGCGATTCCGACTGCGGCGGGATCGGCGGCGTCGCCCTCGACGACCTCGACTCCGCTCCCCCAGTCGAACGCCGCCACCCGACGCGCATCGCGTGCGAGCACGCGCACCCGGTAGCCGGCGTTCAGCAGCCGAGGCACGAGGCGGCCGCCGAGGTAGCCGGTGGCGCCCAGTACGAGGGCGAGCGGCGCGCTGCCGTCATCCCGCGGGAGGGCCCGAAGGGCCTCCTCCCGCCCGGTCGGCGCGGTCAGATCGTCCATTCTCCGACGCTACGCCCGGCTGGGAGCCATCGGGCCGTTCGCGCGGAAGTCGCATCCCGAACGCCTGCACGCCCGGGTGCGATGGGATCGCGGTGAAGCCGACGCGCGGGTAGAACGCGAGTGCGCCCGCATTGTCGGAGGATGCCACCAGGTGCAGCCCGGTCACGCCGCGGGCGCTCAGCGTATCCACGAGCGTCTCGATGAGCCGCCGCCCCCACCCCTGACCCTGCAGCTCCGGCAGCAGGTCGATGTGCAGGTGCGCGGGGTACTCGTCTCCGTACGGCTCAGCACCGCCGCGGCGGGAGTATGCGTAGATCAGCGTGCCGTCCTGACGCGAGTCCTCGGCCTCGGGCTCGGCCCATTTCGCGCCGCGCTGCGGCCACCACCGATCGTGGAACCAGTCCTCGAACGAGTTCGTGTCGGGAGTGCCCACGATGTACCCGGCCACGCGCCCGTCGTCGGTCTCGACGACGAACGCCAGATCGGGATGCCGGTGGACGTAGGGCAGCACGAAGACCTCGGCCCAGATCGCGTCGTCGTCGAAGACGCCCGTGGCATCGGCGCCCGCATCCGCGGTCTTCAGGCAGATCTCCGCCAGCGCGGTCTCATCGCCCGGTCGGAAGGGACGGATGTGCGGCATCCGTCGAGCCTACGGCCGTGCGGATCCGCTGTGCGATCCGGCGGCCTCGAGCGCCTGCGTCGTGTCGTCGAGCACTCGGTCATCGCGCGTGTAGATGTTCATGGACTGCCCGCGGAGGAAGCCGATGAGGGTGAGTCCCGACGAGGCGGCCAGCTCGACCGCGAGCGATGACGGCGCCGAGACGGCGGCCAGAATCGGGATGCCGGCCATCACGGCCTTCTGCACGAGCTCGAAGCTCGCGCGGCCCGACACCTGCAGCACGACGCCGCGCAGCGGAAGCCGGTCGCCGAGCACGGCCCACCCGATCACCTTGTCCACCGCGTTATGCCGGCCGACATCCTCGCGGAGCACGAGCAGGTCCCCGGTCACCGCGTCGAACAGCGCCGCGGCATGCAGTCCGCCTGTCTTGTCGAAGACCGCCTGCTGCGCGCGCAGCGCGTCGGGGAAGCCCGTGAGCATCGCGGCGTCCACGGTGATCGCGTCGCCCGCGACGTCGTAGGCGGACACGGTCTCGACGGCGTCGATGGACGCCTTGCCGCACAGCCCGCACGAGCTGGTGGTGTAGAACGCGCGTGCCAGTTCGGGGTCCGGCGGGCGCACGCCTGGCGCCAGGGTGACGTCCAGAACGTTGTAGGTGTTGCCGTCGGCGGGCGCTCCGACCGAGATGCCCGCGATCGGGCCACCGGTACCCGGCCCGCCGCAGTGGATCGCCGATCGGAACTGCTCGCCCCGCGAGATCACGCCCTCCGAGACGAGGAATCCTGCGGCGAGCTCGACATCGTGCCCCGGCGTTCGCATCGTCACCGCCAGAGACAGTCCTCCGACGCGGATCTCGAGCGGCTCCTCGACCGCGAGCGTGTCAGAGCGACGCACTGCATCGGCGCCCACCGTGAGCTTGGTCACAGCGCGCCGGACGGTTATCCGACCCATGGCGCCAGCCTACGCGCGCCGCGTTGGGCGAGCGCCCGAGGTACGACATCGACCCTGACCCGACCTCGCGCCCTGATGGAGCCCGGCTGCGACGGATACCCTAGCCACATGGCCCTGCACCCCCGCGTCGGCGCCGTCGCCGTCGCCGGAAACGCCATGATCACGGTCGAGGAGCACCTGGCCGTCATCCTCGCTGCCGTGCGACCGCTCGAGTTGATCACCGTCCCACTCGAGGACGCCCTCGGAAGCACGCTCCGAACCGCGGTCCTCGCGGCGACGGACCTGCCGGTGTTCGACAACTCCGCGATGGACGGATTCGCGGTGCGCCACGCCGACGTCGCCGGTGCGAGCGCGGCATCCCCCGCCCTGCTTCGCGTCGTCGCCGACCTGCCCGCCGGCAGCGCCCTCGACCCCGCATTCGGCCCCGGAGAGGCGGTGCGCATCATGACCGGCGCTCCGCTTCCGACGGCCGCCGACACCGTCGTCCCGTTCGAGGCGACCGAAGGCGGACTGGCAGACTCGCTCGGCTCCGTGCGCGTGCTCGAGGCGCCTCGAGGAGTCGGCGCGCACATCCGCCGGCGGGGAGAGGACGTCATCGCGAGATCGGAACTCCTCGCCGCAGGCGTCCTGCTCGGGCCGCTGCAGCTCGCTGCCGTCGCGGCCGCGAACGTCGCGACGGTCACCGTCGCGCGGCGTCCGCGCCTGGCCGTCATCTCGACGGGCAGCGAACTCGTGAGCCCCGGCACCGAGCTCGCCAGGGGCGAGATCCCCGAGTCCAACGCCCTCCTGCTCGCCGCGCTCGCCCGTGATGCGGGTGCCGAGGTGCTGATGCTGACGACCGTGCACGACGTCGACGACGACCTGCGCGGGCTCCTCGCGCGCGCACGAGCACTCGGCGTGGACGCAGTGATCACCTCCGGCGGGGTGAGCGCAGGGGCGTACGAGGTCGTGAAGACCGCGGTCGCCGAGATGACCTTCACCCAGGTCGCCATGCAGCCCGGCAAACCTCAGGGCTTCTCCGCCGCGGATCCGCTCGTGTTCGGACTCCCCGGCAATCCGGTGAGCGCGGCCGTCTCGTTCGAGGTGTTCGTCCGACCCGCACTCCTCGCGATGCAGGGTCGTTCGCATCTGCAGCGACGGATGCTGCGCGTTCCTGCCGCGACCGGCTGGCGCTCTCCGCACGATCGGCGGCAGTTCGTTCCGATCACCCTCGGCGAAGGCGGCGCCGCGCCGGCGGCCGCCGCGGGTTCGCACCGTGCCGGCGGCCTGGCCCGCGCCGAGGGCTACGCCGTCATTCCGCCGGACGTCGTCACGGTCTCCGCCGGCGACCTGGTCGACGTCATGCTCGTGACATGAGCGCACCGTGAACGATCTCGCGGCCATCCTCCTCGCCGGCGGCCGCGGCTCGCGGATGGGGGGAGTCCACAAGCCGCTCCTCGAGGTCGGCGGAGCGACGCTGTTGGATGCCGCGATACTGGCCGCGCGATCTGCGGGAGCGGATCCGATCGTGGGAGTCGGCGACCCGGCGATCGCCGTGAGCGCACCCGCGGGTTCGATCGCCTGGGTCCGCGAAGACCCGCCCTTCGGCGGCCCGGTCGCGGCGATCATCGCCGCGCTGCCCCTCATCGCGACCCGGTACAGCCTCGTGCTGGCGTGCGATCTGCCGCGCGTCGGCGACGCCGTACGGGTGCTTCAGGCGTCGCCGATCGAGCGGGACGGCACCTGTCTCGCCGACGCGTCGGGACGACCCCAGTGGCTCACCGGCCTCTACGAGACCGAACGGCTGAGGCTCGCGGCTGACGCACTGCCCGACGCCGGCCGGGATGCATCGATGCGCAGCCTGCTCGGCGGCCTTGCGATCACCGTTGTGGCGGCATCCGATGACATCGCTTTCGACATCGACACGTGGGACGATCTGACCGAGGCACGAAGGAGGAACCCATGAGCGAACGCCTGCCCCCTGAGGCCCTGGACGCGTGGGCGGAGGCGCTCCAGGAGCTTTTCGGCCTCGGCGCGGACGACATCCCGATTCCGCTGATCCTCGATCTCGCTCGCGACGTCGCCGTGGGCGTCGCGCGACCCGCCGCACCCCTGAGTGCGTTCGTCGCCGGACTCGCGGCGGGACGCGCAGGCGGAACACCCGAGCAGGTGCGCGCGACGGTCGCCGAGATCACCTCCCTGGCGGCGGGCTGGCAGGCGGAGGACTGATCAGGCGGTGCGCCGCTCCAGCCGGATGATCACCGACTTCGACGTCGGCGTTCCGCTGTGGTCGGCGACCGAGTCCAACGGCACCAGCACGTTCGTCTCGGGGTAGTACGCCGCCGCGTTGCCGCGCGGAGTCGAATAGGCGACGATGCGGAATTCCTCGGCCCGGCGCTGCACGCCGTCCCGCCACTCCGAGACGAGGTCGACGACGTCCCCGTCGGCGAAGCCGAGAGCCTGGATGTCCTTCGGGTTCACCATGACCACCCGCCGGCCGCCGTGGATGCCGCGGTAGCGGTCGTCCTTGCCGTAGATCGTGGTGTTGTACTGATCGTGCGAGCGCAGGGTCTGCAGCAGCAGCCGTCCGTGCGGGATGAACGGGTACTCGAGGGCGTTCACCGTGAACCGGGCCTTGCCGTCCGCGGTGGCGAAGCGCCGCTCGTCGCGGGGGCCGTTCGGGAGGAACAGCGTCCGACCCTTGTCGATGGATGCCTCGAAGTCGTCGAAGCCCGGGATGACGGCCGCGATGTGCCGGCGGATGAGCGCGTAGTCGTGCTCGAGCGCCGCCCAGTCGGCATGCGGAACCGTGGACGGATGCCGCGTCCCGCCGTGCTCGAGCAGGAGCCGGCCCGGCTCCGGATGCTCCACGGACGGGGCATCCGACTGGATCCCCTCGTGCTCGGGCTGCCCGCGGTCGACATCGACCGCCGTCGTCGCGTCGATCTCCGGACCGAAATGGCTGACGGTGTCGGTGCCGAACAGCAGCGTGCACAGCCGCGCCACGATGGCCACCTCGCTGAGGAGATCCTCGGACGGAGGAACCAGGCGGCCGCGCGACGCGTGGACGGCGCCCATCGAGTCCTCGACGGTGACGCGCTGCTCGCCGGTGCCGCGACGGTCGCGGTCGGTGCGTCCCAGTGTGGGAAGGATGATCGCACGCCGGCCGGTGACCACGTGCGACCGGTTGAGCTTCGTGGACACCTGCACTGTGAGATCCGTGTTCCGCAGCGCGGCCTCGGTCACGAGCGTGTCGGGCGTGGCGCTGACGAAGTTGCCTCCCATGCCCATGAACACCCGCGCATCGCCGTCGCGCATCGCGCGGATGGCTGCAACCGTGTCGTAACCGTGCTCGCGCGGCGGCCGGAAGTCGAACTCGCGGTCGAGGGCATCCAGGAACGCCTGAGACGGCTTCTCGTAGATCCCCATGGTGCGATCGCCCTGCACATTGGAGTGACCCCGAACCGGACACACCCCGGCGCCGGGACGCCCGATGTTCCCCTGCAGCAGGAGCACGTTCACGATATCGCGCAGTGTCGCGACCGAGTGCTTGTGCTGGGTGAGGCCCATCGCCCAGCACACGATCGTCGCCTTCGACACGCGGACGGCCTCGCCCACGCGTCGGAGCGTCTTCTGGGGCAGCCCGGTCGCCGCGACGAGCTCGCGCCACGGCACCTGTGCGATCTCGTCACGGTAGGCCTGGAACCCGCTCGTGTGCGCATCGATGAACTCATGGTCGAGCACGCCGCCGTGCTCGTCCTCGTACTCGAGCAGATGCTTGGCGATCGCCTGGAAGAGCGCCTGGTCACCGCCCAGGCGGATCTGCACGAACTGGTCGGCGAGCTTCGTGCCCCCGAGAATGACGCCCTTCACGTTCTGCGGGTTCTCGAACCGAACGAGCCCGGCTTCCGGAAGCGGGTTCACGGCGATGATGGTCGAGCCGGAGTTCTTCGCTTTCTCGAGGGCCGAGAGCATCCGCGGGTGGTTCGTGCCGGGGTTCTGGCCGGCGATGATGAGCAGGTCGGCCTCGTGGATGTCGGTGATCGAGACCGTGCCCTTGCCGATGCCGATCGTCTCGGTCAGGGCGGTGCCCGAGGACTCGTGGCACATGTTGGAGCAGTCCGGCAGGTTGTTGGTCCCGAACCCGCGCACGAGCAGCTGGTACAGGAACGCGGCCTCGTTCGAGGTGCGGCCCGACGTGTAGAAGATCGCCTCATCGGGATCGTCGAGACCCTTCAGCGCTGTGGCGATCTCGAGCAGCGCGTCGTCCCACGCGATCGGCCGGTAGTGCGTCGCGCCCTCGTCGAGGATCATCGGCTGCGTCAGCCGGCCCTGCTGGCCGAGCCACCAGTCATCGTGCGCACGCAGCTCGTCGATCGAATGCTCCGCGAAGAACTCGGGAGTCACGCGGCGGATGGTCGCCTCCTCGGCGACCGCCTTGGCGCCGTTCTCGCAGAACTCGGCGATGTGGCGCTTGTCCTCCTCCGGCCAGGCACAGCCGGGGCAGTCGAAGCCGTCCTTCTGGTTGACGCGCAGGAGGGTCTCGACGCTGCGCTTGACGCCCATCTGCTCGTTCGAGATCTTCAGCGCGTGCAGCACGGCGGGCACGCCGACTGCGACCTTCTTGCGGCCGCTGACGTGGACTTTCGCCTCGTCGATGTCTGCTCTCGGGGGCTTCGTCGCCATGACCCTATGCTACGCCTCAGCGCGAAGGGATACCTATCTCAATAGGTAAACTCACTTTGCGCGATCGTCAGCGTTTGCCGTTGCCGAAGAGCCCGCGGATGACGCCGTTGAGGATCGTCTGCGTCGACTTCGATCCGAGCACCTGCTCGATCGTCGACTTCTGCGTCCGGGACGAGGTGCGCGACGTGCTGGAGGTCTTCTTCAGCAGCCTGTCGTACTCCGCCTGCGCCTTCTTGTCGGCCGCAGCTTTCGCCTTGTCGATGGCCGCCTGTTGCTTGGCGAACTCGGCATCCGCCTTCGCCTTCGCCAGCGCGGCCTCCTCGGCGGCGGCCGCTTCGTTCGCCGCGTTCATCCGGGCCGTGAGGATCTCGCGCGCCGACTCGCGGTCGATCGCGGCGCCGTACTTCGGCATCAGGGGGGATGCCGCCACCGCCGCGTCGATCGCGGCATCCGGCGTGGGCGACATGAGTCCCTGCGGTGCGCGCAGCCGCGTCCACGCGACCGGGGTGGGGGCGCCCTTCTCGCTCATGACCGTGACGATCGCCTCGCCGGTGCCGAGCTCCTGCAGCACTCGCTCGAGGTCGTACCCCGAGCGCGGGTATGTGCCGACCGTGGCGCGGAGCGCCTTGGCGTCGTCGGGAGTGAACGCGCGGAGCGCGTGCTGCACGCGCGATCCGAGCTGGGCGAGCACGTCGGACGGGACGTCCTTCGGAGTCTGCGTCACGAAGAAGACGCCCACGCCTTTCGAACGGATCAGGCGCACCGTCTGCACGATCGCGGACGTGAAGTCCTTGGAGGCGTCCTTGAAGAGCAGGTGCGCCTCATCGAAGAAGAAGACGAGCTTCGGCTTGTCGAGGTCGCCCACCTCGGGCAGGATCTCGAACAGCTCCGCGAGCAGGTACATCAGGAACGTGGAGAAAAGTGCGGGCTTGTCGGCCACGCCCGGAACCTCGAGCAGGCTGATGATGCCGCGGCCGTCGGGCGCCGAGCGGAGGAACTCGGTGACCTCGAACTCGGGCTCGCCGAAGAACACGTCCGCGCCGCCGTCGGCGAAGGTGATGAGCTCGCGCAGGATCACCCCTGCCGTCGCCGCCGAGAGGCCGCCGAGATCCTTCAGCTCGACCTTGCCTTCGTCACTGGTGAGGTAGCTCAGCACGGCGCGCAGGTCGGACAGGTCGACGAGCGCCAGCCCGTTCGCATCGGCGTAGTGGAACACGAGCCCGAGGCTCGACTCCTGCGTCTCGTTGAGGCCGAGCACCTTGCTCAGCAGGAGCGGACCGAAACCCGACACCGTGGCACGCACCGGCACGCCCTTGCCGATGCCGCCCAGGGCGTAGTACTCGGTGACGGATGCCGCGGGCTGCCAGTCCTGACCGATCGCCTGAGTGCGCGCGAGCAGCTTCTCACTCGACTCGCCGGGTGTGGCCACTCCGGACAGGTCGCCCTTGATGTCGGCGGCGAACACCGGCACGCCCTTCGCCGCGAGCTGCTCCGCGAGTCCCTGCAGCGTGCGGGTCTTGCCGGTGCCGGTGGCCCCGGCAACGAGTCCGTGGCGGTTCATCATGCCGAGGGGGATGCGGATCTGCGCCGCGGGCACCGCGTCGCCGTTCATCAGCGCACCGAGGTCGAGCGTCGTGGCCGCGAACGTGTACCCCGAGATGACGGCCTGCACCTGCTCCGCGTCGAGCGGTCCCGCAACGGTCTCGGTCGCCGAGGTCGTCGGAGGGGTCGACGGCGCTTCGGCCGGCGCGGCGGCGGGGGTGGTTTCGGCATCCGCGGGCTCAGCAGCTGCCGGCGCAGATTCGGCGACCACTGGCTCGGCGGCGGGTACGGCGCCCGCCGGGGCGCCGAGGCGCGCCTTCGCGGCATCCGCTTCGGCGGCCGCGAGGGCTGCCCGTGCCTGCGCCGCCTTCAGCTGCGCTTCCGCAGCATCCGCCTCGGCTCGCAGGCGCGCGAGCTCGGCTTCGGCTGCGGCGACGGACGGATCGGACGTGTCGGGCGCGCTCATTCGCTCAGCTTAGCGAGGGGCGCCGGTTGCGCAGCCGGTCTCTCGCGAGCGAGCATCGGGGCGAAGAATCCCGCGACGATCAGCGCGACGCCGATGCCGATCAGCGCACCCCCGAGGGTGTCGCTGAGCCAGTGGGCGTGCAGTGCCGTGCGACTCAACGCCATCAGGAAGACCCACCCGATGCCGACGAGCAGCACCCACAACTTGGGGAACAGGAGCACGGCCACCGTCGCGATCGTGGCTGCATTCGCCACGTGGCCCGAGGGGAACGAGCCGTAGTCGGTCACCACGATGATCTCCTCCGGACGGACTCGGCCGAACAGGTGCTTGAGCACCTGGACCATCCCCGCGGACGCGGCCTCGGCCGTGAGGAAGAACGCCGCCGACCACGGACGCTTCGCGACGATGAGCGCGATCGCCCCCAGGATCGGGACGGCGAGCACGCCGAACCACGTCCCGCCGAGGACGTTCATCACGCGTGAGTACCCGGTGAGGATCGGCGAGGCGCTCGCGCCCATCAGATCGTTCCACCAGATGTCGATGCCGAACGGCGAGTCCCGGGTGAAGATCACGGCCCCGAGCCCGAAGGCGGCGAGGACGAGCACCGCCCCCAGCGAGAACAGCACCGTGCGCGATGCCCCGGCAACTCTCGGTCTGCTCGAAGGCTCCATCGTCACATTGTGCCGTGCGGGGCCGCATTCACCACGCGCCTGGCCAGGAAGGGCGGGATGATGTAGGCGTGCCCCGTGTCGTCGACGTCGTCAGGGCGGTGATCGCGCCGCTGACCCGCACACGCCTGTTCCGCCGCGTCGGGCCCGTCGCACTGCCCCCCATCGAACGATTCCTCAGCGTCGTGTCCGGCGGCCGCGTCCAGCTGAGCGGCCTGCTCGTGCCCTCGCTCGTCCTGCACACCACCGGCGCGCACTCGGGCGAGCCGCGCGAGGCCGCGCTCATGTACACGCCGGACGGGGCTGGACGCGCAATCGTCGCCGGGACGAACTTCGCGGGCGGCCGGCATCCCGCCTGGACGGCGAACCTGCTCGCACACCCGGATGCGGCGATCACCGTGCGCGGCACGTGGATGCCGGTGCGGGCATCGCTCATCGAGGCGGCCGAGCGCGATGCGATCTGGGCGCGCATCGAGCGGCAATGGCCGGGGTATCGGGCCTACGAACGCGACTCCGGTCGCATCGTGCGCCTCTTCCGACTGCAGCCGGTGCGGGAGGAGACCAGCACCGCGGGCATGGTGGGCGCATGAGCCGTCTCGTCGATGCCTTCCGTGCGGCGGTCGCGCCGATCAGCCGAACCCGGTGGTTCCGGCGCTTCGCGACGACCGTCCTGCCTCGGATCGAGCGCTTCGTCTCGCGGATCACGGGCGGTCGCCTCCAGCTGACCGCTGTCGTGGTGCCCTCGCTCGTGCTCCACACGATCGGCGCGCGCTCCGGCGAACCCCGCGACGCCCCGCTCATGTACACGCCCGACGGATCCGGCCGGGCCATCGTGGCGGGCACGAACTGGGCGGGAGCGAAGCACCCCGCGTGGACCGCGAACCTCCTCGCCCACCCGGATGCCGAGATCACGGTGCGCGGACGACGCATGGCCGTCCACGCGACGCTGATCCCGGATGCCGAGCGCGACGCCACGTGGGCGATCATGGAGGCGCAGTGGCCGGACTACCGCGAATACGAGCGGGACTCGGGTCGCACGGCACGACTGTTCCGGCTCCAGCCGGTCCGCAGGTAGGCCGCCCCTACGGGGTCAGCATCGCGACCGTGCGCGGACGCACGATGAGCCACAGTGCCAGCACGCCGATCATCGCGCAGCCTGCCATCACGGCCGCCATCGTCGTCGCGGTGATGCCCGCGTCCCGCGAGATCCAGCCGACGACGGGCGAGATCACCCCCGCGATGCCGAAGTTCGTCGCGCCGATGAGGGATGCCGCGGTTCCGGCGGCCTTGCCGTGCCGGTCGAGGGCGAGCACCTGCACGCACGGGAACGTGAATCCGCACGCGGTCATGAACACGAACAGCGGGATGACCGTGCCCCACAGGCCGAAGCCCAGCTGGTCGAACAGGATGATCGCGAACGCGGCGATCACCAGCACCGCGGTGGAGTACGCCATGACCCACTGCGGTCCGTAGCGCGCGGCCAGCCGCGACGCGAACTGCACGCCCACGACGACGCCGAGCGAGTTGGCCGCGAACAGGAGCCCGTACTGCTGGGCGTTGAAGCCGAACGACTGCTGGAACAGGAAGGAGGATGCCGACAGGTACGAGAACAGCCCGCTGAAGGTCATCGCGCCGATCACGAGTGCGCCGATGAACACGCGGTCGCTCAGCACGCTCCGGTAGCGCTGCAGCACCGTCGTGCTGCCCTTGTCGCTGCGACGAGCCCGCGGCAGCGTCTCGGGGATCACGAAGATCGTGCACACGAGCATGACCGCGCCGTAGATCGCGAGCACGACGAAGATCCCGCGCCACGGCATGATCGCCAGGAGCGCGGAGCCGATGAGCGGTGCGGCGACCGGAGCGACACCCGACACCAGGGCCAGTCGCGACAGCATCACCACGAGCCGCTTGCCGCCGAACAGGTCGCGGACGATCGCCATCGCCACCACACCGCCCGCGGCGGCACCCATCCCCATTCCGACTCGGGCCACCATCAGCAGCTCGATGGATGGCGCGAGTGCTGCCGCGACGCTCGCGACGACGTGCAGCGCGGTGACCGCGAGCAGCGGCACCCGGCGGCCGACCTTGTCGCTGAGCGGCCCGACGATCAGCTGGCCGAGGGCGAAGCCGACCATGGTGCCGGTCAGGGTCAGCTGGATCACGGCGGCCGTGGTCCGGAAGTCCGTCTCGAGCACCGGGAAGGCCGGCAGATACAGGTCGATCGTGAACGGCCCGAGAGCCGTCAGCGCGCCCAGCAGCACGATGTAGAGGACCCGGCGGCGGTGCGGAATCGCATCGCCGGGGTGCAGCATGATCGGCGCGGTGGCCGGGTTGCTGCCGAGCGTCCGGATCGCGCCGGTGGTCATCGCAGGCGGTCGCGGAGCGGGCGCCGTCGGACGCGGCGTGGGCGCGGCGGGGGTCGGAGTGGTCGCGGCGTCGTCGGAGCGAGAGGTTTTCTGGGTGGGAATGGACGCGGTATCGAGCACAGGATCTTCGTTTCGGCGGCACGGCGGGAAGCGTCGGCACCGGTGGTCCGGCGAGGCGCTCAGAGGAGATCGTCGAAGCGTCCCGAATCGATTCGACAACCCCCATGATACCGGACGCCGCCGCGTCCTCCGACGCGCGGGAGGCGGCACCCGGCGTCGCCCTGTCGGCGGCTTCACAGACCGTGACGCATGCGCTCGAATAGGATGGGAGCACCTTTTGCATCCGAGCCCACTCGTTCCGAACGGGCGCCCGAGCCGAGATCACACACATGACCCCGACACCCCCGCGCCCGACCGAGAAGAAGCAGAGCGGCAACCCCGCCACGCAGGCGCAGATCGCGCAGACCGTCAAGCAGCAGCGTGAGCAGAAGCGCCAGGAGAAGCTCGCCGAATACCAGAAGCAGCTCGCCAAGCGCCGCCGCGGCAAGGTCGTGTGGTGGACGGTCGGGTCCGTGGTCGCCGTCGGCATCGTCGTCGCGATCATCGCGTCGATCGTGTTCGCGCCGACGCCTCCGCCCACGCTCGACCCGGGCGACGGCGACGGCTCGTCGATCCAGGGCCTCGAGACCTTCGAGAACACGGCGAACCACGTCGAGGGACCCGTCGACTACGCGCAGTCACCGCCCGTCGGCGGCGACCACAACGCCATCTGGCTCAACTGCGGGGTCTACGACCAGCCCGTTCCCAACGAGAACGCGGTGCATGCCCTCGAGCACGGCGCGGTGTGGGTCACATACGACGCGGACGCCGTCGACGACGCCGAGCTCGCCACCCTCAAGAGCAAGCTCCCCTCGTCGTACATCGTGCTGTCCCCGTACGAGGGACTGGATTCGCCGATCGTGATGAGCGCGTGGAACGCCCAGCTGAAGCTCGACTCGGCCGACGACGAGCGGGTCACGGAGTTCCTCACCGCGTACTGGCGCAGTCAGAACGCACCCGAGCCGAACGCCTCCTGTTCGGGCGCACTCGACGCGCCGGGCAAGCAGTAGGACGCGATGACCGACCAGGCGCCCGCTGCGCCGCGGCGCTGGACCGTCCTCGTCCTGGCGTGCCTCGCCATCGCGGGGCTGGCGTTCGCGATCGGCCGGTTCTCGACCTTCGGGGCATCGCCCGCCGCCGCACCGGGCACCGACTCGGCCGAGGCCGGATTCGCACGGGACATGCAGGTGCACCACGCGCAGGCGATCGCCATGGCCATGGAGATCTACCGCAAGACGGACGACGACGAGCTGCGAGTGCTCTCGTACGACATCGCCACGGGTCAGGCCGGACAGCGCGGCGAGATGTTCGACTGGCTCGTGCAGTGGGGGCTCCCGCAGGCAGGCGGGCCGATGATGGCATGGATGTCGGGGTCGGATGCCGGACACGACCACGGCTCCGCCGATCCGGCGGAGCCGCTCACCGACCAGGAGGCCCGAGAGGCCATGGGCATGGCGACGGATGCCGAGATGACCGAGCTCGCCGATGCCACCGGCCCGGACGCGGACTGCCTCTTCCTGGAGCTCATGATCCGACATCACGGGGGCGCCATCCCGATGGCGGAGGCGATCATCGAGCTCGGCGCGGAGCCGCGCGTGCTCACCGTCGCGAAGAGCATCCAGGCGGGGCAGACCGCCGAGATCGACGCGATGAAGAGCATGCAGGTGCGCCTGGGCTGCGGCGGCTGAGCGTCTCGCCCGCCGACGTCGCATCGCTCGCTACAGTGAACGGATGACCGCTCCCACCGCTCCCCCGGCACGCCAGCCGGTGCTCGTGCGCATCGCGGTCGTGCTGGTGTACCTCAGTGGCCTGACGAGCATCGCGATCGGCATCCTGGTCCTGCTCAGCAGGTACGACATCGCGCGCGCCGAGGTCCTCCCGGTGTCGCTGCTGGGCTCGGCGGTCATCCTGTTCGGCCTGCTCACGATCGCGATCGCATCCGGCGTCGCGCGCGGGCGACGCCTTGCCCGGCTGCTGCTGACGATCTACCTGGGCGTGCAGTTCGTGCTGCACATCGTCACGATCGTCACGACCGAGACCTGGGACTGGACGTCCATGGCGGAGATGGCAGCGTACGCGTTCATCGGCTTCGCACTGTGGACACCGCCGGGATCACGGTATTTCCGCGACCCTGCCGCCGATCAGACGGACGCCGTCACCGCCGCCTGAGCGCCACGCGGTGCGACCGCGGCGAGCGCCCTGGCCACGTAGCGGCGATGGAAGAAGCGGACGACCTCGATCCCGCCGATCGTCAGCACGGTGACGATCGCGACGAGGTACGCGCACTCCTTTCCGGGGTCGACGAGCTGGAAGAACTCGGTCGACAGCGGGATCGTGAAGATCGCGACCAGCGCGATGAACATCGCCCCGATCACGAGGGCCTTGTAGCGGTTGATGGGGCGCGAGAGCACCGTGAGCACCCAGATCCCGACGATCGCGAGGATGATCGTCGACCCGGTGCGCAGCCGCGCCTGATCGACCTCGAGCGACTTCGCCGCGAGGGTGTAGAGGGTCAGCGCGATCGCGATGATGATGCCCGCCGGGATGGCGAAGCTGAGCGATCGCTTGAGGAATCCGGGCACGTACCGCTGCGAATTCGGCATGAGGGCGAGGAAGAACGCCGGGATGCCGATCGTCAGCCCATCGGTGATCGAGAGCTGCCGGGGCAGGAACGGGAACTCCAGCACCAGGATGCCGAACAGGATGGCCAGCCCGGTCGCGTACGCCGTCTTGGTCAGGAACAGCATCGACACGCGCTCGATGTTCGCGATCACCTGCCGCCCCTCGGCGACGACGTCGGGCAGGTGCGAGAATTGCCCGTCCAGCAGCACCAGCCGTGCGACCGCCTTCGTCGCGGCGGCACCGGAGTTCATCGCGATGCCGATGTCGGCTGTCTTGATCGCCAGCGCATCGTTCACGCCGTCGCCGGTCATCGCCACGACGTGGCCGCGCGCCTGCAGCGCGACGACCATTCGCTTCTTCTGCTCGGGAGTCACCCGCCCGAACACGGTGTGCGTCTCGAGGATGTCGGCGAGCTGCTCGTCGTCCTCCGGCAGCTTCCGCGCGTCGTAGCCCTCGGCGACGTCGAGTCCGACCTCGCGCGCGATCGCCGCGACCGTCCGAGGATTGTCGCCGGAGATGATCCGGATGCCGACGCCCTGCGCCTTG
Organism: Microbacterium sp. cf046; assembly: GCF_900114345.1. Lineage (GTDB taxonomy): Bacteria > Actinomycetota > Actinomycetes > Actinomycetales > Microbacteriaceae > Microbacterium. Next base: position 772,767 of record NZ_FOZJ01000003.1, on the reverse strand, counting down.
AAGTACGCCAGCGTGTGCGCCGCATCCGGCCGCACCTGCTCGCGGAAGGTCAGCACCACGACCGGTACCACCCCGTCGGGCAGCCGCTCGGCCTCCACATCGGAATCGGTCAGGGCGATCGTCGAATGCCCGAGCACGAGCGTCCGGCGGCCGGTCGAGGCGAGCTGCGTCACCGTGCGGCCGAGCCCGCCGGACGGATCGGACGCGGCATCGCCGAACACCATCTCGGGAGCGCCGAGCACCCACGTGCCCGCCGTTCCCGGGAACGAGACGGCGCTCCACTTCCGCGCGGACGAGAAGGGGATATACGCCTGCGCGCTCATCGGTCCGGTGGCGGGGAAGGGCTCACGCAGGCACCGCGCGGTCGCGTTCGCGTCCGGTGCCGCGCCGTACCAGGACAGCGTGGCCTCCCAGCCTGATCCCGCTCCAGCGAGCGGGTGCGATCCGTCGAACTCGATATCGCCGCCCGTGAGCGTCCCGGTCTTGTCGAGGCAGATCACATCGACCCGGGCCAGTCCCTCGACCGCCGGCAGCTCGTTGACGAGCACCTGACGACCCGCGAGCTTCGCAGCGCCGACCGCGAATGCGATCGAGGTGACGAGCACGAGGCCGAGCGGGATCATCGCCGTCAGCGATGCGATCGTGTTCACGACCGCCTGCACCCAGTCGCCGCTCTCCCAGGCCTGCACCCACCCGCCGGCGACCATCATCTGCGCGTTCAGCACGAGCAGGCCGATCGGGCCGATGCCCCATCCGACCCACTTGAGAACCCGGTCGATCGAGGTCCGCAGCTCCGAGGACACCATCGAGAACCGCTTGGCCTCGCCGGCGAACTTGTTCGCATAGGAGTCCGCACCGACCCGCGTCACCTGCGCGTCGCCCTCGCCCGCGACAACGACGGAACCCGAAAGTGCTTCACCGCCCTTGCTCTTGTCGACCGCGTCCGACTCGCCGGTGAGCATCGACTCGTCGATCTGCAGCGCACGCCCGTCGACGATGACGGCATCCGCGGGCACCTGATCGCCGGCGCGCAGGACGAGGATGTCGTCCAGCACCACCTCCGCGGGGGCGATCTCGACCTCCTCGCCGTCGCGGCGCACCCGCGCCCGAGGCGCGTTGAGCAGGGCGAGCCGGTCGAGCTTCGCCTTCGCGCGGAATTCCTGCACGCAGCCGATGATCGCGTTCGCGAACGCGGCGAGGCCGAACAGCGCGTCCTGCCAGCGGCCGAGCAGCAGCAGGACCAGGAAGCAGCCGCCCACGATCGCGTTGAAGAGCGTGAAGACATTCGCACTGACGATGTTCCAGACGCTGCGGCTGGTGTCGGCCGTGAACGCGTTCGTCCGGCCTGCCGCGATGCGCTCCGCGACCTGGGCCTGCGTCAGTCCGACAGCCGGATCGACCGGCGTGGGAGTGGCGTCGACGGCGGTCACGGAATCCATGGATCACACCCTATGACCGCGCCCGCTATGCGCGCGCGATCGGATGCCGGACAATGGGTCGTCTATGGTTGCTCCGCCCGACCTCATCCTCCATCTGTCCTGCGCAGGCGTCTCGCTCATCGTCGATTCCCGGGCCGGAAAGCTCCCCTCGATCCTGCACTGGGGCGCGCAGCTCGGCGAACTCGACGATGACGCGCTGTTCGGTCTGAGTGCAGCCCGCGTGCCGGTGATCGGCTCGAACAACGTCGAGTCTCCCCCGCGTGTCGCCGTGCTGCCCGAGCACCACACGGGATGGACGGGCCGCCCGGGCATCGCCGGCTCGGCCGACGGACGCGGCTGGTCGCCGCGCTTCACCGTGACCTCGATCGAGCTCGACGGCGAACTCGTCGATGGAGTCGTCGTCTCGGATGCCGGTCGCGCGGTCTTCCACGCCGCCGACGACCAGGGCATCCTGTCGCTGCGCCTCGAACTCGAGCTCCTGCCGAGCGGGCTGGTCCGCACCCGCGCGACGCTGAAGAACGAGCAGGAAGCCGCCTACGCGGTCGACGACGTCTCACTGTGCTTCCCGCTGCCCGCCGAGGCGACCGAGGTGCTCGACTTCACAGGGCAGCACAACTTCGAGCGCCACCCGCAGCGCGGGCCGCTGCGCGCCGGCATCCATCTGCGGGAGAACCGCCGGGGCCGCACCGCCGCCGACAGCGCCTACGTCCTGCACGCGGGCGCTCCGGGCTTCGGCTTCGCAGCGGGTCGCATCTGGGCCGTGCACACCGCATGGAGCGGCAACCACCGCCACTACGCGGAGCGCGTCTACACCGGCGAGCAGGTGCTCGGCGGCGGCGAGGTGCTGCTGCCGGGTGAGGTGATCCTCGAGCACGGCGATGAATACCAGAGCCCCTGGGTCTACGGCTCCTACGGCGACGGCCTCGACGAGATCGCTCACCGGTTCCACGACCACCTGCGGGCGATCGGAGCTTCGCGGCCCGCGGAGCGGCCCGTCACGCTCAACGTCTGGGAGGCCGTCTACTTCCGCCACGACGCCGCCGAGCTGATCGCGCTGGCCGACCAGGCCGCGGCGATCGGCATCGAACGCTTCGTACTGGACGACGGCTGGTTCGGCGCCCGCCGGACCGACCGTGCGGGGCTCGGCGACTGGGTCGTCTCGACCGACGTGTGGCCGGACGGCCTGCACCCCCTCGTGGATCATGTCCGAGCCAAGGGGATGCAGTTCGGCCTGTGGTTCGAGCCCGAGATGGTCAATCTCGACAGCGACCTCGCCCGCCGGCATCCGGAATGGATCATGGCGGCGCGCGACGAGCTGCCGGTCGAATCTCGCGCCCAGCAGGTGCTGAACCTCGCGGCGCCCGGCGCATACGAGCACGTCAAGTCGCAGATGCTCGCGCTCCTGGACGAATACCCGATCGACTACATCAAGTGGGATCACAACCGAGATCTCACCGAAGCCGGTGACCGTGCCCACGGCGGCCGACCGATCGTGCACGAGCAGACGCTGGCGTTCTACCGGCTGCTGCGGGAGCTGCGCGACGCGCACCCGGACCTCGAGATCGAGTCGTGCTCGTCGGGCGGCGGGCGCGTCGATCTCGGCGTCCTGGAGCTGACCGACCGGGTCTGGGTCTCCGACAACAGCGATCCGCACGACCGGCAGGCGATGATGCGCTGGACCGCTCAGCTCGCCCCGCCCGAGTACCTCGGCGCGCACATCGCCTCGGACCGGTCGCACACGACCGGGCGCCGACTGGACCTCTCGTTCCGGGCGAGCACGGCGATCTTCGGTCATCTCGGCATCGAGTGGGACCTCGGTGAGGCGACGGATGCCGAGCTCGCGCTGCTGGCGCGCTGGATCGAGTTCCACAAGGAGCATCGGGCTCTCCTTCTGGGCGGCGAGATCGTGCGGATGGACACACCGGATCCGCGGATCAACCTCCACGGAGTGGTGGCCGCCGACGACTCGGAGGCGATCTTCTCCGCCGCCGTGCTGGACACGACGCACCCCGATCCGCCGGCCCCGCTGAAGCTGCGCGGGCTCGATCCGGATCGCGTCTACCACGTCACGCCCGTCTTCATCGGCACGCTGCCCTCAGGTCTGGTCCCGCCCGCGTGGTGGGGCGAGCCGAGCGACGCCGACGTGCTCGCCACCCAGGAGTACTGGGACCGCGCCGACCGCGTGGACGTCAGCTTCACCGGTGCGCGGTTCCGCGGCGATGTGCTCGCGACTGTCGGGGTCGCATCTCCGCGCGTGCACCCCGATCAGGCGGTGCTGTACCGCGCGGTCGCGCTGGACTGACGGCGAAACGAAGAATCGGCCGGGAACGCAGCGCCCTCGCGGCGCGCGTTCCCAGCCGATCAGCCGCTGCGGTCTGCTACTTCACGGATCCTGCGGTGAGTCCACGGACGAAGAACCGCTGCAGTGCGAAGAAGATCACGAGCGGCACCACCAGCGTGATGAACGAACCCGCCGCCACCCGCTGCCAGCCCTGGCCGTACTGGCCGAGCAGCGTGTACAGGCCCTGTGTCATGACTTGGTTCGGGCCACTCTGGATGAACAGGTACGCGACGAAGAAGTCGTTCCACACCCACAGGAACTGGAAGATCGCGAACGACGCCAGCGCGGGCACCGACATCGGAACGATCAGTCGCCAGAAGATCTGGAAGTGGCTCGCGCCATCCATGCGCGCCGCCTCGATGAGCGAGGTCGGCAGTGTCTGCATGTAGTTGCGCAGGATGTAGATCGCCAGCGGCAGCGCGAAGGTCGCGTGCACGATCCACGCCGCAGGGTACTGACCGATGATCTGAATACCGGTCGTGTTGCCGAACCACACGAACAGCTGCAGGATCGGGATCACCGCGATCTGGACCGGGACGACCATGAGGCCGAGGAGGATCGCGAAGTAGATCTCCTTGCCGCGGAACTCGAAGAACGTGAACGCGTAGGCCGCCATCGCTGCGATCATCACGGGGAGGACCGTGGCAGGGATCGTGACGCCCATCGAGTTCCAGAAGGTCGTTCCGGCATCCAGAGCATTCCACGCGTCTACGAAGGGCTGGAAGGTCCAGGCCTGCTGGAACGGGTTCAGGAGTGCTGTCCACCAACCGGTGGACTCGACATCGGCTCGCGAACGGAAGCTCGTGACGAGCAGACCGATGAGGGGGAAGAGCCACGCGACCGCGATGATCCCCATGATGATGGTGATCAGGACGCGGGGCTTCTCCTTCTCGGTCCCGTCCTTGTTGAACCGCTTCTTCCTCGTCTTGTCGACGTCGATGATCTCGCGGTGACCTTCGTCGTCGACGAGAGGGGTCGGTGTGAAGGTCATCGGAGTTCCTCCTGCGACTTGTAGCTGCGGATCTGGTAGACGATCAGCGGGACGACCGCGATCATGAGGACGATGACGACGGCTGCGGCCTTGCCCGGGTTCTGGAAGCTGAACAGCTGCGAGTAGAACTCGACCACGAGCACGCTCGTATTGAATTGGCCGCCGGTCATCGCGTAGATGATGTCGAAGGTCTTCATGACGAAGATCGTGACGGTGACGAACACCGCGATCACCGTGCCGCGGATCTGCGGGACGATCACGAGGAAGAACGCCTTGCGCTCACTCGCGCCGTCGAGCCGCGCTGCTTCGATCGTCTCCTCGGGGACGCCCTTGATCGCGGCGGAGAGGAGCACCATCGCGAAGCCGACCTGCAGCCAGATAGCGATGAACATGATCAGGAAGCTGTTCAGGCGCCCGGCGTCGATCGTGAGCCACGGTATCGGGTCGTTGCCGGTGACCCCCGTCCAGATCGCGTTCAGCAGGTAGATCTGCGGATTGCCGGGCGGAGCATAGAAGTAGATGAATCGCCAGGTGACGGCGGCGGCGATGCCGCTGATCGCCATCGGCAGGAAGATCATCGCCTTGAATGTCGTCTCCCGGCGCTTGCCCAGCCGGTCGGTGAGGATCGCGACAAGGAGACCCACGAGCACTGCCGCGGCCGGCACGACGATGACCCACAGCAGGTTGTTCAGCAGGACGCCGAGGAAGTTCGGGTCGGTGAACAGCGAGATGTAGTTGTCGAGGCCGACGAACGTCGCACTCTCTCCACGACGCTGGCTCTGCTTCATGAAGCTCTCGATGAACGTGCGAACTGCCGGGTAGAGCAGGAAGAGCACACCGAGCACTAGGACGGGGAAGAGGAACACGTACGGCAGGAGCCGGGCTTTCGCCCTGTCCCCGGTCTTCTCGACCACGAAGTTGAGGAGCCAGAAGATCAAGAACGACACTCCGAGGCCAATCACCACGGAGATTAATGCACTGAAGATGGCCATCGAAACCGCCTGACGTCATTGTGAGGATGATGGTGATGCTAGTGGGGAGCGGCGCCGGTGCGCAGTACACCGGCGCCGCTCGTGCTCCGATCACACGGAGCGATGATGACGGATCAGCGGTCGGGCCAGGAGGCGTCGATCGCCTGGAAGGCCTGCTCCATCGTCTTCTGCCCGGCGAACCAGCTGGTGAGCTCGGTCCACTCGGTGCCGGCACCGACTTCGCCCGGCATCTGGTCGGACGCGTCGAACCCGAAGGTGGTCGATGCGGCGAGCAGCTCCTGCGCGTTCTTCTGGAACTCGGTCGTGTACTGCGACGTGTCGAAGTCGTTGTGCGGAGACAGGAAGATCGCCTGGCTCGCGTACCCGTTCGTGCCGAAGTCCTTGCCGGTGATGTACTCGACGACCTGCTTGGTCGCGTCCGTGTCCGTGAACGCGCCGACGAGGTCGCCGCCGCCGAGCATCGCCTGCTCCGTGCCGTCCGGAGCGGGCAGCTGGAAGAAGTTGATGTTCGTGAGGTCGTTGTCGGCGATCTGCGCCTTGATGTCCTCCGGGAAGAAGTCCGCGATGAACGAACCCTGACGCATCATGAAGCACTGGCCGTTCTCCTTGCCGGAGACGAACAGCTGGTTGCCGGCCGTCTGGAAGGACGTCGTCGCCGCAGCGGGACCGCCGCCGTTGACCTTGCCCTCGGCGAGCAGCTCGTCGGCGACCTTGTCACCCGCCTCGTTGACGAGGTCACTGTCGAACAGGATGTCTCCCGCGATCCACGAGTTGTAATCGTCGAGACCGCCGTACCGGAGCACGTACTCCTCCAGCCAGTCGGTCGCAGGCCAGCCGGTTGCGGCGCCGGACTCGAGTCCGACGCACCACGGGTAGCCGAGGTTCTGCGAGATGATCTGCTCCTGCACGGCGGTCAGCTCGTCGTCGGTGGTCGGGACCGTGAGACCAGCGGCCTCGAACGCTGCCGGGTTGTACCAGACGAGCGACTTGACGTTGATCGAGTACGGCAGGCCGAAGGTCTGGCCGTCGACCTGAGCGATCGTGCCGAGACCGTTCGCCTCGTCGGCGGTGATCGCGTCGACATCGATGCCGATGTCCTCCAGCGGGTACAGCGATGCAGTCTGGCTCTTCAGCACGCCGGGCTGCGGGTAGATGGCGATGTCGGGCGGGTTGCCGGCCGTCGCACGCGCGACGACGGCGGTCTGGAAGTCGGTGTTGCCGTCGTAGGTGACGGTGATCCCGGATGTCTCCGACCACTTGTCGAGGTCGGCCTGGAAGGCATCGGCCTGGGCGTCGGTGAACGCGCCCATGATCGTGACGGAATCGCCGTCCCCTCCACCGCCGTTGTCGCCGCCGCCACCTCCGGTGCAGCCGGCCAATGCGATGCCGACGATGCCGAGCGCGACGATCGGCGCCAGGAGTCGTCTGTGCTGTGACATACCCATGTGTGCTTCTCCTCTTTGAGTCCACGATTGGTTCGCGTAGCGGTCACTTCGGGAACCGCTTCCACACAAGGTATTGGAAGTTGCCACGACGCACAACACTCGGATCTCATTCGACCAAGAATCGTTGCAATTCCGGGGGTCGATCTCGGAGGCGATCGGTGGAACCGTTCCCAGAATCGCCGAAATCTCGTATGCTGGCACGGATCCGCGACGGGATGCGGAAACTCTGACCGACCTCGAGGCGGTGGACACGGTGAGTGGCATTGCTGAAGTCGCGCGTCTCGCGGGTGTGTCCAAATCCACGGCGAGCCGGGCGCTGGGCGGCACGGGCTACGTCTCGGATGACACCCGCCGGCGGGTCGTCGATGCCGCCGCGACGATCGGATACGTCCCCTCGACGAGCGCGGTTAGCCTGGCCACCGGGCGCACCCAGAACATCGGCGTCGTCATGCCGTACGTGAATCGATGGTTCTTCGCCGAGGTGCTGGAGGGCATCCAGCAGGCGCTGCTCGAGCGCGGGCTCGATCTCACGCTGTACGACGCCAAGCCCGGCTCGGATGCGCGCAACCGCATTTTCGAGGACTTCCTCGCGCGGAAGCGGTTCGACGGCCTGATCGCGGTCGGCCTCGAGCCCGATCACGAGGAGATCGATCGACTCGTCCGGATCGGTCGCCCGCTGGTGAGCGTGGTCGGATCCGGCGAGACGACGACCGTCGTCGAGATCGACGATGACTACGTCGCCCGCCGTGCCACCGACCACCTCATCGCGCTGGGCCACCGCGACATCGCGTTCCTCGGAGGCGGCTCGACGACGCACTGGGCGCAGGTCGACCGTCGCCGCCTGGACGGCTACTTCGGTGCGATGGAGAGCGCCGGCCTGGCCGATCACGCGTACCACATCGTCTCGGAGGTGACCCTCCCCGGCGGCTACGCCTCTGCCGTCGACGCACTCGGCGACGTGCGCAGGCGCCCGACCGCGATCGTCGCCACCTGCGACGAAGTGGCGATCGGAGCGATCATCGCCGCACGTCGGCTCGGCGTGCAGGTGCCGAGCGATCTCAGCGTGATCGGCATCGACGATCACGAGTTCGCGGAGATGTTCTCGCTGACGACACTGCGTCAGTCACCGCGCGAGCAGGGGCGCGTCGCCGTGGAACTGCTGACTGCGCACCTCGACGACCCGAGCATGGCGACGAAGGTCGTGCGCATGCAGGCGCAGCTTGTGGTGCGCAATTCCACGACCGCCCTGGACCCGCGGCTCTCTGCGGTCGCCGTCGACGGTCGCGAGCACGGCGGCCGCTGAGCATCCGGCATCCGCCGACGCGGCGGCGCCCCACCGAAGGAGACCTCCGTGTTCGACCTGCCCGATTCCTGGGTGTGGGACTTCTGGTTCGCCGATGACGGCGAGCACTACCACGTCTTCTTCCTCCACGCGTCCCGGGCGCTGCACGACCCTGAGCGCCGGCACCTGCGTGCATCCATCGGCCACGCCGTCTCGGACGACCTCGTGTCGTGGCGGCGCGTCGCGGACGCGCTCGTCCGCGACGACGCGCCCGCGTTCGACGACGTCGCGACGTGGACCGGCAGTGTCGTCAGGCACGACGACGGCACGTGGTACCTGTACTACACGGGAGTGAGCTTCGAGGGCGGCCGCAATGTGCAGCGACTGGGCTATGCGACCTCGGCCGACCTGTCGATCTGGACGAAGGCGGCCGACAATCCCGTCCTGGAGTCCGACTCCCGCTGGTACGAGCGCGCCGCCGACTCGCCCTGGAACGAGGAGACCTGGCGCGACCCGTGGGTGATGCGCGACCCCGGAGGAGCCGGGTGGCACATTCTCGTCACTGCCAGAGCAGTCCGAGGCGACTCCGACACGCGCGGGGTGGTCGGGCATGCGGTCTCGGCCGACCTTCGGACCTGGGAGGCGCGACCGCCGCTGAGCGAGCCCGTCCCAGAGGGTTTCGGCCAGCTCGAGGTGATGCAGGTGGAGGAGGTCGACGGCAGGCCGGTGCTGATCTTCTCGTGCCTGCCTCCGCAGGCGTCCGAGCGGCGGCGTGCGGAGTCTCCGCGCGGCGCGATCTGGGCGGCCCCGGCCGACTCGATCACCGGACCGTTCCGCATCGGCGAGGCGTATGCGCTGACCGAGCAGGACCTCTACGTCGGCCGGCTCCTGCGGCGTCGCGACGACGGGCAGTGGCTGCTGTTCGCGTTCCGCAACTTCGCGGCGGACGGTGCATTCGTGGGAGGGATCACCGACGGGATGCCGATCGGCTGGCGCGGCGATCGACTCGTGGTGGAGCGGACCTGACGCACGATGAAGGCCCCGGATGCAGCATCCGGGGCCTTCATCTGCGGTCGAGCAGCGCGCGAGCGCGCCGAGACGACTACTTCAGGGTGACGGTCGCGCCGGCCTCTTCGAGAGCAGCCTTCGCCTTGTCAGCGGCCTCCTTGGTCGCGCCCTCGAGCACGGCCTTGGGGGCGCCGTCGACGACGGCCTTGGCCTCGCCGAGACCGAGAGCGGTGAGCTCGCGGACGACCTTGATGACCTGGATCTTCTTGTCACCGGCGGCCTCGAGCACGACGTCGAATGCCGTCTGCTCCTCGACCTCTTCGGCGGGTGCCGCACCGGCAGCAGCCGGGCCGGCAACGGCGACGGGCGCCGCGGCGGTGACCTCGAAGGTCTCCTCGAACTTCTTGACGAACTCCGACAGCTCGATGAGCGTGAGCTCCTTGAACGCGTCGAGCAGCTCCTCGGTGGTGAGCTTTGCCATGATTTTCTCCTTGCTTGGGGTTTCTGTCAGCCGCGCCCTTGTCAGGCGGCGGACTCCTGCTTCTCACGCAGCGCGTCGACCGTGCGAACGGCCTTCGACAGCGGTGCGTTGAACAGATATGCGGCGCCGAACAGCGAGGCCTTCATCGCACCGGCGAGCTTCGCCAGCAGGACTTCACGGCTCTCAAGGTCAGCGAGCTTGTTGACCTCATCGGCGGTCAGGGCGGCACCGTCGAAGTACCCGCCCTTGATCACCAGAAGAGGGTGTGCCTTGGCGAAGGCGCGCAGACCCTTCGCGACGGAGACCGGGTCACCGTGCACGAAAGCGATGGCCGAGGGGCCCTTGAGGTCCTCGTCCAGCGTGGAGATCCCGGCCTTGTTGGCAGCGATCTTGGTCAGCGTGTTCTTCACCACGGCGTATTCCGCGTCCTGACGAATGCTGTTGCGCAGCTCCTTGAGCTGGGCAACCGTCAGACCGCGGTACTCGGTCAGCAGAACGGCGGTCGAGTCCTCGAAATGCTTCGTGAGCTCGGCGACCGATGCATCCTTCTGCGCCATGGCCACTCCTTGTGTGTACGAGACGCTCCACGATGGCGGGGCGCCGGCCGACGGCATCCGCTCATCGGATCTCGATCCGCACTGAAAAAGCTCCGGCGCAAGCGCACGGAGCAGGATTCTCGGAGAGATTCGTTTCGCACACCTGCGCGGGCCCCTGCAGTGCAGAGCTTCGATCGTTATGCGCTTGCGCGCACATCGATGACCAGCGGTCTTCGGCTACGGACAAGAATACGGGATGCCGATGGCCTGGCCAAATCGCGGCGCGGAGGACCGCGCGCTCACGACCGGCTCCGCCACGGTGCCAGGTCGACCTTGTGTCCGTCCGCGTCGGCGAGCGTCCACCAGCGCGGCGCGTTCGAGGCGTCCGCGACGGAGCCGCCTACCGCGACCGCAGCCTCGACTCGGGCTTCGAGCAGGTCTCGCGGCCCGTTCACGTCGAGGTGCGACTTCCCGCGCAACGGCGACGCCACGGGCTGGAACCAGATCAGCGGACCACGGCCGTCGGCGTCGTACAGGACGCCCTCCGCGACCTCGTCGAACCCTGTGGCAGCCTTCCAGAACGGGATGATCGCCGTCGGGTCGGCGGTGGCGACGGCGAGCATGAGGTCCTGCATGCGGTCGGTCTGAGCCTCGATCCCCAGGTCGCGTGCGACCGCCGAGATCTGCTGCGCGAGCGCGACATCCTTCGCAGTGAGCCCGTGCGCGGAGTGGGTGAACAGGCGCACTCGGACGGTCCGGTAGCGGATGTCCACGTCGGGGTGGTGGTTCGCGGTCTCGGCGAGCCGGCTGATCTCGCCGAACAGCGTGGTGCCCGTGGCGAAGTCGCGCGTCCGGAACTGCGCGAACGCCCCAGTGACCCGCGGGCGCCAGTCCTCGACGCCCGCGGCGGCGCGGAATTCGGCTGCGGTGATGGTGTCCATGCCTTCGACGATGCCACTCCCGCCCCTCATTGCAAGGGGGTGGCTCAGCCCGCCCCGCACGCCGACGCTCGCCCTCGCCGGGCCGTTGGACGATGGGAAGGTCGCTGCCCGCATGTCGCCGGTCGCGCGTCGTCCGGGCGGCGTAGGGTCGAGGCGTGACCCCTGAACTGGCTGCCCGGATCGTCGCGGACTCGCGCGACCGGGTCGCATGGACGCGTGCACGTTCGCGCGGGATCACGGCGACGGACGTCGCGAGCCTGACATCGCCGAACGCGATCGCGAAGGCCGCCGATGCGAAGCTCATGGGGTCGGGCTTCTCGGGAAACGCGTACACCGCGCACGGCCGGGTCCGTGAGCCCGAGATCGCCCAGTGGGTCGCGGCGACCCACGGGATCCTCCCCTCCAGCGCCCTGTTCCACGCGGTGGTCGAGAAACGGCATCTCGCCACACCCGACGGCGTCGTCGTCGACGGCGCCGGCCGCATCACCCTCTGCGAGATCAAGACCACGAACAAGTCATGGCGCAGCATCCCCCGCTCGTATCTGCGTCAGGTGTGGTGGCAGCAGCACGTCCTCGGCGCGGAGCGCACCCTGGTCGCCTGGGAGGAGCACGACGCGTTCGTGCCGGTCGGCGACGAGCCCCGCTGCGCGTGGGTCGACCGCGATGAGGCCGAGATCGACACCCTCGTCCGGCTCGCGACCGCGCTGATCGACGAGCTTCACCGGCGCACGACTCAGCGCGCCGCACCGGTCGAGACGGAGCAGCGGATGCCGCGGCCCGTCGCCCGGGAGCTGTTCCGCGCCCTCGCCCTCGCCGACTGACCCCCACCAGGGGAATAGTTGACAGAGGTCAACGATTACCTATATCGTTGACATAAGTCAACAGTTGACCTTTGCTCAACTTCTTCGCGCCGACGTCGCCGCCGCATCCCACCCGCACCCTTCCGAAGGATCTCCATGTCCACGCCTTCCCTCGCTCCCGAGGAGCTCGAGAAGCCGAAGATGACGCACCGCCAGGTGCTCGAGGCGCTCTCCGGCCTCCTTCTCGGCATGTTCGTCTCGATGCTCGCCTCGACCGTCGTCTCGACTTCGCTCCCGGTGATCATCCACGACCTGGGCGGAACCCAGGCCTCCTTCACCTGGGTCGTCACCGCCACCCTGCTGACGACGGCCATCTCCACCCCGATCTGGGGGAAGCTCGCCGACCTGTTCAACCGCAAGGTCCTGATCCAGATCGCGATCGCCATCTTCGTGCTCGCGACGGCCGCGGCCGGCTTCTCGCAGAGCCCAGAGATGCTGATCGCGTTCCGTGCGGTGCAGGGCATCGGCGCAGGCGGCCTCGCCGCCCTGAGCCAGGTGATCATGGCCGACATCATCAGCCCCCGCGAACGCGGTCGCTACATGGGCCTGTTCGGCGCTGTCATGGCGGTCGCCACGATCGGCGGACCGCTGCTCGGCGGTGTCATCACCGACACGCTCGGCTGGCGGTGGAACTTCTACGTGGCGCTCCCGTTCGCGATCCTCGCGCTGATCATCCTCCAGCGCACCCTGCACGTCGTGCCGCGCGCGAAGCGCAAGGTCTCGATCGACTACCTCGGCATCGTGTTCCTGTCCGTCGCGGTCGCCCTGCTGCTGATCTGGGTCACGCTCGTCGGCGACTCGTTCGAGTGGTGGAGCACCGAGACCGTCCTGATGGTCGGCGGCGCGATCCTCGGCACGATCCTGTTCATCGTCACGGAGCTGCGGGCCAAGGAGCCGCTCATCCCGCTTTCGATGTTCCGCAACCGCACGTTCACGCTCGCCGTGATCGCCTCCATCGCGACCGGCATTGCGATGTTCGGCGCCTCGGTGTTCCTCAGCCAGTTCATGCAGCTCGCCCGCGGCGCCACGCCGACCGAAGCGGGACTCATGACGATCCCGATGATCGCCGGACTGCTGATCGCCTCGATCGGCGTCGGCGCGCTGATCACCCGGTTCGGCAGGTGGAAGCCGTTCCTGATCGTGGGCGGCGTGTTCCTGATCGCGGGCTCGTACCTGCTCTCGACGATCCACTACGACACGAACTTCGCACTCGTCTCGCTGTACATGTTCCTGCTCGGCGCCGGCGTCGGCATGACGATGCAGAACCTCGTGCTGGTCGTGCAGAACACGTCGGACCCGAGCGAGATCGGGGTGGCGAGCTCCGGTGTCACGTTCTTCCGCAGCCTCGGGGGCACAATCGGCGTCTCGCTGATGGGCGCGGCACTCGCAGCCCGCGTGACCGACCTGGTGACCGCCGGCAAGGACGACATCACGACGGCCATCATGGGACTCGGCGCCGATGCGCAGAAGTGGGCGGACACACTCTCGTCCGGCACCCTCCCCCAGGTCTCGACGATGCCCGAGACACTCCGTGTGATCTTCGAGGACATCTACGCCCAGGGCATCTCGCACTCCTTCCTCATCGCCGTGCCCTTCGCCATCGTGAGCCTGATCGCGATCGTGTTCCTGCCGAACAAGCCGCTGACCCGGATGACGACGACCGAGCGGCTGCAGGCGGCCGAGGCCGACTTCGCCACCGTCTCGGTGCCCGAGGGCATGGAAGCGCTGACGGCGACCGGCTCTGTCCGGATCGCGGATGCCGCGCCTCGAGAGTCCGACCCGTCGGGCTCCAACCGGTAGTCTCCGACCGTGGCAGAGAACACCCGAGAGGCGCGCACGGAGGCCGTGCGCGCCCTCGAGGCCGAGTTCGGTGAGCTCATCAGCCGCATGCGCCGGGTGCTCGCCGACAACGCGCAGCGGGTGAGTCCGGGCATGCTCCCGGGGGCATACAAGGTCTTCACGACGATCGTCCGCCGCGAGAGCGTGACGCTCTCAGCCCTCGCCGAGTCGCTCATGGCCGACAAGGGACAGATCAGCCGCACGGTGCGCGAACTCGAGGAGCTCGGGCTCGTTCGGCGCACGCCCGACCCGGACGACGGCCGCTCCAGCCTGCTCTCCCCCACCGCCGAAGGGCTCGACCGACTGGCGGCCGCGCGAGCGCCGCAGGAGAGCGTCCTGCTCGACACGCTCGAGGCGTGGTCGGTCGAGGAGATCCGCGACCTGGCGCGACTGCTGCACGCGCTGACGGCGGGGGAAACGCCCTGAGGCCACTGGGAACGCACACCGAACACGCGGGTGGGCTTAGCCGACTGGTAGCACCGGCGTAACACGGGCGAGACATAGTCAGGGTTGACTGTGTCCACCAGCAAACGAGTGCTGCCGAAGCCGACATGCACGCGGAAGGAGCGACGGATGAGATTCCGGCCGTTGCGACCAGCATCCGCTCCCGACTCCACCCCGGTCGCGGTCGCGGATCCACCCGAGACGATGCGGGCGGCCGTCATCGACGCCGCCGGCGGCACGGATGCGCTCCACGAAGCGACCATCCCGGTGCCCTCTCCGGTGCTGAGCGAGCTGCTGGTGCGCGTCGTGGCGGCAGGAGTGAACCCGATCGACGCGAAGACGCGCGCCGGCGCAGGCGTCTCCGGCGCGATCACGGGCTATCCGACGAGTCTGGGCTACGACTTCAGCGGCATCGTGGTCCGCTCCCCCTACGAATCGCACCCGCTCCCGCCCGGCACGCAGGTGTTCGGCATGGTGCCGTTTCCGCGCTCGGGCGGCACCTATGCGGAATACGCCGTGGTTCCGTCCCAGTCCGTCGCGCGGAAGCCCGCGTCCTTGTCCCACGTCGAGGCCGCCGGCGTGCCGCTGGCCGCGCTCACCGCGTGGGGTCTGGTCGTCGAGACCGCCCATGCCCACGAGGGCCAGCGCGTGCTGATCCATGCCGGAAGCGGTGGCGTCGGTCATTTCGCCGTGCAGTTCGCGGCATACTTCGGCGCGCATGTCACCGCGACCGGCTCGGCGCGCAACGCATCCTGGCTGCGCGAACTCGGCGCGTCCGTGGTCATCGACTACACGACGACTCGCTTCGAGGATGTGATCGCCGATGTCGACGTCGTGATCGACCTGGTCGGAAACGTGCATGCCCAGACCGGCGACCGATCGCTGAAAGTCGTGCGCCCGGGAGGTCTGTACATCGTCGTCCCGACCGGATCCTTCCCCGGCTACGCGGATGCCGCCGCCGACACGGGCGTGCGGGCGACGGGCTACAAGGTCATCCCGGACGGCAGCGCGCTGGCCACGGTCGGCCGGCTGCTCGAATCCGGCGCCGTGCAGGTGTACATCGATCGGGTCTTCGACCTCGAGGACGCCGCGGCCGCGCATGCCGAGCTCGAGCAGGGCCACACACGCGGCAAGATCGTGCTCCGCGTCAGCGACGACTGACGCGCATCACGCCGAGATCGGGCCGAGGACGCGACGCCCTTCCGCGACGATCTCGCCCGCGATCGCATCGAGCAGCGGCGAGCGCAGATTCCACTGCTGCCAGTACAGCGGCACGTCGATCGGCGGGCCGCCGAGCGGCACCAGCTCGCCGGCGGCAAGCGCGGTCGCCGACTGGAACCGCGGCAGCAGCGCCCAGCCGAGTCCCGCGCGCACGGCGGCCGCGAAGTCGTTCGACGCCGGCACGTAGTGGCGAGGCGGCAGGGACTCGTCGACCCCTCGCTCGTTCAGCCAGCGCGTCTGCAGGTCGTCACGGCGGTCGAAGTCGACCACCGGGGCATTCGCGAGCGCGGCGGACGATGCCCCGTCGGCCATCCACTGCCGCATGAACGCGGGAGTGGCCACCGCCTCGTAGCGCATCGCGCCGAGTGCGCTGACGCGACATCCGGCGACCGGGGTCGAGCGGGAGGTCACCGCCCCCATGACCGTGCCGGATTCGAGGAGGCCCGCAGTGAAGTCCTGGTCGTCGCGGTGCAGTTCGAACACGACCGGATGCCGCAGCGAGAGCCGTGCGAGCGGCTCGAGGAACCAGGTCGCGAGGGAATCGGCGTTCACAGCGAGCGGCACGCTCGTGCGAGACCCCTCAGTGCTGTCGTCTCCGAGCTCGGTCAGGGTGTCGTGCTCGAGGAGGGCGACCTGGCGGGCCATCCGCACGACGGCAGAGCCGGCCTCCGTGAGCCGCGCGGGCTTGGAGCGGACGAGCACTACCCGGCCCAGCTGCTCCTCGAGCGTCTTGATGCGCTGACTGACCGCGGACGGCGTGATGTGCAGGCGACGGGCGGCGGCATCCAGCGTTCCCTCGTCGATGACCACGGCGAGGGTCTCTGCCAGTTCGAACGGCACGCGCATCATCAGTCATGCTAATGCATCTGAAGAATCATCAGCTGGACTCAAGTGGCGTCGAGCCATAGCGTCGAAGCGTGATCTCCCCCCTGCTCGCCGGACTCGGCCTCGGCTTCTCGCTCATCATCGCGATCGGCGCCCAGAACCTCTTCGTCCTGCGGCAGGGCCTGCGCCGCGAGCTTGTGGTGCTCGTCGCCGCGATCTGCGCCGCGTCCGACGCCGCCCTGATCGCACTCGGGGTCTCTGGAGTCGGCCTGGTGCTGCACGCCGTGCCGTGGCTCATCGACGTGGTGCGCTGGGCCGGCGCCGTCTTCCTCGTGGGCTACGGACTGCTTGCCGCGCGCCGGGCGTGGCGACCATCCGGACACACACTCGAGGCCGAAGGATCCGGCGCCGCGTCAGGGGCATCCGACAAGGTCACGGCCTCGGAAGGCGGCACCGGCGCCGACGGCGGGGCGACCGCGATCCGCGTCGGCGCGAAGGCGCTCCCCGTCGTGGCCACGTGCCTCGCCCTCACCTGGCTGAATCCCCACGTCTACCTCGATACCGTCTTCCTCCTGGGCACGGTCGCGAACACGCACGGGGACGCCCGCTGGATCTTCGCCGCGGGGGCGATGGCGGCGAGCGTGATCTGGTTCTTCGCGCTGGCCTTCGGCGCGCGCTACCTCGGCCGCTGGCTCAGCACCCCGCGCGCCTGGCGGATCCTCGACGCCGTCATCGCCGTCGTGATGATCGTGATGGGCGTCGGGCTGGTGCTGCCGCGCTGACCGCGTTCAGCCGTCGATCTGCTCCCGGCGGAACCGAACGAGCGCGAGCACGACCTCGTCAGGGAGCGGATGCGAGGGCTGGAAGCGGATGGTCCCCTTGTCGAGACCGGACTCCTCGACCCGGTTCACCTCGTCGGCGACGGCGCTGACGGCATCCGGGCTGAACGGGTAGATTCCTATGTGCTTCTTCGCACGCATCACCGAGATCAGCGGCTTGCCGCGGTACACCAGCGCGGGCATGCCGTAGCCCTTTCCCTGCTCGGCCTCCGGCACCTCGGTCCGCGCGAGCGCGTACACGCGGTCGATCGCTGCACGGTCCTCCACTTCGAGTTCGCCCAGGTAGTCGTCGACGGTTCCCATGACAGCATCCTGCACCGCACGCCTGGTCCTTGCCCACCTCTGCGCGGCACGATGGAGCGATGAGACGCGTCCACGTCATGGTCCACGGCATGGTTCAGGGTGTCGGGTATCGCTACACGATGCGGATGATCGCCGCCGAGGCGGGTGTGTCCGGGTGGGTGCGCAATCTGCGCGACGGCAGCGTCGAAGCCGAGGTCGAGGGCACGGCCGAGCAGATCGACGAGGTGCTCGCGTGGATGGCGCAGGGTCCTCCCGGCGCGCACGTGGACACGGCCATGGTGACGGATGCCGATCCCACGGGCGAGCGAGGTTTCACCGTCCGCGACTGATCCGCGCCGTGCGCCTCAGGCACTCGGCACGCCGAGCGCGTCCCGCCCGAGGGCGATGAGCGTCGCCTCCGGGGTCAGCGGGTGGAACGCCGCCGCCCGGATGTCGCGATAGCAGCGCTCGATGATCGAGCCCTTGAAGAACGCGCTCCCGCCGGCGATCTGCATCGCGAGGTCGCACACCTCGACTCCCGCTCGGGCGATCTCGGCCTTGGCCGTCATCACCGCCAGGAAGCCGTCGTAGGACGGAGCAGGGTCATCGCCGAGCTGACTCAGCGCCCCCTCCAGCGCCCACTCGGCGACGCGCAGACGCTCGCGCATCAGGCCGATCGTCCGCTGCACGCCGGGGTCGTCGGGGCTGCGGCCGGCGATCCGCAGCGCTTCCGCGTAGGCCGCCTCGGCGACGCCGAGGTAGGCGCCGCAGATGATCGAGAACCCGATGCTCGCGATCACCTGCAGCGGCGGATCGACGACACCGTACGGTCGGTCGGCGAGCACCCGCTCCGCCGGCACGAACACGTCGGTCAGGACGACGTCGTCGCTGGCGGTGCCGCGCATGCCGAGGACGTCCCAGTTGTCGGCGACCTCGACCCCCTCAGACGCCAGCGGGATCGCCATGTTCAGCACGCGCATGCCTCGCTCGGGATCGTCATAGGGGAACATCGTGGACATCACCGTGCCGCTGGAGGACTGACTGACGAATCGCTTCCGGCCGGTCACGCGATACCCGCCGTCGACCGCGACCGCCTCGCCGGCGGGGTGGGTGAAGTCGCCGCCTCCGGTGGAGACCAGCAGGATCTGCTCGTCCGCGATGCGACGCAGGGTCGCTTCGGCGCCGGGCAGGCCCCGTCGGTACCGCCAGGCCGTGAAGCACGTCACGTGCTGGTGCATCGAGCTGGCCAGTGCCGTGGCACCGCAGTGATGGCCGAGCTCGCGCTGCAGGGCGGCGAGCTCGCGGATCGTTGCGCCGTCGCCGCCGAGCTCCGCGGGGACACCTGCCCTGAGGAGGCCGACGTCGCGCAGCGCGTCGTACGCCTCGGAGACGAACGTGCCCTCGCGGTCGTGGCGCTCCGCGTTGGCCGCGAGGATCGGTCCGATCTCGCGCGCGCGGTCCAGCAGGGAGGCGGATGTGGTCTGGGAAGTGGGTTCTGTGATGGTCATGACTCCAGCATCCGCGCGGCGATCGGGCCCATCCAGTGCACGATCGCGACCGGGCCGGTACAGATTCGGGACTACCGCTCCCCCCGCTCGCGGGGGGACCATGGATGCATGGCGGATTACGGGCGGTACTGTCCTGTCGCGATGGCCAGCGAAGTGATGGCCGACCGATGGACTCCCCTCATCGTGCGCGAGCTCGTGCTGGGCAACACGCGATTCAACGACATCGCGCGTGCGCTGCCGGGGATCTCGCGCTCCCTGCTCGTCCAGCGGCTTCGCCACCTGGAGCGCAACGGCGTGCTCGAGACGTGGCCCTCACCGACGGGTCACGGGAACGAGTACCACCTCACTCCGGCGGGACGGGACCTCGAGCGGGTGATCGACAGTCTCGGCCGGTGGGCGATCGAGTGGCTCTTCGACGAGATGGAGCCGCACGAGGTCGAGCCGACCACGCTCATGTGGTGGATGCACCGCCGGATCGACCGTGACCGGTTCCCGCCCCGCCGCGTCGTGATCGAATGGCGGCACACCGCGCCCGCTCCCGAGACGATCTGGTTCGTGCTCGAGCACGGGACGGTCTCGGTGTGCATGCAGCATCCGGGCTTCGACATCGACCTCGTCGTCACGATGGCGACCGCGGATCTGGCCGACGTCTTCCAGGGCTACCGTCGCTGGCAGGAGGCGGTGGATTCCGGGGCGATCTCGGTGAGCGGTCCTCCGCGCCTGGTCAGCGCCCTCCCCACCTGGTTCGTGTGGAGCCCGTGGGTGGATGTGACGAGCGCCCGCGCGCATCGGCCGGTGACGGCCTAGCCGGGCGTGCCGGATCGCCCGCGCGGGATGCCGTCGCGCAGCTCTGCGAAGACGTCACGCGCGTCCTCGCGCGTCGCGAGCGGAGCGGACTGACCCGCCCAGAGCGAGAGCAGCTCGCCGCGGTCCTGCGTGGCGGCCACGCTGCGGAAGGCACCCGTCAGCCAGTTCTGCGCCGGGAACGGCGCGATCATCCCGATGGTCTCGATCTCGCGCATGGCTCGATTCGGGATGCCGCGGGCCAGACGGCCGCTCATCGCCCGGGTCAGCACCGTGCTCGTGTCGGTTGCGTCGGCGATCGCCGCGCGATGGGACTCGGGAACGGCCGACTGGCGCGTGCGAAGGAACGCGGTCCCGACCTGGACGCCGGCCGCGCCGAGGGCGAATGCGGCCGCGACTCCGCGCCGGTCGGCGATGCCTCCGGCGGCGATCACCGGCACGCGGACCGCGTCGACCACCTGCGGGATCAGCGAGATCACCCCGACGAGGGACTGCTCGGCCTGCTGCAGGAAGGAGACGCGATGGCCCGCCGCCTCCGATCCGCTCGCGACGATCGCATCGACTCCCGCGCGGTCGAGCGTCACCGCTTCGGCGACGGTGGTCGCGGTGGCCACCACGAGTGCGCCACTGCGGTGGGCGCGCTCGATCACGGTGTGCGAAGGGACTCCGTAGACGAAGCTGACGACCGAGGGATCGGCATCCAGCACCGCGTCGAGCTGGTCTTCGAAAGGGGGGATGAAATCCGGCGGCGGAGTCGGGTGCTCGACCCCCAGCACGTCGTACAGGGGCGCGAGCGCATCGATGTACGGCGCGAGATCGATGTCTCCGGGCGCCACCTCGTCGCCGGTCGGCATCCACAGGTTGACCGCGAACGGCCGGTCGGTGGCCGCGCGGAGGCTCGCAATCGTGTCCCGGATGCGGTCAGCCGAGTTTCCGTACAGGCCGAACGAGCCGAGGCCGCCTGAGTTGCTCACCAGCGCGGTCAGCGCCACCGACGACGCGCCGCCGAACGGTCCGAGCACGATGGGCTCGTCGATCCCCAGGAGGTTCTCCAGCGTTTCGGGCATGGCGCTTCCCTTCGCGGTCCAGGCATCTGACGCTACGCTCCGGCCGAACGCCCCGCAGGGATGTGACGCCGTGACTGCCTGTGTTGCGCCACCGCTCGGTCGGCGGCCGGGCGCCGCTGGCGCAGGCACAGCACGAGCATGATGGCGCAGGAGACGAGATAGAACGTGTGCAGCGCCCAGATCGGGCCGATCGGCAGGGTGAACACGTACAGCGAGTACACGACGTTGGCTGCGTTGATCATGACCAGGCTGGAGAGGCTGTAGGAGGAGACGTCCCGCGTGCGCAGCGCCTTGCGCAGCATCGGCAGGTTGCTGACCGCGAAGACCACGGTCGAGACCGTGCCTGCCACGATCGGGATGTCCATGTGCGCAACGCTAGGCCGGGGTCGACATCGGTCGCTTCGGCAGAACCGCCCAACTTCGCGCGACAGCGCGGTGGGCAGGATTATGCAGACGCGCCGTCCCGGGCACATATGCAGTCGCCTTCTGCGAGCGGTCGGGAGCCCGTCAGATGAGGCCGTGCTCGTACGCGTATGCGGTCGCCGCCGACCGGGTCGACAGACCGAGCTTGCCGAAGATGTTGCTGAGGTGCCGGGCGACCGTCTTCTCGCTCAGCGACAGCCGCTCCGCGATGCCCCGGTTGGTGAGCCCGGTCGACACGAGTCGCAGCACCTCGACCTCGCGGGCGGTGAGCGTGCCGGCGGGGCGCTCGCCGGTCAGGATGTTCAGCTCCGCGAGGGCCGACCGCGCGCCGAGATCGACGAACACGGCCCGCGCCGCATCGAACTCCGCGGCCGCGGCCTCGGTGTCGCCGAGCGCACTGAGAATCCGCCCTCTGAGCACACCGCACGATGCCATCTCATACGGGGCCTCCAGCGCAGACCAGGAAGCGCGCGCCGCATCCACCGATCCGAGGGCGCGCTCAGCCTGGCCCTCATCGAGCAGCACGCGTGCCTCGCAGGCGGCGACGACAGCCGCAAGCAGTGTTGTGGGGGCGGACCGTTGGAACGCGCTCAGTTCGTCGGCCGCGCGTCGCGCCGCAACGACATCGCGCGCCGCCGTCTCGATCTCGACCACGGCCGGCAGCAGCCGGCGGCGGACGGCGTCGTCGGCTGCCGCGACCCGTTGGCGGATCATCGTCTGGGCGGTTTCGGCATCACCCTCGGCCAGACGCAGCAGCGCGAGTCCCGGCTGCGGATCCCACCCGGTCTCGGCGGCGCGACGATAGCGGTCATCGGCTGCACGGAACTCACCGCGCAGCCGATGCAATTCGGCCAGCTGGTGGTTCGCCACGAATCCGGCGGTGAAGTCCCCCGCCCGCAGGCGCTCCTCGGCGAGATGGGCCGCAGCGGATGCTTCGGCCCAGGAGCCGTGGAGCAGGAGCAGCTGGGCACGGTAGGCGTGCGCCTGCCCGCTGTACGCCACGAGCTGGGGCTGCGCGCCGCACCATTCGGCGAAGTACGCGGTCCATTTCTCGGCTCGGTCCAGGTCGAATCCCTCGTGCCAGACGTCGAGGACGATCCTGAAGAACATGCACGTCGTGATGGGTGACACCTCACCCCGGCGGACAGCGTCCATCGCGGCGTCGAGGCCCGCGAACCCCTCGGCGGTCCGCCCGATCGTCGTCAGGGCCTTGCCGCGGCCGAACGCCGCGTGCGCTGCGAGCTCGAGGTCGCCGGTCCGTTCGGCGATCGCGCCGATCGCGTCGAATCGCCGGATCGCCTCAGGGATGTCCCCGACGAACATCGCGGTGAAGGCTGCGGGGACGAGGGCGACGAACCCGCTCACCGAGCCGGAGTCACCCAGTCGCTCGACCAGACGCAGACCGCGCGCGATCCAGTTCGCGCTCGACGAGACTTCTCCCACCTCGAGCAGCTCGAGCGCGAGCCAGCCTGCGGTGCGGGCGGCGCCGACCGTCTCGTCTGAGGCGAGATACGACTCGTGGGCGCTCGTCAGCGCCTCGAACGCGGTCGTGGGCCGACCTCGGAGGAACGACGCGGTCGCGAACAGCTCCAGATCCGGCGCGGACAGACCGGCGGGGTCAGCCGACCGGGCTTCGGCGAATCGATCACAGGCCTCGCTCCACCGGCGCGCCGCAGCCGCGGATCGGCCCCGCTCGATTGCACCGGACGCGGTCATCACCCTCTCCCAGGCACGACGATCGCCCGCCGGCTCGGCGCTCGCATCGTGTCGGAACGCTAGCGCCGCGGCGATGGCCGCCGCAAGACCCTCGCGGCCATCGCGCAGGCGCGGGCACAACCGCGGGGATCTCCCGGACACGCCGCGGTGCGGCATCGGCGTCGGAGTGTCGGCCGAGATCCCCGCGATCACGCACGGCGTGGCGACGACGAAGGGGCCCCGCCTTCCGGCGGAGCCCCTGGCGTATCGCTGTCGTCTAGAGAGCGTTGACGTCCAGCGGGATGCCGGGACCGAAGGTGGTCGAGACGGCGCCCTTCTGGATGTAACGGCCCTTCGAGCTGGACGGCTTGAGGCGGATGATCTCCTCGAGCGCAGCCTTCAGGTTCTCGTCGAGCTGGTCGGCCGAGAACGACGCCTTGCCCACGACGAAGTGGACGTTGGCGTGCTTGTCGACGCGGAACTCGATCTTTCCGCCCTTGATCTCCTCGACGGCCTTGGCCGGGTTCGGGGTGACCGTGCCGGTCTTCGGGTTCGGCATCAGGCCGCGGGGGCCGAGCACCTTGCCGAGACGACCGACCTGGCCCATGAGCTCGGGGGTCGAGACTGCGGCGTCGAACGACGTGTAGCCGCCGGCGACCTTCTCGATGAGCTCGGCGCCGCCGACCTCGTCCGCACCTGCGGCGATCGCGGCCTCAGCGGCCGGACCGGTCGCGAACACGATGACGCGGGCGGTCTTGCCGGTGCCGTGGGGCAGGATGACGGTGCCGCGCACCATCTGGTCGGCCTTGCGCGGGTCGACCGCGAGCTTGAGCGCGACCTCGACGGTCGAGTCGAACTTCGCCGAGCCGGTCTGCTTCGCGAGCGTGACGGCCTCGGTGGGCGTGTAGAACTTGTCAGCCGCGATCTTCGCAGCAGCTGCCTGGTAAGCCTTGGACTTGGTAGCCATGATCGTTATCCCCCTCAGTCCTCGACCGTGATGCCCATGGAACGAGCGGTGCCGGCGATGATCTTCGAGGCGGCCTCGATGTCATTCGCGTTCAGATCGGGCTGCTTGACCTCGGCGATCTCGCGCACCTGCGCCTTGGTGAGCTTGGCCACCTTGGTCGTGTGCGGGGTCGGCGAGCCCTTGGCGACGCCGGCTGCCTTCTTGATCAGCTCGGCTGCCGGGGGCGTCTTGAGGATGAACGTGAAGCTGCGGTCCTCGTAGACGGTGATCTCGACGGGGATGACGTTGCCACGCTGCGCCTCGGTGGCGGCGTTGTAGGCCTTGCAGAACTCCATGATGTTGACGCCGTGCTGACCGAGCGCGGGGCCGATCGGCGGCGCCGGGTTGGCGGCGCCAGCCTTGATCTGGAGTTTGATCAGGCCGGTCACCTTCTTCTTGGGTGCCATTTCCTTTTCCTTTCAGCGAGCGAGCCGACCCCTCGACGAGCGCAGAGACCGGTTCGTTCTCCCGCACGTCCGGCATCTCCGGACCGCGGTGAGTCGGCGCACGCCCGAAGGCACGCGCAAACCGATCCAGTTTACCTCATCCGCGGGACAGCGCCGTGCGCTCGGACAGACCCCTCCGGAGCGCCGGCTTGTCGATCTTCCCGACCGGGTTCTTCGGGATCTCCTCGACCAGGGTGATCCGCGCGGGCCGCTTGTACGCCGCGAGCGCGTCCGACACGTGGTGTGCGAGGTCATGGGTGGTGACCTCCGAGCCCTCGCGGAGCGCCACGAACGCCACCGGCACCTCGCCCAGCACGTCGTGCGGCGCACCGACGACGGCGACCTCGTGCACGTCGGGATGCGAGTAGAAGGCGTTCTCGATCTCCTTGGGGTACACGTTCTCGCCGCCGCGGATGATCATGTCCTTGATCCGGTCGACGATCTGCAGATAGCCGTCCTCATCGAATCGGCCGATGTCGCCGGTGTGCAGCCACCCGCCGACGATCGTGCGCGCGGTCTCCTCGGGGCGCCCGAGGTATCCGGCCATGACGACGGGCCCGGCGATCACCACCTCCCCCCGTTCCCCTCGGGGCACCGGATCGCCGCTGTCGTCGACGACCTCGACCCGCTGGCCGGGCAGCGGCAGACCGACCGTTCCGGGCTTGCGCATGCCGCGCAGGGGGTTGATCGTCGATGCCGTCGTCGTCTCGGACAGCCCGTAGCCCTCCACGATCTTCACGTCGAAGTGCTGCTCGAAGCGGTGGATGGCCTCGGCCGGCATCGGCGCCGCGCCGCACACGGCGAAGCGCACTGACGACATGTCGGGGTGGACCTCATCCGCCGCGGAGTTGAGCATCGCGTAGATCGCCGGAACCGCGGAGAAGAACGTCGGCCGGAACCGCTCCACGTCCGCGAAGAAGCGGTCGCGCGCGAACCGCCGGGAGATCGTGACCTGCCCGCCCGCGCGCAGCGGCGACAGCGTGCCCAGCACGATCCCGTTCGCGTGGAACAGCGGGAGGATCAGCAGTCCGTGGTCGCGGTCGTCCAGCTCGAACCATTCGATGAAGGAGGCGGTCATGGCGTCGAGGTTCGCGTGGGTGAGCATGACGCCCTTGGGGCTGCCGGTCGTGCCGCTCGTGTAGATCAGCAGCGCCAGGTCACCGTCGGCGAGTCCGTCCGCAACGGGGACGTCGGCTGACGGCGACGCGTTCAGCTCACCCAGGGTCAGCGTGGGGACTCCGAGGTCGTGGCGCACCTCCTCGGCGACGAGCACCTTCGCCGCGGCGTCCTCCACCTGGTACGCGGCCTCGGTCGGGCCGAGGACCGGATTGATCGGCGTGACGACGGCGCCGATCCGCCACGCGGCCAGCAGCACCAGGATGAGCTCCACGCGGTTGGACAGGAAGACGGCGACGACGTCGCCGCGGCCGATCCCGCGGTCGGCGAGCGCACCGGCGACCTGCTGCACACGCGCGCGCAGCTCGGCGTTCGTGAGCGCCACCGCCTCGTCGCGGATCGCGGGCGCCTCGGGCGCGTGATCGGCGCGCGAATCGGGAAGTGTCGAGAAGTGCATGTGTGGATCTCCGTCGGAGAGAGGGATGCCGCCCGCTGGGGTTCGGGCGGCATCCCGAGCCATCAGACCCTGGTGATCACCGGAGCGGAGACGAGCCCGAATCCGCGCAGCTGGCCGAGCAGTTCATTGTGCCCGAACGCCTGACACGCGGAGGCGAATCCGACGCGGTGCGGTGTCTGCTGGATGAGCGAGTAGGCCGCGAACGCCTGCAGGAGTCCGGTCTGCTTGTAGTTGCTGTTGCCGTGGATCACGACGTGCGAGCGGCCGAGCGGGCCGGACGCGTGCACCGAATCCACGGAGCGGTTCATGCGCGGATTCTCGCGGGGCGGCATGTCGGCCTGCAGCGACGCGGCGATGTCGCCGAGCGCCTTCTCCTGCGCGTCGGCGTCCAGCGGTCGCAGCTGCTCCTCGAACATCTGCACCGTCTGCCCGACGCCTTCCATGACCGCGCGATTGAGCACGCCGCCGATCGAGCGCACATTGCTCACGCGCGGATCGTTCTGGAACCAGATCGGGTGCGACATCCCTCCCCAGGGCACCGCGATCGCGAGCTCGTGGTAGCCGGGGACCGGAACGTCGAACGCGGACGTATGATCCCACTCGACGAGCTTGTTCTGCTCGAGGTAGAACCAGTCGGCCTTGAGGATCGTGAAGATCGTCTGGGTCGACGCGTAGGTGGGCAGTCCCTTCCACAGCACGAGGATGTCGAGGGTGTCGTAGCCGCCCGGCTCGAGGGCGATGTTGGCGGCGATCTCGCTCACGGTGTACATGTGGGCGACGCCGGGTGCCAGCAGCAGACCGGCTTCCGCGAACTGATCGCCCCACGTGTCGCGGGCATGCAGCACCCAGTCCTGCTCGCCCGTGGTGTCGGTGTAGTGCGCGCCGATCTTGAGGGCCGCAGCGACCACCTCCGGTCCGAATTTGATGAACGGGCCGGCGGTGTTGCAGATCACCTGGGCGCCCTCGAACGCGGCGGCAAGCGCCTCCGCATCGTTCTCGACGCCGATGATCTCGTAATCCGCGGTCTCGATGCCGGGGATCTTGTCGACGACCGCACGAACGCGATCCGCGTCGCGACCGGCGGCCACGAAGGGAACGCCGAGTTCGCGGAGGTACTCGCAGATCAGTCGACCGGTGTATCCGCTGACGCCGTAGACGACGACGGGCTTGTCTGTGCTCATGCGCTGACCCTCACATTCCCATTGCGCCGTCGATGGACAGCGTGACCCCGTTGATGAACGCCGCGTCCTCGGAGAGGAGGAACGCGACGCCGTTGGCGATGTCGTCCTCGGTCGCGAGCCGCCCCGAGGGCGTGAGCGAGACGACGGCCCCGACCGCGGCATCCACCGACGGGAACAGGCCGAGCTCCTCCATGTCGACGGCGAGCTTCGCGCCCATCGCGTTGGGCACCAGGCCCGGGCAGACCGTGTTGACCCGCACCCCGTAGCCCATCCGCCCCGACTCTGCCGCGGCGACCTTGGTGAGCCGGTCCACCGCGGACTTCGATGCGGAGTACGCGGCGATGCCGGGGAAGGCGATCGTGGCGGCCACGGAGGCGATGTTCACGATCGCGCCGCCGGCGCCCGCGGATCCTTCGGGTCGCATCGCGCGGAAGGCGTGCTTGATGCCGAGCGCGGTGCCGAGGACGTTCACCTCGAGGATCTTGCGGACCCCCTCAGGGTCGAGGTCGACGAACAGGTCGGAGATCTCGATGCCCGCATTGTTGACGACCCCGTTCAGGCCGCCCAAGGCTTCGACGGCCTCGGCGCTCGCCCGCTCCCAGGATGCGTCGTCGGTCACATCGAGTGCGATGAACACCGCCGTGCCCCCGTCCTGGGTGAGCGAAGCCACCGCCTCTGCGCCGGCCCCCTCGTCGATGTCGGCGATGGCGACGGCGCCGCCCCCGGCGAGGATCGCCTGGGCTGTTCGAAGCCCGAGCCCCTTCGCTCCTCCGGTGACGAGCACTCGGGCTCCCGTCAGATCAGCGGTCATGACTGCTCCATTTCTTTCGACTTTGAAAGTGGTGGCCTCAGCACACCAGAAAACTGGACGAGTGACAAGCAGAATTCAGACAGTCGTCCAAAATTCTTCGCGAATGACTGGGTCGGGCGCGATCCGCCGCGTATCATCGACGAAACACGCCGGAAGGAGAAGTCATGAGCACCTCAGCAGAGCGCGCCGAGCGGGCCGCAGCGAACAAGTTCGAAGTGCGACGGCGCGAGCTCGCCGACTCCGCCCTCGCCGCCATCGCGGAACGCGGGTTCGCGAACACCGGCCTGCGGGACGTCGCCGCGCGCAATGAGCTCTCCACCGGCATCCTGCACTACTACTTCGACGGCAAGGACGACCTGATCGCACAGGCGATCTGGCAGTACAAGTCGGAGTGCGCGCGTCGCTACGACCCGATCGTGGAGACGTCCGCGTCCGCCGACGAGCTGGTCGAGCGGTTCGGCGTCGAGATCTCCGCGACCCTGCGCGACGAGTCGGACATGCACCGGCTCTGGTACGACCTGCGCAATCAGGCCCTGTTCGAGGAAGGCTTCCGCGACACGATCATCGCGATCGACGAGCTGCTGACCGACATGGTGTGGGCGGTCGTGGAACGGCACGCGCAGCTTCGCGGCGCCACCCCGAACATCGATCGCGACACGGCGTACGCCCTCTTCGACGGTCTCTTCCTGAACTGCCTGATCAGCTATCTGCGCGGCAATCTCGCTGCGCTCGATCAGGTGCGCTCCCGGACGCAGGCCCTTCTGGCGGCATCCGTCTGAACAGACGACAACGCCCCGCCGGTCGAAGCCGGGCGGGGCGTTGTGCTGACGTCGTGCGTCAGAGCTTGGTGACCTGGTCGAAGCTGAGCTCGACCGGCGTCTCGCGCTCGAACAGCGAGACGAGGACCGTGAGCTTGCCGCTCTCGGGCTTGATCTCGCTGATCGTGCCGGGCAGGCCCGCGAAGGAGCCTTCCTTGATCGTGATGGTCTCGCCGACCTCGAAGTCGACCTCGGCCGGGATGCTGCGCGCAACCGCGTGGCCGCCCTTGGCCGCGGTGCCCTTGGCAGGAGCGACCTCCTTGACCTCGACGAGGGACTTCAGCATGTTGAAGGACTCTTCGAAGCGCAGCGGGGTTGGGTTGTGCGCGTTGCCGACGAAGCCGGTCACGCCGGGCGTGTGACGCACGACCGACCAGGTGTCTTCGTTGAGCTCCATGCGCACGAGCACGTAGCCGGGGATCCGGACGCGCGTGACCATCTTGCGCTGCCCGTTCTTGATCTCGACGACGTCCTCCATCGGGACCTCGATCTGGTAGATGTCCTCTTCGACCTCGAGCGTCGACTTGCGCTGCTCGATGTTGGCCTTCACCTTGCGCTCGAAGCCCGCGTACGAGTGGATGACGTACCACTTGCCGGGCAGGGTGCGCAGTTCGGCACGGAAGGCCTCGTAGGGGTCTTCCTCGGTGTCTTCGCCGTCGTCCTCCGCGTCCGCGGAGTCGAGGTCGCCCTCGACAGTGGCCGCGTCCGCCGCGTCGACGGAGGCCTCGACGTCGTCGACGACGCCGGCGGCGGCATCCACCTCCGCGACGAAGTCCTCATCGAGAACGGGCTCGTCCTCGTCGCCGTTGATGTCGGGACCGTCGTAGGGGGTGACGTCGTCGGCGTGCACGGCGGCGTACGCCGCGACCTCCTCCGCGAGCGAGTCGGTGAGGACCTCCGCCGCAGCCTGGGCCTCGTCGGCCTTGTCGATGTTCAGAGCGTCATTCACGATCGCGTCCGCCTCCGGGTCGTCGATGTCGATGTCGTCGAGATCCTCGAGGTCGTCCTCACCGTCTTCGACGATGTGGACGGCCAGGTGCTCGGCCGGGGTGTTCGCGCGGTCCTCTTCGAGGAGGATGTTGCCCTCCTGGGCCTCGTCGTCCTCCGAAGACTGCTCCGCAGCGGTCGCCCAGTCGGCGTCGTCGACATATCTTTCAGACAATTGCAATCTCTTCCGTTTCGTGGGCGTCGGATTCGAAGATCCGCCCCGCGGTGCACATCACGTGGGTCAGGAGGGAACGCCGAAGACGATCGTGGTCACCCAGACGAACAGCAGATCGAGGCCGTAGACCAGCGCCATCATGACGACGACGAACCCGAGCACGACACCCGTGTACTTGATCAGCTCCTGACGGGTCGGCGTGACGACCTTGCGGAGCTCCGCGAACACCTGACGGATGAACAGAGCGATGCGAGCGAAGACGTTGGGCTTCTTCTCGCGGGGCGCGCCGTTTGCGACGACCTCGCCGCCCTTCGGCTCGTCTTGAACCATCGAACCCACCTGATTACCTTCCATGTGTCAGCTTCGGCTGACGCGCAGGGCGGACAGGAATCGAACCTGCAACCTGCGGTTTTGGAGACCGCTGCTCTGCCAATTGAGCTACCGCCCTAGAGGCCATCGGCCTCGGGATGCCCACAGTCTTCCACCGCAACCTGTATGAGAGGGAGCCTGCCCGAACGGCGGGCACGGCAAAAGAATGCAGACTTCAACTGCATGCTCCAGTGTACGGCATGGGTCGGATGCGGGCGAACCCGCGCCCGCCCGGGCGGCGCCTCTACGATCGACGGATGACCCTCACTCAGGCTCAGCTGGATGCGCTGTGGGACTTCTCGAACCCCGAGGCGACGGAGGTGCGATTGCGCACGGCGGAGCTCGCCGCGGCGGATGCCGAGGAGCGGGCCGAACTGCAGACGCAGGTCGCCCGATCGCTCGGTCTGCACGAGCGGTTCGCCGAGGGGGACGCAGTACTGGACGCGATCGCTTCGGACGATCCGGCGGTTCGAGCGAGGGTCGCACTCGAGCGCGGCCGGCTCCGCAACTCCGCCGGCGACGCCGCAGCGGCCGTGCCGCTGTTCGTCGCTGCGGCCGAGGCAGCGGCATCCGCCGGCCTGCTGTTCCTTCAGGTGGACGCGCTGCACATGCTCGCGATCGCGGATGCCGACGGGTCGGCCGAGTGGACACGACAGGCGCTCAGCCTGCTCGAGCAGACCGACGACCCGCGCACGCTGCGCTGGAACGTCTCGCTCCACAACAACGCGGGCTGGACGCACTTCGACGCCGGCAGGTTCGCTGAGGCCGTCGCGGCGTTCGAGCGCTCGAGGGATGCCGCGGTGCGCTGGGGCACCGCCCAGCAGGTCCAGTGGGCCGACGAGGCGATCGCCGAGGCGCGCGCGGCGCGCGACGACGGTCGCTGAGCGCGCGCAGCCCCTCGCTCAACGACCGGAAACCCCCACTCGGTCGTTGAGCGAGCGCGATGGGTCACCCGACGCGGACGAGCTTCTTGTTCACGAACTCGTCGGCGGCGAGCAGACCCATCTCTCGACCGGTGCCGCTGCGCTTGACTCCGCCGAACGGCAGCTCGGGCGAGTCGGCGAGCACCAGGTTGACGTAGACCATCCCCGCCTCGATCTTGTCGGCGATGCGCTCGGCCTGCGCCTCGTCGGTCGTGAAGACGTACGAGCCGAGCCCGAACGGGCTGGAGTTGGCGACCTTCACGGCTTCGTCCTCGTCGGCGACCCGGTAGACCACACCCACGGGGCCGAAGAACTCCTCGCGATACGCATCCATCTGCGGGGTGACATCGGTCAGCACCGTCGCCGGGTAGAAGGCTCCGTCGCGAGAGCCGCCGGTGACGAGGGTCGCGCCCTGGGCGACCGCTCTGTCGACCTGCTCGGCGAGACGCTCCGCGGCGAGCTCCGACGACAGAGGACCGAGCACGGTGTCGTCGGCGAACGGGTCGCCGAGCTTCGCGCCGCTCATGACCGCCGTGAACTTCTCGAGGAACGGCTGGTAGAGGTCGTCCGCGACGATGAACCGCTTGGCGGCGTTGCAGGACTGGCCGGTGTTGTCCAGACGCGCGTCCGCGGCGGCCTGGACCGCGCCGTCGAGGTCATCCGTCGACAGGAGGATGAACGGGTCGGATCCGCCCAGCTCGAGCACGACCTTCTTGAGGTTGCGCCCTGCGACCTCGGCGACCGCCGCACCCGCGCGCTCCGAACCGGTCACCGAGACGCCCTGCACCCGGGGGTCGGCGATCACCTCGGCGGACTGCTCGTTCGTCAGGTACAGGTTCGTGTAGGCACCCGCGGGGAAGCCCGCATCCCGGTAGATCGTCTCGATCGCCGCAGAGGACTCCGGGCACTGCGGAGCGTGCTTCAGCAGGATCGTGTTGCCGATCAGGAGGTTGGGCGCTGCGAAACGGGCAACCTGGTAGTAGGGGAAGTTCCAGGGCATGATCCCCAGCAGCACGCCCAGCGACGACCGGCGGATCACCGCGGTGCCCTCGGCCAGGATGTCGATCGGCTGATCCTTCATGATCTGCTCGGCGTTGTCCGCGTAGAACTCGGTGATGTCGGCCGCGAAGTCGACTTCGCCCAGCGCCGCCGCCAGGGGCTTGCCCATCTCGCGCACGATGATCGCCGCGAGGTCCTCGCGCCGCTCGCGGTGCAGCTCGGCCGTGCGGCGGATGAGGGCCGCGCGATCGGCGACGCTGGAGGTGCGTCCCCAGCCCTTCGCCGCGGCATCCGCTGTCGCGAGCGCCTCCTCGAGCTCGGCGCTCGTGGTCAGGGGGTACTCGGCGAGGGTCTGGCCGGTTGCCGGGTTGACGACTTTGTAATCACTCATGTGGTCTCCGTTCGCTGGTAGGTGAAGTCTGCCGGTCAGCCGCGCGGGCGGCGAAGGCTGGCAGGGGCGTCGAGCGAGATGGTCTCGCCGCGGAAGAAGGCTGGGCGCTTGATCGCCTGCCAGATCATGATGACGATCCCGACGCCGATGACGACGACGCCGAGGATGAACACCAGGCCCAGTCCGCCGATGTTGGAACCGCTGCCGTAGTCCGGGTCCATGCTGTCGATGAGCGTCTTTCCGAACAGGAACAGCAGGATCACCCCGCCGATGAGCGGGAACAGGAACGTGAAGAACAGGCTGCGCGTCGAGTCGAACCACTGCTTGCGGAAGTACCAGACGCAGGCGAACGCCGTGATCCCGTAGTAGAAGCAGATCATCATGCCGAGCGTGGTGATCGTGTCCCACAACACGTCCTCGCTGATGAAGCGCATGACGGCGTAGAAGACCGATGCGACGATGGCCGACACGATCGTCGCGAAGCCCGGCGTGAAGAACCGCGGGCTGACCTCGGCGAACCGCGGCGGCAGCGCGCCGTAGTGGCCCATTGCGAGGAGGGTGCGCGCGGGCGAGACGAACGTCGACTGCAGCGAGGATGCCGAACTGGTGAGCACCGCGAGCGACACCAGGAACGCGAACGGTCCCAGGATCGGCCCCGAGAGGTAGAAGAACACGTTCGACTGGATGTCCTCGTTGCCGAGCCCGAGGCCCTCCACGCCGGTGCCCGCGAACGCGAGCAGCGACACCGAGATGAGCAGATACAGCGCGAAGATGATCAGCACGGTGAGGGTCGCGGCGCGGCCCGGCGTCTTCTCGGGGTTCTTCGTCTCCTCGTTCATCGTGAGGGTCACGTCCCACCCCCAGAAGATGAAGATCGACAGGGACAGGCCCGCCACCACGGCTGCGAAGTCGCCGACCGCGAACGGGTTGAACCACGAGAGCTCGACCGGGCTCGCGTCGAAGGCGGTCCCCTGCGCGACGTGCACGAACGCGGCGACGGAGAAGATCACGAGCACCAGCACCTGGAAGGTCACCAGCACGTACTGGAGCTTCTGGGTCGTCTGCATGTCGCGGTACGACACCAGCGTCGCGCCGAGCATGAACAGCAGGCACACGGCCACGTTGATGAACGGATTGAATGCCAGCTCGGCGATCGTGCCGGGGCTTCCGGCGATCTGATCGATCAGGAGGAAGAGGAATTCGACCGCTATGCCGGCGAGATTCGACAGCACGAGGATCGTCGCCGCGATCAGTCCCCAGCCGGCCAGCCAGCCGACCCACGGTCCGAAGGCACGGGTGGCCCAGGTGAACGAGGTCCCCGAGTCGGGCATCGCCCGGTTGAGCTCGCGATACCCGAACGCGACGAGCAGCATCGGGATGAAGCCGACGATGATGATCGCGGGCACCTGGAAGCCCACCTCGGACACGGTCGGCCCGAGAGCGGCCGTCAGCGTGTAGGCCGGGGCGATGCACGAGATGCCGATGACGACGGCGCCGATCAGGCCGACCGTGCCGGCGCTCAGGCCCTTCGTCGAGAGTCCGGTGGGCTCTCCCTTCTGCCCGGTGGGGGCAAGCGGCGCAGCGGCGCCAAGGTGATCGCTCATCGCGACTCTCCTTCCGTGGCACGCGTGCGCGGCACCACGATCATGGGAACAGGAAGCTCGTGCAGCATCTTCGCTGCCGTCGAGCCGAGGAAGAGCCTGCGAGGCTGCGCGAGGCGGCTCGAGGCGACGACGGCGATCTCGCCGGGTTCCCAGCTCAGATGCTGGACGGCGTCCTCGATGCTGTCGCCGCGGCCGACGATGACCTCCGCCTCGGTCTCGGCGGAGAGGGTCGCACGAGCCTGCGCCAGCACCTGATCCGCGTGGGCGGCGCCGGCGACCCGGATGATGCCCGTGTCGACGCTCGCGGGAAGATCCACGGTCACCAGCGACAGCAGCCGCAGCTCGGCGCCGGTGGCCTCGGCGAGCGAGGTGGCCTCGTCGAGCAGCGCATCCGCACCCGGACGGGTGCCGATCGCGGCGGTGACACGGGTGACGCCCGTCGAGGTATCGATCCGGCGCGACCCCTCCGGCGCGAGCGCCACGGGCACGTTCGACGAGTGCAGCAGCTCGGTCGCGACCGAGCCGAGGCGGTGCCGGCCGCGGAGTCCGCCGTTGGCGGCGCCGATCACGATGTGCGACGCGTCGAACTCTGCCGCCGCAGCGACCAGGCCCTCGGCGAAGGAATCGGCGAAGCGCACATTCGTGCGGTACTCGACTCCTTCCGGGATGCTCGCGGCTGCGGCTTCGAGCCACGAGCCCGCCTGCCCCTCCAGGTATCGGTCGTAGCCTGCGTCCGGCGGGGTGATCACACTGCGGTCGTCGGCCGGGAGCACGACGACGACTTCGAGCGAGGAACCGGATGCCGCGGCCAGGCGCGCACCGAGCGCGACGGCATCCTCCCCCGCCTCCGTCGCCGTGTAGCCGACGACGATCCGACCGCTCATGCGCGAGCCTCTTCGATGATGTTCGACGCGGCCAGGCGCCCCATGCGGATCGCGCCGTCGACGTGCTGATAGCCGGCGCCGGCGAGATCGCTGCACGCGAAGTGGATCGGACCGACGGGTTCGCGCAGGTCGGCGCCGTACCGGTGCAGACCGCCCATGTCGAAGCTCGCGGCGTAGGCGCCGCGCGTCCACTCCTCGCTGCCCCAGTCGCTTTCGAAGTAGACGATCGGGTTCTTCGCCTCAGGACCGTAGTAGTGCGAGAGCGATTCGAGGATGCGCTCCTTGCGCTCCTCGGCCGAGAGGCGGAACAGTTCATCGGCGGTCCGATCGGACACGAAACCCACCAGGGTGCCGCGCTCGTCGCCGTGGTTCGTGTTGTCGTACGCCTCGTGGGAGAGCTCGTACGGGCTGAAGGCGGTGCCGGACAGGCCATGCTCACGCCAGAACGGCCGGTCGTACACCGCGTGCACCTTGATCACGAAGCCCATCGAGATGTGCTGATGCATCTGGTGCTGCAGCCGCGGAAGCGCGGGGACGAAGGAGATGCGCGGATACAGGTTCGGCGCGAGGGCGAGGATCGCGAAGCGCGCGCGCACGGTCATCCCATCGGCGACCGCGGTGACTCCGGCGTCCCCCCACTCCAGGGTGCGCACGGCCTGCCCGAGGAACACGTCGTCGCCGAGCCGTTCCGCCAGCAGCAGCGGTACCTGCTGGAGTCCGCCGACGACCCGCTTGTCGAGGATGAAGTCAGCGTCGACGAGGTGCGAGTACGACCCGGCGGATGCCGCCATGAGCAGCGACTGCAGGAGCGAGAACGAGTGCGTCGGCTTCGTCAGCATCGCCGAACCGGTCGCGAACGCGAGGTTGCGGACGGCCTCGTCATCGTCGGTCTGCGAGCGCAGCCAGGCGTCCCACGTGATCGTGTCCCACTCGGCGGCCTTCTCATGGGCCCAGGGTCGATCGGGGTCGATCTCGGCGACCATCGCGTCGAGCCGCTCGGTGATCTCCGCGATCACGCGCTCGGTCTCGGGGGCGACCGGGAACATCTCGCCCGTGAAGCGGTGTGTGACGCCGTCGGGGCCGACATACACGCTGTCGCCTTCGCGGTAGCGGCTGAACGTCTCGAGCCCCAGCTCGGCGACCGTCTCGATCAGGGCGTCCTGGTCAGGCGAGACCCACTGGCCGCCGATCTCGAGCATCGCACCGTCGATCACGTCGGTCCACAGTCGCCCTCCCGCGCGATCGCGGGCCTCGAGCACGGCGACGGAGAGGCCGGCCTTCCTGAGCTCGTTGGCGGCGGTGAGCCCGGCGGCTCCCGCCCCCACGATCACGACGTCACGGTTCAGCTCGACCATGTCGGCTCCTTTGCTCGATGAATGGGGAGAAGCGGTCACCGCACCGGATCGGTCCCCCGCCGAATCCGGTGCGGACGTGTCATGCGGCCTTCAGCGCACCGGCCACGACGTCCAGGCCCTCGCGGAGAAGGTTGTCCGAGATCGAGAGCGGGGGCAGGAAGCGGATCACGTTGCCGTACGTGCCGCACGTCAGGACGATGACGCCCTGCGCGATGCACGCCTTCGCGATCGCAGCGGTGAGCGCGGCATCCGGCTCGCCGGTCGTGGGATCGACGAACTCGGCGGCGATCATCGCCCCGCGTCCGCGGACGTCGCCCAGGCGAGGGTCGGCGGCCTGGATCTCGGACAGACGCTCGGTGAGCAGTGCGCCGAGCTCACGGGCGCGCTCGATGAGCCCGTCGTTCTCGAAGGCGTCGATGGCAGCGAGAGCCGCAGCGCAGGCGATCGGATTGCCGCCGTAGGTGCCCCCCAGGCCACCGGCGTGCGAAGCGTCCATGATCTCGGCCCGACCTGTCACGGCCGCGAGCGGGAGCCCCCCGGCGATCCCCTTCGCCGTCGTGATCAGGTCGGGCTCGATCCCGAAGAGCTCGCTCGCGAACATCGCGCCGGTGCGGGCGAACCCGGTCTGGACCTCATCGGCGATGAACACGACGTTGTTCGCGCGACACCATTCCACCAGCGCCGGCAGGAATCCGTCGGCGGGGACGATGAAGCCGCCTTCGCCCTGGATCGGCTCGATGATGACGGCCGCGAGGTTGTCCACGCCGACCTGCTTCTCGATGACCGAGATCGCCTTCTTCGCGGCATCCGCCCCGCTCAGCCCGTCGCGGAACGGGTACGACATCGGTGCGCGGTACACCTCCGAGGCGAACGGGCCGAACCCGTGCTTGTACGGCATGTTCTTCGCGGTGAGCGCCATCGTCAGGTTCGTGCGGCCGTGGTAGCCGTGGTCGAACGCGACGACCGCCTGCTTCTTGGTGTACTTGCGGGCGATCTTGACGGCGTTCTCGACCGCCTCGGCGCCCGAGTTGAACAGCGCGGTCTTCTTCTCGAAGTCGCCGGGCGTGATGCGGTTGAGCGCTTCGGCGACCGCGACGTAGGACTCGTAGGGCGAGATCATGAAGCAGGTGTGGGTGAACTGGGCGACCTGCTCCTGCACGGCCGCCACGACCTTGGGGTGCGCGTTCCCGAGCGTGGTCACTGCGATGCCGGATCCGAGGTCGATCAGGGAGTTGCCGTCGGCATCCACCACGACTCCACCGCCCGCGGCGACGGCCTGGATCGGCACCGTGTGCCCGACGCCTGCGGCGACAGCCGCGGCCTTCCGCGCGAGGAGCTCCTCCGAGCGTGGCCCGGGGATGCTCGTGACCAGGCGGCGCTCCTGCGGCAGGGTGGGTCCGCCGAGGGGGACGGTGGGGCTGACGGTGTCGGGGACAGACGTGCTCATGGTCGCGAGCGTAGGCCGTCGGATGCCGCGACCGCACGCGCCGCGATGTACATTCTGGGGGTAGGAACAGTACACCCCGTATATCAATGGAGACCTGCATGGACACCGCAGCCGATGCACCGACCCTGCGCGCGCTGCTCGGACGCCGCGACCTGCACCTTCGCCTGGAAGGCGAGGCGGACGAGGTCGGTCCGGAGGCCCTGGACCGCCCGATCCGCTGGGTGCACAGCTCGGACCTCGCCGATCCGACTCCGTTCCTCTCGGAGGGCCTCGCGCTCCTGACGACCGGCACCCAGTTCCAGGAGGCGGTCGACGACCCCACCGCATACCGCGCCTATGTCCGCCGCCTCGCAGCGCGCGGCGTGGTCGGACTCGGATTCGGAACCGAGGTGGTGCGCGACGGCATCCCTCCGCTCCTGGCGGAAGCGTGCCGGGCGGAGCGGATGCCGCTATTCGAAGTCCCGTACCGCACCCCCTTCATCGCCGTCGCCCGCGCAGGTGCAGAGGCGATCGCGGCGCAGTCGTACGCCCGGCGCAGCTGGGCGCTCGCGGCCCAGCGCGCGATCTCACTGGCCGCCCTTCGGCCGGACGGCCTCGGCGCGACGCTCGCAGAGCTCGCCCGCCAGCTCGACACATGGGTCGGCATGTACGACGCTGCAGGCACGTTGACGCGCGAGCATCCGTCCCCCCTCGAGCCCTCCGCGGCGGAGGAGCTCGCGGCCGAAGTCGGAGTGGTGCTGCGTCGCGGCGCGCGCGCCGGCTCGTCGCTGCGGATCGGCGGGGTGCAGTTCACCCTGCAGACGCTCGGACGCGGCGGGCACCTCCGCGGCGTGATCGCGATGGCCGCGGGCGACCTCGATCAGGAGGGTCGCGGCGTGGTGACGGCCGTGGTCGCGATGGCCGGCCTGGCGCTGGAGCAGCAGCAGGGCCTGGATCGGGCCCGCACGCTGCTGCGCGCCGGGCTCGTGCATTCGCTCCTCGGCGACGACCCGGCGCTCGCCCGCCGGGTCGCCCGCGATCTGTGGGGTGGACTGCCGGCCGCGCCGATCCTCGTCGCGATGACGGATGCCGCCGCCGGGCGTCGCGACGCGGTCCGCGAATGGCTCGAACTGCGCGCCGACGAACGCCGCGGCGGCCTCTTCTTCGGCCGCGGCGAGGACGGGCTCGTGCTGGTGGTCGCCGCATCGGACGAGGCGCTGCTCGACGAATTCGCCGAGCGCTTCGATGAGCGGGTGGGAGTGTCGGATCCGACCGGCTACGACGCGTTCTCGACCGGTACCGATCAGGCACGGCTCGCGCGCGACCGGGGCGCCGGGCCGGTGAGGCGCTTCGCCGACGCCGCGCACGCCGGGGTGCTCTCGGTTCCGCCGTCCGCGGAGGCGCGCACCGTGGCCGTGGCGGCACTCGCCCCGCTCGCGCAGTACGACCGCGAGCACGGGACGGCGCTGCTCGAGACCGTGCGCGCCTGGCTCGAGAACGACTGCTCCCATGAGGCGACCGCTCGGGCACTCGGCGTGCACCGGCACACGGTGCGCGCGCGTGTCGCGGCGGCCGAGCGGGCGCTCGATGTCGACCTCGGATCGTTCGCGGCACGGGCCGAGCTCTGGGCCGCCCTGCGTCTGGCCTCCTGAACGGCCAAGCGCCGGCGTTCATCCGTCACCTCGGTACACGAAATCCTGCGTGCGCCGTACACAAGTGACGGATGAACCGCAGGTTCGGACGGATCGCGGGCCGCAGGCCGGTGCCGGCATCTGTGCTCGTGCGTAGCCTGGCTGGGTGAGCGTGCGAAACGGCGAGGTCTCGTTCTGGTGGGCGCAGCTGGGCGGCACCCCGACCCCGCGCCCCGCACTGCCCGGCTCGCTCGATGCCGACGTGTGCATCGTCGGGGCCGGGTACACCGGACTGTGGACCGCGTACTACCTGAAGCGGGAGCAGCCCGACCTGCGGATCGTCGTGCTCGAACAGCGCTTCGCCGGGTTCGGCGCATCGGGCCGCAACGGCGGGTGGCTCACGAACTCGGTCACCGGCGGGCGCGAGCAGTATGCGAAGTCGCACGGGCGGGATGCCGCCATCGCACAGCAGCGCGCCCTCAATGAGTCTGTGGACGAGGTCGTATCGGTTGCAGCGCGGGAGGGGATCGAGGCCGACATCGTCAAGGGCGGCGAGCTCAACATCGCCCGCACTCCCGCCCAGCTCGCGCGTCTGCACGCCGCGGCGGCGGACGAGCACGGGTGGCCGCACACCGATGTCGAGGAGTGGGATGCCGCTGTCACCGCGTCGCGGATCGCCGTGCGCGGCACACTGGGCGGATTGTGGCACCCGCATGCCGCGCGCATCCACGCGGCCAAGCTCGCTTCGGGGCTCGCCGCGGTGGTGGAGGCGCTCGGTGTCCCGATCTACGAGGACACGCACGTCACCGAGATCGCCCCCGGACGCGCGGTGACCGGGCGCGGAACGGTTCGAGCGACTCACGTGCTTCGCGCGACCGAGGGGTTCACGCCCGACCTGAAGGGTCAGCACCGCGCGGTGCTGCCGATGAACTCGTCGATGATCGCCACGGAGCCGCTGCCTGAAGCGGTGTGGGAGCAGATCGGCTGGAACGGGCGCGAGGTGCTCGGCGACTTCGCGCACGTGTACATGTACGCCCAGCGGACCGCGGATGACCGGATCGCGTTCGGCGGTCGCGGCGTGCCCTACCGCTACGGGTCGCGGGTCGACACCGACGGGCGCACCCAGGAGCGCACGATGGCCGCGCTCACCGCTCTGCTGCGCTCCTTCTTCCCGGCCGCGTCGGAGGTTCCGATCGCGCACGCGTGGGCGGGCGTGCTGGGTGTGCCGCGGGACTGGGCGGCGACGGTGGGGCTGGATGCCGCGACCGGTCTGGGCTGGGCAGGCGGCTATGTCGGCACCGGGGTGACGGCGACCAACCTGGCCGGACGCACACTGGCGGATCTCGTCCTCGGTCGCGACTCTGACATTGCACGGCTCCCGTGGGTCGGCCATCGCGCCAAGCGATGGGAGATCGAGCCGCTCCGATGGCTCGCGGTGCAGGGGATCTACGCGGCCTACCACGCGGCCGACCGGGCAGAGGCATCCGGCCGCTCGGCGCGCACGTCGGCATTCGCACATGTTGCGGACCTGATCTCCGGGCGCTGAGCCGGCCGTTTCGTAGCGTATCGGCCGCGACGCGTCAATACCTTTCACGTGTCAGGTTTTTGTGTCTACCGTGGGACACATCACCGCGCGACGACCGTGCGGTCCCAGGCAGAGTCGCCGCGCTGGCGCGGCGCCCACACGGAGGCACCAGACCGATGAAGACCCTGACTTCCCGACACACGAAGCGCTGGATCGCCGCGACCGCGGCGGTTGCGCTCGGAACGATCGCCCTCGCCGGCTGCGGCCGCAGCGACAGCGCCGGCGGCACAGGACCAGCCGCAGGTGGGGCCATCGACGACTCCCCCGCGACCGGCACCGTGGAGATCTGGGCGATGGGCAACGAGGGCGAGGTGCTCGAAGAGCTCGCCGCCGCGTTCGAGGAGGAGAACCCCGACGCGAAGATCGACGTCACCGCCGTGCCGTGGGACGGCGCCCATGACCGCATCGCGACAGCGATCGCCGGCGGAGAGGTGCCCGACGTCACGATGCTCGGCACGACGTGGGTCGGTGAATTCGCCGCAACCGGCGCGTTCGAGCCCACCCCGGACGGCCTGGTCGACGATTCGAGCTTCTTCGAGGGCTCGTGGGGCACGGCCGTCGTCGACGACGTGGCGTATGGAGTCCCCTGGTACGTGGACACCCGCGTGCTCTACTACCGCACCGACATGGCTGAGGCCGCCGGTGTCGAGCCCCCCGCGACCTGGGACGAGTACAAGGCTTTCGCGCAGGCGATGAAGGACCAGGGCGCCACCTCAGGCGTCTCCCTTCCGCCCGGCGGCTTCGACTCCTGGCAGTACGTGCTGCCGCTGGTCTGGCAGCAGGGCGGCGACGTCATGACCGAGGACGGCACCGCGTTCGCGTTCGACACCCCCGAATGGCAGGAGGCCTTCGCGTTCTACGCGAGCTTCTTCGAGGAAGGGCTCTCCGAGCCGGTGCGCCTCGAAGGCGGTGAAATCGAGCAGAAGTTCATCTCGGGCGAGGTCGGATCGTTCTACTCCGGTCCGTTCCACGTGAGCCTGCTGCGCGACCAGGGCGGCGCGGAGTTCGAGGATAAGTTCGCCGTGGCGATGGTCCCCGGCGAAGCGTCGCGCACCAGCTTCACGGGTGGTGGCAACCTCGCGGTCTTCAACGACACCGACAACCGGGATGCCGCCTGGAAGTTCGTGCGCTGGCTGAGCCAGCCCGAGACGCAGATCGAGTGGTACGACATCTCCACCGACCTGCCGAGCGTCCAGGCCGCGTTCGAGGATCCGATCTTCGCCGACGACCCGTACCTGAGCGTGTTCGCCGAGCAGCTGGACGACTCGAAGGCTCCGCCGGCGATCCCCACCTGGGCTCAGGTGTCGGCCGTGATCGACCAGCAGCTCGAGGCCGTGACCAGGGGCGAGACCACCGTCGAAGACGCTCTGGCCAGCCTCCAGTCCCAGGCCGAGTCCATCGGCACGGGGCAGTAGCAGTCCGCCATGGTCGCCCTGACCGACGCCCCGCCCGAGCGGAAGTCGCGCCCTCCTCGCCAGGAGGTGCGCGGCTCCCGCCGCCGGAACCGCATGACCCTCATCGCCTGGGGGTTCGCCACGCCGTTCGTGGTGCTGTTCCTCGTGTTCCTCGCGGGGCCGATCGTCGCGAGCTTCGCGATGAGCTTCACCGACTTCACGACGCGAGACCTGCAGACGCCGTTCAACGTCAACCTCGTGGGGCTCGAGAACTACGTCAGCCTGTTCCAGGACCCGCGGTTCCTGCGCAGCCTGCTCAACACGTTCATCTTCGTGTTCGTCGGCGTGCCGCTCACAATGGGCATCGCGCTGCTCGTCGCCCTCGCGCTGAACACCGGCATCGACAGGTTCCGCACCGTGTTCCGGGTCGGGTTCTACGCACCGGTCGTGACCAGCATCGTCGCGATCGCGATCGTCTGGCGCTTCATCCTCCAGCCCGACGGGCTGCT
Organism: Microbacterium sp. cf046; assembly: GCF_900114345.1. Taxonomy (GTDB): domain Bacteria; phylum Actinomycetota; class Actinomycetes; order Actinomycetales; family Microbacteriaceae; genus Microbacterium. The sequence continues at coordinate 729,437 of NZ_FOZJ01000003.1, read as the reverse complement.
GAACGGATTCCTCGCCCTCTTCGGCATCCAGGGCCCGGCCTGGCTGCAGGATCCCGCGTGGGCGCTCCCGTCGCTCATCTTCATGGCGGTGTGGCGCAACCTCGGCACCCTGATGGTGATCTTCCTCGCCGGCCTGCAGAGCGTGCCGAAGGAGCACCACGAGGCTGCGATGGTCGACGGCGCGAACGTGTTCCAGCGCTTCACGAACATCACGATCCCCGCACTGCGTCCGACGCTCCTGTTCGCCGCGGTGATCACCGGCATCGGCTACCTGCAGTTCTTCGAGGAGCCGTACGTGATGACCCAGGGCGGCCCGCTCGATGCGACGCTGTCGTCCGCGATGTACACCTACGACCAGTTCGGATTCGGCAACTACGCCTTCGCCTCGGCATCCAGCTACGTGCTCTTCCTGGCGATCGTGCTGCTCTCGCTCGTGCAGTTCCGTCTGCTCGGAAGGAAGGACTGACATGGCCCTCGCAACCGAGATGACCGCCTCCATCGAAGAGGACGAGACGCCGAGCGCGCGCAGATCCCGCGCCAGGGGGCCGCGCCCCCGCTGGTGGCTGTATGTCGTGCTGACGGTGGGTGTGATCGCGATGATCATCCCGTTCATCTGGATGATCCTCGGATCCTTCAAGACGACGACCGAGATCCGCCAATACCCGACCGAGTTCCTCCCCCGCGACCCGACGCTGGAGAACTACGTCCAGCTGTTCGGCCGGCTCGATTTCGCGCAGTTCTTCTTCAACAGCTTCGTGGTCGCCGTCTTCGTCACGCTCGGCAACATCGTCTTCTCGTCGATGGTCGGGTACGCCCTGGCGAAGCTGGAGTTCCGCGGCAAGAAGCTGCTGTTCGCGCTCGTGCTGGGCACCCTGATGGTGCCGGGTGTCGTCACCTTCGTGCCGCTCTTCGTACTGACCGCCAACCTCGGCCTGGTCAATTCATATCCGGGGCTGATTCTGCCCTTCCTGATCACCCCGCTCGGCGTGTTCCTGATGCGACAGTTCATGCTGAGCCTGCCCGACGACATCATCGAGGCGGCGCGCATCGACGGCGCGAGCGAATGGCGCATCTTCCTGCGCGTCATCATGCCGCTGTGCGGGCCGGCGGTGGCGACCCTCACGATCCTCACCTTCCTCGGCAGCTGGAACAACTTCCTGTGGCCCCTTGTGGTCGCCACGACCGAGGACATGTACACCCTGCCTGTCGCGCTCGCCCTCTACTCGGTTGGGCAGAACGCCGCGCAGTACGGCCTGATGATGGCCGGTGCCGTCGTGGTCGTCCTGCCGGTGCTGATCGTCTTCGTGGTCCTACAGCGCTACTTCGTGCAGGGCATCGCGCTCACCGGCATCAAATGATCGGCCCCCGAAAGGACCATTGCGCATGACCTTCCCGAGCGGATTCCTCTGGGGCGCCTCCACGGCCGCCCACCAGATCGAGGGCGGCAACGTCAACTCCGACTGGTGGCAGCGCGAGTGGGGCCATCTCCCGGGGGCGTCCGTCGAGTCGCCGTCGGGCGACGCGGCCGACAGCTATCACCGCTACCCCGAAGACATGGCGCTGCTGGCGGCTGCCGGCCTGGACACCTATCGGTTCAGCATCGAGTGGGCGCGCATCGAGCCGGAGGACGGGTGGATCTCCCGAGCCGCGATCGATCACTATCGGCGGATGGTCGCCACCGCGCTGGAGCTCGGCCTGCAGCCGATGATCACGCTGCACCACTTCACGAACCCGGTGTGGTTCGCGCGCGACGGCGGATGGCACTCGGATGCCGCAGCCGAGCGCTTCGCCCGCTATGCGGAAGCCGCCCTGCCGGCGCTGGAGGACGTCGACCTGGTATGCACGATCAACGAGCCCAACATGGTCTCGGTGCTCGCCGACCCCGAGGTGGGATTCCCGTCGATCGGGCTCCCCCCGGGCGTGCCCGCGGTCACGGAGACACTCGTGGATGCGCACCGGCGGGCGGTGCAGATCGTGCGCGGCGCGGGCAAGCGCGCCGGATGGTCGGTCGCGACGCAGGCGTATCAGCCGGTCCCGGGCGCCGAAGCGGTCGCAGCCGCGTACGGCGCATCCCGCGAGGACGTGTTCCTGGATGCCGCCACCGGCGATGACTGGGTCGGCGTCCAGGCCTATACCCGTACGCGCATCGGGCCCGACGGCCCGCTGCCGATCGACGACGCAGCCGAGCGCACGCTCACCGGATGGGAGTACTACCCGTCAGCGGTCGGCGAAGGCATCCGCAACGCGTGGGCGCGGGCCGGGGTTCCCGTCTATGTGACCGAGAACGGCATCGCGACCGCGGACGACGATCGCCGCATCGACTACACGCGCGGGGCGCTCGAGGCGGTCGCGTCGTGCATCGATGACGGAATCGACGTGCGCGGATACCTGCACTGGAGCGCCCTCGACAACTACGAGTGGGGCAGCTATCGGCCGACGTTCGGCCTGGTCGCCTGGGACCGTGACACGTTCGAGCGGCATCCCAAGCCGAGTCTGGCGTGGCTGGGCGAGGTCGCCCGCGCCAACACCCTCGTCCCCGCCTGAGCGGGGACGCGCTCGCGCCGTCGGCCGCTGCGCCGGTCAGTCGGTCTGGTCGGCCTGGTCGGATTGGTCGGGCTGGTCGGGCTGGTCGGGCAGGGGCAGCAGGTACCCCCGCACGAACTCGGCGAACAGCGCGTTCATGTCGACGCTCTCATCGAGGAGCCACTGCTGCTGGATGCCGTCCATCACCGCACTGATGAGTCGAGGGGCCAGCTGCGGGTCGATGTCGGTGCGCACCTCGCCGTCGGCCTGCGCGGCGACCAGGATCGGCGTCGCCGCCGCGGCGGTGTCGCGGTAGCGCCGCGCGAAGTGCTCGTGTGCGGGATGCTCGGAGTCGGTCGACTCGGCCGAGACCGTGGCGTAGAGCGAGGTCAGCCCCCGGTCCTCCTGGTTGTACGCGACGACCTTCGTGGCCTGCTCGATCAGGGTGTGCTCGTGCGGATCACCGGCTGCCTCCCGGATCGCCTCATCGCGCTGGCGGAGCACCTCCGTGAACAGGTCCTCCTTGTTCGCGAAATGGTGCATCAGACCCGTCGGGGTCAGACCGACCCGCTTGGCGATCTCGCGAAGCGACCCGCTGTGGAAGCCGCTCCGGGCGAAGACGACGAGGGCCGCATCGACGATCTGCTGGCGGCGCGCCTGGCCCTTGGCGTAGCTGCCGCGCGGTGCGCGGGCACGCGCGGTCGGGGCATCCGCATCGGATGCCCCGACCCGCTCTGAACCATCGCTCACTCGTGCGCTTTCCACTCGGAGCCGAAGACCTGCGCGGCCATCGCCGGGCGCAGCCGCTTCTCCATCTCCTTGTCGACGAAGTACTGCTTCAGGCTATCGCCGGTCAGTTCGTTGCCGATCGCAGCCATGATCATCGACTGGTCCAGCGACAGGTAGCGCTCTGCGACCGTGCCGCTGCCCACCGCTACCGAGTCGTAGAACCCGCCCGGACCGTATCCAGCCAGATCTTCCTCGATCCCGGCGAGGTTGGCGAGCACCCCGTCGCGGTCGTACGGCAGCGCCAGGAAGCTCGCGTGCGGAGTCACGACGCCGTCACCGAACTGCGGGTCGGGGTTCGCGCCGACCGTGCAGCCGGGGCGATCGATGTCGACATCCGTCTTCTCGGCATCCGACATGTAGCCGTCCGAGCGCATGCCCGCCAGGTCCACGCCGTACTCCGCGTAGCCGCCGAACGGGTTGCTCGCCGGCGAGAAGCCCCAGTAGCCGTATCCGGCGTCATCGAGACCATGCTGCTTCTGCACCTCGACGGTGATGGGATGGTTCAGCCGCCACGAGCGAGCGCCCCACTTCGTCTCCGGGACGAGCAGATCGGGCATCAGCGACTCGAACATGCTCCCGCCCCAGCTGGGCACGAAGCTCATGCCGCGGTAGGTGTACACACCCTCCCAGACGTCGAACCCCTGGTACGTGCGCACCGTGCCGGTGGGCAGCTGCTCCTGCCACGCCCAGTCGCAGCCGGGCGGCATCGTCCGGTGCGTTCCGTAGAGCGCGGTCGGGGGGATGCTGCCGTTCGCGATGCCGAGATACGTCGCGATGCGGCTCTCGCTCACCGTGGTGTCGTAGTGATGGCACGTGTAGAACGCCTCGGCGCCCGACCCGTTGTACATCGGCGCGGCGACGCTGCAGCCGGCCGGCGCGACCTCCCAGAATCCACCGCGATTCGTGCCTGCTGGAAGCCCGGGCGCACCCTCGGGATTGAAGAACGCCGCGAAGTCCATCGACCGGTAGAGCTCGTCCGCCTGGTCGGCCAGGCTCGGCTCCGCCTCGCGGACGATGCGAAGGGCCGCGGCGAGCCAGCCGTTGTCGACCGTGCTCAGGAACGGCTCGACGAGATCGCCGGAGTCCGGCCACGTCGTCAGCTTCGCGCCGGTGGCGGGGTCGTACCAGTTGTAGAACATGCCGCTCGCTGTGTTGCGCTCGAGTGTCCCGAGCGTCGCCAGCGTCGTCGCGATGCGGTCGCGCGCATCGTCTGCGGAGATGATGCCGAGGTCACGCGCGGTGACGGTCGACCAGAGGTAGCCGCCGATGTTGGTGGGCGATGTGTAGGCGGACGCGCCGGTCAGATCGCCCTCGATGTTGTCCGACGGGAGGCCGGTGTCCTCGTCGGTCATCGCGTCGAGCGAAGTCCACGTGTCGCGGGCGTATCGTTCGAGCGTGTCGTCCTTGGGGCCGCCGGCAATGGCCGCGCCGCCGGTGGCGACGGAACCGCCCAGGGCGATTCCGGCGGCGACGATGGTCGCCAAGATGCGCTTCATATGCTGCTCTCCTCGTCGAAAGCGGCTCCGATGGGAACCGTCGTTCCCTAAAACCTTGCATCTGTCAAGTATTGACACAACCCCTTGACAGGCTGTCCTCGCACCGGCATCCGCCCTCGGCGTCCGACCCGCCTGCGGGCGTGCACAACCGCGGGGATCGTCCGTGGCACGCTGGCCCCAGTCGGCCAGTCTCGGCGTGTCACCCGATTCCCCCGCAGACGTGCACAACCCCTTCCCGCAGCGAAGCTTCCTCCACAGATCCTCAACGCCATACCGAAACCCCAGATCTGCCCGGACGTCATTGGGAGTCAGCGCGATGAGTCCACAGTGCGAGAGTGTGCGAGACCTGGGATGCCGTGACCACGTACGGTCGCTTGCGCGCCTCCGGCACGAGCCGGCGGCGGATCTCCGCCCAGGTCGCCTCCGGTGCACTCGTGCCGCTGCGCCGTGGGGTCTATGCCCGTGCCGCGGCGTGCGACACGGTCCGGATGGCGGCGAAGCACGGCGGCGCGCTCTGCTGCACCAGCGCCGCGCGCCACGCCGGGCTGTGGGTTCTGGCTCCCGAGGGCGACGTCCACGTATGGATGGGAGGCCACGGTCATGCCTACGAGCACGACGGATGCTGCTGCATTGAGCACTGGGACGATGCGCAGCGGGCCGACAGCTTCGGACAGCCGTCGATCCCGCGCATGCTGAGGCAGATCCTCCACTGCCATGGCGTTGAGGACTTCTTCGTTGTACTCGAGTCCGCCTTGCGGCAGCGAAGGATCACTGACGCCGGACTGGCTTGGCTTCGGGCGGCGACCAATCCGACCTCCCGCGAGGCGATCGCCTACGCACGCTCCGACGCGGACAGCGGTCTCGAATCCCTCCTGCGCTGGCGTCTTCGCCACCATGGCCTGCGGATCCGCTCGCAGGTGAACGTCGTCGCGGTCGGCGTGGTTGATCTGCTCATCGGCGACCGGCTCATCATCGAGGCGGACGGCGCGTCGAATCACGATGACCTGCCTTCCCGGCACAAGGACAGGATGCGCGACGCCAACGCCGCGATCTGGGGCTATGTCACGCTCCGATTCGACTACGCGATGATCCTGCACGACTGGGAGACGGTCGAGATGGCGATCCTGACCCATGTCGGCCGAGGACTCCACCTGGCGGGTCGAGCCGGCCGATGACGGTTTCGGGCGTACACAACTGCGGAGCGGCGGTCGGGCACGCCGGGATGCCGCATCCGCCGCCCCGCGCGTCGCTCGATCGATCCGCCGTTGTGCACACGGTGGCGTCAGCGCGGAGGCCTCAGCCCTTTCGCGTGCGCGGGCGCCGCGGCGACGTCAGCGCGGCGCGTGCGCTTCGAGGAACTCGTACACGTCGGTGGTGTCGACCCCCGGGAACGCGCCGGTCGGCAGCGTCGCGAGCAGCGTGCGCGGCGTGCGGACGTTGGGCCACGACTGGTCGCGCCAGGTCGCCTCCAGATCGGCGGGTGCGCGGCGGCAGCAGACCTCGACGGAGTGCTTCGACACGCCGCGGTTCGGGGTGTCCCGGCCGATGAACCACTTGGTGTCGTCGAACCGCACCCCCACGCTCACCGAGTGGGCGCCCTCGCTCGAGAACTCCACACGGGCGGTGCACCAGTAGGTTCCGTTGCCGGTGTCGGTGTACTGGTAGTACGGATTGAAGTGGTCGTCCTCGTCGAACACGACTCGCGATGTCCATCGCCGGCAGCACATCTGACCCTCGATCGCCCCGAGGCGGTCGGTCGGGAAGTTCACGTCGTCGTTCTCGTAGGCCTTCGTGATCGTGCCCGACTCGTGCACCTTCAAGAAGTGCACGGGGATGCCGAGGTGCACGGTCGCGAGGTTCGTGAAACGGTGGGCAGCCGTCTCGTACGAGACCGAGTACGCGTCGCGCAGGTCCTCGATCGAGATCGCGCGGCGTCCCTTCGCCTCCTGGAGGAACGGCACCGCATGCTCTTCGGGGATGAGCAGGGCGCCGGTCAGATAGTTGGTCTCGACCCGCTGACGCAGGAACTCGGCATAGCTGGTGGGCTCGCGGTGGCCGAGGATCCGGCTCGACAGGGCCTGCAGCACGGCGGTGCGCGGATCACCCTTCGATGCCAGCCGGCTCGACAGGTAGAGCCGGCCGTTCTTGATGTCGGCGACGCTGCGGGTGGTCTGCGGCAGGTCGGGCACGTAGTGCAGCGTGAAGCCCAGGTGGGCGGCGATGTCGGATGCCGTCCGCTGGGTCAGCGGACCACCGGGGTGATCGACCGACGCGAGCAGGGCACGGGCCTGCTCCTCGAGCTCGGGGAAGTGATTGTTCTGCGTGCGCATCAGGCGCCGCAGCGCGACGTTGGCACGACGGGCCTCTTCCGGTGTCGCGGCGCGCTCGTCACGGAGGCGATCGATCTCGCCCTGCAGCGCGAGCATCGCGGCCAGTGCCTCGTTCGGAACGGCCTTGCCGATGCGGAACGGGGGGATGCCGAGCGCTTGGAACGTCTGCCCGCGCATCGCGCGTTCGAGCGCGATCTCCATGGTCGAGCGCTCATCGAGCGGCTCGGATTCGAGCAGGGCGTCCAGTGTGGTCCCGAGCGCACGCGCGATCGCGCGCAGCAGGGTGAGCTTCGGTTCGCGCCGCCCGTTCTCGATCATCGACAGCTGGCTCGGCGCCCGGTCCACCGCGGACGCGAGCTCGTCGAGCGTCATCGCGCGCTGCGTTCGAAGCTGCCGGATGCGACGGCCGATCGTGAGGGAGTCCACCTCTTCATCGTCGAGCAGATCATCCGTCTGTTCACGGTCCGTCGCCGTCGTCATAGGTCGATTCTGTCACGAAAGCAGAATATTCGGGAATCTTCACACGCTGATCGGTCAAGTACGACTCCGAAGTTCACACAGAGTGGAGCCACACCAACCCAGCCGATCCAGAACGCGGATCGAGGGATGCCGCAATTCGACCCACCCGCCGAGTCGTGAGCATCGCCCGGACTCTCACGAACACGCTCACAGGAAAGACAGGGACATGATGACACCTGCAACCGCCGCTCCGATGCAGACGCGCACCGGGCCGACTCCCACCCAGACCTCTGCACCATCGATCGAAGTCATCGGCCGCATGGGTCCGCGCTACAACGAGATCCTCACGCCTGAGGCGGTCACGTTCCTCACGGAACTGCACCAGCGGTTCGGAGCCCGCCGGTACGACCGGCTCGCCGATCGCATGCGCCGCCGCTTCGAGATCGGCAACGGGCACGACCCGCGGTTCCGCGACGACACCGCCCACATCCGGGAGGACGCCGAATGGCGGGTCGCCGGGGCGGGTCCGGGGCTCGAAGACCGTCGTGTCGAGATCACCGGACCGACCGACCCGAAGATGACGATCAACGCCCTCAACTCCGGCGCGCGGGTATGGCTGGCCGACCAGGAGGACGCCACGAGCCCGACGTGGAAGAACGTGATCGAGGGTCAGCTGTCGCTTCGCGACGCCATCCGCGGACAGCTCTCGTTCACGAGCCCGGACGGCAAGACATACGAGGTCACGGCCGAGCGCACCCCCACCATCGTGATGCGCCCTCGCGGCTGGCACCTGGGCGAGGCCCACCTCCAGTTCACCGACCGTGCCGGTCGCACGATGGCGGCATCCGGTTCGCTCGTCGATTACGGCCTGTACTTCTTCCACAACGCCGCACAGTTGATCGCCAACGGGCGCGGACCGTACTTCTACATCGCCAAGCTCGAATCCAGCGAAGAGGCGAAGCTGTGGGACGACATCTTCACCTTCAGCGAGCGGTACATCGGCATCCCGCACGGCACGATCCGTGCGACGGTGCTCATCGAGACATTGCCGGCTGCGTTCGAGATGGAGGAGATCCTCTTCGAGCTGCGCGACCACATCGCGGGCCTGAACGCCGGACGCTGGGACTACATCTTCTCGATCATCAAGAACTACCGCGGCCGCGGGGCGCGCTTTGTGCTCCCCGACCGCAGCGAGGTCACGATGACAGTGCCCTTCATGCGCGCCTACACCGAACTGCTCGTCAAGACGTGCCACAAGCGCGGGGCATTCGCGATCGGGGGCATGAGCGCGTTCATCCCGAACCGTCGCGACCCCGAAGTGACGCAGCGCGCGTTCGAGAAGGTCGCGGCCGACAAGAAGCGCGAAGCCGGCGACGGATTCGACGGCACGTGGGTGGCGCACCCCGACCTCATTCCGACCGCGCGGGCGGAGTTCGACGCGGTGCTGGGCGATCGGCCGAACCAAGTCGACCGTCAGCGCGACGACGTCGAGGTGAAGGCATCCGATCTTCTCGACGTGCACATCGGCCGCCCGGTGACCGCCGACGGCGTGCACGCGAATGTGTCGGTCGCGATCCGCTACATCGAAGCCTGGCTGCGAGGACTCGGTGCTGTCGCGATCGACAACCTGATGGAGGATGCCGCGACCGCGGAGATCTCGCGCTCGCAGGTGTGGCAGTGGATCCATCAGGACCGCTCAACCGCCGAGGGCGACCCGATCACCCGCGAGTACATCGAGGGTCTGATCGCCGAGGTGCTGGGCGAGGTCGACCGCCGGGATGGTGACCGCTACGAGGACGCCGCGGAGATCTTCCGCGAGGTGGCCCTGGGTCAGGAATTCCCGGCGTTCCTGACACTGCCGGCCTACGCGAAGTTCCTCATCGAGACCGACTGACCCCTCTGACCCACAAAGGAATCGACATGACCCACTACCAGGACGACATCGAAGCCATCCGCGCACTCAAGACGCAGAACGGCTCCAGCTGGGATGCGATCGACCCCGAGTCCGTCGCCCGCATGCGGTCGCAGAACCGCTTCCGGACGGGACTCGAGATCGCCCAGTACACCGCCGACATCATGCGCCGCGACATGGCCGAGTACGACGCCGACTCGTCCGTGTACACCCAGTCACTCGGGGTCTGGCACGGCTTCATCGGGCAGCAGAAGCTCATCTCGATCAAGAAGCACCTGAAGACCACGAACAAGCGCTACCTCTACCTGTCGGGTTGGATGGTCGCCGCGCTCCGCTCGGAGTTCGGCCCCCTTCCCGACCAGTCCATGCATGAGAAGACGGCGGTGCCCGCCCTGATCGAGGAGCTGTACACCTTCCTCCGTCAGGCCGACGCTCGCGAGCTCGACCTGCTGTTCACGAAACTGGACGGCGCCCGGGCGGCCGGCGACGAGACGGCCGTGGAATTCATCCAGTCGCAGATCGACAACTACGAGACCCACGTCGTGCCGATCATCGCCGACATCGACGCGGGCTTCGGCAACCCCGAGGCCACCTACCTGCTCGCCAAGAAGATGATCGAGGCGGGGGCATGCGCGATTCAGATCGAGAACCAGGTGTCCGACGAGAAGCAGTGCGGCCACCAGGACGGCAAGGTCACGGTTCCACACGAGGACTTCATCGCGAAGCTCAACGCCGTGCGCTACGCGTTCCTCGAACTCGGCATCGACAACGGCGTCATCGTCGCCCGCACCGACTCGCTCGGTGCCGGCCTCACACAGAAGCTCGCGGTCACGAGCGAGCCCGGTGACCTCGGAGATCAGTACAACGCATTCCTCGATGTCGAAGAGATCTCGGAAGCGGATCTGGGCAACGGCGACGTCGTCATCAAGCGGGACGGCAGACTGCAGCGCCCGAAGCGCCTGGCAAGCAACCTGTACCAGTTCCGCGCCGGCACGGGCGAGGCCCGTTGCGTGCTCGACTGCATCACTGCGTTGCGCAACGGTGCCGACCTGCTGTGGATCGAGACCGAGAAGCCGCACGTCGAGCAGATCGCCGGCATGGTCGACGAGATCCGCAAGGAGATCCCGAACGCGAAGCTCGTCTACAACAACAGCCCGTCGTTCAACTGGACGCTCAGCTTCCGCCAGCAGGCGTACGACCTGCTCGTGGAGCAGGGTGCGGACGTCTCGGCCTATGACCGCGGCGACCTCATGAACGTCGACTACGACGGCACCGAACTGGCGCGGGTGGCCGACGAGAAGATCCGCTCATTCCAGCGAGAGGGCTCGGCTCGCGCCGGGATCTTCCATCACCTCATCACCCTGCCGACCTATCACACGGCCGCACTCTCCACCGACGATCTGGCCAAGGGCTACTTCGGCGATGAGGGGATGCTCGCCTACGTGAAGGGCGTCCAGCGTCGCGAGATCCGCGAGGGCATCGCCACTGTCAAGCACCAGAACATGGCCGGCAGCGACATCGGTGACAACCACAAGGAGTACTTCGCCGGCGACGCCGCGCTCAAGGCCGGCGGCCAGCACAACACGATGAACCAGTTCAGCTGAGTTGCAGCGGCAGAAGGGGATTCCGGCCTGACCGGTGTCCCCTTCTGCCGACCTTTTGCGGCTTCTCGGCGGTTTTCTCGAAATCTCAGCGCGTTTGTCGATGCGGTCCCGTGGTGTTCGACGCCCTTCACGTAACGTCGCTCCACAGAAAGGACACGCGATGAAGTACTTGATGCTCGTAGTGGTAGACCCGGATCTCGACAGCAAGGAGGAGGGGCCGCTCTCGATCGAGGAGTGGGTCGACGAGACCTACGGAACCGGCAAGGCCACCGACGGCGATCGGCTGCGCCTGCCGGCCGACGCGAAGACGATCCGTCGGCGCAACGGCAAGGTGACGGTGACCGACGGACCGTACGCAGAGACGCACGAATGGATCGCCGGCTTCGACATCCTGGAGTGCGAGAGCCTCGACCAGGCGATCGAGGTCGCGTCGCGGCATCCGATGGCCACCTCCGGGCTGATCGAACTCCGGCCGGTGTGGCCGCTCGACCTGAACTGACCGGCGATGCCGGAGCGCGCGGTCAGGGTCGCGCTCCGGCATCCGCTGCCCGCGGGCGCGCGTCGATCAGCGCATCGACGCCGAGACGACGTCGACGGATCCGTCGGCCACGCGCTCGGCGAGTCGCCGGTTGCGGATGCTGCCCGCGAAGGCCCAGATGAGCAGCCAGACTCCGGCGCCTGCGGTCAGGAGCGCCGCCGCGCGAAGTGACACATCCTGGTCGAGCATAGCGACGAGGCACCCGAGCGAGGCGAGTCCGCCGAGGATCGCCCCCGCGGCGCCGATGATCGTGACGACGCAGCCCCTCGCGATCCACCAGACGATGCCGCCCGCGACAACGACCGCGATCGAGAGCACCACCGCGCTCCACAGCCACCCGTCCATCCCCTCACGGTAGCGGCCGGAAGAGGCGACGACACCCCTCTTGCGCTCACGCGTGCGACTACGCTCGAAGCCGTGACTGAACGCGCCCCACTCTCCCGAAAGCTCTCCGCGATCGCCGAATCGGCGACACTCAAGGTCGACGCCAAGGCGAAGGCCCTGCAGGCCGCGGGCCGACCCGTCGTCAGCTATGCGGCCGGCGAACCCGACTTCGCGACGCCGCAGTTCATCGTGGATGCCGCGGCCGAAGCGCTGCACGACCCCGCGAACTACCGCTACACGCCCGCCGTCGGCCTCCCGGTGCTGCGGGAGGCGATCGCAGCCAAGACGCTGCGCGACTCGGGGCTCGAAGTCGACGCATCCCAGATCGTCGTCACCAACGGCGGCAAGCAGGCGGTGTACCAGGCGTTCCAGGCCGTCGTGAACCCCGGCGACGAGGTTCTGCTGCCGGCGCCCTACTGGACGACCTACCCCGAGGCGATCGCCCTCGCGGACGGAGTCCCCGTCGAAGTGTTCGCGGGCGCCGACCAGGAGTACAAGGTGACGGTGGAGCAGCTCGAGGCGGCGCGCACCCCGCGCACGACCGTGCTGGTCTTCGTGTCGCCCTCGAACCCGACCGGCTCGGTCTACACGCCCGACGAGACGAAGGCGATCGGCGAATGGGCCGTCGAGCACGGCATCTGGATCATCACGGACGAGATCTACCAGAACCTCGTGTACGAAGGCACGCGCGCAGTCTCGATCGTCGAGGCGGTGCCGGCCGCGGCATCCCAGACCATCCTCGTGAACGGCGTCGCGAAGACCTACGCGATGACCGGATGGCGCGTGGGCTGGATGGTCGGCCCGAAGGATGCCATCAAGCTCGCCGCGAATCTTCAATCGCACCTGTCGAGCAACGTGAACAACATCGCGCAGCGCGCGGCGCTGGCCGCGCTGACCGGCCCGCAGACCGAGGCTGAGGAGTTCCGGCTCGCGTTCGACCGGCGCCGCAAGCTCATCGTCGGCGAACTCGCGAAGATCGAGGGCGTCACGGTCCCGAACCCGCTCGGCGCGTTCTACGTGTACCCCGACGTGCACGGCCTGCTTGGTCGCGAGTGGCGCGGGAAGACCCCGACGACCTCCTTGGAGCTGGCCGATCTGATCCTCGAAGAGGTCGAGGTCGCGGTGGTGCCGGGCGAGGCGTTCGGGCCGAGCGGCTACCTGCGACTCTCGTACGCGCTCGGCGACGAGGCGCTGCTGGAGGGCGTGCGACGGCTGCAGGAGCTGTTCGCCTCCTAGCCCTTTCGCGAGACTGCATCCCGACGCCGAGACAGCGGGGCCACCCCTCCGTCTCGGCGTCCCCGTGCAGTCTCGCGGACGATCCCCCCGGCGTGGTCAGTCGGCCTTGACGACGACGAACTGGGCGTCGAGCTCGACGTCGACGTCCTCGCCGTTGCCCAGATCGATCTCGACCTCGTACACGTGGTCCGTGTCGTCGCTGAGCTCGACGCTCGTCACCGTTCCGGAGCCGACGTGCGCCAGCGCCGCCTCGGACGCCTTCGCGGCCGCGCCCGCATCCGGGACGGCGTCGTCGCCGCGGCTGTCATCGGCGGTGTCGTCGCCGCCTCGGTCGTCGTTCTCGGTCGAGACGACGTTCAGCGATGAGTCGAGCTTCACCTCGACGACTCCGCCCGAGTCGAGACGGATGTCGATCTCGTAGGCATACGCGGCATTGTCGTCCGTGTCGGCCTCGATGACCGTGCCGGGGCCGACTGCAGCCAGAGCGGCGGCCTGAGCCGCTTCGAGATCGGCAGACGACGCCGGTGCGGACGGCGATGCCGTCGCGTCGCCGCTCGAGCCGTCCTCGAGCAGCGTCGCCGACGGGGAAGGGCTGGTCGAGGGGGAAGTCGCCGCGAACGCGACGGCCGTGCCGGCGGCGACCAGGCCGACGGCGACGATGGTGCTGGTGATCCAGATGGCGGGTGTGCGCATGGTTCCTCCTGAGTAGGACTCCACGATCCCGCGCCGCGCCTGAAGCCAACCTGAAGCGCCGACGATCCGCCGAGCTCAGCGACCGCCGGGCAGCGTCACCGTGAACCGCGCGCCGCCGCCCGGGCCGGCATCCATCCGAACGTCGCCTCCGTGCGCGCGGACGATCTCACGCACGATCGCCAGTCCGAGCCCGCTGCCGCCGCCATCGCGTGCGCGTGCGTCGTCCAGCCGGACGAACCGCCCGAACACCCGTTCGCGGTCCGGCTCGGCGATTCCCGCGCCGTCGTCCTCGATCGTCAGCAGCGCGCCGTCGGAGGTCTGCGTCAGTCCGAAGGTCACTCTCGATCGTGCATGGCGCGCGGCATTGTCGGCGAGATTGCGGGTGACCTGGCGAAGCAGCGCCAGGTCGCCGCGAACGCGAGCCGGCCGCACCCCGGCCGCATCGACGCTCACGACACCCAGTGCGCGCAGCCGAGTCGCTTCGCCGAGAAGCAGATCATCGAGATCGACGTCGGCGACCGAGAGCGCGAGACCGCCTTCGTCGGCGCGCGTGAGCACCAGCATCCCCTGTACGAGACGTTCCAGACGGGCGCCCTCGTCCAGCACCGCATCGCTCAGCTCCGCGGCGCCGATCCGGTCGGGATGCGCACGTGCGACCTCCGCGTACTGACGCAGCGACGCCAGCGGCGATTTGAGCTCGTGCGAGGCGTCCGAGACGAAGCGGCGCTGCGCGGCCTGCGACTCCTCCAGGCGTCCCAGCATGCCGTTCATGGTGTGCGCGAGGCGCCCGATCTCATCTCGCGTGGGCGGCTCGTCGACGCGCGCGGACAGGTCGGATGCCGACAGCTGCTCGACCTGCCGGCGCATGTGCTCCACGGGGGCGAGGGACCGACCCACCGCCACCCACGTGGTGATCGCGACCAGACCGGTCACAAGCGGGACCGATACCGCGAGCAGGATCGCCACCGTGACGAGGGTCGCATCGACCTCCTCGGTGCTCCGACCCGCGACGACGATCCAATCGCCGCCGACCCGCTCCACCGCGGTCGCGAAGGGCGGGTCATCGGGATCGAGCCGGAGCACCGTCGGGGCGCTCCCCTCGCGGTCGGCGAGCGCGCCGAAATCCTCCGCTGCGTCACTGGCTGCGACCACAGCACCGCTGTCGCGGTCGATGACCTGCCAGAACCGGTCGTCGTCGATGTCGGGAAGGGACTCCGGCCCGCCGGCATCCACCTGCTCGGCGAATGCCGCCGCATCCTGCCGTGCCGCGGCGTCGAGCTGCCCGTACAGAGCGGCGCGCAGGGTGAACCAGAAGCCGACGGCGCCGAGCAGGAGGGCAAGAGCGACGACGGATGCCGCGACCACGGTGATCCGTGCGCGGATGCCGGCGCGCCGGCGCGGGGCGTCACTCGCCATCGGGGCCCAGCCGATATCCGGCTCCGCGGATGGTCCGGATGCTGTCGCGCCCGAACGGCCGGTCGAGCTTCGAGCGCAGGTGACCGATGTACACCTCGACGATGTTCGGGTCGCCGTCGAACGCGAAGTCCCAGACCCCCTCGAGGATCTCGGCTTTCGAGACCACCTCTCCCGGGCGGCGCATCAGGAACTCCAGGACGGCGAACTCGCGAGTGGTGAGGTCGATCGCGGTGCCGCCCCGGCTGACCTCGCGCGAGGCCGGATCGAGCGTGAGGTCACCGACGCGCAGAGTCGCCGGGCGGGCGCCCGCGCCACGGCGGATGAGCGCCCGCAGCCGGGCGAGCAGCACGGCGAACGAGAACGGCTTGGTGAGGTAGTCGTCGGCGCCGGTGTCCAGGCCCTCGACCTGATCCCACTCGCCGTCCTTCGCCGTGAGCATGAGCACCGGCGTCCAGTTCTGCTCATCGCGGAGCGTGCGGCACACGACGTAGCCGTTCATACCGGGCAGCATGATGTCGAGCAGGATCGCGGCGTACTGCTGCTCGCGGGCCAGCCACAGGCCATCGGTGCCGGTGTGGGCGACATCGACCGCGAAGCCCTCGGCCTCGAGGCCGCGCTTGAGCCCCTCCGCCAGCCGCGGCTCGTCGTCCACCACCAGCAGTCGCATGAGTCCATCGTGGCTCATGCGCGCTGAACCGGCGCTGAACCGGTGCTGACGGCTGCCGGGTGGTCAGAGCTCGATGCCCACCAGAACCGGTTCGGGCTGGAGGATCAGACCGAACTCCGCCTGCACACGGCCCTGGATGAAGCGCGCCAGCTGGGCCAGCTCTTCGGCGGACCCACTCCCCCGGTTCGTCAGCGCGAGGGCGTGCTTGGTCGAGAGGGCTGCGCGGGAGCGCGGCAACTTGAACCCCTTTCGCAGGCCGGAGTGCTCGATGAGCCACGCGGCGCTGACCTTGACGTCGGATTCCGCGCTCACCGAAGCCGGGACATAGCCGTCGTATGCCGCCAGGGGAATGACCAGGACCGGGTCGAGGTCGGGTGTCACCGGCCAGCGCGGGCACTCGGCTGGCAGGGTGCGCGCGAAGGATGCCGAGACGATCGCGTTCTGGAAGAACGAGCCCGCGCTGTACGTGTCGGGGTCCTCGGCGTCCAGGACCATGCCCTTGCGGCGGCGGGTCGCGAGCACGTGGTCGCGGACCCAGTCGAGCGAGACCTCCGCACCGGGCTCGAGGCCGAGGGCGGTGCGGAGCTGCTCACCGGGAACCGGGCGATCCCCGTGCCCGACGTCGGCGAGCTCGAGGGTGACCGACAGGATCACGGCCGGCCGGGCGGCGACCGAGCCGTAGTGGTGCTTGAACACGGATGTGCGGAATCCGAGGCCCAGCTGGTCGGCCGGAACGGTCGAGATCTCGACGGTCGGCTCGTCGATGAGCTCGACCTCGACGAGTGTCTGGACGATCTCCTGCCCGTACGCGCCGATGTTCTGGACCGGCGCCGCCCCGACGGTTCCGGGAATCCCGGACATCGCCTCGATTCCGGCGAGTCCCTCCGCCACGGCGAATGCCACGAGGTCGTCCCAGTCGTGCCCAGCCTGCACGCGCAGCCGCACGAATCCGGGCCGGGGGGACGGCATCCGCTCGATGCCGCTCGTCAGCACGCGAACGACGGTCCCCTCGAACGGCTCGTCGCCGATGAACAGATTGGAGCCGCCGCCGAGCACGAGCACCTGTTCGCCGGTCGCCCAGACGTCGCGGAGCGCGGCGACGAGCTCATGGGTCGTGTGCGCATCGATCATGCGCGAAGGGGCGCCGCCGGTGCGCAGAGTGGTCAGCTGCGCGAGGGGGATCGGTTCGACGTCGGGCATCGGCTAGGCGAGTCGGACGCGGACCTGCGCCTTGCCGAGCACGGTGGTCTCGCCGTGGGTCACGGTCAGATCGATGCGCGCCGCTTCGTCGTCGACCGCGCCCACCTTGGCGACGATCGTCAGATCGGCCCCGGTCTCGGGGTCGACGACCACCGGGCGCGTGAAGCGCACGCCGTACTCGAGGATCCGCCCCGCGTCGCCCAGCCAGGGCACGATCGTCTCGACAGCGAGGCCCATGGTGAGCATTCCGTGGGCCAGCACGCCCGGCAGGCCGACGGATGCCGCGACATCGTCGCGGTAGTGGATCGGATTGAAGTCTCCCGACGCCCCGGCGTACCGCACCAGGGACTCGCGGGTGAGGTGCACGGTGCGCTCCGCGACGATGTCGCCGACCGCGGTCACTGCTCGCCCTCCCCGACGAGCAGCACCGATGTCGCGGTCACGACGTGCTCGCCGGCGGCATCCCGGACCTCGGCCTCACTCGTGACCATCGCGTTGCCGCCGATCGCACGAACACCGGTCACCGACAGGGTCCCGGTCAGTTCGTCACCCGCGACGATGGGGCGCGTGTAGCGGAAGCGCTGCTCGGCGTGCAGCACGTTCTGCAGGACGATGCCGGAGTCCGGCTCAGCCAGGAGCTGCTTCAGGGTCTGGTCCTGCACGACCATCGCGAACGTCGGCGGCGCGACGACGTCCGCGTAGCCGAGGGCCTGAGCGGCGGCGGGATCGAGGTGCGGCGGGTCGTCGGCGAAGACGGCGCGGGAAAACTCGCGCACCTTCTCGCGGCCGACAAGGTAGGGCGCCGTCGGGGGGAAGACGCGCCCGACGAGCTCGGGGTTCACTGGCACCGTGCCATCCTACCGAGCGGCGGTCCGCGCCCGGAGGCTCATGCCCGCCGCTCCCGGAGGGTGCGCACGGCGAGCTGCCCTGCGATGAACACGAGGAAGATCGCGAACAGCACGTTGCCCCAGAACGGATCGACGAGCGTCGCGAACCACGCGCCGAGCGCGGTCGTCGTGCATGCGGCGACGCCGATCAGCGCCGCGCCGGGCAGGTCGACGTTTCCCCGACGGAAGTTGCCGATCGTGCCCGAGATCGCGGTGGGGATCATCATCAAGAGCGAGGTGCCCTTCGCGATGAGGTCGCTGGTGCCGAAGAGCAGCATGAGCGCCGGCACCACGATGATGCCGCCGCCGACGCCGATCAGCCCGGCCACGGTGCCCGTGGCGACGCCGAGCACGACGAGTCCGACGATGGTCCACACGGTCAACGGCAGCCCCGCGTCTCGCGACGGCACGACGATGAAGAGGCTGATGATCACCGCGACCAGGAATCCGATGAAGCTCCACCGCAGCACCGTCAGCGGCACGCGGGGCAGCAGCCACGTGCCGATCTGCGCTCCGACGACCGCACCGGCCGCGAGGATGAGCCCCGGTATCCACGCGACGGATCCGTGGATCGCGTATGAGATCACGCCCACCGTGGCCGTCGGCACGATCGCCGCGAGCGAGGTTCCCGCCGCGAGCCGCTGGTTGTATGCGAGCACCAGCACCAGCAGCGGAACGATGACGGTGCCGCCGCCGACTCCGAACAGACCGGACAGGAGCCCGGCGAGCAGCCCGATGCCGAGGCAGGTCAGGATGTACTTCGTCCCGCGCGGTGCAGGCGCGTCGGGCTGCGCGGCGTCCGGCGCATCGAGATCGGGCATGGCCCTATCCTGCCGGTTCGGGACTGGGCTCTTCGGACGCGGCCCGCACCGCGGCAGGCAGCGCCGCGATGATACGGTCGAGCTCGACGTCGGTGTGGGCCGACGAGAGGAACCACGCCTCGAACACGCTCGGCGGAAGGCTGACGCCCTGATCGAGCATCGACGTGAAGAACGCGCGGTAGCGCCACCCGTCCTGGTCCTTCGCGTCGTCGTAGTCGCGCACCGCCCCATCGCGGAACGCGAGCGAGAAGAGACTCCCGGCCCTGGACACGCGGACGCGAAGCCCCGCGGCGGCGAACGCGTCCTCGACGGCGCCCGACAGCCGCGCCGCAGAGTGGTCGATGCGCTCGTACACCGCGGCATCCGCGGCGCGCAGTGTCGCGAGCCCCGCCGCGACGGCGAGCGGATTGCCGCTGAGCGTCCCGGCCTGGTAGACCGGCCCGAGCGGAGCGAGGAGGTCCATGATCTCGGCGCGGCCGGCCACCGCGGCCAGCGGCAGGCCGCCGCCCACGATCTTGCCGAACGTGACGAGGTCGGGCCGCCACAGCACGGATCCGGCACGCTCGGCCTCCAGACCCCACCACCCGGCGGGTCCCACGCGGAACCCGGTGAGCACCTCGTCCAGGATCAGGAGGGCGCCTTCACGGTGGGCGAGCTCGGCGAGCTCCTGGTTGAACCCGTCTGCGGGCACCAGCACTCCGGCATTGGCACCGGCCGCTTCGGTGATGATCGCGGCGATGCGGCCCGGGTGCGCAGCGAAGGTCGCCTCGACGGCAGCCAGATCGTTGTAGGGCAGCACGATCGTGAGCGCCGCGACCTCGGCGGGAACCCCGGCCGACCCGGGCAGGCCGAGCGTCGCGACGCCCGAGCCCGACTCGGCCAGCAGCCCGTCGGAATGGCCGTGGTAGTGCCCGGCGAACTTGATCACGATGTCGCGCCCGGTCGCGCCGCGCGCGAGCCGCACGGCCGTCATGGTCGCCTCGGTGCCGGTGGAGACCAGACGGATGCTGTCGAACAGGCGCGTGCCCAGCACGGTGGTGCGCTCGCGCAGCAGTTCGGCGAGCTCGGCTTCGCCCGGAGTCGTCGCCCCGAACGACAGACCGCGGGCCGCGGCATCCTGCACCGCGGTCACGACGGCCGGATGCGCGTGACCGAGCAGCGCCGGCCCCCAGGAGCACACGAGGTCGATGTACTGCCGGCCCTCGACGTCGGTGACGTAGGGTCCGCGCGCAGACACGAGGAAGCGTGGGGTGCCGCCGACCGACCGGTACGCCCGCACCGGCGAGTTGACCCCGCCGGGGATGACAGCCTGTGCCCGGGCGAACTCCGACTCGTTCGTCACGCGCGGCTCCCGTCGCGGAGCAGGTTCGCGACCTCGACGGCCCAGTAGGTGAGGATCGCATCGGCGCCTGCCCGGCGGATCGAGACGAGCGACTCCAGCACCGCCCGCTCGCGGTCGATCCATCCGTTGGCGGCGGCCGCCTCGATCATCGAGTACTCGCCGCTGACCTGATACACCCACACCGGGACGGGGGATGCCGCTGCCACGCGCGCGAGCACATCGAGGTACAGCGACGCGGGCTTGACCATGACGATGTCGGCGCCCTCCTCCGTGTCGATCGTCGCCTCGCGGACCCCTTCGCGGGCGTTGGCGGGATCGAGCTGGTAGGTGCGGCGGTCGCCCTCGAGCGAGGACTGCACTGCCTCACGGAAGGGGCCGTACAGCGCGGACGC
The DNA here is from genome assembly GCF_900114345.1 of Microbacterium sp. cf046. Taxonomy (GTDB): domain Bacteria; phylum Actinomycetota; class Actinomycetes; order Actinomycetales; family Microbacteriaceae; genus Microbacterium. The sequence goes on along the minus strand of NZ_FOZJ01000003.1, from coordinate 708,748 downwards.
GTACTTGGCGGCGTAGCCGAGGATCGCGGCATCCTGATGTCCGTTCGCGTCCAGCACGTCGCGCACCGCCCGCACCTGGCCGTCCATCATCCCGGACAGACCGAGGAGGGCCGAGCCCGCCTCCGCCTGGGCGAGCGCCATCGCGCGGTAGCGCTCGAGGCTGGCGTCGTTGTCGACGCGACCGGCCGAATCCAGCACGCCGCAGTGGCCGTGGTCGGTGAACTCGTCCAGGCACAGGTCGGTCTGCACGACGAGCGCATCCCCGACTTCTGCCGCGGCGATGCGCGTCGCGACGTTGAGGATGCCGTCCGGGTCGTCGGCGCCGGAGCCGATGGCGTCCTTGCGCTCGGGCACGCCGAACAGCATGATGCCTCCGACGCCGGCATCCGCCGCCTCGTGGAGCGCGCGCTTGAGGGAATCGGGGGTGTGCTGCACGACGCCGGGCATGGACGAGATCGGCACCGGTTCGCTCACGCCCTCGCGCACGAACATCGGCAGGACGAGCTCCGAGGGGTGAAGACGCGTCTGTGCGACCAGCCGACGCCATGCGGGCGTCGCCCGCGTGCGGCGGGGACGGATGTCGGGGATCGGTGACGTGCTCATGGATGCAACCTTCCTGGCCTCATCGTGCACCACTGCCTCAGCGCCCGCCATGCAGCGGTGCGAGTTCGGCCGCGCCGCCCTCGAGCAGCGCCTGCGCCACCCGGTCGGCGAGATCGAGGGCCGATCGGTCGGAGTCGGCACCGCCCGTGTCGGCGATCGTCAATCGGCTGCTGCCGTCGGGCGCGTAGACGGTGGCGCTCAGCGTCAGCACGCCGTCGCCGACAGTCGCGTGGGCGGCGATCGGCGCCGAGCAGCCGGCTTCCAGCCGCACCAGCACGCCGCGCTCGGCTGTCGCTGCGAGCCGTGTGAGGTCATGGTCGACGGCGCCGACGCGATCGACGAGCGCTGCCCCGGCATCCGCCCGGATCTCCAGAGCGAGCGCGCCCTGCGCGGGGGCCGTGGGCCATTCGGTGAGATCGAAAAGCTCGGATGCGTCACCAAGACGGCCGAGGCGCTCGAGCCCCGCCGCCGCCAGAACGAGCCCGTCGACCCGCCGGTCGTCATCCGGGTCGTACAGGCGCCCCAGCCGCGTGTCGACGTTGCCGCGGATGCCGACGACGTCGAGATCCGCTCGCACGGCGAGCAGCTGCGCCCGGCGACGCGGCGAGCCGGTGGCGACCCGTGCGCCCTTCGGCAGCCGGGACAGGGTCACACCGTCACGCGTGGCGAGCGCGTCGCGCGCGTCGGCGCGGATCGGGACCGCGGCCAGCCGGATGCCGTCTGCCGGCGCGGTCGGCAGATCTTTGAACGAATGCACGATCACATCGACCGTGCCTGCGAGCAGCGCGTCCCGCAGTGCCGATACGAACACCCCGGTGCCGCCCATGGAGGCGAGCGGAGCCGACGAGCGATCGCCCTCGGAGGTGATCGTCACCAGCTCGTGCGAGCCGAGCTGCGCGGCGATCGCCGAGGTCTGCGCCACCGCGAGCGCACTCGCGCGCGTCCCGACGCGGATCGGAGCGCCCGGCTTGAACAGGGCCGTCACGGCGCGAGCCCCGACACGGCGGGCCTGAACCCCGCACGGACGTTCTCGCAGCACGCGGGACGACACACATCGAACCACGGGCCGAGCTCGGTCAGATGCGGGCGCTCCTCGACCGCGGTCGCGTCCCGGCGCTCGACGACCAGGTCGACCAGCCCTCGCACGAACGCCGGATCGATGCCCGGCGTCGGGGTGCGCACCGCTCGGATGCCAGCCTTCTCAGCGGCTTCCATCGCCTCGGTGTCGAGATCCCAGAGCACTTCCATGTGGTCGCTCACGAAGCCCAGCGGCACGATCACGACTGCATCGACGCCCCGGGCGGGCAGTTCGCCGATCACGTCGCACACGTCGGGCTCGAGCCACGGCTGCGTCGGCGGGCCGGAGCGGGACTGGTAGACGAGCTCCCACTCCGTCACCGCCGCCTCGGGCACCGCTCGGGCCACCTCGGCCATGATGACCCCTGCGACCGCTTCGTGCTGCGCGGCGTATGCGCCGCCCGGCCCGAAATCACGGTCCCGGGGTCCGGAACGCTGCGCGTCGGATGTCGGGATGCTGTGCGTCGAGAACAGCACGCGGATGCGGCCCGGCGCGATGCCGTCCGCGACGAGGTCGCGCACGGCCGCGGTCACACCTTCGGTGAACGCGTGCACGAATCCGGGGTGGTCGAAGAACTGACGCACCTTGTCGATCGTCACCGTGCTCTCCAGGCCCGTCGCGTCCAGCACGCGCGCGAAGTCCTCGCGATACTGGCGGCAGCTGGAGTACGAGCTGTACGCGCTGGTCGCGATCGCCAGGAGCGTGCTGTCGCCGGCCGCGGCGGCATCCTGCACCGCGTCCTCGAGGAACGGCGCCCAGTTGCGGTTGCCCCAGTACACCGGCAGGTCGATCCCGCGGGCGGCGAGCTCGACCTCGATCGCCGCCTTGAGGGCGCGGTTCTGCGCATTGATCGGGCTGATCCCGCCGAAGTGGCGATAGTGGTGGGCGACCTCTTCGAGGCGCTCGTCGGGGATGCCGCGACCGCGCGTGACATTGCGCAGGAAGGGGATCACGTCGTCCTGGCCCTCCGGACCTCCGAACCCCGCGAGCAGGATGCCGTCGTACGCGGTCGCGGCGAGGACGTGCGGGAGACCGGATGCGGCAGCCGGGCTGGCCGCGAGGACCACTGCGCCGTCGGTCGCGCGCTCGCTCACGAAAGCACCTCGGCCAGCTCGTCGGGTGCGATCAGTCGCCCGGTGAAGAACGGGACCTCCTCGCGCACGTGCCGGCGCGCCTCGGTCGCGCGGAGGTGGCGCATCAGGTCGACCAGGTCGATCGGGTCGTCGGCCTCGAGGGCGAGGATCCATTCGTAGTCGCCGAGCGCGAACGCGGCGACCGTGTTGGGCTGCACCTGCGGGAACTCGCGGCCCATCCGGCCGTGCTCGCCCAGCATGCCGCGGCGCTCGTCCTCGGGGAGGATGTACCAGTCGAGGCTCCGCACGAACGGGTACACCGTGACCCACTGCTTCGGCGGGAGCCCCCGCATGAACGATGGCGCGTGGTCCCGCGTGAACTCGGCGTCACGGTGCACTCCGAGCGCGTTCCACCGGGGCGTCAGTGAGGCCAGCGGGCTTGTGCGGCGCAGGGCGCGCAGCGCGGCCTGCAGCCGCTGCGCGTCATCGCCGGTCAGCCACAGCATGACGTCGGCGTCGGCACGCAGGCCGGACACATCGTAGATCCCGCGCAGGGTGACTCCGGTCGAAGCGAGCTCGCCGATCGCCGCCGGCAGGGATGCGGCATCCGTCGTCGCGGTCGTGGTCTCGGGGCGCGCGAAGACCGCCCAGAGCGCGTATCCGACGGTCTCGTTCGTCTCGTTCGTCATCGTGATCCTTCCGGGTCGCCCGAGTGGGCGCCTGTCGCTTCGGTGCTGATCCGTGCTGCGATCGTGCGCGCCGTCTCTCTCGCGGCCGCGACGATCGATGCAAGTCCGGTGGTCGAGGAGGCCTCGCCGACGGCATCCTGGCCCACGGCCGCAGGGTGCGCCTGCAGCGTGCGGGTCCAGGTCCGGACGTCCAGGTCGATGACCCGGTCGATCCGCGCACCTGTGACCGCGCCGAGGTCTGCGATCACCGTCCGCTCGGGGTCGTCCGGCATCTCATCGTAGGAGAGCCGGACCACGTGCCTTCCGGGAGGCAGCTGGTCCGCGAGCCACTGCCACTTGGCAGTCGAGTGGGTGAACGCGCGAGCCGTGATGCCCGTGGCGCCCTCCGCCACGAGGGCGCCGGTCCCGCGCGGCGCATCGTCCAGCCCGGCGGCATCTACCACGGCGATGGCCACGGTGATGTCGCGGGTGCGAGCTGCGCCGGCCGCCTCGGCCGCCCCCAACACGACGTGCCCGTCGATCCGCTCGCCGGTATCGAGCAGCACGCCGTCGCGGTCGGTGCTCGCGACGCGGGTGCCGAGCCGGATCTGCGCACCCGCCGCCCTCGCATCGCGCTCGAGCTCCCCCGCGAGCCGGTGCACGCCGCCGCGCAGCCCCGCGACCTGAGATCCGGCGGGGCTCGCCGCGCGCAGTCGCTCGACCGCCGCCCCGAGCGACCAGCTCGAGCGCAGGGCGTCGGGCAGCCCTGGTGAGGCGAGTTCCAGCAGGAGCTCGTCCGGCGATGTCGAATAGACCCCGCGGACGACAGGGGCGACCAGTCCGTCCAGCACACGGGCTCCCATGCGGCGCCGCACGAGGTCGCCGAGATTCCCATACGCCTCGGGTCGGCGCAGCGGGACGATCGAATCGAGCCGCGCTCGCCACGCTCCACGCAGGCCGATCGCGGCGGCGACATCGTGGGCGCGGGGATCCCCCGGGATGCCGAGCACGCTGGCGGCGGGCAACGGGTGAGCGGCACCGCGAGCGGCGATCAGCCAGGCGGGCGAGTCCCGTGGGAGAACGAGGTCTGCGGCGAGGCCGAGTTCGGTCGCGAGCGCCGCGACGGTGCCCCCGCGAGTCGCGAACGATTCGGCCGCGGCGTCGATGTCGAGCCCGGCGAGGCGGATCGTGGCCAGCTGGCCGCCGACGTGATCCGACGCTTCGACGAGGGTGACCGCGACGCCGGCGCGGGCGAGATCGCGCGCGACGACCAGGCCCGCCGCGCCCGCGCCGACCACGACCACCCGGCCCGGCGCCGCGGAGGGCGACGAGGGTCTCGGCTGCGATGCGGGCATCGTCGGATGCTGCGACATGTCAGACGGCGACGGCGCCGACCGACGCTTCGTGGACGAGGGTGACGATGCGTGTGAGCACGTCGGGATCGGTGTCGGGCGGGACGCCGTGACCGAGGTTGACGACATGCGCGGGCGCGGCCATGCCCCGCTCGAGCACGTCCAGCACATGGGCCTCGAGCTTCTCCCACGGTGCCGTCAGCCACGCCGGATCGATGTTGCCCTGCACCACCACGTCGCCGCCGAGCCGGCGCGACGCCTCGTCGAGCGGGGTTCGCCAATCGACGCCGACGGCATCGGCCCCGATGCCCGCCATCAGGTCGAGCACCTCGCCGCTGCCGACCCCGAAGTGGATGATCGGAACGTCGAGGCCTCGCAGCGCCGACAGCGTGCGGCGCGAGTGCGGAGCGACCCGGCGCTGATAGTCATGGCGCGACAGCGAGCCGACCCACGAGTCGAACAGCTGCACAGCGCTCGCGCCCGCTTCGACCTGGGCTCGAAGGAACGCGCCCGACACGTCGGCGCACCAGTTCAGCAGCTGCGCCCATGCCTGCGGGTCAGAGACCATGAGGCTGCGCGCACGCAGCTGATCCTTGGACGGACCGCCCTCGACCAGATAGGAGGCCAGCGTGAACGGCGCACCGGCGAAACCGATGAGCGGCGTGCCGCCCAGCTCGGCGACCGTCCGCGCGACGCCCTCCCTGATGGGTGCGAGCGCATCGGGATCGATGGGTCGCAGGCGGAGGATGTCGGACGCGGTTCTGATCGGCGAGTCCAGCACCGGGCCCCGCCCTGCGACGATCTCGACGGGGACGCCGGCCAGACGCAGCGGGATCACGATGTCGCTGAAGAACACGGCCGCGTCGACACCGTGTCGCCGCACGGGCTGCAGGGTGATCTCGCTCGAAAGCTCCGGGTTCAGGCACGCGTCGAGCATCGCGGTGCCGACGCGGAGGGAGCGGTATTCGGGAAGGCTGCGCCCAGCCTGGCGCATGAACCAGACCGGGGTGCGCTCGGGACGCCGACCGCGCAGCGCGGTGATCAGCGCCGAGGAGGTGGTCCGACCGTCACCGAGCGGGTGCGACACGGGAGAAGACATATAGACCATCCTCCCACTGCTCGCGGGGCGTACGGTTCGGCATCCTCCGTGCCGCCGTGTTTCGCTCCGACGCCGGGTGCGGCGACAGTTCCGTACCATGGAACAGTGCTGCTCTGCGTCTCCGTGTCTCATCGGACAGCGGATTTCGACCTTCTCGGTCGCCTCTCCGAGGCTGTGACCGCGAGTTCGCCGACCGCACTTCTGGACGACCGACGCGCGCACGGGGCCGTTCTCGTCGCGACCTGCAACCGCGTCGAGGCCTACCTGGACGTGCCCCCGGGCGCCGACACGAGCATCGCCGAGGCCACTCTGCGCACCCTCGCCGGCGCTGCCCGGCTCCCGAACGACACGCTTCGAGGTCGCGCGGAGGTGCTGGCCGGCGCGCCTGCGCTGCACCATCTCTTCGCTGTGACGTCGGGGCTCGAGTCGATCGCGGTCGGCGAAGAGGAGATCGCGGGTCAGGTACGGCGCGCCTACGAGGCCGCCCGCGAGACCGGATCCACGACGCCCGAGCTCGACACGGCATTCCAGCGCGCGGCGAAGGTCTCGCGCGACGTGCGGGCGGCGACGGCGATCGGCAAGCAGGGCAGGTCGCTCGTGCAGTTCGCCCTCCAGCTCGCGGGCACCCGCGTCACCGACTGGCGCCAGACGCGCGCCCTCATCGTGGGCACCGGAAACTACGCGGCGACCACGGTCGCAGCCCTGCGCACGCTGGGGGTCTCGGAGCTCGCGGTCTATTCGCTCACGGGTCGGGCCGGGCAGTTCTCCGATCGGTACGGCGTGCGCGCGGAGAACGATCTGAGGGAGGCAGTCGCCAAGGCCGAAGTCGTCATCACCTGCACGAACACCTACTCGGTGGGCGTGGACGACATCGCCGACGACTCACGCCGCACGATCATCGATCTGGGACTCCCCCGCAACGTGGATCCCGCGGTCGGCAGGCTGCCGGGGGTCGAGCTCATGGACCTCGAGCTGATCGCGACGCATGCGCGCCTGCCGATGCTGGCGCCCGACGCCACGGCGCGAGAGCTGGTCTCCTCGGCCGCCGGCGCGTTCGCCGCCGAGCAGGTCGCGGCACCCGCGATCGTCGCCCTGCGACGGCACGTCTTCGACGCACTGGACAGCGAGTTGACTCGACTCGCGTCGAAGTCGGTCCCGCCCGAGCAGGCGGCCGCCGTCACCGAGGCACTGCGCCACTTCGCCGGCGCCCTCCTGCACGATCCGACGCAGCGCGCCCGTGATCTCGCCGCAGGCGGCCGCGTCGGTCACTTCGAAGCGGGCCTCGCCGCCGTGTTCGGCATCGATCCCGCTCCGGAGGCAGGCACCGTCACTCCGCTGCGTCCCGCGGTCGGGGAGTCAGGCGCCGCCGAAGCGGGCAGCGCCTGATCCCGACTCAGGGTGCGTTGTCGGCGCCGTCGATGGCCCAGCCGCCGTCGGAGGGCACCACGACGTACGCGTAGTGATCGTCGTACGGGACGGGCTCTTCGGTCGGATTGCCGTCCTCGTCGAACATGCTCGTGTACGTCTCGGAGGTCACGACCGTGATGACGTCGTCATCCGTCGTGACCGACGTGACCGTCAGCTCGTACCCCTCGACCGAGTCGATGAACCCCTGCGAAGCGGCGGTGAACGACGCGCAGTCGGTCAGCTGCAGCACTTCGCGGAACGCCTCGGTCGTCGACTGCTGGAACTTGTCGCAGTCCGCCGTGCCCCACGCGTCGTCGTACAGCTCGACCGCGGCGACAGCCGCCTGCTCATCGCCCGTGCTTCCGCTGCTCGCACCGGTGCTGAACATGCCGATGAAGACCGGGATCAGCACCGCCGCGAGGATCACGAGACCGAGCATGACGACACCGAGCACGACCCACAGGATCCACAGCTTCGACTTCTTCGGCTCTGTCGCGGAGATGAAGGCACCCGAAGGCGCGGACCCGCCCGGGAAGCCACCGGGGTATCCGGGCGGAACAGACGGGGCATATCCGTCGGCGGGTGCGCCGGGCGCCGCCCCGGGGTAAGGGGTGCCGGCATCCAGCGTCGGGGCGGCATAGGGGGCTGCCTCCGCGGTCGGCGCCGGGTCGACGGCCGGAGCGAGGAGGGTGTCCATCGTCTCGGCGGGTTCGGCGGGCTCGGCAGGCTCGGCGGCGGTGGCGGGGCCTTCGGCTGTGAGATCCACGGCGGCCGGTGCCACGGGCGCGGTCTCCGCCGCTGCAGGCTCTCCGGCCGCAGGCTCCTCGGCGATGACCGGCTGATCGACCTCGGGCTCGGGATCGGGCGTCTGCACGTGCTCGGTCCACTGCGCGCCGTCCCACCAGCGCAGCGCGCCGCGTCCGTCGTCGTACCAGCCGGGCGGTGTCGTAGCCATGCGCTCGTCCCTCTCACGCCGTAGCCATCGTGGTCTCCGGTCGCAGACCGAGCCTATCCGAGCCGCACGTCGCGGTTTCGTCCTCATGGGATGACGTCTGCGCTCCCCGGAGCCGATAGCGTGACGCCCAAATGGACACCTCTGCAACGAACCTCGTCTGGCTCATCGCGTTCCTGGTCGACCTCGGGATCAAGATCGCGGCGCTCATCATCATCCCCAGGCGGCGCAAGCCCACGGCCGCCATGGCCTGGCTGCTGGCGATCTTCCTCATACCGTACGTTGGCATCCTGCTGTTCCTGCTGATCGGAAGCTTCCGGCTGCCGAAGAAGCGCCGTGATGCCCAGCAGGAGATCAATGCGCTGATCACCGAGCGGGTCGCCGGCCGCAACGAGCCGGCGGAGGCGGCGACCTGGCCGCTCTGGTTCCAGCGGGTCGTCGATCAGAACCTCGCTCTCACGGCCCTGCCCGCGGTCGGCGGCAACAGCGCCACCCTCTTCGGCGACTACCAGGGCTCGATCGACGCGATGGCCGCCGAGATCGACACCGCCACCACGTTCGTCCACGTCGAGTTCTTCATCGTGGCGTGGGATGACACGACCCGCGGGTTCTTCTCCGCCATGGAGCGCGCGGTGTCTCGCGGCGTCACCGTCCGGCTCCTGGCCGACCACCTGCCCTCCGCAAAGATCCCCGGGAGCAAGGAGACCTTCGCGGAACTGGATCGCATCGGCGTGAAATGGTCATGGATGCTGCCCGTCCAGCCCTTCAAGGGCAAGTATCAGCGTCCCGACCTCCGCAACCACCGCAAGCTCGTCGTCGTCGACGGCCGGGTGGGCTTCATGGGCTCGCAGAACCTGATCGCCCGGACGTACGACTCGCCGAAGAACATCAAGCGCGGACTGCAATGGCAGGAGCTCATGACGAGGCTCACCGGCCCGGTCGTGGCCTCCGTCAACGCCGTCTTCCTCTCCGACTGGATGATCGAGACGGGCGAGTTCCTCGAGAGCGAGCACGTGCCCGCGGACGAGCTGACCCGCAGCACGTCGCCGGACGCGCTGGTCTGCCAGGTCGTGCCGAGCGGTCCGGCCTACCCGACCGAGAACAACCTGCGCATGTTCCTCTCGCTCATCTACGGCGCGACCGACAAGGTCATCATCACCAGCCCCTACTTCGTCCCCGATGAGGCGATGGTCTACGCGATCACCACCGCGTGCCAGCGCGGCCTCGAGGTGCAGCTGTTCGTCTCGGAGATCGGCGACCAGGGGCTGGTGTACCACGCCCAGCGCTCGTACTACAGCGATCTGCTCGAGGCCGGTGTGCGGATCTTCATGTACCCGGCGCCCTACATCCTGCACGCCAAGCACATGTCCATCGACGAAGACATCGCGTTCATCGGGTCGAGCAACATGGACATCCGCTCGTTCAGCCTCAACGCCGAGTCGTCACTGCTCGTGCATGGAAGGACGTTCGTCGCCGCGATGCGGGAGGTCGAGCAGGGCTACCGCGACGCAGGTCGAGAGCTCACTCTCGAGCAATGGCGCAAGGAGCCCTTAAAGTCGACGTTCTTCGACGGCCTGGCACGCCTCACTTCGGCGGTCAACTGACCGCAGAAGCGGCATCCGCTACTGGCGTGCCATCGCGACGCGCATCCGCTCACCCGGATCGATGAGGTGATCGTGGTCGTCATCGCCGAGGTCGATCTGCACCCAGTGGATCCTGCCCCGGAAGCGACTGGTCTGCGGCGTATAGTCCGCGCTGACCGGAGTGCCGGATTCGTAGCCGATGTCGGTCGTCTCGTCGGCCGAGAAGACCATCGCCTGCGTCGCTGCGACCCGTCCGCTGCCGACCGCTTCTCCGTCGTAGTACAGCGTGACATCGCCGCCCTTCGCGAGACCACCGCCGTCGTACGCGAACTCCATGCGAACCTGGTGCGTGCCCACCGGAATCGGAGAGCCGGCTTCGGCCACGAACTCGTGGATGCCCAGCAGGTTGTAGACGAACTTGGCCCTTCCGTCCTTGACGTACAGGCTCCACCCGCCGAAGCGTCCGCCCTGTGCGATGATCACGCCTTCCGACCCGCTCTCGGGCACGTCGAGCTCGGCTGTCACGGAGAACGACTTGTTCTTGATGCTGACCACGCTGTTCTCGGACAGACGGCCCATACCGGCGAAGAACTGCTGCGAGTTGCCGCGGATCAGAGTCGGGCGACCCGCGATCTCGGGGTTCAGCCGCTCGGCACCCCGGTCGTCGATCGGCAGCACGTTGTACTTCGTGGCCTCGATGATCCACAGGCGCTGGAGCTTGGCCAGCATCTCTGGATTGTCGGCGACCAGGTTGTGCGCCTGACTGTAGTCCGAGCTGCCGTCATAGAGCTCCCACACGTCGTCGTCGAAGGCGGGCAGCACGGCACCCACCATCTCCCAGGGCGTGTGGTGCTTGGTCACCGCGCTCCAGCCCTTGTAGTAGATGCCGCGGTTGCCGAACATCTCGAAGTACTGCAGGTCGTGCTTTTCCGGAGTATCGGGCTCGTCGAACGTGTAGAGCATGCTCGTGCCCTCCATCGGCGACTGCTGGACGCCGTTGACCATGGTCGGCTCGGGAAGCCCGGCGGCTTCCAGAATCGTGGGCGCGATGTCGATGACGTGGGTGAACTGCGTACGCAGCCCGCCCTTCTCGCTGATGCCCTTCGGCCAGTGCACGATCGTCCCGTTTCGGGTGCCGCCCCAGTGCGAGGCGACCTGCTTGGTCCACTGGAAAGGTGTGTCCATGGCCCACGCCCAGCCGACGGCGTAGTGGTTGTAGGAGGACGGCGTACCGAGTTCGTCCAACTTGGAGATCATGAACTCGGGGGTCTCCAGTGCGGCCATGCCGTTGAAGTTGGCCATCTCGTTGAACGCTCCGTTGAGGGTGCCTTCGGCAGACGCGCCATTGTCGCCGATGATGTAGTAGATGAGCGTATTCTCGAGCACGCCGAGGTCGTCGATGGCGTCGATCACCCGGCCGACGTGGAAGTCCGTGTGCTCCAGGAAGCCCGCATAGACCTCCATCTCGCGCTCCAGAACCGGCTTCAGCTCGGCGGGCATGTCATCCCAGGCGGGAATCTCATCGTGACGCCGGGTCAGCTGAGCGTCGGCGGGGATGACCCCCATCTCCTTCTGGCGCGCAAAGGTCTTCTCGCGCTGCGCGTCCCACCCGTCGGCGAACTTCCCCTTGTACTTGTCTGCCCACTCGGTCGGCACATGGTGGGGTGCGTGAGTCGCGCCCGGCGCGAAGTACACGAAGAACGGCTTGTCAGGCATCAGCGCCTTCTGGGTGCGGATCCAGGTGACCGCGTGATCGGCGAGATCCTCGGTGAGGTGATAGCCCTCTTCGGGTGTCGCCGGCGGTTCGACCGGGGTCGTGCCGTCGTACAAGGCGGGGTCCCATTGATTGTTCTCACCGCCGATGAACCCGTAGAACTTCTCGAATCCGCCGCCCGCGGAGGGCCAGGCGTCGAAGGGACCCATCGGCGAAGACTGCCAGACGGGGACCTCGTGGCACTTGCCGAACTGCGCAGTGGAGTACCCGTTCAGTTTGAGGGTCATCGCAAGCGGAGCCTTCGTGTTCGGCTTGAGCGAGCTGTTCCCAGGTGCAGAGGTCGCCGTCTCGGTGATGCTGCCCATTCCCACCGAGTGATGGTTGCGACCGGTGAGCATGGCTGCGCGCGTCGGCGCGCACAGAGCAGTGGTGTGGAAGCGGTTGTAGCTCAGACCGCCGGCCGCCAGCTTCTCCGCGTTCGGGGTCTGACACGGTCCGCCGAACGCACTCGAGGCACCGAAGCCGGTGTCATCGATCAGCACGATCAGCACGTTCGGGGCGCCCTCCGGTGGGAGCAGCGGCTCGATCGGCGGGTACGCGGTATCCGGATCCTTGGCGTCATATGTCGTCAGCCCCGGGGCCGGGCGGTCGGGAATCGGCAGCATGGTGCGGGCATGGCGATCGGGATTCATGAGAGCTCCTTCGACGGCGACTCGGCGTTGTGCCAGCCAACCGGGTTCCCGCCGTGTGCGCGTCATTCGAATCGGGTGATGAGCCGCCATCGCCGGGCGGGAACCAGAGGCGCCCACCGGAGCGAGCACGCGCCGTCGCGAAGTCACCCCTTCCGCATGATGCGGCGGCAGGCTGCAGGTCGATACGTTGAGGACATCATCGGCTGCGACCTCGCCGCCCCCGAAAGAAAAGGCTGTGCAAAGTGAATCTCTGGGAATTCCTCGTGTGGATCTTCTGGGTCTACATCCTCATCGCATGCATCTGGATCTTCATCACCGTCATCATCGACATCTTCCGTGACCCGAGCCTGAACGGCTGGGCCAAGGCGCTCTGGGTGATCTTCCTGGTCTTCCTGCCGTTCCTCGCCGCCTTCATCTACCTGATCGCCCGCGGACGCAGCATGACCGAGCGCCGGATGGCCGAGGCCGCGCAGGCCCAGGCGGCCCAGAACAGCTACATCCGCGAAGTGGCGGGCGCCTCGCCCACCTCGGAGATCGAGTCGGCCAAGAAGCTGCTCGACTCCGGCGCGATCACGCAGGCCGAGTACGACGCCCTGAAGGCGAAGGCACTCGCGTAGAGCACCCTGGAAGACCCCGCAGCCGCACTCAGGCTGCGGGGTCTTCCCATGTCTTCAGACGAAGCCGAAGACCGGCGGGAAGACGATCATCACGATGAGCGCCCACGCCAGGTAGACGGGGATGTATCCGGTCTGCCACTTCTCCAGGCGCGCGGGTCGCGTCGTCCCGCGAAGGATGCCGATCAGCAGGTAGGCCGACCACGCGAGGTTCACGAGCAGGATCACGTTGAGCCCGAGCGAGGCGACCTTGTTGGCACTGAACCCGAAGCTGCTGATCCTCGCGACCATCGCGACCAGTACCAGGACGTCGACCACGATCGCACTCGAGACCATGAGCAGCTGCAGTCGCTCGAACCAGCCCGGGCCGCGTTCCGGGTCTCGGGCGGAGAGCGAGTAGAGCAGCAGTCCGAGCACCACGACGAGCACGACATCGAAGATGATCAGCAGGTCTCTGCTGGTGCCGAGCAGGTCGCGCTGGATCAGCGCGGCCACGACGAATGCCAGCAGCATCGCGGTGAACAGCGGCGTGAACACCTTCGTCAGCACCGGAGCGATGTTCTCGATCACGCTCTGCTTCGCCTCGACGAGCCCCGCGGCGACCAGCACGGCGCCCGCGACGCCGCACGGGATGATCCACTCCTCCACGATCGGCCCGGCGTCGAGCCCGATCGCGCCGAAGACCCCCATCGTGAGTGCCACCAGCACACCGCCGCCCAGCGCGATCAGCGTGTAGTACACGACCCATTCCCCCGTGAACCGGATGAAGTCCATGCGCGTGGTGTCCGACCGCCACAGCCCGCCGGCGTAGGAGATGCCCACGGCCAGCCACAGCACGACCAGGGACGCCGCCGCGGCGAGCACGACCGTCATGCCCTGCGGCGCGAACGGATAGATGTTGAGGATCACGGCCGTGACGGCGAACACGGCGGCCACGACGATCATCACGGTCGCCGACGCGCGGCGCGTCCACGCGAAGTATGCGGCGAGGAACGGAAGCACGAGCAGGCCGATGTTCAGTCCGTAGAACTCCGGGTCGCCGGAGAACGTGATGCCGAACAGCGCCGGCACCTTGACGGCCAGCGCCGCCCCGACCGCCAGGCCCGCGACGACATACAGCGGGCGAGGTCGGCGCCCGATGCTCGGTGCATCGTCGACCACGAGCTGCTTCCAGAGCCGGTCGGAGTGCTCGCGCGCATACTGTCGCGAGAGCTCATGGAGACTGCCGATGCGCTTGATGGCGACGAAGAACGCTTCATCGCCGGTCAGACCCGCCCGCACGAGGTCATCGACCTGGTCTCGAAGATGGCCTTCGAGCTCGTCGACGTCCGAACCGGCGACCGCCTGCCTGCGCCGAAGGAACTCTCGCCACTCCGCTATCTGGGACTCGAGCTGCGCATCCTGATCCGCCATGGTCACGCTCCCGCCGGGCTGACGACGACGCGTGCCGTCGAGTCGGATGCCGACTTCCACACCTTTTCCAGAGCGGTGCTCACCGCGTTCCACTGCCTGCGCTGCTCCGCCAGCACCGCGCGACCGTCAGCGCTCAGCAGGTAGTGCTTGCGCCGCCGTCCCGACGGAGCGGCGTGCCATGCCGACTCCACGTACCCGAGCCGCTCGAGCCGGTGCAGCAGCGGGTACAGCATGCCGTCGCTCCAGGTCAGCTCGCCCTCGGAGAGCGCATCCACGCGTTGAAGGATCGCGTACCCGTACGACTCCCCCTCGGCGAGGATGCCGAGTACGAGCGGGGTGGCCGCTGCGGCCACCAGGTCCTTGCCGATGTGCATGGGCTCTCCTCACCGGGTGCATACCTAGAAGTACTAGGTACATAGAACCACAAGGTATACGGAACTCCAAGGCACTCTGCGCCGATGCGACCGGTGACCACCGGGTCGGGTGCGCCTTGTTGACCCCGCCTCGGATGCGAGACCACTATGGATCGAGCCGTTCGCCGCAGGACCGGATCGCGCAGCAGTCGATTCCCCGAGCGAACGCTGAGCGCAACGGAGGGCTCCATGGCACGCATACCGATTCCAGCACCCCGCAAGCCCGCCACCAAGGATCCGGCTCAGGAGATCGCCCCGACTCCCAAGCCGGCACGACGGACCGCGAACGCGCGAACCGCCAAGACCACGGGCGCGCAGCACGCGCTGCGCAACATGTCCGAGATCCGCCATCACTTCCGCACCAGCACGCAGCCGGTGTACTTCGTCGGCGCCACCGCATTCAACCTTCTCGGCCTGGACCGATGGGTGCGCGGATTCTCGTACATCACCTACTACGACGCCTGGAACGGCGCGCATCCGCGCGTGTTCAGCCCCGCCCACAAGCCCTACATCGAATTCGAATCCGGTGAGGAGATCAACAACTGGCTGCTGCGCAACGCGGAGGTGCGTGCGCACATCGCACGGCGCACACCGGTCGGGGTCCGTCCGCAGATCGTGATGGTGTTCTTCGACAACGAGACCGAGCAGATCTGCGACGAGCTCGGCTACGACCTGATCCTGCCGTCCGCCGACCTGCGCGAACGCCTCGACTCGAAGATCGTGACCACGCAGCTCGGCGAAGAGGTCGGCGTGCCCAGCGTGCCGAACGTCCTGACGACGGTCGGTGGGTGGGATGACGTCGCCGCGGCAGCGAAGAAAGCCAAGCTCGGGACCGACCTGGTCATCCAGACCGCGTACGGCGATTCGGGCAAGACGACGTTCTTCGTGACCTCGGAGGAGGAGTTCGACGAGATCGGCGATGATGTCCTCGGTGTCGAGGTCAAGATCATGAAGCGGATCAACAACCGCCCGATCGCGGTGGAGGCCGTCCTGACCAGGCACGGCACCGTCGTCGGGCCGTTCATGACCGAGATCACCGGCCACAAGGCCCTCACGCCGTATCGGGGCGGGTGGTCGGGGAACGAGATGTTCCCCGACGTCCTCGATGAGCAGACGCGGCGGAAGGCGGCATCCCTGGTCGAACGCCTCGGCAACCGGCTGGGCGGCGAGGGGTATCGCGGCTTCTTCGAAGTCGACGTCCTGGTGGACACCGACAGCGGCGAGGTCTACCTCGGGGAGCTGAATCCGCGGGTGAGCGGCGCGTCCGCGACCACCAACGTCACTGCCGGTGCGTATGCCGACGTTCCGCTGTTCGTCTTCCACCTGCTCGAGTACGCGGGCGTGGAGTTCGAGCTGGACGTCGCCGAGATCAACGACCGATGGGAGGAGCTCGCGTCGGAGGACGAGTGGAGCACGATGGTCATCAAGCACACGCGCTCGGACGTCGAGCGGATCGACTCCGCGCCGCAGACCGGTCGCTACGTCGTCGATGAGAGCGGCGCGCTGGTGTTCTCGCACGCCGAGCTGGACTGGCACCTGCTCAACAGCGAAGGCGAGGCGTTCTTCCTGCGCGTCTACGGTGCCGGCGACTATCGGTGGAAGGGTGCGGATCTCGGCATCCTGGTCACGAAGGGCAGGCTGCAGACGAAGGGCGGCGCGCTCACCATCCGCGCGACGCATTTCATCGACTCGATCCGTGCCCTGTACACCGCGACGCCGATCGACCACGCCGCCCCGGAGCGCGGCCCCGCAGCCGCGAAGGGCGTCTGATGGCGCGCATGTGGCACAGTAGCTAGGTGTTCTCGGCAGACGACTCATCCGGACCGATCGGCGGAATCTCCAGCGCGGCGCAGCAGCCGGCGCTCGATCAGTGGCAGTCGCCGCAGCACCTCGCGTGGTCGATGCAGAACATCGCGACCTTCCTGCCCGTCGCGATCATCCCGCGCGGCCCCCGCGCGACCGCCTTCGGGTACGCGCCGCAGGACCTCGGCGCGATCCCGGTCGCCCACCCGTGGGAGGACAGATCCGCCTCGTTCGCGGAGGTGATGGACTCGACCTTCACGGACGGATGGATCTTCACGCGGGACGGCGTCGTCATCGGCGAGCAGTACACCGGCACGATGCTTCCCGAGAGCGTGCACCTGCTCATGTCGGTGAGCAAATCGCTCACCACCGCGACCGCGGGCTGCCTCACCGGCACGGGCGAACTGGATGCCGAGCGGCAGGTCACCGATTACGTCCCGGCGCTCGCCGACTCCGGCTACCGTGGCGCGACCGTTCGGGATCTGCTCGACATGCGCACCGGCATCCGCTTCTCCGAGGACTACCTCGACGAGACGGCGGAGGTGCGTCTGCTCGAGGAGGCGATCGGCTGGGCGCCGCGAACGCACGAGGACGTGCCCGACACGCTGCTCGGATTCCTCGCGTCGCTCGAGCAGGAGCGCGAGCACGGCGGGCGCTTCGACTACAAGTCCTGTGAGACCGACACCCTCGGCTTCGTGATCGCCGGCGCGACCGGCGCCCACCCGGCAGACGTGATGTCGGAGCGCCTGTGGGCGCCGATGGGAGCGGAGTACGACGCGAGCGTCGGACTCGACTCCGTGGGCTCGGGAATGTTCGACGGGGGCTGCTCGGCGACGCTGCGCGACCTCGCCCGATTCGGCTCGCTGTTCCTGCGCGACGGTCACGCTCTGGACGGCGTCTCGGTGCTGCCGCCCGCGTGGGTCGCGGACACGTTCGCCGGAGGGCCCGACTCGCGCGCTGCGTTCGCAGCGGCCAGCGAACCGACGCTCATGACCGGGGGCATGTACCGGAACGGATTCTGGTTCCCCGGCGCGTCCGCCGACGTCGCCCTTGCCCTCGGAATCCACGGCCAGATGGTGTACATCAATCGGGCCACCGGCGTCGTGGCGGCGAAGCTCTCGACGTGGCCGACGCCTCAGGACGGCGAGAAGCTCCTGTGGACGATCCGGGCGTTCGACGCGGCATCCTGGGCGCTGGGCTCCTAGGCCGGTGGCGGCATCCGGATGACCGTCACCCCGGCCGTCGTCGGAGGACGGCTCATCGCGGCGAGCGCGGCCCCGGCATCCTCCAGCTCGATGACGGCGCCGACGAGAAGGTCGGGTCGCACGCGCCCCGAGGCGACGAGGTCGAGCATCGCCGGATAGTCACGCGCGGCCATGCCGTGCGAACCGTAGATCTCCAGCTCGTTCGCAACGACCTGCCCCATCGGCAGCGGAGGTGCCGCGTGATCGCCCAGCAGCAGTCCGATCTGGACGTGCCTGCCCCGCCGGCGCAGCGATGACACCGACGCGACGGCCGTCGCGGTGGAGCCGACGGCGTCGAGGGAGACGCTCGCGCCGCCGCCCGTGATGTCGAGGATCCGGTCGACGACATCGGTCCCCGCCTCGACGGTCGCCTCGGCGCCGAACGTCCGCGCCAGCTCCAGCGCGGGAGCGGACACGTCGACGGCGACGACTCGGGCGCCGAGGGCCGAGGCGATCATCACGGCCGACAGCCCCACTCCCCCGCATCCGTGGACCACCACCCACTCTCCGGCGCTCACCCTGCCGTGAACGGTCAGGGCACGGTACGCGGTGGCGAACCGGCACCCGAGCGACGCGGCCGTGACGAAGTCGAGGTCTTCGGGCAGCGGAACGATGTTCAAGTCGGCCGCCGGCACCGCGACGAGCTCAGCGAACGACCCGGGCATCGTGAACCCGGGCTGCGACTGGTTCGGGCACACCTGCGCCTCGCCGGCGGCGCACCATTCGCATCGCCCGCAGCCGCAGACGAACGGAGCGGTGACCCGCTCGCCCACCCGTCGGGTCAACACCCGCGGCCCGACGGCGGCGATCACCCCGGCGAACTCATGTCCGGGCACGTTCGGGAGGGGCACCGGATCGTGGCCCTGCCAGGCGTGCCAGTCCGAGCGGCAGACTCCGGTCGCTCGGACTTCGACGAGCACGCCGTCGTCCGGACACTGTGGCGCGGGCACGCTCACCAGCGTCGGAGTGTCACCGTAAGCCTCGTATTGGATCGCCCGCACGAAGCGATCGTAGACGGCTGCAAGGCCGGTCGAGCGCAGGAGCAGGGGCTACGGCGTCCACCACGGCCGCAGCGGCAGGTCGTCGCCGCCGCCGAGCGCGTCGGGCTTGACCGCGAGCACCTGGTGCAATTGGATCCCACCGGTCTCGAAGGCGAGCCGGGATCCGGCCATGTACAGACCCCACACCTTCGCGGCAGGGAGCCCGACCTCGTCGACGGCTTCATCCCAGTGCTCGACGAGGTTGGAGCACCAGTCGCGCAGCGTCAGCGCATAGTGCGGGCGGAGGTTCTCCTCGTGCAGCACCTCGAGTCCGGCATCCTGCGCTTCGGTGATGATGCGGCCCGAACCGGTGAGCTCCCCGTCCGGGAAGACATACCTGTCGATGAAACCGCGTGCCGACGGCTCCGTCTTGTTGTCGGAGCGGGTGATGCAGTGATTGAGCAGCAGGGCGCCCGGCCGCATGCGTGACTGCAGGAACCGGAAGTACGAGGGGTAGTTGCGCACTCCGATGTGCTCGAGCAGCCCGATCGACGACACGGCATCGAACCCGCTCTCCGCGATGTCGCGGTAGTCGCCGTAGCGCACCTCGGCGAGGTCGCCGAGTCCCTGCTCTGCGATGGCGTGCTGGGCCCAGACCGTCTGCTCGCGCGAGAGAGTCACGCCGATGGCCCTGACTCCCTGACGGGCGGCATAGCGCACCATGCCGCCCCATCCGCATCCGACATCGAGCAGCCGGTCGCCGGGCCGGAGGCGCAGCTTCTCGAAGACGAGGCGGTACTTGTTCTCCTGGGCCTCCTCGAGCGAAGCGTCCGGGCGCGGATAGCACGCACACGTGTAGGTCATGGACGGTCCCAGCACCCACTCGTAGAACGTGTTCGACACGTCGTAGTGATGGTGGATCGCGTCGGCGTCGCGGG
Organism: Microbacterium sp. cf046; assembly: GCF_900114345.1. Taxonomy (GTDB): domain Bacteria; phylum Actinomycetota; class Actinomycetes; order Actinomycetales; family Microbacteriaceae; genus Microbacterium. Next base: position 689,122 of record NZ_FOZJ01000003.1, on the reverse strand, counting down.
ACTTGCTGTGCCGGAGGCCGGCGGCCACGCGCCGCCAGCGCGGCGGAACCTCCTGCGGCGGCGGCGCGATCGGCCGCAGGTGCTCGACACCGATCGAGCGGACGATCTGGGCCATGACCATCGGAGAGGGCCGCTTGAATTCGAGGCTCTCGGCGAGCGCCTTCAGCAGCTCGTACGGATCGCCCGGGTGCACGCCGCGGATGTCGATGTCGCCCGCGATGTACGCGCGCGCGAGCCCCAGATCTCCGAAGCCGGTCGCGAGGTAGGTCGTGCCGCGAGGCGTCTTCAGATCCAGTGCGAACGGCGCGTCCGCAGCTCCTGCCGAACTGCCGTCATAGGCGGTGATCCTCAGCGGCAGGCGCCCGCCGGCGAAGATCTCGAGCACCTGGGCGAGGGTGAGCTTCCCCGTCTCAGTCGATGCGACCGCATCCGCCGGCTCTTCGGCACCCGCATCCGCCGTCGAGCGTTCCTCCGTCGTCATCTCCGTTGCACCGCCTTCGCGTACAGGTCGAGCAGTCGTGAGTCGGGGTCGTACCGGCGCTTCACGTCTCGGTAGGTTGCGCCGCCGTAGAGCGCGTCGAACTCGTCCGGTGCGTAGTACGCATCCGAATACAGCGACTTGTGACCGTCGAGGTCGCTGACCCGCCGCTCGATCCCCCGGTTCGTCTCGCCCTCGGTGGCCCCGATCGGCACCGTGGACCAGAACCCCACGTTCACGTAGGTCCGGTCGGGGCTGATCGGGTACAGCGGCCAGCCGTCCTCGTCACGCAGTCGCAGCGGGCACAGCCAGATCGGCTCGATCGGCACGTTCGCGAGGAACCAGTCGACGAACTCGACGCAACGCTCGATCGGGATCTCGACATCCTGGATCACACGTTCGCGCGGAGGGCGTCCGTGCAGTCTCTCCAGGCGGTCGCCGATGTCGAACCGCCGCTCCAGCCGCATGAGCTTCCAATACGAACTGCTCCTGCGGTACCGGCGCGGCCAGAATCGACGGATCAGCGGATGCTGCGCCCCGAACGCCTCCGAGCACCAGAACCAGTCGGTGTCCCATCGCCACAGATAGTCGTGGATGCTGAGGCGATCGGTCTTCGCGCCGTCGTCGTGCTGGATGGATCGGTAGTAGATCTCCTGCCGCGTGTAGTCGCTGACCGGTCCGGATGCGGCGGTCTGCACGCCGATGCAGAGATAGCTCTCCTCGGCGCTGAAGACCACGCCGTCGAGGTAATCGACCCGGACGTCGTCGAAGCGACCGGTCGTGACGATGCGATCCATCGCTGCGACCAGCTCGGCCAGCGAGTGGAATCGGACGTGCGTGAGCGCAACGTACGGCTCCACCGACTCGAGCTCGATGCGGAGCCGAACCGCGTAGCCGAGGGTGCCATAGGAATTGGGGAAGGCGCGATACAGGTCGGCGTGCTCGGCGGGTGATGCGGTGACGATCTCGCCCGCGCCCGTAAGGATGTCCAGCTCGAGCACCGATTCGTGCGGCAGTCCGTTGCGGAACGACGTCGACTCGATCCCGAGCCCCGTCACGGCACCGCCGAGGGTGATCGTCTTCAGCTGGGGCACGACCAGTGGCGACAGTCCGTGGGGCAGGGTCGCGGCGACGAGATCCTCGTACGTGCACATCCCGGCGACGTCCGCCGTCCTCGCCGCGGGGTCGACCGAGATCACGTGCGTCAGCCCCGATGTATCCAGACCGCCGACCTTCGTGGATTCGCGTGTGCGGAACAGATTGGACGTGCGCTTCGCGAGCCGGATCGGCGCGGTCGCCGGAACGGCCGCATAGCTCTCGAGAAGACGCTCCACGCCCGTGGCGTGAGCGGTCCGTGCGTCGGTTGCGGTAGCGGACACGCCTCCACGGTAGTCCGCCGTCGATTTCAGGTGAAGGGACCGGCCGGCGGGGCCGTCGAGGCCACCGCTTCATGGGCGGCCGGACGTCTGCGACGTGGAGATCGTTCGGTCAGACGGCTGAGCGCCCCAGAGGAGCCGGGGTCACCGCAAGCGACACCTTCGCGCGATCCATGACCACCTGGGTGCTGAATCGGCGAACGTTCGAATCCGCGAAGAAGAGGTCACGTGTGAGTTGCGTGTACTCGGCCATATCGGTGACGATCAGCACGAGCACGAAGTCCCATTCGCCGGCGACGTAGTAGCACTGCTGCACCTGAGCGCAGTCGACGAGCGCGGCACGAACGCGGTCCAGCAGTTCGGGCTGCTCACTCTCGAGGGCGATCTGCGCGATCACGGTCACCGGGCGGCCGACCCGTTCCGGCGCCACCTGGATTGCCGCGCCGGTGATCACTCCTGCGGTCATCAGTCGACGCAGTCGCCTGTTCACGGCCGCGGCCGACAGCCCGACGCGGTCTCCGAGCGCTGACTGCGGGAGGCGTGCATCCTGCTGCAAGGCGATCACGAGCTCCCGGTCGATGTCATCCTGGAGCTCGTTCATGGTTCGATCCTGACCCACGACCCCGCCCAGCGCAATGTCGTTGCGTCAGTGGCAGTTACCGGACACGGATCGTCCAATTCGGTTGACATGATCATTGCGCGAGCTGAGGATTGCAATCGTGACTGACGACCCGACCGCCCAGGCCCGAGCCTGGCGGCGAGAGCTCCATCAACATCCAGGCATCGCCTTCGATGTCGAAGAGACGGCCGACTTTCTTTCCGGCGTCCTTGCAGGGCTCGGCTGGCGAGTGCATCGCGGGATCGGGGGGCACGGCCTCGTGGCGAGCACGCGCCGCGGGTCGTCGATGCGGGCGATCGCTCTGCGGTCCGACATGGACGGGCTCGCCCTCGACGAGGCGACCGGCGCGGGGTACTCCTCGCGCAATGCTGGAGTGATGCACGCCTGCGGTCATGACGGACACATGGCGATGCTGCTCGGCACCGCGGCAGCACTCGTGGCCGCAGACGACGACTTCGACGGCACGGTGCATCTCGTCTTCCAGCCCGCGGAGGAGCCGGGGCTCGGTGCCCTCGCGATGATCGCCGACGGGTTGTTCGACAGATTCCCGGTCGACGCCATCTACGGACTCCACAACCTCCCGGGCATCCCGGCGGGTCACATCCACACTCGCGGCGGGGCGATCATGGCCGCAGAGGACGACTTCGAGATCCGCATCCATGGCCGCGGGGGCCACGCGTCGATGCCGCACCTCGTCATCGACCCTCTGGTCATCGGAGCCGACATCGTGAGTTCGCTGCAGACGATCGTTGCGCGGAGCATCGACGCGTCCCGCAGCGTCGTCGTATCCTGCACCGAGTTCATCACGGACGGTGCACGAAACGCGATACCGGGCGAAGTGATCATCCGCGGCGACACCCGCAGCTTCACGGCAGAGGACAGCAGGCTCGTCGAACGCCGCATCCGCACCCTTGCCGAAAGCGTTGCAGCGGCGCACGGTGCGACCTGCGATGTCGAGTACACGCGCGAGTTCCGTCCGACGGTCAACGACCCCGGCCGCAACCGCGTCGTGGCTGCCGCAGCCAGCGCCGCTCTCGGGGCCTCTGCCGTCGATGCCGACTGCGCGCCGCGGATGGCGAGTGAGGATTTCGGCGAATTCGCGCGCGTGGTTCCCGGCTGTTTCGCGTTCCTCGGCACGGGCACCGTCGTCGGCGAGGGCGGTACCCCGCTCCACAGTCGGGACTACGACTTCAACGATGACGTGCTCGAGGCGGGTATCGCGTTCTACCTGCAGCTCGTGCGGTCCGAGCTCCCCCCGACGGCGCCATGACGGTCGAGGCGGACTGGGTGGTCAACGCCCGCGCCCACGCGTGGTCGTTTGCGGCGTCAAGCGGCACGGCACTCGAGTTCCATCGGTCGCTGCCGGCTTACGCAGCGACCCCGCTCGTCGAGCTTTCAGCTGTCGCCGCAGAGCTGAACGTGGGTCGTGTGTTCGCCAAAGACGAATCGAGTCGACTCGGGCTCCCCGCGTTCAAAGCGCTCGGAGCCTCGTGGGCCGTGGACCGCGCCCTCTCCGCGGCGCCCGCTCGCGCGCGTGTCGTCACGGCGACCGACGGCAACCACGGTCGGGCAGTCGCTCGGTTCTCACTGCTCGCCGGCCGGTCTGCCCGGATCTTCATCCCTCGCGGTGGCGTTCACCCGCATGCGGTACAGGCGATCCTCGACGAGGGCGCCCAGGTCGTCGAGGTGGACGGCACGTACGACGATGCCGTCGCCGCGGCAGCTCGGTCGGCGGCGCGCCACCGGGACGTACTCGTCCAGGACACCGCGTGGGACGGCTACGAGCAGGTTCCGGCATGGATCGTCGAGGGCTACGACACGCTGTTCGCCGAGGTCGACGAGCAGCTGATCGCGCTCGGAGCCGACCGTCCTGACCTTCTCATGGTGCCCACAGGAGTCGGGTCTCTCCTCCAGGCCGCCGTCACGCACTACCGGAGCGGCGGGCGCGGGTTCCGCACTGCGGTCATCGCGGTGGAGCCGACGTCCGCGGCGTGCATCACGGCCAGCATCCGTGCCGGCGAACCGGTCACCGTCGAGACGGGTGCGACCATCATGTCGGGCCTCAACTGCGGTACTCCGTCCACGATCGCCTGGCCGGTCATCCGTGCGGGCCTTGACGCCTCCGTTGCCATCCCCGACCATGCCGCCGTGGATGCAGCGCGGACCCTCGCCGTCAACGGCGTGCACGCCGGCCCATGCGGGGCGGCGTCATTGGCCGGCGCACGTGCAGTACTCGGCGACCCGGAGCGACGGAGTGCCTTCGGCATCGACGAGCACAGTGTCGTGGTGTTGACGATCACCGAAGGGGCTGACGCGAATCCCGTCCGCGCGCACTGAAATGCTGCGACGCGGGGAGCGGGGCTTGTCCCCAACGCCCTTGTACGAGGAAAGCGCCCCACAAGGGGGCGCTTTCTGCGTAGCAGGAGCGGGGCTTGAACCCGCGACCTCACGATTATGAGTCGTGCGCTCTCACCAACTGAGCTACCCTGCCGCACGGCATCCGGGTCACGCGAATGGATGCTGCGAGCCCCGAGTCAGGATTGAACTGACGACCCCTTCCTTACCATGGAAGTGCTCTGCCACTGAGCTATCGGGGCGTGCCCAAGCCTGCCTGGGCAACTAGAAGAGAATACCAGAGCACCGGCATCCTCTTGAATCCTGGGTCAGCCGCCGGCGTGCTCGCGCAGCCACGGGATCGGGTCGATCGGCGTGGTGCCGTTCTGCAGGATCTCGAAGTGCGTGTGGGCGCCGTAGGAGCGTCCGGTGTTGCCGGTGTGGCCGACGATCGTTCCGACCGTGACGTGATCGCCGACCTCGACCTGACGCGACCCGTAGAGCATGTGCGAGTAGCTGCTGGAGACGAGCACCCCGTCGATGATGTGGTCGATCACGATGTGAACACCGAACGCACCGCCCGAGTCGGTCGACTCGCGGACGACGCCGTCGGCGATCGCCTGGATCGGTGAACCCTCGCCCGGAGTGAAGTCGACGCCCTCGTGCATTGTTCCGTCGCGCATGCCGAAGCCGTAGCTGATCGGAACACCGACCGCGAACGGCCACTGGATCGGCGAATTGGGGTTGTTGATGAAGAAGTTCGAGTAGTTGGAGATGCCCGACTCGGATGCGAGCTGCGCCATCGTGAGGGTCGAGTACGTTTCGTTGCGATCGATCGCGGCGCTCTGCATCTCGGCGGGGGTCACGTAGGCCTGGATCTCGTCGGAACCGGGTGCGACGTCTCCGTTCGCGGATGCGACCGCCGCGCTGGTGATGTCCGTGCCGTTCGCGGCGGCGACCGCATCGGCGGGCGTGGTCAGCCCGACGGTGAGCAGCCCCACGATGCCCATCACGCCGACCGAGAACGACGCGGCACTCACACGCTTGAAGGCCGCGCCCCGGCTGCGACGCGTCGCGACGTGCTCGGTCGTCGGCTGCTCGGCGCCTGCGGCGTTCTCCGGCTCGGGTGCCGATTGGATCGGGGTCTCCGCGGTGAAGGAGAAGAGTCGTGCGGCCGCCTCGAACGCATCGATGTGCTCTTCGGGAAGCGCAGATGCCGCGTCCTGAGCATCGACGGCAGGCTCCGTGGACGCGGGCTCGACGACCTCATCCTCGGTCGCGGTGGGGGCCTCGTCGATGACCGGCTCGAGCAGCTCGAACGGCTCGGCGGCCACGAGGACGGTGTCGAGCATCGGCGCAGCCGTCGGCTCGGAGTCGATCGTCGGGGCGTCGGCGGCGGGCTCGGTGGCGGGGCGTCGGCGCCTGCGGCGCAGCGGCGCGGTGCTCGGCGCATCGGCTGCGGCGACCAGCGCCGTGACCACCGCTGCCAACGGCGTGGCGTCGGCAAGCGAGGGGCTCGAGGAGCGCTCCGGCACGTCCGTTGATTCGACTTCGTCCGGGACGGCGTGCGCCTCGGGGGCAGTCAGCGCAACGGGCGCCTCGATCGGCGCGGACACGTCGGCGGCAGCATCCGACGACGGCGCGCTCACGGGCGCCGGGCGGCCCCACACCGGCATCGGCCGGTCGGCGATCGATTCGGCACTCCGCCGGCGAAGCTCTGCGCGCGATGCCCCTGGAGTCTCCGCGGTCGCCGAGGGCGGCGTGGCGGATGACCGGCTGGAACGTCGCGTGGGCGCAGACGCAGCCTGAGGGGCGTCGAAAGGCAAAGCGCAGGGGACTTTCGGATCGTGTCGCTCGGGGGGCAACGGTCGGACTTCGGGCTTCTGATCACCTCACCGTTCGGGCGGCAAAGGTAACGATCAGGTAAAGACTATCCGTTCACGCCTGGGAATGTCGTGTGCGACAGACTGCGACGCGCCGGAAGGTTACACGCAATACTTTCACGGACCGACCGCGGCCGCGAGCAGCCTGTCGAAAACCCCGGGGCCCGACGCCACGAACAGCGGGCGGCCGGGGATGTCGTCGAGTTGGATCTTCGCGAACCGACCCCCGGCCTCTTCCACCAGGAGCGCGCCGGCGGCGTGATCCCACGGTTGCAGGCCGCGTTCGAAGTAACCGTCGAAGCGTCCGGCCGCCACGAATGCCAGATCGAGGGATGCTGCGCCGATGCGGCGGAGATCCCTCGCCATCGGCATCACGCGGCCGACGCGGGCGAGGTCGCTCGCGTGGGTCGCCGGGTCGTAGCCGAACCCGGTCGCGAGCAGTGCGCCGGCAGTCGAGGGCTCCTCGTTGACCGACAGCCGGTGGCCGTCCAGCCATGCGCCCCCGCCCCGCGACGCGTGGAACTGCTCACCGGTCGACGGACTGAAGACGGCTCCGGCCAGCGCCTCCCACGCGTCGGGATTCGGCTCCCCACGCACTGCCGCGATGCTGACGGCGTACGCCGGGATCCCGTAGGCGTAGTTGACCGTCCCGTCGATAGGGTCGACGACCCAGGTGATGTCGGTCGTGCCGCGCTCGGCGCCCGATTCCTCGCCGAGGAACCCGTCGCCCGGTCGTTCGTCGGCCAGTCGCGCACGGATCAGCCTCTCGACCTCGCGGTCGGCTTCGGTGACGATGTCGGCGATCGACGACTTGGTCGCCGCGATTGCGACGCCCTCCGTCCGCCGCTGCTGCGCGAGCGCGCCGGCCTCGCGAGCGATCTCGATCGCGAGCGCTTCGAGCGGCTGTTCGGTTGCCATGCGTCCACGCTATCGTCGCGGCATCCACAGCCCGCACCGCGTGGACAGGTACGCGCATTAGCGTGGAGGGATGCCCCGCACTGACGACGCCACTCACGATGTCGTGATCGTCGGAGGCGGGCACAACGCGCTCGTCGCCGCCGCATACCTCGCTCGCGCCGGGCTCACGGTCGTCGTGCTCGAGCGACTCGGCCACCTCGGCGGCGCCGCGGTATCAGAGAGCCCGTGGGACGGCGTCGCTGCCCGACTGTCGCGATACTCGTACCTCGTCAGCCTGCTGCCGCGGCGGATCATCGACGACCTGGGTCTCAGGATCGACCTGCGGCGTCGCCGCTATTCGTCCTATACGCCCGATCCGGCCGATCCGTCGCGCGGCATCCTCGTCGACACCGGGGACCACGACGCAACGGCCGCGTCGTTCCTTCGCACAACCGGCGACGCCCGGGAGGCCGAGCGGTTCGCCCGGTTCTACGAGCGGATCTCGCCGCTGGCGCGTGAGCTCTTCCCGACGGTGACCGAGCCGTTGCGCTCTCGCGCGCAGGTTCGCGCGAGCATCGGCGACGACGTCCTGTGGGACGAGCTCATCGAACGCCCGCTCGGCGGGGTTCTGCGGGAGTCGTTCGAGACCGACCTGGCGCGCGGGATCGCTCTGACCGACGGCCTCATCGGCACATTCTCGTCGTCGGGCGACGAGAGCCTGCGGCAGAACCGGTGCTTCCTGTACCACGTGATCGGCGGCGGCACCGGCGACTGGGATGTCCCCGTGGGCGGGATGGGCCGCGTCAGCGCCGAGCTCGAACGCGCCGCACGGGATGCTGGAGCGGAACTGCGCACCCGCGCTGAGGTGGTCGCGATCGGTCCCGACGGCGATGTCGAGCTGGGCGGTGAGCGACCGGAGTCGCTGCGCGGCCGGCTGGTGCTGAGCGGGGTCGGTCCGGCGGTGCTGGATCGTCTGCTCGCGGACGGAACCGCGACGGCGGGACCACCGGAAGGGGCGCAGGTCAAGGTCAACATGCTCCTGCGGCGCCTGCCGCGGCTGCGAGACGAGAGCGTCGCGGCGGAGGCCGCGTTCGCCGGGACCTTCCACATCAACGAGGCGATGTCGCAGCTCGATGACGCCTACGCGGTCGCCGCGGGCGGCGGCATCCCGGATCCCCTTCCCGCCGAGATCTATTGCCACTCTCTGACCGATCCGTCGATCCTCGGTCCGCGACTGCAGGCGGAGGGTGCTCAGACGCTGACGCTCTTCGGGCTGCAGCTGCCGCACCGCCTCGTGGCGGGCATGGATCAGGATGCCGCCCGCACCGCGCTTCTGGACGCGGCGCAGCGTTCGCTCGACTCCGTGCTCGCTGAGCCGATATCGGACTGCGTGTACGTGGCGCCGGACGGATCGCCCTGCGTCGAGGCGCGGACCACCGCCGACCTCGAGGAGTCACTGGGGATGGTCGGCGGCGACATCTTCCACGGCCCGCTGTCGTGGCCGTGGGCCGAGGACGACGAGGTGCTCGACTCCCCCGCTGCGCGCTGGGGCGTGGAGACGGCGCATCCTCGAGTGCTCATGTGCGGATCGGGCGCTCGCCGAGGCGGCGCCGTCAGCGGGCTCGGCGGGCACAACGCGGCGATGGCCGCCCTCGAGCTCCTGCGCGGCTGAGGCCTGGCGAGCCCGCCGCCCGGCCTACGGTCGCGGCGGCAGAGGTGGCGGCGGCGGGTAGCCCTCGTAGCCGCTGCGCTGCGGTGCCGGCGATGCACTCGGCGCCTGCGCCTGATCGGGCCACTGCTGTGGCGGCGCGGCCATCGGCGCGACCGGGGCGATCGCCTGGGACACCTGAGACGGATACCCCGTGTAGTAGGCGTTCCAGTCGGGCTGACCATCGGGCATCATCGGCAGGGGCGTGACCCCGTCGGCGAACGTCGGCCACGGCTGCAGCACCGGACCGATCGGCGGCGGGTTCAGGTACGCGGGGCGCGGCTTCCTCGGAGCGAAGAGCGCGTTGACGAGCGGGATCAGGGCCGTGCCGACGGCCGCCAGGATCGTCACCGCCACCACGAACCGCCAGTACAGATCGGCGAACTCGACCCATTCGCTGAGCATGAGCGGCAGGACGAGCATGACCGCCAGTCCGATGACGAGCGTGATGGTGACGATTCCGACGATCTGCGTGAACGTCGTGACGTGGCGCTGCAGGGCTTTCGTGTACAGCCGGATGTGGAGCAGCGCGAGCTGGAGGATCAGCACGATCAGCAGGAACTGCACGAACCGGTTGAACCCGCCCCACGAGTAGCGCTCCGGAAGCCAGATCATGACTGCGCCGATCAGCAGGGTCACCACCCACGTGAGCATGCTCGCGAGCGCGAACCAGGCCGGGCGACGCGATGCGAGGTGCGCATCGATGATCGCCACACCGGCGAATGCGGCGAGCAGGAGGATCGTGAGGAAGGCCCGCCCGATGATGCCGTTCTGCGTGCCGATCAGAACCCAGACGACGCAGACGATCGCCGCGGCGATCAGCGCACCGATCGCGACCCAGATCGCCGCGCGCACGAGCGAGGAACTCGACGAATCAGCGAGGGCCGGTTCGGCGTGGGGATCGGTCATGGGCAGTCCTCTCGTCGGCAGGGCGCGCCTGCACACGCCCATCCTGACATGCAGCGGGGAGGACGGCGGGGCCGTGTTCGCGAGCTGTGCAAAGCGGCCGGCGCGGTGCCTTCGGGGCGCTGCGGCGTGCTCACTCCACCGGTCGGGCGAGACCCTCGATCACCTCGGCGTTCGGCAACGACCCGAGTGCGGAACCGGGCAGGAACAGCTTGCTCCCGCGGATGCCGCTGCCGATCACGACCTCCTCGGCGCGCGCGACCGCAGCGTCGATCAGAATGGGCCACTCGACCGGCAGTCCGATCGGCGTGATGCCGCCGTACTCCATCCCGGACAGCGCGACCGCCTCATCCATCGGCGCGAACGATGCCGTGCGCGCGTCGAGTCGGCGGCGCACCGCCCCGTTCACATCTGCGCGCGTGGTCGCGAGCACCATGCAGGCGGCGAAGCGGGTTTCGCCGCCGCGCTTTCCTCTGATCACGACGCAGTTCGCTGATGCGTCCATGGCCACGCCGTACCGCGCGCAGAACTCCGCGGTGTCGGCGAGTGCGGGATCGATCGACGCCACTCCGACTCGGCCGGCCCACTCGCCGCCGAGCTCATCGAGGGTCCGGCGCACCGACGGCGCGAGCAGCTCAGGATGCTCGATTGCGGGCTGTGCGGTCAGGGATCCGGTTGCGTGCCACTCCATGGAGGGAGCCTATTGGCGGTGCGTCGTTCCGGCCCGCGCGCCGCGAGACAGGAGCGCGGGCCGGAGCGAACGGTCAGCGTCGCGCCAGGCCGCGCACGATCGCCGTGGCGACGACGACGGCACCGGCCGCGGCGGCGATCACGACAGCGGGCCGCTCCCGGTATGCCTGCTTGAGCCGGTCGGTCCACTGACCTGCGACGGTGCGGCCCTGCGCGATGATCTCGTCGAAGTCGACGTCGCCCGCGGCGCTCTTGATCTTGGCGCCGGCCGCCCTGGCAGCATCCGTCGCCGCATCGGCTGCCTTTCCGACCGCGGCCTGGGCGTCGGATGCTGCGCTCTTCGCTCCCGCGGCGACGTCGCCGACCTTCTCGCTGACCTTGTCGGCCATGTCGCCGACGGCGCCTGAGAGATCGGACTTGGCAGTAGTCCCAGCTGAAGCGACCTGATCTGCGATCTCCTCAGCAGTGGCCCCGAGCGATGCTCCTGCATCGTCTGCGGTCGCGCGCACCTTGGCGGCTGCATCACGTGCGGCCTTCGTCGCGGCGTCGATGTCACCCTGTGTTCCGGTCATCGTCCTGTCCCTTCGTCGGTGCGAATCGGGCCATCGTACGCTCGCGGTCGTGGAGGGCGCTGGAATCGGGCGCGGGGTTGCCAGCCCGCCAGGCGAGTGCTAGCGGCTGGGCAGATCAACGCGCCGTGCTGCGCGCGGCTGTTCGAATCCCCTGGGCCGATGAACGACAGAAGCGCCCCACGAGGGGGCGCTTCTGTCGTTTCGTGGCGAGTGAGGGATTCGAACCCCCGAAGGCTACGCCGGCTGATTTACAGTCAGATCCCTTTGGCCGCTTGGGTAACTCGCCAGACGCGCACCCGACCGGCTTGTACAGTCGAGCGGAGGCGCGATCACCCATCTTACGCGTCCGGCGCGCACCACGAAAATCCGGCCAGCATGCCGGGAATCGTCGATCTGGGCATGCCCCGATCAGGTGCCGATGCGGTCCAGGTCGAGGTCGGCGAGCGACTCGGGCAGCCGCAGCAGCGCACCCTCGAAGCGGCAGGTCGCGGCGGCGACGTCCATCGCCCGCTCGAGCGCCTCACCCCAGGCGTCCTCGTCCTTCTCTGCGCCGTCCATCAGCGATGCGACCGCCGCAGCGAAGGCCGCGTCGCCGGCACCCATCGTGTCGACGATGCGACCGGGCAGATTCGAGATCGGCCGGGTCACGACGATGTCGCCCGCCTCGATCGTGGCGCCCGACGACCCCTGGGTCGCGAGCACCACATCGACCCCGAGCTCCACAAGCCGCGCCCGCAGCGCGTCGAGCGGCTCGCCGTACAGCAGGGCGGCGTCGTCCTCGCCGACTTTGACGAGCGTCGCCCAGGCGGCGAGCGTCTCGAAACCTCGCACGAATCCGTCGAGGTCCGACATCATGCCGGAACGCGGGTTCGGATCGATCGCCAGGGTGCCGGGCGTCCCCTCGAGTGCGGCCGCCAGCAGCTCGGTCTGCTCGGCGTTGTCGAACGGATAGCAGCTGACCGCGACGATGTCGGCATCCGCGATCGCGTCGCGCACGTCGTCGCCGAAGACGATCCCGCGCGCCTGCGCGGCGGCGTTGAACTCGTAGACCGGTTCGCCCGCGGCGCTCCGGGTGCTCACGGCCCTCGAAGAGCCCAGCGCCGACGGCGTGGCGATCAGATCCACGCCGTAGTCCGCGAGGTAGGACCTGATGTGCGCCCCCGCCTCGTCGTCGCCGACCATCGCGATCAGCGTGGTCGGAACGCCCAGGCGCGTGAGACCCACCGCCACGTTCAGCGCCGCACCGCCCACGAATTCGCGGACCCCGGTGTCGTCGCGCAACTCGTCGATCAGCGCATCGCCGATGACCACAATCCGACCGCTCATGCTTCCGCCCTCGCTGATTCGAGCACTCTCTCGATGAAGGCCTCTGCCCTCTGCCGTGTTCCGTCGATCCGCGCGTCCACGCTCGCGCGGACCTCGTTCGGGGCGAGCGGTGCGGCGAGGCGCACGTTCTCGTGACATGACAGGTCGGTGCACAGGTACGTGCCCACGGTGTCGCCGCGAAGACCGGCATCCCCCGCCTTGCGGGCGGAGAACAGCGAGACCTGATCGGCCGGCTGCATCGTGTGACAGACATTGCACAGCGCCGAGCTCGCCCGCGAGCTGCCCTCCGACGAGCGCAGCACGACGCCGATGGGCCGGTTGCCCAGCTCTGCGACGAGATAGCCACGGCCCTTCGAGTGCTGATCACGCCACGCCAGGAAATCCAGATGATCCCAGTCGGTCAGGACCAGATCCGGTGGGAATGTCAGGAGCCGCAGCTCGTCGTCGCTCGCGTTGGCGAACGCCCCGCGGATGTCGTCTTCGGACAGCTGGCGCATCGGACCTCCTCGCGTCTTCGCTCAGTCTACGAAGAACCCGACTCCTGCGGACCCTCGGCGCGTCGGCCGCGGATCACGACGCAGCGCTCGACGGCTCCTGCAGCCCGAGCGGATCGCGGAGGGATGCCGCAACCCGGTGTCACCACCTGTGGAGAATCAGCCGCAACGCCAGCCCAGCCTTGCCGCGACGGCGTCCGCGGCACGCGACGGGAAATCGCTCCAGCCCGGCTCGAACACTTCGCGCGTGAGCTGCAGGAGTCCGCACGCGGCGTCCTCCGCGGGACGCTCCAGCAGCTCCGCGATCCGCGCACCCCACTCCGGGAAGTCCGTCTCGAACCGACGCATCGGGTCGATCACGTCGCGCAAGGTCGTGGACCGATCCGCGTAGCGACCGCGGATCGCCCGCACGAGGTGCTGCACCGCCCAGGTGCGGATGAACTGCCCGCCGTTGAGCCGCTCGCCGCGCCGTACCCGCCCGACCCCGATCAGCAGCTTGACGAGGACGAGACGCACGTCGTTCGCGGGATCGAAGCGGTCGGATGCCGCGGCGGTGGCGTGGGCATTCGCGATGAGCGCCGCCACCGAGCCGACCGAATCGTCCAGCACCACGGTGGCATCGCCCGCCATCGCACCGGCCAGTTCGTCCACCTCGGAGAACGCGAACTCGAAGACGTGCCCGTCGTCGTACACCGCGACGAAGCCGATCTCCCCCTCGCGTGCGGTCAGCACGAGCCGATCCTGATCCGGCAGCCACGACAGGTCGGGGCGCACGCCCACACCCCGGCCGGGATCGATCAGCGCGAAGAAGTCGTGATCCGACCACTCGTCTCGTCGCAGTGCGCCGCTGTCGGATGCCGAACCGAGCAGTACGAGCCCGAACACGCCATCCCGCGCACGCACCCCGTTCGCGAGACCTGCGGTGAGCGCCTCGAACCGTTCCGCGCTCACGGCAGGACGACGCCGGGCAGCGCCCACGCTGCGAACACCGGGCCGTCCGCCGTGATCAGGACGGACCCATCGGATGCCGTCGCCAGGGTCGCATCCCCGTACAGGTCGACCGCGTCCGCGGCGCGCGGCACGCTGATCGATGCGAGCTCGACATCGACGTCGCCGCTCGACGCGAGCACGAGGATCGATTCCTCCGCCGATTCGCGGACGAAGATCACCGTGTCGTCGTCGACGTGCACCCATCGCAGACCGCCGGTGCCGAGCACCGGGTGGTCGCGCCGCAGCCGGATGAGGTCGCGGTACAGCGCAAGGCGGGCGGCGACCTCGGGCTCGCTCTCACTCCCCCACGGCATGGGTGTGCGACTCGCCTCGCCGTCCACGCCGATGACGCCGTACTCGTCGCCCGCAAAGACGACCGGCAGTCCCGGGAGGGTCATCGAGAGCCCGACCGCCAGCGGGATGCTGCCGGGTGCGGCATGCGTTGCGAAGCGGGCCGTGTCGTGCGTGTCAAGCGGCTGCATGTTGCCGAGCCGGACGCGCCAGGGGATGCCGGCCGTGAACCGCGTGACCGCCGCTACGAACTGGGCCGCCGTGTAGCGAGGGATGCCGCCGATCGGCTGGCCGAAGAACCAGGGATCGGTCACCTCCTCGCCCTCCGCGCTCACGTAGCGGGTGGCGACGGGCTCGCTCAGCCATCCCCACAACGGGCGGGTGAACGACGGGTAGGTCATCGCGCCGTGCCAGCCGTCCCCCTGCAGGTCGCTCACCGCATCGTTCGTCGACTCGCCGAGCAGGATCGTCTCGGGATTGATGTCGATCATGGTCCGGCGCAGCAGCTGACGCACCTCGGCGTTCAGGTCGACCTCGCCGAGGCGCCCGGTCATGTTCGCCACATCGATGCGCCACCCGTCCGTGCTGTAGGGCGGTTTCAGCCACTTCGCGACGACGGAGTCGGGCCCGTCGATGAAGCGCTCACGCAGCTTCTCCGATGCCCAGTTGAACTTCGGCAGCGTCGGGTAGCCGAGCCACGAGACGTACTCGGTGTTGCCCTCGTCCGTGAAGTAGTAGAACTCCTCCGCCGGCGCAGCGGGGTTGCCCAGTGCGGACAGGAACCACTCGTGGCGATCCCCCGAATGGTTGCTCGTCAGATCGCCGATGATGCGGATGCCGCGCTCATGCGCCGCCTCGATGAGCCGGATGTACGCCTCATCGCCGCCCAGAAGCGGATCGACCGACAGGAAGCTGGAGGCGTCGTAGCGATGGTTCGAGGCGGCAGGGAACACCGGAGTCAGGTACAGCAGATTGACCCCGAGCTCGACCAGGTGGTCGAGCTTGCCGGTGAGCCCGTCCAGGTCTCCCCCGTAGAACTGCTGCGATCGCCCGGGCGCGACCGTGTCGACCGGGTCATCCCACGCCGCCGGGATCGCCCAGTCGGGTGTCTCGTGCTCGTCAGCCTGAGCCGACCTCGCGAATCGGTCGGGGAACACCTGGTACATGACCGCGTCGTACATCCACTCGGGGGGCGGCGGAGAGGCGACCAGCGCGAAGTCCTCGGCATCCAGCGTCTCGAGGGTGTGCAGCCCCGACTGGTTCAGCCAATGCACCCGGCCGTCCTCGTGCTGGAACAGCCACCGGTAGCCGTGACGCGGATTGCCGACGACGACATCCGCCTCCCACCAGTCCCACCCGTCGGCGGAGCCGATGAGGGCGGCATCCGTCCAGGCGGGCTCATGGTCGGGGTTCGAGCGCGTCCGCACTGCGACAAGGGGACCGTAGTCCGCGGGCACGCGGACCCGTACCCGGACCGTCTCCCCGAGCGTCGGACTGAGGTTGTCGACGTGCAGCGGCGAACCGTCGTGGTGCGGGATCGGGAGTTCCATACGATGGGCCTTTCATGCGGGCAGGCGGCAACGCCGCCGAAGAATCGACGTGGTTGCACGGCCGGTCGCCATGGCAGAGCCCTCGGATTGTTGTTCAGTTGTGCAGAACGGATGCCGCCCCGGCAGCCGTTCTACTTGACGCTGCCCGAGACCAGGCCACCTGAGATGTAGCGCTGCGACACCAGGAAGAAGACCATCACCGGAAGGGCGGCCAGCACCGCACCGGCGCAGAAGATGCCCCAGTTCTGCGACTGGAAGCCCGACACCAGCTGGAACAGTCCAACGGCGACCGTCTGCTGGTTCGGGTCAGTCAGGATCACGCTTGCGATCGCGAACTCGCCGATGATTCCGATGAAGGTCAACAGGCCGATGACGACCAGGATCGGCACGACCAGCGGCAGCATGATCGTGAAGAACACACGCGCGTGACCCGCCCCATCGATCTTGGCGGCCTCGTCGATAGCCGTCGGCACGGTGTTGAAGAACCCGTACATGAGGAACGTCTGCACGCCGAGCGCGCCGCCGAGGTAGATCATGATCAGACCGGCGTGGGTGCCGAGGCCGATCGCCGGGAACACGTCGCTGATCTGGATCATGAGCAGGAAGATGGCGGTGATCGCCAGGAGCTGCGGGAACATCTGCAGCACGAGCAACGACATGAGCCCGAAACGACGGCCCTTGAATCGCATCCGCGAGAACGCGTAAGCGCCCATCGCGCACAGCAGCACGGTGAACACACTCGTCACGATCGCGATCAGCAGCGAGTTCGCGTACCAGCGCGGGTAGGGCACGTCGGGATTCGTGAGCAGGTTCGTGTAGTTGTCGAGGGAGAAGGCACGGAACAGCTGGTTCGATCCGGTGAGCGTTCCGATCGGGTTGAACGACACCGACAGGACGTACAGCAGGGGGAACACTGCGAACACGATGGCCGCCCACGCCACGATGTGGCGCCAGCCCTTATCGACGAACCAGTGCCTGAAGGACTGTCGCCGGCGGGGCGGGATGACCGATCGGGGCTCATCGAGGGCCTGTCCGAAGATCTCGCCCTCCTCGATTCCGACCAGGCCCACAGGCGCGACTGGCCCACGAGAGCTGGAGCTGCGATCCCTGCGTGTGCCGGCGGAGCCGGTCTCGTTCTCGGTCATCAGTTCAGATCCTCCAGTGCCTTGGTCTGCCGGAAGCTGACCACCGCGACGATCGTCACGATGATGAAGATCAGGATCGACAGTGCCGACGCGAGACCCAGGTCTCGACCGCCCCCGCCGCCGAAGGCGACCTTGTACACCATCGTGATCATGATGTCGGTGGCGCCGATGTCGAGTGTCGTGTCGGTGAACCGCGGATTGCCTCGCGTGAGCATGTAGATCACGCCGAAGTTGTTGAAGTTGTACGCGAACGTCGCGATCAGCAACGGCGCGACGGCCACGAACAGGAGTGGCAGCTTGACGGATCGGAAGATGCGCCATGCTCCCGCGCCATCCATCTTTCCCGCCTCGATGATGTCATCGGGCAGCGATTGGAGCGCGCCGGTGCAGACCAGGAACATGTACCCGTAGCCGAGCCACATGTTCACGAAGATCACGCTGAGTCTCGCGAGCCACGGATCGGCCAGCCAAGGTATCTGCGCTCCACCGAGGAGCACCTGGTTGATGAATCCGAACTCCTGATTCAGCATGCCCGCCCAGACGAGGCCGGTCAGGTACGCGGGGAATGCATACGGGAGGATGACCAGGATGCGGTAGATCTTCTTGCCGCGAAGCGTCGGATGGTTCAACACGATCGCGAGGAACAGACCCAGGGCGAAGCAGACCAGAGTCGACAGGGCCGCGAAGACGAACGTCCAGATGGTCACGCGGATGAGCGGATCGCGGATCTGCTCGTTCGTGAAGGCGAACGCGAAGTTGTCCCACCCGATCGCGACGCGCCAGCCGGGCGTCAACGTCGTTCCGTCCTCCGCTCGGAAGTTGCCCTCGCCGTCGTCGACGTACACCTGTCCGGATTCCGCGTCGGTGAAGGTGTCGGCCGACTCGTCATAGACGAGGCTCGACACGTACACGTAGGCCTTCTGGCCGTCCGACGTGCGCAGCGTTCCGTCGTTGATGTCGTCCGAGATCGGGACGTTGACCGCCAGCACCTCATCCTGGAAGCGGATGACCTGGCTGAGATTGAGCTCGTTCCACCCGTCCGGCGGGCCGTCGACCGCTTCGAGGGGCTGCTCACTGGTGCCGAACGACAGATCGCCGCCGGGCTCGGCCACGAGCAGGCCGAACTGGTCGCCCTGCTTGAGGACCTGCACGGTGTACTCCGGCGAATCCGGGACGCGGTCCTGCGACGTGCGGATGATCTGGGCGATCGCGTCTTCTTTGGTGCTGTTGTGCGCGTCTCCCGCATTCGTGAACGCGATGAAGCCCGTGTAGATGATCACGAAGACCTGGAAGACGGCCAGGAATGCCAGGCCGGGCGTCAGGTATTTCCCGGGCAGGAGGCCCGGGCGGAGGTAGACGTAGTTCACTCCGGCCACGACGACCGCCAGGATGATGGCGGCGACCCAGTCGCCCTTGCCGATCAGCACCCATACGCCGAACACGGCGAGCGCGTCGATGATGGCGAGAAGGACGACCTTCACGATGAGCGCGAGCAGACCCCCGGAGGTCAGTCGCTTGCTCGGCTTGTGGAACGGATCGTCGCCCCAGGTGGACGTTTTCGCCGCTGTCTTGGGCGCGTTCTGCTTCACGTCGGCCATCGAGGGACGCTCCTTCATCGCAGTGTCTGGCTACAGATTAGACAGGTGGGTGGGGCCGCGGACAGCCCCACCCACCTGATGTACTACTGGGCCTCAGATCTTGCCCTGAATGTTGGTCGCGGCGGTATCCCAAACGGTCACCGGGTCGCCGCCCTCGCCCTTGATGATCTGGAGCTCGGCGTTGCCCCAGTCGGACCACACCGCGCCCATCTCGGGGATGGAGGGCATCGGAGCGCCCTTCTGGCCGATCGCACCGAAGGCAAGAACATCGGGGTCGGACTCAGCAGCCGTCTCGTACGCCGCGATCAGCGCCGGCGGACGACCGCCGACTTCGTACAGCGCGAGCTGAGCGTCCTCAGTGCTGAGGTAGTTGACGATGAAGTTCGTCGCCGCCAGCGCGTTGGTCGACTTGCTCGAGAGGAAGAAGCCGTTGACGCCCACGAACGGACGCGCTTCCTGGCCGCCGGCGCTCGGGAGCGGGTCGACGGCGTAGTTGATGCCGGCCTCGGAGATCGCGGGGATGTTCCACGGTCCGGTCAGGTAGTACGGGGACTGCCCGGCGAGGAAGAACTCGCGCGCCTTGTCACCGTCGATGTTCGCATTGATGACGCCCGTGCCGGTGGCACCCTGCGTGGCGAGCCAGGTGGCGAACGCTTGGCCGGCCGCGTCGCCCAGGACGAGCTGGGAGGCGTCGTAGCTGCCGTCGGCGTTCTGCGCGAACACCTGCGAGCCGAACGAGGTCTGCAGCGGGTACAGGTGGTACGGGTCACCCTGCTCCGGCGACAGGCCGACGAGGAACGGGTACTCGGTGCCGGCGGCGGTGCCGTTCGCGATGACCTCGTCGAACGTCGTTGCCGGCTCTGCGACCAGATCGGTGTTGCGCACGAGCGCCACGTTCTCGATCGAGTACGGCACGCCGTACGTCTGGCCGTCGTATGTCATGGCCTGGATCGACGCCTCAGCGAAGCCGTCGGCGACATCGCCCAGTTCGAGGGGTGCCACGACACCCGCGGCCACGTACGCGCCGAGCTTGTCGTGGGGGCTGACGATGATGTCGGGGCCCTTGCCGGTCGGAACCTGGCTGATGAAGTCCTGGTCGACGGTCGCGAAGTCCTTGGTCACGAGCTTGACCTCGATGCCGGTGTCCTCCGTGAAGGACTTCGCAACCGGCTCAAGCGCGGGCTTGCGCTCGATGTCGACCCATATGGTGATGGGCGTCGTGTCACCGCTGTCACCGCTGTCTCCGCTGTCTCCGCTGCCGCCGGCAGCGCAGCCGCCGAGCAGGATCATGCTTCCGGCGATGAGCGCGCCGACTCCGATCGCGCTCTTCCTGTTCACCTTCATCGGTGTGCCTCTCTCAAGTGCAATAGGGGGTATGACCGGCCCGGGCCGGCGCTGGGCACCGTTGAAGGCCGTTCTTCCGCTCGCAAAACTGCAAGCGCTTACATTGTTACCACGATCGCCCGTCTCCGCAACCTCTGGGATCACTGATCGATACGGGTTCGTGACTTCACGGCAGGTCGTTACCGGTAACAGTGGAGAACGGTTGTGCAAGCGCTTGCATCATTGGCCATTCCGAGTCCGCACTTCGACGCCCGGCTAGACTTCCGCGCATGGCTGATTCATCCTTCGACATCGTGAGCAAGGTCGACCACCAGGAGGCTGACAACGCGTTGCAGCAGGCCCGCAAGGAGGTCGAGCAGCGCTACGACTTCAAGGGGACGGGCGCCTCGATCGAGTGGAGCGGCGAAGCCGTACTGATCAAGGCGAGCACGGAGGAGCGGGCGAAGGCGGTCTTGGATGTCTTCCAGTCCAAGCTCGTCAAGCGCGGTATCTCGCTGAAGAGTCTGGAATCCGGTGAACCGGTCGCGGGGAGCAAGGAGTACCGCATCACTTCGACGATCAAGGACGGCATCTCGCAGGAGAACGCGAAGAAGATCGGCAAGATCATCCGCGACGAGGGGCCCAAGGGCGTGAAGTCGCAGATCCAGGGTGACGAGCTTCGCGTGCAGTCCAAGAGCCGCGACGATCTGCAGGAAGTGCAGCGGCTGCTGAAGGCTGCGGACCTCGACGTCGACCTGCAGTTCATCAACTACCGGTAACGCCGCTACTGACCTGCCGGGCCGACCGATGAGCCTTCGCGATCAGCTTGCAGAGCGAGACAGAGCCGTCGGCAGCCAGGGCGACGCCAGCCGACGGATGCTGCTGACCGGCGCGACGATCGTCACGATGGGTCCGCCCGGAGTGGTGCGGGGCGACCTCCTGCTGAGGAGCAGCACCATCGAGGCCATCGGCCCGGGGCTTGCGGATCAGGTCGGCCAGGACGCGATCGTGATCGACGCGAGCGGCACGATCATCGTGCCGGGGCTCATCGACTCACACCTCCACGCGTGGGAGGGGCAACTGCGCGGAGTGGCACCGGATGCCGACTTCGGCGAATACATGTCGATCACGCACGGCGGCCTCGCGCTGCACTACCGCCCCGAAGACATTGCGATCGCGGAGCTCCTCTCGGCGGCGCAGGCGATCAACGCGGGCACGACGACCTTCATCGACAACAGTCACAACTCGCGCTCGCGCGGGCATTCGGATGCCGCCATCGAGGCGCTGCTGAGCACCGGCATCCGGGCGGTCTACGCGGCGGGCAGCGCGCAGGTCGGCGACCACGAGGGCCAGCTCCCCGCCGACCTGCTCCGCCTGCGCGAAGAGTATTTCTCCAGCGGGCAGGATCTGGTCACTCTGAGGATGTTCAACGTCATGCCCTCGGTCGAGCAGTGGCGATTCGCGGACGAGCACGGCTTCGACCTGTGCGCGGAGATGGGCTTCTGGGTGCCGGACGTCGAGAAGCTCGGCGAGAGCGGGCTGATGCGACCCGGTCACACCTACAACCACTGCTCGGGTTTCAGCGACGCGATGTGGGGCGCGATCGCCGACAGCGGGGCCGCAGTGAACCTCGTTCCCCGTTCGGACTCGCAGTACGGGCTCGGCGGGTTCTCCCCCGTGCTTCAGGCCGACCGGCACGGCATCCAGATCGGCATCAGCTCCGACAATGAGCTCAGCTACGCGCACGACATGTTCGCGGAGATGCGCACCCTCCTGACCGTCCAGCGCGGCCTCTCGTTCGCGGCCGAGTACGGCGGCGAAGCCGACGTCCCACCCCGATACGGAGTCGAAGACGTCCTGCGCGCCGCCACGGTGGGCGGCGCCCTCAACACGGGCCGCCAGGCCGAGATCGGAACGATCGAAGTCGGCAAGAAGGCCGACCTGGTGGTGATCGCCCTCGACCAGGTGACGACCAGGATGTTCGGATCGGACATCGGCGCGGTCGTCAACTGCGGCAGCCCCGCGGTCGTTGACACCGTGATCATCGACGGGAAGATCAGGAAGTGGGGCGGCGAACTCGTCGGCGTCGACTACGACGCACTGGCCCGCAGCGGCGAGGCGTCGCGGAGCCATCTGCTGGAGCGCTACGGCGTCACCGAGGACGACATACGCGCGGGTCTGCGCGTCGCCGCAGAATCGTGACGCCGGAGGGGTCTCTGCGCGCGATCAGATGGCCGCGGTGCGCCACGCCTCGAAGATCGGCGGCATCTTGATCTCGAGGGCGGTGATCCAGGCGCCCGGCTCGGTGGTCCCGCAGAACTGGCCGCTGGGGTACCAGAAACTGCTGGCGGGATCGCTGGTCTCCTCCCCGGGGCGGCCCGTCCGGGCGACCCGGCACCGGTAATAGATCTTCGACCGGAATGCGAGCTGAGTGATGGCACCGGCATCCTCCGGTGGGCAACGCTCTCCCGCGGTGGCCTCCGCCGTGAACACGCCATCGTCGCCGGGGCGTGAATATCGACAGGTGTAGCCCAGTCGCAGCGGCACCCCGGAGGAGATGAGACTCAGCGAGATCCAGCGGAAGGAGCCGCCGTTGCCCGCACGCGCGACCAGGATCCCGTTCCGCGACCGGACGTAGGTCGCGTCCTGTCCCTCGCTGTCGCCGTACCCGAGCTCGAAGATCGGAAACCGGTCGTCCACCGCGTCGAGGCCTGTCATCGTGCACTCCTCCGGGAACGCCGGCTCGCGTAGCCACCGCCGGCCGCCGAACCGCCTCATCGGCCGCGGTCGGCTCCGTCTGGGCGGATCTTCGCGGTGCTAGTGTAGGCCGCGGCGCGCACCGAGGGGGGTGCGCTGCTTCGCGGTTCCGGGTGGCCGGCCCACCCGATCGTGCCGCGCACTCTGCGTGAGGAGAGATCGGATGCCTCCCGAAACGTCGAATCCGAAGCGTCAGGTCCACGTGATCGGCGGAGGTCCGGTCGGCCTGATCCTGACGGCGCTGCTGCAGACGATGGGTGACTACTCGATCCGGCTGTACGAGAAGCGATCCACATACACGCGCACCCGGATGGTGAAGCTCGACACGTACCTGATCGCCGATTCGGTGGAGGACTACTGCATCGACTACATCGACGGCGAGAATGTCGAGGCGGTATTCGATCGCACCGACCTCGACGAAGGCGTCGCGTCGCGGCAGTCGATTCCGGCCGACCTCAGGCTGCTTCTGCTGGATTGGACGCTGGGCTTCTGTCCGCTCAACGCCATCGAGCAGGCCCTCAGCGACCTGATCGACTCACGCGGCACCGGCTCCGTCGAGCGCATCGTGGGCGAACTGACCGCCGAGGACGCTCTGGCGATGGTCGGACTGGACGACATCGTGATCGATTGCACGGGCAGTCGCTCCCTTCTGCGCGATCACATCTCGCCCACGTTCAGCAGTGCCCAGCCCAACCTCTTCAAGGTGCGTCTCGAGTACGCGCTGGTGATCACGTTCCTGTACAGCCAGACCTACGTCTGCGACGAGTACTGCAAGTACTACAAGAACGCCGAGAACGACCACTACAAGTTCATCCCCGCCGTCCACCGGACCTTCTACGACCAGGGCGTGAGCCACGTGACCGGGATCGTGAACATCACGGAGGAGGAGTTCCGGGCCATTCCGTCCCGTTTCGACAGCCAGTGGCTGCGCGACAACCTTCCCGGGGTGACCCTCTCGATGGACAGGTTCATCGAGAGGATCAAGCACGAGACCGGTGGGGAGATCCTCGGCGAGACCGAGATCGTCCGCATTCCGCTGGACCTGTATCACGCCCGCAACGTCACCAGCCGGAAGTGGCGTGGGCTGGACGGCGCGGAGCATCCGTTCGTGAACGCACCCGCGTTCCTGGCGGGCGACTCGGCCATCGGCTCACCGTACTTCCAGTCGATCTCACTGGGGTTCGAGTGCGCGATGTTCCTCGCCGGACTCCTCGGGCAGCAGGACCTGCCGCTGCAGGAGCGCTTCGACCGGTACGAGAACTTCATGTACAAGCAGTGGCTGCGCGTTTACATGCGCAGCAAGATGATCAAGCACAACAAGGACCTCTTCGAGACCCTCGACGACACCTTCGCGCTTCTGGAGAAGCTTCACATCTACTGATCACCCCTGAATGCGGCGCAGCGATTCGTCGAATGGGCCATGGCGCTGCAAACGGAGGACTGAGTCCGAGGGCTCGCGCGCTCGCGCGCTCGGGTGCAGGATGTGACGCATGAGCGAGCCCTCGCCTGTGCCGGAATCGGATGCCGTCCTCGGGCGTCGCGCGCAGATCCTCGCGACCGAGCACTGGGGTCTGCTCGCCGCCAGGAGCACCGCCCAGAGCGAGGTGCTCACGCGCATCACGATCTTCCTCACCCTCGTCTCGGCGGGACTCATCACCATCGGACTGCTCGGTCAGGCATCCGACTTCTCCGACTGGTTCACGCCGGCGATGCTCGCGATCCTCGGTTTCCTCTGCCTGATCGGATTCATGACCGTGGTCCGGGTGATGAACGTGTCGGAGGAGGACATGATGTACGTCGTCGCGATGAACCGGCTGCGGGGCGCGTATGTCGATCTGGATCCGGGGATCGAGCCCTACTTCCTCGCCTCCGCGAACGACGACCAGGACGGGATGAAGCTGACGTATTCGTTCCTGCGCACGCGCAGTGTCAGCATCCTGCTGGGGAGCTCCGCCCTGCTGCTGTTCGTGGTGAACGGGTGCGTGTTCGGGCTCTCCGCAGGCGCGATCGTGGTCTCCTCGGGCGGAGCGATCGGGTGGGCGATCGCGACGGGGGCGCTGGTGGGGATAGCCCTCATCACGAGCCTGTTCCTCTACACGGGCTTGAGCTACCGAGGCACGTGGCAGAGGTATGAGCCGAGGCGGCTGTCGCCGCCCGGTCCCCCGCCGTTCCGGCGGCAGTGATCGCTCACGGGTAGGTTCCCGGCGCGAGCGGCAGCCGTTTCGTGCCGAGGCTCCCCATCACCCAGCGGTCGAGCCGCTCGTAGGCGATGTCTCTCGCGTCCGCACGCGACAGGAAGATGTCGTGCAGAGCGCCGGGGATCCGCTCGACGGTGACCGAGGCGCCGAGGTTCAGCGCCGCACGCGCGATGTCGTCGACGACCAGGACGGTGTCGGCCCGGGTGAGCTCGTCCGACCAGCGCGTCGGCACCGCGGACTTCTCGGAGAGCAGCACGCAGACCGGGGCCTCGATGTGCAGCCCGCTCGCCACGCGGGTGTGCCCTGCGAGGATCGCGTACAGCCACCCGCTGTGCACCGCCATTGTCTGCTCGGGCCGCCACTCCAGATTCACCTCGAGCGGTGCATCGCGCACTTCCCGCTGCGCTCGCGTGTAGAAGCCCATATCGACCTGCGGGAGAGTGTCCATGGGGCGCAGGCGCGCCCGCAGTCCGACCATCGGCGCGACCGCAGTCCGTGTCATCGCGCTCAGCTGGAACTCGAGCCACGGGCTGTTCAGCACGACCGCCACCGCGGCGCCCGGGTGGTCCGAGGCCCACAGGCTGAGGATCAGTCCGCCCGTGGAGTGGCCGACCAGGACGAGCCGGCGCGCGGGAGGCGGGCCGTCCAGCGGCCTCCCCATCGCACCGAGCGCCGCCGCGATGTCTTCGTCGTACGTCGTCAGATCCGTGATGTAGCCGGGCGTCTGACCGGGGCGCAGGCTGCGGCCGTACTTGCGCAGATCGAGCGCGTAGAAGTCCGCGCCCCGATCGGTCCAGTACTTCGCGAGGCTGCGCTGGAAGAAATAGTCCGACCACCCGTGGATGTACAGCACGTCCACGTCGTGCAGCGGCCGCCGGTCGCCGAGCAGGTCCGACAGCACCGAACGATGTGCGAGCGAGCGGACGATCGTCGCGACGACGGGCCCCTCATCGTCGTCGCCGAGCGGGAGCGTCTGCTGCTCGAAGGGCTCCCCCAGCACGTCGGGTTGCCACAGCTCAGCCATGCGCTCAGCCTAGCCAGCGGGCCGGCCAGCACCGGGTGCCGTAGACGGCGTCGGCGGCCGGGGATACTGTCGCCTCGATGAGCACCGCGACATCGTTGCCGAGTCCGCGCAGGGTGCAGGGCACCTACTACACGCTGATGCTGGGCAACACGCTGGCCGCGTCCTTCATCTGGGGCATCAACACGCTGTTCCTGCTCGATGCCGGTCTGTCGAATCTGGAGGCGTTCGCGGCCAACGCGTTCTTCACCGCCGGGATGCTGATCTTCGAGATTCCCACCGGAGTCGTCGCTGACACCGTCGGGCGCCGCGCCTCGTACCTCATCGGCACCGTCACGCTGGCCGTCACGACAGCGATGTACTGGCTGCTGTGGGTCTGGCATTCGCCGTTCTGGGCGTGGGCGATCGTGTCCGTGCTGCTCGGACTCGGGTTCACCTTCTTCTCGGGAGCCGTCGACGCCTGGCTCGTCGATGCGCTCAAAGCCACCGGCTACCAGGGCAGCCTGGAGGCGGTCTTCGGACGCGCCCAGATCGTGGGAGGCGTCGCGATGCTGTCGGGCTCGGTGCTCGGGGGCGTGATCGCGCAGGCGACCAACCTCGGTGTTCCGTTCGTGATCCGCGCGGTCGTGCTCGTGGTCATGTTCGTCGTGGCCGCGCTGCTGATGCACGACATCGGGTTCACACCCGAGCGCGGTGAGAACCCGATCAAAGCCACGCGCACGGTGTTCCGCGCGTCCGTCAAGTACGGCCTCGGCAATCCGCCCGTGCGCTGGCTGATGCTCGCCAGTCCGTTCACCGCGGGCGTCGGGATCTACGTCTTCTACGCGCTGCAGCCCTACCTGCTCGAGCTGTGGGGCGACGAGGAGGCGTACACGGTCGCCGGGCTCGCGGCGGCCCTGCTGTCGGGCGCTGCGATCCTCGGCGGGGCGCTGGCACCCTGGGTGCGCAAGCTCTTCCGCCACCGCACGTCGTCGATCCTGCTGGCCACGATCTCGAGCGCCATCGTCCTGCTCGGACTCGGCCTGGTCCGCAACTTCTGGGTCGCGATCGTCCTCGTCGCGGTGTGGGGCATCGCTTCCGCCATCGACGACCCGGTGCACCGGGCGTACCTCAACGACATGATCCCCTCGAAGCAGCGCGCCACCGTGCTCTCATTCGACTCGCTGATGGGCTCGGGCGGGGGCGTGGTGTTCCAGCCGGTGCTCGGACGCGTCGCGGACGTCGGCGGGTACGGCGCGTCGCTCATCTGGAGCGGCGTCATCTCGGCGGTCGCCATCCCGTTCGTGCTGCTGAGCCGGGCGCAGCACTCGCCCGCCGACACCGCGCACGATGTCAACGAGGACGAGGCGACCGACGAGTCGGAGCCGTCGACGCAGGGCTGACCGGCTATTCGCCCCGCGAGACGTCGATCATCTCGTGCCGTGGCACGACCTTGATGCGTGCGCGCCCGTGCGGAGACCCGAGGCCGATCTCGTGCTCGTCGAGCCGATGCCAGCCGGTCAGGTCCGTCCAGCGGACCCCGCGCGACTCGAGCAGCGCGGGGATCGCATCCTCCGACGGGTCGATCGGCTGCCACCACGAGCCCTGGTCGTTGATGATGTGACGCACGGTCTCCATCGCGTCGGATTTGGTGTGGCCGATCAGGCCGACAGGCCCGCGCTTGATCCATCCGGTCGCGTACACGCCGGGAACGCGGTCGTTCGAGTCCTTGCGGAGCGCCTGCCCCTCGTGGTTCGGGATCACACCGTGACGCTTGTCGAACGGCACACCCGGGAGCGGCGATCCGAAGTACCCCACCGCCCGGTAGATCGCCTGGATCGGGACCTCTCGGATCTCCCCGGTCCCGACCACGCCGCCTTCGCCGTCCGGGCGCGTGCGCTCCCACCGGAATCCGGCCACTCGCCCGTCGTCGCCGGCGACCACGCCGAGCGGCTTCGCGTAGAAGTGCAGGTGCAGGCGACGGGATGCCTCTCCCCCGGCGTTGTTGATGGACGGCCGCTTGCGCCAGGACTGCAGCACGCGGTCGATCACCATGACCTGCTTGTTGCTGGCGATCGCGGCTTTCGAGGCGTCGTCGTAGTCGAAGTCCTCGTCGTACACGACCATGTCGACGTCACGGAGCTCGCCCAGTTCGCGCAGCTCGAGCGGCGTGAACTTGACCTGCGCCGGACCACGGCGGCCGAACACGTGCACATCCGTCACGGCACTGGCCTGGAGGCCGACGTAGACGTTGTCGGGCACCTCGGTCGAGAGCAGGTCCTCGGCATGCTTGGCGAGCATGCGCGACACATCGAGCGCGACGTTGCCGTTGCCGATCACGGCGACGGATTCCGCGTCGAGCGGCCACTCGCGCGGAACGTCGGGGTGTCCGTCGAACCAGCTGACGAAGTCCGCGGCGCCGTACGAGCCGATGGCGTCGATGCCCGGGATGTCCAGGCCCGCGTCGCGCACGGCGCCGGTTGCGAAGATCACGGCGTTGTAGTGGCGCTTGAGGTCCTCGAGCGTGATGTCCTCACCGAATCGGACGTTGCCGAACAGACGGATGTCGCCGCGATCGAGCACCTCCCGCAGTGCGGTGATGATGCCCTTGATGCGCGGGTGGTCAGGCGCGACGCCGTACCGGACAAGGCCGTAGGGTGCCGGAAGCTGCTCGAACAGGTCGATCGACACATCGAACTTCCGCTCCGCTTTGAGCAGGATGTCGGCAGCGTAGATGCCCGCCGGGCCTGCACCGACGATGGCCAGCCTGAGCTTGGTCATGAGGGTCCTTTCGGGAATTGCGAACGTGCCGAGCCGGTCCCAGAGTCAGTCGGAGGGCTGCGACCCGTGAGATGTCAGCTGGATCGGTCCGCGACGGCCTGGGCGAACCGCGTCAGCGCTTCGCGGACCGCGCCGTCGGGGAGGGGCGCGAGCGCCTCGACGGCCTCGTTCGACCACGCGTGCGCGAGGTCGAGAGTCGCCTTGGTCGCCTCGTGCTCGCGCAGCTCGGCGAGCTCGGCATCCAGGATCGCCGGATCGGCGCCCTCGGAGATGCGCTCCACGCCGTCGTCGATTCGCGCGCGAAGGGCCACGGATGCCGCGTCCTCGCGCTGTCCGAGGACGAGGTACGGCATCGTCGGCACGCCGGCGCGCAGATCCGTACCCGGAACCTTGCCGGTCTCATCGGGGTCGTCCGAGAGGTCGATCACGTCGTCGAGCAGCTGGAAGGCCACCCCGACCTTCTCGCCGAACGTGACGAGCGGCTCTTCGTACTCTGCCGGGCCGTTGGAGAAGATGATGCCGGACTGTGCCGCCGCGGCGATGAGCGAGCCGGTCTTGTCCGCGAGCACCTTGAGGTAGAACGCGACGCGATCCTCCCCGTCGGCAGGGCCCACGGTCTCGTGCATCTGGCCGAGGACGAGGCGCTCGAACGTGTCGGCCTGCAGGCGGATCGCGCGATCGCCCTGGCGGGCCATGATCTGGCTCGCGCGCGAGAACAGCAGGTCTCCGGTGAGGATCGCGACGCTGTTGCCCCACACGGCATGCGCGCTGGGGATCCCGCGGCGCTTGTCGGCAGCATCCATCACATCGTCGTGGTAGAGCGTGCCGAGGTGGGTCATCTCCAGCGCGGTCGCGCCCTGGATGACGCTTTCGTTCGCACCGTCGCCGAGCTGAGCGGTGATGAGGGCGAGCATCGGCCGCACCCGCTTGCCGCCCGCGTCGTATAGGTAGCGGCTCGCCGCATCGGCGACCTGATCGGCCACGCGGAGCTCCCGCTCCAGCGCGCTGTCGACCTCGGCGAGGCCGGCTTTGACCGCCGATTGGAGTCTGCGGGACCGCGGCCCCGCGAATGTGCGGTCGGTGAGGCCCAGCTTGCCCGCGACCCGCGAGCCCGACGCTGAGGGAGTCACCCGACCAGCCTACCGGGGTCGGGACCCCTCACCCCTTCGGGGTGCGCGCGGGTCGCCGTGCGGCGGACTTCGTGCTCGGCGCATCCTCGGGCTTGGTCGCCCGGTGGAGTGCGACGATACCCATCGAGAGGTTGCGGTACGCGACGTCGGTCCATCCGGCCTCGCGGATCCAAGCCGAGAGCGTGCGCTGACCCGGCCAGTCCCGGATCGACTCGTTCAGGTAGTCGTACGCGTCGGCGTTGGAACTCACGGTCTTGGCGACCACCGGCAGGATCCGGTCGTTGTAGAAGCGGTACAGGCCGTTGAACGACC
Source organism: Microbacterium sp. cf046 (assembly GCF_900114345.1). Classification (GTDB taxonomy): domain Bacteria; phylum Actinomycetota; class Actinomycetes; order Actinomycetales; family Microbacteriaceae; genus Microbacterium. Next base: position 658,764 of record NZ_FOZJ01000003.1, on the reverse strand, counting down.
GCGACGGCGGATGCGAGAACTCGCACACCACGAGACGACCACCCGGCTTGGTCACTCGGAGCAGCTCTCGCAGAGCCTTCTTCGGGTCGTTCACGTTGCGCAGGCCGAACGACATCGTCACGGTGTCGAACTCGGCGTCCTCGAACGGCAGCGCGGTCGCGTCCGCCTGCACGAACGTCAGATTCGGGATGCCGCCGTCCGGTGAGCCGGAGCCGTGACGGCGCCGGCCCTCCGCGATCATCCCGGGTGAGAAGTCCGCGGCGACCACCTGCGCGCCGCTCCTGGCGAGCGCGACCGAACTGGCACCTGTTCCCGCAGCCAGGTCGAGGATGCGCTGGCCGCTGCGGGGCGCGACGGCGCGCGTCGTCGCAGCCCGCCACATGCGGTCGTTGCCCATGCTCAGCACAGTGTTCGTGCGGTCGTAGTTCTTCGCGACCTGATCGAACATGCCGCTGACCCGAGCCGGGTCCTTGTGCAGGTCGGCGCGGTTGTGCTCGTGGTCTGCGTTCACTCGTCGAGTCTAGGCTCGGGCGGTTCGAGTGCCGCCAGTCGCTCCAGCCAGGCATCCGGCGTCGCGTCGTCGAACGGTGCGATGCCGCCGCGAACACGCCGCTCGAGGTCGATCGCGAGCGATTCGAGCCGGTCGACGATCTCGAGCGGGTAGCCGTATGCGACCCGATGCTCGTCCCACTCATCGCGGTCGTCGATCCAGATTCCGCGACCGTCGACGGCGTGCACGACATCGAGGTCCATGTCGATGCCCGTCGGCTCGAGGCCGCCATCGCTCTCGCCCCACCGCACATCCCAGCCGAGGTCGATGTAGACGCGGTAGGTCGCGGGCGGTGCGACGTTCACAGTCATGGCGTACAGGCCGCTGGGCGGCATGAGGGTCACATTCGGCCCGTCGACCAGATAGTCGCGTTCGGGTCTCGTGCTGCGCCAGCCCGCACGCTGGCCGAACCAGTCGCCCCATTCATCGCTGCCGAGGTATACGCACTCGTGCATCCAATGCGGACTGCCATCCCACTTGCGCCACCGGAACAGCATCCGCGTCCCGGGTTCGGGTCGGATCGGCGGTGTATCGAGGGGATCGCTCATCACGGCTCAGTTTATGTCGCGCCCGCATCGACCCGGCTCGACTCTAGGCTGGATGGGTGACCGACCCGCAGGGACTGCCGACGCCGCGCCTGCGGGCCGTGACACGCGAGGTCGACGCCATCGACGATGTGCTCACGTATGCGACTGCATCGCAGCCGCTGTACTGGAGCCGTCGCGGCGATGCGATCGCCGCGTTCGGAGAAGCCAGTGCCTTCGCCGGCACCGGCGGCATCGCCGGGCTCGGATTCGGTCCGCGCTGGCGGGCCCTCGCGGCCGCCGCCGAGATCGACGATCCGGTCGGGCTGCCCGGCACCGGCCTGGTCGCGTTCGGCGCGTTCGCATTCGATGCGGGCTCGCAGGCGCGCAGCATCCTCCGCGTTCCCTCGGTCATCGTCGGGCGGCGCGGCAGGCGTTCCTGGGTCACCCGCATCTCCCGCATCGATGCACCCGGCGATGCGCCCGACACCCGGCCGGCGCGCACGGAGTACGGACCGTACTGGTCGGCGACGCTCGGCCCGGGCGCACTCGATCCCAGCGCCTATCAGGCCGCGGTCCGCGGCGGCCTCGCGGCGATCGCCGCGGGCGAGGTGAGCAAGGTGGTGCTCTCGCGTGAGCTCGCCGGTTCGGTCCCCGCGGGATCGGATCTGCGCCGACTGGCGCGTGCGCTGGCATCGGGGTACCCGGACTGCTGGACCTTCGCCGTCGACGGCCTGATCGGCGCGAGCCCCGAGACGCTGGTCACGGTCTCGGGAGGCACGGTCACGGCTCGCGTGCTGGCCGGGACCGCGCCGCGTGGCGCCGACGCGGATGCCGACACGGCCGCATCCCTCGGCCTGGCCACGAGCGCGAAGGACCAGGACGAGCACCTCTACGCCGTGCAGAGCGTGCTCGCCTCCCTTCGTCCGCACACCAGCGCGCTGGCCGCGAGCGAGCAGCCCTTCACCCTGAAGCTGCCGAACGTGTTCCACCTCGCGACCGACGTCGAGGGCGAGTTGAGCGACGGATCGTCCGCCCTCGATCTCATCGCAGCGCTCCATCCGACGGCGGCGGTCGCCGGAACGCCGACAGATGCCGCGCTGGAGGTCATCCGCCGTCTCGAGCCGTTCGACCGCGGACGATACGCCGGTCCGGTCGGCTGGGTCGACGCTCACGGCGACGGCGAATGGGCGATCGCGCTGCGCTGCGCCCAGTTCGATCTGGACGGATCGGGCTCCTCGAGTCGGATCCCGCTGCGGGCGCATGCCGGAGCCGGCATCGTCGCCGGGAGTGACCCGGAAGCCGAGCTGCTCGAGACCCGTGTCAAGTTCCGCCCCATCGTGGATGCCCTCGCATGACAGGTCCGATTCCTGTGCTCCCGACCCGCGGCGATGCCGTGCTCACGAACCTGCGACTCGTCGATGGAGTCGACCCGACACCGCAGGACGGTCTCGCGGTCGTGGTGCGTGACGGGGTGATCGCAGACATCGTCGCCGCCCACGACGCGCCGACCGATGGGGTGGGCGGGGTGATCGATCTCGGTGGCGCCCACGTCATGCCGGGGCTGATCAACATGCACACGCATTTCTCGCTGTCACTTCCCGGGGCGGGCGGCGATGCCGTCAGCGCGCTCGACCCGCACGAGCTCGCGCTCTACATGGCCGATGGTGCGCGCCGCACGCTCCTGTCGGGCGCGACGACGGTGCGGTGCGTGGCGGAGAAGGGCGGGGCGGACTTCGCGCTGCGTCGCGCGATCGAGGCCGGACGCGTGCCGGGACCGCGCATCTTCACGGCAGGCCGGGGCCTGTGCTGCACGGGTGGCCACGGGCACGACACCGACGACACCCTGGAGTGCGATGGGGCGGATGCGTTCGCGCGCGGCGTGCGCAGCCAGATCAGAGCGGGCGCCGACCTCATCAAGATCATGATCTCCGGCGGCATCGCCGGGGAGCACGAGCAGATCACGACCCCGCAGCTCACCCGCGACGAGATGGCCGCGGCCATCTCGACCGCCCACTCCTGGGGTCGCAAGGTGACGGCGCACGCAGGACCCGCCGCGATCATCGCCGAGGCCGTCGAGCTCGGGCTGGACTGCGTCGAGCACGGGTACGAACTGACCCCCGACGTCGCCCGATCGATGGCCGAGCGCGGGGTGTCGCTCGTCCCGACGCTGGTCGTGACCCGGGCCGGCGCGTTCTTCGATGATCTCGGCGTGCCGGCCTGGATGCAGGAGCGGTCGCTCGGCGCCGGACCACGGCATATGGAGTCGTACCGGTACGCCCTGGAGGCGGGCGTGGACGTCCTCCTCGGCAGCGACATGCCGCCGTTCTGGGACTTCGAGGGCACGAGTGCCGTCGTGCGCGAGCTCGAGCACATGCAGGCAGGGGGACTCGCAGCGCCCGACGTCGTGCGTGCGGCGACCGCGGCGCCTGCTCGATGGCTCGACGCCGACGACCGCGTCGGCACGGTCCAGACCGGTCGGTTCGCCGATCTCATCGCGATGCCGGGCGATCCGACCGCCGGCGTCGATGCACTGCGCGGCATCGACTTCGTCATGAAGGGCGGGGTTGTGGTGCGCGACGACGAGGGGCGCGCCCGATGAACCGACAACCGGACGACAGCGGTGCTTCCCCGGCGGATGCGGCGGCGACCGCCGACGGGGCCCGCACCGAGCTCTACGACCTCCGCGTGATCGTCGAGCGCATCGAGGGCAGGTCGGTGTGCGGGATGAAGGTCGGCGATCACATCGATCTGGTCGAGAGCAGCAGACTGTGCCTGCCCGACGGCGGTCACTTCTGCATGTACGCCCTCCAGGCCGTGATGCCGCTCCTGCCCGCGAAGCAGCGTCGGCTGCCGCCCGGGGACTGGCTCGAGCGGGACGACCTCGTCGCCTGCCCCGACCCCGACGAGCGGCTCATCATGCGCATCGTGCGCACCGGCTCCCGATCCATCGCCACCGACGAGCTCACGTGAGCAACCCGGTCCGGATCTCGCTCGGGCTGCAGACCGACAAGTCCGTCGGGGAGTACGCACGTCTGGCGGCACTGGCCGAAGGGCTCGGCTTCGACGGGGTGAGCGTCTTCTCCGACCTGCTCTATCAGCCGCCCGTCGCGGCGCTTCTGGAGATGGCGGGTGCCACCTCGCGCATCACCCTGGGCTGTGCGTGCTGGAACCCCTACACCCTGCATCCGTACGAGATCGCAGGCCAGTTCGCAACGGTGGATGCCGCATCCGGAGGGCGGGCGTATCTCGGTCTCGCCAAGGGGTCCTGGCTCGAGGCGATCGGCCTCGAGGCGCCGAAGCCGATCGCGCACCTGCGCGACGCCATCGGCGTGATCCGGACCCTGCTCGACGGCGAGGGCCGCGGGTACGACGGCTCCGTGTTCCGCGTCGAACCCGGCACGCGGTTGCGCTATCCCGTGCGGCGCTCGCAGGTGCCGATCCTGATCGGATCGTGGGGACCGCTCGGGATGGCGCTGGCCGGCGAACTCGCCGACGAGGTGAAGATCGGCGGCAGCGCCAACCCGGCGATGGTCGCCGTCGTCCGCGCGCGAGTGAAGCGGGGCCTCGAGCGCGCGGGCCGTCCGGCGGACGCCGTGGGCGTGGTGCTCGGAGCCGTGACGGTGGTCGATCGGGACGGCGACCTGGCCCGCGCTCATGCGCGTCGCGAGGTTGCGATGTACCTGGACGTGGTGGCCGCCCTGGACCCGACCGTCGTGCTTCCCGATGACCTGCTTCCCGGCATCCGCGCCCGCCTCGCCGACGGCGACTCAGATGCCGCCGGGCGGCTCGTGCCGCGCGACGTGCTCGATCTGTTCGCGTTCTCGGGCACGCCGGCGGATGTCGCGGCGCAGGCGAACCGTCTGATCGAAGCCGGCGCAGACCGGATCGAGTTCGGAACGCCGCACGGCATCGACTCCGGCGAAGGCATCGAGCTGCTCGGCCGTGAGGTGCTCCCCGGGCTCGAGCGCTGAGTCAGCCGCCGAGCAGCTGTGCGCGCAACGGCTCGAGCCCCATCGGCCCCAGCGCGAGCGCGTCGCGGTGGAACTCGCGGAGCGAGAATTTCTCGCCGTCCGCGGCCGCCCGCGCGGCCCGCGCGTCGTTCCACAGCCGGGCGCCGACCTTGAACGCGAGCGCCTGACCGGGCCAGCCAAGGTAGCGGTCGACCTCGAACCCCGCGAGGTGCGGCTCCACGAGGGCGAGATCGACGAGCATGCGCTGCGCGAGTTCCGGTGACCACGTCGCCTCGGAGACGAGCGGGTTCGGAGGGATCGGCCAGTCGGTGTGCAGCCCGATGTCGGCGACGATGCGCACCGACCGCCAGATCTGGCCGAGCACGAGTCCGAGGCGCTCGGCCGGGTCGCGGATCAGTCCGAGCTCGTCGGCGAGCTGCTCGGCGTAATGCGCCCATCCCTCGGCGTATCCGTGGATGTGGCACAGATGGCGCTGCCACGGATGGAGGTCGGGGGAGGAGGCGGTCACGACGAACTGCAGATGGTGGCCGGGCAGCCCCTCGTGGTGGACGCTGGTCACCTCCTGCCAGGTCGCCGCCACCGGTACGCCGCTCGGAATCGTCCACACGATGCGGCTCGGCACCGAGCCGTCGGGCGGAGCCGGGGTGTAGTAGACGACGCCGGTGGACGCCTCGGCGACGACGCAGTCGACGTTGCGGATGCCGGCAGGGAGGTCGAAGGCTGCGTGCAGGGCCTCGGTCGTCTCGTCGACGCGCCGCTCGAGCCACGCGCGGATCGCATCGACCCCGTCCAGCCGGTAGCGCGCATCCTCGTCGAGCAGTCTCGCGGCCGCCCGGACCGGATCACCGTCAGTGCCGCCGCCGAGGCCCGCGGCCAGATTGCGCGCCTCCGTCACAAGGCGCTCGAGCTCGGCCCAGCCGTACGCGTAGGTGTCCATCAGATCGATGCGCGCGCCGAGCATGGCCGCCGCGAGATCGGCATACACCTCGGCGCCGACCCCGTCGACGGTGGGCGCGACCGGTCTGAGCTCGTCGCGCAGGACCCCGATCAGGTCCGCGAGTGCGACGTTGGCGGCATCCGCGGCGCGGCGCACGCGTGCCCGGGTCTGCGCGTCCACGGCCCCGGCGATCGGGACCGAGCCGAACCAGTCCGCGTCCACCCACACCTGCACCTGGTCGGCGAGGGTGTCGAGCTGGCGCACCGGCGCGACGCCCGTGCCGCTGAAGCGATCCGCGGCATCCCGCGACCACCGCAGCGCGTCGATGTACTGTGCCACCCCGCTCGGAACTGCCTCCAGCCGCGCGACGAGCTCGTCCCCGGCGGCGTCGGCGGTCACGGTGAGGCCCTCGATCGCGTAGCGGATCAGATGCACCGGCGTTGCGAGACCGGCCACGAGACGGGGCGTGAAGCCGGTGTCGAACAGCAGCCGCTCCCGCTCGAGCCGCTCGCGCAGCGCCGCCCGCAGGGTCGGGTCACCGGCCTCGGGCGGAAGTGCATCGAGGGCCGAGAGCGCCTCCCCCTGCAGGGCGTACTTCCGCTGCAGCCATTCCGGGCCGATGTCGGCGAGCGGACCGGGCGACGGGAGGCCGGCGGCCTGCGCCGCCTCCGGCTCGTGAGCGGCGAACTCTGCGACGTACAGATCCGCGATGCGGCGGACGGGGTCGGTGGTGCGGATCACCGACCCAGCCTACGCACGCCGCCCTGCCGCTCAGACCGAGCGCTGGTAGGCCCGGATCGACCGCACGGCCCAGACGAACGCGAGCGCCGTGAGCACCGCGAGGCCGCCGGCCTGCCACCAGCCGTACTCGGGGTACACGCCGGTCAGTCCACCGCGGCCGAGCTCCACCGCCCACGTCATGGGGTTCCAGCGCGCGACGTTCTGGACCCACTCGGGCATCAGCGCCGCCGGCATCATCGCGGTCGAGAGGAATGTCGCCGGCAGCACGATCAGCTGCGACAGGCTGATCAGCGCGATCTGGCTGCGCGTGACCAGCGCAACGGCGCTGGATGCGCAGCAGAAGATCGCAGCGAGAAGCGTCGCGACGCCGAGCGCGACCAGCATCCCGCCGATTCCGCCCGGATAGCGCGCGCCGCCGAGCCACCCGATGCCCAGCACCACGAGGGACTGGGCGAGGCTGATGATGAGCTGCTGTGCGAGCTGACCCGAGATGATCGCCGATCGCGAGATCGGCGAGGTCAGGTACTGGTCCATCACCCCGGAGTTGATGTCGTCGATGTACCCGGTGCCGGCCCACGCACCCGAATACAGGACGGTCATCATGAGGATGCCGGGCACCAGGTAGTCGATGTAGCCGTCGCCGCCGACCTGCGGGAGCGCGCCGAGGGACGCGAAGACCTGGCCGAACAGCAGGATCCAGATGATCGGCTGGATCAGCGACATCACCGGCCCCCAGGCCTGCCGCATGCTCGAGATCATCCAGCGACGGAGCACCTGGCCCGCCTGCGTGAACCAGCCGGAGCGGGTCGGCGCGGCCACCGCGCGCGGATGGGCGATCGTGGTCATGCTGCTGCTCCAATCGTCGAGTCGGCGGTGCCCGAGGCTGTCGAGGCGTCGCCGAAGGTGTGACCGACGAAGTGCAGGTACACGTCGTCGAGTGTCGGGTGGGATGCCGATACCTGGCCGAAGCGGATGCCGGCGGCATCCAGCGCTCCGATCACGGCACCGACGGCAGCGGTCGCGTCATCCGTCCGCGCCGCGAGGACGCCGTCGACACCGGCGGCCTCGATGACCACATCGCGCAAGCCGCTGATGCCGTTGACGGCGGCGCGGACTGCGGCGGGGTCGGGTTCGATCAGGCTCACCCGCACGGAATCTCCGTGCAGCTGCGCCTTCAGCTGTTCTGGTGTGCCCTGCACCACCGCGCGACCTCTGTTCACCAGGAGGATCTCGTCGGCGAGCCGATCGGCCTCCTCCATGTAATGCGTCGTGAGCACGACGGTGAGCGCCTCCTCGCCCGACAGCCGGCGGATCTCCGCCCACATCGCCGCCCGCGCCTCGGGGTCCAGGCCCGTGGTCGGCTCGTCGAGGAACAGCACCGAGGGTCGGTGCACCAGCGCGGCCGCGACATCCAGCCGGCGGCGCATCCCTCCCGAATACGTGCTGACACGACGCCGGGATGCGTCGGCGAGGCCGAACTCCGCGAGCAGCCGGGTCGCCCGGGCTCTGGCATCCGTCGCGTTCATGCCGCGCATGCGCCCCGCGATCTCGAGGTTCTCCGCCGCGGTGAGCACCGGATCGGTGCTCGACCCCTGCGAGACGTAGCCGATGGCGGCGCGGACCGCGTCGGCCTCGCGGAGCACATCGTGCCCGGCGACCTGCGCCGTTCCGCCGGTGGGCGTGGACAGGGTGGTGAGGATCTTCGTCGTCGTGGATTTGCCGGCGCCGTTGGGTCCGAGCAGGCCGGACACGCGACCGGCCGGAACGGTGAGGCTCAGTCCGTCCAGCGCGCGGACCTCGGTCTTGCGACCGCGGCCGGTGTAGACCTTGACGAGGTCGGCGGCGACGATGGCGTCACCTGGTGAGCTGTTCGCAGGCATGGCGAACGTCCCTTCTGTTGAATCGATGTGTACGTGCGGGGAGGCCGGTCGGCGGCGGGCGCCGCCGCGAGCGATCAGGTCTTGCGGGAGCCGAACATCATGCGCGCCAGCACGAGCATCATGAGCGCGAAGCCGCCCACGAAGGCGAGCGGGGCCCACCACCATCCGACCGTGAAGACGAGCACGACGATCACGGCGAAGGTCACCGTCCAGATCACCGCGGTGTAGATGCCGAAGCGCGCCGCGGTCTCGGGCTCGTCCTCGAAGCGGTTGCTCGTGTGCAATGCGTCATGCTGCGCCTGACGCACCCAAGCCTTGTGACGATTGGTCTGCGACGCGGCGAGGAACGCGAAGAGGATGATCGAGGCGATAACGCCCAGCGCCGCGAAGACGACGCACCACAACGGCAGGGCGCCCAGCGCCACCATGCCAGCGAATCCGAGTCCATACGAAGCGAGCAAGGTGGCGAGGAAATAGCCGCCCGCCCGGTTGGGCGGCATCGGATGATTCGTCGTGGTCTCCTGCGAGAGAGCGTCACCGACCACCAGGCCCAGCCCGGTCGACGCGAAGCCCATCAGCCCGATGATCGCTCCGATGGGCAGGGGCAGCACGCCAGTCGCTCCGAGGATCGCGAGCGTCATCCCCACGATGAACGCGAGCGACCACACGACCACACGCACCACGAAGCCGACCTTGGGGCGCACGCGGTGACGCAACTGCATCGCGGCGTAGGAGTCGGGGGTCCTTTCTGCCGTCGTTGCGGGTCCGTCGAGCAGTTCGCGCACGTCGCCGAGTTCGGCGATGGCCTGCTGGGCGGCATCCGTCGACGATCGACCGGAGGTCTCCAGCTCGGCGACCCGAGCCACCAGGTTCGCGCGGATCTCCTCCTTCAGGTCCTGCGCGTCGGGCGTCATCTCGACGCCCGCGAACGCCTCGTCCAGGAGGCGGTGGATGTCAGTGCTCATTGGTCTGGTCCTTCACGTCGAGAAGCGAGTCGATGATGCGCTTGGTGGCGATCCACGCGGACACGTTGCCGCTGTAGACGGCTCGACCTGCGTCGGTGATGCGGTAGTACTTGCGCCTGCCGCCCTGCGTCTCGTCGCCCCAGTAGGACTCGACGAGGCCGTCCTTCTCGAGGCGGCGGTAGGTGGCATAGAGCGTGGCTTCCTTGATCTCGTGATCCCCGCCCGTTGCGTCGCGGATCGACTTGTAGATCTCGAAGCCGTAGCGGTCGCCGCGGCGCAGCACCCCGAGCACGATCGTGTCGGTGTGCCCCCGCAGCAGATCGGCTGCGAACGCGTCGTCCTGTGTCATGCCAAGTACTGTATCACATCAAGTACTTGCTCACACAAGAAACGGGGCTCCCGTCGCCGAGCCCATACCTTCCCCGCGAGCCCATGCGCTCAATGGCCCCGGAGCGTATGGGGTCGCGAGCAAGGTGAGGGTTCGCGAGCGGAGGGGGGATGCCGGGCCTAGGTCGCGCGGAGAGCATGGGTTCGCGAGCGGAGGAGGGGGATGCCGGGCCTAGGTCGCGAGGAATGTGATGGTTCGCGAGCGCAGTGGACGGTCGCCGGGCCTAGGTCGCGGCGAGGCGCTTCTTCTCGGCCTCGACGTCGAACGTCGCGATCGGCCACTGCGGGTCGATCTCGCGCAGGGCGCCCAGCAGCAGATGCTGGACGGCCAGCCGCGCGTACCACTTGCGGTTGGCGGGAACCACGAACCACGGCGCGTCCTCGGTCGAGGTGCGCTCGAAAACGGTCTGGTAGGCATCCATGTAGTGCGGCCAGCGAGCGCGCTCGTCGACGTCGCCGGGGTTGTACTTCCAGTGCTTGTCAGGGCGCTCGAGCCGTTCCATGAGCCGGGCGCGCTGCTCGTCGTACGAGATGTGCAGCATGACTTTGACGATGCGCGTCCCGGCATCCGTCAGTCGCTTCTCGAAGTCGTTGATCGCGCCGTAGCGCCGCTCGATCTCCGCGGTCGGAGCGAGCGAGCGCACCTTTCCGATCAGCACGTCCTCGTACTGCGACCTGTCGAACACGCCGATGAAGCCGGGCTGCGGCACGCGCTTCTCGACCCGCCACAGGAAGTCGTGGGCGAGTTCCTCGTCGGTGGGCTTCTTGAACGCCGTGAGCATGATCCCCTGCGGGTCGACGGACCCGACGACGTGGCGGATGACCCCGCCCTTGCCGGCGGAGTCCATCGCCTGCAGCACGAGCAGCACCGACGCGTTCGACGCCGCGTTGCGACTCTGCGCGAACAGGCGTTCCTGCAGTTCGTCCAGGTCGCCGGCCCCAGCGGCGAGGTCTTCGACCCCGGCATCCTTGCCCGCGTCGTACCCGGGGGTCGAGTCCGGATCCACGCCGGAGAGCACGAAGTCCCCGCGCGCACGCAGCAGCTCGGCGACCTCGCCGGTCCAGTTCTTCTCGCTGTTCTGGGTCATGGTGCCCATCATGGCGGATGCCGAACTCAGCGTGGCAGAGGAACCTCGATGAGCTGTCGGCCGCCGACCGGGGCCGTGAGCACCTGATCGAGGGCGGCGCGAGTGGTCACGCGCGTGTACTCCCACCCATAGGCGAGCGCGAGATGCTCGAACCGGGTCGTGTGCGGCGTGAAGAGCACGCGGTCCATCGCCTCGGGGGTCGCGACCTGGGAGACTTCGAGGTCGTCGAAGATCGTGCCACCGCCGTCATTTCCGACGATCACCTGGATCCGCGGTTCGTCCTCGGTCGGCGGGATGAGCATTGCGCCGACGTCGTGCAGCAGGGCGAGGTCGCCGAGCACGACCCTCGTCACGCCGGGCCGGTCGCCCGTCTGAGACGCGAGAGCGATCCCGGTCGCGGTCGCGACGGTGCCGTCGATGCCGGCAAGCCCTCGGTTCGAGTGCACCGGCACCTTCTTGCCGCCCAGCAGCGCATCGGCGACGCGCACGAGCCGCGACGAGCCGAACATCAGGCGATCGTGGGGCCAGGTGGCCCGCCACACGGCGTCCACGAGCGCAGCGCGATCGAGCGGCGCGCGGATCGCGGCGAGTTCGGCCTGGATCGCCCCCAGGCGCTCCGCGGGAACCGCTGAGGCGAGGCCGTCGGCGTCCGGCGCAGGTGGAGCGAGGTCGACGGATGCCGCGCGCGAGGCCTGCATCCACGCTCCGAGCCACTCGCGATCGATCTCTCCGGTATCCACGGCCACGGCATCGAGGGCGGTCGTGACGCCGTTGAGGTTGAGCGGCTCCCCCGGTCCGCGCACGGCGAGCACCTCGACGTCGGGATCCGTCAGCAGCGCGGCTGACTCCCGGCTCAGCGTGGGATGCCCGAGCACGACGGCGCGCTCGACCCGGCCGCCGAGCTCCGCATCGGCCAGCAGACCGCGGTAGCCGTGGACCAGGTTGCGGCCGAATCGGGCGCCGCTCACGATCTCGGCGATCAGAGGCCAGCCGCCGAGGTGCGCCAGCGTCTCGGCATCCGGGCCTGCGTCGGCACCGGCGATCACGACGGTGCGTGGTCCTCGGGCGAGGACGTGCGGCAGCTCATCGGGCTCGATCGGCAGGTCCGCTTCCCCGATGCCACCGCCGCCCTGGTAGAGCGCACCGGACACCTCGTCCTCGACGCTCTCTTCGACCGGAGCCGCATCCGGATCGACATCGGCGACCGCGGAGAGCTCCGCGGTCGGCATGCCCAGCCAGTTCGGCAGGTCACCGCCGAGCGGCTCGCGGAACGGGAGGTTCAGATGCACCGGTCCGGGGGCGCGGGTGCCCTCGCCGAGCGCGGCGGCGAACGAGTCGGCGGCCACCTGTCGCAGCATCAGGCTCTGCTCGCCGTCGCCTTCCGGGTCCGTCGTCTCCGGGACCGGCAGGTCTGCCTCCAGGCGAGTGCTCGGGGTGAACATGCCCAGCTGACGGGTGGTCTGGTTCGCGCCGACGCCGCGCAGCTCGGGCGGACGGTCGGCCGTGAGCAGCAGCAGAGGGACTCCGGCGTGGTGCGCCTCGAGTGCCGCCGGCAGCAGATTCGCCGCCGCCGTTCCGGATGTGCAGATCACGACGGCAGGCGTGCGCGTCTCGCGTCCGATCCCGAGCGCGGTGAAGCCCGCCACCCGCTCATCGATGCGCACGTGCAACCGCACCGCGCCACGGCGCTCGAGCTCTGCCGTCACGAGCGCGAGCGCCTGCGAGCGCGACCCGGGACTGAGGACGATGTGCCGGATGCCGAGATCGACGAGCGCACCGAGGAGGGCGCCCGCCGCGTCCATCGCCGGGGACGCCGCGGCGCGAGGATCGACCGCCGCGCGCGCGGGGTCTGCGGCGCTGAGCGCCGGTCGGTCATCGCCGAGCGCGCCGAAGGAGTCGTCCTCGTCGCCCACGATTAGCCGACGGCGCCGCGCTGACCGCGCGTGTCGTCATCGCCGTCAGCGGGACGGTCCGTGCCTCGAGCGGGTGCATCCGAGGCGGGCCCTCCGGCAGAAGGGGCTCCGGTGGCGGGCGCGCCCGCGGCGGGCGTGCCGGCCACTGCGGCCCCACCGGGAGCGGTCCAGCGCGGGTCCTCGTCCTCGGCATCGAGGAGGGCGAGCTCTTCTTCCAGACGACGGATGCGTTCGTCCTGGTCGCTCAGCGTGCCGATCTTCTCGAGGAACTCCGGATCGTCGTCAGGGGCGCGGCGGGCGATGATGCTCGATCGGCGCACGCGACCGACGGTCAGCCAGAGCAGACCGCCGAGGACGGGCAGCAGGATCACGATGAGGATCCAGATCGGCTTGCTGACACCGCGATGGCGGGTGGCCGGCTGCACGCTGCAGTCGACGATGGTGTAGACCCAGAAAGCGGTCAGGACCAGCGCCAGAATAAGCAGCACTCGCGTCACGGTTCCATCCTAGGCGCGCATTGCGCGCCCGGTCCCGCCTGTGACCGGACCGAGACGCCCGGCGATCTACCATTGAGGAGTGAAAGCCCGCTCCGCCCTCGTCTACACGGTGCTGAGGCTGCTCGCATTCCTCGTGCCGTTCGGCATCCTGATGCTGTTCCCGATCTTCCGCGAGCTCTACTGGCTCGCCGCGATCTTCGCGGCGCTCATCGGCCTCAGCCTGTCGCTGCTGTTCCTGCGCCGGCCCCTGACCGAGGTCACGAACGGGCTCGCACAGCGTCGCGCCGACGCCAAGGCGACGACCAGCGACGAGGACGTGGAGGATGCCGCGGCCACCGCGATCGCCGAGGAGAAGCGGTCCAGCGACCCCTCCTGAACGACGGGGGCTTCAGCCGATGAACGCCCACAGCAGGAAGGCGCCGAACGCGACCGACGTCAGCGACGTGAGACTGAGGGCGACGATGAGCTCCTTGGGCACACGGTAGGTCCACACGATCAGGATCGCCGGCAGCGCGGCCAGCAGCGCCAGCAGCGTGAGCCACGCGATCGGGTAGAACAGCGCCAGGTACGCCGCGATGAGGAACGGTGCGAGCACGAACACGGTGAACAGGATCCGGGTGCCGCGGCGGCCGATCAGCACCGTGAGCGTGCGCTTGTGCGCGGCGCGGTCCTGATCGATGTCGCGGAGGTTGTTCGCCAGCAGCACGGCGCACGCCAGGAGCCCGGCTCCGACGGCGCCGAACCACGCCTCCTGCGGCACGGCGAGCACCATCACGAATGTCGTGCCGGCGGTGGCCACGAGCCCGAAGAACACGAACACGAAGAGCTCGCCCAGCCCGTAGTAGCCGTAGGGGCGCTTGCCGCCGGTGTAGAACCATGCGGCGAGGATGCACACCGCGCCCACGATCAGCAGCCACCACTGCCCGCTCCGGATCACAAGGGCCAGGCCCGCGACCGCGGCGATCCCGAAGAACAGGAGCGCGGCGGTGAGCACCGCCCGCGGGGACGCCTTCCGCGAGGCGGTGAGGCGCGCAGGGCCGACCCGGTGATCGTCCGTGCCCCGGATGCCGTCGCTGTAGTCGTTCGCGAAGTTGACGCCGATCTGCAGGCTCACCGAGACGATCAGGCAGAACAGCGCGATGACCCAGTGGAACAGCCCGTCCACGATCATCGCCGCGCCCGTGCCGATCAGGATCGGCGTCAGGGCGAGGGGCAGGGTCCGCAGCCGGGCGGCACCGATCCAGTCTCGCGCCGTCGCCTTGTCGACGTGCCGGGGGTCGCGCGACTCGCGCACCTTCTGCGGATTGCCGCGCGGGGGCTGCTTGCGAGGACCGGGGTGCTTGCGCTTCTTGCTGGGGGTGCCTGCCACGAGGACACATCCTACGGCGTGAGCAGCGTTCGCCCGCGCCGCGCAACCCCCTGGCCGACATCCTGCGATGAGCCGAGAATGACGTGATGTTGAGCATCGGATCCACTGTGCTGACGGTGGAAGACATCACGCGGGCGGGCGACTTCTGGCGAGCGGCCCTTGGATACGTCAACCGGCGTCCGCCGTCGGAGGACTGGGTGATCCTCGATCCTCCCGAGAAGGAGAACTGGGACGCACCGGGTGCGAGCATCGCGCTGTCGGTGACCGGCTATCCGCAGAGCTATCCGCCCCGCATCCATCTCGACCTCTATGCGTCTGACCAGGCCGCCGAGATCGCACGGCTCAAGTCCCTGGGCGCCCACGATGTCGACTGGGACGGCTACCCCGAGGGCGCCGACTGGGTCGTGCTCGAGGACACCGAGGGCAACCGGTTCTGCGTCGTGGACACCGGTCCGCAGACCTCGGGCTGAGCCGGCGCGCTCGCGAAGCGGCTTCAGTGCAGCGCGGCGACGGCCGCGCGGATCGTCTCGCGGTCGGGCTTGCCGCTCGGAAGCGTCGCGAGATCGTCGACGAGCACGAGCCGCGTCGGACGGGCATGCGCGCCGATCTGCTCGGCGACTGCGGCCCGCGCCTCTTCGAGCTGGACGGATTCGCTGCGCCGGAGGGCTTCGCCGCGCGCGACGACCACGACGGATGCCTCCCCCCAGCGCTCGTCGGGAATGCCGACGATCACCGCGGACTCGAGTCCCGGGATGGTCCGCACGATCCGCTCCACGCGGTCCAGCGACACGTTGATGCCGCCCGAGACGATGACATGGTCGATCCGGCCACGCACACGGAGCAGGTCGTCCTCGATGATGCCGGCGTCGCCGGTGCGGTACCACCTGCTTCCGTCTTCATCGCGGACGAATGCCGCGTCCGTCGCAGCGGTGTCGCCGAGGTAGCCCTCCGCCAGCGTCGGACCCGAGACACGGACCTCGCCGTCGGTGATCCGCACCGCGACGCCGCCCAGGGGCCGCCCGTCGTAGACGCAGCCGCCGCTCGTCTCGGTCGCACCGTACGTTCGCACGACGTGGACGCCCGCATCCAGCGCCTGTTCGAGGGTCGCAGCCGCGATCGCCTGACCGCCGACGAGGATCGTCTCGAACGATCGCAGCGCGGCCAGCACGGTCGAATCGTTGGATGCGGCATCCAGCAGCTTCGCCAGCTGCGCGGGCACGAGCGAGGTGTAGGTCGGAACGCGCTCGCCCCGATCGGTCGAGACCATCGTGAGGGCGGCCGCTGAGAACGCCTGGGGGGTGAAGGCGCCGGTGAGCCAGGCCGGCTCGCGATCGGCGACGATGGACCGCACGAGCACCTGCATCCCGGCCACGTAGGTCGCCGGCAGGGCCAGGAGCCACGTGCCGTCGCCGATGCGGGCGGAGGTCGCGAGTGCGCTCGCGGTGAGGGCGTCGCGACTGAGGATCACGCTCTTGGGCACGCCCGTCGACCCCGACGTCGTCACGACGACGGCGGTGCCTGCCCGAACCTCGGCTGGGAGGTCGTTCACGAGCCCGAGCCCGAGCGCGGGACCAGCGCCGTGCAGTGCACCGCGCAGCCCCCGCAGGATCTCGCGCGGATCGTCGCCGATGACCGGTTCGAGCCTCACCGCTTCTGCATTTCGACTCGCTGCGCGGCGCGCGATCCGCTCGATGTCGATGCGCGCATCAGAAGTGCCACGGGTACGGCGACCAATCCGGGTCGCGCTTCTCGAGGAACGAGTCGCGTCCCTCGACCGCCTCGTCGGTGCCGTAGGCGAGGCGCGTGGCCTCGCCGGCGAACACCTGCTGGCCCACCATGCCGTCGTCGACGGCGTTGAAGGCGAACTTGAGCATGCGGATCGCGGTCGGCGACTTGGTGAGGATGGTGCGCGCCATCGAGATCGCCTCGCGCTCCAGGTCGGCATGCGGCACGACGCGATTTACGGCGCCCATCTCGTACGCGCGCTGCGCGGAGTACTCCTCGGCGAGGAAGAACACCTCGCGTGCGAACTTCTGCCCGATCTGCCGGGCGAAGTAGGCCGACCCGTATCCGGCGTCGAAGGAGCCGACATCTGCATCGGTCTGCTTGAACCGACCGTGCTCGGCGCTGGCGATGCTCAGATCGCACACGACGTGCAGGGAGTGGCCGCCGCCCGCCGCCCACCCCGGGATCACCGCGATGACGACCTTGGGCATGAACCGGATGAGCCGCTGGACCTCGAGGATGTGCAGTCGGCCCATGGCAGATCCGATGAGCTCGTCGTGGCGCGGACCGAAGCCGCTTTCGGGAGCGGACTCCGACGACGCCTCGCCTGGCTCCGCCGCCGCCTTGTCGTACTGATAGCCCGAGCGTCCCCGGATGCGCTGGTCGCCGCCCGAGCAGAACGCCCAGCCGCCGTCCTTCGGACTCGGCCCGTTGCCGGTGAGCAGGACGACGCCGATGCGGGGGTTCTGACGCGCGATGTCGAGGGCTCGGTAGAGCTCGTCGACGGTGTGGGGCCGGAATGCGTTCCGCACCTCGGGTCGATGGAACGCGATCCGTGAGATGCGTCCGTCCGTCGAGACGTGGGCGGTGATGTCGGAATAGGCCTCGGCGCCGGGGGCCGGCATCCACTCGTTCTCATCGAACAGCTCGGAAACGCTCACCCGCACAGCCTACGGCGAGGGCGCGCCCTCTCAGGGCAGACCTCAGCCGTTCTTGGCGTCCCGCCACGCGAGCCACGAGCGCACGCGGTCGTAGTCGTACTCGGGCCCGGGGAACCCGAGGGTGAACAGCCGCACGCCGCCTTCGAACAGCTCGTCCGCCACGTCCTCGCCGCGGCGCTGGAGCTCGTTCGACAGGATGAGCGTCGACGTGTCGCGCTCTTCGCGGTCCGCCCACTTCTGGATCACCTCGAGCTTGTGGGGCAGCTCCTCCGGCCTGACGAAGCTGTGCCAGTAGTCGGCATATCGGGCGACGAGGCGCAGCGTCTTCTGCTCGCCCTTTCCTCCGATCATGACCGGGATCTTGCGGGTCGGAGCCGGATTGAGCACGTCCCAGCGCGCGTGGATGCGGGCGAGCCCCTCGGCCAGGTCGTTCAAGCGGGTGCCGGGCGTTCCGAACTCGTAGCCGTATTCGTCGTAGTCCTTCTCGAACCAGCCAGCGCCGGTGCCGAAGATGAATCGGCCCTCGCCGCCGCCCTTCGCGCTCATATGGTCGATCGTGCGGGCCATGTCGGCCTGCAGGTCGGGATTGCGGTAGCTGTTGCAGTTGACGAGGGCGCCGAACTCGACGCGCTCGGTCTGCTCCGCCCACGCGCCGAGCATCGTCCACGATTCGTAGTGACGGCCGTCCGGATCGCCCGAGAGGGGGAAGAAATGATCCCAGTTGAAGAGGATGTCCACGCCCATGTCCTCGAGGCGCCGCACCGCGTCCCTCATATCCGAATACGACACGTGCTGGGGCTGGAGCTGGACGCCCAGCCGGACGGGGATATCGGTGAGCATCCTTCAAGCCTAGGCGTCAGCGCCGAGCCCGGACGGTCTTCAGGGTCACATCCACGATGTCCCAGATCGCGATCGCGGCGATGCCGAAACCGGTGACGACCGTGACGATCGACGCGACCTGCGCTCCGTCGTCGGGGATGATCGTCGGGAAGTAAGCCGGGTTCAGCAGCATCCCCTGTGCGAGCAGGATGAGCGCCGGGATCGCGACCGCGAGCGCCAGCACCGCGTTCACGACGGCCAGC
The DNA here is from genome assembly GCF_900114345.1 of Microbacterium sp. cf046. GTDB lineage: Bacteria > Actinomycetota > Actinomycetes > Actinomycetales > Microbacteriaceae > Microbacterium. Next base: position 640,191 of record NZ_FOZJ01000003.1, on the reverse strand, counting down.
AGCGGCGTCCACCGCCCGATGAGGTACACGACGATCGCGAGCGTCGCCTCGAGCGCCATCACGATGAATAGGCCGGCGATCCACCACGGCCACAGTGCGGGGTCGAGGAACGACAGCGGCGCATCCGCGCCGGTGACGAAGCCCGGCACGAAGCCGATCGTCAGGTCCCAGATGATCGCTCCGGCCGCGACGGCGAGGAAGACGAGCGTTCCGATCATGTCGGAGAACCCGACCCCGCGCGGGCGCGGCTCGGGCAGCTGGTCGACGGTCCACTCCGTGAACCCCTTGCCCATGCCGGCGCCGGTGCGCTCGACGATCACGAAGACCAGGGTGGTCCAGAAGCACAGGTGCACCGCCACCGCGATCAGCGTGGTGACCACGTTGCCGATGATCGGGCCGAGGGACTGCCCGTCGAGCGTCTGCGCGAGCGCGATGCCGAATGCGGCAGCGGGCAGCACGATCCACAGGAGCAGCTTCAGCAGGCGCCACCAGTCGAGGAAATAGCGCGGGCCGATGAGGTACAGCGGTCGATCGGTGTAGCCCGCGGCGAGCTTGTCGGGGTCGCCCAGCTCGGTGAGCACCGCGCGCTCGGCGGCGTCATGCGGCTCACCGTCGTCGACGCGCGCGTCGATCTGATCGTCGATGGAGGCGCGCAGCTCTGCAGCGAGGTCGTCGCGCTGCTTCTCGGGGACGGTTCGCATCGCGGCGCTCACATAGCGCTCGGTGAGGGTGGTGGTGGTCATGTCAGTCCTCCTGCTCTTGGGTGGCACCGGGGAGTGCGTCGATCGCCGCGGCGATCGCGTGGAAGTCGTGGGTGAGTGCGGCGGCGAGGCGGGAGCCCGCCGTGCTCGTGCGGTAGAACTTGCGCGGCCGAGCCTCGTCGGTATTCCACTCGCTCGTGAGGTGCCCCTGCTTCTCGAGTCGGCGCAGAAGCGGGTAGAGCGTGTTCGCATCGGTCTCGAACCCCCGCGCGCTGAGCTCTTCGAGCAGGCCGTAGCCGTACCCGGGGTTCTCGAGCAGCCGCAGGCAGGCGAGCACGGCCGTGCCGCGTCGCAGCTCCTGCAGATGGGTTTCGAGTGCTTCAGTCTCGCTCATGGATCACACTGTACTGTGTCTCACACACTATAGTCAACCACACATCGAAGTGTGTGCACCGCATCGATCCTGCGGCAGTCGGGCGACGGGGCATGATGGACCCGTGAGCACCGACGCCGCAGCATCCCTCCCGCCCCTCGCCGAACTGCTCGCGACGGCGCGCGTCGTCTCGATTCCCCTCGTGACGCGCTTCCGCGGTATCGACCTCCGCGAAGCCGTGCTTCTGGAGGGCCCCGAAGGCTGGACCGAGTTCTCGCCGTTCCTGGAGTACGACGACGCCGAGGCATCCGCATGGCTGGCGGCTGCGATCGACTTCGGCTGGAGTCCGCTTCCCGCGCCGCATCGCGATGCGATCCCGGTGAATGCGACAGTTCCGGCCGTCGCCGCGGCATCAGTGGCGGCGGTGCTTGCCCGGTTCGACGGCTGTCGCACGGCGAAGGTCAAGGTCGCCGAGGCGGGTCAGCGGCTTCAGGACGACGTGGAACGCGTCCGAGCGGTCCGTGAGGCGATGGGTCCCGAGGGGCGCATCCGCGTGGACGCGAACGGCGCATGGAACCTCGACGAGGCGGAGCACGCGATCCACGCGATGGCCGAGTTCGATCTCGAGTACATCGAGCAGCCATGCGCGTCGGTAGACGAGCTCGCCGAACTGCGGCGACGGGTCAACTATCTCGGCATCCCGATCGCAGCCGACGAGAGCGTGCGCAAGGCGGACGACCCGATCGCGGTCGCCCGAGCCGGTGCTGCCGACCTCATCGTCGTCAAGGCGCAGCCACTGGGCGGTGTGCGGCGGGCGCTCGAGATCGTGGCAGAGACCGGACTGCCTGCCGTCGCCTCAAGCGCACTGGAGACCTCGGTGGGATTGGCGATGGGCGTGGCGCTGGCCGCCGCGCTCCCCCAGCTCGACTACGACTGCGGCCTCGGCACGGCCTCGCTGCTCGCCGCAGACGTGGTCGAGCCGTCGCTGACGCCGAGAGGCGGGATGCTGCCCGTCGGCCGCGTGACGCCGGATTCGACGCTGGTGGACGCGCATGCGGCATCCGAGGACCGACGCGAGTGGTGGTATGCCCGCATCGCGCGCTGTCACTCCGAGCTCGCGCGCGGCGAGCGCTGATCCGTTCGGCCGCCGAGGCTGTGCTCGGCCTCAGACCGGGTCGACCTCGGACTGGTCGATCACGAGGAGCGCCACGCGGGCGAGCTCCTCGCTGGTACGACGGCACGCCGCCTCGTAGTCGAGTCCGGCCATCGTCGCGCGCACCGACTCGCTCTCCCACACCGTGAGCATCAGACGGGCGACCTCGTCGGCGGGGAGCCGGAACCGCAGCGACTTCGCGACGCTGATGTCGGTGATGATCTGCGCGACACTCGAGCGCATCTCGGCATCTTGCGCGAGGTAGGCGGCACCCAGCCGGGCGTCCCGCATCGCATGGATGCGGATCTCGCTCATGAGCAGGATCGCCAGTCGGTCATCGCCCGAGACATCCAGCACTTCCTGCACGACCGCCAGAGCGTCGATCTCATCGACATGCAGGCCGCCGTCCCGCTCGAGCGTCGCGACCCGCTCGCGGACGGATTCGACCCGCGCCCGTGCGACCCGGCCGGCGAGCTCGAGGAACAGCTCGTCCTTCGAGTCGAAGTTCGAATAGAACGCGCCGCGCGTGAACCCCGCACGCTCGCAGATCGCTTCGACGGATGCCGCGTCCAGACCCTCTTCGGCGAACACGAGCGCCGCGGCATCCAGCAGCTTCTGACGCGTCGCCTCCCGGCGCCGCGTCGTCACGGCGCTGGTGGTCGCGCCGCTCGAAGGCGCCTTGATGGTGTCGGTCATCGACGCTCCCTTCGAATCGGCCGTCTCACGTGTCCAAACACACACGCAGTACTCAGGTTGAGTGCTCCCTCGCGCTCTACGATACACTCATGTATCCGATACAGCGCTGTATCCATCCTGTCTGAATCCTGTCAACGCGGAGGCGCTGTGTCCACTCTCCTGTATGCCCTCGGGCGCTGGTCGTACCGACACTCCTGGCGCGTCCTCGTGGCGTGGCTGCTGCTGCTCGGCATCGCGGGGGTCGGGGCGGTCACGCTCGGGCAGGGCACCGACAACTCCTTCTCGATCCCCGGCACCGAGTCGCAGGCGGGCATCGAGCAGCTGAACCGGACATTCCCGCAGGCGAGCGGCACGAGCGCGCAGATGATCGTCGTCGCCGCCGACGGCGCGCAGATCGAAGACGAACCGTACTCCTCGGCGATCGCAGACACGATCTCCGAACTCGAAGACCTCGACGGCATCCTCGCCGTCACCGATCCGTTCAGCGAGATCGTCAACGGCCAGGTCTCCGACGCGGGCGATGCCGCGATCGTGCGCATGCAGTTCGACGGACAGGCGACGGATGTGCCGCCGGGCACCAAGACCGCCCTGCAGGATGTCGCCGCCGAACTGCGCGATGAGCTGCCTGCCGGTTCGGAGGTCGCCCTGGGCGGCGACCTGTTCGCGCTGTCGGTCCCGGGGGTCACCCTGACCGAGGCAGTCGGCCTCATCATCGCGCTGCTCGTGCTGATCGTGACGTTCCGCTCGTTCGTCGTGGCCGGGCTGCCGCTCCTGACCGCCATCATCGGCGTCGGCCTGTCGATCGCGCTGATCTTCCTCTCGACCGCGTTCGCGAGCATCTCCTCGACCACGCCGCTGCTCGCCCTGATGCTCGGCCTCGCCGTCGGCATCGACTACGCGCTGTTCATCGTCGCCCGACATCAGGACCAGGTCCGATCGGGAGTGGACCCCGAGGAGTCCGCCGCGCGCGCCACCGGCACGGCCGGATCCGCCGTCGTGTTCGCCGGCGTGACGGTGCTCATCGCCCTCATCGGACTCTCGTTCGCCGGCATCCCGTTCCTGACGACGATGGGCATCGCCGCGGCGGTCGCCGTCGCGATCGCCGTGCTCGTCGCCCTCACGCTCACCCCCGCGATGCTCGGCTTCCTCAAGGGCCGGGTGGCCGGGCGGCCCAGGCGAGCGAAGCGCGCGCCCACCCGAGGGGGTCTCCGGCGCACCGCGGGGAGCACGGATGCCGCGAGCGGCGTGTCGGCGGCCGGATCCGTCGCTGCGGACGCGGCTCCCCCCACCACGCGCGGGTTCGCGACGCGCTGGGTCGGACTCGTCACGAAGCATCGGATCGTCACGACGGTCGCGGTGGTGGTGACCCTCCTCGTCATGGCGATCCCGGCCGCGAGCCTCGCCCTCGCTCTGCCGAACGCCGGCATGCTCCCCGAGGAGAACGAGGCGCGCCAGAGCTACGACCTCGTCGCGGAGGAATTCGGTCCCGGATTCAACGGCCCCATCATCCTCACCGGCACGATCGTGACCTCGAACGACCCCGTGGGGCTCATGAGCGACCTCTCCGACGACGTCGAGAGCCTCCCCGGTGTCGAGCTGGTCGCGCTGGCGACGCCGAACCAGACGGCAGACACCGGAATCGTCCAGCTCGTCCCCACGACAGCGCCGGATGACCCCGCCACGGCCGAACTCGTGCGCGAGCTGCGCGCGCAGCACGACCGCTGGCTCGACGAGTACGGCATCGACGTCAAGGTCACCGGCTTCACGGCGGTCGCGATCGACATCTCCGATCAGCTCGGCGCGGCGCTCATCCCCTTCGGCATCTTCGTGGTCGGCCTCTCGCTCGTGCTCCTGACGATCGTCTTCCGCTCGATCGCCGTGCCGATCAAGGCGGCGCTCGGGTACCTGCTGTCGGTCGCAGCCGCGTTCGGCGTCGTCGCGGCGGTGTTCGAGTGGGGATGGCTCGCCGAGCTCCTCCACGTCACCCGCACCGGGCCGATCATCAGCTTCATGCCGATCGTGCTGATGGGCGTGCTGTTCGGGCTCGCGATGGACTACGAGGTGTTCCTGGTTTCCCGGATGCGCGAGGACTACGTCCACTCCCGCAGGAGCGGCGCCACGCGGGCGGAGGCTCGGGCCATCGCGCTCGCCGCCATCAGGTCGGGGTTCACCTCGTCGGCGCGCGTCGTGACCGCCGCGGCGCTGATCATGTTCGCCGTGTTCGCGGCCTTCGTCCCCGAAGGCGACGCCTCGCTCAAGCCGATCGCCCTCGGTCTGGCGGTGGGCATCGTGATCGACGCGTTCCTCGTGCGGATGACGCTGACTCCGGCGGTGATGGCGCTGCTCGGCGACCGGGCCTGGTGGCTGCCGAAGTGGCTCGAGCGCACGCTGCCCCACTTCGACATCGAAGGCGAGGCGGTGCAGCGAGAGCTCGCCCTCACCGACTGGCCGGAACCTGACACGACGGCCGCAGTCGTCGCGGAGGGAGTGAACGTGGATGCCGGCGAGGTGCGACTCGTCGAAGACATCGCATTCCGCGTCGAACCGAGCCGGGCGTTGATCCTCACCGCGAAGGATGCGCGCGGGCCGCGCGCGCTGCTGCTCGCGCTGGCGGGCCGCGCGGCGCTGGAGGGGCGTGCACGCGTGGGCGGACACCTCCTTCCGGGTCGCGAGGCCTGGGTCCGCGCGCATGTCGGCGTCGCGCTGCTCGACGGCTCCGCCCAGCCCGTCGGCGACCTGCGCCGCGCCCTGGCCGGCCGTCCGCGCATCGTCATGGTCGATGCACTCGACGCACTCGTGTCCGGCTCAGTCCACGATCAGGCGGCGGCGCTGCTGCGGGATGCCGCGTCCGCGATGCCCGGACTCACCCTGATCGTCGCGTCGACGCACCCCGAAGCCGCGCGCAGCCTGATCGCGGATGCCGGATGGCCGGACTCCCCGATCCTCGATGTCTCCGTTCGCAGGGGTGCCGTCGAGTCCGGTCCTTCGCGTCCAGCCGCCGCGCCCGCGACGGACCTCTCAGACCTGATGCAGAGCGACCCCGAAGGAGTCGACGCATGACCCTCCACATCGAACGCGCCCGCTCGCGGCGCCCCATCACGTGGCTCACGCTCGTGGGCGTGCTCCTGCTGCCCGTGCTGATCGGCGGCATCCTCGTGGCGGCGCTCTACAACCCTGCCGAGCGCCTCGACAACATGAGCGCCGCGATCGTGAACGAGGACGAGCCCGTCACGATCGACGATCAGTACGTGCCGCTCGGCCGCCAGCTGACGGCCGGTCTCGTCGAAGGCTCCGATGAGATCGCGAGCAACCTCGACTGGACGATCTCCAACGCGGACGACGCCGCTGCGGGCCTCGCGGACGGCACGTACCAGGCCGTGGTGACGATTCCGGCGAACTTCTCGGCGGCCGCCACCTCGACCGCGCCCGGCGGAACGCCCGAGCAGGCGACGATCGAGGTCTCGACCCCGCCCGACTCGAAGGTCGTCGACGACGCCATCACGGCGCAGGTGACCGCTGCGGCGGCCTCGATCATGGGGCAGCAGCTGTCGCAGGTCTACCTGGAGAACGTGTTCCTCGGCTTCACGACCCTCGGCGACCAGCTGGGCGAAGCGGCGGACGGCGCCCACCAGCTCGCCGACGGAGCGCAGCAGGCGGCGGACGGCGCTGCCGCCCTGCCCGCCGGTGCGTCCCAGCTCGGCTCGGGCGCCTCGCAGCTCTCGTCGGGCGCCGGCGCGCTCGCCTCCGGACTCGACCAGATCGCTGCCGGCACCGCCGCTTCCGCCGACGGGGCGACCCAGCTCGCCGCCGGCCTCGACACCGCCGCCGCGCAGGTGAACAATCAGCAGCTCGTCGGCGCCGCTCAGGCAAGCGCGACATACGCCGCGACCGCCGCTTCGGAGACGGCCGCCCTCGCCCAGAGTGTCGGGGGCCTCGCCCAGACGCTCGGCGGACTCAGCGCCCAGTGCACGGCGGAGGGCGGTTCGCCGACCTTCTGCGCGGATCTGGCCGCCGCCGCAGGCGGCGCCGGCGCCGCCGCAGGTGACGCCGTGACCGCGGCGACCAGCGCAGGCACCGCCAGCGGCTACGCGGCGCCCACGGCGAGCGGCATCCAGCAGCTCACCTCGCAGACCAGTGCGGGGCTGACCGAGGCGGCCGGCCAGACGCGCGGTCTCGCGTCCGGACTGTCTCAGCTCTCCTCCGGCACGACGCAGTCCGCGACGGGCGCCCGGGGCCTGGAATCCGGAGCGGCTCAGCTCAGCGACGGTGCCACGCAGCTCGCGGACGGCGCCGGCACGCTGGCCACCGGAGTGCAGTCGGTCGCCGACGGCACGACGACCCTGGCGGACGGACTCGACCAGGCCTCAGCCGCTGTTCCCTCATACTCCGATGAGGATGCGACGAGCCTGGCGACCGTCGTCGCCGACCCGGTGACGACGGATGGCATCGGCTCCTCGCTGTTCGGCGCATCGGCCGTGCCCCTGCTGGCCACCCTCGCCCTCTGGTTCGGCGGACTGGGCACCTTCGTCGCACTGCAGGCCGCGTCGCGTCGCGCGCTGACCTCGCGCGCCCCGTCTGCGGTGCTCGCCCTGCGGGGACTCGCGCCGGCCGCTGCGCTCGGTGCCGTGCAGGGCCTGCTCGTCGCAGGTGTCGTGCAGCTCGCGGCATCGTACGACTGGGGTCAGTGGTCGGTCTTCGCCGCGGTGTGCGTGACGGCAGGGGTCGCCTTCGCAGCCGTGAACCAGGCGCTCGTCGCCGTGTTCGGCGGCGCGGGGCGCTGGCTCGCGGCCCTCGTCGGGGTGCTGGCCGTCGCGACCGGCGTGGTCTCGACCGTGCCCGGAGTGCTGTCGGACGCCGCATCGCTGCTTCCGACCGCACCCGCCTACAACGGGATGCTGGCCGCGCTGACGGATGCCGCCGGCCTCGGCGCGGGGATCGCCGGACTGCTGATCTGGTCGGTGCTCGCGTTCATCGGCACCACGATCGCGGTCGCGCGGCGTCGCGTCGCGCACTCGCGGGATCTGCTGGCCGCGTCGCCGGTTCCCGCGTAGCACCGAAGCCGGAGCAGTTGTCGAGGGCGCCCCAACGCCCTCGACAACAGGCTCAGTCCGGAGTGTCGACGACGCCGACGATCACCGCGTATCGGAGGGTGTCCCCAGCGTTCCGGCGCATGCGGATCCGCCTCGAGCGGAGGCTGCGTGTGCGCAGCGGACGCGGCGCCGCGGCACTCATCGAGCGCTCACCGTCGTCTGCCCTGATCATCACGCGCCTGCCACCGAAGTCGAACCTCTGACAAAGCGCCGGCACACCCTCAACCGCGGTTGCGGCTCCCCCGAACCGGCCTACTCTGCGCGACCCCCAAGTCCACGCGTTCATCCGGAACACAAGCTAGACCCGCACCTGCACGGTGTCAATGTCAGGGCGTAACAGTCGAGCGACTTCAGCTGAGGCCGGAGTAGGCGTGCAGACCCTTGAAGAACATGTTGACGATCGTGAAGTTGAACATGACGGCCGTGAAGCCGATGATCGAGAGCCATGCGGACCGCGAGCCGCGCCAGCCTCGGGTGGCCCGCGCGTGGATGTAGCCCGCGTACAGGACCCAGATGACGAACGTCCACACTTCCTTCGTGTCGAAGCCCCAGTAGCGGCCCCACGCGTCGTTCGCCCAGATCGACCCGGCGATCAGGGTGAACGTCCAGAAGATGAAGCCGATGATCGCGAAGCGGTACGCGATCGACTCGAGCGCATCGCTGCCGGGGAGGGTGCGCAGGAAGCGCGGACCGGTCTTGGCCGCCGCGATCGTCGCGCTCGACGCGTCTGCGAGAGCCGCCGTCTTCTGCTCCCGTCGCGCCTGCATGAGCTGGAGCACCGACAATCCGAACGCGAGGGCGAAGATCGCGGTCGCGAGGGAGGCGACGAAGACGTGGATGACGAGCCAGACGCTCTTGAGCGGGTCCATCAGAGGTGAGATCTCGACGTAGAACGCGAGGGCTGCGCCACCCAGCAGCAGGACGACGAGCCCGGTGATGAACGAGCCGAGGAAGCGAAGGTCGTACCGCAGGAGCGATGCCAGGTACACGGCCACGATGAGCAAGGTCCCGGTCAGCGCGAACTCGTACATGTTCGACCACGGCACGCGCCCGGCGGCGATGCCGCGGGTGATGTCGCCGCCGAGGTGGAAGAGGAAGCCGAGGACGGTGAGGGACGTGCCGATCCGCGCCCAGATCAGGCGAGGTCGCTCGCTCGGCGGAGCCTGGAACGCCGCCTCGGCTTCGCGCTCCTGCGCGCGGAGGCGGCTGGTGGCGTCCCGGCCCGCGGCCGTCGATCCGGTGGCCTCGGCAGTCGCTTCGGCCGCTCCGACTGACACGAGCTCGCGCTCGCGGGTGACGGCATCCTGCGCGTCGGCCGCGCGGGCGCCGCGCCGGGAGAGGTCCACCGCGTAGGCGATGAATGCGAGCGCATAGATCGCGATCGCAGTCCACACGAGCAGCACGGAGACCGAATCGAGCGTGAGGGTGCCGGGCATGAGCTCAGTCTACGGGGCGGGGATCGGCCCGACCCGGCTCGGATCCGTCGACATCGTCGCGATCGGGCGCGGTGGGCGGACCCGGCGTCGTGAGCGTCTCGCGCAGCAGCGGCGCGACCGCGTCACCGTGTCGCTCCACGAACTGGTCGAGTGCGGCCGCGATGGCAGGGTCCTCTCCTCTGGCCAGGCCCGCGTACTCGAGACGGACCGTGCGACCGTCCGGGGTCGCCTTGACCCACAGGCGCCGGCGCGGGATGAACAGCGCCGCGAGCAGGCCCAGCACGGCGAGCACCGCGAACAGAAGGACCCACGTGGCGGCGGCATCCCGGTGGATCGAGAGCGACACGAACCGCTTGACCGACTCGTCATAGCCTTCGGCGCCGGCAGGCGACTCGTTCTCGAAGGTGATGGTGCCGAGGCCCGCAGGAAGATCGGCGGTCTCCCCCGGAGCGAGCTCGATCGAGTCGACATCGATCTTGCGGCCCGTCAGCTGAGTCATGTCGGTCGTGTCCAGCGCGTACACCGAGCGGGGGGTGCCGTCGTCGATGCCGAGGTCGCCTTCGTACACGTCGAGGGTGATCACCGGGTTGACCAGCGACGGGTACGCCGACGCGAATGCCCCCGTGGTCAGCGGCGCCTGTGTCGGATAGAAGAAACCGACGAGCCCGAGCTGCTCGGGCATGCCGTCCGGAACCTTGATCACCCCGAGCGAGGTCATGTTCGTGTCCTGCGCGAGGAACGGCACCGACTCCGAGAACACCACGATGCCGTCCGAGTTGCGGATCGTGATCGTCGGGGCGTATCCGTTGCCCATCAGGTAGATGCGGTCTCCGGCCATGTCGAGCGGGTGGTTCACCCGCACCTCGCCCTGTTGCGCGCTCTCCCCCGCGATCTGGGTCGTCAGATGCGCGACGAAGTCGCCCGCCTGCCCGGCACCCTGCGTGCCGGAGGGCTGGTAGGTGACGCTGAAGTCGTCGAGCGTCAGCGAATACGGCGTCAGCGTCTCCTCGTCGACGAAGCGGCCGGGATTGAAGGAGGTGTAGTCCAGCAGGGTGTTCACGAACGTGCCGCCCTCGATGATCACCCCCTGGCCGGTGTAGGTGAATCCGCCGCCGACGCCGACCGCGACCAGCACGCCGATGAGTGCCGTGTGGAAGACGAGGTTTCCCGTCTCGCGCACGTAGCCGCGCTCGGCCGAGACCGACAGCGTGCCGCGCGAGTCGTAGCGCTCGACGCGGTACCCACCGCGCTTGAGCTGGTCGGCGGCCACCTCGATCGCCGTCGCGGCCGCGGTGTCGGGTGCCGCGCCGGCAGGCAGTTCGATGATCGACGAACGGAAGTCGGCGAGGCGCTCGAGCCGTGCCGGCGTGCGAGGCGGCCGTGCACGCAGCGCCTTCCAGTGGTGCCTGGTGCGCGGGATCACGCAGCCGATGAGCGAGATGAACAGCAGGATGTAGATCGCCGAGAACCAGATCGACGTGTAGACGTCGAACAGTTGGAGGCCGTCGAGCACCGGCGCGAGGTCGGGGTTGTCGACGTAGTACTGCGTGACCCCGTTCGGGTCCGCGCTGCGCTGCGGCACGATCGAGCCGGGCACCGCCGCGATCGCCAGCAGCAGCAGGAGGACCAGCGCCGTGCGCATGCTCGTGAGCTGCCTCCAGCCCCAGCGGAGCCAGCCCACCAGCCCGAGCGCGGGCTGCGTGATCTCGCCCGCGCCCGCATCTGTCGTGGAGTCGGCATGGTCGGCCGGTCGCAGTGTTCCCTCGGTCGGCTCGGGCGCGCCGGGGGTCTCAGAGCGGGAGCGGGACACTCAGGAACACCCCCTGCAACTGCGCCATCAGCGCGGTCCAGACGCCCGACACCATGAGGACGCCGAGGACGACCAGGAGCACTCCGCCGATGATGTTCACGATGCGGATGTGGCGACGCAGGAACCCCACCGAGCGGGTCGCCCAGCCGAAGCCCAGCGTGATGAGCACGAACGGGATGCCGAGGCCGAGCGAGTAGGCCAGGCCGAGCAAACCGGCGCGCACCGGGTCGCCGAAGTTCCACGACATCGCGAGGATCGCTCCGAGCGTCGGGCCGATGCACGGGGCCCAGCCGATCCCGAGCGCGACGCCGAGCAGCGGCGCGCCGATGAGGCCGAGATTGCCGCGGACCTGGGGCTTGAACGTCCGCTGCGCGAACCCGAACAGTCCGATGAACACGAGACCGAGGAGGATCACGACGACGCCCATCACCCGCGTGATGGGCTCGGCGTACTCGATGAAGAACCGCCCGACGGTGCCGCCCAGGATGTTGACCGCCATGAACACGACGGTGAAGCCCGCGATGAACAGGAGCACCCCGCCGAGCAGCCGACCGCGGGTCGGCTCTGTATCGAGCGTTCCGTCCTGTCGATGCGCTCCTCGGTCAGCGAGCGGGGCGCCGGTGGTCGAGCCGGGGCCGAGCGATGCGCCCGCACCGACGGATGCCGGCCGTGGCGCGACCGAGCCGCCGATGAAGCCCAGATATCCCGGCACGAGCGGCAGCACGCACGGGGACAGGAACGAGACGAGGCCGGCGAGCACCGCGATCGGGAGAGCGACCCACAGCGCGCCGTCGGCGATGATCGCACCCGGGTTCACGAGGACTCCGCGAGCGTGTCGCGTACGAGCGACGTGAGGATCGAGGCGTCCGGCAGCTGGCCGATGATGCGCGCGGCGACCCGGCCGTCGGCATCCAGGACGAGCGTCGTCGGGGTGGCCTGGATGGGCGTCTTCTCGGCGAACGCGAGCTTGATCGCCGGCGTCTCCGACGCGATCGCGCTCGGATAGGTGATCCCGTACGTCTCGGCGAACGCGGCTGCCGCCTCGGCCGAGTCGATCGTGTTGATGCCGAGGAAGGCGACGTCGTCGCCCTCGAACTCGCCGTACGCCTTCTCGAGGTCGGGGGCCTCGGCACGGCACGGTCCGCATCCGGCGTACCAGAAGTTCACCACGAGGACGTCGCCGAGATAGTCCTCGCTCGACACATCTGCACCGGACTCGGTGGTCGCCGCGAACTGCACCGGCTCGCCGCGCTCATCGGCTGGGATCTCGACGACCGCGAAGTCGCCCGCGATGTATCCCTTGTTGTCACCGGCGCGGTACTGGTCGGCCAGCGGATCGTTCGCGCACGCCGCCAGACCGGCGACCAGCGTGCCGGCCAGGAGAGCCACGGCCGCGCGTCTCACGAAGGCGGGACGGATGCCGAGCATCAGACCGCCCCCACGTCGACGGCACCGGCGGTCGAGGCCGGCTCCGCGTAGTCGGTCTCACGCCACACGTCGCCCACGAGCTCGAAGCTCGTCACGCTCGAGAGCGCGCAGCGGCGCCGACGGGGATCGTGCCGGGTCGGGAGCCCCGCGACGGCCAGGTGGGTGACCCAGATCGGAAGCTGGTGGCTGACGATCACGACGTCGCCCGACTCCGTGCCGTTCCACGCGTCCAGCATCGCCGCCTGCATGCGCTCGACGACCTGGGCGTAGGGCTCGCCCCAGCTCGGGATCTCGGGACGCGAGAGGTGACGCCAGCTCATCGGGTTCATGAGCGCGCGGCTCATCCGCTTGCCCTCGAACACGTTCGTCGGCTCGATGACCCGCTCGTCGATGACCGGCTCGATCCCCAGCAGCTCGGTGAACGGCTCCGCGGACTCGCGGGTGCGCTGAAGCGGCGACGAGATGAGCGCGCCGATCGGACGGCCGAGCCCGTGCACGTATTGGGCGGACTGCCGGGCCATCCGCCGCCCGTCGGCGCTCAGTCCGTAGCCGGGGAGCCTTCCGTAGAGCACACGTCGGGGGTTGTCCACCTCTCCGTGGCGCACGAGATGAAGGCGGTCGGCGGGCACCTCACCAGTCTACGTTGGCCGCCGGTCGGCCAGTCTGGGCGCCCGCCGTGAGCGCTAGCGTGACCGTGTGAGGTACGTGGAACGGTTGATTCCCTCTGGGGCTCCGCCCCAGACCCCCGGCTCGCTGACGCACGCGCCCTCTGGGGCTCCGCCCCAGACCCCCGGCTCGCTGACGCACGCGCCCTCTGGGGCTCCGCCCCAGACCCCCGGCTCGCTGACGCACGCCCCGCCCGGGGCTCCGCCGCCTCCCGCGGGACTGGAGGGGATCGTCTCGAGGCTGTGGATGCTCGAGGCCGCTCGGTTGCGCACCTACGAGAAGATCCTGCCGCAGCCGTCCGTCCACCTGATCGTCAACCTCTCGGAGCCCTACCGGCTCTTCGATCGGCACGGGCAGGCCACCGTCGTCTCCGATGCCTTCGTCTCCGGCGTCCAGTCCGAGTACCTCGTGATCGAGTCGCCGTCGACGATCCACCACGTCGGAGCCGAGATCCTGCCGGCTCGCCTGCCGATGATCACGGATGCCGACCCCGCGCAGCTCGCCGGCCGTGTGCAGGACGCCCGTGCCGTGTGGACCGGGATCGACGAACTGGTAGCGGCCATTCGCCGCTCTGCATCCCCGGACGACGCGCTCGGCGTCCTGACCGCATTCCTGGAATCGCGGCGCACCCCGCGTCCTGCGGACTCCGTGGTGGATGTGGCGGTCGCGGCCATCCAGGCCGATCCGGCTCAGGCGATCGGCGACCTCGCAGTCCGCACGGGAGTCTCGCACCGCACCCTGATCACGCGATTCCGCGCGGCGACCGGGCTCGCACCGAAGGCGTACGCGCAGATCTGGCGGTTCCACACCTTCGTCACTGCTGCGATGAACGGATCGCGCGCGCCGGACTGGGCCGCCCTCGCCGCGGCATCCGGGTTCTCCGATCAGCCGCACGTCATCCGCGCATTCCGCCGCTTCACCGGCTGGACGCCCGCGGAGTACTACCGACGGGTGGTGGAGTTCGGACCCGACTCCGCGAGCTTCGTCCCCCTGGAAGACCTCCCGATCGCGACGGACTGAGCTCTCACGCCTGTTCGTAGGCCTCGTGCAGCCACGCGATGAGCTCGGCGTCGATCTCGGCGTCCGACGCGACATCGACCCGATGGGTGCACATGCCGCCCGCCGCACGAAGGCGGTCGGTGGGGGCGGTGCCGCGCAGATTGATCCCGAGCTGGAGGCGGTTGGCGCTGGGCGCCTCGATCAGAGCGAACTGCTTGCTTCGCCGCAGCGACACGCTCGTCTTCTTCGGAGCGATCTCCACATCGGGTCCGAACGCGGAGACTTCGGCGACGAGGCGGTCGTAGAGGGGACGCAGCGGGGCCTTGCGTCCGTCGTACTGCGCCTCGACGAGATCGTCGCCGGTGGAACTCAGCCCGCGCGAGAGCGCACGCGCGGCGATCAGGTTGGCGAAGCCGTGCGAGACGCGGTACTCCGACTTCAGGTGCGTCATGATCTGGCCGTGCTTGGCGAACCCCGCCGCATCGACCACGACGAACCACTCGTCGAGACTCCTGCCGGTCTTGGCGGGCATGTTGTCGATCATCGTCTGAGTTGCGGCATCCACGTCCATGCGTCGCAGGCTAGCGAACGTCGCAGCCCGATGGATTGTAGGTTCTTGACGCGGCGCCCGCCGGGCCCTACAGGGCTCCCGGCACCCCGGCCGACGCGATGGCCGCGCCGACGAACCACGAGCCGATGATGAGGACACCTCCGACTAGCGGCACCCAGAACGCGATGCGGCGCTTGACCAGCAGCACGATCGAGACGACGGCGATGATGATCAGGAGAAGCCACGGAAGAGCGACCGCCACCATCAGGCCGACCGCGATCAAATCGGCGCTGCAGTCGCGGGCGCCGCACGAATCGCCCGCCATCGCGAGGAAGAATCCGAAGAACGACATGATCGCCGCGAGCACGCCGTCGAGCACGAGCAGGATGATCGTGACGACGAGGTCCCACGTCCGCACCGGTCGCTTGCCCGGAGGCGGTGCCACCGCGTAGCCGTACGGCGACGCGGCCGGAGGCGGCCCGTATGCGGGCGGCGGAGGCTCGTAGGCGGGAGGCGGGGTCGTCACGCGCTCATCCTAGGGGCCGGGGGAACCCACATACACTGGATCCTCGTGAGTACACGCGTTCTTGTGAAGCAGCTGCAGTCCCTTCCCGACGGTCCGGTCTCGGTGTCCGGGTGGGTGGAGACCGTCCGCGATCAGAAGAAGGTGCAGTTCGTCATCCTCCGCGACGAGACCGGCGCGGTGCAGCTGGTGAATCCGGCCACCCGCCTCGACCCCGATGCCGCGGAGCCGCAGAACAGCGATGCGCTTGCCCTCACCGAGTCGATCTCGGCGCTGTCCACCGGCACCTTCCTCACCGTGACCGGCGAACTCAAGCACGATGAGCGCGTCAAGCTCGGCGGCGTGGAGATCAAGGTCGGCGATCTCGACATCGCGGCCGCGGCGCTGCCCGAGACCCCGATCGCCGCCGACAGCGCCCAGGACAAGCGGATGGACTGGCGTTTCCTCGACCTGCGCCAGCGCCGCAACAACCTCATCTTCCGCGTGCAGACGACCCTCGAGCACGCGATGCGCACGTGGTGGATCGAGCGCGACTTCATCGAGATCCACTCGCCGAAGCTCATGGCCTCGGCATCCGAGTCCAACGCCGAACTGTTCGCCCTGGAGTACTTCGGCGAGCAGACCGCGTACCTCGCCCAGAGCCCGCAGTTCTTCAAGCAGATGGCGCAGTCGGCCGGCTTCGGCAAGATCTTCGAGATCGGCGACGTGTACCGCGCCGACCCCTCGTTCACCTCGCGCCACGCGACGGAGTTCACGAGCATCGACGCGGAGATCAGCTGGATCGATTCGCACGAGGATGTCGCCCGCATGCAGGAGGAGCTCCTGGCCTTCGCGATCGGTGCGGTGGCCGACAAGCACGGCGCCGAGATCGAGGAGCTGTTCGGCGTGACCGTCACGGCGCCCACGATCCCGTTCCCGCGCATTCCGCTCGCCGAAGCGCACGAGATCGTCACCGCGCGCGGGTATGAGATCCCCCGCACCGACGGCGACCTCGACCCCGAGGGCGAGCGTCAGATCTCCGCGCACGTCAAGGAGACGTACGGGCACGACTTCGTCTTCATCACCGACTATCCGCACGAGATCCGGGCGTTCTACCACATGCGGGATGCCGAGACCGGGCTGACGAAGAGCTACGACCTCCTCTACAACGGCGTCGAGATCACGACCGGCGCCCAGCGCGAGCACCGCGTCGACATCCTGATCGAGCAGGCGAAGGAGAAGGGACTCGAACCCGAGCACCTCGACTTCTACTTCGACTTCTTCCGGTACGGCGTGCCGCCGCACGGAGGGTTCGGAATGGGCCTCGCGCGCGTGCTGATGCTCATGCTGGGCGAGTCCTCGATCCGAGAGGTCACCTACCTGTTCCGGGGCCCCACCCGACTGGCGCCGTGAGCCGCCCGACGCCCGCTCAGCGTCAGCCGATCTCGATCGACGGCCTCCAGAACTTCCGCGACGTCGGCGGGATGCCCCTCATCGACGGCGGCACCACGCGAGCCGGAGTGCTGTATCGCGCCGAGGGTCTCGGCACGCTCACGCCGCGCGGGATCGACGAGCTCGCGGCGACGGACATCGGCGTGATCGCGGACTTCCGGACGCCGACCGAGCGGATGCTCTCGCCCGACCGTCTCCCGGGCACGCGGTCCTTCCGCACCGTCGAGCTGCCCCTGCTCGAAGGCGCGATGACCGGCTTCGCGCAGCAGGCGCTGTCCGCGACGACGGCTGAGGCTGCGGCCGCGGCGATCCAGAGCGCGCTGTCGCAGCTGCCCGCGCTGGGTGAGCTCTATGTCGAGATGCTCGAGCACGGCGCGGCGTCCTTCGCCGACCTGGCCCGTCTCGTCGGCGCCGCGACCTCCGATCCGCCGACGGCGGTGCTCGTGCACTGCACCGCGGGCAAGGACCGCACGGGTGTCGCGGTCGCGCTGATCCTCGATGCAGTCGGCGTCGATCGCACCGCGATCGTCGCGGACTATGCAGCGTCGGGCGCGAACCTCGCCGGCCCGTGGGCCGACCGGATGCGCTCGATGGTCACGGGGATGGGCGTGCCCCTGACGCCTGCGATCGACGCGCTGCTGACCTCCACCCCGGCCGAGGCGATCGAACAGGCGCTCGCGTGGGTCGATCAGGAGCACGGTGGCTCAGCCGCCTACCTGCGGAGCGGGGGCCTCAGCGACGCAGAGCTGACCTCCCTGCGCGCCCGGCTGGCCGGCTGACACGCCTCTTTCCCCGTACGCCCTCGCCCGATAGCGTGAGCGCAGCGGCGCGGTCGCCGCTCGACGCAAAGGGGTGGAAGATGGCGGGCAAGTTCGAGCTGTGGACCGACAAGGGCGGCGACTGGCGCTTCAATCTCAAGGCATCCAACGGTCAGGTCATCGCGACGAGTCAGGGCTATTCGTCGAAGGCGAGCGCGCTGAACGGCATCGACTCGGTCAAGAACAACGCTCCGGGCGCGGAGGTCGTCGAGATCGAGAAGTAGGTCAGCTCGCGGCGTCGAGCAGTGCGGTGCGCAGTCGGTCCGGCGACACACGCCAGTGTCCGTGCAGCTGCCCGTCGATGAGCACGACCGGGATCTTCTCCCACCACAGCTCGTAGAGCGCCGGATCGTCGGCGATCGACGCCTCGCGCACGTCGACGGCGTCCGCGATGTCGTCGGGCAGATCGGCGAGCACACTCTCGACGACGTCGTGCGCCACATCGCACAGGTGGCAATCGGGCTTGCCGATCAGGGTGAGCTCGGTCATCGCTCGACGGGGAAGCCCGCCGCGATCCAGCCGTTCGTGCCGCCCTCGACGTTGATCGCGTCGTAGCCGCGCGCCTCGAGCGCCTCGACCACGCGGCCCGACCGGCCGCCGATCGCGCAGATCACGTCGAACTCGCCGTCGGGCAGCTCGTCCAGCCGCTCGCCGATGTGCGACATCGGCAGGTTGACAGCGCCGGGCACGCGACCCGCGGCGAATTCATCGGGCTCACGCACATCGATGAGGGGCACTCCCTCACGCGCACGGAGCTGCTCGACGGTGATCGTTCTCATCCGTCTATTCTGACGGCACTTCGCACCCAGGTGGCGCCGCGCGTTCTGCGCGGGCAAACACGAAGCGCCCGTCCATCGGACAGGCGCTCGGTGTCGGTGCCGCTACTTCTTGTTGCGGCGCTGGTGGCGAGTCTTGCGAAGCAGCTTGCGGTGCTTCTTCTTCGCCATGCGCTTGCGGCGCTTCTTGATGACTGAACCCACGGAAAACCTCACTAAGTCGGGGTCTGGGCTACCTGCACATGCGTGCAGTCATGCCCGGGAACGGCAAGAACGGAAAATGCCTCTGGGCAGTCTATCAGGCGCGCCGCCGCGCTTGAACGGCCGCTGGGTCGGCGTCGGCGTCAGCCCACGTCGGCGATCGGGCGCTGCAGGGCCTCGGTGACTGCCGACTCGGGGACGCGATAGCTGCGGCCGAATCGCACCGCGGGCAGCTCGCCGGCGTGCACGAGTCGATACACCGTCATCTTCGATACGCGCATGATGTCGGCGACCTCCGCGACGGTCAGGAAGCGCACATCAGGCAACTCCGCCATGATCTCCCCTTCCCGGATCGTGCTCAGTCCAGACTATGGGGTTGGTGCGACACGTGTAAACCCATGTGACTGCTGGGGAACACAATGATTCAGACGGACGGATGCCGCGCATTGCGCTCCCGCGCGTCGCGGACGGCGATGCGCTCGAGCTTGCGCGCGTCGCGAAGCGCCCTGTCGGCATCCCGCACCGCCTTCTTCGCCTCGCGGACCTTCTTGTCCGCGACCACGTCAGCGTCCTCGAGCACCGTCCAGGGCGCCGGCGTGACGCGCCTTCCTCCCGCCGAGAGGGCGTCCAGATAGGCGGCGACTCCGTCCAGGATCCGGTCGATGCCGAACACGAAGGGATCCGCGTCGGACACGAACACCCCGTCGTCCACCGCCGCCCGAAGCGCGGGGTACCCCTCCGCCGAGATGAGCGCATCGAAGAGCGCCGCTTCTCGCGCGGTGATCTGCTCCGGCGTCAGCCCACTGGTCCGCCCCTGCGTGGCGTAGCCGGCCATCACCGTGCCGTACCAGCGCGCGTGTCCGGTGACCAGGAGCGTCACCGCCACCCGCTCCTCCTGGGTGAGCGGCGTCTCGGCCAGGACCACCAGGCTCGCCTCGATCCAGGCCGAGCTGTTCGGCGTGATCGGCGAACCGGTGATCGGGATGTCGAGCACCCACGGATGCCGCAGATACGAAGCGAGCATGCCGTGGAAGAGCAGCTGGAGACCCGCGCGCCAGCCGTCGTCGCGGACCGGCTCGGGCGGAAGCCCAGTCGCATCCTCCTGCATGAGCAGGAGGAGATCGTCCTTGGCGCTGACGTAGCGATAGAGCGACATCGGCGTGTACCCGAGGCGGGCGGCGACGGCCGCCATCGAAACGGCGCCCAGCCCTTCCGCGTCCGCGAGCTCGACCGCGGCCTCGACGATCTTCTCCACGCTCATCTCGCGCTTCGGGCCGCGCTGCGGGTCGGCGGCCACTCCCCACGCCAGCGCGACGCCTCGCGGCAGCTCGATATCCGCGTCCTCGCTCATGGCGTCGCCTCTCGTCATGCTCCATCCTAGGACTGTTTATTACGTAAACAGTCTGTTACGGTCATAAACAGTTTTCCACGTACACAGTCAGGAGTCGACATGCAGTCAGCCATCGAAGTCACCGGCCTCGGCAAGTCGTTCGGCCGACAGCGGGTGCTGTCGGGCCTGGACTTCACGGTCGCCGCGGGAGAGGTGTTCGCGCTCCTGGGTCCGAACGGAGCCGGAAAGACGACCACGATCAACATCCTCACGACGCTCGTGGTCCCCGACGAGGGCAGGGCGGTCGTGGCCGGGTTCGACGTCGTCAGCGAAGCCGAGCAGGTGAAGCAGCGGATCAGTCTCACCGGCCAGTCGGCTGCCGTCGACGACGTGCTCACCGGGGCCGAGAACCTCGTGATGCTCGGCCGGCTCTCGGGTCTCGGCGCGACGGCTGCGAACCGCCGTTCCGCCGAGCTCCTCGAGCGCTTCGATCTCATGGATGCCGCGCGTCGGCGCGTCGCGACCTACTCCGGGGGCATGCGGCGCCGTCTGGACCTGGCACTCAGTTTCGTCGTCACGCCGGCCGTGCTGTTCCTCGACGAGCCGACCACGGGGCTGGACACCCGGAGCCGGCGCGAGTTGTGGGACGTCATCCGTGGACTCGCGGATGCCGGCACGACCGTGCTGCTGACCACGCAGTACCTCGAAGAGGCCGATCGCCTCGCCGACCGGATCGCCGTGATCGACGGCGGACGCATCGCGGCCACGGGCACCCCCGAGGAGCTCAAGGGGCGCCTCGGCGGAGAGACGGTGGAGCTTCGCTCGCACTCCGGAGCACTGCTGCACGAGGTCCCGACCGACGGGACGGTGTCGGGATTGCGGCGGGCACTCGACGTGCTCGACGAGTCCGGCGCGGAAGGCACCGTCGCGCTCCGACGCCCGAGTCTGGACGACGTGTTCCTCTCCCTCACCACGCCCGGTGCGACCACGGATCCGCCCGAGAAGGCGGACACGCGCACGCAGACCCTCCAGGAGCAGCGATGACCACCGCAACCCTTGACACCCGCACCGGGGCCACCGGCATCCGTCCCCGGATCACGGGATTCACCGCCGAGTCGGTCTTCGTGAAGCGGAGCCTTCTGCACTCCCTCCGGGACGGGGAGTCGCTGCTCATGGCGATCATGCTGCCCGTCGTGCTCATGCTGCTGTTCACCTTCGTGTTCGGCGGTGCGATCGATCCGAACGGGGGCTACGTCGACTACGTGGTGCCCGGCATCATCCTGCTGTGCGCGGGCTTCGGCGCCGCCTCGACGGCGGTCTACGTCGCGAGGGATCTGCAGACCGGCATCATCGACCGATTCCGCACGATGCCGCTGCGCAGCGGCGCCGTGCTGACCGGCCACGTCATCTCGAGCCTGGTGCGCAACCTGCTGGCGACCGGTGTGGTGATCGGCGTCGCACTGCTCGTCGGCTTCCGCCCGACGGCAGGCCTGTGGGGCTGGGTGGCGGCGATCGGCGTGATCGCCCTGTACATCCTGACGATCACGTATCTGTTCGCCGCGATCGGCCTGGCCGCCGGCAGCGCCGAGGCTGCGAGCGGCTACGGGTTCATCATCCTGTTCCTTCCCTACCTCTCGAGCGCGTTCGTCCCCGTCGACACGATGCCGTCCTGGCTGCAGTGGATCGCCGAGAACCAGCCGATCACCCCGATCATCGAGACGATCCGCGGCCTGCTGTTCGGTCTGCCCCTCGGGTCCGAGCCGCTGTGGGCGCTGGGGTGGTGCCTCGGCATCCTGCTCGTCTCCGTCGCGTGGGGCGCGTGGCTGTTCCGGCGCAAGGCCGGGCGACGATAGCGGCCGGGCGCCCCGCCGACGGCGGATTCCCAGCGGATCCACAACCACGGCATACGACATTCCTGAAGTGCGAGGCCACCCTCGGGGCATGTCGAACGACGGGGTGGAACGTGATCCGGGCACTGCGGAACCGGTGGAGGTGCCACGGGACACGCGAGTGTCGCGAGGATGGCTGATCGCAGCGATCGCAGTCGGAGGAGTGCTGGTGCTCGGCCTGACCTTCGGCGGCGGCCTGGCGACCGGGCTGGTCCTGAGTGGCATCCACCGCGGCGGACTGTTCGTCTCGCAGGTCGGTCCGGGCCAGCAGTGGCAGGACGGCGAACGCCAGTGGGGTGGCGAACCTCGTCAGGGACCCGACCGTGGAACTCCGCCGCAGCACCGCGACGGGCCTGACGAGG
The DNA here is from genome assembly GCF_900114345.1 of Microbacterium sp. cf046. GTDB lineage: Bacteria > Actinomycetota > Actinomycetes > Actinomycetales > Microbacteriaceae > Microbacterium. The sequence continues at coordinate 617,959 of NZ_FOZJ01000003.1, read as the reverse complement.
GCGACGACGACACCGCGACCCCGACACCCACTCCGAACTCGTAGCGGATCCGGGCTCCGGCCCGGCTCAGCGGCCGGGCAGCTTCTTCAGCGCGTTCGCGACCGCATACTTCGCCGATGCCGCGGCCCGACCGACCACATCGGCGGCGTGGGCGGCCGAGTCGGGCAGCGTGGAAGCGCCGGCGAACTCGGAGTCGTCCATCCCGTCGTCGAGGAACGGGATCAGCCAGTCGTCGATCTCATCGAGCGGCGCCGAGGACAGGCTGTAGTAGCGATGCTGACCCTCCTCGCGCACCGACACGAGCTGTGCCTCGCGCAGCACCTTGAGGTGCTTGGAGACCGTGGGCTGACTCACGCCGAGCTGCTGGACGATGTGCGAGACGCTCGTTCCGCGTTCCCCGGCGGAGGAGCGATCGAGCAGGAGCTGCAGGATGTCGCGACGGGTGCCGTCCGCAATCACGTCGAAGATGTCCGCCATGTGCTTAGGTTAGCCGCGCGCCCGCCGGAGTACCATGATGGACGTTCCGCCAGAGGGCCGCAGCAGGGAGAAGTGCATGTCGGACGGCAGGCGCGTCACCGCTGGTCGGGGTCGGCGCGGCGCTTCGTCCTCCGACGAGGACCGGTCGCCGTTCGTTCTGCGGAGCGGTCCGCGACGCGCGTTCGACTACGTGCGCTCACGCACGACCTCCTCCCCCGCACGTTTCGCGGTCGCCGTGTTCGTCACGCTGATCCTCCTGTTCACCGCCCTGCTGTCGCTGCCGGCTGCGACCACCTCGAGCGAGCGCCTGTCGTTCGCGGACGCGCTCTTCACTGCGGTCTCGACGATCTGCGTCACCGGTCTGTCGACCGTGGACGTCGCGACGACGTTCTCACCGCTCGGCAAGGGGATCATCTTCGTCGGCGTGAACATCGGCGGAATGGGCGTGCTCACCCTCGCTTCGATCCTCGGCCTGGTGATCTCCAAGCGCCTCGGCCTGCGGGCCAAGCTCATAGCCGCGAGCGACACCAACCCGCTGCGCTCGCACGGCGGCCCGGTCAACGAGGGGCAGACGGTCCGACTCGGCGAAGTCGGACAGCTGCTTCGCACGGTGGCGCTGTCCACGCTCGTGATCGAGGGGGTCATCGCGCTACTGCTGTACCCCGCGCTGATCCTCGGCGGCATCTCGCCCCTCGATGCACTGTGGGAAGCCCCGTTCTACGCGGCGATGTCGTTCACGAACACGGGCTTCACACCGAATCCGGGTGGACTCGTGCCGTTCGCAGACGACTACCTCATGCTCACGATCCTGATGATGGGCGTCTTCCTCGGATCGATCGGATTCCCGGTCATCTACACACTCTGGAAGCACTACTGGCACGTGCGGCGCTGGACGCTGCACGCGAAGCTCACCCTCATCACGACCGTGCTGCTGTTCGTCGCCGGGGCCGCCGCCTTCCTCATCCTCGAATACAACAACCCGAAGACCTTCGGATCCATGAGCGCATGGGACACGACGTTCCAGGCGTTCTTCCTGTCCGCCATGACGCGGTCGGGCGGATTCTCCGTCGTCGACATCGGCGAACTGCACGGCTCATCACTCGTGGTCGGCTCCATGCTCATGTTCGTCGGAGGAGGCTCGGCCTCGACGGCCGGCGGCATCAAGGTGACCACCCTGGCCGTGCTCGCCCTCGCCGTCATCTCCGAGGCGAAGGGCCGTCAGTCGGTCGAGTCGTTCGGGCGCCGCATCCCGAGCGACGTGCAGCGCGTCGCGCTGTCGGTCGTCGCATGGGGCGCCACGATCTGCGCACTGTCGACGATCACGATCGCGCAGATCAGTCAGGCGGACGTCTCTGACGTGCTCTTCGACGTCATCTCCGCCTTCGGCACGGTGGGCCTGTCGACGGGCCTGACCGCGGAGCTCGCCGACCCCGCGGTGTACGTGATGGCGCTGACCATCTTCATGGGACGCATTGGTACAGTGACACTCGCCGCGGCCGTGGCCGCGACATCCCGTTCGCAGCTCTACTCGCTGCCCGTGGAAAGGCCGATCGTTGGTTGAGCGAATCAGGGGCGATGCTCCTGTCCTGGTGATCGGTCTCGGGCGATTCGGCGCCGCCTGTGCGGGCGAGCTCGACAGGCTCGAGCGCGAGGTGCTCGCGATCGACGAGAGCCTCGACCTCGTGCAGAAGTGGTCGGAGCGGGTGACGCACACGGTGCAGGCCGACGCCAAGAACATCGACGCGCTCAAGCAGGTGGGCGCGGGCGACTTCCAGGTCGCTGTCGTCGCGGTCGGCTCGTCGATCGAGGCGTCCGTCCTGATCACCGCCAACCTCGTCGACCTGAAGGTGCCGCAGATCTGGGCCAAGGCGGTCTCGCAGTCGCACGGCAAGATCCTCGCCCGGGTCGGCGCCAATCACGTGATCTACCCGGAGCGCGAAGCCGGTGAGCGCGTCGCCCACCTCGTGAGCGGACGGATGCTGGATTTCATCCGGTTCGACGACGACTTCGCGATCGCGAAGATGTACCCCCCGAAGTTCATCCGCGGCGTGGGCCTGAACGAGTCGGGCGTCCGATCCAAGTACAACGTGACCGTCGTGGGCGTGAAGAGCCCGGGCAAGCCCTTCCGCTATGCCGAGGCCAACACCATCGTGACCAACCACGACCTGATCATCGTGTCGGGCACGAACAGCGACATCGAGAGGTTCGCCTCGCTCGACCGTTAGTCCGAGCCCCGGCCGCGAGACTGCAGTCGGTGGACGAGACTGCGGGTGGCCGCCGCACTCTCGGCCTCCCGATGCGGTCTCGCGGTGGGCGGGCTCAGCCGCCGGCGGCCATCTCCTTCGCACGCGCGAGCGCGGCATCCGTCGCCTCGGCGAAGACCTCGTCGATGCGGGCCTCCTGCAGCACCGCGATCGCGCGCTCGGTCGTTCCCTTGGGACTCGTGACGCGTCGTCGCAGCTCGGCCGGGTCCTCCCCGGACGCCCGCAGGAGTGCGGCCGCGCCGATGAAGGTCTGCTCGGCCATCACACGCGCGTCCGCTTCGGCGAAGCCCTTGCCGACCGCAGCCTTGGTCAGCTCCTCCACGAGCAGGAAGAAGTAGGCCGGACCCGACCCCGAGATCGTGGAGAGCGCATCGATCTCGGATTCCGGCACCTCGATCACGGTCCCCACCGTTTCGAACAGCGCGCGGACGATCGCGACATCGGCCTGCGACGCGGCGCTCCCGGCGGCGAGACCCGTGACTGCGGCACCGACGACAGCCGGCGTGTTGGGCATGGACCTCAGGACTGCGACGTCGGGCCCGAGGATCGACTCGAACGTGTCGATGGTCACACCGGCCGCCAGGCTGACGACGATCGCGCCGGGGGCGAGGTGCGCCGCGAGTTCGCGCAACAGGTCGGGGACCATCGCGGGCTTGACCCCGATGAGCACGACGCGAGCGGATGCCGCCGCCTCGGCGTTGCCGTCGGCGCGCTCCTCCAACGCGATGCTGGTCACCCCGTCGAGCTCCGCGAGCGCATCCGCTTTCGCCCGGGTGCGATTGGTGACCGTGACGCCGGACCCGGCGAGGCCCGATCGTACGAGCCCCTGGAGGATCGCACCGCCCATGGAACCGGCTCCGATGATCGCGATGGGCGGGAGGGCGACGAAGTCTTCGGGCATGGCGATCATCTTACGATCGTCATTCCTTCAATCTTGACTTATATAAGTGATCACGCAAAGATGATGTTGTGCATGCGTTGGACATCCTCGGAGATCCGGTCCGCCGGCGCATCCTCGAGCTGCTCGCCGACGGCGAGATCAGCGCCGGCGAGGTGGGCGACCAGATCCGGGGAGAGTTCGGCATCTCGCAGCCGGCGGTCTCGCAGCACCTCCGCGTCCTCCGGGAAGCGGGATTCGCGACGGTCCGGGCGCTCGGCACGAAGCGGCTGTACGCCGTGGACCCGGCGCCGCTGGAGGCGGCCGACGCCTGGTTCGATCCGTTCCGCCGTTTCTGGCAGCCGCACCTCGATGCGCTCGGCACGGAGCTCGCCCGCGGCAGGCGCCGGCGACGCATCGATGCGGAGAGCGCAGAGCCGGCCGACCACGAAGACGACCCCACCAGCCCGACCGAGAATCCAGAGGAGAAGTGACATGGTCGATGTGAACGAACAGCTGGACGCAGTCATCCGCGGCGTGCAGGCCGCAGAGAAAGACGGCGAGCTCACCCGCGTCCAGACGCTTGCGCAGGTGTACCCGTCGCCGATCGCGGACGTGTGGGATGCCGCGACCGACGGCGACCGCATCGCACGGTGGTTCCTGCCCGTTGAGGGCGACCTGCGTCTCGGCGGGCGATACCAGCTCGTCGGCAATGCCGGCGGAGTCGTCGAGGAGTGCTCCCCACCCGCCGCCGGTGCGGCAGGCTACCGGGTGACGTGGGAGTACGGCGGCGGGGTGTCGTGGCTCGAGGTGGCGCTGAGCTCGGTCGACACCGACTCGACCCGCTTCGAGCTGACCCACATCGCTCGTGCCGCCGACCTGCCCGAAGGATTCTGGGAGCTGTACGGCCCCGGCGCGACCGGTGTCGGCTGGGACCAGGGCCTGCTCGGCCTCGCACTGCATCTGCGCGGCGACGGGCAGATCCCGCCTGACGCCGCCGAGGCCTGGATGCTCAGCGACGAGGGCATGAGGTTCGCGCGAGGTGCCGCCGACAGCTGGGCGGCGGCGCAGATCGCGGCGGGCGACGACCCCGAGGGTGCCCGGAGCGCGGCCGATGCGACCTACATGTTCTACACCGGCCAGACGCCGACGGAGATGCCCGAACACTGACGGGAACAGGGCCGGATCCGAGCCGCCGAGCCTTCGGGCATCGACCGGTTCGGAGCCTCACAGCCGGGGCTATAGTCGAGGAATCAGGGGCGCCGGCGCCCCCGCGTTGACAGCGAAGGATCCTCCCCATGACCCTCTTCGACGGCATCACCGCACGCGTGATCGAGACGCCCGGGCTGAACGTCAACATCCTCGAGCGAGTGGGCGACGACCCGGAGGCGCCGCCCGAGAGCACGGTCGTGCTCATCCACGGCAACGTGTCCTCCTCCCTGTTCTGGCAGGAGATCATGCAGGACCTCCCCGCCGACCTGCGGGTCATCGCCATCGACCTGCGAGGGTTCGGCGGCACGGAGCATGCGCCCGTCGACGCGACGCGCGGTGTCCGCGACTTCAGCGACGACGTGGCTGCGACCCTGGAGGCCCTCGGCATCCCGGCCGCGCATCTGGTCGGCTGGTCGATGGGTGGCGGCGTCGTCATGCAGTACGCGCTCGACCATCCCGTGCTGAGCCTGACCCTGCAATCCCCCGTCTCGCCGTACGGGTTCGGCGGCACGCGCCGAGACGGATCCCGTCTGACCGACGACGACGCGGGATGCGGCGGCGGAGGCGCGAATCCCGACTTCGTGCAGCGGCTGATCGACCGCGACACGACGGACGACGCGCCGACCTCGCCGCGCAGCGTCTTCTTCTCCGGCTATGTCGCACCCGGGTATTCGAGCGAGCACGAAGACGTCTGGCTCGAGTCGATGCTCACGACTTCGACGGCGACGGGAAACTACCCGGGAGACGCGGTCGCGAGCGAGAACTGGCCGGGCTTCGCTCCGGGCACGGTCGGAGTGCTGAACACGATGGTGCCGCGCAACTTCGACGTGTCGGGCATCGTCGATCTGCCCGAGAAGCCTCCGATCGCCTGGATCCGCGGGACCGTGGACGCGATCGTGTCGGACACCTCCTTCTACGACCTCAACTTCCTCGGCCAGCTCGAGATCGTTCCCGGCTGGCCGGGCGCAGAGGTCGCACCTGCGCAGGAGATGGTGTCGCAGACCCGTGACGTGCTCGATGCGTACGCCGCGGCGGGAGGCGTCGTGACCGAGGTGGCCCTCGCGGGCGTCGGACACTCCCCGCACCTCGAGGCACCGGTGCAGTTCCGTCAGGCGCTGCTCTCCGTGATCGGCTACACCGGCGATCCGCCCGCCCTGTCGCCCGAGACCGAGGCGATCATCATCACCTCGATCGACTGACGACGCTTCAGCGGGCTGAGCGACCGGTCGGCGGGTACCTAGACTTGCCTTCATGAGTGCATCCGGCGGCGGCAGGGCGATCATCGCCGCGTTCCTGGCCAACATGGGCATCGCCCTCGCGAAGTTCGTCGCGTGGTTCTTCTCCGGTTCGGCCTCGATGCTCGCCGAAGCGATCCACTCCGTCGCCGACTCGGGCAACCAGCTGCTGCTGCTGCTCGGCGGCCGCCGCGCGCGCCGCGAGGCCGACAAGGAGCATCCGTTCGGGTACGGTCGCGAACGGTACGTCTACGCGTTCGTCGTCTCGATCATCCTCTTCTCGGTCGGCGGCCTGTTCTCGATCTACGAGGGCATCGACAAGATCACCCACCCGCACGAGCTGGAGAACTTCTGGATCCCGCTGACCGTGCTGGTCATCGCCATCGCGCTCGAGTCCTTCTCGCTGCGCACGGCGATCAAGGAGAGCAACCTCGTCCGGGCCAAGGGCGAATCGTGGGTCGGTTTCATCCGCCACGCCAAGGCACCCGAGCTGCCGGTCGTCCTCCTCGAGGACATCGCCGCGCTCATCGGCCTGGTGTTCGCGCTGCTCGGCGTCGGGCTGACCGCGATCACCGGCAACTCGCTGTTCGATGCGATCGGCACGCTGATGATCGGGACGCTGCTGATCGTCGTGGCGATCACCCTCGGCATCGAGACCAAGAGCCTTCTGGTCGGCGAAGGTGCTACCGATGCGGACCACCGCAAGATCGTCGCGGCGATCACGCAGGGCCCCGAGGTGGAGCACCTGATCCACATCAAGACCCTCTACCTGGGTCCGGATGAGCTGCTGGTCGCCGCGAAGCTGGGCTTCGACGGCCAGAAGCCGCTCGCCGAGGTCGCCGCGGAGATCGACATCCTCGAAGCCCGCGTGCGCAAGGCCGTGCCGGCCGCCCGGGCGATCTACTTCGAGCCGGATGTCTATCAGGCGACCGAGAGCCCCACTCCGCCCACCGAAGAGGTCGTTATCCGCTCGGTCGACTGAGGCATCGCCGCGCACTGGAAGACTGGGGCGATGGAGTACTGCACCTTCACCGAGCCGCAGGGCGGGTTCAGCTACGAGGAGCAGCTGGCGTTCGCCCTCGCCACCGAGCGGGCGGGGTTCGACGGATTCTTCCGATCGGACCACTTCATGCGGATGGGGCCCGGCGACCCGCTGCCCGGGCCGACGGATGCGTGGACCACGCTCGCCGGGCTCGCGCGCGAGACGACCCGTATCCGGCTCGGCACCCTCGTCTCCTCCGCCACGCATCGCCTGCCCGCGGTGCTCGCGATCCAGGTCGCGCAGGTCGATGAGATGTCGGGCGGTCGCATCGAACTCGGGCTGGGCACGGGCTGGTTCGATGCCGAGCACCGCGCGTACGGCATCCCCTTCCCCGCCAAGCGGTTCGGCATGTTCGAGGAGCAGCTCGCGATCGTGACCGGACTGTGGTCGACGCCCATCGGCGAGACGTTCGACTTCGCCGGACAGCACTACACGCTCACCGGCGCGCCGGCCCTGCCGAAGCCGCGGCAGGCTCGCGTGCCGATCATCGTCGGCGGGAACGGACCGCATCGCACCCCCGAGATCGCGGCGCGCTACGCGACCGAGTTCAACATCGGGTTCCGTCCGGAGCCGGACATCGCTGCGGCGTTCGCGCGGGTTCGGGCGGCCTGCGAGCGGATCGACCGCGATCCGGCCACCCTCAAGCTCTCCGTCGCACTGCCGACCATCGCCGCGCCGGACGAGCAGACCCTGCGCCGGCGCGCCGAAGCGACCGGACGCTCCCTCGAGCAGTTCCGGAACGACACGAACGTCTGCGGGGACGCGGATGAGGTCATTGCGAAGGTCGGGCGCCTGATCGCGCTCGGTGCGCAGCGCGTCTACTTCCAGACCGTCGACATGCGCGACCTGGACCAGACGGCGTACCTCGGCGACGAGGTCCTTCCGCGGCTGCCCCGCTGAGGCGCGGATTCATCCAGCCGGGAGCGCTGCGCGTTCGGGAAGGCGGTACGACGGGAGTCCGCGTCGGCGGATGAGCCATTCGGCCACCACGAGGTTGGGCAGCCAGGCCAGGAACGGAACAGCCGCGTACGCGTTCGCGAACGCGGCGTCGAAGTCGAATGGTCCGCCGGTCAGCAGCGGCGCCATGATCATCAGCGGCAGCCAGATCCGCAGGGTGACGGCGGCGTATGTGAGCGCATAGTTGCGGATCATCCAGGCCTGGTGGCTTGCGACATCCCGGCGGCGGATGGCGCGGTAGGCGCGCCATCCGGTGACGAGCCACAGCACGGCCAGCGACCCGAAGCCGAAGAATCCCACCCATCCCGCCTTACTGAAGGGGGCGATCACGAGGCCCGCGGCGCCGCCGAGTGCGACGCCGGCGAGGTACACCCGGCCGAGGGCGCGGTGCACGCGCGGGATACGGTTGCGCAATCCGCGCCAGAACTGCAGCGGGCCGACGACGAGGGCGACGGCGCCGCCTGCGATGTGCACGTACAGCGCCGACTGGATCAGCGGGCCGCGGTCGGCGTAGTTGCCCGCCACGCCGACGCCCTGCTCCGCGAGTGCAGGCAGGGATGCGGTGAAGTACGGAATCGCAGCGTGCGCGGCGATCGCGAGCGCGGACAGCAGGATCCAGGTCCAGCCGATCCGCGAACCGATGCGGCCCGTCCGCCGCGCCGGCGAGGATACGCGAGTGGATTCGGTGAGACCGGTCATGGCTGTCACGGTAGCGACGGCGGCGGCTCCGGCAGGAGGGTGCTGACCCCCCGATGACCAGGCCGGCTGACCCCCGGGACCCTTACCGGCGAACGTCGAAGAAGCGGTGCAGGAGCGCGGACGACTCGTCGGCACCCACACCCGCGACGACCTCGGCTCGATAGGGCAGCCGCCGGTCGCGCACGACGTCGTAGACCGATCCGGCGGCGCCGGCCTTCTCGTCCCAGGCGCCGAAGACGAGTCGCGACACGCGAGCCTGCAGCAGCGCGCCCGCGCACATCACGCAGGGCTCGAGCGTGACGACCAGGGTGCAGCCCTCGAGGTTCCATGACCCACGGGCAGCGGCCGCTTCGCGGAGGGCGACGATCTCTGCATGGGCGGTGGGGTCGTGGGTGAGCTCGCGGAGGTTGCGACCCTCACCGATCGGCGCACCGGCGGCATCGGTCACCACGGCGCCGACTGGAACGTCGCCCGCCTCGCCTGCAGCCTCGGCGAGCTCGAGCGCGCGCGCCATCGCGGAGAGGTCGGCGGGGTCGTGCATCACCCTGCGAGCGTAGCCCGCACCCGCGTGTCGCCGCCCGGTGCCCTAGCCTGAGCGTATGCGCCTGCACGTCGCGGATCACCCGCTCATCACCCACAAGCTCACGGTCCTCCGCGACGAGAACACGCCGTCACCGGTGTTCCGTCAGCTCACCGAAGAGCTCGTCACGCTCCTGGCCTACGAGGCGACGCGCAGCGTCCGCGTGAGCCCCCACGAGATCCGCACGCCGGTCACGACCACCATCGGGGTCAAGATCAGCGAGCCGCGGCCGCTCGTCGTCCCGATCCTGCGCGCCGGGCTGGGCATGCTCGACGGCATGGTCAAGCTCCTGCCCAGCGCAGAGGTGGGATTCCTCGGCATGGCGCGCAACGAGGAGACCCTCGAGCCGACGACGTACGCCGAGCGTCTTCCCGTCGACCTCAGCGACCGTCAGTGCTTCGTGCTCGACCCGATGCTGGCGACCGGCGGATCGCTGGGGGCGGCGATGGACTTCCTGTTCCGGCGCGGTGCGCGCGACGTCACCGCGATCTGCCTGCTCGGCGCGCCCGAGGGTGTTGCCGCGATCGAGAAGCAGGTGGAAGGCCGCGACGTGACGCTGGTGCTCGGGGCGCTCGACGAGCGACTCAACGAGAAGGGGTACATCGTCCCCGGGCTCGGCGACGCAGGCGACCGCCTCTACGGCACGGTCTGAGGCTCACACCAGCAGCGGCACCGGGGTTCGCGGTTCGACCGCGATGAGCTCGCCCGTGCGGGCGCCCTGACCGACGACCGCGATCGGAGTCGCAGAGCGCCCGTTGAACCTCGTCGAGGTGACAGCGGTGTAGGCGCCCATGACCGGGCTGACCAGCAGGTCGCCGACCCCGAGGTCGGGGAGCAGCGCCTCGCGGGCGATGACGTCCGTCGAGTCGCAGGTCGGACCGCCGAGTGTCGCCCAGCGGTGCGTCGCGGCGTCCGAATCGCGACCGGCCAGCTCCCGCTCGGAGAAGATGAGCGGATGCACGTCCTCGGTGAGGACGTTCGAGTACGAGCCGTAGAGTCCGTCGTCGATGTAGTACCAGCGACCGTCTCCGCGTTCGGCGATGCCGACGACGCTCGTGACCAGGGTCATCGCCTCCGCGACCATGATGCGGCCGGGTTCGGCGATGATCTGGATGCGTCGGGCGCGCGGCTCGAGCAGGGGACGGATCACTGCGGCGAGTTCCTCGAGCGACGTGACCGCCGAGTCGTACCCGACCGGGAATCCCCCGCCGATGTCGAGGGTCTCGAAACGGATGTCGAGGGCCGACTCGAGGCTGTCCATCAGCGCAAGGGTCTCGGAGATCGCGGCGGCGAACCGCGCGGGGTCGTCGAGCTGACTGCCGACATGGAAGCTGAAACCGCCGACCCGGATGCCGCGGGCGATCGCCCGTTCGATCAGATGCGCCGCCTCGAACGGTCCGACGCCGAATTTGGAGGACAGATCGCTCTTGGCGCCGGGGCTGCGGTAGGCGAGGCGCACCAGCAGGCGCACGTCGCCGGGGGCGCCGGCGAACTTCTCCAGCTCGACCTCATTGTCGATGACGAAGGTTCGGACGCCCTCGGCGAGCGCCTCGGCGATCTCGGACGGCTTCTTGATCGGATGGGTGTGGATGATGCGCTCACGCCCGACACCGTCGAGCAGGGCGAGCTCTTCGCCGGTCGCGACGTCGAAGCCGCAGCCCTCGTCGGCCAGCGCCGAGATCACGGCGTCATGAGAGAGCGCCTTGACCGCGTAGTGGAAGCGGACGAAGGGAAGCGCAGCGGTCAGCCGGCGGTACTGCCGCCGAACGCGTTCGGGATCCAGCAGCAGCACGGGCGTGCCGTGCAGGGCGATCGCCGCCTGCGCGATGTCGGAGGTCACCATCGCCGCGCTCTCGTCGCGGCGGATGTCGCGGATCGTGCGGGCGGCGCGTGCGTCGCGACGCGTCGGCGGGATGCTCATGGCTTCTGCTCCCGGGATCGCCGGCCGTCACGCAGCCCGGTCTTGGCCGTGATCGTGAATGCGCCCGCCGCGATCGCGTAGAAGATGACGTCGGCGAACACCTTGCCGGCGAGCAGGCCCCACATCGGGTCAGGCAGGAGCCAGACGCCGAGCATGAGTGCCGCAGGCCGGATCAGCAGCGTGTCGAGCAGCTCGGCGGGTCCGAACTCGGCGATCAGGAGCAGGAACGTGCGGACGATCGCCCGACGCCAGTTCGGTGATACGGCTGCCTGCTCGGCGTAGATCGTGATCGCGAGGACGATGTAGAAGCCGACGCTCTCGCCGAGGACGGCGGCGATCGCGATGAGGGCGGGAGCGTCGGTCCAGATCGTGACCGTCATACCGGCGAGCACCATGGCGGCGGTGCCGACGATCTCCGCGGGAAGATACCGGACGATCCAGAAGACGAGTCCGCGGCGCTTTGGCGTCTCGGCCTCGTCGGTCGCGGCGTCCGCGGTGACGGCGATGTCCTGGTCGGCTGCGATTGTGCTCATGTCACACTCCCTCTCCCGATGAGAGAGAGCGGACGGCGCCCGCTGATACGAAAAGTCGGCGGAGAGCGCCCACCGGCTGTCCATCGCACGCGGTCAGTCGAGCGCCTCGGATGCAGACGGCCGCGGCATCCACCCCTCGCCGAACGGATGCCGCGGCCCGCGCCTTTTACTGGGACGCTCCGCCAGGCTATGTCGACGCACGGACAGACCCAACGGGGTTGACACGGCGCGACGAGCCGTCTACGGCTCCCGGGATCGGACCCGAGTCACACCCCTTCGCCGTCGAGGACAGGACTGGTCGGAGGGCGGCGTCCGGTCTCCTGCTCCCAGAACTCGAGCTGCTGCGTGAGCGCCTTCGCGAGTTCGAAGACCTGCTCGGGCGGGATGCGCACCCGGCTCACCACTCGCGCCGGGACGATCGTGCGCCGTTCGCCGGTCTCGGCGTCGACGACTTCGCTGGGCGGCTTGGCCAGCGTCAGGAAGTCCATGATGAACACGGTCGGGGTGTGCCACACGTTCGCGAAGTCGGCGTAGGCACCGGCGATCAGGTCGGGAGGCAGATCGATCTCGAACTGGCGTTCGTCGGACATCAGCTACCTCCTTGATCGTTGGCGCGAGTCTACGCGGCGGCCCGTGCGCCGACCGGGGCGGATTGGAGCGCGTCCCGATCGTTCAGGCCTCGCCCACGAGTCGGGCGAACCCGCTCAGCCGGACCACACCCTCGGGCGTGTACGGCAGGTCGTCGAGCAGGCCAGGGGACGAGATCAGGTATGCGGTGTGCATCGCGCGCGAGATCGCGACGTTGAGCCGGTTGCGCAGCAGCAGGAACTCGAGCCCGCGGGGCGCATCGCGCCCGGACGACGCGGCCAGCGACACGATCGCGACCGCCGCCTCCTGACCCTGGAAGCGGTCGACCGTGCCCACCGGCACGTCCGGGAATCCGGCGTCCGCGAGCGCTTCCTCCACTGCCACCTGCTGTGCATTGTATGGGGTGACGACGATGATGTCGCCCTGCTCGAGCGGCCGCGGCTCCAGACGTGTGGTCTGCCCCTCCTCGCCGATCAGGATGCCGGTCCATTCGCGACCGACCAGGTCGCGGACGAACTCGGCGACGACCGCCGCCTCCTCCGGCGACTGGGTGGCGTTGCCGTGATGGCGGACCGAGACGGGGATCAGCCCAGGTGCGATCCCCGCCAGTTCGCGAAGAGCGGTCGACGGGTGCGCGGCGAGCTCGCCTCGATACGACAGGCGAGAGACCGGCTCCGCGATGCGCGGGTGCATCCGCCACGTGCGGGCGAGGAAATAGCCGTACTCGGGCGGGATCACATCCGCCCCGTCCATGACCCAGCCCAGGGCGGACGTGTCGACCGGCTCCGGATGCGTGCCCTGGCTGACCTGGGGCAGCTGCTGCGGATCGCCGAGCAGCAGCAGCCGTGACGCGGCGAGCGAGACTGCGATCGTGGATGCGAGCGAGAACTGACCGGCCTCGTCGATCACGAGCAGATCGAGACTGCCACGCGGAATGCGCCCCTCATGTGCGAAGTCCCACGCGGTGCCGCCGATCACGTACCCGGTCGCGGCGTTCAGCCCCGTGAACTCCGCGACCCCGTTCTTCGGGATCGGCGTGAACGCGAGATCGGCGGCTGCCGGGTCCTTCGGGGCCTTGGCGACGAGCTCACGCGGAACGCCGGCGGCGACGACGCGATCGAGCATGTTCTCGATCACCGCGTGCGACTGCGCGACGACGCCGACCTTGTATCCGTGCTCGCGCACCAGCCGGGCGATCACATGGGATCCCACGTACGTCTTGCCTGTTCCGGGTGGGCCCTGGACGGCGAGGTAGCTGCGGTCGAGGTCGAGGACGGCGCGCACGATCGCTGCGACGTCATCGCCACGCGACGCTGGCAGTCCCGCCGATGAGGCGATGGTGCGGGGTGGGCGGCGGCGCAGGATGTCGGTCGCGGGATCGGCTGGCAGCTCGGGTGCCGCGACGATCACGGCATCCGCCCACGCGTCGATCGCGACCTGCTGGTTGAGCGCTCGTGGCGGAGGGGCGGGCGTGAGCGCGATCGGCAGCTCGGCCCAGGTCTGACCGTCGACGGCGTTCTCCTCGACGAGTGCGCCGTCGTCCAACACCTCGATCACCGTGACTCGGTGGTCTGCGTGGATCCACCGCGGGGAAGCCTCGAACGGAAAGGGTGCGGGCAGCTCGTACAGTGCGAACGGGTTCGATCCCACGCTGAGCCGTGTTCCGGGGGCGAACTCGCCACGCAGCTCGAGCAGACGGCGATCGGTGCGCGCCCCCTCGGGGCGATTCCAGTCTTCGACGAGGCGGCACCGCGCACGGTCGAGCGAGATGACATCGCGCGTGTCCTCCCAGAGCGACACCGGCTCGCGCAGCCGCAGGAAGTGCGTCGCCCAGAAGGTCTTCGCCTCGCGCGCGTAATAGTCGATGCCCGCCGCCCCCAGCCGCAGCGCCATCGCATCGGACGAGTCCTCATCGAATGCGGTCGCGAGCGCCGACAGCGTGACCGCCCGGGGAGACGGCTCGTAGACGTTCTCCCCCGGCTCGGGATTCGGTGACGGGCGCATGCCTGCGTCCCGGGCCCGCTCGACGAGCCAGTCGCGCAGGCGTCTGGTCGAGATGCAGTCGTAGCGGTTGTAGTCGGCGAGATCGTCGAAGATCTCCTGGGCCGCGGCCTCGTCGCCGTCGTCGCGCAGCGCCCGCGCCTCGACGTAGCGGACGATCGAGTCGTCGCCCTTCTGCACGTCGCTCGTGCGAACGTCCGCGCCCATGTACAGCGGCTCGAGCTTCTTGATCGAATACGAGCGCGATCCGACCCGCATCGCCCGCCGCACGATCGGGTACAGGTCCACGAAGACGCCGTCCCGCAGCAGCCGGTCGACGTCGGCTTCGCGCGTCCCGTGCCGCGCGGCCATGGTCAGCAGGTGCGTCGGCTCGTACGGCGCGTAGTGATAGATGTGGAAATCCGGATGCTGCGCCCGATGCACCGCGATGAAGTCGAGGAACGTCTCCAGCGCCACGCGCTCCTGCGCGAAGGAGTGCGCCCACAGTGCGCTGTACTGCTCGCGCATGTCGATCCAGCCGAACAGGTAGTCGATCCCCCAGACGTCTGCGGCGCCCTCCGTGTACAGGGGATCGCCCTCGAAATCGAAGAACAGGTCACCGAGGTCGGGGCGCGGAAGCGCCTCGAGCGCGGTCGGAGCGACGACCTCGTAGGGCGGGATCGGAGGGGCCTCACCGGGTGCGACCGGCGCGGACTGCCCCGTTCCGGCGGGAGCGCTCAGCTGAAGTCGCGCCTGAGTCTGAAGCAGGGAGAAGGTGTCGGGGTTCATGCCCTTCGGCGTCGCCCCGGCCGCTGCGAGCCGGTCGATCGTCGTGATGCCCGCGGCGCGCAGCCGCTCCCTCTGCACGGGTCGCATTCCGGCGATGAGCAGCAGGTCGCGCGAGGTGACGACCTCGGCGTCGCACGTGGCGCACCGCCCGCAGGCGAGCACGCCGAGCTCTCCCCGCGCATCGCCCCATGCGATCGCGGGCCACTCGAGTCCGCGATCCAGCCGGCGGTCGTCGATGAGCGCCTTCAGGCGTGCGCGACGCAGGCCGAACACCGGGAGCAGCTCGTCCGCGAGATGCACGCTGGTCGTTCCGTCTCCGAGCAGCAGTTCGACGCGATCCGAGCGCGCGACGCCGAGCCGATCGAGCTGGGCGACGTATGCCGACAGCTGCATGAGCGCCGTCACCCGTGCGCGCCGGGCCAGCTTGCTGTCCTGCACGATCCAGCGTCCGGACTCGTCGCGGACGAGGAAGTCGGCGAACCCGACGAAGTCGTCGGTCGCGAATGCCGCCTGGTAGATGACGTCGGCGTCGGAGTCGAGCGCTGCGTTCGTGCGGGCGACCGCCTCGGCCAGAGCCACGGCATCCGAGGATCGCGTCTCGGCGATCTCGACGACACCCTCCCCGAACGCAGCCCGGTAGCCCGCGAGCAGTCGGAGCTCGTGCTCGCCGCCGAGCCGTCCTGCCCGCTCGAGCGTGGGATCCTCCGGCTCCTCGACGGCCGCGATCCGCCCGATTCGGGCGTCGATCGCTCGAAGCCAGGCGAACTCGCACTCCGCGGCGGCCTTGAGGTCGCTCGCGCTCCAGACGATCCGGCCTTCGTCTTCGATGTATCGCATGCCCGCCTCTCCCCGACGACCTTAGCCGGGCCCGCCGACACCCCCAGACCGGGCGCGGATGCTGACAGACTGGTGCCATGAGCCTCCCGTTCGAGAGCGCGTATCGCCACGGATTCGCGCGCATCGCGGCCTGCACGATCCCGGTCGCGATCGCCGATCCGGTGCGCAACGCCGACGCGGTGCTCGCCTCCGCGCGCGAGTGCGATGCCGATGCGGTCGCCGTGGCCGTCTTCCCCGAACTGTGCCTGACCGGTTACGCGATCGACGACCTGGTGATGCAGGATGCGGTCCTCGATGCCGTCGAGGCTGCGCTGCAGCGCCTGGTGGCGGCATCCGAGGAGCTCTTCCCCATGCTCGTCGTCGGCGCGCCGCTTCGCCATCGCAACCGCCTCTACAACTGCGCCGTGGTCATCCACCGCGGCGAGCTGCTCGGCGTGGTTCCGAAGTCGTATCTGCCCACGTACCGGGAGTTCTACGAGCGGCGCTGGTACGCGCCCGGTGACGACCAGGTCGGGCAGGACATCCGGATCGCGCATCTCGAGGCGCCGTTCGGACCCGATCTGCTCTTCGAGGCGCTCGACGTGGAGGGCTTGGTCGTGCACGCCGAGGTGTGCGAGGACGTCTGGGTGCCCATCCCGCCGTCGTCCTCCGCCGCCCTTGCCGGAGCGACCGTCCTGCTGAACCTCTCCGGCAGCCCGATCACCATCGCGCGCGCCGAGGACCGCAAGATCCTCTGCCAGTCGCAGTCGCTGCGCTGCCTCGCCGCCTACGCGTACGCGGCCGCCGGGGCGGGCGAGTCGACCAACGATCTGTCGTGGGACGGCCAGACCTTCGTCTACGAGGGCGGAATGCTGCTCGCCGAGACGGAGCGCTTCCCGCAGGGCGCGCGCCACTCGATCGCCGACGTCGACCTGGACCGCCTGCGCCAGGACCGGCTGCGCCAGGGCACGTTCGACGACAACCGCCGCGCCGAGCACGCCGACGCGATGTTCCGCAGGGTGCACTTCCAGCTCGATCCGCCCGCGCGCGACATCGGCCTGCGCAGGACCCTCGACCGGTTCCCGTTCGTGCCCGACGATCCGGCGCGTCTCGCCCTCGACTGCTACGAGGCCTTCAACATCCAGGTCTCGGGGCTGGTGCAGCGGCTCGAGGCGATCGGCGGCCCGAAGCCCGTCATCGGCGTGAGCGGCGGTCTGGACTCGACGCATGCGCTGCTCGTCGTCGCGCGGGCGATGGACCGGATGGGACGGCCGCGCAGCGACATCCTCGCCTACACGATGCCCGGCTTCGCGACCTCCGAGCACACGAAGTCCAACGCGATCGCGCTGGCAGAATCCATCGGCGCGTCCATCGAGACGATCGACATCCGGGATGCCGCCAACGAGATGTTCGAGAAGATCGGCCACCCCTTCGCCGACGGTGAGCCGGTGCACGACATCACGTTCGAGAACGTGCAGGCCGGCCTGCGCACCGACTTCCTGTTCCGGCTCGCGAACCAGCATGGCGGGATGGTCATCGGCACGTCCGACCTCTCCGAGCTCGCGCTGGGCTGGGCGACCTACGGCGTCGGCGACCAGATGAGCCACTACGCCGTGAACGCCGGAGTTCCCAAGACGCTCATCCAGCACGTGATCCGCTGGGTCATCGCCGACCCCTCGGTCGAGGTGAGCGACCGCGCGAAGGACGTGCTGCAGTCGGTGCTGGACACAGAGATCAGTCCGGAACTCGTCCCTGCCGGGCAGGACGGCACGCTGCAGTCCACGGAGGACCGCGTCGGGCCGTACGCCCTCCACGACTTCACGCTGTTCCACATCGTGCGATACGGGCTGCGCCCGTCGAAGGTCGCCTTCCTCGCCGCACGCGCGTGGGCGAGGGCGGATGCCGGGGCGTGGCCGCCCGGATTCCCCGCCGACGATCGCTATGCGTACGACCTTCCGACGGTGACGAAGTGGCTGCGCGTGTTCCTGCAGCGCTTCTTCGCGTTCGCGCAGTTCAAGCGCTCGGCGATCCCCAACGGGCCGAAGGTGTCGCCGGCCGGCTCCCTCTCGCCGCGAGGCGACTGGCGCGCTCCGTCGGACGGGAACGCGGCGGTCTGGCTCGCCGAACTGGACGCGGCGCTGCCTCATCTCGCACCGAAACGGTAACGCTTTCCACGCAGGCGGGCGGCACTGTGGGGCGCCGATAGCATTCAGCCATGAGAGCCACAGTGCTGTGGGGTGCCGTCGTGATCGCCGCAACCATGACGTCGATCTCCGCCTGTACGGCAGGTCCCCCCGAGGATGCCGCGAGCCCGTCCGAGAGCGCTCCGGCTGCTGATGGCGCGGAGTGTCCGGACGGCACGTCGGAGGCCGAAGCGCTGTGCGTCGCCGACACCGACGAAGCCCGAGCGGCCGCGGACGTCGTGCGCTCCGTCTTCGAATCGGAGTCGCTCGGCTCGGTGATCATCGGTGTCTGGAGAGCGGGCGACCCGCTGCTGGTCGGCGCGCTCGGCGAGACGCTCACCGGTGTGCCCGCGACGGTGGACATGCATCATCGCACGGGCAACGTTGGCCATTCGATGGTCGAGACCGTGCTGCTCCAGCAGGTCGAGAAGGGCACGGTCGCGCTCGACGATCCACTGTCGAAGTACCTGCCGGACCTGCCATCGGCCGATCAGATCACGATCGACATGGTCGCGCACAGCACATCCGGATACCAGCAGTACACGATCGTCCCCGAATTCCAGTCGAAGCTGTATGAGGACCCGTTCGCGCGGTGGGACATCGACGACGTCATCGCCTACGGCGTCGACGGCGGACCGATGTACACGCCGGGGACCGACTGGAACTTCTCGGACACCAACATCCTGATCCTCGCCCAGGTGCTCGAGGTGGCGACCGGCACTCCCATCGCCGACCTCGTCCAGGAGGGCATCTTCGATCCCCTCGGCATGGACGAGACGACGTCGCCTGCGAATGCCTACCTGCCCGACCCGATCCTGCACGCCTACACGGGCGAGCGCGGAGTGTGGGAGGAGGCGACGTTCTGGGAGCCGTCGTGGACGTCGTTCGCCGGCGGGTGGGGCTCCACGCAGGACGACCTGCGCACGTTGATCGAGGCGGTCGGAACGGGCGCCCTTCTCTCGGACGAGAGCCATGAGATGCAGCTCGCCCCGACCAGCGTCGGTCTCGGCACGAACACCGACGAGCGCTACTACGGCATGGGGATCTCGGTCGTGAACGACTGGCTGCTGACGGCTCCCGGGCTTCAGGGCTACCACGCGTCGGTCGGCTATCTGCGTGATCAGGAGCTGACGGTGGTCATCTACTTCACGACCACCCCGGAGTACGACACCTCGAACCGGTCCACACTGCTCTTCGAGCCGCTGAGTGCGATCCTCGCGCCGGAGAACGCGGTGGATCTGGGCTGACCGCTCGCAGCGGGCCCGTAGCGTCGGGCGCGGTTGCTGTACAGCCCCTCGATCGCGCGCGCGGCGGTGGGAGGATGAGGGCATGGCCAGGCGCGCGACTGTCATCGGCAGCGGGCCGAACGGACTCGCCGCCGCCGTCGCCCTCGCCCGAGCGGGATACGACGTGCGCGTGCTGGAGGCCTCCGAGAGCATCGGCGGCGGCGCACGCACCGCCGAGCTGACGCTTCCCGGGTTCCTCCACGACGTCGGCTCGGCGGTCCATCCCGCGGCCCTCAGCTCACCGTTCTTCCGGGCGTTCGGACTGCGGCAGCGCATCGAATGGATCGCGCCGGAGATCTCCTACGCGCAGCCGCTCGACCGCGGCCAGGCCGCGATCTCCTGGCGAGACCTCCAGCGCACCGCGCGCGATCTTGGTCGCGACGCGTCCGCATGGCTGGCGGTCATGCGGCCGCTCAGCTCGCACCTCGACGCGGTGGTGGATTTCACCGGGTCGCAGCTGCTGCGCATGCCGCGGCATCCCCTCACGACGGTCCGGTTCGGGCTCCGGGCGCTGCAGCTCGGCACGGATCTCGGACGCGGCACGTTCAGAACCGAGGAGGCGAACGCCCTGCTGAGCGGAGTGTTCGCGCACGCCAACAGCCGCCTGCCGTCGCTGAGCGCCGCCGCGTCCGGCCTGTTCCTCGCCGCGCACGCCCATGCGGGCGACGGATGGGCGTTCCCCCGCGGTGGAGCCCAGCGGATCGCGGACGCGCTCGTCGACGACCTCAGGGCGCACGGCGGCGAGGTAGTCACTGGGCACCGTGTCACTTCGATCGACGAGCTCGATTGGGGAGACCCGGCCGCCGGCGACCTGCTGCTGCTGGACACGTCCCCGCGCCTGCTGCTGACCCATCCCGCCCTGCCGCCTCGGTACGCGCGCGCCATCGCGCGCTACCGTTACGGTCCTGCCGCGGCCAAGGTCGACTTCGCGCTCGACGGACCCGTGCCGTGGCGGCATCCGGACGTCGCGCACTCCCCCACCGTCCATCTCGGCGGGACGCGTGCGGAAGTCGAGGCGAGCGAGAACGCGGTCGCACGCGGGACCATGACGGACCGCCCCTACGTCCTCGCCGTGCAGCCGTCCGTGCTCGACCCGACAAGAGCCCCGGACGGCAAGCAGGTGCTGTGGGCCTACATTCACGTTCCCGCCGAGTCGGCGCTCGATCCGACCGAACCGGTCATCCGGCAGGTGGAGCGGTTCGCTCCGGGGTTCCGCGACCGGATTCTGGCCTCGCACGCCATGACCGCCGCCAAGCGGGTCGCGTTCAATCCATCCGACATCGGCGGCGACATCCTCGGAGGGTCCTTCACCCTCGCACAGGCGATCCGCCGGCCGATCGTCTCCACGGCACCCTGGCGCACGCCGCTGCGTGGCGTGTACCTCGCGTCGGCGGCGACACCGCCCGGCCCGGGTGTGACGGGCATGCCCGGCTGGTACGCCGCCCGACAGGCGCTTCGCGACACCGCCGGTGTGCGGGTCGACCCCGCGGATCTGTTCCGGACGTGAGGTCGTGGACGGTTTCGCGGCAGTCGACTTCGAGTTCGCTCGGCAGATGCTGCAGCGAGGCATCGCCGCGCTGTACCTGGTCGCCTTCATCTCGACGCTGAACCAGTTCCGCCCGCTCCTCGGCGAGCGCGGCATGCTGCCGGCGCCCGAACTGCTCGACTGGGCGCGCACATCCGAGCGCGCCGCACGACTGCTGCGGCCGACCGTGTTCCGGTGGGTTCGCTACACCGATCGACGCCTGGTCGGGCTGTGCATCGGCGGCATCGTGGTCTCGGCGATCCTGGTGTGCGGCATCCCGCAGCTGGCGCCGCCATGGGTGCCGATGATCGCGTTCCTCATCCTGTGGGGCGCGTACATGTCGATCGTGAGCATCGGGCAGACCTTCTACTCGTTCGGGTGGGAGATGCTGCTGCTCGAAGCCGGCTTCCTCGCCGCATTCCTCGGCTCGGATGCGCAGCCCCCTCCGACGGTGGTCATCGTGCTGTTCTGGTGGCTGCTGTTGCGGCTCGAGTTCGGCGCCGGCATGATCAAGATCCGCGGCGGGAGCGAGTGGCGCGACCTCACCGCGCTCACCTATCACCACGAGACCCAGCCGATGCCGGGGCCGCTCAGCCGGCAGGCGCACCTGCTGCCCCGCTGGTTCCACAAGGGCGAGGTGATCGGCAACCACTTCGCGCAGCTCGTGGTGCCGTGGTTCCTGTTCGCCCCGATCCTCGGGCTGTGGGTTCCCGGCCGGGTGCCGGCGGTCGTCGGCGCCGTCGCTGCGGCGATCGTGATCGCCACCCAGCTCTGGCTCGTGGCGACCGGCAACTTCGCGTGGTTGAACTGGGCGACGATCGTGATCGCGTTCTCGGCGATCGGCATCCCGGGCATCGGAACTCCCGCCCGACCGCCGGAAGCGTCATCGCCGCCTTGGCGGATCGACGGTCTGCCGCTGTACTGGCTCATCGCGACGAGCGCGGTCGGCATGCTCTTCGTCCTGCTGAGCTGGCCGGCGCTGCGCAATCTGTTCGCGCGACGGCAGCTCATGAACGCGAGCTTCAACCGGTGGCAGCTCGCGAACGCCTACGGCGCGTTCGGCACGGTGACCAGGGAGCGCATCGAGATCGTCGTCGAGGGAACAGTGGACGGTGATCCGGATGCCGCGACCTGGGTCGAGTACACCTTCAAGGGCAAGCCGGGCGAGATCCACCGCATCCCCCGTCAATTCGCGCCCTATCACCTCCGGCTGGACTGGCTGATGTGGTTCCTGCCGCTCGGCCACCCGCTGGAGGACTGGTTCACGGTGTTCCTGGTCAGACTGCTCGAGGCCGACCCGCGCACGCTCCGGCTGCTCGCGGCCGATCCGTTCGACGGCGCGCGTCCGCGCTGGGTGCGCGCGGTCTCGTATCGCTACAGGTTCACCACCCGCGCCGAGTTCCGGGAGGACCATGCTCGATGGCGCCGCGACCGCGCGCGACCGGTGATGGGTCCGGTGGCTCTGCGGGAGCCTGGCAGGATGGACCGGTGAAACTCCTCGTCGCGGCCCTCGAAGCCGAGCTCGTCGCCTTTCCGCCCGAGCTGCCCGGTTTCGATCGACTGGTGACCGGACCCGGCAAGCTCCAGGCGACGTATGCGCTCACCCGCGCGCTGGATGCACGCGAATACGACGAGATCGTCGTCGTCGGCACGGCCGGGGCGATCGATGCCCGGCTGGACGGCGTCGTGTACGAGATCGACGCGGCGATCCAGCACGATGTCACCGACATCGACGGGATCGTGGGTCAGCACGTGTCGCTTCCGGCGCGCGTGGACCTCGGTCGAGAGGGCGTCACGATCGCGACCGGTGACCATTTCGTCGACGATGCCGAGGCGGTCGCCGTGATCCGCCCGCTCGGCGCCGGCATGGTCGACATGGAGACCTACGCCTACGCCTGGGTGGCTGCGCAGTTCGACGTGCCGATCCGCGTGATCAAGGCGGTGTCGGATCGCGCGCAGGACGACGCGATCACCGACTGGCGGACGGCCGTCACCGCCTGCAGCGTGCAGCTGCGCGCATGGATGCTCGCCGAGTACGGCGTCTGACCCGGACCGTCGCGAACCGGCGGCCGCGGACTCTCAGGAGTCCGAGTCGCCGCTGTGCGAGAAGATCATGCGCAGCACGAAGAACACGATCACCGCGACGACGGCGACGATCAGGAGCTTGACGAGGAACGCCAGCACCGAGAACAGCACTGTCACCAGGAACCACGCGATCAGCACTGCCACGATGACGCCGACGATGGTCCAGATCGTTCCCTTGTTCACGACTCCAGCCTAGATCGCGGGCGCGGCACGTCAGACCGTCGGGACGAGATCCTGCCGGATGACGCTCGGACCCTGCGGCGTCGCCTCTACGATCAGCTGCGCCGGAAGCTGTTCCTTCATCGCCTGCACGTGGCTGATGAGTCCGACCGTGCGCCCGCCCTGCCGGAGCTCGTCGAGCGTGCGCATGGCGAGGTCGAGCGTGTCGTCGTCGAGCGAGCCGAAGCCCTCGTCGATGAACAGCGTGTCCAGTCTCACGCCGCCGGCGCGCGCGGTGACGACCTCCGCCAGCCCGAGCGCGAGTGACAGGGACGCGAGGAAGGTCTCGCCCCCCGACAGCGACTGCGCCGGCCGCGCGTACCCGGTGTGCGCATCCATGATCTCGAGCCCGAGTCCGGATGCGGCGCCCCGTGCGGCACGTGCGTCGGTGTGCTGCAGCCGGTACCGCCCCGAAGACATGTCGTCGAGGCGGAGGTTCGCCGCCTCGACGATCTCCTCGAGCTCGGCGGCGAGCACGAACGATTCGAGGGTCATGCGATGGGTGTTCGGTGCCTTGCCGGCGACGGTGTTGGCCAGGCGGGAGATGACCGCGTGCTCCTGCACGAGTCCGGAGATCTCCGAATCGGCCTGCGAAGCGCGCATCAGCAGGTCGCGCAAGCGGGTGAGCGTCTGCGCCGCGTGGGCGGCGGCATCCACGGTCCCACTCCAGCGCTCCCGCGCATCGGCGAGTGCGGTCGCGGTGATGGTGAGGTCCACGAGCTCATCAGGAGCACCGGCCAGAGCGAGTTCCAGATCGCGGAGTCGGTCGCGCTCGGCGCGGAGCGCGGCATCGTGCTCGCGGATCCGCTCGTCGAGCGCTGCCCGGGATGGCGCGTCGCGAAGCGCGGCCGTCGCGTCCTCGACGCCGGCGAAGTCGGATGCCGCGACCCGCGCGTCCCGGTCGGTGCGGGCATCCTCCGCCGCAGCTCGGCGCACCGCCGAATCGGCGTGGGCGTCGGCCAAGGTCTGGCCGAGGCGGCGGCGGCGGGTCGCGTCCGCGATGCGCTCGGCGACCGTGCGGAACGGCCCCCGAGCCGCAACGACGGCACGACGGGCACCGGAGACGTGCTCGACCAGTGCGGCGAGCGCCTCGCGCGCGGCCGCGAGCTCGGCCGCGAGCTCCACGCGTTCGGCCGCCGCGGCGGCATCGGCCTCGACGAGCTGCCGGCGCGTGGCGCTCAGTCGCTCGCGTGCCGTCGCCGCCTGCTCGGCCGCGGTGACCGCGGCTTCGGCGAGCGCCAGCGCGGTGCCGAGGGTTTCGGGGTCCTCCCCGCCCGCGCGCGCGGCTGCCGCACCGTGAGCGGCCCGCGCATCGCGGGCCGCCTCGGACGCCGCGCGTTCCGAAACCGCCGCGGCATCCTTGACCAGTTCGGCTTCGGCGAGGTCGCCGTCCGTGACGGGCTCGACTGTCGCCTCGGCCGGGCGAGGGTGCTCGGTCGACCCGCACACGGAGCATGCCTCACCGTCGACGAGCGCGGCGGCGAGCTCGCCCGCATGCCCGGCGAGCCGGCGACGGAGGAGTGCGGTCATCGCAGCCGCCGACTGCTCGAGCTCGACGAGCGTCGCGGCGTGCGCGGTGTCGGCATCCCGCTGGGCGGATGCGAGCCGCGCCGCTTCCTGGGCGGCCGCGAGGCGTGCGGTCAGTTCGGTGAGCTGCGTCCGGGCCGACGCGTGCGTTCCGGCGATTTCGGCCAGGGCGGCGAGCTCCGCATCGATCTCTGCGGCCCGCGCAGGAAACCCCTCGCGGTGCGCATCGATCGCCGCAAGGAGTGCTTCGAACTCTCCGATGCGAGTGCGCGTCTCTCCGATCGCCGACTCCGACGCGTCGAGGTCGCGCTCCTGCGCCGACGCCGCCGTCGCGACGGCGAGGTCGCCGGCCAGTTCGTCGATTCGGATGGCGACGCCTGCGGCATCCGCGATCTCACCCGCCGCGACCCAGGCCGCCAGCGCCGCCGTTTCGACTTCGGCGGCTGCAGCGGAGGCGTCGGCCGCACGCGCCGTCGACTCGATCGGCGCGCGAAGGGCCTCGGCCGCCGTCGCCCGGTCGAGCGTCTCGCGATCCGTCGCCACGGTCGGCGACTTCGCCTCGAGCGCGGCGAGTGCTCCTCGGGACCGGGCGCGCTGCTCCTGCATCTCGCGGAGGGACTTCGCCGCGCTGTGCGAGACATCGGCTGCCCGATGCGCGGCATCCGCGGCATCCCGCTCGCGGACGAGCGTGTCCGCGCGATAGGCGGCCCGCTGCACAGCGCGCTCGCCGGCGGCGAACCGGGCGGGAGTCCCCTCCGCGGAGACGGACCCGTCTTCCCCGTCGCCGCCGAGACCGTCGGCCTCGATGAGGCGCTCCGCTTCGCCGAGGAGCAGGAGCACGCCGTCGCCGGCCGCGGCGAGGGCACGCTCGGCGTCCCTGCGTCGCAGTTCGAGCGCGTTCTGGTAGTCCTCGTACGTGCGGGTCCCGAACAGCTTGCGAAGGAGGCGCTGCCGGTCGTCGTTCTTGGCGAGCAGGAACTCGGCGAACCGGCCCTGGGCGAGCAGGATGACCTGGAGGAACTGCTGCTGATTCAGCCCCAGGATCTCGTCGAGCTCTCGCGCGACATCGACGGGTCGGGCGGCGCGGCCCACCCACGAGCCGCTCACGAGTTCGTCGAGCTGCGCGCGGTGGGGCTCTGTCGTCAGGCCGTTTCCGCGCTGCTTCGGCCGCTCGTACTCGGGCGATCGGGTCACCCGCCACCGGGTGCCGGCGGCGCTGAATTCGACGGTCACGGATGTCGGATCCTCCGGAGCGCAGTGGTCGCTGCGCAGCCGCTTCTCGGCGCCGTCGTACCGCGGTGCGCCGCCGTAGAGGGCGAAGCAGACGCCGTCGAGCACGCTCGACTTGCCCGCTCCGGTGCGTCCGGCGATCAGGAAGATCCCGTCGGCGGCGAACGCGTCGAAGTCCACCACCTGCCGCTCGCGGAACGGACCGAACCCCTCGAGCTCGAGCCGGTGGAGCCTCACGGTGTCACCATCACGATGTCGCCTCCACGAGCGAGCGCTCGTCGATCACATCGCGGATGACCTCCGCCTCGGCATCCGTCGCACCCTCGCCGTCTCGCACGTGAGCCAGGAACGCATCGACGAGCTCGGCGTCGCTGCGCGCCGCGCGGACGCGGCGGGAGTAGGTGAGCCCGTCGGGGCCGCGAACGCCTTCGGGCGTGTGCATCACCGTCGCGCAGAACGCGAATCTGGCCTGCAGGCGCCGCATCGGATCGGGCTGAGGGGTGGGGTCTGTGTACTGGGCGCAGACCCACGCGTCTTCGTGCGCCGCGAATCGCGGGTCACCCAGGAGCTCGTCGAGGGATGCGCGGATCGTCGAGAGCCGGCGCGGGACGGGGAGTTCGATCCACTCGACGGAGGCGAGCCCCTCGGCGTCGAGCTCGACGAGCCACGAGCCCCGCGGCTTGTCGGCCTCGCCGAAGCTGTAGTGCAGCGGTGCGCCGGCATAGCGCACGCGCTCCGAGATCTGCTGTCTGCCGTGGATGTGCCCGAGCGCGACGTAGTCGGGGCCGTCGAAGACCGACAGCGGCACCACGTCGAGGCTCCCCTGCCGGATCTCGCGCTCGACACCGGGAGTGGCCTCCACACCCGCCGCGAAGCAGTGCGAGATCGCAACGGAGCGGCCGCCGCGCTCTGCGAGATCGCTGCGGACCAGTCCCATGGCGTGCTCGACCGCCGCGCGCTGGGAGCGCAGATCGGTCTCGGCCCAGAGATGGCGCACCAGCGCCGGCTCGAGGAACGGGATGCCGTAGAAGTGCACCGGACCGTGCTCGTCGTCGATCGAGATCGGGGTGCCGGCGGAGAGCGGATCGGTCACGACGTGGATGCCGTCTCGCAGCAGCGCGGACTGGAAGCCGAGCCGAGCGGCGGAATCGTGGTTTCCGCTCGTCACGACGATGTGCGCACCGGCATCCGAGATCGCGCGCAGCGTGTCGCTGAGCAGTGTGTAGCACGCGGCTGCCGGAGCCGCTGAGTCGAACACGTCACCGGCCACGATGACCACGTCGACGTCGTTCTCGCGCACCTGCACGGCCAGCGTCTCGAGTACGCCGCGCAGCGCCTCGAGCGTGGAATGCCCGTGGAACGACCGGCCGATGTGCCAGTCGGAGGTGTGCAGGATGCGCATGCTCACACGGTACGTGCGGCGTGCGACATCACCCCCGAGGCGGGCGGGCGGTTCGCCCATCGCGAGGTCAGCTCGAGCGCGCCTTCTTGCGACGGCGCGAGCTCAGGTCGACGACTGAGATCAGGAAGGCGAGGGCGACGAAGATCGCGACGGCGATCATGCCGTAGGCGTAGGCGTCGTGATAGACGACGATGTCGGGCGAGTCGCCTCCGCCTTCGCGATAGATCGTCGCGTAGAACAGCGAGAGTGCGACGGCGGTGCCGACCGAGGTTCCGATCCGCTGACCGAGCTGGCCGATCGAGCCGGCGACGCCGCCCTGCTTGACCGGGATGTCGGCCAGCGTCAGGGTCTGGTTCGGCGACATCACGAGACCGCCGCCGATGCCGCCGATCACCATCACCCCGGCCATCACCCACGCCACCCACTGCGCGGGGACGAACAGCGCGGCCGAGGCGAGCCCGGCGACGCAGGCGAGCACGCCGACCAAGCCCCAGACCACCACGGGGCGACCGTACGTGCCGACGAGGTTGCCGCCGATCCACGAGAACACGGCGCTCGCCAGGGCGAACCCGATCGTGACCATGCCGGCGTAGACCGGCGCGAGCCCCACACCGGTCTGCAGGAACAGGGTCGTCAGGAGGAACAGGGCGGGCAGCGCGGTGAAGTACGCGCCGATCAGCAGCGTCCCGTTGCGGAACGACGAGACGCGGAAGAGCACGAACCTGATCAGCGGCTGCTTACCGGTGCTCTCGTAGTGCCGCTCCCACGCGACGAAGGCACCTGCGAACAGCACGAAGGCGACCAGCAGCCACCAGCGCCGAGGATCATCGTCGGGGGATCCGGTCGTGAACAGGAACGGCCACATGAGCGACAGCACCGCGAGACCGAACAGGAGCACTCCGAACGGGTCGAACGACAGGGCTCTGCGGGACCGCGTGCGCGTCTTCGGAAGCACCCACGCGGCCAGGGCGATCGCGATGATGCACAGCGGCACGTTCATCCAGAAGATCAGTCGCCACCCGTCGGTCGGTCCGCCGATCAGGATCAGCAGACCGCCGATCGTCGGGCCGAAGGCCGTCGCGATGCCGATCGTCGCGCCGAACAGCCCGAAGGCGCGGCCGCGCTCCTTGCCCTGGAAGAGCTGCTGGATCAGGCCGAGCACCTGCGGCATCTGGATGCCGGCCGCGACGCCCTGCAGCAGCCGGGCGACCATGAGCATGAGCGGACTGACGGCCAGGGCGCACGCGAGGCTCGCGACCGTGAACAGAGACAGCCCGACGATGAACAGCGCGCGTCGCGAGCGCTGATCGCCCAGCCGCCCCATCGGCACGAGTACGAGGCCGAAGGTGAGGACGTACCCCGAGACGATCAGCTGAAGCTCGGTCGACCCCGCGCCGAGCGCAGCCTCGATGGACGGAAGTGCGACGTTGACCTTCGACAGGTCGAGGATCGTGATCCCGGCGACCGCCACGCACACCCAGAACGCCCGCCAGCGCTGCGGTGAGGTCAGGACGATCTCGGTCGTGGGCGGATGGGCCTGGGAGCCGGCGTTCGCGCTCGCGCCCCTCGTCGCCGTGGCGGGGGTCTGCGCTGTACTGGAGTCCGACATTCAGCCCAGGCTATCGCCGGAGCGGATGCCGGGGGTCGGGCGTGCGGGTGCTGAGCGTCGGGTCAGCACGTGCTGTCGCTCTTCGACGGTGTGCGCGCTCGCGGCCGCGGCTCAGGGAGCGGCATCCGGGACGAGCTCGACATCGAGCCGACGGAAGTCGTGGCGGCGGAGGAGTCGCAGGATCGCCGAGCGAGGACCGCCGAATGCGCGGAGGCCCTCCTCGGCGGGAATCGTCTCGACGGAGACGATTCTGTAGGTGCGGCCCCGATGGACGATCTGACCGCCCCCGGCGACGACGTTGCGGTACCAGTTGACCTGATCGCCGTAGGTGAGCTCCGCGACGAGGAAGCCGCCGCCGAGCGGATCGCCGGCCAGGATCAGCGGCGTCTCGAATGTGCGACCGCTCTTGCGGCCGACGTGTCGCACGAGCGAGAACGGACCGCGGCCCCGCTTGGCGGCCCGCAGCGTGAGCGGGTTGAGGGTGCGGTTGAGCAGGTCGAGGTATGCCTTCTTGAAGCGACCCATCGCGCGCCCTCCATCGGTCGTCGTCGGTTCCATTGTGCGCGAGCGGGTGGTGAAGGTGGCCGAGGGTCGGAGGCGAGGTGGGGTTCCGATCGCGCATGGGGTCGCGCGAGCGATGTCGGAGGCCCCTCGTACAGTGGAGACATCGCAGGAGACGTGCCCACTCCTCGTCGCGAGAAGGGGATGGGCATGACGTCGACGATCGACCGAGCGGACCGTGCCTTCGCGCGGCTTCGTGCGCTCATCGGTGACCAGGACCCCTCGACCAGTGCGGATGCGCTCGCCGACGATGCGCTGCTGAAGGGGCTCAGTGAACTCGCGGAAGCCCGCCAGGCGCTGGATGTGATCGAAGCCGCGTTGAGCGCCGAGGTCGAGAAGCGATCCGATCGGGCGTTCGGCTACTCCGGGCTCGCGCAGCGCGAGGGTCACCGCACCGCGACCGCGCTCGTACAGGCGTTGACCGGTACGTCGAAGGCCGACGTCGATCGTGCGACCCGCGCCGGGCGCGACCTGGCAGCTGTGCTCGAGGTGCCGCGCATCGACGCGGACGGCGACGTGAGCAAGACCACCGCGACGCCGTGGTTCGCGCCTCTGGCCGACGCGTTGTCCATTGGCACGATCTCACGTGTCCAGTTCTATGCGATCCGGCGCAATCTGGGCGAACCGCCGATCGATCGGTACGACGACCTCGAGGCCGAGGTGCTGCTGGGCACGTGGCGCGAGGCGGCGATGACGCTCATCGAAGAGGTATCCGATCGCTCCGTCGAGGACCTGCGCACCGCCGCTCGCCTCGCCCGGGACACACTCGATCCGATCGGGACGCAGCTTCGCTTCGAGGAGCGGTTCGCGAATCGGTCCTTGACGATGTGGATGGATGAGAACGGCCAGCAGAACGCGCGGATCCGGTTCGACGACGATATGGCGGCATGGGTTCGCACGATTCTGTCGGCCGCGCTGCGACCGCGCAGGGGTCCACGGTTCGTCGATGCTGACCGCGGCGTCGCGGTCCCGGCAGAGGTAGACGTCGACCCGCGCACGAACGAGCAGTTGCAATACGACACGCTCGTCGCGGTGCTGCGCACGGGCGCCCAGGCGGACCCTCGTCAGGCCTTCGGAGATCGCCAGCCCGGCATCCGAGTCGTCGTCACGAGCGGGCAGCTCGGCCGGCTCGGCGCCGGCGTGGCGTTCGG
Source organism: Microbacterium sp. cf046 (assembly GCF_900114345.1). Lineage (GTDB taxonomy): Bacteria > Actinomycetota > Actinomycetes > Actinomycetales > Microbacteriaceae > Microbacterium. The sequence continues at coordinate 587,211 of NZ_FOZJ01000003.1, read as the reverse complement.
TGTCGGACACCTCGAGGAGACGGGACAGACGATCCCGGGCGCCCTCGTCGAGACATACCTCTGCAACGCTGGCACGAAGACCGTCACTGTGGATGCGTGCGGCAACCCGCTCGATGTCGGGCGCGAGAAGCGGCTCTTCACGAAGAAGCAGCGCGATGCGATGTCGATCCGAGACGGCGGATGCCTCTGGTGCGGTGCCGAACCCTCCCGCTGCGAAGCCCACCACATCGACCATTGGTGGGAGCATCACGGGCGAACGGATGTCGCCGACGGAGTCCTGCTCTGCCGCAGCTGCCACATGCGATTGCACAACAGACGATGGCGGATCACCCGCGACGGTGGAGGCCTGTACTGGTTGAACGGTCCGCCCAGCGAAGGCGGAACCCCGAGCGAACCCGCGAGGGCGTTGCGACCACGCTCGCAACTGCGCTTCGAGCCGGCCGCATGATGCCGACGCCCTGGGTAGCCCGCTCCTTGAGGAATGGGCGACGCGGCCGGCGCTGGAGGAGTGGGCTACCTGGCCTCTCGAGGAGTGGGCGACCCGGCCAACCGTCAGATGCTTGGGCCCAGCCCGCACGATGCCCGAGCGCAGGTAACCGCCAGATGACACAGCTCCGGCTAGCCTCGAGGAGTGGGCGACATCGCGTACTTCACGCACGCGGGTGCGACTCTGATCGCCGAAACGGCATTCTCGGCACCGAGGGCGGACGTCCTCCAGCTCGATGTCTGCTCGCTCGGCACGAGGTCAGGCGCCGAGCGTCAAGGCGGCTCGATCCTCGTCGACGATCGCAGCGACGGCTCGAGAGCCGTGAGTGCCGAGGGTGGCAGGTCGGTCGGCGGGGCAGGCGTCGGCTCCGTGCGCGACAGCTCAGTGGGCATCGAGTCCACGAGCGACGGCCGCGTGGGTGGCAGATCGGTCGGGGCCGCATCAGTGGGCGTTGGAGCCTCGGCAGGCGACCCGCCGGATCCCGGCTCGGCGCCCAAGCCATCCTCGCGTTCGGTGCCGGAGAACGAGGGATACAGACCCACTCCGCCCATGTACATCCTCATCCATGGGATCGGCATGGGCCGCACGATCTTCGCCGACCTCGTGCACCACCTAGGCAAGATCGCACCGACGCGCACGATCACGATCGACCTTCCCGGCTATGGAGAGGCGCCCGAACCCGCTCGAGTGCTGACCATCGAACGGACCGCCGACCTGATCGCGGCGTTTCTGAGGAGTCGCGAGCTGACCGGAGTCGTCCTCATCGGACACTCGATGGGTACCCAGGTCGCCGTGGAGGTCGCGGCGCGGCATCCAGAGTCGGTCGAGAAGCTCGTCCTCGTGGCTCCCACCGTCGACCCGCGGGAGCGGACGGCGGCATGGCAGATCATGCGACTAGCGCAGGATCTGGCAGTAGAGAGCCCCCGAGTCGTGTTCGTCGGCGCCCGCGAATACCTGCGCGCCGGACCGCACCTCCGCGGCAAGTTCCGAGCGATGCTCGTCCACCGACCCGAGACGACCTATCCGCGGGTGGCCGCACCGACACTCGTCCTCCGTGGAGAGAACGACTTCGTGTGCTCGCGCGCGTGGTGCCGCTTCGTCGCCGCGTCATTGGCGGACGGCCGACTCGCGGAAGTCGAGGGCCATGGTCACGAGACGATGATCCGAGATGCCGCCCCCGCCGCCGCGCTCATCGACGAGTTCGCGCGCGCCGGCTGAATTCGAGTCACGACTGAATTCGTGTCACGACTGAAATCGGGTCACGACGGAGTTGGGCACACGACGGAGTTCAGGCCACGACGCAGTTCGACCACGACGGAGTTCAGGCCACGACGCAGTTCGACCACGACGCAGTTCGGGCCACGACGCAGTTCGACCACGACCTACGACCGAGTTCGGGCCACGACTGAATACGCCGGGCTCAGACCGCCCGAAAACGGTCCGCGCTGAGCGGAATCCTGCCATCCCCCGCGGCCTCGGCAATGTCGGAACCCCTCCCTACGTTGGAACCATCGGAACCTACGGAGGAGCCATGCTTTCCACCATCACCGCAGCTGAAACGCAGTTCCGTCACGAGTACGAGACCCGTCAGCGTGAGATCAACCTGCTCGCCTCGATTCGGGAACGACGCGCCGCCGAGACCGACCCAGTCGGGTTCAGCCCGAACCGGGAAGCGACCGCGCGCCCGGCACGCTCTGCACGGGCGCGACCGATCGGCATCACGCCCGTGGCGGCGAGCACCGCCGCCTGCGCCGCCTGACTGACGCACACGCGGACTCGACCAAGCGCCAGCGCGGCTCTACGGCACACACGGACTCCTGCGCCCGCCAGCGCAACTCGTCGCCCCGAGCGCGGCCGGTCCCACATCGTTTCCGCGAACGAGGGCCGGCGGCGGCGGGGTATGTCAGGAGGCCGCCGCCGGCTGTCTGGTCACCTCAGACGCCGCCACCACCAGCGCCGGGTGCCGATCGACGAGCGAGCGAACTCACTTCATCGTCGGTGAGCTGAATGTCGGCATCCGTCAGTCGTTGCCGAAGCACTTCTTCGTAGCGATCCTGTGACTCGTCACCCAGATCGACGCGCGTCTGTGCGGCGATGCCCTCGAGCTTCTCCTCGATCGTCGCGCTGTTCTGCTCGAGGATCGGCTCGTCCTGCACCGCTTCGGCGCCGCCCGCCTTGCCGGGCTCCTGGTGCACCGCACCTCCGACGCCCGCGTCACTCGGACGCTGCTGGCCGTCCTCGGTCGTGCCGGACATCAGGCGTCATCCTTGTCGAGGTCGTCGTCCGTGATCAGATCAGGGTCGGCGTTCCGCCCGGGAGCATCGCTCTCCACGCCGCCCGGCGCATCGGCGGTCGCATCCGTTCCGTCCGGAGCGTTCGGCGGAAGGCCGGATTCGGTCAGCGACGGAGAGTCGATCGCTTCGGCGTTCCGCTCGGCGGTCTCGCGGTCCGCGACCGCGCCGCTCTCCCAGCCTCCTGGCGGGTCGGCGTTCACCGCGGCCTCAGACAAATACCCATCCGTGCTCATGACGTCTCCTCACGACGTCACCACACTCTCCCGGCGGCGCGGATCCCCACAGGGGGTTGACGTCCGGCGACGCCCCGACTACAGGGGCTTGGGCTCGTCGGGAGCACGCGCAGCCGCCGAGGCGCTGCGGTCCTTCGCGATCGCCTGGCCGATCAGCTGTCCACCGCTGGTCATCATCGCGCGGCGCCAGGGAAGCATTCCCTCGATCTCGATCTGGATCGACATCGACAGGATCGTCCGGATGAGCACGATGATCCCGAGGATGACCGCATCCTCGATCGACGGCTTCGAAGTGATCGTGCGGATGAGATCCGCGGCGACGAGCACCTCCAGGCCCAGCAGGATCGCCGCGCCGAGCGTGGTGCGCAGCACGGAGAACGCGGCATTGCCACCCTCGCCGCGACGCAGCGCGCGCCAACCCAGGATGATCGCGATGATGAACCCGATGATCATGGAGAGCGCGCCGATGGCCTCGAAGCCGAGGGCGACGACGGTGAAGACGGGTTCGACGTGCACGGCCCTCAGTGTAGGGGCGCGTGAGCGTGGCGCGCGTGAGCGAGCCCGGGGGTTCGGAGCGCAGCCCCGCTGCCGCGCGGGTCAGCAAGCAGGGGGTCGGCGCGCACGAGCCGCCACGAACTTCCCCGCAGCCGGCTACGCGGTGGCGCGCTGGTGCAGGATGGCGTCGCGCTCCGGGTGCGCCGCGAACCAGTCCGCCACGTACCAGCACACGGGGATCACCTGACGATCGCCCTGGAGCTCGAGCTCGGCGACCGCGCGATCCACGACCTCGCCGGCGTAGCCGTGCCCGCGGAATGAGGGAACGGTGTACGCGCGGGTCATGGCAACGGTGCGTCCGTCGTCGCGATAATCCAGCACGCTCACGAGGTCGCCGCCGCGGTGGAGCGTGTACCGCGACGCGTCTGGTTCGTGCGTGAAAGTCATGGATGTCACCTGGCTAGGCTACGTCCGATCCGAGACACCGGGCGCGAGCGGCGCTGTGCGATTCCCGAGAGGCCCATGCCGCCTCCAGCGAATGACTCGCCGGAAATCCGCCGCGTCAACGCGTCACCGCCGACAGGTCGACGGTGAAGGTCTGCGAGCGACCGTCCGGCGTCGCGACGGTCACCTCGCGCGTCCCCGACCCGCCGGCGAACACTCGAAGCCGAAGACCGTCGAGGTAGTCGTAGTCAGGGCGATCGGTGCGCGCGCCCCACGGGATCACCGCCCCGGAGCGGACGTACAGCGGGATCGAGGTGAACCCGTGACGCTCGCGGCGCCACGATCCGCCGGTGACCTCCTCGCCGGTCAGCAGATTCGTCCAGAGTCCCGCCGGTAGGTAGAACTCAACGTCGCCGCTCGCCGAGAACACCGGCGCGACCAGGATGTCGGCACCGAGCATGTACTGGCGATCGAGGTACGCGACCGCCGGGTCGTCGGGGAACTCCAGCTGCATCGGCCGCATGATCGGCGTTCCCGCAGCGACGGCTTCCAGACTGGCCCCGTAGATGTACGGCATCAGCTGCATCTTGAGGTGGGTGAAGATACGGGTGACCTCGACCGCCTCCTCATCGAAGGCCCACGGCACCCGGTACGAGCCGGAGCCGTGGAACCGGCTGTGCGAGCCGAGCAGGCCGAATGCGGTCCAGCGCTTGAAGACGGCGGCATCCGGAGTGCCTTCGAACCCGCCGATGTCGTGACTCCAATGCGCGAACCCGCTCATGGCGAGCGAGAGTCCGCCGCGCAGCGTCTCAGCCATCGACTCGAACGTCGATGTGGAGTCCCCGCCCCAGTGCACGGGCATCGACTGGCCGCCCGTGGTCGCGGATCGCGCGAACAGCACCGCCTCGCCGGCACCCTTCGCGTCGACGAGCACATCGTGCACCGCCTTGTTGTACAGCTGCGTGTACAGGTTGTGCATGCGCGACGGATCCGACCCGTCGAAGTAGTCCACCTCGAGCGGAATCCGCTCGCCGAAGTCGGTCTTGAAGCAGTCCACGCCCTGATCGACGAGGGCGCGCAGCTTGCCCTGGTACCAGGCCGTCGCGTCCGGGTTCGTGAAGTCCACGAGCCCCATGCCCGCCTGCCAGAGGTCCCACTGCCAGACCGAGCCGTCAGGACGCTTTACGAGATAGCCGGATGCCGCCGCCTCGGCGAACAGCGGAGATCGCTGCGCGATGTACGGGTTGATCCACACGCACACCCTCAGGTCGCGCTCGTGCAGACGCGCGAGCATCCCGGTCGGGTCCGGGAACACTCGCGGATCCCACTCGAAGTCGCACCAGTTGAACTCGCGCATCCAGAAGCAGTCGAAGTGGAAGACCGACACCGGCAGCTCCCGGCGGGCCATCTCGTCGACGAACGACGTGACGGTCGCCTCGTCGTAGTCGGTGGTGAACGACGTCGACAGCCACAGTCCGTACGACCACGCCGGCACGATCGGCGGGCGTCCCGTGAGGGCGGTGTACCGATCGAGCACCTGCTTGGGTGTCGGGCCCGCGATCACGAAGTACTCGAGCACTTCGCCCGCGACCGAGAACTGCACTCGTTCGACCGCCTCCGAGCCGATCTCGTAGGACACGTGACCGGGATCGTTCACGAGCACGCCGTAGCCCCGGTTGGAGAGATGGAACGGGACGTTCTTGTAGGCCTGCTCGCTCGAGGTGCCCCCGTCGGCGTTCCAGACGTCGACCGACTGGCCGTTCTTCACGAGCGGTCCGAACCGCTCGCCGAGGCCGTAGATGAGCTCCCCGACGCCCAGATCGAGCTGCTCGTGCACGAGGGCCTGCGCGTGCGGAGCATCCGTCCCAGATCGTGCGTTCCCGACCACGCCGCAGTCGACCTGCGCGTCGGGGGCGAGCTGGATGTACCCCTGCGCACGACCGCCGCTCCCGGTGACCCGGGTGCCGTCGACCTCGAAGGAGAGGTTCCACGGCGCACCGGGCGTGATCCGGGCCGTGAGCGATCCGGTCTCGAGCACACCGCCCGCGTCGGAGACGGATGCCGTCCCCACGCCGCCGTCGACGGCACCGGGCAGCTCGAACCCGCCGTGCCACTTCCCGCCGGTGTGATGGGCGATGCGCACGCGCACCACGCCCTCGAGCGGCGATGAGAGCGTCACGGTGAGGGTCGGCCGGTTGAGCACGTCGCCGCGCTGGCGGATCACGGTGGTGGGCGCCGTGACGACCAGCGCCGCGCCGTCGCCGTCCACCGGATCGATGTCATAGGCCTCCTGCGCGTACAGCGCGGTGACCCCCGGGCGCAGCTGCCAGAACCCGTCGGTGAACTTCATTACTTGACTGCTCCTGAGGTGATGCCCCTGGTGAGGGTGCGCTGGAAGATGAGGAAGAAGATGAGCGTCGGGATGATGCCCAGCAGCGCCGAAGCGCTCGTGGTCGTGACGTCCATGAGCCGGTCGCCCTGCAGGACGCTGATCGCGACCGGAACCGTCTGGTTCGCGTTGGAGGCGAGGAACGTCAGCGGGATGAGGAACTCGTTCCACGTCCAGATGAAGAAGAAGATGAGCAGCACCGACAGGGTCGGGCGGCTGATCGGGAACACGACCCGCCACAGGATCTGCCATCGGCCGGCGCCGTCCAGCGACGCCGCCTCGAGGATCTCCTTGGGGAACGTGCCGTACACCGACGAGAGCAGGTACGTGCCGAACGCCGCCTGGATCACGGTGAACACGATGATCACCGACCACACGTTGTCGTAGAGACCGACTTCTTTGAACATGTAGTACAGGGGGTACAGCAGCGCCTCCTGCGGCAGCAGGTTCGCGAGCAGGAACAGCAGCACGATCCACGACCGGCCCTTGACCCGACCGATGCCGATCGCGAACGCGTTGAGCATCGAGATGAGCACCGCGAGCACCGCAACGACGCCCGAGATGAAGATGGAGTTCCACACCTTCTCGGGGAAGTTCACCCGGTCCCAGAACTTGATGATGCCGGTGAAGTCGAGTGATTCGGGAAGCGCGAGTGGTCCACCGGTCGCGTAGTCGATCGGCGACTTGAACGAGTTGACCAGCACCAGGTAGAAGGGTGCGATCACGGCGATCGCGCCGACGATCACGAGCGCGAGCAGAAGCCAGTCCACTCCGCGCTTCTTGGTCATGCCGCCCCTGGCCCGCGGCGGGCGAGCGGTCCGGCCGCCGGGTGTCGTGGCGGGCGTGTTGACGAGAACGGTTCCGACAGCCATCACAGACCCGCCCTTTCCTTGAGTTCGATGGAGTTCTGCACGCGGATGAAGATGATCGACACGATCACGACCACGATCGTGAGGACGGTCGCGATCGTCGCGCCGTAGCCGACGTTCCGCTTGGTGAAGAACTCGGTGTACGCGTAGTAAGCGGGAACGAGGGTGGCACCGGCGGGGCCGCCGCGCGTGATGACGTACACGGGCCCGAACACCTTCAGCGCGGCGATCGTGCAGGTCAGGGTCACGACGAAGATCTCGGGGCGGATGATGCTCATCGTGATGGCCGAGAACCGCTGGAACCAGTTCGCGCCGTCGAGCTCGGCCGCTTCGTACAGCTCGGGGTCGACGCGCTGCAGCGCAGCCATGAAGACGACGATCGGGTAGCCCAGCTGCACCCAGATCAGCACCACCATGAGCACGATCAGGGCGGAGGGCATCTGGCCCAGCCAGTCGACGGGCGGGATGCCGAAGAACCCCAGCATCTGGTTGAGGGCGCCGTCGGCGCCCGGGCGCACGATCCAGCCGACGACGATGCCGGCGATCGCGACCGGGAGGATCTGAGGAAGGTAGTAGGTGGCCCGCAGGAAGCTGCCGACCTTGCCGCCGAACTTGCGGCCGACGACGTCGAAGAGCAGCGCCGCGATGATCAGCCCGGCGATCGTCGGGACGACCACCATCGCCACGACCATCCAGATCGAGTTGGTGAACGACGTCCAGAAGTCCTCATCGGTCAGCAGCTTCAGCCAGTTCTCGAGCCCGATGAACTCGGGCGTTCCCACGCCCCGCCACTTCGTGAAGGTGAGGAACACGTTCCAGATGAGCGGGACGATCACGATCACCAGCAGCAGGACGAAGCCGGGCAGCAGGTACATCCAGTACGCCCCGGTCCCCCCCTTGCGCTGAGGGATGGACGGCTGCTCAGGCGGCGGCTTCACGCGGCCCGAGCGGGTGGTGGCAACAGACATGGCTCAACTCCAGGGTGATGGTGGGGGCGGCATCCGCAGGAGTACCGCCCCCACCAGCGGATCAACGGAACTCGGCGGTTCCTTCGTCGTACTGCTCACCGAGGTTCGCGTTCGTCGTCTCGACGTCCTGCACACCGGTGACCAGACCCTGCAGCTCCTGGACGATGACGTCGTAGAAGCCCGGCGCGGGCCAGTCGGGGTAGAACGACAGGCCGTCGTCATCGAGGATGCCGTTGAAGGTCGCGATCAGCTCGGCGCTCTTCTCGTCGGTGATGTCCGCCGGGTCGGCGGCGACGGGGACGCCGCCGTTGTTGCCGATGATCGCCTGGATCTCCGGCCGCATCGTGATGTCGATGAACTCGTAGGCGAGCTCCTTGTTCGAGGCGTTCTCCGGCACGACCCACAGGTTGCCCGACGAGCCGAGCGACAGGTCGGCGCCGGGGAATGCGGTCATCGTCCAGTCGAAGCCGGTCGCCTCACTCACGAAGCGGCCGTACCACCACGAGCCGGAGACGAAGATCGGCGCGGTGCCGTTGATGAAGGCCACACCCGCGTCCTCGGCCTTGATCGAGGACACATCGGAGGCGATGTAGCCCTTGTCGACGTACTCCTGGAGTGTCTCGGTCGCCGAGGTGATCTCATCGCCCTGCCAGTCGACGGGGTTCTCGTAGAGCTGGTAGTCGTTCACGAACTGGCGATCGGCGCTGCTCAGTGCGAGCTGGTACCAGAGCTGTCCCAGCGGATATTCGGCACCGGCCTCCGCGAGCGGCGTGACCCCCTGCGCGACGAACGCGTCGAGCACGTCGACGAACTCGTCGTACGTGGTGGGGATCTCCAGACCGGCTGCCGCGAACGCGTCCTTGTTGTAGTAGACGCCGACGAACTCGCCGTAGTTCGGGATGCCGTACCAGGTGTCGCCGCCCATGACGCCGTCTTCGCTGTACTTCGCCGTGGTCTGCAGCGAGGGGGCGAGCTTGTCGGCCCAGCCGTACTCGTCGACCGCGCCGGAGATGTCGGTGATCAGGCCGGTGCTCGCGAGGAAGCCGGCGGTCGCGTTGCCCTTGTTGAACTCCATGAGATCGGGCGCGGCGTCGGTGTCGAGCACCTGGCTTGCCGTCTTCTGGATCTGCTCGAAGGACTTCTCCTCGAACTCGACCGTCGCGCCGGTCTCCTCTTCGAAGATGTCGATGGCTTCGGCCCAGGCCTTGCCCATCGCGCTGTCGGCGCCTTCGTAGTGCCAGAGCTTGAGGGTGTCTCCGGACTCCTCGCCGCTGTCGCCGGATCCGCCGGCGCAGCCGGCGAGCGCGAGACCGGCGATCGTCAGCGAGCTGACGAGAGCGATCCCCCGCTTCGTGTTGGTGTGAATGGTGCGTGCCATCGGTGGCATTCCTTTCTTGGTGACCCGCATTGGTCGGGGCAGTGGGTGGTCGGTGTTCGGTATTGTCGAAGCGCTTCGATGAGCGGCGAGTGAAAGGGACAGGAGCGAGATGGTTCAGGGGGTCGGACCCTCGCTGCCGGGTGAAGAGTGCACGCCGGCGCCGGGCACGAGGGCCGCGACCGACGCGTTCGACACGTACGTCGGCGCGATCAGGCGCAGGCCGGGCTCGGGCCGGTCCTCGCCGAGGCTGCGGATCGCGAGGTCCACGGCGAGGTCGCACGATGCCTCGGGCACGAGCGGAATCGAGTCGAGCGGTGTCGCGAGAGCTCCGGTGTCGAAGGAAGCGCCGACGGAGACGAGCGAGACGTCATCGGGAACGCGGAGTCCGAGCTCGGCCAGCTCGCCGAGGACGACCGCGTGCGCCTCCTCGGTGCAGTGCAGCACGAACGCGGTGGCTCCGGCATCCCGCAGCTGCCCCACGGCGCGCCGCGTGGCCGTGCGGCTCGTGCGCTTGGTGCCCGTTGTGGCGAACACGTGCGCGAGCCCCCGTGCTTCCGCGCGCTCCTCGAACGAGGCTCGCACCCGAGGCGGGAAGTTCGACTTCTCGTAGCTCACGTCCGGCTGCCCGATGAGCCCCACGATGCGGTGGCCGGCGTCTGCGAGCCGGTCGACGGCGAGCGCCGTCGCTCCCTCGAAGTCGAGGTCGACGCACACCAGGCCTTCGTTGTCGTCGGGGACGCCGATGAAGATCGTGGGCGTCGAGATGGCCCGCGACAGCTTGACGCGCTCGTCGTCGGGGGCGACATCGAGCACGAGGATCGCGTCGACGAGCCCGTTCGCCGCGACGCGGCCCATTCCCGCCTTGGCGTCCTCGTCGGTCAGCAGGAGCACGTCGTAGTCGTTGCGCCGGGCGGCCACGGCCGTGGCGAGCACGAACGCCATGTGCGTGGGTGCGTGCGTGTCCTTGCGCAGCGGCTCGGTCAGCGCGAAGATCTGGGTCCGACTGCCGGCCAGCATCCGTGCACCCGCGTTCGGACTGTAGCCGAGCTCGCGCACCGCATCCTCGATGCGTCGGCGGGTGTCGGGTGAGATCGGGCGCTTGCCGCTGAGGGCGTACGACACGGTGCTGATCGACACGCCGGCGGCCTCAGCCACCTCGTTGATCTTCACCATGCGGACTCCTTTGTACATGATCGCCTGATCGTCGAAACGCTTCGCGGAAGCGCTTCGACTGCGATGGTATGCGCACTCGTCGCGATCGCGCAAGTGTTTTGGTGGATTTGGCAACAAATCTTCGAGAGCGCTCCCATGGCTCGCGACCACAGAGGCCCGGAACCACGCGGCAGACCGAACTGAGCAATGTGTAACATTCGGTCACGAAAGGGAGGCGCCGTCCGTGCGATTTGACGCATTGCGACGCAATCCGTCATAATCGCGTCATGACTGACAACGCACGCTCTCTGTCCGCCCTGGAGGCGAACGGGACTGCCGGCATGATGATGGCCGGCCGCGTCGTCATGTGTTGTCGAATGTGTCGCTGACACGGTGACCCCCGCCGGATTCGCGCGCAGCTTCTGAAACGCCGCGCAGGATCCCCCGAGCTTCCGGCTCGTCGCGTCGATCACGCGCACCCGGATGCCGCACCCCAGGCTCTGCACAGAGGGCCGCACAGCAGCACACCCGAACTCCCGCCGATCCCGGCCAGGGTTCCTTCCGCAAGGACCATCATCATGTCGAACACCGCTCTCCTCGAACGACCGACCACCGCCCGTCATCTTCGCGCCATTCCGTCCCCCGCAGATACCAAGCCCACGGCACCCGCTGCAGAGGCGGCCGGCGCGGGAGCCCGGCACCTCCCCGCCGGCACCGCGCCACGCGGCTTCGCCCTGTACGTCGGCATCGACGAGGCCAAGGCGGCCGCATCCGGTGTCAACCTCGGCGTCCTCGTCGATGCGCTCCGCCGCACGCTCGCGGAGCTTGCACCTGACGCCGAGACGTACGCCACCGTCGCCCTCGCCCCCGTGGGTTCGGGCGGCCGCGACGTCGACGTCGTGCGGCTCGCGCTGCATGAGCCCTCCGCGATCGCCCGCACGAAGCAGGACGAGCCCGAGGACGAGGATCGCGCGCCCGGCGGCGTCGTGGTCGACATCTCGCGCAAGCGCGTGCTGATCGACGGCGAGTCGGCCGCGTTCACGTTCAAGGAGTTCGAGCTTCTGCAGTACCTCGTGCTCCGCGAGGGTCGCACGATCGAGCGCGCCGAACTCGTCGGCTCGCTCTGGAACGGGGCGACCGAGGACGACTCGCCCGGCGAGCGGACGATCGATGTCCACGTGCGGCGCCTGCGGGCCAAGCTCGGCCGGTATGAGGACATCGTGCGGACCGTGCGCGGCGTCGGCTACCGTTTCGACCGTCACGCCGACGTGTCGATCCGCTACGGCCACGGCACGCCTTCGCCGGACCGCTTCTGAGAACATCCGCGGGCGGGCAGGCGCCGTGCGCCGGGTCCGCGATGGGACACGGCGGACGGGCGCTCCCGCCACGGAAGCCGGAATGTCGGAACCCGCCGCGTAGGGTGGGCGCATGACGATCGCGGAGGTCGAGCCGGCGCTGCGCGTCGCCCCAGGCCGTCCGATCGAGACCGAGTATCGCCCGCGGCACCGAGTCGATGTCAGGCGCGCGGTCCTGTACCAGAGGCACGGCGGCGGCGACCCCACGATGGCGGTCGCGGGCTCGGTCATCTGGCGCGCCAGTCGCACGCCTGAAGGCATCGCGACCATCGCGATCCGCGAGACCACTCCCGGCGTGATCCGCGGCGCCGCGTGGGGGCCGGGCGCCGATTGGGCGCTCGGGCAGCTGCCCGCCCTGTGCGGCGCGTTCGATGACGCGAGCGGATTCGATGCCAGCTGTCATCCGCTCATCGCGGCGGCCCACCATCGCAACCCCGGCATCCGCATCGGACGCACCGATCTGTTCTTCGACGCGCTGGCCAGCTCGATCATCGAGCAGAAGGTCACCGGCATGCAGGCGTTCGGCGTATGGCGATCGATCGTGACCTGGCACGGCGAGCGTGCACCCGGGCCGACCCCGCGGCCGATGTACGCGCCGCCGAGCATCGAAGGATGGCGGCGCGTCCCGTCGTGGTCATGGCATCGCGCCGGGCTCGAGCCGCCCCAGGCCCGCACCGTCGTCGAGGCCGCCCGCCGCGGCGAGGCGATCGGCCGCGTCTTCATGACCGCCGCGGACGGCGAGGCTCGCGACCGCGTCATGATCAGCCAGCGCGGCATCGGACCATGGACCTCGGCCGAGACCCGCATCCGCGCCCTGGGCGATGCCGACGCGGTCAGCGTCGGCGACTTCCACCTCGCGCACGAGGTCGGCTACGCCCTCACCGGTACGCGGGTAGACGACGACGGGATGCTGGAGCTTCTGGCGCCCTGGGCGGGTCAGCGTCAGCGCGTCATCCGCCTGATCGAGGCCAGCGGCGTGCATGAGCCGCGCCGCGCACCGCGCCTGCACCCCGAGGACCACCGCGCCCGCTGAGTCGTGGCGCCCTGCTTCCGCTCGCGCAAGGATGGGCGCATGATCGAGCAGCTGCACGACCTCCCCGAAACCGTCATCGGATTCCGCGCCGTCGGCACCGTCGAGGCGGCGGACTATCAGACGGTCGTCGATCCGGCGATCGACGACACGATCGCGGCCGGCCACAAGGTCAACCTGGTCTTCGTCCTCGGCGAGGAGTTCGAGCGCTATTCGATGGGCGCGATGTGGCAGGACGCGCTGCTGGAAGGCAGACCGGAGCGCAGCTGGGGCAGGATCGCCCTCGTGACAGATCACGCGATCATCGGCGAGGTCATCCACGGCATCGCCTTCCTGTTCCCGTGCGACCTGAAGATCTTCCCCGTCGCCGCCGAACCGGATGCCGTCCAGTGGGCCTCCGAAGGTCCGCGAGACCTCTGACCGGCGGAGCCCGTTGCGGATGTCGGAAGCCGCGACGACACTGACAGGTGCCGCGACGACTGCGGCGAACACACACCCCAGGAGCAGCCATGCCCACCCTCAATCCCTACCTCTCGTTCAAGGACGACGCGCGCTCCGCCATGGAGTTCTACCAGAGCGTGTTCGGCGGCGACCTCGAGGTCTCCACGTTCGGCTCGATCGAGGGCATGGCCCAGGATCCGAGCGAGAACGACCTCGTGATGCACTCCCAGCTCACGACTCCCGACGGGTTCATCCTCATGGGGTCCGACACCCCTTCCCGAATGGAATACGTCAAGCCCGCGGGCGTGTCCGTGTCGGTCAGCGGTGACGACGAGCGTCAGCTCGAAGGCTTCTGGAACGGCCTCGCCGACGGCGGCGCGATCACGATGCCGTTCGAGGTTCCGCCGTGGGGCGGTCGGTTCGGGATGCTCCGCGACAAGTTCGGCATCGACTGGATGATCGCGTACAGCCCGGCACCCTGAATATCCGTTCGCGGGCGCAGGAATATACTTGCTCCCGCGGCCGGTGGTCGCGCCCGTGATCGGAGGCGACGTGCCGGGGACGAGCTACACGCCGCCGCTCGACGGACAGCTGCGCCTGATGACGAAGGTGGCGCGGATGTACCACGAGCACGGAGCGCGCCAGGCAGACATCGCGCTCGCGCTCAACATCTCGCAGGCCAAGGTGTCGCGTCTGCTCAAGCGCGCCGCATCCGTCGGCATCGTCCGCACGACCGTCACGGTCGCGCCCGGCCTCTACGCCGAGGTCGAGGAGCAGCTCGAGGAGCGGTACGGGCTCGCCGAGGCCGTCGTCGTCGACGTCGACCCCGACGCCGACGAGCGCGAGACCATCGCGGCGGTGGGCGCGGGGGCGGCCGCCTACCTCGAGGCGACTCTCAGCGGCAGCGATCGCATCGGCGTCTCGTCCTGGAGCCAGACCCTGCTCGCGATGGTCGATCGGATGCGGCCCTCTTCGTCGCCACGTGCTTCCGAAGTCGTCCAGCTCCTCGGAGGGATCGGAGTGCCTGAGGTTCAAGGCCACTCCCACCGGCTCCTCGGCGAGCTCGCGCGGATGCTGGGTGCGGCGCCGATCTACGTCCACGCGCCCGGCATCGTCGCGGGTCGCGACATCCGCGACAGCCTGCTGGAGGGCGCCGGGATGCAGGACGTCGCCAGGCGGTGGCAGCACCTCACGATGGCGGTCATGGGCATCGGCGGAATCGAGCCGTCCGATGTGCTCTCCGAGAGCGGCAATGCATTTCCCGCCGACGAGCGCCGTGTGCTGCTTGACGACGGTGCGGTCGGCGACATCTGCCATCGAGTCTTCCGCGCCGACGGATCGGTCGTACGCGGTGAACTCGACGATCGCATCATCGCGATCCCGGTCGAGGATCTGCTCCGCGTCCCCCGTCGGCTGGGGGTAGCCGGAGGTGACCGCAAGATCGCCGCCATCCGGGGCGCCATGGCCGGCGGGTGGGTGAACGCGCTGGTCACGGACCTGTCGACGGCCGAGCGACTGCTCGCCGGCTGAGGAACTGCATCACGCCCGGGCTCCCCTGGTCCGCTCCCGCGCATCCGGCCGGGCCGGCTGCGGCCTACGCCAGCGCGTCGACCGCGTCGCGCAGACGCCGGATCCCGGGTTCGAGGCTCGTGAGCACCGGCACGTCGACCTGCACAGCGGAAGCCGCGCTGGCCATCGACGCCTGCGCCAGCACGACGACGTCGGCGGTTGCAGCGGCTCGTTCGATCGCCGCCGCCACGAGTCGATCGTGAGTGGTGCGGTCGCCCGCCGACACGGCCGCGAACGCCCCGTCGATGACCTCGCCCGCGATCTCCGGTGACGCCCCTGCGAGCGCGGCGCGTTCCAGGATGAGGTTTCTGGTCGGGGTGAGGGTCGTTGCCAGCGTTGCGAGCACGGCGATGCGGGAGCCTGTCGTGACGGCTTGGTCCGCCATCGCCTCGTCGATGCGCAGCACCGGGATCCCCACGCGCTCTGCGGTCGGCGCGGCCAGGTGCGAGATCGAGGAGCAGGTGAGCATCACCATGTCGGCGCCGGCGCTGCGGGCGGCCTGCACGAGGTCGACGATGCGGTCGGGGACGGATGCCGCGAGCTCCGCGTCACCGAGGTCGGCGACGATCTTGTCGTCGAGGTAGTTGACGGTGGTGGCATCGCCCAGGTGCTCGCGCGCCAGTTCGGCGACCGGGCCGATCACGACGGCTCCGGTGTGCAGGAACGCGATGCGGGGGGTGCGGGTCATGCGGATTACCGTTCTCATCGATCGTGGTGCATATTTATGCGCCGTTGCCGGAACTTGCAGACACAGCCTACCCTGGAACGGCATCCACCGCCGAGTCTCCCGATACTCGCGCGAGGATCATCACACGACCGAAGGACACGACGCATGCCCGCATCCACCGCGCTCCGACCGCACGCGCCGCTGCAGCACCTCGGCGCCGCGAATGCGAGCTGGGTGAGCGGCTTCTGGGGCGACATCACCGCCCGTACACGCGAGGTCACCGTGCCGGGCATGTGGGATTCCCTGCGCGACCCGGCGATCAGCTCCGGCCTTCGCAACTTCCGCATCGCCGCCGGGCTCGAAGAGGGATCGCACACCGGCCCGCCATTCATGGACGGCGACCTGTACAAATGGCTCGAAGCGGCGATCGCCGAGCTGGAGGTCGCACCCGATCCGCAGCTCGCCGAGACGGTCGAAGCGGTTGCTGCGCTCATCGCCTCTGTGCAGCGCGAGGACGGCTACGTCCACACGCCGACGCTCATCGCCGCTCGCAGGAGCGAGAGCGCGCACGCGCTGGCGGATCGCTTCCACTTCGAGACCTACAACCTCGGACACCTCATCACCGCCGGGGTGCGACACTACGAGGTCACCGGCAGCACGACGCTCCTGGATGTCGCGCGGGGCGCGGCGAGGTTCCTCGAGGACCTCGCAACGAACAAGCCCGTCGAGCTCGCACGCAGCGCGATCTGCCCCTCCCACTACATGGCCGTGATCGACCTGTACCGGTCGACCTCCGACGAGCAGTATCTCCGCCTCGCCGAGGCTTTCGTCCGCGTTCGCGACGACTTCGAGGGCGGCGATGACAACCAGGACCGGCTGCCAGTGCGCGACCAGCGGGTCGTCGCCGGTCACGCGGTGCGCGCGAACTACCTGTATGCGGGTCTCGCCGACCTCGTCGCCGAGACCGGCGACGAGCAGCTGCGCGGCGTGCTCGAAGACCTCTGGGGCGACCTCGTCGACACGAAGCTGTACGTCACCGGCGGCTGCGGCGCACTGTACGACGGGGCCTCGCCCGACGGAGATCCGTGGCAGGAGGAGATCAGTCGCATCCACCAGGCGTACGGCCGCGCGTACCAGCTCCCGAACACGACAGCCCATGCGGAGTCGTGCGCGAACGTCGGCATGATCCTGTGGAGCGAGCGGATGCTCGCCCTCACCGGCGAGGCGCGCTACGCCGATGTCATCGAGCAGATCGCGTACAACGCGCTGCTGGCGAGCATCAGCCTCGACGGCACCGAGTACTTCTACACGAACGCCCTGCGCCAGGTGCGAGATCTGCCCTACCCGCTTCGCATGCCCGGCGACACCGGCCTTCACCCGGTCCCGGCACCGCCGGCATCCGACGCCCGGCTGCGTCAGTCATATCTGAGCTGCTTCTGCTGCCCGCCGAACATCGCGCGCACGCTGGCCCGGTTCCACGAGCGTGCGGCGTCGGTCGCATCCGACGGCCTCTACATCCACCAGTACGGCGGCAGCCGGATCGAGGCCGCGCTCCCCGACGGCAGGTCGCTCGCGGTGCGCGAGAGCAGCGACTACCCGTGGCACGGTCGCATCGAGTTCACCGTGGAGGACGCTGCAGGCGGCGGCATCCCGCTTCATCTGCGCGTCCCGGGGTGGTCGCGCGGGGCCGCGCTCTCGGTGAACGGTGCTCCCGTCGATGTCACGGGCGCCGGCAGCTACACGCGGATCGAACGCGAATGGCGCGCGGGCGACGTCGTGGTGCTCGATCTGCCCATGCCGGTGCGGATGCTGCGCGCGCACCGCCTCGCCGAGGAGGCCACGAATCAGGTGGCCGTCCAGCGGGGGCCGGTCGTCTACGCCGTCGAGAGCACGGATCTTCCGGACGGCATCCGCCTCGAGCAGGCGGCGCTGCATCGCGGCGCAACCCTCACGCCGACGGAGGCCGAGATCGGCGGACATCGCATCGTGAGCCTCGAGGGCGAGATCGCCGTGCTGCCGGATGCCGCGCCCGATGCGCTGTACGACGATC
This sequence comes from Microbacterium sp. cf046, assembly GCF_900114345.1. Taxonomy (GTDB): domain Bacteria; phylum Actinomycetota; class Actinomycetes; order Actinomycetales; family Microbacteriaceae; genus Microbacterium. Next base: position 569,390 of record NZ_FOZJ01000003.1, on the reverse strand, counting down.
TCGGTGATCAGGCCCTCGGCGCCGCATCCGTGCGGCTCATCCCCTACTTCGCATGGGGGAATCGCGGGCCGTCGGAGATGTCGGTGTGGATGCCGGTGGTGTGGTGACTGCGGCGCGGGCGGCTGCGCCCGCCGCAGTCGTTGCGACGTATGTGATCGAGACGTCGCTGCCGCTCGAGCGCGCCGCAGAGGTGCTCGCGGGCGAGCAGTCCACCGGGACGTTCGTGCGCGTGGCGCGCGAGTCCGACGATCTGCGCGCGCGGTTCGCGGCACAGGTCGAACGCATCCAGGAGATCCCACTCACCGGAGCATCGCCTCTGCCCGGAGCCGTCGGCGACCCGGCAGCGCGACGGCGGGCGCTGCTGCGACTGCGATTTCCGCTCGACAACTTCGGCGCGTCCCTGCCGAACCTGCTCGCCGCCGTCGCGGGCAACCTGTTCGAGATCAAGGAGCTCGCCGCGATCAAGCTCATCGACCTCGAGCTTCCGAAGGAGTTCGCGCAGCGGTACCCGGGCCCGGCGTTCGGGGTCGCGGGCACCCGCCGACTGATGGGGCGACCCGATGGTGCGATGGTCGGCACGATCGTGAAGCCGAGCATCGGGCTCTCCCCCGAGGATCTCGGCGCACTCGTCGCAGAGCTCGCCTCCGCGGGCGTCGATTTCATCAAGGACGACGAGCTCCAGGGCAACGGGCCGAGCGCTCCGCTCGCCGAGCGGGTCCGCGCCGTCATGCCCGTGCTGGAGCGCCATGCCGACCGCACCGGCGTCAAGCCGATGTACGCCTTCAACATCACCGACGACATCGACCGCCTCGAGGCGAACCACGATCTCGTCGTCGATGCCGGCGGCACCTGCGTGATGGTGTGCATCAACCTCGTCGGGCTGGCCGGACTGGACTACATCCGTCGTCGAGCGCGGGTGCCGATCCACGGGCATCGCACGATGTTCGGCGCGATCAGCCGATCCGAGCAGGTCGGCTTCTCGTTCCGCGCGTGGCAGAAGCTGGTGCGGCTGTGCGGCGCCGACCACCTGCACACGAACGGCATCAGCAACAAGTTCTACGAATCGGACGCGGAGGTGCTCGACTCGATCGCCGCGGTCCGCGAGCCCCTGCTCGGGCTCACCCCGACCGTGCCCGTCCTCTCGTCCGGCCAGTGGGGCGGCCTCGCGCACGCGACCTACGCGGCGGTGGGGACGACCGATCTGCTGGTGCTCGCCGGGGGCGGCATCCATGGGCATCCCGACGGATCACCGGCGGGCGTCGCGAGCATGCGGGACGCGTGGGAGTCGGCCGCTCGAGGCGAGTCCCCCGCCGACGCGCTCGCCGGCTCCGACGCACTGCGCCGTGCGACCGAGACCTTCGGTCCGGTGCGCGCCTGATGCGCGGGCCGGCGAACTAGGGTCGGAGCCATGCCGAGACTGCGGGCCGCCTTCTACGGCGACGATTTCACCGGCAGCGTCGACGCGCTGCTGCAGTTCGCGCGCCGCGGCTGGACGGGGCGCCTGTTCGTCGGCCTGCCAGACGCCGAGGTGCTCGAGCGCGCTGCGGCGGAGTGCGATGTCGTCGGAGTCGCGGGCGTCGCCCGCTCGCTCGCCACCAGCGAACTGGATGCCGAGCTCCGGCCGGTCCTGCAAGCGCTCACCGCACTCGGTCCGCGCATCGTGCAGTACAAGGCGTGCTCGACCGCGGACTCCTCCCCCACGATCGGCAGCATCGGGCGCGTGATCGAACTCGGCCGCGAGATCGTCGGGACGCAGACCGTTCCGCTCGTGTTCGCACAGCCCGACTTCGGCCGGTACACGCTGCACGGCATCCACTTCGCAGCAGAAGACGGCATCGTCTACCGCCTCGATCGACAGCCGACCATGTCGCACCACCCGTCGACGCCGATGACGGAGCCCGACCTCTCAGTGCACTTCTCGCGTCAGACGAGCCTGCCGATCGGCAGCATTCCGTTCACGGCATATGGTGATGACCTCGCGGATCAGCTGCGCGAAGCCGATTCGGCGGCCGTCGTGATGGATGCAGCACTCGACGAGCACCTCGAGGCGATCGGCCGCGCGCTGACGCACTTGGACCCGCCTGCCTTCGCGGTGGGATCCGGGGGGCTCAGCCTCGCGATCGCCGCGGCGGACGGCGCGCCATCGGCACCGCTCCCGTCGCACGAGAGTCCGCCCGGACCCGTGCTCGCGCTGTCCGGGAGCCGCTCCCCGCAGACGCGCCGGCAGATGGATGCCGCCGTCGAGGCGGACTGGTTCGTGCAGCCGCTCGAACTGGAGCCGGCGAGGGCGGCGGCCCAGCTCGACTGGGTGCTGTCCGCGCTGCGCGCCGGCCGCAGCGTCGGCCTGACCTCGGACGACGTGGACACGGCGACGCTGGAGCGACCCGTGCTCGAAGTGCTCGCGGAGCGGGCGGCCGAGCTTGCCGCCGGTGCGGCGGCGGCAGGGGCGACCCGCCGGATCATCGTGTGCGGCGGCGACACGTCGAGCAGGGTCACGCGCCTCCTCGGCGTCGAGTCGCTCTCGATCGCCGCGAACCCGTGGGGCAACGTCGTGCTGCTGACCGCACACGCGTCCGACCCGGCGATCGAAGGACTCGAACTGCTGCTGAAGGGCGGTCAGGTCGGCGACGTCGGCCTGTTCGAGGCCGTCCGCGCCCTCGGCGACTGAGCTCGAGCGTGCCCGGTCTTAGGCTGGGAACATGTCAGAACCTCGCACCGGCTGGCCGAAAGGCCGCATCCAATGGCTTCTCGGCACGGTCCTGATCTTCGTGCTCGGCGTGCTGTTCGGTCTGATCTGGGGTCAGCTGTGGATCGGCATCATCCTCGCCTTCGCCCTGTCGATCGGCTGGCTGATCGCATACGAGTCGTGGCGGGGCCGTCACGTGGGACTCGAAGACCCCGACGACGACGGCGCGCAGCTGTAGGCATGACGCACCGCTGGTTGCCGCTCGGCGCGATCGGCCTCTCGGTCGTGCTCTGGTCGGCCGCATACGTGGGCTCGAGCTGGGCGCTCGAGACCGGCTCGCCCGCCGTCCTCTCGGTCAGCCGCTTCGCGATCGCCCTCATCGTGCTCATCCCGCTCGCTGCACGTCGACCGGCGTTCCTGCGCACCCTCCGCGAACCCCGGACGATCCTGCTCGGGCTGACCGGGGTGACGCTGTACTACTCGCTGGCCAACATCGGGCTCCTCTTCACGACGCCGGGCACCGCGGCGCTGACAGCGGCCTTCCTGCCCGTCCTCACCGCGGCCGCAGCCGTCGTCATGATCCGCGAGCGACTCTCGCGACGCACCTGGATCGGGCTGGCGCTCGCGACGGCGGGGGTGGCCCTCGTCGCGGCATCCGGCTTCCGCATCGATGTCGGCGTGCTCCTGAACATCGCCGCCCTCGCCTCCTACGCGATCTACACCGTGCTGCTGCGCCGCGACGGCGGTCGCCCGGACTCTCCGGACGCGCTCGTGCTCGCCACCGCGACGGGCGTGTGGGGAACGGCGCTCATGCTGCCGTGGCTCGGATGGGAGGCGGTCACGGGCACGCTGGCCGTGCCGAGCGACGCTCGCGGGCTGATCAGCATCCTCGCACTCGCCCTCGTCGTCACCGCACCGACGCTCGTGCTGTTCAACTACGGCGCGGAGCGCCTGCCCGCCGCCGTCTCGGGAGTCGCGACGGCCGCGATCCCGGCGCTCGGATACGGCTTCGCGCTGCTGCTGGGTGAGCCGCTCGACCCGATCAAGGCCGTCGGCGGCGCGATCGCGCTGGTCGGCGTGCTGATCGCGACCCTGGCGAGCCCCGACGTCGAGCCGAGTCCGCCCGGCTCCGGTCTGCCCGAACCTGCTGAGATCGCAGGCACCCACGCCGTCCACGACCCGCACGCGGAGGAGACCCGACCATGAGAATCGCCGTCGCCGGAGGAACCGGACAGGTCGGCCGCCACGTCGTCGACACAGCCCGGCGGAACGGGCACGATGTCGTGGTCCTGGCTCGGAGCACGGGAGTGGATCTGGTCACCGGGGTCGGCGCGGCCGACGCACTCCACGAGGTGGATGCCGTCATCGACGTGACGAGCGTGACCACACTCGATGCCGCGGAATCGACAGCGTTCTTCGAGGCCACGACCCGGACGCTCCTCGACGCGGAGGCGGTTGCGGGAGTCGGCCACCACATCGCACTGTCGATCGTCGGGATCGACTCCTCTCCCGAGGGCTACTACGCGGGAAAGCTGGCGCAGGAGTCCCTCGTCGAAGCAGGCACGGTGCCCTGGACGATCCTGCGGGCCACGCAGTTCCACGAGTTCGCCGACCAGGTGTACGCGCGGGCGAAGGTCGGCCCGTTCCACGTCGCCCCGAAGATGCGCACGCAGCCGATCGCCGCGCAGGAGGTGGCGGCGCAGCTCGTCGCCCTCGCCGAGGCCGGCCCGTCGCGTCGCGCTCCCGACCTCGCCGGACCGCGGGAGGAGAGCCTGGTCGAGATGGTCCGCGGCGTCGCACGGGCCCGGGGTTCGAGGTCATGGATACCCGCCGTCCCGCTGCCCGGCCCATCGGGGCGCGCACAGCGGGACGGGTCGCTCCTGCCCGGGCCGGACGCCCGGCTCGGAACCCAGACCTACGCGGAGTGGCTCACCGCATTCTCCTCGAGCGCCCCGGCGCGGGACTGATCCTCGGCATCCGGCACCGGCTCGAGCTGGTCGGCCGGCACTGGCAGGTCGGCCTGGTCGCGGTAGTGCCCGATGAGCGTGAGCAGGACTCCGCCCGCGAGCCAGCAGGCCAGGATCGTCCACTGCATCGCCGTCGGAGCGTCCGGGAAGTAGCTCAGTGAACGGATGAGGTTCGATGCGGCTCCCGGCACGAAGAACTGGCCGATCTGCCCCCAGGGCACGGGAAGGAACTGCCACGGCGCTGCCGCCCCCGCGATCGGGTTGGCCAGCAGGATCGTGATGATGGCGGCGATGCCGAGGCCGGCGCGACCGAGGACGGCATTCATGCCGATGATGAACGCCGCGGTCGCGGTCATCCCGAGCCCGAGCGCCGCGGCATTGAGCAGCCAGTCCCCCTGCAGCAGGCCGAACCAGGTCTGCATGACGAGCGCCGCGAACACGCCGGCGGCGACGCCGAACACGAGCAGGCCCACGAGGCGCCGCACGGCTCCCGCGACCAGGAGCGACAGGAGGATTCCCCCCAGCATCCCGCCGATCGTGAGCGGGAAGGCCGCGGCGGCGAGACCGGCGCCGGTCGGGTCGGAATCGGCGAGCGGCACGACATCGGTGACGGTCACCTGCGGGATCTCCGGCGCGCCGCCGGCGCTCGGCGGGGTCGCTGGCGGCTGACCGGACGCGAGCGCCGCACCGAGCTGCTGCAGCTGCGCGATCAGGGCGGCCTGCACGGTCTCGGTGATCTGCGACTGCAGCTGGGTCGCGACCCCGCGCAGCGCCTGCGCAGCGATCGGACTCGCGGCGGTCGCGACCAGCACCTCCGGCCCGTCGAGGAGGATGGCGCCGTACAGCGCACGCGACTCGATCTGCGTGACGGCATCGTCGCGCGAATCCACCGCGACGAGCGTGAACGGCGCCGGATCCTGCTCTTCGAGGGCTGCCTCGAGTGCGGCGACCCGATCGGCCGGTCCGCTGATGCCGATCGGCAGGTTCTGGGGCTTCGAGGTCGCTGCCGGCCAGACGAACGCCATGACGAGCACGGCGATGACAAGGCCGCCGACAAGGCCGTAGAGGGCTGCAACCGACCACTTCGTGCGGCCGGACGGACTGGGTGACGCATCGTGTGCCATGGCGGACTCCTTAAAGAGAATGGTGATTCTGTTTGAAGAATAGCAGAACATGTATTCTCTTTCCATGCCTCGCGTCTCGGACGACTACCGCAGGGCACGGCGCGACGAGATCGCCCGTGCCGCGATCCGCTGCCTCGAGCGCAAGGGCGTCCATGACACCTCGATCGCCGACATCGTGGAGGAGTCGGGCCTGTCCACTGGGGCGATCTACTCGCACTTCACGAGCAAGAGCGAACTGGCCCGCTACATCGTGGCCGAGTTCCTGTTCCCCCGCCTGCACGATCTCGAACTCTCCGCGGATGTCCGAACCCCGCGGGAGGTCCTCGAGTCGATCCTCACCGTCTTCACCGATGACGGCCTTCCACCGCGCATCGTCCTCCAGTTCTGGGGGGAGGCCACCGTGAGCCCCGAACTGAACGCCGAGATGCTCCGCACCGCGGCCGGGCTGCGCGGCACGATCGTACGCGCGCTGCTGCCGTGGGCGCGGCTGCACGCGGCCGACGAGTCGGATGCCGAGACGCTCGCGCTGGAGCGGACTCGATCCGTCATCTCGCTCGCGCAGGGCTACGTCGCCCACACGGCGCTGTTCGGACCGCGAAATCCGCGCGAGTACGTGGATGCCGTGGTCGCCGCGCTGACCTGACGCGAGCACGTCAGACCGGCGTCAGCCCTACATCTCCTCGTGCGTGTCGGGGTGCCCGTCCCACAGTCGCCCGCGCTCCAGGCCGGAGATCGCTTCGACCTCGTCCGCCGTGAGCTCGAACCCGAACACGTCGGCGTTCTCGCGCTGGCGCTCCGGGTCGGCCGACTTGGGGATCGGGGTGCTGCCGAGCTCGACATGCCAGCGCAGCACGACCTGGGTCGGCGTGATGCCCTGGATCTCGGCGATCTCCTGCAGCACCTGCTCCTGGAGCAGTTCGGTGCGGCGTGCGAGCGGGCTCCAGCTCTCCGTCCGGATGCCGTGCTCGGCGTGGAACGCCCGCAGCGCCCCCTGTGGGAAGTACGGGTGCAGCTCGACCTGGTTCACGGCCGGAGCGACACCCGTCTCATCGATCAGGCGCGTCAGCATCGCCTCGGTGAAGTTCGACACGCCGATCGAGCGGACCTGCCCGCTCCCACGCAGATCGATCATCGCGCGCCAGGTGTCGACGTACTTGTCGACGCTGGGATTCGGCCAGTGGATGAGGGAGAGGTCGACGTAGTCGAGCCCCATCACCTCGAGTGAGCCGCTCGTGCTCTGGATCGCATCGTCGTAGCCGTGGTGACGCCCCGGGATCTTCGTCGTCACGAGCAGCTCGCCGCGGTCCAGACCGCTGCGGCGAACGGCCTCGCCGACCTCGCGCTCGTTCTCGTAGTTCACGGCGGTGTCGAGCAGGCGGTATCCGGACTCCACCGCGGCGACGATCGAGGAGATGCCCGCATCGCCGCGCAGGCCGTACGTTCCGAGGCCGAGCTCGGGAAAGGCCTTGCCGTCGTTGAGGGTCACGGTGGGGATGGTCAGCATGCTTCCATCCTGGCGCATCCTTCTCGCGTGTGTCCGCGACCGCCGGTACTGTGACGGCGTGCGGTGCGGATGCACGGCGGCAGGAGGTCGAGCGCGTGGTGGACCAGAACGACGAAGCGGCGGATGCGGTCGAGTGGCTCACCGCGAAGGGGTTCCACGCCGAGCCGGGGGTCGAGGACTGGCACGGTCTCTTCTGGGGAGCGTTCGCGTTCTACGGCGTGAGCTCCTTCGCCGAGGGCGCGCGCTTCGTCGCGGCGATCGCGGATGCGGCAGCAACCGTCGGACACGATCCCGATGTCGATCTGCGCCCGAACGGCGTCACGATCCGCACCTCGTCACGGCCGGACGGCAGGCTCAGCCGAACTGATGCACGCCTCGCGGCCAGGATCTCCGCGGCGGCACGAGAGCTCGGACTCGAGTCGGACCCCTCGCAGCTGCAGATGGTCGGGATCGCCGTCGCGCAGGACACCGGCGTCGACACCCGTCCGTTCTGGGCGGCCGCCCTCGGCTACGAGAACCTGGGCGAGGAGGACGCGATCGACACCAACCGACGCGGCCCGCACCTGTGGTTCCATGAGCTCTCCCCGCCCAAGCCCGGCCGCGGCCGGGTGCACATCGACGTGTCGGTGCCGCGAAGCGTGGCGGAGTCGAGGGTGCGAGCGGCACTCGCCGTCGGAGGCAGGGTCGTCGACTCGCACGACGGCCAGTGGTGGACGCTGGCCTCACCCGACAACCACGGTATCGACATCGCCGCGTGGCCGGACGACTACGACGAGACCTGGGGGTGAGTGCGGGTCTGCGAGGATCGAGCCATGCAACGACGCACGCTCGCGCTCGCGCTCGATCTCGGAGGGACCAAGGTCGATGCGGCTTTGGTCGATTCCGCCGGCGAGGTCATCGCCGGCACGGTCCACCGCGCTCCCACCGGCCGTGACTCCACCCGAGAGAGCGTCGCGGATGCCGTCCGGCACGTCACCGCGGAAGCGCTCGCCGACGTCCTGCCGGATGATCGGCTGATCGGGATCGGAATCGGCTCGGCAGGCCCGGTAGACCTCGCCCGGGGGACGATCTCACCCCTCAATCTCCCCGCGATCGCGGGGCTCCCGATCGTCGCGCTCGTGCAGGAGCTCCGCCCGGGCGTGCCCGTGCGCCTCGCCCTCGACGGCGCCTGCATCGCGCTCGCGGAGCACTGGCTGGGCGCCGCGGCCGGCAGCCGCAACGCCCTGGCCATGGTCGTCTCGACGGGGATCGGCGGCGGAATCATCATCGACGGCGCGCCGGTCAGCGGCCTCAGCGGCAATGCGGGACACATCGGGCAGCTGCGCCTCCGGGAACGGGCCACGGGCGAGCCCGCGACCGACGGAACGCTCGAAGCGCTCGCGTCCGGGCCCTCCGCCGTCGCATGGGCGCGGGCGAACGGATGGGCCGGGAGCACCGGCGAGGAGCTCGCCGTCGCGTACCGCGAAGGCGATGCAGTCGCGGTCGCCGCGGTCCGCCGGTCGGCAGGCGCAGTCGGAGAGGCGATCGCCAGCGTCGCCACGCTGCTCGACCTGGATGTCGCGGTCATCGCGGGCGGATTCTCCCAGGTCGCCGCCGACTATCTCGAACTCGTACGCGCTGCTGCGGCCGAGGCCGCCGTGTTCGAGTACGCGCGACGCGTGCGCGTGGTCGAATCTGGTCTGGACGGGCACGGGCCGCTGATCGGCGCCGCTGCTCTCGTGCTGCGGTGAACATCAGCTCGCGCAAGTGCGGGATGATGTCGGGATGCCGCTCGATGCGCCGGACCTCCTGAAGGAGCGCGCCCACTTCAGTCGCGCCGAATCCCGCGAACTCGGCAAGAGCCTGCGCCGCGTGATCGCCCGATCCGAGCTCGCCGAGCATCGCCCCGTGCAGCGGGACGCGGTGGCCCACCTGCGCGAGCAGAACGCGACCCGGGTTCCCGAGCTCGTGCCGGTCCGCATGGAGCGGATGCTCGCCAGCCCGTTCGCCTTCTACCGGGGAACAGCCGGACTCATGGCGCTGGACCTCGGCAAGGACCCGCATTCCGGCATCCTGGTCGCCGCATGCGGTGACGCGCACATCAGCAACTTCGGCTTCTACGCGTCGCCGGAGCGCCAGCTGGTCTTCGACCTCAACGACTTCGACGAGGCGGCGGTCGCGCCGTGGGAGTGGGACCTCAAGCGGCTCATCACGAGCGTAATCGTCGGGGGCCGGGAGGCCGGGTACCACGAGCCCGACGTCGAGAAGGTCGCCCGCCGCGCGGTCGCCCAGTACATCGCGGTGCTGCGCAGCATGGTCGAGCTGAGCCCCACCGGCCGCTACTTCATGCATCTGAACGTGGACTCGGCTCGCCGCCAGCTCAGCCGCGACGGGCGCCGCGTCCTGAATGCGGCACTGGCCGCCGCCGAGCGCCGGACCTCGGTGCGAGCGATCCGCCGCACGACTGAGCGCGAACCCGACGGGAAGCTCCGATTCGTCGAGAATCCGCCCACGATGGTGCGGTTCCGGCTCGATGATGCGACGCCGCTCCACGCCGGCGAGCCGCCGGAGTCGATCCACGCGCTGTTCGCGCAGTACCGCGACACGGTGAGCATCGACGTCGACACCGTACTCGCGCAGTACGAGCCGACCGACCTCGCGCGCCGCGTCGTCGGGGTCGGAAGCGTGGGGACGCGCTGCTACCTGCAGCTGCTGCAGGGCGCCGACGAGGACGCCCTTCTCCTCCAGGTCAAGGAGGCGGGCGAGTCCGTGCTCTCGCAGTACGGGCACATCCCGCAGCCTGCGCGCATCACCGACGGCGTGGCCGCCAGCGGCGAGGGCTTCCGGGTCGTGGGCATGCAGCGCGTGCTCCAGGCGGTGTCCGATCCGTTCCTCGGCCACCTGCAGGCCAACGGCCGCGCGTTCTACGTCCGGCAGTTCCATGACATGAAGGGCTCGGTGGAACTGGACGGACTCCCGCTCGATGCGTACAGCGATTACGTCATCGCGTGCGCCGGGCTTCTGGGTCGCGCCCACGCGCAGAGTCCGACCGCGGGCCAGGTGCTGGGCTACGTCGGGAGATCGGATGCCGCCACCCGGGCCATCGTGGCCTGGTCTGTGGCCTACGCCGATCAGTCGCTCCGCGACTACGAGACGGCGTCGGCGGCGACCTGGTGACAGGCTGAGGGATCTCCTTGTTGCACCATATGGTTCAGTGTGCGTACAGTGAACCACATGGTTCAACATGCTGTGCTCGACAGGACGTTCGCGGCGCTCGCCGACGCCACTCGGCGAGACATCCTCGCCCGTCTCGGTGAGGGCCCGGCGACGGTGTCGCAGCTGGCGGAGCCTGCCGAGATCACCGTCACCGGCATGGCAAAGCACATCAGGGTGCTCGAAGAGGCCGGACTCGTCACGACCGAGAAGGTCGGCCGCACGCGGCAGTGCCGGCTCGGCACCGAGCGATTGGACGAGGCGATGGCATGGATCAGCTTCTATCAGCGGCTCTGGGAGCGTCGACTCGACGGACTCGAAGCCTTCTTCACCCTCCGGAAAGGAGACGAGAAATGACCGAGACAGTCACTCCCCTCGAGCTGCGGATCACCCGCGTGCTGCCCGCCACCCCCGACGAGGTGTTCGACGCGTACACCGACGCCGAGAAGCAGAAGATCTGGTTCTCGATCTTCGATGAGCGCCCCGGCATCGTCGAGATCGACGTCGACCTTCGGGTCGGAGGCACCCAGACCGCGGTGTGGGGGCCGGATGCCGACAATCTCTTCCGCGAGACGCAGACCTTCCTCGAGATCGACCGGCCGCACCGGCTCGTCACCGAGTCGACCGGCAGCACACCTGACGGCATGACGATGACCACGCGCATCGAGATCACCTTCGCACCGCACGAGGACGACCGCACCATGATGACGATCGTGCAGTCCGGATTCCCGGTGCCGGAGATCCGCGATTTCTTCGTCGACGAGGTCTGGAACGGCGCGCTCGCGCGCATCACCGCGTTCCTCGAGCGCACGGAGTGAGCGAGCCAGCCCGTCCAGGCCCCGAGCCCGGCTCGAGCGCCTCCGCGGACCGCGGGATGCCGCGGTCAGGCCGCCACGCGGCGAGCACGCACTGCCATGAACTGCTGGGCCGGCAGGTCCACGCGGACCAGGCCGGAATGCACTCCCGGCAGGGTGTCGACGGTCATCGCCCACGTGTCGATCACGTCCACCTCGAACGATCCGTCCGGCAGCACGACGTTGCGGAACCGCGGCCGGTTGAACCCGAAGTAGAGGATTACGTACTCGCCCGCGACGCCGCCGAACGGCACGTCCCAATCCGACGGCAGCGGGTCGATCACGCCGGTCGGCGACTCGCCGATGATCCGATCGAGGAACGCCATCCTCGCCGGGCTGTCGCCGACGAGCTCGCCGCCCTTGGACCACCACAGCTCGTGCGCGTCATTGAGGTACGTCTCGCCGTGAGCGACGTATCCGCCGCGTACCGCCCCCTCCCAGCAGCGCCGGACGAGCTCCTCGCCGGTGAGGTTCCCCCACCCCTGGTCGATGTCTCCCTCGTAGCCGCACTCGTCGATCACGATGGGCTTATTCCACTGCACGCGCCAATGATCGGTGTTCTCGGCGGTGCGGTACACGTCGACCCGCTGCACGCTCGCGTGCGTGATCCACGGCCGCGTCTGGTCGTAGAACGGCCGGCAGTTGTGAATCGAGGTGAGATGCCCGTGCGGATCCTCCTCCCCGATGATCTCGGCGATCCGCTCCCAGTCCTCTTCGGACTTCGCCCACAGTAGGTCGTACTCGTTCGCCAGCGCCCACCACACGTTCGCGTAGGCGGCCAGGCGACGCACCACGTAGCGGAGTGCGCGTTCGTCGACCGCGCGGCCCAGGTCGGCGAAGCCCCAGCGGTCGTACGCGTGGAACAGGATCAGGTCCGCCTCGATCCCCAGGTCGCCGAGCTGCGCGATCCGCTGCTCGACGCGACGGAAGTGCACGGTGTCGAAGCGCTCGAGGTCGAACCCCTCTGCCAGCGACCCGACGAAGGGGAAGTCCTCCGGCTCGTTCTCGTTGTACAGGTACGACTTGGGGAAGATGCACATCCGCATCTTGGTGAACCCGGAGCCCTCGAGCGTGCGCAGGGTCCGCTCCTGCAGCTCCTCGGACTGGTGCGTCCACGCGTAGGCAGTCGTTCCGACCGGCCGGTAGCGCGTGCCGTCCGCATGGGCGAAGTGGAAGCCGTCGGCGTGCACCGGACCATGCGTGCCGGGCGCGGGCGCGGTCACGACGACCTCGCCCGCGATCCCGTCGAGCGAGCGAGCGGTGGATGAGGTCGTGAACGTCCACGTGCCCTCCTCCTCGGCAAGGAGTCGCAGAACGTACTGCCCGTCACCGTCGTAGAAGCCGCCGACGCCCAGCGTGCGGGATCCGTTCGTGAAGGAGGCCGAGAACTCGACGTCGACGAAGGGGTTGCCGTGACTCGGACCGGCGAACCGGACCTCGACGACGCCCCATCGCGGGGTCGCACCCGGAAGGGTCACCGCAGCCGAGCCTCGCGGGACATCCGCACTCTCGAACTCGGGATGCGGCTCGATCGCGGGCGCATACGGCGCGCGACCCGGTCCGCCCTCGTCCACCTCGGCCAGCGCTGTCCAGAATCGCTCACGGTCGACCGACTCCGCCAGCCCGGGCACGAGATTGACAAGCTGTCCGAGGCGCACCTCGCGGAACTGCGATGCCATCGGGGACGCCGCGACGCCCGGGAGGAAGACCTCGAGCACCGACCGGGCTGCGGGACTGTCGAGTGCCTCGCCGAACGTGGAACTGCGATCGAACATGTCTAGCCTTCCGAGATTGCCGCGAGCGCCTCTTCGACGTACTCGAGCAGTGAGTGGGGGGTGAACATCAGCGACTGTCGCACCGTCCGCCCATGCGCCCAGACCGTTTCGCGGCGGACTTCATCCGCCTTGGCCGGATCGTGCTGCTCGATCGCGTCGATCAGCGCCCGGTAGGCACGCGGATCGTCGATCACCGCCGCCGTCGACGAGTCGAGGTGGAAGGGGCCGGCGAACGGCCGGGGCGCGCGGTCGGCGGACGTCCACTCGTGGCTGCCCGATCCGACCTCGAACACCTCGCCCCCGGGAAGGTCGACGACGGCTGTGGTGTTCGGCGGCACGTCGGCCGAGACCACGATCGACGAGCCCTCACGGCGCCAGGCAACGGTCGCCGGCCCGTACGGGGTGACGTGGGACGCCGAGGCCCTGGCGAGTTCGCGAAGCGGCCGGGGCGCGATGCGGATGCGGCGGTAGCCGGGCTCGTCGGGTGCGAGCCCGGCCACCGTACGGTGCAGCCAGTCCGCAACCGCACCCAGGGCGTAGTGGTTGAACGAGGTCATCTCGCCGGGGTTGACCGACCCGTCCTCGAGGAGGCTGTCCCAGCGCTCCCAGATCGTGGTGGCCCCCATCGTGACCGGGTACAGCCACGACGGGTTCTCGGTCTGCAGCAGCAGGCGGGCCGCCTCATCGAGGTAGCCCGCGTCGGCCAGCGCGTCGGTCACGAGGGGCGTGCCGACGAAGCCCGTCTGGATGCGGTAGCCGCCACCGCGGACGAGCTCGGCGAGGCGCTGCGCGAGCCGCTCCCGCACGGAGTCGCCGGTGACGAGGCCGAAGTTCAACGCGAGCGCGTAGGCGGTCGGGGCGTCCGACATCATGCGGCCGGCAGGCGTCACGTACTCGGCGACGAATGCGGCCCGGCTGGTCTCGGCCAGTGCCGCGTAGGTATCGGCATCCGCCGTCTCGCCCAGCAGCGAGGCGGTGTCCGCCACGATCCGCAGCGACCGGGCGAGGTAGGCGCTGGCGACGATGTCGGAGTCGACCTTCGCCTGCGCGGGCTTGTCGGGCGGGGCGGACGGGTCGAGCCAGTCGCCGAGCTGGAACGTGTGCGCCCACAGGCCGTCGGTCGAGACGCGGAGGACGGCCTCGACCCAGTCGCGCATGCTCGCGTACTGGTCGCGCAGGATGCCGCGATCGCCGAAGCGCTCGTGGATGACCCATGGGGTCACGGTGGCGGCATCCCCCCACGCCGCGACCGCGGCGGGACCGCCGAAGCCGGGGAGCGCGGCCGGGATCACGAGCGGCACGTTGCCGTCCTGATGGTGCTGCTCGAGCGCCAGATCGCGCAGCCAAGAGGCGAGGAAGCCCTCGCTGTCGTAGAGGAACGACGCCGTCGGCGAGAACACCTGGATGTCACCTGTCCACCCGAGGCGCTCGTCGCGCTGCGGGCAGTCGGTCGGGATCGAGAGGAAGTTGCCGCGCATGCCCCACACGACGTTCTCGTGCAGTCGGTCGAGCTGGGCGTGAGACGACGAGAACCACCCGGTGCGGGTCATGTCGGTGTGCAGCACGACCGCCTCGACGACGCCTGGGTCGAACTCCCCCGGCCAGCCGTCGACCTGCGCGTAGCGGAAGCCATGGAACGTGAAGCGCGACTCGAGGGTCTCGTCGCCGTCGCCGGCGAGCTCGAACACCGCGGTGGATGCCGAGTTGCGCAGCGGCCGGAGCGCGAGCTCGCCCTCGTCGAGCACTTCGGCATGGCGCACCGTGATGCGCGTGCCCGCCTGCCCGGCGACCCGCAGCCGCAGCCGCCCCACGAGATTCTGTCCGAAGTCGAGGATCAGCCCGCCCGTCGGCGAGGTGAGCACCTCTGCGACGGGCAGCGTCTGCGTGCGGCGTACGGGCGGGGCGATGCGCGCCTCGGGCACCGGCACGTTCTCGTAGCCGGGGCGGGCGGCGGCGCCCACGCGCACCGGCGTCCAGTGCGCGTCCTCGTAGCCGGTTGCCGACCATCCGGCATCAGTGCGGCGCAGATCCTGGTGCTCGCCCGCGTAGATCCCCGAGTCGACGACGGGTCCGTCGCCGTCGGCCCGCCAGTCGGGCCCGGTCGCGATCGTCTGTACGGCTCCGTCCGCGAACTCCAGCCGCAGCTGGGCGAGGAACGAGGGCTGATCGCCGTAGACGCGGTCGGCGAAGACGTAGAAACCGTACTTCTCGGTGTACCAGGCACCTGCGACGGTCGCACCGAGGACGTTCTCCCCGGGCCGCACGAGCGCGGTGACATCGACAGTCTCGTGCACGAGGCGATCGCGATAGCTCGTCCAGCCGGGGGCGAGGACGTCGTCCGACACGGCGGCGCCGTTGACTTCGGGTTCGGCGACGCCGAGCGCCGTCCAGTACAGGGTCGCGCGGACGACCGGCGCATCGAGTGTGAACGCCGTGCGCACGCGGAACGGCTGCGCCTCGCGACTGGGCTGAGCCAACCCGACTGGCTGCGCGACCCAGTCGCCGTCGGCGAGGAAGCCGGCGGTCACCGTGAGCGGCGTGCTCCAGTCGGTGGACTCGCCGTCGACGGAGACGGCGCGCACCGAGACTTCGCGGCTGTCTCCCTGGGCGAGCGGCGCGAACGGCCACGCCACCAGGACGGAGTCGCGGCCGGCGAGCGCGACGGACTCATCGCCTGCGCGCAGTTCGGCGCGGGCCTGAACCCACCCGGCGGCATCGGTCGCGACGGTCCAGGTGAGGCGAGGGGTCGGGGTGGCGACGAGCGTCGTGTCGTCTCGGAGCTCTGCGCGGAGGGTGGCGATGCGGGGGGTGGTCACTCGTCGTTCCCTTCGGCGATCCAGGACTGAAACGATACATCGCCGGTCACGGCGTACAGCCCGATCACTCGTCCGGTGAAGGACTCGGTCGTCTCGGACGACAGGAAGCGCCCGTCGACTTCGCCGAGCTCGACCCGTTCTCCGTCGATCGTGGCGGCGAGGTGGAACACGTCGCTCGTGCTCACGAAGCCGATGCCGGCTTCCGGCTTGAGGGAATCGATGTGCAGATCCAGCACATCCCCGCTGTACGGCAGGGTCCACTCCTGGCGCAGGCCGCCGAGCACGGCACGTGCCGTGACGACACCCGCGCCGGCCTCGACCTCGACATGGAATCGCTCGTCGTAGCGCACCCCGATGCCGCCGACACCGGCCGAGGCATCCACGGTGACCGTGACGCGGTTGGTGAGGTGCTCCTGGCGACGTCCGAGGAAGACGGGGTGCGAGTCGTCGAGCGTCGAGCCGTCGCCGTGGAGCGTGAGCCACCCGGGTCGCGCGGCGGGATCGGCGATCTCGGCGATGGGCCGGCGGATCGCGAGCCACTCGCCGTCGAGGTCGCCGTCGGCCGAGAAGTCGACCTCGACGCGCGTGCCCGGTCGCGGGTTCAGCAGCACAGGGTCGATCGTCGGCCAGCCGTCGGCCTGCCAGTGGACGGGGCTGACGAACGTCTCGCGACCGAGGGCCGAGAACGCGCGCGTCATGCTGCGAGGGCGCACGCCGAGCATGATGCAGAACCACTCGCCGTCGGGGCCGACGACGAGGTCGCCGTGGCCGGTGTTCTGCACGGGTCGGATCGTCGAGCGGGCCGAGACCAGGGGGTTCTGCGGCGCGGTCTCGAATGGGCCCTCCGGACTCGCGCTGCGGGCGATGCTGATGCCGTGGCCTCGCTCGGTGCCGCCCTCGGCGATCATCAGGTACCAGGTGCCGTCCACCTCGTAGAGATGCGGGGCTTCGGGGAATTGTCCTCCCGTGCCCGACCACAGTGAGCGCGGCTCCTCGAGGGCGATGTGGTTCTCGAGGTCGACCTTCACCTGCAGGATGCCCAGATGCGTGCCGATGCCGGGGCCGTCCAGGATCAGCCCCGAGTACGTCACGTACGCGTTGCCGGCCGCATCCCACGCGATGTCGGGGTCGATGCCGTTGACGCTGCCCGATCCGTCTACGCTCAGGATGAGGTCGCCGTCGCTCCAGGGTCCCGCGGCATCCGCGGCGGTGAAGTGCAGCATCCCGCGCCCCATGGCGATCGTGATCACGAGGTGGAACACGCCGTCGTGGTGCCGGATCGTCGGCGCCCAGACGCCGCCGGCGGTCGGAACGTCGGCGATGCCGAATGTCTCGGGCAGGGCGCCGACATGTCCGATGAGCTCCCAGGTCTCGAAGTCGCGAGAGCGGTGGATCGGGATGCCGGGCAGGTACTCGAAACTCGAGGTGGCCAGGAACCACTCGTCGCCCACGCGGACGACGCTCGGGTCGGGGTGGAAGCCGTTCAGGACGGGGTTGAAGAGCGTGGTCATGAAAGCGGTTCCTTCGTCGTGGAGCGGGATCAGGAGGCGAACAGGGTGCCGAGGTCGGCGGCGAGCGCGACGGCGCGGGGGTCGCCGCCGCCGGGCCAGGGTCCTCGCGCGATCGTGTACGCGAACGCGACTCCGGTGTCGGGGTCGACGCTCGCGAACGCACCGGCCGCGCCGTCGTGCCCGAAGGCGCGGGGGCCGCCGAAGGCCATCGACGCCGTCGGCTTCTGGAAGACGATCGAGTGCGCGCGACCGGGCTGACCGAGCACCTCGTCGTAGCCCCGCACCTGCTGCTGGCCGATGATCTCGACGGTGTCGGCGCTCAGCACCGGGGCGGCGCCGTCGACCCCTGTGACGGTCGCGGCGAAGAGGCGAGCGAGTCCGCGAGCCGTGCCGGTCCCCGACCCTGCGGGATGGCCGAACCGCCAGCTGACCGGGTCGTTGGCGAAGTCGACGGGGGGTCCCGCCATCGTGAACACCACCGGACCCAGCGCCGAGCCGTAGATCGTGGAGCCGTCGGAGACCGGACGGATCATCGGGAGCACCGGTGCGAGGCGGTGCTCCTGGTCGCGGCGCAGCCCCAGATGGAAGTCGACCTCGAGCGGCGCGCGCAGCTCTCGTTCGTAGTACTCGCGCAGCGTCAGACCCGTGACTCGGAAGACGAGTTCCGTTGCGAGGTTGCCGATCGTGATCGCGTGATACCCGAATGCACTGCCCGGCTGCCAGAACGGTCGGCTCTGCGCGAGGCGCTCGGCGGCCGCATGATCGTCGAGCAGTTCGCCCCAGCTCAGCGACGGCGTCGCCTGAGGCAGACCCGCCTGATGCGACAGAAGCTGACGCACGGTCACGGCGTGCTTGCCCTTCACCGCGAATTCGGGCCAGTACTGCGCGACCGGCGCGTCGAGGTCGAGCAGACCCCGCTCGATCAGCAGGCCGACCGTGAGCCCGATCGTGTTCTTGGTGACCGAGAACGGCACCATCACGGAGTCGGACTCGAGGTGCGGACCCCCCACGGCATCGAGCACGAGCGCGCCGTCGTGGTAGGCGGCGACCTGGAAGGAAAGGTCGGGGTCGCCTCCGAGCATGTCGTCCAGTCGCTCGACGATCCGCGCGAGGCGATCGTCGGCGACCCCGGCGGCGAGGCCGGACAGCGGACTGAGGCTCAAGCGTCCACCGTCCATCCCACGTCGAGGGGCAGGTCTGCCACCGATGCGCCGGCTCGGAGCGTGTACGCGCCCGGCTCCACCACCCATTCGCCGTCCCAGTGCGCCAGCCTCCGGGCCGGGACGGGGATCGAGACCTCGACGGTCTCGCCCGCTTCCGCGCGGACCGCCGCGAATCCGACGAGCCAGCGCACCGGCCGCTCGACGGACGAATCGGCGCGCTCGGCGTAGACCTGGACGACCTGCTTGCCCGCTCGGTCGCCCGTATTCGTCACCGTCACCGTGACGGCATAGCCGTCGGCGTCGGCGACGGCCGAGTCCCACGACCACTGCGTGTAGCCCAGGCCGTGTCCGAAGGCGAAGGCGGGGGCCGTGCCGGCGTTCAGCCACGCGCGGTAGCCGATGTGGATGCCCTCGTCGTAGGTGAGCACGCCGTCGGCAGGCGTCACATCCGTGACCGGCACGTCGCCGAGCGCTTCCGGCCACGTCGTGGGCAGCCGGCCGCCGGGCTCGTTCACGCCGGTGAGGATGTCTGCCATCGCCGTGCCGAACTCCTGGCCGCCGAAGTAGCCGAGCACGATCGCGGCGACCTCGTCCGCCCACGGCAGCGCCACCGGCGAGCCGGCGTTGACGATCACGATGGTGCGGGGGTTGGCCGCGGCGACCGCGCGCACCAGGTCGTCCTGCCGACCAGGCAGGTCGAGGTCCTCGCGGTCGTATCCCTCGGACTCCACCTTCGAGTTGGTGCCGACCACCACGACGGCGATCTCGGATGCCGCGGCCGCGGCAGCGGCGGCGGCGATGAGTCCGTCGGGGTCGGAATCATCGGGCGCGATGCCGAGCGTCGCGCTGAGCACTCCGACCAGGGGCGAGTCGACGCCGCCGAGGGTGAACTCTGCACGGATGTCGATCGGCTCCCCCGCGGTCGCCTCGATGGCGGCCGTGAGCGACGGCGGGTTCAGGAACGCGGCACCGAGATCGGTGCCTTCGATCACGGGCTTGTCATCGACGACCAGCTCGCCGTCCACGAAGAGGCGGCCGTGGTTCGCGCCGGCGAAGCCGAGGAGGATCGTGCCGGTCTCCTCCGGCGTGTACGTGGTGTGCAGCACCAGGCGGTCCGCCGTGGCGACCGGCGCATCGCCGCCGAACCACACGAGCGCACTGGAGCGCCGGTCCTCGCTGAACAGCTCGGCGCCGTCCGCATCGACGAACGTGGAGGTCAGTCCGGGCCGACCGGTGCGCGGATTGGTCATGTGCTCGAGCGGGAGTGGGGCGACCCCGTCCTGCACGACGGCGCCGAGCGAATACGACACCTCGGCGCCGGGCACCGCGTGACGGATCGCGTCCAGCGGGGAGATCACACGCTCGGGGAGCACGGTCGCACTTCCACCGCCCTGGGTGCGGGCTTCGCGGGCGTTGTGGCCGATCATCGCGATGCTCGCGACCGACGCGGCGGCGAGGGGCAGCAGCCCGTCGTTGCTGAGCAGCACGGCCCCCTCGACGGCGGCCTCGTGGGCGAGGGCCACGCCGTCGATCGGGCTGGGGGTCTGCGCGACCGAGTCGCCCAGCGCTCCGACCCGCTCGGCCAGCAGCAGCAGCCGCAGCACCTTGCGATCGATGTCCGCTTCCTGCACGCGCCCGTCACGGACCGCGTCGACGAGCTCCGACCATGCCGGCGCCGGGCCGGGCATCGCAAGGTCCTGCGCGGCAGGGATCGAGCCGAGGCTGCGCACGGCGGTCCAGTCCGAGATCACGACGCCGTCGAAGCCCCACTCCGAGTTCAGCGGGTCTTCGAGCAGGTCGTTCTCGGTCATCGTCACGCCGTCGACCGCGTTGTACGCGCTCATGAGCGCCCAGGCGCCGGCATCCACCGCCCGCTCGAACGGGGCGAGATACAGCTCGCGGAGCGCACGGTCGGTCGGTCGGACATCGACCGTGAACCGGTCGGTCTCGGAGTCGTTGGCGACGTAGTGCTTCGGGGTCGCCGCGACTCCGTTGTCCTGCAGTCCGCCGACGTATGCGGCGGCGAGCTCCGCGCTCAGCTCGGGATCCTCGCTGAAGCACTCGAAGTGACGGCCGCCCAGCGGGGAGCGGTGCAGGTTGATCGTCGGGCCGAGGACGACGTCGACATCCTTGCGACGCGCCTCGGATGCCGCGGCCGCGCCGTACCGGTAGGCGAGCTCGACGTCCCATGACGCACCGAGGGCGGAACCGGACGGCAGGTTCAGCGACGGCTCGCGCTCATCCCACCGGGGACCCCGCACGCCCGCGGGCCCGTCGGAGAGGGTCATCGCACGAAGCCCGATCGAGGGCAGCGGGACCGTCGTCCAGAAGTCGGCGCCCTGGATGAGCGAGACCTTCTCCTCGAGGGTCAGCGTCGCCAGCAGCGGCTGGAGGTGGTCGGTTGCAGAGGTCAACGGAAGAGCCCTTCGTGAGCGTGGCAGAGTGACCGGCGGCAGTGCCGTCGGGAGGTTCGATCGATGCGGATGCGTCAGCGGTGCGTCAGGCTGCGGTGCTTTCGGCGTCCAGGAGCGCACGCCGCTCGATGCGGCGCACCTCCTGCTTGTCGGGGTCGGGCACCGGGGAGGCCATGAACAGCCGCTGGGTGTACGGGTGGACCGGGCGCGAGGTCACCTGGTCGCCGTCGCCGTTCTCGACGATCTCCCCGCGGTACATCACGGCCACGCGGTGGCTGATGTGGCGCACGACGGCGAGGTCGTGGGTGATGAACAGGTATGCGACACCGGTACGCTCCTGGATCTCGATGAACAGGTCCAGGACGCGCTCCTGCGTCGACAGGTCCAGTGCCGAAACGGGCTCGTCGCAGACGATCAGCTTCGGGTCCAGGGCGAGCGCTCGCGCGATCGCGATGCGCTGGCGCTGCCCGCCCGAGAACTCTCGGGGAAGGCGGCTGCGGGCGTCGGCGGGGAGCCCGACCTGATCCAGCAGTTCACGCACCCGGGCCTTGGCGGTCGCGCCGGCAACGCCGCGCGCCTGGAGCGGCTCGGCGAGGATCTGCTCGATCGTCAAGGACGGATTCAGCGACGAGTACGGGTCCTGGAACACGACCTGGATCTCGGAGCTGAGCGCGCGGCGCTCCCTGCGGTGCAGGTGGCTGATGTCCTTGCCGGCGTAGGTGATCTTCCCGTCGGTGACGGGGGCGAGGCCCAGCACCGCGCGACCGAGTGTCGTCTTGCCCGAGCCGGACTCGCCGACCAGGCCGAGGGTCTCGCCGGGCTTGATGTCGATCGAGACCCCCTTCAGGGCCTGGAACGGCTTGGCACGGAAGCCCTTGCCGGGGTACTCGACGACGAGGTCGTCGACGGTCAGCAGCGATTCGGTCATGACAGACCTCCCTTGGTTGCGGCGCCGACCAGCGGCGGGCGTGCGGGGCCCTCATCGAGTATCGACGCGAGCAGCGACTTCGTGTACGGGTGCTCGGGGCGCTGGAAGATCGCCCGCACCGGACCGGTCTCGACGAACAGACCGGACTGCATGACGGTGACCCGATCGCACAGGTCGGCGACGACGCCGAAGTTGTGCGTCACCAGGAGCATCGCCATGTGGCGCTCCGCCTGCAGGTCGCGAAGCAGATCGAGCACCTCTGCCTGCACCGTGACATCGAGCGCGGTTGTGGGCTCGTCGGCGATGATCAGGTCGGGGTCGGTCGAGACCGCCCCCGCGATCAGCACGCGCTGTGCCATACCGCCCGAGACCTCGAACGGGTACGCCTTGAACGTGCGAACCGGGTTCGGGATGCCGACCCGCTCCAGCAGCGAAAGAGCCTTGTCGCGCGCTTCCGCCTTGCTCATGCCCAGCCCGACGCGTAGCGGTTCAGTGAGCTGACTGCCGATCGTGAACGACGGGTCGAGGTTGCTCATCGGCTCCTGGGGAATGTACGAGATCCGCTTGCCGCGGATGCCGCGGTAGTCGGCCTCGGACCCGCCCTCCAGGCGGATGCCTTCGTAGTCGATGGTGCCGCCGGTGACACTGCCGCCCTTGGGCAGCAGGCCGAGCACGGCGAACGCGGTCTGCGACTTGCCCGAACCGGACTCGCCGATCAGGCCGTGGACCTCGCCCTTGCGGATGTCGAGCGAAACTCCGTGCACGACCTCGAGCGTCGACCCGTCGCTCTGGCCGTAGCCGACGCGCAGATCCTTCACGCTGAGCACGACCTCGACCGAGCGGGCAGATGCCTGCTCGTCGTCGTCATGCCGGATCGGCTCACCTTCGAGGGTGACGATGTCGACGTCGTCGCCGAGGTCGGCGACGCTGGTGGCCATGGTGACAGCGGCGACCGAGCCGGTGCGGGTGGTCACCGCGCGGCGGCGCTTGCGACGCACGACGACCGTGCGCTCGAGCACATCTCGCATCGCATTCGCGAGCAGCATCAGCGCGATGCTCGTGAGGCCGATCGCGAGCGAGGGCCACAGCATGAGGAGCGGCGCCTGGTAGATCTTCGAGAACGCGTCATTCAGCATCCCACCCCAGGTGGGTACGGAGGTGTCACCGAGACCCAGGAATTCCAGCCCCGCCTGAATGCCGATCGCGATGATCGCCACAACCGCGGTCTGGATGATGACGGGAGCGCGGACGACCGACAGGATGTGACGGCCGACGATCCGCGCATCACCGAGACCGGAAACCCGGGCGGCATCGACGTAGAGCTCGGATCTGGTGGCTGTGACCATCGTGTAGACGAGCCGGAAATAGGCCGGAGTGAGCAGGATGCCCACGATCACCATGGCGTACCAGACCGATGGGCCGATGACGGTGCGAGCGGCCAGAAGCACGACCATGCCGGGCAGTGCCATCACCAGAGTGATGAACCACGACGACACGTTGTCGAACCAACCCTGGTAGTAGCCGGCGAGCAAGCCCGATCCGACACCCAGGATGAGAGAGACCATCACGGCCAGGATCGCCGCCGCCACGCTCACGCGCGTCGCAAAGAGCAGCCGGGACAGGACGTCGCGGCCGGCACTGTCACCGCCGAGCAGATGCTCGGGGCTGGGCGGCGCGAGGATCAGCTGCAGCGACGCGAGGTTCGGGTCGTATGGGGCGATCAACGGACCGAAGATAGCGATCAACAGCACGAACGCGAGAAAGAGCAGGGAGATGACGGCGAGCGGGCGACGCATCAGTCTGCGGAAGAGGTGATCCGCACGCACCGCCTTGGTGGGGATGCTGGTGGGGACTTCGACAGCGGTCATGACAGTCTCACCTTCGGGTTGAGCGCAGCCTGCGCGAGGTCGATGACAAGGTTGACGACGATCGCGATGATGGCGGTGACCACCACGATTCCCATCACGATCGGGATGTCGCCGGCCAAGGTGGCCGTGACGGTCAGCGACCCGAGGCCGGGGAGAGCGAAGATCGTCTCGACGATCACCGCACCGCTGATCATTCCGATGAACTGGACGGCGAGCAGGGCGAGCGCAGGGCCGCCGGCGTTGCGCAGCACGTGCTTGTACACCGTGCGGTTCGAGCTCAGCCCGCGACTGCGGAGCGTGCGCACGTAGTCCCGCGAGAGGCCGTCGATGACGGACCCCCGCACCTGCTGCGAGATCGTCGCGATGCCGCCGATCGACAGGGCGATGATCGGCAGCGTGACGCTGCTGAGCCAGCCCGTGAACGACGTCGTGAGCGGTATGTAGCCGGTCGCCTTGAACCACCCCAGGTTGATCGCGAAGATCAGCACGAGGAACAGCGCGATCAGGAATCCGGGGATCGCGAACCCGATGATCGAGATGAGCTGAACGGTTCCGTCGATGGCGCCGCCTCGACGGGCGGCGAGGATGCCGAGGATCACCGAGAAGATCGCCGTCACGATGATCGCCCCGACGACCAGGGAGAGGGTCACCGCCAGTCGGCTCGAGAGTTGGACGGTGACGAGCTGACCGTTGAACCAGGAGCGACCGAGGTCGCCGGTCACGGCGGAGCTGAGCCAGTCGCCGAACTGCACGATCAATGGGCGGTCGAGGCCGAGCTCCGCCGACTTCTGAGCGACGAGCTCTTCACTGGCGTTCTGGCCGAGGATGGTGCGGGCGATGTTGCCGCTGCCGAGATACAGCAGCGTGAAGGCGAGGACCGTGATCACGACGATCAAGATCAGGCCCGACAGCAAGCGGCGCAGGATGAATGTGAGCATGGCTCCACTCCTGTGTAGAGGAATACCGGATGGTGCGAGGTGTGTGGGGTCCGGCCCGCCCGATCGCTCGGGCGGGCCGGTGGGCGACTACTGCTTCGGCTGGAAGTCGTAGATCGCGGGGTAGGCGTTCGTCGGGAGCATCTCGACGGTCGTGTTGGCGTCCGTCGCGACGCTGCCCTGCACACGGTAGAACGGGGCGAACCACGCCTGCTCGACGATGTACGTGTTGAGCTCCTTGGCCACCGAGGCCTGGGTGGCCTCGTCGCCGTACTGGATCTCCTTGATGTACTCGTCGACCTGCGGGTCCTGGTACTTGAACGGGTTGAACACCGCGTTCGGTGCGATCATGAACTGGATCAGCTGCCAATCGGGGTTCTGCTCGAGTGCCATGAACGTGGCCGGGTACTTCGGTGCCAGCATGTCGGCGATGAAGTTTCCGACCGGGACGTCTGTCGCCTCGACCGTGATCCCGACGTCGGCGAGCTGCTGCGCGACCAGGGTGTAGGTCGTCGCGCTGAGGACCGAAACGGTCGGCATGCTGATCGACAGCCCGTCGGGGTAGCCCGCCTCGGCGAGCAGCTCCTTGGCCTTCTCCGGGTCGTAGTCGTAGTAGCTGTCCAGCTCGGGGTCGTAGGCATCCGATGTCGCCGGGAACACCTGAGTGGTCACGGTGCCGTGGTCGGTCTGCAGCGCGGTGAGCAGACCGTCGCGGTCGAACGCGTAGTTGATCGCCTGGCGAACCTTGACGTCGGCGAGCGCGGGATCCATCGTTCCTGCACGGTCGAGCAGGAGGAGACCCTGGAAGTCGAGCTCGTTGGCGTTCACCGTCCAGCCGGCCGCCTCGACCTCGGTCAGCGCGTCGTTGTTCGCGAGCTTGACGCCGTTGGCCTCGCCTGCCTTGATCGCGTTGAGTGCCGCGGTCGGATCGCTGAGCACGTTGATCACGAGGTTGTCGTAGTACTGCACATCGGGATTCCAGTAGTCCGGGTTCTTGGTGTACGAGTACGTGGTTCCGGTGACTGTCGCCGCGGTGTCCAGGATGTAGGGCCCGGAGCCGACGGGGTTGGTTGCGGCGTCCGCGCTGTCGAGGGATGCCTCGGCGCCGACCAGACCCGGGTCGCGGGTGAGGTAGTTGAGCATTGCGGGGTCAGGTGCGCTGAGGGTGATCACGACGGTCGTGTCATCCGGGGCCTCGAAGCTCGCGACACCGGCGAAGTAGCCGGCGTCTGGTGAGGTGCCGTCCTTGAAGCGCTGCAGGTTCTTCGCGACGACATCGGCGGTGAGCTTCGAGCCGTCGCTGAACGTGACATCATCACGCAGCGTCAGCGTCAGCACAGTGTTGTCGTCGTTGTACGACCACTCGGTCGCGAGCCATGGCTCGATCGTTCCCTCGGGGGTGGCGAGGAGGAGCGTGTCGAACACCGCCTGGTAGAAGGGCGACAGGTTTCCCCACTGCGAACCCGCAGGGTCGAACGTCGTCGGGGCACCGATCGCGCCGAGCGTCAGCGTTCCCGCACCCTCGCCGCCTCCGTCAGTGCTTCCGCCGGCGCACGCCGTGACGGCCAGTGCGGTGGTGACGGCGATAGCCGCTGCTGCCGCGGCCTTCTTCCATCGGATCATCTTCGAGTCCTCTTGGTAGGGGGCGATTCCACTGCGGATCACCTCGTAGACGAAACGGTAACATCAAATCCGAGTGACCGCTAGGTTTTTGGAATAAATTTCTAGCGATCGCTAGGTTTTTGTTACGGTTGCGCTGAGAATGGCTCAACGAGGGGCCCGAAGACGGGCCCATGGGATGACCGAAGAAGGTCGAGAGGATACGGTGAACACTGTGACCCAGACCCCGTCACCAGTGCGCGCGCGGAAGCCGCGCGGGGAATACGCGAAGACGAGCGCGAAGCGCACGGCGATCCTCGACGCTGCGCTCGAGGTGTTCGCCGAGTCCGGCTACCGGGCCGGGTCGCTGCGCGATGTCGCGCAGAAGGTGGGCATGAGCGAAGCCGGACTCCTGCACCACTTCCCCAACAAGAGCGCCCTGCTGGCGGCCGTGCTCGATCGCCGCGATCAGCACTCCCTGGAGTTCGTCCCGTTCGGCGACCCGGACGGCGCGGTTGCGCTTCGCGGCCTGGTGGAGCTCGCCACCTACAACGCCTCGGTGCCCGGAGTCGTCGAGCTGTACTGCGTGCTGTCCGCCGAGGCCACGGCACCCGACCACCCCGCACATGAGTACTTCATCGGGCGCTACGAGTACACCCGGGGCAGCCTGCGGACTGCGTTCGAATCGCTCGAGCGGGACGGGCGGCTCATGGCCGGAGTCACGCCTCAGCGCGCCGCGGTCGCCACGATCGCGATGATGGACGGCCTGCAGGTGCAGTGGCTGCTCGATCGCGAGGTGATCGACATGGCCGAGGAGCTGAAGCGGTTCTTCGGCGCGTTCGCCGACGTCGACTTCAGCGACCTCCGAGTGCTCACCGACGCTCCGCCGCCGGATGCGGCTGCGGCGGCTGCGGCGGCCGCGGGCGCGGGCGACGGCGAGGAGAAGGCCTCCTGACTCAGGCTCGCCCGTCGCCTCGCAGCGACGCGACGAACTCGAGCTTGTCGAGCACCGGCGCCGGGATCACGAACGGGTAGAGGTCGTCCTTGCCCATCGATCGATTGATCATGTTCAGCGCGATCGACATCGGCACCCACACCCCCGTGACCAGGTCGCGGAAGTGCGAGAACGCGTCGATGCCCGCGACGGCCGTGAGTCCGTACTCGGTCGCCGTCTGGATGGTGTCGCAGATGTGCAGGAAGTGGGCCCACGTCTCGGCGAAGTCCTCGTACGGGTGCATCGTCGCGTAGGTCGTGAGATACGAGCGCTCCCATCCGGCCGGCGCCCCGTGGCTGTAGTGCCGGTCGATCGCGTCCTGATAGTCGACCGTCTCGTCGCCGAACAGTTCGCGGGCGCGCGCGATGCGCTCCGGGTCGCCCGCGACCTCGACAAGCCGCCACTGGTAGTAGTGTCCGACCTCGTGCCGGAAGTGGCCGAGCATCGTGCGGTACGGCTCGTCGAGCTCGCCGCGCAGCCGCTCACGGTACGCAGGGTCGCTCTCCGCGAGATCGATCGTGATCACGCCGTCCTCGTGTCCGATCGTGACGCTGCGATCCGTGCTCGAGAGCAGGTCGAAGCACAGGCCCCCCGCCGGATCGCCGCCGATCGCGGCATCCTTGCCCACCACGGGGAAGCCGAGATCGTCGAGTTCGGCGATGAGGTGTCGCTTCGCGCGCTCAGCCACCGGAAAGTTGCTGACGCCCGCGACGTCCGCGTCGTTCGGGCGCGTGCGCGTCAGGGAGCAGCTGAAGCACTGCCCGCCCTCGAGGGGTGCGAGCCACGTGCAGCCCGAGAGGTTGAGGTTGCGGCAGACGTGCCAGATCAGTCCTGATGAGTCGACATAGCGACCGTCGAGCCCGACCGGCACGATCTCGCGCTCCTCGCGGGAGTAGCCCAGGCCCGCGCCGCACGCGACGCAGATCGAGTTCTCGAAGTAGAGCGGACTGCTGCAGACGCGGCATCGATAGGACTTCACCCGCCCAGGCTCGCACACTCGCCCGCAGCGAAGCTCACCCTTGCGAATACTCCTCGAGTGGTGCAACGTCCACGGCCACGCGCAGCGTCGACTTCTTCGCCTCCGTGAAGATCACGCCCTTCACGGGCGGGACGTCGCCGTAGTCGCGACCCCACGCCACGGTCACATGGCGGTCCGCCACCCACTGATCGTTCGTCGGATCGAACGCGAGCCACTGGTCGGACCCGGGGATCCACGCGGCCACCCACGCGTGCGAGGCATCCGCGCCGACCAGCCGCGGCTTGCCGGCCGGTGGGCGGGTCGCCAAATAGCCGCTGACGTACCGCGCGGCCATGCCGTGGCTGCGCAGGCACGCCAGGGCGAGGTGCGCGAAGTCCTGACACACGCCCGCGCGCTTCTCGATCACGTCGGCGACCGTGCTCGTGACCGTGGTCGCGGTCTTGTCGTAGTGGAAGTCGGTCTTGATCCGGTGCATCAGATCGGTGACGGCCTCGCCGATCGGGCGCCCCGGAGTGAGGGATGCCGCGGCATACTCCCGCGCAGCATCCACGTGTCGCGCCTTGGGCGATTCGAGTGCGAACTCCGTCGCCGCCCATGCGCCGCGGGAGATGCCCGGATGCAGGATCGGCCGCGCGCGCTCCCACGGCTCGAGCAGGGCATCGGCGTCGTACTCGGTCGGCGTCACCGTCACATCGCTGAGCGCATTGATCGTGAGACGCATGTGCGGCTCGGTGACGTGGAAGTACGACACGATGTTGCCGTAGCAGTCGACGTCGTCGGCGATGTCGCTGGGCACCGGATCGATCGACACCTCGCGCGAGGCCACGTGCTGCCAGGGCAGCTCGCGGGGCCGGCAGTGGGCGAGGCCGAAGCTGCTGGACACATCGTCGTCGTACGAGTACGTGGTGCGGTGCGAGACGCGGTACCTCATCGGACGGGGCCGTACGTCATGGGCGCTCCACCCCCATCACCTCGGTCAGTGTGAGCGACGAGATCGGCTGCGGCAGGGGGCCGCTCTCGAAGTGCAGGTGCACGATCGCATCGCCGAGGCGGTGCAGGTGCGCGTGCGTCTCCGCGAGGAACTCCTCCAGGCGCGGGCGGCGCCCGTCCACCGGCGCCGTCAGCGCCGGGATATCGACGGCCTCCAGGGAGTCCTCGAGGTGCTCGAGCAGGCGCTCGGGTCTGGTCGAGCCGGTCGAGGCGGCGAGCTGCGAAAGGTGGAACCGCAGCCGGGCGAGCGAGAACGCGATCGAGCGGGGGTTCTCGGCGTCGATCAGCAGGAGCTCCAGAACGTCCGCCGCGCGCACGCTGCCCCGGAACCGGCGTCGGTGGGTGACCGAGCTCTCGGCCGCCATGAGCACCCCGCCCAGCACCGCCCGCTCCACGCCGACACCCAGCGAGACAGTCGTGGTCGCGGCCAGCAGCGTCGTCACCTGCAGCGAGCGCTCGAGGTAGCGACCGGCCTCGATCGCGTGCCAGCCGTCGTCGCGCATCATGTTCGCGGTCACGCCCTGCAGCGAGAGGATGCCGCCCAGCATGCGGCTGGCCGATTCGGCGATCTGCAGCCGGCGCGACGCGCGCAGCGCCTTCATCGCACGGTCCGTGCTCCCGAACGCGCGCCAGGTGTCGCCGGACAGCTGATCGCGCACGCCCTCGAGCGCATCGCGGAGCCGCTCGAGCGAGTGGGCGGCCGAACCCGGGCGGTCGGCATCCAGCAGGAGGGAGCGCTGCTCCAGATCGGGGTCGAGCCAGCGCGTGCCGCACAGTCGCTGAAGCACTCCGATGAGCGCGCGAAGCGCCGCACCGCCCTCGGTGCTGGAGCTGTAGTCGAGCTGCTCGGCGTACGCGCTCGAGGTGATCACGAGCCGGACGAGGTCTTCGGCGCGCTCCGTGTAGCGACCCGACCAGAACATGTCCTCCACGGCGCGGGGCGAGAGCACCGGCACCGCGCGCGCGAGCGGCAGGGGCGCCACCTCGACGATGCCCTGATCGGGATCCCCGTGAGCGCCCTTGAGCACCCACACGTCCTTGGTGCTCGGAGCGGCCTTGCGGTCATCGACCAGGGTCGCGAGTCCGCCGACGAGCGGGCGGTAGATCGCACCGTCGCGCACGGTGAACGCACGCAGCACGATCGGGTTGGGGTTGGCGCGACCCGATGCGCGGCCCGCCTCACCCCAGGAAGGAGCCTGCGAGAGCGGCAGCCGCTCCTGGCCCACGAACCGATGCGGCGCCGAGAGGATCCGATCGCGCAGCCCGTTCGCACCCAGCTCCGCGAGCTCGGCGGCGCGCCCGTCGATCTGGCGCACGATGATCGACGCCGGGTCCTTCTTCACGGCGGTCAGCACCTGCGCGAGACCCTCGGGATCGCCGCACCAGAGGGTCGGCACCGACGGCAGGCGCAGCTGTTCACCGAGGAGCCGCTCGCACACGGCGGGCATGAACGGCATCAGCCCGGGGTTCTCCAGCACCCCGGCGCCCAGTCCGTTCACCAGACGCACCCGGCCGCGTCGCACCGCTTCGGTGAGGCCGGCGACGCCCAGCTGGGAGCCGGCACGCAGCTCGAGCGGGTCGCACCACTCGGCATCCACGCGCCGGAGGATGACGTCGACCCGCTCGTGCGGCTCGTGCTGCGGAAAGCCTGTGGGCTTCATCCAGACCCAACCGTCGCGGACCACGAGGTCTTCGCCCTGCACGAGCGGGAAGCCGAGGATGTTCGCGATGAAGGCCTGGTCGTACGCGGTCTCGGAGTGCGTTCCGGGCGAGAGCACCACGACACGCGGATCGGCGACCTCGGCGGGCGCGGCCTGCAGGAGGGCGGAGCGCAGTGCGGAGAAGTACGGCTCCATGCGGTGGAGCCCGGCCTCCTCGTACAGCTCGGGCAGCACGCGCGAGAGCACGCGGCGGTTCTCCATCGCGTAGCCCAGGCCCGAGGGTGCCTGCACGCGGTCGGTCAGCACGTGCCACTCCCCCGCCGCATCCCTGCCGAGATCGGTGCTGGAGAGGATCAGCGGGTTGGGATCGAAGCCGCGCGAGCGGGCGATCGGGCGGATGTAACCGGAGTGGCCGAAGACGACCGCGGGAGGAATGACCCCGTCGGCGAGAAGCCGCTGCTCGCCGTAGATGTCGGCAAGCAGCGCGTTCAGCAGCTCGGTGCGCTGAGCGAGCCCGACGCCGAGTCGTGCCCAGTTCGCGGCATCCAGCACGAGCGGCATCGGATCCAGCAGCCAGGGCTGCGAGCCCGCCTCGAGACTGCCGTACGTGGCGCCGTCGTCGGCGAGGAGCGTCGTGATCTCGACATCGATGCGTCCGACCTCGGACGAGGTCAGATCGACCGCGATCGAGGCCATCCCCTTCCACGCCGCGCGCAGCGCGCCGTCCGGGCCGACGACCTCGTCGAATCGCGCGCCGGGGCCGAGGGGCAGCGTCGGCTGGGCGATCGACGCCGCGTATTCACGCAGGAGGCTCACGCGGTCGGAACCCTCCGCAGATCGAGGGTGTGCGGATAATCGGGGCTGAACGCGCGACGCGCGGCCTCGCGCATCGCGGGAACGTCGAGCCGGCCGCCGGTGTGCCCGTGCGGTTCGAACCGGCTGGCCCGGCGCGCTTCGGCCTCGTTGGAGTTGATCGGCGGGTGATCGTATGACCGGCCGCCTGGATGCACGACGTGATAGGTCGCGCCCCCGACGCTCACACCCGAGGCGATGTCGACGACGTCGAACGCGAGCGGCGCGTGCACCGGAATGGACGGATGCAGGGCCGACCACGGCTGCCAGGCGCGGTAGCGCACGCCGGCGAAGTACTCGCCGGCGTGACCGGTGGACGTCAGTGGCACGGGAACACTCTGGCACGTCACGAGGTGCATGCGCGGATCCAGGCCGGTCACCTTCACCTGGACGCGTTCGACTGAGGAGTCGACGTAGCGCGCGGTGCCGCCCTCGGTGACCTCTTCGCCGAGCACGTTCCACGGCTCGATCGCCTGGCGCAGCTCAAGCTCGATGCCGCCGGAGAGACGCGTCATCCCGATCCGCGGGAAGCGGAACTCGGTGAAGGAGTTCAGCCAGTCCGCTTCGAACGCGATCCCGTGATCGCGCAGGTCCGCCACGACCTCCGCGATGTCGGCGGTGGCGCCCTCGGGCAGCAGGAAGTCCTCGTGCAGTCGCGTTCCCCAGCGCACGAGGGGCGCGGTGTACGGCGTCTCCCAGAACATCGCGACGAGGCTGCGCACCAGCAGCGCCTGCACGAGCGCGAGCTGCGGATGCGGCGGCATCTCGAAGCCGCGCAGCTCGAGCAGGCCGAGCCGTCCGCGGCTCGAATCGGGGCTGTAGAGCTTGTCGATGCAGAACTCGGCGCGATGGGTGTTGCCGGTGAGGTCGGTGAGCAGGTGACGAAGCGCCCGGTCGACGAGCCAGGGCGAGGACTCCTCGTCGAGTTCACGCGCGGAGGCGGTGAGCCGGCGGATCTCCTGCAGCGCGATCTCCATCTCGTACACCGCCTCCGGCCGGCCCTCGTCGAACCGGGGAGCCTGGCTCGTCGGCCCGATGAATCGCCCCGAGAACAGGTAGGAGAGGCTCGGATGGCGCTGCCAGTAGGTGATCAGGCTGGCCAGCAGCTCGGGCCGGCGCAGCAGCGGCGAATCGACCGGCTGCGAACCACCGAGCGTGATGTGGTTGCCGCCGCCGGTGCCGGTGTGCAGGCCGTCGAGGTCGAACTTCTCCGTCGCGAGGCGGCTCTGACGAGCATCCTCGTACAGGGTCACGGTGAGATCGCGCAGCTCCCGCCACGTCGAGGTCGGCTGCACGTTGACCTCGATCACACCGGGGTCGGGGGTCACGATCAGCTGGGTGAGCCGTGCGTCCGGCGGCGGTCCGTACCCCTCGAGCACCAGCCGGCAGCGGGTGAGGCCCGCGGCCCTCTCGATCACAGCGAGCAGATCGGCGTAGGCCTCGAGGGTCAGCGTCGGCGGGAGGAAGACGTGCACATGGCCGTCCCGAGCCTCGAACGTGAGCGCGGTCGTGCGCGCATCCTTCGGGTCGACGACGGTCACCTTCCGGATTCCCGGGGTCAGCGGCGGCCCGGCCTCGAGGTAGGACGGCTCGCCCGGATGCTCCGGGTCCTCCCAGGAGATCGACTCCAGTGGCAGTCGCAGACCGACTGCGCTCGAGCCGGGCGTGAGCACGAGCCGGCCGCGGCGGAACGTCCACGCCGGGCTCGTCCACTCGTCTTCGGTCGTGAGCGGCAGCACCCATCCGGTCTCGGTGGAGACGGTGCGATCCAGCTCCGCGATCTCGACCTCGGCCGTCTCGTCCACGCCGGGCCGAGGGCCCTCGGGCTGGCGGATCTCGGCGGCCAGCTCCGCGAACGGGTCTTCGTATGCGGGCAGGAGCCGTCGGTCCGGGATGCCGAGCAGTGCCGTCACCGCGCGCGCGAGCGCCTCGGCATTGGAGCGGGCATCGGGGTCGGCATCCGTCCCCCACGGGTCGGCGAACAGCGCCGGGTCGCCCCACAGATGCACGCCGTCGGTGCGCCACTGCAGGGCGATGTTCCACCGTGGCAGCGGTTCGCCCGGATACCACTTGCCCTGACCACGGTGCACGACCCCACCGAGGGCGTAGGTCGCGCGCAGACGCTCGGCGAGGATGCCGGCAAGCTCCCGCTTGTGCTCGCCGTCGGCATCCGTGTTCCACTCCGCGCTCGTGGCATCGTCGAGGGCGACGAACGTCGGCTCGCCCCCCATCGTCAGACGCACGTCACCCGCGGTCAGCCGCTCGTCCACCTGAGCGCCGAGCGCGTCGATGCTCGCCCACTGCGTGTCGGTGTAGGGCTTGGTCGTGCGCGGATCCTCGTGGATGCGCACCACTTCGTTGCGGAACTCGAACGTCACCTCCACCGGCTCGGTCGCGCCCTGGATCGGCGCGGCGCTGGAGGGATGCGGCGTGGCGCTCAGCGGAATGTGCCCCTCGCCGGCGAACAGGGCGCTCGTCGGGTCCATCCCGACCCATCCGGCGCCCGGGATGTAGACCTCGGTCCACGCGTGCAGGTCGGTGAAATCGACCTCGGTGCCGCTCGGTCCGTCCAGGGCCTTCTGGTCGGCTGCGAGCTGCACGAGGTACCCCGAGACGAACCGCGCGGCGAGGCCGTACTTGCGCAGCAGGCTCACCAGCAGCCACGCGCTGTCGCGGCAGGAGCCGATCGCCCGGCTGAGGGTCTCGTCGGGTGACTGGACGCCCTCCTCCATACGGACGTCGTAGGCCACGTCGCGGTTCACAGCCGAGTTCAGTCCCGCGAGGAACTGCACGGTCGGCACGCCGCCCTCCGGAAGTGCGGGGAGGGACTCCTTCCAGACGCCCGCCTGGTCGCTCTCCTCGACCGGTCGGAGGTACGGCGCGAGGTCGGCCTTCAGGCTCGGGTCGTAGTCGAACGGGAAGTACTCCGCGTACTCCTCGATGAAGAAGTCGAACGGGTTGATCACCATCAGATCGGCCACGAGGCTCACGGTGATCGAGAGATGATCGATCTTCTCCGGGAACACCAGGCGTGCGACCCAGTTGCCGAACGGATCCTGCTGCCAGTTGATGAAGTGCTCTTTCGGACTCACTTCGAGCGAGTACGCCTCGATGGGCGTGCGGGAGTGCGGAGCAGGCCTCAACCGCACCACGTGCGGGGTGACATTCACCGGTCGGGCGAACGTGTACCCGGTGTAGTGCGTGAGCGAGACCTTTGTGGACATTCCCACAGTGTCGCCCAAATCTGTTGCGTCCGCGTTTCGTGACCGCGCACATCCCCGCCGCGAGACCGCATCCGAACGCCGAAACGGAGGGTGATGCCCGGCATCTGGTCGCCCGGATGCAGTCTCGCGGAAAGACCGCGAGGGTCAGCCGAGCAGCTCCGGGCGCTTCCAGTCGGACCCGTGGACGTGCTGGTCCAGGAACGCGAACACCGTCTGGTACCAGACGACCGCGTGCTGGGGCTTGAGGACCCAGTGGTTCTCATCGGGGTAGAACAGGAACCGGTGCATGGTCGAGCCGTCCGGCTCGGCATGGTGCTCGGCGAGCTCGGACCACAGCCGCAGGCTCTCGCCGATCGGCACGCGGTAGTCGCGGTCGCCGTGGATCACCAGCAGCGGAGTGCGGATGTCCTGCACGAAGCGGTGCGGCGAGTGCTCGATCATCGCCTCCGGTGTGAAGATTCGCTGCCAGTAGTCCGAGCTGTCGGTCGTGCCGCTGAACTGGTCGAGCGCCCACAGGCTCGCATGGGTCACGATCGCCCGGAAGCGGTCGGTGTGCCCGGCCACCCAGTTGGCCATGTACCCGCCGAACGATCCGCCCATCGCCGCGGTGCGGGTCTCGTCGATGTCGTCGCGCGCGATCACGGCGTCGGTGATGGCCATGAGGTCGGTGTACGGCTTGCCGCCCCAGCTGTTCCAGCCGCGGGCGATGAACTCCAGGCCGTATCCCGTCGACAGGGCCGGGTCGGGCAGCAGCACCGCGTAGCCGCGCGCGACGGCCAGCAGCGGCGCCCAGCGCCAGCTCCACGCGTTCCAGCTGTTGAGCGGTCCGCCGTGGATCCACAGCAGCAGCGGAGCGGGCGCCGCATCCGATGCCCCGTCCGGGAGCAGCAGCCAGCCGCGCACCCGGGCACCGTCCTCGGCCGTCGTCTCCACCTCGGTGATCGTGCCCGGGGCTTGCGGGATCGCTGCCGGGGTGACCAGCGCAGTGACGCCGCCGTCGCGCGAGATCCGCACGGGGTGGGACGGTGAGACCCAGTTCGAGCGGAGGGCGACGAGATCACCCGACGCGCGATCCACCGCGACGTGCGTGTACGTGTAGTCGTCTGCCGTCAGCTGCTCTGGTGTCGAGCCGTCGAGCGGGATGCGGTAGACCGGGCCTCGTCCGTCGGAATCGGCGGTCGCGATCAGCGCCACGTCGCCGGCGTCGAAGACGAAGCTCGACGCCCAGCGGTCCCATCCCCCGCCGATCCGCTGCGGGTCCGCACCGTCGATGCCGGCGACCCACAGCTCGAGATCGGTCGGACCGGTCGGCGAGCTCCGCTCGACGCGGAGGAACGCGAGCCGCGTGCCGTCGTGGCTGATCGTCGGCGACTCGAAATCGACCTCGGGCTCGTCGAACAGCGTGGTGCGCTCCCCGGTCGTGGTGTCGATCGCGACGAGCACGAACCTCCCGTCACGTGTCTCGGCGACGCGGAGCGACGCGACCAGCGTGCGGCCGTCGGGCGTCAGCGCGGCGCCGGCGATGTCGGCGCTGCGGCCCGGATGCGGAGTCAGGTCTGCCGGGCGCGGCAGCGTGGCGGGGTACGGGGTCCCGGCATCCCCGCCCTCCTCGACGGCTTCGTCCGGCGCGCGGTCGTCCGATTCGGCCGTGACCGCCGCGATCGTGTCGACGAGCCCGGACAGGTCCAGACCGAGCAGGTGCGGCTCGGCCGGTCCCAGGTCGTGGTCCCAGAACCGCACCGGATAGCTCTCGTGGAGGATCGCCGCGACCTTCTTCTTCTTGCGCAGCGCGCGCAGCTTCGCCTCCGCCTCGAGGCTCTCAGCGGCGGGAAGCAGCTCGGCGCTCAGCACCACACGATCCGATGCCTCGGCCACTGCTGCGATCGCCGCGACGCCGCCGGCCAGGCGGGTGATCGGTCGCGCCTCGCCTCCGGCGGCCGGGAGGAGCCACAGCTGGCCGGCGTCCTGGTCGTCGTCGGCCTCGGCGTCGGGCCTGGCCGAGACGAAGAGGACGTCACCGCTCGAGGTGAACGCCGCGCTCGACTCGCCCTTGGCCGACCGGGTCAGGCGCGTCGGCGACCCCGACCCGTCGGTCGGCACCGACCAGAGCGACCGCTCGTACGCGGTGGCGTCCTTCTTCAGCGTCGCGACGGTGAGGACGGCGCGAGTGCCGTCGGGCGAGAGCGCGAGCGCTTCCACGC
This sequence comes from Microbacterium sp. cf046, assembly GCF_900114345.1. GTDB lineage: Bacteria > Actinomycetota > Actinomycetes > Actinomycetales > Microbacteriaceae > Microbacterium. The sequence goes on along the minus strand of NZ_FOZJ01000003.1, from coordinate 532,153 downwards.
GCGGGAGGCCGATGTAGTCGTCGAGGGAGGTGAAGGGTGTCGATGCCATGCGCTCCACGCTAACCCCGACCTCGCGGATCTTCACCGCGAGGTCGGCAGGCTCACCGCGCGTCGGCGAACCGGGCAGCGTGGGCGGCGTCGGTCGGCATGGCCGCGGCATCCACGGACGTGAGCGCGTCTGCGGCGGCGAGCGCCACGAGGATGTCGTCGGTCAGGTCGTCGACGTGCTCGAGGCCGATCGAGAGGCGCACGATGCCGGCGCCCGGCTTGGCGGGGCCGGATACCGGCCGATGCGTGAGCGAGGCCGGATGCTGCACCAGGGAGTCGATGCCGCCGAGTGAGACCGCGTGCTCGATCAGCTCGCACGACTCGGTGAACCGCGCGGCCGCGTCGTACCCTCCGGCCAGCTCCACGGCGATGATCGAACCGGGGCCGTCGAGCTGCGTGCCCAGGAGACCCTTCGGATCCTGACCCGGAAGCCCCGGGTAGAACACCCGCGCGACCGCGTGGTGGGCGCTGATCCGCTCGGCGAGCACCTGTGCGGTCTGCTGCTGAGCACGCACGCGGAGCGGCAGGGTCCGCAGTCCGCGGTGCAGCAGGTAGGCCGCCATCGGATGCAGGAGACCACCCGTGAGCGCGCGCACCTGGCGAAGTCGCTGGACCCACTCCTGAGTCGTCGCCACCACGCCGCCCATCACGTCTCCGTGGCCCCCGAGGTACTTCGTCGCGCTGTGCAGGACGAGCGTCGCACCATGACGGGCAGGCTGCTGCAGCACCGGGGTGGCGAACGTGTTGTCGACCAGCACGGGAACATCACCCGCCGCGGCGACCACCTCGGCGAGGTCCAGCAGCTCGAGCGTGGGATTGGCCGGGGTCTCGACGACGACGAGTCCGGTGTCGGGGCGGATCGCGGCGGCGATCTCGTCGGCTGCCGCCCAGGTGACGGTCGTGCCGAGCAGTCCCTTCTCCAGGACATGGTCCGTGCCGCCGTAGAGCGGACGGACGGCCACGACGTGCGGCTTGCCCGCGGTCGCCGTCGCGATGAGGCACGCGGCGAGCGCGGCCATCCCGCTCGCGAACGCCACGGCACCCTCGGTGGCCTCGAGATCGGCGAGCGCGTCCTCGAACCGTGCGACCCCCGGCTGCCAGAGTCGCTGATACACGGCGCTGCGCCCCGGGCCGAGGTCATGTCCGGTCGCGAGCTCCTCGTAGGCCTGACCCCCGTTGTCCACATCCGGCAGCGGATACGTGGTCGAGAAGTCGATCGGCGGGACGTGCGCCCCGCTCTCGCGCAGACCCGACATGCCCGCGTGCACAGCGCGTGTCTCGAACCGGTGGTGCCTCTTGTCCATACCTCGAGAACAGCAGAAACTTCGCCTGTCGGCAATCGACCTTGAAGGATGCGATCACACCGGTACGATTGGCCGCAGATGCTTCATTCTCAGCGCGGCGAAGGAGCCCTCTCGTGCAGGTCCTTAAGCTAGATCGAACCGACCGTGCGCTGCTGCGGGCCCTGACCGCGAACGCCCGCGCGTCGGGGGCCTCGCTCGCCTCGACGCTCGGCATCGCGGAGTCGACGGTCTCCCTCCGGCTGCGACGACTGCAGACCAGCGGCGTGATCCGCCGGTACCGTGTCGATCTGAACCCGATCGCGCTCGGGGCGACGGTGCAGGCGCTCATCGCGATCCGCCTCGTCAAGCACGCCCGCGAGGAGATCGAGGCGTTCCGTCGCGCCGCGCCGAGCCTGCCAGGTGTCATCAGCCTGTTCCACATGGCCGGCGCCGATGACTTCCTCCTCCACGTGATCGCCCGCGATGCCGCCGAGCTGCGAGAGTTCGTCCTCGCCCACCTCACCGGGCACCCCGCTGTGGCGCACACCGAGACGAACCTGATCTTCGAGCACGCAGACGGCGACGGATGGGAGCAGCTCATCCGCTGAGCGGCCCGGAAAGGAGAATCATGTCCGCAGACGACCCCACCGCTGAGGAGTTCGCAGAACGGATGCTGGCCTCTGCGCTCGGCTTCGCCGACATCCTCGCGGCGCATCTGGGCGATCGGCTCGGCTGGTACCGGAGCCTGGCCGCGCACGGCCCGACCACCGCGGACGAGCTCGCCGAGCGCACCGGCACAGACCGGCGGTACGCGCGCGAGTGGCTCGAGCAGCAGGCCGTCACCGGGGTGCTGCAGGTGGAGCCCGGCGGGGATGACGATGGTCGTCGATTCCGGCTGCCGGCCGGCGCCGCCGAGGTTCTGACCGACGATGCGAGCCTGAACTATCTCGCCCCCGTCGCCCGCATGTTCGGGGCGGTCGGTCCGGCGCTGCCCGACCTGCTGGACGCATATCGCACGGGCGGTGGCGTGAGCTGGGCCGACTTCGGCGCCGATGCGCGAGAAGGCCAGGCGGATCTGAACCGGCCGTGGTTCCGCGAGCTGCCGAAGGCGTTCGCGGAGGTGGACGACATCCAGTCGGTGCTCACGCGACCTGGTGCGCGGATCGCCGACATCGGCACCGGGGCGGGGTGGTCCTCGATCGCCCTCGCGCAGGCGTACCCCGAGCTGAGGGTGGACGGCTTCGACATCGATGACCCGTCGATCGAACTCGCGCGGGCGAACGCGCAGGACGCGGGGGTCTCCGATCGCGTCCGCTTCCACAATGCCGACGGAGACGGCCTGTCGAACTTCGGCCGCTTCGACGCCGCATTCGCATTCGAGTGCATCCACGACATGCCCCGGCCCGTCGAGGTGCTCGCGGCGATGCGACTCGCGGTCCGCGACGACGGACCGGTGATCGTGATGGACGAGGCGGTCGCCGAGACCTTCACCGCCCCCGGCGATGACCTCGAGCGGATCATGTACGCGTACAGCCTGTTCGTGTGCCTGCCCGACAGCCTCTCGCACCGGCCGAGCGTCGGCACCGGCACCGTGATGCGCCCTGAGACGCTCCGCGGCTACGCGCGCGAGGCGGGCTTCGCCGACCTCGAGATCCTCCCGATCGAGGACTTCGCGTTCTTCCGCTTCTACTCGCTCACGCGCTGAGGCTCAGCGGGCGTCGATCGAACCGGCCGGCGCGCCGAGCAGGATCTCGGCTGCGCGCGCCATCTTGACGGAGTAGCCCTCGCCCTCGATGCCCCGGGCGAGCGACTGGGCGTTCAGTCCGTCGATCATCCCGAGCAGCTGCCACGCGGCATCCGACGGGCTCGACGTCGTGAATGCACCCGACTCGCATCCGTCCTCGATCGCCGCCGCGACCATTCGGTGCCATGCGTCCATCTGCTCGCGCACCGCCACGGCGAGCGCGGCGTTGCGGCGCCCGAGCGCCCACGCCTCCACCCACACCACGGTCAGGTCCTCCCGCGTGCCGTCCAGCAGCGTCTCGATGAGCGCGGCCATGCGCACCCCGGCGTCCTCGTGCGCGGCCATGAGGGCATCGACCTCACCGATCTCGGCCGCGACGAGGTCGCTGTAGACCCGCGCGACGAGGTCGTCCATCGACGGGTGATAGTGCGCGATGAGGCCGGATGCGACCCCCGCCCGCTCCGCGACGGCGCGCAGTGTCAGCGCGCTCAGTCCCTGCTCACGTGCGAGGTCCGTGGCCGCCTCGAGGATCTCCGCCGAGCGCTCGGCCGGAGACTTCCGGGTGCGGACCTTCGTCGAAATGCTTGACATGTCACCGCCGTTGTAGGTATCTTCACGTCTATTGATCGCTTGATCAATACTAGGTGAAACGGAAGCGGATGACATGACCATCACCGCACAACACGCCGCAGAGTCATCACAGCCCGGCGACGTCGCCGGTCACATCGAGACGCGCGGCATCGACTACATCCCGTCGGGAGAGCGGCACGGCCGGCCCAGCGCCCTGTTCGGCATCTGGGCCGCCGCCAACGTGCTGTACCTCAACTTCGTCTTCGGTGGCATCCTCATCCTCCTCGGGCTCGGGCTGTGGGAGTCGCTCGTGATCTGCGTGCTCGGCAACCTCTGGTGGTTCGTGATCGGCTGGATCGCGATCAGCGGACCGGCCTCCGGCACGCCGAGCGTCATGATCATGCGCGCGATGTTCGGCGTGCGCGGCAATGCGCTGTTCGGCTCCGGCCTCGGCGTGCTGATCGGGCTCTTCTACATCGTCCTGAACGTCGCGTTCACGACGCTGGCGAGCGAGGCGCTGCTGGCGAGCGTCGGGATCACGCTGCCCGACGGCTTCAGCATCCTTCTGCTGGTGGCGGTCTCGGCGCTGAGCCTGCTGGTGAGCGTCTTCGGTCACGCGACGATCGAGAAGCTCTCGACCTACCTGTCAATCGCGGTGGGCGCGTGCTTCGCGGCCGTCGGCGTGTTCGTGCTCGCGGCCGCCGACTGGTCGTACTCGCCGGCCGCCCTGCCCGCCGGAGAGAACATCGCGCTGCTGCTGCTCGGTCTGACCGTGGTCGCATCCGGGCCGCTGTCGTGGGGCACAAGCGCCGACTACTCGCGCTACCTGCCGACGCGCACGTCCAAGCGGAGCATCATCCTGTTCACGGCCCTGGGCGGTTTCGTGCCGTCGGTGCTGATCGCCGGTCTCGGCGTGATCGCCGGGACGTCGATCGACATGACCGACCCGCAGACCGCGATCGCCGAGATCCTGCCGTCGTGGCTGTACCCGGTCTTCCTGCTCGCGATCATCGTCGGCACGCTCGCCAACAACGTGCTGTGCTCGTACTCGACCGGTCTGTACGCGCAGGCGTTCATCCCGCGCGTCCGCCGTGCGGTCTCGGTCATGATCGTCGGCGTCGTCGCCGCGGTGCTCGCCGCCTACCTGCTGTACGGCGCGCCGCGGTTCCTCGACACGCTCAGCTACGCGATCGAGATCGCCGTCGCCGTGATGGGCCCGCTCGTCGCGATCTACGCGATCGACATCGTGCTGCGTCGTGGCCGCTACGACGGTCTGACGCTGAACGACACGAGCCGGCGCAGCCCGTTCTGGTACACCGGCGGGTGGTTCCTGCCCGGCACCGTCGCGATGGTCGTCGCGACGACGGTCGCCGTGCTCATGGTCAACACGACCCTGTACACCGGGCCGATCTCCGCGGCCCTCGGCGGCGCGGATCTGTCCTCGCTGGTCGGACCGGCGCTGGCCGCCGGCCTCTACGCGCTGCTGTGGCGGACCACCAGGCCCTATCGCGATCCGGCGGCCCGACCGTCGCTGGACTGGACCACTGCGCAGGACACAGGTGCGCCCGTGCACCGCACGCACCAGGATGAGAGCATCGCCGCGTTCGGCGAAGCCATGAGGAGTGGACGATGACCTGGAACATGCCCGCTGAATTCGCGCCGCAGGAGCGCGTGTGGATGGCGTTCCCCCGCGTGGGCAACACACTCGGAGACGACGTGGCGTCAGCCGACCTGGCCCGTGACACCTGGGCCGCCGTCGCGAACGCCGCGGCCGGATTCGAGCCGGTGACGATGGTCGTGGACCCGTCGGCCGTCGCGGAGGCGACCAGGCGCCTGTCGTCCGAGATCGAGATCGTCGAGGCGCCGCTGGATGACTACTGGATGCGCGACATCGGACCGACGTTCGTGCTCGATGAGACCGGCGCGCTCGGCGGTGTGGACTGGACCTTCAACGGCTGGGGCGCGAACGCCTGGGCGACGTGGGAGCGCGATGACCGCATCGCGAGCACCGTCGTGGGGCTCGCCGGCGCGACCCACCTGCCATCCACGCTCGTGAACGAGGGCGGCGGCATCCACGTCGACGGCGAGGGCACCGTCCTGCTGACCGAGACGGTCCAGCTCGACCCGCGCCGCAACCCGTACACCGACAAGCGCCGCGTCGAGTGGGAGCTGCAGCGCACGATCGGCGCCACGAGCTTCATCTGGCTCCCCCGCGGCCTCACCCGCGACTACGAGTCCTCGGGAACACGCGGCCATGTCGACATGGTGGCCACCTTCGCCGAACCGGGTCGGGTGCTGCTGCACTGGCAGGACGACCCGTCGCACCCCGACTACGCGGTCGTGCGCCAGATTCGCGCCGTGCTCGAACAGGCGACGGATGCCGCCGGCCGAAGCCTCGAGATCATCGAGCTGCCCGCTCCCGACACGCTGCGCGACGAGGACGGCTTCGTCGACTGGAACTACGCGAACCACCTGGTCGTCAACGGCGGCGTGATCGCGTGCGGCTACGGCGAGCCCGAAGCCGACGCCCGCGCCGCCGGCATCCTCGGCGACGCGTACGGACGCGAGGTCGTGACGATCGACGCCCGTCCGATCCTGGAGCGGGGTGGCGGCATCCACTGCATCACCCAGCAGCAGCCGGCCTCGAGCGCACGATGAGCACGCCGTACCCGGTCGTCGAGGCCTCGCTCGGTGATCTGCGCGCGGCACTGGAGTCCGGCGCGACCACGAGCGTAGAGCTCGTGCGCGCGTACCTCGCCCGGATCGAGGCGTATGACCAGGGCGGCATACGGCTCAACGCACTCGTCGAACTGAATCCCGAGGCGCTCGCCGATGCCGAGGCATCCGACCGGCGCCGCTCGGAGGGCACGACCCTCAGCCCGCTCGACGGGATCCCGTACACCGCCAAGGACAGCTACATGGTGCGAGGGCTGACAGTCGCCTCGGGCTCCCCGGCGTTCGCGGATCTCGTCGCGCGCCGCGACGCGTTCTCGATCGAGCGGCTCCGCGATGCGGGGTGCGTCCTGATCGGCCTGACGAACATGCCGCCGATGGCGAACGGCGGGATGCAGCGCGGGCTCTACGGCCGCGCCGAGAGTCCTTACAACGCGGACTACCTCACGTCCGCGTTCGGCTCGGGATCCTCCAACGGCTCGGGCACCGCCACCGCGGCGAGCTTCGGAGCGTTCGGACTGGGCGAGGAGACCTGGTCGTCGGGGCGCGCCCCGGCATCGAACAACGCACTGTGCGCGTACACGCCCTCGCGCGGCGTCATCTCGGTCCGCGGCAACTGGCCGCTCGTGCCCACGATGGATGTCGTGGTGCCGCACACGCGATCGATGGCGGATCTGCTCGAGGTGCTCGATCTCATGGTCGCCGACGACACCGTCAGCCGCGGCGACTTCTGGCGCACCCAGCCCTGGGTCGCCATACCCCGCGCTTCCGAGGTGCGTCCGGAGTCGTATCCGGCGCTCGCCGCGGATGCCGCCGCATCCCTGTCCGGGAAGCGGTTCGGCATCCCGGCGATGTATCTCGGCGAGGATCCGGATGCCGGAACCGGGCCGGGCATCGGCGCGTCGACCGGTCAGCGCATCGAGCCTCGGCCGTCCGTGCTGGACCTGTGGGCGCAGGCGCGGGCCGATCTCGAGGCTGCCGGCGCAGAGGTCGTGGTCGTCGACTTCCCCGTGGTGAGCAACTACGAGGCCGACCGTGCCGGCGCCCGCTCGATCTTCGATCGCGGAATCGTTCCCGCCGCCTACTTCGACGTCGAGATCTGGGACATGTCGATGTGGTCGTGGCACGACTTCCTGGCGGCGAACGGGCAGCCGGGGCTCTCGTCGCTCGCCGAGGTCGACGGGCCGCAGATCTTCCCGCATCCCGAGGGCGCGCTGCCCGACCGCTACGGCTCGTTCGACCTCGACATCTCCGAGTACGTCACGCGTGCACGGGCGAACGGCATGACCGATCCGCTCGGCGGCGGGCGAGCCGACCTGATCCGCGCTGGGCTGGAGGGGCTCGAGCGGACCCGGCGCGTCGACCTCGAGGAGTGGATGTCGCGGCTCGGCCTGGACGCGGTGGTGTTCCCCGCGGTCGCCGACGTGGGACCGGCAGACGCGGACGTGAACGAGGAGTCGGCGGTCGCCGCCTGGCGAAACGGCGTGTGGGTGGCCAACGGCAATCTGGCGATCCGTCATCTCGGGATCCCGACGGTCACCGTGCCGATGGGCACGATGGCCGACATCGGCATGCCGGTCGGGCTCACCTTCGCGGGCGTCGCGTATTCGGACTCGGATCTGCTGCGCTGGGCGGCCGGGTTCGAGTCGCTCCGACCTCGACGCACGTCGCCGCCGCGCACGCCCGAACTCTGAGCCGGATCAGCGGAGCGAGGCCACCGGCACCAGGTGCGGCTCGGCGATCGCGTCGGGGTCGAGACCTCGCGCGACGAGCGCTCCCGTGATCGGGTCGGCGCCCACCAGGAACAGCTCGCGCGCGTGCTCGTTCACGGTGACCGGGCCGTAGCCCACGCGGAGGCCGAACATCGCCCGCGTCTCCTGCCAGCCGGCGGTCGCGCGCGCCAGCCGAGCGTGCTCCCCGAACGGGAAGCCGCGCTCCGCGCCGTAGCGGTGCAGGCGGTCGGCGGTGTCGAAGTCGGGGTCGTAGCTGATCGCGAGGATCCCGAAGTCCCCCGGACGATACCTCGCAACGGCGGCGAGCCGCGTGATGGTGAGCGAGCACTTGGCCGGGTTCATGCACCGCGTGTAGAAGAACGCGACGATCGTCGGATGCCGCGCCAGCGCGTCTGCGAGCGCCGGAGTCGCCGCATCCTGGTCCTCGAGGCGCACGGCGCGCACGGCCTCGGCATCGAGCGCGAACTCGGGACCGGGCTCGTGCGAGATCTCCGCGACCGCCGCCGATCGGTCGGCCCGCTCGGCAAGCAACGCGAGGATCTCGCCGCGCGCGGTGCGCATCCATCCAGGAGGGACGACGCGCGCCTGCCAGCGCACGAAGACATCCGTCGTCTCGATGCGTGTCGCCGCATCGCGCAGGAGCGGTTCCCATTCGACGTCCTCCGGGGACCCGGGCTGAACACCTCGCACCGCTCGTGCCGCACCGGCGAGCACCACAGGGCTCGCCGCGGTGCGCAGCTCCTCGGCCACGACCGGCACGGCGCCCTCCGGGATGCCGGTCGCCTCGAACGACGCCAGCAGATGCGCGCGAACCCGCTCCGCATCGACGGTGGACAGTCCGGCCAGATGCGCGGCGTCCTGACGCAGCCCTGCGGCCGTCACCGGCACCGCGAGCAGTTGCGCGATCAGCCCGTCGACATCGCGAGACATGCCCGTCACTCCGGCGGCGGTGCCTGGGACTCGGTGAATCGGTCGATCGAGGCCTGGAGCGAACGGGACTTCGTGGCGGTCTTCACGTCCTCCAGCTCCGCGCCGAAGGTATCCGCGTCCAGCGCGTCGACCGCCTCGGGCGTCAACGTGATCGCCGAGAGGGCCGTCGTGCGCAGCCGGTCGTCCTCGCTCTCATCCAGCACCATGTCGCGGGCGACGTCGGCGAAGCGCTCCGGCGAGGCGGCCTTCAGACTCATCGCCGCGAGCTCGCGCACCGCCGAGCGTTCGGTCTTATCCGATGAGATCGTCGCCAGCAGCTCCACCGACTCGGGGTCGACCGCGAGCGCGCGCAGCGCCTGCTCGCGCACGCGCGGCGCGCCGGTGCGGGCGAGCTCGCGAAGGAGAGGTGCCGCATCGCCGTGCTCGTCGCGGGCGAGCATCCGCGCCGCGGATGCCGCGGGAAGGAGCGGCTTGCGGGTTCCTTCCAGACTCTCCTTGACCAGTCGCTGCCCGACCTCGTCGTGCATGAGCGTCAGCTGGTCCAGGGCTGTCGCGCGGAGGTCCTTGTCGTCGCTGACCGCGAGTTCCCGCAGGCGTTCCACATACTCGGCATGGAACGGCGCGAACTTCACGGGCTGGAACGCGGCACCGCCGATGCGCTGCAGCGCGGTCAGGCGCAGGGCGGCGGGGGCCTCCTCGTCGGCGAGGATGTCCAGCAGCAGGCGGGCGGCGATCTCGAACGTCGCCACCTCGACCAGCATCCGATCGAGTTCGGCCTCGGTCATCTCGGCGGGCTTTGCCGTGAGCGCGCGGCGCGCTGCAGCACTCAGCTTGGGCTGTGCCCGCCGCTCCTGCGTCACCTCGGCGAGATAGTCCTTGCGGAGGGCTTCGATGTCGTCGCTCATCAGTTCGCTCCGGTCAGCTGGAAGGGGACGTCGTCGTAGGCGAAGCCCAGATGCGCCGCCGAGACCGTGCCGAGGTAGTCGATGGTGTCGCGGATGCGAGGACTCGTCCCGGGGGCATCCGTCATCGGTGAGGCCGACAGCCCGCCGCCGGGCGCCGTCGTGGGGCGCGGCGCCGCCAGCGGTCCGCCCCACGGCCACAGTCGGTCCCCGAGCCGGTGCCCCGGCAGGGTCGAACCCGGAACGAATGCCCGGCCGACGCCCGGGTCGTGGCGCCGGAAGGCCCATTGCCACTTCGCCCACAGGCGGTCGACGTTGCAGTGCAGCAGGAAGAAGAGCGGATCGCGCGGCGCCGTGCCCGGGTTCGTGATCACGCCGCTGAGGTGCGACATGTGCGCACGGCCGTGCGGGTTGCCCTGCATCACCGCGAACGGGGCGAAGTCGGCGGTCGGCGAGCCGCCGAGCGCGAGGGTCTGCTGCTCGGAGCGCACATCGGCGGGGATCGTCTGCGGGCCGACGCCCGGACCGCGCTCGACACCCGGCAGCTGGCCGCCCACCCAGCCGGTGAGCGGATTGGTCGCGGTGAACTGCACGCGATCCTGCGCGCCGGGCACGCCCATGAACGAGCGCGTGAACACGTTGGGTGCGGATTGGTCGAAGCGCCAGTACGGCAGGGCGACCTCGTCGTCGATCGCCTGCAGCTCGCGCTCGAGATCGAGCAGATACATCCGGTGCCACGGGAGGAATCCCGCACCGCCGTGCGCCTCGCGATCGGGTGGCCCTGCGACGTGCATGTCGCGGAAGTCGCGATAGCGCCCGGCGCCGGAGCCGTTGAGGGCCGCGAGCGCGCGGAGGAATCGATCCCGCTCGGCGGTCGTCAGCCGGTTGGCGTTCTTGCGGACCCGCACCATGGTCGGGTGGGTGCCCAGGAGCGCAGACGTCGCACGATCGCGCACCTCGAGCGAGACATCGCCGAACCGTGCGCTGGCATTCGGGAACGCGCCGCCCACCCAGACGGTGACGGCGCTGCCGTTCGCGGGAACGTCGACATCCAGTGTGGGCGTGCCCGCGTGCGTGAGCTTCGTGGCGAACACGAGCCGACCCCCGCCGACGAGCGTCTTGGATGAGACCCTGACCGCCACGGGGGCGCCGCCGGGCACCGGAGGCGACAGGGTGAGCGCGACCGGAACGGGCCGCCACGTCACGAACGCCCGACCGCGCAGGTCGTACTTCGGAAATGCGATGCTGACGCTCATCAGGCCCCCGATGCGCCGTTCCCCCGCGATCAGGGTAGCGCCGGGTCAGGCCCGGGTCGAGGGGTCTCGCGCGCCGCGCAGCAGCGACGGGGCGGTCTCAGCCGGCGTCGCGCAGCAGCTGCTCGCGCACCTGGCGGCGTAGCACCTTGCCGATCAGCGAGCGGGGCAGCTCGTCGACGGCGAAGAACCGGCGCGGCACCTTGTATGCCGCGAGGTGCTGCTTGCAGTAGTCCCGCAGCGCTTCGGGATCCAGCTCCACACCCTCCCGCAGCACGACCGCGGCGACGACCTCCTCGCCGCCCTTGCGCGGCAGGGCCACGACCGCGGCATCGACGACGTCCGGGTGGCCGCTCAGGGCCTCCTCCACCTCGGTCGGCGCGACGTTGAAACCGCCGGTGATGATGATCTCCTTGATCCGGTCGACCACGGTGACGAAGCCGTCCGGCGAGACGACCACGATGTCTCCGGTGCGCACCCATCCGCCTGGCAGCAGCGACTCGGCGGTCTCGCTGGGCCGCCGCCAGTAGCCCTGGAACACCTGCGGCCCGCGGATCAGCAGCTCGCCGGATTCGCCGAACGGGCGGTCGACGTTCGGGTCGGCCGGGTCGACGACGCGGATCTCGGTGCTGGGGAACGGCACGCCCACAGTGCCGGGTCGCCGGGACGGGCCGATCGGGTTGCCGAGCGCGACCGGGGAGGTCTCGGTCATCCCGTACCCCTCGACCAGCAGCCCGCCGGTCGCAGCCTCCCACCGCGTGACGGTGTCGACCGGCAGGCTCATCGCCCCCGAGATCGCGAACCGCGCGCTCGTGAGGTCGATCTCGCCCTGCTCGGCCGAGCGCGCGAGCTGGTCGTAGATCGGAGGCACCGCGGGCAGGAAGGTCGGCGGACTCTTCGCGGCGGCATCCGCGACGAGCGCCGCGTCGTATTTCGGGAACAGCACGAGCTTCGCCCCGATGCTCATCGCGAACGTCAGGCACAGCGTCATCCCGTAGGCGTGGAACAGCGGCAGCACGCCGTAGAAGGTCTCCTCGCCCTCCTTGAGGCCCGGCACCCAGGCCCGCCCCTGCATCGCGTTCGCCCGAAGGTTGCGGTGCGTGAGGATCGCGCCCTTGGGCGTCCCGGTCGTCCCGCTCGTGTACTGCAGCAGGGCGGTGTCGTCGACGACGGGGCGCGGATGCCGCCTGCTCAGTCGCCGGCCGTCGACGAGCTTCCGCCATGTGAGCACCTTGCGGCCCTTCGGCGTGCTCGTCAGCTGTGCGCGCGCCGCCCGCGCCTTCGGAATCGGCAGGCGAAGCGCCATGCGCGTGCTCCAGGGCATCGCGTCGGTGATGTCGACGCTGACGATGCGCTCGACTTTCAGGTCGGCGGGGAAGCCGTCGATCGTGTCGTAGACCTTGTCCCAGACGATCGCGAACCGCGCCTGATGGTCTTCGAACTGATGACGCAGTTCGCGGGCGGTGTAGAGCGGGTTGTGCTCCACGACGATCGCACCGAGCCGCAGGACGGCGTAGAACGCGACGACGTGCTGCGGGCAGTTCGGCAGCACGATCGCCACCCGGTCGCCGTGGCCGACCCCCAGCCGGCGGAGCCCCTCTGCGGCTCGCTCGATCTGCTCGCCGAGGTCTCGATAGGTCGTGGTGGCACCGAAGAACTCCAGCGCCGTGGCCTTCCGGTAGCGGGCGATGCTCGCCTCGATCATGTCGGAGAGCGTCTGGGTGACCTCGTCGATGACGTCGGGCACCCCGGGCGCATAGGCCGTCAGCCAGGGGCGGGCGGCGTACGGGTTCTGCGAGTCCATCCCGCGAGCCTGACACACCCCCGCCGGTGAGGCGAGAGTCTCGCGCCGATGCGAAACCCTCCGGCCATCGCGCTCCGACGCTAGCGTGGACGCATGAGCGCTCCGATCGATCCCACCACCACCGCGGCCTGGGCTGAACTGGCCTCGCAGAAAGCCTCGTTCACCCCCGATCTTCGCGGGTGGTTCGCGAGCGATCCGGGGCGCGTCGATCGCTTGAGCTTCCCCCTCGCCGACCTGCATGTCGACCTGTCGAAGAACCTCGTGACCGACGAGATCCTCGCCTCGCTCGTCGCGCTCGCCGAGCAGACGTGTGTGGCCGATCGGTACGCCCGGATGCTCGCCGGCGAGCATCTGAACACCACGGAGGACCGCGCGGTCCTGCACACAGCGTTGCGCCGCCCGGCGGATGCCGAGCCGAGTCTCGTCGTCGACGGGCAGGACATCGACCACGACGTGCACGAGGTGCTCGATGCGCTGTCGGCGTTCGCCGAGCGCGTCCGCTCGGGCGACTGGCTCGGTGTGACCGGCAAGAAGGTCACCCACGTCGTGAACATCGGCATCGGCGGGTCCGACCTCGGCCCGGTGATGATCTACGAAGCCCTCAAGCCGTACGCGGATGCCGGCATCCGCGCCCTCTTCGTCTCCAACATCGACCCGACCGACCTGGCGCAGAAGACGGCGGACCTCGATCCCGAGACGACGCTGTTCATCGTGGCGTCCAAGACGTTCACGACGCTGGAGACGCTGACGAACGCGCGGCTGGCGCGCGATTGGCTGTGGTCGGGCCTGAGCGCCGCAGGGGCGATCGACGGATCGGAGGCGCAGAAGACGGATGCCGTCGCCCACCACTTCGTGGCCGTCTCGACCGCGCTCGACAAGGTCGCCGCGTTCGGCATCGACCCGGCCAACGCATTCGGATTCTGGGACTGGGTCGGCGGTCGCTACTCAGTCGACTCGGCGATCGGTTTGTCTCTGGCGATCGCCCTCGGTCCCGAGGTCTTCCGCGAGCTGCTGGCCGGATTCCACGACGTCGACGAGCACGTCCGCACGACGCCGCTCGCCGCGAACGTCCCCGTCCTGATGGGGCTGCTGAACGTCTGGTACGTCAACTTCCTTGGCGCGCAGTCGCACGCGGTGCTGCCGTACGCGCAGCAGCTCAGCCGGTTCGCCGCCTACCTGCAGCAGCTCACGATGGAGTCCAACGGCAAGTCGGTGCGCTGGGACGGCACGCCGGTCACCACCGACACCGGCGAGGTGTTCTGGGGCGAGCCCGGCACGAACGGCCAGCACGCGTTCTACCAGCTCATCCATCAGGGCACGCGGCTGATCCCGGCCGACTTCATCGGCTTCGTCAACCCGGTGTATCCCCTGAAGGACGACGGGCGCGACGTGCACGGTCTGTTCCTGGCGAACTTCCTGGCGCAGACGAAGGCGCTCGCGTTCGGCAAGACCGCGGAGGAGGTCGAGGCCGAAGGAACGACCGGGCCCCTCGTGGCCGCGCGGACCTTCGCCGGCAACCGGCCGACGACCTCGATCTTCGCGGACGCGCTCACCCCGCGTGTGCTCGGCCAGCTCGTCGCCCTCTACGAGCACATCACCTTCACGCAGGGCACGATCTGGGGCATCAACTCCTTCGACCAGTGGGGCGTGGAGCTCGGCAAGCAGCTCGCCCTGCAGATCGCCCCCGCGATCGAGGGCGATGCGGATGCGCTCGCAGCACAGGATGCCTCGACGCGCGCGCTGCTGGAGTACTACGCCGCCCACCGCAGGATCTGAGCTCGCGGCCCTCGCCCCTCGCCTACGCGCTTCGCCGAGCCCACATCTTCGCACCCAGCCCATGCGCTCCCGTCGTGCGGAGCGCGTGGGTTCGCGAGAGAGGTGTGGGTTCGGCGGCGGAATCGACGCGCTCAGCCGTACAGCTCACCCACGGGAACAGCGACCGGGAGCACATTGCCGGGCTGAGCGAGCGGGCATGCCCAGGCCGGGTCGTAGGCGCACGACGGGTTGTAGGCGAAGTTGAAGTCGAACACCATCGTCTTCGCACCGGCGTCCGATCCGAGGTCGGCGCCCTTGATCGTGTCGATCAGATAGCGCCCGCCGCCATACGTGCCGCCTGGCCGCCCGGCGAGCGCATCGCGCACCGGGACGAAGATCCCGCCGCCGTATGTGGTCAGCCTCCACACATCGAGGGTTCCGGCATCCGGGATCTCGACCAGCCCGACCCGCTCGAACGGCACGATCCCGTCCGTGCCGGTCGCGAACTCGAATCCGCCGGGCTCGGCCGGGAGGATCGGCAGCTCGAACCGCCAGTTCGGGTCGTACGGCGCGATCGGCAGCCCCTCGAACAGCAGACGCTCGGGTCCGAGCATCGGGGTGGCGGGATGCCGGGCGATCAGATCGTCTCGTTCGATGCGCCAGAGCTCGTGCGCGTCCTCCGGGTCCTCCTGCGCGCGGACCGCGTCGTACAGCGCGAAGACGCGCCGCCGCCAATCGGCGACATCGAGGGCGGTGCGGGCGGAGTCGGTGGCCATCAGGCCAGGCTACGCGGGCTCCTCCACGGCGAGGTCGGGTGCAGCGGTGAGACCCCGGAGGAACTCGACATGCCGCAGGAGGAACGCGCGCTCGTCGAGCCTTTTGCGCCGCATCCAGCTCGTGACCTCGTCGTTGGACTTGCTCGCGTTGCACGAGCGGCACGCCGGCACGATGTTCTGCACCGTGTAGCGTCCGCCGCGCGAGAGCGGCAGCACGCAGTCGCGCTGCAGCGCCACGTCGACGGCGCCGCAGTACGCGCACCCGCCCCAGGCGGTTCGGATCTCGGCCCATTCGAGAGTGGTCAGGTCGTTTTCCGCGGCATCCATCCGTCGCTTGCGCTTGCGCGAGGCGCGCGCGCGGCGAGACTGACTGACGGCCATGCCCGTCAGCGTACGACCGAGGGATGCCGCCACCCGGGCGGCGCGTCGGTCAGCGCGACTTCACAGGGAGTTCAGAGGTGCAGGCTCACCGCGGCTTCACGACCGTGAACAGGATCACGGAATCCTCGACCGCCTCCAGGGAATGCAGGCCGTCGGGGATCGTGAGCAGGTCGCCGACGGACCCGTTCCACGACGCGTCGCCGAACCTGAGCAGGACGCGACCGGTCAGCACCTGCACGGTGGCCTCACCCGGACTGTCATGGTCTGCGAGCCCTTCACCGGCGCGCAGGGCCATGACGGTCTGACGCAGCTGCCGCTCGTGACCGCCGACGACGGTCTTGGCGCTGCGGCCGTTCGAGGCGTCTCTGGCGTGGCCGAGTTCGTGCCGGGCGAGAGCGATCAACGAGGTCTTCTGCATGGGCGGACCCTTCTCGATTAGCCCCACGGTAGTCCTTCGCCGTGGTCCTGATCAGGGCTTTCCCGCGAGGGCTCTCCCACGGTTCTGCCAGCAACCACATGGGGTTCGTCCAGACGCAGCGCCCAGACTCAGTGTTTTGCGTCCGACCCGAGGGCGCACACCGCCGCACCCGTCGGCGTCAGAGACCTCAGGAAGACTCCCCCCTCCATGCTCGAAGCTCCCCTCACTCGTCGTGCGCTCCGCGCCCGGCGCGAAAGTCGCACCCCGTTCGCCCACCGCGCCGCCACCTTCGGCGTCGCCCTCGGTCTTGCCGGCCTCACCGCCCTCGGCGCGGTGACCCCCGCGATCGCGGCCCAGTCCCCCGTGTCGCCGACCGTCTCGGCAGCGAAGGGGTCGGCGACCGACACCCTGCTCGCGATCTCCGAGCAGGCGCAGGCGACGTTGGATGCCGCCCACACGGCACTGGGCGTCGCATCGACAGTCGAGGCGGACATCGCCGCATCCGGTCTCGATGTCGGTGTCGTCGACACGTCGATCGACACCGACGCCCTGCAGGGCGCGATCGACCAGCTCTCCGCGCTCGACCTGCTGCCGGCGCTCATGCTGCCCGACATCACGGACGCCACCGCGACCGAGACGAAGCAGGTGCTCGCGCGCTCCGCCGTGCTGCGCGACCGGCTCGACGCCGCCGAGGCGAAGAAGGCCGCCGAGGAGGCGGCCGCGAAGGCGGCGGCCGAAGCACAGAAGGCCGCCGAGGAGGCTGCCGCCAAGGCGGCTGCCGACGCCGCGGCGGTCGCCGCCGCCCTGGCGATCACGAACACCCCCGAGGGTGCGCAGGCCACGGCCGCGCAGCTGGCGTCGGCGAACTACGGCTGGGGCTCGGACGAGTTCTCGTGCCTCGTGTCGCTGTGGAACAAGGAATCCGGCTGGAACTACCAGGCCTACAACGACTCCAGCGGTGCCACCGGCATCCCCCAGGCGCTTCCCGGCAGCAAGATGGCCAGCGCCGGCTCGGACTGGGAGTCCAACGCCACGACCCAGATCGTCTGGGGCCTCGGCTACATCGCCTCGGTCTACGGCTCGCCGTGCAGCGCGTGGTCGCACTCCGAGGCGACGAGCTGGTACTGATCACCTCGTGAAGGACACGCACCCCGGCCGCTGCTCAGCGGCCGGGGTGCTGTCCTTCCTGCTCGCGGATCAGACCAACGACGATCCCTCCCCCTCACCCCGTCGTGAAGACCAGTTCGGTCTCCGCCGCGCACGACCCGTCGACGGGAGCCGACGGATCGTCGAGGAACGCGGACATGACGTCTTTCGCGCACTGCGATTTGCCCAGCACATCGTGTCCGGTGAAGGGGAACTCCACCACCTGCACGTTCGACAGGTGCGGGGTCACCTCTTCGATCCACACGGGCGCGGTCGCGGCGTCGAACATGCCCTCCATGATCAGGACGTTCAGATCGCTGACGGCGGGCTCGCTGAGGTCCGGCCGATCGGGCACGTCCCACACGGGGCACTGCTGGAACAGGCGCGCCTGCTTGGGCTGCACCGCGAACACCGCGTCGGGGAATTCGGGCAGCAGCTCCTTCGACCGCGCACGGTATGCCGCTTCGGTCGTGATGTTCGCACTCTCGCCGCAGAAGACGGTCATCGCGAGACCCCAGCCACCCAGTCCGAGGAAGAAGTCGGGTGTCTGAAGCGCCAACAGGGCCTCGACAGTGGACGCCGTATCGCCCTTCGCCATGTCGTCGATCATCTTGGGCACGCCCGACGCATCGCCCCGCTCGCTCGCCATGATGATGGCGTACAGGAACGGGAAGGCGTCGATGTTGACCGTGATCGGCTGTCCCGCGGCATCCGTCGCCTGAACCACCTCGGGCGCCGCGACCAGCCGGTTCACCGTCGCGAAGAAGTCGGCCTCGAGGTCGGGATAGGCCGCAGCACACGAAGGCTGAGCGGCGCAGGCCGCGAATATCGCGCGGAACGAGCTCGCCGGGGCGGACCACCAGTCTTCGGCGATGTTCACATTCGGGGGCGACACCGAATCGAGCACGACGCTGCGGATGCCTTCCGGGTGGTCGCGCAGATACGACAGCGCGAGCCGCGATCCGTAGGAGACGCCGTAGACGTTCCATTCGTCGATGCCCAGTGCGACGCGCAGGTCGGCGAAGTCAGCGGCGTTCTCGGCGGTGTTGTATGCCGCCGGGTCGAAGCCTTCGTCCCGTATGCGCCTGATGCACGCCTCATTGGCCGCGACCGTGGCTGCGGTCGCCTCCGACGACAGGAATGGGATGCTGATCGAATCGTTGTCGGCCTGTTCAGCTTCGGGGCAACTGAGCAGCGGATCGGCGAAGTGCGTGCCGCGCTGGTCGACGAAGATCACCTCGCGGTCGGCGTTGAGTCCGGCGGCGATCTTGCCGGTGATCTCGAACGACCCCGCACCGCCGGGCCCCCCGGCGAGCATCACGATCGGGTCGGGCTCGGGGTCGTCCGATGTTGCGGGCGAACGAATCACGAAGATGCGGATCTGCTTCCCCTCGGGGTCGCCCCTGTTCTCGGGCACCGTGAGGTAGCCGCACCGCACCTCCGGTGGGAACTCGAGTGCTGCGACGCCCTCGATGTTGGGCGACGGACAGTCGACGTACTCGAAGTTGGACGCCGTCGTTCCATCGGGGGCCGGCGCGGTGTCGTCGCTCGAGTCGTCGCTCGACGCCGTGCACCCGGCGAGCAGCAGAACGAGCAGAGAAACCGACGCCGCGAGCCCGCGGACCGGACGTCGGATCGAATGATCCGAGTACATCCGCGTCGTGTGGTTCGTGCGCATGGGTGCGTGCTGTCGCGCTGTCAAGATGCGTGGCATACAGCGCTCGAAGCCCGATGCGCCGCCCGCAGCGCGTATGACGCCTCACCCCCTTTGGCGCGGACGATACTCCCCTCCCGCACGCCGGTCGAGAGCGTCGGATGCAGGCGTCGCAGCGGACAGACCTCTGCCTCGGAAAAGAATCACGGAAAGATAACGGAAACCTCTTCCCTTCCGTTACCTGGTCGTTATAGAGTTCAAGCACGGAAGTTGTTTTGCTGTGGCAACGACCGCATGTGATTGCAGGACACTCTTGGTGCAAGGGACAAGGGCCGGTCGGGAGCCTCTCCGACCGGCCCTGACTTGTGCCGCCTGCGGTCTCTAGACCCCGCCACCACCGCCCCCACCGCCACCGCCGCCCGACGATCCCCCGCCGCCCGAACCCCCGGAACTCGAGGACGAGGACGCGGAACTGGCCGACAGCGTGCTGATCCCCGACGAGAACGAGCCGGCGCTGAATCCGTGCGATCCCGCGTACCAGCCGGGTGAGTTCTCCGGACCGTAGAGCACCGCGAGCTGCTCGGCCCATTGCTTCTCCTGCCCGAACACGACCGCGTACGGGAGCAGGTACTCGTAGAGCTTGAGCATCTGCGCCGGGTCGTTCGGATTGATCCGCACCCGCTCCGCACCCGACGGCGACTGCAGCATGCGGATGCGGTCGGCCTCCGCCCACTCGATGAACTCCTGGAGCCCTTTCAGGTGGTCGCGCACCTCGGCGCCCGCCGCGGTGAGCGGCTTGCGCGAGATCAGCCCGATCACGATGAACAGCACCAGACCTGACGCGACGATCAGCAGGATGGGGATCACCGCGTCGACGTCGGCGGCGAAGGCGAACATGCCGGTGAAGAACACGAGCGCGCCCGCAGCGATCGCCGCCAGCACGGGCAGGGCGCGAGCGCTCGTGGGCACGTTGCGACGCAGCCCCCGCCGGACGAGCTCCTCGCTCGCGAGCTTGAGGATGTTCTGCGCCGCGGAGGAGAACCGCGTGTCGGTGCTGCCGAACTCGTACTCCTCGCCGGGGTTCAGGAACGGGAACAGCCCCGCCAGCAGCAGCCGTCCGTCGCCGTCCGCGCGCGACGGATCGATCAGCTGCGCCTTGAGCTTCACGCCGCCGAAGAACTTGCGGCCGCCCTCCACGATCCGGATGCTGCCCACCACCGCCTGCTCGAGCACTTCGGCGGGGATCGCCTTCGTCGTCCTGCCGAGCAGAACGGCGCTCTCGAGCGCATCGACCTCGCGCGGCGGCGTGTACTCCGCGATGATCGTCGGCCTGCCTGGATCATCGCGCAGATGTCGGACCCGCACGATGATCGCGTAGATGAGTGCGGCGAGGAGACCGAGCCCCGCGACGCCGTTCAGCCACCCCCACGGCGACGCGAGGTATGACGAGTCGAACGGGACGAACGTGCCCTCCTCGAATGCGACGGCGATCGTGACGGTCTGGTACGGGTACACCGGGGACGAGGATGCCGCGAACGTCGCGCCGCCGTCGGATGCCGCTTCGCGCACCAGATCGCACGTCTGGTCGCCGCCCTGGTAACCGACATAGCAGGCCTGGTTGCCCGTCAGCGAGCCGGCCAGGTCGGCGGGCACCACGAGCCGCACCGAGACGCGCCCGAATTCCTGCTGCCACTCGGTGCCGTTGACGTCCCAGTAGAACTCGTCGACGCCGGTGTCTTCGAAGTACCGCGCGACGTTCTCGAGCGTGTAGGTGAACACGTAGGTCTGGGCGCCGTGCACGTAGTCGCCCGCCCGCGAGGTCATGTAGTAGTAGCCGTCCTCCGACAACGTTTCGGACTCCCGAGGATTGCCGTCGCCGTCGGTGATCGAGACCAGCTCGGGGTTGAGCGGCGCGCCCAGATACGAATCGGGGATGCTGCGACGCATGCCCATGTTCTGGTCGTAGTCCGGGAACAGTGCCACGAACCGCTCCTCGACCAGGAGCGTGCTGGTGCCGTCATCCGCCCTGCCGAGCGTGTACTGCACGTCCATGCTCTCGAACGTGAAGTCGTTCAGATTCGGCGACGCGGCCGCTGCGGTGTCAGCGCTCGACCACGCCGACAGCAGCGCGACCGGCAGCCCCAGAGCCACCAGAGCGACGACGAACACCCGCAGCAGCTTTGCCCCCATGGCGAACAGCCTAGGGGCCCGCGGAATCGGCCAGCGCCCCACCTGGGCGCTGGATGTCACCACGCGCCGATTCGCCTAATGTTGTCGCTATGACCGACCGGCGGCTGGCAATCGATGCCTGGGAGAGCCTGTTCCGCGCCCAGCACGAGGTCTTCGACGAGATCAGCTGCGACTTCGACGAGACCACGCTCACCCAGGCGGAATACGACGTGCTGCTCACGGTGACCCGCGGCGAGGGCATGACCGCGCGCCTGCGCGATGTGACTGCGAACATGCTGATCAGTCAGCCCAGCGTCTCGCGTCTCGTCGACCGGATGGCCTCGCGCGGCCTGATCTCCAAGTGCGCCGACCCCGACGATGGTCGCGGGGCCCTGGTGCGCGCAACCGTCGAGGGTGCCGCGGCCTTCCGCAAGGTGGCATCGACTCACGGGCGCTCGATCGCGGACCGCATGTCGCTGCTGGATGATGACGAACTCGCGCAGCTGAGGGACCTCACCGCGAAGCTGCGCACACGGCAGGAGAGCTGCTAGCCCGCTCCGCCCTAGGGGGTCCGTCGACGCAGCGTGAGCGACGCGAGCACGAGCGCACCGACGAGGAACGCCCCGACGATCAGCAGCGGTCCGTAAACGTCCCATCCCTCGTCGCCTGCGGTGACGGCGTTGATCGCGTCGATCGCGTAGCTCAGCGGCAGGAAGTTGCTGATGACGTAGAGCGCTTCGGGCATCTCGTCGCGCGGCATGAACAGGCCGCCGAGCAGGATCTGCGGGAACACGATCAGCGGCATGAACTGCACGGCCTGGAACTCGGTGCGTGCGAAGGCGCTCGCGAGCAGTCCGAGTGCCATGCCCAGCACGGCGTCGGTCACGGCGACGAGACCGAGCTGCCACACCGGTCCGTCCGTGTCGAGCCCGCACACCCACACCGCGAACGAGACCGTCACGATCGCCTGCACCATGGCCATCAGGCCGAAGGCCAGCGCGTATCCGAGGATGAAGTCCGCCTTGCCGAGCGGGGTGGTCATCAGCCGCTCCAGCGTGCCGGAGCGACGCTCCCGCAGCGTGGTGATCGACGTGATCAGGAACATGATGATGAAGGGGAACAGCGCCAGGATCGGCGGTCCGTAGATGTCGAAGACGCCGTCCTGATCGCTGAACAGCCAGGCGAACAGCCCCACGAGCAGGCTCGGCGCGATCAGCATGAGGGCGATCGAGCGGTGGTCGTGGCTGAGCTGGCGCAGCACGCGCCCTGCGGTGGCGAACGTGCGCGTCCCGTTCATCGTTCCCCCTCCGGTCCGGTCGGAGGATGGCGCAGCTCATGTCTGGTGAGCGGATGATCCCCATCGGTCCCGGCATCGGTCGAAGGGTCGCGACCCGCGGTCACATCGCGCTCTATGAGCGCGAGGAACGCGGCATCCGGATCCGGCGCGCCGGTGTCGGCCAGAAGCCGGTCGGGCGTCGTATCGGCGATGATCCGCCCCGCTCGCATGAGCAGGATCCGATCGCAGCGCAGCGCCTCGTCCATGACGTGACTGCTCACGAGGATCGTCGTGCCCCGATCGGCGAGCGCGCGGAACACCGACCACAGCTCGCCGCGCAGCAGCGGGTCCAGCCCCACGGTCGGCTCGTCCAGCACCATCAGCTCGGGGGCGCCGAGCATCGCCACTGCGAGCGAGACGCGGCTCTCCTGACCGCCGCTGAGCGACTCGACGGTCTGCTTCGCGTGGTCCTCCAGTCCGGTCTCCGCGATGACCCGATCCACATCCGTGCGCGGCGCGCCGATCAGGCGCGCGAAGTACGACAGGTTCTGCCGGATGGTGAGGTCCGCGTACACGGACGCGGCCTGGGTGTCGTAGGCGACGCTGTGCCGCAGCTGCGAAGAGCCGGCGGGTGCGTCCAACACGGTCACGGTGCCCCCGGCGACCTTCTGCACGCCGACGATCGAGCGCATCAGCGTGGTCTTGCCGCATCCCGACGGACCGAGCAGGCCGGTGATCTGCCCACGGGGGATGTCGAGCTGCAGCCCGTCGAAGACGACGTTCTTTCCGCGTTTGACGTGCAGCCCGCGCACCTCGACGGCGTTGGCACCCGCGGCGACCGGCGTGCTCCCCTGGGACTTATTCATCACGTGATGAATTATCCACTCGGCGCACCTGCCGCGTCAAGGCCCGGCGTGACGCCGATGCCCGTCCCCGACCGGTCAGCCGGCCGGGTTTGTCGCCTTGCCCTCGAGCCAGAGCGTGTCGGACGGATCGCTGTGGGCGGTGCCGGTGTTCACGTGCTTGGCGCTGATCTTGTCGCCTTTCGTGATTACGTGCACCAGCGCCATCGCGTGGCCGCGGCCGAGGTCGTAGTCCTCGGCGAGCCAGGCGACGATCTCGCTCGACTTCGTGCCCGGGCCGAAGCCCTTCTCGGTCGCCAGATCGATGAACTGCCGAGGGGTGAGACCCGTCTTGTCCTCGATGTTGTCCAGGTACGCCTGAAACGTCATTCCGTGCTCTTCCTCTCTGCCGCCCCTGCGGCACTGGTCTGCGCCGGCACGGCGGGATCCGTCATGTAATGCTGGACCGTCGGCCCGACGCGCGCCACGATGTCATCGACGCTCGCCCCCGCGATCGCCGGCAGCTGCAGCACGTAGCGGGCCAGCAGCATCCCGGCGATCTGGCTGGCGACCAGCGACGCGCGGAACGCGGCATCCGGCGCGTCGATCCGGGCCGCGATGCGCCCGATCAGCTCGCGCTGCAGGAAGCCGGCCAGCAGCGGCGTGGTCAGTCGGTTCCCCACACCGGTGCGGAGCAGTGTGACGCCACGCTTGCGCGTCTCGGGGCGCTCCCACGCATCCAGCACGTACCGCACGATGCGCTCGCCGAGTGCGTCCTGGGGTCCTTCGAGCAGCGCCGGGATGTCGAGGTCGGGGCGCATCGGCGCCCCCACCGTCTGGGCGAACAGGTCGGCCTTCGTGCCGAAGTAGTGGTGCACGAGGGCGGAGTCCACACCGGCCCGAGCCGCGATTGCGCGCATCGTCGCGCCGTCGTATCCCAGCTCGCCGAACTCGTCGACGGCTGCAGCGATGATCCGCTGCTGGGCGTCGGACTCACCACCCCTGGGCCGACCGCGTCGCCGCTTCGGCGTCGGCACCGCGTACTCGGGCATGCGGTCAGCCTAGACCTGGGGCAGGACGACCCCGGCGGGATGCGGGGCGCCCACGGCCTGCGATGTCAGGATGAGGCATGGTCTTCGGGATGCGGCGCAACGTGCTGCGGCCCGCCGACTCGCCGCGCGCCGACCGGGTCACGTATGTCGAGCTGTTCTTCGACCTCGTCTTCGTCTTCGCGCTGACGCAGCTGTCTGCGTACCTGTACGAGAACCAGACGCCGCTCGGCGCCCTCGAGGGCGTGATCATGGTCTGCGCGCTCTGGTGGGCGTGGGTCTCGACGACCTGGGTGACGAACTGGCTCGACCCCGTCAAGCTCCCGGTGCGCGGGGCGGTTCTGGCCCTCGCGTTCGTGTCGTTCGTGATGAGCGTCGCGATCGCCGAGGCGTTCGGCGACCGCGCGTGGACCTTCGCGATCGCCTTCGTCGTGCTGCAGGTCGGACGCACGGCGTTCATCGTCTGGGCAACCGCGCGGCACGATCCGGCCGTCTCCCGGGACTTCCTCCGGATCCTGGTCTGGACCGGCGCCGGCGCGGTGCTGTGGATCACCGGCGCGGTGCTTCCGCTCTCGCTGCAGCTGCCCCTGTGGGCTGCGGCGCTGGTGCTGGAACTCGTCGGCACGGTACTGGGGTACCCCGTCCCCGGGCTCGGTCGTGTGAACATCGCGTCATGGGATGTGTCGGGCCCGCACATCGCCGAGCGCTCCGCGCTGTTCGTGCTGATCGCGCTGGGTGAGGGTCTGCTCGTGACGGGCTTCGCGTTCGTCGCGACGGAGTCATCCGCCGAGAGCATCGTCGCGATGACGGCCGCGTTCGTCGCTGCGGCCTCCGCCTGGTGGATCTACTTCGACCACGGCGAGCGCATCGGAGCCGAGGCGATCGAAGCCGCGGCGGAGCCCGGGCGCCTGGTGCGCACGGCGTACACCTGGACGCATCTGCTGATCATCGCGGGGATCGTGCTGCTCAGCGTGGGCGACAAGGAGGCGCTCGGACACCCCCACGCGCACAGTCTCGCCGCCACGGTGGTCACACTCGGCGGTCCGCTGCTCTTCCTGGTCGGCACTGTGCTGTTCCGCCGCGTGCTCGAACGCCGATGGGCGACGGCGCACGTGATCGGCGTGGTCGGCATCCTGCTGCTCGCCGCCCTCACCCCGGTGCTCGACGCGCTCGGCGAGTCGGTCGCGGTCACGCTGCTGCTGGTCGCCGTCGCGATCGGCGAGACCATCGGACGCGTGCGGCTAGGTCGCCGCAGCGGAGGCTGAGCCGCCTCAGCACTCGATGACGTTGACCGCGAGGCCGCCCTCGCTGGTCTCCTTGTACTTGTGCGACATGTCGATGCCGGTCTGCCGCATCGTCTCGACCACCGCGTCGAGCGAGACGTAATGGCTGCCGTCGCCGCGCAGCGCCAGCCGCGCCGCTGTCACGGCGGTCGAGGCCGCGATCGCGTTGCGCTCGATGCACGGGATCTGCACGAGCCCGCCCACGGGGTCGCACGTCAGTCCGAGATGGTGCTCCATCGCGATCTCGGCGGCGTTCTCGATCTGCCGGTTCGTGCCGCCCATGACGGCCGTCAGGCCGCCCGCGGCCATCGCGCACGCCGACCCGACCTCGGCCTGACAGCCGCCCTCGGCGCCTGAGATCGAGGCGTTCGCCTTGAACAGCGACCCCAGCGCGGTCGCCGTGAGCAGGAAGCGCCGGATGCCGCGACGCCGGTTGGCGTCGGCGATGAGCTCCTCGTCGATCACGTCGGGCACGATCGGTCCGAGCTGCTGGCGGCCCGCGAAGCCGAGCAGCGCGCTGCCCACGAGCTCCCCGTAGGGCGTGACGGCGTTGCCCGCTCCGAGACCGGAGTCGGCCAGGAACCGCCACCAGTACATCGCGACGGCGGGAAGGATGCCGGCCGCGCCGTTCGTGGGGGCGGTGACCACCCGCCCGCCGGCGGCGTTCTCCTCGTTCACGGCGAGCGCGAAGGCTCCGAGCCACTCCCCCGGCAGCTCGCGATGCCCGGCGTGCTCCGATTCCTCCAGCTGCGCCCGGATGGCGCCCGCGCGGCGCTTGACCTGCAGCATCCCCGGCAGCACGCCGTCGGCGTGGAGTCCGGCCTCCACGCATGCCGACATCGCCTGCCAGATCCGGTCGAGTCCGTCCGCGATCTCCTCGTCGGTCCGCAGCGCCTGCTCGTTGATGCGCGCGGCCTCGGCGATCGTGATCCCGCGCTCGTCGCAGAGGTTCAGCAGCTCCTCGGCGCTGTCGAACGAGAGCGGGAGGGCCCGCTCGGTCACCCGTGGCGGCTCGCCTTCACGGCGGATGAACCCCCCGCCGATCGAGTAGTACGTCTCGCGCAGCACGAGACCGCGATCGTCCTTGTCCTCGCGAGGCCCCGGAACCGCCTCGGCGGCGGCCGATGCTGCGCCGGTCGAGCGGATGCCGGCCGCGGCGAGCCGCGCCGCGACATCGACCCCGTTCGCTGAGCCGCCCTGCCCCACGGCGTCCGCGATCCACGCCTCGAGCGTCATCGCATTGGGATGCGCGGGCAGCCTCGTCCGCGGTGCGAACACCACGTCGGACTTCTCGAACGGGATACCGTGGGTGCCGTCCAGCTCGAGGTGCTGCCCGGGCGGCCATGCGGTCCATGCCGCCCGCACCACCGCCGGATCGACGGTCTCGGGCGAGAGTCCCTGCAGCCCCGCGACGACGGCGTCCGGTGTTCCGTGGCCGATCCCGGTCGCGCCGAGCGAGCCGTACAGCGTGCAGGTGACCCGGGCGACGCGATCGAGCAGTCCTTCCTCGCGCAGACGGATCGCGAAATCACGGGCCGCCCGCATGGGTCCGACCGTGTGGGAGCTCGAGGGTCCTACTCCGATGGAGAACAGCTCGAACGCCGAGACGTATGCGCTCACACGCTCCAGGCTACGCCCCGGGCGGGCGCCGCCGACTCAGGGCCGCTGGAACGCGACGAGGCCCACGGTGTTGCCTTCGGAGTCCTTGATGAACGCCTGCCACTCGTCGTGCCCGGCGGGTCCGAGCGTGTCGTCATGGTGGTGGAAGATCACGTGCGGGTGCGCGACGATGTCGGCGAGGCCGTCGAGGCGTTCGACCGCCTCGTGCACGTTGTCGACGTGCAGGTACAGCAGCGACGCCGGGGCGTTGCGATCCAGCAGCAGCCGCACGCCATCGAGGTCGAAGAACAGCAGCCCCGGCTCGTCGAAGCGTGCTGTCGGGGTGGACTCGAGCAGCACCGTGTAGAAGTCCGCCGCGCGTCCGAGGTCGTCCGCGTGCAGCGCCACCTGAACAAGTCTCATCGAGACCTCCCGTGTCGAGTGCTGACAGTCTGCCAGCCCTATTGTGAGACCAGGCAACCGGACGCACAAAGGAGTGTCATGCCGAGACTCACTGCTGAGTGGACAGGCGACATCGAAGAGATCCGGCGCCTGGCCTCGCAGCGCGCCGGCACGTTCGATGCCGCCTTCGCCCGGCGCTTCACCGCGCACTTCCCCACCCTGCATCCGCTGTTCGTGACGCTCTACGGCGAGCGCGACGACGGTCTCGAGCAGCTCGCGGCGGTCATCGCGGAGGCGGCGGCGTCCTGGAACGAGCGCCCGCTCGAACTGAAGGCGCGCGACGATCTGCGAGAGCAGGAGCCGGACTGGTACCTCTCGAATCAGATGCTCGGCGGCGTCTGCTACGTCGATCGCTACGCGGGCGATCTGCGTGGCGTCCGCGACAGCATCCCCTACTTCGAAGAGCTCGGCCTGACCTACCTGCACCTCATGCCGCTGTTCGAAAGCCCGGAGGGCAACTCCGACGGCGGGTACGCGGTGTCCAGCTATCGGCACGTGAACCCGGCGCTGGGCACGATGCAGGACCTGAGCGCCCTCGCCGCCGACCTGCGCCTGGCCGGCATCTCGCTCGTCGTGGACTTCATCTTCAACCACACCAGCAGCGAGCACGAGTGGGCGCGCAAGGCGGTCGCAGGCGAGCCCGGCTACGAGGACTTCTACCTGATCTTCCCCGATCGCACGATGCCCGACGCGTACGAGCAGACCGTGCGCGAGATCTTCCCCGACGACCACCCGGGCTCTTTCGTCCAGCTGCCGGACGGCCGCTGGATCTGGGCGACCTTCTACCACTTCCAGTGGGACCTGAACTATGCCAACCCGGCCGTGTTCCGGGCGATGGCCGGTGAGATGCTCTTCCTGGCGAACCAGGGCGTCGAGATCCTGCGGATGGATGCGGTCGCGTTCATCTGGAAGCAGCTGGGCACCCCGTCCGAGTCGCTGCCCGAAGCGCATCTGCTGCTGCGCGCGTTCAACGCCGTGCTGCGGATGGCTGCGCCGAGCCTGCTGTTCAAGTCCGAAGCGATCGTGCATCCGGACGAGGTGATCGAGTACGTCTCGCTCGAGGAGTGCCAGCTCTCGTACAACCCGCTGCAGATGGCCCTCACGTGGGAGGCGCTCGCGACCCGCGACCCGCGCCTGCTGCAGCAGGCGCTCGAGCGCCGCCACGCACTGCCCGCCGGCACCGCCTGGGTCAACTACGTGCGCAGTCACGACGACATCGGATGGACGTTCGCCGATGAGGATGCCGCCGAACTGGGCATCGACGCGTACTCGCATCGCCGCTTCCTCAACGACTTCTACGTCACGCGGTTCCCGGGCAGCTTCGCGCGCGGAGTGCCGTTCCAGGAGAACCCGAAGACCGGCGACGCGCGCATCGCGGGCACGACGGCATCCCTCGCAGGAGTCGAGGCGGGCGACCCCGCAGGCGTCGACCGGGTGCTCCTGGCGCACGCGATCGCCATGTCGACCGGCGGCGTGGCGCTGCTCTATCTCGGCGACGAGGTGGCGCAGCTCAACGACTACTCCTACGTCGACGACGAGACGACCGCGGGCGACAGCCGCTGGGTGCATCGGCCCCGACGGCCGGCCGAGCGCTACGACCAGCGGACGGATGCCGCGACCGACGCGGGTCGCGTCTACAGCGGGCTGACCGCGCTGATCCGCGCACGACAGGGCACGCCCGAGTTCGCCGGCGGAGAGCTGATCGGATTCGATGCCCGGCATCCATCGGTCCTGGCCTACCAGCGGCCCGGTGCGGATGCCGTCATCCTCGTCCTGGCGAACGTCGGCGACGACCCCGCGCTGATCGACCCGCTGACCCTGAGCGGGTTCTCCTCAGCCGCGACGGACGTCCTCAGCGGCGACGAGATCGACCTGGCGCGCGGGCTCGCCCTGCTTCCGCACGGCTTCGTGTGGCTGCGGGCGACACCGCGCTGAGGGGCACCGTCCGGGTTTCGGCCCGCTCGCCGAGCTCACTCACAGCGAGCGATCCTCGTGCTCGCGCTGCTCCGCCACGACCGGGTCGACTCGCTCAGCGCGGCGCCGGAACAGCCAGATGACATCGCGCCCGAAAGACTCGACCAGCAGCCCCAGGGCCGCGAGCGTCAGAACGATGTCCGCCCACACGGGCATGAGCCCGGACGCGACGACCGTCATACCGATCCCCACCAGCGCAGCGACCACCTTGCGCCAGTACCTCGGCGGCAGGGTGGCCGTCATCCACGGCAGGACCCAGCCGACGGCGACGAATGCGTAGCGCATGCCTCCGATCGCGAGCACCCACCACCCCAGACTCTGTGCGACATACGCACTGAGGACCAGGATCAGGAAGGCGTCCACCTCCATGTCGAACCGGGCGCCGAGCGCGGAGGCGGTCTGCGTGCGGCGGGCGATCCATCCGTCGACGGCGTCTCCGACGAGCGCGACGGCCGTCAATCCGACCAGCAGCGGCACCGAGACAGATGCCGTGAACGAGGTCGCCACGAGCGCGGTGACGAGCCCGACGAGCGTCGAGCGCGCGGCCGTGACGGCGTTCGCGGGTCCGAAGTGGAGTGTTCCGTGTCGACGCAACCCCCTGGTGAGCAGGACGTTCGAGCAGACAAGGTAGAGGAGTCCGGCACACCAGCCGACGACCGAGAGCGCACTGAACCAGCCGATCACGGCCAGCCCGACGGCGCCGGCGAGGATCGACCAGAGCGGAGCGATATGAACCTTTTGCACTGTGCGACTCGTTCTCTCTTCATGGGTACCACTCATGACACGTGTGCCGCGTGCCGAAAGGTTCACTTCCGGAGCAGGCCGTGGTGACGACGGCGACCGCGTTCTGGGTGGAGTCACCCGGTGTCGGGGTGCTGCGGACCGAGGAGGTCCCCGACCCCCGAGCGGGCGAGGTGCTGGTGCGCACGGCGTTCACCGGCATCAGCCGCGGGACCGAGTCGACGGTCTTCCGCGGCGAGGTTCCTCGCGGCGAGCACGAGCGGATGCGCGCGCCGTTCCAGGAGGGCGACTTCCCCGACACGGTCAAGTACGGGTATCTGAACGTCGGCGTCGTCGAGAGCGGGCCGCCCGAGCTCCGCGGTCTCGCGGTGTTCACCCTGTATCCGCACCAGTCGGCATTCGTGGTGCCCGAGTCGGCCGTTCAGGTGATCCCCGACGGCGTGCCCGCTCGCCGGGCCGTGCTCGCGGGTGCGGTCGAGACCGCGGTGAACGTGCTGTGGGATGCCGCGCCACTCGTGGGCGACCGCATCACCGTCGTCGGCGCGGGGATGATCGGCTGCGCCGTTGCGCGGCTCGCGCAGGCCATTCCCGGAGTCGACGTCGTCGTCGTCGACGTCGACCGGTCGAAGGCTCGCGTATGCGAGCTCCTCGGGGTCTCGTATGCACACCCCGAGGATGCGCCGTTCGAGCGTGACATCGTGGTCGAGGCGAGCGGTTCCGAGGCCGGGCTGCAGTCCGCCCTGGAGTCCGCCGCGACCGAGGGCGAGATCGTCGTCGCGAGCTGGTACGGCGATCGACCGGTCCGGCTCGAGCTGGGAGGCGACTTCCACTCGCAGCGCCTGACGATCCGCTCCAGCCAGGTCGGCATGATCTCGCCGCGACGCCGCGGGAGCCGGCGCAGCAGCGACCGGCTCGCGCTCGCTCTGCGACTGCTGCGGGATCCCGCGTTCGACGCCCTGCTGACGGGCGATTCGTCGTGGCGGGACCTGCCCGGCGTCATGGCCGCCGTCGCAGACGGATCCGCGCCGGGGCTCTGCCACACGATCGACTGGAGGGATGCCGGATGACCTACTCCGTCACCGTGCGGGATCACATCATGATCGCCCACAGCCTGTCCGGCGAGATCTTCGGCCCGGCTCAGCGGCTGCACGGCGCGACCTATGTGGTCGACGCGACCTTCCGCGCGGCCGACCTCGACGACGACGGAGTCGTGGTGGACATCGGGCGCGCCTCGGATGCATTGCGCGGCATCCTCGCGTCGCTGTCGTACCGCAATCTCGACGAGCTGGCGGAGTTCGCCGGGCTCAACACGACGACGGAGCGGCTGTGCAGCGTGATCGCCGATCGCCTGGTCGCTGCCGCGCGTGACGGGGGAATCGGGCCGGGCGCGGCGCGACTGCACGCGATCGCGGTCACGCTGCACGAATCGCACATCGCATGGGCCTCCTACGAGGTGACGCTGTGACGGCCTCCGAGGGGCGCACCGTGCATTTCGTCGTGCCGGAGGGCATCGACGACCCCACCCGCGCCAGCGGCGGCAATGTCTTCGATCGCCGCGTCCGAGACGGACTGGCGTCGCTCGGGTGGACCGTGCGGATGCGGCCGGTCGGCGCGGACGCGCCCATTCGCGCGGCAGACTTGCTCGCGAGCGTGCCCGAGGACGAGGTGGTGCTCATCGACGGCCTGATCGCGGGTCGGGCACCCGACGCGATCGAGGACGCGGTCGGGCGCCTCCAGATCGTCACGCTCGCGCACATGGTGTCTGCGGCCTTCCCCGGAGCGGATCCGCGGGTCGTTGCCGGAGAGACCCGCGCTCTGCGGAGCACCCGCCGCGTGATCACGACCAGCGAATGGACCCGGTCCGAGCTCGAGCGACGCGGCACGGTCGCCCCCGGTCGGATCGTCGTGGCGCGCCCGGGCTCGGACGACGCACCCGCAGCCGGCGGAACGTCGGGCGGAGGCGCGTTCCTGTGCGTCGGAGTCGTCGCGCCGCACAAGGGGCAGGACATCCTGATCGAAGCCCTGGCCGGACTCCGCGACGAGCACACGTGGACCTGCACGGTCGCCGGATCGCTGGATGCGGATCCCCGGTTCGCGGATCGCCTCGCGGCCCTCGCCGCGGCGGCGGGCATCGACGACCGCATCACGATGACCGGAGTCCTCGGTCAGGACGAACTGGACGACGCGTACGACCGCGCGGACCTCGTCGTGGCGCCCTCGCGCGTGGAGAGCTACGGCATGGCGATCGCGGACGCGCTTCGGCGCGGCATCCCGGTCCTCGCCAGCGCGGTCGGCGGGATCCCGCAGACCGTCGAGTCGCATGCCGCGACCCTCGTGCCCCCAGGTCGTCCGGACGCCCTCACCGATGCACTGCGGCGGTGGCTGGCGGATCCGGCCCTGCGGGCGGATTCGAAGGACGCGGCGGGCCGCGGCCGGTCGCGCCTTCCGCGATGGAGCGACACCGCAGACCGCGTCGCGGCGACGTTGGCGAGCGTGCGATGAGCGACGTCATCCCGATCTCGGTGGAGTGGCTGAGCCTGCGCGAAGACGCCGACGCGAGGTCGCGGTCGCGGCCGCTTGCGCGGAAGGCGGCGCGCATGACCCGCGTCCCGGTCGTCGTGCACGACCTGGGCAGCGGCACCGGGTCGATGATGCGGTGGCTCGCGCCGCTGCTGCCCGGACCGCAGACCTGGGTGCTCCACGACTGGAACGATGTGCTCCTCGATCGCGCGGCGCACGGCGCCTCCGATTCGACCGGACATCCGCCGGTGATCCGCACGAGGGTGAGGGATGTCGGCGAGCTGAGCGACGCAGACCTGGTCGGAGCGTCGCTGGTGACGATGTCGGCGCTTCTGGATGTGCTCACGCGCGAGGAGGCGGAGACCATCGTCCGGGCGTGCGTGG
This sequence comes from Microbacterium sp. cf046, assembly GCF_900114345.1. Lineage (GTDB taxonomy): Bacteria > Actinomycetota > Actinomycetes > Actinomycetales > Microbacteriaceae > Microbacterium. Next base: position 498,784 of record NZ_FOZJ01000003.1, on the reverse strand, counting down.
CCGCAGGCGCCCCTGCGCTCGTCGCGCTGAGCGTGACCGGACGGGTCGAGATCGAGCCCTTCGATCCCGGCGACCGGGTCTTCGAGTCCGCGTTCAACGACCACCAGCGACGCACGACCGCCGGACGCGCACTGCTCGGCCCGGATGCCGCCGCGACGGTGACCGAGCTGTTCACGGCCGCGGGGTGGCGGGTGCGCGCCGATGACTCACCGTGGCGGCTGGACTCCTCCGAGACCGCACTCGTGCGCGAGTGGCTCGAGGGCTGGGTCGGCGCGGCGGTCGAGGAGCGTCCGACGCTGGAGGAGTGGGCCGAGGAGTACCTGCGAACGCGCGGCGCTCAACTCGCCGCGGGCGCACTGCGGGTGACGGTGCACCATCTGGATCTGCTCGCGTGGCCGCCATGACCTCGACGGCGGCCGGGCAGCCGACGCGGCGGGGTCGCCTCTCGCCGCGCACCCGCGCTGTCGCGCGCGCCGGAGTCGGGGCGCTCATCCTCGTCGCGATCGTCTTCACCGTCGGAGCCGAGCCCTTCCTCCGAGGTCTGGCGTCCGTGTCGCCCGTGCCGATCGCGATCGCGCTCGCGCTGGGCGTTGTGACCACCGCGGCGGCAGCCTGGAGGTGGCGGATCGTCGCCCGGAGACTCGGACTCTCGCTCGGGTGGCGCGAGTCGGTGTCGGGGTACTACCGGTCCCAGTTCCTGAACACGATCCTTCCCGGCGGGGTGATCGGCGACATCCATCGCGCGGTCGCCCACGGACGCAGCGCGAACCGGATTCCGCAGGCCGCGCGGGCGGTGGTCGCCGAGCGCGCGGTGGGCCAGGTGGTGCAGTTCACCCTCGCCGTGGTGGTGCTGGTGTCGCTCGGCATGTCGGGTTACGCTCCCGCTGTGGGCACCGTGCTCCTTGCGGTGAGCGTCGCCTGCGCCGGGGTCGTCGTCGCAGCGGCTGTCAGCGAGCGTGCCCGCCGGGCGATCGCCCGGGAGCTGACCACACTTCGATCGGCGTTCGGTTCGGCGCGCACCGTCATCGGCGTCGCCGCCGCATCCGTGATCGTCCTGATGGGGCTCACCGGCACCTTCATCGTCGCGTGCATCGCCGTCGGTGTCGCCGCCCCGCCCGAACGGCTGGCGGCCGTCGCGCTCATCGTGATGCTCGCCGGTGCGATTCCCCTGAACATCGGCGGGTGGGGTCCGCGGGAGGGTGCTGCCGCGTGGGCGTTCGCCGCGGTGGGACTCGGTGCGTCCGCGGGCATCGCAGCCTCCACCGCGTTCGGAGTGCTCGCCATGATCGCAGCCGTTCCGGGGGCGGCCGTGGTCGCGGCATCCGCTCTCCGCCGACGTCATGATCTGCGCGACGCACGGCAGGCGGTGTCCGCACCGTGAAACGCCCGTACGTCATCCTCAGCTGCGCGATGTCGCTCGACGGCTATCTCGACAGCGCCGCACCCCGCAAACTCGCGATGTCCAACGCGGCCGACTTCGACCGCGTCGATCAGCTGCGCGCCGAGAGCGATGCGATCATGGTCGGCGCATCGACGGTCCGGCGGGATTGTCCGCGGCTGATGGTGCGCGGCGACGAACGGCGGCTGCTCCGCCTCGCCGCCGGAAAGCCCGTCTCACCGATCAAGGTGACGGTGACCGCGAGCGGCGACCTGCCGCCGGATTCGGCCTTCTTCACCGAGGGCGATGTCGAGAAGATCGTCTACTGCCCGACCCCGTCGCTCGACCGCGTCCGCAACAGGATAGGCCGCGTTGCGACGGTGGTCGGACTCGGTGCGAAGGTGACGATGGCCGATGTCGTCGAGGACCTCGCCGCGCGGGGCGTGCAACGCCTGATGGTCGAAGGCGGCGGCAAGCTCCACACGCAGTTCCTCGTCGACGACCTGGCCGACGAGCTGCAGCTCGCGATCGCCCCGCTCTTCGTCGGCGAATCGCGCGCACCGCGCTTCGTCGAGCCCGGCCCGTTCCCGTGGACCGCGTCGCGGCGGGCCACCTTGGCCGACACCTGCCGGATCGGCGACGTGGTGCTCATGCGCTACGCCCTGTCCGATAGGTTCCAGGCCGATGAGCGAACGTCGGTCGGGGAGCTCTCCGCTCGATCGTGAAGGCGCTCCTGTGAACGGCGGATTCGAGGACCAGCACCGCCCGCGGCGAGGTGCGCGAGCAGCCACGGTCGCCGCGTTCGCGACGCTGCTGATCGCCCCGCTCGTCGCCGGGGCGCTCACGATGGGCACGCCCGCTGCGCTGCTCAGCCTGCCGGCGGAGTCGATCGCGGTCGTGCTGCTCCTGCTCGCGATCCCGAGTCGACGGCTGCGCTGGCTCATCGCGGCCGCCTTCGGAGTGGTCATCGTGGTCGCGATGCTCGTCGCGGCGCTCGACCTCGGCTTCGAGGCGACGATCGATCGCGCGTTCAGCCTCACCCAGGACTGGCCTGCGATCGTGAGCGCCTACGGCGTCATGCGGGACGCGACAGGTACCGGCAACGCGATCCTGATCGTTGCGCTGATCGTCGCGCTGGCGGTGGCCGCTGTCATCGCAGTCGCGCGCGCCGCGCTGCGGACCGAGCGCATCGCCTCGCGCTCCGGCCGTACCGGACGCATCGTCGCTGCGACGGCGGCGACGTCGTGGATCCTGTGCGCGCTCGTCGGCGCGCAGATCTGGCCAGGTGTGCCGCTCGCCTCAGCCGATTCGGCACGCGCGCTCGCCGCGACGTCGGCGCAGACCGCCTCGAGCATCCGCGAGCAGGCCGCGTTCGAGCGCGCTCTGAGCTCGGATCCGCTCAGCGTGCCCGCCGCCGGCATGCTGTCGCGGCTCCAGGGGAAGGACGTCGTCGTCGCGTTCCTGGAGAGCTACGGCGCGGTCGCGGTGCAGGACTCGACCTTCACGGAGGGAATCGCCCGAGTGCTCGCCGAGGGTGGCAGTCAACTGAGTCGGGACGGGTACTCGGCACAGAGCGCCTTCCTCACATCGCCCACCTTCGGCGGAGTCAGCTGGCTGGCGCACTCCACCCTGCAGGGCGGCGTGTGGGTCGACTCGCAGCAGAAGTACGACACGCTGCTCGCGAGCGACCGGATGACCCTCACCCGGGCATTCAAGGATGCCGGCTGGCGAACGGTCTCCGTCGTCCCCTCCAACACCGAGCCGTGGCAGCAGGGCCGCGCGTTCTACGGGTACGACACGATGCTCGATGCGAGCAACATGGGTTATCGGGGTCCGACCTTCAGTTACGCCCGGATCCCCGACCAGTACACCTGGAGTCATTTCTACGAGCAGGAGCTCGCCGCACCGCACGAGCCGATCATGGCGGAGGTCGACTTCGTGTCTTCGCACACGCCGTGGACGCCGCTGCCGCGGCTCGTGCCGTGGGCGGAGGTCGGCGACGGCTCGGTGTTCGACCCCCAGCCGGCGGAAGGCCTCGCGCCGACCCAGGTGTGGCCGGACCAGCAGCGGGTGCGGAACGTGTACGGGCAGTCGGTGGAGTACACGCTGAGCGCCATGTTCTCGTTCCTGCACACGCATGATCAGCAGGATCTGGTCCTGATCGTGCTGGGCGACCACCAGCCCGCACGGATCGTGAGCGGCGAGGGCGCGGATCACGAGGTGCCCATCACGATCATCGCCAGGGACCCGGCCGTGTTCGAACAGATCGCGTCGTGGCGATGGCAGACCGGCGTGCGCCCGTCATCGGAGGCCCCGATCTGGCGGATGGATCAGTTCCGCGACCGTTTCCTGCAGGCGTTCAGCGGCTGAGGCGTTCTCCGTCAGCCTTCGGCTCGGGCAGCGGGCTGCGGCTGACGGAGAACGACGGCAGTGGTGATCGCGAGCACGACGATGCCGATCGACTCGACGATCACCGTCTCGGGGACGAGCATGAAGTCCCATGTCTCGGTGATGCCGAAGAGGCCCACGGTGAGTGCGAGGACGAGGGCGCCCAGCGTCGCGATCAGGAAGAGCAGGCTCAGCACGGTCGCCAGCTGCAGGAGGCGGCCGCGCAGGATGAGCATCGCGATCCCGAGCACGACCCCCGCCACGGCGTTGAGGACGAACGCCACGCCCAGGATGCCGCCGACGCCGGCGAACACGAGGTACAGATGGATCCCGCCCGTCGCGAGAAGGAAGAGCGCGCTGAGGATGCGCATCACCCTCAGAACGCGCTGATTGTTGTCGGCCATTGACTCACCCGTTCCGATCGGTGGCCTCCTCGCTGAGGCCTTCTTCAATACACACGATTCTGAGGGGCGCGGGGTTCATTGCGGTATGGGCAGTCGCTCGAGTCGATCCGTAAGTGAACAACCGTTAGTAAGCGTGCTACCCTGAGTCGCCGACCATGTCGAGGAGGACCGGGTGCTCGCACAAACCACCGTCACAACCGAGTTCGGCGCGGTCTCGGGCCTCGATCACTCGGGCCTGCACCACTTCCGGAACATCCCGTTCGCGGCTGCGCCGTTCGGCGAGAACCGCTTCCTTCCGCCGAAGCCGCCCGAGCGCTGGGAAGGCACGCGAGACGGCACCAGGCCGGGTCCCTCCGCTCCCCAGCCCGAGGGCGGGGATGAGCTCGCCGAGCTGTACTCGCCCAAGCAGACCGGCGAGGACTGCCTGACGCTCGAGGTCTGGAGCCCCGACCCGAGCCCTGCAGCTCGGCTGCCCGTCGTCGTGCACATCCACGGCGGGGGGTACTCCTTCGGCGGCGGGTCGTTCCCGGGCTACTCCGGAAGGAACTTCGCTCGCGACGGCGTCGTGCACGTCGGCATCAACTACCGGCTCGGCATCGACGGCTTCCTCTACCTCGGCGAGGGGCACGACAACCTTGGCCTGCGGGACCAGACGGCAGCGCTGGAATGGGTGCAGCGCAATATCTCGCAGTTCGGGGGCGATCCGTCTCGCGTCACGATCTTCGGGCAGTCCGGCGGTGGCGTATCGGTCATGTTCCAGCTGGCGCTGCCCGCAAGCCGAGGACTGTTCCACCGCGCGATCGCGCAGAGCGGCTGCTCGATGGCGTCGGTGGATGCCGATGAGGCGATGCGCATCACCCGTCAGGTTGCCAAGGGCCTCGGCGTCAAGCCGACCGTGGAGGGCCTCCGAAGCGTCCCGCTCGATCGCACGACGAAAGCCACCTTCAAGGCGCTCACGCGCTTCGCCGCCATCGGTCTCACTCTCGGCGATCGACGCTCGCTGCTGCTCAGCCCGTTCCGCGGAGTCCACGACACCGCCGTGCTCCCCCGCAACCCGGTCGACTCGGCCGGCACATACCCCGGCGTGCCGCTCATGACGGGCACGACCACCAACGAGATGGCGTCGCTGATCAACGGCATCACGACCGCGGCGCCGGCCGTCGCGCCGTTCGTGCGCAGGGGCTTGAAGCGGGCTCTTCGCATGAACCGCGAGATCGTCGACGCCTACGAGAACGGCCGGCGCAGCATCCGGGGTCTGGACGCCCTCGTCGAGGCCGGATGGACGGACTGGGGGTTCCGCATCCCGACGATCCGCCTGGTCGAGGCGCGACCCGAGACGAGCTGGCTGTACGAATTCCGCTGGCAGCGCGAGGACCTGCCGCCCTTCACCGCGTCGCACCACGCGATCGACCTGCCGTTCGCCCGTGACGACCTCGCCGCGATCAGGGAGCTCGGCGGCGAACCCGGCGAGCGCGTGTTCGGCAAGAACCCGCCGGAGTCGCTGGCGCAGGAGTTCCATCGAGCCTTCGTCGATTTCGCGACGACCGGCGAGCCCGGATGGGCGCCGTACGACAGATCCAGCGGCCGAATCACGAAGATCTTCGATACCGAGAGCTCGGTCGTCAGCGACGCCGCAGGCGCGGAGCGACAGGCATGGGTGGGCAGCCGATGACCAAGCTGCACCCCGAGCTGCGCGCCGCACGATTCATCCCGAAGATCCCCGCCGATTCGTGGCTCATCCGGGTGATACCCGACATCCTGCCGAAAGCGCCACCGCTCCCCGACACGCTCACGGTCGAGGACGTCACGGTCCCCGGGCTCGAGGGAGAGCCCGACGTCGGCCTGCGGATCTACCGGCCGACCGCCGTCGCCACGAAGTCCCCGGCCCTCTTCTGGATCCACGGCGGCGGCTTCGTCAGCGGCACCCCCGAGAACGACGAATCGGTCAGTCGCGCGTTCGCCCTCGAGCTCGGGATGACCGTCGTCGCGCTGCGCTATCGGCTGGCGCCGCAGCATCCCTCCCCCGCCGCCGTTCACGACGCATACGCCGGCCTGCGCTGGGTGTTCGAGCACGCGGACGAACGCGGGATCGACACGGAGCGCATCGCGATCGGCGGCGCCAGCGCGGGGGGCGGCCTCGCCGCGACCCTCGCGCTGTTCGCCCACGACCGCGGTGAGGTGCGTCCAGCGTTCCAACTGCTCGTCTATCCGATGCTCGATGACCGCACCGTCACGCGCACCGACCATGACACTCGCGGCGTACTCATCTGGATCCCGCGCAGCAACCACTACGGCTGGACGTCCTACCTCGGCACCGCACCGGGCAGTGCCGGCGTCTCGCCCTACGCGGCGGCGGCACGTCGAGAGGATCTGAGCGGACTCCCGCCGGCGTGGATCGGCGTGGGCACGCTCGACCTCTTCCACGACGAAGACCTCGCGTACGCGCGACGCCTGAACGACGCCGGAGTGCCGTGCGAGCTGGTGGTCGTGCCGGGCGCGTTCCACGGCTTCGACCGGCTGTTCACCAAGAAGCCCGTGGCGCAGGCTTTCTGGGCATCCCAGCTCGGTGCGCTACGCGGCGCGCTGGGGCTCTGACAGCTCGAACTCGGCGAGCGCGCCGCGCAGGGTTTCGCTGAGCGGGAGCGGCTGATCCAGCATCATGGCGTGCCCCGCGTCGCGGATCTCGAGGACGGGCACCTCGGAAGACGCCTCGAGCAGGGCGCGTGCACCGGGGCTGAGGATGCCGTGCTCACCCGCGATGTAGACGGCAGGGCATGTCAGTCCGTCCATCGTGTGCGGCAGGTCGCCGGTCATGCCGACGAAGCCGGGGTCGAACTTCCAGCTCCACCCGCCCTCGACTTCGCGCACCGAGGTCGAAGCGATGTGCGCCGCGGTGTAGGGCAGCGACGCCTGCGGCGGGATCGGGCGGAAGCGCTCGACCGCAGCAGCGCGCGTCGCATACACGCGGGCTCTGCCGAACGTGTTGTCCGCCTCGGTGCGGGGCCACGGACCCTGCGGCTCGATCGGGGAATCCACGACGATGAGGCCCCCGAGTTCGGGTTCCGCTAGCTGAGCGAGGACCGTCGCGATCATGCCTCCGAGACTGTGCCCGACGATGACGGGACGCGCCCGCAACCCTGCCCCGCCGACCGCGGCGGCCAGCTCCCGCGCCCACAGATCCATCGAGTACGCGGCGCGATGCCCGCTGTCGCCGTGGCCCGACAGGTCGATCGCGACGACGCGCCGGCCTGTTGCGAGCATCGGGGCGATGAAGTCCCACCAGCCCGCGTGAGCTGCCCCGCCGTGCACGAGCAGCAGATCGTGCCGGGCGTCGCCGGCCTCTCCCCAGGCTCGATAGGCGATGGACGCGCCCTCCACGTCGATGGATCCGAGCTCGGGCTCGGCAGCAAGCGCGTCGGTGAACCAGGCTGGTGCGTCGGTCATCTGTCCATGCGTCGTCTCGAGGATGGATCCGGCGCCGAAACGCACCGAACCGCGATTCACTTACGCTAGCACGACGCCGGACTGGAGAGGCTGGATGCCGAGCAGGGTCTTCGACATCCGCGACAGCGTCTGCTCGAACCCAGGTCGCGTCCGCAGATGCGGCGTCTGCACGGCGTCGTTGACGATCAGTAGCACCGCCTGCACCCGGATCCGCGCGGTCGTCGTGTCGGCGTCGCTGAACTCGCGATACAGATCGACCCACGCGTCGATGTAGTCACGCTGCAGCTTGCGGGCCGCTTCGCGGTCGGCATCGGGCAGGTTCATGAGTTCGGAGAGCAGGATGCGGATGACGGCGCGGTCGCTGTTCGCGACCCGCACGTACGAGTCGATCAGGCGCGCGAGCTTCTGCATCGGGGCAAGATCGCTCCCCAGGATCTCGTCACGGTCGACGCGCAGCATGACGTGCGCGCGCTCGATCGCCGCGACGAGGATCGCAGCCTTGTTCTCGAAGTGGCTGTACACACTCGGCCCTGCGATGCCGGCGGCCTCGCCGATCTCATCGATGCCCGTCGCGGCGAAGCCGTGCTCCGCGAACAGCTCGGTTGCGACGGTGATGATCGAGTCGCGGCGCGACTCGGCTGGGGCGGGGTCGACACCGCCGGGTTCCGCACGCTCGGCGGCCGGCATGGGCAGTGAGGTGATCGTCGTGACCAGGTCGACCATCACTTCGACGAACTGCGACCGTGGGAGCGTCGCCGAGTGGAAGCTCGGACTGACGAGCGCACCCATCGCGCACCACGCGAGCAGGTCGGCGCGGCGTGCGTCGAGGTCGGACCGCGTGGCGAGGATGAGCTCGGCCACGCGTCGAGTGTGACTCGTGAGCTCGTCGCGCAGGACGCGCTGCTCGGAGTCTTCGAGATTGCGCGCCTCCCGCTGCCACAGCACACCGAGCGCGCGGTGATCGAGGGAGGTCTCGGCGAGTCGTTCGATGACGAAGGAGAGGCGATCCTGCGGGTCATCCCGCGAGTCCGCGTCATCCAGCACGGCAGCGTAGCCTGCGAGGCCGGCGTGCACGGCCGCGACGAGCAGCTCGGACTTGCTCGGGAAGTGCCGGTACAGCGCGGACGCTCCGACGTTGGTCGCATCGGCGATGTCGCTCATGCTGACGGCGGCATAGCCGCGCCTCCAGAACAGCTCGGTCGCGGCCTCGATCGTGATCGCCCGACGGTTGCGCGGGCGCGTCCCCCGGGGCGGGGTCTCGGGCACGACGGAGGTCATGAATCCATGATTGCAGAGGCGACGCGGCCACGATCGTTCGCCGCGCAACTTTGCTAACCGGAATTCACATCTTCCTGTTCGAGAGCGCGTTTCCGTGTTACAGTCAGCGCTAAGTGAATTCCGGTTAGTTTGACGAAGGAGACCCGGTGACGTCAGCGAAGGATGCCGTGGGCAGAGTGCTGGCTCCGCAGACCGCGCTCATCGAGCGCGGAAGACTCCAGTTCTTCGCCGAGGCGATCGGCGAGACCGACCCGCGATACAGCGAGATCGACGCGGCCGTCGAGGCGGGCTATCCCGACCTTCCGGTCCCGCCGACCTTCCTCTTCGGCCTCAAGCTCGAGAAGCCGGATCCGATGGCGTGGCTGGTCGAGCTCGGAATCGACCCACGCCTCGTGCTGCACGGCCAGCAGCGCTTCGAGTACGCGACGATGGCCTTCGCCGGCGACGAGCTGCTCCTCGAACCGCGCATCACGGACGTCTACGAGAAGCGCGGTGGCGCGCTCGAGTTCATCGTCGTCGACACCGAGGTCACTCGGCAGGGCGAGCGGATCGCCACGCTCACCGACACGGTCGTGGCGCGGCATCCCGAGCGGGAGGTGGCGCGATGATCGAGCTTCAGGAACTCGCGGTCGGCACCGAGCTGCCCGCCCTCGAGGTCGCACCCATCAGCCGCACGACGCTCGCGCTGTTCGCGGGCGCATCCGGCGACCACAACCCGGTGCATCTCGACAGCGACCTGGCGAAGTCTGCGGGCCTGGACGACGTCTTCGCGCAGGGCATGCTCTCGATGGCCTACCTCGGCCGACTGCTGACCGGCTGGGTCCCTCAGGAACGGATCCGGTCGTTCCAGGTGCGCTTCGCCGCGATCACCCCTGTCCACGCGCGGCCGACGTGCACCGGAGTCGTGTCCGCGGTCCACGATGGACTCGCGAGCCTCGATCTCTCCGTGACGCTGGCCGACGGCACCGTCACCCTGACCGGCAGCGCCGTCGTCGCCCTCGACTGAACTCGACTGATCAAGGAACTCCATGGGAACCCTCGAAGGAAAGGTCGCCCTCGTCTCCGGCTCCGGCCGCGGGATCGGGCGCGAGATCGCCCTCAAACTCGCGAGCGAGGGGGCGAGCGTCGTCGTCAACGACCTCGACGTAGACCCCGCGAACCAGACCATCGCCGAGATCCTCGCCGCCGGGGGGCGGGCCGTCGGCTGCGTCGGCAGCGTGACCGACGCCGACTTCGGCGAGCGATTCGTGCAGACGGCGGTCGACGCGTTCGATGGCGTGGACATCATCGTCAACAACGCGGGCTACACGTGGGACACCGTCATCCAGAAGATGAGCGACGATCAGTGGGATGCGATCCTCGACGTGCACCTCAAAGCGCCGTTCCGCATCCTGCGCGCCGCGCAGCCGGTCATCTCGGCGGCCGCCAAGGGCGAGATCGCCGCGCACGGCGTCGCGAACGCGCGCAAGGTCGTCAACATCTCGTCGCTGGCCGGACTGGGCGGCAACGCCGGCCAGTCGAATTACTCGACTGCGAAAGCCGGCATCGTCGGTCTGACCAAGACGCTCGCGAAGGAGTGGGGACGCTACAACGTCACGGTGAATGCGGTGGCGTTCGGCCTCATCGAGACGCGGCTCACCGCGACCGACGGTGCGGACCACATCGACGTGGCCGGCAACACGATCAAGGTGGGCATCAGCGACCAGCTGAAGACCATGACCGAGCAGCTGATCCCGCTCGGCCGCGCCGGCACGCCGAAGGACGCGGCCGGCGCGGTCTACCTGTTCTGCCTGCCCGAATCGGACTACATCAGCGCACAGGTCGTCGTCTGCGGCGGAGGGTTCTTCATCTGATGAAGCGGCACCTCTACGAACCCGCGCACGAGGCCTATCGCGCCCGCGTGCGCGAGTTCCTCGAGCGCGTGGTCGTGCCGGCGCACCCGACGTGGATCGAGAACCGCATCGTCGGCCCAGAGCTGTACACGGGTCTTGCCGAGATCGGGGCGCTCGCGCACGGGATGCCCGCCGAATACGGCGGCACGGGCGTGAACGACTTCCGGTACAACCTGATCCTGACCGAGGAGGCGACACGCCTCCACGTGTTCCCGCCGATCGTCGGACCGAGCCTCGTCGTCGACATCATCGCGCCGTACATCGTCGACATGGGCACCGAGGAGCAGAAGGCGCGCTGGCTGCCCGGAGTCATCCGCGGCGAGACGGTGCTGGGCATCGCGATGACCGAGCCCGGCACGGGTTCGGATCTCGCCGGTATCCAGACCACCGCGGTGCGCGACGGCGATCACTGGGCGCTCGACGGAACGAAGAAGTTCATCGGTAACGGGCTCAATGCCGGCCTGGTGATCGTGGCGGCCAGGACGAGTGAGGACCGTCATCGCGGACTCACCCTCCTCGTGGTCGACACGCGCACGCCGGGCTATTCCGCGCGCAACCTCGACAAGGTCGGGATGCACGCGCACAACACGACCGAGATCACCCTCGAGGGCGTCCGCGTGCCGATCGCGGACACGCTCGGTGCGGAGGGCGACGGCTTCCGCGGGCTCACGCGCAACCTGGCGCAGGAGCGGGTGACCGCATCCGCCCATGCCCTGGCCACCGCGCGTGCAGGACTCGATCTGACGATCGATCATGTGCGCGAGCGCGAGACGTTCGGCCGGCCGATCGGGGCGAACCAGACCGTGCGGTTCACGATCGCCGAACTCGCCACCGAGCTCGATATCGCGCAGTCGTTCGTCGACGACTGCGTGCGCGCACTCAACGCCCGCGACCTGACCCCGGTGGACGCCGCGAAGGCGAAATGGTGGACCACCGAATTCATGTGGAAGGTGCTCGACACCGGTGTGCAGCTGCACGGCGGCGACGGCTACCTGCCCGAGCACCCCATCACCCAGCTCTGGCTCGATTCCCGCGCACAGCGGATCTATGCCGGCAGCACCGAGATCATGAAAGACCTCATCGGCAAATCGATGAGGCTCGCCTGACGCTTCCCGACCACGCCGTCTCAAAGGAGAGAACACGATGGAAGTCACCCAGCCCCTGCACCGCGCACTGCAGCTCACGCCCGACCGGGAGTACACGGTCGCGGGAGATCGCGTCCGCACCGTCGCCGAGTCGGCGGATCGCGTCGCGCGCCTCGCCGGTGTTCTGCAGAGATCCGGCGTCGCCGATGGCGACAGGGTCGCGATCGTGTCGCTCAACTCCGACATCTTCCACGAGTCGCTGCTCGGTATCCCGTGGGCGGGCGGCGTCGTCGTGCCGGTCAACTACCGGTGGAGCGCAGCCGAGATCGCCCACTCGTTCGCCGAATGCGATATCGCCACGCTCATCGTCGATGACACCTGGCTCGACCTGGTCGAGTCGGTGCGTCCGCTCGCACCGGGCCTTCGGACGCTGATCCACTTCGGCGAGAAGCCCACACCCGACGGGATGCTGCGTTACGAAGACCTGATCGCGTCGGCGGCCCCGGCGGAGGACGCCCGTCGCGGCGGGGCCGACATCTTCGGCATCTTCTACACGGGCGGCACGACCGGAGTTCCCAAGGGCGTCGTGCTGACGCACGACAACATGATGACGTCCGGATTCGGCTGCGTCGCCTCGGGCGAGTTCCTGACGCCGGAGGGCCGCCTGCTGCACGTCGCGCCGATGTTCCATCTGGCCGACATCGCCTCGTGGATCGGCGGGCTCATTCTGAACTCCACGCATGTCTTCGTGCCTGCCTTCACCCCCGCAGGCGTGCTCGACACGATGGAGAAGCAGCGTGGCACCGATGTGCTCGTCGTGCCGACGATGCTGCAGATGATGGTCGACCTGCCCGGCGCCGGTGACCGCGACCTGTCATCGATGAAGCACATCGTGTACGGGGCATCCCCCATCTCCGAAGCGCTGCTCGACCGCGCCGCGCTGCTGTTCCCGCAAGCCACCTTCCTGCAGGCGTACGGCATGAGCGAGCTCGCACCAGTCGCGACCATGCTCCTGTCGGTCGATCACCACCATCCCGTCCGTCGACGTTCTGCAGGACGCGCTGGCTGGCACACCGAAGTGCGCGTCGTCGACGAGAACGACGTCGAGCTGCCGCGGGGCTCCGTCGGCGAGATCGTCGCGCGCGGCGGGGCGACGATGGTCGGGTACTGGAAGAAGCCCGCCGAGACTGCAGAGGCGCTGCGCGGCGGATGGATGCACACCGGCGACGGCGGCTACATGGACGAGGACGGCTACGTGTACGTCGTCGACCGAATCAAGGACATGATCATCACCGGCGGCGAGAACGTGTACTCGGTCGAGGTCGAGAACGTCGTCGCCAAGCATCCGGCTGTCGCCGCCGTGGCGATCATCGGGCTGCCCGACGAGCGTTGGGGCGAGCGGGTCCACGCGGTGATCGTGCTGCAGCCCGGGCAGGAGGTGACCCTCGAGGAGATCCAGGCCGTCGCGCGCGAGCACATCGCCGGATACAAGATCCCCCGCAGCATGAGCTTCCTCGATGCACTGCCGCTCTCGGCCCAGGGCAAGGTGCTCAAGCGCGAGCTGCGCCTGCGCGAGTACGAGCCTGTGGGCGCCTGATGAAGCTCAACACCGTCACGGTCGGCTCCGGATCACGCACGGCCGCGCTCGTGCACGGGGCCTCGCGCAGCACCGATGTGTGGAAGGAGTTCGTGCCGTACCTGCTCGAGCACGACCTGACGCTCATCCTCGTCGACCAGCGCGGGCACGGAGACAGCCCGCGCGGCGACAGCTACCGCGTCCAGGATTTCGCCGGCGACCTCGTCGACACGCTGCCGAATGGTCTCGACCTGCTCATCGGCCAGTCACTCGGTGGTCTCACGACGGCGTGGGCGGCTGAGGAACTGCAGCCGAAGCGGCTCATCGGCGTGGATCCGGCGCTGGCGATGGCCCCGTTCCAGTTCTGGCTCATCCCCGTCCTCGGGCCGAAGCAGAAGAAGTTCCCCGATTGGCTCGTCCGCGCCCTCATGGCCAAGCCATCGCCGCCCGACGGCCTCGAGCGCCTGCGCGCCGAATGGGCGAAGTGGGACGAGACGTGCCTCATCGACATCAAGGCGTCATACCTGGCGAGTCCGTTCCCGATGTCCCCGCCCGCCGTGCCGTCGACGCTCGTGCTGGCGGAGAAGAGCTTCGCCGTCCGCCCCGACGCAGCCCGCGATCTTGCGGCCGCGGGGTGGGACGTCCGCTACATGAAGGGCGGCCACGACCTCCACACCGAGGACCCGGCCGGCCTGGCCGAGGTGCTCCGGGACGTCCTGACGCCGGTGCGGGCCTCCGAGCCGGACGGCTACCGCTCGGCGGGCCTGTAGGCGGTGACCACGGCTGCGCCGCCCAAGCCGATGTTGTGCTGCAGCGCGACCTTCGCGCCCGCCACCTGACGCTTGTCGGCGGTGCCGCGCAGCTGCCAGGTCAGCTCGGAGCACTGGGCAAGGCCGGTCGCTCCCAGGGGGTGCCCCTTCGAGATGAGGCCGCCCGACGGGTTGATGACCCACTTGCCACCGTAGGTGGTGTCACCCGAGTCGACGAGGTGGTGCCCTTCCCCCTCAGCTGCCAGCCCGAGAGCCTCATAGGTCAGCAGCTCGTTGGCCGAGAAGCAGTCATGCAGCTCGATCACATCGACGTCGCCGGGGGCGATCTGCGCCTGCCGGTAGACGGCCTCAGCGGCCTTGCGGCTCATGTCCGCGCCGACGAGGTCGCGTGCGGTGCGCGAGTCGAACGTCGAGCGCATGTCGGTGACCATCGCCTGCCCGACGATCTCGACCGCCTGGCCTGCGAGTCCGTGCTTCTCGACGAAGTCCTCGCTCACCACGATCGCCGCACCGGAGCCGTCGGAGGTCGGCGAGCACTGGAGCCTGGTCAGCCCCATCGGCTCGTAGATCATCTTGTCGCCCTGGATCTGCGCGAGCGAGTACTCGTCCTGGAACTGCGCGTACGGATTGTTGGTCGAGTGCCGGTGATTCTTCTGCGCGATCTTCGCGAAGTGCTCGGCAGTCGACCCGTACCTGCGCATGTGCTCCGCGCCGGCCGAGCCGAACATCCAGGCCGCCGGCGGGCCGCTCATCGGCGACGACTGCTCGAGGGCCCGCATGTGGCGGGAGAGCGGCGCCTCGCGGTCGCCGTAGGTGTCGAGCGCGAGCGACCCGGGCTGCATCTTCTCGAAGCCGAGCGCGAGCACGCAGTCGGCAAGACCACCGCGCACGGCCCGCGCCGCGAGGTACAGCGCGGTGGAGCCGGTCGAGCAGTTGTTGTTCACGTTGGTGATCGGGATGCCGGTCATCCCCAGCTCGTACACGGCCCGCTCGCCCGCGGTCGACTCGCCGTAGACGTAACCGACGTAGGCCTCCTCGATCGCGTCGAAGTCGAGACCAGCGTCTTCGAGCGCCTTCGTGCCCGACTCGCGCGCCATGTCGGGATAGTCCCAGCCCTCGCGTCGTCCCGGCTTCTCGAACTTCGTCATACCGACGCCGACGACGAACACACGTGCACCAGTTGTGGTCATGGAACTCATACTAACCGCAATTCACTTAATGGTGCTACTCTGGCTCGAGCCGAGCGCAGCGCAGCACCGGCGAGAGAGGCAGCCAACCCGTGTCCACGACAGACAGCATGGCCGCGTCCGTGACGATCAAGGCCCAGAAGCTGGGTCCGTACATCGCGGGGTTCCTCGGCATCCAGCTGTTCATCAGTGCCGCCAACAGCGGCATCGGCGGCCTGCTGATCCCGAACCGCATCGCGATCCTCGACGACGCGAACAAGGTCGCGCTGCTCGGCGTGACGGCGGGCGCCGTGGCGGCGGTGAGCCTCATCGCCGCGCCGGTGTGGGGCATGCTCTCCGACCGCACGCGCGGACGATTCGGGCGCCGGATGCCGTGGATCCTTGCCGGCGTCATCGGAGTGAGCGTGTTCGCGGCCTCGCTCGCCTTCGCGAACGACATCCTCGCGACCATCATCCTCTTCGCGATCTTCGGCATGTTCGTCGCGATGGTCACGAGCCCCATCAGCGCGACGATGCCGGACCGCACGCCCGTCAGCAAACGCGGACTGTTCTCGGCCATCGCGGGCATCGGAGTGTTCGTCGGCGGCATCATCGGCAACATCATCGCGTCGGTGTTCACGAGCAACCTCTTCGCCGGCTTCATCGCCTTCGCGATCATCGCCCTCGCAGGTTCCCTGCCGCTCATCGGCACGATGCGCGAAGACACGTCGGATCGTGCAGCCGCGCCGAAGACCACATTCGTGGAGATGCTGCGCGCGTTCTGGGTGAGCCCGCGCAAGTACCCGGACTTCTTCTGGGCCTTCGTCGCACGCCTGGTGATCGTCATCGGCTTCCAGTCGGTGATCTCGTTCCAGCTGTACATCCTGACCGACTACGTGGGCCTCGACCTGGCGGAGGCGAACTCGGTCTATCCGATCGCGGTGATCCTGGCGACCGTCGCCCTCGTACTCGCCCTCGTGCCGGCCGGGATCATCTCCGACCGGATCGGCCGTCGCAAGCCGATCGTCATCGTCTCGGCGATCATCGTCGCGGCGAGCACCATCCCGCCCCTCATCGCGCCGACCATTCCGGTCGCGATCATCTCGCTCACAATCGCGGGCATCGGCATCGGCGGCTACCTCGCCGTCGACCAGGCGCTGATGACCCAGGTGCTGCCCAGCAACGACGATGCCGGCAAGGACCTCGGCATCCTCAACATCGCCCAGCAGGGCGGTGCGGTTCTCGCACCGGTCTTCGCGGCCATCATGATCTCGATCGCGGGCTATCAGGGCCTGTACATCTTCGCCGGAGTTCTGTCGGCGCTGTCGGCGCTGGCCGTCCTCCCGATCAGGTCGGTGCGATGACCGCGTCGACGACCCAGGAATCCATCGTCGGCAATCTGCACCGCCTCGCCGAGACGGCACCCGACGCGATCGCCATCACGTGCGGCGACGAGTCGATCACCCGCGGCGAACTGGATCGCCGGTCGAGCCGGCTCGCGCGCGCCTACCAGGAGCGTGGCGTCACGCCCGGCTCGATCGTCGGCATCCTCCTTCCGAACTCGATCGAGTTCCTCGCCGCTGAGATCGCGGTCTGGAAATGCGGGGCCAGCCCATTGCCGCTCTCGGTGCAGCAGCCCCCGCGCGAACGCGACGCGATCATCGCCCTCGCCGAGCCGAGCCTCGTCGTCGGCGCGACAGAGGAGCAGTCCGCAGGCTTCCCGTCGGTGCCGCCGGGGTTCGAGCCGGAATCCGCGCTGAGCGACGATTTCGTGGATGCCGGGGCCGCCGCCGTCTGGAAGGTCACGATGTCCGGCGGCAGCACGGGTCGTCCCAAGCTCATCGTGGCCGAGCAGCCTGCGCTGCGGCCGACGACGGAAGGGTTCGCGCGCCTGCTCGGCATGAGCGACGACGGCACCGCCGTGATCACGGGGCCGCTGTTCCACAACGCGCCGTTCCTCAGCTCGATCTGCGCGCTGACGGTCGGCGCACGCGTGGTGCTCATGCCGAGGTTCGAGGCTGAGGAGACGCTGCGCCTCATCGACCGCTACCGGGCCGACTGGCTGTACGTCGTGCCCACGATGATGTCGCGCATCGCGCGTCTGCCCGAAGAGGTGCGCGCGAGGTACGACATCGACTCGCTCAATGTCGTCATGCACATGGCGGCGCCGTGCCCCGAGTGGCTCAAGCGCGAGTGGATCTCATGGCTCGGCGACCGGATCTGGGAGGTATACGCGGCGACCGAGGTGCAGGCTGTCACCCTCGTCACGGGCGAGCAATGGCTCGAGAAGCCGGGCACGGTCGGCAGGCCGATCATCGGCGAATTGCGGATCCTCGACGGCGACGGACGGGCGGTGGAGGCGGGCGAGGTGGGCGAGCTGTGGATGCGACGCGGCCCTGGGCTGTCCGCCCCGTATCGCTACATCGGCGCCGAAGCGAAGATCGGCGACGACGGCTGGGAGTCGGTCGGCGACCTCGGCCGCATCGACGAGGACGGATACCTCTTCCTCGCCGATCGCGAGTCCGACATGTTCGTCGTGGGCGGAGCGAACGTGTACCCGGCCGAGATCGAGAACGCGCTGAGCGAGCACCCGCTCGTGCGGTCGGCGGTCGTCATCGGGCTGCCGCACGAGGACCTCGGCTCGGTGCCCCACGCGCTCGTCGAGCTCGCGGACGAGGTGTCGGACGACGAACTCAGAGAATTCCTGGGAGAGCGGCTGACCCGGTACAAGATCCCCCGGACGTTCGAGCGGGTGGACGGGCAGATCCGTGACGACGCCGGGAAGGTGCGGCGAGCGCAACTGCGGGCCGAGCGGGTCGGCGGCTAGCGCCGCGCCGGAACACCGGCATCCGCCGGGGGTGAGACTCGGCTTCGCCGCCTCGGCCGGCGCAGTCGGGCGTACCCGACGACCTGATCGCAGCGGGTCTTCGGCGACAGGTCCGCACTAACCCTCTGTGGCCTCCGGAGTCGGGGTGGGAGACGAGCCGGCCTGCAGATCCGCGAGCGCCTTCTCGAGCGCGGCGATGGTGGCGGCATCCACGGTGCCGGTCGGCTCCACGCCGAGGGCGGTCTGGAATTCCTTCAGCGCCTCGGTCAGTTCCGGGGTCCACGTGCCGTCCACCGGTCCGTCCCAGATCCCGAAGAGCTTCAACGTCTGCTGCACGGCGGCGGTTGCGGCGACCGCGTCCTCGGCAGCGGCGCCGCCCAGCGCGTCCAGGTCGGCTTGAAGAGCATCCGCGGTGGCCTTGTCGACGGTTCCGGTGACGGGCAGCCCGTTCGTCTCCTGCAGCGCTTCGACTGCGGCAACGGTCTCCGGTCCGTAGATTCCGTCCACGGCACCGGCGTAGTAGCCGGCGTCGGCGAGGTTCTGCTGCAGAGCGGAGGTGTACGCGGCAGCCGCGGCCTGAGCCTGCTGCTGCTCGTCGTCGGGGATGCATCCGGCATCGGCGAACAGGCGCAGCCACGCCATCTCCAGTGCGACGGCGGCGCTGTTGAAGACCTCGGACGCCTCCGCGAGCGGCGTCTGATCGGTGATCGCGCCCAGCGCGGCGGTGAACTCGGATTCCGCCTGGTGGACTCGGTCGACGGTTGCGGCCGGCGCCAGGGGCGAGCTCGTCACGGCAGGCTCGGCCGGAGCCTCGGTGGCGCCGGTCGTGGCAGCCGCCATGGCCGCCTGGGCCGCTGCCAGCTCTTGCTCGGCATCCGTCACCGCTTGCTGAGCCTGCACGGCGGCTTCGGCGCCTTCGAATGCGTCGTCGCGCGGTGCGCTGAGGTCGGCGCCCGCCACCCTGACGTCTCCGACAGTCGGCGCAGTGTCGTGGAGAACGTCACCGTACCGGTCGAGCGCGACGATGTAGGTTTCGCTCGCATCGCAGACCTGGGTCGATGCGGCCGCCAGATCGGCCTCCGCCTCGGTGAGAGCCTTCTGCTTTGCGTTGACCTGCGCCTGAGCGCGATCGACATCGCTGACCTCAGCGGCGCAGCCGGCCAATCCCATCGCGATGATCGCGACCGCCGCAACCAAGGTGGTCCGTGCCCGCGCGGGCTTTCGCACCATGATGTTCATGCGTGTACTCCCGTCCGCCGCGCTCAGGGCGAGCTCCGTTGCCCGCGCCTGGCCGCCGCCTTCCACCCGAAATCCAAGATCACCGCGATCGCGATGATCGCGACGAGCGCGATCGCGGTGGCCGGCTCGTCGACGAGCGTCGTCGTGCAGAACACGACGAAGGTGCCGAGTGTCGCCACCAGGCCGATCACGAGGACGATCACGCTCGCTCCGGTCTTCGTGAAGAGCCGGAGATGCGCGACCGAGACCGCCGAGAACACGAGCAGGGCCACCGCGCTGCCGATGGAAGCGATCTTGTTCAGGTCGAATCCGATCACGAGGACGGTGGCCAACGCCGCCATGACGATCAGGCCGACCGGGAATCGGCCCACCGACCGACCGAAGACCGGAGGGAACTGCCCCACCGACGCGAGATGAGCCGACATCCCGATCGACGGGTAGAGACCGGCATTCACCGCACCCGTCGTGGAGAACAGCGCCGTGATCACCATGAGGACGTACCCGGCCTGACCGAGCGTGGGCTTGGCGGCCTCCGCCAGCGCTGTGGTGCCGTATTCGACCACCTGATCTGCGGTGAGGGTGCCGAAGACGCCGAGCGACACTGCCACGTAGATCGTCGTGGCGATCGCGAGCGCGAAGTAGATGGCCTTGGGCAGCTGTCGTGCCGGATTCGGGAGATCCTTCGCGGTGAACGTGATGACGCCGAACCCGAGGAAGGCGAAGAACGTGAGTGCGACGCTCGCGATGATCTCCTGAACGCCGGGATAGCCCGCGGGTGAGAGGAGGCTGAGATCCCAGTTGGCGATCGTGACGACGGCGAACACCACGAGGATCACCAGCACGATGACCACGATGACGGACTGCACTCGGGCGACGGCAGTCGACCCGATCGTGTTCAACCCCGACATCACGAGGATGAGGGCGACTGCGAACACCTTCGCCCAGACCGCGTCGTTCTGGGTGAGCACGGCGCTGGCGTAGCCGCCGAAGGACGTGGCGATCATCGCGACGACGATCGACCCCGCCGTGAAGAAGAGCCACGAGCCGATGCCGGCGAGGTGCCCCTCACCGAAACCACGCGACAGGAACGTGAGGATGCCGCCCCCCGACGGGTAGGTCGCTCCGAGTTTCGCGAATGAATACCCCTGGAGGGCGGCGATGATGCCGGCAATGAGGAACGAGACCCAGACCGCGGAACCCGCCACCGCACCGGCTGCGCCCAGGAGGGCGAAGATGCCGGCACCGACCATGGACCCGACGCCGATGAAGGTCGCCTGCAGCACCGTCATGCTCTTCACGGGCTGAGGTGCGGACATCGCAGCCTCCCTCTCGGTCATCCGATCAGTGACCTACGGCCTCGGCGAGGTTGCGGATGAAGAGCGTCTGGGCGACGATCATCCGCTCGATCTCGGCGGGGTCGACTGATTCGTCGGAGGCGTGGATGCGGGACTGCGCGGTGTCTTCAGCCCCCCAGAGCAGGATCGCCGCATCGGGCGAGACCTTCTTCAAGGAGGCCACGAGCGGGATGGACGCACCGCTGCCGATGTTCTCGACGGGCGCGCCGTACGCCTCTTCGAGCGCTGCCTCCGCCGCGACGATGGCGGGGTGCGAGGCATCGACCGCGAACGCGTGTCCGACTTTGACCTTCGCGACATCCACTTCGCAGTTCCACGGCCGCTGCGCGCGCAGGTGCGCCATCAGCGCCTCGAGCTGCGCGTCGCCGTCAGCACCGGGAACGATCCGCATCGAGAGCTTCGCGGTCACTTCAGGAAGGAGCACATTCGACGCCTCTGCGACGTTCGGCAGGTCCATCCCCAGCACGGTCACGGATGGCTTGGCCCAGATCCGATCGGAGAGCGAACCGGTTCCGAGGAAATCCACGCCGGGAAGGATCGCCGATCCCTCTCGGTAGACAGCCTCGTCCATGTCTGCGCCGTCCCACTGGGAACTGTCGACCCCGGCGATCGCCGTGTCTCCGTTCTCGTCGTGCAGCGTGTCGAGGATGCGGATCATCGCGGTCAGCGCGTCCGGGGCGGCGCCGCCGAACATGCCCGAGTGCACCGGGTTGGCGAGGGTGCGCACCGTCACCGTGCAGGCGACGTCGCCTCGGAGCGCGGTGGTCAGACCGGGGCGGCCGACGCGCTGCGGTCCGATATCAGCGATGACGTACGCATCGGCCTTGAAGAGGTCGGGGTTGGCTTCGACGAAGGCCTCGAGGTGCGAGATCGTCTCCTCCTCGCCCTCCACGAGGATCTTCAGGTTGCATGGCCGATCGGCGCCGAGGATCTTCAGCGTGCCGTAGTGGATCACAAGACCGGACTTGTCATCCGCGGCTCCCCGACCGTAGATCCGGCCATCGTCCTTGGTCACCGGCTCGAACGGCTCGCTGGACCAGTTCTGACTCTCAGGCGCCGGCTGGACGTCGTAGTGCGCGTACAGGAGCACCGTCGGCGAGCCCTCCGGACCGGGAATGTCCGCATAGACGCATGGGTAGCCGTCCGGGACGTCGAGAAGCTTCACCCCGACGACACCGGCCGCCTCGAAGAGGTCGACGACCGCCGCCCCCATGTCGTGCACCGGCGCCGGGTCGAATCCCGGGAAGGCGATCGATGGGATGCGCACGAGTGCGTCGAGCCTCTGGAGGACATCCGGCATCAGTCCGGCCGCGGAGTCCTTGAGGTCTGTGGAGTCGGTCATGATTCCCCTTCTCTTGACGTTCGCAATGTCGGTGACGCGTTCGCACGAGTCGGGCGTTGCCTCATGCGGGAATGAGGAGTTGAACCAGCAGCCCCGCCACCACGACCGCAACCCACGACACGAGCATCGGGATCGTGAACGAGTGCCAGATCGGAACCTGCGTCAGCTTTGTCGACCCGGTGAGGTCGGTCTCGACGGCCGCGATCTGCGAGCCGTTCGCCGGGAACAGCCACACGCCGACGAGCGAGGGCCACATCGCAACGACGACGCCCGGCGCGAGACCTGCCGCCAACGCGATGGGAATCAGCGTGTTGGTGGTGGCGGACTGGCTGGTCGTGAGACCCGCCACGATGAAGAGTGCGACGGCCAGCCAGAGCGGGTTGTTCTTGATCAACTCGCCGAGCGGCTCGATGATCGTCTCCTCGTTCGCGGAGATGAAGGTGTCGGCCATCCATGCGATGCCGAACAGTGCCACCGCCGCGGTGAAGCCGGCTCGGAGCAGGGGCTGCTCCACGACGACAGCCGGCTTGACTCGGCGCACCAGGATGATGACGAGGGCCGCCGAGAACATGACCATCTCGATGATCGTCGTCATCCCGATCGGCTCGAGATCACCGTTCTCGTCGGGGAACGCCGGTCGCAGCCCGGGGAACAGTCCGAGCAGCACGATGAGGAACGTACCGGCGACGAAGATCAGCGCCGCGGTCTTTCCGCCCTTCGGTACGGGGTGCTCGATCATGACCGGCTTCGCGACCCGAGCGGCAGGGTCATCCGAGCTGCTGCCTTCCGCCGAGGGGGTCGTCGCTGCGGAGTCGACGGAACCGGCCGCGCCCACCATCGCGGCGTACTTGGCCTTGAGCACCTCGGGAACCTCGACTGTTCCCTCCTCGACCCGCTTCAGGAACTTCGGGTCGTCGAGCAGGTCTTTGCCGATGCGCTGCTGGACGAAGGAAGCCACGATGCAGGCCACGATGGCGGCCGGAATCGTGATGAGCAGGATCTGCGGAAGGCCGTAACCGGTGCCCTCCATCAGCACGAGGAACGCCGCCATGGCCGCCGACACCGGGCTCGAGGTGATACCCAGCGCTGAGGTGACCGTGGATGCTGCCAGAGCCCGCTCAGGGCGCTGGCCGTTGCGGTACGCCGTCTCGTAGATGACGGGAATCAGTGCGAGGTAGATGTTCGACGTCCCCGCGAGCAGCGTGAAGACGAACGCCACCAGAGGGGCGACGTAGGTGAGCCGCTTCGGGTTCCGCTGGATGATCTTGGACGCGATCGAGACGAGGTAGTCGATGCCGCCCGCCGCCTGCATCGCGGAAGACGCGGTGATCACCGCGATGATGATGAAGAAGGCGTCCACTGGGATCGACCCGGGGGGAAGGTGGAAGGCGAACACCAGAACCACGGTGCCGACGACCCCCCAGAGGCCGAGACCAAGGCCACCGGTCCGCACGCCCATTACGATCGCGCCGATCACGACCGCCCCTTGAAGAGCGACGATGAAGTACTCCATGACTAGCCCTCCCCGACGGCGAAGTGCCCGAATGGTGCGTAGGATCCGCGGTGGCCGCCTTGCGGGGCAGTGCGCGACCGGCATGATCGAACGTCGAGGGGAACCCATTCAGGCGCCGTCATGGCGTGTGGCCCGGCGACCATTGAACCGACTGACTTCCCCGCGCGCGCCCAGAGGCGCGTGCTCGTCCGAGACGGTGCTGTCGACATTGACGCAACCATGGTCACCGCTCCACTTGGCGAGAATCGAGCTCGATATCGCTGACTATACGACCGTTCAGTCGCCCTAGCGAGAGGTTCCGCCCGACCGAGCACATCGGGCGATGCCCCAGCGCGTCGCGCGAGAGTTCGGCGCATCAAACCCGTGTCGGTTTTACGGGAGTACGGGCTTCACCGCGCGCTGCCCGCGGCGTTCACGACGGTGAGCTCGAGACCGCGATTGATGATCGTGTCCATCCTGCACCGCTCGACGTTTCGGCCGCCGTCAGCCCGACAGTGAGCGTGGACCCACGCAGACGCGAGTTCATCGACTCCAGCTTTGGAAGTCATTCTGCGGGATGCTGGTGGCCGGGCCGGCGGCAGGGCCCTCCCACAGAATGCTGGCTGCCGTGCCGTCGACGGGCACAGTGAGCAATGCGGAGCTGGCCGGACCACCGGCTTCCGACAGCTCCCAGCCGACGAAGCGCAGGGCAGCGCTGTCCGGCGACCAGCTGACGGTGGCGGGGAGCCAGTGTCGGGTCCCTCCACCTTCCTTGGTCTCGATTGGGGCGAGCACCGTCTGCGTTCCGGCCGGTCCCAGCGGATCATCGTCGCCCACCGTCACGATGATGGCCTCGTCCTTCTCGCCGTCGGTGAAGGTTTCGCCATAACTGAAGACCAGCGGAGCGCCTCCGCCACCTTGGAAGACGATCCGCCTCCCGTCCGGTGACCACACCGGACCGATCCCACGATTGTGCGCGTAATCCTCGACGAGAACGCGCCGGTCTGTGCCGTCGGCGTCCATCAGCAGCAGCTCGAAGTGGTCGGTCAGTCCGACGCGCCCATCGATTCGTCGCTCCACGGCGAGCGAGCCGCCGTCCGGCGACGCGCTGAGGGCAACGGCCCCCCAGCTGTCGTCCAGCGTGCGGGTCTCATCGTCGGCGATCGAGTAGACCTCGATCCCGTTCCTGGCTGCCATGTACAGCTGGGAGCTGTCGGCCGACCATTCGATGTCGGTCGCCGACAGCCCTCGCAAACGGCGGACCTCTCTCGTCTCAGCGCTGAATGCCCAGACCTCGAGGGCGGCTGGGTAGGCCCATGTGTGCGAACTCGCGCCCGATCCGACACCGAACGCAACCCACCGGCCGTCGGGCGACCAGATCGGGCATGGCTGCTGACGCAACCCGTCGAGCGGGATCACCTCGGAGGTCGAGACCTCACCGTCCGCCGTGAGTTCGGAGATCACCAGAGCCCCATCCTGCGGCAATTGCTGCCCGTAGCCGCCTTCGCCGGAAGCGAGACGGGCGCCGTCGAGAGAGAACGCGGGGCACACCTGACCGTGGGACGCTCCGTCGGCTTCGAGAACCAGGTGCGGAGCGGAACCTGCGATGACGAAGTAGATCTCCTCTTCCGGCCCATACGTGTTGTACGCGACCCAGCCTCCGCCCGCGACGTACGTCGGACCTGGGCCACGTGTGGGGTCCGAGTCGGACGGCCGATCTTCACCGGGGGAAGCCGTGGGCAGACAGCCGGTGTTCGCTCCGACCAGGACGAGCCAAACGCCGACAGGGGCCAACCGAGCGCCGGCACCTCGCCAAGTCGCGCGGATATCGCATTGACCACTCATCGTCGGCTCCAATTCTGGAATCGTTCTACTGAGGATCGGTATCAGGCCGATATCGCGCCGTGCCGTTCACGGGTAGAGCCGCAAAGCGCCGACTGCGTGGCCGATGCTGGCCCGTCACATCGCGGACAGCACGCCGACAGCGGCGAGCACCACCCAGGCCAAGTAGGCGAGGAGGCAGAACCTGTCCGGCCATCCGATCCGGATCTCAGGCGAGCCGCCGTGCCCGTGAGCAGGACGGAGGGCCATGAGGAACCACACCAGACCGGCGAACGGGACGACGGATGCGATCGCCAGTGTCCAGCCGAGTACGGGCGCCACCCCGATCCCCGCCAACAGCGCGGCGGGGGGAAAGCCGGCGAGCAACGCGCCACCCATCACCGTGTGCGCCCTGCCCACCGGCGTGGCGTCCGCGCGGGTAGTCATGATCGGGTCGGCGTCGAGGAACGCGGCGCCGAGCGCGCCCAGCGCGACGGTCGCCAGGCCGATCGTCCACGCGCCACCGAACTGCCACAAGGCGACGCACGTCGCCGCGAGGCCGATGGTCATCGTGACGAACGCGAGACGCATGACCCACCCGTATCGCCCGAGCGAGTACTCGCTGATCATCCGCCATGACGGGTCGTACTCCGGCTCGAGGCGATGAAGGATCGCGATCAGCCCCACCGTGATCCCCCCGGCGATGAGCGCGGTGATGGCAGCGATGACTGCGACGCTCAACGTCGGACAGCCCCACGTTCAGCGATCACGAGCATCCCCTCCGCGGCAACCCTACGGGACGCCCAGGGACCGGATCCGCGCGCAACGCGTGGGCGGGATGTGGATCACCGCCACGCAGCTTGTCCCGAACCAGGAAGCCCAGCAACGAAAAAAGGGCCGATAACCGACCCTTTTCCCATTCACTGTCTCAACACAGTGTGCGCCCGAAGAGACTCGAACTCCCAACCTTCTGATCCGTAGTCAGATGCTCTATCCATTGAGCTACGGGCGCATGGTCGCTCCTGCGAGCAAACCAGCGTCCAGAATACCCCACGCCGGTGCTCGCGCCGAATCGAGGCTCATTCGACGACCGGAACGACGGGATCGGCATCCAGTGCGCGAAGCTGGCGAACGAGCGCGACACGGCGATACGACGCGTCGAGCAGCTCCTCGACGAGATCCCACGGGCCGGATGCGGAGTCCACGCTGATCGCAAGCCACCCGTAGGCGCCCTCGTACGGCGGCACGAAGACGTCGTCGCGCTCCAGGAGGGCGTCGCGCTCGAGCGGATCGGGGATGAACACGATCGCACCCTGGTCGTAGACGCCGACCAGGGCGAACTGCCGTTTGCCGGCCCTGAAGGTGCAGCGGCCGTGCGAGATCACCTCGGCGGCCTCCGGGTACCGCATGCACAGCGCCCGCACTCGCTCGACCAACGGGTGGTCGGCAGGGAACATCATCGGGTGCGGTTCGGGCTCCATGCGCGCGTGGTCACATCGGCTCGGCTTCAGTCCGCGACTCGGCCGCGCGCTCGTCCTGCTCGGCGGCCTGCAGCGCCTCGCCCTCGGCGAGCCTGCGCCGGTGCGCGGAGAGCTTCGGCAGATCCACGAGCCGCAGGGCCTGCATGCGCGCGCCGCGCATCGTGTCGTAATCGGGGTCCACGTCCGCTCGCATGCCCTCGACGCGAAGCCGTCGCTGCAGGTTGGCTTCGACATCGCCCCACGCGGCATCCCGCGCCTGGTCGACGAGATCGCTGACCGCCTCGGCGTCGGCCGCCCGATTGCGCAGCTCCTTGGCGACTCCGCGATACTGCCGCTCGCGCTTGCGCAGGTTGCGCATGTCGCGGTCGCGGTAGTCGTGTGTTCCGTCGGAGTCGGTGAACTTCCCCCAGGCGTGCTTGCGCTGCTTGCGAGCGAGCGCGGCAGCCTCCTCCTGCTCCTCGGCGAGCGCGATCAGGGTCGCCTGCGCGAAGGGCGTGACCTCCGCCGTGTCGAACGACTCGTCGTGCGCGATCGTCTCGACCAGGATGTGGTTGCGCACGGCAAGTCGCGCCGCCGCGGATGCGATCGAGACACCCTCGGCGACGGCATCCGAGGTCTTCCCCATCCGCCTACCTTCCCTGCTACGAGGCTACCGTCCGCGGGCCGCCCGCGAGTCGGCGAGAATCGTACGACGGCGACGGTGCGGAGGAACGACGTGGGCAGGATGCAGCGGCTCGATGTGCGCGGGAAGACGAGCGTCATCACCGGAGCGGCGAGCGGGATGGGCGCCGAGATCGCACGCGAACTCGCCCGCCGCGGGGCTCGACTCGCGCTGATCGATCGCAACGCGGACGGACTGGCGACGCTCACGGCCGACCTCGTCGGAGCCGGTCACACGACGCACTCGGTCGACCTGACCGACGACGTCGCGGTCTTCGAGCTCGCGTCCGAGATCGAGGCCGCCCACCCGCACGTGCAGACCCTGATCACCTGCGCCGGATCGTCGATGCTCGGGGACATCTCCCAGGTCACGATGGAGGAGATGCGCTGGCTGATGGACGTCAACCTCTGGGGCACCGTGAACATCACCCAGGCCCTCCTGCCGGCCATGCGGCGCGAACGTGCCGCGCACATCACCCACCTCGTCAGCATCTACGGGCTCGCGGCGCCGGCCGGCCGAATCCCCTACGCGATGAGCAAGTTCGCGGTCCGCGGGTTCACGGAGTCGCTCCGCCACGAGCTCGAGCGATCGAGCGTCACGGTCGGGGCGGTCTACCCCGCCGGAGTGAAGACCGGGATCATCCTGCACGGGCGCTACGCGGCCGCGATCGATCCCGCGGTCGCCCAGCGGGCCGCGGCGGCGCAGGCGCAGATGTACCACACCGAGCCGGCCGATGCCGCGAAGCGGATCGTCGAGGCGACGCTGCGGCGCAAGACGCGGACGATGGTCGGACGCGAGGCGCGCCTGGTCGACATCCTGACCCGACTGACGCCGACGCACTACTGGGGGCCGATGCGGCGTCCCCTGCGCGAGGCGATAGACACGACGACGCCGATCGCGTAGCTGCGATCGGCGTCGGTGGTGCGCCTTCGGGCGCGAGTGGTCAGATGCCCTTGGTGCGGAACTTCGAGACGATGCCGCACTCGAACGGGTCGCGCGCGGCGAGCCCGACCTCGTTGAGGTAGCGGATGACGATGCCGTAGGACTTGAGCAGCGTGGTCTCCGCGTAGGGCACGTCGAGCGTCTTGCAGTAGTCCTTGACGATCTCGCGCGCCTGCGCGAGGTGGACACGCGGCATGCTCGGGAACAGGTGGTGCTCGATCTGGTAGTTGAGCCCGCCCATGAGCCAGGTGGCCCACCATCCGCCGGAGACGTTGCGCGACGTGCGGACCTGCTTGGTGAAGAAGTCGAGTTTCGCGTCGGGGTCGATGATCGGCATGCCCTTGTGGTTGGGCGCGAACGCCGCACCCATGTAGATGCCGAAGACGGCCATCTGCACACCGAGGAAGGCGAAGGCCATGCCCAGCGGGAGGAACAGGAAGATCGGGGTGAGCAGGAGGGCGAAGCGCAGCGCGATCAGGCCCAGTTCGAGCCAGCGGCCCTTGATCGGCTGACGGAAATCGAGCAGGTGGCGCAGGCCGATGTAGTGGAGGTTCAGGCCTTCGAGGGTCAGCAGCGGAAAGAAGAGCCAGCCCTGACGACGCGTGATGAAGCCCATCGGTCCACTGACCTGGGCGGCATCGGTCTCGAGGAACCGGATGGTGTCGACCTCGATGTCGGGGTCCTTGCCGACGCGGTTCGGGTTGGCGTGGTGGCGCGTGTGCTTCGAGCTCCACCAGTCGCGGCTCATGCCGACGATGCCGTTGCCGATGATCAGCGCGACGCGGTCGTTCATCTTGCCTGACGCGAAGATGGTGCGGTGCGCGGCCTCGTGCGAGAGGAAGGCGACCTGCGTGAACAGGATGCCGAGGGCGGCGGCGATCAGGAGCTGGAACCAGCTGTCACCCAACAGGATGAATCCGGTGATCGCTCCGCCGAAGCCGATGACGATCGCGGTGGCGACGAGGGCGTAGAACCAGCGCGCCCGCTCCAGGAGGCCGGTCTCGCGGATGACCTGCGACAGATTCGTGTACGCCTGCGTGATCGGCGGGAAGCTGTCCTTGCGCGCATACGTCTGGCGTACGGCACCGAGGGTGGACACGGGTGCGGAGACTGTAGTGATTGCGACACCTGCCTGATCGGGGCATCCCACGGGGAAGGGACGGGCGAAAGAGAAAGGCGGGTGCCGATCGCTTGTGCCCACACTACGGGGTGGCGCATGCATGCTCGGGAATGTGATAGCACTCTCACCAGGTGTCGGGCGGATACCCAGGCTGGGGCCGCACAGCCGACGCCCAACCTGACGTGCTAGCGTTTGACGTGGCGGGTCCCACCGCCCAGCGTCGTTGTCACGCTTCGCGGCCTTCTCGCCGCGGCTCTTTTCATACGGCGAACCGATGCGCGAACCCGCGCCGTCGCCCTCTCAACGCCCATCTTGCGGCGTGCCATCCGAAAGCATCCCTATGCCTACCTTCCTTGACCTCGGCGTGCCCGCGCCGCTGGCCAACGTCCTCGCCCGCGACGGCAAGACCGAGGCCTTCCCCATCCAGCGCGACACGCTGCCCGACTCGCTCGCGGGTCACGACGTGCTCGGCCGCGGCCGCACCGGCAGCGGAAAGACCATCGCGTTCGCACTCCCCCTCGTTGCGCGCCTGTCCGGGGCGTTCGCCTCGGGCCGCACCACCGGTCGCCCCCGTGGCCTGGTGCTCGCACCGACCCGCGAGCTCGCGACTCAGATCGCCGCGACGATCCAGCCGCTCGCGGCGGCATCCGGTCTCACCGTCACGACCGTGTTCGGCGGCGTCAGCCAGAAGCCGCAGGAGACGGCGCTGCGCTCCGGCGTCGACATCGTCGTGGCCTGCCCCGGCCGCCTCGAGGACCTCATGAAGCAGGGGGTCGTGCGCCTCGACCGCGTGGAGATCACGGTCCTCGACGAGGCCGACCACATGGCCGACCTCGGCTTCCTCCCCGGCGTGACGCGCATCCTCGCGGCCACGCCGCAGGGCGGTCAGCGGATGCTGTTCAGCGCGACACTCGACCGCGGCGTCGACGGGCTGGTCCGCAAGTTCCTGCGCGACGAGGTGCGCCACGAGATCGACGACCAGAGCGTGCCGCAGGGCGAGATGACCCACCGCGTCTTCATGGTCAGCGACGAGAACAAGTCCGACCTGGTCAAGCACCTCGCGTCCGGTCGCGGCCGCCGCATCCTCTTCACGCGCACCAAGCACCAGGCCAAGAAGCTCGCGAAGGTGCTCACCGCGGCCGGCATCCCGTCCGTCGACCTGCACGGCAACCTCTCGCAGGCGGCCCGTGAGCGCAACCTCGCCGCGTTCAGCGCCGATCCCGCCAAGGGCGGAGTGCGCGTGCTGGTGGCGACCGACGTCGCCGCGCGCGGCGTCCACGTCGACGAGGTAGAGCTCGTCGTGCATGTCGACCCCCCGATGGAGCACAAGGCGTACCTGCACCGCTCGGGCCGCACGGCTCGGGCCGGCGCCGCCGGCACCGTGGTCACGGTCACCATCCCCTCGCAGCGGCGTGACGTCGCCGACCTCCTGCGCAAGGCGGGCATCACCGCTCCGCTCGAGCAGGTCGGGGCCGAGTCCGCACCGATCACCGAGCTCGTCGGCGAGCGCGCCGAGTATGTGAAGCCCGCACCCGTGCAGGCACCGCAGCAGCAGCGCGCGTCCAAGCCCAAGTCGTCCGGTCAGGGCAACGGCCGGGGCGGTCAGGGCGGCGGGCGCGGTCAGGGCAACGGGCGCGGCGGAAACGCGGGCTCGAACCCGCAGAGCCAGGGGCGCAACGCGTCGGGCTCCGCGCAGGGCCGCGACCGCAGCGCCTCCGGCGCGGGCACTGCTCGTCCGGTCTACTCGACCGGTACCGGCCAGCCCTCGCAGGCCGCGTACACGCCGCGCGCCGGCGGATCGGCTCGTCCCACCGGGTCGCGTCGCGCACAGCACAGCGGCACGCGCTCCGGCGCTCCCCGCGGCTGAGTCACAGCATCCGACAGAACGGCCCGAGGCGACTGCCCCGGGCCGTTCGGCATTTCTGCGCCGATCAGGCCTTGACCGGCTTGGTGTACT
The DNA here is from genome assembly GCF_900114345.1 of Microbacterium sp. cf046. Classification (GTDB taxonomy): domain Bacteria; phylum Actinomycetota; class Actinomycetes; order Actinomycetales; family Microbacteriaceae; genus Microbacterium. Next base: position 467,166 of record NZ_FOZJ01000003.1, on the reverse strand, counting down.
TCGCGTCGCCCAGGCCGAGCATGAGGTAGCCGACGAACGCGATGAGCCAGAGCAGGAAGAACGACCATGCTCCGCCCTTGCCGAACGTCGCGCCGACCTTGATCGCGACGATGATCGAGAAGACGATGTTCACGATCGGGATCAGGTACAGCAGCGCCATCCAGCCCGAGTAGCCGGCGATCTTCACGAGGATCACGATGTTCACGATCGGGATCAGGGCGAGGATGCCGGGCCACCCCGCCTTCGCGAAGACGAGCCACATCGCGAGCGCGATCAGCAGGTACCAGAGGAGCCCGATGACGCCGGTCCAGATGTTGAACAGAGACGTGTTCACCGCGTTGGTCACCGGCGTGACGTCGGCGAGGAGGATGCTGAGGGCGAGGTTCATGCCGCTCATACTAGGGGCGCGCGACGACGACGCCCAGGGCCCTAGGAAAGCTTCTCGACGACCGCCGCGACGCGCCGCGCGCGCGTCTCGGTGGCCTTGGCTCCTTCGACGCTCGTGACGTGGGCCTTCTGGTGACTCGGTGCGAGCTTGTCGAACGACTCGCGCAGTCCTGCGTCCGCCAGTGCCGCGGCGAGGTCGTCGGGAACCTCGACCGTGCGCGGCTCGGTGTCGAGGGTCAGGTCGACCGTGATCGTCTCGCCGCCCTGCAGACCGGTGGCGGCCCGCTTGTCGGAGCTGAACGAGATGAGGAACCGGCCGGCCATCGGCGCGATCGCGCTGCGGTACGAAAAGTCGTCGTTGACCGTCACGTTCACGAGCGGGCGCTTGCCTCCGCCGAGCTGCTCGAGCACCTCGGGCGGCACGTCGATCCCTGTGTTGTTGCCGACGCGGAAGAGTGTCGTCTCGAATCGCATGTCTGAGAGTTTCGCACACCGACGCCTAGCAACCCGATGGCTCCCGCGCAAGCCCCCCGCGCGTGAGGGGAGGTGGACGTAACGTCATCGCAGTCACCTTCACGAAAGGAGCGCAACATGGGAATCATGGATGACGCCAAGGAAACGGCAGACACCGCAGGGCGCAAGATCAAGGACAAGTGGGAGGACACCACTGACGCCTTCGGCGACAAGGTCGACGAAGTGAAAGCGGACGCCGACGTGAAGAAGGCAGAAGCCGAACGTGACTCGGTCCAGACGCGCAACGATCTCAAAGAGAAGATGCGCGACAGCTGATCGCACCCTGATCCGTCCCCGGCGCCTGGCCGCGGGCATACGTACGGAGGGCCTCGGAGAATACTCCGGGGCCTTTCGTCGTCCCTGCCCCCGACCGGATCCGTGGGTGCGGCCCAAACCATTCCGCCGCCGTCTCCGAAGACCTTGCAGACGCGGCACCGGCCGCGCACAAACAGGAGGTCGCACATGCGCTCGTCACCGAACCGCCTCGTCGCCACGATCTTCGGCGCGGTCTACATCCTCGTCGGACTTCTCGGCTTCGCCGTCACCGGCGGGGTCGGATTCCTCGCCACGGAGGGAGGGCTGCTGCTGGGGATCTTCATGGTGAACCCGCTGCACAACATCGCCCACCTCCTGATCGGCGCCGCACTGCTCATCGCAGGACTCGCGTCGGCCCGCGCGGCCAAGACCGTCAACATCATCGTCGGAGCGACCTATCTTCTGCTCGGTATCGTCGGCTTCTTCCTCGTCGGCACCGCGCTGAACATCCTCGCTCTGAACACGTTCGACCACTTCCTGCACCTCGCGAGCGCACTCGTGCTCCTGGGCGTCGGACTCGCGGCCGAACGCGGAGTCAGCTCCAACCTGTCAAGCCGCACGGCCTGACAGCAGAGCGACCGAAACGAGCCGAGATGGACACCATGACAGCACCACGAGCGACGGAGGTCGGCGCCCAGGGGGGCATCGCCGCAGCGCCGTCGTGGCCCGCTCTTGCAGCGTGGGGTGCAGGTCTGGTCCAGCTCGCGCTCGGCGCCGGCGCGATCACAGGGGACGGAGGGCCGGCCATTCGGATGGCCGGCATCCTCCTCCTCGTGGTCGGCGCCGCCGCAATCGGCTGGGGAGCCGTGGCGCTCGCCCGAGGACGCATCGTCGTCCCTCGGGCGGGCGTCGCCGGCTCCCTGGCCGTCATCCTCATCTCCGTCGCGGCGATGGCGCTGGATCCGACCCGGGTCAGCGTGTTCGCCGTGGCGGCATCGCTCGTGCTGTCGATCGCGACGGCCCTCGGGTGCGCGCTCGCGCTGCGCGCCGCGGCGCGCGCGTCACGGACGAAGGATGCCGGGGCTCGGCGAGTCGTCGGACTCGTCGTCGGCGCCTTCCTGGTGGCCGCACTGGTGACTCCCGCGCTCGCCGCGACCGAAGCCGGTCAGCACGCCGTGCCGCACGGCGAGATGGTCGAGCCCGGGCACCACTGAGCGAACCCCGGTCGTCGAGCGAGCGAAGTGAGAAGAGCCCGGCCACCACTGAGCGAACCCTCGGTCGTCGAGCGAGCGAAGCGAGACGAGCCCGCACACCACCGAGCGAACCCCGGTCGTTGAGCGAGCGAAGCGAGACGAAACGCCCGGGCACCACCGAGCCGAATCGCTGGACCGCTTACTGGATCGCGGAGATGCGCCAGGATGCCGCGCTCGACGCCCCCGGCTCGAGCACGATCAGACCCGCGTCGTAGTCGTAGGCGTCGGCGTTGAACGCATCCGGCGCGCACGTCATGGGCTCGACCGCGAGCCCGGTGCGGTGACCCGGCTTGCCCACCCCCTTGTCGGAGGTGTGCACCTGCACCCACGGGCACGCTCCGCCCCACGCCATCTCGACGCCCGAACCTGCGGCGTCCGTCACCCGGACGACCGCGAATCCCTCTGCATCGCGCGTGAGCGACGTGTACGCGTGATCGAGCTCGACCGTGCGGATCTGCCGGGCCGTCCGGAAGTCGAACCGGTCGGGGTCGTCGGCATCCACCGCGCGCAGCCCGATCGGGCTCAGGCGGTCGGGGGTGACGGCGAGCACGTCCGCGGCCGGCAGCTCGAGGGTCCAGTCGTCGACGTGACCGGGCCCGGCCACGAGATACGGGTGCGGGCCGGTGCCCCAGGGGGCGGTATCCGGACTCTCGTTGGTCGCGGTGACCGTCTGAGTGAGGCCGTCCGCATCGAGCGCGAACGTGGTCTCGATGAGGATCCGCCACGGGTAGCCCGTCTGCGGCTCGATCGCGGCGGCCAGGGTGACGTGGCTCGGTCCCTTGTCGATCGCCTCGTAGTCGAGCCAGCTCCCGAGCCCATGCAGGGCGTGGTGGCGGGCCGGTTCGGTGAGGGCGACCTGACGCTCGACACCCGCGAAGGTGTACCGGCCGTCGACCACGCGGTTGGGCCAGGGCGCCAGCGTCGCTCCGCGGTACGACGGGCGGACCTCGTCCGCGTCGAACGGCACGGTGAGGTCGCGGCCGTCGAACGTGAGGGAGCGGAGGGTGGCCCCCACGCTCGCGATGACGGCTTCGTAGTCGCCCGCGCGCAGCGCGTGCTGGGTACCGGAGAGAAGTGTGCGCATAGGAGAGGAGTGCCCCGGGAGGGTCAGAAGCCCTGGGCCAGTCGATAGTATGCCTGGTTCCAGCGCAGCTCGCTCTGGAAGCCGCGGACCGTGGTCGTCTCGTCGATCACGACGAGTTCGGTCTTCGCGATCTCGGCGAAGTCGCGGAACACCTCGATGCCGACCGCGGTGGTCATGACCGTGTGGTGGGCCGCACCGGCCGCGAGCCAGCACGCGGCGCTCGTGGCGAAGTCGGGCGCGGGCTTCCAGACGGCGCGGCCGACCGGGAGCTTGGGCAGGTCGGGCGCATCCACGTTCTCGACGACGTTCGCGACCAGGCGGAACCTGTCGCGCATGTCGCTCATGGCGACGACCAGCGCGGGGCCGGGGTCGGCGGTGAACACGAGGCGCACCGGGTCGTCCTTGCCGCCGATGCCGAGCGCGTGCACTTCGAGCCGGGGCTTCGCGGTCGTGAGCGACGGCGAGACCTCGAGCATGTGCGCACCGAGGATGCGTTCGCTTCCGGGCACGAGGTCGTACGTGTAGTCCTCCATCAGGCTCGCACCGCCGGGCAGGCCCGCACCCATAACGTTCGCGACCCGCACCAGGATCGCGGTCTTCCAGTCGCCCTCGGCGCCGAACCCGTAGCCCTCGGCCATCAGCCGCTGCACCGCGAGACCGGGCAGCTGCTTCAGCGCGCCGAGGTCTTCGAAGCTCGTCGTGAAGGCGCCGAATCCGCCCTCCTCGAGGAATGAGCGCAGACCCAGCTCGATCGCGGCGCCGTCGCGCAGCGACTGGTGCCGGGCGCCGCCCGCGCGCAACTCGTCGGCGACGTCGTAGAGCTCCTCGTACTCGGCGACCAGGGCATCGACATCGGCCTCGGATGCGGCATCCACCGCCTCGACGAGCTCGTTCACGCCCCACGTGTTCACCTGCACGCCGAAGCGCAGCTCGGCCTCGGTCTTGTCCCCCTCGGTGACGGCGACGTAGCGCATGTTGTCGCCGAAGCGGGCGAGCTTGAGGGTGCGGGATGCCGTCCACCCGGCGGCCGCGCGCTGCCAGTCCTCGACCTGCTGGAGCACGGTCGGATTCGACACGTGACCGACGACGGTCTTGCGGGCGACGCCGAGGCGGGTCTGGATGTACCCGAACTCGCGGTCGCCGTGCGCGGCCTGGTTGAGGTTCATGAAGTCGAAGTCGATGTCGGCCCAGGGCAGCTCGACGTTGGCCTGCGTGTGCAGGTGCAGGAGCGGCTTCTGCAGCGCATCCAGCCCGGCGATCCACATCTTGGCGGGGCTGAAGGTGTGCATCCAGGCGATCACGCCGATGACGTCGTCGCGCGCGTTCACCTCGAGGGCGAGGCGGCGGATGCTGTCGGAATCCTTCAGCACCGGCTTCCACACGACCTTGACCGGCAGTGCGCCGAGGCCGTCTGCGACCGCCTGCGACTGCTCCGCGACCTGGCGCAGCGTCTCTTCGCCGTACAGGTTCTGGCTGCCCGTGACGAACCAGACCTCGTAGCCGTCGAGCGTGGTGGGAAGGGGGGTGCGGGTCATGCCGGTTCCTTTCATTCGGTCATCGAGCGAGGGTGCTTCGCGCTCAACGATCGGGGCTCAGCTGTGCGACGGCCGCCGCTTCGACGGCGAGGCCGTCGCGGTAGCGGTCCAGGTACGCCGAGAAGCCGGCGACGTCGTCGACGCGGGGTTCGACGACGTCGATCTCGGCGTCCGCGAAGACGTGATCGTTCAGGTAGGCCGACAGATCGGTGTCGGCTGCATGCGAGAGGTAGGACGCGAGCACCGCGATCCCCCACGCCCCGCCCTCCGACGCCGTCGATCCGACCGCGACCGGGGCATCCAGGGCCCCGGCGAGGAATCGCTGCGCGACGCCCGCGGTGCGGAACATGCCTCCGTGGGCGAACATGCGGTCGATCTCGACGCCCTCCGCCTCCAGCACACGCATTCCGAGGCTCAGGGTGGCGAAGACGCCGTAGAGCTGAGCGCGCATGAAGTTCGCGAGCGTGAGGCTGCTGTCGGGCGTGCGCACGAAGAGCGGACGCCCCTCTTCGAGTCCCGCGATCGGCTCTCCGGCGAGGTGGTTGTAGGCGAGCAGTCCTCCGGCATCCGCTTCGCCTTCGAGTGCCTCCCGAAGCAGCACGTCGAACACGGCATCGGAGTCGATCGGCGTCCCGGCGGCCTCCGCGAACCTGCCGAACATGGCCGCCCAGGCGGCGAGCTCGCTCGCGCCGTTGTTGCAGTGCACCATCGCGACGAGGTCGCCGGCGGGTGTCGTGACCAGATCGAGTTCGTGGTGCACGCGCTCCAGTGGGCGCTCGAGCACGACCATCGCGAAGATGCTCGTGCCGGCGCTCACGTTCCCGGTGCGCGGGGCGACCGCATTCGTCGCGACCATGCCGGTGCCGGCGTCGCCCTCGGGCGGACAGAACGGGATGCCGGGGCGCAGTGCGCCGGACGGGTCGAGCAGAGCCACCCCTTCGGTGGTCAGCGCGCCGGCCGGCGCGCCGGCCGGGAGAACATCGGGAAGCAGATCGCGCAGCTGCAGGCCGGGCGCACTTCCTGCGACGAGCGCATCGAAGCGGCTCAGCAGCTCCGCGTCGTAGTCCTTGGTCGCCGGGTCGATCGGGAACATCCCCGACGCGTCGCCGATGCCGAGCGCCTTGCGGCCGGTGAGCTTCTCGTGCACATAGCCGGCCAGCGTCGTGACGTGTCGCACGTGGCGGAGGTGCGGCTCGTCATCGAGCACCGCCTGGTGCAAGTGGGCCACAGACCACCGCAGCGGGATGTTCGTGCCGAGCAGCTCGGTCAGCTCCGTCGCAGCCGGGCCGGTCGTCGTGTTCCGCCAGGTGCGGAACGGCACCAGCAGCTCGTCGTCGGCGTCGAATGCGAGGTAGCCGTGCATCATCGCCGAGACGCCGATCGCGCCGACGGTCTCGAGGCGCACGTCGTACCGGCGCTCGACGTCGGCGATCAGCTCGCCGTACGCCGATCGGATGCCGGCCCAGACGTCATCGAGCGAGTAGGTCCAGACCCTGTCGACGAACCGGTTCTCCCACGCATGGCTGCCGACCGCGAGCACTGCGGCGCCGTCGTCCGAGATCAGACACGCCTTGATGCGCGTCGAGCCCAGCTCGATGCCCAGCGACGTCCGTCCGGCGAGGATCGCCTCCCGGCCGGCGCTGCCGGCGGTGGAACTGTTCACGGTTGTCTCCTCGTCGAGTGACGTGTCCGGATTATGTTACCGGTAACATGCCTGTGCTGCCAACCCGGCCTGCTTCCGCGCGGAGGCAGTGGCCTCACGCGCACGTTCAGCCCGATGCGCGCGGGCGCGGCGCCGACGATGCACGCGGAATCAGCAGGGGCGCGGTGGGCGCGTCGGATGCCGCGGGCCGTTCGATGCCCAGCACCTCGGCGATGCAGTGCGCAGCCTCCCCCGCCACGTCGAGGCGCACGGTCGTGAGCGCTGGGCGGTAGTACGCGGCATCCGGATTGTCGTCGACCCCGACCACGCTCAGATCCGCGGGAACGGCGACACCGGCATCGGCGAGCCCGGCGATCACACCGAGCGCCATCTGATCGTTCGCGACGAACAGCGCCGTCGGTCCGTCGCCGGATCGGACCGCCCGGGCGATGTCGCTCGATACGGCCAGACCGGATGCCGCACTCCAGTCCCCGCGCCACACGCTCGCCGGCGTGAGCGACCGCGCGGCGAGCGCCGCCTCGAATCCTTCGGCTCGAGCGACCGCCTCGAGCCAGTCCTCCGGCCCCGCGAGATGGCCGATCCGCGAATGGCCGAGCTCGGCCAGATGGGCGACCGCGATCTCGGCGGCCTCCCGCTGCACGGCGGACGAGTCCGGCCCGTGCAGCGCGACCACCGCGAGCCCGAGCCGGGCTCCCTCGATCGCCGAGAGCGTGCGCGCGTGCGGTGCGACCACGACGATGCCGTCCACACCCTGCGCGGAGAGGTGGCGAGCAGCCTCGACGACCGACTCCGCATCGCCCGCGTCCGCATACGCCGCCGTGACCCAGCGACCCGCCGCGCGGGCTGCGGCCTCAAGTGCCAGGATGCCCACCGCCGGTCCGTACATGCTCGCGTCGGAAGCCAGGATGCCGATCGTGCGCGTGCGGCTGGTGCCGAGCGCGCGTGCCGCGTTGTTCACCCGGTAGTCCAGCGCCACCATCGCATCGAGCACGCGCTGGCGCGTCTCATCGCGGATTCCCGGGTGGTCGTTGATCACCCGGGACACGGTCTGCGTCGACACTCCCGCGGCGCGGGCCACCTCACGGACGCCGACCCGACCGGTCGGGCGTGCCGGCGACGGTTCGCTCATGCGCCCAGGCTAGTGGTCGCCCGACAGGTGACGGCACCGCCCGGCCCGTCGGCGGCCTATCGGATCGCCGAATGTGATCGCTCACGTCTTCCGCACCTCTCTCGATGACGCCCGTCCGTGCGAACGACAGTCAGGGGGGTCGCGTTACAGAAATGTTACCGCTAACATCTTGCGCAGGACCAGAATGTGAAGGCTAACATTCAGTCACACCGCGGACCGGATCCGCGGAGACAGTTGCCGGCAGTGCTGCCGGAACCCGAACGAGGAGGTTTGGTCATGAACAAGAAGATTCTCGGTGGCGGCGCCCTGCTGGCTGCGCTGGCGCTGGTCGTCACCGGATGCGCCGGCACCAGCGGCGACAGCGGTGACAGCGGGGGTGGAACCGACGACGGACCGATCAGCGTCGGCTTCGCGCAGACGGGCTCGGAGTCGGGATGGCGCAGTGCGAACACCGAGTCCATGAAGACGGCGTTCTCGGAGGAGAACGGCTTCGATCTCACGTTCAACGCGGCCGACAACGACCCGGCCGCACAGATCGCCGCAGTGCGGAGCTTCATCAACCAGGGTGTCGATGCGATCGTGATCGCACCCATCGTCGAGGACGGCTGGGACGATGTCCTCCAAGAAGCAGCGGATGCCGGCATCCCGGTGATCCTCGAGGATCGCACGGTCACCTCTTCCGACGAGCTGTTCGCGAGCTGGGTCGGCCTCGACTTCAAGAAGGAAGGCGTCACCGCCGGCGAGTGGGCGGCCGAGACGTTCGGCGACACGCCCACGAACATGGTCGTGCTCGAGGGCACGACAGGATCGGCCCCCGCCAACGATCGCGCCGAGGGCTTCGCCGAGGCGATCGAGGGCACCGCCATCACGACGCTCGACTCGCAGACGGGCAACTTCACGCGGGCCGACGGCAAGACCGTGATGGAGGGCTTCCTGCAGAAGTACGGCTCGGACATCGACCTGCTCTACGCCCACAATGACGACATGGCGCTCGGCGCCATCGACGCGATCGAAGCGGCCGGCCTGGTTCCGGGCGTCGACATCAAGATCGTCTCGATCGACGCGGTCAAAGACGGCATGCAGGCGCTCGTCGACGGCAAGATCAACTACATCGTCGAGTGCAACCCCCTGCTGGGCGAGCTCGCAGCCGGGCTCGTGACCGATGTGCTGGCCGGCACCGACGTCGACAAGGCCTACTACGTCGAGGACCAGTCCTTCACGCAGGAGCAGGCCGCCGAGGTCATCGACTCGCGCCTGTACTGATCGATCTGCCCGACCACAGGCCGATGATCGCGCCGGGAACCGCACGCACGGTTCCCGGCGCGATCCAGCCGGAAGGTGTTGCACCCATGCCCTCGGACCCTGAAGCCCCCGCACTCGTCGAGATGCGCGACATCACGATCCGCTTCCCCGGCGTCCTCGCCCTCGATGCCGTCGACTTCGTGCTGCGGGCCGGCGAGATCCACTCCCTGATGGGAGAGAACGGCGCCGGCAAGTCCACCCTGATCAAGGCGCTGACCGGCGTCTACCCGATCGACAGCGGATCGATCACGGTGGCCGGGGAGGCTCGCGTGTTCGGAAGCACCGCCGATGCCCAGTCGGCCGGCATCTCGACGGTGTACCAGGAGGTCAACCTGTGCGCGAACCTCTCCGTCGGCGAGAACGTGATGCTCGGCCATGAGCCGCGCGCACGCGGCGGAATCGACTGGAAGGGCGTGCACCGCGACGCCGCGCGTCACCTCGACAGCCTCGGCCTCCGCATCGACACGCGCTCGATCCTCTCCAGCCACTCGATCGCGATCCAGCAGCTCGTCGCGATCAGCAGAGCGATGGTGCTGGATGCGAAGGTGCTCATCCTCGACGAGCCGACCTCCAGCCTGGACCGCGGCGAGGTCGAGCAGCTGTTCGCGGTGATCCGCGACCTGCGCGACGCGGGCGTGGCGGTGCTGTTCGTCAGCCACTTCCTCGATCAGGTGTACGAGATCTCCGACCGCATCACGGTGCTGCGCAACGGCCAGCTCGTGGGTGAATACCTCATCGGCGACCTCCCCCGCGGTGACCTGGTCACCAAGATGATCGGCCGCGAGCTCGATGAGCTCGCCGCGATCTCGCGGGCAGCCGATCGCACGATCGACCGCAGCGCAGCCCCGGTGCTGCGGGCGACCGGCATCGGTCGCCGTGGACTGCTGGAGCCTACGGACCTCGACGTCTACGAAGGAGAGGTCGTCGGCCTTGCGGGGCTGCTCGGGTCCGGACGCACCGAGCTCGTCCGCCTCCTGTACGGGGCGGACCGCGCGGATTCGGGGACCGTCGAAGTGGGCGGGACTCCGGTGCGGATGTCCTCGCCGCGCCACGCGATCGCCGAGCGCATCGCCTACTCCTCCGAAGACCGTCGGGCGGAGGGACTGATCGCCGACCTGACGGTCGCCGAGAACATCGTGATGGGCATCCAGGCGCAGCGCGGCTGGATGCGCAGGGTCGGGCGCGCGGAGCGCGAGGCCATCGTCTCGGAGTACATGACCGCGCTCGGCATCCGCCCGGCCGACCCCGACCAGCTGGTGCGGAACCTCTCCGGCGGCAATCAGCAGAAGGTGCTCCTGGCACGCTGGCTCGCGACCGCACCGGAGCTGCTGGTCCTGGACGAACCCACGCGAGGCATCGACATCGGTGCGAAGGCCGACATCCAGCGCAAGGTCGCCGAGCTGTCGGAGCAGGGACTCTCCGTCATCTTCATCTCCTCCGAACTCGAAGAAGTGCTTCGATTGGCGCAGCGCGTCGTGGTGATGCGCGACCGGCGCCGGATCGGGGAGCTCGAATCCCACACCGTCGACCTCGACGGTCTCATCGACTACATCGCCAACGCCGGCGAGGGGAGTGCAGCGTGAAGAAGATCCTGCGGCACCGGCTGTTCTGGCCGACAGCGGCGCTCATCGCGCTCATCGCGCTCAACACGGCTTCACGGCCGTCGTTCCTCAGCATCACCGTCCGCGACGGCGAGCTCTACGGCTCGCTGATCGACATCCTCCGCAACAGCGCTCCACTCATGCTCGTGGCACTCGGAATGACGATCGTGATCGCCACACGGGGCATCGACCTGTCGGTCGGCGCGATCATGGCGGTCTCCGGGGCGGTGGCGCTGACCATCATCGACACCTCGGACTCCCCCAACAGCCTCGGGACCGTGGCCGTCGCGATCGGGGTCGGCGTCCTGGTCTCGCTCGTCCTCGGAGTCTGGAACGGATTCCTCGTCGCCGTGCTCGGCATCCAGCCGATCATCGCGACCCTCGTGCTCATGCTCGCCGGGCGAGGGATCGCACTCCTGATCACCGAGGGCTTCATCACCACCGTCAACAGCGATCCGTACAAGTTCATGTCGCAGGGGTACGTGATCGGGCTGCCGTTCGCGTTCTTCGTCTCCGTCGCCGCGATCGTGATCATCGCGATCATCGAACGGCGGACCGCGCTCGGGGTGCTCACCGAGTCGGTGGGGATCAACCCCGTCGCGAGCCGGCTCGCCGGCGTGCGGTCGCGCGGAATCATCTGGGGCGCGTACGTCGCGAGCGGCGTCCTGGCCGGCATCGCCGGGATCCTCTACAGCTCGAACATCATGGCGGCTGATGCGAATGCGGCCGGCCTGTACATCGAGCTCTACGCGATCCTCGCGGTGGTGCTCGGAGGCACCGCGCTCACCGGCGGTAAATTCACGATCGCGGGCACCGTGATCGGCGTGTTCACGATCCAGACCCTCACCTCGACCATCACGTTCCTGGGAGTGCCGCCCGCCGCGAGCCCGGTCTTCATGGCCAGCGTGGTGATCATCGTGGTCCTGATCCAATCGCCGCGGGTGCACCGCCTCGCGCGCAACGTCGGACGATCGCTGCGCTCGCGCAGCACGCCACGGAATGCGGAGGTGGCATCGTGACCACGAGTCTCGAGACCCCGACCCGGCGAACGGTTGCCGGCGCGTCGCGCTACCGCACGTTCATGAACCGGCACTCCTCCCTGCTGCCGACATTCGCCGCGCTCGTGATCCTGATCGTGCTGCTCGTCGGTGCCCAGATCGCGTTCGGCAACTTCATCACCCCTCGCAACCTGTCCTCGCTCCTGCTGGACAACGCGTATCTGGTGATCCTCGCCGTCGGCATGACCTTCGTGATCCTCACGGGCGGCATCGACCTGTCAGTGGGCTCCGTGATGGCGTTCACCGGGATCCTGTGCGCGAAGCTGCTGGCCGATGGCCTGCCCGCGGCGGTGGTGATCCCGCTGATGATCCTGGGCGGTGCGGCCATCGGACTGCTGATCGGCGTGCTCGTGCAGTACTTCGACGTGCAGCCGTTCATCGCCTCCCTCGCGGGGCTCTTCCTGGCGCGCGGGCTGGCTTTCGTCGTGAGCCTCTCCTCGATCAAGGTCGAGGACCCCGCGATCCTCTGGCTCCAGTCGACGCGCTTCCAGCTCGCGGGCTGGTACATCACCCCGACCGGGATCATCGCGCTGCTGGTGGTCGCGATCGGTGTGTACGTGCTGCAGTGGACCCGGTTCGGACGCACGATCTACGCGATCGGCGGCAGCGAGCAGTCGGCGCGGCTGATGGGCCTGCCTGTCGCTCGCACGAAGGTGCTGGTGTACGTCATCAGCGGCGTGTGCGGCGGCCTCGCCGGTCTGGTGCTGACCGCGTACTCGGGCGCCGGCTACCCGCTCAACGGCGTCGGCACCGAACTCGACACGATCGCCGCGGTCGTGATCGGCGGGACGATCCTGACGGGCGGGAGCGGATATGTGCTCGGCTCGCTGGTCGGCGTGCTCGTCTACGCGACGATCACGTCGGTGATCTCCTTCATGGGCGCCGAGCAGTCCTGGACGCGGATCATCATCGGCGCCCTGCTGCTGCTGTTCATCGTCGTCCAGCGTGTGATCGTCTCGCGCGCCGACAGGCGGCGGTAGTCCGGGCGGGCCCGTGAGCGGCGGCGCGGTGAGGGGCGGCGCTCGGACGACGCGACATAATGGCGGAATGGACGAGCCGCCGCCGCTCCTGGAGCTCACGGGAGTGACGGTCCGGTTCGGTGCCGAGACCGCGTTGGACGGCGTCGACTTCCGGATGTTCCCCGGCGAGGTCCATTCGCTCATGGGTGAGAACGGCGCCGGCAAGTCGACACTCATCAAGGCGCTCACCGGTGCCCAGCGACTGGATGCCGGGGAGGTGCGCCTCGGTGGCGAGCGCGTGCATTTCGCCGCGCCGATCGACGCGCTGCGAGCGGGAATCAGCACGGTGTACCAGGAGATCGACCTGCTGCCGAATCTGACGGTCGCGGAGAACATCTGCCTCGGGCGGGAGCCGCGCCGGCTCGGTGTGATCGACTGGCGGGCCATGCGCGTGCGGGCGCGAGCGGTGCTGGCGGATCTCGGGCTCGAGATCGACCCGGCCTCGATCCTGGGCACCCACTCCCTCGCCGTGCAGCAGCTCGTCGCGATCGCGCGGGCGATCTCGACCGACGTCCGCGTGCTCGTCCTCGACGAGCCCACCTCGAGCCTCGACGTCGACGAGGTCGCCGAGCTGTTCCGGGTGATGCGCGATCTGACGCAGCGCGGCGTCGCGATCCTTTTCGTTTCGCACTTCCTCGAGCAGGTCTACGAGATCTGCGACCGGATCACCGTGCTGCGCGGCGGCCGGCTCGTCGGCGAATACGTGCCGTCGGAGCTGCTGCGCATCGATCTCGTGCAGAAGATGCTCGGCCGCAGTGCCGCTGAGCTCGGCACGCGGGCGCGCGTGGAGCCCGCGCCGCCCGAGGCCGTGCCGGTCATCCGGAGTGAAGGAGTCACTCGGGCGCCCGGCATCACCGGCGCTGCGATCGAGCTCGCCGAAGGCGAGGTGCTCGGCCTGGCCGGGCTGCTCGGATCGGGAAGAACGGAGCTCGCGCGCGCCGTGACGGGGATCGACAGGCTGGATGCTGGGATCATCACGATCAGCGGACAGCCGGTCGATCTGACCAGCCCGCGCAAGGCGATCTCGCTCGGCGTCGTGTACTCGTCGGAGAACCGTCGCAGCGAGGGCATCATCAGCGAGCTCAGCGTGCAGGAGAACATCACGCTCGCCCTGCAGTCCGAGCGCGGCATCCTTCGACGCATGCGACCCCAGCGTCGCCGCGAGCTGGCGATGAGCTGGATCGAGGCGCTGGACATCCGGCCGGCCGACCCCGACCGACCGGCGGGCACGCTCTCCGGCGGCAACCAGCAGAAGGTGCTGCTGGCACGGCTGCTCGCCCTGTCGCCGCGGGTAATCGTCCTGGACGAACCGACTCGCGGGATCGATGTCGGCGCCAAGGTCGAGATCCAGAATCTGGTCGGCGAACTCGCCGACAACGGTCTGTCCGTCGTGTTCATCTCGGCCGAGCTCGAAGAGGTCCTCCGCGTCGCGAGCCGCGTGGCAGTCCTCCGCGCCGGGCGCATCGTCGAGACGCTTCCCTCCGAGGACCTCACCGTCGAATCCCTCATGGCCCTGGTCGCCCAGCCCGATGAGCTCAGCGAGAGCGTGCTCGCCGCGGCACCTCCTGACGCCGCCGCACCCCGTGACGCCGCGACGAGCGGAGGGCCGGAGTGACGGACGACAAGTCCGCCCGTGCCGCCAACATCTTCGATGTGGCGCGTCTCGCGGGGGTCTCGCACCAGACCGTCTCGCGCGTGCTCAACGACCTGCCGAATGTGCGGCCGGCGACGCGCGAGCGCGTGCAGAGCGCGATCGCCCAGTTGCGCTACAGCCCTTCGCCCGCGGCCCGGGCGCTGGTCACACGACGCACTCGCACGATCGGGCTCGTCGCGCCCGGCGTCTCCGATTACGGCCCCACCTCGATCGCGATGAGCTTCAACTTCGCCGCGCGAGCGGAGCGCTACAACGTCGAGACCGTGAGCGCGCTGGATCCCGATCCCGACGGCGTGCGCGGTGTGATCGAGGGGCTTCTTCGACAGCGGGTCGACGCGATCGTCCTGATCGTCGTGGATGTCGGCGTCCTGGAGGTGGTACGCGGACTCGACCTCAGCATCCCCGTGGTCGCGGCCGCCTCAACGGGTCGCCGCAGCCCGCTGATCGTGTCGATCGACCAGTACCGGGGCGCGCGGGCCGCGGTGCGTCACCTCGCCGAGCTCGGGCACACCCGCATCCTGCATGTCGCCGGGGCCAGTCGCGCACCGGACGCGCTCGAGCGCGTCCGGGGGTGGCGCGACGAACTCGCCTCCCGCCGGCTCGAGACCGTCGACCCCGTCTACGGCGACTGGTCCGCGGCCAGTGGCCACCGCATCGGCGCGGAGCTGGACGTGGGGCCCGGCACGGCGATCTTCGCCGCGAACGACCTCATGGCGATCGGTCTGCTGTCGGCACTGCGCGAACGCGGACTCCGGGTTCCCGAGGACGTGAGCGTCGTCGGATTCGACGACGTGCCCGAAGCGGCGTACCTCTATCCACCGCTCACGACCGTGCGGCAGGACTTCGCCGCCCTCGGCGAGCTCATCATGCAGAAGGTGCTGGTCGCGGTCGAGGAACCAGACAGTGTGACCGAGGACACGCCGCTGCCGACCCACCTCATCGTGCGGGAGTCCACCCGGTCGCCGAGCGCCTGAGCACAGCATGCGGCCGCGACGTGACCGGTAACATCCGCAGCTGGATCTGACAAGCTTGTGGCAGCGCGCGACCGGATTCGGTCGATCCGGCGCCCCGCGAACCCGCTCGAGGAGACGGCACATGATCCGCGTACCCTTCACCGACGGCTGGACGGTCGGCCCCAAACTGGGCGCGTTCGAGTCCGCCGATGCCGCGACCGCCCCGCGCGCCGTCACCCTCCCGCACGATGCGCAGCGCGACCAGCCCCGGTCCCCAGACAGCGACCAGGGTGTGCACGCGGCGTACCACGCCGGTGGTGTGTTCGAGTACGCGAAGAGCTTCGAGGTGCCGGCCGAGTGGCGCGAGAAGACCGTCATCGTCGAGTTCGAAGGCGTGTACCGCGACGCCGTGGTGTTCGTGAACGGCGAGTTCGCGGCGCACCAGGCGGGCGGGTACGCCGCGTTCGCAGTGACCCTCGACCCGTTCCTGCGCTTCGGCGAGGCGAACCGCATCACCGTCGAGGCGCGCGTGCACAAGGACAGCCGTTGGTATACCGGCGCGGGCATATACCGGCCGGTGCACCTCCTGGTCGCCGAGCCGACCCACATCGCCCTCGGCGGCACGCGCGTGACCACACCGGACATCGATGACGACCGCGCCGTGATCTCCATCGCCACGACGGTCGAGAATGTCGCGCGGCACACCTCGACGAGCCGCATCTCTTGGTCGGTGACCGGGCCGGACGGCGCCGAGGTGGCCGCGGGTTCGTCGCCCCTGACTGTCCTGCCCGGCGAGGTCGCCACAGCGCGGGCTCGCCTGAGCGTCGCCGAACCGAGCCTCTGGCACCCCGACTCCCCCGACCTCTACAGCGTACGCGCCGTCCTGACCGACCTCGACGGCGGCCCTGTCGACGAGGAGACGACGCGGTTCGGCATCCGTCGTCTGCAGTTGGACCCGGCGAACGGCCTGCGCATCAACGGGCAGACCGTGAAGATGCGCGGCGCGTGCGTGCACCACGACAACGGCCCGCTCGGCGCGGCCACGATCGGGGCCGCCGAGGACCGTCGTGTCCGGCTGCTGAAGGCTGCCGGCTTCAATGCGCTGCGCAGCGCGCACAACCCGATGAGCCGGGCGATGCTCGATGCGTGCGACCGCCACGGCGTGCTCGTGATGGACGAGCTGAGCGACGTCTGGACGCGCTCGAAGACGGCGTTCGACTCATCGCTGACGTTCTCGGAGCGCTGGCAGGACGATGTCGCGGCGCTGGTGGCGAAGGACTTCAACCACCCGAGCGTGGTCATGTACTCGATCGGCAACGAGATCCTCGAGCTCGCGACGCCCATCGGGTCAGCCTGGAGCCGGCGCCTCGCCGAGGGTGTGCGCGCACTCGATGACACGCGCTTCGTCACGAACGGCATCAACGGGATCATCGCGAATCTCGACCGCATGCAGGAGGCGATGGCGGCGGCTGCGGCGGCGGACGGGGAAGGCGAGGCGTCCGACCCCAACACGATGATGGCGAACATGGGCGAGCAGATGTCGCTCATGAACGCGTCGTCGCTGATCACCGACTCGACCGAGGAGTCGGCGGCGGTGCTCGACATCGTGGGGTTCAATTACGCGGACTCGCGCTACGAGCTGGACGCCGGGCTCTTCCCGAACCGGGTGATCGTGGGCTCGGAGACGTTCCCCGAGCGCATCGACCGCATGTGGGATCTCGTCACGCGGCTTCCGCACGTGATCGGGGACTTCACCTGGACGGGGTGGGACTACATCGGCGAGGCCGGCATCGGGCGCGTCGACTACACCGATGCCGACGGCTATGTCGCCACCGGCACGTCGGGGCCGTACCCCTACCTCCTCGCCGAGTGCGGCGACATCGACATCACGGGCTACCGGCGCACCGTGTCGTACTACCGCGAGATCGTCTACGGGCTGCGCTCGGCCCCCTACATCGCGGTGCACCGCCCGCAGCATCACGGGCGCCCGACCTTCCTGACGCCGTGGTCGTGGGACGACGCGATCGCGCGCTGGACCTGGGCCGTCGAGCCCGGCTCCCCCGTCCGGGTGGATGTGTACAGCGACGCGGACGAGGTCGAGCTCCAGCTCGACGGCGCGACCGTGGGGACGGCGCGTGTCGGGGCGGAGAAGGCCTTCGTCGCGCGCTTCGAAACCGAGTACCGCCCGGGCGAGCTCGTGGCGATCGCGCGCACCGGAGGTGCCGAGACCGGCAGACACACGCTGCGCACCGCGACCGGCGAGACCTTCCTGACGGTGACCGCCGAGCGCTCGTCGATCGCAGCGAGCTCCGACGACCTCGCGTACGTCGAGATCGCGCTGACGGATGCCGCGGGCACGACCGTCGGCGACGCGGACCGTGTCGTGAGCGTGAGCGTCGATGGGCCTGCCGTGCTCGCCGGGATCGGCACCGGTCGAGCGCGCACCGAGGAATCGTTCGGCGCGACAGAGGTGACGACCTACGACGGGCGGGCCCTGGCGATCGTGCGACCTACCGGCGCAGGAACGATCACGGTGACGGTGTCTGCGGCCGGGATGGCCCCTGCCACCCTCACACTCACCGCCGGCTGAGGCATCCGCAGTCCGGCGCTCAGGTCACCCGGTACGCCGTGTAGGTGACCCGCTCGGCCTCGCGCACGGCGGCGGCAAGGAACAGGGCGTGCTGCAGGGGCGCTAGCGTCGCATCCGAGGTCTCGATGCGCACGACCGTGCGGAAGTAGTACTCCGACGAATCGACCGACTCCCCGCGCAGCAGGGCCGCCAGAACGTCGGGCGGGCCAGTGCGCACGCCCGTCGCGTGCAGCAGGACCAGTGCGCCGGATGGCGTCCGGGCCGAGTACTGCGCGTCGACCTCGATGGATCCGTCGGCGCGAACAATCTGCCAGTCCGCACCCCCGGGCAGGATCTCAGCCTCGAACGCGCCGCTGACCGACCCGCCGACGATCGGGACGACCCGACGATGACCGGCGCGCGTCATGCCGTGATCCTGGAGCGGGCCGAGATGCACGACGACCCGGAACGCGCGCTCGAGGTCGGGCACGGGCGCGCTCATGCCGACCACACCGGCAGCGCGATGCGCGACGCGCGCGGGCCTTCGTGCGAGATCTCCTGCCGCCCGGTCACGATGTCTTGGGCGAAGGATGCCGGCTCCCCCGACCCCGGGTTGCGTGCGTAGCGCGGGTGCGCGCCGGAGCTGATCTGGATGCCGACCCGATGCCCGGCGGCGAATCGGTGGAATGTCGGCCAGAGTCGCACCTCGACCTCCCGGAACCCATCCGCATCGGGCTCCGGGTCGGTCGCGGTGGTGCCGATCGAGCCGATGCGGCGGATGGCGTCGCACACGGTCATCGAGCGACCGTCGGGGTGCACGTCTGTGATGCGGACGAACACGTCGTAGCTCGGCGCGCTCGAACGGAACCGGATGCGTGCCACCGGCTCACCGGCCAGCGTGAGTGAATCGGTGAGCGGTTCTCCTCGGAACACAGCGACGTCCGACCGCTTCTCATGCTCGGCGTTGTCGACCGGTTCGGTCTTCGGAAGCAGGCTCGGTCCGCCGATCGCGGGCGTCGGATCGTTCGGATCGTACGTGTATCGAGTGACGCCCGTGGTCGCAGCATCCGTCGTCAGCCCGCCGTCCGCACTCGGGAACCAGTCCTGCACGACGGAGTCAGCAGGCGGCCACGAGGGCAGGTCGTGCCACTCGTCTGCGCCCGTGAGATAGGCGCGCACCGGCGCAGCGCGTGTCGAGGCGTCCGCGGCGAAGTGCTCGCGGTAGAACTCGATAGTCTCGGTGTGCGCCGGGGCGGCCATCCCTCGCGACGTGTGTCCCCATGGCCCGATCGTGAGCCGCGGCGCCCGCCCGACCGCGGCGAGCTGGGCGTAGTTGCGCAGCTGCCAGGGCAGGAAGATGTCATACCATCCCGTGATCATGTAGATCGGTGCAGTCACATCGGGCACGGACGCCGTGTGCGACTGCTGCGTCCAGTACTCGTCGCCCAGGTCCTCGTGCTCGATCCAGTCCTGGTACCAGTGGATCGGCTCCCCCGTCGCGGCCGAGTCACCCTTGCTCAGCGGCAGCACGCCGAAGGCCTTATCGAGCTTGGGATCGGGAAACGCGATGCCGATGAGCGCCAGCCCGCCCCTGCGCATGCGATGCATCATGCGCGACCACCCGAGCGCGTTGCGCAGGGCCAGCGCGCCGTTGTCCCAGGTGATCGCGCCGAAGTCCGGCATGGTGGTGATGAGCACGAGCGCGTCCGGAGCGATCGCCGGATCGTCCCGCTGCAGCTTGCCCGCGACCGCCCACTGGGTGAAGCCCATGTAGCTCTGTCCATACGTCACGAGGGTGCCGGTGAACCACGGTTGGCGGCGCACCCATCGATGGGTGGCGATGCCGTCGCGTTGGTCGTCGATCTGCGGGGTGAAGGTTCCTGCCGAACCCCAGGTTCCGCGGCAGCTCTGGAAGAGCACCGTGAAGCCCTCGTACGCCAGGGCCCGCGCAGACCCTGCAAGCGGTCCGCGGCGGCCGTAGGGTCCACGGATGAGCACGGTCGGCATGTCCGGGTCACCACCGCCTACCGGCCGGATGAGGTCGGCGAGCAGCTCGACGCCGTCGTCCATGGGAACCCGCAGGTCTCGCTGGATCTCGATTTCGTGCGGGCCCAGGTCTACGCCCTTGTATGTGCGGGCATCGAGCGCCCTGGTGAGGCGCTGGCGCAGAGAGGTCATCAGTTTCTGGACTCCTTCGTCAAGAGGGTGGACGCGGTTGCCGTATTGCGAGGGCCGGCGACGTTCTGGTCGTACTCGTCGACGAGGGCGTCGCGGAGTCGCTCGAGCGCGGGCACTGCTGCCGCGAGTGCCGCCTGATCCTCCGGCGAGAGGCGCGCGGCGGCACCGGCGACGAGCGCGGCGGATGCGCGATCGAAGCGCTCGAACAGGCTGAGCGCGCGCTCGGTGGCTATCACGTCGACCTGGCGGCGGTCTTCCTCGCGCGGTCGACGCACGATCAGGTCACGTTCCTCCATCGCGCCGAGCAGGTTGCTGACAGCGGAGCGGCTGAGTCCGAGACGCTCGGCGAGCTCACCCGGGCCGGAGGTGGTGCCGCGAGGCAGCGACCGGACGATCTCGACCTGAGAGTCGGGGATCTCGGGCAGCTTCTGTGCGCTTCGGGCCGCAGTGAGCAGCGTGCGTCGAAGTGGCGAGATGATCGCGGCGAGCCGCACCGCGTCGACCTGGCCGTTTCCCACCTCAGCCCCCAATGCAGTCCGACTCCTTCGTCCATTTATAGTTTTGTATCTGAACTATTGAGAGTCAAGCCCGGGCGCGAAACTTCACAGCTGCAGGGTGACACGCCGGGCGGACGGTGCGTCTCTGAGGTCTCGACGGAACACCTGAGCACAGCGCGGCGCGCCCGACCCCCGGAGGGATCGGGCGCGCCGCCGGCTGTCCGGCTTAGAAGTCGAAGTCGCCGATGTTGTCCGCGTCGAACACGTACGGGTCGCCGAGCAGGACTGCCGCGTCGGGTCCGACCTCGAACGAGCCGAGCTTGCCGGCCTCGAACGAGTCGCCCTCTGCCCCGGTGATCTCACCCGTGATCAGCGCCTGGGTCGCGTACGCGGCCAGGTAGCCGAGGTCCGCCGGGTTCCACAGCGCGAACGCGGTGACGGTGCCGTCCTCGACGTACTCGCGCATCTGGTTCGGGGTGCCCAGGCCGGTCAGTGCGACCTTGCCCTTGTACTCCGAGGTCGACAGGTACCGTGCCGCAGCCGAGATGCCGACGGTGGTGGGCGAGATGATGCCCTTCAGCTCCGGGTAGGTCTGCAGCAGCGCCGCGGTCTTGTCGAACGAGGTCTGGTCATCGTCGTCGCCATAGACGACCTCGACGAGCTCGATGTCGGGGTGATCCGAGGCGAGCAGCTCCTTCATCGTGTCGATCCACGCGTTCTGGTTCGTCGCGTTGGCGGATGCCGAGAGGATCGCGATCTGACCGGCGTCGCCGATCTGCTCCGCGATCAGGTCGACCTGGATCTTCGCGATGCCCTCCGCGGTGGCCTGGTTGATGAACAGGTCGCGGCAGTCCGGGTTCGTGTCCGAGTCGAACGTGACGACCTTGACGCCGGCATCCCGGGCCTCGTTCAGTGCGTCGCAGATCGCCTCCGGGTCGTTGGCCGAGACGATCAGCCCGCCGGCACCCTGCTGGGCCGCGGTCTGGATGTACTCCACCTGCGAGGTGGGCGACGCCTCGCTCGGGCCGACCTCCTCGAACGTGCCGCCGAACTCCTCGGTGGCCTCCTGGGCGCCACCGGTCGACGTGTCGAAGTACGGGTTGCCGAGGTTCTTCGGCAGCATCGTGATCGACAGGTTGGCGTCCTCCCCGCCGGAGCCGCCGCTTTCGGTGCCGCCCCCCGAGCCGGAGCATCCGGTCACGAAGAGCGTCACGCCGACCGCGAGGGCGGCTGCGGTGGTGGCGATGCGCCGCTTGCGCTGCATTGCGAACATCATTGTTTCCTTCCTGGTGCAGTTGGTTCGAAGGTTGTTTGGTGCGGGCAGGTCAGGTCGCGTCCGTTGACGCGCCGGCTCGTCCCTTCCTCTTGCCGATCGCTGCAGTCCTTCGTTTCTGCAGCCATCCGAGGAGGCTTGCCGAGACCACGGAGGCGATGAGCAGCACGCCGGTGATCACGTTGATGATGTCGCTGGTCACTCCGGCGAGGCGCAGTGCGCTCCCGAGCGTTCCGATCAGGAGCACGCCGGCGATGACGCCGTGCAGAGCTCCACGGCCGCCGAAGATCGACACGCCGCCGAGGAGGACGGCGGCGATGATCTGCAGCTCCATGCCCATCGCGTTGTCGCCGCGGGCGTTGCTGTACAGGAGGGTGAAGTACACGCCGGCGAAGCCGGAGACCGCACCGCTGAGCACGAAGAGGATGAACTTCGTGCGGCCCACATCGATGCCGGAGAACTGCGCGGCCTCCTTGTTCAGGCCGATCGCGTACAGCGTGCGGCCGAACGGGGTGAAGTGCAGGAGCACGGCGAAGATGATCGCGAGGACGACGAACGGGATCATGATCACCGGGATCGGCGTACCGGGGATGTTCGCCTTGGCCAGATCCGTCCAGAACTCCGGGAAGTCGGTGATCGCCGTCGTGCCGAGGAGGCCCACCGCGATGCCGCGGAACAGCGCGAGCGTGCCGATCGTGACGGCGAGCGAAGGGAGCCCGACGACCGTGACGAGGAAGCCGTTGACCGCTCCGCACACGACCCCGACGAGGATCGCCGTGAGGGCGGCGAACGCGAACGGCCATCCGGCGTTGGTGAGGATGCCGGTCATCACGCTCGTCAGGCCGACGATGCTCGCGACCGACAGGTCGATCTCCTCGGTGATGATGATGAGCGTCATCGGCAGCGCGATCAGGAGGATCGGCGCGACGCTGCGCAGCAGGTAGGTGACCGTCAGCGGGCTGTCGAAGTTCCGCACGGTCGCCGAGGCGACGACGATCACGAGGATCAGCAGTGCGATGATCGCCGCCTCGCGGGTCAGCAGGATGCGGCGCCACGCGGGGCGGGTGTGCAGCTTGTACACGCGCGCCGGCGCGACGCGCTCACTCGAACTGGCAGTCGCGGCGGTCATCGGTCCACCTCCCGTTGAGCGATGAGTCGTCGATGCTGGCGCACCGCGAGGACGCGGTCCAGCACGATCGAGCCGATGATGAGCACGCCGACCACGGCGCGCTGCCAGAAGTCGTCGATCCCGAGGATCGGGAGGGCGCGGTTGATCGTGAGCAGCAGGTACGCACCGATCGCGGCGCCCCATACGGTGCCGACACCGCCCGAGATCGCCACGCCGCCGATCACCGCGGCACCGATCGCCTGCAGCTCCCAGCCGAAGCCGGCGGCCGAGCTGACCGTGCCGTAGCGCGCCGCGTAGAGCACGCCGGCCAGGCCCGACAGCGCACCGGAGACCACGAAGGCGCCGATGATGCGGCGGGTCACGCGCAGACCGTAGAGGTGCGCGGCGGCCGGATCGGACCCGATCGCGTAGAGCTCGCGGCCCGAGCGGAGGTTGCGCAGGTACCAGGCGGCGGCGATCAGGACGACCGCGGCGATGATCGTCAGGATCGGGATGCCGAGGATGCGGTCGGTGCCGAGCGCGCGGAAGTCCTTCGGCAGATCCGATGCGTTGATCCGGTTGCCGCCTGCCCACGCGACGTTGATGCCGCGGTAGATGTAGAGCGTTCCGAGGGTGATCACCAGCGCCGGAACGCGGGCGAACGCGACGAGTGCGCCGTTGATCAGACCCAGGAAGCCGCCCAGCAGCACACCGGCCACGAACACGCCGATCAGCGGGATGCCGGGGATGTCGATGAACATCCGGCCGGTGAGATAGGCAGTCAGGCCCACGATCGAGCCGACCGACAGATCGACGTTGCGGGTGATGATGACGATCGCCGAGCCCACCGCGACCAGGAGCAGCAGCGACGGCGTGAGCAGCAGATCGCGGAAGCCGTCGTTGGAGAAGAGGAACGAGGGATTGCTGATCGTCGCGACCACGATCACGACGAGCAGGGCGATCAGGATGCCGGTCTCTCGCGCCGTCGCGATCTTCCGCACGATCGCCGTCGCGGCGCTCGATCCCGGCTGCACCGGGCGGGTCTCGACGGCGGTCACTGGGCCACCTCCGCATCCGCGGTCGCCGCGAACATGACGGCTTCAGGCGTCGCCTGAGCGCGGGAGAATTCGCCGGTCAGGCGACCCTCCCTCATGACGAGCACGCGGTCGGCCATTCCCAGCACCTCCGGCAGCTCGGACGAGATCATGAGGATCGCGAGGCCCTGCTGGGCCAGCTCGCTGAGGAGCCGGTGCACCTCGGCCTTCGTGCCGACATCGATGCCGCGGGTCGGCTCGTCGACGAACAGCACAGTCGGCTCGGTGGCGAGCCACTTGCCGAGCACGACCTTCTGCTGGTTTCCGCCGCTCAGCGTGCCGGTCTCGGCATCCAGCGCGGCCGTCTTGACCTCGAGCCGGCTCGCCCACTCCTGCGCGGCGCGGTTTTCGGCGCCTCCCCACAGCAGGCCCCATTTCGCGAGCTTGGTGCGGATCGCGAGGGTCACGTTGCGGGTCACGCTCTCATCCAGCACGAGGCCCTGCTTGCGGCGGTCCTCGGGAACAAGGGCCAGGCCGCGTGCGGTCGCGGCGCGCGGGCTCGACTTGGGCAGCGGCTTGCCGTGCAGGCGGACGGAGCCGCTCTCGTAGGGGTCGACGCCGAAGATCGCGCGTGCGACCTCGCTTCGCCCGGCACCGACGAGGCCCGCGAGACCGACGATCTCACCGGCACGGAGGGTGAAGGTGATGTCGCGGAAGACACCGACGCGCGTCAGCCCGTTCACCTCGAGCACGACGTCGCCGACGTCGGCGGGCAGTTTCGGGTACAGGTCCGTCACGTCGCGGCCGACCATCTGCCGCACGAGCTCGTCGACACTGGTCTCTGAGATCGGGGTCGTGTCGACGTACGAGCCGTCGCGCATGACGGTGACCGTGTCGCACAGCGCGAACACCTCGTCGAAGCGGTGCGAGATGAACAGCAGCGCGCGGCCCTCGTCGCGGAGGCTGCGGGCGACGGCGAAGAGCCGCTCGACCTCCACGCCGGACAGCGCCGCGGTCGGCTCGTCCATGATCAGCACCCGGGCATCGAGCGAGATGGCCTTGGCGATCTCGATGATCTGCTGATCGGCGATCGAGAGGCCCTCGGTGATCCGCTCCGGATCGAGGGCGACGCCGAGCCGGGCGAAGATCTGCGTCGCCTCGTCGCGCATCGCGCGGCGGTCGATGCGACCGATCCGGTTGGTCGGCTGGCGACCCATGAAGATGTTCTCGGTGACCGACAGGTCGGGGAACAGCGTCGGCTCCTGGTAGATCACGGCGATGCCGGCGGCCTTGGACTGGGCGGTGCTGGAGAAGTCCACCGGTTCGCCGTCGAGCAGGAACTCACCCGAGTCGCGCCGATAGAGCCCCGCGATGACCTTGACGAGCGTGGACTTGCCTGCGCCGTTCTCCCCGATCAGCGCGTGGATGGACCCGCGGTCGAGCGTGAGACTGCCCGAACGGAGGGCGACCACGGGACCGAACGACTTGACCACACGTCGCAATTCGAGCGCGTGCCCGGATGCGGTCGCATCGGCGTCGGCATCTGCCACAGCGGCCTCCTCGTCGAGGTGAAAAGTTCCTGAATCGATTCAGGTTGATTTCAGATACTCTATGGAGACCGAGTGAAACGGTCAAGTCCGCAGGGAACCTTGACCGAATCGTGACCGATGAAGGGCGGGACGCCAGTGCCGGCGAGTATCCGAGATGTTGCGCAGCGCGCAGGCGTCTCCGTCGGCACCGTTTCGAACGTGCTCAACCGGCCCGAAGAGGTGTCCCTCGACTCGGTCGACCGCGTCAATCGCGCGATCGAGGAGCTCGGCTACGTGCGCAACGACGCGGCCCGGAAGCTGCGCGGCGGCGTGAGCTCCACCGTGGGCTTCGTGGTGCTGGACGGGCAGAACCCGTTCTACACGGATGTCGTGCGCGGAGCCGAAGACGAGGGCACCCGCCACAACATCGCGATCCTGTACGGCAACACCGACGAGGATCACGCCCGCGAGAAGGTCTATCTCGACCTGTTCGAGGAGCAGCAGGTGCGCGGCGTGCTGATCGCGCCGTACGGCGACATCACTGCTCGGCTGCAGCGGCTGCGGGCGCGGGGCATCGCCGCGGTGCTGGTGGACCGCTTCAGCGGCGACGGACGGTTCTCATCCGTCTCGGTGGACAGTGTGATGGGCGGACGGATGGCCGTCGAGCACCTGATCGAGACCGGCAGGCGGCGGATCGCGTTCGTCGGCGGCCCGTTCGACATCCGGCAGGTGAACGACCGGCTCGCCGGGGCCCGGGTCGCCGCCGAGAACGCCGCGAGACCGGTCGAGATCGAGGTGATCGCGACGGAGGCGATGACCGTCGAGGAGGGAGCGGCCGCTGGGGCCCGCATCCTCGCCCGTCCGCGTCGCGACTGGCCGGACGCGCTCTTCGCGGCCAACGACCTGCTCGCGCTCGGTCTGCTGCAGTCGCTCATCGTCGACGGACGGATGCTGGTCCCTCAGGAGATCGCGATCATCGGCTTCGACGACATCCCGTTCGCCGCGGCAGCGGCGGTGCCGCTCTCCTCGATGCGCCAGCCCAGCCGGATGATCGGCCGGACGGCGCTGCGGATCCTGCTCGAGGAGGCGGCCGATCCCGAGAGCATCGCGCGGCAGACGGTGTTCCAGCCCGAACTGATCGTGCGGCGCTCGACTGGGGGCTGACCCCCGCCCCCGCCTCTGCCCGCGAAACTTCGCAGATGCATGGCTAGACGCCCCGCGCACCCGCCGACTGTGAAGTTTCGCGCGCCGGGACGGGCAGCGACTTACAGCGCGGTGATGCGCTCCTTGAGCAGCGCGGCCGTGTCGGCGGGCAGCTGTCCCGCCGCCATCGCCAGCACGGTGTTCGCCGGCATC
This sequence comes from Microbacterium sp. cf046, assembly GCF_900114345.1. GTDB lineage: Bacteria > Actinomycetota > Actinomycetes > Actinomycetales > Microbacteriaceae > Microbacterium. The sequence goes on along the minus strand of NZ_FOZJ01000003.1, from coordinate 440,216 downwards.
CCCTTGACCATCCCGATCATGGGGTGATCCGGCAGTTCGGGGACGATCTCCACGATGATCTCCCGAGCCTGGGGGTCATCGAGCAGTTCGCCGAGTGTGGTCACATCGAGGTCGTACTTGCCGGCCATGAGCTCTCCTTCGTGCGTGGGCGTGGACTCAGAATGTCATGTCTCGCGTGACCGGCGGGCCGCGAGCTCGGCCACGTCGCGCCAGCACGCCACGACGGTGTCGGCGATCCGGTCGGGTGTCTGCGCCACGTCGACCGAGAAGCCGGTCTCGTCCGGCTGCAGTCTCTCGAGGGCGACGAGCTGCGACCCGAGCAGGGTGGCGGGCATGAAGTGCCCCGCTCGTGCGCCGATGCGGTCGGCGAGCAGCTCGGGCGAGCCGTCCAGCAGGGCGAAGCAGACATCGCCGCCGCGCTCGCGGAGCACGTCCCGATAGGCGCGCTTCAAAGCCGAGCACGCCAACACGACCTGTGCGCCCGATGCAGTCCGACGCGCGAGCTCGTCACCGACGGCCGCCAGCCATGGTGCGCGATCGGCGTCGGTCAGGGGCGTTCCGGCGGCCATCTTGGCGGTGTTGGATGCCGGATGGAAGTCGTCCGCGTCGAGGAAGAGCGCCCCGACGCGCTCCGCGACTGCCGCCGCCACGGTCGTCTTGCCCGACCCCGAAACACCCATCACGACGAGCGCCGAGAATTGCGGTCCACTCACGATCTCCTCCTGTCCCGACACGTGGTTCGAGCGTAGCCAGGACCGTGGACCATCGGGGTGGGTCTCAGCCCATGGCCTTGACCGCGCGACGGTGCAGCCGGTCGGCCTCCTTCGTCGCCTTCTTGGTCGCCTGCTTCGCGCTCTTCACGGCGCGCACGCGTGCCTTCTGCACGAGCGGGTCGTTCAGGAACGTGCGGGACGCGTGCACGATCTCGCGGTAGCGGGAGCGGCCCGCTTTGGCACCGAAGACATATGCTGCGGCCGCCGCGGCCGCGATGAGGATCAGGACGGTGAACGCGCGCATGGGCGGTCCTTTCTTCCGGGGAGGGTCGAACTGCGAGGGTTGCTCAGGCGCGGGCGGGAGACCGGTTCTCGGCGCTGACCATCCACGCGAACTGCTCGAGCTTCTCGATGCAGGCGTGCAGGATGTCGGCGCTGGTCGGGTCCTCCTCGTCGACCGCGTCGTGGACGTCGCGCATCGTCGAGACGGTGTTCTCGAGTCGCACGGTGATCAGGTCGACGGTCTCGGAGGTGCCGATCTCACCGTGCGGGTACTCCGGCAGCGTCGTGGTGGCGGCGACGATGTCGCTGCGGCCATCCGGAACCGCGTGCAGCGCCCGCATCCGCTCCGCGACCGTGTCGCTGAACTCCCGCGCGGCCTCGATGATCTCGTCGAGGATGCGATGCGTGTCCCGGAAGTTCCGGCCGACGACGTTCCAATGGGCCTGCTTGCCCTGCATCTGCAGCTCGAGGAGGTCGACGAGCACCGCCTGGAGGTTCGCGCCGAGCTCCTTCGAGGCGACGAACCCCTTCTCCGCGTTCTGGCGGCGCGTGGACTTCGCGCCGGTTCCGCCACGTGCGGATCGCTTCGTCGCACGGGCGGGGGACGGTGACTTCTGAGTCGTGGCCATGTCGGGTGACGCTACTTGGCCGACCCCCGCGGGAGGAGGGCCTTGACAAGGAGCGTGCGGGACGTCACTCGGTGCGGGAGACGAGCCGCAGCGTCGTGGGCCACGCCTCGGGCCCGACCACGGTCCCGACGATGCGGGCGCCGTACTTGTCGTACTTCGCGTGATAGGCGGCGTCGACGGCATCGTTCACCTCGTCGCCGACCTGCTCGAACGACACCGCCGACTCGAGGCCGCCGGCCTTCACCCTGCCGGCGCCGCTGGCGACCGCTCGCCGGAACCAGGGGTTGTCGCTTCCGTACGCGGATCGCACATAGAGGCCCTCGCCCGCCCGCACGACCCAGACGATCACATACGGGCGCTGGGTGCCGTCGCGTCGGATGGAGGCGACGCGCAGCTCCTCCGCGCCGCCGATCCGGGTCAGCTCGCTCTCGGTCCAGTCGCTCATGGCGCCCCCGCGAGTCAGTATCCGACCGGCATCCGAGGCACATACGGGGCCTCGAGCGTCGCGATCTCGTCGTCGGTGAGGGTCACATCCAGCGCCGCCGCGGCATCCGCGAGGTGATGCGACTTCGTGGCGCCGACGATCGGCGCGGACACCACCGGATTGTGCAGCACCCACGCGAGCGCGACCTGCGCCATCGGGATGCCGCGCGCCTGTGCGACGGCCGACACCGCGTCGATGATGCCCTTGTCGCCGTCGCCGAAATGCGCGCGGCCGACGGGGTCGCTGTCGAACCGCTTCGTGTGCTCACCGAATGGGCGGGCCACGCGTCCCTTGGCGAGGGGGCTGTACGGGATGCTGCCCACTCCCTGATCGGCGAGCAGCCCGAACATCTCGCGCTCCTCTTCGCGGTACATGAGGCTGTACTGATCCTGCATCGAGACGAACCGCGTCCATCCGTGCGCGTCGGCCGCGTGCTGCATCTTGGCGAACTGCCATGCCCACATCGCCGAGGCTCCGATGTAGCGGGCCTTGCCGGCCTTGACCACATCGTGCAGCGCCTCCATGGTCTCCTCGACCGGCACTGTCGGGTCGAACCGATGGATCTGGTACAGGTCGACGTAGTCCGTGCCCAAGCGGGTCAGCGAGGCGTCGATCTGCTCCATGATCGCCTTGCGCGACAGGCCCGATCCGCCCGGCCCGGTGTGCATCGGGAAATGCACCTTGGTCGCGAGAACGATCTGCTCGCGCGTCGAATACCGGTTGATCGCCCTGCCGACGATCTCCTCGGACGTGCCGAGGCCGTACACGTTCGCGGTGTCCCAGAACGTGATGCCGAGATCGAGCGCCTGGCGGAAGAGCGGCTCGGCGCCCTTGTCGTCGAGCGCCCAGTCGTTGAACCCCTTCGACGTGTCGCCGAAGCTCATGCAGCCCAGCGCGATGCGGCTGATCTTCAGTCCCGAAGTCCCGAGTCGTGTGTATTCCATGTCTTGACGCTAGGGTCCCGGACGCCGACGCGGGAGGCCCTGTCAATGCCTGCATGCAGCGGGCTATCCAGCTTCCGCTTCCGCCGTTGCCGGCCGGTCCACGGCCAGAGCCGCGGCATCGCGACTCGACGCCCAACTCGCCAGCAGGCGGAGCGCATCCGCCGAGCTCGAGCCGGGTTCGGCGCCGTAGACGGTCAGCGACAGCCCCGGGTCGGCGGGCAGTTCCATCGCCTCGTATGTGAGGGTCAGGTCGCCCACGACCGGGTGGTGGAGATTCTTCACACCGGAGTTGTGAAAGCGGACATTGTGCGCGGCCCAGCGTCTGCGGAACTCTTCACTGCGCACCGACAGCTCACCGACGAGGTCCGTAAGACCCTTGTCGTACGGATCACGACCGGCTTCGTGGCGAAGGTTCGCGACCATGTCGCCGGCCGCCTTGGACCAGTCGGGGAAGAACGCCTTCGAGCGCTCGCTGAGGAACACGTACCGGGCGAGGTTGACCGGGCGCTCGGCCTGCTCGAGATACACATCGCTGTAGAGCGCCCCGCCCAGCGCGTTGGAGGCGAGCAGGTCGCGCCGGGTGTTGCGCACCATCGCAGGGGCGTCGGTTATCGCGTCGAGGATGCGCTGCACGGTCGGGCGGACGAGCGAGGTGCCGGACCGCCGCCGCGGCCGCGGCGAAGAGTTCGCCTGAGCCAGATGCAGCAGGTGCTCGCGCTCGGCTTCGTCCAGCTGCAGTGCGCGGGCGATGGCCTCCCAGATGCCCGGCGAGACATCGCCGAAGTTGCCGCGCTCCAGCCGCGTGTAGTAGTCGACGCTCACGCCGGCGAGCATCGCGACCTCTTCGCGCCGCAATCCGGGAAGTCGCCGATTGCCACCGAAGGCGGGCAGTCCCGCCTGTGCCGGGGTGATCTTCGCGCGCCGCGACGCGAGGTACTCGCGGATCTCGCTGCGATTGTCCATGCGCCCGACATTACGCCGCGCGACCACACGGACCCAGGCCCTGTCAGGGCCTCTCGGCCCGAGCCTCGTCCGCGCCGTGAAATGATCCTGAGATGCCCATCTCGACTCCTGCCCTCGTCGTGCTCACTCCCGGTCAAGCCTTCGAGCGCGGCACGATCGATCGCCGCGACGTCGGCCCGAACGACGTGCTGATCGACATCGCGTACGCGGGCATCTGCCACTCCGACATCCACCAGGCGCGCGAGGAATGGGGCCGCGCGATCTTCCCGATGGTCCCCGGCCACGAGATCGCCGGGATCGTGCGCGAGGTCGGCGCGAAGGTCACCAAGCACGCGGTCGGAGACCGCGTCGGGATCGGATGCTTCGTCGATTCGTGCCGCGAGTGCGAGAACTGCCTCGCCGGCGAGGAGCAGTTCTGCCTCAAGGGGAACGTCGCCACCTACAACGGCCGCCAGTACGACGGCAGCGAGACGTACGGCGGGTACAGCACCCTGATCGTCGCGGACGAGAACTACGTGCTGCGCATCCCCGACGGCATCCCGCTCGATGCCGCCGCTCCCCTGCTGTGCGCGGGCATCACGACGTACTCGCCGCTGAGGCACTGGAACGCCGGCCCGGGTACGCGCGTCGCCGTCATCGGCATGGGCGGCCTCGGGCACATGGCGGTGCAGATCGCGCACGCCATGGGAGCGCACGTGACCGTGCTCTCCCGCACGCTCGCCAAGCAGGACGAGGGCCTCGCACTCGGCGCGGACGAGTACTTCGCCACCGCGGATCCCTCGACGCTGAAGTCGCTGCGAAACCGCTTCGACCTGATCATCAACACAGTCTCCGCCGACATCGATGTCGATCGCTATCTGTCGACGCTCCGACTGGACGGCGCGCTCGTGTTCGTCGGGCTGCCCGAGAAGCCCCAGCGGTTCCGGGTGTTCTCACTCACCGGTGCGCGCCGGTCGATCGCAGGCTCGAACATCGGCGGCATCCGCGAGACGCAGGAGATGCTCGACTTCTGCGCGGACCACCGCATCGCCTCGGTGATCGAGACGATCACCGCGGACGATGTCACCGGCGCCTACGACCGCGTCGTGCGCGGAGACGTGCGCTACCGCTTCGTGATCGACACGGGCACGATTCCCGCGGCTACGGTTCCCGCGGTTTAGCCCAGCCCTCGTCGGCCCACGTGACGTCGGTGAGGACGGGTTTGTAGTCCGGCAGCGCGGCCATTCGCTCGCGCACGCTCGCGTGCACGACCGCACCGCGAGGCACCGGACGCGTCCGCGGGAACAGCAGCGACCACGCCCAGCCGTTGCGGTGCGCCGTGGCGGCGGCGTCCGTCGCGGCGACCTTTCCGACCGCCCTGCGCACCGCGCGCTCGTCGATGAGGAGTCCGGACTCCACGGCCCCCTCCAGCATCCAGGCGAGGGCGATCGTCGACAGTCGCGGGTCGTCGGGGTAGGTTCCACCCACGTCGGAGTGCACACCTGCGAACCAGACCTCTTCGAGTCGGCTCCGCTCCTCGATCTCGCAGAGATACTCGCGGAACGGCCGGCGGCGCTCGTCGATCGAGACGGCATGGCGGATGCGGAGCGCATTCGGGGTCGTGCGGGTGAACGGCCACTTCGGCGCGGAGCGCAGCAGCCCCATCGCCTTCACCGTGTCCCAGACGCCGAGATACTCCACCGGGATCGTGCTCCGGCCGTCGATCTGCCGTGCGAACAGCCCGGAGAACCGGTGGATCTCATCCCACGGGATCGACTTCTCCCCGCCCTTTCGCGCGTATTCCGACACCGCGTACTGCAGCTGATTCTCCGACCCCGGTCGCATCAGTCCGATCAGCCGCAGCATGCCGGTGACCGCTCGCGCCGTGAACGCCCCTCTACTGAACCCGAAGATGTAGATGCGGTCGCCCGGCTGCCAGGTGCGCATGAGCCACAGGTAGGCGTCGCCGAGGTTCTCCCGCAGTCCGGCGCCCCAGATCAGACCGCCCATCCGCGAGAACCACCGGGCGAACGGAGTCCATGCGCCGGGAGAGGAGAACGTGCCCACACCGGGGTCGTAGTAGGCGACCTGCTTCGTCTCATCGGTCAGGTCGAGCAGCTCATACAGCCGCACGCTGTTCGAGTCTCCTTTGCCGCGCACCTGCCCGGCGGTGCCGTCGAGGCACATCACCAGATTCCGGGTCATCTCAGCTCCGCTCGTTCGCTGATCCGCTCGTCGGGTTCATCACACCGACACCGTGATGCCCTCGCGGAATCCCTCGCCGGACCGGCGCGGGAGTTTCACCTTGTAGCGCTCGCCCGCGCCGTCGACGATGTCGGTGATGTGCTCGGTGGCGTAGTTGAACGAGAACTCGGGAACCCGCTTCTGACTCACGATGATGCGCGCCAGGCACTCGGGGTCGGGGTGGCCGAACACCGCGCCGTCGGTGGAGACGAGCCACTTCTTCGCCTGCACCGCCTGGGCGAATTCAAGGCTCGTGTTGCGGCGGGAGCCGTGATGGGAGACCTTGACCGCGTCGAATCGGTGCGGCCTCGGCTCGAGGCGGTCCAGCGAGCGCAGGAGCAGCTTCACCGGCGAATCGGCCAGCAGCAGCGCGCGCTTGCCGCCGAATTCCGCGATGAAGGCGATCCCTGCGCCGTTCGGTGCGCTCGGGTCGGACGAGAACTTGGAAGAGGCGAGCAGGTCGGGCTCGAACCCGCCCAGCAGCTGGTCCCGCAGGACGGACTTCTTCACGATCGGCGCACCGCCGCCCGGCGCGATCCCGGCTTTGCGGCATGTCTCCTCCCACTCGGGGATGAGCTTGACCATCGCCTCCCGGTCGGGCGCGAGCAGCGTGAGCCGCATCCCACCGGCGAGTTCCACCACGGGCAGCGGACCATCGTCGGGGACCCGCACGGCATGACCGCCGAATGCCGCGTTCCAATGATCCGGATGCTGCTCCAAGACGGCGCTGAGCTGCTCCGCGTCGAGGGCGCCCAGCACCTCCGAGTGATGCTTGAACCCGTTGAACCACACGTCGCGGAACAGCGGCACGCGCTTCGGATCCGACAGGAGTGACACGATCCCCTGGATGTGATCGGCGTCGATATGGGTCACCACGAGCAGTTCGATGCGATTCTTCCTGCCCGGAATCGCCTTGACCCGTCGCTCCAGCTCGGGCACGAGCGTGTCCAGCGTGTTGGAGGGGCCCGCGTCGATCAGGACGTGGTGCTGGTCGTCCGGCGTGCCGTAGGTGATCCATATGGAATCTCCGCGCTGCGCGGGGAGCATCTCGATCGTGAACATCACAGACTCCAATCCGAGTCGCCGTACGCGGTGACCGCGAGGGCGCTGATCATGCCGGACCGCACCGATTCGCGTCGGAAGTCGCTGACCAGCTCGCCGAGCGACTGCGCCTTGCGGTCGGGGTCGCGCAGCATGCCGGCGAGCCCCTGCGACATCGTCGCCGCGTGGCCGGCCAGGAGCATGGTGAGCGTCGAGAAGACGACGGCGGCACCCTTCTTCAGGAAGATCGTCGCGAAACCCGCCGGGTCCTCCTGCGATCCGGCCGTGTCGCAGCCGAGCAGCATGACGATCGGGTTCACGTCCGCAGCCGAGCGCACGTGCTTCTTCTCCTGGATGCGCCCTCGCCGCAGGGTCGCACCCGAGATCTCGAGCGTGCTCGCCTTGGGATCGGTGTGCGGCATGAGCACGAGCAGGTCGGCGGCCGTCGCCGCCAGCTCCGTCGACCACTGCGTCCAGGTGGTCGCCTTCGGCGCGTTGCCGAGGGAGGTGACCGTGCGGCCCACGTCGGCGGTCGAGACCTTCTCGCTCGCCGCGATGAGCGGATGCGCGCAGGTGAGGCGCCGTCCCTTGCGTGAGGGTGAGCTCGACACCACGAACGCATTGCCGTCGTCGTCGGTCTCATCGCCGCGCTGACGCTCGATCACGCGGCTGAGCCCCCAGAACACGGAGGGGCAGATGATGGTCGTGTCCTCCTCATCGGCGAAGCAGTGGTCACCGCAGGGCTTGCCGGCGATCCAGTTCTCGCACATCGCGGCATCCTCGTCTGGAGCCGGGCGCTCGTAGATGAGCTCGAGCGGAAGGAATCGCGCCGACCGCGTGCTCACGATCTGGATGCGTTGCGCGTCGGCGAACCGATCGAGCTTGCCCGAGAGCGTCTCGTACATGTCGTGGCCCTCGACGGCCACGTCGATGAGGATCTGCTTTGCATCCGCCTGCGCCTTGGCGCCTTTCGAACGCAGCTGCGTGGCCTTGAGGAGGAAGTCGCGGATGCTGTCGGTCGCGGCTTCGATCTCGACCATCGATTCGATCGTCGTCTGCCCGTCGGAGTGGCTGACCACCCTCGACCGGCCGTCGGCCGCATGGTTGAGCACGAACGTCCGGTCGAACGGCTGGCGCTCGTCCAGCCTCCCGATCTGGTCCCACAGGACGATGCGATCGGTGACGCGTGCCGCGGAGCCCACCCGGCCGGTGATGCGGACGGTCTGCAGGACTCGGTTGCGGTGCAGCACGATCAGGCGCGCCTGCACGAGACCCTTGTCGGGCAGCGTCCATTCGAGTCGAGCGTTCTGCGATCGCCCGAAGCGCGGCACGTCGAGTTCGGCCCGCACGGCCTCGCCCATCGGCATCAGGGGGGCGAGCACCACGGTCAGACGTGCCGAGGTGAGCGTCGGATCGTCGAATCCGAGCAGGGAGTTGGGGATCTCGAGGCCCTGCAGGGCCCCGGCCTCGATCGGTCCCACGAACACGTCCACGGCGTTCGTGCCCGGCCTCAGGATGTGATCGGGCACCTCGGCATCGGGTGCCCCGAGGTACGCCTGGAGCAGGCGCGGCACGGCGGCCGCGGCGTCATCAAGCGCGGCATCCATCGTCTCCTGCACCTCGAAGGCCCGCGACGCCTCCGCGGATTCGCTGTCGAACGCGCCCCCGGAGAGCGCGTCCAGCTCATCGGCTGCGGACTCGACCACCCGCGCATCGAAGGACATCTCCGCCGTGGGCGGGGGCTCGTGCAACGGTGGAGGCTCGGCCGCGGGCAGGGCAGGCGGCTCGATCGGCGCGAGATCGATCGGGGGTGGCGCCATCCGGCGGAGCACGCGGCTCTCCAGGCGTGCGCGGCTGGCGCGGGCGCGGATGAGCTCGGGAAGCGCGACGTTCGCGAGCGCGTCGGGCTCGGCGGCGATCAGGATGCTGCGTTCGAACCCCACCGTCAGCGCGATGTCGACGGGATGCGCGTGGGACAGGTAGCGCACCATCTGGAGGATGCGGCGCGCGGTGTCATCGGCGTTCGCGGCGGGGGTGAGCGCGGTGAGGACCGCCGCGGATGCCGCGCGCACGAGTGCGAAATGCGCGTCGATGATCGGCCAGCTGACGGTCGAATCGGCGACGCACACGACGGCGTTCGCGACCTGCCGTCGCGCGGCGACGAACGCCGCCGCCTCGGCGGGCGCCGAGCGCAGCACGAGGAGGTTCACCGCTCCCGGTGTCGTCCGCACGTCGGTCAGGTCGACCAGTCGTTCTGGCACGATGCCGGCACCGGCAAGGGCTCCGAGCGCTGCGAGCAGCTCGTCGTCGGCGACCCCGATCCGCAGCGGCCATGACCAGTCGCGGCGCATGAGCGCCCCGGGCGCCCGGTCGACGGGAAGGATCGCCGAGCCGACGGCCGGGTCTGCGAGCAGACGAGGTATCACCTCGGTCGGCAGCAGCGATCCGCGGACCTCGAGGCGGAGCGGCGAGGCGATCTGGCGCGCGGGCTGCTCGGGATGCCAACTCTCCCGCAGCCGTGCGTCCAGATCTGGCGCCGTCGTCGGTGGCGCGGCCGCAGGCGCGGTCCAGGCGATGAATCCCTCGGCGCCGGCCCATGCCGGATCGATTCCGGCGCCGACTGCCGTCACTGCTGCGGTGAGCGGGTCGGCGGCATCGGCCGCCCACAGGTCCATCTCAGCGCCGGTGAGCGGCGCCCGTTCTGCCTCGGTCATCTCTGCACCCCCTGCAACGGGATCGTTGGAGCACACCTCGGTTGAGCACAAGATAGCGCGTCGTCCATGGCGGCGACACCGTGCCGTGATGCGGCCGGGTGCTCCGTGAAGAGGAGGAACGGACCGCCCCGTCTGATACACGCGCCGCTGCCTCGGGGCGCGGGTCGCGATATCACCCCATGCGCATGACGCCCCGGGGATGCGGCATCCCTAGCGTGGGGGTCGAGTCGCAGAGGCTCATCCATAGAGGAAGGTGTTCCATGGCCGACAACGAACTGGACGGATACGGGCCCGTCGACTATCTGGTCGTCGAGTTTCCCGCCGGCACGTCCAACTTCACGGGCGAGATCGCCGAAGAGATCGTGCGCCTGGTGGACGCCGGGACGATCCAGGTGATCGACATGATCGTGATCGCGAAGGATGCCGATGGCAGCCTCGACGCCGTCGAGATCTCGGACTCCGAAGACCTCGGCCCGCTCTCCGCCATCGAAGCGGGACTGGCCGGCCTTCTCGCCGAGGACGACGTCGCGTTCCTGGCGGAGACCATGGCTCCGGGCAGTGTCGCGGGCGTGCTGGTCTACAAGAACCTGTGGGCCGCTCCGTTCGCCGCTGCGGCACGCCGCGCCGGCGGTGTCGTGATCGCGGACGGACGTGTCACCCCCGAAGATGTCGCCGCGGCGCTGACCGCAGCGGCCCTGATCGAGGCCGAGCTCGAGGCGGAAGAAGCCGAAGCGGAGTAGCCGGGCGCACCCCGGGGCGACGGCTCCGGGGTGATCAGCGTGGGCTGATGCCGACGTACACGGTGTTGGACGACGTTCCACCCGTGAGCGGATTGTCGAAGTCGACGATGTGCGCGGCCGGCAGATCGAAGACGGCGCCGAGCACTGCCATGAATTCGTCGTCGGGCGGATCGTCGGACCACAGTGCGAAGACGCCTCCGGGATGCAGATGACGGGTCAGGGCCACCAGGCCGTCCGCCGTGTAGAGGTCGGCGTGCGTCGGGTCGAGCTGGTGCCGGGGAGAGTGATCGACGTCGAGCAGGATCACGTGGTACCGCGCGCCGGGCGCACGCCGGACGACGGCGAAGAAGTCGTCGTGCACCAGGGTCGTCCGCGGGTCTCCGACGAGCTCGCCTGAAACCGGCAGCAGCTGCCGCTCGTGCCACCCGATCACAGCGGGCAGCGCGTCGATCACCGCGAGCGAGCGCACGCGCTCGTCCCGCAGCGCCGCGACCGCCGTGTAGCCCAGACCCAGTCCACCGACCAGGACATCGAGGTCGACTTCCGGGGTCGCAACCAGACCGAAGGTCGCGAGTTCCTCTTCGGCGACCGTGAACAGACTCGACATCAGGTATTCGTCGCCGAGCTTCACCTCGTAGATCAGGTCTCCGGTCGCCGGCTCGGTGCGACGCCGAAGCGTCAGATCGCCCATCCGGGTGGGCTGCCAGTCGAGCTCTTCGAATCGAGCGATCACGCGGCCGCCTTCCGTCCAGGCTCACACTACTGATGCGCACGCGCGCCGGACTCCCTAGCGTGGATGCGGAAGCATCGCCGAGAACGGAGACCGCATGACCGACTCCACCTCGACGCAGCGCACTCACCGCTACCTGAGGATCGCGATCGGCGGAACGGTGGTGGTCATCCTCGTCGCGATGCTCTTCGCGGTGCCGACGGTCGGCTGGCTCGCATCGATCAGCGACTACTTCTACACCCCGGCACGCAACGCGTTCGTCGGGGCCCTGATCGCGGCATCCCTCGCACTGCTCGCCCTCTCCGGACGGGGTGCCGAGCGGACCATCCTGGACGCGGCGGCCCTGTTCGCGCCGCTGATCGCCCTCGTGCCCACCGTCGTGCGCAGCGGCTCGATCCCGGGAGTCGACGTCGAGTGCGGCACGTGCGTTCCGCTCGCATTCCGGCCGGATGTCGCGAACGGGGTCGCGACCTATCTCGTGATCCTCGCCGGCGTGCTGATGCTCGCGATCTGGCTCTCGATCGCCGGGCAGGTGCAGGGTGCCCGGTTCTCGATCATCCTCGGGGCGAGTGTGCTGGTGGTGGTCCTGATCGCCGGGCTCGCCCTGCCCGACCTCTTCCTGGACTGGACCCACTTCCTCGCGACGATCCTCTTCTTCGGGCTCATCGCGGCCGATGCGATCCTGAACGCGTTCTGGCGCACCACGAGCCAGACGCCGCTGCGCTGGCTGCGGATCGTCTACATCGTGATCGCCGTCGTGCTGGTCGTGGACATCGTCGTGCTGATCGCCGCCACGATCGCGACGTGGGATGCCGACGGCCAAAGCGTCCCGTGGATCCTCGTCGGTGAGGCGGTGGCCCTGCTCGCGTTCCTGGCCTTCTGGTGGCTGCAGACCTGGCAGCGGTGGAACGAGACCGATCCCGCCTCGCTCGTTCCGATGCCCGGGCGTCTGCCGCCCCTGCGGCAGACCTCGCCACACTGATTTTGCACAAATGATCACAGAGTGCAATAATGCACTCTATGGGTAATAGTGCATCCAGCCTTCGAGAGCGCCGAGCCGCCGCGACCTCGCTCGGCCTGCAGACCGAAGCCCGGCGACTCACCGCCGAACGCGGACTCTCCGGGTTCACGATCGAGGAGCTGTGCTCCGAGGTCGGCGTGTCCCGCCGCACGTTCTTCAACTATTTCGCGTCGAAGGAGAACGCGGTGCTCGGCATCCCGGTCCACTCCGACACGACCGACCTCGAAGACGCCTTCGTCGCCGGCACCGGTGCACTGGTCGACGACTTCGCTGAGCTGCACATCGCGAAGTGGGAGCGGCTCGACCTGAAATCAACGGATGCCGAGGCCCTCGGCCGGGCCTTCGATCGCGAGCCGCGCCTGTTCGCGCACTTCGTGAGCCTCGCGGCCGAAGGCGAGCAGCACGACATCGCCCTGGTCCGGCGCCGCCCCGATGCGCCCGACGACGACCTGCGGACCGAGGCCGTGGTGCGGGTGTTCAGCGCCGTCGTGCGGCCGGCCATCTTCGCCTACTTCGCCGACGACAGCCAGGACTTCCGCACCCTCCTGCTCAGCCGCCTCGACGCCGCCCGCAGCGTCTTCTCCCTCTGATCTCTCCCCACCCGAACGGACCCCGCATGACCACGATCGCCCAACCCGCGCCGCTGCTGCTGACCAAGCGGCGCATCTGGATCATCTTCAGCGCCCTCATCGCCGGGATGCTGCTCTCGAGCCTCGACCAGACGATCGTCTCGACCGCGATGCCGACGATCGTCGGCCAGCTCGGCGGCGTCGAGCACCAGGTCTGGATCACGAGCGCATACCTGCTCGCGACGACGATCGTGATGCCGATCTACGGCAAGCTCGGCGACGTGCTCGGCCGGCGACGGCTGTTCCTGATCGCGATCGCGCTGTTCACACTCGCCTCGGTCGGCTGCGCCTTCGCGGGCGACTTCTGGATGTTCGTGGTGTTCCGTGCCATGCAGGGCCTCGGGGCCGGCGGCCTCATGATCCTCTCGCAGGCGATCATCGCCGACATCGTCCCCGCATCCGAACGCGGCAAGTATCTCGGCCCCCTGGGTGCGATCTTCGGGCTCTCCGCCATCGCCGGCCCGCTGCTCGGCGGCTTCTTCGTGGACAACCTCACCTGGCAGTGGGCGTTCTACATCAACATCCCGGTCGGCATCGCCGCATTCGTGATCGCGCTGTTCGCCCTGACGCTGCCGAACAAGAAGGCCACGAAGCCGATCGACATCCTCGGCGTCATCTTCCTGTCGGCTGCCACGACGTGCCTGATCTTCTTCACCGACTTCGGCGGCGACAAGGACTTCGGGTGGAGCTCTCCCGCCACCTGGGCGTGGGGCGTCGGGCTGCTGGCCGCGGTCGCCGCGTTCATCTTCACCGAGTCGAGGGCCAAGGACCCGATCATCCCGCTCAGCCTGTTCCGCAACCCCGTGTTCGTGAACGCCACAGCGATCGGTCTCACGCTCGGCCTCGGCATGTTCGCCGCGATCGGCTTCGTGCCGACGTTCCTGCAGATGTCGTCGGGCACATCGGCCGCGGCATCCGGCCTGCTCATGATCCCGATGATGGTGGGGCTGATCGGCACGTCGATCACGTCCGGCATCCTGATCACCCGCACGGGCCGCTACAAGATCTTCCCGATCCTCGGCACGGTGATCACGGCCATCGCGATGATCGCCATGACCACGCTCACTGCTGCCACGCCGATCTGGCTCATCTGCGTCTTCCTGTTCTTCTTCGGCGCCGGGCTCGGCCTGATCATGCAGGTCGTCGTGCTGGTCGTGCAGAACGCCGTCCCCTCCGCGGAGGTCGGCACGGCGACGAGCACGAACAACTACTTCCGCGAGGTCGGCGCGGCGCTGGGCACCGCCGTGTTCGGCACGATCTTCACGACCCGCCTCACCGAGAACCTGCAGGAGGTCTTCGCCTCGGCCGGCGCCTCGCCGACCGATGCCGCGAACGCCACCTCCACGCTCGACCCGCAGACCCTCAGCCAGCTGCCGGAGGCCGTTCGCGACGGGATCGTGAACGCCTACGCGGACGCCCTGGCACCGGTCTTCTGGTACCTGGTCCCGTTCATCGCCCTCGCGTTCATCCTGGCGCTGTTCCTCAAGCAGATCCCGCTGTCCGACGTCGCCGGGCTCGTCGCCCGCGGCGAGGCGATCAGCGGTGAGGAAGCGGAACTCCTCGAGGCCGCGCAGCGAGCCGGCGGCAAGGAGCATGCCGAACTCGTCTCGACGGGAGCCGTACGCACCCGGACCGACGACCGCGAGGCAGTCGACTGAGGTTCAGCGGCGGGCGAGTCGGTAGACGCGCGCGTCCCAAGGGGCCAGCACAGCGGATGCCGCGCCCTCGGGCAGATTTCCCAGCACGAGGTCCGCTGCGCTGAGGTCGTCGTCGAGCAGTTCGCACGGCGTCGGTTCGTCGGAGAGGTTGGCCACCACGAGCAGGCGGGCGCCGTCGAGCTCGCGGGTGAATGCGTACACGGACGGGTCATCCGGCAGGAGCATCGTGAAGTCGCCGTGGACGACGACCGGATCGGCGTGGCGCAGCGCGATCAGGCGCTGGTAGTGCGCGTAGATCGAACGCGGATCGCCGACCTGCGCAGCGGCATTGACGAGCGCGTGGTTCGGGTTGACACCGATCCACGGCGTGCCGCTGGTGAAGCCGGCGCCCGGGCCGTCGCTCCACTGCATCGGCGTGCGGGCATTGTCGCGGCTCATCGTCCGGAGCGCGTCCAGCACGGTGTCGGGGTCATGCCCGAGCAGGTTCACCGCGGCGGCATAGTGGTTCAGGGACTCGATGTCGCGGAGCGCGCTGATGTCGTCGAACGGGACGTTCGTCATGCCGAGCTCTTCACCCTGGTAGATGTAGGGCGTGCCGCGGTGCAGGTGGAGCACCGTCGCCAGCGCGGTCGCCGACGCGTACCAGTGCTGCCGATCGCTGCCCCACCGCGAGACGATCCGCGGCTGATCGTGATTGTTCCAGTAGAGGCTGTTCCAGCCGCGGTCCGCGAGCGCGCTCTGCCAGCGGCCGAACGACTTCTTCAGGTCGCGGATGTCGAGCCTGCCGGCATTCCACTTGTCTCCGTCGTGATCCAGGCCCACGTGCTCGAACTGGAAGATCATGCTGAGCTGCCCGTTCGCGCCATCGGTGAGGAGCGCAGCCAGCTCCGGCGTCGCATCCGGCATCTCCCCCACCGTGAGGTAGTCGCCCGACCGCGCCGCGAACACCGCGGACTTCATCTCGGCGAGGAACTCCTGCAGGCGAGGGCCGTTCGCGAAGTACGGCATCCCGTCGCCGAGCCCGGTCGGCAGGACCGCACCGTCGGGAAGCGCGGGGTCCTTCGAGATGAAGTTGATGACGTCCATTCGGAACCCGTCCACACCGCGGTCGAGCCAGCGGTTCATCATCGCGAAGACCGTATCCCGCACCGCAGGGTTCTCCCAGTTCAGATCGGGCTGCTTCCGCGAGAACAGGTGCAGGTAGTACTGGCCCCGCCTCGGCTCCCACTCCCACACCGACCCCGAGAAGAACGAGCCCCAGTTGTTCGGCTCGGCCCCCGGCTCGCCGCCGACGGTCCCCGGGCGCGGGTCGCGCCACATGTACCAGTCGGCGTGCACCGAGTCGCGAGCGGAGCGGGAGTCGATGAACCACT
Organism: Microbacterium sp. cf046; assembly: GCF_900114345.1. Taxonomy (GTDB): domain Bacteria; phylum Actinomycetota; class Actinomycetes; order Actinomycetales; family Microbacteriaceae; genus Microbacterium. The sequence continues at coordinate 424,072 of NZ_FOZJ01000003.1, read as the reverse complement.
CATGCTCGTCGGAGGTGTGATTCACGACCAGGTCCATCACCAGGCGCATCCCGCGCGCGTGCAGCTGCGCGATCAGCTCGTCGACGTCGGCGAGGGTGCCGAACATCGGGTCGATGTCCTCATAGTCGCTGATGTCGTAGCCGTTGTCGTCATGCGGCGATCGGTAGACCGGTGACAGCCACACCACGTCGACGCCGAGCCCGTGGAGATAGTCCAGCCTGGCGATGATGCCGGGGATGTCTCCGACGCCGTCTCCGTCCGAGTCCTGGAAACTGCGCGGGTACACCTGATAGACGACGGCGGACCGCCACCATTCCCGACCGGTATCGCTTGTGGGCATGCCGTCCAGCCTGTCACGCGCGGCGCGGATCCGGCGCCGCGGCGGGTGTCCCGTGACGCTCGATCTGCCGATACGATCGAGCAGACGAGTGGATTGAGGTCGCGATGTTCGTTCTGTACATACTGCTGTTCCTCGGCGGGTTCTACCTGTTCGGCGCGGCCTTCGCCGTCGACTCCTGGCAGGGCCTGATCTTCACGGCCGGCATCCTGTCGGTCTCACTCGCCGTCGCGATCCTCTTCCACACGCGCAAGTCCTGACGAGGGCATCGGCGCTCCCACTGCAGCCGCGACGCGGGCCGTCAGACCGCTGTGAAGTCGTACTCCTGGAACTCGGCGACCTCGGGCAGCCACCGTTCAGCGACGAAGCGGACGTGCTGCGGATGGTCGTTGTACGCCTGATAGGCCTCATCGTCGGCGAACCGCATGGAGAACTGGTGGCGCAGATCGCTCTTCGGGCTGACCTGCCGATTCACGGCGAAGTCCGCCACGCCGGGAATCGCGGTCAGCGTCGCGCGGGCAGTGTCGAGGAACGCGGACTCGCCGGCGCTCCCGGCCTCGTGGACGAGGCGGAAGACCACCGTGTGTTCGATCATGCATGCACCGCTTCCGTATCGGGTGTTCGTGATGTGAAGGTCAGGAGAGCGTGGTCACGTGTTCCCGGGCAAGGACCGCGCCGATCGACTCGCCGAGGATGTCCATGCCCTGATGCAGCTCGTCTTCGCTGACCGTCAGGGGCGGCGCCAGCCGGAACACGCCGCCCATGCCCGGGAGCTGCACGATGTTCAGGTGCAGACCTCGTGCGAGGCACTCCACGGTGACCGCCTTGCCGAGAGCGTCGGCGGGAGCCTTGGTGTCGCGATCGGTCACGAGCTCGACACCCTGCAGCAGCCCGCGGCCACGGACATCGCCGATCACCTCGTACCGCTCGCGCATGGCCTCGAGGCGCTCCGAGAGCTGCCCGCCGAGCACGCCGGCGCGCTCGGCGAGGCGGTCGCGCTGCACGACGTTCAGGACGGTGAGCGCGACGGCGCCCGCGAGCGGATCGTTGACGTGCGTGGTGAAGAACAGGAATCCGCGGTCTCGGCAGACTGAATCGATCTCTGCGCTGGTGATGACGGCGGCGACCGGCAGCCCGGCGCCGAGGGTCTTGGACAGGGTGAGGATGTCGGGCGCGACGCCGTCGCGCTCGAACGCGTAGAGGTCTCCCGTGCGGCCCAGCCCGGTCTGGGCCTCATCGAGGATCAGCAGCATGCCGCGTTCTTCGCACAGCTGCTTGAGCCGGGCGAGGTAGCCGATCGGCAACTCGATGATGCCGCCGGACGAGAGGATCGGCTCGATGATGCACGCGGCGAGCGACCCGGTCGACTGCTGGTCGATCGAGGCGAAGCCGTAGTCCAGCTCCGACTCCCAGTCGTAAGAGCCGTCCGGTCGGCGGAACGGGGAACGGTACGCGTTCGGGGTGGGAAGCGTCAGGTTCCCGGGGATCACCGGTCCGTATCCGCGACGTCCGGCGGAGAACGTCGCGGATGCCGCACCCGAGGTCATGCCGTGCCACGAGCGATCGAACGACACGATCTCGTAGCGGCCCGTGTAGAGCTTGGCCATCTTGATCGCGGCCTCGTTCGACTCCGCACCCGTGGTCAGCAGGAGCACTCTGCTGAGACTCGCCGGCAGGGTCGCCGCGACCGCTTTCGCGAAGTCGACGACCGGCCGGCTGAGCATGCCGCTGAAGAGGTGATCCAGGGTCGCGACCGACTCCGACACCGTGCGCACGATCTCGGGGTGCCCGTGGCCGAGCACTGCGCTCATCTGCCCGGACGTGAAATCGAGGATCGCGGCGCCGGTCGAGTCGTAGACGTACGAGCCGGCGGCCCGCTCGATGATGCGCGGCGTGAAGGTCGCACCGAAACCGGCGATGTGGCGGTCGACGTCTTCCCAGAACGTGTCGGTCATCCGAGCAGTATGGCTCAAACGAGCATCGCGCCGCCGATCCGGAGGGCGCAGACTGTCGGAATGAGCGGGGATGATCGCCGATGGGTGCTGCACGTCGATCTCGACCAGTTCATCGCGGCGGTCGAGGTGCTGCGGCGTCCCGAGCTCGCCGGCAGGCCGGTCATCGTGGGCGGACGCGGGGATCCCACCGAGCGGGCCGTCGTCTCCACGGCGTCGTACGAAGCCCGTGAGTTCGGTGTCGGGTCGGGGATGCCGCTTCGGATCGCAGCGCGGAAGGTGCCCGATGCGGTGATCCTCCCCGTCGACCACGAGGCCTACAACGCCGCATCCGCCGAGGTCATGTCGACGCTGCGCGCGCAGCCGGGAGCCGTCGTGCAGGTCCTCGGCTGGGATGAGGCCTTCATCGGGATCACGACCGATGACCCCGAGGCGTACGCACGGCGTGCGCAGGCCGCGGTGCTCGACCGAACGGCGCTGCACTGCAGCGTCGGCATCGGCGACACGCTCGTGCGGGCGAAAGTGGCGACCGCGTTCGGCAAGCCGCGGGGGGTCTTCCGCTTGACGGCCGACAACTGGTTCGACGTCATGGGCGCGAAACCGACGATCGAGCTGTGGGGTGTGGGGAGCAAGATCTCGAAACGCCTGGCCGGTCTCGGCATCCTGACGGTGGCTGAACTCGCGTCGGCGGACGAGGGCGCGATGACCGCGGAGTTCGGGCCGCGGATGGGGCTGTGGTACGCACAGCTCGGCCGGGGCGATGGCGCCAGTGTGGTGGACGACACCCCCTGGGTGCCGCGCGGGCATGGCCGGGAGACCACGTTCCAGCAGAACATCGTCGAACGCGCCGAGATCGAGGCGGTGGCGCAGGACCTGCTCGCCCAGGTGCTCGGGGACGTGGCGAAGGAGGGCCGGCCGGTCGTCGGCCTCGGACTCAAGGTCCGATACGCGCCGTTCTTCACGAAGACCTTCACGAAGAAGATCGCTTCCACGTTCGACCGCGATGTCGTGCTCGCCAAGACGATGGAGCTGGTGGCGAAGATCGAACCGGATCGCCCGATCCGGCTCCTGGGCGTGCGGGCCGAGATGGCCATGCCCGACGACGCGCGCGAGGGTCACTCCCCGACCCGCAGCGGGTGGTGACTCTCCCCCGATGCGGAGCTACTCGCTCCGTGCGCGCCAGGTCATCATCACGCGGAAGTTCGCCGCTGAGCCGGCCGAGATGAAGGCGCCGACGCCCATGCTCAACTGGATTCCGAACTCGACCTGCAGCTCGTCGGGCTGATCCGGATACGACCGCAGCTGTCGCACCATCGACCCGACCGCGGGCTGTACCCGAGCCAGGGCGTCCTCCAGCGCATCCTCGGCACGACGAACGGTCTCGCCCGGATTCCAGGCGCCGCGGGTGAGGATGTCGGGGGTCGCCGCGACGTCATCGGTGACTTGGATCGTGACCTCTTCCCCGTCACTGGTCGTGTATGTCACGAGCTGCATGCGCACTCCTCAGTCCAGTGGCGGATTGTCTGTCTTCACGATCGTGACGTCCCAGGCGCCGCTGTTGCCCTCCAGGCCGATGTCGTTGATGCCGAGGAAGAACTCGCCGACGCGAGGGCACGTGTAGGTGAGGTTCGGACCCACGAAGAACGGCTCCGCCTTGTCGAGGCTCCCGATCAGACTCGCGGTCGCAGCATCGGGCAGTCCGGGGACATTCCACTGCTGGAAGTACGGCTCGGGCAGCCCCTCGGCGGTCAGGATCCCCTCGGGCGGCACGGTCGAGTTGGGGTTGTCCTCGTGCAGGATCGTCCCCGTGGCGGTGATCGCCAGCAGATCGCCCTGGCCGCACGACAGCCCCGTGTCCGTCCAGTCCGCAGCCGCTGGAATGGCGAGCTGCACAGCGGGGTGCACCGTCGGCACGGGCGTGGGAGTCGGCGTCGGCGTCGGCGTCGGTGACGATGAGGCGGCGGTGTCAGTCACGAAGAGCCCGCCCCAGAGTGCGGCGGCCGCCCACACCACGCCGCCGACCAGCACCACCGCTGTCACGATCCCCGCGACCACCGGCCAGCGCCGCCGCCGGCCCCTCGGGGGCGGTGCGCCCGCCTCTTCGGCGACCAGGTCCTCGATCTGCGATGGCGGTCCTGGGACGACGGCGGTCGCGGCTGCGCCGGACTCGGCAGGCGTGCCGATCGCCGACCGCGAGGGCGCGTCGGGCCCAGGCAGTTCGGGTTCGGTCTGGACGGCGGGCTCCGGCTCGGCCGGCGGGTCGGGCAGGGGCTCCGGATCGGTGAGCGGGGCGACGACGGGCACCGGCACGCGGTGCGCCGGCTCGATCATCTCGAGCAGTCGCGCGTCCTCCCCGCGGAGGTACAGCACCGGTGTGATCCATTCGAGCGTGTCTCGAGCGGTGCCGAGGATGCCGATCCGCCCGCTGCGCACCGCTTCGCCGATGCGTCGTCCGCTCGCGAGCGCCACGTAGAAGCTGCGCGCGAAGGCGAGCGCCGCATAGTCGGTGACCGCGAACTGCATCGCCACGACCGCGTGGATGCCGCTGCGCACCAGCGTGGCGGCGGTGCCGGCGAACAGATCCGATGAGCCTGTCGCCCCGGATTGGCACGAGTTCAGCACCACGAGACGAGGCGCCGATCCCGCCTCCATCAGCAGATCCGCGAGACTGCTCGCCGCGACGAAATCGGCTCGACCGTCTCGCCCCACCAGCGCGACGAGCCCCTCGTCCGCCTGGACGTCGTAGCCGCCGTGGCCGATGAAGTGGAGCACGTGCCAGGGCTCTCGCAGCAGCCTGCTGTGGATCCCGCCCCAGGTGACGTCGTCCAGCCAGTCGAGTTCGACCCGGCCTTCGGCGAGATGCTGTTCCAGGGCGGATTCGAGACGCTCCTTCTCGGCCTCGACGTCCAGCACGGGAAGGCCGCGCGGAGCCGAGACCATGCCCAGGATCCGGAGGGGCGCGGTGACCGGTGGAGGCTCAGCCGAGTACGGCGCGGAGACCCGGCGCACCAAGGGCTCCTTCCTGCTGACGTAGCGGCCTGCTTCCGAGTCGTAGAGCGCCTCCCACGGCAGCGCGGCCAGGTCGGGCTCGGTCAGGCGGAGGGTCATCTGCGCGACGAGTCCGCGTTCGGCGGCGACCGCAGCACTCGCGCGATACGCCTCACCGACCTTTCCCGCGAAGACCGTGTCGAACAGACGCACGCCGATGGTCTGGATCGCCGACTCGCCGGTGGTCATGACGCGGCGGGCGGAGACGGACGAGGCGAGGATGCTGGACTCGAGCTGCGGGAGCCCGGCGATCATCGCATCGACATCGAGCTCGATCACGCTCGAAGGCTCGCCGCCGGCGAGCGAGCGCACGACATGGACCGCATACGACCCGCTCGAGGGCCCGGCGCCTATCTCCAACTCGATGACCGTATCCACACGACACCTCACCAAGATGATGACATAGCGGGCCAGGCCGGGTCAGGGCTCCTTCGCGCCGCCCTCGACCGCCACGATGCGGTGGTCTTCGTTGTGGGTCAGCTCGGTCCGCAGGAAATGCCGGTCTGTCGGCAGCCGCAGGTCCAGCCGCGCGAACGCGGCGAGCATCAGCTCCGCCGCGTCGATCGAGACATCGAGCACGTGTCCGCCTACGCTGCGGTCATCGGCGATGAAGTGGATGTGCAGGCCGGCGACGGTGATGCCCTGGTAGATCGCGGGCGCCCAGAATCCCACCAGCGTCCCGCGGACGCCGTCGATGACGGTCTCGATCTGCCCGCTCGTGACGTCCGCGAGCGGGCGGAACGGGTGCTCCTGGCGGGGGGTGATCCGAACCCGCACCGTGCTGAACGTGCCGTCGACGCGGACCGCGTGGAAGAGGTTCCGGCTCACCAGCCCCGCTTCGACCCGACGGGTGAACGCACTCAGCCCGAGGCCTGTGATCGGCTGTCGTGCGACCGTGTGGAGCCGGCACACATCGACGAACGGGAGCGTCTGGTCGCCGGTCATCCGATCCGGAGGCGCGCCGACCGTACATTCGAACACGTCGCCGTCGAGGATCACGACCTCTCCACCGAGGTGATCGCAGCACCCGATGCCGAAATCTCCGAGTTCGCGGACGGCATCGACCGTGATCCCGGACTCGTATGCGCCGGCGAGCAGGGCGTCGAGCACGGCGAACTGCGTGACCGCGGCATCCGCAAGGGCGCTGTCAGTGGTCATGCCTGCGAGGCTATCGGTCCGGATGCCGCTCTTCGCGAACTGCGGACGATCGCGCCCGTGCGGCTGCCACTCGGGGGTCAGCCCCCTGTCGAGACCGCTCGCCGGTTCGTACGCTGAGGACAACACATCGCAGGGGGGTCGCCATGCGCACTGTCCGAACGATCGCCGCCGTCGTCATCGCGGCATCCGTCCTCGTCGTCGCCGGCTGCATGCCTTTGGTCGCGTCCGGTCCGATGACCTCCGAAGAGCGAGAGATCGACGCGGTCGCCAAGGTGGTCCTCGACACGTCGGGCGACCTCTCCATCAAGGAGGGCGAGCCGCGGCTGGTGATCCGCGCCTCGGAGAGCGCGCTGGAGCGGCTCACCTCCGAGGTGAGCGGCGACACCCTCGTGCTCGGCACGACGCCCGGACCCGTGATCAGCCTCGGCGATGTGAGCTACGAGCTCACCCTGCCCGACCTGGAGTCGATCGAGGTGAACGGGTCAGGCGACATCGACTCCGCAGTGTCGGCTGAGGGCACGATCCGCCTGGACATCGACGGCTCGGGTGATCTCCAGTGGTCGGGCCTGGACGCCGAGCGCGTCGAGATCCGGGTTGCGGGCTCGGGTGAGGTGGAGATGAGCGGCAGGACGGCTGAGCTCGCCATCGAGCTGGACGGCAGTGGGAGCATCGATGTGGAAGCGCTGAAGGCGCAGGACGCCGTCGTGTCGATCAGCGGGTCAGGCGACATCGACGTCTCGGCGAGCGACAGTCTGGCCGCCGAGATCTCCGGCAGCGGTCGGATCACCTACTCCGGTGATCCGACGGTGGATGCCGACATCTCGGGCTCCGGCGAGGTCGTCAGCGGCTGACGCGGCGTGCCGGGCGTGCTAGCGTGTCGGCGATCGATCCATCGACAGGAGGTGAGTCCCATGAACGCAGTATCCGAATGGGTGCTCCCCCGCACCGGGCGATCGCGCGGCTGAGCCGGCCGCCCCGGGAGCACCCGCCCACGCATTTCGCGAAAGGCGACTCCCATGAACACAACACCTCACTCACACGATCGCGCCCTGGTTCTCGCAGGTGCCGGAGCGGCCGGAAACGCCTGGCAGCTCGGCCTCATCGCCGGCCTGTCCGACGTCGGCATCGACCTCACTGCGGCCGATGTCGTCATCGGGACCTCGGCAGGGTCGACCGTCGCCGCGCAGATCACGAGCGGCACCCCACCGCAGGAGCTGTACGCCGCGATCATCGCAGGATCTCCGCGACCGGCATCCGCCGACCCGGCGTCCGGCGCGATCAGCAGCACGCATCGGCCGACACCGGGCCACCTGTCCGGGCCGAGCTATATGGAGTGGTCCGACCGGATCATCGACGCGTCCGCGGACGCCGCCGACTGGCGTCGCCGGATGTGCGCAGCCGCGCTCGAGAGGGATGCGCCCGACGGCTCGGGTCAGAACCGCTGGCGCGAGATCGTCGCCGCTCGGCTGCCCCGGCACGACTGGCCGGGTCAGTCAGTGCTCATCACCGCGGTCGATGTCGTCACCGCAGAGCCGGTCGTGTTCGACCGCCTCAGCGGAGTCGACCTCGTGGACGCCGTCGCGGCGAGCACGAGCAACGGCTTCGGGGGCACCTATGCGATCGGCGCCAAGCGGTACGTCAACGGCGCCTATCGTCGCAGCTCGAACGCCGACCTCGCGGCCGGGTGCGCTCGGGTCCTGGTGCTCGAGCCGTTCAGCGGAAGGTCGCGATCACCCAGGGAGTGGGGCATGGATCTGGCGACCCAGGTCGAAGAGCTCCGGGCAGGCGGAAGCGCGGTCGAGACCGTCTTCCCGGATGCCGGCGCGGGCGACGTGTTCAACGCCAACGCCCTGGATCCCGCGACCCGCCTGCCGGCCGCGCGAGGCGGCCACGAGCAGGGGCGGGCTCTGGCGGCGCGACTCTCGGAGTTCTGGAACTGAGCTCGGGCGACACGCCGAGCACTGTGCGTAGAGGAAGGTTCAGGGCGATGGCTCGCCGGATGCCGCCGCCTGCGCCGCATGAAGTCGCTCCAGGGGGCTCGGGCCGGCGCGCGCCCGGGGCGGCGCGTCGAGATGGAGGGCCCGCAGTTCGTCCATGAGCTCGTGGACGAATGCGGGACCCTCATCCCGGATGAGCTGCTGACGGGCCCGCAGCGCCGGGTCACCCGGACGCCGGTCGAGGCCCCACTCTCCGAGCGCGCAGAGGATCGGAACGGTCTGGATGCCGGCCTCCGTGAGGCTGAACCGAGCGCGCTGCCCTCGGACCGCCGTGCCGCCGCGCGCGAGGAGCCCTCCGTCGAGGAGCCGCTTGATGCGGTCGGCGAGGATGTTCGAGGCGATGCCCTCGGCCGATCCGGTGAGCAGGGCGCGAAAGTACCGGCGGTCGTCGAAGATCACATCACGCAGCACGAGCAGCGTCCAGCGATCGCCGAGCACCTCGACGGCGGCGTTGATCGGACAGCCCGAGCGTGGTTGCACGATTCCTCCTTGACAGCGCTTCGCTTCTCAATATAGTAGTTGCAAACCGCAATCACTTATCAAGGAGAGCCGATGGGTCGCTTCGTGTACGCGATGAACGTCTCCCTCGATCTGCGGATCGAGCAGGTCGCCGGCGACGACGGCGCGGGCGAATGGCTCCACATCAGCGAAGGCCTCCACCGCGAGTTCAACGCACGGACGGCGGAGCTCGTGCTCATCGTCCACGGCCGGGTCTACTACGAGATCATGGAGGAGTACTGGCCTCGCGCGGACGAGGATGCGTCAGCTCCCGACTTCATCCGCGAGTACGGCAGGATCTGGACCGCAAAGCCCAAGCTGCTCGTCTCGAACACGCGTGACCGTGCAGATCACAACACGCGGGTCATCGGAGGAGACGACGTGATCGCCCAGCTCGCCGCGCTGCGAGCCGAGACCGACGGCACGATCGGCGTCGGGGGCGCGACGCTGGCGACGCAGCTGCTCCGGGCGGGCCTCCTGGACGAGCTGCTGCTGGCCACCCATCCCTCGATCCTCGGATTCGGCCGTCCGCTGTTCGACGACTACGAGGTCCCGATCGACCTCGACCTGCTCGATCAGCGATCGTTCGAGCACGGCGTCACGATGAACCACTATGCGATCCGCAATGCGGTGGAGGCATGATGATGCTGCGCGAGGTCGCCGAGGGCGTGCGGGTCCACGAGAGCGAGTGCATCCAGAGCAACGCCGTGATCGTGGACGGCGACGCAGGGGTGCTCCTGATCGACCCGGGTATCACGCGCGAGGAGATGGCGAGCATCGCAGCCGACCTGCGCGAGCTGGGCACAGCGGTCGCTGCCGGATTCGCCACGCACCCCGACTGGGATCACGTCCTCTGGCACCCGTCTCTCGGCGACGCGCCGCGCTATGGCACGGCGCTCTGCGCGGCATCCATCAGAGATGTGCTCGCCCGGCCGGACTGGAAGGAACAGGTCGCGGAGGGTCTGCCGCCGGAGGTCGCCGATGACGTCCCGATGGAGCTGTTCGGCCTGATCAGCGGTCTGCCGGCAGGAGCGTCGCAGGTCCCCTGGGACGGTCCGCGGGCTCGGGTCATCGAGCACCGCGCGCATGCTCAGGGGCATGCAGCGCTGCTGGTCGAGGACCGCCGCGTCCTCGTCGCCGGCGACATGCTCTCCGACGTCCTGGTCCCAATGCTCGATCTGCAGGCCGCCGATCCGATCGAGGACTATCTGGCCGCGCTCGAGCTGCTCGAGGCTGTGGCGCACGACGTCGATGTCGTCATCCCTGGCCACGGGTCCGCCGGCGATGCGGCGCAGCTGCGTGCGCGGATCGAGCAGGATCGGGCCTATGTCAGGGGCTTGCGGAGCGGACGGATGATCGAGGATCCACGAATCGGCTCATCCGCGAAGCCGGGCTGGGAGTGGGTGAGCGACGTTCACGAGTGGCAGGTGGAGCGGCTCACCGGTGGCGGCGGAACGGAGACCTGAATGGAATATCGTCAGCTCGGCAGGTCGGGGCTCACGGTGCCGGTGCTGTCATTCGGAACCGCGACGTTCGCCGGAGGCGAGCACACCGGCGCCTGGGGCGACATCCACGACGACGAAGCACGGCGGATGGTCGACCTGGCCCTGGAGGCGGGGATCAACTTCTTCGACACGGCCGACATCTATTCCGACGGCCGTTCGGAGGAGATCCTGGGCCGTGCGGTCGCCGGCCGTCGAGACGAAGTGCTCATCGGCACCAAGGCGAATGGGCGCACGGGACCCGGCGCCGACGACGTCGGCAGCTCGAGGTACCACCTCACGCGCGCGCTCGAGTCGAGCCTTCGACGACTCGACACCGATCACGTCGACGTCTACTACCTGCACGGCTTCGACGCGCTCACGCCGGTGGACGAGGTGCTGAGCACCCTCGACGGGTTCGTGCAGAGCGGGAAGGTCCGTTACATCGGATGCTCGAACTTCTCGGGTTGGCAGCTCATGAAGTCGCTCGCGGTCTCGGAGCGCCACGGATGGGCCCGCCACGTCGCCCATCAGGCCTTCTACTCGCTCGCCGCCCGCGAGTACGAATGGGAGCTGATGCCCCTCGCCGTCGACCAGGGAGTCGGCACCGTGGTGTGGAGTCCGCTCGCCCAGGCACGACTGACCGGAAAGCTCCGGCGCGGAATGCCGGTCCCCGACGACAGTCGACTCGCCGTGCCGGGCGAGACCGAGGCATCGGGTGACCGCGAAACCCTCTTCCGGATCATCGACGTGCTCGACGAGCTGGCCGCGGAGACAGGCAAGACCATCCCGCAGGTCGCGCTCAACTGGGTGCTCAGCCGGCCGACGGTCTGCTCCGTCATCTTCGGGGCCCGCAACGAGGCCCAGTTCACGGAGAACCTCGGAGCGGTCGGATGGTCGCTCGATTCAGACCAGATCGCGCGGCTGGATGCGGCGAGCTCGAGGACGCCGATCTACCCGTACTGGCACCAGATCGTCAACAATTCGGAGCGACTCCCGTTTCCGACCCGGCTGAGCGTCGACTGACCGACGGGAGCGGCGAGTTCGTCACGGCAGGAACGCGAGCCGACGCAGGAGGACGATCAGCAGTTCGCGCTCCTCCTCCGTCAGGCTCTCGTGCAGCCGGCGCTCGGCGGCGCGCGCCGAGGACTCGGCTGCGGCGAAGAGCGTGCGCCCCGCTGCGGTGGCGGTGACCACGTTCGCGCGCCGGTCCGCCGGGTCGGGCTCCCTGATCACGAGACCTCGCGCCTGCAGGTCGTCGACGAGCGCGACCACCTGACTCGGATCCAGACGCAGGACCTCGGCGAGCTCGCGCTGGGATGGCCGCGCCTCGCTGACGGCCAGCGCGAGCACCGAGTACGACCGCACCTTGAGGCCGTGCGGGGCCATTGCGGCATTCCCCGCCGAGATGGAGAGGGCGTTCGCGCGTGCGAGAAGGAAGCTCATGTCGTCGGTGAGGCCGGCAGTCGCCATGCGCGATGAGAGCGCCTGTGGTCCCGCATCCGTCTCCATGAGGTGATGCTACCAAAGATGCTGAACGTCAATCATTGACAAGTTCAACTATGTTCGGTAGAACAGTCGGAGACACGAAGGAGTTCTGCATGTCCTCGAACGGAACAGCACTGGCCGGCAAGGTCGCGATCGTCACCGGCTCCGGACGAGGCCTCGGTCTCGCCTACGCCGCCGAGCTCGCACGGCAGGGCGCATCCGTCGTGGTCAACGACGTGGATGCCGCCACCGCGGCCGCAGCCGTCGCGTCGATCGAAGCCGAAGGCGGCAAGGCAGTCGCCGTGGTCGCTCCCGTCGGTCCCACCGAGACCGCCCAGAAGCTCGTCGCCGCTGCGGTGGAGAGTTTCGGCGGACTCGACATCCTCGTCACCAACGCCGGCGTCCTGCGCGACACCGTCCTCTGGAAGATGAGCGACGACGACTTCGACACCGTCATCAACGTGCACCTTCGCGGGACGTTCACCTGCGTCCGCGAGGCCGCGACGTACATGCGCGAGAACCAGGTCGCGGGCCGGATAATCTGCATCGGCTCCCCCACCGGGCAGCGCGGCAACTTCGGTCAGACGAACTATGCGGCCGCCAAGGCGGGCATCGTCGGGATGGTGCGCACCTGGGCCCTCGAGCTCAAGCGCGCCGGAATCACCACGAATGCCGTGATCCCGGTTGCGGCCACCGCGATGACCGCGACGGTGCCGTACTTCGCGGCAGCCGTCGAAGCCGAGTCGGCCGGCGAGCCGATGCCGGCGTTCTTCCGCCACGATCTGGGGTTCGGAACCTCGGACGATGTCGCGGGCCTCATCGCCTACCTGGCCTCGGATGCCGCGGCCGACGTGACCGGCCAGGCGATCGGCATCGGCGGCGACCGCCTGCAGCTGTGGTCGCACCCCGAAGCGGTGGTCACGGCGTACCGCGAGGGCGGGTGGTCCTTTGACGCACTCGAGGCGGACTTCGCCACCGAGATCGGCGGACAGCAGCAGTCGGTCGGCGAGCGGTTCCCGCCGCTGCCCGAAGAGCTGCAGCGCCCGACGGCGGAAGTCGGTCGTTGAGCGCGTCCCTCGCACCACGATCGGTGGAATGGCGATGACCCGATACGAATGCGCGATCGACCTCGATGCGATCGAGGCGATCGATGTGCACGTCCACATCGAGGTCGACGACCACGGGCACTCCTCCCTTCCCGCCGACCTCGTCGAAGCCGTCAGCGCGTACTTCACCACTGACATCGACCGTCCGGATCTCGACTCGATCGCGACGTACTACCGCGAGCGGCGCATGGCCGCTGTCGTGTTCACCGTCGACGCGACGACCCAGCTCGGCCACCCCGCGCTCTCGAGCGAGGAGATCGCCGCGGGCGCCGCCCGCAACAACGACGTCCTGATCCCCTTCGGCTCGGTCGACCCGCGGGGTGGGGCGGCGGCGGTCGGTCGCGCGCGGCGGCTCATCGAGGACCACGGCGTTCGCGGCTTCAAGTTCCACCCGACCGTCCAGGGGTTCGATCCGAGCGACGAAACGTACTACCCGCTCTACGCCGCCCTGCAGGATGCCGGCGTCGTCGCGCTGTTCCACACCGGGCAGACCGGCATCGGCGCCGGCATGCGGGGCGGACGCGGCTTCCGACTGGCTCTGTCCAACCCGATGCTGCTGGACGGCGTGGCCGCAGACTTCCCCGATCTGCAGATCATCATGGCCCACCCATCAGTGCCTTGGCAGGACGAAGCCCTCGCGGTGGCGACCCACAAGCACAACACCTGGATCGATCTGTCCGGCTGGAGCCCGAAGTACTTTCCCGACGCACTCGTGCGGGCCGCGAACTCGTACCTCAAGGGCCGCGTGCTCTTCGGCTCGGATTTCCCACTGCTCACGCCGGACCGCTGGATCCGCGATGTCGAGCACACTGCGCTCAAGCCCGAGGCGCTGCCCGGGATCATGAAGGACAATGCGGCCCGGCTGCTCGGACTCTCCGACCCTCGAACCTCACCACAAGGAGCATCATGACCACCACCGTCGCATACGCCGACGTCGCAGGCCTGGCCGGAACCGATCTCGGCTGGTCGGACTGGCTGGAAGTCACGCAGGACCGCATCCAGCTGTTCGCCGACGCCACCGACGACCAGCAGTGGATCCACGTCGATCCCGAGCGCGCCGCAGACGGTCCGTTCGGCGCAGCCATCGCCCACGGATTCCTGACGCTCTCGCTCGCCGTGAAGTTCTGGACCGAGCTGCTCGACGTCGATGGCGTCACCACCAAGGTCAACTACGGCCTCGACAAGGTTCGCTTCATCTCGCCCGTGAAGGTCGGTTCGCGCGTGCGCATGAACGCCGTCGTCGCCGAAGTGACCGAAGTGCCCGGCGGCCATCAGCTCGCCGTCGACCAGACGATCGAGATCGAGGGCGGCACGAAGCCCGCCGTCGTCGCGCGCGGGCTTTATCGTTTCTATGCGTAGCAGACGCTCCCACTGACCCGCGAGACTGCAACGGGATGCCGAGACGGCGGGTTTCACGCTCAGTCTTGGCGTCTGGTTGCAGTCTCGACGAGGAGAACCATGCACTACCCCGGGCTTGACACCTGGATGCGCACGCGCCGTGCGAAGTCCCCCGACAAGGCCGCGCTGATCACTGGCGATGGCGAGATCGTCACCTACCGGCGGCTGGCGGACGCGGCCGACCGGGTCTCGGCTCTGCTGTGCGCCCGTGCGATCGGCCGGGGCGACAGCGTCGCCTATCTGGGCGAGAACAGCCCCGAGTTCCTCGCGACGCTGTTCGGCTGCGCGCAGCTGGGCGCGGTGTTCGTGCCCGTTAACACGCGGCTCGCCCCTCCCGAGATCCTGCACGTCCTCGCCGACTCCCGCGCGCGCGTGCTCGTCCACGATCGCGGGTTCGCCGATCGCCTCGCACCTCTCGTCTCCGCCGTGGGCATCGCGCACGTCATCGAGACCGGTGACCTGTCAGGCGTCGAGACCGGCGACCTGTCAGTCGTAGAGGTGGGCTCCGAACAGCGCGAGTTCGCCGCCGGACCCGACGATCCGGCGGCGATCATCTACACCTCGGGTACCACCGGCCGCGCCAAGGGTGCGGTGCTCACGCACGGCAACCTCACCTGGGTCGCGATCAATTCGCTCGTGGACTACGACATCGTCTCCACCGACGTCGCGCTGATGATCTCCCCCCTGTTCCACGTCGCCTCGCTCGGCATGGGCGCGCTCCCCGTCCTCCTCAAGGGCGGCACGATCGTGCTCGAGAAGGGCTTCGACCCGGGTCGCGCGCTGCGCCTCATCGCCGAGCACGGCGTCACGATGCTGAGCGGCGTGCCCACGACGTACCAGCTGATGGCGGACCACCCCGACTGGCCGAGCACCGACCTGTCCACCCTCACCAAGCTGACCTGCGGCGGATCGGCCGTGCCCACCAGGATCCTCAACGCGTACGAGGATCGGGGCCTGCACTTCTCCCAGGGCTACGGCATGACCGAGACCTCGCCGGGGGCGACCTCGCTGTCCCCTGCGATGACGCGGGAGAAGCAGGGAAGCGTCGGCCTGCCTCACTTCTTCACGGAAGTCCGGGTCGCCGCCGAGGACGGGCCGGGCGTCGGCCCGGGCAGCGTGGGCGAGATCCAGATCACCGGCCCCAACGTGTTCGCGGGCTACCTCCACCAGCCCGAGGCCACGGCGTCGGCCTTCACACCGGACGGCTGGTTCCGCTCCGGAGATCTCGGATTCGTCGACGCCGACGGGTATCTCTTCATCTCCGACCGGCTCAAGGACATGATCATCTCGGGCGGAGAGAACATCTATCCCGCGGAGGTCGAGAACCTGATCAGCGATCTCGACGGGGTGACGGGCGTGGCGGTGATCGGCGTCCCCGACGGGCAGTGGGGCGAAGTGCCGTGGGCGATCGTCACGGTGCGGGAGGGCGCGTCCGTCGACACCGCTTCGGTACGCGGCCACCTCGATGGCAGGCTCGCCCGCTACAAGGTCCCGAAGCACGTCGTGGTCGTGGGCGAGCTGCCTCGTACCGCGACCGGCAAAGTCAAGAAGGCCGAGCTGCGATCTCGATTCGGACGATCCTGACGTGCATCGCCGTCGTCGGCTCCGAGTCCATGGGAGGCGGAAAAGCGCCGGTGTTCGCGCTCCCGGGGCGCGACCGCCGCTGACCCGTCGCTACTCGATCCGGAAGACGCGGATGCACACCGCATCCGCTTCGGCGCGAGCCATCCCGATGAACTGCGACTCGGTGAGCCAGCGGTGGGACGCCGCATCGGTCTGGAACGTGAACGCCGTGCGGTAGTACAGCTGGGCCTCGGTCACCGGCTCGCCGGCGAAGACGCGGTCCTCGGCATCCGGCTCCGGTCGCCAGTAGCCGCGGTTCACCACATCGATCACGGCGCCGTCCTCCGCCGCGACGAGGTAGCGCGCATCGAGCTGGCACATCGCGCCGCGGCCGACCCACCAGTCGCCGCCCCCCGCGAGCACCGTCCCGGTCAGTCTCGGACCGCTGACGGTGCCTCCGGTGATCGGTGTGAGGTGCAGCTCCTCGGCGACGCTCCTGCCGATCCGCAGAGGAGGCGCGACCTCCGCCCGGATCTCGAACACGTACTCGAGCGAAGGCACGAGCAGTTCGGTCATCGCGACGCACCCTGGGCTACGCGTGCCAGGACGGGCGTGAGCGTTCCGAGCGCGGCCTCGATCGCACGGCCCGCGGCCAGGGCGATGTGGTCGCCATTGCGGGGACCGATCACCTGCACCCCGGTGGGGATGCCGTCCTCGTCGAGTCCGGTCGGCAGGGCGACCGAAGGCAGTCCCAGGAAATTGACCGCGACGAGCAGTCGGTGCGCACGCCAGAGCTCGGTCGTCGCGGCGGGGCCGGACAGGTCGTATCCGATCGGGGGCATTCGGCGCGCCGACACGGGGCCGAGGATGATCGGGTGCTGCGCCTGGAACGACTCCCATGCCGCGGCGATGACCACACGCCGCGCCCAGGCGCCCGAGTACGACTCCACCGTGTCGAGGAGGTCGACGCCTTTCGCGTTGTCGGTGAAGTAGTCGGTCGATCCGCTGCTGAGCGGAACCGGGAACACGCCGGGCGCGAATGCGCCGATCATCTCGGTGGTCGACAGCCGACGCCACAGCACGGCCGCCTCCTCGAGCAGCGGAGGCTCGGCATCCTCGATCTCCCAGCCCGCGTCGGCGAGCGCTCCGGCCGCCCGCTCGACGGCGGCGGACACCTGCGGATCGACACCCCACCCCAGCGGATCGCGCACGACCGCGGCTCGTCGCGGACCGTCGTACCCCGACGGATGCGGGATGCTGACCGCGAGCGGATCGCGACCGTCGGCGCCCTGCATCAGGCCGAAAGCGGTGTCGAGGTCGTCCACCCGGCGCGCGATCGGACCGTTGACCGCGAAGTGCTGCAGCGACAGCGTAACCGGCTCCGAGGTCGAGACGACCGGTGCCGGGATCCTGCCTGCCGAGGGACGCAGTGCGCAGACGCCCGCAGCGTATGCGGGCAGCCGGAGCGAGCCGCCGTAGTCGTTGCCGAGCCCGAGCGGCACCATGCCTGTCGCGACGGCGACCGCGTCGCCGCCACTCGATCCTCCAGGCACCCGGTCGGGATCCCACGGGTTCAGCGTTCGGCCGAACAGGTCATTGTCGGTGTCCCAGCGGAGGCCGAGGTCGGGCATGTTCCCGCGGGCGATCGGGATCGCGCCGGCATCCATCAGGCGCTGCACCATCGTCGCGTTGCCCGAGGGGACGGCATCCGCCAGCAGCGGCCACCCGTTCGTGGTCGCCGACCATTCCAGGTCGATGTTCTCCTTGACGCTGAACGGCACGCCCGCGAGCGGCCCCACCGCTTCGCCGGCAGCGAGCCGGGCGTCGATCTCGGCGGCGAGCGCCCGAGCCCGGTCGCCGAACACCACTGTGACGGCGTTCACGACGGGATTCATCTCGGCGATGCGGGCCAGGTGTGCGTCGACGATCTCCGTCGCGGTCGCCCGCCCGGCGCGGACGGCGTCGGCGATCTCGGTCATGCTCTGCTGCCAGAACGGCTGGTCGGTCATGTGTCTCCTCCAGGCGGGACGATGCGGGTGTTCGTGGTCGCCACGGTGGGCAGGGCGGTCGTCCGCGCGGGGACACGCCGGCGCGGAACCCAGCCGTCGTGCGGGATCGAGTCGAGCAGCATCCGGGTGTACTCAGCGCGCGGTGCGTCCAGCACGTCGGCGATCGATCCCTGCTCGACGATCACTCCCGATCGCATCACGACGACGTGGTCGCACAGCCGCCGAACCACGGTGAGATCGTGCGAGATCATCAGCAGCGCGACGCCGGTGTCGCGACGGATGCCGTCGAGGAGGGTGAGGATCTCGACCTGGGTCGTGACGTCGAGCGCCGAGACGGCCTCGTCCAGCACGAGGATCTCGGGATCCGCAGCCAGCGCGCGCGCGATCGCGACGCGCTGACGCTGTCCGCCGGAGAGTGATCGGGGCTTGCGGTCAGCGAGGCCGCCGTCGAGGCGCACCGCGGCGAGCAGCTCGTCGACCCGTGCGTCCAGCTCGCCACGTGAGTCCTTCGGCCGGTGCACCGCAACCGCTTCACGCAGGCACGCCCGCACGGTCTGCCGGCGATCGAGGGACTGGTACGGATCCTGGAAGACCATCTGGGCGATGCGCGCGCGGCGACGCCGCGCCGACGTGCCTCGGGCCGCCGTCGTCCAGTCCTCGCCCTTGACCGTGACGGTGCCGTCATCGGTCGTCTCGAGCCCGCAGATGATCCGCGCGGTCGTCGACTTGCCCGACCCGGACTCCCCCACGATGCCGAGCGACCCACCCGGGGCGAGGGTGAATCCCACGCCGTCGACCGCGATGAACTCCTCGCGGCCACCCTTCGGCGAGCGCACCTGGAAGGTCTTGCGCAGCGCTTCGACGACGAGCACGGGTTCGGCGGGTGCGACGCCGTCGGTCATGAGGTCCGCAGGCAGCGTCGCCGACAGAAGTCGCCGGGTGTACGGCTCGACGGCATCCTGGCGCATCGTCGACGCCCGCAGCGTCTCGACGGTGCGACCGTTCTGCATGACCGCGATGCGGTCGCACACGGCGCCGGCGAGCGCGAGGTCGTGCGTGATGAAGAGCATCGCCAGATCCCGGTGCCGACGCAGGTCGGCGATGACGGCCATCACCTCCTCCTGGGTGGTGACGTCGAGCGCGGTGGTGATCTCGTCCGCGAGCAGGATCGGCGGGTCCATCGCGAGTGTCGCCGCGATCATGACGCGCTGCAGCAATCCGCCCGACAGGTCGCCGGGGCGCTGTTTCATCCGCCGGTCGGGATCGGGGATGCCGACCTCGGCGAGCAGCTCGATCGCCCGGCGCTCCGCGGCATCCGGCCGCTCGCCTGCGACGGTGATCAGGGCCTCGGTCATGAAATCGCCGATGCTGCGCAGCGGGTTCAGGTGCGCGCGCGGCGTCTGGAAGACCATGCCGAGCCGACGTGCGCGGATGTCGCGCAGGCGCCTGGCCGGCAGGGTAGCGATGTCCTCGCCGTCGATGCGGATCGCGCCGCCGACGTCGAAGCCGTCCGGCAGCAGGCCGGCGACGGCGCGAGCCGACAGCGTCTTGCCGGAGCCCGATTCTCCGACGAGGCCGAGCGCCTCACCGGCTCGCACCTGCAGCGTGCAGTCCTCGACGAGGAGACGCGGCCCATCGGCAGCGGGTGCGGCGATCGAGACATGGTCGAGCTCGAGGACGAAGGCGCTCATCGGTCGGCCCCTTCCGCCCAGGTGGTGACGCGTGCGCCGAGGACGTTGACCGCGAGCACCGTGACGACCACCAGCGCGGCCGGGAACATCGACTGCTCGGGGGCACCGTTGAGAAGGGAGGGCTGCCCGGCCGAGATCATCACGCCCCAGTCCGAGGACGGGGGCTGCGCGCCCAGGCCGAGGAACGAGATCGCGGCCAGATCGAGCATCGCGTAGCCGAAGCCGACGGTCGACTGCGCGAAGATCGGCGGCAGCACGGCCGGCACCAGATGCCGGAAGCAGATCGCCCACGAGCTCACGCCCTGGATGCGCAGCGCGGCGATGTACGGCTTGCCGAGCTCGGCGCGAGCGGAGGTGCGCACCAGACGCGACACGATCGGGATGTAGGCGATCGAGAGCGCAACGATCGGGGCGATCAGCCCCTTGCCGAACATCGACACCGCGAGGACGGCGAGCACCAGGCCGGGGATCGCGAAGATCACCTCGATCACCCGCGTGCTGATGCCGTCGACGAGTCCGCCGAACCATGCGGACGAGATCCCGATCGCGGCACCGAGCGCCGTCGAGAGGATCACCACGAAGAACGGGGCGATCACACTCGGTGCGGCACCGAAAAGCACCCGCGAGTAGATGTCGCGGCCCAGATCATCGGTGCCCATGTAGTGCTCCAGGCTGGGCGGCGACAGCACCGGACCGACGTAGAGCTGGTTCGGGTCGTACGGGGCGATCATCGGTCCGAACGCCGCCATGAGGATGATGACCAGCATCAGGACGCCCGCGGCGATCACAAGCGGGTCGCGCGCGGAGGCGCGGCGGGCCAGGCGGGGCACGCGGCCGCCGGCGAGCTGGGCGACGCTCATGCGAGGCTCCTCGGCTTCGTGGAGTCGGGATCGATGACCGCGATCGCGACATCGACGACGGCGTTGAGGACGACGAACACGGTCACGAGCAGCAGCGATATCACCTGCACGACCGGCACATCCTTGCGCGCGGCGGCCTCGGTCAGCAGCGATCCGAGTCCGCCGATGCCGAATGCCTGCTCGGCGATCGCGGACACGGCGAAGAGTCCCGCAACCGTGGCACCCGATACCGACAGGATCTGCGGCGACGCGTTCAGGAAGACGTGACGGCGGAAGATCGTCGACCGGGGGGTTCCGCGCACGAGCGCTGTCTCGACGTGCTCCGAGTGCTGCTGCGCGACGATCGCACCACGGGTGATTCGGCTGATGTAGGCGATGTACAGGACCGCAAGCGAGATGGCCGGAAGGGTCAGGTGGTAGAGGTTGTCGAGCAGGCCGGTGCCGGTGCCGTACACCGGAAACCACCCGAGCACCCGCCCGAAGACCCAGATGAGCAGGATCGCGACCACGAAGGTCGGCAGCGCCATGCCGAACGACGTGGTGACCAGGACCGTGCGGTCGACCCTCCGACCGCGCGTGGCGGCGAGGATGCCGGAACCCAGCCCGAAGACGACGATCAGGACGAGCGTGTAGAGGACGAGCAGCACCGTGATGCCGATGCGGGGCGCGATGAGCTCGACGACCGGGGTCTTGTAGACGAACGACGTGCCGAAGTCACCCGAGAGGACGCCCCCGATCCAGTTCAGGTACTGCACCCACACAGGCTGATCGAGGTGGTACTGCTCTCGGATCGCCGCGACCATCTCGGGGGTCGGCCGCACGCTGCCCGCGATGGTCGAGACCGGGTCGCCCGGAGTGAGCAGCATGGCCGAGAAGATCACGACGCTGGCCAGGAAGAGGGTGAGCAGAAGTCCGCCGAGCTTGCCCAGCAGCTGCCGGATCACGCGTGCGTTCATCCCTGTCCCCCTCTCCTGGCCGGCGTCGTGTGTCAAGACCAGCCGAGGCTAGCTTCCGCCCAGGTGCAGCGCCCAGGGGCTGGAGTAGGCGGCCACCGAGGTCACCGCGCCGGTCAGATCGTTGCTCAGGAACGTCGTGTGGTACGACCCGGCGAGCGTCACCTGCAGCATGTCAGGCGCGAAGATCTCCTGCGCCGAAACGTACGTCTCGGCCGCAGCCTGCGCGTCCGTCGACGTGCGCGACTGCTGCAGCAGGGCGGTCACCTCGTCGTTCGAGTAGCCGCTCCAGTTGAAGATGCCGCCGAGCTCCGCGGGGAGGAGGAACAGCTGCGGGTAGGCCAGCACTCCCGGCGTCTCGGTGTAGCCGGTGGTGGCGACGAAGTCGATGGTCTCGCGCGCGGCAGGATCGAGGAAGATCGCGGCGAAGTCGGCGGCCTGCCGCTCGTCGATCTCGACGGTGAGCCCGATCTGCTCCGCCGCGCTCTGGATAATCGCGGCGGTCTGGGACAGCTCCTTCGAACCGGCGGGGATCGCGATGCGCAGCGGCACCGAGGTGTCCTCGCCCGATTCCTCGACGAGCTTCTTCGCCGCGTCGATGTCGACCGTCGGCGTCGCCAGGGCGTCATAGCCCGCCTGGTAGGTGTCGGCCGCCGGCGAACCGGACCACGAGAACGGTGCGACGAACGTGCTCTGCACCTGCCCGAGCCCGTTCAGGACGGTCTGCAGGTACTGGTCGCGGTCGATCGCCATGCTGAGGGCCTGACGGATCATCGGGTTCGCGCCCGCACCGGTCGACTTGGTCGGGCCGAAGGAGAGCGATGCCGTCGACGGCCCCACGACCAGGCGACCGGCATCCGATGTCTCGAACGCGCTGCGGCTTGCCGGCGGGACGGTGAAGGCACCGTCCACCTCGCCTTCGAGGAGCGCATTGGTCAGCGTCGTGCCGTCCGGGATGAACTTGTACGTCAGCGTCTTCACGAGCGGCGCGCCGTCCCAGTAGTCCTCGTTCGCGACGGTCACGATCTCGCCACCCGGCGTCCAGCTGTCGAGCTTGTACGGACCTGCGCACAGCAGACCGCCGCCGGACGTCCCGAGCGCGTCTCCGGCGGTCTCGCCGTACGCCTTGCTGAGCACGGCACCGGCACCGCTCGCGATCGCGTTGCGGAAGTCCGAGTCGGGTGCGTTGAAGCGCACGGTCACCTGGCTGTCGCTGGTCGCCTCGATCGACGCCACCAGGACGAAGGCGCCGTAGTAGGAGTCCGTGACGTCGTTGCGGTGTCGCTCGAGGCTGTAGATCACGTCATCGGGCGTGACCGGTGTGCCGTCCCAGAACATGACGCCGTCGCGCAGATCGATGACGAAGGTGACGGGATCGGTCCAGTCCGCCTTCGTCGCGATTCCCTCGCCGATCGAGAAGTCGGGCTCGACGCGCAGAAGGCTGTCGCAGAGATTCGGCGCGACGAAGTTGTAGTCCGCGCCGGGGATGAGCGAGCGCGGCTCGCCTTCGACGAGCGCCCAGGTCACCTGATCGACCTCGGTGGTGGCGTCGGGCAGCGATGCCACGAGCTGCGTCGGGTCGACGGTCGCCGACGCGGTGGGCGATGCGGTGTCGCGGTCGGTGCAGCCGGTCAGCAGGAGCAGCGCTGCTCCCGCGAGGGCCACCGCGGTGATGGCGGGCTTTCTCATTTCGCTTCCTTTCGAAGGTGTGAAGACGACTGTAGTACAACAGTGTTATACATCAATGTTGCATTTGTGTTACGGCCGTGGGTAGGCTGGCCGCCATGCCTCGTGACGTAGACCCCGACAAACGCCTCGCCGACGTCGCCGCCGCGACCGTGCAGGTCGCGCGCACGTCGGGGGCCCACTCGGTGACGATTCGGGCCGTGGCCACGCAGCTCGGCGGCTCGACCACGCTCGTGACGAACTACCTGCCCTCGCGCGCGGCGCTCATCCTCAATGCCCTCGACCATGGCCGCGACCGCTGGCGCGAAGAGCTGGCCGCCGCGCTGACCGGCGTTTCCGACGAGGACCGGCTCGCGACGGTCATCGAGTGGTCGCTCACTTCGACCAGCGACGACCCGGTGCTGCGCACCCTGATCATGGAGATCGTGGCCAACGCCGCGGTCGAGCCCGATATGGCCGCCTCGCTGCACCGCGAATCGACCGAATTCCGCGAGTTGCTGCGCTCCGCGGCGGCCGAGTCCGGATTCGCCGATCCCGACGACGTCGCCGGACTCGCCTACCTGCTCGTGCGCGGCGCATACATCGCGGCGACAGAAGACCCGGAGCACTGGACGGACGCGCGCATCCGCGATGTCATCCAGGGGACGGTGTCGGCGCAGCCGCGCTCCTGACCCGGTCATCACCGCACCGCGAAGACCCGGACGCAGACCTGGCCGTCCTCGTCGCGCGCGAGGCCGAGGAACTGGTGCTCGGCGAGCCAGCGGTGGGCGGGTGCATCCGTCTGGAAGACCGGAGCCGTCCTGAAGTAGTACTCCTCCTCCGGCACCGCCTCGCCGGCCTCCACACGGGCCATGACCTCCGCGCTCGCACGGTAGTAGCCCCGGTTCAGGATGTCGATGACCGCACCGTCGTCCGCCTGGAGCAGGTAGCGCGCCTCGAGCTGCGCCGTGCCGGATCGTTCGACGGCCCAGTCTCCGCCGCCCGGCAGCACGACTCCGTTCAGCAGCGGTCCGGCGACCGTGCCGCCGGTGATCGGCGTGAACGTGAGCTCCTCGTCGGCGCTCCGACCGATCCTGATGTGGGGAGCGATGTCGACGCGCACCTCGAATGCGAACTCCAGGACGGGCTCGATCATGCTTCCTCCTCCAGAACGCTCACCTTGACCGCGAGCCCGTCGGCGCCGCCGACCGTGATGCGATGCGTGTTGGACTGCGTCCCGACGGCTCCCCACGGCTCCTCGCCGGTACCGGGGAGTGGGATGAACTCGGGCGCGTCGCTCCCGGAGATGTGCACGCGCAGCGAGTGGCCCTCTGCGAGTCGGTAGCCCAGCTGGCCCATGTCGATCTCGACCTCGACGGGCGAGGAGGCATCCACGACGTGCACCTGCCCCCGCGCGATCCGCAGCGCGGTGCCGTCAGGTGCGAGATCGAGGAGTCGGACGAACACGTCCATGCACGCTCCATCCGAAGACACCGTCGCCGAGGCGCACACCGGACCGACGAGGTCGATCGTGCGAGCGACGGGCGACGAGGTGAAGACGAGCACGTCCGCGCGGTCGCCGATCGGCGCTTCATCGGGACGCTCCTGCAGGAACGCGAACGCGTTTCCGGCGCTCGACGGCACCGGGTCCGAGGGGTCGTGAGTCCAGGTGACCTCGGTGGCGGCATCCCGCGATTCGGCCGCCAGCGATCCTGCTGCGGTCGCGACGAGGATCCGAGGGCGCGCACCCGGAGGCGGCCACGCCTCGGCCGTCCGCATCCCCTCGGTGCCGGCGAGGTTCCATGCGACGCGCGGGATGTCACCTGGCCGGCCATTGCCCCGAACGAACACTTCGAAGAACTCGAGCGTGGGCTCCAGCATCCGCGGCAGCTCGTCGCGCAGCTGCTGCTCCGTGCGCTCGAGCCCACGGTGCTCGGGCGGGTCGGAGAGATAGTACGACTCGTGGTCCATCGACTCGATGCGCAGCCAGTGATTCGCCGCCCACGCCGGGCGCGCCTCCAGGTCGGCGACGTCCGCCCACGAGAGCGGTGCGCAGTTGTCCCACCAGCCGATGGTCTGCAGGGTGGGCACCGGCGGCGCGTCGAAGGGGTGCCCCGCGGGGAACCTGCGCAGGTGCACGGCGCGCGGGTACCACTGGTCGTAGGAGATCGAACGGCCGCCGGCCTCGGCGAAGAACGCCTCCACCTGGGCGCTGAAGGGCCTCGTCGTCCAGTCGAGGTCCCAGAAGTACGCGTCCTGCGCGTGGAAGTAGGTGACCGCGTAGAGGTAGGTCACTGCCCACTCGACCGGCGTGACCGCGGCATCGGCGGAGCGATGTACCGGCTCGCCGAGTCGGGTCCCCGTCACTCGCGGGGCGATCGCACGCAGGGCCGGATGCCGCGACGACACCGCGGCCCATTGCGTGTAGCCGTAATAGGAGTCACCCCACATGGCGACCCGGCCATTGGACCAGCGCTGGTTCACGATCCAGTCGATCGTGTCGTAGCCGTCGTACGCCTCGTTGACGAAGAGCAGCGTCTCACCCTCGGAGCGGAACTTGCCGCGCACGTCCTGCGCGACGACTCGGTAGCCCCGCGCCATGAAGTACTCGGCGATGAGCGGGATGAAGGTGTATTCGCCGGACTTGTCGTAGGGCAGCCGGATCAGGATCGTGTCACCGGGCGACGCATCGCCACCCGGCAGATACACATCGGTCGCCAGCCGCACACCGTCGCGCATCCGCACGAACTCTTCGACGGCGAGCGGGCTGATCGGCGCGGGGCCGATCTGCTGGATGTCGGGCACGAGGGCTGCTCTCGGGTCGGGTGCCGGGTGAACCCCGGCGAGGTTGCGTTCACGATAGGTCGGCGCGCTATTGTTAGTCAAGTCCGACTAGACAATCAATTCGTCCGCCTCGACCACGCGCTCCGGACGCACCGCCCGATATCCTGCGAGCGAAGGAGAACCAGATGGCCCGACCCTCGGTCGCGGAAGAGCGCCGTCAGCAGATCATCGACGCGGCGATCCGCACGATCGGAACGCACGGCATCACCGGGGCGACCCTCGACCGGATCGCCGAAGAAGCCGGCATGTCACGCGGTCACGTGCGCCATTTCGTGGGCAACCGCGATGAGCTGCTGGTCGAGACCGCACGACGGTTCTACTTCGACGGACCTGACGAGGACTCGATCCTGCCGTCCGGAACGAACTCCGTCGCCGGGGCGATCGACTTCCTCTTCGGGGATGAGTTCACCGAGCCGGGCAACGCGAATGCCGTCGTGTTCGGGCTCATCGAGGCCTCCCGGACGAACCCCGCGATCGCTCAGATCCTGGTGCGCGCGTACTCGGGTGTCGAGACGAAGCTGGGCGAACTCATCGCCGAGGAGCATCCCGCCGTCAGCGATCTGGAGCGGAAGCAAGCGGCGTACGCCATCGTGTCCATGGCGCTGCACAACGTCTTCATGAACGACATCGAGCAGTCAGACGACCGCACGGACGCGGCGAGGGATGCTGCGCTCGCGCTGTGGGGTGCGCTGGCGCGTTCCTCAGAAGGAGCCTGATCGCCGGTCGCCGGACAGCGAGCAAGGGCTCTGCCCGACGTCGCAAGAAAAGTCGAGAGCGACTTCGGGCCCGCCGATAGGTTCGAGGTGTGTTCAGCCCGGTCCGCGCCGAGACAAGCAGTGACTACGAGCAGCGCCTGCTGCCGGTCCTCCTCCATTGCGAGCAGCATCTCGATGAGCGGCTGACTCTCCGTGAGCTGGCGGCGATCGCCGGATTCGCACCGCACCACTTCCATCGGATCTTCCGCCATGTGACCGGGGAGGCTCCGAAGGAATACCTGCGCAGGCTGCGCCTCGAGCGCGCCGTGTATCGGCTGAAGGGCAGCCCGGACAACGTGCTGCGGATCGCCCTCGAGTCGGGCTACGCGACCCACGAGACATTCACCAGGGCATTCGTCCGCCAGTTCGACATGAGCCCATCGGAGTTCCGCAGCGTGCTGCGGGAGTACCGGGAGTGCGTGGACGATGCGATGGGGAGCGTCACCTTCGAGGGGTTCACCGAGCACACCCCGCTCACGCTGCGTTTCGATCTGCGCAAGGATCCGGTGACCGTGGAGAGGACCCCGGCTCGGCATCTCCTCTTCGTCCGGCACCACGGCTATGAGGACCTCGTCGCCCCAGGCAGACCGTTCCTCAGTCTCTGGGATGGGCTGTTCGCGTATGCGGATGCGAATCGGATCGCGTACTCACCCGATGTTCTCGTCGGAATCGCCCATGACGATCCCTACGTGACCGAGGAGCGCCGCATCCGTTTCGATGCATGCCTCCAGGTCGGCGAGCCGATGACTGCGCAGCATCCCGTCGACTACCGCTTCATGCCGGCCGGCCTCTGCGTCGCCCGTCGGCACTGCGGAGGGCTGGAAGAGATCGCGAAGACCTTCTCGTACATCGGAGTGGAGTGGCTGCCCTCCGGCGATTGCGGTCTGAGCGCCGCGCCGCCGTTCGAGGTCTACCACTGCACCCGGGCGGCTGACGGACGACTCGAACGGGTCTGCACGGACGCATACGTCCCACTCGAACCGGCACTGCGAACCCAGGAGGACCGAATCGATGAACGGCTTCGAGTTCAGTGAGCACATCGCGCGCCCACCGGAGGAGGTGTTCGCCGTGATCTCCGACCCGACCCGGGCAACGGCGTTCCTCGACAACATCACGGAGAGCAGGAAGCTCACCGAGGGACCGATCGGTGTCGGCACGACGTTCCGCGAGACCCGGGTCGTGAGCGGCAAGGAGGCCAGCGCGGACCTTCTTGTCACCGCGCACGAGCCGAACTCGCATGTGGGCATCAGCACCGAGGCCGAGGGCATCACCGTCCTGTATGACTACCGCCTGACACCGGAGTCGGAGGGCACGCGGATCACCTGGACGTGCAGTCTGGGGGCGCGTGGCCTTCGCCGGATGATGTTGCCCATGGTGGCGGCGATCATGAAGAAGGAGGATGGGGATCACCTGCAGCGGCTGAAGATCCACATCGAAAGCAGCTGAGTCGGCGGCGCGGCGGACGCGCGGCGGACGAAGCGCCAGAGGTCTACCGGGCGGGCTCCGTCGGCGGCGCGGACTTCTCCCACGTGATGCGCAGCGCCATGAACGGGCGGCTCGGGAGGTCGACTCGCACCGCACCGGTGTGGATGCCCGGGACCTCAGAGACGCTCATACCCCACGTGTCGATCACATCGATCCGCGCCGCCGCATCCTTCGGAATCCGGACGGTGCGATACGCGGGTCGGCTCGAGTCCAGGTACTGGAAGAGCACCTCCCCGGGCACTCCCCCGCACAACACGTCGACAGCATCCCGGATGGGCGAGATGCGACCTGGCGAGGTGTCGGCGACGAGCGCGCGGAGGAACGCGATGCGCGCCGGGCTCTTGCCGCGCAGGTCGCCGCCCTTGGCCCAGAAGATGATCTCCTCGTCGTTCAGGAGAGTCTCGCCGTGCGTGAAGTAGGCCCCGCGAAGCGTCACCTGCCAGGCTCGCCGGACCACCTCCTCGGCGGTCAGACTGCCCCACACCTGTTCCAGGTTGCCGTCGTACCCGAACTCGTCCAAGGAAACGGGCTTCGAGTACTCCGCCCTCAGCTGGTCGACGAGCTCGCCGACCTCGTACGCGTTCTTCTGCGCACTGACGTGGGTCACCCAGTCCTGGGAGTGGTCGAACTGCCGCTCGATGTTGTGGATCGAGCGCGGATGTCCGACGTGATCCTCTGCACGCACCAGCTCGCCGAGCCGGTTCCAGTCCGCTTCCCGCTTTCCGGCGAGCAGGTCGTACTCGTTCGCGAGCGACCACCAGATCGTCGGGGAGGCCGCCAACCGCCGCACGACGTACGTGACGTATCTGTCCTCGACTGCCGCTCCCATGTCGGCGAAGCCCCAGCGGTCGTACGGGTGGAAGAGGATCACCTCTGCGTCGATCCCCCGGTCCGCCAGCTGCCCGATCCGCCGCTCGAGGCGTGCGAAGAAGCCGGTGTCGAATCGGGTGAAATCGAACGCGCCGTCCTCGGTTCGAGCGAACACGAAGTCGTCCGGTTCGTTGTGGTTGTAGACGTAGTCCTTCGGGAACAGGCACATCCGCAGCTTGTTGAAGGGAGCCTGCGCCAGGGCGCGGAGCGTCCGCTCCTGCAGATCCTCGGGCTGGTGGATCCAGGCGTACGCCGTGGTTCCGACGGCATGGAATGCGGAGCCGTCAGCGGTCTCGAAGTGCGATCGCCCGACGACGCGCACGGGACCCCGCGCCGATGACGCAGAGACGGTGAACGATCCTCGGACCCCGTCGAGGGATCGGGCCGTCGACGTGACCACGAAGGACCAGAGCCCTGGCGCCGGCGGCAGGAATCGCACGACGTACCGGCCGCCGCCGTCGTAGAAGCCGCCGACCTCGAACTCCGCCTCTGTCGATGTGAAGCGCGCAGCGAACTCCACGTCGACGAACGGATTCCCGTGCTGGGGGCCGGCCAGCGCCAGCTCCACCGTTCTGTTCTGCGCCGGCGCCTCGGAGATCGAGAAGGCGGCGGAGCCGCGTGGGACCGAGTGGTCTTCGTAGTCCGGGTCAGCGTGGATGACCGGCTCCTCGCGGCGGGCCGGCACCGGATTGACGATCGTGCTCAGCTGTTCGAGCAGTTCGGCCACCGCAGCCTCATCGTTCTCGAGCTCGAATCGCAGCACGGAGCTCAACGGGAACGCGGAGATGTTGATGGGGAAGTCCTCGACGCTGCCGGCCAGATGGGGCAGTCGTCGCGCAATGATCGCCTGCGCTTCGGCGCTCGCGAGGACCTCCGCAAGAGGAGTGTCCTCGTCGATGAGCCGCGGCGCGGCGGCTGAGGGATCGGTCATTCCGAGCCTTTCACGCTGTTCGCCCGTCGAGATCTGCCGTCAAACGGTATCGTGAAAGCTACTTTTATTCAACAAAAGTACACTTCATGACAGTCGCCTTCGTCTTGCCCTGAAGCGGAGTGCGCACCAGACTTGGGCAACCCCGTTCGCGGTGGAGCGGGCACGACCCTCTGGAGTCCGACATGTCCGCTCTCGGGAAGCAGCTGCTTCGTCGCAAGCCCATCATCTTCCAGCTCAAGCACCACCCGGGCGAGGAACTCAAACGCAACCTGGGTACCTTCCAGCTGATGATGTTCGGCGTCGGCGCCACCATCGGCACCGGCATCTTCTTCGTGCTCAGCGAGTCCATCCCGCTCGCGGGCCCCGCCGTCATCATCTCGTTCCTCCTCGCAGCCCTCGCCGCCGGACTGGCCGCCCTCTGCTACGCGGAGCTCTCCTCGTCGATCCCGGTGAGCGGTTCCAGCTATTCGTTCACCTACCACGCACTCGGCGAGGGCGCCGCGATCCTCGTCGGCGGATGCGTCCTGCTCGAGTACGGCGTGGCCGTCTCTGCGGTCGCCGTCGGGTGGAGCGGCTACTTCAACGAACTGCTGCACCACCTGTTCGGATGGCAGCTGCCTCAGGCGCTGTCGGCGTCCTTCGTGCCGGGGGACGACGGCGCCGCGACCGGTGGCATCATCAACCTGCCCGCGGTCGTGCTGGTGATCCTCTGCATGCTCCTCCTGATCCGAGGCGCCTCGGAGTCCGCGACGATCAACGCGATCATGGTGTGCATCAAGCTCGGCGTGCTGGCGATGTTCATCGTGATCGGGTTCTCGGCGTTCAACGCCGACCACTTCTCCAACTTCTTCACGCAGGCAGCCGGCATCAGCGGGGCGGCCGGCGTCATCTTCTTCTCCTACATAGGCCTGGATGCGGTCGCCACAGCCAGTGAGGAGGTGCGGAATCCGCAGAAGGCGATCCCGCGCGCGATCATCGGCGCGCTGCTCATCGTCACCACCTTCTACGTGCTGGTGGCGATCGCCGGGCTCGCGGCCGAGCCTGTGGAGTGGTTCTCGACACCGGAGGCGGGTGAGGCCGGGCTCGCCAAGATCATGGAGCTCGTGACCGGCGTCCCGATCTGGGCGACGATCCTCGCCGCCGGCGCCGTCATCTCGGTCTTCTCCGTGACCCTCGTGACGCTGTACGGCCAGACCCGCATCCTGTTCTCCATCGCCCGTGACGGCATGGTCTCCAAGAAGTTCCTGCACGTCAGCCCGAAGACCGGCACGCCGGTCTTCAACACCGTGGTCGTCGCGACCCTCGTCGCGCTGGTCGCGGGCTTCGTGCCCTCCGACTACCTCTGGGACAGCGTCTCGTTCGGAACGCTGGTCGCGTTCAGTGTGGTTGCGATCTCACTGATGGTGCTGCGGCGCCGGCGCCCTGATCTGGAACGTCCGTTCAAGGTGCCGCTCTACCCGGTGGTGCCGATCCTCACGGTCCTCGTGTGCGTCTACGTGCTCGCGAGCCTGCGGCCGATCACGTGGATCATCTGCGTGAGCTGGCTCGCGCTGGTCTTCATCTTCTATCTGTTCTACGGACGCAAGAACGCCACGCTCAGCCATTACACCTCCGACGAAGAGATCTCGGAGCCGATCCATCCCGAGGCTGAAGTATGACCTACGTCGTCGGCTACGCCCCGCACAAGCACGATCGCAGCGCGATCGAGCTCGCGTGCCAACTGGCGCGCTCCCTCCCCGAACTGGTGGTCGCCGTCTCGGTCGTCCCGCGAGGATGGGGAACACCCGTCGCCGCGGGCACCGACCGAGAGTACGAGATCTGGGCAGCCGGCGAGGGCGCGGACAGCGCCGAGCTCGCCGCTGCCGACCTGGCGCAGCATCCGGCGATCGACGGCTCTGCCGTCTGGGTGGCCGGCAGGTCAGTGCCCCAGGCCCTCATCGAGCAGGCGACCGAACGGGATGCCGCGATCCTCGTGGTGGGATCGGGTGACGACGCCGAACCCGGGCGTGTGCGCCTGACGTCCAAGACCGACCGGCTGGTGCACTCGTCGACGGTGCCGGTGGCCATCGCACCACGCGGATACCGCACGTCGAGTGGAGTGAGCAGGATCACTGTCGCCTTCCGGGACGACGATGCGAGCTGGTCGCTGCTCACCCGTGTGGCGGAGATCAGCCTGCGCGCATCAGCACAGCTGCGCGTGGTCACCTTCCTGGTGAGACCGTCGCGGCGCCCGGTCACCAGCGACGTCAGTCATGCCGAGACCCAGGTCATCGATCTGTGGGCGGTGCAGGCCGCAGCCGCTCAGGCCGAAGCGCAGACCTATCTGAACTCGGTGGGCTTCAGCGGCGACAGCGTTCACCTGCACATCGCGGAGGGAGACGACTGGAGCGCGGCGGTCGCCTCCGTCGACTGGACCGACGGCGACGTGCTGGTGATCGGATCATCGTCGACGCATCGACTCGCACAGGTCTTCCTCGGTTCGAGCGCGTCGAAGATCGTCCGGCACGCGCCGGTGCCGGTCGTCATCGTCCCGGGCACGGCGACGGACTAGGCGGCGGCATCCCACCGCGCTCGGCTGGATTCAGTCGCGGACGCGCACGGACAGGCAGGTCACGCAGCCCTCGAGCATGTCGGGCGGACGTCAGCACGGTGCCGGAGTCGAGCACCACGACCACCGTGCCGTGCTCCTCCGGCACCGGCAGAGACTCGGCCTCCGCGCCGGTGTCGTCCACGAGCGGCTCGTAGCCCACGACGGTCCCGTCAGGCAGCGCGGTCCTCATGCAGCAGGCGCCACGTGAGCCTTGACGGCGGCCATCACCACGCTCATCAGGCTGACCGGCGCTGGTGTCGGCGCTCCGTTCACGAGGGCGGAATTGACCAGGACCGCGAACGGGAGCTCGCCGGGCAGGAGTCCGGCGACGGCCTGGACCACCTGGTTCGTCCCGCCTTCCCACCAGCCGCCCTTGAGGAAGTAGGGCCCGGCTCGGGTCATGCCGGCCTGGTCGATTCCCCAACCTCCGTCGAGCATCCGGTGCATGCGTTTGCGACCCACGACCGACCCGTCGGCGAATGCCTGGAGCACCCGCCCCAGCTCGTTCGCGCTCAGGTGCCAGGCGATGGTCGCCGAATACCCGCTGAGGTCGCCGGAATCCCGTCCGCCCGCGGGAGTCGGCCATCGGTAGGACAGAGCGTCCCCGGCGCCGCTGGCGGTGCGTGCGTCGACGACAGCGGCCGGTGCGAACACGTTGTCGCGAACGTAGTCGCCGTACGCCTGGATGGTGAGTGCGTCCCACAGTCTGTCCGTCTCTTCCTCGCCGCCGCCGGGGGCCGTCATCGAAGGCTTGATTGCTCCGGTGAGGACCGGAATGAGGATGCGGAAGAGCGAGAAGTTGACGTTCTGGTACTTTTCGTCGCCCAGCGGGACACCGAGGAGGGCGCCGCGATACACGTTGGCTTTGACCTCGTCGAAGTCGATCTCGTCGGAGGTGGCATGCCACAGTCCCGACTCGTGGGTCAGCAGCATCTCGAATGTCACGCGCTCGATGTTGGGTCCACGCGGCTGCCAGTACAGCGGCAGCCAGGGCCAGATCGCCGTCCGCATCGGAACGGCGGCGTCGGACAAGGCTTTCACCGCGGCCATGGCGGTGATCATCTTGCTGACGCTCGCCACATGCATGCGCACGTCCGGGTGCCAACGCACGTCGCCCTCCGCAGGGTCGCGCGCCCATCCGCTCTGCACGGTCAGGCCTGGCGCGCCCTTCACCAGCAGCCGGTAGACGAATCCGTGACAGCGCCCGCTGAGCGTGGACAAGAGCTCGGCGTTGAAACCATCGACGTCGAGACGGAACGCGGGGCTCAGGACGCCGACCCGGTCGACGTCGATGGATGGCGGCGGGCCGAGGAGTCGCTCCCCGACCGCCTGCTCGATCTGTGCGCGCTCGGGTCCTCGTCGACCGACCTTGGTCGCCAGCTCGTCGAAATTCAGGGATGCGGCGAGTTCGTCGCTGATTCCTTCGCGCAACCCTGCTTTGAGGCTCTGCCCCGGTCCAGGCATGATCGCCCCTCCCACTCCCATGAGACGGTCTTCTCATGGTGCAGCATTCCAGGCTCACGCGCCAGATGACCGGTTCGCATCAGGACTCAGCCGGAACACGTCGGGCGTAGCGCGAGCGCCCTGCAACGATCGTCTCGACGACCCGGGCTTCGAGCAGCGAGCTCGATCCGTCCGTGAACGGGTCTGTGTCGAGCACGACGAGGTCGGCACTGAAGCCGCGCGCAATCCGTCCGCGCCAGTCGGCGTCTCCTACCGAAGCGGCCGCGTCGCGCGTCGCGTGCCCGATCGCTCGCTCGAGGGGCAGTGCGAATTGCGGATGGGTGGCGGGCACCGAACGGTCGAGGGCGGAGGCCCGCGTCGATGCGATGTACATGTTCGCGAGTGCACTGTGCGGCGCCGTCGGCGCGTCTGTCGAGAATGCGAGCAGTGCGCCGGCGTCCTCGTACTCGGGCCATGGAAACGCTCGCTCGACACGCTCATCCCCGAGCATCTCCGCCCAGTTGGCGAAGATCGCCGGGTCGGAGTGCACCGGCTGCATGGACGCGGTCACTCCGAGGCGTGCCATCCGCACTGCCGTGCCCGGTGCGGCGTACTCGAGGTGCTCGATGCGATGGCGCCGTGGCCGGTCGCCGTTTCGGGCGATCGCGTGCTCGATCGCGTCGAGGGCGATCTCGCTCGCGTAGTCGCCGATGGCGTGCTGGGCGATCTGGAGTCCGGCGGCGTCCGCGGCGACGACGACCGGCTTCAACTGCGCGAGCGGCCAGATGGGTTCGGCGTTCGAGCCGTTCGCGTAGGGATGCCGCATCGCCGCCGTGCAGGCGTCGATCACCCCGTCGAGGATGAGTTTGATGCCGACCACGCGCAGCCACGGTGTCGAGGCGCCGTCAGCGAGTTCCGCCGCGCGAGCGACCTGTGCGAGGTTCGCGGCGTCGTCGCCGGTGTTGTTGATGATCCAGTGCGCGGCGACACGGATCGGCAGTTCGCCGCCGTATCGCTGCTGCGCACGCTCGAATGCGGCGAGACCGAACTCGTCGAAGGCCATGTCGACGACACCCGTGACGCCGCTGGCGAGGTAGGCGTCGATGGCGCGCTGCACGTCGTCGTCGCGGTCGGCGTCGGTCGTCGTCGCGTCGCGATGCGCCCACGCGTACTGGGTGGCTGCAGTCTCGTAGAGCAGCCCGGTCGGCCGGCCCTCGGCATCCCGAGCGATCTGGCCCCCCAGGGGGTCAGGCGTATCACGGGTGATGCCGAGCGCGGCGAGCGCGGCGCTGTTGACCCAGCAGGAGTGATAGTCGTTCGCGTCGAGGTAGACGGGGATGTCGGCGACCACTGCGTCGATCATGGCCGCCGTCGGCGCTCTGCCGGGGATCGAGTCGAAGAGCCATCCGCGGCCGCGCAGCACAGTCGCATCCGGGTTCTGGGCGCGGGCGTCGCGGAGCAGACTCTGGATCTCGTCGAGCGTGCGGGCGTCGGTGAGGTGCACCTGCCCGAGAGCCGCGCCCATCATGAGCAGATGCGTGTGGGCGTCGGTGAAGCCCGGCAGCACGAGGCGACCCTGGAGATCGACGGTCGTGTCGGCGTCGGGTGCGCGATCGTCGTCACCGACGAACACAAGGGTGTCGTCGTCGATCGCGAACGCCCCCGCCCACGCGTTCGCCGGATCGGGGTCGGCGGTGAAGACGCGGCCGTTGATGTATCTGCGGATCACGGCCGGCCCGCCTTCCCGAGCGGCGTCCGCTGCAAGCCGGCATAGAGCGCCCCGGCGACGAGCATGCCCACGGGCACCGACAGGTCTACGTAGCCGATCGACTGTGCGACCGGGCCGACCCACACACTCGTGGAGAGGCAGAGGGCGGTCGCGATTCCGCCTGCAAGGAGTGCCGTGACGCCGGGGATGCTCCACCCGCCTGAGTACCAGAATCGACCGCCCGCGCGATCGTCGAAGAGCTCCAGACCGTCGTAGGCATAGCGGCGCCGGATGACGTCGACGACGAAGATCGCCATGGCAGGACCGGAGACGATGACGAGGAACTGCAGCATGAGGTTGGCGGCCTCGAGCAGGCTCGATGACAGCACGAGGTAGATCGTCAAGGCCGTGCCCACCAGCCCCACGATGACGGTCGCCGGGATGCGTCGCAGGCGGAATCCGATCGCCTGCAACGCCATGCTCGAGGTGTAGGCGGTCATCGCGTTGAGCGCGATCGTGTTGATCACGACCCCCAGCACCAGGATCGGACCGAGCCAGACCGGCAGAAGATCGAGCAGCGCGACGTCGATGCCGCTGTCGAATGCGGCGCTGCTGAGCCCGGTGGCCAGGAGCACGCCGACGATCGTGAAGACGATGAACGGCACCGCGCCGCCGAGTGCCGTGGCCGCCGCGATGTGCGACGGCTTCGTGGATCGCGGCAGGTAACGGGCGATGTCGGGGCTGTTGATGAACGACAGCGGGGTCGAGGCGAGGATCGTGAAGCCGATCGTCATCGACGACCACAGCGCGGCGCCGCTCAGCGGCTCGGGCGCCGCATACTGCCAGTCGACGGTCGGCAGGATGAACGCGGTGACGAGCAGGAAGATCACGAACAGCGCGGCGGCCATGTAGGAGTAGGCGCGCAGGATCAGCCCATGACCGTAGATCGCGACCAGGATCGTGATCGCGGCGACCACGATCGTCACTCCGATCGGCACCCACACCCCGTCATCCATCCCCATTCGACGCAGCAGGTCGGCGCCCATGAACGAGGACGCCAGCCAGGTCAGCGACAGGAACACCGCACCGATGAACCAACCGACGAAGGCAACGAAGAGCCGGTTGCCGAGGATGCCGTACATCGCGCGCGTCACGACCGAGCCCGACGTTCCCGACGCCGGTCCGCTCCCCGCGATCAGACCTGGAAAGATCCACAGCAGCGAGGCTGCGACGATCACGACGACCGCCTGCCACACCTCGAGCCCGAGCAGGATGAGCGTCGCGCCGATCGTCAGATTGAGGATGCTGACGTTCGGCGCCGCCCAGATGAGGAACAGATCTCGCGCTCTCCCGTGCCGATCTGCGTCGCCGATCAGCTCGATGCCGCGGGTTTCGGGACGGGATGCGGTGTCGACGAAGTCGACATCCAGAGACTGCGTTTGGGTCACGATGTTCCTTTCCAGGAGCGTCTTTGCTATTGGTCACATGCCCAATGGACTATTGGCCACGTATTCAATAGCATGTGTGGCGTGACGTCAAGTGCAACTTCCGTGCGAATTCGCAAACGCCCCGAGGAGCGGCGCGAGGAGATCCTGTCCAACGCCGCGGCCATCGCCCTTGATGAGGGGCTGGAGCGCATCACCCTCCGCGCCGTCGCCGATCGCCTCGGAGTACGTCCCGGTCTCATCACGCACTATTTCCCCGCAGCCGAAGACCTCGTCGTCGAGGCGTTCGCTCGCGCGGCGGTGCTCGAGCGTGAGCAGTTCTTCCCCACGGAGGGCACCCCGATGCAGCGCCTGGCCAACTTCGTCGGGCACATCGAACGAGGCGAGTCGCTCGCGCTCGCCCGACTGTGGCTCAACGCGCGGCACTTGTCGCGCTTCAGCCCTGCCCTGGACACTGTCCTTCAGGAGCAGGACCTCCTCGACCGCGCACGCCTGATCGAGATCATCGAAGCAGGCATCGCTTCGGGCGACTTCGCCGATGTGGATGCCGAAGTCGCCTGCATCCGGATCTTCATCGCCGTCGACGGCGGCGGTTCGTACGTGAACAGTGCCGTCGAGCTCGATCACCCCGCGCACCGACACGTCGTGGCCGACGTCGCCGAGTGGGCCCTCGGGATCGAGGCGGGGAGACTGCGAGCACTCATCGACGGCGGGAACACCTGAGCGGTTTGGACCGGCCACCGCACCCATGCGCCTGCGCCGCTCAGACTGACGTATGAAGCGAGCGTGTTGGGCGCGGCGCGGAGTAATCTCGCGATCATGGTCGAGGAAGATCCGGTGACGACCAACCCGATCCATTACCGCACGGTTTTCGAGAATGAGTTCGTTCGTGTCTTGGAGTACCGCGACGAGCCCGGCGAACGCACAACCGCTCATGTGCACCCCAACAGCGTGATGGTGACTCTGTCCGACTTCCAGCGGCGACTGCGCACCGATGCAGGCGAACGTGACGTCGACATTCCCGCCCATCAAGCGATGTGGCTGCCGGCTCAGCGACACGCGGGCGAGAACATCGGCACGTCCACGACGCACACTATTTTCGTCGAACTCAAAGGAGCCGCGGCGGGCGTCGTCGACGGGCGGGTTCTGGGGCCCGCCGGCGAGCACCCCGGTGCTCAGTGAGACACCACGCCGTGCGCGGCTGAGGTGCGCCGCCGAGCAGACCGCCAAGCGCTTCGTCGATGCGACTACGCGGTCCCCGCGCTGAAGCCATCGCACAGGCACTTGGCCCAGCTGCGATCGACGAACATCTCAGTCCGGCAGACCCCGGCGTGTTCGCCGACCTCATGATCACAACTCGCGCAGCGCTCCGCGCTCAGAACTCCGATCCCGTCAGAGTCCGAAGTCGGCACGGTCACACACCCGATCGACGCTTGTTGTAGACGTCGAAGGCGACGGCGAACAGCAGCACGAGGCCCTTCACGGCCTGCTGCCACTCGATGCCGATGCCCATGATCGACATGCCGTTGTTCAGCACACCGATGATCAGACCGCCGATGATCGCGCCGCCGATGGTGCCGACGCCGCCCTGGACAGCAGCGCCGCCGATGAATGCCGCCGAGATGGCTTCGAGCTCGAAGCCGTCACCCGCCTTGGGCCCCGCGAGGTTCAGCCGAGCCGTGAAGATGAGTCCTGCAAGGCCCGCCAGGAAGCCCATGTTCACGAACAGCCAGAAGTCGACGCGCCTGGTCTTGATCCCGGAGAGGTCGGCGGCGTGACGGTTGCCGCCGATCGCGTAGATGTGGCGACCGAACACGGTGCGATTCATCACGAGGCCGTAGATCAGGATCAGCACGGCAAGGATGATCAGGGTGACGGGGATCCCCTTGTACGACGCCAGCGCCCACGCGAACAGGCCGATCACGGCGGCGACAGCGACGAGCTTGATGATGAACCACGTCAGCGGCTCGACCTCCTGGCCGTACTTCTGGCGTCCCATCCGGGTGCGAACCTGCTGCACCACAAGTGCCACGATGGCGACGGCTCCGATCGCGAGGGTGAACAGATCCGGATCCGTCTCACCGAACACGCCCGACACGAACCCGTTGCCAAGCGCTCGGTACTCCGTCGGGAACGAACCGATGTTCGCATTTCCGAGCACGACGAGGGCGAGGCCTCGGAAGATGAGCATGCCCGCGAGCGTCACGATGAAGGCGGGGATGCCGACGAACGCGACCCAGAAACCCTGCCACGCCCCGACGAGCGCCGCGATGGCGAGGGAGATGATGACGGCGAGCCACCACGGGTACTCCATCTTCACCGCGAGGACGCCCGAGATCGCACCGATGAAGGCCGCGACCGAGCCGACCGAGAGGTCGATGTGACCCGCGATGATCACCATGACCATGCCGATGGCCAGCACCAGGATGTAGCCGTTCTGCACCACGAGGTTCGAGATGTTCTGCGGGCGCAGCAGGATGCCGTTGGTGAGGATCGTGAATAGTGCGATGACCGCGATCAGGGCGATGAAGATGCCGTTCTTGCCCAGGTCCGCCAGGACGTGGCTGAGCCAGTCCGTGAACTTGTTCTCCGTCGGGTTGACGGACGCGCCGACGGCGGTGCTGGTGTTGGGATTGTCTGACATGTGCGTTTTCTCCTGGCGCCGCGTCAGCGCGGCTTCTCCATGGTCATCAGCTTGAGGACGGATTCGGGGGTTGCTTCTTCGACCGGCAGCTCACCGGTGATACGCCCTTCGGAGAGCGCATACACCCGGTCGGAGATGCCCAGAAGCTCGGGCAGCTCCGACGAGATCACGATGATCCCCTTGCCGGATGCCGCGAGCCTGTTGATGATCGTGTAGATCTCGTACTTGGCGCCGACGTCGATGCCACGGGTCGGCTCATCGAGGATCAGCACGTCGGGGTCGGAGTAGATCCACTTCGACAGCACGACCTTCTGCTGGTTGCCGCCCGAGAGCTTTCCGGTCTTCACCAGCACGTTCGGCGCCTTGATGTTGAGGTCGCGGCGGTACTCGTTGGCGACCTTGTACTCCTCGTTGTCGTCGACCAGTCCGCCCTTGGTGAGCTTCTCCAGCGAGGCCATCGAGATGTTGCGCTTGATGTCCTCGATGAGGTTGAGCCCGAAGGTCTTGCGGTCCTCGGTCGCGTAGGCGATGCCGTTCTCGATCGCCTCCGCGACGGTCCGGGTCTTGATCTCCTTGCCGCGCATGAAGACCTTCCCCGAGATGCGCGAGCCGTAGCTGTGGCCGAACAGGCTCATGGCGAACTCGGTGCGGCCGGCGCCCATGAGGCCCGCGATGCCGACGATCTCGCCGGCTCGGACATTGATCGACACGTTGTCGACCATGACCCGGGATGCGTCCTGAGGGTGATGGGCCGTCCAGTCCTCGACGCGCAGAAGCTCCTCGCCGATGTGGGGCTCGTGGTCGGGGTAGCGATGCTCGAGATCGCGTCCGACCATGTCCTTGATGATCCGGTCCTCGGTCACGTCGGACTTCGCGATCGTCTCGATGGTCTTGCCGTCGCGGATGACCGTCACCGTGTCGGCGACCTTCTTGATCTCGTTGAGCTTGTGACTGATGATGATCGACGTGATCCCTTCGGCCTTCAGGCTGAGGATCAGATCGAGCAGGTGGTCGGAGTCCTCGTCGTTGAGCGCAGCGGTCGGCTCGTCGAGGATCAGCAGCTTCACTTCCTTCGACAGCGCCTTGGCGATCTCGACGAGCTGCTGCTTGCCGACGCCGAGCTGGTTGATGACTGTCGTGGGGTTCTCTTTGAGCCCGACACGCTTGAGCAGCGATGCCGCCTCGAAGTTCGTCTTGTTCCAGTCGATC
Source organism: Microbacterium sp. cf046 (assembly GCF_900114345.1). GTDB lineage: Bacteria > Actinomycetota > Actinomycetes > Actinomycetales > Microbacteriaceae > Microbacterium. The sequence continues at coordinate 382,944 of NZ_FOZJ01000003.1, read as the reverse complement.
AGACCGCCACGCGTGCGCTCGTTGTTGAGGAAGATGTTCTCGGCGATCGAGAGATAAGGACTGAGGGCCAGTTCCTGATGGATGATGACGATGCCTTTGGCCTCGCTGTCGCGCAGGCTCTTGAAGGCGACCTCCTCGCCCTCGAAGACGATGTCGCCGTCATACGTGCCGTGCGGGTAGACGCCCGAGAGCACCTTCATCAGCGTCGACTTGCCGGCGCCGTTCTCGCCGCAGATGGCGTGGATCTGGCCGCGCTCGACCTCGAAGTTGACGTTCGCCAGCGCCTTCACGCCGGGAAAGGTCTTGGTGATGCCGCGCATCTCGAGAATGTTGTTCGTCACGTTCCGACTTCCTCGTGGGCTGACAGGGGGAGCGTACTGGAACGATGACGGCGGGGGTTGTCGCCCCCGCCGCCATCGTCGGATCAGCGGGTGTTGCCGTACGACCTAGAGGCCGAGCTCGTCTGCGGTCCAGTAGCCGGTGTCGACGAGGGCCGACTCGACGTTGTCCTTGATGACCGGCACGGGTGCCAGCAGGTAGGACGGAACGACCTTCACGTCGTTGTCGTACGTGTCGGTGTCGTTGACTTCCACCTCATCGCCGTTCAGGAGCGCGATCGCCATTCCGGCCGCGACCTTCGCGAGCTCACGCGTGTCCTTGAAGATCGTCGCGAACTGCTCGCCCGAGAGGATCGCCTTGACCGAGTCGACCTCGGCGTCCTGGCCCGAGATGATCGGCCACTCGTCGCCGACGGAGTAGCCCGCGTCGGTGAGTGCCGAGATGATGCCGCGCGAGATGCCGTCGTACGGGCTCAGCACCGCGTCGACCTGCGTGCCGTCGGAGTAGTTCGCCGTGAGGAGATCTTCCATGCGGCTCTGGGCGGTCTCGCCGTCCCAGCGCAGCGTGGCGGCCTGCTCGATGTCGGTCTGACCCGACTTGACGACCAGCGTGCCGTCGTCGATCAGCGGCTGGAGCACGTCCATGGCGCCGTTGAAGAAGAAGAACGCGTTGTTGTCGTCGAGCGAGCCGGCGAACAGCTCGATGTTGAACGGACCCTCAGGAGCGTCCGCGATCGGCGTGCCGTCGAGCTCCGTGAGGCCGAGGCCGTTCAGGAGGGTCCACGCCTGCTGCTGGCCGACGAGGAAGTTGTCGAACGTCGCGTAGTAGTCGACGTTCTCGGTGCCCTTGATCAGGCGGTCGTAGGCGATGACCGGGATGTCGGCATCCGCGGCGGTCTGCAGGACCTCCGACAGCGTGGTGCCGTCGATCGAGGCGATGATGAGCGCCTCGGCGCCCTTGGTGATCATGTTCTCGATCTGCGAGACCTGGGTGGGGATGTCGTCCTCCGCGTACTGCAGGTCGACGGTGTACCCGGCAGCCTCGAGCTCGGCCTTGACGGCGTCGCCGTCCTGGATCCAGCGCTCGGAGCTCTTGGTGGGCATCGCGACGCCGATGAGGCCGCCGTCTCCGCCACCGTCGCCCGAGCCGGAGTCGCCGGTCCCCCCCGAGCATGCTGAAAGCATCAGCGCGCCCGCCGCGATCGCGGCGAGAACGAACTTCTTGCCTTTCACTGTGTGTCCTTTCCTGGGACGTCGTTGTCTGGTGATGCAGCGATATTCAGTTGTAGGAACCAGCCGTCAGGTGTCTCGACGGCCACCCACGGTTTGTCCGTAGGAGTTCTGGTACCGGCTGTGCAGCCGGTCGATCGCATCTGCCGCGATCGGGATGAGTGGTCCGCCCTGCTTCGCGATGTGGACGGTGCGCGCGACGTCCTCGAGCATGACCGCCGATTTCACGGCATCCTTGGCCGTCGCACCGATCGTGAACGGACCGTGATTCTGCATCAGCACGGCAGGCGAGCGGTGCCCGGTCAGCGTCTCGACGATCCCACGACCGATCGAGTCGTCCCCGCTGGTCGCGAATGGACCGACGGGCACAGGACCGCCGAACTCGTCGGCCATCGCGGTGATGACGCAGGGGATCTCCTCGCCCCGCGCTGCCCATGCCACCGCGTAGGTCGAGTGGGTGTGCACGACGCCGCCGACCTCGGGCATGTTGCGATACACGTAAGCGTGCGCAACGGCGTCGCTCGACGGTGCGCGTTCGCTTCCCGGAGTGTCGGAGACGACATTGCCGTCGAGGTCGCACAGGATCATGTTCTCGGGAGCGAGCTCGTCGTAGGACACACCCGAAGGCTTGATGACGAAGAGGTCGGCGCCACCGACACGCCCTGACACGTTGCCGCCGGTCCAGGTCACCAGACCGAAGCGGACCAGGTCGGCGTGCAGAGCGGCGACATCGGCGCGGACGCGGGCGACCGCCACCTCGGTCTTGACCCCGGTCACATACCGCTCGCGGACCTCGCCATCCCTGCCCTGCACCACTGCAGCTGCCCTTCGTCGGAAACCGCGTGACGGCGTGTGACCGTTCACATCGCATCACTATAGCCAGGCGGTGGACGTGAGTGTCAACCTCGAATGGTCTCGGCTTGGTAACGGACGGTCAGGCCCAGCGAACGACCCCCGTCGATCCACGTACGACGAGTTGGGGCTCGATGGTCGCCGCGGCTCGGATGCCGCCGGCGTCATCGTGACCGAGGAGGAGCTCGACGCAGCGCCGACCCAGCTCCGAGAAGTCCTGACGAACGGTCGTGAGCGGCGGCCAGAAGTGCGCAGCTTCGGGAATGTCGTCGAAGCCGACGATGCTGATGTCGCGGGGGACGTCCAGCCCCTCGTCGCGGATCGCGTGCATCAGGCCGAGCGCCATCTGATCGTTCGACGCGAAGATCGCCGTGAAGTCCGGAACTCCGAGCAGCTCGCGTCCTGCGTAGTATCCGAACTCGGCGGTCCAGTCGCCCAGGATGGGAGCGGTCGTCGGGATGTCGCTCGCCCCCATCTCGTCGAGAAAGCCTCTCATGCGGGCCTCGGCCTCGATCCAGTCCTGGGGACCGGCCAGGTGGTAGATCTGTCGGTGTCCGAGGCTGATCAGGTGTTTTGTCGCCAGTCGAGCGCCTGCGATCTGATCGACCGACAGCGTGTGGCCGGGGTCGAGGTCGGTCGACTGCAGTGTGACGTAGGGGATGTCCAACGCCAGCGATGCGAGCACCCGGAATACCCGCACCTGCGGTGCGATGACGACCAGCCCCTCGATCGACTGTGCCATCAGATGCGCAAGGCCGGCGGGAATCGACTCCGGATCCGAAGGGTCGATGTTGGCCGTGCTCACCCAGTATCCCCGCGAGCGGGCCGCCTCCTCGATCGCGGCGATGCTCGACGCCGGCCCGTACATCGAACTGCCCGCGGCCAGGATTCCTATCGTCTGCGATCGGCTCGTGACCAATGCGCGAGCGGCGAGATTCGGGCGGTACTGCAACTGCTCCATGACTTCGACGATGCGCCGGCGAGTTTCGGGCCGCACGCTCGGGTGGTTGTTGAGCACTCGCGAAACGGTCTGATACGAGACATCTGCGAGTCGCGCCACATCGCGGATGCTCGGCCTGCGGTTCGTCGGCTCGTCGTCCATCCCCGTTGTTTCCCTACGTGGGATGTGTACGGTCACATCCGCTCGGGTCAATTATGCACGTCCCTCCGCCCTGTTTCACGGCGCCCGGATGTGACAGTCACACGCGATCGAACATCGATCGACCGCGCGCACGGTTGTCACACGTTGTCACATGCCTAGACTCGCATGGTGGACTACGCGAGGTTCCTACCCTTGAGCAACAGACCGCGCGACGACGAATCGGCGGTGACGAGCGATCGTCGCCTCGCGACCGCCGCGGTGATCGATGAAGCGGCGCGATTGACCGCCGCCGCCGGTTCGGAGCGAGCAGACCGCCTCGCGGCGGACTTCGTCCGCGATGCCCGCCTGGGGACAGAGATCGGCTCTGAGTTCGTCGTCGCCGATCTGATGGACTTGGCTTCTGCGGTGCGCACCGGGAAGCGCCGCCGAACCAGCGCGCTCGTCCATGCGACCCGCGCCGTCATCGTGCTGGCGGATCGACTGGGTGAAGCGCCACGACTTGCCGACCTCACGCTGGGCGCCGTCGCGCTGTACATGGCCACCTCTGCCCCGCTCGAACGCAGGGCCGTGGTCGCCGGACACGCGATACGCGCGACGGACGCCGATTGGGAATTCGGACGAGGACCGGTTCTCGAGGGTCCACAGCTGGAGATCGTGCGCTTTCTGCTCGGCCTGTCCGACCTCGCACCCGGGCCGGCACGGGGCGAAGCTCGCCCGACCGCAGACGGAAAAGCGGGCTAGGCGCCGCCGGAAAAGACGCCGATCAGCCCGGACACGACCATGTAGAGCCCCACCGCTGACACGACCACCCAGATCCCGACTCGTGTCGGAGATACACGTTCGCGGCGGGTCTCAGGATCAGTCATACGTCGAGGGTAACCCGCGCTGCGTGTCAGCAGTGCCCCTATCGATGTCTCAACGTCGGTACGCCGTGACACTCTCGGAGAGCCGGAGCGCATCACCGTCGGGCGGCGGCGATTCGAGATCGCCGATGGCGACATCCAGATTCCTCGTCACCGGGGCGAGCAGTCCGCCGCCACTGCCGCTGCCGCACGTGGTGCTCAAGAATGCCTGGTTCGTTCCGGCCAGGTAGCTGACGACGCACACACCTTGCCCGCCGTCCTGTCGCGCCAGGAACACGTCGAAGCCATCGACGCGCGCGACGAAGCGACTGGATGCGGGGATGACCCCAGCGGTCGCAGCCACAGGCAGTCGGTCTTCGCCGGTCTGCGCTCGGTCGAACTCCGGCAGCGGTCCGCTGATGTGGGGCACCGTGGCGGTCGCTCCCCATGCATAACCAATGATGACGAGCAGGACGCCACCCGCGACGACGATCGAGCGCGCGCGCCACGCGCGCCGCGGTGGTTCTGGGGCTTGCCGCTCACGTACCGACGGACGGTGTGGATCGGCCGCTTGCCGGGCACTGTCGGCCGAGTGCGCCGTGCTCACCGCATCGGGAACGTCTTCCTCTGAGGAGAGCGACGACACGATCCGTTCCCGCTCGAGCTGACGCAGCCGCTCCAGATCGACGTGGCTCGCGGGGAGTGAGGACGCCGGCCCGTAGACGCGTTCGCGCAAGGACCTCAGCTCCCGGTCATCCGCATCCAGGTCGCGCACTCCACCAGTATGCACAGCCGGTCGCCAGGTCATGCACGAGCTTCTCGCTCGCTGATCCGAGAGTGACGGGTTAAGGCGTTCCGGTAGTGGAGCTGATGGCGACACGTACCTTCTATCTCTTTTCTCGCACTGCAGTTACGAACGACTCAGACTCTTTCTCAAGGAAGCGACGGATGCCGGCGACGACCAGATCATGATCTTGCTTGGACGAGAGACCCGACGCGGTGGCGGCGGCCACCACGCCGACTCCTCGCACGCGAATCGGGAAGGAGCCTCCGGTGACCGCGTACTCTTGCCCGAGCCACCCGATTGCGGAGGGATCGATGCCGGCAGCACTCAGCCGTGCATCGACGAGCGCGCTGCTGGCCTCCATCCGCAGCACCAGTGCCGCTTTACGGGTGATCCATGTCTCCTGGTCGGGCGTGATGCCTGGAAGGGCGGACCGGAAGAGGATGAGGCCGGGTCGGCGGATGTCAATGCCGACGGCGTGACCGGCATCCCGCGCCAGTTCGGTGATCGTCGACCCGAGTCGCCATGCGTCGCCGTGGTCAAACCTGTCGAATATCAGCTCCTGCTCTTCGCGTTCGAGGTCCGCGATGAGCGGCGCGGATTGGGGGTTGGCGGTCATCAGGTGGCCTCCGTTGTGCGGCTTGGCATCGGGTAGTCGACGTAGGCGAAATGCTCTCCGTTCGGCGACCAGCTGTTCACGTTGATCGTGCCCTGGCCGCCGAACAGTTCGGCGACAGTGGATGCCGACGACCATGCGCCGATGTCGGCGTCGAGGTCGACAAGCCGAAGCTCGACGTTCAGGTCGGCGGGGTGGCCGATCGTTCCGGTGGGGAAACTGAGGTAGACCGCGCGTGTGCCGGTGGGGTCGAAGTGCGGGAACCAGTTGACCCGGTCGTCGAACGTGAGCTGCTCGAGACCGGTTCCATCGGGACGCATGCGGGCGATCTGCGCGTGGCCGGGCAGGGACGAGAATCGTTCGGTGTTGAAGTACAGCCACCGGCCGTCGGGAGAGTACTCCGGACCGTCATCGGTTCCCCGGCCGTGGGTGATCGCGGCGTCGTGGTCCCCGTCGATGCCGACGGTGTGCACGGTGCCACTGTCCCACCCGTCATCCGGGTTCAGGGCGACGTAGGCGAGCTGTGCGCCGTCGGGGCTGACGCCGTGGAGGAAGTGCCAGTGACCGGCGCCGTCGCGAGTCACCCGGCGGGTAGTTCCGCCGGCGAGGGGCGCCGTGTAGAGGTGCCCGTCGTTGGCCGACACGTAGATCGTGGTTCCGTCGGGCGCGAGAACGTGGTCGTTGTTCAGTTCGGGGAGTCCGTCGTGCACGATCTGGGTCGGCGGCCGCGAGCCGTCGGCCGGCATCCGCCACAGCACTCCGTCGCCGTTGAGGATGAGCTCGTTGCCGGCGTTCCAGTTGGGGGCCTCGAAGAGAACGCTCGCGTCCTCGTGAACGGTTCTCGTTTCTCCCGTCGAGGCTGCCACCACGCGCACCCGGCAGGTCTGTCCGGCGGCAAGGGTCCGCGCGAAGCCCATCAGAGCGCCCCGAGCTGGCGACGGCGTCTGCGCGTACTCGCCCCCGGACCATCCACGGCTCTGTTGAGGTCTGGATTCCGCGGCCGATGCGCCGTATTGTGTTGGCCACCGTTGCCGACGGGTAAAGCGACCTGCCGGCCTCCACTCGTCGGAGGCCATCTTGGATTTGCCACTCTTGCTCGCGGGGCCGATTCTCCGCCGGGTCGAGCCAAACCTCGTCGCGGTATGGGTCGCGCTCAGCGAAATGGCTTCCGTCAGACTCTCCGTGTGGGAGGGCCTCGTCGCGGCGGGCACACCCGGTTCCTTCGCGAACAGCGTTGACGACGCGGGTGAACGACTGATCGGGGACGACGGCGAGGAAACCTTGCGGGTTGGCGACCGGTTGTACCTCACCGTCGCGACCATCCGTCTCGCTGAGACGTCGGGTAAACAATTCGCTTCTGACTCACTCTATTCGTACGACCTCACCTTCAAGGTTTCGAACGGCCCGCGGGCTGGAGTCCACACACTCAAGTCCCTCGGGTTGCTCGAACCCAAAACGGAAGCCCGAGAGGCGCTGATTGCACCACTCGGCTATAAGCCCAACCAGCTCCCAAGCTTCGCGCCGTGTCCGTCGGCTATGGGAGATCTCAGGGTTGTGTACGGCTCGTGCCGCAAGCCCGGCCACGGCGACCCCGACGCGATGGTATGGATCGATGATCTGCTCGCGAAGGACGATACGTGGCGGGACCCCCGGGCCCGGCCGCACGAGTTGTTCCTCGGCGGTGACCAAATCTACGCCGACGACGTTGAGACCCTCCAAATGTTGCGGATCATCGAGCTGGGCCGCGAACTCATCGGGACAATGAAGACGTTGTCCGACGGACGCGAAATTGACACCTCGCGCGAACGGATTCCGGTGGATCACATCCGTAGCCGCAGGGCCGACGTCGACTTCAACGCTGAGCACCCATTGGCCGCCTACGAGGAGCCGGTTGCAGGACGCCGATTACTCCCCATAGATCGAGAGCATTTCCCGGCACTCTGGCGACTTGACTTAGTACAGCGCGCTGCGCAATTGACCACGACGGACGGCGTCAACCACCTCCTCTCGGTCGGTGAGTTCGCCGCCACGTATCTCTTGAGCTGGAGTCCCGCGTGCTGGGGCGACGAGATCCCGGACGCGACGCTCCAGGATGGCGAGACGGCAGATAAGCACCAACTGCTTTGGACCGATGAGGTCAGACCTGGCTCAGTGATCACCCTTCCTCCGCTCGCCGCCCCCGCCGAGATAGCTGGCGACTTGTTCGTAGAGGAGACGGACGAAAAGCCGGAGACCGAGGAACAGAAGCAGAAGGATGAAGCGAAGAGGCAGAAGGGTCTGCGCAGGAGCCACCGGATCCTGAAAGAGTTCCGAGCGGGCCTAGCGAAGGTCCAGCGAGTACTTGCGAATGTGCCTACATACATGATCCTTGACGACCATGACGTCACCGACGACCTCTTCCTGAACCCCTTATGGCGTGAACGAGTGCTCAAGACGGCGCTAGGCCACGCCGTGATGACCAACGCGATGATCGCATATGCGTTGTTCCAAGACTGGGGAAACGATCCACGGCGGTACGACCGAGGGCTCCGCGCAGAGCTACTTGGCGTGATGGAGGCGCTGTTCCCAGATGGTCCTGATCTTCGCGGCCCGAAGACTGGACCATACGATCGTTGCGCGGAGCTATTCGGTCACGATCAGTTAAACGTCGAACGGCTCGACGGACGCTACAGCCCCGTAACGCCTCCCATCCGCTGGGACTTCATGGTCGACGGGCCGAAGCACCGCGTACTGGTGCTCGATAACCGCACCCGGCGAAGTTACGGGTCGCGGCTGGGTCCGCCCGGCAACGTCTCGATCGAAGCCATGCTCGACCAAATTCCGCCGCCCCCCTTGCGCGCCGGGCAGGAAATTCTTGTCGTAGTCGCTCCGCTCGTGGTGCTCGGCCCACCCGTACTTGATGACGTGATTGCGCCGTTGACCTACCGGGCATACGACCTCAAGGACAGCCTCAGCTCCAAATCAGTGGTGACGCCGAACAGCCGAACGGGTCATCGGGGGATGATCGGCACTGACCCGGACGCGATCGAGTCTTGGGCGGCGGACCCTGTGACATTTGAAGCGCTGTTGGCTCGGCTCGCGACCTACCAGCGGGTTGTCCTTCTGTCGGGAGACGTCCACAACGCATCCGGAACTTTGATGAGCTATTGGTCGGGCGCAACAAACCAACCCGCACGTATCGCCCAGTTCGTTTCAAGCGGGTTCAAGAACGTGATGCCCTCCAACATCGCTGCCGCCTCTCAAAGCCTCGGGTTCGCGCAGCAACTACTCCGGGCCAACCTGGGCACCGAGCGGCTGGCCTGGGCAGAACCGAAGGACGATATGGTCGTCCTGCCTGATGGCCTCGGCACCGATGCCCTGACGCCGGGGCTTCGCGCGAAGTTGGCGCGCACTCCGGTGCTCGTGCCATCCTGGGGATGGCCCGATGAAACCCCAGAGAACCAGCCGGCCGTCGATGCAACAGAGACGACGCGGCTTAATCCAGCGCAACTGCCAGATTGGCGATGGCGGCTGACACCGCTCCTCGATCAGCGGCCGGATGAATTGCGACCTGAGCCGATGCGACCGCTGGCGCTGGACGAGGAGCAGATCGAGGCCCAACTTTCCGATCCCGAACGGCTGATCGACGCCTATCAGGCGATTGCGGTGCGCCACCAGCACGCCCTTGGCCACCTACGAAACGCGCGCCAGATCCTATTTCGTAGCAACTTCGGGCTCTGCCGATTCGAACCCCATCCCGACGGCACCATGGACGCGGTCCATGAGGTGTACACCGCGTTTGTCGACCCGGACGACCCAACCGCTACAGACGACCCCGAGCCAGCGCCGTACCTAGTCCAGCGAGCACCGTTGGGCCCAGAAGATGAACCCCCGCCCGATCGGCTCCGCGCCCGCGTCATCGACCGTCGAGCAAGGCTAGGCAAGATCGAACAGCCGGGCGGCCCGGCATGAGCGAGCGCTCGTGGTTCCAGGCTCTGGTTGCGAAGGTCGTCGATTTCCTAGCCTTCGCGGCTGAGTCGTTGAGTGAGGACGTCACGCGTTCGGCGCTGATCAGCGATCTGGGCGGGGACCCCGGCCGAGCGAACGGGAGCATCCAGTTACCGGAGGGCACGGTCAAGAAGCTACGTGAGTACTCCGAGGGCCCCGAGCCTGATGCGGAGGCGGATTACGAGGCGCTCACCGATGTCGTGACGCTGCTGGATGCGATCGCCAGCAACGTTGAGGTGTGGTGGGGGGGCTCGGACGATCAGCTTGACCAGATCGGTCAGTCCCTGCTCGATCTGCTGGCCACCAACTACGTGCGTCAGCGCCACTTCCGAGTGTTTGTGTTAGCGGAACTTCTGTCCGTCGTCCATGAGGTCTCGTCGTCGTATGGGGCTGGGACCAATGATGCTGTCCGGCTATGGGACGCCGCGCTTGCAGCGCTCCACTTCCTGATCGATCCAGGCAAGACGCTGAGAGATCTCGCCCCCACGGGATCCGATCCTGCAGGGACCGGCGGTGACCTCACGACAACGGGAGGCATCCCGGTCGACGCGGCGGTCAACGGGCTCGCCCGGCTCGGGGCTGCAGTGTTGGCCATTCTTGACGCGAAGGAAGACTACGCGCTGATTGGGGATGTCCTCGCCGGGTGGGACGCACCGGGTATGGGCAACGCCTCGGTCGGCGAGCCAGAGGTCCTTCCCACCCGAGCCGACGTGATCTCGGGCCAGATGACGTCAATCTCCATCGTTCACGATGTAGAGCAGCCCGAAGGCGAACCGGACCTGTCGTCCCGAGCTCAAGCCACGTTCGCTCTTGTGCCGGTCGACGATCAAGGGCTGAGGGTCTTCCTCGCATTCGGCGGGTCGCAGGACCTCGACGCGAAGATTACCGAGCGCTGGCGATTTGCGTTCCGGTTACGCAGTGACGGAACCACGGCGGTCGTGATCGGGTTGGACCCGTTATCCTTCGCGGCGAGCGGACCCGCCGGCGCAGCCAGTTTCGAACTCGCAATGGGCTGGACCTCTCAGCCGGATCCGGCGACGGGACGGTCCTTCGTCTTGCCGCGCACGACCGGCATCCGGCTGGAGATCGCGCGGATGGGCTTCTCATTCCGGCTTGGTACGGCCGGGGCGGAGATGCGGGCCGAACTCGCCAACGCCGCGCTGATAGTCGACCCGAAGGATGCTGACGGACTTATCGCCCGCCTGCTCGGTGGGACCCCGATCCGACTGCCGTTTTCGGTGACGTTCGGCCTCTCCACCGGCCGCGGCCGCTTCATCGAGGGTGGCATTCCGAAGTCGACGTCATCCGCGGATGGCACCGAGAATTCCCCACTCGGCGGCGACGGCGGGAGCACCCTGCTGGCGGCGACGGTCCCGCTCAGCCGGCGGATCGGACCGGTGACGATTCATGAGGTCAGTCTGCGAATAGCCGAGGCGCCCTCGGGGGCCAGCGCGAGCGCCGACATCTACACCGCCGAGACAGTCATCTCCTTCAGCGCCCAAATCGGACCGGTCTACTTCCGCCTCGACCAACTCGGCCTGGCCCTCCTGATCGACAACAGCGTTCCGCGCTCCGAACGCAACCTGCGGTTCCTCGATGCACACCTCGACGTCGCCTTCCCGCGCGCGGTCACCATCAACGTGGACACGGACATCGTGTCAGGAGGCGGCGTTCTCTTCCACGACCCACGTACAGGAACCTACTTCGGGGTCTTTGCAGTGCGGCTCTGGAAGCGACTTATACTGAAGGCGATCGCACTCATCGCCACCCGCGACCCCGACGGAGCGAAGGCGTCCTCATTCATCGTCATCGCCACCGTCGAGGGGCTGAACTGGCAGGTCGGCCCGGTCACCATCGACGGGCTGGGTGTTCTGTACGCCTCGGATCGCACCTTCGACGAGAACGCTGTGCGTGCCGCCCTACCGACCGGTCAACTCAAGCACCTGCTGTTTCCCGCCGATCCGGTGCGTCACGCACCTGAGATCCTCGCTCCACTGGCGAGCTTCTTCCCCGCGCGGCGGGATAGCTACCTGATCGGCGTACTCGTCCGCATGACCTTCGGACGGCCACCCAAGATCACTCTCGATCTGGCGCTCATCTTCCAGGGTGGCGGCGCCGTCTCTAACCGACTGATCGTGCTAGGCCGGGTCAGCTCGATCCTGCCCGACGACCGGATCCGCGCGATTCAGCTCAACCTCGACGCGGTCGGCGTCTTCGACCCGAGCGAAGGCACTGCCTCACTGGATGCCGTGCTGGTCGACTCGAAGCTCTGCGGCCGCTTCCCCCTGACCGGGTCGGCCGCGCTGCGCCGAGTCCGGGGTTCAGTTGGCTTTGCCTTGGCTGTCGGCGGATTCCACCCGGACTTCCGAATACCGGCGGGCTTCCCTGCGCTCAAGCCGATCACGGTCGCGCTCACGGCGGGCGACAATCCGAAGCTCATCTGCCAGGCCTACCTTGGGGTCACAGCCAACACCGTCCAATTCGGCGCCGAAGCCTCCCTCTACGCCGCTGCGTGCGGCTTCAGCATCTCCGGCGCCGTCGGGTTCGACGTACTGATCCACTTGTTCCCGCCTCACTTCCTGGCCGAGTTCCGCGCGAAGGTGCAACTGAAGCGCGGCTCCCGCAACCTCTTCTCCGTCACGGTCAACGGCGAAGTCGAAGGACCGTTGCCGTTGCGGATCCAGGGCAAGGCGACCTTTGAGATCCTCTGGTGCGACTTCAGCGTCAGCTTCGAGAAGACGCTGGTCGACACCGAGGGCACGATCACCATGCCGCAAGTCGACGCGATCGGCGAGCTCCGGAGAACCCTGAACGATCCGACCAATTGGCAGTCGGAGCCTCCGCGCGCCGGACAGCTAATGGTGACCGTGCGACGGGATGATCGCCCTGGCGAGGTGCTGCTCCATCCTCTCGGGACGCTCTCCGTTCGCCAAGGTGTCGTGCCGCTCAATCTCGAGCGGGATATCGACCGCCTCGGCGGATCCGTCCCGTCGGGAGACCGCCGCTTCGCCATCACCTCAGCCACTATCGGCCCGAACGCCCAGGATGCGACGCCTGTTCGTGAGCAGTTCGCGCCGGCGCAGTTCTTCGATCTCACCGACGACGAGGCCCTCGCCGCGCCCTCATTCGAAGAGATGGACGCAGGAGTGTCCTTCGGCGCCGAGGGCTACGCATTCCCCTTCGACGCGCGCGTGAACGCCCCCTTCGACTACACCGAGATCACTATCGGACCGGACGGCGAGCCTACCGAGGAATCCGAACCGCAGCTCCTGCAAGGAACGCTGGTGATCGCTCTCGCCGCCTTTGGGGCAGCCGCACTCGCACCCGGCCGAGCTGAATCGGCTACTCGGTTCACGAGTGTCGTGCGGGGCGATGCGCCACGAGTGCGGTCCGGCGGCTGGGCCGTCGCGGATGACACAGGGCCGACGGACGCAGGGCAGAGACTCACCTGGGTGGAGGCTCGCCGACGGCGAACCAAAGCACAGGTGCTGGTTCCGGCGACGAGCAGAGCTTGAACCGGCCGGAGATTCGATCGTGAGTGAAGCAGACCTGATCTTCGTGCCCTGGGTACGTCGCGGTGGAGCGGCAGCCTTCGACAGGCCGGACACTCTGGGAGCAGGGCAGCCGGGGACCACCTCGTCGACGGTCACGCTCGAGGTCAACGGTCGGCCGGGCGCTGCGTTGCCCGTCCGGTTGATGGGACCGAGCCATGTGACCGCACTGCAACCCCGGCAGGTGATCCGCACCGATCCCACCCCCGGTGCACGCACGTTCGAATCGAACTTCTTCCCACTCATCGAGTTCGATGAGCCCAGCCTGCCCTGGCTGTTCACCCCCGCCTCGGCAGACGCGCGCGAACGGCTCCGCCCCTGGCTCTGCCTGATCGTCGTGAAGGTCCAGCCCGGCGTCCGCCTCGACCCGCCCACCCGGGGCTCCCTTCCGGTCGTAGCTATCGACGCTCCAGCCGTCCCCTCCGCAGAGCTGCCCGACTTGGCCGTCTCATGGGCATGGGCGCACGCGCAACTCACCGAGAACGCGGGTGCTGACCGGAAGAAGCTGACCGGACTGCTGGAGGACCGACCCGAGCGGTCGCTGTCCAGGCTCATCTGCGGTCGCATACTCGAACCGAAGACGGAGTATCTGGCCTGCGTCGTCCCCACTTTCGCACTCGGCGTCAAAGCCGGCCTCGGCGTGGACATCGGCGCCGACGACGAAAAGCGGCTCGATCCGGCATGGGCGCTCGGCCCGGACCTGCGGTCGGTGGCCCTGCCGGTGTACTACCACTGGAACTTCTCGACGGGCGAAGGCGGTGACTTCCGGTCACTTGCCTTGTTACTGAAGGCCCGCCCACTCCCCGAGACGGTGGGGCTGCGTCCATTCGAGATCACGGACAGTCTCCCCGAAGCGGGACTTCCGGATCCGACTGTGCTCGATCTCGGTGGCGCGCTCCAGCCGCTGCGGCCGGCGCCCGACCGCTGGCCGAGCGCCATCGCCCGCAAGCAATTCCATACCGAACTCGCGGATCTGCTGAATCTCGTCGACGACGTACCCGCAACCCGGCCTCTGCTTGCGCCTCCTCGGTACGGCGAAGTGCAGTCCGGGAGAGCGTCAGTAGATGCCGGACGCGACGATTGGTACGCGCAACTCAACCTCGACCCCGCCGCACGCATTGTCGCAGCGTTCGGCACACGGGTGGTCCAGGACTTGCAGGAGCCCCTGATGGCCGCCGCGTGGGACCAGGCGCCCGATCTCGGGCGGGTCAACGAACTGCTGCGGCACGCAGGTCTGGGCCGGGCGGTGGCGAGCAGCCTCCACCGCAGATTCTTCACCACCATGGAGCCGGACATGGGCTTACAGGTGCTTGGCCCCGCCCAGCCCAGACTCGGACTCACGGCCGCAGCGCGCCAACCAGGCGGCGGCCTGATGGCTCGGCTGGCGGCGACCGGGCTGACCAGCGGGGCATACAGCATGGCGATCCGCCGGATCACCCGGGCGCAGGGCGCAGTCGGCCGGCGTGTACGTCGCGCCCCGGTCGATCCTGAGCGACCCGTGATTCGCACAGGCATCCTGCGCAACCAGCAGCCAATAGTCTTCGCCAGTCGGCTCGCCACCAAGCCGGTCGCCGATCGCTTCGGCCTGGCGACGATCGAGCGAGTTGCCACGCTGATGGAACGACCGGACCTGCGCTGGCCGCTGGGCTCGGTGAAGCGTGTGACCGAGCGACAGCCGCAACCGAAGTTCAGGGTCGTCGCCTTCGGTTGGCCGCGTGGCGATGCCGGCCCACTCGGCCCCGGGCGACCGGGATCATCGGAAGGAGTCGTGGACACGGTTGCGCCCGTCGTGTCAGCTGGCTCGCCGGGCGCAACCTTTGAGGCTCGCCCTAGGGCGAGGGAGCGACGAGGTCCGTCCGATCCGCTTGACCCATTCGAGGCGGGTGAACCCGGTCCGGTAGATCCCGTCGACCCGGTCGATCCTGGAGATCCTGTTCTCAAGCTCGACAGCCCCGGCTCCGCCACTTTCCGGGCGGCTGCTCGCGCACACCTCGAGGCGTTCCTCCCGTTCCGGCCGCTCATCGCCCGCCCAGTGTTCCCGACCGGCACGCTGGCCGACCTGTGGGCCGAGACAAAACTGCGCATCCACCCGTTCGAGACCTACGCGCTGCAAGTGATCACGCTGATCGAGCGGCCCGGGCCACCCCCCGCCGATGAGCACGCTCTCGACGAGGCACGCTTCACCCCGCGGTTCACCACACCCATGGCCACTTCGCTGACCGAACTCGGCCAGGACCTGCTGCTGCCCGGTCTCGACGGCGTGCCGCCGAACACCGTCGTCCCTCTTCGCACCAACACCCCCTTCGTCGAGGCCTACATGGTCGGCCTCAACACCGAGATGGGCCGCGAACTGGTATGGCGCGAGTTTCCAACACCGGCGCGGGCGACATACTTCGACCGGTTCTGGGACTCGGGCCCAGCATCCGACCCTCCTTCCGACATTCCTCCGCTGGCAGAGTGGGGAGATCGGATCCTAGGCGGCCCGCGGGCCACCGGTGAGCGTTTCGTGATGCTCATCCGCAGCGAACTCCTCCGTCGCTACCCCCACGCCGTGGTGTACGCGATCCGGCCGGGAGCGGACGGCGGGCCGCAGGTCGCCGATCCGATCTTCACCGGCGCGATGGAGCCGGATGTGCGCTTCTACGGATTCGACATCCCCGCAGACGATATCGCCGCCTGGTCTCTGGTGATCGCGGAGCAGCCCACCGCCCCACGATTCGGAGTCAAGGTCGGAACCGCGCCCTCGGATGTGACCCACCTGCCGCCCGGACCGGGACACGCCGCCGCCGTCTCCCGCCGGTTGAGGCAGACACCGGTGCGGATCACGATCCCGGCGACTGTGCTTCTCCGATCGGATGAGGAGAGGGACTAGTGAGCCTCGCCATCGCAGACATCGGGGCGCTTCTCGCCCTGGATCCGGCTGGGACACCGGCGCTGAGGACGCCGGTGGGGTCGTCCGCCGTCCCAGTGGCGTTGCTACCGGTGCGGTTGGAGGCACGGTTTGTCGCGACTCTGGACGGCAGTGCAGAGCTGCTGGTCCGGGTCTACCCCGACAAGATCCATCTCGATGCCCACGATCCGCGGTTGAGCGCGACGGAGGTTGAGGCTGGCCGTGGATATTGGCGTGCCCAGTGGCGAGCAGGCGCCGACGAAAGCAGATTGCGCGCGTGCTGGCGGGGGCTGGTCGATCGATTCGGCCCCGGCCGAGCTGCCTTCCTCGCACGACGCCTGACCCCGACGAACCCGGAGGCGCGGCCCAGCCAGCCCCTCGGTCCCGAGGAAGCACTGGATGTGGAACCGGACTTCCCGGAGGCCGGCCCGCTGGCCGAGCGAACGTCTACTCCTGTGGCGAGGCTCCTCCCGGAGAAGTGGACCGCGTGTGTCTACAGCTCGGGTGCGCTGGTAACTTCCGTCACCGGTGCCGACATCCCGTCAGACCTTCCCGTGGGACCCGACCTTGACGCGGCTGTTGTCGCGAACGACGACGGTCCGGCTGTGGACAGTGGGATGGCCTGGATGGTCGACTTCGACGAAGCGGAACGCCAAGGAATGGGCCTGCGCGTGCCCCTGCCAGGTACCGCCCTCGTCGATGCACGGGTCGACGTGCTCATTGTGAGCGGAATCCGGTCAGGCGATCCGCTCGCGGGAGCGGCCGCGTGTGCGGATCTGGTTTCGGCGCAGCGGTTCACGGACGGCGCGGCCTTCCTTGCGCCGGGCACGCCGTCCAACAACTCTGCTGATGATCGGTCGGGGTTCGTCAGCCGAGACCTCCGCGGCGAGCAGAGCTTCGCGGCCGAGTGGCGGTCGACCGCCTTGACGTCGACTGGCAACGCCGGTCGCACTGCGACCGCGTTGGGTCTGGCCGACTCCGCGCTCGGGCACCTGCCGGGCGCCGACGACGACACTGAGCGGCTCGCCGGTGCTGTCCAAGCCGCGCTATGGCCGAGCACGTGGGGCTACTATCTCACCCAGTTCGTGGGGCTGCGGGCGGGCAGGCTATCGGTCGAAGATCTCGAGTGGGTGCGAGGATTCTCGCTGCGCTGGGTGCGACCGGGGGGACCACTGCCCGCGATCCGGATCGGTCGCCAGCCGTACGGCGTGCTACCCGTGACCTCCCTTCACCGGCTGGCTGCGACCGACGACGCCGATGAGGCACGCAGCGCGAGGCTCCGAACGCTCCTCGTCGACCTGCGGGAGTCCGTGTGGCGGCCGGCACTCGGCGACGTGCCCCGGATCGGCCGCGGCACCGACCCGAACGCCGAAGTCATCGACATCCTTCGCACGGATGCACCGGGAAACGACTTCGCAATCCGTCGCGCGATGGGGCCGCAATACCTCCAGCACTTGAGCAAGTTCCTCGGTCGGGACCTCGAGGCGATCGGCTTCTGGCGCCGGCTGCAGCAGATGACCTCGCGGTTGCCCGCGGACGCGAGGCTCGGATTCACGCCTGCGAACGGCGGACTGGTGTGGGAGGACGAGACCCACCGCCTCGCCAAGCCCCTCGTCCCGGAAAATCACGCAGCGATGATTGCTGAGCTCCTGAAAGCGGACCTCGATGCGCTCGCAGAAAGGCCCCCCGCATCGGGGTTGGAAGCACTGCTGCGACACAGCCTGTTGCGCGATTACGCCATGGCCGCCGCCCGGATGCTCGAAAGTGACGACCATCCGCTTGGACAACTCCTCCGCGATTCTGAACTGGTCGACTTCGCACCTGATCAGGGATCGACGCCGGGCTGGAAGCGGCAGCTCTCGCAGCCGGTGTCAGGCTCAACGGACACTGTTCGCATTCGCCTGTCCGTGAATCCACCGGGCGAGCGATCCGCACTCGAAGAACTGAGGACGACCGACCCGTCGCAGCTGGAAATGGCGCTGCGCGATGCGCTGGGTGCGAGTTCGCATCGGCTCGATGCGTGGGCGACCGCGTTCGCGACCGCTCGACTGGCCGAACTGCGCAACGCCCAGCCGACCGGCCTCCTCGTGGGCGGTTACGGCTGGCTGGAGAACCTCCGCTTTGAGCCCAGCACGACGGTCGACCCCCTGCCGGACGAGCCTGGTCCACTGCGTCTCGCCCCGGACGATCCCGGTTTCATCCACGCACCGTCGCTAGGGCAGGCGAGCGCCGCTGCTCTGGTGCGGAATGCCCACCTGGCCCACGGCGCGACCGCCGACGGCGCGTACGCGGTCAGCCTCACATCGGAGCGAGTGCGGCGGGCGCAGCGGCTGTTCGACGGCGTTCGTCAGGGGCAGTCGCTCGGCGCCCTGCTGGGCTACGACGTCGAACGGGCGCTGCACGAGTCTGGTCTTGACCGCCTGCTCGACGACCTGCGCCGCATTGCCCCGCCAGCCGCAGCCGAGAGCGGCGAGGAAGCCGTGCGCCGACGCATCCTGCTCGACGGCATCGTGCTGCATCGTCGCTGGAGTGACGATCCTCAGGATCTGCTCTCCGAGGTACCGAACCTCGGAGTACGCGACCGGCCCAAGCTGATCAGGATTCTGCAAGGGCTGGACGCGGCAGTCGACGCGGCCGCGGATGCGGTGACGGCGGAGAACATCTTCCAGTTCGCTCGCGGCAATCTGGCACGCAGCGGCGGATCCCTGGACGAGATCGCGAGCGGCAAGGCCCCGCCGCCGTCCCTCGAGTTCGCCCGAACGCCGCGCACTGGAACGACGATCACCCATCGCGTGCTGATCGCCGCCAACCCAGACGCGGCGCGTACTTCTGCCTGGTCCACAAGCACGCCCCGGGCGCTGGTCGAGCCGACTCTCGACCGCTGGCTATCGCAACTGATCGGTCCCGCGACCGGGGTCGACGTTGCCGTGGAGGTGCTCGACGAAGGCGGCGCGGTGTTAGATCGTCACGTCGTGCCGCTCACTGACCTCGGGCTGTCGGCCCTGGACCTCGTGTGGATCGCGGGCGCGGATGCCGCGACGATGCTCGCGCGCCGGGCGTATGCGTCGGCCATGGCGGACCGCGAGATCCCCGTTCGTGCTGCCCGGGCGGGCGGTGGCGAGGAACCTGCGCTGCGGCTTGACCTTTCCCCGAGCTCGGATCGGTCTCGCCGGAGCCTCGCCGATCTGCTCGAACTCGCCGAGCGGGCGCGCAACTTGGTCAGTGGAACGCGGCCCCTGGATGGGGCGGACCTGCAACCCGCGCACGCCGCCCCGGACAGGCGGATGAACCTCGACGAATTCGAGGCCCGCGCCGACGCGGCAGTTACCGCCCTGGACGGGCTCCATGCCCAACTGAACGGATTGCTGGGCGCGGACCCCCCACCGGCGATCGGCGATGTTCGGCCCGTCCTCGCAGGCATCGCCGAGTTCGGTGTGACCGGGGCACTGACATCCATTCCCGGGGCACACGATGACCGACTCACCGTCGGATCGGCCTCGACAGCCTCTGTCGCCGCCGTGCTCAGCGAGGCACAGAGGCGCCTCACCGAAGCGGCTGGGCACGCTCGTGATCCGGACGTCGATGAGCCCGACGAGGCACGTCGTGACAGGGTTGTCCGCCGAGTCCGGGCCGCATTCGGATCGGGCTTCGTCGCCTGCCCTATCTTCCGAGTTCCGACCACCGCTGACCTCGCCGCGTCCGAAGCAGATCCCGGCCTGCTGGGCGGCGACAGCCTGGCCGCCTACACCTGGATCACCCGCATGGAGCGGATCCGACCCTCCCTCTCACGTCTCGGTCTGACGCTGCGCGAGGCCGAGATCCTCGACAGCACAATCGGGCTCGATCTGAGAATTGCCCAGGTGCCACACCGGCCTGGCCAGGCCTGGCTCGGTGCACGCATAGCGACAGAAGAAGAGGGGCAGGACGGCCAAGTCTCGCTCGTGCTGGCCGGATCCAGCGGCGTCGACCTCACTGAGCAACTCGCCGGACTGCTCATCGACGAATGGACGGAGGTTGTCCCGAACAGAACGGAGACCACTGCAATTGCGTTTCGATACGACCCACCCGACGCCGCCGCACCACACGCGATTCTTCTTGCCGTGCCCCCCGTGATGCGAGAGGACTGGAGCGTCGGAACGCTCACGCAAGTACTGCTGGAAACGCTCGATCTGGCGCATCTGCGCACAATCGGCCCCGATCAGCTCGCCGCCGCCGCGCAGTTCCTCCCCGCCGCACTACTCCCGTTCAACGTCGCGGGCGACGTTCCCTCCACCGACCCCAATCTCTTGATCTGAGGCACTCCCATGCCCTCCATCACCACATGGTCCCGGCTGGAGCCGCTCCCCCGAAGGGGCGACGACACCCCGGGAGTGGCCGCCCGCATCTGGGACCCGCTGTGGCTGCTGGGTCGCCAATGGCAGGTCGGTGAATTCCAGGGAGAGGATGGCGGCACTCCGATCATCGCCCGCTGGCGCGGCCAGGTCGCGCCACTGAGCCGCTACGTGCTCGGCCCGCTCCCGGACGGGACCCAAACCTCGGCGCCGTCCCTCGACTTGGGCCTGCTGCCGCTGGAAGCGCTCGTCGAACGTCAGCCCGTCTCCGTCTCAGACTCCGAATTCACAGGTCTCGAGGGGCTGCGCCTAGCAGTCGAGGCCGGACAACACTTCCTGCGTGTGCTGGCCGCGCAGAGTACTGGTACGGACTATCGAGCAGCATTCATGTCGGCGTTCGCGGTGGAGCGGCCGGATCCCGCCGCACCTGCCGGATCGGATGCCGCGACCCTCCGCTACCTCGACCTAGTCGCCGGACGAGCGCTCGACGGTAGACGGCTACGCGCAGAGCTCGCCACCCGCGACTTGCCCGATCTGAACCCGCCAGTCGATGCAGCAGATCAAGCCGAAGTGCGTGCCGCCTGCGCGGACTGGCTGAAGTGGACGGCCGCACTGTTCAGCCATCCGACGCCTACTGAATCGCAGGCCTGGCAGCGTGACCGAATGGAACATGCCTTCTCCGTCGCCGCCCGACTCTCTGACGACCCGCTCGACGAATACACGCTGACGGCCCGTGAGTACCCCGGCGGAGACTTCGACTGGTACAGCGTGGACCGCGATGCGAGGATCAACCTCGGAACCAGCCCAGCCGAGGCCGGATCGATCGTGACCCAGACCGTGATCCCGGCACCACTGACCGTTCGCGGAGTCCCCGCGCCGCGCTTCTTCGAGTTCGAGGACGGCCTCCTCGACCTCGGCGCACTCCAACCCGGGCCAGCTGAGCTGCCGATGCTCCTCATGCTCGAAGCAATGAGCGGATACGGCAACGACTGGTACCTGATCCCGATCGACCTGCCCGTAGGAACCATCACCGCGACTCGGTCGCTCGTAGTCACCGACACCTTCGGGATCCAGACACTCCTCCGACCTAACGGCGACCCCGAGTTGGCCGATCGAGCGGGATTCGACATGTTCGTGCTTGCTACGCCGCAAAAGGACGTCGACGGCCGACCGCTGATCAACGCCCTGTTCCTCCCACCAAGCATCATGCAACCGCTTGAGGGCCCCGCTCTGGAGGAGGTGCTCTTGGCCCGGGATGAGACGGCCAACCTCGCCTGGGCCATCGAGCGGCGGCTCGCGAGCCCCTTGCTCGAAGCAGTTGACGGAGCCTCAGACGCACTGAACTTCCCCATCGAGGAAAAGGTCTCCGAGGATGGGGAGGTGCCGGAATACCGGCTCGCATCTTCCGTGCCGACCGGGTGGATACCTCTCCTTCCCGTTCGTGTTGACCCGGAAAGCCCGGAGATCAGGTTGGCTCGTGGCGCCGTCCTCGATCTCGACGGCGTACGGCGCGTGGTCACAAGCCGCGCGGACCTGCTGGGCAATCCGGACTCGGACCTGCTGATCCCAGAGGAGGAAATACCACGATCGGGCGCGGTCGTCCGGCGCTACTTCCAGGCAGCTCGCGACAGCGACGGTCACCTGTATGTGTGGTTCACGAACCGCAAATCCGTCGGCCGCGGGGAGTCGTCCAGCGGGCTCCGTTTTGACACCCTCACCGAGGACTAGGGAGCCTGCCATGACGAAAGGTCCGGTGGGTTCACCGGGGAGAACCCATGGTCGAAGCCGCCGCCGACACGCTCACAATCCACCAACCTTGGATGTCCGGCGGCCCGCGAGGTTCAGCACCCCTGTGAGCGCGGTACTCGGGTCACGCTGTCTCGGTGGGCAGACAAGTAATCCCTCTTGCCCCATGAACAGCACACGATCAGCACAACGCTGTTCGCAAGCCCCATGGCGCTCTGCCGAGCAAAGCCCATGGAGGAGACCACGTGAACGGACGACCGATGTCGTCACCTCTTGTACCGACCTTCGCCCCGAGCCCTTGCTACGCCGGGCAGGGCTTCCTCTCGGCCTCCTGCCGGTCCCGCTTGGTCCCCGTGTAGATGGGATCTCAAGAAAAGACCCTTGCCTGGCGACCGTCGCCCCAGCAATCGCGCGATTTTCGGACGCCCCAGTTGGTAGGGCACGATGAACCACCTCGAGCTATTGATCGCTGTCCAACTCCTAGCTCAGGCGAGATCAACGGCGCGGGATCAAGAGAATGTCGCGGCATATCTCTGCGACTACCTGCCCGAGCATGTCGCAGCGGGACCAGGTTGGGGCCTACTTGAAGACAATCCGGACGTCCTCGACTACATCAACGTCAATGCCGTCTTTGCCGAAGTTGCTCGGCGCGGGTTCTGGAGCCTGAACTCCGCTGCAATTCAGGCGACGGTGTGGGACGCGGCGCGACTGTCGGCGCTGGCACCGTCCGAGCGGCGCGTGATGCGGGATCTCGCGGCGCGCCTACTTGGTCACCCGCCCACGAATGACTCCCCCATAACTTGGGCGCGGCCGCACTTTCCGATGAGCGTTCCACTTGCGGGCCATACGGATGTGGTTTCCGCCTGCTGCACCGTATCCCTTCCCGACGGGACCCGGTTGGTAGCCACTGGAAGCTGGGACTCGACGGCACGCTTGTGGGACCCCGCCACTGGGGGCCTCCACGGGTGGCCCTTGCTGGGTCACAAATACGCGGTAACCGCGTGCTGTGAGGTTCCGCTCCAGGACGGCACAAGCTTGCTAGCGACCACCAGCGTCGATGGAGAAGTGCGACTCTGGGATCCGGTCACTTGCCGCCTCTTTAGCAAACCCTTCCGCGCTCATCGTGAACGGATCACGGGATGCTGCGTTGTCTTCCTCGCGGACGGTACAGCACTGTTGGCAACGACCAGCGACGATGGGACGGGGCAGTTGTGGGACCCGACGACGGGGAAACGACGTGGCGATGCGCTCACAGGACATACCGGACCGGTGACCGGTTGCTGGCCATTTGCCTTGAGGGGGGCGAGTGTACTGGCCACTTCGGCCCATGATGGCGTCCGATTATGGAACCCAGATACTTGGGCGGCTCAATCGGAGCCGTTTACAGATCAGTTGGGTCCAGTGGCGGGATGCTGTCCAATCACCCTTCGCGATGGCCGCACTCTGCTAGCGGTCGCCAACGGGGGCGGAGCGACACTCCTGAACGGCGACAGCGGTGCGGTCCACGGATACCCCCTCGAGCGCCTTCGGTCCCAGGCCGACGTGGTCACGTCATGCTGCTCGGTTTCGCTGCCTGACGGCGGGAGCCTACTTGCCACAAGCTTCGAGGACGGTTCGATTCAACTGTGGGATCCCAACACCTGCGAGCCCTACGGCAATCCACTGGAAGGACACACGGGTGCGGTGACCGCGTGTGGCTCGGTGACACTGCCGGATGGTGCACAGTTGCTCATTACGACAAGCCGGGATGGAACTGCACGGCTGTGGGATCCCTCGACAGCCCCAGCGAGCGGGACTCCCGGCGGGAATTACCACACGGGGAGGGTTACAGCATGCTGCCAGGTACCTCTAGCTGACGGGACCGCCTTGATAGCGACCACTAGCTGGGACATGACAGTTCGCGTATGGAATGCAACCGGCGTCGTCTCGCAAGTAAGTGAACCTCAATACCCGATCGGCTTTCACGGTGGCCCGGTGACCGGATGTTGCGCGGTGCCGCTTCCCGATGGTCCGACCCTGATCGCCACTACGAGCTGGGACCACCAGGCGCGACTATGGGACCCCGTCGCGGGTACTCAGTATGGCGGCCCCCTGGACGGTCATACGGATCGGGCCAACGGATGCTGCGCCTTGCCGCAGCCCGGCGGCGGCACTGCACTCGTCACTACGAGCGACGACCGCACAATTCGGCTCTGGAATCCCCTCACCTGTGAACCCTTGGGAGACCCCTTTGATGGCCCGCGCCCCGTGACGAAGTGCTGTGCCATCCCGCGCAAAGACGGGACCGCCCTGCTGGTCACCACCGCTAGTCATGACGGTAGGGTCCGGGTCTGGGACTTCTCCCGACGGGACCCCCTGGTGCGCATCCTGACGGGCCACACCCGAGCAGTGACCGGGTGTTGCGCGGTGGACGTTCAGGGAGATGGCGCGACGATCCTAGTTACATGCAGTGACGATGGGAGCGTCCGCGTCTGTGATCCTGACACGGGCATTCTTCACTGTGACCCATGGGTGGGCCATGCCGGCGGGGTGAAGGATTGCTGCGTGATTTCGATGCCTGGCCAAACGCCGCTGGTTGCCACGATAGATCGCGATGACACGATGCGGGTGTGGGACTTCGCGAGCGGCAGCTCCCTCGCGATTCCGACGTCTTCGGTGTCATGCATGACGTTCGTACCGAGCAGTGCGTCTCTCGTACTGGCCGGTGATCGGGCAATCTACGCAGTTGATGCGAACTGGGTTTGTGCCAAACTCCACCCGGAAGGATTCCGAGAGTGAACTTCAATGCTGCGCCGACTGGTCAGAGTGATGTTGTGACGAGACTCTGGGGGCATCAACACGTGGACCGACTCTTGCTCCCTTGCCCTGTGACCGGGGCGTCAGCGAGCGGTATCATCAGCATCACTCCAGCCGGCGCCGCACTGACTATAGCGGTGCATTTCAGTGGCCAAGGGGGAACATGTGGTTCAGACTTTGTCGCAGATTGCCACGGTAGAACGCAGCGTCGCGCGGGCGCTGCTCATCACTATGGACGAGAGCGCGGCATCCACGAGCGAGTACGTCGAGTACTACGCGGCGTCGCATGTCGCTGAGTCCGAGCTCTGGGCGGAGCTCACGGCGAAGATCGTCGATCGGCTCGACCCGCACGCCGTGTCACTGGAAGTGACGCGGCACCAGGTCGACCCTGGCGAGTTGACCCCTGCCGGGTGGGCCACGGCCGTGGGATGGGCTGATCTCCTGGACGTTGAACCGTCTGGGCGATGCCTTTCGCGCGAGCTCTGGCAGGTGCGGCTGCGCCGCGACGAGGCTGCACGACAGTCACAGCTGAGCTGGGCGGCACTCGCCGCCGTGACGCCGCACTCGGTGATTGCGCGATCAGTCTGGACTACCAGTTGTGCGGCGATTCCGGTGCCTGGAGGCAACGTCCTCCTCGCCACTACCATCAGCGACGGTACCGTGCGACTGTGGAACCCAGTCACCGGCAGCCCCCAAGGCGAGCCCCTGACTGGCCACAGTGACTTCGCGACCGGATGTTGCGCCGTACCCCTCCCCGGCGGACGCACCCTGCTCTGCACCACCAGCCAGGACGGCACCGCGCGCCTATGGGACCCCACCACAGGTGCCCCGCACGGCGAACCCCTCGCCGGTCATGCGAGCTCGGTGAGCGCATGCTGCGCCATCCCCCTCTCTGATGGCACCACCCTGCTGGCCACTACCGGCCTGGACGGCACCGCGCGATTGTGGGACCCCGTCACCGGCACCCCGCACGGGGACCCGCTCGCCGGTCACACCGCACCGGTGAACGGTTGCTGCATCATCCCTATCCCTGACGGCCGTACGCTGCTTGCCACCGTGAGCTCCGACCGCACCGTGCGACTGTGGGACCCCACCACAGGCGCACCCCACGGCCATCCGCTCAACGGTCACAGCCGCGCCGTTCATGGATGTTGCGCCGTTCCTCTCCCCGACGGGACTACACTCCTGGCCTCCACGAGCGAGGATGGAACCGTGCGGCTGTGGGATCCAGCCACGGGTGCGCCGTACGGCGCCCCCCTCACCGGCCACACCAGTTTTGTATGGCGATGCTGTGCCGTCCCCCTCCTGGATGGCACCTCCCTGCTCGCCACCATCAGTGAGGACACCACCGTGCGCCTATGGGAGCCTGCCACCGGCATGCCCCACGGCGATCCTCTCACTGGGCACACTCAAGGGGTGACCGGATGTTGCGCCATCCCACTGCCTGACGGCACCACCCTTCTCGCGACCGGCGGCTCGGACGGAACAATCCGACTATGGAACCCGGCATTCGAAACCTCCCGCCGCGGCGAACCTCTTGTAGTCCATACCGGCCCAGTGACGGCGTGCTGCGCGGTGCCCATTCCTGACGGCGCTACCCTCCTGGCCACCACTAGCGAGGACCACACCGTGCGACTGTGGGACCCAGCCACCGGCGCCCCCCACGGCCACCCGCTCACCGGCCACACCGACACCGTGAGAGCATGCTGCGTGATCCTTCTCGCCGATGGCACCACCCTCCTCAGCACCACCAGCGAGGATCACACCGTGCGACTGTGGGACCCAGCCACCGGCGCCCCCCACGGCGACCCTCTCATAGGCCACGCCCTCGGGGTAAGCGGTTGCTGCGCCATATGCCCCTCCGAGGGAACAACCCTTCTGGCAACTACCAGCTGGGACGGCACGCTCCGACTATGGGACCCAGTCACCGGCGCCCCGCACGGCGACCCTCTCATAGGCCACACTTCCCAGGTGACCGGATGCTGCGCCATCCCACTCCGCGACGGCACCGCCATGCTGGCCACCGTCAGTACCGACACGACGGCCCGGTTATGGGATCTGACAACCGGGACGCTCCACCGTAACGCCCTTAAGGGACACACCCTCGCGGTGAGGGCATGTTGCGCCGTCCCCCTCACTGACGGAACCACTCTCTTGGCCACCACCAGCTGGGACCGGACCGTGCGCCTGTGGGATCCGGTGACCGGCACCCCGTATCGCGCTCCCCTAACCGGCCATACCAGCTCCGTGGGAGGATGCTGCGCCGTCCCCCTGCGCGGCGGCACCACCCTCCTCGCCACCACGAGCGAAGACCGCACAGTTCGCCTGTGGGACCCGGGAACGGGTCGACAAGTAGAGCAGTTCGCAATCTCGCCGTCAATCCCTCACAGTCTCGTCACAATCGGCGCGTCGCTGTTCGTGGCCTGCTCCGACGGGGTGATCGCACTATCGCTCGCCAATCTCGAATAGGAGTTCCGATGAGTGACATCGATCGATCGAAGAAGCCACAAGCGTCCGTCCTGGATGCGATAGTGATCGTGCCCGGCATTATGGGGAGTGAACTCGTCGACGGGGATGGGCACCAGATCTGGGGCCTTCAGCCTGCCGATGCGATCTCGGCATATTTCGGCGACCTCCTCGACCGACTCCGCGTCACAGATGAGGATCTCGCGGGTACCAGGGGCGTAAAAGCAACCCGACTCGTGCGCTACCCCGGGATTATCGGGTGGTTCAAAGGCGCTGAAAGCTATAGCGGGCTCGCCGCAAAGGTACGTGACACGGCCATCGATCCCCGAGCGGTGATCGAGTTCCCGTATGACTGGCGCCTGTCGGTGGCGTCGAATGGCGGGCGACTCGCGAGGGCCGCTGTCGACCACTGGGAGCGATGGCGCGAAGTAGTAATGGAAGAAAAGCTGGGCGATTCGTCCGCAGTCTCATTGACCGTCGTCGCTCACTCGATGGGCGGCCTCGTCACTCGGGCGGCGCAGAAGCTTCACGGACTCGACCAGATTCCACTGAATGTTCTCACACTTGGCACACCCTTTTACGGATCAGCGAAGGCGCTACGACTCCTGACGACCGGCAAGGGTGCGCCCCTTCCAGGCCTCAACGCGAGGAAGCTCCAGGCATTCGCAGTGAGCAGCCCCGGGCTTCACGACTTGTTGCCGCAGTACAGGTGCGTAACTAACGGTGAAGACGTGCGAACTCTCGCTCCTTCCGATCTCGCCACACTCGGAGGACGGGCTGACGCGGCCGTCGCGGCTAGGGAACGCTGGGAGCTGCTTGACCTTGCCTCCGGTCCGGGTGATGCGCAGTGGCGAAGCGCTGTCGGAGTGAATCAGCCAACGCTGCAGTCGGTGACGATAGACGCTGGCGAAGCAACGTTCCATGAGCATCTTCTCGGCCATGATCATGCTGGGGACGGTACGGTTTATCGCGGTGCAGCCGGGCCTGGATGGACTGGCTACTCGTCGACTCCTGTGACTCAGACGCATCCCGCCCTCATCGCGACGGCCGAATCGTTCGCCTTCGTGCACGACAAGCTGCTCCGTCGAGACGCCCGCCCTCCGCTCGGCACGTCGCACGTATCGTTGAGAACTCCGGATGTGGCACAGCCGGGCCACCCAGTCACCGTACGCGCCGCCCGGCTCGTGAGCGACGATGATGGACTGGATTGCGTCGCAGACAGTCACTACCTCACAGTCGAGTCTGAGAACACCGCAACTGGCCAACGCACGTCGTGGCAAGGCGCACAAGTGGTCGGGGATGGCTGGCTCGAGGCATCCCACCCGGGGCTCGCGCCAGGAATCCACCGCGTGCTGGTGTCAGGAGGCGGCGCCTCGCCGGTGGCGGACCTACTTTGGGTGGCTGCGGATGCCTAGCCTCGAGGCTCGCATCGTCGCCCACCACACGTACCCAAAGTCCAGCTGGTGGGATGTGCCGGAAGTCGAGGATGGCTCCAGAGTCGTCTCACAAGCCCTGACGCGCATCTCGGGCGTGACTGCGCGTGACGACAGCGCGCGAGCAACCTTCGTGGATCATCCGAATTGGCTCATCGAGCTGGCATCTCATCGCGATGGACCGTTGCTGGTCTACTGGGGCGGGCACGCCGAGATGCTCGGCAACAGTTACGCCGTGGCGTTTCCTGAAAGTGGACCACAATTATCTGAGCTCACGTCACTTACCTTCGAGAAGCTGGCCGCGGTCGTCGCCGCTCGGCAGTCGGCGCCTCCGGCAGACGGCCATGCTGACTGGTTGCTATTGATCCTCGACACATGCCAGTCCGTCGCGGGTGCCGAACAGATCTGGCATGCAACGCAGGGGAAAAGGCGCGACACCGCCATCGTCGCGACGTCGACCGAGGTCGGGTCCGCCTTTGCAGGGAGGTTTCCGATCCTCTTCGCGCAGTTCCTGGACGAGTATGGGCAGAACGACGCGCAGGTCGATCTGCTTGAGCTACTTCGTCGCATCGGCGACGCCCTCGACGAGGAGCAGCAAACTAGTGGCGGCGCGCACCTGCATACCTCGATTCGTGCTCATGCCGCGGTCTGGCCACGCCGAGATCACGCGCCGCTCGTCGGCCTGCGTTCGGATGTAAAAGAACTCGTTGAGGTCCTGGCAGCCTCACCCGACGTCATTCGCAATCACTTCTACGCGAAAGCGGCAAGCGTGGGACTCAATCAGCTGGACTGGGAGTTCACGGGCCGAATACCCGAACGCACACGAATCGCGCGATGGATGGACGAAGTGGAATCCGAGATTCAGATGCTGACAGTTACCGGCCCAGCCGGGTCAGGCAAGTCCGCCCTGTTAGGGATGGTGCTCGCATCCACGTCACCTGAGCTCGTCGTTGCATTGTCGCAATTGGGCGTCGACATTCCCACCGACACAGTGCCCACAAACACGAGCTTCACCGCCACCCTGCACTTGAGCAACCGTACGATCGACGAGGTGGTCGCCGAGGCCGCCAGCCAAGAAGGCTTCGACAACGTCCAATCCAGCGAGGATCTTATTGGCAGGTATCAGAAGGCGAGCGGACCCCGGCTGGTCTTAGCTGACGCGCTCGACGAGTCGCGCGACCCGATTCGTCTCGCCCGCCTCATGCACCAGATCGCGGAGCAACCCGGGTGCCGCGTCCTCGTCGGCACACGCCGGTCGCTCACTGAGACACCGGACAACCCGATTCCGCTCGACCACGCGCTCACGGACGCTCTCGTTCCTGATGAGATGCTCACAGTCGATGCCAGTAAGCCAAGTTTCCGCAACTATGTCCGGCGCCGTTTACAGCGTGCCATGGGCGAGCGACCCGACGACCAGGTGCGCGAGCTCGCCGACACTATCGCCGAGAAGGCAACCACGTTCCTGTACGCGCGCGTCGCTGTGGAAGAGATCATCGCGGACCCAGGATGGACGGCAACCAAGACAGCTCTCGCCATGCTGCTGACCCCCACTCACACGGGCATCTTCGAGAAGACCGTGAGCCGGCTGCAACGAACCGAACCGAACACCGAGCACCTCCTCCACGCCCTTGCATACGCCCGGGGAAACGGATTCCCGCGCACTGGCCGTATCTGGGAGGTCGCCGGATCAGCTGTGGCTGGAGTCACCTTGAGAGACCCCGACATTAGGCGTGCCCTTAAGACGGCCGCACCGTACATCACACAGGACACGGAGTTCGGAAACGAGGTGTATCGCCTCGGCCACCGCACCTTTGTCGAGTACTACCACGGCCGTGATGCTCGATGAACAGAGATGACGTCGACCGAACGATGGCGCGACCTCCTTCGACCTGGCGGGATACGCTCTCGGCGACGGTACGCGCAGAGACTTACCGTATTGAGTGATTTGTGCCTGTACCCGGCGATCGGGCTTGCTGATACCAATCAGGCGGTGCTCGAGAGCCGGTCAGTAGCTCCGATAAACATTCAGAGCTCACGCGGCACCGGCGGGCCTGATGTGCCGCTGTTACCCAAGGATGCAGGTTCAATCTCCGCACCATCATCACTCTGTCGCCGCACTTACGCTGATCCCGCAGATTCCTCGGCCCACTCCTACGAAGAGAGTCGAAGCAGTTGCTGCCACGGCCATCGTGGGTTCAGGAAATGTGATAACCGAGAGCGGCTCGAGCTGAGTCGGGTCCCACAGCCGGAGCGTGCCGTCCCGACTGGTGCTGGCCAGCACGGTGGTGCCGTGCGGCACAGGCACGGCGCAGCACCCGGTCACCGTATCTGTGTGGCCGGTCATTGGGTCGCCGTGTGGGTCGCCAGTCGATGGGTCCCAGAGCCGCACGGTGCTGTCCGCACTGGTGGTGGCCAGCAGGGTAGTGCCGTCTGGGAGCGGGATCGCGCAGCACCCGGTTACCCAGTCCGTGTGGCCGATGAGCGGGTCGCCGTGCGGATAGCCGGTCGAGGGGTCCCATAGGCGTACACTGCAGTCCACACTGACGGTGGCCAGTACGGTGTTGCCGTCCGACAGTGGCACCGCGCAGCAACCAGTTACCCAGTCCGTGTGGCCGACGAGTGGGTCGCCGTACGGGCGGCCGGTCCCCGGGTCCCATAGACGCACCGTCTCATCCTCGCTGGCGGTGGCCACGATCGTAGTGCCGTCCGGCAGTGGCACTGCGCAGCACCCGGTTACCCTGTCAGTGTGGCCGGTAAGCCAGTCACTCCTAGGGCGGCCGGTCCCCGGGTCCCATAGACGCACCGTCTCGTCCCAGCTCGTGGTGACCAGTACGATGGTGCCGTCCGCCAGAGGCGCTGCGCAGCACCCGGTTACCGAACTGGTGTGACCGGTCAGTGGGTCACCCCGCGGGGCTCCGGTTCCCGGATCCCACAGCCGCATCGTGCCATCCCGACTGGTGGTGGCCAGCACCTTGGTGCCGTCCGCCAGCGGCACCACGCAGCACCCGGTCACGTCGTCGCTGTGGCCCGTCAACGGCTCGCCGCGTGCGCCGCCAGCCTCGGGGTACCACAGGCGCGTCGTCTCATCCCGACTAGTGGTGGCCAGCACGCTGATGCCACCCGCCACCGGCACCGCGCAGCACCCCGTCACTTCGGCGGTGTGCCCGGTCAGCGGATTACCGTACTGGCGGCCAGTCCGAGGATCCCAAAGGCGTACGGTGCGGTCCCAACTCGTGGTTGCCAGCACGGTGGTACCGCCTGCAAGCTGGACGGTGCAGCACCCGCTCACGGCGGCGGTGTGGCCGGTCAGCGGCTCACCGTGCGGCGTCCCGGACAGCGGGTCCCACAATCGCACGGTGCCGTCCAAGTTCGTGGTGGCCAGCACCGTGGTGCCGTCCGGTAGCGGCACCGCGTAGCATCTGATAGACGAGTCTGTGTGGGCGAAGAGCGGGTCGCCCCGTGGGTGAATGGTCGACGGGTCCCAGAGAAAGACACTGCCGTCCCTACCGGCGGTGGCCAAGATGGTGGTGCCGTCCGGCAGAGGCACGACGCAGCACGCGGTCACGGCGTCGGTGTGGCCGGTGAGCGGCTCGCCATGCGGGAGACCGGTGAGCGGGTCCCATAAGCGCACTGTTTCGTCCCAGCTGGTAGTGGCCAGCAGCGAACTGCCGTCCGGCAGTTGTATCGCACAGCACCCGGTCAGGCCAGCGGTGTGACCGGTGAGCGGCTCGCCATGCGGGAGGCCGGTGCGCGGGTCCCACAGACGCACAGTTTCGTCCCAACTCGTGGTGGCGAGAAGCGAAGTGCCGTCGGACAGCGGCACCGCGCAACAGGCGGTCACCCTGCCGGCATGACCAGTCAGCGGCTCGCCGTGTGGGACGCCGGTACCGGGGTCCCACAATCGCACGGTGCCGTCTTCGCTGGTAGTG
The DNA here is from genome assembly GCF_900114345.1 of Microbacterium sp. cf046. Classification (GTDB taxonomy): domain Bacteria; phylum Actinomycetota; class Actinomycetes; order Actinomycetales; family Microbacteriaceae; genus Microbacterium. The sequence continues at coordinate 350,051 of NZ_FOZJ01000003.1, read as the reverse complement.
GCCAAGACGGTGCTGCCGTCGGACAGCGGCACCGCACAGCACCCCGTTACCTCGGCGGTATGGCCCAGAATGGGAGCGCTGTACGGGAAAGTGGGCGCGGCCCACAACACAATTGAATTGGGCTCCGGGGCGTGTCCGAGTTTACGTGCGGCAAGATCGCGGATTGTGCGTCGCTGGGAGGCCGGGAAGTGGACAAGGAGATCGGCAGCCCACACTGTCGCTTGGATAGTCGCTGGAAGTGGCTGCCAAAATCCGGTTCGCGCAACCTCGGAGTGGACGGCGGCCACGTCCATCTGATCCAGAAGAGCCTGTGTCGCCGCCAGATACCGCCAGCCGATGCTCTGGACATGAGCAGGCAAATAGCGCTCGAGGTACGGCTCGATGCTTTGCTTGGCGACAGCGGTCGACTCGGCAAGGCGTGTGAGCGCCAGCGCAATGGCTTCTCCGGCGACTGTCATGCGGAATCCTGTGCGACGTATAGTTCGACGATTGCGCGGTGTCCCAGGCGATAGAGTTGATGGCCGAACTCTGAGCCCTCGATCATCTGTTCGACGGCGCCGCTAGGAGCACGGAGCCTGACCCGGTTTCCCGCACGATTCTTGTGTGTTGATCATGCCGCGATCTAGGCGGCGGTGTGAAGAGCTTCGTAGGCGGCGGGACTGAGGTTGCCGAGGCTGGTGTGTCGTCGGCGCGGGTTGTAGAACCCTTCGATCCACTCGAATATGGCCGACGCGAGCTGCGGTCGAGTGTCTCAGCTGGTGCGGTCCAGCAGCCCGCGTTGCATCGTCCACCAGAACGACTCGATAAGCGCGTTGTCCACGGACGACACCACCCTGCCCATCGATCCGAGGAGCTCGGCCTGGCAGAGCCGGTGCACGAACAGCCAGTTGGTGCATTGCGCTCCGCGGTCCGCGTGGACGACGTTGCCCGGTTCGGGGCGGCGTCGTCAGCGAGCCATGCCGAGCGCGTCGACGCCGATCTCCGCGGTGATTCGGTCCGAGATCGACCAGCCTACGATCCGGCGGGAGTAGGCGTCGATGACGGCCCGCGCAGTAGACCCAGCCGTCTTTCACGCGGTGTTGCGTGATGTCGCAGAACCAGAACCGGTCCGGGCGTCGGCGCGGAACTGTCCTTTCACGAGGTCGTCGTGGAGCCGTGCCGGGCCATCTTGGGGGGACACCACCTGTGAAGGGGTGGTGCACCCCAAGCGCTTGAGTCGGCGACCTGCGCGGAATCACGCGGCAGAACGGGTCAACGTTCCCCATCGTCGATGGTTCCGCTGACCCCCAAGTGACCCCGAAGTGACCCCCAAAGGGGTCACTTCGGGGTCACTCGCACCCGCCGGGAACGTCGAATGAACTCCTCCGTCCAACACAAAACCCCCGCTTTACCAGGGGTTTTTCTGCGGAGACGGAGGGATTTGAACCCTCGGACCCCGTGAGGGGTCTCCACCTTAGCAGGGTGGTGCACTAGGCCGGACTATGCGACGTCTCCAGGCATCCAGGGCCGAAACCACTGGATGCGCCCAGCAATCATAACCGCTCGACCGGATGCGGAACGAACCGGCTACTGGCCGGGGCGCGTGCAGGTCACCTGTGCCGCGGTGGTGCCGGCGATCTCGGACGGCAGATCCACACGCACCTCGGGGGCGGCCGAGTCGGACGGCGTGGGAGTCGCTCCGTCTGCCGTCGGGTCGGTCGCTTCGCCGGTCACGTCGACACCGGAGCCCTGGCTGGCCTCGCCGGTCAGATGCAGGGGTTGATTCGCCTGGAGCGCGGCGAACAGCTGATCCGCGAAGTCCCGCAACGGCAGGACATTGATGTAGTCGTCGGTGTACTCCGTGGGGTACTGCACGAAGAGGATGTCCTCGTAGGGCACGTCTTTCGCGGCCATCGCGATCTGCACCATGCGCGTGGGGTTTGCCAGCTGCGAGCTCAGCACGAGCTGCGGTGGGTCGGAGCGGGTGAGCCCGATCGCCGTCGTGGCGAAGCGGAACAGCACCTCGGGGTTGGAAAGCACCGCATCGGATTTCAGTTTGCGCACCATCGAGGACATGAACTGCTGCTGGTTCGAGATGCGGCCGAGGTCCGAGCCGTCGCCGATGCCGTGCCGGATGCGGAGGAACTGCAGCGCTTCGACACCCTGCAGCGTGTGCGTGCCCGCCGTGAGGTTGAGGCCGGTGTGTGCGTCGCTGATGTCGCCGCTCACGCAGACGTCGACGCCGCCGATCGCGTCGGACATGTCGATCACGCCGGTCCAGCGGATCGCGCCGGCGAAGTGGATCTCCTCGCCCGTGAGCTGCTCGATCGTCATCACCGTGCAGGGCAGACCGCCGTACTGGTACGACGCGTTCAGCGGCTGGGAGCTCATCGCCGAGTACTCGCCGCCGCTGCCGTCGGGGCATGCCGGGATCGGCACGAGCATGTCGCGCGGGAACGAGACCACGGTGATGCGCCGCGGCTCGTCACTGATGTGCACCAGCATCGTGACGTCGTTGCGCTCGCCGGGGGCGTCCTCCTCGTCGGCGCAGCGCGGGAAAAGTGCGACGTCCTGCCCCTCGCACGAGTCCGAACCGACCAGCAGGACATTGACGCCTCCCTCGATCTCGCCGATCGACGGCGGCAGCGCACTGTCACCCGCGAGTTCCACCGAGTTCTCACCGAGCGCGGAGACGGTGTCCCACACGGCGTAGGCGGCGACCCCGACGGCGCTCACGGCGAGCACGGCCAGGACGACGCCCAGCATCGAGAGCGCCCGCAGGAGGGGATGCCGCTCCCGCAGCACTGCGTGCCGCGCAAGCGGAGTGCCGGCTCCCTTCGCGGGAGCCTTCTCGGACGCCACTGTGCGTCAGCCGCTGACGTTCCCGGCCGAGCAGGTGCTCTGCGCGGCGGTCGTGCCTGCGATCGAGTCGGGCAGTTCGACCGCCACTTCGGCCGGCGGCTCGGTCGCACCGGGCGTCGCCGAGGGGTCGGGCGTCGCGGGATCGGTCGGGGCCGGGTCGACGGTGATGACACCGCCGCCGAGGTTCGGGTCACTCGTCAGCACGATGGGCTGGTTCGCGGCGAGCGCCGCCCACAGCTGGTCGGCGGCCTCGTAGTCCGGTGCCACGCGGTTCGGGTCGTCCGGGTCTTCCACGACGGGGTACTGGACGAAGACGATCTCGTCGAACGGCACGCTCTTCACAGCGAGGGCGATCTGCACCAGCGTCAGCGGGTTGGTGAGGCTCTTGCTGGGCGTGACGTTGTTCACGGCGGTCGTCGCGAGCTTCAGCAGCGTCGCCGGGTTCGTCAGCACTTCCTCGCTGACGAGCTTGCGTGCCAGCCGCGACATGTACTGCTGCTGGTTGCTGATGCGGGCGAGGTCGCTGCCGTTCTCCAGGCCATGGCGGGTGCGCAGGAACTGCAGCGCCTCGATACCGGCGACCGTGCGGTTGCCGGCCGGCCAGTCGATGCCGGTGTAGTAGTCGCGGATTCCGCCGTTGCCGATGCAGACCTCGACGCCGCCGATCGCGTCGGTGATGTTGATCACGCCGCCGAAGTTGACCTTCGCCGCGAACGGGATGCTCATGCCGCTCAGTTGCGAGATGGTCTTCACGACGCAGTTGAGCCCACCGTCCATGAACACCGAGTTGATCTGCTGCTTGCTCGATCCGGAGGTCTCGGAGCCGTCATCGCGCGTGCACGACGGTGTCGGCGCCATCAGGTCGCGGGGGAACGAGATGACGGTGACTCGTCGGGGCGAATCGGAGATGTGCACGAGGAGGTTGACGTCGTTGAGCTCGCCCTCGGCGTCAGCACCCGTGCATCGGTCCCCGAAGTAGCCGGCGAACTCCGGCAGGCACTCGTCGGTGCCGGCGACGACGAGGTTGACGCCGCCCTCGATCGCTCCGATGTCGGGCGGAACGGCCTCCTGGCCCTCGAGGTCGACCGAGTTCTCAGTGAAGCTCGCGGTGATGTCGTAAGCGGCATATGCCGCGACGCCCGCGCTCGAGACCAGACCGACCGCGACGATGATCCCGAGGACCTTCATGATCATCGCGAACGGATGCGGCGACTTCAGCTCACCGTGGCGCGCAATCGTGCGGCGGCCACGCGTGGCGGGCTTGGTCGGCTGGCTCACTCGGGTCCTCTCGGGGGGCTTCGGGGTGCGGGGCTCGAGAGCACACCCACGACGAAGCGGAGGGTGTGGGATTCGAACCCACGGGACATTGCTGCCCACTGGTTTTCAAGACCAGGTCCATCGGCCGCTCGGACAACCCTCCCGATGAACGACACCTCGCGGCGCATCCCTCGAACAGGCGTCGAGTCTAGCCGACGGCACTGTTCACCCATTGTTCCAGGGGCTCCTGGGCAGGTGCTGTACGGGCGCGCCGAACGCTCAGAGCTTGCGGAGGACCTCGGCCACGCCGCCGTCCTGCACAGACGAGGTCGTCTCACCCGCGGCATCCCGGACTTCCTGGGGACCCTGCTCCATCGCGACCGCGCGGCCGCCGTTCTCGCGCGCCCAGCGGAACATGCCGACATCGTTACGTCCGTCGCCCATCACCAGCACATGGGCGGGGTCGATCCCGAGCCACTCGCGCACCCGGTTCAGCGCGGTGCCCTTGTCGACGCCCTGCGGGGCGATGTCGAGCCAGGCTGTCCACCCGACCGCGTACGAGACCTCATTCAGACCGATCCGCTCGACGAGCTCGACGAAGTCCTGCTCGGTGTCGCCGGGCGAGACCACGACGATGCGGCACACCGGGCGGGCGCTCAGCTGCTCGAACGGCACACGGGTCGCACGAGCGAGGTTCCAGTCGCCGAGGTGCTCCGTGTAGAGCCGATGACCGTCCGGCAGTTCCACCATGTACTTCGCGTCCGGCAGATGCTCCCGCAGCAGCGTGAGCACCTCGGTTGGGTCGAACGTCTCTGTGTAGAACCGGTCGTATTCGAGCGGGGTCCGTTCGGACTTGCGAAGGATGACAGCGCCGTTGGAGCAGACGACGAACTCGGGCTCGATCTTCAGCGCCCGCAGGATGTCCTCGGTGCCCTCCCAGCTGCGTCCGGTCGCCAGCATCACTTCGTGTCCGGCGCGATGGGCATGCTCCACCGCCTCGACGACACCGGGGCTGAGGGTCTCGTCCTCGAGCAGGATCGTGCCGTCGATGTCGAGCACGATGAGCAGGTGCTCGGTGGGAACCGCGGGATCCTCGGTGTCGCGGGCGACCTGCTCGACGAGCTTCGCCGCCTTCTTCTGCTTGACGACCTTGACGCTGCCGGTGGCCGGAAGGTGGGCGTCACTCATCCGATCGCACCCTCTGCACGCGTCCTCACGCGACGGGCTCCAGGATCTCGAGCCCGCCGAGGTACGGGCGCAGCACCTCGGGGACAACGACCGATCCGTCGGCGCGCTGATGCGTCTCGAGCATCGCGACGATCCAGCGCGTGGTCGCAAGCGTGCCGTTCAGGGTCGCGACGTGCTGCGTCTTGCCGGTGCCCCCGCCCTCCACCGCAGGACGGTGGCGGATGTCGAGCCTGCGCGCCTGGAACGTCGTGCAGTTGCTGGTGCTTGTCAGCTCGCGATACGCGCCCTGGGTCGGCACCCATGCCTCGACGTCGTACTTGCGCGCCGCGCTGGAACCCAGGTCGCCCGCGGCCACGTCGATCACACGGTAGGAGAGGCCGAGGTCCTGCAGCATCCCCTCCTGCATCGCGACGAGCCGCAGGTGCTCGGCCTCGGCATCCTCGGGGGTCGTGTAGACGAACATCTCGAGCTTGTTGAACTGGTGCACGCGGATGATGCCGCGCGTGTCCTTCCCGTACGAGCCCGCCTCGCGGCGATAGCACGTCGACCAGCCGGCATACCGCTTGGCCCCCTGGGACAGGTCGAGGATCTCGTCCATGTGATACCCGGCGAGCGGGACCTCGCTCGTGCCGACGAGATAGAGGTCATCCTCCTCGAGGTGGTACACCTCGTCGGAGTGCTGTCCGAGGAATCCGGTGCCCCGCATGACCTCGGGCCGCACCAGCGTGGGCGGGATGAGGGGCACGAACCCGGCCTGCAGAGCGCGGTCGAGCGCGAGCATCATGAGCCCGATCTCGAGCCGGGCCCCGATCCCCTTCAGGAAGTAGAAACGGCTCCCCGACACCTTGGTGCCGCGCTCCATGTCGATCGCATCGAGCAGCTCGCCGAGTTCGAGGTGGTCGCGCGGCTCGAAATCGAACACGGGCACGTCGCCGTGGGTGCGCAGCGTGATGAAGTTGTCCTCGCCGCCTGCCGGAACGCCCTCGATCACGATGTTCTCGATCTTGGCGAGCGCGGCGTCGGCGACCTCCTCGGCCGCCGTCACGGCGTGCTGGGCGGCCTTCACCTGCTCGCTCAGGGCCTTCGCCTCCGCGACCAGCGCGGCCTTCTCCTCCTTGGGAGCCTGTGCCACGCGCTTGCCGTGCGCATTCTGCGCCGCGCGAAGCTCTTCGAACGACGTGATCGCCGCGCGCCGTTCGCGATCGGCGGCGAGTGCATCATCGACCGTGCTCGTCGACTCCCCGCGCGACTCCTGCGAGCGCTTGACCAGCTCGGGATTCTCGCGGAGGAATGTCAGATCGATCACCTCACAAGTCTAGTCAGCGGGTCCCGGCGGGCATCCCGGTCTCGTGCATCGGCATCCCGGACTATCGTGTGACCATGACAGAGCCGGCAGCCAGTTCGCAGCCGGCTGAGCAGTCTCCGGCATCCGATCGGTCCCGCCGGGCCGCGCTCGTCTACAACCCGACCAAGGTGGTCCCGCGCACCCTGCGTGCGACCGTCACCCGCCTGTCGGCCGCCGCCGGCTGGGGCAAGCCGATGTTCTACGAGACGACGACCGACGACCTCGGCGACGGGGTCACTCGCGACGCGCTCGACGCCGGTGCGGCTGCCCTCCTCGTGGCGGGCGGCGACGGCACGGTCCGTGCGGTCGCCGAGGCGATGAGCGGATCGGGGGTTCCGCTGACGATCATCCCGAGCGGGACGGGCAATCTCCTCGCGCGCAACATGCTGCTGCCGCTGACGGATGCCGCGGCCATGGTGCAGGCGACCTTCGACGGCGACCGCCATCCCGTCGACGTGGGCTTCGCGACGATCCGCCACGCGGACGGTTCGACCCAGGAGCGCGCGTTCGTCGTGATGGGCGGCATGGGCCTGGATGCCGCGATGATCGCGAACACGAGCGGCGACCTCAAGAAGAAGGTCGGCTGGATCGCCTACGTCGACGGTGCGGCGCGATCGCTCGCGAACGCGAAGCCGTTCCGGATCGCCTATCAGGTGCACGGCCGGCGACTGCACTCGGCGAAGGTGCAGAGCATCCTGATCGCCAACTGCGGGTCGCTGCCGGCCGGCCTCGAGCTGATCCCTCAAGCATCCGTCTCGGACGGGGAGCTCGACATCGCGATCTTCCAGCCCAAGAACGCGCTCGGCTGGGTCCTGGTGTGGCGCAGGGTCGCCTGGGACAACAGCTTCCTGCGCCGCTTCCGCGCCGGGCGTCAGGTGCTCGCGCTGCGCACCGAGGACAACTCGGTGCTCTACGCGAAGGGCAAGGGCCTGGACGTTGCGACCGATCCTCCGCAGCCGGTGCAGCTGGACGGCGACGAGTTCGGGGAGGCGATCCGGATGCGCTGCAGGATCGTCGAAGGCGGGGTCATCGCCATGGTGCCGAAGGGGCACGACACGACGAGGATCTGAGTTCGGACGGTCGCCCGCGGACGGTCAGCCCTTGACCGCTCCCCCGAGGCCGGCTGAGCGCAGGAACACGGATTGGAACACGAGGAACATCGCGATCGGGATGAGAGTGGCGATCGCGAGCGCCGCGAGGAACACGTCGAGCTCGGTCTGCGACTGCACATCCGGGAGGCGCACCGACAGCGGCTGCACGGCGGGGTCGGGCAGGACGAGCTTCGGCCAGAGGTAGTCCTTCCAGGCCGCGATGATCGCGAACACCGACACGACGCCGAGGATCGGCTTGCTCATGGGCAGCACGATCGACCAGAACAGCCGGAACGGGCCGGCGCCGTCCGTCTTCGCGGCTTCGAAGATCTCGCGGGGCAGATTGTCGAAGAAGCGTTTGACCAGCAGGATGTTGAATGCGTTGGCCGCCATCGGCAACCACACGGCGAGGTAATTGTTCAGCAGGGTCGCATCGCCCAGCAGCGGCGGATTGACGATCGTGAGGTACAGCGGCACCAGCAGCACGATGCCCGGGATGAAGAGGGTGGCCAGCACGAGTGCGTTGAGCACCGGCGCGTACTTCGGCCGCAGCACCGAGAGCGCGTAGCCGGCGGTCGTCGCGATGAACAGCTGCGAGAACCACGCCCCGCCCGCGATCACGATCGTGTTCCAGAAGTACAGGTCGATGTGGATGTCGTTCCACGCCGTGGACAGGTTCGCCCAGTCCACCCCGTTCGGCCAGAGTGCGAACGGCTGCGACAGGGTGTCCTGGGTGGGGGTGATCGCCGACTTCGCCAGCCACAGGATCGGTCCCAGCCCGGCGACCACCAGGCTGATGAACAGGAACGCGTGGGTCACGGACATCCCGAAGCGGGTCGAGCGACGCCGCCGCTCGCTGTCCGACACGATCGAGCGCTCGCTCAGATCGTCGAGCGAATCGCGCTTGCGCCCGCCGCCCAGGCCGCGTCGCGACAGGAATCCGCGGATGCCCTCCCTGCCCTCGGCCGTGGAGATCGTGGTGGTCATGTCGTGCTCCAGCGGTTGGTGAGCTTGAAGTAGAGCCACGACAGGATCGCGAGCACGATCGCGAGCAGCACCGACACGGCCGTCGCCTCGCCGTAGTCACCGCCCAGGCTGTTGCGGAACGCCTTGTTGTAGATGTACAGCAACACCGTCGTCGTCGAGCCGACCGGGCCGCCCCCGGTGAACAGGAAGGGCTCGAGGAACACCTGCGCGGTCGCGATCACCTGCAGGATCAGCATGATGAAGAGGATGCCGCGCAGCTGCGGCAGCGTCACATGCCAGACCTTCTGCCAGATGCCCGCGCCGTCGACCTCGGCCGCGTCATAGAGCTCGGGCGGGACGGACAGCAGGGCGGCCAGATAGATGATGATGCTCCCGCCGGCTGCGGCCCAGGTCGCCTCGAGCACGAGCGACGGCATCGCCTGCACCGCGCTCTGGATCCACGGCTGCGGCGGGATGCCGAACCATCCCAGGATCGTGTTGAACACGCCGTTCGCGTCGGCGCCGTAGAAGACCTTCCACAGCAGCACGGCGACCACCGGCGGGATGACCACCGGCAGATACGCGAGCGCCGAGTACAGACCCTTGCCGCGCTTGACCTCGCTCATGAGCACCGCCATGAACAGCGGCAGCGGGAACCCGAACAGGAGTGCCAGGAGCGCGAAGTAGACGGTGTTGACGACCGCCCGGCCCAGATCGGGATCGCTCAGGATCGCGACGTAGTTGTCGAGTCCCACCCACTCCGAGACGATCATGTTCGTCTTCTGGAAGCTCATGATCACCGACTGGACGATCGGCGACCACGAGAAGAAGAAGAACACGAAGATCATCGGCAGCAGGAACAGCAGATTCCACAGCCCCCCGCCGCGGTACCAGGTCACCGGGCTGCGCCGCGGCCTGCGTCGCGTCGCGGCCCGGGACGCGGGAGGGGAGTCGGCGGGGGCCGCGCTCTCCTGGGTCATCGTCGTCATCGTCGACTTTCTGCTGTCGGTGCGGGTGCGGGCGGCGTTCCGTCTCGCTTCGCTCACTCGACGACCGGGCGAGGGGTCCGGTCGTCGAGGAGGAGCGAAGCGAGACGGAGCGATTACTCGTCGAGCTTGGACTGCGCCTCTTCCTGTGCCGTTGCGAGCAGGGCGTCGATGTCGGCGTTCTGATCCGTCAGGACGGCCTGCACGAGCTCGTCGAGAAGAGAGTAGATCTCCTGCGTCTTCTTCTTCGGCTCGCCCACCGGGGTCTGGTCCCAGATCGCGTCGGTGAACGGCGTCATCTGGTCGCGCGGCACATTGATGTACGGCTCGATCCACACGAGGGACTCCTCGTACAGCTCACGGCTGAGCACCGGCAGCACCGGCGTTCCGACGGCCTGGTCGGACTCGGCCAACGTCTTGGCGTCCAGCACCGCGGCGTCCTCGTTGAGCAGCTTCTGCATGTAGTACCAGTCGATCCACATCACGGCCGCGGCCTTCGTCGTGTCATCGACCGTGGGGCTGATCACCGCGATGTCGCCGCCGCCGAGGGTGCCGGGGTCCTCGCCCTCAACCGGAACGACTGCGAGGCCGTAGACCGCCGGGTCGAGCCCGAAGTCGCGCACCAGGGCGGTGTAGACATCCGACCCGGACGTGTACATGCCGATGTTGCCCGCCGCGAACTCCTGGTTGATCGTGCCCCAGTCGAGGTCGAACTTCGACCCGAACGAGTCGTCCTCCCAGCGGAGGGCCTTGAGGAACTCGAGCGTGGCACGGGTGCCGTCGTTGTCGATCGTCGACTCGGCCGAGCCGTCCTGGTTGTCGACCTGGGTGCGACCGCCGCGGGCGACGGTCTGCGCGGTCAGCTGCCATCCGCCGGTGTTGTTGATCGCCATCTGGGCGTAGCCGGCCTTGCCGGTCGCGTCGTGGATCTGCTTGGCGTACTCGCGGACCTCGTCCCAGGTGGTCGGCGGCTGGTCGGGGTCGAGTCCCGCCTGCTCGAACAGGTCGCGGTTGTAGTGCAGGCCCATGGCGTACGCCTGGCGCGGGAACCCGTAGATCCGGCCGTCGTCGCCGGTCACCCCGTCGAGGATGATCGGGTTGAAGCTGTCGGTGTAGCCGAGCTCGTCCATCGCGTCGGTGACGTCCATAAGCTGGTCGTTCTCGAGGAGCGTCTTCGCGTCCGTGAACGGGACCGTGAACACGTCGGGGAGGCTGCCGCCCGCGAGCTGCACCGCGAACGTCGGGCCTTCCCATTCGTACTCGACACCGATGATGTCGATGTCGGGGTTCTCCTCCTCGAACTGCGCCTCCTGGGCGGCGAACGCCTCGTACGCCGCGGCGTCGGCTCCCGGCGGGAACGTGGCGACCCGCAGCTCCGTCTTGCCGCTGCCGTCGTCACCCCCTCCGCCGGTCGAGCAGCCGACGAGTGCGCCGACCGTCGCCAACGTGGCGACACCGGCGAGCAGGACCCGTGCTGGTGACTTCATCGTCATTTCCTTTCGTGTGCGGGATGCCGCGTGCCGACGCGTCATCCCGCGGGGTGGGTTGTGGTGGTGAGGGAGGTGAGGCGAAGCCACGCGGTGGAATCGCCGGGGAGCGAGGCACCCTCCAAGGGGGAGCTCGCGAGGAGGATCTGTCCGCCGGCGCCGATCAGGGGGCCGAGGGAGACAGGGTCTTCGCCGGTGTTCACGATGCAGGCGAAGTCGTCGCCGCGCCGGAAGGCCAGGACGTCATCTGCTCCGGGAAGGGCGTCATCCCACCAGTCGAGGTCGCCGTCGCCCAGTGCGGGCAGGTCACGGCGCAGGGCGAGCGCATCGCGGTACAGCGAGAACGTCGAATGCGGATCCGATCGCTGGGCCTCGACCGTGAGCGCGCGCCACTGGGGCGGCTGCGGCAGCCAGGTGCGGGACCCGTCGGGGCTGAAGGCGAACGGAGGCTCATCGCCGGCCCAGGGCAGCGGGACGCGGCATCCGTCACGGCCGGGGTCCACCCCGCCGGAGCGGTAGTGCATCGGGTCTTCGATCAGGTCCCGGGGCAGGTCCTCGACCTCGGGCAGACCGAGTTCGTCGCCCTGGTAGATGTAGAGGCTGCCCGGCAGCGCGGCGACCAGGAGGGCCGCTGCTCGTGCGCGGTTGCGGCCCAGCTCGGGATCGGTGGGCACGCCGAACCGCTTCTTGAGGAACGCGAAGGTCGTGTCGGCGCGTCCATAGCGCGTCACCGGACGGGTGACGTCGTGGTTGGAGAGCACCCAGGTGCTCGGTGCGCCGACCGGCGCGTGCGCGGCGAGGGTCTGCCGGATCGACTCCCTGAAGGAGGCCGCGCCCCACGGACGCGCGAGGAAGTCGAAGTTGAACGCGGTGTGCATCTCGTCATCGCGCAGGTACGCGGCGAACCGGTCGATGTCGGGCACCCAGATCTCCCCGACCAGCACCCGGGTGCCGGCGTACGAGTCGGCGATCGCGCGCCACGAGCGGTACACGTCGTGGAGCTCGTCGCGGTCTTCGGTGGGGTGCTGTCCGGGGCCCTGCTTCTCGCCGACCTCGGGCAGGTCGGCATCCTTGATCAGCAGGGCCGCGGAGTCGATGCGCACGCCTGCGACGCCGCGGTCGAACCAGAACCTCAGGATCTCCTCGTGCTCCCGGCGGACGTCGGGGTGGTTCCAGTTCAGGTCGGGCTGCTCGGGCGTGAACATGTGCAGGTACCACTCCCCCGGCGTGCCGTCCGGGTTCGTCGTGCGCGTCCAGGTCTCGCCCTGGAAGCTCGAGACCCAGTGCGTCGGGATCTCATCGCCGTTCTCGCCCTTTCCGGGGTGGAACCAGAACCGCTCGCGCGCCGGGCTGCCGGGTTCGGCGGCGAGCGCCTCCTGGAACCACGGGTGCTGGTCGCTGATGTGATTCGGCACCACGTCGATGATCGTGCGGATGCCGAGCGCGAGCGCCTCGCGGATGAGCGCCTCCGCGTCGGCGAGTGTGCCGAACTGCGGGTGGATGTCGCGGTAGTCGACGACGTCGTACCCGCCATCGGCCATCGGGCTCGGGTACCAGGGGTTGAACCAGATCGCATCGACACCGAGGTCCTTGAGGTAGCCCAGGTGCGCGCGGACCCCCGCGAGATCCCCGGTTCCGTCCCCGTCGGCGTCCGCGAAGCTGCGGACGTAGACCTGATAGATCACGGCCGAGCGCCACCACAGGGGGTCGTGCGTGGGGGGCTGAGCGGTCGCCGCTCGGGCCGTTCGGGTCAGGACGTCGCTGTCCACGGAACTCCTCGTCATCGATGGAAGGACTCGATGGAGCGAATGTATTCTGCTCGCGCGAATTACGCAAGTCTTGGACAGATTGACGCAAGATTACGATTTTGCAACGACACCTGTCCAGAGCGATCCGCCACAGCCTTCCGTGTCCCACTTCTGCACCCATGGCGCGGTGTGTCGCATGCAGAAGTGGGACACGGATAGCGGGGCCGGGGATGCTGCACCCAGCGCGCGGCAGGCGAGCGGTCCGAGCGGGGTCAGGCGGGGGCGGGACCCGTCGAGGAGCGGAGGACCAGTTCGGGCTCGAAGAGCAGCTCGTCGCCCGCCTCGGTCGTGCCGGCGATCTGCGAGAGGAGCAGGTCGATCACGGTCCGACCCATCGACTCGATCGGCTGGCGCACCGTCGTCAGCGGAGGCTCGGTGCAGCTCATCAGCGCGGAGTCGTCGTAGCCGACCACGCTCACGTCGTTCGGCACCGCGAGCCCCGCGCGGCGTGCGGCGCGGACCGCCCCGAGGGCCAGAAGATCGCTCGCGCAGACGATCGCCGTCGCGCCTGCGGCGAACAGCCGGGTCGCACCCGCCTGCCCGGACTCGAGGGAGTACAGCCCGCGCACGATGAGCGCCTCGTCCAGCGGCGTGCCGAGCCGCTCGAGGAGCGGGCGAGCGGCCGCGAGCTTGCGCTGGGAGGGGATGTGGTCGATCGGCCCGAGCAGCATCCCGATCCGCCGATGGCCGAGCTGGTGCAGGTGCAGGATCGCCTGCTCGGCGGCTGCGGCGTCGTCCGTCGACACGGTCGCGAAGTCGAGCGTGGCGATGCGCGCGTTCACGAGCACCGTCGGAAGGTTGACCTGGCGCAGGCGCAGGTAGTGCTCGTGCGGCGAGTCCGCCTGACTGTAGTTGCCGCCGAGGAAGATCACGCCCGAGACCTGCTGCTGCAGGAGCAGGTCGACGTAATCGGATTCCGTGATGCCGCCGGTGTTCTGCGTGCACAGCAGCGGCGTGTAGCCGTTCTGCGTGAGCCCTCCGCCGACGATCTCGGCGAGCGCCGGGAAGATCGGGTTGGTGAGCTCCGGGAGCACCAGTCCGACGAGGCGGGCTCGCTCGCCGCGCAGCTTGGTCGGGCGCTCGTATCCGAGCACGTCGAGCGCGGTCAGCACCGCCTGGCGGGTCGCCTCGGACACCCCGGGCTTGCCGTTGAGCACGCGACTGACGGTCGCTTCGCTCACACCGACCTTGCGTGCCACCTCTGCCAGTCGCTTCGACATGGCGTCAGTGTACGCAAGAACTTGCATGGTTGCGCAAGTCCTTGCGTTATCGCCTGCAGAGGCGATCTGCCCCTTGCCGGGCTTCGACCCTGCGGAAAGCAGGTCGGGCGTCCTCGATCGCGGTGGTCTGCCCCGCAGCGCTGGCAGACCCGGCGGCGTGCGTCAACCCGCCGACCTGAAGGCCCGGCGCAGATACGATCCGAGGGTGAGCAAGCCGTCGATCGTGTGGTTCCGAGATGACCTGCGCATCGCCGACAACCCCGCTCTGCGTGCGGCCGTCGACCTGGGCGTACCGGTCATCGGCGTGTACGTCCTCGACGAGGAGTCCGACGGCATCCGTCCGCTCGGCGGAGCAGCCAGGTGGTGGCTGCACGGCAGCCTCCGCTCGCTGGCCGAGCGCCTCGCCGAGCGGGGCGGGCGACTCGTGCTGCGTCGAGGACCCGCGGGTCATGTCGTGCGGGAGATCGTCGCGGATGCCCACGCCGGAGCGGTCTTCTGGAACAGGCGATACGGAGCGCCCGAGCGGGAGGTCGACACCGAGCTGAAAGACGGTCTGCGCGCAGACGGGCTGACGGTCGAGTCCTTCGCGGCATCCGTCCTGTTCGAACCGTGGACCGTCCGGACGGGGGCGGGCACGCCCTTTTCCGTGTTCACCCCGTTCTGGCGCGCATGCCAGGGGCTGCCGCCGCCGCGCGCGCCCCTGCCCGAGCCGCGGCAGATCTCGTCACCGCGCGCCGCGATCGCCGGCGACGACCTCGACGACTGGATGCTGCTGCCCACCGCCCCCGACTGGGCGGGCGGCCTGCGCGAGACGTGGGAGCCCGGCGAGCCCGCCGCACGGTCCCGGCTGCGCACCTTCCTCGACGAGGATCTGGGTTCGTACGACCACTCCCGCGACGAACCGGCCACCGGCTCGACCTCGCGCCTGTCGCCGCATCTGCGCTGGGGGGAGATCAGCCCCAATACGGTATGGCACGAGACCGTCGCGGCACGCGGGACCGGCGCGCACGCGGCATCCGCGGCGCGATTCCTCTCCGAGCTCGGCTGGCGCGACTTCGCGTGGCACACGCTGTTCCACTCCCCCGAGCTCGCCACCCGCAACTGGCGGCCGGAGTTCGACGCCTTCCCATGGCCGCGACTGAAGCCGACCCAGCTCGAGGCGTGGCAGCAGGGCCGCACCGGAGTGCCGCTCGTGGATGCCGG
This sequence comes from Microbacterium sp. cf046, assembly GCF_900114345.1. Lineage (GTDB taxonomy): Bacteria > Actinomycetota > Actinomycetes > Actinomycetales > Microbacteriaceae > Microbacterium. Next base: position 334,659 of record NZ_FOZJ01000003.1, on the reverse strand, counting down.
AATGCGCGAACTCTGGCATACGGGCTTCATGCACAACCGCGTCCGCATGGTCGTCGGATCCTTCCTCGTGAAGAACCTCCTGATCGACTGGCGCCGCGGCGAGCAGTGGTTCTGGGACACGCTCGTGGACGCGGACGCAGCATCCAACCCCTTCAACTGGCAGTGGGTGGCAGGTTCGGGGGCGGATGCCGCGCCGTACTTCCGCGTGTTCAACCCGGAGCTGCAGGCGAAGAAGTTCGACTCGCACGGCGAGTACATCCGGCAATGGGCGCCCGAGCACCTCGGCGCCGCCGAGGATCTCGCACCGCAGCCGATCGTCGACCTGACCGAGACGCGCAAGGCCGCGCTCGCCGCCTACGAGCAGATGCGCCGCGCGTCGCGATGACCTGCGGCCGCGACCGCCGCAGTTCGACACATTCGGGTTGACCCCCGTGTGCTCCGCGCCGAGGCGTCGTACTCTCAAGACGACCTCGAGAGACAGGAGCCCTCATGTCCCAGCCCGTTCAGCCCGGCCCGCAGGACCCGGCCGCCCCGCCGCAGTACCCGGTCGTGCAGCAGAACGCCGCTCCCGCACCGGCACAGCTGAGCCCGAAGTCGTGGCTCGCGACCCTGCTCCTGTCGATCTTCCTCGGCGAGCTCGGCATCGACCGCTTCTACCTCGGCAAGGTGGGCACCGGCATCCTCAAGCTCATCACGCTCGGCGGATTCGGAATCTGGTGGATCATCGACATCATCCTCACGATCGCGGGTGCGGCGACCGACAAGCAGGGTCGCGTCGTCAAGAACACGTAGGCGGGGCGCCCGGAGCGGAATAGAGCAGTCGCCTTCCGCGGTTGGCACTGGAGATGTCCAGCTCCGCGCCGTTCCCCGCCCTCTCCGTCCTCGACCTCGTCCCGGTGCGCACCGGGCAGACCAGCGCGCAGGCGGTCGCCGCATCGCTGGGCCTTGTTGCGCGGGCCGACGAGCTCGGCTACCGCCGATACTGGTTCGCCGAGCATCACAACATGCCGGCGGTCGCCTCGACCACACCGCCGGTGCTCATCGCGGCGGCCGCGGCGCGCAGCAGTCGCATCCGCGTGGGCTCCGGCGGGGTCATGCTGCCGAATCACTCTCCGCTCGTGGTCGCCGAGCAGTTCGCCGCGCTGGAGGCTCTGGCTCCGGGACGCATCGACCTCGGCATCGGCCGGGCACCCGGCAGCGACCCGGTGATCACGCAGCTGCTGCGCATGTCGGGGACGACCTCGGACGTCGAGCGCTTCCCTGAGCACGTCCGCGACATCCTGTCGCTCGTCTCGGCCGAGGGCGCAACGGTGCGGTACACGAGCGGCGGGACGTACGACGTCCACTCGACACCGGCTGCTGAGGGCACCCCCGAGGTGTGGCTGCTGGGCTCGAGCGACTACTCGGCGCAGCTCGCGGCATCCCTCGGTCTTCCGTACGTGTTCGCGAACCACTTCTCGGGCGAGGGCCTCGAGCGCGCGCTCGACCTCTACCGCGGCGGATACCGTGCGACCGAGTCGAACCCCGAACCGCGCACCTTCCTCACGATCAACGCGGTCGCCGCGGCCACAGCCGAGGAGGCAGATGCGCGCGCACTGCCGCAGCTGCGGATGATGGCGCGCCTTCGGACCGGCAAGGCCCTCACCGCACTCGAGACCGTCGAAGAGGCCCGCGTGGCACTCGCGGCGGAGGCGGACGCTCCGGCGGAGGCGATCATGGCTGCCGCGCGACGGCGCTGGCTGGTCGGCACCGGCCCCGATGTCCGCACCCAGGTCGCCGAGTTCGCAGCGCGCTACGAGGTCGACGAGGTGATGATCTCGCCCGTCGCAGGCGCGTTCGAAGGCGAGCCGATGGATGCTGCGACCGCACGCCTGCAGACCGTGGAGCTGCTCGCGGCCGCGTGAGTACGATCAGGCTTCGGGTTCGCCGCTGACGAGGCCGCGCAGCCAGTCCCGTGCTTCCACGAACACGTCGTCGGAATAGCGCTCGGGGTAGTGCACGATCGCGCGATCGGCGCGCGGATACGACCCGAGGAAGATGACCTTGGGGCTGAAGCGGCGCAGGCCCAGCAGCGCGTCGGCCATGCGCTCATCCTCGATGTGGCCGTCGGCGTCGATCACGAAGCGGTACCGGCCGAGTGCGTCGCCGATGGGCCTCGATGCCAGCAGCGACAGGTTGATGCCGCGGGTCGCGAACTGCTCGAGCATCTCCAGCAGCGCACCGGGGTGGTCATCGGGCAGCTCCACGATGAGGGAGGTCTTGTCGGCGCCGGTGGGCGCGGGCGGGGCGACCGTCTTGCCGACCAGCACGAACCGGGTCACCGCGTTCGGGTTGTCGCCGATCTTCTCGGCGAGCAGGTCGAGCTCGTGATGCTCCAGGATGCCGGGCGGCGAGATCGCCGCATCCGCATCGCTCGTGCCGTCGAGCAGTCCGACGGCGCTGGCCACATTGCTGGACGCTGGGATGTGGGCGTGGGCGGGAAGCGCACGCGTGAGCCACTGCAGGCACTGCGCGTACGCGACCGGGTGTGCCGCGATGAGCGAGACGTCCTCGAGCTTCGTGCCGGGCCGTGCCACGAGCACGAAGTCCACCGGGACGAGGTACTCCCCCACGATCCGCAGACCGGGCATCGTGGCGAGCGCGTCCTGCGCGGTGGAGACGCCGCCGTCGATCGAGTTCTCGATCGCGATCATCGCGGCATCCGACCGACCGTCGACGACGTCCGCGAGCGCCTCGCCAACGTTGCGCACCGACCGCCAGGAGTGACCCCGTGCCTCGGGCACCTGCGCCAGCGCCGCCTCGGTGAACGTGCCGGCCGGGCCCAGGTAGCTGTACGTGCGGCGCGCATCAGGCTCGGAGGTCATCCGCATAGCCTAGCCACCGCCGCGAGAGTGCAGCGGGAGTTCCCGCAGAGCGCCGCACCAGGCAGACTGAGCACATGAGCACGCGTGCAGGACTTCCCGCCGAAGCATCCGATCTGATCGACATCGATGAGCTGATCAACGCCTACTACGACCGAAAGCCGGATCCCGCCGTCGCGGAGCAGCGCGTCGCGTTCGGCACGAGCGGCCACCGCGGATCGTCGCTGAGCACGAGCTTCAACGAGGACCACATCCTCGCCACGACCCAGGCGATCGTGGACTACCGAAACGCGCAGGGGATCGCCGGTCCGCTCTTCCTCGGTCGCGACACGCACGGGCTGTCGCTGCCGGCGGAGCGCAGCGCGATCGAGGTGCTCGTCGCGAACGGGATCGACGTTCGCGTCGACTCCCGCGACTCTTGGGTACCGACACCCGCGCTCAGCCACGCGATCCTCGCGTACAACCGCGGCCGGGCTCTGGATGACCCGGGTCGCGCGGACGGGATCGTCGTCACCCCGTCGCACAACCCTCCGCGCGACGGCGGCTTCAAGTACAACCCGCCGAACGGCGGACCGGCCGACACCGATGCGACCGGCTGGATCGCCGACCGTGCCAATTACTTCATCGGAGAAGGCCTCGACGGCGTCCGCCGCACGCGCTTCGCCGACATCGACGGCGACGCGCTCGGCGAGTACGACTTCCGCGAGGGCTATGTCCGCGACCTCGAGAACATCATCGACATCGACGCGATCAAGAAGGCCGGGGTGCGGATCGGCGCGGACCCGCTCGGCGGGGCGTCGGTCGAATACTGGGCGCTGATCGGCGAGCACTACGGGCTCGACCTCACGGTCGTCAATCCCGATGTGGATCCGACGTGGCGGTTCATGACGCTGGACTGGGACGAGAAGATCCGCATGGATCCCTCCTCGCCGTCGGCGATGGCCTCGCTGGTCGCCAAGCGGCACGACTACGACATCCTCACCGGCAACGATGCGGATGCCGACCGCCACGGCATCGTCACCCCCGACGCCGGGCTGATGAACCCCAACCACTACCTCGCGGTGGCGATCGACTACCTGTACGCGCACCGACCGGGCTGGCCGTCGGACTCGGCGGTCGGCAAGACCCTCGTCTCGTCGATGATCATCGACCGGGTCGCCGAGTCGCTCGGCCGCGCCCTGCTCGAAGTCCCCGTCGGATTCAAGTGGTTCGTGCCGGGTCTGCTCGACGGCTCCGTCGCGTTCGGGGGCGAGGAGTCGGCCGGAGCGTCGTTCCTGCGCACCGACGGCACCGTCTGGACCACGGACAAGGACGGCATCCTGCTGTGCCTCCTCGCCGCCGAGATCCTCGCCGTCACCGGGAAGACCCCGTCGCAGCGGTATGCCGAACTCGAGGAGACCTTCGGCTCGTCGGCCTACCAGCGCGTGGACGCACCTGCGACGCCGGCGCAGAAGGCGCAGCTGGCCAAGCTGTCGCCCGAGGCCGTCTCGGCCACCGAGCTTGCCGGCGAGCCGATCATCGCGAAGCTGTCCCACGCGCCGGGCAACGGCGCCGCGATCGGCGGGCTCAAGGTCGTCACCGAGCACGCGTGGTTCGCGGCCCGACCGTCCGGCACCGAGGACGTCTACAAGCTGTACGCCGAGTCGCTCCGCGGCGAGGAGCACCTCCGCGAAGTGCAGGAGGAGGCGCGCGCTGTCGTGGCCGAGGCCCTCGGCGGGGCGTAGGTCCCGGCATCCCTGCCTTCATCGGCGAAACCACCTCTTCTCGACGAACCCACCCCGTTTGGTCGGTCGATCATGGGTGGACTCGGCGAGAAGGGGTGGTTTGGCGGTGAGAGCTGGTCAGCCCAGCGGGAGCAGGGCGCTCCAGGCCAGACGGCGATCCGCGCGCGGGTCGGACTCGACTCGGTCGCGGTCGTCGATGATCAGTGTCAGTCGGTCGGGTTCGCTGTAGCGCGGCCACCCCAGTGGCGGTGCGCCCGTCGCAGCGAAGTGCAGCCACGCGTCCCGCATCCGCTCGCCTGCTCTGCTGAACACCTTGCGGCCGCCGAGCGAAGTCATCGTGCGGGTGATGGGTGCGTCAGCCTGCTCGAAGAGCGCGAACATCTCGACCCCGTGAGTGGCGTCCAGCCCCGCCCACCGCAGCAGCCGCGGTGCCACGTCGAAGCGGTAGAAATACACCGGCGCGAAGCGGGAGTGGCGCTCGGCCAGCGCGACGGACGGATACCAGAACGCATAGTCTCCGCCGAAGTCGGCCGCATGCGCTCCGCCCGGCAGCCCGGGGTATGCCAGCGCGATCGGGCCGCGATCGTCGGGCGCTCCCTGCGCGAGGACCGCCTCGATGCGGGGCGCAGACCGAGGAAGGATGTCGAGTCGTCCGCGGAAGATCGTGCCCTCCCGGTCGTTCGTGCCGATGATGAGCGGGACGCGGTGCGCCAGGCCGCTGCGGAACGTCGCCATCGGATGCCGCGGCACGAAGCGCCCGTCGACCACGGGTGCCAGGCAGAAGACTCCGGGAGTCTCTTCGGGCGTCCGCGCCTGCAGCACGAGGGCGGCATCCACCAGTTCGGACGCCTCCGCGCCGGTCAGCAGCGACACCGCCCGGGTGACGGGGAGCGGCGATCGACGCGCATCTCCGCTGCGTCGGCGCAGGATCTCGACGAACTGCTCGGCCCAGACGGCCGCCATCGAGCGGGAATACACCGCGTTCGGCGGGGCGCTCTGCGCGATCGCACGCGAGAACAGGCCCCGGGCGGCGGGTGTGGCCATGAGCGTCGTGACCGAGTTGGCGCCGGCGGACTCGCCGAACACGGTCACCCGCTCGGGGTCGCCTCCGAACGCGCTGATGTTGCGGCGCACCCAGAGCAGTGCGGCCACCTGATCACGCAGGCCGAGGTTCGAGTCGATCGGTCGCCGCGGCGTCGAGTAGCGCGAGAAGTCCAGGTAGCCCAGCGCGCCGAGACGATAGTTGAAGCTGACGTACACGACCTTGCCGGTGCGCACGAAGTTGCGTCCCTGGCCGCTGAAGTCCCGGGACGACCCGGTGCTGTAGCCGCCGCCGTGGATGAAGACGATGACGGGCATCGCCGGCGCGTCGGCCAGAGCAGACTCGGGCGCGATCACGTTGACGGTGAGGCAGTCCTCGCCCGAGGGCACGTCCGGGGAGACGCCCGTGAACTGCCCCTTGTGCGCCTGCGGGGCGACGAGCCCGAACATCGTGGCGTCCCGCGATCCGGGCCACGGCACGACCCGCCGAGGCGCGCGGAAGCGCAGCCGGCCGATCGGCGGCGCCGCATACGGGATGCCGCGCCACGCGATCGTTCCGTCTTCCCGGACACCGCGAACGAGCCCACCCGTCACGCGCACGTCCAATGAACGTGTGTTCCCCACGACTCCGGTCTACGCCAGTCGGCGTCCGCCGAACAGGGGGGTGACTCCCCTCCGCGGCTCAGGCTCGCAGGGAGATGGCCGTCCACGACACCGGCGGCAGCGTCACGCGGAGGCGGCCGAGCTCGATCACAGCGGAGTCGTTCGCGACGGTTCCGACACGCGTCTGGTCCGCGAGGGTGTTGGCGGCATACAGGTCGTCGTCGTGGAGCAGGTGCGACTCGACGATCCTCACGTCGTGCCCCAGCGCCTCCGTGAGCCGGGCGAGATCGATCTCCACAGTCTCGGCATCCTTCAACGAGCGGTTCACCACGAACACGCTGGCGCCTTCGGAACCCACTGTCGCGACAGCATTGACCGAAGCGACTTCGCCGAAGCGCGCACTGTGGAACGTGCCCGACTCGATCGGCAGACGAACCGCGCGCTCACCCGCGAGGCGCGACGTGATCGAGAACGGGAAGAAGGTCGTCTGCCTCCACGTCGGTCCGCCGGGCTCGGTCATGATCGGCGCGATCACGTTCACCAGCTGTGCGAGGGATGCCGAGCGCACGCGATCGGAGTGCTGGAGGAGCGTGATCAGCAGGTCGCCGAACACCACCGCATCCAGCACGTGGTACTGGTCCTCGAGCTGGCGGGGAGCGATCGGCCACTCGTCGGGGCCGTACCTCACCGCCTGCTCCTCCCAATCCGTGAGGTACCAGATGTTCCATTCGTCGAACGAGAGCTGGACGCGCTTGTCGCCCTTCTTCACCGCGGCGACATGGTCGACGGTCGCCACCACGCTCTCGATGAACTTCTGCATGTCGACGGCCGAGGCGAGGAACTCCTGCGCGTCACCGTCGCGCTCCTGGTAGTACGCGTGGCAGGAGATGAAGTCGACGTCATCGAACGTGTGCTCGAGGACCTCCCGCTCCCATGCGCCGAAGGTCGGCATCGAGCGACCCGATGAGCCGCAGACGACGAGCTCGATCGAGGGGTCGAGCTGCCGCATCCCCTTCGCGGTGCGTGAGGCGAGCTTGCCGTAGTCGGCCGCGTTGCGGTGGCCGAGCTGCCACCACCCGTCCATCTCATTGCCGAGGCACCACACCTTCACGCCGAACGGCTCGGGATGCCCGTTCGCGGCGCGCTCGTCGGTGCGCGCGGTCTTGACCGATGTGTTCGCGTACTCGAGAAGATCGAGGGCCTCCTGCGTGCCACGCGTGCCGAGATTGACCGCGAGCATGAGTTCGCTGCCGACCTTGTCGAGCCAGGACTGGAACTCGTGCAGCCCGACCTCGTTGGTCTCGGTCGCGTGCCAAGCGAGGTCGAGGCGCCGCGGACGCCGGTCGACCGGGCCGATGCCGTCCTCCCAGCGGTAGCCGGAGACGAAATTGCCGCCCGGGTAGCGGATGGTCGAGACCCCCAGCTCCTTGACGAGCTCGATCACGTCGGTGCGGAAGCCCTCGGCGTCAGCAGACGGGTGGCCCGGCTCGAAGATGCCGTCGTAGATGTGCCGCCCGAGGTGCTCGACGAAGCCGCCGAAGATGCGTCGGTCGATCACCGCGATCTCGTCGCGGGGATCGAGGCGGGTGCGTGCGGTGTTCATGGAACTCCTTCGAGCGAGGCGGCCGGTCGTGCCGACGGACTGTTCGGATCAGGGTCGAGGCGCCGAGGCGCGGGCCAGCTCAGCGCCTGCGTCGCGCAGCCAGCGCGTCGGATCGGCCATCGCGGCTGCGCCGCCTCCGGCGAGGTCGCTCAGTGAGACGGACGCGGCGAAGCCCGAAGTGGCGGCATCCGGTGCGATGCGTCCTGCGACGAGGGCGACCGGCACGCCCTCCGCCGCCGCCAGCGCGGCGACGTGGGTGGGCGCCTTGCCCGCGGCCGACTGACCGTCGAACGAGCCCTCACCGGTGATGACGACGGATGCCGCGGCGAGCGCCCCGCGCAGGTCGATGAGTTCGGCGACTTCGGCCGCGCCGGGGACGAGCCGTGCTCCCCATGCGAGCAGCCCGTAGCCCGCGCCGCCGGCGGCACCGGCGCCCGGGCTGTCCGGATCGGCGGGCAAGACGGCCGCCAGGCGCGACAGGCCGGCATCGGCCTGTGCCACTTCCGCGGGGGTGAGGCCCTTCTGCGGTCCGAAGACCGCCGCGGAGCCGGACGCGCCGATCAGGGGGTTTGTCACATCGGTCAGCACGATGACCCCACCGGGAGGCAGCGGCCGGAGCCGCGACAGGTCCGCGGCCGCGACGGCGTCCAGACCCCGCGCGCCGAGCGGGATCGGCGCACCGGTGTCATCGGCGAACCGTGCACCCAGGCTCGTGAGCAGCCCGGTACCGCCGTCGGTGGACGAGCTGCTGCCGATGCCGAGCACGAGCCGCGAGACGCCGTGGTCGAGCGCGGCGACGATCGCTTCGCCGAATCCGCCCGTGTGGGCATCGAGCGGCTGGAGGTCGACCCCGAGCAGCTCGATGCCCGACGTCGACGCGAGCTCGACGACCCCGGTGCCGGCCGGAGCATCGGCGGACGGCGGGAGGAGGAGCCAGGATGCCGAAACCGGGCGCCCGTGCGGACCGGTCACCGTGATCGGCATCCGGATGCTGCCCGTGATCGCCGCGGCGAACGCGTCGAGGGTGCCCTCGCCGCCGTCGGCCATCGGCCGTGCCACCAGCTCCGCGTCGGGGGCGACCCTGCGCCAGCCGGCGGCGAGCGCTTCGGCGGCGTCCGCGGCGCCGATCGATCCCTTGAAGCTGTCGGGGGCGAGAACGACCGTCATCGCTGCCTTTCGCTCGGTGCCGTCATCGGGCATCGTCTCTCCACGCGTGGCGCCCGCTAGGCCGAGGGCACGAGAGGCGTGCTCTCGCGCACGACCACCTCGAGCGGCAGGGGGCCGGCATCGGCATCCCACTCGTCGTCGACGGCCGCGCGCAGCGCGAGGTAGCCGACGTCTTCGAGCGGAACCTTGACCGTGGTCAACCCGGGTGTGACGTCGCGCCCGGCGGGGATGTCATCGAAGCCGCACAGGGCGATGTCGGACCCGACGACTCGTCCGGCCTCGCGTACGGCCGACATCGCGCCGATCGCGACGACGTCGCTGATCGCGAAGACGAGGGTGCCCGGCTCGACGCCGTCGGCTATTGCCCGAGTCATCAGGTCGGAACCGGACTCGCGCGTGAAGCCGCCGCGGTACACCCGAGACACCGAGCCGCCGGCTGCGGCGAACCCCTCGGTGAAGCCGCTCGTGCGGTCATCGGACGTGAGCACCCCTTCGCCGGCCGCGAGCACGATGGCGTCGCGGTAGCCGCGCGCGCCCAGCTCGAGACCGAGGGCACGCGCGCCGCTGGCATTGTCGACGATCACGGACCGGACTTCACCGGCTCCGGGCCCCAGCGCGACGACGCGGCCCCCTGTCGACGCCAGCGCGTCGAGCTCCGCCTGGACCACGGGATCGGACGACTCGGTCGTGCGCGATGCGGCCAGGATGAGCCCGCGCGGCCTCTGTCCGCGGAGAGCCCGGACGAGCCGCGCTTCGCGTTCGGGGTCGCGCTCCGTGATCGCGATCGTCACGACCAGTCCCGCTTCGTCGGCACCGCGGGCCACGCCGGCTGCGATCTGCCCGAAATACGGGTCGGCGATGTCGGCGACCAGCAGCGCGATGATCGCGGAGGTGCCACGGGCCGTGGCCTGCGCAGAGAGGTTCGCGGTGTAGCCGAGCTCGGCGGCGGCCGCCTCGACCCGCTCGCGATACGTTTCGGCGACTTTGCGCGTCGAGCCGTTCAGCACTCGGGATGCGGTCGCGAGGGAGACCCCGGCAGCGCGGGCGACATCATGCAGCGTCGGCGCCGAGGCGCGAGCCCGCTCCGTCGTCGTGTCGCTCACGAGGCAGAGTCTACGGGTGCGGCCAAGTGGGGCGAGATCGCCGAGCCGAAGGTCTCGGCGGTGCGCCGGACGACGTTCTCCGGGGTGTCGGCCCAGATCTGCTCGTTGAAGATCTCGACCTCGATGTCGCCCCGATAGCCGGCGTCGAGCACGGCCGAGGTCAGGGATTCGAAGTCGATGACGCCGTCGCCGGGGTAATGCCGGCCGAGCAGCACGTCGGCCGGAAGCGGGGTTCTCCAGTCGCACACCTGGTAGGTTGCGATGCGGCCCTCGCGCCCGGCGCGGGCGATCTGGTTCAGCACGTCGGGATCCCACCAGATGTGGAAGGTGTCCACGGTCGCGCCGACCACGGTCGGGTCGAAATCCGCCGCGATGTCGAGCGCTTGACGGAGTGTCGAGACGACGGCCCGGTCCGAGGCGTACATCGGATGCAGGGGCTCGAGTGCGAGCGTGACACCCGCGGCTGCGGCATCCGGAACGAGTTCGCCGATCGCATCGCGCACGCGCTCCCGCGCGCCGATGAGGTCGCGGGATCCCTCTGGGAGGCCGCCGGCGACCAGCACGAGGATCGGGGTGGACCCTTCGGCGCCGGCGGCTGCGAGCGTTGCGGCCTCCTCGATCGCGGCGCGGTTGTCGTCGATCGCTGCTCGGCGCGCCGGCCCTTCGGGGAGGGTGAAGAATCCGCCGCGGCAGTGCGTCGTGAAGCGGAGGCCGGAGTCGGTGAGCAGGCGCGCCGCGGTCGCGAGACCGACTTCCTGCACGGGTTCACGCCACAGTCCGATCGCCTGCACCCCTGCCGCCGCGGTGACGCGCAGCGCGGTCGCGAGGTCGGCGTGCTTGATCGTGGCCTGGTTGATCGAAAGGCGCGGATCGGGGGTGATCATGCATCCACTCCGTTCAGGCGCAGCATTCCGTGCCAGCGCTCGGCAGCCAGTTCGGGCTGCTCGAGAGCGTGGGACGCGTTCGCGAGTTCCACGATGCGGCTGAGGTGCGGCAGGCTGCGCGCCGAGTGCAGTCCGCCCACCATCTGGAACGCGGACTGGTGGCCGTTGAGCCACGCCAGGAACGCGACACCGGTCTTGTAGTAGAAGGTCGGCGCAGCGAAGACCTGCCGGCTGAGCTCCTCGGTCGGACCGAGCAGCGCGAGGTAGCGGTCGGGGTCGCCCGCGTCCAACGCCTGGATCGCCGCCGAGGCGACGGGCGTGATCGCGGCGAAGGCGCCCAGCAGGGCATCGGAATGCCCGTCGCCCTGCCCGACCGTATCGCCGCCGATCAGGCCGACGTAGTTGAAGTCGTCCCCGGTGAACATCCGCACACCCTCGGGAAGACGCTCGCGCACCGAGACCTCGGCGTCGGCATCCAGCAGGCTCATCTTGACGCCGGCGATCTTGTCGGGGTGCTCCCCGATGATGTCGAGCAGGACGTCGGATGCCGCGGCCTGATCGGTCGAGCCGAAATAGCCCGCGAGCGACGGGTCGAACGCGGTGCCGAGCCAGTGCAGGACCACTGGTGTGGTCGCGCTGGAGAGCACCTCGCGGTAGACGCGGCGATAGTCGTCGGCGGTCGCCGCCGCGCGGGCGAGGTGCCTGCTGGCCATGAGCACAGGCCCGGCGCCCTGCTCCTCGGTGAAGTGCAGCTGCTCCTTGTAGGCGTCGATGATCGCGTCGAGCTCGATCCACTCCTGATCGATGTGGTCGGTGTTGACGCCGACCACGACCGATCCGCCCTCTTCGCGGGCGACCTCGGCGCTGCGGGCGATCAGTTCGCGGGTGGCGACGGCATCCAGCCCCATGTTGCGCTGAGCGGTGTCCATCGCATCGGCGACGCCGAGACCCCACGAATAGACCGAGCGGCGGAACGCCAGAGTGGAGTCCCAGTCGATCTCGGCCGGCTGACCGGGGGTGTTGTCGGCCCAGACCTTCGGCACGACGTGCGCGGCGGCATACGCGACACGGCTGCGCAGCGGTTCGGCCGGGCGGGTGAACGCGGGCGCCTCGGCCAGCTCGGCCGTCGAGGTCGTGCCCTCGGGGTCCAGGAGGGTCAGCAGGGGCATCGGGTCACTCCAGCGTCAGGGTGCGCAGGGCGACCTTGCGACCTTCGCGGCTGGACTCGAGACCCGCTTCGGCCAGCAGCACGCCGCGGGCGCCGGAGAGCAGGTCGAACTCGTACGGGGTTCCCTCGACGTAGGAGACCAGGAACTCCTCCCACTGCTGCCGGAACCCGTTCTGGAACACGTCGTTCACGGGCAGCTCGGCCCAGTCGGCGTCGTAGTCGTGGTCGTCGGCGAGGTCAGGGTTCCAGACGGGCTTGGGCGTTGCGTTCCGATGCTGGATCTTCGCGCCGAACAGCCCGACGACCGCGGAGCCGTGGGTGCCGTCGACGTGGAACTCGACGAGCTCGTCCCGGTTCACGCGGACGGTCCACGAGGAGTTGATCTGCGCGACGATCGGCCCGTTCTCGGGGCCGCCGTCGAGCTCGAAGACGCCGTACGCCGCGTCTTCGGCGGTGGCCGCGTAGGGCTCGCCGTTCTCGTCCCAGCGGGTGGGGATGTGGGTGGATGCCTGCGCGTACACGGTCTCGACCTTGCCGAACAGGTTCTCGAGCACGTAGTTCCAGTGCGGGAACATGTCGACGATGATGCCGCCGCCGTCTTCGACCCGGTAGTTCCAGCTGGGGCGCTGCGCGGGCTGCCAGTCGCCCTCGAAGACCCAGTAGCCGAACTCGCCGCGCACCGAGAGGATGCGGCCGAAGAAGCCCGACTCGATCAGCCGCTTGAGCTTCTGCAGCCCCGGAAGATACAGCTTGTCGTGCACCACGCCGGTCTTCACGCCGGCAGCGGCCGCGAGGTTGGCGAGCTCGAGCGCTTCCGCGGCGGTCTCGGCCGTGGGCTTCTCGGTGTAGATCGTCTTGCCGGCGGCGATCGCCTTGCGGAGGGCAGAGGAACGGGCCTTCGTCACCAGGAAGTCGGCGTAGATCTCCCAGCGCGGGTCGGCGAGGGCGGCATCCAGATCGGCCGTGTAGTCCTCGATGCCGTGCTTGGCCGCCAGCTCCGCGAGCTTGGCCTCGCTGCGGCCGACCAGAATCGGCTTCACGGTGACGCGCGTGCCGTCGGGCAGCTCGATGCCGCCCTGGTCGCGGATCGCGAGGATCGAGCGCACCAGGTGCTGGCGGTACCCCATGCGGCCCGAGACGCCGTTCATGATGATGCCGATCTCACGGACGGCGGGACGGGCGTCGGGCGTCGCGGCGGGAGCCGGGGCGAGGGAGGTGTCAGTCACGGGATCCTGCTTTCGTGGATGGATCGGTCAACATCGGAAGACTTTGGGTAAACGCTTTCCAGCAGTTTGGCATGCCGAACGAAGCAGACGCAAATGCGCCGTCAGCGGCGCCTTCGGCGTGCCGGGATCGCGACGACGGCCAGGGCGACGCAGCCCAGGGCCGGAATGACGAGGGGCACGAGCATCCAGGTCGCAACACACACGAAGGCAGCAGTGGCGACGAGGAACAGCACGCCGGTGACATCGGCGCGGAGTGCGGCGGGAACGCCGCGCATCGCCCCACTCCAGCCGGCGTCCGGGCCCCAGGCGCCTGCGGCGGCGAGAAGGGTGACGGCCACGGCCGCGAGACCGAGCCAGCCGACGGCCGCGACAGCGACGCCTCCCGGCAGGGCACCGGATGCGGCGAGGTCGATGTCGAGCACGAGGAGCAGCACGAGGACAAGCCCCAGCGCGCCGACGACGAGCCCACCGGGCAGCGCCTTCAGGTAGTCCTGCCAGAACCGACGCTGCGGAGAGGCCTCGGCATTCAGGTAGCGGCGCAGGTGACGGATGCCGGCGGCCAGGGCCGCGGGCAGGGTGACCAGCAGCAGCCCGCCCACCGCGATGAGCAGTCCGGTCAGCAGCACCTCGCCGAACAGGGCGAACGCACCGGTGGCTCCGGGGAAGCGCATCGGGGCACGCTCCTCGAGCACCGGTCCGGCGCCCGAGAGGTCGGCCCGACGGGCCGCCTTCTGCTCGCGCCGGCTCATGACCACGGTCATCCCTTCAGCCCCTGCGTCGCGACGCCGTCGACCAGGAACCGTTGGAACACGAGGAAGAACAGCAGCACCGGAAGCAGCGCGATGAACGATGCGGTGACGGTCGCCCCGAAGTCGCTCGAGGAGCTCTGGTCGTTGTACAGCCGCAGCGCGATCGGGAGCGGGTAGTTCTCCGGGCTGGTGAGGTACAGCAGGGGTCCGAGGAAGTCGTTCCAGGCCCAGATGAACGAGAAGATCGCGCAGGTGATCAGGGCGGGGCGGATCAGCGGCAGGATGATCGACCAGAAGATGCGGAGGTGTCCGGCGCCGTCGATGCGGGCGGCTTCGTCCATGTCGCGGGGCATCTGGCGGATGAACTGCACGAGCAGGAACACGAAGAACGCTTCGGTGGCGAGGAATTTCGGCAGCAGAAGCGGGACGAATGTGTCCACCAGGCCCAGATTGTTGAACAGGATGTACTGGGGGATGATCAGCACGTGGAACGGCAGCAGCAGCGTTCCGATCATCGCAGCGAACAGGATGCCGAGTCCCTTGAACTGGATGCGGGCGAACGCATACGCGGCCAGCGCCGAGGACAGCACGGTTCCTATCACCGAGCCGACGGCGATGATGAAGGAATTCAGGAAGAACTTCGCCATGGGAACGCCCGCGATGCCTTCGGAGACCTTGGCGTAGTTCTCCAGGGTGGGGTTGTCCGGGAGCAAGCCCATGTTCACGCCGAACTCGCCGTTGGGCTTGAACGTCGACAGGAACAGCCAGACCAGCGGGTAGAGCACGACCGCGGTGAGAGCGATCAGCACGACGAACCAGACGACGGTCTGCCAGGTCTTGCGCTTCACGCGGCGGCGCGGCGGACCAGGGGTGGGGGCACCGGTCTGGTCGGCGCCGTCGAGCTGGTTCTCGACCATCGCCAGTGCGGGTTCGGAGAAGGATGCAGTGGTCATTTGCTGTCTCCCGAGTAGTGGACCCAGGATCGCTGGGTGCGGAAGAGGATGAAGGCGATGATCGCGACGACGATCAGCAGCACCCAGGCGATCGCGGAGGCGTAGCCCATCTGTCCGTCGGAGAAGCCGCGCTTGTACAGATACAGCGTGATGAAGTTCGTCATGCCTGCGGGTCCGCCGGAGCCGTTGCTGATGATGTAGGCGGACGCGAACACCTGGAAGGCGCCGATCAGGCCGAGCAGCAGGTTGAAGAAGATCACCGGGGACAGCAGCGGGATCGTCACCGCCCGGAAGCGGTGGAAGGGACCGGCGCCGTCCATCTCGGCCGCCTCGTACAGCTCTTTGGGGATCTGCTTCAGCCCGGCGAGGAAGATCACCATCGTGGCGCCGAACATCCACACCGACAGCAGGATCATCATCGGCAGCACGAGGTCGGGGTTGCCGACCCAGCCGCCCAGGTTGATGCCGAACAGGCTCAGCCCGTTGTCCACCGGGCCGTCGGCGGCGAACATCGCACGCCACACGATCGCGACCGACACCGAGCCGCCGATGAGCGAGGGAGCGTAGAACGACGAGCGGAAGAATCCCGCTCCCTTGTCGCGGAAGTTCAGCAGCATCGCCACCAGCAGCGCCGCGATCAAGGTGATCGGCGTTCCCACCAGCACGTAGATCAGGGTGATCTGCGCCGACTGGATGAAGGCGGGGTCATCCGTGAACATCCGGATGTAGTTGTCCAGGCCGATCCACTTCGGCGGCTGGAAGATGTTGTAACTCGTGAACGAGAGATAGAGCGAGTACGCCATCGGGATGATCGTGAGACCGAGGAACCCGATCAGCCACGGAAGCAGGAACGTGTAGCCGGCGAGAGATTCCCTGCGCAGCCGCGCCTTCTGGCCGGGGCGGTTCAGGTGCTCCGGTCGCTCCCGACGCAGCAGCGCCCGCCGTGACGACTTCTGGCCGGTCACGATAACTCTGGTCGAAGTAGTGGTCATCGTCGACTCTCCCGGTTCGCTCTTGCGGATGGATGGATTGGGTTCCGGGGCCTGGACATTCCGTCCAGACCCCGGACGTTTCTACTGGTTGAGGACCACGTCCATCTCGGAGAAGAACTGGGCGACAGCGTCTTCGACGGTGATGGTTCCGAAGTTCAGCTCGGTGCCCAGCTGGCGGAACTTCTCCTCCAGCGTGCCGTAGCCGACGATCGGGACCGGCGGGGCATCGCCCAGGCGGTCGGCGATGGATGCCTCGTAATCCTTGACCTGCTGGCTCAGCGGGTCGAGTTCAGCCGCGGCAAGCGCCGTCTCAGAGGCCGGGAGGCCGCGGTTCGTGCCGAAGATCTCTCCCGACTCAGGCGAGTTGACCAGGAAGTTCACCAGGGTCGCCGCCGCCTCAGGGTGATCGGTCTTCGCCGAGATCGCGTGCAGCATGGACGGCTTCAGGTACAGATCCTTCGCACCCTCCTTCGTCACCGGAGGAGCGATCAGTCCGAGCTCGGTGTAGCCCGCGCCGAGGCCGGCGAGGTAGCCGGCACCGAAGTTGTCCCAGGTGAGCTCGGCCGCGGTCAGCGCGGTGTCGAAGCCGCCCTTGGGGAGGACCTCTTCGAGGCGCTGCTGCGGGATGCCGATGCCGTCGCGGATGTCCGCGCCGGACTCCCAGAACTCGGTGAGGCGCTCTTCGTCGAAGCCGGGCTCGCCGTCTTCGCTGAACAGGTAGGAGCCCTCGGAGCGCAGCTGGAGCTCGAAGTTCTGGATGCGGCCGGAGAAGTCGGTGCCGCCCCAGAACGCGCCGTCGGCGCCGGCGGTGATGTCACCGAGCCAGTCGGTGTAGTCCTCCCAGTCGCCGCCCTCGAACTCGTCCACACCGGCGGTCTCGAGCAGGACCGGGTTGGTGAACAGGCCCCACGCGTTCGTCGAGGTCGGGATGCCGGTGGTCACGCCGCCGACGACCCCGATGTCGAGGATGTTCTGCGGGAGCGGGTCGGTCTCGATGATGTTTCCGAGGTACGGGTCCAGGGGCAGCAACAGGTTGTTCTCGGAGTACTGCCGCAGGTACGAGTAGTCGAACTGCATGACGTCCGGCAGATTGCCGCCGGCCGCTTCGGTCTGACGCTTCTCCCAGAACTCCGGGAATCCGAGGAACGTCGCGTTGACCGTGATGTTCGGGTATTCCTCGTTGAACGCGGCGATCGCCTCGTTGTAGAGCTCAGCGCGAATGTCGTTGCCCCAGAACGCGAGGTCGAGGGTGACCTTCTCGTCCGGGTCGAACGTCGGGGCGGCGTCTGGGGCCGCGCTGCCGCTGCCACCTGCGCATCCGGCGAGGGCGATCGCTGCGCCGGCCGCAATGGCGACGGCTGCGAGGGTCCGCTTCCTATTGAACATCCTTGTCCTCTCATTTCGAACGTCCGCGTTCCTTGTGCTCCGCTGAACGTTCGTCGTCCTGTGTGGCGGTGGGTGTGCTTTCCTCGGTGCATGGGAAAGCGCTTGCCGGTTACCGTACTACGCGATGAATCGATTCGCAAGAACTTTGTGGAAATCGCTTTCCCGGAGTGCTCCGAACGGGAATCTCGACGTCGGTCCCATCCCGCAGCCCCCCGCGAGGGGTGTGGCCGGCGTCATGGGGCGCACCGCAGCTCGCCGTCGACAACGGTCAAACGGGCGCGGTACACGGCGCAGCGTCGGTCATCGATCACGTCCTGCTCCGGGGGCGGAACAGCCGCGCGCCGGGGATGTCCGAAGTAGTAGAACCAGACGTCCTCGCCGTCGCGCACTGCCGCGCCGTGGTGACCGAAGCCGGTGGCGGGCACGTCGGCGGCGCCGAGGATGACGGCATCCGGTCCGCCCTGCCGCGTCCACGCGACCGCATCGGCCGACCGGTAGACGCCCATTCCCCGCCACTCGTCGACGATCATCCACCAGCTGCCGCCGAGTTCGAGAACGTATGGCCCCTCGTGGGCACGGCCGCCGATGGCCGTCCCCTCGACGCGCCACGTCTCCAGATCCGTGGATGCGGCGACCTTCGTCACGGAGTCGGCGGCCTCGTCCTTGAACCAGAGCCTCCACCGGCCATCGGGGCAGCGCGCAACCGCCGCATCGATGACGCGGTCACTGCTCAGCGAGATCGGCCCGCGCCGTCTCCACCCGCGCAGGTCGTCGGACACATACTCGACGATCGTGCGCGCGAATCCCGGCCAGCGATCGGGGATGCCGTCGATCTCGGTGAGATACATGCGCCAGCGCTCGCCGTCGTGGATCACCTCGGGCGCCCAGTGCGTCACGTCGACCTCACCGGGAGGTGGTCCTGCGCGCAGCGTGAGGCCGGCGGCATACGGTTCGAGCGTGCCCGCATAGGTCCACGCGACGCCGTCGGGCGACTGCGCGACGCCGATGCGGCTGCCGTGCACCCAGGCCACGCCCGGGCCCGCATCGGGGTGGGTGGCCCGGCGCTGCGTGTAGAACATCCACCAGACGCCGTCGGTGATGACCACGGTGGGATCGGTCGCGCCGTCGTAGACCGGGTCGCGGTACAGCTCCACCGGTTGCGGAGTCATGTCCGGATGGCGCGCATGTCGCTGACCGGGCTCGCGAAGCCGCTGCGGTGCGTCGGGTGCGTCGCGAGATCGACAGGGGTGATCACCGCGCCGTCCGCCGCGGCGGAGGCGTAGATCGCCGCGACGATCTCGAACGAGCGCGCCGGGTCTGTCGCCGTCGGCGGCAGCCGGTCACCCGCGAGCAGCGCGTCGAACACGTCGCGCAGCAGCGGCTCGTGGTCGCTGCGCTCCTCGTGATCGGGCAGTGCCCACGCTGCCGCCTCGCGTTCGAGACCCGGCACCGGCGTGATCGCCCAGTTCTGATGGCCATGGCCGTACAGGTGCTCGACCGTGATCGTCGCCTTCTGCGTGTCGATGCGGATCGAGCTCACCTCTCGCGGTGACACGGCGCTCGTGACGACCTGCGCGACGACACCGCTCTCGAACGTGATCGTGGCGGTCGAGGCATCCTCCGTCTGCGTCTGGCGATCGAGCCGCCAGAGGCGCCCCTGCACGCCCGCCCAGTCGCCGAGGAGGAACGCCAGCAGATCGAGCTGATGGATGCCGTGGCCCAGCGTCGTGCCGCCGCCCTCGGTCTCCCACCTCCCGCGCCAGGGAACGGCGAAGTAGGCCGCGTCGCGGTACCAGAGCGTCTGGCACACCGCGATCAGCGGGCGGCCGAGCGCGCCGGCCTGAAGGAGCCGGCGAACGTGCGCGGCGGCGGTGCCGGTGCGCTGCTGGAACACGACAGCGAGCTGCCGATCGGCTGCGGCGGCGGCGGCGCGCATCTCGTCGAGTTCGTCGAGCGAGGACGCCGGCGGCTTCTCGACCACGACGTGAGCACCTGCGGCGAACGCCTGAAGGGTCTGTCCGTGGTGCGCGCCGGGCGGGGTGCAGATGAGCACGACGTCGGGGTGCTCGGCGGCGAGCAGTTCGTCGAGGTCGTCGTAGACGGCCGGTACGTCCCACTGCGCGGCGAAGTCATCGGCGACGGTCCGGTGCAGATTCGTCACCGCCACGAGTCGGGCGTGCGGGTGCGCGGCGACCGCGCGTGCGTGCAGGTGGGCGACCGCCCCCGTGCCGACGAGGGCGCAGCGCAGCGAGGTTGTCATGGGAGTCTCCGCATCGGGGGAAAAGCGTCAGGTCCACCCTAGAAGATCACGCGGGAAAGCGCTATCCCACTCCGACGATCTCAAACTCCCCGGCAGCAGCGTCATCGCGCGTCGCGGCCCGGGTCCACCGCGTAGAGATCACGCGCGTGATGTTCCGCACCCCGCACAGGAGGCTGTCCGCCGCCACCCGCGCACGAGCCTCGCCGTCGAGATCGATCAGGCTCTCGGGCGTGATCGGAACGATGTGCAAAGTGAGTTCAGCATGCGGGGGAAGGTCAGTGAGGTCGATGCGCCACGGCAGTCCGTCCCAGAACCGATCCCGGATCACGACGCCGCCCGCGCGAAGCTGCGCGACATCGCCCTCCCACTCGATGACGAGTTCGGCACGATCACCATCGGCGGTTGTGTCGATCGAAGGCGCATCGATCCTCCACACCGCCGCGACCTCGTCGATCTGAGCGTCGGTGGGCGCGGTCGATCGTCCCATGAACTCCCCGAAGCGAACAGGCGGCCGCTCACCGGCGCGAATCGGCTGCGCCGTCACCCGAACCGAGCCGGGCGTGGACGACGTGACGAAATGGACTGGTTCGAACCGGATCCCCGTCCACCGCGCCGCGTCGGGCTGATGCGCCGCCCGGACAACGAGACCCTCCCCCTCCAGCCACACCGGATCGAGGGAGTCGATGAGCTCCTCGCCCAGGTACCAAAGGCGCTCGGCCTGGCGCTCGTCGACGACGAGAATCCGAAGCGCTCCGTTCGCCACCACCGACGTGCCGGGCTCGATGTCCACAGCCTCCTCTGCGAAGACATCGTCGCCGGCACTGTTGCGCAGGCTGGTGCCGGCGGCGAACCGAACGCGCGGGGCGATACCGTCGTGCGCGCGCAGCACCACGGTCGGAATCGCGCCTCCGGCCACGCCCGCGACGGACGCCGTCGCCCACTCGAAGCGCACGCCCGCGAAGTCGAGGCGGAGCGGCCAGCGCGCGATGACGCCGCTCGGAATGCCGACGGGCCGGTCGGGCACGATGACATCTCCCCCGCTCAGAGCGATCTGAAACTGCACGTCCGGCGAACCGGACAGCGGTTCGTGCGGCTGATGGGTGTTGATGAAGAGGAATCCGCTTTCACCGTCGGTGCGCACGGCCCAGCGCAGAGAGGTGAGGTCGTGCACGTCGACGGGGGCGTCATCGGGCAGCGAGCTGTGCATCTGCACCAGCCGGTCGCCGAAGGCGTCGAGGAAGGCGTTGTGGTCGCGCAGCAGGCCGAGGCTCGAGCCGGGATGCCCGGTCGCGCCGAACGCCGCCTGGAAGTCGTAGTCGAAGCGGGGAAGGTCGTTCGGGTACCCGCTCGCGTGGCTCTCCTGGATGTGGTCGGCGGGATTCGTGCCGCCGACGTACATGTAGAAGCCCTGCCATGCCGACCCGTTGCCGATCTTGACGTTGGCCACCGCGGCGATGTCGCGACCACGCGCGATCGGGCGGCGGTGATAGGCCGTCGCCATGCCGCCGCCGAGCTCGCACGTCGCCGGCGGGAACTCCGGATCGATGTCGCGAACGACGATCTCGACACCCTCTTCGCGGAAGTCCCCGCCCACGCCCGGGTCGTCCCAGACGTGCGTGAACCGGAAGTGGTCGCGGAAGCTGTCGTCCCATGTCGAGCCCTGACCCGCCCAGAACCCGTCCGCGTATCCGCTGTACAGCGGGAAGACCTCGTGCGGGGGAAGGATCGCGCCGCCCCACCCCGTCGCCGTCCACAGCGGGGCGGAAAGCCCCGCGTCGCGGGCGAGCTGCTTGAGGGTGGCGATGTGCTCAGGCTGGTCGTAGAGCTCGTTCTCGATCTGGATGCCGATCACGCGGCGGTCGGGACCGCAGAAGGGTGCGACCTGCGCCGCCACCTGCTCGTACCACGCCTTCGCGAGCTCGAGGTAGACGGGATCGTTCGTGCGCGCGTCCGGCGCGGCCTCGACGACCCAATCCGGATGACCGCCGTTGCGCACCTCCCCGTGGCACCACGGGCCGATCCGCACGATCACATCCACACCGACCCGCTCGGCCGTCTCCAGGAACGCCGCAATGTCCAGGTCGCCCTCGAAGCTGACTTCGCCCCGCACCGGCTCGTGGTGGATCCAGAACACGTAGGTCGACACCGAGGTGAGCCCTGATGCGACCATCAGCCGGAGGGTCTCTTCCCATCGACCTCTCGGGATGCGGCTGAAATGCAGCTCCCCGGTCACGGGAAGCGCCGGCTTGCCGTCGATCTCGATCCATCTGCTGGTCAGGCGCACCCGCGAGTGCGGATTGGTCGCATTGCTCATCGCGGGTTCCCTCAGCGGCGGCCGCGAATCGATCAGTCGAATCGAGCGCGTGCCAGGGGTGGTCGTCACCATGGATGTTCCTCGTCAGCCGCCGTCGGCGCTCAGCAATTCGTCGATGCTCCACCGCTCGCGCCACTCGAGTTCGGCTCGATCATCAGTGATGCGCAGCGGCAGTACGACGAGGGGTGATGACTCCAGGTCGTGCTCGGTCCAGCGGTCGCCGACGTATGCGAAGCCTGCTCCGACGGGCAGCACGACGCTCACCTGCGACTCGAACGTGTTCGTCCCAGGCGGTGCGAGGTCGCGCCAGGCCGACCATGGCCCGGCGAGCGCGGGGGCAACCGCGTACTTGTTGTCGTTCATGTTCCAGTACGTGAGATCGGACCCGAACAGGAAGTAGCGCGCCCCATGCTTCACGAGCGTCGGGGACTCGTAGCCCAGTTCGGGGCGATCCTGTTGGCGAAGTGTCGCAACGATGCTGTCGACCCCGAGGTAGTCGTCTCGCAGCCGGTAGATGTGCAGCCCGTTGTCGCGGTCTTCGGAGAGCAGGTAGCCGGCCTCGCCCTCCTGGAAGACGCCGATGTCGCGTGACTGATTGCCGAGCGGCAGCTCGCTGCGTACGAATTCGTACGGTCCGACCGGATCGTCTGCGATGGCGTAGCCGACTCGTGCGGTGGTGTAGTCGGCCGTATCGAGGTGGACGAGCATGACCCAGCGCCCGTCGGGATGCTGCAGAACCTTCGGGCGTTCGACGATGCGATCGGTCGCCAGCTCACCCGCGCCGGCGACGAGAGAATCACCCTCGTACCGCCACGTGGCGAGGTCGTCCGATGAGTAGCACGAGACCGCCGTGAAGCGATCCCCTGCGGCCTTGTCTTCGCCCCACGCGTACCAGCGGTCGCCGATGCGCTGCAGTCCGATTCCGTGCAATTGCGCGACGCGCCCCCGGTCGTCGATGAAGGCCTCGCCGGGGACGATGTCTTTCGCGTTCATGTTCCGCGCCCTCCGGTCAACACGGCCACTGCCAGGTGGTCAGGCGCCCGCACATGCCGAACGCCGGGTCACCGCCGACGGGCGTAGCGCGGTGGACGGAAGCTGCGCTCAGCGCACCGGGCAGGCCTTCGCTCAGTGCATTCAGCTGGCGGCGGGTGCGCTCGACCTCGGCCGCCACCGTCGCATCCCAGGTCGCGCGCCACTCCGCGACCCGCGGCTGCACGAGGCGCGCGGCACGTGCGTGCAGCGCGGCGAGCGCGCTCGGACCGCCCGAGGCGACGGCATCCCGAAGCTCGAGATAGCCCTCCATCGCGAGGTCGCGGCGCGCCTTGACCGCGGTCTCTCGTCCCGGGCCTGCCGGAAGAGCCGCCGCTGCGGCGTACGCCTCCGGATCATCGAGCACACGTGCAGGAAAGGTCAGCACGGCATCGCCGGCTTCGGGCAGCCCGGAATTCTGCATCACGACGATCAGCCGCAGGCCGCCGTCGTTCACGAGCCGGTGCACGGTCCCCGGCGAGAACCACACGACCTCGCCCGGCGAGAGCGCGTGCTCTGCGACCCCGTCCGCGCTCAGGGTGTGGACCGACCCCGATCCGGCGACGACGACATATCCTTCGCTCGACGCGGTGTGCAGGTGCGGAGACCCGCCGCACATTCCGTCGGCTGCCTCCCAGTCGTACACGGCGAGGTCCGACACGGCGACGCCGCCCGGAAACAGCGGGGTGGTCATCACCGCGCCCTCAGAACATCGCGCACGGCATCCGCGAGCTCGCCGGCGTCGTCGGCGTCGGCATCCGCGATCCCCACGCCATAGCGGAACACCACGACCTCTCCCGCCGCCACGACGAGCTCTTCGCTGAAGAACGGCGCGGGGTTCAGGCCGGCGAACTCCTCCGAGCGCGCGAACCACTGCGGCGGATGGTGCGGGTTCTGCGCATCGTCGACCATCACGATGAGCGACGACGCGTCTACCTCGTCGTGCTGCCCCGCGAATCCCATCCACTCGTGCCGCTGGCCGCGGACGTCACTGCCTGTCCCGGTGCCGTCGGTGGTCACAAGGGTTCCGCCGGTGAACGAGCGCGGGCCCCTCCAGAAGAGTCCGCCGTAGCCTGCGTTCTCGCGGCCCTTCGTGGTCGGCGAGCCGAATGCGATCTCGGATGCCGAGACGTTCGTCATCGCCGTCTCGAACGTCAGCACCCAGCTGTCGCCGTCGAGGACGCGCGCGCCGATCGTGCGGCGCTCGGTGAACAGGCGCGCCCCCGCCTGGGTGATCCACTCGAGGTCGTGGACGAACCGCGCGGAACCGTGGGCGTCGACGCCGGAAGCCTCCACCCGCAGGTGGACCTGCGCGCCGTCGTTGGGCAGCTGGACGTACCCCTGGTCGCGCACGTAGGTCGGTCCGCCCCAGAAGTTCTCGTCGCCGACCACAGGCAGCGACCACACGATGCCCTTGTGCCACACGTGGTCGTGTGGCCGGAAGAGGCTCACGAGGTGGCCCGAGCGCGTGCGGATCGGATGCAGGTACGGCTTCGGCGATTCGAGCTGCACGGTGTCGGGCACGTAGGTGTAGCGGAACAGTTCGACGTCGTCGTCGTGCACGGCGAAAGCGGTGGGGTCGTCAGAGCTCATCGAAAGGGTCATAGCACCTCCTTGAGGGGCGGCCAGGGGACGGCTCCGCCGTCCATGCTCGTCAGGAACGGGTCCGGGTCGACGATATCGCCGGCGCTCACCGGCACACCGCGGAAGGCGGACGCGTAGGTGGCGGCGGCGAACTCGAGGGTGCGGCGGGCTTCTTCGGCCCCGACTGCGGGTTCGGTTCCCGCGGCGAGGGCGTCGATGATGGCTGAGATCTGCAGCCGGTGACTGCTCACCTCGTCGGATGCGTCGGCCGCCCACTCGGCGGAAAGGTGCTCGTGGCCCTTGGCCGGCGTGAAGGCCCAGTCGGCGTCGGAGTAGCCATAGAGGTGTTCGACCTCGACGGTCGCGCGCTCGAAGTCGAAGCGCAGGCGGGACGATTCGCGCGGGGAGACGAGCGAGTTGACGACGGTCGCCAGCGCGCCGCTCTCGAACTCGACGACGGCCATCGACACGTCTTCGGTGTCGGTGGGCAGCGCCTGCCGCGCAGCGAAGGCCGAAAGGCGCCGCCACGGGCCGAGCACGGCGAGCAGCAGATCGAACTGATGGATGCCGTGACCCATCGTCGGTCCGCCGCCTTCGACCTCCCATCGCCCTCGCCACGGCACGTCGAAATACTCCGCGGGCCGGTACCAGAGCGTCTCGCATGTGGCGACGAGGGACCGGCCGAGAACGCCGTCGCGGAGCAGACGGATGAGCCGCTGGGCGCCGTGGCCGAAGCGATGCTGGAAGACGGTGAGAGCCGGCACGCCGGTCTCGCGCGACACCGCCACGAGTCTGTCCATCTCGGTGAGGCTGAGCGCGGTGGGCTTCTCGACGAGCACGGGAACTCCGGCGCGTAGAGACTCGATGGCCAGGGGCACATGCGTCTGCGGCGGTGTGCAGATGTGCACGAGATCGATCT
The DNA here is from genome assembly GCF_900114345.1 of Microbacterium sp. cf046. Lineage (GTDB taxonomy): Bacteria > Actinomycetota > Actinomycetes > Actinomycetales > Microbacteriaceae > Microbacterium. Next base: position 309,093 of record NZ_FOZJ01000003.1, on the reverse strand, counting down.
GCTCCGCAGCGAGCAGGAGGCTCAGGCTCGGGTGGACGGCGGCCGCCGGCGCAAAGCCGTCGGCGAATGCACGAGCTCGCTCGATGTCGACGTCGGCTACCGCGGCGAGCTCGATGCGCGGCGCGAGATCAGCGATGGCCTGCGCATGCGCATGCGCAATGCCTCCGGTTCCGACGATCGCCGCTCTGAGCGGCCGAGGTGCGGCATCCGTCATCTGATTCTCCTGAGGATCGAAAGTCATCGCCCGGCGAGACCCGCCTGGGTGAGGTGGAGGTGGGCATACCGTCCATCGCGTTCGAGCAGAGCGTCATGGCTGCCCTGCTCCACGATGCGTCCGCGCTCGAGGACGACGATGCGGTCGGCCTGGCGGATCGTGGAGAGCCGGTGCGCGACGACGAGGGTCGTGCGGCCGCGCATGAGGCGGCCGAGAGCCTCCTTCACGAGCTCCTCCGATTCCGGGTCGAGCGCGGAGGTCGCCTCATCGAGCAGCAGGATCCGCGGATCGCGGACGAGCGCGCGGGCGATCGCAAGCCTCTGGCGCTGACCGCCGGACAGACGTGCCCCGCGCTCCCCCACCACGGTGTCCCAGCCCTGCGGCTGGTCCTGCACGAAATCGAGCGCGTTCGCATCGCGCAGCGCCTGGATGATGCGGGCGTCGTCGGCCTGCGGCATCCCGTACGCGATGTTCTCGCGGATCGTGCCCTCGAACAGCACCGATTCCTGCGGCACCACCGAGACGAACCGGCGGGCGGTGCGCATGTCGAGCTGCTGCATGTCGACGCCGTCGAGAAGGATGTGCCCGGCGGTGGGCCGTACGAACCCGAGCACGAGGTTCAGCAGGGTCGACTTGCCCGAGCCGGATGAGCCCACCAGCGCGACGGTCTCGCCGGCGGTGATGTCGAGGTCGATCTCGTGCAGTGCGTCGGCATCGGCGCCCGGATAGCGGTGCGAGGCATGCGCGAGACGGATGCCGCCGCTCACGCGATCGACGACGCGCTTGCCCGCGTTGAGCTCGAGGTCGGGCTCCTGCATGACCTCCGCGATCGAGCGGACGGATTCGAGCCCGCGCGCCCCGACTGGAATGAGCATGAGCAGCTGGGTGAGACCGCCGGTCAGCAGCGTGAAGTAGGTCGCCAGCAGCACGACCTCGCCGGGCGTGATCGGAAGGATGCCGGTCAGCGAGAAGATCGCCGCCAGGCCGAGGCATCCGACGGCCAGCAGCTGCATGGCCACCCACGAGATCGATGCCACGTGGCCGTTCAGCATGTCGAGGTGCAGCCCCGCGCGGCGCACTCCTTCCGCCCCGTGACCGACGCGGGTGACCGCGGTCTCTTCGAGACCGTGGGCTCGCGTCACCGGAATGAGCGAGGCCATCTCACCGACGCGAGCCGAGAGCGTCTCGACCTCGCGGCGGAAGTCCTCGTTGCGGGCCTTCGAGCGGTTGCGCATGCCGTACCGGATGCCGATCGCAATCGGCACCGCGAGCGCATAGACCGGCAGGAACGCGGGAACGGCGATCGCCGTCATCGCCAGGGCGCCGATCATGACCATGGTCGCCGACAGCAGCGGATGAGTGACCTGCTGAAGCATCAGCTCGACGTTCTCGACGTCGCGCACGACCTTGGTCTGCACGATCGAGGAGCTCACCCGCGTGTGGTAGCCGATCGACAGGCTCTGCAGCCGGGCCGCAAGGGCGTTGCGCAGGTCGGCACCGGTGTCGCGCACGACAGTCATGAAGCTGCGTGTGTACAGGATGTGGTTCGGGTAGTTCTGCAGCAGGAGCACGACCGCGAGCGCGAGCCACCACAGCACGGCCGTCACTTCTCCCCCGTCGGCGACGATGTCGATGATCGCCGCGGTGATGACCGGGAGGAACCACAGCGGGATCTCCTTCATAGCGAAGGCGAACAGCGCGAGCGACATCCGCCCTGGGCGGCGCGCGAGCAAGCGCAGCACCGACCGCGTCGGATGGGCGCCGTCGATGAGCTCGCCGGTTCGGGAAAGCGCTTTCTTGGCCACGGCTCCATGGTAGTCACACCTTGCGGCCGTTCACCAGCGAATCCGATCTCGCATCATTCCCCTCACGAGAGGGCCTGTGCTACCGTGGGCGCGAGAGGCGGGAAAACGCTTCCCCGATTCGAGGAGTCCCGAATGAGCAGGCGTCGTTATGCCGTCGTCGGAGCCGGCAGCCGTTCGCAGATGTACGTCGATGCCATCGCAGGCGCGTACGCCGACCACGCTGAGCTCGTCGCGATCTGCGAGCCGAACCCCGTCCGCGCCGCGCTCGCAGTGCAGCGCGCGGTCGGGGCCGGCATCGTCGCGCCTTCGACGTGGCACCCCGACCGGCTCGACGAGCTCATCGCGACCGAGAAGATCGACCGGGTCGTCATCACGGCCCGCGACGACCAGCACGCGCCCCTGATCATCCGCGCACTCGAGGCGGGCGCAGACGTGGTCGTCGAGAAGCCCCTCACGATCGACGCCGACAGCGCGGCCGCGATCGAAGACGCCGTCGAGCGCACCGGCGGCGACGTGCTGCTCACGTTCAACTACCGGTACTCGCCTCGCAACAGCACGCTGCGCCAGGTCATCCAGGACGGCGTCATCGGCGAGGTCACCTCGATCGACTTCCAGTGGATGCTCGACACCAAGCACGGCGCCGACTACTTCCGCCGCTGGCATCGCGAGAAGAAGAACTCGGGCGGACTGCTCGTGCACAAGGCCAGCCACCACTTCGATCTCGTGAACTGGTGGATCCATTCCACTCCGCGGCGCGTCTTCGCCTCGGGAGGGCTGCGCTTCTACGGTGCCGACAATGCCGCCATGCGCGGACTCGGCGATCGACCCGCCCGTGGCACCCGTGACGGTGCACACGACGGGTTCGACCTCGACCTGCGCGATCACCCGAACCTGAAGGCGCTCTACCTCGACGCCGAAGGCCACGACGGGTACGTGCGCGACCGGGATGTGTTCGGCGAGGGCATCACGATCGAGGACAACCTCGCGCTCGTGGTCGACTACGCGAACGGGGCGACGCTCAGCTACTCGCTCAATGCGCACGCACCGTGGGAGGGCTACCGCGTCGCAGTGAACGGAACGCTCGGCCGCGTCGAACTCGACGTCGTCGAGCGCGGCGCGGTGGTCGAAGCCGAAGGCCTCACTCCGGCGCTCGACCCGAGCGCGGTCGATGCCGGCACTTCAGTGTCGCTGCGCCCCGAATCCGAGCGTCTGCTGCTGCAGCGCCACTGGGAGGCGCCCGTCGAGATCGCCATCCTCGGCGGCGATGGCGGCCACGGCGGTGGTGACGCAATCCTGCTGTCCGACGTCTTCATCGGTCCCGGCGAGGACCCGCTCGCCCGCCCGGCGAACTGGCGCGACGGCGTGCAGTCGATCGCCGTCGGAATCGCGGGCAACCGATCGCTGTCGACCGGCATGCCCGTCGAAGTCGCCGATCTCGGCATCCGCCTGCTCGCCCAGCGCGTCTGATGAGCCGCATCGTCGTCACGGGCGGCGCCGGCCGGCTGGGGCGCAGCCTGGTCGCGGGTCTCGCCGAGCGCGGGCACGAGGTGGTTTCCTTCGACCGGGCTCCAGCGGAGAACCTGCAGGTCGCGCACGTCTCGCTGGATCTGACGGATGCCGCGGCTACGGCACACGCCCTCACCGATGCGCAGGCCGACGCGGTGATCCACCTCGCCGCGATCGCCGTGCCGTTCAGCGCGCCGGAGGACGTCATCCTGCGCACGAACGCCGCGCTGGCGATGTCGGTGCTCGGCGGCGCGGTGCAGGCCGGCATCCCCAAGATCGTCGCCGCGTCGAGCCCGACCGTGATCGGATACGGAGCGCCGACCGGCTGGACGCCCGACCGACTGCCCCTCGACGAGGTGTCGCCCACGCTCCCCTGGAACGCCTACGCCCTGTCGAAGCTGCTGATCGAGCAGTCCATCGCGATGCTGCAGCGCCAGACCGGCGACGCCGTGCGCTTCGCCGCCTTCCGGCCCTGCTACGTGATCGCTCCCGAGGAGTGGGGTGGCGCACCGACCCAGCAGGGTCACACGGTGCGCGAGCGGCTCGACGACCCCGCGCTTTCCGCGCCGGCCCTGTTCAACTACGTCGACGCCCGCGATGTCGCCACCTTCGCCGACACGCTGCTCGCCGCCCTCGGCGACATCCCGAGCGGCGAGGTCTTCTTCGTCGGCGCCGACGATGCCCTCGCCCGCGAGCCACTCGCGGACCTGCTCCCCCGGTTCCACCCGGGCACCGCAGCCGCCGCAGCAGAGCTCACCGGCACGACGCCCGCCTTCTCGAACGCCAAGGCGCGAGCGCTGCTCGGCTGGACCCCCGCACACGACTGGCGCACCGAGCTGGCCGCCGCTGACGACCGATCGGACGTGCACGCATGAACTTCGATGGCATCCTCTTCTTCCCGGTGACCCCGTTCGACTCATCCGACCGGGTCGACACCGATCTTCTCTCCACCCACATCGCGCGCACCCTGGAGCATGCCCCAGGCGCGGTGTTCCCCGCGTGCGGCACCGGCGAGTACCACGCCCTGTCGGCGACCGAGGCGGCCACGGTCGTCCAGGTCGCCGTCGACACCGTCGCCGGCTCGGTGCCGGTGATCGCCGGGGCGGGCGGGCAGCTCGGTCACGCGACCGAGGTCGCACGAGCGGCCGCCGACGCCGGCGCAGACGGACTGCTCGTGCTGCCGCCGTACCTCGTGGGAGGCACACAGGCGGGACTCATCGCGTACGTCGAGGCGATCGCCGCGGCATCCGATCTTCCCGTCGCGATCTACCACCGCGGGACCGCGCAGTACACGGTCGACTCCGTGGTTCGACTCTCGCAGAACCCGAAGGTCGTCGGCTTCAAGGACGGGGTCGGAGACATCGGCACCGCCCAGCTCATCGTCCGCGCGGTCGCCGCCACCGGACGCACAGACTTCGTGTTCTTCAACGGCCTGCTCACCGCCGAGCTCACCCAGGGCGCATACCGGGGCATCGGCATCCCGCTGTATTCGTCCGCGGCTTTCGCGATGGCTCCCGAGATCGCGAACGCGTACTACCGCGCCTACGTCGACGGCGACGAGGACCGGCGACTGGCTCTGCTCGACGGATTCTATGCGCCGCTCGTCGCACTGCGCGATGAGACCCCCGGCTTCGGGGTCTCGCTCATCAAGGCCGGCCTGCGCCGCAGCGGCCTCGCCGTCGGCGGCGTGCGCGCGCCGCTCGTCGACCCCACGCCCGCGCAGGAGGAGCGCCTCGCCGCGATCCTCGGAGCGGGCCGCGCGCTGCTGTGACTGCGTTGATCCCGAGCGCGCGGGGGGTGACGGTCGCGGAGTTCGACGCGCGTCTGCTGCGGGTGCCCCTCGCCCGGGCCTGGGCGGGGGATGTCACGTCGGTCGGTGTGATCGCGACCCACGTCGTGCGCTCGGACGGCGTCGAGGGCTGGGGCTTCTCATGGACCCCGCAGATCGGCGCCCAGGCGGTACACGAGCTGCTGGTGCACGACATCGCTCCAGCCGCTCTGGGGCGGGATGCCGACCCCGAGACTCTGTGGGACCCGCTGTGGCGGCACCTCCACGAGGCGGGCGGCGGAGGGCTGACGACGATCGCGCTCGCCGGCCTCGATCTCGCGCTGTGGGATGCCGAGGCCCGGCGCCGCGGGATATCGGCGGTGGATCTGCTCGGTCGCGCGCGCGCCTCGGTGCGCGCCTACGGCAGCGGGGTCAACCTCCACTACTCGCTCGACGAGCTGCTGGCCCAGGTCGGTCGCTGGATAGACGCGGGCTTCGACGCGGTCAAGATCAAGGTCGGAAAACCCGACCTTGCCGAAGACGTCGACCGCGTCGCGGCGGTGCGAGAGCTGCTCGGACCCGACTGCGACTTGATGATCGACGCCAACCAGCGGTGGGATCTCGATCGCGCGACGCGGTCGGTCCGGGCTCTTGGGGCGTTCGCCCCGGCGTGGATCGAAGAGCCCCTGCGCGCGGATGACCTCGCCTCCCACGCCGAACTCGCGCGGCGGATCGACGTACCGATCGCGGTCGGCGAGAACCTGCATACCGCGTTCCGATTCGACGAGTACCTGCGTGCCGGAGCCGCGCAGATCGTACAGCCGAACATCGTCCGGGTCGGGGGCATCACTCCGTTCCGGCGCATCGCCGCGCTCGCCGCCGAGCACGGCGTGCCTCTGCATCCGCATCTTCTTCCCGAGCTCTCTGGCCAGCTCGCGCTCACGCTCACGAACGGCGAGCCTATGGTGGAGGACGTCGAGGACGCCGGCTTCGGCGCGCTCGGTGCTCTCATCGACCCGAGCCCGGTGGCGATCGCCGACGGATGCCTCACGGACCTCCCCCACCTCGGCCTCGGACTCCGCTTCGCCCGAAAGGACCTCTCGTGACCACCACCTCGGAAGAACTCGAGGCCATCGTCGCGTCGGCCGCTGCTGCGGCCCCGATCTGGGCCGGCTCGAGCGCTGCCGACCGGGCCGCCTGGTTGCGCGCGGCGGCTGATGCGCTCGATGCCGCCGCCGATGAACTCGTGCCGATCGCCGACCGCGAGACCCGTCTGGGTGAAACCCGCCTCCGCGGCGAGGTCGGTCGCACGTCGGGTCAGCTGCGCCTGTTCGCCGCGGTCGTCGAAGAGGGCTCGTACCTCGAGCTCACCGTGGACGACGCGGATGCCACCGCCACTCCGCCGCGTCCGGAGCTGAGGCGCCTGCTCGTGCCGGTCGGGCCGGTCGCGGTCTTCTCGGCCTCGAACTTCCCCTTCGCATTCTCGGTCGCCGGCGGAGACACGGCCTCGGCGCTGGCTGCGGGCAGCCCTGTGATCGTGAAGGCCCACTCGGGGCATCCGGAGCTGTCACGGCGGACGGCCGCGATCGTGGCGGCGGCACTCGAGGCCGCCGGGGCGCCTGCCGGATCGCTCGGCCTCGTCGAGGGCAGGGAAGCCGGGAACGCGCTGGTGCAGCATCCGGTGATCCAGGCCGCCGGATTCACCGGCTCGCTCTCCGGTGGGCGCGCTCTGTACGACCTTGCCACCAGGCGCCCCGACCCGATCCCGTTTTACGGCGAGCTGGGCAGCGTGAACCCCGTCGTGATCACGGCTGCGGCCGCCGGCTCTCGCGGCGAGGAGCTCGCCCAGGGTCTCGTCGGCTCGTTCACGCTGGGTGTCGGGCAGTTCTGCACCAAGCCCGGCGTCGTGTTCGTCCCGGCGGGTGCAGGTTTCGAGTCGCTGGTCGGGGCTCTCGTGCCCGACACGACCGGTGGGGCACTGCTCACCGACCGCATCACCGCCGCCTTCCCGTCGGGCATCGACGCGCTGGCCGCAGACCCCTCGGTCGAGGTGCTCGCGCGGGGCACCGTGGCCGGCGACGGCGCCCAGCCGATCGTGCTGACGACGGATGCCGCGGCCGTTGCTGAGCGACCCGAGGTGCTGCTCGAGGAGTGCTTCGGACCCGTCAGTCTGCTCGTGCGGTACTCCTCGCCGGAGGAGCTGCACGCGGCGCTGCGCACCGTGCCGGGAAGCCTCAGCGCGACCCTGCACTCCGACCCGGGCGACGATGTCGCCGAGACCCTGGCCCTGCTGGAGGCGCGAGCCGGGCGGGTGCTCTTCGCGGGCTGGCCGACCGGCGTGGCCGTGACGTGGTCGCAGCAGCATGGCGGTCCGTGGCCTGCGACGACCTCGCTGCACACCTCGGTCGGCGCGTCGGCGATCCGCCGGTTCCTCCGGCCGGTCGCGTACCAGTCCGCCCCGCAGGCCCTCCTTCCGGCAGTGCTTCGCGACGACGCACTCGCGACCCTTCCGCACCGCCGCAACGGTGTGCTGCAGGCACCCGTGAGGACGCGATGACCCGCCCCTCCCGTTTTCAGATCGGCGATGCCGACTTCCTGCTCGACGGCGAGCCGCATCGCATCATCTCGGGGGCGATCCACTACCCGCGAGTGCATCCTGACCAGTGGCGCGACCGCATCCGCAAGGCCCGACTGATGGGCCTGAACGCGATCGAGACGTATGTGCACTGGAATGCGCATGAACCGGTGCGCGGGCAGTGGTCGCAGACCGGTGGCGTCGACCTCGGCCGGTTTCTCGACCTGATCGCCGAGGAGGGCCTGCACGCCATCGTGCGGCCCGGTCCGTATGTGTGCGCCGAGTGGCACAACGGGGGTCTGCCCACCTGGCTCACCGCAGACCCGGCGATGAAGCTCCGCAGCTCGGACCCGCGCTACCTCTCGGCCGTCAGCGACTACCTCGCACGCGTCAACGAGATCCTCGTGCCTCGGCAGATCGACCAGGGCGGCTCGGTCATCCTGGTGCAGATCGAGAACGAGTACGGCGCGTACGGCTCCGACAAGGCCTACCTCGCGGAGCTCATCCGGCTGACGCGGGATGCAGGCATCACGGTGCCGCTCACCCAGGTCGACCAGCCCATCGCGCAGATGCTCGAGAACGGGTCGCACGTGGGACTGCACATGACGGGCTCGTTCGGCTCCCGCATCCATGAGCGTCTCGCGACCCTGCGCGAGCACCAGCGCACCGGGCCACTGATGTGCATGGAGTTCTGGTGCGGCTGGTTCGACCACTGGGGCGAGACGCACCACACCACGAACTTCGCCGACAGCGCCGCCGACCTCGACGCGCTGCTGGCCGCCGGCGCGTCGGTCAACATCTACATGGTGCACGGCGGCACCAACTTCGCCCTCACCGCCGGCGCGAACGACTCCGGTCGCTACCTGCCGATGGTCACCTCGTACGACTACGACTCGCCGATCAGCGAGTCCGGCGACCTCACCGACAAGTTCCACGCATTCCGCGATGTGATCTCCAGGCATGCTCCAGTGCCTGACGAGCCACTGCCCGAGCCGGTCGACGCACCCGTGTTCGAGGTCGCACTCGAAGGCGTCGATGACCCTCTGCACCTGGTCGCGACCGACCGCGGCACCTTTGCCGCGCCGCCGACGATGGACGAACTCGGCGCCGATGTCGTGCTCGTCCAGTACGCGGCATCCCTCCACGGCACTCCCGCAACCGACCGCGCAACCGTGCTGGAGTTCGACGAGGTGCGCGACCACGCGTGGGTGCAGGTGGACGAGCGGCCCGCCGGCACGCTACAGCGCACCCTCCGAGAGCGTGGCTGGACCATCCCCGCCGGCAGCGAGGTGCGCCTTCTCGTCGAAGAGACCGGCCGCGTCAACTACGACACGAAGATCGGCGAGCCCAAGGGGCTCATCGGCCCAGCGCGTGTCGACGGTGCCCCGATCCCGGGGCCGTGGCATGTGCGGTCGTTCGATGTCGCCGCCCTCGGGCAGGCGGTGGCGGATGCGCCGGCCTCGGCCACCGCAGTCGTCGACAGTCGCGCCACCGGACCGGTCGGCCTGCGGGGCACGTTCTCGCTCGATGCTCAGGCTGATCTGTTCCTCGACACCCGCGGCTGGGGCAAGGGCTACGCCTGGATCAACGGATTCTTCCTCGGGCGCTACTGGCGCCGCGGTCCGCAGCGCACGCTGTTCGTCCCCGCACCGGTCACCCGCGCCGGCGACAACCTCGTCACCATCGTCGAACTCGAGGCGGTGACCGACGCCACTGCGCGCTTCCTCGCACGCCCCGATCTCGGACACACGAGTGAGTAGGCGGGTGGAGTGATGTCCCAGCAGTTCTCGCACGCCTTCGACTGGGCCGAGCGCCAGGTCACCGAGGGGGTCCTCCCGACGGCGGTGCTGGGCATCGCAACCGCAGAGGGCACGGTCGCCCTCGACGCGTTCGGCGCGAGCCCGGGGCGCACCGCGCGCGTCGATGACCACTACCGCCTGTTCTCGGTCACCAAGCCGCTCGTCGGGCTCACCGCTGCGCGGGCGATCGAGCGCGGGCTGCTCACCGCCGAGACCCCGCTGACCGATGCGCTGCCCGCATTCGGCGCGAACCGCGATGACGTGGTCCGGCTGCGCCACCTCGCGAGTCACACCTCGGGCATCTCCGAGCCCCTGATGGACAGCTCGACGCCGCTGCGCGAGGAGCTTCTGGCGGTCGGTCGGGACTTCCGCGCGGGCACCGTGTCGCGCTACTCGACGATCGCGTACGAGGGCATCGCGGCTCTGGTGGCGCACGCGACGGGCCGGGAGTGGGATGCCGAACTCGCGGCATGGGCGACGCCGCTGGGCGCTGGCGGCCTCACGATCGACGAGGCCGCCGACCCGCATCCGGTGATCGGCGCAGCCGAAGAAGGACTCGACGTCGAGAGGTTCGCCCGCAAGCGCAATCCGGGAGCGGGCCTGATCGGACGCGCCCAGGATCTGCTCGCCATCGGGTCCGCACTCCTCCGTGCCGGTGAAGGAATCGTGCGTCCCGCGACGCTCGCGATGACCCTGCGACCGCTGACCGGTGACATCCCCCGCCTCGACCCCTACCCCGCCGAGCGCGGCCAGGACTGGGGCTTCACCTGGAATCTGCCCACCCGCGCGCCCGGACTGATCGACCGCGACGCCTATGGACACGGCGGATGGGCCGGCGCGGAGTACTGGATCCATCCGTCGGCCGGCATCGCCTACGTGCTTCTCGCGAACGCGTCTCTGCCCGCCCTCGACACCGACCGGCTCGACAATGCGATCATCGGTGCCGTCTGACCGCTGCAACGGTCGTTGAGTGCATGCGCCATGCGCGGGTTCGGGAGGGATGCCGCTGTGCGACCCTCCGCATCGCGCGTCTCTTCGAACGCTCAGTCAGGAGTCGAGCTCTCCCGCACCACCAGCCGTGTCGGCACCAGCTCGGTCCGGGGCGCACCGCCGTCGATCGCTCCGATCAGCGCCTCCACCGCGCGCTCGCCGAGGTCGTCGAAGTCCTGGCGGACGGTCGTGAGTGGCGGCAGATAGTCGGCCGCATCCGCGATGTCGTCGAAGCCGACCACGGCGACCTCCGCGGGCACCGGTCGCCCCGCCTCCGCGAGCGCGCGAAGCAGACCGAGCGCCATCTGATCGTTCGCCGCGAACACCGCTGAGACGTCCGGACGCTCAGCGAGGGCCACTCCTTCGGCGTGACCGGATGCCGCCGTCCAATCCCCGCGGACGACGGGAGGTGCGACGAGCCCCGCTCCCTCCAGAGCGCCGCGCCATCCGCGCTCACGTTCGGCGGCCGCGTACGAGTCCTCAGGTCCGCCGAGATGCCACACCGTCGCGTGTCCGAGATCGATCAGGTGCTCGGTCGCCGCTCGCGCCCCCGCCTCGTGGTCGGACTGCACGACGCCGAACCGCTCGTCCGGCGGCGAATCGACGACGACCAGTGCGAGACCGGTCGGCGCATCCGCCCTCCGTGCGGCGGCCGTCGCCTCGTTCAGCACGATCGCGCCGTCGACGCCCTGGTCGCGCAGGTGCTCGAACGCGCCGGCCAGCGCGTCGGCCTCGGCTGCGGTGACCACGGTGAGGGCATAGCCGCGATGGGATGCGGCATCCGCGACCGCCTGCAGCATGCGCGAGTTCCCCACCGATGCGAGTGTCGACACCACCAGGCCGATGGTGTGCGTGCGGCCGGTGCGCAGAGCCCGCGCCGCACGGTGCGGACGGTAGCCCAGCTGCGCCATGGCCCTCTCGACACGCTCACGGGTCGCCGGATCGACCCGCGGGCTGTCGTTGACCACGCGCGACACCGTCTGGCCCGAGACTCCCGCAAGGGATGCGACGTCGCGCATCGACACCCGGCGCGTGCGATCGGCATCCGTCATGAGCTCCCCTTCCGACCGGGCTTCAGAGGCGGCTCGGCGAAACTCCACCGATCCGCACCATGTTGACGTTACCATGCCTCTCCTGTTACCGTGTTGACGTGAACATGCAGGAGTTTCGAGCAGAGCCTCTCGGTGCCGGCGTCGTCAAGCGAAGGTCCCGCCTCGCCGACGGGCGGGAGCTGATGTACTTCGACGACCCGGACACGACGCTGGGCCACGAGCGCAGCATCGACACCCGCGCACTCGATGCCAGGGCGGAGACGGCGACCATGCGCCGCGACGTGCTCACCGGCGACTGGATCTCGGTCGCCGCCGCCCGGCAGAACCGCGCCTTCCTGCCCCCGGCGGAGCTCGATCCTCTGGCGCCGCAGACGCCGACCAACCCGTCGGAGATCCCCTCCCGCTACGACGTCGCGGTCTTCGAGAACCGCTCCCCCTCCTTCGGCCCCGCGCTGGCACGGGCCACCGACGACGCACCCGCGGCCGTCGACCCGCCGCTCGGCCTGGACGACCTCGAGACGCCCGGCCTCGGACGCACCCGCACCTCGGTCGGCCGCTGCGAGGTCGTGTGCTTCAGCCCGGAGCATGAGGGGTCCTTCGGCACGCTCACCCCGACTCGCGCCCGCACCGTGATCGAGGCCTGGGCCGACCGATCCGCGGCGCTGTCCGAGCTCCCCGGCATCGAGCAGGTGTTCCCGTTCGAGAACCGCGGCGAGGCGATCGGCGTGACGCTCGCCCACCCGCACGGCCAGATCTACGCGTACCCGTACATCCCGCCGCGCACGCGACGGCTGCTCGAAGCCGCCGAGCGGGAGGGGCCCGACCTGTTCGCGCGGATCCTCGCGTTCGAGCAGGACTCCGAGCGAGTGCTCCTGCGCGGCGAGCACTGGACCGCGTTCGTGCCGTTCGCCGCACGCTGGCCGCTCGAGGTGCACCTGATGCCGCACCGGCACGTCACCGACATCGCAGGGACGACCGATGCCGAGCGCGATGAGCTGGCGCCCCTCTACCTCCGGCTCCTTCGCGGCGTGGATGCGCTCTACGACTCCCCCACCCCGTACATCGCGGCGTGGCACCAGGCGCCGGTGCACGTCGGCCGGGAGGCGGTCCGGCTCCGGCTCGAGCTCACCTCGCCTCGGCGCGCGGCTGACAAGCTGAAGTACCTCGCCGGCTCCGAGGCCGCGATGGGCGCGTGGATCGGCGATGTGCCGCCCGAGTCCGCTGCGGCGCGGCTCCGCGCGGCGATCGAGTCCGTGCCGGAGGTGAAGCTGTGACCGGGGTCGTGGGCAGTGCGACCGCCGCGCGTGCCCTGCTGACCGAGGTCGCCGGGATCGAACCCGTCGGCACCTGGTCGGCACCGGGACGCGTGAACCTGATCGGCGAGCACACCGACTACAACGACGGCTTCGTGCTCCCGTTCGCGATCCAGCAGCGCACCCACGTCGCGCTCGGCACGCGTGCCGATGGCCGGATCCGTGTCGTCTCGACCTTCGATGGGGATGCCGTCGAGGTCGACCTGGCCGCGCTCGATGAGCTGTTCCCGGCGAACCGCGGCGAGGTGCCCGAGTGGGCCGCCTACCCGCTGGGCGTGGCATGGGCGCTCCTGCGGAGGACCGGGAGGTCGGCGGTGAGCGTGACGGGTGTCGACCTCGCCATCGCATCCGACGTGCCGATCGGGGCGGGGCTCTCCTCCTCTGCGGCGATCGAAGGAGCGGTCGCGACCACGCTCAACGACGCGTGGGGCCTCGGTCTGGACCGTGTCGCCCTTGCGCAGGTCGGCCGCACCGCGGAGAACGAGGCGGTCGGCGCTCCCACCGGCATCATGGACCAGATGGCGTCGATGCTCGGGCGCGCCGATGCCGCGATCTTCCTCGACTGCCGCTCGCTCGCGGCATCCGTCGTCGATCTCGGGTTCGCCGATGCCGGGCTCCAGCTGGTCGTGATCGACACCGGAGTGAAGCACTCGCACGCGACCGGAGGCTACGGCGAGCGCCGCGCGGCGTGCGAGCGCGGGGCCGAGATCATGGGAGTCCGCGCCCTGCGGGACGTGTCGGTCGACGATCTCGCCCGGGCCGCCGAGCTCATGGACGACGTGACCTTCCGGCGCGTCCGCCACATCGTCACCGAGAACCAGCGCGTCCTCGACACGGTCGCGGTGCTGCGCGATCACGGCCCCAGGGCGATCGGCGCGCTCCTGCTCGCCTCGCACGCCTCGATGCGGGACGACTTCGAGATCTCGGTCCCCGAGCTCGACACCGCCGTCGAGGCCGCGATGAGCGCCGGCGCGATCGGCGCCCGCATGACCGGCGGTGGCTTCGGCGGCGCCGCCATCGCGCTCGTCGAGCACGACCGGGTGCAGACGGTGATGGATGCCGCGGCATCCGCCTTCGCGGCATCCGGGTTCGCGGCCCCCACGATGTTCACGGTCGTCCCGTCCGTCGGAGCGGGTCGGGATGCGTGAACCCGGAGTCACCCCGGACCGCGCCGTAACGGTCCGACTCTTCGGCCGCAACCCCCTGGCGGGCATGGCCGGCGCGCGCCTAGCGTCGAAGAGTGCCGGGCATCCGACGCCTCGGCCGGAGGGAGTGACCGTTGGCCTACATCACCGTCGGCATCGAGAACTCGGCCGACATCAAGCTCTTCTACACCGACCAGGGTTCGGGCCAGGCGGTCGTGCTGATCCACGGATTTCCGCTGAACGCTGAGTCCTGGGGCAAGCAGCAGGCCGCACTCCTGGAGGCCGGCTATCGCGTGATCGCATACGACCGGCGCGGGTTCGGCGCATCGAGCAAGACGTACGGCGGATCGGACTACGACACGTTCACCGACGACCTCGGCGCCCTGATGCACACACTCGACCTCGAGAAGGTGGTGCTCGTCGGCTTCTCGATGGGAACGGGCGAGGTCGCTCGATACTTCACCAAGTACGGAAGCGAGCGGGTCGCGAAGGCTGTCTTCCTCGCCTCGATCGTGCCGAATCTCCTGAAGGCAGACGACAACCCGACCGGCGCCGCCCCACAGGAGTTCTTCGACGGCGTCGCCGGTGCTGTGGCCGATGACCGATACGCGTTCCTCACCGGATTCTTCAAGGATTTCTACAACCTCGACGTGAACCTGGGTTCGCGCATCTCCCAGGAGGCGCTCGACGCGAGCGTCGAGACGGCCAACCATGCCGGCAACGCGGCCATCGCCGCCGCACCGCTCACCTGGCCGACCGACTTCCGCGCGGACATCGACAAGATCGACGTGCCCATGCTCATCGTCCACGGTACCGCCGACAACATCGTTCCGATCGATTCGACCGGGCGGGCGCTGGCCGAGCGGCTTCCCGGCGCCACCTACGTCGAGATCGAGGGAGCACCGCACGGACTGCTGTGGACCCACGGCGACGAGGTGAACGAGGCGCTGCTCGCCTTCCTCCGCACCTGACGGCGCCCGCCCGCGAGACCGCATCGGCCCCTCCGTCGAGACCGCATCGGCGCGCCGAGACTGCGGTCGAGCCCCGCAGTCTCGGCCTCCGGATGCCGTCTCGCGGGGAGGCGGGAGCCCGCGGGAGGGGGAGGGTCAGTCGTGCTCGGGCTGCAGCGCGCGCAGGCCGGCGACCGCGACGGGCACCACCAGGACGAGCACGGCCACCACGATCGCAGTGACTCCGATCGCCTGATTCGCCGGCTCGCCCGAGAGCCGCCCGACGGCGAGCCACGACAGGCCCCACGCCAGCGCGAGGCCGGGCGCGACCCGCCAGCCGCTCGCCCACGCGATCCCGAGCCCGATGACGGCGACGACGCAGAGCACCGCAACGCCCCACGCGGATGCGGCATCCGCCCATGAATCCGGCACGACGCCGGTGAGCCAGGCGGCGATGTTGGCGACGGCCGCCAGGGTGACCCAGCCGAGGTGAAGCCCGGTCACGCCGTCGATCAGCAGCGCGTCGGCCCATCCGGCACGCGGTGTGCGGGTCACCACCGAGATCCGGAACGTGACGCAGAGCGCGATCAGCAGCAGCACGATCACGATGACCGTCCACTCGATCGTGAGCAGCTGAGCCGCCACGAGCCACAGTCCGTTGAGCACGATCGTGAGGGCTACCCACCAGCCGATCGCGCGCTGCCGGTCCGACGCGCGCTGTCCTGGCAGCGCCTGCCAGACGGCATACGCGATCAGCCCGAGGTAGATCACCGACCAGATGCTGAACGCGGGGCCCGCCGGGGCGAGGAAGGACCCCTCCGCCGAGAGCGCCCCGCCCTGCGAGTTCTCCACCTCGGTGCCCCCGAGGCCGCCCACGCCGACCAGCACGGCCACGAGCGTGAACCCGAGCGAGGAGATCACCGTGATCTGACGCGCGAGATCGAGGCCGGTGGATGCTGATGCGTCGGTCCGTCGATGGCGCAGGGTGTCGGTCATGCCGCCACGCTACGTCGCGCGACCGCGGCGGCGAAGGGGTTGACAGCCCCGCCGCGTGCGGCGGATGGCATCATGGCGCCATGACCCGCGACTGGACTCCCCTGGCCTTCGTCTACCTGCTGCTGGCAGTGGCCGGACTCATCGGCACATGGTGGTTCAACGTGTTCGCGATCGTGCAGACGGCCGACTTCATCGGCGATCTGGTCACCAGCGGCCCGGCGGTGTCGTCGATCACGGTGGATCTGCTCGTCGCCGCGACAGCCGGAAGCGTCTTCATGATCGTCGAGGCGCGGCGCCTGCGCATGCGGTTCGGCTGGCTCTACGTGGCCGGCGCCGCGCTGACCGCCTTCGCGTTCACGTTCCCGCTGTTCCTGGCGATGCGCCAGCGCCGCATGACGCGAATCGCCCGCGCGACCTCGTGAGGGCGCGCGGGCGATTCGGCGGGTGGGCTACGCCTGCGGCTGGGAGGCGTTCGCCATCGCGAGAAGCTGGTCGACCATCTCGGGCGAGAACCCCTCGCCGGCCATCATGCCGATGCGGCCGATGGGGAACGAGTCCATCATCTTCATCATGTCTACGCCCTCGGGCATGATCGAGACCGCGCCGTCGAGCATGTCGGCCATTCCGGCCATCGCATGCTGCACGATCGGGCCGGCCACCGGGTGTGCGAGCACCTCGCCCATCGACGATTCGCGCGTGAGCGGGAGCGACACCGCGTCGCCTTCGACCTCGATGGTCGCCGACCCGCGCAGATCGCGGCTCGACGCGGCGACGTCCACGACGTAGGAGCCGCCCTCGACGACCCAGCGCTGGGCGCGCACGCTCCAGTAGGCCAGATCCTGCCGGCGCACCGGCAGCACGACCTCACGGCTCTCGCGGGCCGCGAGCGCGACGCTCGCGAACGCCTTCAGCTCGCGCACCGGGCGCTGCACGGACGATCCGGGCAGCGAGGTGTAGACCTGCACGACCTCGCGGCCATCGCGATCGCCGGTGTTGGTGACGGTGACGCGCACGTCGATGTCCCCGTTCGCGGTGACGGATGCCGCGGCATCCGCGTACGCGAACGTCGTGTACGAGAGGCCGTGGCCGAACGGGAACGCCACCTCGAGGTCGCGGGCATCGAACCAGCGGTATCCGACGAAGATGCCCTCGCCGTAGCGCACGTGCCCATCGGTTCCGCCGAAGGCGAGGAACGCCGACGTGTCCTGCAGGCGGACCGGGATCGTCTCGGTGAGCTTGCCGGACGGGTTCACATCGCCGTAGAGCACGTCGGCGATCGCGCCGCCGCCGGCCTGGCCGAGCAGCCAGCCCTCGACGATCGCGGGCACCCGGTCGCGGAACGGAAGCGCCACGACGCTGCCGTTTGAGAGCATCACCACGGTGTTCGGATTGACCTCCAGCACCGCGTCGAGCAGCTCGAGCTGGACCTCGGGCAGGTCGATGTGGTCACGGTCGTAGCCCTCCGACTCGGCTGCGGCTGGCAGCCCGAGGAAGACCACCGCGACATCCTTCTGCGCGGCCAGTGCGACGGCATCCGCTCGCAGCTCTGCCGCATCGCCGGATCCGTTGAGCGTGAATCCCGGCGCCTGGAAGACGAAATCCTCGCCCGCCTTCGCGACGATCTCGAGCGCGACCTGGTCGACGCGGGTCGGGTTGATCATCGACGACCCGGCGCCCTGGAAGCGCGGCTGGTCCACGAACGCGCCGATCAGGGCGACGGATCGCTGCGACCGCAGCGGCAGCAGATCGCCGTCGTTCTTCAGCAGCACGATCGCCCGGCCGGCCGCCTCGCGGGCCAGCGCGTGGTGCGCGTCCACGTCGAGGGGTCCGCTGATCGAGCCGGCCCCGGCCTGCGACTTGCGGATCAGGTCGAGCACGCGGCCTGCGGCTGTGTCCACGACGCTCTCATCGAGCGAGCCGTCCTGCACGGCCGCCACCAGCTCGACGTCCGTGTGCCCACCCGAGGACGGCATCTCGAGATCCATTCCCGCGGAGACCGACGGGATGCGCTCGTTGACGGCGCCCCAGTCCGAGACCACCAGGCCGTCGAAGCCCCACTCATCGCGGAGCACCTTCGTGAGCAGCCACGGGTCTTCCGACGCGTAGACGCCGTTGATGCGGTTGTACGCGCACATCACGGTCCACGGCTGCGCACCTTCGACGACACGCTGGAATCCGCGCAGGTAGATCTCGCGCAGCGGCCGCTCGTCGACATCGCTCGAGGAGCGCATGCGGTCGTTCTCCTGGTTGTTGGCCGCGAAGTGCTTGAGCGAGGATCCGACGCCCTTCGACTGGATGCCGCGCACCACAGCCGCGCCGAGCACGCCCGAGACGATCGGGTCCTCGGAGAAGTACTCGAAGTTGCGGCCGCAGAGCGGCGAGCGCTTGATGTTGACGCCGGGGCCAAGGAGGACCGCGACGTTCTCGATCGCCGACTCCACGCCGAGCGCCGCACCGACGCGCTCGGCGAGCTCGGCATCCCACGACGAGCCCAGTCCGACCGCCGGAGGGAAGCACGTGGCCGGCACGCTCTCGGCCAGGCCGAGGTGATCGCTCGCGCCGGCCTGCTTGCGCAGGCCGTGCGGACCGTCGGTCAGCATGATCGCCGGGATGCCGGCCCGTTCGATCGGCTTCGTGGTCCAGAAGCTGCCGCCGCTGGTGAGCGACGCCTTCTCCTCGAGGGTGAGATCGGCGATTCCCGCCGCCGTTTCGGTGAGGGTCGTATCGGTCATGATCACTCCGGTTTCGTGTGGGTCAGGTGAGGTGGTCGAGGATCAGCGGCTGGCCTTGATGGGCCAGACCGCGAAGGCGCCGAGGATGCTGAGGACAATGCCGACGGGGAAGAGCCCGATGTAGCCGAACGTGAGGACGATCCCTCCCGCGACCGCTGGGGCGAGGGTCTGGGGCAGTGTGGCCGCGATGTTGACGACGCCGAGGTCCTTCGCGAACGACTTCGCCGACGGCAGCACCTGGCTCATCAGGGCGGTGTCGACGGCCTGGAACATGCCGAAGCCGAAGCCCGAGATGAAGGTCATCAGCATCCACGCCTCAATCGTCGGCGAGACGATCGGGATCACCATCGCGAGACCGACGAACACCGACGAGCCGAAGATGAAGGGCTTGCGACGGCCGATCCGGTCGGACAGCGGGCCGGAGATGATCGTCGAGATCAGGATGCCGACCAGGCTCAGCAGCCCGAGGATCGGGATGACCGTCGCCGGGTCTTCGACGCCGAGGTAGTCCGTGAGGATGAAGAACTGGTAGCCGGTGACCGCGAAGTAGCCGGTGTACAGGAGCAGTCGCCCCGTGAACGCCCAGAAGAAGTCGGGGTGCTTGACCGGGTTGACCCAGAACGTGCGCAGGAAGTCGGCGAGCTTGAACGGGTCGGGCTCGATGTCCTTGCTGGAGTAGTCGGGGTTGAAGATCACGAACAGCGAGAGCACGACGAGCGAGATGATCGCGAAGATCACGTAGCCGGCCGCGATGCTGTGCAGGAACAGCGAGCCGACGATCGAGCCGCCGAGCGCGCCGACCATCAGGCCGATGCCCGACAGCGCGGCGAAGGTTCCACGGCGCGCGAGGGGGACGCGGTCGGGCATGACTGCGCTCAGCGGTCCCTGGGCGAAGTTGTACGAGATCTGCACGAGGGTCCACGCGATCACGATCCCGATGAGCGAATCCGCGAAGGCGAGACCGGTGAGCGCGAGGCCGCCGGCGAGCGATCCGATGATGATCCACGGTGCGCGGCGGCCGAAGCGCGAGCGCGTGCGGTCCGAGATCTGGCCGGCGATGGGCTGCGCGAGGATCGACGCGAAGGAGCCGATCGTCGTGACGATCAGCAGGTTCACGATCTTGTTCGCCGAATCGAACTCGGTCACCTGAGCGGGCAGCAGGATGCCGGGCACGGCGCCCCAGATGAGGAAGATGCCCAGGTTGGCGGGGATGATCCACCAGAGCAGCCGACGGACGCCCTTGATGGGCGCGGGCGGGTCGTCATTGCCGGCGGCAGTGGCGACGAACGTGTTCTCCGTCATGGGTGAGACGGGCTCGTTCGGGTCGAGGGCCGAGGTGGATGATTCGGACGGCAGTGTCATTGATGATCCTTGGGGAGTTCGGACGGCTCTGCTCTGAGCCAGCAAAACCTTATGACACTAGGTTTTGAAAATCAAGCGTTGTTCGGTTTACGCTGAGGACATGGCACGAAGAGGTTCCTACGCCAAGGGCGTCGCCAAGCGCGAAGAGATCCTGGAGCGCGCCCTCGAGGTCATCGCCCGCGAAGGCTACCGAGGGGCTTCCGTGAAGGAGCTCGCCGAAGCGGTCGGTCTGAGCCAGGCCGGACTCCTGCACTACTTCGACAGCAAGGAAGAGCTCTTCACCGAGATCCTCCGCAAGCGCGACGAGGTGGACATGGTCCACTACGGACCGCTTCCCCCGGTCGACCCGGGTGAGCTGGACCTGCGCAAGGGCTACCTCGAGGTGATCCGGCACAACAGCGACGTGCCGGGCCTCGTCCAGCTCTTCTCGCGGCTGTCCGTCGACGCGGCCGACCCCGACCACCCCGCGCACAAGTACTTCATCGAGCGCAACGACAATCTGCGGCAGGTGTTCGCTGCAGCGCTCGCCGAACGTCAGGCGGCGGGCCAGGTCACCGATCGCATCGACGCGCAGACGCTTTCCCGCATCTTCCAGGCCGTCGCCGACGGCCTGCAGATCCAGTGGATGCTGGATCCCCGAGTCGACATGGCGGCCACGGTCGATGCGCTCTTCGACGCGCTCACCCCCGCACCACCCGAGAAGGACGACAGCAAGTGACGCAGCATCCCGACCCGATCGTGACCATCGCACCCGGCCGCGTGCGCGGATTCTGGCGGGGCGACTCCGCGGCGTTCCTCGGCATCCCCTTCGCGCAGGCTCCCGTCGGAGACCTGCGATTCGCCGCACCCGTGCCCCCGGAGCCGTGGGACGACGTCCGCGACGCGCTCGACTACGGCGCCACCGCCAAGCGCGAGAAGCCGGGCGAGCAGACGCTGATCCCGGAGCCCGCGGTGCCCGGCGACGCGACCCTCAACGTCAACGTGTTCACGCCGGCTCCCGGCGAACCCGCGGCCGCGCTTCCGGTGCTCGTCTACATCCACGGCGGCGGATTCACCGAAGGCTCGCCCGCGAGCCCCTGGTACGACGGCGCCGGGTTCAACCGCGACGGGGTGGTGACCGTCTCGATCTCGTATCGGCTCGGGTTCGACGGCTTCGGCCACATCGCGGGCGCACCCGGCAACCGCGGCGTGCGCGACTGGCTGGCAGCACTCGAATGGGTGCGCGAGAACATCGCGGCGTTCGGCGGCGATCCGTCCCGCGTGACGATCGCCGGCCAGTCCGCCGGCGGCGGGGCGGTGCTGACGCTGCTCGGGATGCCGGCTGCCCAGGGGCTCTTCCACGCGGTGTGGGCGCTCTCGCCCGCGCTCGCGGATGTCGCAGCCGAACGCGCGCGCACGCTGTCGGCCAAGCTGGCGAACCTCGCCGGAGTCGCCCCGACGCGGGACGGCTTCGCCACGGTCCCCGAGGCGAAGCTCTTCGAGCTGCAGGAGACCGCGGCCTCCCCGGACTCGAAGGACCCCCTCGCGGGGATCCTCGTCCTGCTCCAGGACGGGCTGAGCTGGGGGCCGATGGTCGACGGCGACCTGATCGGGCAGCCGACGCTCGACTCGCTGCGCGCGGGTGTCGGCGCGGATGTGCCGCTGGTGCTGGGAGCGACCGACGACGAGTTCACCATGGCCACCGACGGCGCGAAGAACAAGCTGCGTCTCATCCCCGCGTCGGTCGCACTCGCAAAGCTCAAGCTCGATGCGCCGAGGCGGAAGGAGTACCTCGCCGCCAACGGCCCGCAGCGACGCAAGGGCACCGCTGCGGTCCTCGGTCGCTACGTCACCGACGAGGTCTTCCGGGCCGGGGTCGTGCGCATCGCGGAGGCTCGCCGGGATGCCGCCACCTGGGTGTACAGGTTCGCCTGGTCATCGCCGACGATCGGCTGGGCATGCCACTGCCTCGACGTGCCGTTCTGGTTCGACTGCCTCGACGCCGACGGTGTCACGGCGATCGCCGGCGACGAGCCCCCGCGCGCCCTGGCGGCGGGCCTGCACGGCTCTGCGGTCTCGTTCGTGCGGGACGGCGAGCCCGGGTGGACGCCGTGGTCTTCGGCATCCGGATCCACGAGGGTCTTCGGCGGCACAGCATCCCGCCCCGACGTCGAGGCCGACGGGTACGCGAGCGTGCGCGCCCTGGTCTGAGCCGCGGCTGCGAGGCTACGGCCGCGGCGACGGAACGGGACTCTCCCAGGCGATCCGGTGGTTGTAGAGCCAGTCGTTGCGGGTGTCGTCGGCAGCGTTCTTCAGGAATTTCGGCATCATCCAGTCGCGGATCGCGATGCCGATCCTCGACTTCGTCACGCGCTTCTGCGAGTCGATCACGCGCGCGTACTTCACCACTGCCTCAGCCCGCGGCCGGCGCTCGCGCTGGTACTCGGCGAACGCGTCCGCCCGATCGGGAACGTCGCGGAGGCACTTCGCGAGCGTGATCGCGTCCTCCAGCGCGAGGGATGCACCCTGACCCGCGCTCGGCGAGGTGGCGTGCACTGCGTCGCCGATCGCGACGACGCGACCTCGGCTCCACGACGTGACGCCGACCAGGTCGAAGATCGGGTATGCGCCGACCTCTCCGGTGACGTTCGCAAGGATCTGCGGCACCGGAAACGGGTCGTCGCTGTGCAGGTCGCGCAGCCGCGCGAGCCACTGCGCGCTGGGCACCTCGCGGAGCGACCCTCTGGCCGGTTCCGGCGTCGTCATGTTCGCGAACCAGTAGACCGTGCCGTCCGCGCGAACCAGATAGCCGAAGAACGAGCGGGCGCCGAACACGAAGTACTGGGTGTCGGGGGTCGGCTCGAGCCCGTGCACTCGCGCATACCCACCCGTGCCGACCAGCCCGCTGTACCGAGGTTCGGGCGCGGACGGGTCGATCCAGCGGCGCGTCGGCGATCCGATCCCGTCTGCCCCGATCAGGATGTCGCCCTCGGCGATGCGTCCGTCCGCGAAGGTCGCGCGGACGAGCGTCGGGGTCTCCTCGATCGACACGAGTCGCGCGCCGAAGGTGAACGGAACCCCCGCTGCGATCGCGCCCTCGCGGATGACCTGGTGCAGCCAGCCGCGCCGCACGATCACGCTCCCCCGCCCGGGGTCGCCGGCCGGCCCGTTGGGGACCGCCCCCAGCTCCCGGCCGGTCCCGCTGCGCATCACCATCTTCGGGGCCCGGTGACCATCCGAGCCGAGCCGATCTCGGAGACCGAGCTGATCGAGCACGGCGAGTCCGTTCGTGGCGACATTGAGGAACAGCCCTTCGAACGGGTCGGGCTCTTGGTCGGCCTCGAAGACCTCGACGTCCCAGCCTGCTCGCTGGAGGAACATGGCGGCTGCCGGGCCGGCGACTCCGCCACCGATGACGAGTGCTCTGGGCATTTGCTATCCTTGAATCAGGCGAGACTCTCTCTTCTAGAGTCTCTCGTATTTAGAGAGAATACTGACGGATGCCGAAGAAGTCAAAGCGCGAGGCCTCGATCGAGCGCATGGGCGAGGTCATGCGCGAGTTCATGGCACGCGCCGTGCTCTTCCAGGACGCGGTGGCGCGGCACGGCGGCATCAACAGCACCGACATGCAGGCGGTCAGCCTGCTGATGAGTGAGGGGCCGGCCACGCCCGGCGAGCTCGCCGAGCGCACCGGACTCACTGCGGGGGGCGCGATCACGGCGGTCGTGGACCGCCTCGAGCGCGCGGGCTACGTCACGCGCGAGCGCGACGCGAAGGACCGCCGCAAGGTCATCGTCACCGCACGCGTCGAGACCGTGCTCGAGAAGGTCGGCCCGATCTACGGCCGCGTCGGGCAGCGATGGGCGGACTACCTGGCGACGCTCGACGACGAGCAGATCGAGTTCGCGAACGAGCTGTTCGCCCGCGCCGCCGAGGTCAACCGCGAGGAGATCGAGCTGCTCCGCGAGTCCTAGGCTGTGGCGCATGGGCGACGAGGCGCACGATGCTCGGGCGATGTGGCTCTGGGACGACGCCCTCGCTCCGGAAGCGGTCGTCGACTTCGCGCACCGCGAGCGAGTCGGGGAGGTGTTCCTCACGGTGCCGTGGGCCGGCCCGAGCGCCGCGACGCGAACGCTGTCGCGCAGCCTGCGCCGCCGCGGCACCCGGGTCGCATGCCTGGGCAGCGGAGCCGATTGGGCCGATGCTCCGCCGAACGCCGCCGCGTGGGCGAACCGAGCGCTGGCCGACGGCGACTTCGACGCCGTGCATCTCGACGTCGAGCCCTGGGCGGCCGACGACTGGCCGGCGCACAACGAGCGGCGCCTGGGGGGTCTGGCCGACGCGGTCCGTGCTGTGCGCGCGACCACGAGACTGCCGGTCGAGGTCGATGTTCCCGCGGCGCTGGTCAATGAGTTCCCCTTGCTGTTCGCCGCCTCGGCGGTCACGATCATGTCGTACCGCGACCGCGCGCCGGCGATCCTCGACCTTTCGAACGCGGCCCGCGAGGTCGCAGCATCCGTCGGCAGCCGGTACCGGATCGGAGTCGACACCACGCCGTCCGCGCAACCTCACACCACGTTCGCCGATGATGGCCGGCGAGTCCTCGAGCGCGAGACCGCAGCCGCCGTCAGCGCACTGCGATCGGACCCCCTCTTCGCAGGGATCGCGATGCACGACTACGCCGGCTGGAGCCGGCTCGCCCCGTGAACCGCCGGCGCTGGGGGTTCAGTCGATGACCTCGGCGTGCGGCATCCGCCTGCGCATGACCTCGACTGCCTCGGGATTCGCGTCGACGAGCACGGCGTCACGGCCGAGCGCCGATGCGACGGCCCCGGTCGTCCCACTGCCGGCGAAGAAGTCCAGGACGCGGTCGCCCGGACGACTGGATGCCTGCACGATGCGTCGGAGGATCCCCTCCGGCTTCTGCGTCGGATAGCCCGTCTTCTCCCTGCCCGTCGTCGGGACGATCGTGTGCCACCACACGTCCGTGGGCAGCTTGCCGCGGGCCGCCTTCTCTGCGGTCACGAGCCCGGGGGCCATGTACGGCTCGCGGTCCACGGCATCCGAGTCGAACCAGTACCGGTCCGGATCCTTGACGTAGACGAGGATCGTGTCGTGCTTGGTCGGCCAGCGCCTGCGGGTCTTCGCGCCGTAGTCGTACGCCCAGATGAGCTCGTTGAGGAAGCGCTCGCGACCGAACAGCGCATCCATCAGCACCTTGGCGTAGTGCGCCTCGCGGTAATCGAGATGCACGTAGAGCGTCCCGTCGTCGGCGAGCAGCCGCCATGCCTCGACGAGCCGGGGTTCGAGGAAGCCCCAGTAGTCGTCGAACCGGTCGTCGTACGTGCGCAGATCACCGCGCAGCCGCTCGTACTCACGGCCGTGGAATCCGCGTCTGCCCGGAGGGCCATCGGCTGTCCGCGACTGAGCGGTCTCGACCGCTTTGCCCTGCACGCGCCCGGTGTTGAACGGCGGATCCAGATAGATCAGCGTGAACGACCCGTCGGCGAGGCCCGCCGCGACGACGAGGTTGTCGCCCAGATGGATCTCGACCGCGCCGCGCTCGACCGGTTCGACGGCCTCGCTCACGGCACGCGGTACAGCCACGGATCCGTGGCGAACTTGGATTCGACCAGGGCTTCGGCTTCGGCGTACTCCTCGTCGCTGATGCCGCCCTGTACGGCTCCGTACAGGGCCGCGAACGTCTCGATGAAGCGCTCGATGATCGCCTCGCGCGGCAGACCGGTCTGACGGCGAAGCGGGTCGACCCGCTTCGCCGCGGAGACCGTGCCCTTGTCGCTCAGCTTCTCGCGGCCGATGCGGAGCACCTCGGTCATGACCTGGCCGTCCATGTCGTAGCTCAGCGTCGCGTGGTGCAGCACTCCCCCGTTCGCCAGCCGCTTCTGCGCGGCCCCGCCGATCTTGCCCTGCGGCGAGGCGATGTCGTTGAGCGGCTGGTAGGTCGCGTCGATGCCGAGCGAGCGCAGCGCCTGCAGCACCCAGTCGTCCAGGAACGCGTACGAGTCGGCGAAGGTCATGCCGGCGACGAGGGATGCGGGGACGTACAGCGAATACGTCACGATCGAGTTCGCGCCCATCATCATCGCGCCGCCGCCCGAGATGCGGCGCACGACGTCGTACCCGTGTCGGGCCGCGCCCTTTGGGTCGACCTCGTTCCGATACGACTGGAACGAGCCGATCACGACGGCGGATTCGTCCCACTCCCACACCCGCAGGGTCGGGCGGCGCCGGCCGTCGCCCACCCGAGTCGTGAGCACCTCGTCGAGCGCGAGGTTCATCCTCGGCGAGACGGGCCGCTCGTGCACGATCTCCCAGTCGAAATCGCGCCATCCGGGGGCGGTGACCAGGGCACGGCGAACTGCGGTTCCGACAGCCTCGGGTGTGAAGCCGAGCAGCTGCGCGCCGTCGGGCAGCGCGGACCGCACGGCGGCGGCGATGGCCGCGGCATCCGCTTCGATGGGCAGTCCGTTCACGGCGGCGTCGATGTCGTCGAGCGCGCTGTCGGGCTCGAGGAAGAAGTCGCCCGCGAGCCGGAATTCGGCGATCCTGCCGTCCCGCTCTTCGAGGTCGACGACGACCAGCTTGCCTCCGGGCACCTTGTATTCGCCGTGCATGACTTCAGCGTAGGGGCCGGGGCCGCCGCCGACCGCTCAGGCGGTGACGAGCATGTGCAGCGCAGCCGGCGAGAGGGCGTGCTCGATCGCGAGCATGCTCGCGCCGCTGACGCCGGCGTTCTCCGCGGCCGAGGACTGCACGATCGACAGATGCTCGGTCGCGAGCGGCGTGGACCGCGTGTACACGACTTCGCGAACACCGGCGATCAGGTGCTCGCCGACGCGCGCCATCGAGCCTCCGATCGCGATCACCGATGGGTTCATCAGACTCACGCAGGCCGTGAGCACCTCGCCGATGTCGCGTCCGGCCTGACGGACGGCCTGGATCGCGTCGATGTTGCCGTGCTTGACGAGGTCGACGACGTCGTTGCCGTTCTGGGCGTCCACGCCCTGCCCGCGCAGTTCGCGAGCGATCGCCGGTCCCGAGGCGAGCGCCTCGAGGCACCCGCGGTTGCCGCAGCTGCAGGGCACGTCGGATCCGCGGGCCACGCGCACGTGGCCGATGTCGCCTGCGACGCCCTGGGCGCCACGGAGGAGCTGGCCTCCCGAGATGACCCCGGCGCCGATGCCCGTTGCGATCTTGACGAACATCAGATGCTCGGTCCCCGGCCATGCGGTCGCCCGCTCGCCGAGCGCCATGATGTTCACGTCGTTGTCCACGAGCACCGGGGCATCGAGGTGCTGTCGCACCCACCCCGGGATGTCGAAGCGATCCCAGCCGGGCATGATCGGCGGGTTCACCGGCCGGCCGGTGGAGAACTCGACCGGCCCGGGCACGCCGATCCCGATCGCGGCGATGTCGCGCGCCGGGCGGCCGGCTTCGGCGAGGAGTGCGAGCGCCGTCTCGAGAGTCCACGTCAGCACGGGGACCGGCCCGAGCGTGATGTCGAGCGGCTCGGTGCGCTCGGCGAGGATCGTGGCGCCGAGATCCGTGATCGCCACGGTGGCGTGGGATGCTCCGATGTCGGCGGCGACCACGACGCGGGCGCCGGGGTTCAGCGCGAACTGCGACGGCGGCCGGCCGCCGGTCGAGGCAGCCTCGGCGACGGGGGTCACGAGCCCCATCCGCATCAGCTCGTCCACGCGGACGGCGATCGTCGACCGCGCGAGTCCTGTCGATTTCGCCAGCTGCGCTCGCGTGCGCGGAACTCCGTCACGGAGCAGCTGGAAGAGCTCCGTCACGCCCATTCCCGCGGAAGCGGCTTCCCCACCCATTGCACGATCCACTCGCTCATTCGGCCGAATCGGCCGAAGTCCGGCTAGTTCTGTACGTCGTCATGCCTGCTTTGCGCCGCCTGTCTGGTCGTCAGGCTACACACTCGGCAGAAGTCCCGGTGGCGGCTACGATTCTCGACCGCCGGGCTTCGCGAACCGCTGCTGCAGCAGTACCGCGATCACGATGATCACGCCCTTTGCGACGGCCTGCACCGACGAGGACAGGTTGTTCTGAACGAAGACGTTCGTCAGGGTCGCGAAGATCAGGACGCCGAAGACGGTGCCCGTGATCGTGCCGCGGCCGCCGACGAGGAGCGTGCCGCCGACGACGACCGCTGCGATCGCGTCGAGTTCGTAGAGCTGACCGTGGGTCGAGCTTCCAGCCGTTGTGCGGCCGAGGATCATGACCGCGGCGATGCCCGCGCTCAGGCCCGAGATCGCGTACAGCCACATCGTGTGGCGCTTCACGTTGATGCCCGCGAGGCGGGCGGCCTCGCGGTTGCCGCCGATCGCGACCGTGCGCCGCCCGAAGGTCGTGCGGTTCAGCAGAACCCACCCCAGCGCTGCGACGATCGCGAAGATCCAGATCAGGATGTCGACGCCGATGAAGTCGGAGTTCATGAAGCTGATGAAGCCGCGATCCTCGACGATCAGGGTCCGACGCTCGGCGAGGATCTCGGCGAGGCCGCGCGCCGCGACGAGCATCGCGAGCGTGGCCATGAACGCGACGACGTTGCCGTAGGCGATCACGACGCCGTTGATCAGCCCGGCGCCGAGGCCGACGGCGAGGGCGATCACGACCATCACGATCCAGTGGGTCTGATCGGCCAGGTCCTGGATCGCCGCCAGGGTCGCCACGATGGAGGCGAGCCCCATCACGGATCCGACGGAGAGGTCGATGCCGCCCGCGATGATGACGAGGGTCATGCCGATGCTGATCACGCCGATGATCGACGCCTGGCGCAGGATGACGAGGGCGTTGCTGAAGGTGGTGAAGCTGTCGCCCGCCGTGACCGCGCCGACGATCACGAGCAGCAGCAGCGCGAGGACGAGTCCGAGATTGCGCCCGACCGAGCCGGACATGATCTTCTGCAGGCCGGTCTTGTCCTTGCCGCGCCCGGATGGAGCCCCGTTCGGGGCGTCCGCTGAGGGGGGCGGACCGACCAGGTCCCCGGTGGTTACTGGCTCGCTCACGCGGCTGTTCCTTTCATGACGAGGTCGAGCACGCCGTGCTCGTCGATCTGCGATGCGGGAAGGGTTTGGATGACGCGCCCGTCGGAGACGATCAGCACGGTGTCGGCGAGGCCGAGCACCTCCTCGATCTCGCTCGAGACGATGACCAGGGCGTTCCCCGCTGCGGCGAGCCGCCGGATGAGGGCGTAGATCTCGGCTCGGGCGCCGACGTCGACGCCGCGGGTCGGCTCGTCCAGGAGCAGCACGCGGGTACCGTGCACGAGCCACCGCGCGAGCAGGATCTTCTGCTGGTTTCCGCCCGACAGTGTGCGCGCCGGTCGATCGGGGTTCGCCGGCCGCAGCTCGAGCGCCTCGATCTGCTCGCTCGCGACCTTGCGTTCCGCGCGCTCGTCGAGGAAACCGGCCTTGGCGAACCGGGAGACCGAGGAGAGGGTCACGTTCACGAAGATGGGCTCATCCAGGACGAGTCCCTGACTCTTGCGCTCCTCCGGTGACAGTCCGACGCCCGCATCGACCGCCGCGACGACAGATCCACGGCGGAGCTTCTTGGCACTGACGCGAACCGTGCCGGCAGTCGCCTTGCGGGCGCCGTAGATGGTCTCGATGATCTCGGAGCGTCCCGACCCGACCAGCCCGGCGAGCCCGACGATCTCACCCGCACGCACTGTGAACGAGACGTCGGAGAACACTCCGGCCAGCCCGAGTCCGTCGACGTCGAGCACCACGGGCGACTCATCGGGCACGGGAACGGCCGGGGGGAAGACGTTCGCGACTTCGCGCCCCGTCATGAGGCGGATCAGCTCAGCCGTCGGCGTCTCGGCGACCGGGATCCCCGACGCCATCGACCGTCCGTCCTTGAGGACCGTGATCCTGTCGCCGATCTGGCGGATCTCCTCGAGTCGGTGGGTGATGTAGACCACGGCGATGCCTTCGGAGGTCAGCTCCTTCACGACGTGGAAGAGGTTCTTCACCTCTTCGGTGTCCAGGACCGCGGAGGGCTCATCCATGATGATGAGCTTGATGTCGTGCGAGAGGGCCCGCGCCATGCTCACGATCTGCTTGTTCGCGGCGCTGAGCTGCCCGACCTCGGTATGCGGCGACAGGTTGTCGTGGCCGAGCCTGCGCAGCAGCTCTCTGGTCTGCCGGGCGGCCTCCGAACGCTTGGTGAAGCCTCCCCGGGAGAGCTCGTGGCCCAGGAAGATGTTCTCGGCGATCGTCAGTCCGTCGACGACGTCCAGCTCCTGGTACATCGTCGCGATGCCGAGCTCCAGGGCCGCTTCGGGTGTCGGGATCTCCACGACATCGCCGAGCCACGCGATCGTGCCCTCGTCCGGACGATGGACGCCGGCGAGCGTCTTGATGAGCGTCGACTTGCCGGCGCCGTTCTGTCCGAGCACGCAGTGCACTTCTCCTGCACGGACGTCGAGATCGACTCCCCGCAGCGCATGGACGCCGGCGAAGCTCTTCGTGATGCCGCGTACCTCGAGTAACGCCGAATCCTGGTCACCTTTGATCACATGGCGACCATAACATGACGCGCCAGCCGCGATCGAGGGATTCCTACGCGATCGCGCGCTCGGCGCGAGTCCGCCCGATCAGCCCTGCAGACCGAAATTTTCGGACCATAACGGCTTCTGCTCGTGTCCAATCAAAAGGTGTCGCGCCGATGATGTGTTCTGCTACGTTGATCTCGGTCAGCCCTGGGGACCGTCGCGCGAACGCGTTTCGTGGCCCCCACAGCACCCGACCCTGCATTCACATTCAAGGAGGAATACATGCGTACAACACGAAGCGCGCGCATCCGGACGATCGGCGCCGGCGTCGCCGCGATGACGGCGATCGCACTGCTCGCGGGCTGCACCGCCGGATCTCCCGAAGGGGAGGAGGACGTGGTCGACCAGGGCACGAGCTCTGAGGAGAACGAGGCCAGCGGCGACACCGTCGTCATCGGCTTCTCGGGTCCCGCCGCCGACCACGGCTGGCTCGGCGCCATCAACTCGGGCGCGGTCGCCGCGGCCGAGAGCTTCCCCGATGTCGAGCTGCAGCTCGCGGAGGGCACGAACGACGTCAACGCCCAGATCGCGGCGGTCGAGACCTTCATCAACGACGGTGTCGATGCGATCGTCCTGCTCCCCAGCGACGGCGCCGCCCTGACCGAGGTCGCGATCAAGGCGATGGAGGCTGGCATCCCGGTCATCAACGTCGACCGCGAGTTCTCCAGCCCGTTCGCCGCCCGCACCACGGTGCTCGGCGACAACTACGGCATGGGCGTCAGCGCCGGCACGTACATCTGCGAGCAGGTCGGGGACAACCCCGACGCGATCATCGCGGAGATCCCCGGCATCGACTCGCTCCCGCTCACGCAGGACCGTTCGGCCGGCTTCGCCGACGCGCTCAGCGACTGCGGACTCGAGGTCTCGGCACGTGTGGCCGCGGACTTCACCGTCCAGGGCGGCGAGGCCGCGGCATCCCAGCTGCTGTCCGCCAACCCGCAGATCGACGCGCTGTGGAACCACGATGACGACCAGGGCGTCGGCGTCCTCGCCGCCATCGAGGCCGCGGGCCGCGACGAGATGCTCATGGTCGGCGGCGCCGGCTCGAAGAACGCGATGGATGCCATCGCAGCCGATGACACGGTGCTGAAGGCGACGATCATCTACCCGTCGACGCAGGCGGCCGACGGCATCGCGCTCGCGCGACTGATCGCCCAGGGCAAGACGATGAGCGACCTGATCACGCCGGGCGTGCCGAACCGGATCGTGCTCGACGCGCCGGTCGTCACGAAGGACAACGTCGACCAGTACATCGGACTGGCCTTCGCATCCTGACCCGCTCGGAGTGAGAACACGGTGAGGGGGCGTCCGCCGCACGCGGGCGCCCCCTTCACGTTCCAATCCAGTCCCTTCGACCCACCGACGGAGTACCAGTGACCGAGAACCTTCGCGTCGCCATGATCGGCTACGGCTTCATGGGCGCCGCACACTCGCAGGGGTGGCGCGTCGCCCCCCGCTTCTTCGATCTGCCCGCCGAGCCTTCGATGTCCGTCGTGGTCGGTCGCAACCCCGCCGCGGTCTCCGCAGCCGCTGAGAAGTGGGGATGGGCTGAGGCGGCCACCGACTGGCGCGAGGTGATCACCCGCGACGACATCGACGTCGTCGACATCGTGACCCCCGGCGACACGCACGCCGAGATCGCCATCGCCGCCCTCGAGGCAGGCAAGCACGTGCTGTGCGAGAAGCCCCTGGCCAACACGGTCGCCGAAGCGGAGGCGATGACGGATGCCGCCGCGCGCGCCGCTGAGCGCGGCGTGCACGCGATGGTGGGCTTCACCTACCGGCGCGTTCCCGCCGCCACGTTCGCGCGCGACCTCATCGCCGCCGGCCGAGTCGGCGAGATCCGACAGGTGCGCGCGTCGTACCGGCAGGACTGGCTGATGGACGCCGAGGCGCCGCTCACCTGGCGGATGCAGAAGGATCGCGCCGGCTCCGGCGCCCTGGGCGACATCGGCGCACACGCGGTCGACCTGTCCGAATACATCACCGGCCTGCACCTGGAGAGCGTGTCGGGCGTGATCGACACGATCGTGGCCGAGCGCCCGCTGCTCGCCGAGGGCGTCGGACTGTCGGGGACGGCCTCCACCGAGCGGGGCCAGGTCACGGTGGACGACATCGCGCTCTTCTCGGGCCGGTACTCGAACCCCGGAGGCGGCGGCTACGCGCCGCTTGGCATCTTCGAGGCCACGCGGTTCGCGACCGGTCGCAAGAATGCGCTCACGATCGAGGTGTCGGGCTCGCTCGGCGCCATCTCGTTCGATCTCGAGCGGATGAACGAACTCGACTTCTACGACGCGACGCTGCCGCCGACGGAGCAGGGATTCCGAAAGATCCTGGTGACCGAGCACGATCACCCCTATCTGGCGCCCTGGTGGCCCGCAGGTCACATGCTCGGCTACGAGCACGGGTTCTCCCACCAGGTGGTCGACTTCGTGAACGCCATCGTCGAGGGCAGGCAGCCGCGTCCGTCGTTCGCGGACGGCCTGCACGTGCAGCGCGTGCTGGATGCCGTCGAGCGCAGCTCCGCCGAAGGCAGCCGCTGGATCTCCACCTCGGCCTGACCCGGTGCGCCGCCGCGGCGCGGCCTGCAAGATTGAGAAGACAGCCTCCGCGTGAGCGGCGGAGAACTCGGAAGGGAACACAGCAATGGCGCGACCCATCACCCTCTTCACCGGCCAGTGGGCCGACCTCCCCCTCGAGGAGGTCGCGCGCCTCGCTTCGGAGTGGGGCTACGACGGCCTCGAGATCGCATGCTGGGGCGATCATCTCGATCCGTACCGCTGGAACGAGGAGGACTACGTCCAGGGCAAGCTCGATCTGCTGGCCAAGTACGACCTGAAGGTGTGGGCGATCTCGAATCACCTCACCGGCCAGGCCGTCTGCGACGACCCGATCGATCAGCGGCACCGCGACATCCTCTCCGACAAGGTGTGGGGCGACGGCGACCCGGAAGGCGTCCGTCAGCGCGCTGCTGATCAGATGAAGGACACCGCCCGGCTCGCAGCCAAGCTCGGAGTCGAGACGGTCATCGGGTTCACCGGCTCGAGCATCTGGAAGTACATCGCGATGTTCCCGCCCGTCTCGCAGGAGATGGTGGATGCCGGCTACAAGGACTTCGCCGACCGGTGGAACCCGATCCTCGACGTGTTCGACGAGGTCGGCGTCCGGTTCGCGCACGAGGTGCACCCGAGCGAGATCGCGTACGACTACTGGACGACGGTCCGCACGCTGGAGGCGATCGGACACCGCAAGACGTTCGGACTGAACTGGGACCCGTCGCACTTCATCTGGCAGGAGCTGAACCCGGTGGATTTCATCCTCGAGTTCAAGGACCTGATCTACCACGTCGACTGCAAGGACGTGAAGCTCAACCTCGGCAACGGCCGCAACGGCCGGCTCGGCTCGCACCTCGCGTGGGCCGACCTGCGCCGCGGCTGGGACTTCGTGTCGACGGGCCGCGGCGACGTGCCGTGGGAGGCGGCGTTCCGCGCGCTCAACAGCATCGGCTACGACGGCCCGATCTCGGTCGAGTGGGAGGACGCCGGAATGGACCGGCTCCTGGGCGCGCCCGAGGCGCTCGAATTCGTCAGGCGCAACGCGTTCGCTGCGCCTGAGGCGGCGTTCGACGCGGCGTTCAGCTCGCGCTGAGCAGGTCGCGGCAGTTCAATCGCGTGCCGGCAGGCGCGCGTCCAGCCACGCGAGGAGATCGGCGCGCACCTTCTCCTGCCCGACCTCGTTGAAGATCTCGTGCCGCGCGTCGGGGTACACGTAGGTGGTCACGTCGGTGAGCCCGGAACGGGTGCGGTACGCGTCGGCGAGTCGATGCACGCTGCGCGGCCCGCCCACAGGGTCGTCGCGGCCCACCATGAGCAGGATCGGGACGTCGTGACCCGCGGCCTCCCGGAGCTTGCGCCTCGGCTTGCCGAGCATCTGCAGCTGTCCGAACAGCCCGATCGTCTGGCCCATGGGAACCGTGGTGCACAGCGGGTCGTCGATGAAATCGTGCACCACGTGGTCGTCGCTCGCCAGCCACTCCATCCCGGTCGCGCCCGGTGCGTTCCATTGCTTGTTGAGATCGCCCAGGTTGCCGGAACCGAGCTGCCTGTACACGGTGCCGCTCAGGATGACCAGATCGTACGCATCGGGGTGCCGGTTCACGAGCATCTGCGCCATGAACGAACCCCACGAGTGCGCGAGCAGAACCAGCGGCAGGTCCGGGTGCTCACCACGGATGATCTCAGTGAAATCCCAGAGCGCGTCGACCGCAGCGGGCACGCCACCTCGCCCGAGGGTGCCCAGTCGTGAGGCGTCCTTCCCGTGCTGCAGCATGCCTGTGCGTCCGTGGCCGAGATGGTCGTCCGCGTACACGATGTAGCCGCCGCTCTTCAGCGCCTCGATGAGTCGACCGTAGCGCCCGGAGTGCTCGCCGTAGCCGTGGGCCAACTGGACCACGGCCCGTGGCGTGCCGTGCGCCGGATAGACGTCATAGATGATCGGCACGCCTCGGGCATCGGTGAACTGGGGCATGCGCTGAGTCTAGACACGAGACGCACGGCGGAGCCTTCGGACGAGCAGCCGCAGGTCACTCCAGACTGTCCGAATTTACTTAACATGGATAATGAACTATGCTAAGGATCTATGGCTGACTCCCCAGACTCGACGCACGACCTCTCTCGTGAGGCGTCCGATCTGCGAATCGCCACCTTCCGGCTCGCTCGACGCATGCGCACGCAGCGCGCGGTCGACTCCATGAGCGACGGGCAGTTCGCCGTCCTCGCCGGCTTGTTCGTCCACGGATCCCACACGCTGTCCGAGCTGGCTGACCGCGAGCGCGTGTCGTCCCCCGCGATGAATCGCACGGTCAACTGCCTCCAGGATGCCGGGTACATCACCCGCAGCGCCGACGAGAGCGACGGCCGCAAGGTCGTCATCGATCTGACCGATGCCGGGCGGGCGGTCGTGGATGAGACTGCGCGCCGCCGCGATGCGTGGGTCGAGGAGGCGCTGGCCGACATCGATCCGGACGAGCGCGAGATCCTCGCGAAGGCCGCCGCGATCATGCAGCGGATGGTCGCCCTGTGAGCGCGATGTTCCGCTCGTTCTCGGTGTTCAACTACCGGGTCTGGTTCATCGGCGCGCTCGTGTCGAACATCGGCGCGTGGATGCAGGCGACCGCTCAGAACTGGGTCGTGCTGACCGAGCTGACCGACAACGACGCCGCCGCGATGGGGATCACCATGGCGCTCCAGTTCGCGCCGCCGCTGCTGCTGGTGGGGGTCACCGGGTGGGTCGCCGACCGTTTCGAGCGGCGCAAGCTGCTGATGGTGACGCAGGGCGTGCTGTTCATGCTCGCCGTCGCACTCGGTGTGATGATCCTCACCGGGCAGATGACGCTCATGATGATGTACGGGTTCGCCCTCGCGCTCGGAGTCGTGACGGCCTTCGACAATCCCGCCCGTCAGGCATTCGTCTCCGATGTGGTGACGCGCGAGAACGCGTCGAATGCGGTCGCGTTGAACGCGGCATCCTTCAACGGCGCACGCATGATCGGACCCGCTGTCGCCGGCGTGGTCATCGTCGCGGTCGGCACCGGGTGGGTGTTCCTCCTGAACGCGGTGACGTTCTTCGGCATGATCATCGCGCTGATCCTGATCCGACCGCACGAGCTGATCCCCCGCGCGAGCACGAACGGCGCTTCTCGCCTGGCCGACGGCTTCCGGTACGTCGCCCGCCGCCCCGACCTCATCGTGACGTTCTCGATGGTGTTCCTGGTGGGCGCGTTCGGCATGAACTTCCCGATCTTCGCATCGACGATGGCCCTCGAGTTCGGTCAGGAGGCCGACGGGTTCGGACTCCTGAGCTCGATCCTCGCGATCGGCTCGCTGGCCGGGGCACTCCTGGCTGCGCGTCGCGATCGCGCCCGCATCCGCGTGGTGATCGCGGGCACGCTGCTGTTCGCCGTCGCCGCGGCCGTGTCCGCGGTCATGCCCGGCTACTGGGCATATGCCGTCACGCTCATGTTCACGGGCTTCGCGGTGGTCACGATGCTGACGACGGCCAACGGATACGTGCAGACGACGACCGATCCGGCGCTGCGCGGCCGCGTTCTGGCCCTCTACATGGCGATCCTGATGGGCGGCACCCCGATCGGCGCGCCGATCGTCGGATGGGTCGCAGCGACCTACGGGCCCCGCATGGCGATCCTGCTCGGCGCCGCGGCCGCCCTGGTCGCGTTCGGGATCGGCGCGACATGGCTCCTGGTGTCCGGCCGACTGCGCCGGCACGAATCACGGCGCTTCCGCCTCACGATCGACGAGACCCTGCCGATCCGGGTGGTCGAGCCCGTGCCCGAGGAGTTCAGCGAAGAGGTCGCTGCGACGACTCCGATCCCCATCCCCCAGAGCACCGAGCCCCTGCGCCGCGCCGGCTGATCGGTCTCGCACCGGCTGATCGGTCTCGCACCGGCTGATCGGTCTCGCACCGGCTGATCGGTCTCGCGCCCTCTGCGGCCTGACTCTGTGGCGTCGCGCTGTGCCCTCGCCTCCTCCGCCGAGCCCACACTCTCAGCGCGAGCCCATATGGTCTCGGGCGTTGGAGCACATGGGTTCGCGGCGAACGTATGGGTTCGCGGGCGAAGCGGATTCCTCCCCTGGTGCTCGAGCTCGGGGAGGTTTCCACAGAGGGTGCTCGAGGCTCAAGTGGCCGGACACCGCGGGGGCACGCTCGCTGCCATGACTCCCGATGAGGCACGGTCCCTGCTCCTCACGACGGCATCTCTCGAGCGCGAGGGGATTCCCGCGTCGCGGGTGCGCTCGATGGCATCCGGCGGTGAGATCGTCGCCGTCCATCGCGGCCGGTACGTCCGCAGCGATCGGTGGGATGCCGCCTACCGGGAGTCTCGGCACCTGCTCTCCGTCGTCGCGGCCGATGCGTTCCGGCGATCCGACGACGCGGTCTTCGCGTTCGCGTCGGCCGCCGTCGTGCACGGCTTGCCGCTCTATCGGCATCAGGCCGGCGCTCCGCACATCTGCACGCCGCACGCCGACGGAATCGTAAGGCGCGGCCGAGCCCTGCGGAGGCACGAGATCGCGATCGCTGACGCCGACAGGGTGGTCGTGGGCGGCATCCCGGTCACGTCACTGCAGAGAACGGTCTACGACCTCATCCGCACCACATCGCGGGAGACCGCGCTGGCATGCGCCGATGCAGCGCTGCGCTCCGTCGCATGGGACGACGGGCGGTTGACCTACGACGACGCAGCCGCTGAGACGTGGCGATCCGGGTTGAAGGGACGCATCGCCCGGAACGCCGGAGCCCGAGGGATCCGCCAGGCGCGCTGGATCGCAGACTTCGCCGAAGGACGTGCGCAGCTGCCCGGCGAGAGCACGAGTCGCCTCTATCTCGCCGACCTCGGGTTCGCCAGACCTCGTCTGCAGGTGCCGTTCCCCGGCCCGAACGGCGCCGTCTATCGGATCGACTTCGGCCTCGACGATGTGCGTGCGTGGGGTGAGTTCGACGGAATGGGCAAGTACTTGGATACGGAGATGCTCGGGACCACGTCCTCCCGGAAGGCGCTGCAGGACGAGAAGGAGCGGGAGGACTGGATCCGAGGGCGCAGTCAGTGGCGCTTCGCCCGCTGGGGCTCCGCGCACATCGCGACGGCGCGGGCCCTCGGCTCCCGGCTCGCATCCTTCGGCATCGCTCCCGCGCGCTGACGGATTCTTCAGCCCGGGCGCCGAACCCATGCCCTACGCGCGAGCCCTTGCGTTCGTACGCCCGCGAACGCAAGGGTTCGCGAGGAGCTTATGGGTTCGGCGCAGAAGGCTGCGCGGGCTGAGCGGCGTAGCACTGCGCGGCTCAGGCCTTGCGAGGCTCAGGCAGTGAGCGGCTCAGGAACTGAGAGGCGCAGAGTCAGCCGCGCGGCGCGCGCAGACCAACCCGCTCGAGGTGCGCGTTGACGAAGCGGCCCTCTGGATCCAGCCGCTCGAAGACGGCCCTCGCGTCGGCGAGCCGCGGGTGCACCCGAGCGATCGCGGCCGCATCGAACAGGTGCAGCTTGCCCCAGTGCGGTCGTGCGAGGAACGGCGCCAGCGCCTCCTCGACGAGGGGCAGCACGGCCCGCACGCCGGCATCGTCGTTGTGCCAGGTGAAGTGGATCGCGAGGAAGTCGCGCTGGTATGCGCCGCTCAGCCAGAGATCGTCGGATGCCGCCGTCCGCAGCTCGCTGACGAACAGCACGGGCTGGATCCTCGGTGCGAGCTCGCGCACCGCTCGCAGCGCCGCCGGCGCGTCCGACCGCGGCACGAAGTACTCGCTCTGGATCTCGTCTCCGAATGATGGCTTGCCCTCGAGCCGGAAGTGCGGCAGCCGAGCCAGCCAGGGTCCGGGCACGCCGCCCAGTTCGGTGAGATCGGGGAGCCCCTCGAGCGGGTTCGCGTCCACGACACGACTCCCATTCAGGAGCACATCCGGCACCGGATCGTCGTCCGCCTCGAGGCGGGTCTTGACCCACACGTCGCCGAGCAGGTCCGGCTCCCATCGCGTGAACACCGACACGCTGTAGCCGGCGCCGGTGATCTCGTCGAACCGATCGAGCGCGGCATCCCACGAGACCCGGGTGTAGACGTCCTGACGCGCGCGGTAGGTGGGCTGCACGGCGAGGGTGAGCGACACGACCACGCCGAACCCGCCGACGCCGACGGCGAGCGCGGCGAAATCGGGATCGCCCTGCCGCACCTCGTGCACGTCGCCGTCGGCGCCGACGTAGCGGATGCCGCGCACCGCGCTCGTGAGCACGCCGTTGGCGTTGCCCGAGCCGTGCGTGGCCGTCGCGGTCGCACCGCCGACCGAGATGTGCGGCAGCGAACCGAGGTTGTGCAGCGCGTAGCCGCGCGCATCGAGCCACAGCGCGAGTTCGCCGTACCGCGTGCCCGCAGCGACATCGACGGTCGAGGCGCCCTCGTCGAGCGCGAAACCGCCCGTCAGCCCGGCGAGGTCGATCAGCGTCCCCGTGGTGTCGGGCAGGTCGGTGAACGAGTGACGCGTGCCGAGCGCGTGCACGCGGCCGCCTCCGGCGACTGCGCGCTGCACCTCCTCGACGGACGATGCGGTGACGATGCGCGGTGACGCGTAGTCGTAGGTCCCTGCCCAATTGCCGGTCATGCGGTTCCTTCCGAGCGAGCTTTCGGCCGACGCTACCGTGCGGCGTCGGCGGACAGACGCCGGGATGCCGTCGCCATGTGCACGGCCATCGCGGATGCCGCCGCATCCTCGTCTCCGCGAACGACCGCCTGGTACACGGCGTCGTGCTCGTCGATGGCGACCGCCGCCGCCGCCTGGTCGTGCACCGCCCGGTCGGCATAGACCTGCAGCAGCGACCGGACCACCTGCAGGAGGTCGACCAGCATGTCATTGCCCGCCGCCCGCCCGAGGGCGAGGTGGAACTCGAGGTCGGCGCGGGCGAATGCCTTGAGATTGTCGATGTTCGCCGACATGCGCTCGAGCTGCGTCGATACCTTCTGCAGTTCGGCGGCGTCGCCGCGACCTGCCGCCAGGCGGGCGACGTAGATCTCCAGCCCGGAGCGCAGTTCGAGCAGCTGCGCGGTGTTGCGCTCGCCGATCAGGAGGCCCCACCGAAGTGTCTGCGGCAGAAGCTCGCTCGCGTTGCCCCGCAGGTAGGTGCCCGACCCGGGCCGCACGTCCACGATTCCGAGGATCTCGAGCGCGGCGAGCGCTTCGCGCACCGCCGAGCGACCCACTCCGAGCGTGCTGGCGAGCTGTCGCTCGGGAGGAAGCCTCGTGCCCGGGGCGATCGAGCCGCTGGTGAACAGGTCGAGCAGACGGCGGGCCACCTCGGAGACGGGCGTACCGCTCGGCAGCGCGCTGAGCGCGGCCGAGATCTCGTCCGATCGATCTCCGGGGTAGGCGGGCATGGGGACAACCTACCGCTCCGCGCCCGGAATTGCACTTGCAATTGGTCAACCGGTTTGTCACAATAGGCGGACGAGCACCATGGCTCGCCATCAGTGCGAGCGACACACCGCCGTCTGCGGCGAGCGAAACCAGGAGACACGATGACGAGACTCTGGAACGACCCGGCGGACTTCGCCGACGAGATGATCGCAGGCTTCGTCGCGGCGAACGAGCGCTACGTCCGCCGCGTCACGGGCGGGGTCGTGCGCAGCACCGTCGTCCCGCAGGGCCAGGTCGCGGTCGTGGTCGGCGGAGGGTCGGGGCACTACCCGGCGTTCGGCGGACTGGTCGGTCAGGGCCTCGCACACGGGGCCGCGATGGGCAACCTCTTCGCGTCGCCGTCGACGCAGCAGATCCACGCGGTCGCGTCCGCGGCCGAGCGCGGGGGCGGCGTCTTCTTCTCCTACGGAAACTACGCCGGCGACGTGCTCAACTTCGATGCCGCGCAGGAGCGCCTGCGCGCCGACGGCATCCCGTGCGACACGGTCGCGGTGACCGACGACATCTTCAGCGCGTCCCCCGCCGAGAAGCACAAGAGGCGCGGCATCGCCGGCGACCTCACAGTCTTCCGGGTCGCGGCGGCTGCCGCCGAGGCCGGCTACGACCTTGCGGGTGTGACCCGGGTCGCCGGGCTCGCGAACGAGCGCACGCGCTCCTTCGGCGTCGCCTTCACCGGCTGCACGCTGCCCGGCGCGGAGCAGCCGCTGTTCTCGGTGCCGGACGGGCGCATGGCGATCGGTCTCGGCATCCACGGCGAACCCGGAATCGACGAGACCGGCATCCCCACCGCCGACGGTCTCGCGGAGCTGCTCGTCTCCCGCCTGCTGGACGAGGTGCCCGAGGGCGTCGACGTGTCGGGCGCACGCGTGGTGCCGATCCTCAACGGCCTCGGCTCGCTCAAGTACGAGGAGATGTTCGTCGTGTACCGGCGCATCGCCGAGCTCCTCGGCGCGGCGGGCGTGGAGATCATCGATCCGCACGTCGGCGAGTACTGCACGAGCTTCGACATGGCAGGCACCTCGCTGACCCTCTTCTGGCCGGATGCCGAGCTCGAGGCCCTGTGGGACACGCCGGTGGACACCCCGGCGTATCGTCGCGGCTCGGTGGTCGCGGCGGCACAGGCGGATGCCTCGGCCGATGCGGACCTCGCCGCCGAGGCGATCCCCCCGTCCGACGAGGCATCGCGCGCGATCGCCGCGACTGTCGCGCAGGCCGTCGAGACCATCGCCGCGACGGTCGATGCGCATGTGGACGAGCTCGGCCGCCTGGACTCGATCGCGGGCGACGGCGACCACGGCATCGGCATGCAGCGCGGATCGCACGCCGCGCGCGACGCGGCGATCGCCGCACGGGATGCCGGAGCCGGCGCCCAGACCGTCCTGGCCCGCGCCGCCGATGCCTGGTCGGACCGCGCCGGCGGCACCTCGGGTGCGCTGTGGGGGCTCATCCTGGCGAGCCTCGCCGGCAAGCTCGGCGACGTGGGCTCGCCGTCCTCCGCCGATGTGGCGAGCGGCGTCGCCGCCGGCGTGCAGTCGGTCATGACCTACGGCAAGGCGGAAGTCGGCGACAAGACCCTCGTCGACGCGCTCGTCCCGTTCAGCGTCGAGCTCACGCACGGCATCGACTCCGGCGCCTCCCTCGCCGCGGCCTGGGCCACCGCGGCGGACGCGGCGACCCGTGCCGCCGCATCCACCGCGGACCTGCTCCCCCGGATGGGCCGCGCCCGTCCGCACGCCGAGAAGTCGCTCGGCACCCCGGACCCGGGCGCTCACTCGCTCGCCCTCATCGCGACGGCCGTCGGCGCCGTCCTCGAAAGGAACTGACATGACGGAAGCACTGCGGATCGTGATCGGCAGCGACGACGCCGGATTCGACTACAAGGAGATCCTCAAGCGGGACCTCGAGGGCGACCCAGGAGTCGCATCGCTCGTCGATGTGGGCGTGGATGCCGACGGACACACCGCGTACCCGCGCGTCGCGATCGCCGCGGCCGAGCTCGTCGCATCCGGCGAAGCGGACCGCGCGCTGCTGATCTGCGGCACCGGCCTGGGCGTCGCGATCGCCGCGAACAAGGTCGCCGGCATCCGCGCGGTCACCGCGCACGACAGCTATTCGGTGGAGCGGGGCGTCCTCTCCAACGACGCGCAGGTGCTCACGATGGGTCAGCGCGTCGTCGGCATCGAGCTCGCCCGCCGCCTCGTGCGCGAGTGGCTGACCTACCGGTTCGACCCGACATCGGCATCCGCCGAGAAGGTCGCCGTCATCGGCGAATACGAGAGCACCGGCAGCTGCTGATGCCGCACGCACTGGTGGGCGTGAGCCTCAAGATGTACTTCGGTCATCGCGAGGCTCTGGAGTGGTTCGAGCGGGTCGCCGGACTCGTGCGCGAACACCCCGCCGTCAGCTCGGGCGAGGTCGGCTTCTTCGTGATCCCGACCTACCCCCAGCTGCTGCCCGCCATCGCCGCATTCGCCGGCACCCCCGTGCGGATCGGCGCACAGGACGTCGCCACCGAGGACAGCGGGCCGTACACCGGTGAGGTGAGTGCCGTCGAACTCGCCGAGATCGGCGTGACCGTCGCCGAGATCGGCCACGCCGAGCGCCGGAGGCTGTTCGGCGAGACCGATGAGGTGACCGCCGCGAAAGCGGCAGCCGCCCTGCGCAACGGCATCACGCCGGTCCTCTGCATCGGCGAGGCTGAGCGGCTCGACGCGCAGGATGCCGCCGCGGCGACCGTCGCGCAGCTCGAGCGCGATCTCATCGGCGCGCCCACCGGCGCGGTGATCGTGGCGTACGAGCCCGTCTGGGCGATCGGAGCTCCGGCCCCGGCGCCGGGCGCGCACATCAGCGAAGTCACGCTGGCCCTTCGCGCGGCGCTGAACGCCGACCCGGCCCGCTCCGGAAGCTCCGTGATCTACGGCGGCTCCGCGGGACCCGGCCTGCTCACCGAGCTCGGCCACACGGTGGACGGTCTGTTCCTCGGTCGGTTCGCCCACGATCCCGACGCGCTGGCCGCTGTCCTCGACGAGGCCGCGGCTCTGGCCGCCTCGCACCCT
The DNA here is from genome assembly GCF_900114345.1 of Microbacterium sp. cf046. Taxonomy (GTDB): domain Bacteria; phylum Actinomycetota; class Actinomycetes; order Actinomycetales; family Microbacteriaceae; genus Microbacterium. The sequence continues at coordinate 265,282 of NZ_FOZJ01000003.1, read as the reverse complement.
CGCCGAACCCACATGCTCGCCGCGAACCCATCCGCTCCTGGCCCTGGGAACGCAGGGGTTCGCGGCGAGAGCATGGGTTCGGCGGAGGACGCCAAGGCGGACGGCACCGAGGCGGAGGACACCCACGCGGCGGACACCCGAGAGGACAGCGCGTGATCGGGCTCGGAACGTACGCGTTCTTCTGGCAGCACTCCGACCGGGTCGATGATCCCCTGTCGCTCATCGGCGCGCTCGAGGCCACGCGCGCGCTCGATGTCGACCTGTTCCAGATCTGCGACTACGCGCCCCTCGAACTCATGAGCGATGCAGAGCTGCAGGATGCCGCATCCGCCGCACGCGATCTCGGCCTCACGGTCGAACTCGGCACGAAGGGCATCGACCCCGAGCACCTCAGGCGGTTCCTCGTGCTCGCCGAGGTGTTCGACGCGCGGCTGGTCCGCAGCATGCTCTACGGCCCCGACTCGCGCCCGACGCTCGCGGAAGCGGAGGATCAGCTCCGCGCCGCACTCCCGGGGTTCGAGGCCGCCGACGTCACCCTCGCCCTGGAGACCTACGAGCAGATCGCGACGGCCGACCTCGTGAGCCTCGTGGACTCCTTCGGCAGCCCGCAGCTGGGCATCTGCCTCGACCCCGGCAATGTCGTCGCGCGGCTCGAGCGTCCGCGCGACGCCGTCGAGCTCACCGCCCCGCTCGTCGCGAACGTGCACGTGAAGGACTTCGCGTTCGCACGCCAGGACGGCTGGGTCGGCTTCACCTACTCCGGCGCCCCGATGGGCACCGGCCTGCACGACTACCCCCACCTGCTCGAGACCGTCCGCCCGCGTGAGCGCGCCGTCAACGAGATCGTCGAGCACTGGCTGCCCTGGCAGGGCGATGCCGAGACCACCATCCGAACCGAGCGGGACTGGACCCGCACCACCATCGAATACCTCAGGAGCACACTGTGACCGACGCCACTCAGACCTACAAGATCGCCGTCATCGGCGCGGGCGGAAAGATGGGCATGCGGGTGTCCGACAACCTCGTCAAGACCGCGCATGAGGCCTTCTTCGTCGAGAACTCGCCCGCCGGCCAGCAGCGCACCCGCGATGCCGGGCGCGAGCTGACGGATGCCGCGACCGCGGTCGGCGACGCCGACATCGTGGTCTTCGCGGTGCCCGACCTGGCGCTCGGCCCGGTGACCGCCGACCTGGTGCCGCAGATGAAGCCCGGCTCGATCGCGCTGACGCTCGATCCTGCCGCGGCCTACGCGGGGCTGCTGACCGACCGCGACGACGTCATCCGCGCCGTGGCCCACCCGTGCCACCCGTCCATCTTCCTGCAGCGCACGACGCCCGAGGAGTACGCCGACACGTTCGGCGGCATCGCCGCTGCGCAGGACGCGATCGCCGCCGTCGAGTCCGACGACCCGGCTAAGGCCGCGATCGTCGAGGCGACGGTCCGTGCGATCTACGCCCCCGTGATCGACGTGCACTTCGTCACGATCAAGCAGCTCGCCCAGCTCGAGCCCACCCTCGTTGAGACGGTCGCGTGCATGATCGGCGCGCTGCTGAACGAGGCCTTGGACGAGGCCATCCACACGATGGGAGTGCCGGAAGCGGCGGCCCGCAGCATCCTGTACGGTCACACGCAGGTGGCACTGGCCAACGGACTGCGCGGCGACAACCCGTTCAGCGACGCCTGCCTGATCGCGATGGACTATGGGCGCGAGAGCATCATCAAGGAAGACTGGAAGAAGATCTTCCGCGACGACGAGCTCGACAAGAATCTCGCGCGGATGCTGCACCTCGATCACATCGAGCGCTGAGAGGATCCCGCATGAGCAGGCTCGAAGGAAAGACGGCGCTCATCACCGGCGCCGGCACCGGGATCGGCCGAGCCGTCGCCGAGCGGTTCGCCCGCGAGGGCGCGCGGGTCGTGATCGCCGACCGCGATGCCGCTGCGGCTTCTGACGCGGTGGCCGCGATCGGCGGGAACGCCCGCGCGGCCATCATGGACATCTCCGATGAGGCCTCGGTGGAGGCGGCGTTCGGCCTGCTGAGCGCTGAGGGCTGGGCTCCGGACGTCGTCGTGGCCAACGCCGGTGTGCAGCTGTTCGGGCACGATGCCGCCGCCGCCGACCTCGATCTGGAGGTCTGGAAGCGCACGATCGACATCAACCTCACCGGCACCTTCCTCACGGTGAAGCACGCTGTGCGCAGCATGCTCGCCACGGGCGGCGGGTCGATCATCCTGACCGGAAGCCCCACAGGTCTGAACGGCGAGGGCAGGGACTTCACGGCGTACAGCGCCTCGAAGGCCGGCATCCACGGTCTCGCACGCACCGTCGCGTCGGCATATGCCGATCGCGGCATCCGTGTGAACACCGTCGTCCCGGGCTACACCGAGACGTCGCTGGTCACGGCGATCTCATCGGATCCCGACTCGCGCGCGGCGATCATCGGCCGCATCCCGCTCGGGCGAGCGGGATCCCCAGCGGACGTCGAGGGCATCATGGTGTTCCTCGCGAGCGACGACGCCGGATTCGCCACCGGCTCGCTGTTCGCGGTCGACGGCGGGATGACGACCCTGTGAACCGCTTCGGCTGATCATGGCGTGGTCCACCGAGTCCCGCACGTGGCGGAGCGGCCCCTGGTCGCTCCAGCTGCGCGATGACGAGTTCGCCGACATCGCGTTCGAGGGCCGTGTCGTGCTGCGCTCGGTGCGCGCCGTCGTGCGCGATCGCAACTGGGACACGGCCCGCCTCGTCCTCGACCGCGTGAAGGATTCGGGCGCCACGCTGACGCTCCACGTCCGATCGGACGGCCTCGGGTCGAGTTTCAGCGGGATCGTGCGAGTGGAGGCGCGGGGTGCGGCGCGCCTGGTCGTCCTCACCGATCTCGAGGCCGAGGGCCCGTTCTCGACGAACCGGACTGGTCTCGTCGTGCTGCATCCGCCCCGCCTCGCGGGCACGGCGCTGCGCGTCACGCACTCCGACGGTTCGGTCGAGGAGTCGTCGTTCCCACGCGCGATCAGTCCGCATCAGCCGGTCTTGGACATCGCGGGCCTGGCGTGGCTCGACGAGGGATCCGAAGTCGCAGTCGGCTTCGACGGCGACGTGTTCGAGATGGAGGATCAGCGCAACTGGTCGGATGCGTCGTACAAGACCTACAGCCGGCCGCTCGGACTGCCGTTCCCCTACGACGTCGCCGCCGCCGAACGCGTGCGTCAGAGCGTACGGATCGACGTGCGCGAGGTCGCGGCATCCGCTTCGTCCGCCGACTCGGACCTGATCCACCTGCACGCGGCCGGCCCGGTGTTCGAACTCGCCATCGGCGCCGCGACCGCACCGGGCCCGGACCCGACCGGCGCGACCACGGCCGGCGCCGTGCTCGTCGAGGTCGATCTGCGGACACCGAACTGGCGCGCCGCCCTGTCGCGCGCGGCCGGCTCCGGCTCTCCACTGGATGTGCGCGTGGTCGCATCGGCCGATGCTCCCTACGACGCACTGGCCGAGGCGGTGCGCGCGCTCGCCAGCACACCGGGAGTCAAGCGCATCGGCGTCTTCGAAGCCGACCTGCACGTCACCGATGCAGCGGTGCTGAGTGCCCTGCGCCAGGCGCTGGATCGCGCGGGCGTCACGACTTCGGTCATCGGCGGTTCTCGTGCCCACTTCACCGAGCTCAATCGTGAATGGGCGATCGTCCCGCGCGAGCTCGACGGCATCGCCTTCAGCACCACTCCTCTGTTCCACTCGCTCGGCACCGAGCAGCTGGTCGAATCGGTCGCGGTGCAGCGCACCATCGCGCTGCAGGCGGTCGAGCTGGCGGGCGGGATGCCGGTGCACATCGGGCCGGTCACCCTGCGTCCGCGCTACAACGACGTCGCGACCACTCCCCAGCCGCTGCCCACCGGAACAGATCTGTCGGGCGGCTACGGCGCGGAGTACACCGGCGCTGCGGACCCGCGCCAGTCCGCGCCCGAGCTCGCGGCGTGGACGATCGCAAGCGCGGCAGCTCTCGCGGTGCCGGGGGTGGCGAGCATCGCCTACTTCGAACAGTGGGGCGAACGCGGCATCCGCTCCTCGGCGGGTGAGCCGTTCGACGTCGCGGAGGCGATCGAGGCGCTCGCAGCGCTCGGGGGGCCTGGGGCGGAGCTGCTCTGGGGCGACAGCCCGGACGGCCTGCTGTGGGCCGTCGGCTCACGACGCCAGGGCGGCGATGCGGTCCTGGTCGCGAATCTCGACATCCGCCCGCGCGAGGTGACGCTCGTGATCGATGGCGGATCCGCACCGGTGGTCGTCCCGCTGGAGCCTTTCTCCTTCGCGCGGCGCTGACGATCGGAGCAGCCCTGCCGTCGCGGGCCGACCGGTCGTATGCTGACCACGACGTCGAGAGGGGATGCTGCGATGGAGGTCGTGATCGCTGAGGAGCGCATCCTCGTGCTCGCCGACCGCTTCAGTCTCGATCACGCCGAGGGGCGCGCGTGGTCACGGCGAGCTGATGCGTTCGGCACCGGCGCGAAGCTCGGAGGCCTGCTCAATCGCGCCACGTCCGAGGATTACGAGTGCATCTATCGCGAACGCCGACTGCAGCCGTTCTGGCGTCTGCATGTCACGACGGTCGCCGAATACGAGCGCACCCGCAATTACGCCGTGCCGGTCGCCCCGAGCGTGCGCAGCGTGCAGATCGGCGAGCAGACCCTGCCCGTCGACCAGGGTCGCATCGTGCTGTCGGGCCTGGAGACCTGCCTCGATGAGACTGCGCGGGATGTTCTGTTCGACGGCCTGACCCGCGCCGAGACCCCCGCACTGAACGTGTACGACAGCTTCGCGAGTTCGCTTGCGGATGCCGCCACCCTGGCCGCGGAGACCGAATCCGGCACCGTCGTGGTTCCGCCGGACGCGAAGGCGTCGATGCTCGTCCGCGAGGTGATGGCGAGCGCGATCGGGAGGATCGACGCAGACCGCGTGCTCGAGGAACGGGTAACGGTCGATCTCGTCGACCTGGTCTATCGGCCGGTGTACGCGTTTCGCTATCGTCACGGCGGCAAGGAGGCCGTGATCGAGTTCGACGGACTGACCGGGAACACCCGGCCCGACGGCGCCACCTTCGAGCAGTACCTGGGCAAGATCCTCGAGCCGAAGTTCCTCCTCGATGTGGGCGTCGAGGCGGTGAACATCTTCGTGCCTGGCACGCAGCTCGTCCGCATCGTCGTCGAGCAGGGCGCGAAGCACATCGCGGCGCAGCGGAGTCCGGAAGCCTGAGCCGTCGTCAGCGCCGTACGGTGCCGGTCAGGACGCTGACGCACACGTGCTCTTCGACGTTCGTGCGCGGTGCGAGCGCGGCCCGCACCCGGCTCTCGAAGGAGCGACGTCGAACCGGATCAGCGACGTCGACATTCGACATCGCGGAGAACAGGCTGCCGACGAGGGCTTCCATCTCCAGCATTGCGTCGTATTCGACGACGATGTCGCGGGTGGTATGGCCGGCGGTCTCCATCGCACGCCGGTATCCGCTCCGCGCGTCCGCGTCGGTGCCGCAGGACGAGACAAGCGGGCGGCCGGTCCACTCCTCGAGCACCGACCGGAGTGTGCGCGACCAGTCGGAGTCCTGCAGCCACAGCGGGGCGCCGTTGGTCACCACGGCCACGCCTCCGCCGTCCCTCACGATACGACGCGCCGTTGCGAACAGCGCCCCATGGTCCATCCAGTGAATGGCGGTCGCAGCGGTGACCGCGGCGATGGGTCCGTCCTCGATCTGCGCCGCGATCGCGGCCAGGTCGCTGTCGAACCCCTGCATCCACGACACGTTGCCCACGCCCTGCAGATGCGCGGCCTCGGCCGCGAGCTCCAGCATGTCGGGTTCGGGATCGACCCCGATCGCCGTGCGCACTCGCGCTGCCAGAGGCAGAGTGAGCTGACCGGTGCCGCATCCGAGGTCGACGACGACATCAGAGGCATCCAGTCCGAACGCCTCCGTCAGGGCGTCGAAGACGGCGGGCGGATAGCCCCGCCGGAACCGCGAATAGAACTCCGCGACCTCGCCGGAGAAGCCCCGCAGCTCGTTCCCCGACATGTCACCATCGTGGGACGCGCGGCCGCATCGCGCCACCGCTTCTGCTGACGGCGGATCCCGCGATCAGCGGTCGCCGACCTCGTCGGGGCGCGACGCTCAGTCGGGGGCCGTCCAGGGACGCACTCTGGGGATCCATCCGCGCACGTTCCGCCGGTACTCGCGGTACTCGTCGCCGTACTCGAGTTCGAGCGTCGGCTCCTCGTAGGTGCGCACGAACAGCAGCACGGCGCCGAAGACGAGCGCGGCGTAGAAGACCGTCGCCCAGCTCGCGAACAGCAGCGCCTGCCCGAGGATGATCGCGAGCACCGCGAGATACATCGGATTCCGCACGTATCGGTACGGGCCGACGACCACGAGGTGGGCCGTGGGCGCCGGAGGTGCGGGGGTGCCGTCGGCGCGGGCGAAGCGGATGAACGCGTTCAGCAGCACGACGATCCCGCTCAGGATCATCACGGACGCGACGATCACGACCGGCCACACCGCTTCGCCGGTCCACGGGATCAGCCAGCGCGTGATCAACCAGGGGATCAGCCCGGCCACGACTCCGGGCGCGAGAAGCAGGAAGCCGATCGTGCCGAGCCAGGCTCGCAGGCGTACGTGACTCATGCGCAGAGCGTAGCGCCGTGGTCCGGGCGGCGGCTCGACGGTACCGTGGACGCGGACGACGCATGCCGAAGGAGGACGCTCATGGCAGTCTCGAGCGCGGCCGAGCTGGTCAGGGTGAGCCTGTACCGGCATCTCGCCGAAACCGGATCATCCCTCTCCGCCGCTGAACTCGCAGAACTCCTGGACATGTCCGAGTCTGATGTGCTCGCCGCGATGGCGGAGCTCGCCCAGGCGCACCACCTCGTCCTCGACGGCGCGGAGGTGGTTCTGGCGCACCCGTTCGCCACGCGGTCCTTCCGGTTCTCGGTCATGGGACCGCGGACGCTCTGGTGGGGCGGGTGCGCGTGGGATGCCTTCGCCATCCCGAACCTCGTGCCCGATGCACCCTCGGTCCTGGTGGCGACGACCTGTCCGGCATGCGGCACGCCGCACGCGTGGACCGTCACGAACGAAGGCCCTCCCGACGGCGATCAGGTCGCCCACTTCCTCGTCCCGACGAGCAAGATCTGGCCCGACGCGGCTCACGCGTGCCAGAACCAGCAGATCTTCTGCTCCGAGGCGTGCGTCGAGGACTGGCTCGCCCGCACCGGGAACGATCGCGGGTATGTGATGTCCCTGACGACGCTCTGGAACCTCGCCGCGCACTGGTACGAGGGCCGTCTGGACACTCCCTACGAGCGCCGGGAACCCGTGCTCGCGGCCGACTACTTCCGCAGTGTCGGACTCTCCGGACCGTTCTGGGGCCCCTGACGCTGGGGAGCGATCAGAGCCGCCCTGATTCCGGGATCATCGGTGGCGCCCTCAGTCTCTCGGCGGCCGTTGCGCGATCACGAACCCGCCTCGGCCCTTCGAATCTGCCGGCGAACCGGCGCTGAGCGGTCGCCGATATCGACGCTCCAGGTCGGCGACGGTCAGGTCCGAAACGACCCAACCCGCCGCGCTGAGCATTGCGGCGGGATCGGGCGGGCTCGTGAGCGCGAGGACCTCGTCCATCGGCATCCCGGTCGCGAGTGCGAGCTCCCGGAGTCGCTCGCGGGTCTCGGGCGTGTCCTCGAGGGCCGGCGCACGCTCGATCACGGCGGCGGAACCCGGTGCGGAGAGGTGGATGACGTCATCGAGCACCGACGCCTGATCGTGTGCGCTCAGATACGGCAGAAGCCCTTCGAGCACCCAGTGCGTCGGCTGGGACGGGATGAAGCCCTGGGCGACGATCGTCGCGGCCCACGGAGCCGTCACGTCCGCTGCGACGGCGACACGCCGGCAGCCGAGCCGGGCGTCGCAGGAGGCGAGCACCGAGTCGACCAGAGCGATGACCTCGGCCGAGTCGAGTTCGAAGACCGTGGTCCCCTCCGGCCAGTCCAGCCGCCACGCGCGTGTGTCCAGCCCGCTGCCGAGAGTGACGACCTGCGGCAGCGGATCGGCGAGCAGCCGGTCGTCGATGAACCTCGTGCGCAGCCCGATGTACGACGCCCCAAGCAGCATCGACCGGTCCCAGGCTGGGAGCGAGGCAGGCTCGGACGGCCACTCGGTCGGGAAGGGCGTCTGCACTCCCGATCGCTCGACGAGCGCCGCAGCCCACGGGTCGGTCACCAGCGAATCGGGCCGGCTCGCCTCCAGCGCCCGGGCGGCGGCGACCGCGACCGAGGTCACACCCACGCCCTCGACAGCCACCCGGTCATTCTCGCATCACGTGCGGCCGGCGAACTCGGCGAGGCGGGCACGCCCGGCGCCGATCGACTCCCTCAGGCGCGCCGTCGCTGTCAGTACCGCGGGATCGTCGACGCGATCGAGCGGGATGCGGGCCGGATTGAGCGTCGTGCTGTTCGACCAGTCGCGCAGGTCGGTCTCCTTCGACATCGCGATGGACGCATCCCCGCCGATCGTCTGCATGCTCGCCCAATCGGCCGGGGTGTTCGCATACGGCGACGGCCGGCAGACCCGGTTCTTCTCGGCATCGTCATCGCGTACGGCTTCGACGTGGCCCGCGAGGGCTGCACCGAAGCACGGGAACCCGACGCGGACGGGTTGCGGAGTGATCGCCTCGGGGGTCCAGATCGGCCGCAGGCCGGGATACTTGAGGCCCTCGGCCGCGCAGTGCACGACGAGCGCGTCTGCGGGGATGCGCACGTCGCCGTCCGCGAAGACGAGCCGGCTGCCCGCCACGGCGAGCAGGTGTCCCCGGCGGATGACGTCGTCGATCGTGCGGACGAGCTCGAGCTCCCACGTCGCGAGCGTGGGGGTCTTCGCCATGGTCGGCGTCACCGCTCGATCGATCCGCAGCATGATGCCGGCATCCTCCATCCGGAGGAAGGCGTCGTCGGGGCTGGTCGCTCCGGCGGCCGCGACCATCGTGTCGGCTGCCATCCCGAGGAAGATCGCGGGGTCGGGCTGCACCACCGCGCGGTTGAGCAGCCACGCGTCGCGCGGTCGCACCCAGGTGATCGCGTTCGGCGAGACGCCGTTCTGCAGCAGCCACACGCACGTGTCGATCGCCGTCTTGCCCGCGCCGACGATGACATACCGCTCCGGGGCGTTGGTGATGCGGACGAGCTCGTTGACCGGCAGGACTCTGGCCGCGTCCTCGATCACGAACGGCGGGGGCGTGAGGGCGGGGATGTCGGGCGACAGGTATCGCGCGTCGACCACGCGCGCCCGCGGCGCGTGGAACCGGATGCCGCTCAGTGTCGACACGAATCGTCGATCGCCGAGATACTCGCACCGGCCGTGGAACACGACCCGACCTGTCGAGGTGAGCCGCGCGAGGACGCGGGCGTAGTAGTCGCACACCTCGGCCGCGGGAGCCCGCTCGTGGAGCCCGCGCTCGGGTCCGTCGGTCTGGATCCGTCCACCGCCGAGCAGCGTCGAGGCGACCCCGTAGAAGGCGGAGGCCTGGTGAAGGCGCACGAATCCATAGGCGTCGAGCCAGTGGCCGCCCGCGCCGTAGCGCCGGTCGACGATGGCCACGGACACGTCCGCCGCCGCCGTGAGCGCGTCGACGAACGCCATGCCCATCGCGCCCGCCCCGACGACCAGATAGTCGACGTCTGCGATCGCCTCCATGCGCTCATCAGAGCAGTGGCCGTCGTCCGCGTCAATGGTCCTTCGCGCGCGACTATCAGCATCCGGGCAGCGCAGACGGCACGCGCGATCGTGGAATGGGCGACCGACGCGGGATGCCCACGACTGTGGGCGCAGGTCTGGGACTGGAATGTCTCCTCGCGTCGGGTGCTCGCGAAGCTCGGGTTCCGCGAGCTGCGCCCGATCGGGCCCGGCTCGACCCATGGCCGGAGCCTGCTCACCGTGCGCGATGCCCGTTGACATCGCCGCAGGCCGGGTCGACCGAGCTCAGGCCCGGACATCCGCGGGGTGACGACGCCATGCCTGCCCGGTGTAGGTGAGGTAGACGACTCGACCGATCGTCGTCGCGATGAGCAGGATGCAGGCGAGTACGAGCAGCCAGCCGATGTAGGTGAACGCCATGCCGAGAACGCCGAACCGGGTCGCCGAGTCGGCGAGCAGGGGAGGAAGGAAGGACTTGCCGACCAGGCCCGCCACCGAGAACCCGATTCCGGCGAGCACGCAGCCGGGAAGCAGCTGCTGCAGACTGACGCGGCGGTTGACGACGATCCACGACGTCAGCCACCACAGCCCGCTCCAGAGCACGACCTCGATGATGAACTCCACCACCGCAACCAGGCCCCCGCCGACCACGAGAATGCGAGCCGACACGACGAGTCCGAGACCGGCGACGACCGCCGCGAGGGCCACGAGCCAGCGCCACGCGAACTTGATGCTCACCGACGGCGTGCGCCAGATCGTGCGAAGGCTGCGCTCCAGGGCACGCGCGAAGGACGTCGCCGCGATGACGAGGAGGATCAGGCCGATCACTCCCGTAGCCCTCAGTTCCTGCGCTCCCCCCGGCAGTGACTTCTCGAGGATGTCGGCAGTGGGAACATCCAGTCCGAGGTGCTCGGCGAAGATCGGTCCGGTCTGAGGATCGAGTCGCGAACGCAGCGCGCCCGCGACGATGAGGATCGGCAGAATCGAGGTGAACACGTGCGCCGCGATCGTCATGCCGCGGTCGATCAGCGAGATGCTGGCGAGATCTCGGGCGACGCGCAACGCGAACCGGCCGGGCGCGGACGAGACACCGGCCCTCACCAGGCTGTTCGCCGTCCAACGAGTCATGGCGCACCTCACGCGAACGTGATCGGACCGGACGACGCCGCCCGATTCAGTGCGAGGCTAACACCCGCAGAATCGCCGCCGGCGGCGATTCACGGGCCGCCGTCCATCAGGTCGATCTGATCCGTGACGCGCTCGAACGCGCCTGGACCGATGAAGATCGATCCCTGATAGGGCAGGTCCATGTCTGCGGTGGCGAACATCACGAGTCCGATGAACAGCGCGAGCATGCCGGCCATGACCAGATGCAATCGACGGCTCTTCACGATGATGAGCCCGATCAGCACTGCATTCACCGCTGCCCCGACCCAGATCGCGACCCAGAACAGCAGGGGCAGCTCGAGCGTTGTCGCGTCGATGCGGACGCGACGGGTCTCGACGAAGTCGTCGAAGGTGGCCAGGAGCTGCTGGAACTCGGCGAGCTGCTGCAACCCTTCGGGCTCGTAATCGTGGATCTCCTCTTCGAGCTGGTTCACGAGCAGGAGGCTGCCGTCGGGGAGATCCCCCCGTCGCTGATCCGGCCAGTCCTCCTCGATCACGACCCGCAGGTACTCCTTGATCGTCTCCTGCACCGGTTCCGCGACCTCCTCGGGCAGGCCGGTGGTGCCGCGGTAGAGCGCGGTGATCTGCCCCGCCTCGTGAAGCGCCGCCTCCCGGGTGTCCGCATAGTTCTCGTACACCGACACGGCCACCAGTGCGAGCAGGATTCCGAAGAACACACCGAAGGTCCCGATGACATGGCCGAGCACCCTGTCCCACTGCTCCGTGTCATCGACGATCCTGCGGACGACCGGCCGCAGGCCCACCACGATGAGGCACGACGCGAGCACGAAGCCACCGACGAACAGGGGCAGCGAGACCGCCAACGGGAGACCGGTGAACCAGAGCACGTGAGATCCCTCCTGATCGATGGGCGGCAACGGCGAACTGCGCGATCGCGAGCATCAGCCTAGGGATCGGGCGGGTGCAAGGAGAAGCCGTAACAAGAAATTCACGAGCTGATCCGCGAAAACCGGCCCACCTTGGCGAAAACGGCCGGGTGTGCAGCGATGGTTCGGCCCACCCCGGGCGATGTCGTGGTGCCGATTGCTACCCTTCCCGGCATGGAGATCCGCCAGGCCCGCGTGGACGACCTGGCCGATGTGGCCGTCGTGTGCGACGCGAGCGCCCGGGCGCGCTGGACCGAGCGGATGCTCAGTCCGAACGAGGATCGCGTGGCCCTCGTGGCGGTCACGGGAGGTGTCGTCGTCGGCGCCGCGAAGACCCACTTCCACGGCGAGCCCGATGGCGAGGCCCCCGCGGGTCACTATCTGGGCGGGCTCGTCGTGGCACCGGGCTTCCGCCGACGCGGCGTCGGGAGCAGCCTGACGATCGCGAGACTGGACTGGATCTGGGCGCGAGCCGGCCGGGTCTGCTACTTCACAGACGAGACCAACGTCGCGTCGATCCGGATGCATGAAGCGCTGGGGTTCCGGCTCCTGGGCAGGTTCCCACAGATCCGCGGAGTGACCGCGGACGAGCCGGATGCCGCGATGCTCCTCTTCGAGGCGGTTCGCTGACGCGCCACTCAGCGGATCCGGTAGCGGAGGTGGGTCACACCGCCCTCGCCCGGCAGGACCCGCAGGCGTTCGAGCTGGCGCTGCTCCGCGCCGAGGTGCTCGAACAGTCGGCGTCCCTCGCCGAGCAGAACGGGGATGAGGTGGATCTCGAGCTCGTCGAGCAGCCCCGCCGAGATCGCGCGCTGCGCCGTGCTCGCGCCGTGCACGAGCACGTCCTTCTCGCCGGCGGCGCTGCGGGCGTCCCGGAACGCCGCGTGGATGTCGTTCGTGTAGGTGACCGAGTGCATGCTGCCCGCCCACTCGGGGGCGGGCCGACGGCTGAGCACCCAGATCGGCACGCCGTCGTGATGGTCGCCGTGCCATCCGTCGGCGGGCTCGAACGTGCCGCGACCGGCGACGACGGCTCCGGTGGACATGAACTCGTCGATGACCCGGTTGTTCACGCCCCCCTCCGGCGGGAACACCCACTCGTGGAGCCGGTCACCACCGTCGCCGAGGCCGTTCTCATCGGTCTCGTTCGGGCCCGCGATGAAGCCGTCGACCGACATCGACATGTACAGGACCGTGCTGCCCATGTGCCGTTCCACCTCCTCGAATCGCGCATGCGAGCGGCCGCCCGCCTGCACGCGCCGCCGTGGCGGCAATCGGAAGGATCTGCAACCGCCGCGCGCCGCGTCATCATGTCAACTCAACCACGCACCCCACCCCTATGCTGAGCGCATGATCGCACTCACTTCCATCACCGACCAGGCAAGCGTCTCGTCGCTCTCGACGACGTACAGCGTCATCGGGCTCATCGTCTACATCATCACCGTCATCGCCCTGTGGCGGGTCTTCTCGAAGGCCGGCTACCCCGGGTGGCTGGCCATCATCCCGATCGTCAACCTCTTCGTGCTCGTCAAGATCGGCGGTTACTCCGCCTGGATGGGCCTGCTCTACCTCATCCCGATCGTCAACGTCATCTTCCACATCTTCGTCTCGCTGCGCGTGGGCAAGGGATTCGGCAAGGGCGCCGGATTCTCGATCTTCCTGCTGTGGCTCTTCTCGTTCATCGGCTACCTCATCCTCGGATTCGGCTCGGCTGACTACGACAAGGCGCGCATCACGGCGTAATTCCGTCTCAGGGCGCGCACGGTCGAGGCCGTGCGCGCCCTTTTCCATGCGCGAGGCGATCTCGCAGACGACACCGGTCCGAGTGGACGTGCTACACGGCCGGCGCGGTGGAGGCGCGAACCACGAGCTCAGGCTCGAAGACCACCTGCTGAGCATCGCCGTCCGGGTCGTCGATCTCCGACAGCAGGATCCGCAGCGCCGTCTCGCCCATCAGTTGGCTCGGCTGACGAATCGAGGACAGCGGCACGACCGCCGCGGATGCGAAGTCGATGTCGTCGAAGCCGATGATCGCGATCTCCTCCGGCACGCGGATGCCGTGACCGGCGAGCCCCTGCAGCACGCCCATCGCGACGAGGTCGTTCGCCGCGAAGATCGCATCCGGCCGGTCCTCTGGTGCTCGTGCGGCGATCAGCTCTCCGGTCGCTCGTCCGTCGGCGACGCTCGCGGCCGGGGTCGGCACGGTCTCCCACGTGACACCCGCCGCCGCCTCGACGGCGCGGCGCGCGCCCGCCTCACGGTCGACGATCTGACGGATGTCGAAGGGGCCCCCGGTGAACAGGATCCACCGCCGGCCGGTCTGGATCAGGTGCTCCGCCGCCAGCCTGCCGCCCATCTCGTCGTCGAGGCTCACCGAGCTGAAGAGCTCGTCCTCGCTGCGACGGTCCACCAGCACCGCCGGCGTGCCGCGCTCGCGGAGGCGTCGCAGTTGGGGGCCGACCTCGCGGTACGGGGAGATCAGGATGCCGCGCACGCGCTGCTCTTCGAACAGGTCGAGGTACCCGGCCTCGCGCTCGACATCCTCGTCGCTGTTGCCCAGGATGACCGACAGACCGTGCCTGGCCGCCTCGCTCTCGGCGCCGCGCGCGAGATCGGTGAAGAACGGGTTCCTGACATCGAGCACCACGAGCCCCACCGTCGAGCTGCGGCCGACGCGAAGCTGACGAGCGGCGTCGTTGCGCACATAGCCCAGTTCCTCGATCGCCTCTCGCACCCTCCGGACCGCATCCGGCGACACCTTCTCGCGATGGTTCAGCACGTTCGAGACGGTGCCGACCGACACGCCTGCGCGCTCGGCGACATCGCGGATGTTCGCCGTCATCGGGCGACGAACCCGAGCGTGCTGGACCGTGCGACGAGCTCGGGTTTGAAGACCCGGTGGCGCGCGGTTGAGGACTTGTCCTCGATGACGTCGAACAGCAGGTCGACCACCGCGACTCCGAACCCCTCGTGGCGACCGCGGACCGTGCTGAGCGGGATGATCGACGCCTCCGCGAACTCGTTGTCGTCGTACCCGACCAGCGCGAGCTCCTCGGGGACCCGCACCCCGCCTGCCACCAGGGTCTGCAGCATCCCGAGCGCGAGCAGGTCGTTCACGGCGAACACACCGTCCGGTCGCTGATCTGCGGGACGGGCCAGCAGCGCCGCGGCCACCTCTCGACCGCCGCGGATCGTGCGGTCCGGCTCGTTGATCACCTCGAGGGTGACTGCGCCGCCGGCGGCGCTGACCGCTTCACTGGCACCGGCCAGACGGTCGGCCACCTGCGGAATGCCCAGCGGACCTCCGACGAAGGCGATGCGGCGGCATCCGACGCTCAGCAGATGATCCATCGCCTGGCGGCCGCCGTCGACATCATCCAGCGAGACGGAGGCCTGCTCGTGCGAGCGGGCCGCCTGCCCGACCAGCACGGAGGGCGTGCCGCGACTGCGCACCGCCGCCAGACGGTCTTCGATCGGAAGGTGGGACGAGACGATGAGCCCGCGCACCTGGTGCTGCTCGAAGACCCGGAGGTAGGCATCCTCGCGTTCCCTGCTGCGGTGCGAGTTGGCCAGGAACACGCTCACCCCGAAGTCGGAGGCGCGCCGCTCCACGCTCTCGGCGATCTCGGCGAAGTACGGGTTGCTCACGTCGGGGGCGATGTAGCCGATCACCGTGCTGATTCCCATCCGCAGCTGCCGACCCGCGTTGCTGGGGATGAAGCCGAGGGTCTCGATCGAGACGCGGATGCGGTCGGCCTTCTCGGAGGAGACCTTGTCGGGATGGTTCAGGTAGTGCGAGACCGTGCCGACCGCGACGCCGGCGTGCGCGGCGACCTCGCGAATCCCGACCCTGGCCATCCCCATGCCTTCCCGCGCAGCGATGCGCATTGAACATGACTGTACAACAGGACCGGATGCCGCACGGTGGCGCATCGGAACGTTTCAATGCCAGACTGTGATCGCCGTCCCGTCCCACCAGAGGAGCAAAGATGCTGGAGCGCTGGAAGCGCCTGCTCGAAGATGACATCCGCCAGTCCTGCGAGCAGATGATGCGCGAGCCGGCTGGAATCCTGACCCATCCGTACACGGTGCCGAGCACGCCGGACTCGCCCTACTACTCGTCCGCGCTGTGGGACTGGGACTCGTGGTTCATCAGCGCGGTGCTCGGTCAGGTCGAAGCGGACACGGACCGCAGAGGCAGGTTCTTCGCGTACGAAGAGGGCTGCATCCTGAACTTCCTCGATCACACCGACGCCGACGGGGTCATGCCGATCCAGCTGAAGCCGGACGGACCGCTGACGCATCGCGATGCCGGCAGGACGGGCGACTTCTCCGAGAACATGCACAAGCCGGTGCTCGCGCAGCACGCAGCGATGATCGCGCAGCGCCGCGGCGATGTGGAGTGGCTCGCCGCCCACATCGACACGCTCGGCCTGTTCCTCAGCCGCTACCTCGAGAGCCATGTGCACGACGAGACCGGCCTGGCGTACTGGCAGACCGACTTCGCCGTGGGGGTCGACAACGACCCGTCGGTCTACTACCGGCCCGAGAAGAGCACCGCCTCGATCTACCTCAACTGCCTGCTCTACCGCGAGCTGCTCGCCTACGGCTACCTGCTCGAGGAGTCGGGCCGCCAGGTGGAGGCGAACCGCTGGCGCGGCCGCACGCAGAACCTCGCCGATGCCGTGAACACGTACTGCTGGGACGAGCGGGACGGCACGTTCTACAGCGTCGATCTGAATCTGCGCCCGATCGACGAGGACGACTGGCTGCACAGCGGGGCGCCGCGCCGCTGGTCGTCGCTGCTGCTGCGCATCGACAACTGGTCGAGCTTCCTGCCGCTGTGGGCGGGCTTCGCCTCTCAGGAGCAGGCCGAGCGGATGCGGCAGCGGTACCTGGATCCGCGAACCTTCAACGCGACCTACGGCGTGCGCACGCTGTCCCGCCTCGAGAAGATGTACGACCTGCGGGCATCGAACAACCCGTCGAACTGGCTCGGGCCGATCTGGGGGATCAGCAACTACCTCGTCTTCCGGGGGCTGCTCAAGTACGGTTTCGCCGACGACGCGAGGGAGCTCGCCGAGAAGACCGTGCGGCTGTTCGGGCAGGACATGGACGCCAACGGCTGTCTCCACGAGTACTACCACCCGGACAGCGGGGAGCCGATCATGACCAAGGGCTTCCAGAACTGGAACTTCCTCGTGCTGAACATGATCGCCCACCTGGACGGCCGACCCATGGTCACGGAGTTCTGACATCCGAGCGCGCGCTCGTGCGTTACCGAATTGTGACGTTTCAAATCACTTGACAGCCGCAGAGCGTCTGACCTAACATCCCAATTGAAACGTCTCAACGCAGACGCCACATTTCAAGGAGGAAACGTGTCCACAGCAACATCGCGGCGTCTTCGGAAGCCGCTCCTCAGCACCCTCGCCCTTGCCGGCGCCGGTGTGCTCATCCTCGCCGGCTGCTCCGGCGGCGGCAGTGACGGCGGCGGCTCGGCCGAAGACCCGGCGACGCTCGAGTTCCTCAAGAACGCCGAGAACACCACGACCGAGCCGATTCTCCAGGCGCTCGCAGACGGCGTCTGCTCCGACCAGGAGGAGGCCATGCCGCTCGAGATCAACTCGATCCCCCAGGCCGACCTCGACGCCCAGGTGCAGCTGCTGGCCACGCAGGACGGCCTGCCCCCCATGTTCTCGGCCGGCGGCAACCCGGCGGAGGGCGCGAAGCTCTGGGATGCCGGGTACCTGCTCGACTTCGACAAGGCGCTCACCGACCTCGACGTGCGCGACAAGGTCTCCGACGGCGCGGTCTCGACGATCGAGAAGCTGTACGGCGGCGCGTTCAACTTCCTGCCCTTCCAGTACAACATCGAGGGCATCTTCTACAACAAGGCGATCTTCGAGGAGAACGGCTGGGCCGTTCCCGAGACGTGGGACGACCTGCTGACCGTGGCGGCCGAGGCGAAGGCCGCCGGCCTCACCCCGTTCGCCGCATCCGGCGAGCAGGGCTGGCCCCTGACGCGCCTCGTCAGCGGCTACCTGTTCCGCACCCTCGGCGCCGACGCGCTGCAGAAGGTCGCCGACGGTGACGCGAAGCTCACCGACCCCGACTACGTCGCAGCCGCTCAGGCGATCGCCGACCTCGGTGCTCAGGGCTACTTCGGTGACAACGTCGCATCCCTGGACTACGACGCCGCCAGCAACGAGTTCCTCACCGGCAAGGCCGCGATGATCTACATGGGCAGCTGGCTGCTCGGCAACATCAACAGCGACGCGAACCAGATCGGCGCCGACAACGTCGGCTTCATGCCCTTCCCCGCCGTCGACGGCGGTGCGGGCTCGATCGAGGAGTACCCGTCCAACGTCGGTCTGCCCGCCACCTTCGGCGCGAAGACCTACAGCCCGGGTGTCGGCGACTGGCTGAAGTGCATCACCGAGAACTACGGCAACGAGGCGCTCAAGCAGGGCCAGATCACCGGGTTCGTCGCGGATGACACGAGCATCGCGCTGCCCGCGATCTCGCAGACGATCAAGGACACGATCGACACGTCGACCGACAGCGTGCTGTGGTTCGAGGCGCTGTTCAACGCCAAGGCGAGCAGCATCTCATCGACGAACGCGGCGCTGCTGGTGACCGGTCAGATGACTCCCGAGGAGTTCATGACCGCCGTCCAGGACGCGCTCGACGAAGGCTGATCCGCAGACGCCCCGGTGCACCTGGACACGGGTGCACCGGGGCGTCATCCTTCTGTCCAGAGACCCCACCGCTCACGCTCTCGAAAGGGCGCCCTCATGAAGTCCGTCCTCGGCGACCGCAAGGCGATCACCCTCCTGCTGACACCCGCGCTGGTGGTCTACACCCTCATCATCCTCGTGCCGGTCGCGTGGTCGTTCGGATTGACCTTCTTCAGCGGCAGCGCGCTCGAGGGGTTCGAGTTCGTCGGCCTGGAGAACTTCACTCGTCTGTTCTCGGACCCCTACGTGTGGGACGCCTTCTGGTTCACGATCAAGTACGCGCTCCTGGTCACCCTCTTCCAGGTCGTGCTCGGCTACGGCCTCGCGCTCCTCTACAACTTCGTCCTGCGCAAGTCGTCGGTGCTCGTGCGGACGCTCGTGTTCTTCCCGGTCGTCCTTCCGACAGTGGCGATCGCCCTGCTGTACCAGAAGCTCTTCCAGTCGGCGCCTGTCGACGGCCTCGTCAACGAGCTCCTCGTCAACGTCGGCCTCTCGTCGGTGGACTGGCTCGGGGCCGGCACGACCGCGTTCGTGGTGATCGTGATCATGGACGTGTGGCGGTCCGTCGGGTTCTACGGCGTGCTCGTCTTCTCGGGACTGCTCGACATCCCCGACGAGATCATCGAGTCCGCGCGGATCGACGGTGCGAAGTCCTTCAAGCTCCTCCGCCACATCGTGCTGCCGATGTCACTGCCGATCCTGTTCGCGTCGTTCATCTTCAGCATCAACGGGACGATCAAGGTGTTCGACTCGGTCTTCGCCCTCACCGGCGGCGGCCCCGGCAACTCGACCACGCCGCTCACGCTGTACATGTACCGCACAGCGTTCCAATTCAGTGACTACGGATACGGGTCGACGATCGCACTCCTGCTGACCGTCATGTGCTTGGTCGTCACACTCGTCATCTTCCGATCGTCGCGTCGCGACCTGAGCGTCTGAAAGGGGGGAACGACATGACCACGACACTCGAGACCACAGCTGTCCACTCCCCGCGCGCCGTCGTCCCGCACTCGGGCGGGCCGGGCGCGGCATTCGTCCGGTTCCTCAAGCGGATTCCGGCGTGGCTCACGATCGCCTTCCTGATCACTGTAACGGCGTACCCGCTGTTCTGGATGTTCATCAACTCGCTCAAGTCCAACAGCGACTTCCTGAACAATCCGTCCTACGCGTTCCCCGAGGTCTGGCAGTGGTCCAACTACCCGCTCGCGTGGGAGACCGGCAACCTCGCCACGACGATCTCGAACTCGATCATCGTGACCGTGCCGTCGCTGGCCCTGATCGTGATCCTGGGCACCGCGGCCGGCTTCGCGCTCGAGATCCTCGTCTTCAAGGGTCGTGCCGGGATCCTGCTGCTCTTCCTCGCCGGAATCATGATCCCCGGCCAGATGATCGTGCTCCCGCTGTTCACCGCGTTCTTCCAGATCGGCATCACCGGCACGTACCTCCCGATGATCCTGATCTACACGGCCGGCGGTCTCCCGCTCACGGTGTTCATGATGGCCACGTACTTCCGCGCGATCCCGCGGGAGATCTTCGAGGCCTCGACACTCGACGGCGCCTCGATGATCCGGGCGTTCTTCTCGATCGGTCTGCCGATGATGCGCAACGCGGTGCTGACCGTCGCGATCGTGCAGTTCTTCCTCATCTGGAACGACCTGCTCATCGCGCTCATCTTCGGTGGGAAGAAGTCGCTCAACACGATCCAGGTGGGACTGCTCAACTTCTCCGGCGAGTACGGTGCGATCAACTACGGACCGCTGTTCGCCGCGATCTGCATAACGTCCGGCGGAATCCTGATCCTCTACCTGTTCCTGAACCAGCAGATCATGAAGGGCCTCGCGGCCGGAGCGGTCAAGGGCTGATGCGGCTGTGCGACATCGCGATGCCGGAAGGCGACGCGAGATCATGATCGTCGGAGTGACCGGCAGCGACGGCAAGCTCGGCCGGGCGACGGTGCAGCGCCTGCGCGCCGGCGGCCACACCGTCACGGGCTTCGACCTGCAGGGCCCCGCCGGGGTGGGGTTCACGCGCGTCGATCTGGCCGACTACGGACAGACGCTCGACGCATTCCTCGGCGTGACAGCTCGCCACGGCGGACTGGACGCCATCGTGCACCTCGCCGCAGTGCCGGTCAACGGACTCGTCCCCGACGTGACCACGTTCGAGAACAACGTGACCGCTTCGTTCCACGTGCTCTTCGCCGCGCATCGCGCGGGCATCCGCACGATCGTCAGCGCGAGCAGCATCACCGCGATGGGCTTCCCCTTCGACGTCGCGCCGCCGTTCCTGCCGCTGGATGAGACCCACACCGCCGCGTACAACACGTACGGCCTCGGGAAGGTCGTCGAGGAGGCGATGGCCGCTCAGCTGGCAGGCTGGACGCCAGGGTCCTCGATCACCGCCCTCCGGTTCACGAACGTGGTCGCCGAGGACGAGTACGCGACGTTCGACCGCGCGAGCGAGCCCGACTACCGCCGTGACCTGCTCGGGTCGTGGATCGACGCCCGCGACGGTGCGGAGGCGGTGGCCCTCGCGCTCGAGCACGCGCGCCCGGGCTTCGAGGTCTACAACGTGGCGGCACCCGATTCGGGCAACGCGGCGCCGTCGCGCGAGGTCGCGAACCGCTGGTTTCCGGACACGCCCCTCGCGGACGATCTCGGCGAGCACGAGTCGCTGATCTCGACCCACAAGATCCGGCAGCGGCTGGGATTCAGCGCCCGCCACAGT
Source organism: Microbacterium sp. cf046 (assembly GCF_900114345.1). Classification (GTDB taxonomy): domain Bacteria; phylum Actinomycetota; class Actinomycetes; order Actinomycetales; family Microbacteriaceae; genus Microbacterium. The sequence goes on along the minus strand of NZ_FOZJ01000003.1, from coordinate 244,039 downwards.
TGGTGCTGAGGCGCACCATGACCCGCCACCGCCCGACCGACTCCATCGATTCCGACTTGAAACGTAACAATCTGTCCCTCGTGGGCGAGAGAGGAACCACGCGATGACCGTCCGGATCGCCGCTCCCCGAATCGAGCATCACCGCGTCGCCATCGGCATCGGAGAGCCCTCGCCCCGACTGTCATGGATCGTCGAGCAGGCGACGTCCGGCTGGACGCAGCGCGCCTACAAGCTCGAGGTCCGGCGCGCGGCCTCCACCGAGACCGCGGTGGCGGCATCCGGCGAGCAGGTGCTCGTGGACTGGCCGGTCGCGCCGCTCGCCTCTCGCGAACGCGCGACGGTGCGGGTACGGCTCGCCGGCGACGACGGCGCGTGGTCGGACTGGAGCCCGGAGACGATCGTCGAGGCCGGCCTGCTGCACCCGGAGGACTGGAGCGCCCGACCCGTCGGCGCGGCATGGCCGGAGGAGCGGGAGTCGGACGACCGCCGACCCTCCCTGGTCCGCACCGACTTCCAGGTGGGCGACGGACTCGTCTCGGCGCGCCTGTACGCGACGGCCCACGGCCTGTACGAGGCGGAGCTCAACGGCACGCGGGTCGGCGACGACGTGCTCTCGCCCGGCTGGACCGTCTACGGTCAGCGGCTGCGCTACTACACGTACGACGTGACCGGACTCGTCGAGCCCGGCGCGAATGCGATCGGGGCGTGGCTCGGCGACGGCTGGTACCGCGGGCGGCTCGGCTGGCGCGGCGGCTTCCGCAACCTGTTCGGCGACGACCTGTCCTTCCTCGCTCAGCTCGAGCTGACCTACGCGGACGGCCGCCGCGAGACGATCGCAACCGATGCCGGATGGAAGGCGGCGCCGTCGCCGATCATCCGCACCGGAATCTACGACGGCGAGGACTACGACGCCCGGCTCGAGCACGACGGATGGTCGCGGCCCGGCTTCGCCGACGGCGAATGGGGTGCCGTCGCCGTGCGCGACCGCGACCCGCGCACCCTCGTCGCACCGACCGCGCCACCGGTGCGCTGCACCGAAGAGGTCCGCCCGGTCGAGGTGCTCACCTCGCCGACCGGCGCCCGCATCCTCGATTTCGGCCAGAACCTCGTCGGCCGCATCCGATTCCGGGTCACCGGCCCGGAAGGCGCCACGATCCGCATCCGCACCGCCGAGGTGCTGCAAGACGGAGACGTGTACACGCGACCGCTGCGCGAGGCACGCTCCACCGATCACTACACACTCGCCGGCCGCGAAGGCGGCGAGGAGTGGGAGCCGCGGTTCACGTTCCACGGCTTCCGGTATGCCGAGGTTGACGGGTGGCCCGGCGACATCGAGGCGGCGGTCGCGGCCGGCGACCTCATCGCGCGGGTGTACCACACCGATCTCGAGCGCACCGGGTGGTTCGACTCCTCCGACCCGCTCGTGAATCGGCTGCACGAGAACGTCGTGTGGGGCATGCGCGGCAACTTCGTCGACATCCCCACCGACTGCCCGCAGCGCGACGAGCGCGTCGGCTGGACCGGAGACATCCAGGTCTTCGCGCCGACCGCGTCGTTCCTGTTCGATGCCTCCGGGATGCTGACCGGGTGGCTGCGGGACGTGGCCGCGGAGCAGCTGCCGGACGGGACGATCCCCTGGTACGTGCCGGTGATCCCCGCCCACGAGATGTGGACGCCGATCCGCCCAGGTGCCGCGTGGGGGGACGTCGCGACCCTGACGCCGTGGACGCTGTACGAGCGGTTCGCGGATGCCGGCATCCTGGACGGGCAGTTCGACAGCGCTCGGCGCTGGGTCGATCTGATCGCCTCGATCGCGGGACCGGACCGTCTGTGGAACACCGGCTTCCAGCTGGGCGACTGGCTCGACCCGGCCGCGCCGCCGCAGGACCCCGCGGACGCCGCCACCGACCGGTATCTGGTCGCCACCGCCTACTTCGCCAAGTCGGCGCGGACCGTCGCCCAGATGGCGGCAGTGCTCGGCCGCACCGACGACGAGGCGCGGTACCTGCAGCTCGCCGACGAGGTCGATGCCGCATTCGCCGCGGAGTACGTTCTGGCGGACGGACGGATGACCAGCGACGCGCAGACGGCGTACGCGCTCGCGATCTCGTTCGACCTGATTCCGGATGCCGCACGGCGAGAGGCGGCCGGAGACCGGCTCGCCGAGCTCGTGCGCGAGGCGGAGAACCGGATCGCCACAGGATTCGTCGGAACGCCGCTCGTCTCCGATGCGCTCACGCGCACCGGCCACCTCGACAAGGCGTACGACCTGCTGCTCGAGCAGGGCTGCCCGTCATGGCTGTACCAGGTCGTCATGGGGGCGACGACCGTGTGGGAGCGCTGGGACAGCCTCCTGCCCGATGGTGCCGTCAACCCGGGCACGATGACCTCGTTCAACCACTACGCGCTCGGCGCGGTCGCCGATTGGCTGCACCGGGTCGTCGGCGGGCTCGCTCCGGGCGCGCCCGGCTACCGCGTCGTGCGGTTCGCGCCGCAGCCGGGCGGCGGCCTCACTTCGGCATCCGCCCGGCATCGCACGCCGTACGGCGTGGCGTCGATCTCGTGGCGGGTCGAGGACGACCGCCTCGTCGTGGACGCCCTCGTTCCGGTCGGCGCCACCGGCGTGCTCGAGCTTCCGGGCCAGCCCGCAGAGACCCTCGGTCACGGCATCCACCATCGCGAGACGGCCGCGGCGATCACCGTCGGGTGATCCGTCGCGGGTCCCCGGCGCGCGCGTCTTGACGTCGCGCGCGTCGTGGCCTACAGTGAATTGAATCGATTCATCGACACCGACACCTCAACGAAGAGCACCATGACAACGCCGACCCGCATCTGCTTCCAGCTCCAGGTTGCACCTGAGCTGCTCGACGAGTACATCGCGCGTCATACGCCGGTGTGGCCCGAGATGCTCGCTGAGATCGCCGCGTCGGGGCGTCGCAACTACTCGCTCTACCTCGCCGCGGGCGGCCGGCTCATCGGCTATTACGAGACCGACGACGACGCGGCCGCGCAGGCCTACCTCGCCGGGTCCGCCGTCGCGGCGCGCTGGGAGGCGGAGATGGGACGCTTCTTCGTCGGCCTCGACGGCCGGCCCGACCAGGCCGCGACCCCCCTCACCGAGATCTTCCACCTCGAAGACCAATTGGCTGCATCCATCAACGACGAAAGCGACGCATCGTGAGCATCCTCTCCCCCGACATTCAGCAGACCCTGGCGGGTCAGGCCATCGAGCTGCCCTCGTGGGCATTCGGCAACTCCGGCACGAGATTCCGGGTGTGGACCACCGAAGGCACCCCGCGCACTCCGTTCGAGAAGATCGCGGATGCCGCGGAGGTCAACCGGGTGACCGCGCTCGCGCCCAGCGTCGCGCTGCACATCCCGTGGGACAAGGTCGAGGACTACGGCGTGCTCCGCCGTCACGCCGAAGACCTGGGCGTCTCGCTGGGCACGATCAACTCGAACACCTTCCAGGATGAGGACTACAAGTTCGGCGCCCTCACCCACGAGGACGACCGGATCCGCCGCAAGGCGATCGATCACCACCTCGAGTGCATCGACGTCATGGATGCGACGGGCTCGCGCGATCTCAAGATCTGGCTGGCCGAGGGCTCGAACTACCCCGGCCAGACCGACATGCGCGCCCGCCAGGATCGCCTCAACGACTCGCTGCGTCAGGTCTACGACCGCCTCACCGGTGAGCAGCGCCTCGTGCTCGAGTACAAGTTCTTCGAGCCGTCGTTCTACCACACCGACGTTCCCGACTGGGGAACCTCATACGCGCAGGTCGCGACCCTGGGCGACCGGGCGATGGTGTGCCTCGACACGGGTCACCACGCACCCGGGACGAACATCGAGTTCATCGTGATGCAGCTGCTGCGCCTCGGCAAGCTCGGCTCGTTCGACTTCAACTCGCGCTTCTACGCGGACGATGACCTCATCGTCGGCGCTGCCGACCCGTTCCAGCTGTTCCGCATCCTGGTCGAGGTCATCCGCGGCGGTGGCCTGAACAACCCCGATGTCGCGTTCATGCTCGACCAGTGCCACAACATCGAGGCGAAGATCCCCGGCCAGATCCGCTCCGTGCTCAACGTGCAGGAGATGACGGCGCGCGCCCTGCTCATCGACCAGAGCGCGCTCGCCGCCGCACAGTCGGCGAACGACGTGCTCGCTGCGAGCGGGGTCTTCATGGACGCGTTCTACACCGATGTGCGCCCGGCGCTCGCCGAGTGGCGTGAGTCCCGGGGACTGCCGGCCGACCCGATGGCCGCATTCGCGGCATCCGGCTATCAGCAGAAGATCGAGGCGGAGCGCGTCGGCGGCACCCAGGCCGGCTGGGGCGCCTGACTCGCAACCGCTCACAGCACACCCGCACCGATCGCAGATCCGCGACAGCCGAACCGAGGAAGGATCCGAGATGACCGAACCGTATGCAGCGGCCGGCGGACTCGTGCGGGTGTACCCGCCGACGACTCCTCCGGGCATGATCCCGAACGGCGCGGGTCTCGTGTGGGCGCACGGCGGCGGCTTCGCCGGCGGCGACCTCGACATGCCGGAAGCCGACGGGGTCGCACGCGCGCTCGCAGCGCGTGGCGTCACCGTGGTGTCGGTCGACTACGCGCTGGCGCCCACGCCGCCCGAGTGGGCCGAGTCGCTCGGCGTACCGGCCAAAGACGGCGTGCACTACCCGGCGGCCTCGGACGAAGTGATCGGCGCGTTCCGGTGGGCCCTCGACTCGGAGCTCTCGCCCGGCCCGTGGGCGCTCGGAGGCGCGAGCGCGGGGGCCAACCTCGCGGCAGGGGCAGCCCTGCGCATGCTCGCCGACGGCGGCCTGACCCCTGCGCTGATCGTCCTCGCCTATCCCACCCTCCTGGCCGTGCAGCCGGAACCGGATGCTGCACTCCGCGCCGCGCTGGACGCAGACCCGGAGGCGGACACCTTCGGACCCGACGCCGTGCGCGGGATGTACGAGAACTACCTCGGCGGTCCCGTCGACGACGCCCCGCTCCCCGCGATCCCGGGACTCGCGACCGCCGCCGACCTCGCGCTCTTCCCACCGACCCTCATGATCAACGGGGATGCCGACGAACTCCGCGTCTCGGGCGAGCACTTCGCCCGCACCCTCGCCGCAGCCGGGCGAGACATCGTCGCGGTCACCGAGCCCGGCACACGGCACGGGCACCTGAATCGTCCCGAAGAGCCCGCCTGTGCGGCATCCCTCGATCGCATCGCCGCCAGGATCGCGGCGCTCCCTCCTGACTCGAACCCACGCATCGCCGCCCGACTCAAGATGTCCGGCGCACCCGAAGCTGTGGATTCAAACGCCGATGCGTCGGCTCACGCCCCGAACCTCCCCACCGAAGGATCACTCTGATGACCAATCCCGCTGCCGCCGATCTGATCGCGCGCTCCAATCGTCTCGGGGCCGACCCGAGGAACACGAACTACGCCGGGGGCAACACCTCGGCGAAGGGCACCGAGACCGACCCGGTGACCGGGCAGCCGGTCGAGCTGCTGTGGGTGAAGGGCTCGGGCGGCGACCTGGGCACGCTGACCGAGTCGGGCCTGGCGGTGCTGCGCCTGGACCGCATGCGCGCGCTGGTCGACGTCTACCCGGGCCTGGACCGCGAGGACGAGATGGTCGCGGCCTTCGACTACTGCCTGCACGGCAAGGGCGGCGCTGCGCCGTCCATCGACACGGCGATGCACGGGCTCGTGGATGCCGCGCACGTGGACCATCTGCACCCCGATTCCGGGATCGCGATCGCCACGTCGAAGGACGGAGCCAAGCTCACGAAGAAGATCTTCGGGTCGAAGGTCGTGTGGGTGCCGTGGCGCCGCCCCGGGTTCCAGCTCGGACTGGACATCGCCGCGATCAAGGCGAAGAGTCCCGACGCCATCGGCTGCATCCTCGGCGGCCACGGCATCACCGCGTGGGGGGACACCTCCGACGAGGCCGAGGCGAACTCGCTGTGGATCATCGAGACCGCACAGGCGTACATCGACGCGAACGGAAAGAAGGAGCCCTTCGGCAAGGAGCGCAAGAAGTTCGTCGCGCTGCCCGAGGACGAGCGTCGCGCCAAGGCGGCTGCGCTGGCCCCCACGATCCGCGGACTCGCCTCGCACGACAAGCCCATGGTCGGCCACTTCACCGACGATGAGCGGGTGCTCGAGTTCCTCGCCTCTGCGAAGGCCCCCAAGCTCGCCGCGCTGGGCACCAGCTGCCCCGATCACTTCCTGCGCACCAAGGTCAAGCCGATGCTGCTCGACCTCCCGTCCGACGCACCCGTGGAGAAGCAGCTCGCCCGCCTGAAGGAGCTGCACGAGGCCTACCGCGCCGACTACACCGCGTACTACGAGAAGCACGCGACGCCTGAGTCTCCCGCGATCCGCGGCGCGGACCCGCTCATCGTCCTGGTGCCCGGCGTCGGCATGTTCAGCTTCGGCGCGAACAAGCAGACCGCCCGGGTGGCCGGTGAGTTCTACCTCAACGCGATCAACGTGATGCGCGGCGCGGAGTCGCTCTCGACCTACACCCCGATCTCGGATGCCGAGAAGTTCCGCATCGAGTACTGGGCCCTCGAAGAGGCCAAGCTCCAGCGGATGCCGAAGCCGAAGACGCACCAGGGCCGCATCGCGTTCGTCACCGGCGCGGCATCCGGCATCGGCAAGGCGATCGCGACGCGACTCGCCGCAGAAGGCGCGTGCGTCGTCGTTGCCGACCTCGATCTGGAGAAGGCACAGGCGGCCGCCGCCGAGCTCGGCGGCACCGACGTCGCGATCGGCGTGGCGGCGAACGTCGCCGATGCAGAAGGCGTGCAGGCGGCGATCGACGCGACCGTGCTCGCGTTCGGCGGCATCGACCTCGTCGTGAACAACGCCGGCCTGTCACTGAGCAAGCCGCTGCTGGAGACCACCGAGAAGGACTGGGATCTGCAGCACGACGTGATGGCGAAGGGCTCGTTCCTGGTCTCCAAGGCCGCAGCCAAGGCGCTCATCGACCAGGGAATGGGCGGCGACGTCATCTACATCTCCTCGAAGAACTCGGTCTTCGCCGGTCCGAACAACATCGCCTACTCCGCCACGAAGGCCGACCAGGCCCACCAGGTCCGCCTGCTCGCCGTCGAGCTCGGCGAGTACGGCGTCCGCGTCAACGGCATCAACCCCGACGGCGTCGTCCGCGGCTCCGGCATCTTCGCCTCCGGCTGGGGCGCGAACCGCGCCGCGACCTACGGCGTGGACGAGCAGGACCTCGGCAAGTTCTACGCGCAGCGCACCATCCTCAAGCGCGAGGTCGTGCCCGAGAACGTCGCGGATGCCGTCTACGTCCTCACCGGCCCGGAATTGACCCGCACCACCGGCCTGCACATCCCGGTCGACTCCGGCGTCGCCGCCGCGTTCCTGCGATGACACGGCCCGCCCGATGAGCACCGCTGCGGTCGCCGCCGTCGACCTCGGCGCCACGAGCGGGCGCGTCATGATCGGCCACGTCGGCCCGGACACGCTCGAGGCGACCGCGGTCGCGCGCTTCCCGAACGATCCGGTCCAGACCTCGGACGGCCTGCACTGGAACATCCTCGGGCTGTACGGCGCCGCCGTGAACGGGCTTCGCGAGGCCTTCCGGGTGGAACCGGGCATTCGCAGCATCGGCGTGGACTCCTGGGCGGTCGACTACGGCCTGCTGCACGAGGGGCGCCTCATCGGCAACCCGTTCCACTACCGGGATGCCCGCACCGAGCGCGGCGTCGAGATCGTGCACGAGCGGATGCCGCACGCGGACCTCTACGCGAGGAACGGTCTGCAGTTCCTTCCGTTCAACACGCTCTACCAGTACGCGGCCGAGCCGAGCGAGCTGCTCGCGTTCGCCGACACCGCTCTCCTGATCCCCGATCTGTTCGGGTACTGGCTGACCGGCCAGGCACGCGCCGAGCAGACCAACGCGTCCACGACCGGGCTGCTGCGCCCCGGCGGAGGCTGGGACGAAGAACTCATCGCCACGCTCGGGCTGCCGCGGGGCATCCTGCCCCTGCTGATCGCACCCGGTGAGCGCCTCGGCGCGCTGCTGCCCGCAGTCGCGGGGTCGATCGGAGCGGGCACCGAGGTCGGCGTGACGGCGGTCGGCTCCCACGACACCGCATCGGCGGTCGTCGCCGTGCCGATGCGACCGGATGCCGCGGCGTACATCTCGTGCGGCACGTGGGGGCTCGTGGGGGTCGAGGTCGAGCGCCCGGTGCTCAGCGCCGAAGCGCTCGCGGCGAACTTCACGAACGAAGGCGGCGTGGACGGACGCGTCCGGCTGCTGCACAACATCATGGGCCTCTGGGTGCTCAGCGAGGCCGTGCGCGCGTGGGAGCGCGCGGGGCATCCGATCGACCTGCCGACCCTTCTGGACTCGGCGGAAGAGGTGCGCACGCCGGTGCCGGTCTTCGACGTCAACGACCCCCGCTTCCTGCCGCCCGGCGACATGCCGAGTCGCATCGACGCGTGGTGCGCCGAGCACGGCATCGCTCCGCCGCGCACGCGCGCCGAGTATGCACGCAGCATCGTGGAATCTCTCGCGCAGGCGTTCGCGGATGCCGCGCATGAGGCGGGCCGCATCGGCGGAGTCGACGTGCGCACCATCCACATCGTGGGTGGAGGATCGCTGAACGAGCTGCTGTGCCAGCGGACAGCCGACCGCGCGGGTCTGCCGGTCCTCGCCGGCCCGGTCGAGGCGACTGCGCTCGGCAACGTGCTGATCCAGGCACGCGCGCTCGGATCCGTGACGGGGTCGCTCGAGGCGCTCCGCGATCTGGTCGCCCGCACGCACTCGCCCCGGCGATTCGAGCCGCGCGCCTGAGCACGGCGCACGTTCCCGCGAACCTCCGTCCAGACGTTCCACGCCTGCGGGTTTCACGGGAAGTAGGGTGTGCCAATGGGGCTCGAACAGCTGGATGCGAATCAGCCGCCGGAGCGCTTCTACCGCGGCGGCGTGAGGATCGATCGCTTTCGCGGCACCGCCAAGGGCCCCGACTTCCGCCCTGAGGACTGGGTCGGCTCGACCACGACACTGGCCGGGGAAACCCGGCTCGGACTGAGCCGACTCCGCGACGGACGCCTCGTCGCCGACGCGATCGCGGCCGACCCGGTCACCTGGCTGGGCGACGCGCACGTCGCCCGCTACGGTCCGTCGACCATGCTGCTGGTCAAGCTGCTCGATGCCGGACAGCGCCTGCCGGTGCACGCGCACCCTGACGACGCGTTCAGCTCCGCGCACCTGCACCGCCCGTTCGGGAAGGCCGAGGCGTGGTACATCCTCGACGGCGGCACGATCCATCTCGGCCTGCGGCACGATGTCGACCCGCACACTCTCGCCGAACTCGTTTCGTGGCAGGACACCACTGCGCTGCTCGGGCTGCTGCACGAGCGCGAGGTCGAAGCCGGCGATGTCGTCTACGTGCCACCCGGTGAGCTGCACGCCGTCGGCAAGGGTGTGTTCCTGCTCGAGCTGCAGCAGCCCGAGGACCTCTCGATCCTGCTCGAATGGCACGGGTTCGCGATCGACGGCAGCCTCGACGGGCACCTCGGGCTGGGGTTCGACCTCGCCCTGCAGGCGGTGACGACGCAGGGGCGATCCCCCGATGACATCGACCGCTGGGTCCGGCCGCCGAGCGAGGGTCAGAGCGTCCTGCCCGCCGACTCCGAGCCGTTCTTCCGACTGGAACGCCACGTGGTCGACCGGAAGGTGGTCATCGAGCCGGGTTTCGCGATCGTTGTCGTGGAAGACGGCGAGCTGAAGCTCAAGAGCGCCGGCGGCTCGGCCCACGTCGCGCGCGGCGGCACCCTCGCGATCCCGCACGCAGCAGGCGCGCTCACGATCTCGGGCTCTGGCACCGTGCTGGTCTGCCGCCCCCCACGCGCTTGAGGGGGACGCCTCCCGGCGATCCGCGATGCCCAGGCGCGCCGCGGATCACCGGGATGCGGTGGTTCCGACAGTTGTTCGGTGCCCGCGGCGATTCGGATGGGTGGGGCTCACGCCTCTCTCGTGATCGTCCCTCGATACGGCGCTGCGCGCCCGGTTGTCGAGTAGCGAGCGTCAGCGAGCGTGTCGAGACACGGGAACCGCCGACGTTCTCACGCTTCGCGTGTGATCGTCACCTTCACGTGCAGCTGCGACTTGAACGGCCCGGCGTACACACCCCGCAGCGGCGGCACGTCGTTGTAGTCGCGTCCACGGCCGACAAGGACGTGGCGGTCGCCGATGTCGATGTTGTTCGTGGGGTCGAAGCCCTGCCACTCCCCCGCGAACCACTCCACCCACGCGTGCGACTCGCCCGTCACCGGCACGCCGACATCGGCATCCGATCGCGGGTGGAAATAGCCCGACACGTACCGGGCCGGGATGCCGACCTCGCGGAGCGCGCCGAGGGTGATGTGCGCGATGTCCTGGCACACGCCCTTGCGCGCCTCCCAGGCCTCGGCCGCCGTCGAATGCACGCCGGTGATGCCGTGCATGTACTCCACGGCGTTTCCGATCGCCATCGAGATCTCGTGCGCCGCGACGCCCGGCTGATCGTGCTGCGAGGCGATCGCACGCGCGATCTCGGCGACCTCGGGGTGCGGGCGGGTGCGCGCGCTGTTCCCCAGCTGCTCCACGGTCTCGATCGAGCGAGCCACCTCGGTGCTCAGCTGATCCCAGTTCATGTCCGTGTGCGCCATCGGGCGCGGGCGCACCTCCACCAGCGACCGGGCCGAGATCGTGAGCGACGCGTGCGGCGAGAGCACGTCGAACGCGGCGACTCGGGTGCCGAAGTAGTCCACGTACTGATTGACCGAGGTCGACGGGTCGATGTCCAGCGCCGAGCTGAGGACGAACTGACTGTCAGTGGAGCTCGGCAGCATCCGGGCCTCGTTGTACGACGCTGACACGTCGCCCTGGTACGAGAAGCCGGTCTGGTGCTCGATGCGCAGTCGCTTCATGCGTGCCGCCTCCCCGATCGGTGAGCCTGTCGGACCATCACGAGATCTCTCCGATCCAGCTCGGCTCGGCCTGCGTCGGGAAGAAGCGCGCCTTGATCGCCTCGGATGCCTCTCGCGTGACCTTCTGCACGGCCTGCATGTGCTGCGGCAGCTCCCCGAGGATCTCGCCGATCGGACGGTACTCGAGGTCGTTTCGGATCTGCCCGAGCGCGCGCAGCACGGTGTTGGAGTGGCCGACACGGTCAGCACGAGGGTCGATCGCGCTCATGCAGGCCTCGGCGGTCTGGATCGAGTAGATGATCGACCGGGGGAAGAGCCGGTCCAGCAGCAGGAACTCAGCCGCATTTCGAGCGCTCGGCATCCCGCGGTACGTGCGCAGGTACGCCTCGTACGCGCCGCACGACCGCAGGATCGTCGTCCACGACGGCCCTGATGCCTCCGTCAGCGACCGGGTCGCCAGGAGCCGCGCGGTCATGTCGGCGCGTTCGATGCTGCGACCGAGGGTGAAGAACTGCCACGCCTCGTCCCTGCTCGTGGACGAGTCCACCGTGCCGACAGCGAGCGCAGAGCGCTCTCGCACCCACTTGAAGAACTCGTGCACCTTGTCGGTCTGCAGGCGTCGCGGCATCCGCGCACTCGTCGTGTTCAGCGTCTCCCACAGCTCGGTCGAGACGATCTCGCGCGCGCGGCGGGCGTTCTCGCGAGCCGCGGTGAGGGCGTAGGCGATGGATGCCGGATTCGTGCGGTCGACCGCGAGCCTGGCCAGCACATCCTCGCGGCGGACGATCTCTCCCGGCGCCGGGGGGATCGATCCCATCACGAGCAGGAGTGACCGGCAGGCGGTGTCCTCGTCGATCCAGGGGTCCTCGAGGAGCAGCTGGAGGTGGACATCGAGGATGCGGGCGGTTCCGTCGCTGCGCTCGATGTAGCGTCCGATCCAGAACAGGCTCTCGGCGATGCGGCTCAGCATGTCGGGTCGCCGTTCGCGTTCGGCACCGACGTTTCGTCTCGCTTCGCTCGCTCAACGACCGCACTCGCGGTGGTCGTGTCTCGATACGCGCCTTCGGCGCTCCCCGACAACCGGCCGCGAGGAGACGAAACGTCCGCAGCCTGCTGCTGTTGCTGCTCCTGCTGCTCGTTCCGCGTCCTCGGGCGGTCCTGCGGTGAGTGCGTCGGAGCAGGCTGGCCGTCGTAGATGATCGGGATCGCGGCCGTGATCGTCGCTGCCTGATCGGCGACGAGGCCGGCCAGGCCGCTGCCCTGCCCGTACTCGACGTGCGACGGGGCGGATCCGCCGACGATCCAGGTGTCCTTCGACCCGCCACCCTGACTGGAGTTGACCACGAGCTGCCCCTCGGGCAGCGCCACACGGGTGAGTCCGCCGGGCAGCACCCAGACGTCCTCGCCGTCGTTCACCGCGAAGGGGCGCAGGTCGGCGTGCCGCGGCCGCATCCCGTCCTCGACGAGGGTGGGGATCGTGGAGAGCATCACGACGGGCTGGGCGATCCATCCTCGCGGGTCTGCCAGCAGCCGTTCCTTGAGCTGGTCGAGTTCGGCGGGCGAGGCATCCGGACCCACGACCAGGCCCTTGCCGCCCGAGCCGTCGACCGGCTTCACCACGAGCTCGTCCAGCCGGTCGAGCACCTCTTCGAGCGCGCCCGGGTCCTCGAGCCGCCAGGTGTCGACGTTCTTGAGGATGGGCTCCTCCGCGAGGTAGTAGCGGATGAGGTCGGGCACGTAGGTGTACAGCAGCTTGTCGTCGGCAACGCCGTTGCCGACCGCATTCGCGATCGTGACGTTGCCCAGCCGCGCCGCGAGCATGAGACCGGGCGCCCCCAGCATCGAGTCCGCGCGGAACTGGAGCGGATCCAGGAACTCGTCGTCCACGCGGCGATAGATCACGTCGACCCGCTTGGGTCCGCGCGTGGTGCGCATGAAGACCTTGCCCCCGACGCACAGCAGGTCGCGGCCCTCGACGAGCTCGACGCCCATGAGGCGCGCGAGCAGCGTGTGCTCGAAGTACGCGGAGTTGTAGACGCCCGGGGTCAGCACCACGACGTTCGGATCCTCGATTCCCGCCGGCGCGGACGCCCGCAGGGCCGCGAGGAGCTTGTTCGGATAGTCGCCGACCGGGCGCACGCGCATCGAGACGAACAGCTCGGGGAGGGTCTGGGCCATCACGCGACGGTTGGAGATCACGTAGCTGACGCCCGACGGCACCCGCACGTTGTCCTCGAGCACGCGCATCTCGCCGTTCTCATCGCGGATCAGGTCGATCCCCGACACCTGGATGCGGACGCCGTTCGCGCTGTGGATGCCCGCCGCCTGGCGGTAGAAGTACTGCGACGACGCGATCAGCCCGGCAGGGAGCACGCCGTCCCGCACGCAGTGCTGGCGGCCATACGCATCGTCCAGGAAGGCCTCGAGCGCGCGAACACGCTGCTTGACGCCCGATTCCACCCGCGACCACTCGTCGAACGTGATCACCCGGGGGACGGCATCCAGCGGAAACGGCCGTTCCTCGCCCGCGAAATCGAACGTGACACCCTGAGCGAGATACGAGCTGGCGAGCGACTCGGTGCGGCCGCGGAGCTCCTCCTGGGTCATCTGCGCAAGGGCCTGATACAGCTCGCGATACGCCTCGCGGGACTCCGCCGGATCACCCGGATGCGACGGAACTCCGAACATCTCGTCGAACGCGGGGATGCCGGACGCGGTCTTGCGAGGCGCCAGCGTGGAGCCGTAGCCGTCGAAGAGATCACCCATGCGACGACTCTAGTCCGGGGTGTGTTGCCCGCATGTTTCGGCATCCACCGGGCGCCGGCCCGCGATTCGTCACGTCTTCCAGCCCACGCCTCCTCCGACGGACGTAGGCTCGACCCGTGGCGAGCACGACGAGGGGTCAGCGGTTCGCGGCGGCAGGGGCCGGTGTGGCCGCGGCCGTCCTCGGCGCCGGACTCGGCGAGCTCACCGCCGCGTTCATCGCCCCCGGAGCGAGCCCGTTCGCGGTCATCGGCTCGGCCCTGATCGACTTCGCACCCCCGTGGGCGAAAGAGATCGCGATCCAGCTGTTCGGCACCAACGACAAGATCGCCCTCCTCATCGGAATCGGGATCGTGCTGGTCGGCATCGCCGCACTGGCCGGCCTGGCGGAGCTGAAGTGGCCGCCCCTCGGCCTCGCGATCATGATCGCGTTCGGCGGTGTCGGCGTCCTCGCGGCGATGACCCGTGCGAATGCGGGGATGCTCGACTGGGTCCCCTCGGTCGTCGCGGGCGTGATGGGCGCCGTCGCCCTGGGGCTGCTGATGGCGAGGATGCCCGGTCGCGCACCGGTCTCGGCGGCCCCCGCCGCGCTCGTGCCCGTCGCCGTGGGGGCCGGCCAGGCTGCGGATGCCGAGGCAGCGGCATCCGATCCTCCGCAGGTGCAGGTGCAGTCGCAGGCGATCCAGCGCCGGACGTTCCTGGTCTGGACGGCGGGGACCGCCGCGGTCGGCCTGCTCGCGGCGCTCGGCTCCACGCTCGCTCGCGCCGGGAGCCAGGCCGTGACCGTGGTGCGCGATGCGCTGAAGCTGCCGACGCCTGCCGTCGCGGCCGCCGCGGTGCCCGCGACCGCGGAGCTCGACATCCCGGGACTCGCCACGGTGATCACGCCGAACGCGTCGTTCTACCGGATCGACACGGCGCTCATCGTCCCCCAGGTCACTCCGGCTGACTGGAGCCTGCGCATCCACGGCATGGTCGCGAATGAGGTGACGATCACGTGGGACGAACTGCTCGCACTCCCGCTGGAGGAGAGTGTGACGACGCTGACCTGCGTCTCGAACAACGTGGGCGGCGACCTGATCGGCAACGCGCTGTGGCTGGGCTATCCGATCCGCGAGCTGCTCGCCCGTGCGGCGCCGACAGCGGACGCCGACATGGTCCTCTCCCGGTCGATCGACGGGTTCACGGCCAGTTCGCCGATCGAGGCGCTCACCGACGATCGCAACGCCATCCTCGCGGTCGGCATGAACGGCGAACCGCTGCCGGCCGAGCACGGCTTCCCGGTGCGGATGGTGGTCCCGGGACTGTACGGGTACGTGTCGGCGACCAAGTGGGTCACCGAGCTCGAGGTGACGCGGTTCGACAAGGCGACCGCCTACTGGACGACGCGCGGGTGGTCCGAACGGGGTCCGATCAAGCTGCAGTCGCGCATCGACGTTCCGCGCCGGCAGCAGGGACTCAAGGCCGGCGAGACGGTGATAGCGGGCGTCGCATGGCAGCAGCACGTCGGCGTCGCGGGCGTGGAGGTGCAGCTCGACGAGGGCGAGTGGCAGCAGGCGACCCTCGCGACCTCGATCTCGGACGACACCTGGGTGCAGTGGAGCCTCGCATGGACGGCGACCGAGGGCGACCACCTGATCCGGTGCCGCGCGACCAGTCGCACTGGCGAGGTTCAGACCCAGGAGGTCTCGCGCACCGACCCCGATGGCGCGACCGGCTGGCACGAGCGCTTCATCACCGTCTTCGCCTGACCGGACTCCGAACCTTCACGCCCTCGCGAACCCACGCATTCCTCGCGAAGCCATGTGCTCCGGCGCACGCGAGCGCATGGGTTCGCCGTGGAGGTGTGGGTTCGCGACGAAGAGGGTCAGTCCGAGAGGACGAGCTTGAGCTGCTCGACGGCCCAGTCCAGCTCGGTCGCGCGGATCACGAGCGGCGGCGCGATGCGGATCGTCTGCCCATGCGTGTCCTTGACGAGCACGCCGCGACCCAGGAGCCTCTCGGCGATCTCGCGGCCCGTGCCCTTCGCGGGATCGATGTCCACGCCCGCCCACAGGCCGGCGATGCGCACCGCGGTGACGCCGTGCCCGATGAACTCCACGAGCTTCGCCTCGAGGTGCTCGCCGAGCGCTGCCGCCCGACGCTGGAACTCCCCGGTCGAGAGCATCTCGACGACACGCGTTCCGACCGCGGCGGCCAGGGGGTTGCCGCCGAAGGTCGAGCCGTGCTCGCCTGGGCGGATCACACCGAGCACGTCACGGTTCGCGACGACGGCCGACACGGGCAGGATGCCGCCGCCGAGCGCCTTGCCGAGCAGATAGACGTCCGGCACCACGCCTTCGCGGTCGCAGGCGAACGTCTCGCCGACCCGGCCGAGGCCGGACTGGATCTCATCGGCGATGAACAGCACATTGTGGCGTTCGGTGATCTCGCGCACGGCCCGCAGGTACCCGTCGGCCGGGATGACCACGCCCGCCTCGCCCTGGATCGGCTCGATGAGCACGGCTGCGGTGTTCTCGTCGATCGCGGCTTCGATGGCCGCGGCATCCCCGAACGGCACCGTCACGAATCCGGGCGCGTAGGGGCCGAAGTCGTCGCGCGCCTGCGGATCGTCGCTGAAGCCGACGATCGTGGTCGTGCGTCCGTGGAAGTTGCCGCCCGCGACGATCACCGTCGCGCGATCGGGCGTGATGCCCTTGACGCGGTAGCCCCACGCCCTGGCCACCTTGATGCCGGTCTCGACCGCCTCGGCGCCGGTGTTCATCGGCAGCACGACGTCCTTGCCGCACAGCTCGGCCAGCGCCGCGGCGAAGACGCCCAGCTGGTCGTTGTGGTACGCCCGGCTGGTGAGCGTCAGCCGCCCCAGCTGCTCCTGCGCCGCGGCCAGGATCGCGGGATGCCCGTGGCCGAAGTTCAGGGCGGAGTACGCGGCGAGCAGGTCGAGATACCGCTTGCCCTCGACGTCGGTCACCCATGCGCCCTCGCCCCGGGCGATCACGACGGGCAGCGGGTGGTAGTTGTGCGCGACGTGCTCCGCTTCGGCGGCGATGATCGCCGACGTGCTCGCGTCCAGCACCTGCGGGGCGGTCACGATCAGGCTCCGCGCAGCTCGAGCGTGCAGCACTTGATGCCGCCGCCGCCGAGGAGCAGCTCGGACAGGTCGACCAGGATCGGGTTGTACCCGCGCTCGCGCAGCTGCTGCTCGAAGCCCTTCGCCCGCGGCGAGATGATCACGTTGTAGCCGTCGCTCGCGGAGTTCAGCCCGAAGACCGATCCGTCCTCATCGGAGACGTGGATCGCGTCGGGGAAGCGCTCGGCGAGGATCGCCTGGCTGCGCTCGTCGAAGGCGGACGGGAGGTAGGCGATGTTGGCCCGCTCGGGTCCGCCGTTCTCGACGCCCTGGACCGGATCGAGCACCGCGAGCGCGGTGTCGAGGTGGTAGAAGCGCGGGTCGGTCAGCGTCAGCGAGATGACCTCGCGGCCGAAGACCTCGCCGATCTCACGATGGCTGTCGCCCGTGGAGCGGAAGCCGGTGCCGGCCAGGATCACGTCGCCGACGAGCAGGAAGTCGCCCTCGCCCTCGTTGACCTCGACGGGCTCGCGGGTGTCGAATCCCGCCGCGCGGAACCAGTCGATGAACGGCCCCGCTTCGCCGGCGCGCTCCTGGAAGCGGAACTTCGGTCCGTACGCGATGCCGTCGATCAGGAAGCCGCCGTTGGCGGTGTAGACCATGTCGGGCAGACCCTCGACCGGGTCGATGAGCTCGATCTCATGGCCCAGCGCGAGGTACGTGTCGTGCAGCTCCTGCCACTGGCGCACCGCGACGGCGGTGTCGGTCGGGTTCGCCGGCACCATCCACGGGTTGATCGTGTAGCTGACCGTGAAGTGCTCGGGACGGCACATCAGGTAGCGGCGGTGGTGGGCCTTGCGGGTCGGCAGGCTGGTGGCTTCGGGGGCCGGCGCGGTGTTCTGCGTCATGGTGTGCTCCTGTGGAGAGGGGCGGCGGACGCTGTCCTAGGGGCCCGGCGGGGCTTCGGAAGCCGGCGACTCGGGCACGCCGCATCCATTCTCGCACAGGCACTTCCGCGCTAACGTAGTTGACCTGCGACAACAACCGTCGGTCGCGCCGCGCTCCACTCCTTCTTTGTCGAGGTTCCGATGTCAGACGCAGCCACGGCAACAGGCCGGATCCGCACGCAGGCGCCCGAGCCCGTCATGACGCACCGCATGATCATGTTCGTGATCTTCGGCCTGATGGCCGGCATGTTCCTCTCGGCGCTCGATCAGACCGTGGTCGGCACCGCCATCCGCACGATCGGCGACGACTTGCACGGCCTGAGCCAGCAGGCGTGGGTGACCACCGCGTACCTGATCGTCTCGACGATCTCCACGCCCATCTACGGCAAGCTCTCCGACATCTTCGGCCGGCGACCGCTGTTCATCTTCGCGATCGTCGTGTTCATGATCGGCTCCATCCTCGCGAGCTTCTCGACCTCGATGATCCAGCTCGCGGCGTTCCGCGCCATCCAGGGCCTCGGCGCCGGCGGCCTGATGTCGATGCCGCTCGCGATCATGGGCGACATCCTCGCCCCGCGCGAGCGCGCGAAGTATCAGGGGTACTTCCTCGCCGTGTTCGGGGTCTCCAGCGTCATCGGACCGCTCGTGGGCGGCCTGTTCGCGGGCGCCGACACGATCCTCGGGATCGCCGGGTGGCGCTGGGTGTTCCTCATCAACGTGCCGATCGGACTGATCGCGCTCGGCATCGTCCTGAAGTTCCTGCACATCCCGCGCCATCCCGGACATTCGGTGCGCATCGACTGGTGGGGCGCATCGCTCGTCGTGGTCGCGCTCGTCCCGCTGCTGCTCGTCGCCGAGCTCGGCCGCGAGTGGGGCTGGGGCTCGCCGCTCGCGATCGGCTGCTACGTGATCGGCGCGCTCGGCGTCATCGGCTTCATCATCGCCGAGACGCTCATGAAGGACGACGCCCTGATCCCGCTCAAGCTGTTCCGCTCGTCGACCTTCTCGATGGCGACCGTGATCGGGGTGTTCGTCGGATTCGGGATGTTCGGGGCGATGCTCACGCTGCCGCTCTACCTGCAGCTCGTCCTCGGCTCGACGCCGACCGAGAGCGGCTTCCAGATGCTGCCGATGATCCTCGGGCTCATGATCGCGTCGATCGGAAGCGGGCAGATCATCGCGCGCACCGGCCGGTATCGGATGTTCCCGATCCTCGGCACCGCGTTCCTGACGCTGGGGTTCTTCTGGCTCACCTTCCTGCAGTACGACCGGTCGTTCTGGTTCATCGCCGGCGCGATGCTGCTGATCGGCCTCGGTCTCGGCCAGCTCATGCAGACCCTCACGATCGCGAGCCAGAACTCCGTCGGCATCCGCGACATGGGTGTCGCCACCAGCTCATCGACGTTCTTCCGGCAGATCGGCGGCACGCTCGGCACTGCGGTGCTGCTGTCGCTCATGTTCACGGTGCTGCCGTCCAACGTGCAGACCTCGTTCGCCGATGAGGAGACGCTCACGAGCGCGCTCGACGCCGCGCTGGACCCCGCTGTCGCCGGCGCGCCGGAGAACGCCGAGATCATGGATCAGATCTACGACCCGATCGTCACGCAGCTCACCGCCGCGACGACGACTCAGATCGAAGACGGCCTCACCCAGGCAGCGGATGCCGCCACCCAGGCGGTCGCCGACAAGGTGGCGGCCGGCGAGATCCCCGCAAGCGCGCAGGAAGCGGCGACCACCGCGGCCGTCGCCGAGGCGCAGGCGGCTGCGGCGACCCAGATCGAGCAGGAGATCCCTGTGGCGCAGATCGCGGCCGACGGGACGGTCACGCTGGACTTCTCCGACCCCGCCGCGCGCGCGTCCTACGTCGCGACCGTGGTGCCGGCGATCGAGGAGCAGTTCGCCTCGGGCGACGGCACCTCGTCGATGGACAGCGGCGCTCTGGATGACACGTCGTTCCTGACCGGCGCCGACCCGCGACTGACCAAGCCGATCCTGGTGGCGTTCAACGCGTCGGCCGTGCTGGTCTACTGGGTCGCGATGTGGGTCGTGCTCGTCGCCTTCGTGCTGTCCCTGTTCTTCAAGACCCCGCCGCTGCGGGCCAAGTCGGCGCTGCAGGAGGCCGCCGACAACGCCGCGGACGACGAGCTGATCCGCGCCACGAAAGCAGCCGACACGGCAGGGGTGCTCGTTCAGCCCTAGCTCAGGCGACCGCGACGACGACCCTTCCCACGGTGTCGCCCGCCTCGACGTGCGCGAGCGCATCGCGGGCCTCGGCGAGCGGGAAGATGCGCTCGATCACGGGCGGAACCGCAGGCGCGACGCAATCCGTCATGACTCCCCCTGCGGGTATTGGAAGACATCGTCCAGCCCCACGCCGAAGACCCCGGCGATCTGGAACGCGAGCTCGAGCGTCGGCGAGTACCTGCCCTGCTCGATCGCGATCAGCGTCTGCCTGGTCACGCCGATGCGCTTGGCGAGCTCGACCTGCGTCAGCCCGGCGCTCTCGCGCAGCGCGCGGATCGAGTTCGTGACCTTCGTGGGCTTGACCATCAGATCATCCCGCGGCGGTACGCGATGACGCTGGCGATGCCGCCGAGGAAGGCCGTCAGGAAGAAGCCGAAGAACATGGTGTTCGCGATCCAGAACCAGTCGGCCTCGAACGCGCACAGCACGAGCACCCCGAGGCCGGCGATCACCATGAACGCCTGGCCCACCCGGCTGCCCAGGCGGGCGATGTCGCGATCCCGGATGTCCGACTTTCCGACGCCGTCAGGGTCTCGCATCCCGGCGAGGATCCCCCACACGATGCTGAGCACGATCGAGGCCACGATGCTCCCGAGGATGACCCACAGCATGATCGGCCACCAGACCACGTCGGTGAGCGGCCCGCCGCCCGCCTGATTCAGCACGACCACGACGTAGACCACCATGCCGATCGCACTGACGATCAGCCCGACCCAGGTGTTGCGCTCCTCGTAGACCATTGCCCCGCTCCGATGTCTAGAATGTTTGACACCTCGACCGTATCCGCGGCGCACTCCAATGTCAAATATTCTTTACGTTGGCTCGGTCTGATCGCCGTCGACTTGCGCCATTCGGCCGCCTACGCGAGTGCGTCACCGGCCGAATGCCGCAAGTCACCGGATGCTGATGTCAGTGAGTCAGATCACCGACTCGCTCCACGCATCGGGGTTGCCGAAGCGGTGCGCGGTGATCGTGATCGACTGCTCATGCAGGAACGGCAGCAGTTCGAGTCTCCCGGCGGTGGTCACCTCGTTCGCGTAGATCGCGAGGTCGGGGTCGCCTCCGACCGCCGCTGACAGGGCGCGGTGAAGCGCCGCGACGGACTCCGGAGGCCCGACCAGTCGGGCCCGGGGCGGACGTGCCGGAGAATCGGCATCGGCCGCGGTCATCCGCTCGAGCCACTCCTGCTCGGTCTCCACGAACACCGCGACACCCTGGTCGCTGAGCGATCGGCGCACCGCGGCAGGAAGACCCACCGGCGCGCTGACGGTGAAGTCCGACCCGGAGCGGATGCCGGCGACCACGGCGCGCAGGAGCGCCTGCCACGAGGCGTCGGCGGTCGCGCGGATCGCGACCGAGACCGGGCGGTAGCGGAACAGGTTTCGCTCCACGCCGAGGTGCGAGACATCGCGCACCTGCCCGAACTCGCGATCCCAGGAGAGCGCGTCGGAGAGGGCGCTGCGGCGCAGCCACTCGAACGCGTCGTAGTCCAGCGACGGCTGGGCGGCCTCGATGACCCCGCTGATGCGTGAGTCGAGGCCGCGCAGGTGCAGTGTCGCCGAGGCCGCCGCGCCACTCGTCGAGCGCCACGAGCCCAGCCCGACGAGGTAGTTCGGCCCGCCCGCCTTCGTGCCGGCGCCGACCGAAGACCGCTTCCAGCCGCCGAACGGCTGCCGCTGCACGATCGCTCCGGTGATCCCGCGGTTGACATACAGATTGCCGGCCTCCACGCCGTCGAGCCAGACTGCGAGGTCGTCGGGGTTCTGCGTGTACAGACCAGCGGTGAGACCGTAGGCCACTGCGTTCTGCAGCTCGATCGCGTGTGCGAGGGAGTGGGCGTGCATCACGCCGAGGACCGGGCCGAAGAACTCCTCGCGGTGGAAGCGCGAGCCCGGCTGGACCCCGATGCGGATGCCGGGACTCCACAGCCGCCCCGCGTACTCGGGATGCGCTTCGGTGCCCAGTGCCTGGTGGACAGCCGGTTCGACGAGCCACTGCTCGCCGTCGTCGAGGGTCGTCAGCGCCCAGGCGAGCTTGCCCTGCGGCGGCTCGATCACGGGTCCCACCTCGGCCGTCGGATCGCTCGGCGGGCCGACCCGGAGCGAGGTGGCGGCATCTACGAGCTGGCGCGCGAAGCGCTTGGATCGCCCGACCGGTCCGACCAGGATCGCCAGCGACGCCGCCGAGCACTTCTGGCCGGCGTGCCCGAACGCGCTCTTGACGAGGTCGGAGGCGGCCAGATCGAGATCGGCGGACGGCATCACGATCATCGCGTTCTTGCCGCTCGTCTCCGCGAGCAGCGGCAGCTCGGGTCGCCAGGAGCGGAACAGCGCGGCCGTCTCCCACGATCCGGTCAGGATCACCCGGTCGACGTCGGGGTGCGAGACGAGGCGCTGGCCCAGGGACCCCTCGTCGATGTCGACGAGCGCGAGCACGTCGCGCGGAACGCCGGCCTCCCACAGCGCCTCTGCGAGCACGGCCGCGCAGCGCCGGGCCTGCGGTGCAGGCTTGAACACCACGCCCGAGCCCGCGGCCAGCGCGGCCAGGACTCCCCCGGCCGCAATCGCGACCGGGAAGTTCCACGGCGGGGTGACGACCGTGAGCCGCGAGGGGACGAACACCGCTCCGCTGACCCGGTCGAGCTCCCGTGCGGTGGATGCGTAGTAGTTCGCGAAGTCGACAGCCTCGCTCACCTCGACATCTGCTTCGGCGAAGACCTTGCCGGTCTCCGATGCCGCGACCTCGATGAGCTCTCCGCGACGCGCCTCGAGGGCGCGGGCCGCGGCCTGCAGCACGGCGGCGCGCTCGCTCGCGGGCAGCGCGCCCCAGGCTTCTGCGGCGTCCCGCACTCGGGCGACCGTGGCCTCGAGGGCCTCCGGGTCGGTGACGCGAGCGGCGGCGATCGTCGCGTCGCCGGCCGTCGACACGTCGATGCGGTCCAGGATGCCGCGGCTCCACTCCCGGTTCGCGGGAAGCGACGGGTCGGTGTCGGCGGCGTTGCGGAAGCCCGGCGCGCCGAGGGCGCGTTCGTCGGCTTCACGGGATGCGAACACGGCGGTCTCGACGAAGGCGTCGCCCCCGAACACCATCTCCGCGCCGAGGGGCTCCAGGGGCGCGGTGTCCCCGGCGGCGTCGCCCGCCGCCGCGGTGCGGGCGATCCCCAGCACGGCCTGCGTCAGGCCGGCGTCGGCAGCGTCCTCGTCGGCGCCGCCGCGCACCAGCCGGCGAGTCGAGCGCGGTCCGGGCTCCGCCTGAGGCTGGGTGCGGTCCTGCCCACGGTTCGGTCCGGTGCGCAGCGCGGCATCCTTCGCACGCTCGATCGACGCGAGGAACCGGTCGCGCTCGCGATCGAACATCGCAGGCTCGTCGGCGAGCTCGAAGGCAGCGGAGAGGAAGTTCTCGCTGGACGCATTCTCCTCGAGACGGCGCACCAGGTAGCTGATCGCGACGTCGAACTCGTCGGGTCGCACCACCGGGACGTAGAGCAGGACGTGCCCGACCTCGCGGGTCACCGCCTCGACCTGGCCCTGCGCCATCCCGAGCAGCATCTCGAACTCGACGGCGTCACGCACACCGCGCTCGCCGGCCAGCAGCCAGGCGTATGCGATGTCGAACAGGTTGTGGCCGGCGACGCCGATCCGCACAGCCGCGGCGTGCTCCGGCTGGAGCGCGAAGTCCAGGCAGCGGAGATAGTTCGCATCCGAGTCGAGCTTGCTGCCGTACGTCGCGAGCGACCAGTCATTCATCACGGCATCCACCCGCTCCATCGCGAGGTTCGCGCCCTTGACGAGCCGGACCTTGATGGGCGCTCCGCCTGCCTCCACCCGGGCGAGCGCCCACTGCGTGAGCTGCCCGAGCGCGGGCAGCGCGTCGGGCAGGTACGCCTGCAGCACGATCCCTGCTTCCAGCTCCTGGAGCCGGGGATCCTCGAGGATTCGCGTGAAGACCGCGATGGTCAGGTCGAGATCGCGATACTCCTCCATGTCGAGGTTGATGAACGTCCGATCCCCGGCGGCGGTCAGGTAGAGCGGCATCAGCCGTCCGACCACCTTGTCGACGACATCGTCGAACGCCCACATCGAGATGTGGCTCGCGATCGCGGACACCTTGACCGAGACGTAGTCGACGTCCGGACGCCGGATCAGCTCATGGATGCCGTCGAGCCGGCGCAGTGCCTCCTGCTCGCCGAGCACGGCCTCGCCCAGCAGATTCAGGTTCAGCCGCGCGCCGTTCTCGCGGATCTTCGCGATCGCCGGGCCGAGCTTCTCGGGACGCGCATCGACGACGAGATGTCCGACCATCTCGCGCAGCACGCGCCGCGCGATCGGCACGACGGGCGACGGCAGCACGGGCGCGACGGCGCCGCCGAGCTGAACGGCGCTGCGCAGGTACCACGGCAGGAACTTCGGCACGAGCGGGGCGACGCGACTCAGGTTGGATGCCGCGGCGGACAGGCTCTCGGGGCGCATCACACCGTCGACGAAGCCGATCGTGAAGGGCAGTCCGCTCGGGTCCTTCAGCACGCCGGCCAGTCGGGCCGCGGAGGCATCGACGTCGACGTCGGCGCTCTCGGTCACCCAGCGCCTGGCGAGCTCGATCGCCTGGTCGGCGAGGGTGTCGGTGGGCGCGGTGGGAGGCATCGGTGTCGACGGCATGCCTCCAGCATGCGCCATTCGATCGTTCAGGAAAAGCGACCATCTATGATCGATACCATTCGAATCCATCGATGAATGGATGCCGTCACGGGAGAGGAAGCCGATGTTCGAGCTGCGGCGCCTCCGGCTGCTGCACGAGCTCGCCCTGCGCGGGACGCTCGCGGCCGTCGCGGAGGCGCTCTCCTACAGCCCGTCGACCATCTCGCAGCAGCTCGCGCAGCTGGAGAAGGACGCCGGAGTTCCGCTGCTGATCCCCGACGGCAGGCGGGTACGGCTCACCGAGCACGGTGTCGCCCTGGCCGCCCACGCTGCCCGGGCCCTCGAGCTCGAAGAGCAGATCCGCGGGGAGCTCGAATCGCTGCAACCGGGAATCGCACCTGTGCGCGTGGCCGTCCTGCAGACCGCGGCGCAGGCGATCCTGCCGAGCGCGCTCACGCTGCTCGCGGAGCGCGAGCCGGGGCTTCGCGTGGAGATCGCCGAGGTTCCCCCCGAGGAGGGGCTGTTCGAGCTGTCTGCGCGGGGGTTCGATCTCGTGATCGCCGAACAGTATCCGGGGCACACGCGTGCGCACCGCGCCGGACTGGAGCGCGAGACGCTCGGGAGCGATCCGATCCGGCTCGCCCTGCCGCCGGATGACGCCGCGGTCGATCTCGCGAGCCTGCGCGATCGCGCGTGGGTGATGGAGCCGGCCGGTACGGCGGCTCGTCAGTGGGCGGTCCAGCAGTGCAGGGCCGCCGGCTTCGAGCCCGACATCAGGTTCGAGATCGCCGACCTCACCGCGCAGGTGCGATTGATCGCCGCCGGACGGGCAGTGGGCGTCCTGCCGGACCTCGTGTGGGCGGACCTCGACCCGCCGGTGCGCCTGCGGGATCTCCCCGGCGATCCGGTGCGCGAGATCTTCACGGCTGCCCGGCGCTCGTCGATGTCACGGACCGGCATCCGCGCGGTCCGCGGTGCGCTCAGCGATGCGTTCGCAGCGCGCTCGGACACGCACCGACGGCGCCCCGCGAACTGATCGCGAGGCGCCGTCGGTGATCGCTCAGGCGCGGTCCGTCGGTCGCACCTCCGAGCGGATGTTGCCGTTCTCGTCGCGGATCACATCGGAGTCGGCGCGCACGGCATCGCGGTCGGCCGCCGCGGCCTCGCGGTCTGCACGCTCCGCGTCGCGCTCGGCCGCGACGGCGTCGGGGTTCTCGCGCACGATCCGCCGGTCGTCGGCCGGATCGGTGCGCTCGCGCGCTCCCGGCGCCGGGGTGTAGCCGGCCGGAGCGGCCCGGTCCTCGCCCACCACGCGACCGCCGGCCGCGTTCGTGGTGACGGCAGGATCGATCTCGTCCGCCTTGCGGAGCTTGTCGGCCTGCTCGGCGCGCAGCTTCTCGGCATCCGCCTGGTGGTCGTCGATCGTGGCCGCCACACGCTCGGACTCGATGCTCGCCTGCGCCGCACGGGCCTTGGCCTGCTCGGCTTCCGCCGCGGCCGTGGCCGAGTCGGCGCGTGCCTGCGCAGCCTCCGCCTCGCGCTCGCGGGCGGCCATCTCGGAGCGGTGCGCGTCCTCGCGCAGGCTCTCCGCCTTGGCGTGCTGCGCCTCGAGCCGCTTCGCCGAGTTGCGGCGTGACACCATCACCGCGACCACGATGATGATCGCGACCACGATGATGCCGATGATGATCCAGATGAGTGTGGGTGTGTCCACGAGCTCACTCCTTCGCTAGTCGGATCGCCCCAGGGGACGGGCGATCACACCTGACGAGGCAACAGCACGGTGACCGCTCAGGCAACGCCTTGCGCGCGAGGACCAGGTGGGCTACGCGCACGTAGGGTGAAGGAGTGACGACGGCGGGCGCAGACGGGGGGCGCGGCGCACGACGTCGGTTCGGATGGCTGAGGGCGGCATCCGATCGCGTGCCCACGAAGTGGTTCGCCGCGATCGCCACCGGCCTCTTCCTGGCGGCGACCGCGGCATTCGGCGGGCTGGCGACGGCCGCCGCTCCTGAGGTCACCGCGCTCGATCCGGGCGAGGAGCACCGCAACGAGCAGCTTGCGATGACGATCGAGCGAGCCGTGCTCATGGACGAGTTCGCGGATGCCGGCGTCTCAGTCGACGACGGGCAGCGCGTGCTGGCCGTGCTGATCGACGTCGAGAACAGGTGGACCGAGCCGCTGCCCGCCTACCCGAACAGCAGTCTCACCGAATCCCTGGCGATCGACGGGCTGGCGGAGTCGCCCGACTCGGTCGCCCGATATGACGATGCGACGCTCAGCCCGTGGCTGCAGCCGGGCGTTCCGGCACGGCTCGTGCTCGCGTGGGCGGTGGACGCCGATGTGTTCGAGGACGCGCAGGAGCTGCAGATCACCCTCAACGACATGACCCTGTACACCGGTTCGTTCGTCGCAGACGGACAGTGGTGGACGGATCCGGTCGCCGCTGCGACGGTGACCGTCGCGGTGGAAGACCTCGGAGCCGGCCGATGACGCGGTGGGCGAGCTGGGCGATCGGCGCGGCACTGGTCACCGCGGCCTGGGGCGTCGCGGTGATCACGCCACCCGAGGAAGCATCCGAGCTGCCGTTCCCGGTCGCAGTCGAGATCGGCGAGCGCGGCACGGGCCGCAACGTCGCCATCACGGTGTCGGACATCCGCCGCGCACAGGAGGTACGCGCGGGAGAGTGGGCGGCCGAGGGCAATTGGGTCGTCGTCGACCTCGATGCGGAGGCCGTGGTCTCGGAGTTCGGAACGCTCCTCACGCTCGCGACGCTCGAGATCGACGGCCGCACCTTCGGCGCGAGCGAGCGGCCGGAATCGCTCCTCCGCGCGTCGCTCGCGGTCGGCATCCCGCGGTCGGGCAGTGTCGCGTTCGAACTGCCCGCCGATGTGCAGGGAGGCCACGGCGTACTCACCTTCGGCCTCGACACCGATCCCCGGTTGGATTCGATCATCGTGCTCGACATCGATCTGGACGACATCGACATCGACGCGGATGCCGAGCTGCGGCCGACCGGATGGAGCGAACGATGAGCCGTGGCTGGTGGCGGCGCAATGCTGTGGCGCTCGTGGCCATCGCCGTGCTGCTGCCCGCCACAGTGGGTGTCATCGCGGTGAACGAGTGGTCGGAGTGGGACCTCGGCCACCCGACCAAGCCGATCCTGGTGCAACCCGGCGACGCAGTCACGTACGGTGGTGCACGCCTCGGGCCGGCGAAGGCGGAGTTCACCGACGACTCCGCTGCACCGGCGGGGACAAGAGTGGTCAGCGCCACCGTCCTCGTCACCCCCGGCGCCGAGCCGATCAGCTGCCTCTCGCCGCTGCTGCGCGAGACGACCGGAGCCTTTCGACAATGGGACGAGGCGTCGTACGAGCTCGACCGTGACTTCGACTCGACCCGCATGACCTCGTGCGACTCGGAGCTGCCGATCCGGTACTCGCTGACGCTCGTCTACATCGTGCCGGACGACGCCGCCGGGCCGTTCGCGATCGAGGTGTCCACTGCCGAGTCGCTGCCCGGCTACGTCCGGCTGAGGGTCGAGCCCTGAGCCGCGATCAGGTGGCGGGAACCCCTGTGACCGCATCGACCGGCGCCACCGCAGGGGTGAGCCTGCCGATCACGGCGTCATAGGCGCTCGCCACCAGCACGACTCGCAGCGGTTCGATCACCAGAGGCACCGCCAGGAACACCAGCGGGGCGTTCACCATCCAGAACGAGCCGAGCTCTTCGGGGCCGACGATCCGCGTCACGCCGACCTCGAGTCCGGCATCCAGGGCCAGGACGACCGTGAACAGCAGGATGTACGACCCCACGAGCACCGGTCCTGCCCGCCACATCAGCAGCAGCGCGCGGCCGATCGGCTGGAATCGAGCGACCAGATCCGACCAGACGTCGCGCAGCCGTGCCCGCAGCCGCGAAGGCAGGGTGTTGTAGCGGGCCTGCGCTCGTGCGATGGCCACGCCGCCGAGTCGGGCTGACTGGGGCGCCACGGCCTGACCGTAGATGACGCCCGCGATCGTGAGCCAGGCGATCGGGAGCAGCACGATGCCGCCCACTTCGCCGAGCAGCCATTCGACGGCGTCCCACACCACCGCCACCGGCGCGAGCTGAGCACTCACCCACTCCCGCACATCGCCGAGCCACACCATGGCCTGACGCGACTGCGCCCAGGCGGCGACGGCGTTCAGCGCGTCCGCGATGAGCGTCACGGACAGATAGACCCAGAGCACCTCGAGGTACACCGCCACCGCGGCGAGCCCCTTCGGCAGGCGGCTGCGATACCGCTTCCAGAGCCATCTTCCGGCGAAGGCCGCGACCATGATCGCGACGGTCACCGGCCCGAAGGCGAGCTCGCCTGCCGCGCCGTCACCTGCCCGCTCCGCGCCGCCGAGGATCTCGTCGGCGATCAGTCCGGTGTTCACCTCGAGCACGCGGCTGAAGTACGCCGCGGCGTCCTCGCGCAGGTAGCCCCATGCCGCGTAGAACGCGACGAAGGGCAGGATGCCCGCAAGCAGGGCATCGACGAACGCACGGCGCCGCTCGGAGCGCTCCGCGGGGACGGGTGCGATCACACCCAGCTGAACCATCCCACCGCGGAGCACGAGCAGCATCGCGACGAGCGCCACCAGGCGGGACAGGATCGCGAGGGGGAACAGCAGCGCTCCGCCGATCGCGCTGTACGCGCCTACGAAGCCCGCCGCCTCGAGCGCGATATAGCGCCCCAGAGTCCCAGCGAGGTACAGCGCGAGGAGGGCGGGCCAGTGTCTCCACAGGAGCTGCCCGGCAACCCGCAGGACGGCGATCACCCGTCCACGCTATCGGTCACATCCAGACGCTCGGCGCCGGCACCCTCGTCGACGGAAGAGCCGACGCGGCGGCCCATTCGGTCACCCAGGGCGCGAGCTCAGGCAGGTTGTCCGGTCGGTGCAGCGCCTGGAAGAGCTCCTCATGCGGCACGAGCCCGCCGGATCGGCGCAGGAACCGCGCCCGCACGATCATCTCGGCGTAGACCTCGCCGTCGACGACCGCGCGGTGCATCAGATACGCCGACTTGTCGTCGTGGCCGAGCAGGCGGGACTCGACCGTGAAGCGCTGCCACAGCTCCAGCGACTTGCGGAAGGTGATCGTCTCGTTCGCGACGACCGCGTACCAGCCCTGCTTCTGGAAGACGTCCCAGATGCCGGTGCGGATCAGCAGATCGAACCGTCCGAGGTCGAAGAGGGACCCGTAGCGGCCGTTGTTCATGTGCCCGAGCAGATCGATGTCGGTGGGAAGGGTGCGCACCCGCACGCGACCGATCGCGGTGGGCTCGAGCGTCCCGTTGCGGCGCAGCTGCAGCTTCGCGCGCCAGATCGTCAGGAGGGTTCGCCAGATCACGTTCATGAGGAGCGATCGTAGCCATGCGTGTGTCATCCGGCGATTCCGTTGTGGAACTCCGACAGAGCCGATGGTCGGCATCGGGCCGGTATCTGCGCGTGAAGTCAAGGCCGGGCGTCGATTTCCCTCCCCGCAGAGCCGAGCGTAGAGTCACCCCATGGAAGCCGAACTGCAGACCGACATCGTCGTCCGTCCGGTCAGGGACGTCGACGCCGAAGCCCTCGGCCGCGTGCACGCGACCTGCTGGCACGAGACCTACGACCACCTGATCAGCAAGGCAGCGCTCGAGAAGATCTCCCCGAGGCGCATGGCCGAACTGTGGACCCACTGGGCCGTGCAGGGTCCCGAGTTCAAGATGTTCGCGGCGCTCGCCGACGGTGAGATCGTCGGATTCGCCGGCTCCGGCCCGGCGCGCGACAAGGATGCGCCGCGATTCCGCGAGCTGTATTTCATCTACCTGCTCGACGCGTTCCACGGCACCGGCATCGGCCAGCGGCTGTTCGACGCGGTGATCGACGGGCAGGAGCAGGTCTACCTCTGGGTCGCCGAGGACAACCCCCGTGCGCACCGCTTCTACGTCCGCAACGGCTTCGAGCTCGACGGCGCCTCGCACACCGAGCCCTTCCTCGGCGAGACGCTCACCGAGGTGCGGTTCGTCCGCTGACGCGGCCGCGCTGATTCCCCGCCGACCTGAGGTGCTTCAGATCTGGGCCCTCGAGGGCATCGCCGAGATCGCCGCAGGTGCCGACCTCGTCGGCGTGATCGCGGATGCCGCCGACGGTGCTCTGCGCGACGGCGACATCCTGGTGGTGACCTCGAAGATCGTCTCCAAGGCCGAGGGCCGCACGATCTCGGCCGACGATCGCGAGGACGCGATCACCGCCGAGACCGTCCGCGTCGTCGCGACCAGGCCCACTCCTACCGGCGGTCTGACGCGCATCGTGCAGAACCGGCTCGGCATCGTCTCGGCAGCCGCCGGTGTCGATGCATCCAACACGCCGCACGGCACCGTGCTGCTGCTGCCGGTCGATCCGGATGCGTCGGCCCGTGAGCTCGCTTCGGGGCTGCGCATGCGCCTCGGGATCTCGGTGGGCGTGATCGTCTCCGACACGCTCGGCCGGGCATGGCGCGAGGGACAGACCGACACCGCGATCGGCGCGGGCGGCGTGCACGTGTTCGAGGATCTCCGCGGCGGGACGGATGCCGAGGGGCGCCCGCTCGTGGTCACGATGCCGTGCGTGGCCGATGAGCTCGCCGCTGCCGCGGACCTGGTCAAGGGCAAGGCAGCCCGGCTGCCGGTCGCCGTCGTCCGCGGGCGCGCGGACCTCGTCGGCGAGCTGGACCTGCCCGGCGCGCGGTCGATCGTGCGGTCGCTCGAGCGCGACATGTTCCGCCGCGGGGCCGACGAGGCCTACGCCGACGGGTACGCCGACGGAGCGGCATCCGTCACGCCCGCTCGCTGACCGTCGTTCGGCGAGGTCAGCGTCCGCTGACCTTGCCGCATCTCGATACGTCGCTGCGCGCCTACTCGATGACCGTTGTTCGGCGAGGTCAGCGTCCGCTGACCTTGCCGAACACTCTCGCGATGGGGGCGAGGACGAGGGGTCGCGCGGCGATCCAGCCTGCGATGATCACGACCATCGAGGCGGTGAAGATCCAGAAGCCGACCCAGTTGATCACGTCCTGCGAGGCGTACATGTGGTTCAGGTTGCGCAGTGCTCCGGTGGCGAAGACCAGCGCGACGTGGACGATGATGAACGCGACGAAGTAGAGCATCACGGGGAAGTGGATCGCCCGCGCGATCTCGATCGGGTAGATCCGGTTCAGGGTCTTCGCGTTCTTGGGCCAGATGCCGCTCATCCGCACGCCGGTGGCGATCGCGAGCGGCGCGGCCAGGAACACGGTCGCGAAGTACGCGAGCTGCTGCAGTGAGTTGTAGTTGACCCAGCCGTTCTCGGTCGGCCAGTCCAGCGACACGTACTGCAGGGCCGCGCTGATCGCGTTCGGGAACACCGCCCAACTCGTCGGCACGAGCTTCATCCACTGTCCGGTGGCGAACAGCAGCACGATGAAGATCACTCCGTTGACGATCCAGAGGATGTCCAGGGACTGGTGGAACCACAGGTTCAGGCTGATCTTGCGCTTCTCATTGCCGCGCGGCGACCAGAACGCGGTCGGCCGCTTCTCGGTGCGCACCTGCAGCCCCGACCGGATGATCAGCACCATCAGGAACACGTTGAAGAAGTGCTGCCAGCCCAGCCACGGCGGGATGCCGACCGGCGCGCCCTCCGGCAGCGGATACTCCCCCGGGTATGCGGTGAGGAACTCCTGGAACGGCTCCAGGCTCAGCAGGAACCGAACCGCGAGCACCGCCATGCCGGCCGCGAACAGGAGGCCGGCGCCGCCGACGATCACCAGCCCGGCCCACTGCAGGCGGGTGAGCGGTCCGTACTTCTTCGGCTCCGGCGCGGTGATCAGGGTGCCGGCGAGCCGCTCCCGCTCGAACACGACGGCCGCCCGACCCGGGAACACCGTGCGGGTGAACGGCAGCGGGGTCGACACGTCGGCCGTTGCAGGCACCAGTGCGGTCTCCACGACCGCCGGCTCCTGCCGCGTCGCAGGCTCGACCGCCGTGACGTCGATGAAGGGAGCGGTGACATCGGTCGGTGCCGCCGCGACGCCGAGAGGTGCAGCGGCGGGGGCGGGGCCGGCGGGCGGCCATGGGTCACCGCCGGGAACGCGCGGCAGGCCGCGTCGGAGGGGCTTGGCTCCATCGGACGGTGGCGACGCCTGCGCGGAGTCCGCCACGGCGGACTGGCGCGAAGGAGGCGCGGCGGCCGCGGACGCTTCGACGGGCGCGACCGGTGCTGCGGGCGGCGCGGAGGAGGAGGCGACGGTCGCGGCTGCGGCCACCGCCCCGACTGCGGCCTCCGTCGACGGCTCGACGTGCACCGCACCGGTGGTGGACTCGGCGCGGGGCCAGGGCTCCCCGCCCGCCACGCGCGGGAGGCCGCGGCGGATCACCCGTGCACCGCCCACGGCCGCGGGTGACGCCGGCGCGGACGGCACCGTACCCGTCGGCGCCGTTCGCTCAGCGGTCGGCGCGATGACCTCGGAGGTCGCCAGGCCTTCGGCGGACGCCTCGGTGACCGCGGCGGGAAGCACGCTCGCAGTCACTCCCGCAGGCACTGCCTCGTCGACCGGCTCGGCGACCGTCGCAGTGGGTGAGGCTCCG
This sequence comes from Microbacterium sp. cf046, assembly GCF_900114345.1. Taxonomy (GTDB): domain Bacteria; phylum Actinomycetota; class Actinomycetes; order Actinomycetales; family Microbacteriaceae; genus Microbacterium. The sequence continues at coordinate 210,811 of NZ_FOZJ01000003.1, read as the reverse complement.
GCCGGAGGCCAGGGCTCGCCGCCTGGCCGCCGCGGCAGCCCGCGTCGGACCGTCTGGCCGTAGGTCCCCATGCCGGGTCAGGCCTTCCGCGCCTCGAGGGCTGCGATCAGCTGTGGCACGACCGTGAACAGGTCGCCCACGACGCCGAAGTCGGCGATCTCGAAGATCGGCGCATCGGCGTCCTTGTTGATCGCGACGATCGTCTTCGCGGTCTGCATGCCGGCCTTGTGCTGGATCGCCCCCGAGATGCCCAGGGCGATGTACAGCTGCGGCGCCACGGACACGCCCGTCTGCCCGACCTGGTACGACTGCGGCACATAGCCCGCGTCAACCGCCGCGCGCGACGCGCCGACCGCAGCGCCGAGCGCGTCGGCCAGCTGATCGACCAGCGCGAACTTCTCCGCGGACCCGAGACCACGGCCGCCGGAGACGACCTTGGTCGCACCCCTGAGCTCGGGTCGCGAGGAGGTCACTTCGGCTGCGTCGACCGCGCCGACCGTCGCCGCCCTGCGGCCGGACGGGCTGACCGTGAGGGTCTCGACCACCGGTGAGGGGACGGCATCCGCCCGCGCCTCGACCGCACCCTGGCGCACCGTGATCACCGGCGCACCCCACGTCACAGCGGCATCGACGTTGTACGCGCCGCCGTAGACCGAGTGGTGCGCGACGACGCCCTCGGCATCCCGGGAAATGCCGACGGCGTCCACGCACAGGCCCGAGCGAGTGCGGGCGGCATACCGCCCGGCGACATCGCGGCCCTCGATCGAGTTCGAGATCAGGATCGCGTCCGGCCGCACCAGATCCGCAGCCGACGCGAGCGCATCGGCGACCGGCACCGTCAACAGGTGTTCATCGGGAGCCGCGGTCAGCACGAACGCCGCACCCAGGGCGGCGGCATCCGTCGCCAGCTTCTCGTCGCCGACCACGAGCGCCACCGGCGTGCCCGCCTGGGACGCTGCGCCGAGCAGCCCGGCCGAGCTCTTGGCGAGCTCGCCGGCGGGGGTCACGTCCAGCAGGACGAGGATCGAGTCATCAGGAAAAGTCACGTCGTCACCTCACACGAGCCGGTTCTGGACCAGGTACTCCGCGAGCTTCTCACCCGCGTCGCCCTCGTCGACGATCTTGGTGCCGGCATGGCGCGGCGGCTTCTCGGACAGCGCGAGCACGATCGACCGGGACGCGGCCGGGTCCTCCGGCTCGATGCCCAGGTCCTCGATGCTCAGCGTCTCGAACGGCTTCTTCTTCGCCGCCATGATGCCCTTGAAGTTCGGGAACCGAGCGTCGGGCAGCGCCTCGGTGATCGAGATCACCGCGGGCAGATCGGCCGAGACCTGCATGGTCGCCCCGTCGCTCGCGCGCTCCCCCGAGACCGTGCCGTCGCCGATCACGACCTTGTTCAGCGCGGTCACGTTCGGCACATCCAGCAGCTCCGCGACCATCGCCGCCATCACGCCGCCCGAACCATCAGTGGACAGGTTCCCGGTGATGACCAGATCGAAGCCGGTGCGCGTGATCGCGGCGGCCAGAACCTCGGCGGTCAGACCGAGGTCCGCGCCCACCAGGCCCTCGTCGGCGATGTGCACCGCAGAGGCCGCGCCCATCGACAGGCCCTTGCGGACTGTGGCCGCAGACCCGGACGGCGCCATCGAGAGCACGACGACCTCGGCATCCGGATTCTTGTCGGCGTAGCTCAGCGCCACCTCGAGGGACCGCTCGCCGATCTCATCGAGCACCGTCTCGCTCGCCGCCCGATCGGCCAGACCGGTCTCGAGACTGAGCTTGCGATCCCCGTAGGTGTCCGGGACCTCTTTGACCAAGACGACGATCTTCATTGCGCTCCGCTCCTTCGTCGCATCGAGTCTATGGCGCACATCCGCGTGCGAATGCGCCGCCCGGTCGCCGACCGGCTACCGTGGACAGCGCCGGAAGGGAGGCCGACGATGGCGAAGACAGGACCGCTCCCCGTCGACCCGATCGCCGAGGCGAAGCGCCAGTGGATCGCGCACGGATGGACGGATGCCGCCACCGGTGTGTCGGTCGTCACCTCGATCATCCGCGCCCAGCAGCTGATGCTCGCGCGCATCGACGCGACCCTCAAGCCCTTCAAGCTGTCGTTCGCCCGGTACGAGATGCTGCGCCTGCTCGGCTTCACCCGTGAGGGACGGATGCCGATGGCGAGTGCCATCGCGCGCCTGCAGGTGCACCCCACGAGCGTGACGAACACCGTCGATCGGCTCGTGCGCGACGGTCTGGTCGAGCGGGAGCCGCATCCGGGAGACGGACGTGCGGCGATGCTCGTGCTCACGCCATCGGGGCGCGAACTGGTCGAGCGCGCGACCGACGCGCTGAACACGGCCGTCTTCGCCGATCCCGGGCTCTCCGGCGACGACACCGTCGAGCTCGTGCGGATCCTGGCGCGGTTCCGCAAGGATGCCGGCGACTTCGCCGACCCGCGGCCGCTCCCCGACCCGCTCTGACCCACGGAGGCGCCGACCGGGTCAGCGGTTCCGGAAGTCGGGGGCGCGCTTCTCACGGAAGGCCGCCATCCCTTCCTTCTGATCGGCGGTGTCGAACAGCGCCGCGAAGGTGTGCTTCTCGAAGCGGAGGCCTTCGGCGAGCGTGGTCTCCAGCGCGGCATCCATCGCAGCCTTGGCCGCGTACACCGAAGGCAGCGACTTCGACGCGATCGTGTCGGCGACCTTGCCGGCTTCATCGAGCAGGTCGGCCGCGGGAACGACACGTGAGACGAGACCGGCGCGCTCCGCCTCGGCGGCATCCATCATCCGGCCGGTCAGGACGAGCTCGGCGGCCTTGTAGTACCCGACCGCGCGCACGAGACGCTGCGAGCCCCCCATCCCGGGGATCACGCCGAGGTTGATCTCGGGCTGCCCGAACTTCGCGGTGTCGGCGGCGAGGATGATGTCGCACATCATGGCCAGCTCGCACCCGCCACCGAGCGCGTAGCCCGACACCGCGGCGATCACCGGCGTGCGGACCGCCGCGAACTGCGTCCAGCCCCCGAAGTGATCGTCCATCACCATGTCGAGCCCCGACTTGGACTCCATCTCCTTGATGTCGGCGCCGGCGGCGAACGCCCGCTCCGACCCGGTGAGCACGATCGCGCCGATGCCCTGATCCGCATCGAATGCGGATGCCGCAGCGACGATGTCGTGCATGACCTGCGAGTTCAGCGCGTTGAGCGCTTCGGGGCGGTTCAGGGTGATCCACCCGACGCGCCCGCGCGTCTCGACCAGGATCGTCTCGTACTCGGTCATAGCTCTCCTCGGACGTGCACTCTTCGCCTGTCACCTCCTGCGACCGCGGTCGTCGGGTCGGACAGCCGAGCGGAAGGTCAGGCGCTCTCGGCGCGGATCGTGTTGATGATCCCGGAGAAATCCTGCCCGGCTCCGGCGCCGGCCGCGAACTCCTTGTAGATCTCGCGCGCCAGGCGCCCCAGCTTCGCGTCGACACCGGTCAGGTCGATCGCCTGCTCGGCGAGCCCGAGGTCCTTGGACATCAGGGCTCCGGCGAAGCCGGGCCGGTAGTCGCGGTTGGCGGGGCTGGTGGGCACCGGGCCGGGAACCGGACAGTTGGTGGTCAGCGCCCAGCACTGCCCCGATGCGTTGGAGGCCACATCGAACAGCGCCTGGTGGCTGAGTCCGAGCCGCTCCCCCAGCACGAACGCCTCGGCGACGGCGATCTGCGAGATGCCCAGGATCATGTTGTTGCAGACCTTGGCCGCCTGGCCGAGACCGGCGCCGCCGCAGTGCACGACGCGGCGGCCCATCTGCTCGAGGATCGGGCGAGCCGCTTCGAAGTCCTCGTCCGAGCCGCCGACCATAAACGCGAGCGTCGCATTCTCCGCCCCCACGACGCCGCCCGAGACGGGTGCGTCCAGCGAACGGTGCCCCGCCTCCTCGGCGAGCGCGTGCGCCTCGCGCGCCTCATCGACCGCGATCGTGGACGAGTCGATGAACAGGGTCCCTGCGGGCGCCACCGCGAGGAGGCCGGGCACCTGGTCCGAACCGCGATACGCGTCGATCACATGACGGCCGCTCGGGAACATCGTGATGACGACCTCGGCGGATGCCGCGGCATCCTGCCCCGAATCGACGACCGGGATGCCGGCCGCACGCGCCGCGTCGATCGCCGCGGGAACCACATCGAACCCGACGATCTCGTGCCCGGCCGCGACCAGGTTCTGCGCCATGGGCAGCCCCATGTGGCCGAGGCCCAGAAAGGAGATCCTCACCGCCCCGCTCCCAGCAGCTCGCGCCCGATGATCACGCGCATGATCTCGTTCGTTCCCTCGAGGATCTGATGCACGCGCAGATCGCGGACCACCTTCTCGATGCCGTACTCGTGCAGGTAGCCGTAGCCGCCGTGCAGCTGAAGTGCCTCGTTCGCGATCCGCGAGCCCGCGTCGGTCGCGAAGCGCTTGGCCATCGCGCACTGCATCGCGACATCCGGGGCCTTCTCGTCGAGGGCGCGCGCGGCGTCCCGCACGAGGGCGCGCGCGGCGCGCAGCTCGGTCGCCATGTCGGCGAGCGTGAAGACGACGGACTGCTTCTCGGCGAGCGGCTCGCCGAACGTGAAGCGCTCGTGCACGTACTGCACCGCGCGATCCAGCGCCCACTGGGCACCGCCGAGCGAGCACGCGGCGATGTTGATCCGGCCGCCGTTCAGGGCCGACATGGCGATCTTGAAGCCCTGTCCCTCCACGCCGAGGATCGCGGATGCCGGAACCCGGACGGCGTCGAGGATCACCTGCCGCGTGGGCTGCGCGTTCCAGCCCATCTTCTTCTCGTTCTGGCCGAACGACAGACCCTCCGTGTCGCCGGGGACGAGGAACGCGGTGATGCCGCGGGCGCCCGGCTCCCCGGTCCGCGCCATGACGACGTAGACGGATGCTTCGCCGCCGCCCGAGATGAACTGCTTGACGCCGGTCAGGACGTAGTCATCGCCGTCCCTGATCGCGCTCGTCGTGATGGCGGCGGCATCCGATCCCGCGCCCGGCTCGGTGAGGCAGTAGCTGCCGAAGTCGGTCATCGCCGTGAGCCGCGGCAGCCAGGTCATGCGCTGATCCGGCGAGCCGTAGGAGTCGATCATCCAGGCGACCATGTTGTGGATCGTGATGTAGGCCGCGATCGACGGGTCGGCCTTCGCGAGCTCCTCGACGATCGCCACGGCGTCCGAACGCGAGAGGGCGGAGCCGCCGACGTCTGCGCGAACGTAGATGCCGCCGAGCCCGAGTGCTCCGGCATGACCGAGGACGTCGCGAGGAAAGTGCTTCTGCTCGTCCCATTCGAGCGCGTGCGGCGCGAGCTCGGTCTGCGCGAAGTCGCGCACCGCCTCGATGATCGCGGCGCGTTCGTCCGGGCTGAGGGGCATCACCTGCTCGTCCGACTGCGCTTCGCTCAGCATGTAGGCCGTATCCTGCGTCATTGTGCGGGCTCCTCTCGCGCCGTCATTGGCACGATGATCATTTTACCTGGTCTTCCAAGTATATGCGAGGAATCCCACGAGTTCGACCGTTCGAATGGTGTTCACCCCGTCTTCACCCTGGCTCGGTACGAAAGGATCGCGCGCGCGACCGCGCGCATCCTTCCCCCCACAGAGGACACCGATGCCTTCGCTCTTCCCCGCACGGCGCACAACGCGTCGCCGTGCCGTTCCGATCGCCGCCGCCACCGCCGCCGCCTGCGCCCTCGCGATCGCACCGCTCGGTGCTGCATCCGCCGCCGTCGTCTCCGACCCGATCACCTACTCCGCCTCCGACGCGGCACTCGCGCTCAGCCCGCTCGGCACGTTCGAGACAGGCGTCTTCGACGAATCGGCCGCCGAGATCGTCGCCGCCTATCAGGACCGGCTGTTCGTCGTGAACGCCCTCGCCGGCTCGGTGAGCGTCCTCGACTCCTCCGACCCCGCAGCGATCGCGCAGGAGTTCGCCATCAGGTCGGACGGCGTCGCGAACTCGGTCGCGGTGCGCGCGGACGGCCTGGGCATCATCGCGTTCGAGGCGCCGGTCAAGACCGATGCAGGACACCTGGTGTTCTTCGACGCGAACGCGGCGGATGCGGGTTCCGCGGTGCTCGGCGAGGTCACGGTGGGTGCGCTGCCGGACATGGTCTCGATCTCCGCCGACGGGGCATACGCCGTCGTCGCGAACGAGGGCGAGCCGGCCGACGATTTCTCGGTCGACCCCGAAGGATCGATCTCCATCGTGAACCTGCCCAAGAAGGCGAAACTCGACAAGAAGCCGAAGATCCCGACGCAGAAGGAGGTCCGCACGGCCGACTTCCACGCGTTCGAAGCGGGCGGCTCGAAAACCCTCGCAGCGGACGTCCGCGTCTTCGGACCCGCGCCGCACGGCGCCGACCTCCCGGTGAGCCGCAATCTCGAGCCGGAGTACATCGCGATCGACGGCGGGACCGCCTACGCAGCACTCCAGGAGGCGAACGCGATCGCGGTCATCGACCTGAAGAAGGCGACCGTCACCGCGATCAACCCCCTCGGATTCAAGGACCTGAGCGTCGCCAGCAACGGGATCGACGCGAGTGACCGGGACCCGAACGGCGCACCGACGTTCCAGATCCGCACCTACCCGGATCTGCACGGCGTGTACATGCCCGATGGGATCAATGCGTACACGGCCGGCGACAAGACCTATCTCGTCACGGCGAATGAGGGCGACGCGAGGGAGTGGGGCGACTACGTCGAGCCCGTGCGGGTGAAGGATCTCGGCAAGAGCGGGGTCGCCCCGATCTGCGCCGACAGCCCGCTCGCCGCGCTCACGAAGGACGGCGACCTCGGTCGCCTGAACGTCACCCGCGAGCTCGGTCTGGACGAGACGCGCGGCTGCTACGACGAGCTCTACGCGTTCGGCGGGCGCTCATTCTCGATCTGGACGACCGGCGGAGTGCAGGTGTTCGACTCGGGCGATGCGTTCGAGCAGATCACCCATGCGGCCGAGCCCGCCTTCTTCAACTCGAACCACACCGCGTCGGGCCCGGAAGGGCGCAGCGACGACAAGGGTCCCGAACCGGAGAACCTCACGATCGGGCAGATCGAGGGACGCACCTACGCATTCATCGGGTTCGAGCGCGTGGGCGGTGTGGCCGTCTTCGACATCACCGAACCGACCGCGTCCCGCTTCGTCACCTACATCAACAACCGCGACTTCTCGGTCTCTGTCGAGGATGCCGATGACCCGGAGGCGGTCCTGTCGGGGGCCGGCGACCTGGGACCGGAAGGGCTCGCGTTCATTCCCGCGGCCTCATCGCCGACCGGGGCGCCGCTGCTGGCCGTGGCGAACGAAGTGTCGGGGACGACGACGCTGTTCTCGATCACGACGGCACTCGCGCCGTAGCGCAAAGCCCGCGGCGTTCCGCCGCGACGAGAGCGGCCTCCACCGGGATCTGGTCCGGGTGGGGGCCGCTCCTTGTTTCCCCGGATCGCGGGCATATTGTCATTACACCGCGCGAAGCCGCGCGTCCGCCGAGGGGAGGCTGACCTGTTCACCCTCCTGCGCATGCGGCAGCGTGCCGGGCTCTTCGCGGGGCTCATGATCGTCGCCACGGTGGCGGTGGGCACGGCAGCGGGCATCGTCGGGCTGCTGTCCTCGGCAGCCACGACCGGGGTCCGGACCGTGCTCGAGGCCGTGCCCGGTGCCGAACTCGCCCTTCGTGCAGCGCTGCCGCTCGCCGCCGGATCCGAGACCGGCGCGGCGGCCGAGCAGGATCGGGCCGCGACCGCGACGATCCAGGACTCGTTCCGCGATGGCTCCGGGCGCAGCATCCCGCTCTCGATCGTGCGCACGGTCGAATCGGTGAGCGCGGTCGCGAGCGACGGTGGCCGCACATCGGTCGGCATCGCCGAAGCGGCCGACATCGACTCGGCGGCGACGCTCGCAGACGGTGAGTGGGCGAGCGACGCGTCGCAGGCGACGATGCAGGCGGATGCCGCGGCAGCGCTCGGCGTCGGGATCGGCGACACGGTGGTGCTCGACGATGAGGTCGAGCTCACGATCGTGGGGACGTGGCGCGTCAATGATCCGGACTCGCCCCACTGGATGGGCGATCCGCTCTGGACCACCGGGAGCAGCGACCGCTCGATCGGGCCGATCATCGTCGACACCGCGGTGTGGAACGAACTCGGCATCACGCCACAGGTCAAATGGACGATCATCCCCGAGATCGGCCGGCTGGCCCCGGCGGATCTCGCAGCCGCCGATGCCGCGTGGGACACGATGCCGGCGGCCTTCCGCGCTGCCGGGCTCGGCGTTCCGAGTCTCACCGGCCGATTCCTCCTGGCCGCCCGCGAGAGCCAGACGCTCGTGGCCGCGCTGCAGATCGCGAGCCCGCTCGCCCTGGTCGTGCTCGGAGCGATCGCCGCGCTCGCGATCTGGGAGCTGGCCGGCCTGCTCGCTCGAACCCGCGCCGCGGAGACCTCGCTGCTGTGGGCGCGCGGTGCGACGCCGGGCAGACTCGCCGCCACCACCGCAGGCGAGGCTGCAGCCGTCGTGGCGGTCGGCGCAGCACTCGGCACGCTGGTGACCGTCGTCGCGCTCGGGCAGTTGCCCGATGCCTCGCGAGCCGCGCTCATCGCGGGCGCCGGCGCGGGGCTGGTCGCGGTCGCGATCTCGGCGGGCGCATTCGCCCTGCGCACGGCTGGGTCGGCAGGCTCGGTCGCCGCGACGTCCGCACGCGGGCAGCGGCGCGAACGCGCCGCACGCTCCACGGCGGCCGGCGTGCTCGCGCTCGTCGCGGCCGCAGCGATCGTCTGCACATGGCAGCTGCTCACGAGCGGACCGATCACGACAGACCGAACCGGGCGCGCCGGGATCGACCCGATCACGCTGGTCGCCCCTGCACTGATCCTCGCCGCGATCGTGCTGGCCGCACTGTTCGTGTTCCCGCTGCTCGCCCAGGCCGCGGAGGCACCCGCCGCCAGGGGCGCGGGACCCGTGACCGTGCTCGCGGTGCGCGGGGTGGCGCGCCGCGCCGAATCGGCAGCGGTCCCCATCGTGATGGTCGGACTCGCCGTCGGGCAGCTCATCGTCGCGGCCGGCTTCGGCGCGACCTGGGCGGGCGCGTTCAGCCAGTCGCAGGAGCTGCGCTTCGGTGCGGCGCTCAGCCTGTCCGGCCCCTCGGGCGGGTTGACCGACGCAGATCTGGACGCCGTGGCGGCGCAGAACAGGCTCGTCGCTCCGATCCGACTGGATGACGTCCTGATCGGCGGCGAGCACGCCCGCCTCGTCGGAGCTGCCGCCGGTGCCGTCGCCGAGCTCGGGCTGACCGGCGACGGCACCGTCGACCCCGCCGCCCTCGCGACGGCGATCGCCCCGGACCAGGATTCGCTGCTGCCGGAGGATGCGACATCGATCTCCGTGTCGCTGGCCGGGGCGGACTCGGCCGCGATCTCGGTGTGGCTTTCGGACGCAGCCGGACGCCTCCGCGACGTGAGTCTGGAGACCACGCCCACCTCGGACGGACTGGTCGGCACCGCACCGCTCCCCGCGGGGACGGCACCGTGGCGTCTCGCCGCGGTGGACGTCACCCCCGCATCGACGGATGCCGACATCCCGGGCCGTCTGATCGTCACATCGATCGAGACGGATGCCGGAGCGCTCGGCATGCTTCCCGACTCGACCGCGGTGTTCCGCAACGGTCTGCCGGTGACGCCGCCGGGCACGCGCGGCGGGCCGGCGACGGCGGCCGAGGCGGGCACACTCGCGCGCTTCCTGCCGCCTCCGCCGGTCGGTGCGGTCGTCCTGTCCGAACCGCTCGCCGAGCGACTCGGCACCCGGGTCGGCGCACCACTGACCCTCGAGGTCGACGACATGCCGATCCAGACCTCCGTCGCGGACATCGTCGCCGCGATCCCCGGGGCTGACGAGTCCTCTGGAATCCTGATCGATGCGGCACTCGTGGACGCCGCGCACCTCGCGGGCGACGCGCAGCCGCGAGCGGACTCCGTGGTGTGGGTGGGTGCTCGCGGCGACCTCGAGGCCGCCGCGAGCGCGGTGCGCGGCATCCTTCCTGCTTCGGTCACCGTCCACGCGGTGGGCGAGGGGCCGGATCGCGCGATGCTCGCCGCCGGCCCGATGGCTCTGTGGCTTGCCGCGCTGGCCTGTGCGGCGCTCGCCATCGCGGGACTCATCGCGGCGTGCGCGATGCAGCTGCGGGAGCGGCGCCCAGAGGTCGCGGTTCTGCGCGCACTGGGTCTGCCGCCCCGCGCGCAGTCTGCGCTGCGTCGCCGCGAGCTCGCGATCGTCGAGGTGTGGGCGATCGCCGCCGGAGCGATCGCCGGTCTCGCCGTGGTCCTGCTGGTCGTCGCGACCTTGGCGCGAGCGGCCGTGCCCAGGCCGAACTCCGCCGTCACGACGGCTGTGCACCTCGATCTGGCGGGGGCCGCGGCGGCGACCGCACTCCTGGGCGTCATCCTGTTCGCGATCATCGCGGGCTACAGCGCGGTCGTGGCCCGCTCGGCCGCCCGCGGCATCGCGCCGGAGGGGTCGACGTGAGGATGCGGGAGCGCCGGAGCGCCGCGGGCCTGATGGTGCGGCAGGCTCGAGCGGACGCACCCCTGATCGCGCTCGCGGCCTTCGTCATCGCGATGGCCTCCCTCCTCGTGACCGCGGCACCGGCGGCTCTGGCGAGCCTTGCGACTGCGGAGCTCCGGCATACCCTCGACGGTTTCCCCGCCGTCCGCCGAGACCTGACCGCGAGCGGGACGTTCGGCCATCCGTCGGCGCGCCGCGGCTCGACCGGCGACGCCCTCGCCACGATCACCGATACGATCGAGCGGGCACCTGCCGCCCTGGGTCCGCCTCTGACCACCCTGCTCGAGACGCCGCAGTGGGCGGCGCTGACCGATCGCGAGTCGGCGCAGATCCGAGGGTCGACCCCGGGCGTGGTGGGGCTGGAACTGGGCCTCGCGGTGAGTCCGGAGTGGCGGGATCTGATCGAGATCACCGACGGGAGCCCGCCCGCCGCCTGGACCGGTGACGACGACGTCGCGCAGCCGTCGTCCGACGCGATCGAGATCGCCCTCTCGGCGGCAGCGGCCCAGGAGATGGGCATCGCGGTCGGCGACGTCCTGGACTTCGGCGTCGCGCCGGTGCGCGTCGCGGCGCTGTATGAGCCAACCGACGCCGACGACCCCTTCTGGCAGCACGAGGCCACGCTCGCCGGTGCGGTGGAGCGTCGCGCGGATGACGGACGGAAGCTGCTCGCCGCCGACGGGCTCGTCGACCCCGGTTCGATCGCGGGCCTCGCCGAGACCTTCGCCGGAGCCCGCATAGAGGCGTGGTACCCGCTCAAGACGGCGGAGCTGACGGCCGCCGACGCACCCGAGCTCGCCCAGCAGGTTCGTCAGATCAGCGCCACCGGCGAGGTTCTGCCGACCGGGGAGTTCGTCGTGTTCTCATCGATCCTCGCCTCCGACCTCGATGCGATCCGGCAGCGCGTCGAGGTAGCGACCGCGCTCATGGCGCTGCTCGTCGCCGGGCCGCTCGGCGTGGTGCTGGCCGTGCTCGCCCTGGCGGCACGCACGATCGCCCAGCGCCGGGCGGTGACCCTCGGTCTCGCGCGCGTGCGCGGCGCCACCGGCACTCAGCTGCGAGTCGCCATGCTTCTGGAGGGCCTCCTCATCGCGATTCCCTCCGCTGCGATCGGTGCGGGCGTCGCGGTCGCCCTCTTCGCCGGAGCGTACGGCGGACGATCGCCCATCGAGATCTGGCCTGCAGTGGTCGTGGTGCTGGCGGCGTTCCCTCTGCTGCTCGCAGCGTCCGCGCCTCGACCGCAGTTCGCCGGGCGCTCCCCCGCAGCAGCGTACCGGTGGGTCCTCGAGCTGATCGTGGTCGGTGCCGCCGCGGCATCCGTCGTCCTCCTGGCGCGCCGCGGTGTCGTCGCCTCCGGCTCCGGGCTCGACCCCCTGCTCGCCGCGGCCCCGCTGCTGGTCGCGGCCGCAGGGACCCTCGGAGTCCTGCGGATCTATCCGCTCCTGATGCGAGCGGTCCAGCGGTCGTCGCGTCGGAGTCGCAGCGCCGTGTCCTCGGTGGGCAGCGCGAGAGCGGCGCGGGCGCCGACCCTGGGATTCGCAACCGCATTCGCGCTGATCGTGGGGATCTCGGTCGCGGTGTTCTCGCTCGGGACCGCGAGCACGCTCCGCCGCGCCCTTTCCCAGTCGGTGGAGGCGACCCGGCGGGAGATCCCGCCGCTGGATGCCGGCCACCCCCTGGTGGCGGCCGTCTTCGCGCTGCTCGGGCTGGCCGTCGTGGTCACGCTCGTCCTCTGCCTGACCGCGGTGGTCCTCGGCGTCGTGGCGACCACTCGGCAGCGCGACGGCGTGATCGGCATCCTCCGCGTGCTCGGGTTCTCGACCGCGCAGCTGCGCGGCGTGGTCGCGTGGGAGCTGGCACCCGTCGCCCTCGTCGCGACCGTGGCGGCTGTGGCGCTCGGGCTCGTGGAGGTGTTCGTCGTGGTCGCGGCGATCGATCTGCCCGCGTTCGTGGGTGCCGAGCCTTCGGTTCCACGCGTCGACGCGCTCGCGACGACGGCGATCGTCCTGGTCACCGCCGCCGCAGTGACCGTCGCTGCGCTCGTCGCTGCGGCGATCGCCCGGCGCCGATCGCCGGCGGCATCCCTCAGAATGGGGCTGGAATGACCGCTCAGATCACCTGCACCGACCTCGTGCGCATCTTCTCCTCGGAGGGCGTGGAGGTCCAGGCGCTGCAGGGGCTGAACCTCGAGATCGACGCGGGTGAACTCACCGCGATCGTCGGCGCGTCCGGCTCCGGCAAGTCCACGCTGCTGACGATCCTGTCGGGTCTGGACACGCCCACCGCCGGTTCGGCGACCGTCGACGGCCACGATCTGCTCACGATGCGCGGCCGCGAGCGCACGCAGTACCGGCGCGAGACCGTCGGCTTCGTCTTCCAGCAGACCGAGCGCAATCTCGTCCCGTTCCTCACGGTCGCGGAGAACATCACGATGGCGCTGTCGGTCGCAGGCGCGCCACGCGCGCAGCGGGCGCAGCGCGTCGACGGGCTCCTGGATGTGCTCGGCCTCGCGGAGCTGCGCACCCGCACCCCCGCCGAGCTGTCCGGCGGTCAGCGCCAGCGCGCGGCGATCGCCGTCGCGCTTGCGAACGCGCCCCGCGTGCTGCTCGCCGACGAGCCCACGGGCGAGCTCGACGACGAGTCGTCCGCCGAGATCCTCGAAGTGCTCCGCGAAGTGAACGAGAACATCGGCGTCACGGTGCTGATCGTCACCCACGACGAGACCGTCTCGGGGCACGTTCGTCGCACGGTGCAGATCCGCGACGGACGCACATCGACCGAGGTGCTGCGCTCCGTGCACACCGACGACGACGGCGTGCAGCGTCACATCGCCCGCGAGTACGCAGTGCTGGACCGTGTCGGCCGGCTGCAGCTGCCGCAGGATTACCTCACCCGGCTGCGGATGAGCGGCCTCGTGCGGCTGGAGCTGGAGTCGGATCACGTCGAGGTGCACCGCGCCCAGGAGCACGGTGCACCGCGAGGCGATTCCGGTCAGTAGATCACGACGGGCACCGGGTACTGCGAGCGCGAGTCCTTCCACCCGTCGGCGCCCTCGAACGAGGTGCGGAGCAGGTGGATGCCGCGCGAGAGCTTCGGCAGCACGATGTCGATCCTGCCGTTCGCCGAGGCGTCGACCTCGATCGTCGCGAGCACGGTGCGGCCGTCGGTCACCGTGACGGTGCCGACCGGGGCGCTGCCGTCGGCCGCGGTCACGCGACCGGCGACCTTCACGGTGGTCCCGGCCTTCGCCAGCACCTTGTTCGGCGCCGCCGCGACCGACGTGTCGACGTCCTGGACATCGACGAGCACCGCGACCGACCGAGCCGGGACCGTCACGGCGCCGGTCGCGGCATCCCAGGTCGTCGTCTTCACGACCGGGTCGGATCCGTTCGCCAGAGCAGGCGTCAGCGCGAACGCACGATCGGCGAGACCCGCGACGGTCTGCGTCGTCGGCTCCGGCGACGCGTTGAAGACGACCAGGGCGCCCTCGAGTGCCGGGTCCACGTCCTCGCCGATCAGGTCGTCGATCACCATGACGATCACGCCGGGGTCGGCATCCGTCCCGCCGTTCGGGAACGACACCTTCTGCTCGATCAGGTCCGCCGAGCCGAGCCTCAAGAGGTCGACCTCGGAACGCACCCGCAGCAGGTCCAGCGCAGAGGACTCGGCCGACGAGATGTCGGATGCACCCGGCTTGAGCGCCGGATCCGCCAGCAGCGGCGCCATGATCGGCCATTTCACGCCGTTGTCCGCCTGCATCGGCAGGCCGGAGCCGAAGGTCGACTCCTGGCCGGTCCAGTCGATGCGGTTGAACCAGTCGCCGGAGTTGTAGCTGTTGCGGTCGAGCGACTTCGAGCGCAGCAGCTCGGTGCCCGCGTGCCAGAACGAGACCGACTGCGACAGCGTCACCGTCGCGAGCGAGACCGTGTTCATGCGGACGCGATCTGCCATCGACGTGTCGGTCGGGAGCTTGAAGACCGACAGGTCGTAGAGCGTCTCGTTGTCGTGCGCGTCGACGTAGTTGATCACCTCGTCGGGCTGGTCTGCGTACCCGGCGGGCGAGCCGTTGTAGTCGACCTCCGCCCCGCTCTTGAGCGTCCCGTCGGATGCTTCGAACTCGAAGTCGCGGAGGTTGCCGGCCAGCCCGAGCTTGACCAGGTCGGTCTGCTCGCCGAGCGTGCGGTCCGCGGGGTCGACCGCAGAGCCGTTCGGATCGGTGCCGAGACCGGTGCCGAAGCCCTGCTCGAACGTCGACGAGCCGTCGACCGGGCTGCCGCCGTGCACGCCGTCGCGCAGCCGGTCGTTGAACGTGCCGATGCCCGTGCCGCCGAGCTGCCCCTGCGTCGCCTGCTCGAACAGCGCGTTGTTCGCGACCTCGCCGAAGTTCCAGCCCTCGCCGTACAGGGAGATCGCCGAGCCGTCCACGCCGTCCTTCTTGACGGTCAGCGCGTCCAGCGCCGCCCGGATGGCCAGCATGTTCTCCTTCGAGTGGTGTCCCATCAGGTCGAAGCGGAACCCGTCGACCTTGTAGCCGCGCGCCCACGTCACCACCGAGTCGACCATGAGCTTCTGGGCGGCGGCGTGCTCGGTCGCGACGTTCTGGCAGCAGGTCGAGGTCTCGACGGCGCCCGCCGCGTTCAGCCGCTGGTAGTAGCCGGGCACGACCTTGTCGAGCACGGAGCGCTCACCCTGGCCCGATTCGGCGGTGTGGTTGAACACCTCGTCGAGCACGACCTGCAGACCCGTCTGGTGAAGTGCGCCGACCATCGACCGGAATTCGGCGACGCGAGCTCCGCCGTTCGCGTCGACCGCGTAGGACCCCTCCGGCACCGAGAAGTGGAACGGGTCGTAGCCCCAGTTGAATCCGTCGGCGTCACGGATCGCATTGATGCACGCCTGCTGCTCGGCCGATGCCGGGCCGGACGAGGCGAGATCGCACCCCGGCACCGCCTGCGCCGCCCGGTTCTCCTCGATCGTGGCGATGTCGAACGACGGCAGCAGGTGCACGGTGTTGATTCCGGCGTCAGCCAGCTGTGCGAGCTGGCGCATTCCGGCGCTGCCGGTTCGGGTGAACGCCGTGTACGTGCCGCGCTCGGCCTCGGGCACCGTCTCGTCGGTGATCGAGAAGTCGCGGATGTGCAGTTCGTAGATCGCCCGGTCGACCTGCTGGTCGATCACCGGCGCCCCGGTCTTCTCCCACGCCTTGGGCCTGAAGGCCTTGTCGGCGAGATCGATCGCCACCGACCGTTCCGAGTTCGGGGTCAGCGCGATCGAGTACGGATCGGTCACCGAATTCGTCTCGATCTCTCCGGTGCTCGGCGCGTACACGACGACCTCCCACCGATACTCGTCGCCCTTGAGCGCGGCCTTGCCCGCCACGGACCACGTGCCGGATGCCGCATCCCATGTCGCCTCGTGGCGCTGAGCGGCGCCGGTGGCTCCTGCATCCCACGTCAGCAGCGTGGCCGCCCGCGCGGTCGGCGCCCAGAGACGGAAGGTCGGCTTTGAACCCTTGAAGGCGACGCCGAGCGTCAGGTCCTCAAGCGCCGCGGCATAGAGGTCGTCGAGCACGCCAGGGAGCTGCACCCCCGTGAACCCGGTGAGCGTGTCGCCGTTGCGCTGGGCGACGGCCAGCTGTGCCTTCACGAGCGCGGCGGTGTCCTGTCCTTCGACGCGCAGCGCGATGTACGACGCGAGCGCGGGGAAGGCCTCTTTCTGCGCGGCGGTCAGCCCGCCGTCGATGACGCTGAGGTCGATCGGGTCGGCACCGGTCACCGCGCCGTCGGCGACCGCGAGCGACGCGTCGGGCGAGGCGTAGAGCTGCCATGAGACTCCCGCCGAGCTCGAGCCGAGGTCGGCGGGCCACGCGATGGTGTCGGCGTCGATCCAGTGCGCGCGCAACTCGCCGATGCCCGACAGCGGCGGGTCGCTCGCCTGCACGGTGAGGACGTGCGTCTCGATGTCGTAGAGGAACGCGACCACCGTGCCGGCGCTGGCGGTGAAGGAGATGTTCGGACCGTTGGGCGCTCCCCCGGCACCGTAGTTCTCATCCCAGCTCCGACCGTGGGTGACCTTCACCTCGTACGAGCCGGACGGAAGGTCGTCGGTCGTGAACTGGAAGACCCCGTCGGCGTTGCGGTCGAACATCATGGCGGCGAGGCACGACGGCAGCCAGTCGCCGTCGTTGTCGCCGCCCGTGCAGCCCAGTTCGCTCTGGAAAGAGCCGGCGAGGGTGATGACCGGCCCGTCGGCGGTGGAGCGGATGTTCTTGGTGCGCGGGTCGAAGAAGAACGTGATCGGGCCGCCGTCGTGCACGAGCACGATGTTCGGGCCGTTCAGCACCCCTCCGGCACCGTAGTTCTCGTCCCACTTCTTCTCGGTGGCGATCTTGTACTCGTACGACCCGGCCGCGAGGTCGTCCAGGGTCATCGTCCAGATCCCGTCGATCTGGGCCATCTGCACGGCGGCGCAACCGGGCTGCCAGTCATCCGGGCACCCGGCCTCCTGGTTGAAGCTGCCGGGAACGCTCACGAACTCATACGGCGTCGTCTCCTGCGGCTCGGGCTCGACGGGGTCTTCCGGCACCTCGGGGACGTTCACGTTCACTCGGTTGCCGACCGACGCGTAGGTGGATGCCGCCGAACGATGGCCCGCGGCATCCGTCGACACGGCCCGGTATTCGATCAGCGTGCCCGCCGCGAGATCGGTGACGTCGTGGAACACGCGGGGCGTCGTGTCCTCGGCCGTGCCGAGCGCCGTCCACTCGTCGTCGCCCACGACGCGGAACGCGAAGCTCGTCTCGGCCCACGAGTTCGCGATCTCGGCCTCGACGGGTGCGAGTCCGCTGAGTCCGGCGCCCTCCTCGGGCAGCGTGAGCGACGGGGCGCCCGCCTCCGCCGGCGCGGTGACCGGCCCGTCGGCCGTGAACACGACGGAGGAGAGCGCGGGCACCGTCACCGAGCCCAGGCCCGCCGCATCCGTCGTGAATGCCTGACCGTCGCCGTACAGGGGTGCGAACGCCGCATCGTCGGTCAACGTCGGAATTGACACGGTCTTGTCAGTGGTCGCGTTGTTCGTCGCGACGAGGTACTCGATGCGCTCGTCGCGGTCCACGCGGCTGAAGGCGTACACCCCGGGGCCGTCGTCGACGTACCGCTCGATCTGCGCGCCGGTCCGCAGCGCCGGGTGCGACGCACGGAGGTCGGAGAGGTCCGCGATGTGCTCGTACAGCGGCGCAGAAGTGTCGTAGCGGTCGACGCTGTCCAGCTGCTCGCCGGTGACGAGGGGCTGGTTCGCATACTCCGCGGTCTGCGTCGCGAACATCGACTGCCGGGCGTCCTTGTCGCCGCCCGAGCCGGCGAAGCCCTGCTCGTCGCCGTAGTAGACGACGGGCTGGCCGCGCGTGAGGTACATCAGCTCATGCGCGAGCTCATCGCGCTGCAGCGAATCGGCGCCCGCAAGGAAATAGCCGATGCGACCCATGTCGTGGTTGCCGAGGAAAGTCGGCAGCGCCGTCGCCGACGAGTCGGGCGTCGTGTACATCTCGTCGCCCGCGAACAGGGCCTGCAGCTGCTCCGCCGACCCACCCTTCGCGTACGCGGTGGCCTGGGACTGGAAGGTGAAATCGAGCACAGAGTTCATGTCGGTGTCGCGGACGTAGGGCGAGAGCTTGGCCGGGTCGGCGTCGTAGACCTCGCCGAACATGAAGAAGTCCGGCTTGTCGTGCGAGTGGGCGTAGTCGAGCACCTCGGTGGACCACTGCTCCCAGAACTCGAAGTTGACGTGCTTGGCCGTGTCGATGCGGAACCCGTCGATGCCGAGGTCGACCCAGTCCTCGTACACGTCGACGAACCCGTCCACGACGGTCGGGTGCTCGGTCATCAGGTCGTCGAGTCCGACGAAGTCGCCGTAGGTGACAGACTCACCCGCCCAGGTCGAGTCCCCGCGGTTGTGGTACAGCGTCGGGTCGTTGAGCCATGCAGGGACTTTCAGGTCGGCATCCGCGTCGGCGATCACCGGCGTATAGGGGAAGCTCGTCGCGGGGTCCAGCGTGGGGAAGGTCCCCGTGCCCGCGTACTCGGCGGGGTCGAACGGGGTGCCGCTCGCATCGGTGTACGGGCTCGTCGCCTGATCGACGTAGGTGTATTGGTCTTCCGCGTAGTCGATGACGTCGGCCGTGTGATTGGTGATGATGTCGAAGTAGACCTTGATGCCGCGTGCGTGCGCGTCGGCGATCAGCGCCTCGAGCTCCGCGTTCGTCCCGAGGTGGGGGTCGATCTGCGTGAAGTCGGTGATCCAGTAGCCGTGGTAGCCGGCGCTCGCATTCTCGCCTTCGCCCTGGACCGGACGGTTCTTGAAACTCGGAGTGAGCCAGATCGCAGTGGTGCCGAGGCCCTCGATGTAATCCAGCTGCGAGCGCAGGCCGGCGAGGTCGCCGCCCTGGTAGAAGCCCTTGTCGGTCGGGTCGAGGCCCGTGACCATCCGGTCGCCGATGAGGCCGCCGCTGTCGTTGGCCGTGTCGCCGTTCGCGAACCGGTCGGTCATGACGAAGTAGAACTGCTCGGCGCTCCCCGGCTGGCGCACGGGAGCGGCGACGAGCGCGTCGTCTTCCGCTGTATAGCCCTCGGCCAGTTCGGTCGCCTCGAGCCCGACCCGCTTGGTGTTGTCGTCGAAGACGAACCGGAGCGTCGCCGGTCCGGCGATCGTGAGCGGGATGTTCAGGCCGTCAAGCACCCCGTCCGCGCCGTAGTTCTCCGCCCAGCTGTCGTTGACGGCCACCTTGTACTCGTACGTGCCCGCGGGGACGGTGAACTCCTTGGCGTACACACCGGCGATGTCGGTGGCGGCGAGCTCGGTCTCAGCGCATTCCGGCTTCCAGTCATCGGCGCAGCCGAGTTCATTCTGAAGGTTTCCGACCAGCGCGAAGGTGCGATCGGCGGCGATGGCCGGCTGCGGAGTGAGCGCCGGAAGCGCGACGGCGCCTGCGAGCACGAGTGCTGCGGAGACGAGGCTGGCGATGACGCGGCGTGCGCGTGCAGGGGTCGACTTCGACACTGATGCTCCCGGGGGGTGGAGGGGCACGGCAACGTGCCCGGCGCGATTCAGCGACGGTAACAGCCGATCCATAGGAATGCAAGCGCTTACATGGTCGGAATGCGTGAGGTATCGTGCGGGTGGGGAGTCGGTTTAGCGCGCGCGATTTCGGGCGAAGCAAGCGCTTGCAGGCGGGTCAGTAGGTGACTTGTGAGCGACCGGGGAGACGGCCGACGTCGGACCATCTTCAGCGATTCACAGTTCACCGATTGATCGCCCGCAGCGGCCACTTCGACGAGAGGGCCGAGCCGAGACGGTCGAGTCGGTCGGAGCATCCACAGCGTGCACCTCCGTCGGACGAGCCGATGTCGGAGGTCATTAGTACATTTGTTCTATGACCAGAGCGCTTGATCTGCTTCCCGCGGAGGTCAATGCCGTGCGGTCGGTGTGGTCGGGGGCGGATGCCGGGTCGCTGAGTGACAGCGATCTGATCGCGGTGCATGAGCGGTATTGCCGGATGCGGCGGATGCTGGACGCGGATCAGACGGTGTTGGCGGCGGAGATCGCCCGCCGGTCCCGCCCCGAGCTGGGGTCCGAGGGGTTGGCGAAGACGCAGGGGTACCGCAACCCGACCGCGCTGATCGCCGCGACCGGCGGCACCTCGACGGGGGACGCGGCACGCCTGGTGAAGGTCGGGGAAGCGACCGTGCCGCGGCGGCTGTTGTCCGGGGCGACTGCGCCGGCACGGCACCCGCATGCCGCGGAGGCGTTGGATGCCGCGCGGTTGACCACGCAGGCCGCGGCGGCGATCATCGCCGTGCTGGACCGGGTCGCGTTCCGCGCCGGGGCTGAGGCGGTGGACGCGGCGGAGCGGACGCTGGTCGAACAGGCGCCCGGGTTGACGATGGATCACCTGAACCGGGTGCTGGTCCGGGCGGAGGCGTGGCTGGACCCGGACGGCGTCGGTCCACGCGAGGATGAGAGGCGCGGCCTGGAACGGTTCACGATGCGGGAGGTGGACGGGATGTTCGAGCTGTCCGGCCGGCTCACCCCGGAACACGCCGCACCCGTGAAGACCGCGATCGAAGCGCTCGTCTCCGACCAGATGCGCACCACCAAGGATGCGCAACGGGACGGCACCGCCGACCTGGACGTTCCGCGCCGATCCGTGGTGCAGATGCAAGCCGACGCGCTCGTCCGGCTCTGCGAACACGCGCTCGGCTGCGCGGACACCGATCTACCCCTGGCCGGCGCGACGGTCGTGGTGCGGATCGACCACGAGGACCTGGTCGACGGCACCGGGTACGCCACCGTCGATGGGATCACCACCCCGGTCTCAATCTCGACAGCCCGGCGGATGGCCGCCGGCGGGCAGATCATCTCCTGCGTCCTCGGCGGAGCCTCCCAAATCCTGGACTGGGGACGCACCAGACGACTGTTCACCCCGACCCAGCGGCTCGCGCTGGTCGAACGCGACGGCGGCTGCACCATGTGCGGGGCACCACCCGGCCACACCAAAGCCCACCACATCCGATGGTGGGCCAGAGACGCCGGACCCACCGACCTGAACAACGGCATCCTCCTCTGCGAATCCTGCCACCACCGCATCCACGACAACAGATGGGACATCCGCATCGACGGCGTCGGCATTCGCGCGAAAGCCTGGTTCATCCCACCACCCCACATCGACCCCGCACGCACCCCCAGACTCGGCGGACGAGCCAGATACGACTACGCCGCCTGACCCGCCTCGCGGCCGCCGGAACGCCGCGACGCTGCCGGAGGCTCATCGATCGATCACGTAGCGACTGAGCGGCTCACCAACCGCGTGGGCTCACCGCCCCGCGCTCCGATCCGCACCGGCCGCGTCGCTCACCGGCCCACGCCCCGATCCGCACGGCCGCGTGGCTTCACCGGCCCACGCTCCGACCCGCAGCGTCCGACGTTCGCAGCGCCCTGGCTACAGCCGCTCGATGATCGTCGCGTTCGCCATCCCGCCGCCTTCGCACATCGTCTGCAGGCCGTATCGGCCGCCGGTTGCCTCGAGGGTGGCCAGCAGCGTGCCGAGCAGACGCGTGCCCGACGATCCGAGCGCATGGCCGAGCGCGATCGCCCCTCCCCATGCATTGAGCTTGTCGGGATCGGCTCGGAGGTCGTGCGCCCAGGCGAGAGGCACGGGCGCGAACGCCTCGTTGACCTCGTAGGCGTCCAGGTCGTGGATGCTCAGTCCGCTGCGCTCGAGGATGCGCCGGGTCGCCGGAATCGGGCCCGTGAGCATGAAGAGCGGGTCATCGCCGACGACCGAGAATGCGTGGAACCGCGCGCGCGGGGTCAGCCCGAGCTCGTTCGCCTTGGCCTCGCTCATGATCAGGGCGGCCGAGGCGCCGTCGGTGAGCGGTGACGAGTTGCCGGGCGTGATCCGCCAGTCGACATCGGGGAACCGTGCGGCCAGCTCGTCGGTGCGGAACGCCGGATTCAGACCCGAGAGGCCCTCGATCGTCGTGCCAGCACGCACGGTCTCGTCGGCGGTCACCTCGCCGCCGTCGACCTCGACGGCGAGCAGCTGAGAGTCGAAGAGGCCGCGGGATGCCGCATCCGCCGCCCTCCGATGCGACTCGGCCGAGTACGCGTCGAGCACGTCGTGCGACAGGCCCCACCTCTGCGCGATCAGCTCGGCCGAGACGCCCTGGTTGACGAGGCCCTCCGGGTACCGGGCATCGAGGAGTGGCGAGCGGGACCCGCCCGCTCGCGATGAGCCGAGCGGAACACGGCTCATGGACTCCACGCCGCCGGCGATCACGATGTCGTACGCGCCGGCGATCACGCCCTGCGCGGCGAAATGCGCCGCCTGCTGGCTCGATCCGCACTGGCGGTCGATCGTCGTGGCGGGAATCGACTCGTCGAAGCCTGCCGCGAGCACGGCCTGGCGGGCGATGTTCATCGACTGATCGCCGACCTGGCTCACGCAGCCGAGCAGCACGTCGTCGATCTGGCGCGATTCGAGTCCGTTGCGCTCGAGCACCGCCTGCAGGACGCCGGCGGCGAGATCCACGGGATGGACACCGGACAGCGCTCCCCCGGGCTTGCCGCGACCCGAAGGCGTGCGGACGACGTCGACGATGACGGCGGTGCTCATGTCAGCTCCTCTGAGGTTCCATCCACGAGCGCGGCGGCGCGTCCGTGGATCCGTGGGGTCAGCCCGCTGCTTCCTCCGGGCGGTCCACCGTGGCCTCGGCATCCGGCACGTAGCCGTCGATGTGTCGTTCGTCGGGGCCGTTGTACGCCGAGAGCGGGCGAATGAGTGCGTTGGATGCCGCCTGCTCGATGATGTGCGCCGTCCAGCCCGTGACACGCGAGGCGACGAACAGCGGCGTGAAGGTGAGCGTGTCGAAGCCCATCAGGTTGTACGACGGACCCGACGGGTAGTCGAGGTTGGGGTAGATGCCCTTGCGCGAGACGAACTCGGACTCGAGGGTGTCGTACAGCGCCGCGAGTTCGCGCGCGTCGTAGTGCTCGACGAGGGTGTCCAGTGCGGCCTTCATCGTCGGCACACGCGAATCGCCGTGCTTGTAGACGCGGTGGCCGAAGCCCATGATCTTGCGCTTCTCGGCGAGCGCGGTGTCCAGCCACGGCCCGACGTTCTCGGCCGAGCCGATCTCGTCGAAGATGTGCATGACGGCTTCGTTCGCACCGCCGTGCAGCGGCCCCTTGAGGGCACCGATGGCGCCCACGACGGCCGAGTACAGGTCGGCCATCGTCGAGGTGATCACGCGTGCCGTGAAGGTCGATGCGTTGAACGAGTGCTCCGCGTACAGGATCATCGACACGTTGAAGGCGCGTGCGACGACCGGATCGGGCTCCTCGCCGAAGGCCATCCAGAGGAAGTTCTGCGAGTAGTCGAGGTCCGCACGCGGGTCGACGAGCTCCTGGCCGCGACGGCGGCGCTGGTCGTAGGCGACCATGGCGGGCAGCTTCGCGAACAGCCGCTTCGACTTCGCGAGATCCGACTCGCGCGAGTTGTCGAATGCGGCCGGATCCGACGCCCCGGCCAGCGACACGGCAGTCCGGATGACATCCATCGGATGCGCATCCAGGGGCACCAGGTCGATCGCCTGCTTGACGTTCTCATCGAGCGTGCGGTTCGCGCGCTCCTCCGCCACGAACTCGGCGAGCTGCTCGTCGGTGGGCAGCTCGCCGTACCAGAGCAGGTATGCGACGGCCTCGAAGGGCTGCGTGGCGGCCAGCTCCTGCACCGGATACCCGCGGTAGAGCAGGCTGTTGGTCTCGGGATTGACCTTGGAGACCGCGGTGTAGTCGACGGTGACGCCGGCGAGGCCCTTCTTGATCTCGATCGTTTCGGTCATGCTCTGATCCTCTTCTGTCTCGCTCCCCTGTCACAACACGCGGGTCGGGTGACCGATTCCGCGCAGTCGGCGACAGGTGAACGGGGTTAGCGGTTGACGTTGAAGTTGAACACCGAAGTGTCGAAGTGGTTGTAGGCCTCGTACTCGATCAGGTCGTACAGGTCCGCGCGGTGCTGCATCTCGCCGAGCTTGGAGGTGAGATGCCCCTCGTCGTTCAGAGTATCCAGCCCGCGGCCGGCAGCACCCATCGCGAGCCGCAGCAGCGACACCGGCCAGATCACCAGGTTGAGACCGACGTCGCGCAGCTGGTCGACCGAGAACAGGTCGCTCTTGCCGAACTCCGTCATGTTGGCCAGGATCGGCACGTCGATCGCGGCGCGGACGGCCGCGAACTCCTCGAGCGAGCGCATCGCCTCGGGGAAGATCGCGTCGGCCCCGGCATCCACCAGCGCCTTCGCGCGATCGATCGCGGCGTCCAGACCCTCGACGGCGCGGATGTCGGTGCGCGCCATGATCAGGAAGTTCGGGTCGCGTCGCGCGTCGACGGCAGCCCGGATGCGCTTGATCGCGGTGTCCTGATCGACGACAGACTTGCCGTCGAGGTGGCCGCAGCGCTTCGGGTTGATCTGATCCTCGATGTGCAGCCCGGAGAGGCCCGCATCCTCGAGCGTCTGGATCGTCCGCGCCACGTTCATCGGCTCGCCGAAGCCGGTGTCCGCGTCGATGATCGCGGGCAGCTCGGTCATCCGCGCGATCTGCTGGCCCCGTCCCGCGACCTCGGTGAGGGTCGTGAGCCCGATGTCGGGGAGTCCCAGATCCGCCGCGAGCACCGCGCCGGAGATGTACACCCCGTCGAAGCCCTTCTGCTCGATGAGCTTCGCGCTCAGCGGGTTGAAGGCTCCCGGGAACCTCAGCAGCTCGCCCGAGGCGAGGCGCTCGCGGAAGAGTCGCCGCTTCTCCGACGCGGGGGTCGTCGAATACAGCATCAGAACAGCCCCTTCGGCGCGGGGGCGCCGGCGAGCACGCCGTGCTCGGCGACGATCGTGAGCCGGCCGACCTCGTCGGCGGTGAGCTCGGGCAGCCGCTGAGCCAGATCGAGGAACCGCTCGATCTCCTCGGGCGCGAGCACCGGCTCGGCGAGGATGCGGAACTTGCGGACGTAGTCCTCGCGGGCGAACGGCCGGGCTCCGAGCGGATGGGCGTCGGCCGTCGCGATCTCGTCGACGATCTCGCTGCCGTCCGCGAAGCGGATCTCCACGCGTCCGCCGAAGGCCTTCTCGTCCGGGTCCTCCGAGTGGTACCGGCGCGTCCACTCGTCATCCTCGGCCGTGGTGACCTTCTTCCACAGCGCGACGGTGTCTTCGCGCGCCGCGCGCTCGGGGGCGTAGGAGTCCTCGTGGTGCCACGTCCCGTCCTGCAGCGCGACCGTGAAGATGTACGGGATCGAGTGGTCGAGCGTCTCGCGGGACGCGGTGGGGTCGTACTTCTGCGGATCGCCGGCGCCCGAGCCGATGACGTAGTGGGTGTGGTGGCTCGTGTGCAGGACGATCGACTCGATCTCCTCGCCGTCGGGGCGCTTCCCGTCCCGCAGCGAGGGGTACTCGGTGCCGAGCTTGCGGGCGAGGTCGATCCATGCCTGCGCCTGGTACTCGGCCGAGTGCTCCTTCGTGTACGAATCCAGGATGCCGCGCTTGGACTCCCCGTCGGCCGGCAGCGGCACCTCGTACGACGCGTCGGGTCCATCGAGCAGCCAGGCGATCACGCCGTCTTCGCCCTCGTAGATCGGCGACGGGCTGGTCTCGCCGCGCATGGCACGGTCGACGGCCTCGACCGCCATCTTCCCGGCGAATGCGGGGGCGTGCGCCTTCCACGTCGAGATCTCGCCCTTACGCGACTGCCGCGTGGCGGTCGTGGTGTGGAGCGCCTGACCGACCGCCTGGTAGATCGTCTCGACGTCGAGGCCGAGCAGCGTGCCGATTCCGGCCGCGGCCGACGGGCCGAGGTGGGCCACATGGTCGATCTTGTGCTTGTGCAGCGAGATTCCGCGCACCAGGTCGATCTGGATCTCGTAGCCGGTCGCCAGCCCGCGCACGAGCGCGCGCCCGTCCGATCCGACGTGCTGGGCCACAGCGACGATCGGCGGGATGTTGTCTCCGGGGTGCGAGTACTCGGCCGCCAGGAACGTGTCGTGGTAGTCGAGCTCGCGCACCGCGACGCCGTTCGCCCATGCCGCCCACTCGGGGCTGGTGCGCCGCTCGATCGCGCAGCCGAAGACGGTCGCGCCCTTGCCGCTCACCGAGACGGCGTGGTCGAGCGCCTGCTGGCGCGCCGAGCTGACCGGTGCGCGGGTGAGGGATGCCGCGGCCACGGCCGCGTTGTCGATGACGCGGTTGATGATCATGTCGACGACGTCGGCATCGACCTCGACGGGGTCGGCCGCGACTTCGGCGATGCGCCACGCGAGCTGGCCCTCGCGCGGGAGGTGCTCGTCGCTGCGGTGCACGCGGAGGTGGTGGTTGACGGTCATGCTGCTCCCTGTTCGGTGTGCGCGCCCTCGAGGGACGCGAGGATCGTGGCGAGCGCGTTGTGCAGGTGCACGTGCGTCGCATGGGCGGCGAGGTCGGCATCCCGCGCCGCGATCGCTTCGGCGATGAGCCGGTGCTCCGCGACCGAGGCGGTGAGCCGCTCGGGGATGTCGCGCGCGAGGCGACGCACGCGGACCAGATGCGTGCGAACGGTGCGCAGCGCAGAGGTCAGGTAGTCGTTGCCGACCGAGGCGTCCAGCTGCGCGTCGAATCGCGCGATGAGCGCGTAGTACGCGTCGCGCCCGTCGGCACCCCGCAGGCTCGAGTGGGCGAATTCTTCGGCGAGCTCGGCGAACGCCGCAGCGTCACCGCGCTCGGCGGCCACGCGCGCCGCGGTCTCCTCCAGCGCACGCCGCAGTTCGAAGAGCGCGCGGATGTCGTGGACGTCGATGTCGGTCACGACGGTCACCCGCGCGGACTGCTGCACGACGAGTCCGTCGGCGGCGAGACGACCGAGTGCTTCGCGCAGCGGCGTGCGGCTCACTCCGATGCGGGCGGCCTGCTCGACCTCTCCGAGCACGGTGCCGGGGGCAAGGGCTCCGGACTGGATCTCGTCCAGCAGAGTCCGATACGCGCGATCACTCGCTCTCACACGCACCTCCTGCCCTCGTCGACGTCGCTATTGTATACATAAATCGTCCCAAGCGGAGAAATGTTTCTTGAACGGGCCGATTTCGTATACATACCACTGATCGTCATTCGCAGTATTCACAACTTCCTGAAACAGGCGTACCGTGTGCGCCATGAGCACAGTCATCGCCACGAACGGCCTCACCAAGCACTACGGCCACGTGCACGCACTCGACGGACTCGACCTGACGGTCGAGTCCGGTCAGGTGCACGGATTCCTGGGACCCAACGGGGCAGGGAAGTCCACGACGATCCGCATCCTCCTGGGGCTGGCGCGCGCCACGGCCGGCGAGGCGTCGGTCTTCGGAGAGGACCCCTGGCGCTCTGCGGTCCCGCTGCATCGGCGCATCGCCTATGTGCCGGGCGATGTCAGCATCTGGCCGAATCTGTCGGGCGGCGAGTCGATCGACGTTCTGGCCCGCCTGCGAGGCGCCTCGAAGCACGACGACCGCTACCGGGGTGAGAAGGAGCGCCTGATGCGGGAGTTCCAGTTCGACCCGCGCACGAAGGGCCGCGCGTACTCGAAGGGCAACCGTCAGAAGGTCGCGCTCATCGCCGCACTGTCCGTGCCGGCCGATCTGTACATCTTCGATGAGCCGACGAGCGGCCTCGACCCGCTCATGGAGGTCGTGTTCCGGCGCGAGATGGCGCGCATGAAGGATGCCGGGGCCACGGTGCTGCTCTCCAGCCACATCCTCTCCGAGGTCGAACTGCTGTGCGACCGGGTCAGCATCATCCGTGCCGGCCGTGTCGTCGAGTCCGGCACGCTTGCAGAACTGCGGCACCTCACGCGCACCGAGATCTCGTTCGAGGCGACGGATGCCGGCGCGGCGGCGGGAATCCCGGGCGCGCACGAGCCCAGCATCGCGGAGGGGCGCGCGCGGTTCACGATCGACAGCGATCAGGTTGCGGCGGCCCTGCCCGAGCTGGCACGACGCGACGTGACGGGGCTGCGCGTCGAACCGCCGTCGCTCGAGGAGCTCTTCCTGCGCCACTACGGCGACGACCTCTTGGCCGATTCACCTTCGAACGACACGGACGACGGAGCGCACCACGACGACGTGACCGGCTCGCGACGGGATCGCCGGGCGGCAGCGGGACGATGAGCGTCTTCACGACCCTGCTGCGGGAGCGGATCCGGCGCGACCGCTGGCAGCTGTTGATGTGGATCGTCGGCACCGCTCTGCTGGCCTACACCACGTACGTCGGGGTGACCGGTGCATACGGAACGGAGCAGGACCGTCAGGCGCTGCTGGCGACGGCGATCGCCAATCCCGTCATCATGCTGTTCCGCGGTCTGCCCTCCGGTGCAGCTGAGGGCGCCTTCATGCTCTTCCTGATCTTTCCGTACCTGGCGATGCTCGCCGCGTTCATGAGCACTTTCCTCGCCGTGCGCCACACCCGCATGGACGAGGAGCAGGGACGTGCAGAGCTCGTCGCGGCCACCCCGGCGGGCCGCACGCTGCCGTTTCTGGCCACGCTGACCCACGGCATCCTCGCGAACCTCGCCCTGGCGCTGCTGACCGCACTCGCACTCATCGCGACCGGACTCGCGCCCGCCGGCTCGTTCGTGGCCGGCTTCGGAGCCGGCGCGGTCGGCATCTCCTTCCTCGGGATCGGACTTCTCGCCGGCCAGCTGATGCGCACCTCCCGAGGTGCGAACTCGCTCGCCGTCTGGGTGCTGCTGCTCACGTTCCTGATCGGGGGCATCGGCAACGCGGTGGGCACGCCGACGGCGGATCTGCAGCGCATCGAGAGCTCATGGCTGACCTGGCTCTCGCCGTTCGGCTGGGGGGAGAACTCGAGGCCGTTCGCCGACGACGAAGTCTGGCCGCTGCTGCTGTGCGCGGCGTTCGGGCTCGCGCTCGCAGCGGTGTCGCTCGCACTCCAGCAGTCCCGCGACCTCGGCGCAAGCCTCGTTCCCGAACGCAGAGGGCGCGTGGATGCGAGTGGAGCATTGGCCGGTCCCACCACGCTGGTGTGGCGACTGACCCGCGGTTCCATCATCGGCTGGTGCGTGGGAGGTCTGCTCACCGGCCTCCTGGCGACGAGCCTCGCCGGGGTGCTCAGCGATGTCGTGACGGAGCTGCCATCCGTGGAGGCGATCCTCAGCGCGATCAGCGCGAACGGCAGCATCGAGCAGGGCGCGATCGTGATCTTCTTCGAAGTGCTGGGGATCCTCGCCGCGTGCGCGGCCGTGCAGACCGTGTGTCGCGCTCGGCAGGACGAGGCGAACGGCACGGCCGAGCCGGTGCTTGCGACGCCGGTCGACCGCGTGCGGTGGCTGGCCGGATACGTGTCCGTCGGGTTCGCCGCGATCGTGCTCGTGGTCGCGTCGGCCGCGATCGGCGCCGCTCTCGGCATCGCGGGGCGCGACGGCGACTGGTCGCTCATGGGCGACGTGTCGGTCGTCGGCGCGGGCCAGGTGGTCGCAGCATCCGTCTTCCTCGTCCTGACTGCACTGGTCTTCGTCGTGGCTCCCCGGCTGACGATCCCGCTGGGGTGGACGCTCGTGATGCTGGCGATGATCCTGGGACTGTTCGGTCCGCTGTTCGGCTTCCCCGATTGGCTCGTCCACGTCGCTCCCATCGCGATCGCCCCGACCGTGACCGGCGACGGAATCGACCTGCAGGGCCTCTGGTGGCTGCTGCTGGCCATCGTCGCGCTCGGCGGTGCCGCGACGGTGCTCATGCGCCGGCGCGAGCTCGCTCCGGCAGGATGACGACCGTGGACCACCCGGGGATGGAGCCGGCCGAGCAGGCCGCGGCGATGATGACGGCGGCCGGGATGCCGCGCATGCCGGCCCGGGTGATGATGGCACTGGTCGGCTCACCCGACGCCGGCTACACCGCGGCCGAACTCGCCGAGCGCCTCGGCGTCTCCCCCGCCGCGGTCTCGGGCGCGGTCCGGTACCTGCAGTCCATCCACATCATCCACCGCCTCCCGCACCGCGGCGACCGGCGCGATCGCTATGACATCCGCGACCAGGGGTGGCACGTCGTGCTGACCGCGAACATGCCGCTCTACGAACGACTGGCCGATTTCGTCGACCGGGTCGCGGACGAGAACACGGACGCGCCCCTGTCGGTGGAGCGCGCGCGCGACATGTCGGAGTTCTTCCGGTTTCTGGCCAGACGCATGCCGCAGCTGCTCGAGGAGTGGGACGCCGAGCGGGGCGCCGACTGACGACCCGTGCCGGCGGGGCGCGGCGTAGCCTGGGAACTGTGGGAGACGTTCCGTCCGGCGACGTCACGCACGCCGAGCAGCGCGAGCTCGACGCGCTGCGCGCCCGCGCCTACGGGCCGGATGCCGACATCTCGGCTGATCCGGTCGCCGTCGCCCGGCTCATGGAACTCGAGGAGCGCGTGCGAGTCGCGCGCCTCGACGCCCTGCCCCAGCCGACCGCCGCGTCGAGTCCCGGCGACGACAGCGTCGCGTCTGAAGCGACCGCGGGGGCGGTGTCCGTGCTCGTCCTCGAGTCCGCTCCACCGGGGTCGTCGCGAACGCCCCGCTGGCACACCGGATTGATCGCCGTGACGGCCGTGGTCGCGGTGCTCATGGGTGGCGCGGCGTGGAGCGAGAACCGCGCCGGCCCGCAGCAGACGGCGGCCCTGCACGCCAAGACGGCCGCCGTCGCGAGCGAGCGCCGCGCGGCCGGCTACGAGGTCGGCTACGAGCTGTACATGGACGGCCTGCGCGACGAGGTGCTCGCGCTCCCCGGCGGCGAAGTCGTCGCGGACACGATGATCCACGATCAGCTCAAGCCGTACGGGATCCTGTACGGCCGCACGGTGGGTGCCGGGCCGACCGTCGACCACAAGTTCTGCATGATCATCGCCGATCTGCCGGTGTCATCGATCACGTGCATCCCGGTCGAGAACGCGTACGCGAATCCGGTGTCGGTCATGCTCCCGGCGTGGTACTCCGACGCCGACAGCGACCTGTTCACGGGGCTCGGCGAACTCGTGACCTACACGCTGATGCCCGGAGGAAGCGTGGTCGCAGAGCCCTCCGACTCGACTGATGCGGCCGTCGCCACGACCGCCTACGGCGAACCGACTGCCAGTCCGCCGCCGGGCTGGCAGTGAATCACGCGCCTGCCTCCGCGAGGTGCTTCTCGAGCGCGTCGAGCGCGGGCCGCTGACCCTTCACGAGCCGCTCGCGAGCGGCATCCGTCCTCACCCACTCGGCGCGGTCCACCTCGGGGAACGACTGGGTCCGCCCGGAGCGCGGCGGCCACTCCAGCTCGAACTCGCCGAACTCGAGCCTGTCCAGGGAGAAGCCGGATCCGTCGGCGACGAACACCGTGACGCGCTTGCCGGACGAGTATGCGAACGTTCCGAGTTCGGCGTACGGGGCGTCCGGAGCCGGCACGCCGAGCTCTTCCGAGAACTCACGGAGCGCGGCATCCAGAGCGGCCTCGGAGTCGGGGTCGTACTCGCCCTTCGGGAGAGACCATGCCCCTTCGTCCTTGGCCGCCCAATACGGACCGCCCATGTGCGCGATGAGCACCTCCGGCTCCCCCTCCGCCAGCCGGTAGAGGAGGATGCCGGCGCTGGTCACCGCCATGAGCCGGTCCGCATGTTCAGGGCCGCGACTTCGGCGAGACGCTGTACGTATGCTCGGGGTCGGTGACCGCGACACCTCCGACGGCGGCATCGATCGCGGCCATCGTGTCCGCGTCGAGGGTGACGCCCGAGGCGGCGACGTTCGAGGCGATCTGCTCGGGGCGGGAAGCGCCGACCAGCGCGGCGGCGACGTTCGGGTTCTGCAGCACCCAGGCGATCGCGAGCTGCGGCATCGACAGGCCCGCCTCGTCGGCGATGGGCTTGAGGCGCTGCACGGCCGTGAGCACGTCGTCCTCGAGGAAGCGCTTGATGAACATCGCGCCGCTCTTCTCGTCGGTCGCACGCGACCCCTCGGGGTGCGGCTGGCCGGGCAGGTACTTGCCGCTGAGCACGCCCTGCGCCATCGGCGACCAGACGATCTGCGAGATGCCGAGCTCTTCCGAGGTCGGCACGACCTTGCCCTCGATCACGCGCCACAGGAGGGAGTACTGCGGCTGGTTCGAGATCAGCTGGATGCCGAGATCCTTCGCGAGTGCGTGACCCTCGCGCAGCTGTTCTGCGGTCCACTCCGAGACGCCGATGTACAGCGCCTTGCCCTGGCGGACGACGTCCGCGAACGCCTGGAAGGTCTCCTCGATCGGAGTCTCGTAGTCGTAGCGGTGCGCCTGATACAGCTCGACGTAGTCGGTGCCCAGTCGCGTGAGCGACCCGTTGATCGCCTCCATGATGTGCTTGCGCGAGAGTCCGCCGTCGTTCGGCCCCTTCGGGCCGGTGGGCCAGTACACCTTCGTGAAGATCTCGAGCGACTCGCGACGCTGCCCGGCGAGTGCCTTGCCCAGGACGGTCTCGGCGCCGGTGTTCGCGTACGTGTCAGCGGTGTCGAACGTCGTGATGCCTGCATCCAGCGCGGCGTGCACCGTGGCGATCGCGGCGGAGTCGTCGACCTGCGACGCATGTGTCACCCAGTTGCCGTAGGTGATCTCCGAGACCTTGAGGCCACTGTTTCCGAGATATCGATGGTTGACCAAGGGTTCTGCTCCTTCATGGCGCGCCAGGCGCCCGTGATTTTCGGGGTGATCGTCGAACGGTACTCAGGGAACCTTGTGGCCGGCCGCGCGGAACAGCTCGTACCACTCGCTCCGCGAGAGCGGGATGTCGGAACCGAGCGCAGCACCGGCGACACGCTCCGGGCTGGTCGTGCCCAGCACGACCTGCATCTCGGCGGGGTGACGGGTGATCCAGGCCGTCGCTATCGCGATCGCCGGCACGTCGTACGCGGCGGCCAGCCGATCGATGACCGCGTTGAGTTCGGGATAGTCGTCCGACCCCAGGAACGTCCCGGTGAAGAACCCGGCCTGGAAGGGCGACCATGCCTGAACGGTGATGCCCTTGATACGGCAGTAGTCGAGGATGCCGCCGCCGTCGATCGTCAGCGACTGATCCGTGCCGACCATGTTGCTCGCCACGCCCTGCGCGATGATCGGCGCGTGCGTGATCGACAGCTGCAGCTGATTGGCGACGAGCGGCTGGGAGACGGCGGTTGCAAGCAGGTCGATCTGCCGCGGGGTGTGATTCGAGACCCCGAACGCGCGGACCTTGCCCGAAGCCTCCAGCTCGTCGAACGCGCGGGCGACCTCTTCCGGCTCGACGAGGGCGTCGGGACGATGCAGCAGCAGGATGTCGATGTAGTCGGTCTGGAGGGCTCGGAGAGAACCCTCCACCGACTCGATGAGGTGCTCGTAGGAGAAGTCGAAGTACGGTCCGTCACCGACGATGCCGGCCTTGGTCTGGATCGTGATCTCGGCGCGTTCGGACGGGGAGAGCTGCATCGCCTCGGCGAAGCGCGACTCGCACCCGTGCAGCGCGCGGCCGTAGACGTCGGCGTGATCGAAGAAGTCGATGCCGGCGTCCCGCGCGGTCGCCACGAGATGACGGATCTCGTCGTCGGTCTTGTCGGCGATGCGCATCAATCCGAGCACCACGTTCGGCGCCTCGGTCTGACCGAGCGGGATTCTCTTCACGTGCGTCCTTCCAGCGGGGGTGGGTTGCGTTCCCACCATAGAGACCGGCACGATAGAAGTCCAACAACTGGATTCAATGCTTTTCAGAAACAGGAGTGCTGAATGGAACTGCGTCAGATGGAGTACTTCGTCGCCCTCGCCGACGAGCAGCAGTTCACACGGGCGGCAGCGGTGTGCGGTGTCAGCCAGTCGGGTCTGTCCGCGGGGATCCGGGCCCTCGAGGAGGAGCTCGGGGCGTCGATGTTCGTCCGCTCCACGCGGCGCGTCTCGCCGACCGACGCCGGCACCGCGTTCCTCCCGTTCGCGCGGGAGATGCTCGCGCAGTCCGCGAAGGCGCGCGATGCCGTCGTGCGCGCGACGCACCAGCTGTCCGGCGCGCTGCGGATCGGCGCCGAGCAGTGCCTCGGCGTGGTCGACGTGCCTCCGCTGCTCGAGCGGTTCCATCGCCGGCATCCGCTCATCGACATCCACTTCACGCAGGCCGGCTCGCACGAGCTGGCCGCGAGCGTCCGCGCCGGGGACCTCGACGTCGCGTTCGTCGCGACCACCGAGCACCTCGGCGCGCTGCAGCGGGTCGAGCTGGGGCGCCGCAGCCTGGTGCTGCTGGCACCCGCCGACGACCCGCTCGCCACGGGCCGGCGCGTGAGCTGGGACGACCTCAACGACCGCGAGTTCATCGACTTCCGTGCAGCGTGGGGTGTGCGCACGCTCAACGATTCGCTCTTCGCGGCGCGCGGCATCCGTCGTCGGGTCCGGTGCACGGTCGATGACATCCACACGCTCCTCGATCTGGTCGACCGGGGCCTGGGCATCGCGATCGTCCCGCAGCACGTCGCCGGCAAGCGGGAAGCGGCCAGGCTCGCGACGATCGCGCTGCCCGCCGACTCGACGCCCGACTGGACGGTGAGCGCGGTCGTGGCGGCCGCGGCCGATCCGTCGTCGCAGCATCTGCTCGAACTCATCGACGCCGACCGACGCACCCGCGAGGCTGCCGAGCAGGAGCTGATCACAGGATGAGCTGACCGCCCGCGGCCCAGCGTCGGCGGCTCAGTGTCGGCGGCTCAGCGTCGGCGGCGGAAGGCCGTGCGGAGGCTGCGCAGGAGCAGGAGCATGCCGGCCAGGCCCATCACGCTGCCGAGGAATGCGAACGCGGGGACGTTTCCGGTCAGCATCGGTCCGCCTTCGGCGACGCCGAGCATGATGCCGGTGACCACCAGGGTGATGCCGATCACGGTCGTGGTGACGCGCCCCAGGATGCCGTCGATCCAGTTGCGCTCCTCATCGCTCTCGAACGAGCGCAGGCGCACCGACAGCGTGCCCTCATCGAGCGAGCGGGTCACGCTCTCGATGCGCCGCGGCATCCGGCGCACCTGCTCCAGCACGAGTGACGACCAGGTCTGCGCGGTCAGGAGGGCGCCCTTCGGCGAGAAGAGCGTGCGCGCCATCCCGGGGGCGACTTCGAGCGCCCGACCGACCATGTCATAGTCCGGCACGAGCTTGCGGAGCGTGCCTTCGAGGGATGCGAGCGTGCGGAAGACCAGCAGCAGGGACGGCGGGAGCGCCATGCGGTTGCGTCGCAGCGCGTCCAGGAACAGGCGGAAGACGTTCTCGTCGGCGCGGGAGTTGTGCACCCGTGTCAGGATGACGCCGATGTCGCGCTGCAGCGCGACCGAATCGATCGGCGCGCCCGTCGGCGGCGTGCACATCAGCAGGGCGACGTCGGTGACTGCGATGTCGTCGTCGTTCGCCATCGCGACCAGCATCGGCAGCAGGAGCCGGCGCATGCTGCTCTCGAGCACCCCGACCGCCCCGAAGTCGATCAGCGTGACGGTCCCCTCATCGTTGTCGTCGAGGATCACGTTGCCGGGATGCAGGTCCGCATGGAAGACGCCTCGGACGGCGATCTGGTCGAAGACGGCATCGAGCATCGAATTCGCGATCTCGAGCGCCTCCTCGGGGGGCAGCGCGCCCACCCGCAGCCGGCTGAGCGGTGTGCCCGTCGCCCGCTCCTGCACGATCATCTGCGAGGTCGAGTACTCCGCGTACACCTTCGGCACGCGCAGCCGCGAGGGTGTGGCCGCGATGGCACCGCGCAGCATCTCGGTGTTGCCCGCCTCGATCCGGTAGTCCAGCTCCTCGCGCAGCGCACGCGCGAACTCCTCAGCGAGCGCGCGGGCGCCGTAGTCCTTCGCCCAGTCGGTGCGCCGTTCGGCCTCGATGGAGAGCCGCTCGAGGATGTCCAGGTCGGTGGTGACTTCGGCGCGGGCGCGTGGCCGTTGGATCTTCACCACGACTTCTTCACCGGTCAGCAGTCGCGCCGCGTGGACCTGCGCGACGGATGCGGCTGCGAGCGGCACCGGATCGATCTCGGCGAACACGTCGTCGATCGGGCGGCCCAGCTGCTGCAGGATCGCCGCTTCGGCCTCCGTCCAGGGGATCGGCGTCGAATCCATCTGCAGCGTCGAGAACGCGTCGATCAGGGCCGGAGGGAGCACATCCTCCCGCGAGGAGAGCACCTGGCCGAGCTTGACGAACGTCACGCCCGCCTCGTTCATCGCCGAGACGAGCGCGGTCGGCAGCTGATCCGTCTCGCCACCCCGGCGTCGGCTCTCGTAGAGCGTGAGTCCGTGCCGTGACCCGATCGCGATGATCTGCGCGTAGCGGCGGGTCCGGTCTCGGCGGCGGATGGCCTCGCGCACCACCGTGATCGGGTTGCGGAACGGCCGAGACGGCCAGAGGAACTCCAGCGCGAGCACGGCGATCACGACCGCGGCGAACATCCATCCCGCAGTGAGCGCGATGAACGACACCGCGACGAGTCCGCTGACGACGATCTTGCCGTCGACGAGCACGTCGGCCTCGCCCAGCGACCAGAGCGCGATCGGCAGCGTGAGCAGGAAGACGATGAGCGCGGTCACGAGCGCGCGCAGCCAACCGACCTGCACGTCCAGCAGCCGACGCACGACCCACGCGGCGGCGAACGCGAAGACGATGGCGACGATCGTGATCAGGAGCCAGTCGGGCATGGGCCGATTCTGTCAGTACGCCGCCGACCGGCGCGAGGACCCTGGAGAACGGAGCGATCGGCCGATGAGCGGCCGCGGTGGATCAGTCCTCGTTCGGGGTGGCGGCCGCGGCGGCCTCGTCCTCGGTCGTGGCGACCAGCTGGCCGCAGGCGCCGTCGATCTCCTTGCCGCGGGTGTCGCGGAGCGTGGTCGGGATGCCGGCATCGTTCAGCCGACGGACGAACTCGTTCTGCACGCTCACCTCTGATGCGGTCCAGATCGATCCGGGCGTCGGGTTCAGCGGAATCGGATTGACGTGCACCCAGCCGCGTCCGCGCGCGTTGAGCTTGTCGGCCAGCAGGTCGGCCCGCCAGCCGTGGTCGTTCATGTCCTTGATCAGCGCGTACTCGATCGAGACGCGGCGACCGGTCTTGTCGAAGTAGTTCCGCGCGGCATCCAGTGCCTCGTCGACCTTCCATCGCGAGTTGACCGGGATGAGCTCGTCGCGCAGCTTGTCATCGGGGGCGTGCAGCGACAGCGCGAAGGTCACCGGGATGTCCTCGTTCGCGAGCTTGGTGATCGCGGGCACGAGGCCGACCGTCGAGACCGTGATGCCGCGCGCGCTCATGCCGAGGCCGTGCTTCTTGTCGGTCATGACCCGCACCGCCTGCATCACTCGGGCGTAGTTGGCCAGCGGCTCGCCCATGCCCATGAAGACGATGTTGCTCACCCGCTCGGCCGAGTGGTCGTCGCGCTTCTTGCCACCGAGACCGCCGTCCGCGATCAGGCGGTTCGCCTTCACGATCTGCTCGACGATCTCGGCGGCCGACATGTTGCGGGTGAGCCCCGCCTGGCCGGTCGCGCAGAACGGGCAGTTCATCCCGCAGCCCGCCTGCGACGAGACGCACAGCGTGATGCGACCTGGGTAGCGCATCAGCACCGACTCGACGAGCGCACCGTCGTGCAGCTTCCAGAGGAACTTGATCGTGTCGCCGCGGTCGGTCTCGAGCCGGCGCACCTCGGTCAGCAGCGGGGGCAGCATGCCGTGCACGAACTCCTCGCGCCCGGCCGCCGGCAGGTCGCTCATCGCGGCGGGGTCGTGGGTCCAGTGCGTGAAGTAGTGGGTCTCGAGCTGCTTCGCGCGGAAGCCCGGCATGCCGAGCTCCTTGACCTTCGCGACGCGCTCGTCGGGCGCGAGGTCGGCCAGGTGCACCGGCGGCTTGCCGCGCTTCGGGCTCGCGAACTGCAGCAGCGGCCTGCCCTCGGCATCCTTCTTCTGCTGCCAGCCCTCCGTCTTGGGCCGCACCTGCGGCGCGCCGGAGGCCGCGAGCGCCGACTTCGGCCGCACCTGTCGGACGGGCGTTCCTTCGGGCCGGGAGGTCATGCTCACAGGGTACGGGACGCACCTGCACGAAGCCTGGCGTGCGCGTCGCCCGACCCACCGCGACGCGGGACGGGAGGGGTAGCGTGAAGACGAGGGGAACATGACGGTGAGCGATGGATGCCGCAGCCCGCGCTGAGCTGGACGCGCTGCGTCTGCGCGCGTACGGGCCGTCGCCCGACATCGCGGACGACTGCCGAGCGGTCGAGCGGCTCGTCGAGCTGGAGGAGCTCGCCCTGCCCGCCGCCCGGATGCCGGAGCCGGGCATTCTCGCGTCGGCACCAGCCTCCGGTCTCCCGCCGGACGGGGCTGTCGTCGACGGCCCGCGGGATGCCGCCCCGAGCGACGCGCGAGTCGTGGGCGTCCTCCCCGCAGGCGAATCGCCACGGCGGCGGCGCTCTCGGTGGCATATCGCACTGGTGGCCGCCGTGGCGATCGTCGCGCTGCCACTCGGGGTCGCGGCCGCCGCGCGAACGTCGGCCCAGCCCGCGGTCTCGTCAGCCGCCGCCGGCGCGATCCCGGCGGGCGTCCGGGAGGCGCTCGCGTTCGTGCGCCACCCGCAGGCCGACAAGCTGATCGAAGTGCGGATCGACGGATCGTTCGGCGACTACGTCGACCTCCCGATCGGCGACGACGTGCCGGTCTTCCCGGTCGAGGGGCTGATGACCTGGGTGGAGCCGCTGGGCGACTACTACGGCTGGAAGCTGTGGATCGCCGGGGCCCGCGGCGCGATCGAGAACGAGAACTGCATGCTGCTGGACGGCGACGGCACGATGCGCGCGGACTGCGTCTCCACCGCCCTGAAGACGCAGGGCGGTCTGCTGCTGTCCGTGCCGTATGCCGAGCTGGCACCCGAGGACCGGCCGGAGGTCATGACCGCCGATCAGAGCCTCGGCTTCTGGTGGGGGCCGGACGGCGTGGTCACGATCCTGCTCAGCCCCACCCCGCCGGACTGACCCGACGGGCGGAATCGGCGGCTGCGGCATCCCGCCACTATCGTGTGGATGTGGTTCCGCCGGAGAGTCTGCTCGCGTTCACCGTGGCCGCGGTCGTGCTGATCGTGATCCCCGGGCCGAGCGTGCTGTTCACGATCGGCCGCGCGCTCGCCCTGGGGCGAATGGGCGGCCTGTTGAGCGTGCTCGGCAACGCGCTCGGACTGCTGCCGATCATCGGCCTGGTCGCACTCGGCGTCGGGGGCATCGTGGCGCAGTCGATCGTGCTCTTCACGATCGTGAAGGTCGCGGGTGCGCTGTACCTGATGTTCCTCGGGGTCCAGGCGATCCGGCACCGCAATCGTGCCGCCGAGGCCGCCGTCTCGGGCGCGCTGCCCCGTTCGCACTGGCGTCAGCTGGGCGAGGGGTTCATCGTCGGCATCACCAACCCGAAGACGATCGCGTTCTTCGTCGCCGTGCTGCCGCAGTTCGTCGACCTCTCCTCGGGCTCGGTGCCCCTGCAGATGATCGAGCTCGGCCTGGTCTTCTTCGTGATCGCCCTGATCTCCGACGCCGTCTGGGCGCTGGTCGCCGCGAGCGCGCGCACCTGGTTCGGCAAGTCGCCGAAGCGCATCGCCGCACTGTCGGCGACCGGGGGCGGACTCATGATCGGACTCGGCGGAATCCTGCTATTCACCGGCAATAGGCACTGATCCTCGGCCGCGCCGCCCCGTCACGAACCGCGAGACTGCAGCGGCACCCCGAGACGGTGGGTGTGGCCCGCAGTCTCGGCGTGCGGTTGCAGTCTCGGCGTGAAGAGGGACCGGCTACAGGAAGATGTCCGGGAACAGGCGATCGTCCGGGGTGCCGGGCACCGCGGCGTAGCGCGAGAAGTCGGTGACGCCGGCATCCGTCAGCACGTCCTCCACGATCAGCGTCTGGCCGGTGTACTCGCGCGATGGGCGGGTCAGCACCTCGTACGCGGCATGCGCGTAGATCTCAGGCGTGCGGCTCGCCGCCATCACCGCGTCGCCGCCGAGGAGGTTCTGCACGGCCGCCGTCGCGATGGTGGTGCGCGGCCAGAGCGTGTTGGCGGCGATCCCGTCCTTCGCGAACTCCGCGGCGAATCCGAGCGTCACCATCGTCATGCCGTACTTCGCGAGCGTGTAGCCGGTGTGCGCGCCGAGCCACTTCGGATCGAGATTGAGCGGGGGCGAGAGCGAGAGGATGTGCGGGTTGGCGGCCTCTCGCAGGATGGGCACGGCCGCCTGGGACAGCATGAACGTGCCGCGCACGTTGACATCCTGCATGAGGTCGTACTTCTTTGCCGCGAGCTGCAGCGATCGAGACAGGTCGATCACGCTCGCGTTGTTCACGACGATGTCGATGCCGCCGAACTCGCCCTGCGTCTTGAGCACGGCCTCGGTGATGTCGTCGTCATTGCGCACGTCGCCGACGATCGGCAGCGCGTTGCCGCCCGCGGCCCGGATCTGCTCGGCCGCGGAGTGCACGGTTCCCTCGAGCCTCGGATGCGGCGAATCGGTCTTCGCCAGCAGGGCGATGTTCGCGCCGTCGGCTGCCGCGCGCAGCGCGATCGCGAGTCCGATGCCGCGGCTGCCGCCCGACATCAGGATGGTCTTGCCGGCCAGCGGCTTGTCGGTCATCGGAGGTCCTTCCGGTCGAGCGGGTGGGGTCGTTTCGTGCGGCACCAGGGT
Organism: Microbacterium sp. cf046; assembly: GCF_900114345.1. GTDB lineage: Bacteria > Actinomycetota > Actinomycetes > Actinomycetales > Microbacteriaceae > Microbacterium. The sequence goes on along the minus strand of NZ_FOZJ01000003.1, from coordinate 170,013 downwards.
TCGATGTCCCGATTTTCGTCGGCAAGAGTGCCCTGAAGCATGGACGAGTGGGACACCGAGGTGCGGGTCAGCGGGCGGACTGCTTGCGGGATGCCGCGGCGAAGGCCGCGACGCGAAGCCTGGACTCTTCCGTGTCGAAGCGCGCGCCGATCGTCGCGGCCTCGTCGGCGAGGTTGTCCTCGAACGTGCGATGCGCCCCGACGCGGACGAGGCGCTTGGCCTGGCCGAACGCGGCTGTCGCGTTCTCGAGCCAGAACCGGGCGACCTGCTCGGCCCTGCCCGCCACGTCTGCGACTGGGACGACTTCGGCGACGAGTCCCCAGTCCAGCGCCTCGGCGGCATTCAGCGTGCGGTCCTGCAGCAGGAGCTGCAGCGCGCGGCGCTGGCCGATCGCGGCCGGCAGCAGTGTCGAGACGCCGAGGTCGGGCGTGAGCCCGATGTTCGCGTACTTGCTGACGAACTTCGCGGCATCCGAGGCGACGATGTAATCGGCCGAGAGCATCAGGCCGATCCCTCCGCCCGCGACCGCGCCCTGCACGGCGGCGACGATCGGCTTGTCGGAGAGGGCCCACGTGCGGATGCCGTCGTGGATGACGTGCGCGGTGGCGGTGACGGCCTCGCCTCCTGCGCCGGATGTGGCCATCGCGACGACGTCGCCGCCCGCGCAGAACGCAGGGCCGGCGGCATCCAGGATCACCGCTCCGACCGACGCGTCGGAGGTGACCTCGTGCGCGATGTCGCGCCACCGCGTCCCCATCTCGAAGTCCATCGCGTTCAGGTACGCCGGACGGTTGAACGTCACCCGCGCGAGTGCGCCGTCGCGGGTCAGCAGGATCGAGTCGCTCATGAGTCTCCTATTTCGGGGCCATGCGGCACGTGTTCAGCCTCGTACGGATCACCTTCCGCAGAGGAGTCACCGTGGGGCCATGCGGATTGCGCCGTCGAGACGGATCGTCTCGCCGTTGAGGTAGCCGTTCTCGACGATGGACATCACCAGCTGCGCGTACTCGTCGGGGCGGCCCAGCCTGGCCGGGTAGGGCACCTGCTCGCCGAGCGAGTCCTGCGCGGCCTGCGGCAGACCGGCGAGCATCGGGGTCTCCATGATCCCTGGGGCGATGGTCAGGACGCGGATGCGGTAGCGGGCGAGCTCGCGCGCGATCGGGAGGGTCATCGCGTGCACTCCGCCCTTGCTCGCGGAGTACGCGGGCTGGCCGATCTGCCCGTCGAATGCTGCGACGCTCGCCGTGCTGACGATGACCCCGCGGTCACCGCTGCCCGCGTCGGGTTCGGTGCGCGACATGACGGCGGCCGCCTGGGAGATCACGTTGTAGGTGCCGATCAGGTTGACGCGAATGATGCGCTCGAACGCGTCGAGCGGCGAGGGGGCGCCCTCGCGGTCGAGCACCTTCGCCGGCGGCGCAATCCCCGCACAGTTCACGACGACCCGCAGGGGGCCGGATGCAGCAGCCGTCTGCACTGCGGCGGCGACCTGCTCAGGGCTCGTGACATCAGCAGCGGCGAACGCGCCGCCGAGCTCCGCGGCCCGTTCCGGGCCGGCCGAATTCGGCAGATCGATGATGGTGACCGCCGCACCGGCCGCCGCGAGGCGTCGGGCGGTCGCGAGCCCGAGACCGCTCGCACCGCCGGTCACGAGGGCAGAGGCGCCCCTGATGTCCATGTGCTCTCCTTCGAACGTCCCGCGCCTGGGTCCGGGCGGCATTGCGTCTCAGCATACGTGGCACCGAGTGTCACGCTCGGCGCCCGCCGGATCCGTCGCGCGGCCGATCGCGTCCAAACTGGATGCCGAACTCAGGCTACTCGCGCCGCGGAAGCGAGAATGGGCTCATGTCAATCCCGAGCGAGCCGATCGAGGCACCCGAGCGCGTGCGCGCGCTCGCGCGCGGCGCGGAGGTGACCCCGGTGTGGGTCAACGGGATCGGCGGCCTCACCTTCCGCACGGCGGACGGGCGCTTCATCAAGTACGGGCCGTGCAATGCCGAGACCTCGTTCTCCGCCGAGGCGGAGCGGCTCGCTTGGACGGTCGGCTTCACCCCCGTGCCGCGCGTGCTCGAGGTGGGCGCCGACGCCACGCATGAGTGGCTCGTGACGACGGCGGCCCGCGGCGAGAGCGCGGTGGCTCCGCGCTGGGTGGCGGAGCCTGCAACCGCCGTCCGCGCCGTCGGGGCGGGTCTGCGAGCGCTCCACGAAGCGCTCCCCGCACAGGCGTGTCCGTTCGAATGGAGCGTGCCCTCACGGCTCGCGAACGCCGCGGGACGCGGCATCCGCATCCCAGGGGCACTGCGCGAGCCGCCGCCCGTCGATCGTCTGGTCGTGTGCCACGGCGACGCATGCTGCCCGAACACGCTGATCGGCGACGACGGGCGCTGGAGCGCGCACGTCGACCTCGGGGCACTCGGCGTGGGCGACCGCTGGGCCGACATCGCGGTGGCCGCGATGAGCACCGAGTGGAACTACGGGCCGGGTTGGGAGGAACTCCTCATCGAGGCGTACGGCGTCGAACCCGACGGCGAGCGCCTCGAGTACTACCGAGAGCTCTGGAACGCGACCTGATGGTCTCGTGGAGCACGCCTACGCCGTGCCGCCGAGGATGAAGTTCCAGGATCCGGTGGCCACCGCGACCGTGATCGCGATCGCGGAGATCGCCGCGCCGACGGCCAGCAGCATCCATTCCCGCCAGCCGAAGTGCGACTCGCGCGCCCACGTGCGCACGCCGGTGCCCCCGAACCCGCGCGCCTCCATCGCCGTGGCCAGCGTCGAGCCCCGCCGGATGGACAGGACGAACAGCGCGAAGGCCATTCCGAGCACCCGGCGGACTTGTCCCGTGTCGGCCACGCCGCGGGCGCGTCGGGCGAGCGCCAGCGCCCGCCAGTCGTCGGTCAGCAGGCTCAGCAGACGCATGCCTGCGAGCGCGCCGAGGACGAAGCGCGCAGGCAGCCTGAGCAGCTGCGCGAGTCCGTCGGCGAGATCGGTCGGGTCGACGGTGACGAACAGCACGACCGCGGGCAGGGCGATCGCCAGAACGCGGAAGAAGGTCGCCAGGGCGAGGCTGATCGATCCTTCGCTGATGCGCACGACGAACCACTCGACATACACCTCGCCGCTGGTGGCACCGTAGAGGGCGATCGTCAGGCCGGCGAGCGGGGCCGCGATCCAGATCGGGAGCGTGCGGACCCAGAACTCGCGCCAGCCCAGTCCTGCGGCCGCCAGCAGCGGGATCTCCAGGACAAGCGCGACCGCGGCCGAGACCGGGTCGATCGTCAGGATGAGCGGCAGCGCGATGAGCAGCGCGGCACCGAGCTTCGCCACCGGGTTCAGCCCGGCGATCGGCCCGCGGCGGGGCACGGCCCCGGCGAGAGCGGTCACGGCGAGCCTCCGACCTGCACGACGCGGGCACGGAGCGCCTCGAGGACGGTCTCGTCGTGGGTCATCGCGACGATCGCCGCGCCGTCCTCGCCGCCGGCGCCGTCACGCAGTCGTGCGATGATCGCGACGAGCTCAGCCCAGGTCGCGGAATCCTGCCCGAAGGTCGGCTCGTCGAGCACCATCACCCGCGGGCGGGTCGCGAGCATCGCCGCGACCGTCAGGCGCCGTTTCTCCCCGCCGGAGAGCGTGTACGGGTTCGCTTCGGCGAGCGCGGCCAGCCGAAGCCGCTCGAGCAGCTCGTCGACGCGCGCCGCGATCTCGGCGGCGGGAATCCCGAGCGCCCGCGGTCCGACTTCGAGTTCGGCGCGGACGGAGGTGGTCAGCAGCTGATGCTCCGGGTCCTGGAAGACCGTGCCGATGCGGGTCAGGAGCGCCCGCGACGGCCACGTGATCGGATCCCCCTTCACCCCGGCCGACAGCGGGGCTCGTGCTGCGACTCGCCCCGAGTGGGGAGGGATCAGTCCCGCGAGCGTCAGCCCGAGCGTGGACTTGCCCGCCCCGTTCGGCCCGATCACGCCCAGCACCTCGCCGGGGTTCACCGCGAGATCGAACGGACCGGCGACGGCGACGCCGCGGACACGCGAGACCACGAGCGACTCCGCGCGCAGGAGGGCGGCACCGGGAGGTCGAGACGGCGGCGGCGGGAACGCGGGACGGATGCCGGGCACCCAGACCCCGCCGGCGGCGAGCTCGCGGCCACGGTCGCGCAGCACCGCCTGTGGCGACCCGTCCGCGATGATGCCCGCACCGCGCGACCCGTCGGATCCGAGCACCAGCACGCGGTCGACCAGCGGCAGCCAGACATCCAGTCGATGCTCGACGACCACGAGCGTGGCACCCGTGGTCTCGACGATCCGCCCGACCGCGTCGCGCACCTCGGCGACACCCTCGGGATCGAGGTTGGCCGTCGGCTCGTCGAGCAGGATCAGGCCTGGTCTCATCGCGATGATCCCCGCGAGCGCGAGACGCTGCTTCTGCCCCCCGGACAGCGTCGACGTGGAGCGATCCAGCGCGACGTCCAGGCCCACGGCCTCGAGTGCGTCGCGGACCCGCGGCCAGATCTCGTCGCGCGGCACGCCGAGGTTCTCACAGCCGAAGGCGACATCGTCTCCGACCCGAGCGAGGATCGCCTGGCTATCGGGGTCCTGCAGCACCATGCCGGCGCGGCCGCGCGCCCGGCCCGCGGGCTCGCCGCCGATGGTCAGCTCGCCGGTCTGCTCGCCCTCGTCATCGCCGCCGAGCACTCCGGCGAGTCCGTGCAGCAGCGTCGACTTGCCCGATCCCGAGGCGCCGAGCAGGAGCACCCGCTCCCCCGGGGCGATCCGGAACGATGCGTCCTGAACCGCCCACCGGCGGCGGGTCGCATAGCGCCAGCCCCACCCCCGCGCCTCGACGGCGGCGGGCCGGATCGAACCGACCTCGGTCGCCACCGACAGCGCCCCGCTAGACGCGCCGCGCCGCTTCGCGGCCCGAGGCGAAGCGATTCAGCGCACCCGTCGCCGCGAGGCCGCGCGCGACGAACCAGGAACCCGCCCCGGCGATGAGCGCGCCGGAGATCGTCGTCGAGACGATGTACACGATCGTGAAGGTCGTGTCGGCACCGGCGTACCAGAGGATCCGATCGTTGATCCCGCATGCGAGGCCGGCGCCGGCGCCGGCGAGGATGGCGACGGGCAGACGCCAGACGGCGTAGGCGAACGCGAGGAAGACGAGCTCCGCGCCGAGACCTTGGACGAGTCCCGAGACGATCGTCAACGGCCCCCACTGGTTCCCGATCAGCGCCGAGATGATCGCTGCCACGAGCTCCGTGTACAGCGCCGCTCCGGGCTTGCGGATGATGAGCCCGCCCAGCACTCCTGCGACCAGCCAGGGACCGGCGAGCAGTCCCTGCAGGCCCGGAAGCAGCGGCGCCAGGAGCGCGCTCGGCGCTTGGTAGCCGACATTCCACAACAGGAATACGACGGAGCAGGCGACGGCGATGACGCTGGCCACGACGATGTCGACGACCCGCCACCGCCACACGACATTCGAGAATCCCCGACGGGCGCGAGTGGACGTAGATGTGGAATCGGACACTTCTGATCTCCTTCCTGCGCTGGCATGACCCAGATCAGGTTCGACGGTCGAAGCGTTTTCGCTTCCTCTCAGCCCGGCACACCGGACTCCCGTGTTGACCCAATGATTATAGCGCCGTCCGCGAGGAGGTAATTTGGGCAGGTGACACCGGAAGACGCCTCTACGCCGACGCGACGCTCGCGCAGTCGGAGCGCGTCCTCGACGGTCGCGGCCGACCCGTTCGGCCGCGGAGATGCCCTGGGCTCCGAGGCCGCCGCGCAGACCGCCACGATCGACGCGGCGGACGCCTTCGCTCCGGCATCCGATCAGGAAGCGTCCAGTTCCGTGACCCCGGCCCCGGCCGTCGGCGCCTCCACCGTGGGCGTCGTGGATGCCGTCGCCCAGCCGCACTCGGCGGGAGGGACCAGCACGCTCCCGATCGACCGCCCGGCCGACTCGGTCGCGCCGGCACGCATCGCGATCGCCTGGGTCGACGAGGACGCGATCGCCCACGCGCAGCCCGCCGCCGCGACCCTCGACGGCGCGGGATCGCCGTACCTGCCGGTCGGTCCCGAGCTGCTCTCCAACCCGCCGCGTCGGTCGCCGCTGCGCGCAGGCGTCCTGGTGCCGATCGCGATCGCCGCGCTCGTGGTCGGCGCCTACTCGGCCACCACCCTGCTCTGGCCGCTCCACGCCATCCCGCCGACGGTGGAGGCCGTGCAGGTCGACCCGATCGTCTCGGCACCCGCCGCCCTCACGTTCCCCGGCGCCGGCAGCGCTTCGGTCTCGGTGGCGGGCATCAACGGCGTGGTGGCATCCGCCGGCGACGCCGTGCAGATCGCGAGCATCACGAAGATCGTCACGGCGCTGCTCGTGCTCGATCAGATGCCACTCGCCCTCGGCGAGCAGGGACCCGAGTTCCGCTTCACCTACGAGGATCAGCTCGAATACTGGGACTACCTCGCGAACAACGAGTCCGCGCTGGATGTGCCGGTCGACGGCTCGCTGACCGAGTACCAGCTGCTGCAGGGCATGCTGATCGGCTCGGCCAACAACTACGCGGATCGGCTTGCCGGCAACCTGTGGCCGACCGACGCCGTGTTCGCCAACGCCGCGAACACCTGGCTCGCCGCGCACGGCGTCCCGGGCGTGACCGTCGTCGAGCCGACGGGCCTCGACCCCCGCAATGCGGCGAGCCCCGAAGCGCTGATCACCTTGGCCAAGAAGGCGATGGCCGATCCCGTCATCGCGCAGATCGTCGGGATGCCGACGGTGGAACTGCCCGGCGCGGGCCTGGTGACCAACACGAACGGCCTGCTCGCCGATCCGGGAGTCGTCGGCATCAAGACGGGTTCGCTCGACTCGTACAACCTGCTCTCCGCGAAGGACATCCTCGTGGGCGAGACCACCGTGCGGGTCTACAGCGCTGTGCTCGGGCAGCCCGACGACGCTTCCCGGCTCGCAGCATCCCGCACCCTGTACGCCGAAGTCGAGGCCGGCCTGCAGCCGCTGCCGTCGGTGACCAAGGGCACGGTCGCCGGACACGTCACGACGGTCTGGGGCGAGGACGTCGCGGTCGTCACGACAGAGGACGCCGACGTGATCCTCTGGAACGGGGGCTCGGGGGTCGTCTCGACGACCTTCTCGCTCGGCGACGCGGTCGAGAAGGGCGCGGAGGTCGGCACGCTGTCAGTGCAGGGGCCGCTCGATTCCACGAGCACGACGCTCGCACTCGCGGCCGACATCGAGCCTCCGACTGCTTGGTGGCGCCTGACCCACCCGCTGGAGCTGTTCGGCCTCAGCTAGACCCCGGTCATGCGGCGGCAGGCTGCTCGTGCGTCCGGCGATAGTTCTGCACAAGGATCAGCAGGCTCACCACGAGCACCCACGCCGGGAAGATCAGCGTCACCCACAGGCTGAGCGTGGTGACCACGAGCAGTACGAGTGCGACCGCGTACGTCACGAACGCGAGCCATCGCGGCATCACCCCGGTGCGCAGCCACATCGTGCCGAGCGAGATGAGCAGGACCCCTGCCATCCGCAGCGCGTAGACGTTGCTGACCTGCAGCATGATCGCGCGACCGAAGCTGACGACCACGCTTCGGTCATCGGCATTCGTGATGATCTGCGCAGCTGCGATGATGCCCCCCGCCAGCGCCGACGAGACGAACACCATCGCCAGGAACAGCAGGCCGCTGCCGATGAAGACGGAGGAGAAGAGCTGGTCCTCGGCGTCCTTGAAACCGTCGCGGACGACCCCCATGAACCAGAGGAACGCGATGCCGGCGAACGGGACGATGCCGAGAGCGACGGTGATGCGGGCCGTGGCGCCCTCGTCGAGCCAGCCGATGGTCGCCGTGAGGCCGTCGGGAAAGGATGAGCGCAGCAGCACCAGCGAGGTCGTGAACAGCACGGCGAAGAGCACTCCCGCCAGGGCTGCCGCACGCGGCGAGTTCAGCGGTCGTCGGACGATCGCGGCGGGCTCGGTCATGGACGCCTCCTTGCAGCCACCACGCGGTGTCGTGAGGTCGACAGTATTCCCCCGCGCATGCAAGTGACAGACTGTGGCCAGCAGTCGCGCGGTGCCCAGTCCCGCGCGTCCGGGGGAACACCAGGAGGAACCTCATGAACGATGAGACTCAGACCAGCACCATGACGACACCCGCTCCGTCCGACTTCGAGGGCAGACGTGCCTTCGGTCGTGCCGCGCGCGCGAGAACCCCCCGATCGAGCCACGCTGCGTGGTCCGCCCCGGAGGACCGGATCGACCCGGTGTCGCTGCTGGAGGAGCAGGCGACGTCGCGGGTGACGGACCTGGTGCCTGTGCGCCACGGCCGCATGATGGTCTCGCCGTTCACGTTCTACCGGGGCGCTGCCCTGCTGATGGCCGCCGACCTCGCCCGCACGCCCAGCAGCGGGCTGATCGTCCAGCTGTGCGGCGACGCGCACCTGTCGAACTTCGGCCTGTTCGGGTCTGCGGAGCGTCGCCTCGTGTTCGACATCAACGACTTCGATGAGACCCACCCGGGGCCTTTCGAGTGGGACGTGAAGAGGCTCGTCGCGAGCTTCGAGATCGCCGGGCGGCACCGCGGCTTCACCGACGAGGAGCGCCGGCAGATCATCCTCGCCGCCGCGCGAGGCTATCGCGAGCGGATGCTGGCCGCCGCCGAATCGACGGTCCTGGATGCCTGGTACGACCACCTCGACGCGGAGACCGTCCAGGGCTGGCTGAAGGAGCAGAAGGAGAGCGACAACGCCGAGAAGCGCCAGATCCGCACCTTCGATGCCGTCGTCGCGAAGGCGCGCACGAAGGATCGCATGCTCGCGTTCTCGAAGCTCGTCTCCACCGAGGGTGGGCGGATGCGGATCATCGCGGATCCGCCGTTGATCGTCCCGGTCGAGGACCTCATCGATGAGAGTTCGGACATCTTCAACGCCGAGGAGTCGATGCGCGACATCCTGGCCGCCTACCAGACCACTCTGCTCGCCGCCGCGCGGCATCCGCTGGCCGAGTACCGGTACGTGCACATGGCCCGCAAGGTCGTCGGTGTCGGCAGCGTCGGAACCCGCGCGTGGATCGTGCTGTTGCGCGGGCGCGACGACGCGGATCCGCTGTTCCTGCAGGCGAAGGAAGCTCAGGCGTCGGTCCTCGAGCGCTTCACCGAGCCCTGCGAGTACGAGAACCAGGGCGAGCGCGTGGTGCGCGGGCAGCGCCTGATGCAGGCCTCGAGCGACATCTTCCTGGGATGGCAGCGCGTGCGAGGCGAGGGCGGGCTCGAACGGGACTTCTACGTCCGGCAGCTGCACGACTGGAAGGGATCGCTCGACGCCGAGAAGGCGGTCCCGAAGGGAACGCTGCTGTACGCGCGGATCTGCGGCGAGACGCTCGCCCGTGCGCACGGCCGGTCGGGCGACCGCGTCGAGATCGCCGCCTACTTGGGCAAGTCCGACACGTTCGACGAGGCGATCGCCGACTTCGCCGAGGCCTACGCCGATCAGAACGATGCCGACTACCGCGCGTTCACAGATGCCATCGCTGGCGGCCGGCTGGAGGCCGTGCAAGGGTTGTGACCATGCCCAACAAGCCGGTCACTCCCGCCATCGCCGCCCAGAACACCGCACTGCTCACCGCCCTGCCGTTCCAGGACACGCAGGACTTCCAGGACGCCGACCGCGGGTTCATCGCCGCACTCGAGCCCGGGATCGTCCGCAACGCCGACGGCAGAGTCGTGTGGGACAACGACAGCTACGCCTTCCTGCAGGGCGATGCGCCGGCATCGGTCAACCCGAGCCTGTGGCGGCAGTCGCAGCTGGCCGCCCGGCAGGGACTGTACGAGGTCGTCGAGGGCATCTATCAGGTGCGCGGACTCGACCTGTCGAACATCACGTTCGTCGAGGGCGACACCGGTGTGATCGTGATCGATCCGCTGATCTCCACCGAGACGGCCGCGGCCGCGCTGGGGCTGTATCGGGCTCATCGCGGCGAACGCGAGGTCCGAGCCGTCATCTACACGCACAGTCACGTCGACCACTTCGGCGGTGTCTTCGGCGTCGCGAGCCCGGAGGATGCGGCATCCGGCAAGGTGGAGATCATCGCACCCGAAGGGTTCGTCGAGCACGCCGTATCGGAGAACGTCTACGCGGGAACGGCGATGGGCCGGCGCGCCGGGTACATGTACGGCGCCGCGCTCGCGCGCGGCCCGCAGGGTCAGGTCGGAGCCGGGCTCGGGCAGACGACGTCATCGGGACAGTTGGGGCTGATCGTGCCGACCCGCGAGGTGCGCACGACCGGCGAGACCCACACCGTGGACGGGGTTGAGATCGAGTTCCAGATGGCGCCCGGCACCGAGGCGCCCGCCGAGATGCACTTCTACTTCCCGAAGTTCCGGGCGCTGTGCATGGCGGAGAACGCGACGCACAACCTGCACAACCTGCTCACGCTGCGCGGGGCGCTCGTACGCGACCCGCACGTGTGGTCGACGTACCTGACCGAGGCCATCGACACGTTCGGGGATCGGACGGACGTCGCGTTCGCCTCGCACCACTGGCCGACCTGGACCGGCGAGCGCGTCGTGGAGTTCCTCGGCATCCAGCGCGACCTGTACGCCTACCTGCACGATCAGACGCTCCGCCTGCTGAACCAGGGCTACCAGGGTGCCGAGATCGCGGAGATGATCGAACTGCCGCCCGCACTTGAGAAGGCGTGGAGCACGCACGGCTACTACGGGTCGGTCAGCCACAACGTGAAGGCGATCTACCAGCGCTACATGGGCTGGTTCGACGCGAATCCCGCGCGTCTGTGGCCGCATCCGCCGGCCGAGCAGGCGCAGCGCTATGTCGCGGCGATCGGCGGGATCGACCGGGTGGTCGAACTCGCCCAGGCCGCGTTCGACGACGGCGACTTTCGGTGGGCTGCGACCCTGCTGGACCACGCGATCTTCACCGACGAGCACCACTCCGCCGCGCGTGAGCTGTACGCCGACACCCTCGAGCAGCTCGGCTACGGCGCGGAGAACGGGACGTGGCGCAATTTCTACCTCTCCGGCGCCACGGAACTGCGCGAGGGCAACTTCGGCACACCGACCAGCACTGACGCACCGGCGATCCTCGCCCAGCTCACACCCGAGCAGCTGCTGGACGCGATCGCCATCTCGGTGGACGGCCCGAAGGCGTGGGATCTCGATCTGTCGATCAACCTCACCTTCACCGACCTCGACCAGAACTATCGCGTCACGCTGCGCAACGGCGTGCTCGTCTACCGCAAGGCTGACGCGGATCCGGATGCCGCGGCATCCGTGTCGGTCGCGAAGATGCGGCTTCTGGCCCTGATGGGTGGCGACCATGACTCTCCGGGCATCGAGACCACCGGAGATGCGTCGCAGCTGGCGAAGCTGCTGAGCGTGCTCGAGACGGGCGACCCCGCCTTCAACATCGTGACGCCCTGATCCGGCACTAGAAGCGCACCGGGAACGTGAACAGCACGATGAGCCCGACGACCGCGATCGCGCCGCCCAGACCGAGCACGATCCGCGAGCCGAGCAGCGAGATGCCGCGCTGCGCGATCGCGGCGAGGAAGAGCACCAGCGCGAACAGGACGGTCATCAGCGAGTAGGCGTCCCCCTTGTCGTTGAACTCGAGCGCCTGAGCCTGCAGGTCGTTCGCGCGCTTGGTCGCCTTCGCTCCCTCTTCAGTGCCGGGGGGCACGTACTCCTTCATCGCGAACGGCCCGCGCTCCTGCATCCCGTCCGCCTGCCACGCATCGAACGCGACCGTCAGCTCGGGCGAGAACCGCTCCTGGATGTAATCGGCCAGCGTCGGATCGTCGTCGGCGCCCGCGATGACCCACTGCGTGTAGACCGCGATGTCGGTCATCCGCGCGTCGCGCGCCTGACTCTCGAAGTCCGATGCCTCGATGCGCGCGGACGAGGCCTCGCTGAAGGAGACCGACGAGTCACCGCCCCATTTGGTCGACTGGAAGCCGCACCAGGCTGTCAGCACCGCGACGAGCGAGAGCAGGATCACAGCCACCAGTTCATGTGCCTCGCTGTGCTTGCGCGCGGGTCGGGCGGGTTGCTCCATGATGGCTAGGGTATGCGCAGGGAGTGTCATCATGCAGAAGCCGCTTGCCGGGCTTACACGGAAGAACGTCGTGCGCGAGGCGATCGCGGGCGTGACGCTGCTCGCCATCGCGATCCCGCTCAACATCGGCTACGCGCAGATCGCCGGCCTTCCGCCGACCGCGGGGCTGTACGCCCTGATCGTCCCGACGATCATCTACGCGCTCGTGGTGTCCTCGCGCCAGCTCGTCGCGTCGCCGGATGCCGCAGCTGCGGCGCTGGTCGCCTCGTCGATCGGCGGGCTCGCCGTCGCGGGGTCGGCCGACTACGCCACGCTCGCCCTTGCCCAGGCGATCCTGTCGGGCGCGATGTTCCTCCTTCTGGCGTTCTTCAAGCTGGGGTTCCTGGCGAACTTCCTGTCCAAGCCGATCCTGGTCGGCTTCGTCGGCGGCCTGGCGCTGGACATCCTGGTCAGCCAGATCGCCAAGATGCTCGGCGTGCCGATCGACTCGGGTGGCGAGTTCGTCGACAAGGTGGTCGGCCTGGTCACCGGACTGGGCACCGCAAACCTGATCTCAGTGATCATCTCGATCGTCTCGGTCGCGATCCTGCTCCTCGGCAAGCGCTACCTCGGCGCCGTGCCGTGGGCGCTCGTGGTGCTGGTGCTGGGCACGATCGTGGTCATGGTGGCCGATCTGGATGACGCCGGCGTCGACGTGCTGGGTGCCGTGCCGGCGGGTCCGCCGACCCTGACCTGGCCCGTCATCGAGTGGACGACCTGGCTCGCGCTGATCCCCTCCGCGATCGCACTCACGCTCGTCACGACGGCGGAGGGACTGCTCGTGTCGCGCTCGTACAGCGAGAAGCGCGGCTACGCGGTCAGCCCCAACCGCGACCTGATCGCATTCGGCCTGGGCAACGTCGCCGCCGGTGCGAGCGGCAGCTTCGCGATGGGATCGTCGACATCGCGCACCGCGGCGATGGACCAGGCGGGATCCCGGACCCAGCTCCCCTCGCTCGTGCTCGCCGTGGGAACGCTGCTCCTCCTCCTGTTCGGCACGGCGCTCCTGGCGGACATCCCCTCCCCCGCGATCGGGGCGATCGTCGCGGTCGCGATCCTGCCGCTGCTGGGCGTCCGCGAGTTCATCGCCCTGTGGAAGCTCGACCGGTTCGAGTTCGCGATCGGAGCGGCCTGCTTCCTGGTGACCCTGTTCGTCGGCGCGATCCCCGGCATCCTGGTGGCGTTCGTGCTCGCCCTGATCAATCTGGCCAAGCGCGCGGCCAACCCCGCGATCGACGTGCTCGCGACGAACGACTCGCCCACCGACTCGCTGCTCGACGAGGCCCCCGCCGGATCCATGACCGCTCCCGGCATCATCGTGATCCGCTTGGCCGCCCCGCTGTTCTTCGCGAACGGGGTCGTCTTCAATCAGGCGGTCCAGCGCGCAGTGAAGGCCGCACCTGAGGGCGAGGTGCACAGTCTCGTGGTCGACATGGAGGCCGTGACCGATGTCGACGTCACAGGCGCCGAGGCGTTCACCGCGCTCAAGCAGTGGCTCGCGGCTCACGACATCGCGCTGTCCTTCAGCCGGGTGCGTTCCGACGCCCGGGAGCGCCTGGTGACCTTCGGCCTGCTCGAGGGCGAGCCGGTCTTCCCGACCAATCGCGCTGCGATCGAGGCCCTGACGCCGCCGGTCGGCTGGGTCGAGCGACTTCGCGACCGGTTCTTCCCGCACGCGCCGAACGCGGACCAGCGCGGACACGCGGATGCCGCGTCCGAGGCGAGCGGCCCGCCGACCGAGCCCATCCAGATCACCCGCAGCAGCAACTGACCGAGAGGACCGCAGTGGGCAGCGTCATCGGAGACATCCTCCCGCTCGCGATCGGCATCGCGATCAGCCCGATCCCGATCATCGCGGCGATCCTCATGCTCCTGTCGCCGAGGGCGAAGGGGACGAGCATCGGGTTCCTCTTCGGCTGGATCGTCGGCATCGTGGCTGCGGTCACCGTGTTCACGCTGCTCTCATCGGTGATCCCGGAAAGCGATCCCGACGAGTCGGATCCGGTCCACGGCGTGATCCAGATCCTGCTCGGCGTCGCGCTGCTGTTCCTCGCGCTGCGCCAGTGGAGGTCGCGGCCGAAGGAGGGCGAGTCCGCAGCGCTGCCGAAGTGGATGTCGGCGATCGACACGATGAACGCCGGCAAGGGATTCGGGCTCGGATTCCTGCTCGCCGCCGTGAATCCGAAGAACCTGTTGATGGGCGCCGGCGCAGGGGTCACGATCGGAAGCGCGGGGCTCGCGGCCGGCTCCATCGTGATCGTCATCATCGTGTTCACCCTGATCGCCGCGGCATCCGTCGCGATCCCGGTGATCGCGTACCTGGTCGCCTCCAAGCAGATGGCGAGGCCGCTCGAGTCGCTTCGGAGGTGGCTCGTCCAGAACAACGCGACGGTCATGGCGGTGCTGCTCCTGGTCATCGGCGCCGTGCTGATCGGCAAGGGCATCGGAAGCTTCTGAGCCCGCTGCTTCGTCGCGCGATTCGCGACGACGAGCGCGGCATCCGGGACGGCTAGCGTGGGAGGGTGCCCGAGATGATCGCGATCCCCGCTGGGACGCTGCTGATCGGCTCCGCCGAGTTCTACGCGGACGAGGGCCCGGTGCACGAACGTTACGTCGCCGCGTTCGAGCTCGATGCGCACCCGGTGACGAACGAGGAGTTCGCGCAGTTCGTGGCGTCCACGGGCTACGTGACCGTCGCCGAGCGCGAACTCGATCCCGCCGATTTCGAAGGTGCCGACCCCGCCGACCTGGTCCCCGGTTCGATGGTGTTCACCCCGACGACGGGACCAGTCGATCTGCGCGACTGGCGTCAATGGTGGCGATGGGTGCCTGGTGCCCGCTGGAGCGAGCCGACAGGACCCGGATCATCGTTCGACGACCGGATGCGGCATCCTGTCGTGCACGTCTCGTTCGAGGACGCGACCTCGTACGCGACCTGGGCGGGCAAGCGACTGCCGACCGAGTCCGAGTGGGAGTGGGCGGCCCGAGGAGGCCTGGTGGGGGCGCGATTCGCGTGGGGCGACGATGAGCGTCCGGGCGGGCGCCTCATGGTCAATCGCTGGCAGGGGTCGTTCCCGTACCGCAACGCCGGGGCCGACGGATGGGCGGGCACGTCGCCGGTCGGCACGTTCGCGCCGAACGGCTACGGTCTGTTCGACATGACGGGCAACACCTGGGAGTGGACGACCGACTTCTACACGCCACGCCACGTGGTCGCAGGGGTCGTGCCCGCCGTCGACGCCGGAGCCCGCACGAGTCTGCTCGGCACCACGCCTGCCGGCGACACGCGCCGCGTGCTCAAGGGCGGGTCGCACCTGTGCTCGCCGGACTACTGCCTGCGCTACCGGCCCGCTGCACGCTCGCCCCAGTCGGAGGACACGGCGATGACCCACATCGGGTTCCGCTGCGCACGCTGACAGGCCCGGACTAGACCTGCGGAGCGGATGCCGCGGCGACCGCTCCGGCGACCGTCGTATGGGCGCGGCGATCCGCCTCGAGATCCCGGTACCACTCGATCTTCCGCGCGACGGTATGGGCTGATTTGGGCAGTGCAGCCAGGTACAGCACGATTCCGAGCTGGGCGAACTCGCGGTCGAGATCCGTGAGGGCGTCCAGCACGGTGATCGAGATGGCCTCGAGCCGCTGCAGGTCGAGCACCACCGCATCCACCGGGCGCTCCTGGCTGGTCGCCAGCGCGATGATCGCTCGTTCGTTGGCGAGCGCGTTCGCGGTATACAGCGCCCGTCCGAGATGGATCACGATCGCGTCGCCGACCCGATCGGTGATCGTCAGCTTCGGGATGTTGAGCTCACGGAGCACCAGCACCAGCGTGACCACGACCCCGACTGCGACGGCGGCCAGGAGGCCGGCCGTGAGCCCGATGAGGGCGACGGCGAGCGCGATCCAGAAGTCGGTCGGACTGATGCGCGCCCACCGGATCAGCTCGGGGATGTCGATGAGCCCGATCACCGCGACGAAGACCATGGCGGCGAGCGTCGCCTGCGGGAGCAGGCTCAGCACCGGGCCGAGGAAGAGCGCGACGAGGATCGCCAGCGCGACCGTGACGAGGGTCGCGAGCTGCGACTTCGCTCCCGCACTCTGATTGACCGCGCTCTGCGAGAACCCGCCGGCGGCGGGCATTGTCGTGAAGAACGCCCCTGCCACGTTCGCCGCACCGGTCGCGAGCAGCTCCTGGTCGCTGTCGATCTGCGGCTCATCCGCCTTGCGGATGCCGCGGGCCACGGCCGCGGACTCGAGGAATGCCATGACGGCGATCGCCAGCGCGCCCGGGATCAGTGCGGGGATCTGCGAGAAGTCCGGCAGTCCGGGCAGCGGCAGGCCCGAGGGGACCGGCTCGATGAGGTCGACACCCGCAGCGACGAGGCCGGTGGACGCGACCAGCACGATGCCGCCGACGACGACGATCAACGAGCCGGGAACCTTCGGCGCGAACCGCTTGAGCAGCACCAGCGTGAGGATCGAACCGACCGAGAGCGCGACCGTCGGCCAGTTGACGCTCCCGAAGGCCTCGCCGACAGCGACGAGCGAGCGGATGAAGCCGTGCCCGGAGAAGTTGTAGGTCTCGCCGAGCAGCTTCGGAAGCTGGCCGACCGCGACCGTCGCGCCGACGCCGATCTTGAGTCCGAGCACGGTCGCGGCGCTGATGTTCTCGACCAGCGCACCGAGCCGGAACAGACGCGCCAGGAGCAGGATCACCCCGACCAGGAGCGTGAGCGCCATGAGCGAGCCGAGCGCATCGTCAGCGCCGGCCGCGACGCCCGCCGAGACGAGGGTCGTGGCCGTGAGGGTCGCGATCGTGGAGGTCGTCGAAACGCTCATCGCGCGGGACCCGCCCAGCAGTGCGTAGACGAGCATCGGGACGATGCACGTGTACAGTCCCACCTCCACGGGCAGATTCGCGATCGTGGCGTACGCCATCGCCTGCGGCACGACGACCGCGCCTGCCGAGATCCCGCCGACGATGTCGGCGCTGATCCAGGAGCGCTGGTATCGCGCGAACGTGGGCAGCAGCCACGACGCGCGCGGACGCGGCGTCGGCGTGGGGGTCCTCACCCCCGAAGACTATCGAGGTCGGCGTCAGGCATCCGCGACCGGCGGGAACACGTCGGCCCAATCGTCCCTGACGCTGATCACGGCGATCGAACCGTCGGATGCTGCGGCCAGCGCCTCTTCGGCGCCCTTCTCGTACGGGGCATCACCCCGGCCGGTGTCGTCGTCGTGGTGGACGAGCAGGCTCAGCCCACGATGCGCGCCGCCCTGCGCGAACCGCAGCATCGGGAGGTCGCCGTTGGAGTTCCCGACGGCAAGGATCGGACGGCGCCCGATGCGCGACCAGATCCTGACCGGCTTCTCGGTGCCGTCGTCCATGAACGCGAACGATGCCTCGTACTTCACCGCGTTCGAGTCGGCGTCGTAGCGCAGGCCGGCGGCCGAGCCGACCACGCGCTCCGGAGGGATGCCGTAGTACTCCTCGGTCATCGGAAGGATGAAGTCCCGATCGCCTCCCGAGACGAGGTAGCAGGTGAAGCCGTTGACTTCGAGGTAGCGCAGCAGCTCGACCATCGGCTGGTACACCGAGCCCGAGTACCCGCGCTTGAGGGTGGGATGCCTCGCGTCGCGGTAGAACGCGGCGACCTCCGCCGCGTAGGTGTCGACATCGACGTCCGCGGTCAGGCCCAGGAGGGCGCCGATCATGACCTGCAGATCGGAGTCGTCTCCTGCGTAGTGCTTGTCGAGGGCGCTTCCGAGCCAGCCCAGGTCGCCCGTGACGACGGCCTTGTAGGGCTGCCGATCGGCGAGGGCGGGGTCCGCCGCCGCCTTCGCCGCCCACTGCTTCACGATGTACGCGAGCTGCGTGGGCATGGGCTTCTCGGTCCAGAGCGTTCCGTCATTGTCGAACACCGCGATTCGCTCTGTCACAGGGACGGTCGCGGGCCCATCGCCTGACACCGACGCCACGAACTCGATGATCCGATCGCGCGTCTGCGTGCGACGCCACGAAGGCAGCACCTCTGTCATGACGGGCTGCTCTCTCTGCAGGTGGGTCGTGCCGCTATGACGAGATCTCGGCGGAGTCCGTCGTCAACGGGAGGGAGGTCGCGGCATCCGTCGTGACGGGCACGACGCCGGTCGCGTCCGGCTGTTCATCGAAATCGCTCGCCGCCTGCTCGAACTGCGACTGGTACAGCCGCCAGTACGCGCCCTTCGCCGCGATGAGCTCCTCGTGGGTGCCCTTCTCGACGATGTCGCCATGCTCCATGACGAGGATGAGGTCGGCATCCCGGATCGTCGACAACCGGTGCGCGATGACGAAGGACGTGCGCCCTTCGCGCAGCGCCGCCATCGCGTGCTGGAGCAGCAGCTCGGTGCGGGTGTCGACCGAGGACGTGGCCTCGTCGAGGATCAGCACCGACGGCTGGGCCACGAACGCCCGGGCGATCGTGATGAGCTGCTTCTCACCGGCCGAGACGTTCGAGGCGTCCTCGTCGAGCACCGTCTCGTAGCCCTCGGGAAGCGAGTGCACGAACCGGTCGACGCGAGTGGCGGTCGCGGCGGCCACGATCTCCTCGTCCGACGCGGACTCGCGGCCGTACCGGATGTTCTCGCGGATCGTGCCGGCGAACAGCCACGGGTCCTGGAGCACCATGCCGGTGCGCGAGCGGACGTCGTCACGCGTGAGCTCGGCGATGTCCTGTCCGTCGAGGAGGATGCGGCCGCCGTCGAGTTCGTAGAACCGCATGATCAGGTTCACGAGCGTCGTCTTGCCGGCGCCCGTGGGGCCGACGATCGCGACGGTCTGTCCGGGCTCGACGCGGAACGACAGGTCGGTGATGAGCGGCCGATCGGGCGTGTACGAGAAGCGGACATGATCGAACTCGATGACGCCCTCGCCGTCGACCGGCTTCGGTGCGTCCACCGCGTCGGGCTCCTGCTCATCGGCATCCAGCAGCTCGAACACGCGCTCGGCAGATGCGGTGCCCGACTGGATGACCGCGGCCATGCCGCCCAGCTGCGAGAGCGGCTGGGTGAACTGCTGCGAGTACTGGATGAACGCCTGCACGTCGCCGAGGCGGAGCTGGCCGTTGGCGACCATGAGTCCGCCGAGGACGGCGATGCCGACGTACGTCAGGTTCCCGACGAACATCATGCCCGGCATGATGATGCCCGACAGGTACTGCGCCTTGAAGCTCGCTTCGTAGAGCTCCTCGTTCTCGATCTGGAACTTCTCGCGGGAGTCGACCTCGCGGCCGAAGACCTTGACGAGCGCGTGCCCGGAGAACGACTCCTCGACACGGGCGTTCAGCCGCCCGACCTTCTTCCACTGCGTGCCGAACGCCTTCTGCGAGCGGGGGCCGATCACACCGAAGATGACCGCCATGAGCGGCAGCGAGACGAGCGCGACGAGCGCGAGCTGCCACGAGATCGAGAACATCATGATCAGCACGCCGATCACGGTCAGCACCGACGTCACGACGCTGGAGAGCGACTGCTGCATCGTCTGCGTGATGTTGTCGATGTCGTTCGTCACGCGCGAGATCAGCTCGCCGCGCTGCACCTTGTCGAAGTACGACAGGGGCAGGCGGTTGATCTTGGTCTCGACCGACTCACGCAGGCGCCACATCGTGCGCACCATGATGATGTTGATCACGTAGCCCTGGATCCAGCTCAGGAACGACGATGCGACGTAGATCGCGAGCACCAGCACCACGACCGCTCGCAGTGCTTCGAAGTCGACGCCGGTGCCGACCGTGAAGTCGTTCATCGCGCCGATCATGTTCGCCAGATCGGTCTGTCCGGCGGCGTTGAGCGCTTCCACGACGACGGCCTGCGAGGTGCCGTCGGGGAACTGCGCCGCGAGCGCGTTCGAGGCGACGCCCTCGAAGATGATGTTGGTCGCCTCGCCGAGGATCTTCGGCGCGATGACGGCGAGGAACACGCCGATCGCACCCAGGATCGAGACGAACACGAATGCCACGGCGTGCGGCTTCAGCAGGCCGATCAGCCGACCGAAGCTTTTGCCGAAGTCATCGGCCTTGCCCGGCTTGACGCTGTCCCAGTCGCCCGAGGTCTGACGTGCCTGCTCGGCGAGCTCGAGCTCGAGGCGCTCCTCCTCGGTGAGGGTGTCGGGAGTGCTCATGCTTCCACCCCCAGCTGCGACTCGACGATCTCTCGATACGTCTCGCTCTCGTCCAAGAGCTCCTGATGCGTTCCAACGCCGACGATGCGCCCGTCCTCGAGCACCACGATGCGGTCGGCATCGGTGATCGTCGACACGCGCTGGGCGACGACGATCTTGGTGACGTCGGGCAGTTCGCGCCACAGCGCCTGCCTGAGCCTCGCATCGGTCGACAGGTCGAGCGCGGAGAACGAGTCGTCGAACACGAGGATGTCGGGCTGGTGCACGATCGCCCGCGCGATCGCGAGCCGCTGGCGCTGGCCGCCCGAGACGTTCGTGCCGCCCTGCGCGATGCGCGCTCCGAGCTGGCCTTCCATCTCCTCGACGAAGTCCTTGCCCTGGGCGATCTCGAGGGCCTTCCAGAGCTCTTCGTCCGTCGCCTCCTCACGCCCGAACCGCAGGTTCGAGGCCACGGTGCCCGAGAACAGGAACGGGCGCTGCGGGACGAGCCCGATGCCCTTCCACAGGTAGTCCAGGTCGGCCTCGCGCACATCGACGCCGCCGACGCGCACGGCACCGCCGGTCACATCGAACAGCCGCGGGATCAGTGAGATCAGGGTGGTCTTGCCCGAGCCGGTCGACCCGACGATCGCGACGGTCTCGCCGCGCTTCGCCTCGAACGTGATGCCCTGCAGCACCGGTGACTCGGCCCCGGGGTAGGTGAACTCGGCATCGTCGAACGTGACGGTTCCCGGGGCGGCGAAGTCGCTGACCGGGTTCTCGGCTCGCGTCAGCGTCGACTCGCTGGCCAGCACTTCGCCGATGCGCTCGGCCGAGACCGCGGCGCGCGGGATCATGATCGTCATGAAGCTCGCCATCAGGACGCCCATCAGGATCTGACCGACGTACGCCATGAAGGCGAATAGGGTGCCGATCTCGACCGTGCCCGCGTCGACCTGGATCGCGCCGAACCAGATGACGCCCACGACCGTGACGTTCAGCACGAGCATCGCCACCGGGAACAGCAGGACGAACAGCGAGCCGACCTTGCGGCCGACGACCATGATGTCCGTGTTGGCGACCGCGAAGCGCTCCTCCTCGATGTCCTCCCGGACGAAGGCGCGCACGACGCGCACGCCGGTGAGCTGCTCGCGCATGACCCGGTTGACGGCATCCAGCTTCTTCTGGAAGCTGCGGAACAGCGGCACCATGCGGCTGATGATGAGCAGCACGAACAGCAGCAGCAGGGGCACGGCGACGGCGATCAGCCAGCTCAGGCCGACATCCTGCTGCAGCGCCATGTAGATGCCGCCGATCGCGAGCAGCGGCGCGGTGACGAGCATCGTGGCGCCCATCATCGCGAGCATCTGCACCTGCTGGACGTCGTTCGTGTTGCGGGTGATCAGCGAGCCCGGGCCGAACTTCGACACTTCGCGCTCGGAGAACCCGCTGACCTTCTCGTAGATGTCCCGGCGCATGTCACGGCCGGCGGCCATCGACGAGCGCGCCGCGAAGTAGGTCGCGATGATCGCCGCGGTGATCTGGGCGAGCGAGATCGCGAGCATCACCATGCCGGTCGACCAGATGTAGGCGGTGTCGCCCTTGGCGACGCCGTTGTCGATGATGTCGGCATTCAGTCGCGGGAGATAGAGCGACGCCATCGCCGAGATGAACTGGAAGACCAGCACGCCCAGCAGAAGCCAGCGATACTGCTTCAGGTAGCGGAAGAGGATTTTGCCGAGCACGAGGTCTCCGAAGAAGGTCGAGCGAGAGGGCGCGACGGCGCCACCGCTCCACCCTGCCACGATCCTCCGACAGCCTCACCCGATATCCGGGTCCGTACGCTGACGGCGAAACCACGCTGTCGGCGCGCGGTGGTACACCTGTGGCATGCCGACCCACAATCAGATCGACCTCGTCGAGTTCCCCGTCGCCGACGACCGCGGGCTCCGCGGCGCCCGGGCCTTCTACGAGTCCGCCTTCGACTGGACGTTCACCGATTACGGCGAGTACCTCGACACGAGCGACAGCGGAACCGTCGCCGGCTTCAACGCCGTCGCCGACGACCATCGGCAGACCATGCCGATGGTGGTCATCTACGTCGACGATCTCGAGGCCGCTCGGTCGCGGGTGACGGATGCCGGCGGCACGGTGCTGCACGACATCTACGCCTTCCCCGGGGGCCGGCGATTCCATTTCGCCGACCCGGCCGGCAACGAGCTGGCGGTGTGGTCGGCGTAGTGCCTACTGCTTGGTCATCGCGATCGTCATGAGGTGCTCGGGGTCGGCGAGGTGCGAGTGGTCGTCGTCGCCGACGTCCAACCGCACCCACGAGATCTCGCCCGCGAACTCGTTGCCGGTCGGACCGTAGTCGGGTGAGACGGGTGAGGCGACATCCATCCCGATGTCGACGGTCTCGTCGAGCGAGAACGTGAACGGGATGGTGCGCTCCACTCGTCCCGCACCGACCTCGGTGTCGCCGTCGTACAGCGTGACGGTGCCGCCCTTGCCGAGCCCGCCACCGTCGTAGGCGAACTCCGCTCGCACCTCGTGCTCGCCAGGGGTCAGGGCGGGATCGGAGTGGATCACCGCGACTTCGATCGCCAGCGTGTTGTAGCAGAAGGCCAGTGCGCCCTCGTGGATGTAGAAGCTCCAGCCCCCGTAGGTGCCGCCCTGGGCGATGATCACGCCGGCGGCTCCGGCCCCCGCCACGGTCAGCTTCGCCGTCACCGTGAAGGACTTGTTCTTCACGCCGATCACGCAGTTCTCGTTCAAGCGCTTCATGCCGGGATAGAGCGTCTGCGTGTCGCCGTCGAGGATCTTCGGCCGGCCGACCAGGTCGGCGTTGAACCGCTCGGCAGTGCGGATGTCGAGAGGAAGCACGTTGAACCGCGCCGCCTGGATGAGGAACAGCCGCTGCAGGTGCGCGAGTCGCTCAGGCTCTTCTGCCGCCAGATCGTGGGACTGGGTCCAGTCCTCCTCCACGTTGTAGAGCTCCCACACGTCGTCGGCGAGAGAGTGATCGGAGCTGAGCCACGGGTACTTGTGCTTGGCGACGGCGGTCCAGCCCTTGTGGAAGATCGCCCGGTTGCCGACCATCTCGAAGTACTGGGTCGTGTGCTGCTCCTCGGCATCCGCGTCGTCGAACGAGTAGTTCATGGGCGTGCCCTCGTAGGGACGCTGCGTCACGCCGTTGACCGTGGACGGCTCGGGGATGCCGGCGGCCTCGAGCACCGTCGGCGCGACATCGATCACGTGCGCGAACTGGTTGCGGATCTCGCCGCGCGCCGCGATGCCGTTCGGCCAGGAGACGATCGTGCCATTGCGGGTCCCGCCCCAGTGGCTGGCGACCTGCTTGGTCCACTGGTACGGGGTGTCCATCGCGTGCGCCCAGCCGATCGCGTAATGGTTGTACGAGCGGGGCGTGCCGAGATCGTCCTTGTGCGCGATCATGTAGGCGTCATCCTCCATGTCGTTCATGTGGTTCAGGGTGAACGCCTCATTCGTCGTGCCCTTCATCGTGCCCTCGGCGGATGCGCCGTTGTCGCCGATGATGACGTAGATGAGGGTGTCATCGAGCACGCCCAGCTCGTCCAGCGCGTCGATGAGCCGGCCGGTGTGGTGGTCGGCGAACGCGAGGAACCCTGCGTATACCTCCATCTCGCGCGCGAGAACGGGGTAGAGGTCGGGGTTCATGTCATCCCAGGCCGGGATGCCGTCGCTGCGCTCGGTGAGCACCGCGTCCTGCGGGATGACTCCAAGCGCCTTCTGACGTGCGAAGGTCTCCTTCCGCACTTCGTCCCAGCCCTGGTCGAACGCGCCCTTGTACATGTCCGCCCACTCCTCGGGCACGTGGTGCGGGGCGTGCGTGGCGCCGGGAGCGAAGTAGGTGAAGAACGGCTTGTCGGGTGCGAGCGACTTCTGCTGCCTTGTCCAGGCGATGGCCTTGTCGGTCATGTCGCCCATGAAGTGGTAGCCCTCCTCGGGCGTGCCCCACGGCTCGACCGCGTTTGTGCCCTCATAGAGGGCGGGGTACCACTGGTTGGTCTCGCCGCCGATGAAGCCGTAGAAGTACTCGAACCCGCCGCCGGGGCTCGGCCAGCCGTCGAAGGGGCCGACCGGGCTCGCCGTCCACACCGGCACCTCGTGGCACTTGCCGAACTGCGCAGTGCTGTAGCCGTTGAGCTTGAGCGTCTCGGCGAGCGGGGCGCAGCTGTTCGGCCGGATCGAGTTGTATCCGGGAGCCGACGTCGCGATCTCGGTGATGCCGCCCATGCCGACCGTGTGGTGATTGCGCCCACTCAGGAGCGCGGCGCGCGTCGGCGAGCACAGCGCCGTCGTGTGGAAGCGGGTGTATTTCAGCCCCTGCGCGGCGATCCGCTCGAAGGTGGGCGTCTGCACCGGACCTCCGAACGCACTCGATGCCCCGAAGCCCGTGTCGTCGATCAGGATGACGAGCACGTTCGGCGCGCCCTCCGGCGCGCGGACCGGCCTGATCGGCGGGTAGTGCGTGTCAGGATCCTCCGCGTCGAAGGTCACCGTCCCGGTGTACGCGAGATCCGGGATGGGCAGGGCACCGCGCGGGAATTCGTCGGACATCATTGCTCCTCGTCTCCGATCGCTCATCATGGGTGTGGTGCGTGCCGGCCGGCCGGCGCCGACCGGGCGGGCCGTCGCATTCCCATCACTGATGCCGCATGGCGGCCTGCAGCCACTCTTCGGGGTCGATCAGGTGACTGTGGTCGTCGAGGCCGAGCTGGATCTCGGCCCACTCGATGCGGCCCGAGAAACGCCCGTGCGGCGTCGTGTACCCCTCATATGCGGGCATGCCCGTGTCGCAGCCGACATCGAGCCCCTCATCGAACGAGAAGTACATCGGGTGGGTGCGAACGACGTCCGCAGTTCCGGATGCTGCGCCGTCCACGTACAGGGTCACGGTTCCGCCGCGGCCGATGCCCCCGCCTGCGTAAGCGAACTCCGCCCTCACCTGATGACTGCCCGAGCCGACGGCGTCCGTCGACAGCGCGGTGCTGCGCAGCAGCCCGCAGTAGTTGTAGTGGAAGCCGAGCTTGCCGGCCTCGCCGAAGAACGACCAGCCACCGGTGCGGCCGCCCTGTGCGACGATCGCGCCGTCGAGCGAGCCGTCATCGGGCACGACGATCTCGGCCGTGACGGACCACGACCGGTTCTTGACGTTGATCGCGACGTTCTCGTTGAGCCGCCTCATGCCTTCGAACAGGCGCAGGGTGTCGCCCTGCACGATGGTCGGCCGGCCGGCGAACTCGGGGTTCATCCGCTGGGCGGCCCGGTCATCGAGGGGGATCACGTTGTAGCGGGTCGCCTCGATGAGGAACAGCTGCTGCAGCTCGGCGAGCTTGGCGGGGTTCTCCTTGGCGAGGTTGTTCGACTGCGTCCAGTCCACGCTCGTGTCGTACAGCTCCCACACGTCGTCGGAGAAGTCGGGCGCGGCGCTGACGACATCCCACGGCGTGCGGTGGCGGGTCTGCGCCGTCCAGCCGCGATGGTAGATGCCGCGGTTGCCCATGATCTCGAAGTACTGCGTGTGATGGCGCTCATCGGCTGCCTTCTCGTTGAACGAGTAAGCGAACGACGTGCCGTGCATCGGGATCTGCGTGACGCCGTTGACGGTGTGCGGCTGTGCCAGGCCGGCCAGCTCGAGGATCGTCGGGGCGACGTCGATCACGTGGTGCCACTGATCGCGCACCTCGCCCTTCGCCTCGATCTGCGACGGCCAGTGCACGATCGTCCCGTTGCGGGTGCCGCCGTAGTGGCTCGCGACCTGCTTGGTCCACTGGTAGGGCGTGCACATCGCGTGCGCCCAGCCGACCGCGTAGTGGTTGTACGCCTCGGGTCCGCCGATCTTGTCGAGGTTCTCCTGCCAGAACTCGACGGTCTCGTACTCGGCGCCGCCGTTGGCTGCCGTCGAGAGCATGAACGCCCCGTTGAGGCCTCCCTCGGCCGAGGCGCCGTTGTCTCCGATGATGTACAGCACGAGCGTGTCATCGAGCAGGTCGAGCTTGTCGATGGCATCGATCACCCGGCCGGTGTGGAAGTCGGCGTACTCGAGGAACGCGCCGTACACCTCCATCTGGTGCGCGAGGATCGGGCGGCGCTCCTCGGGGGTGTCGTCCCAGGCCGGGATGCCCTCACTGCGCTCCGTGAGGACGGCATCCGGCGGAATCACCCCGAGCTCCTTCTGCCGCGCGAACGTCTGCTCGCGCAGCTGATCCCAACCCTGGTCGTACCTGCCCTTGTGCTTGTCGATCCATTCGGTCGGCACGTGATGGGGGGCGTGCGTCGCACCGGGCGCGAAATAGATGAAGAAGGGCTTGTCGGGCGTGAGCGCCTTCTGCTGATTGATGTACTCGATCGTCTTGTCGGCGAGATCGGGCATCAGATGGTAGTCCGGGTCGTCGGGCGGCTCGAGGAACCCGACGCCGTCGATCAGAGCCGGTGTCCACTGGTTGGTCTCGCCGCCGATGAAGCCGTAGAACTTCTCGAATCCGCTGAACGCCGGCCAGTGGTCGAACGGGCCGGTCGGACCCGATTCCCACACCGGAACCTCATGGCACTTGCCGAACTGCGCGGTGTTGTAACCGGACTGACGCAGGATCTCGGGCAGCGGCACACACGAGTTCGGACGCGTCGACCGGTAGCCCGGCGAGGGGGTCGCGGTCTCGGTGATCTGCCCCATGCCCACCTGGTGGTGGTTGCGGCCGGAGAGCATCGCGGCGCGCGTGGGCGAGCAGATCGCCGTGGTGTGGAAGCGGCTGTAACGAAGCCCGCCGCCGGCGAGGCGCTCGGCCGTCGGCATCGGCACGGGTCCGCCGAACGCGCTCGAGGCGCCGAATCCCACATCGTCCAGCAGCACCAGCAGAACATTCGGCGCCTTCGCGGGCGGGCGCTTCATCTCGATGGGCGGAAGCTTCTCCTCCATCTTCTTCGCGTCCATGACCATGGGGCCGGAATAGACCTGGTCGGGGATCGGGAGCACGCTGCCGGGGAGTTGTTCGGTCACGGAGGACCCTTCTGCGCCGGGGTCTGGAGGATGACCCGTCTTTCACTCTAAGAGGGCCGCAGGCGCCTTGTCAGCCATCCTGGGGTCGGGAGAAGGAACCGCCCCTCAGACGAAGCGCACGGCCTGCTGCAGGCGCGTGCGGATGTCGAAGATCTCGTTGCCGCCGATCGAGCGCGCGCCCGGAACCCCCTGACGAAGTACGTTGCCGAGCGCGCCGCGGGCCACGAGCACCACCGGGACGCCGCGCACCTTGCCCAGGTCCGTCACGGCCTGCACGAGATCCTCGTCGGGCAGCACGACGATCACGCCGCCGAAGCGGACGCCGGCCGCACGGGAGATGAGGCGCACGCGAGCGAGCAGATCGGCGACCGGCGTGCCAGGCACGGCATCCCCGGTGAGCTCGCCGCGCCGCACGCCGACCGGTCCGCCGAAGTCCTCGGACAGGACGGCATACAGCCCGGAGGGGCTCAGGACGATGTGATCGAGCTTGTCGTCTCCGGTTCCGCCGCGCACCGGGGCCGCGACGTCGTGCCACACCGTGTACCCGATGCCGAGGTCTGAGACGACGCGTGCCGTGGCCTCCTCGGCGAGCGCGTCGGCCAGCATCCGTCGCAGTTCCCGCGGCGCCGAGCGCACGAGAGCCGGGTCGTACGGGTCCTCCACCGTCACTCCGCGTCCGGCCCACTCGCGGATGAGCATGAGGTATCGCTCGCGGCGCCATCCGCCGGGCTGCCCGAACGACCGCGCCTTCGGGCGCGTGTCGGCCGGCCGGGTCGGCGTGCGCCATCCGGGCGTCGAAGGTCCATCGGCGCCGGGACCGAACGCATCGGCGAAGCCGTGTCCTCGGTCGTAGGCGGTTCGCGCATCGACCGTGCCGACGAGCTCCCACGCGCGCTGCACCTGGATGAACACGGCGGCGTCCCCGCCGGTGTCGGGATGAGTCTGCCGCAGGCGGAGGCGGTAGGCCTTGCGCAGCGAGTCCTCGTCGGCGGCAGGGTCGACGCCGAGCACGTCGTAGGCCGACGCGGACAGCGGACTGTCGAACACGCGCACCCCTCCCCGGTCGCAGCCGATCCCGCACGGCCGCGGCGCGATCCAGGCTAATCGGTGGGCGCAGGCTCGCGGCGCTCGTTGCGCCTCGCGTAAGCGGCTGCGCTGCGGCTGGACAGCGCGAGCAGGATCAGGATGTCGAGGCCGAGCGTCAGGAGCGAGCCGGTGATCGAGATCTCCTGCCCCTCCGACCACCACTGGATGAAGGAGCCTGTGATCGAGATCGCGGAGAACGTCATCACGAGCACCCGCGCCCAGTTATGGCCGGTCAGAATGAAGATCGCGAGCCCGGCGTCCACGAGCAGGACGACGACGAGGAACACGATGACGGCGATGAGCACGGCCTGTGCGACCTCCGGGGTGCTCTCCGCCCCCTCGACCGTGATGTCTATCTCCCGCACGGTCGCGCGCCAGTTCAGGATGATGATCACGAGGACGATCAGCCCTGAGAGAACGCGCAGGAACACCAGCGTCACACCGGCCACCGTCGAGGTCGGCCGCTTCATGTTCGGATCGGCCTCGGGCCGTCTGAGAAGCTCCGATGCCGGCTCGAAGGCCGGCCGCTTGTCGGGGGCGTTCGTCATGGCGTACCCACCGCCACCGGCCGCACGTCGATGATCGGCAGGTCGCCGTCGGTGCGGATCGTGTCGCCGCCGCCGTTGCGGGCGTGGTAGCCGGTGGAGAAGTCCTCGAGGACCTCCACCTGAACGCGCGGATCGGCGCCGGTGACGGTGCGCACGATGTGATCGCGCTCGATGTCGGTGTCCGCGTCGATCCGGTGCGTGACCTGGAGCGTGAACAGCGACAGCCCGACGGCGGTGTCGAACGTGCCAGCCGCGAGCCAGTCCACCCGGGTCCCTCCGGGCAGGAGCCACGCGTCGGGACACCTCCAGAACCGGACGTGGTGGCGCTGGGCGGGGTTGCCGTCGACCTCCTGCTGATAGGCGAAGTCCTGCTGCCTGCTGAAGAGGAAGAGCGGGCTCACCGGCGCCTCGCCGTAACTGCGCCGGGTGAGCGTCGACGCGATGATTCGCCACGAGGAGCCCAGGGTGACATCGTCGGCCCTCGTCCACCCGGCCGCCGCCATCGCCGCATGGATCTGCTCGGCCTCGCCGCGCAGCGCGAGGTTGACGGGGTCGCCGAGAAGGCCGTCGCTCGTGCGGGCGCGCCCGATGAAGTAGTCGGGGACGTAGATCGTCGTGAGGATCCGGTGCAGGCGCGGCAGCACCAGGTACGCCAGCAGCACCCAGAACGCGAGGACGAAGAGAAACCCCCACCATCCCACCCGGAACGTGTCGGTGAGGCTCAGGTACGCCAGCCACACCGCTGCGAGCCCCGCGAAGACGAAGAAGAACCAGTCGATTGCGACGCCGATCGAATATCGACGTCTGCGCGGCTGGTCGGTCATCGGCTCGCCTCTCAGACCCAGAGCGGGATCGACGGTTGATATGCGAAGGCGGATGCCGCGGCATCCGGTGTCAGCTCGGCGATCGACGCCGGCCGCCATCGGGGGCTGCGGTCCTTCTCCACGACCTGCGCGCGGATCCCCTCGACGAGGTCGGGCTGCGTGGCCGCGAACCAGAGCACCAGCCCGTACTCCTGCGCGAGGGCCGCGCGCAGATCGGGCAGCTCCCGGGCGCGGCGCACCGCCTCGAGCGTGACGGCGAGTCCGGTGGGCGAGAGCTCGCCGAGCAGATCGGCGGCAGCAGCCGCGGCGGCCTCCGGCCGGGCGCGGAGGCGGTCGACGATCTCGGCGACGGTGTCGGCCGCGAACGCATCGTCGATCCAGATCCGATCCGCGATGAGGGCCGAGGGCACGGGGGTCTCGTCGAAGAGGAGGACGAGCTCGGTCGGGCTCGTCGGATCGGCGCGGGTCTCGAGCGCGTCGCGCAGCCCGTCGAGGTTCGCGGACGGGACGAAATGGTCGGCGAGGCCCGCGTAGATCGCATCGGAGGCGTCCATCACTGTGCCGGTGAGCGCCAGGTATTCGCCCAGGCGCCCCGGTGCATGGGCGAGGAGCCACGTCCCTCCGACGTCGGGCGTGAAGCCGATGCGCGTCTCGGGCATCGCGAGCTTCGAGCGCTCGGTGACGACCCGGATCGCCGCGTGGCCGGCCAGCCCGATGCCACCGCCCATCGTGATGCCGTCGGCGAGCACCACGATCGGCTTCGGGTACTCGGCGATGCGCGCGTTCAGCGCGTACTCGTTGCGGAAGAAGGCTCCGGCGCCGTCCGGGTCGCCACCGGTGATCTGCTCGTAGAGGCCGCGCACGTCGCCGCCCGCGCAGAACCCGCGGTCGCCGGTGCCGTCGAGGAGCACGATGTCGATGTCGGTGTCGTGCTCCCACGCGTCCAGAGCGTCGGCGAGCAGTCCGATCATGCCGAGGTCGAGCGCGTTGAGCGCGCGCGGGCGATTGAGCGTCAGGCACCCGAGCCCGCCCGCGGACCGCACGAGGACACTCGGCTCGACGGACTCGGCGGGTTCACTCACGAGCGCAAGATTACCGGGAGCAGGCCCGCTGACGGTGGGAGGTTCGCCGCGCGGTCGCGCGAAGCCCCGCATCTGCGCGCCGAGCGGAGACCTTCCTGCACGGACCGCCCACTTTCCGCCAGGATATGGAGAACGGTTCAACGATGACGACGAGAGGTTCGGCATGCCCGAAGGACAGGTGCTGGAGTTCTCCGGAATCACCAAGCGGTTCGGTGCCGTCACCGCCGTCTCAGACTTCTCCGCACGTGTCGAGCCGGGTCTGGTGACCGGGTTCCTCGGCCCGAACGGGGCCGGGAAGACCACCACTCTTCGCGTGCTACTGGGGCTGGTGCGCGCCTCCGACGGCACCGCCACGATCGGCGGTTCGCCGTACGCGTCCCTCGACGCACCGCTGCAGACGGTCGGGGCCGTTCTGGAGGCTTCGAGCTTCCACCCGGGCCGCACCGCCGCGAACCATCTGAAGGTCTACGCGCAGGCAGCCGGACTGCCGCTCACGCGGGTGGCGGAGACCCTCGGACTCGTCGGGCTCGCCGACGTCGGCGGTCGCAAGGTGGGCGGCTTCTCGCTCGGCATGAGGCAGCGACTCGGCCTCGCGTATGCGCTGCTCGGCGACCCGGGAGTCCTGGTGCTCGACGAGCCCGCCAACGGGCTCGACCCCGAGGGCATCAAGTGGATGCGCGGCTTCCTCCGGCAGCTCGCGCGCGAGGGCCGCACCGTCTTCGTCTCGTCCCACCTCCTCGCCGAAGTGCAGCAGACCGTCGACTCGGTGCTGATCATCTCTCAGGGACGCCTCGTGTTCCAGGGCACCCTCGAGGACCTCGCCGACCCGTCGGAGTTCGCGACGGTCGTCGATTCCCCCGACCGCGCCGGCCTCGCCGGTGCGCTCACGGCGGCCGATGTCCCGTTCGAACTGCTCCGCTCCGGTCTGACCGTGCGGGGGCTCGACCCTGCGGCGGTCGGCGCTGTGGCCGCATCCGCCGGGGTGGCCCTGTCGTCGCTGCAGCGGCGCGGTCCGGCGCTCGAGGAGGTCTTCCTCGACCTGGTCAGCGGGGCGCGCGTGCACCCCACCGCGGGCGCCGCGCCGATGGGTGCGGTCGCGGCAGTCGGGGCGGTCGCCGCGGCAGGGACGGGTGCCGGCGACGGGGCCGAGCCGACTGGGGCCGCGGAGAGCGCGGATGCCGAGGCCGGCGCAGCGGAGACGGCCGCAGTGGCGGCGGATCTGGACGCGGAGAGCGGCAGCGCTCCCGGTGCAGCGGTCGCTGCCGGAGCCGCCGCGGGAGCTGTCGCATGGGCGGCATCGGATGCGGACGAAACCGACGCGGATGCCGGCGCCGATACGGGCGGCGATGCCGATGCGGATGCCGACATCGACCTGGATGCCGATGGGGACTCGGATGCCGAGCCTCCGCTCGAGGCCGCGGTCGATCCCTCGCCGACCGCGCTGTACGCGGTCGCCAGCACCGGAGTGATCGACATCATCTCGTCCGCGGGCGATCCCGAGACCGATGCCTACCAGGACGGTCTCGCGCTCGACGCGGATCCGGACGTCGAGGCGCTCGGCGCGATCGACGCGGAGCTCTCCGGCGCGGAGGAGCCGCTCGACGCGGACCCGGGCGAGCCGGTCTCCGAAGACCGCCCGTGGGAGCGGTACGTGAAGACGGAAGCCGACGTCGAGGCGGACGCGTTCTTCGCGTCCTTCACGGCCGCGCAGGCCGCAGAGGCCGCGGCCGACGCCGAAGGCGCCGCCGGCGAGGGGGACGGCGGGCAGGATGCCGATGGCGACCCTGAACCGGACGCCGATGGCGGCGGCGAGTCGGATGCCGAGGGCGGGGAGTCCGGCGACACGCCGGAGGGCTGGGTGAGCGAGGATGCTCCGGTCGTCGACGACGATCCCGGGGATCAGACCGACGACGACCTCGGCGCGCAGGCGGAACCGGTCGCAGACGCATCCGAGCCGGAGCCGGAGCCAGAGCCCGAACCGGAACCCGAGCCGGAGCCTGAGCCTGAGCCTGAACCGGAACCGGAACCCGAACCCGAGCCGGATCCCGAGCCCGAACCAGAGCCCGAACCCGAGCCCGAACCCGAGCCCGAACCTGAGCACGAACCCGAGGACGCAGCATCCGAATCGGAGCCGTCCGATGACACGAGCGAGCTCGGCACGCTGTCGGATCTCTCGCCCGACTGGGTCGAGGACGATGTCCATCGGCGCTCGGATGACGAGGGGGGTGAGCAGCGATGAGCCTCGCGAACGCCACCCGCTCGGAGGCGACCAAGCAGTTCACGACGTCGATGTGGTGGATCCTCGCGATCGTGCTGTTCGCCTACATCGGGTTCACGGCCGCCGTCCTGGGATTCGTGTTCTCCGCCGCGGCGACCGGCTCGCTGCCCGGGGATGCTCCGCAGATCCCCGCTGAAGGTCTGCCGGCGACGCTGTACAGCACCGCGACCGCGGTGGGCTATGTCTTTCCGCTGCTGATCGGCACCCTCATGGTGACGACCGAGTTCCGCCACAAGACGCTGACGCCGACGTTCCTCGCGACGCCGCGGCGCGGAGTCGTGCTGGGCGGCAAGATCGCGATCGGCGTGCTCCTCGGGGTGCTCTTCGGCGTGGTCGGCGTCGTGGCGTCGGTCGCCCCTTCGGCTGCACTCCTGGCCGGCTACGGACTCGAGACCGACCTCGGCTCGGGCGACACCTGGGCCCTGTTCGGACGGATGATCCTCGCGTTCGTGCTCTGGGTGCTCGTGGGCATCGGCGTCGGCGCGCTCGTCCGCAACCAGGTCGGCGCGATCGTCGGCGTGCTCGTCTTCACCCAGTTCCTCGAGCCGGTCGGCCGCACCGCAGCCGGGTTCGTCGAGGGCCTGACGAACATCACGCGATTCCTCCCGGGCGCGGCCAGCGATGCGCTCGTCGGAGCGAGCCTGTTCAGCACCGCAGCGCCGGGGCTGCCCGCAGAGGACCCGCTGCAGTGGTGGATCGGCGGCCTCGTGCTGCTCGGCTACGCCGTGGTCCTCCTGGTGCTCGGCCACCTGCTCAGCTGGCGGCGCGACGTCACCTGACCGCCTCGCGGGCCGCTGCTCAGGTCGCGGTGACCGGCTTCGGCCTGCGGGCGCGCGCCTTCTTGGCGGGTGGCAGGTCTGCGACGGGGATCGTGCCGGTCGCGATGTCGACCACGTCCTCGGCCGTGCCGGTCACGTCGAGCTTGAGCGATTGGACCAGCGCCAGGCCGTGGCGTGTCGTGAGGATGACGCGCTGGTAGTCGGGGTGACCATCGAGGTCGATCACGACGCTCGCGCGATGCCGGCGGATGATCGCGAAGTCATCGCCGCCGGAGGACTTCCATGTTCCCATCGCGATGACGCCGCGAAGGTGTGTGCCGGGGCTCGGAACGCCGCGCAGCCACGTCCACGCGTCGTCGGTCAGCTGGACCTTCGTGATCGTCGAGCGCTCGATCGCCACATTCCCCTTGTGGAATGCAAGGGCCCGCTCGGCGCCCGACAGCACGATCTCGAGCTGCGTCGAGTCGAGCAGGAGCGTGACCATGGCACCAGTCTGCCAGGGGGTTTGGACGCCCACCTGGTGATTTGCTTACGGACGGACAACGATCCCGGAGCCGCCGCAGCCCTCGCGGTGCAAGACTGGAACGGTGACCCTGCTCGAACCCGCGCGAGCCGTCGGCGGATCCACGATCGCCGACGTCCTCGATCGAGCCGCCCACGGCGGGCGCCTGAGCGCCGACGATGCCGAGTCGCTGCTGCGCGCCGAGGGCGCCGATTTCGACCGCATGCTGCAGATCGCCGGCGCCACGCGCGACGCGGGGCTGGCGGCATCCGGTCGACCCGGAGTCATCACCTACTCGCGCAAGGTGTTCATCCCGCTCACCACGCTGTGCCGTGACCGCTGCCACTACTGCATCTTCGTGGACACCCCTGCGCAGCTGCGCAAGCTGCGCAAGCCGACCTACATGTCGCCCGAACAGGTGCACACGGTCGCACGTCAGGGCGCCGCGCTGGGGTGCAAGGAGGCGCTGCTCACCCTCGGCGATCGCCCCGAGGACCGCTGGCCCGAGGCCCGCGCGTGGCTCGACGAACACGGCTACGCCTCGACCCTCGACTACGTCGGAGCCATGGCCCGGTTCATCACCGCCGAGACCGGACTGCTCGCCCACCTCAACCCCGGCGTCATGTCGGCTGACGAACTGCGGATGCTGCGACCCACCGCGCCGTCCATGGGCATGATGCTCGAGACGACATCGCGCCGGCTGTTCGAGGAGCCCGGACAGGTGCACTACGGCTCCCCCGACAAGGATCCCGAGCTGCGTCTGAGTGTGATCGACGACGCCGGGCGCGAGCGCGTGCCGTTCACGACCGGCATCCTGGTCGGCATCGGCGAGACCCTTCGCGACCGCGCCGAGTCCCTCGTCGCCATCCGAGCCGCGCACGAGCAGCACGCGCACGTGCAGGAGGTGATCGTGCAGAACTTCCGCGCGAAGCGGCGCACGGCCATGCAGGATGCGCCCGACGCGTCGGCGCTCGAGTACGTCGCCGCTGTCGCGGTCGCGCGGCTCGTGATGGGGCCGAGCATGCGCATTCAGGTGCCGCCGAACCTGTCGGACACGGCCGAGTTCGAGCTGCTGCTTCGCGCCGGCGCCGACGACTGGGGCGGCGTGTCACCACTGACCGCAGACCACGTGAACCCCGAGCGTCCGTGGCCGCATCTGTCCGAACTCGCCGATCGCACCGCTGAGCTCGGATTCGAGCTGCGCGAGCGCCTGACCGCGCACCCCGAGTACGTTCGGGACGCCGACACCTGGATCGATCCGGCGCTGCACCCGGCGGTCTCCGCCCTCGCGGACCCTGCGTCAGGGTTGGCCTCGACCACAGCTGCGTCCGCGAACCCACAGGTTCGCCGCGAACCCATCCGTTCCGGCGCCACAGATCGTATGGGGTCGCACGGAGGGCATGGGTTCGGCGAACGGGGCGGAGTCGGGGGGCTCGCGGAGCGCGCGGCGGCGGACCCGCTGAGCCTCGACGACGCGGAGTGGTCCGACCTGCTGCGCGCGACGGGTCCGGACCTCGACGCCCTGGCGGCGACCGCGGACGACGTGCGCCGCTACACGGTCGGCGAGGCCGTGAGCCTCGTGGTCAACCGCAACCTCACTTCGAGCGGGTTCGGATCGACACCGACGGGCGAACCCGGGACGTTCACGCTCGACGACGTCGCGGCGATCGCGGCGGATGCGTGGGACCTCGGAGCCACCGAGATCTGCGTGCAGGGTCGGCTGCCGGAGGCGGAAGACCCGCGCGCCTATCTCGACATCGCACGCGCGATCAAGGCGGCAACTCCCGAGGTGCACCTGCACGCCTACCGGCCACAGGACGTTCGGGATCTCGCCGAGCGCGGGGGCCTCGGACTCGACGCGGCCCTGGAGGCCCTGCGCGACGCCGGAGTGGACACGGTCCCGGGGACGGGCGTCAAGGTGCTGAGCGAGCGCGTCCGCGCGCTCGTGGCGCCCGGAGACCTGGAGATCGAGCGCTGGGTCGAGGGGATCTCGGCGGCGCATCGCGCCGGATTCCGCTCCACGAGCGTCATCTTCTACGGGCACGTCGAGACCGCCGAGGAGCGGATCGCGCACCTGCGCCGCCTGCGGGCGATTCAAGCCGACACCGGCGGCTTCACCGAGTTCGTGCCGATCCCGCTGCCGGGCCCGGGCGGCGGTGTGCCGCTGGTCGGCGACCGGGCCACGATCGACGAGCACCGTGCGATGGTCGCCGTCTCGCGGCTCATGCTGAGCGGCAGCATCCCGCACATCCAGATCCCGTGGACCCGCGTCGGCCGCGACGCCGCCGCGATCCTCCTGCAATCGGGAGGGGATGACCTCGGCGGCACCCTGCTGGACGGGCGCGTGCTGCCCGAGGCCGGCATCGAACACGGCCTCGAGCTGCCGATGAAGGACGCCGCGCGCATCGCCGCGGGCCTGTTCCGTCCGTTCCGTCAGCGCACGACCGATTACCGGGAGCCGGAGGCACGACGATGACGCGCATGCAGGTCGCGATCGTCGGCGCCGGCTTCGCGGGCCTCGGCATGGCGATCGCGCTGCGCCGCGCCGGGCGGGAGGACTTCCTGATCCTCGAGCGGGCGGCATCGGTCGGCGGAACGTGGCGGGACAACACCTACCCCGGCGTCGCGTGCGATGTGCCGTCGCACCTGTACGGCTTCGCGACCCACCCGAACCCGGACTGGTCGGGGGTGTTCGCCCGCGGCGACGAGATCCGCCGCTACCTCGAAGGCGTCGCCGACCGCGAGCGCCTCGGCGACCGGCTGCGGCTTCGCACGCCCGTACTGTCCGCCGAATGGGATGCCGCGGCCTCCGTCTGGCGCATCGAGACCGGGGGCGATGCACCCGGCGCGATCGAGGCCGACGCCCTCGTGCTCGCGTGCGGACGCCTGACCGAGCCGGCGATCCCCGACATCGAGGGTCTGGAGACGTTCCCGGGGCCTCTGTTCCACTCATCCCGCTGGGACCACGATGCCGGGCTCGCCGGCGCCCGGGTCGCGCTCGTGGGCACCGGTGCGAGCGCCGTGCAGCTGCTCCCGGAGCTGGCACGCGTCGCCGAGCACGTCACGCTCTTCCAGCGCACACCGGCCTGGATCGTCCCGCGCGGCGGTGCGGCCTACGACGACGCGGATCGTCGTCGCTTCGCCGCATACCCGGGTGAGCTCGCCCGCCTTCGCGGGGAGCTGTATCTGGAGGGCGAGGCGCGATTCGCGTCGCGATCGGGGGATGCCGATGCGGCGGCGACTGCTCGCGGGATCGCGCTCGAGCACCTGTATGCGCAGATCGCCGACCCGGCACTGCGCACCGCGCTCACGCCCGACTACGCGTTCGGGTGCAAGCGCGTGCTCCTCTCGGATGAGTTCTACCCCGCTGTGGCCGGCCGCCGGGTGACGCTGGAGCCCTCGGCCCTCGCGACCGTGGAGGGCAGCACGCTCACCTCGGCCGACGGGTCCGTCTTCGACGCCGACGTCCTCGTGCTCGCCACCGGGTTCGCTTCCACGCAGCAGCCCTATGCCGACCTCGTTCGCGGCGAAGCGGGCATCACGCTCGCCGAGCACTGGTCGGAGGGCATGACCTCATTCGGCTCCACCGTTGTCGGCGGCTTCCCGAACATGTTCGTCCTGAACGGACCGAACGCCTCGCTCGGGCACAACTCATCCGTGCTCATGATCGAGGAACAGGCCGCGTACGCCGTCCGCGCACTCGGGCACGGGGACGCGGCGGGCACCGTGCTGCGCGTGGACCCGGTCGCCGAGCAGCGCTACACCGACGAGATCGCGACGGCGTCGGCATCCACCCCCTGGATCGCAGGCGGATGCCGCAACTGGTACGTCGACGAGCGCTCGGGGCGCCTGACCCTGCTGTGGCCGGGAACGGTCGACGCGTTCCGCGCGCGACTGGCGGCAGCCGACGGCTCGGAGTTCGAATCGCTCGCCGAACCGCGCAGCGCACCGACGAAGGGCGCGTCCACCGACGGCGTGCCGAGAGGAGCATCATGAACGTTCCACCGCCATCGGAGCCGAAGATCCGGTTCGGCTACAAGGCGTCGGCCGAGCAGTTCGGACCCAACGAGCTGTGCGAGTTCTCGGTCCTCGCCGAGGAGATGGGCTTCGATTCGGTGTTCGTCTCCGACCACCTGCAGCCGTGGCTGCACGAAGGCGGTCACGCTCCGGCATCCATCCCCTGGCTCGGCGCGCTCGGCGCGCGCACGTCGCGCGTGCTGATCGGAACGTCGGTGCTCACTCCGACGTTCCGCTACAACCCGACGGTGATCGCGCAGGACTTCGCGACGCTCGGGGTGATGTACCCGGGCCGTGTGATCCTCGGGGTCGGCACCGGTGAGGCGCTGAACGAGGCCAACCTCGGCTTCGCGTGGCCAGACCCGCCCGAGCGCTTCCAGCGCCTCAAGGAGGCCATCACGCTGATCGAGCGGCTCTGGTCGGATGAGCGCGTCACCTTCGACGGGACGTACTACCAGACCCGCAACATCACGATCTACGACAAGCTCGACCAGCCGGTGCCGATCTACATCGGCGCCGCCGGGCCGGCCGCGACCCGCCTCGCAGGGCGCATCGCGGACGGCTTCATCACGACCTCGGGTAAGGCGCAGAGCCTGTACACCGAGACCCTCCTGCCAGCCCTGCACGAAGGGCTGGAGAAGGCCGGGCGCAGCCCTGACTCGATCGACACGCTGATGGAGGTCAAGGTCTCCTACCACCCCGACCCCGCGGTCGCCCTGGAGAAGACGCGGTTCTGGGCCCCGCTCGCGCTCAGCCCCGAGGAGAAGATGGGCATCGACGACCCGCTCGAGATGCAGCGGCTCGGAGAGCAGCTGCCGATCGAGCGCGCGGCATCCCGCTTCATCGTCTCGACCGACCCCGATGAGCACGTCGAGCAGATCGCGCGATACGTCGACATGGGCTTCCGCCACCTCGTCTTCCACGACCCCGGCCACGACCAGGAGGAGTTCCTGCGCATGTACGGAGCCGAGATCCTGCCGCGGCTGCGCGCACGGTTCGGAGAGTGACAGCGCACCGGAGCGCAGGACAGGGCTGGGCGGTCATCATCCCGGTGAAGCCCGCTGCGGTCGGAAAGTCGCGGCTGTGGATCCCGACCGTCGACCGGGTGACGCTGGCGCGCGCGATCGCACTCGACACGATCGCGGCGGCCGCGGCCTGCGCGGAGGTCGCCCAGGTGATCGTGGTGACCGACGACGGCGCGCTCGTCGCGGTGGCGTTCGACATCCCGGGGCTCAGGTTCGTGCCTGAGGACGACGGCACCGGCAGGGCCCTCGGCATCGACGCGGCGGTCGCGGTCGGCGCCCGCGCCGCGGGCGAGCGGATGCCGCGCGCCGCACTGCTCGGAGATCTCCCGGCGCTGCGTCCGGACGACCTCGCGGCCGCTCTGGCCGCGGCCGCCGGCGAGGAGCGCGCTGCCGTGGCCGATGCGGAAGGCACGGGGACGACCCTCGTCACGGCGAGGGGCGGCCTCCCGCTGCTGACGTCGTTCGGCGCGGGGTCGTACTCCCGGCACCTCGCGCTCGGGTGCACGCCGCTCGCGATCGCGGACGACTCGAGCCTGCGGCGCGACGTCGACACCGCCGAGCAGCTCGATGTCGCCGCCGAGCTCGGCGTCGGCGCGCACACCGCCCGCGTGCTGAGGACTCAGACCAGCAGGTAGAGAGCGCCGACCACGGTGAAGATGACCACCAGCCGTTCGAACAGCGTCTGGTTCATCCGCCCGGCGAGCCATCGACCCAGCAGGGCGCCGCCGACGACGAGCGGCACCAGCACGAGGTCGATCAGCAGGCCGGGGACGGTGATCAGGCCCAGACCGATCGAGAACGGGACCTTGCTGATGTTGACGATCGCGAAGAACCAGGCCGCGGTTCCGAGGAACTCCTTGACCGGGAACCTCATCGCGAGGAAGTACATCGACATCACCGGACCCGCCGCATTCGCGACCATCGTGGTGAAGCCGCCGAGTGTGCCGTACGTCGCTGCCGCCAGTCGGTGCGGCCCTTCGTCGGCGACCGGGCCGCCCATGCGCCTGCGGAAGAGCGTCACCGCGATCACCACGAGGAGGATGACCCCGATCGACTTCTTGACCCACACGTCGTCGGCGAAGAAGAGGAAGAGGACGCCGACGAGGATGCCGGCGATCACGGCGGGTGCCAGCCCCAGAAGGGCCTTCCAATTCGCATTCCGCCGGTAGGCCAGCACCGCGAAGATGTCCGCGACGATCAGCAGCAGCAGGATCGTCCCGGTGGACTGCTTGGCGGGCAGCACCGCGGCGAAGATCGCAACGGCCACCGTTCCCGCGCCCGGAACCGCGGTCTTGGACAGCCCGACGATGACGGCGGCGAGGCCGAGCAGCGCCCAGCCGAACCACAGCAGCTCCGGCACGTCAGCGACCCGCTGCGCCGAGCGCTGCCTCGACGAGCGCCGCGGATGCTCCGGTGTCGCGCATCCACAGCGGTGCGACGACGCTCCGGATGCCGAGACGGTCCACGTCGCCCGCGGCCGCGGCATCCTCCTCCGCCATGACCCACGCATCGAGCAGCCCGTCCGCCGTGCGCGCGCCGTAGTGCCCGGCGACTGCGGCCGAAGAGGTCTCGACGCCGATGGCAGCGAGGCACACATCGGCCATGCCGCGCACGATGCGGCCGCCGATGATCGGCGAGACCCCGACGACAGTGCCGGGAGCCGCGCGAAGCGCATCACGGATGCCGGGCACGGCCAGGATCGGGCCGATCGAGACGACCGGGTTGGACGGAGCGATCAGCACGACGTCGGCGCCGGCGATCGCGTCGAGGACTCCCGGCGCCGGCGCAGCCGCGGCGATCCCGGGATTCTCGAAGCGCACCGGCGTGAGCGATGCGCGGTACCGGGTCCACCACTCCTGGAAATGCAGCGGCCGCTCGGCGCCGGCGTCGCTGACGGTGACGACCGTGTCGACCTCGGCATCGGTCATCGGCAGCAGACGCGCGCCCAGCGGCCAGCGCTGTTCCATCCGGCCGATCACCTCGGTCGGCGTGAGCCCGTCGCGAAGCCAGCCGGTGCGCGCGAGGTGCGTGCCGAGGTCGAGGTCGCCGAGCGTGAACCACGGCCAGCCCGCACCCCACTCCTGCAGCTCGTGATTGACGCGCTCGCTGTCCCCCGCGCGACCCCAGCCGCGCTCGGTGTCGTTCACGCCCGCGAGCGCGTACACGATGGAATCGACGTCGGGCTGCAGGCGCACCCCTGAGAGCCACAGGTCGTCGCCGGTGTTCACGACGATCGTGATGGCGGATGCGGCGGCCTCGGCATCCGCTCGCCGCGTCAGCGCCGCGCGCACGCCCAGCGAGAACTTCGATCCGCCGACCCCTCCGGCTAGCACGACGACGCGCGGGAGCACAGTTCCGCGCGTCAAGGGGCGAATTCGTCCGCAGCGTGCGGCAGTGTGAAGCGGGCGACGGCGTCGATGAGCGCGTCGACCGTCTGCGTCGAGGCGATGACGTCGACGGTGAGCCCGGCACGGCGCGCATCCTTCGCCGTCCGCGGACCGATCGCCGCGATGACAGTGGTGTCCGGGATGTCGGGGAACTGCTGCTGGACCTGTTCGGCGACGGATCCGCTCGTCACGAGGATCGCGTTGATCCGTCCGTTGCGGACGTCCTCGGCGATCCGGTCGGTCACGGGCACACCCACCGTCCGGTAGGCGACGACGCTGCGGACGCGGTGGCCGGCCTCGACCAGCAGACGCGTGAGCACCGGCTTGGCGATCTCGCTGCGGAGAGTGAGGATGTCGCGCGGCTCAGGCTCGAGGGCGATCATCTGCTCGGCCATGCCGGCGGCCGAGTTGTCGCGCTCGGGCACGAGGTCGACCCGATAGCCGACCGCCTGCAGCGCTGCGGCGGTGGTCTCGCCCACGGCCGCGACCTTCGTCGCCGCGGGAATGGTCGCCCGGTGCGCGAAGAGCACGTCGACCGTGGTCGCGCTCGTCACCGTGAGCCAGTCGAAGGCTCCGGCCTCGAGATCCGCCAGTGCCTGGTCCAGGGTCGCCTGATCGTTCGTCGGAGCGAAGTTGATGAGCGGCGCGACGACCGGGATCGCTCCCTGGTGACGCAGATTCGCGGCCACGCCGTCGCCCCACGGCCCGCCGCGGGGTACGAGCACGCGCCAGCCCGCGAGGGGCTTGGACGAATGCTGTGGGGCGTGGTTCATGGGGTTGGCTCTCGTGGTGCGCAGTCAGCCGCCCCAAGAGATCGAGCAGCCGACAGGGCGGTTCCGAAAATCGGGGAAGGGTCGCGCCGTCGGCAGCTTTCGCACCATCGCGCTGCCTGAGTACCGAGCATACTCCCGGCGCGCGCGCTCGCGCGCGCATCCCCTTCGCCTGGGATCACCGCGCATCCGGCGCGGTCAGCGCGTGTACAGCCGAACGGCTCCCCACACGATCGCGCCGATGAGCGCGGCGCCCGCGATCACGGCCGCTGTCGCGGCGGTCGGGTTCCTGCGCGAGAACGCCCGCGCCTTGGCCACTGTCCGGTCTGTGGCGTCCGTCAGACGCTTCGGGACGTTGGCCTTCTGCTCGATCGCGGCCAGCGCGGCCTTCAACTCGGCGCGCGCCTGCTCCACCGGGTCGACGATGCCGAGCGGCACCGCGGTTCGGGGAACCGGCACGGGGGTGCGCGACGCGGGAACCGGTGAGTTAGAGCTCATCGCGGACCTCCTTGACATCCTGGACGATCGACTGCACCGGGTTCTGGGCGCGAGCCACCTTGCGGAAGCGGAGCACCCCGAGCAGGGCGAGGACCCCGGCGGTGAGGACCATCACGACGAACACGACCAGCGCGGAGACCCACGCCGGCCACCACGACGACAGCCCGATGATGGCAAAGGCCAGCAGCGCCGCGATCGACCAGAAGAGGAAGAACAGCGCCGCGACGATCCAGCCCGCACCGATCCCGGCATCTTTGGAGGTCTTCCGCAGCCAGGCCTTGGCCGCGTCGACCTCGGCGATGACGAGGTTGCGCACGAGCTCCGGGATCTCGCCGACGAGCGTGAGAAGGCCGTCGTCGGAGCGGTCGCGGAAACCCCGCGGAGTGGTCACGTCAGGCTCCGTTGCGATTCTGGTCTGCCGCGTCCGCGATGTCGTCGAGCGCCTCGTCTGCGGCGTCCTTGACGGCGCGCGCCGACTTCTGCGCTGCCGCGCTCACATCGTCGGCCTGGTCCTTGCCGGTCTTGATGGCGGCATCCAGCTTCTGACCGGGAGTGCCCTTGCTGCCGGCGGCCTTGGTGACCTTCACCGCACTGTCCCACAGGGTGCTCGGAAGGGCCATCGCGGTGGACTTCGCGAAGTCCTTGGCTTTGGCGACCTGCTCCTGCACAGGGTCGAGGTTCCATACCTTCTGGACCTGCGCCTTGATCTGCTCGTACCGCTCGCGGCCCGCGCGGGTGCCGAGCACGTAGCCCGCCGCGAGTCCGATGACGAGCCCTACTTTGCCCCTCATGGGGTCTCCTCACGCTCGAATGTCCTTGAATGTCTGCACCCAGGGTAGCCCCGTATGCCGATTCCGGCATCCGCTGGCCTCACCGGAGACGCTGTGCTACCGTCGGCGCGCCGATGACGACCTTCGACGGCCGCTACACGCGTTCATCGGGGCTTCCCCACAGCACTGTGCGGCGGACGCGCTCGGCCTCCTCGAGGGCATCGGGGACGACCTGGGCGATGCCCGTTCCGGCGACCCACGCGCCGACGACAGCGAGTCCTGGCACCGCGTGGATCGCCTCGCGGGCTGCCTCGGCGGACTCGCGGTGGCCGATCGCGGACACCGGAGGCGGCTGCTCGTAGCGAGCCCGATGCGACCCGCGGACCCGGCCCGGGTCGATCGTGACTCCCCGCAGCGCGGAAGCCTCGGCGACGGCGAGCGATTCCGCGCCGGCGTCGTCGAGCGGCGCGGTTGCGGGTTCCGCGCCCGGCCCGCCGAAGGTCACCTTGAGCACGTGGGCACCGGGACCGGCAGCACGACGCAGCCACGGCCAGCGCGCCGTCGAATCGGTGAGGGATGCCGCGGCCGAGCTGCCGGAAACCGGGTAGACCTCGGTGCGGTCGGGCTCGGCATCCAGCTCGGGAGCGTCCACCACGAGGGTCACGACCTCCAGGGCGGTGACGGGAGTCGGTTCGAGCGCGGGCACCGCGGCAGTGA
Source organism: Microbacterium sp. cf046 (assembly GCF_900114345.1). GTDB lineage: Bacteria > Actinomycetota > Actinomycetes > Actinomycetales > Microbacteriaceae > Microbacterium. Next base: position 125,437 of record NZ_FOZJ01000003.1, on the reverse strand, counting down.
GCAGGCGGTGGGCGTCGGCCGCGCCCGTGGCGACGATCACGTGGTCGGCGGGATCGACGCCGAGCCCTCCCTCCGCCGTGATGACGCTCCAGCGCCCGTTGCCGCCTCGTTCGAGTGCGGTCACAGCGCTTCCGACGACGACTTCAGCGCCCAGTTCGACGAGACGGTCGTGGAGGGCGGCGATCACGCGCGACATCCCGCCCTCGATCCCTTCGAGACCCGCGGCCGCGGATGCGCCGGCCGATGCGGCCCGGAGTTGGGAGACCCCGCCCGACAGGGAGCCCGTGCGGGTGAGTGCGGCGCTGAGTCCCGGAGCGACGGCCTCGACGTCGACGTCGTCGGGGTGGATCGAGAACGCCCCGAGGCTCAGCGGCGCGACGAGCCGTTCCAGCACGAGCTCGCCCATCCGAGTGCGCACGAGCCTGCCGAGGCTGCGCTCCTGGCCGATGGTGAGCGGCGGGCGGATCCGGTCGATGTACGCGCGCCACGCGCCGCGCCAGCCGATGAAGCGGCGGATGCGCTCGTCCCACGGATTCTCCGGGATGCCCCGGATCGTTCCGTCCGGCAGCGGCTGGGCTCCGCCTGGAATGCCCGAGATCCACACCGTGCGCGGTGCGGGCGGGACGACCGCAGCAGTGAGCCCGAGTTCCTCGATCAGCGCGCGCACGGTGCCGCCGCGGGTCGCATAGCCTTCGGCACCGAGATCGACGGCGAGCCCCGCCACCTCGTGCGTCCACACGGCTCCGCCGAGGCGGTCGTAGGCCTCGATCAGCGTCACCCGGATGCCGATCTTCGCGCATGCCAGCGCCGCGACGAGCCCCCCGATCCCGCCGCCGACGACCGTCACGCGGGCGTCATGCGCGTGCGCCGCGAGGTCGTCGAGCGGACCGTTCTGCATCCACCCATCCTGGCATCGCGACGCCGGTCGGCCGGGAGACTGCAACGGGTGCTCGAGACGTCGGGGTCACCCCGCCGTCGCGGCTCCCGGATGCAGTCTCGCGGTCAGGGGGCGGGTCGCTGAGCCCGAGCCTCGGCGCGAGTGCGGGGGCGGTCGGGGTCGGCCGGAGCCGGTTCGAAGGCGGATGCCGCGCCCTCGCCGTCGCGGGATACCTCCGGGCCGGCCACGGGAGCCGACGGGTCGTCGGCCGCGGGGTCGGATGCCGAGGCGGCAGCCCCGGTCGACTCCGACGTGATCCGCCCGTCGTGCAGCTCGATCACCCGGTCGGCGCGCTGCACCAGCAGCGGATCGTGGGTGGAGACGACGGCCGCGATCCCCTGGGTGTGCACGAGCTCGCCGATGAGGTCCATGACCGTTGCGGCCGTTCGGGAATCGAGCTGACCGGTGGGCTCGTCGGCGATGAGCACCTGCGGGCGGGCCACGATCGCGCGGGCGATGCCGACGCGCTGCTGCTGGCCGCCGGAGAGCTCACCCGGGCGCTGGGCGGCGTGATCGGCGAGCCCGACGAGGCGCAGCGCCTCGGCGACGCGCTCGTCGCGCTCGGCCGGAGCCGTGCGGGCGATGCGGAGAGGCAGCTCGACGTTCTCCGCCGCCGACAGCACCGGGATGAGTCCGAACGACTGGAACACGAAGCCCAGCTGCTCGCGCCGCAGCCGCGCAAGCGCCTCCTCGTCGAGCGAGGTCGCTTCGACGTCGCCGATCCACACCCGGCCGGAGGTGGGGCGATCCAGAACTCCGAGCAGGTTCAGGAGCGTGGTCTTGCCGGCGCCGGATGCGCCGCGCACGACGACGAGCTCACCCGGGTGCACCTCGATGTCGATGTCGACGCACGCGTGCACGTCGCCCGCCGACGATGAGAACGTGCGGGTGAGCTTCTCTGCTCGCAAGGCCGTCATGATGTCCCATCCTCGCCGGTCTCCCGTCGATCCGCGCTCAGGTCGACCTGCGGAGGCGAGGAATCGGCGGCCCGGGGCGACGCATGGGCCGGTTCGGCAGGTGACGCGGCATCCGCGGACCGGCCCGGCCACACCCCGACGTGATCGGGCTCGAGTGCGAGACGCACGCGCTCGTGCAGGTCGAGCGCGGTCACGAACTCGTCGGGCAGCTGGAGCCGGCCGACGCGGTCGACGACCGCGTACTCCTCCGCGACGTGCTGCTCGGCGCCGTGCTCGTCGAGCCGGGTCGAGCGCAGCACCTCGGTCGAGGTGCGCCCGTCGCGGATCTGCACGGTGCGCGCGACGTGCTCCGAGACGCTCGGGTCGTGGGTCACGATCAGCGTGGTGACGCCGAGCTCGCGGTTGACCGACCGCATCGCCTCGAGCACGTGCGCACTGGTCGTGTCGTCGAGTTCGCCGGTCGGCTCGTCGGCCAGGAGCACCCGCGGGCTGTTGGCGATGCCGACGGCGATCGCGACGCGCTGCTGCTCGCCGCCCGACATCTCGGCCGGGCGCCGCTCGGCGCAGTGCGAGACCTCGAGCAGGTCGAGCAGCTCGGTGACACGTGCCCGTCGCGCGGCAGCGCCTTTGGGCGCACCGGTGATCGCGAGCGCAGCGGCGACGTTCTCGCTCGCGGTCAGGTACGGCAGGAGGTTGCGCGAGGTCTGCTGCCAGACGAATCCGACACTGCGGCGGCGGAACGCCACGCGCTCCTTCTCCTTCATCGTGAGGAGGTCGCGGCCGGCGACCCACGCGACCCCGGCGGTGGGCTGGTCGAGACTCGAGAGGATCGACAGGAGCGTCGACTTGCCCGACCCCGAAGCGCCGATCACCGCGACGAGCTCGCCGGGGTCGATGCGCAGGTTGAGCCCTTGAAGGGCCTGCACCTCGACACCCTGGCCGCCGCTGGCGACGACCTTGAAGATGCGCACGAGATCCACGCACAGGATGTCGGCTCCTGAGTCGGGGCCGAGAACGGCTGTTGCCATGGTCCTATCCTTCCTCCACGGTGCGCAGCGCGCTCGCGGCGCGCACGCGCCGTGAAACGAGCAGGGCGATCGCGGTCAGCAGCACCGCGAGCAGGACGAATCCGCCCAGGGTGAGCGCGAGGGTCGCGGCATCCACCCGGTAGCCGGGCTGGATCGTCGAACCGGTGAACGAGCGCAGGTCGACTCCCGCGAGCACGACCAGGGGCACCAGCGCGCCGAAGACGGTTCCGGCGATCACGGCCGCGATCGCCGGCGGCCCGACCTCCCACAGCGCGAGCGAGGTGCCGATGCGGGGGCGCGCACCGAGGGTGCGCAGCAGTGCGAGCACCCGCGCCCTCGGCCCGGCGGCGAGGGTGAGCGTCATCACGATCGCGAGCGCACTCAGCAGCGCCGCGACCGCCGTCGCGGCCAGCAGGGCGTACCGCACCCCCTGGACGGCGGGGCCGGATTCGATGCCGGCCCGGATCTCGTCGGGTGTGTCGACGCGGATGCCGGAGCCGAGCAGGGTCCGCAGCGATGCCTCCACATCGGGGGCCGCCGCGGTTCCGTCGAGGCTCAGCAGGAGGGTGCGGTCGGACGGATCGCGGCCGAGGACGTCCTCGGCGTAGGACGAGTCGATCGCCACCCAGTTCTCGCGGCTCCCGATCGGACTCGGACCGGTCGAGACGCCCGCGACCCGCGCGTCGACGGCGTTGACACGGATCTCATCGGAGCCGTCGATGAACTCGGCGGTCGCTGCGGCGACCGCGATCGGCATCGGACCGTCGGTCGGCTCGAGCGAGGCGCCCGGCGGCAGCATCCCCGGTCCGTCGCCCTGGACGGCACGCAGGTCGGCGGCATCGACGACGAAGACCGAGGTGGCGCGCTTCACGCCGTTCACGTCCAGCGACGCGTTCTCGGCGCCCGAGATCCCGGTCGCGGCGGCGACGCCGTCGATGGCGCGCACCTGGTCGAGCTGCTCGAGCGTGAACGATCCTCCTGTGACGCGCATGTCCGCGCCGATCTGAGCCTGGGCCGCCTCGGCGACACCGCCCTGCAGCGCGGAGAGCAGGACTCCGGACGACACGGCGACCGAGACGCCGACGACGAGGGCCAGCACCGGGGTGAGGCCGATCGAGGGCTCCCGCAGCGCCCGCGCCGAACCGAGGAAGTCGGTGATGCCGGCGGATCTGCGCGCACGCGTGAAGATCCAGCGCAGGGGAATCGGGTACACGCGCAGGGTCACCAGGCAGGCGACGAGCGCGAGCAGCAGCGGGGTCGCCGCCCTCAGCGGGTCGATCCCGCCCACGCCGTAGCCGCGCAGGAACAGCAGGGCGACGGCGGCGGCCGCCAGCACGAGCACGACGCCCTCCGTGATCGCACGCGATCGGGATCCGCGGCGCCCGAGGTCGGCCCGCGCCTGCCGCTCCGCCGCCGACGGCGCGAACACGGCGAGGATGACCGGCGGAGCCAGGCCGATGATGAGCGCGGGGACGACGGAGACGACCCCGATCGACGAGCCGAACAGCAGCATCCCGCCGACGGCCGCGATCGCCGCGCCCAGGACGGCCGGCACGATCCCGACGAAGACGCCCTCCAGCCCCAGCATCCCGCGCAGCTGCCCGGTCGACGAGCCGCGCGCCGACAGGAGGCGGAGGCTCGGTCTCCGCCGCTCGAGGATGAGCCGGCAGCCGAGGATGAGCACGGCCGCGGCGACGCCGACCGGACCGGCGATCACCATCGCGATCACTCCCGCGGTCGCTGCCTCCTGGGCGAGCGCGAGTTCGATCGTCGCGGTCACGTCGGCGCTGAAGCGGATGCTCAGGATCCCGATGCCGCCCGCCGAGGTTCCCACCGGCTGCGACACGGCCGTGAACTTGCGAAGGGCCGCGGCAGTCTCGGCAGCCGAGTCCGCATCGATCCGCGCGGTGTCGAGCGGGTACCAGACCAGGGTCGACTGCGTGCCCAGGAGCGCAGACGCGTACGGCAGCGATGCCGCGTTCGCGTAGGCGGTGCCGGTGACCTTCCTGGGGGCGTTGCCGTCGTCGAAGATGTTCGGCTCGAGCACCGACGGCACGTGCTGCCAGTAGCCGTCCGCCGGATCGATCGCGTCGAAGGTGCCGGTCAGGACCATGTCGGCAGGGAAGTCGGGGATGCCGATCGTGCGCGACTCGCCGATCGGCCACGCCATCTGCTCAGCGGATGCCGCCGACATCACGACCTCGATGCGCACGCCGGTCTCCGCACCCGAGTCGTCCTGCACGGGCGTCGCCGGCTCCGGCATCCGTCCGTCGACGAGCTGCACCTGGCGGTCGACGTCGGGATCGAACGCGAGGCTCAGCGCGAGGGTGCGCGGATCCTCGGCGACGACGTTGTCCTTGTCGAGCGCGACCGTCCGCGCCGGCGCGAGGAGCTCCTCGAGGGCGGGCTCGGCCGATGCGCGCACCGCTTCGACCGCCTCGACGAACCCACCCCACACCTCCTGGGTGGCTGGCGGGAGGTCGGCGTCACCCGGTCCGATCTGCGGGAAGCCGGCCGTGGCCGACTCGACGTCGCGATCGAGGGCGCCCAACGAGGCGAGCCGGTCGCGCAGCGCCGCATCGGCCAGCACGCCGAGCGCGATCGGGGCAGCGGTCGCCAGGAGCGAGAGCACCAGCACGAGCGCAGCGACCGTGAGGCCGCCGCCCGACCGGGAGCGGAGGTGGTGGGCCACCAGCGCGGGAGTCGTCACACGGCGGGTCATCGCGCGTCCTCCCCCACCGTCGAATCGCCGGCCGCCCGGCGCACACTTGCCGCGGCGGCGACGACGATCGCAGCGAGGCCGATCACGAGAAAGCCGATGGCCACGACCGGGCCCGGCCAGGCGAATGTGACCGGAGTGCCGAGGGGAAGGATGCCGGGGGTGACCGCGCGGACGAGTTCGGGCACCAGCAGCCACGCGACCAGCAGGCCCGCCAGCGCGCCCAGCGCGACGGATGAACCCAGCACGCCGGCAAGCTCGGCGGCGCGCATCCGAGCCTGCGCCGCCGGCGCGACGCCGAGGGCGCGCAGGACGCCGAGTTCGCGCCGACGGGCGAGGGCGAGGGTCTGCACGATCGCGAACGCCGCGATGAGCGAGAGCACTGCCGAGCCCGCCGTCGCGATCCACCACCCCGGAACGAGCGCCCCGACGATCGTCGCGGTGACGCCGGGCGACGACGTCTCGACCGGCCGATCGTCGAGGGCCGCGCTGAGCGCCGCGTCGGCCGACGGATCGCCCGACGCCCACAGGGAGGCGGGCGGAACGATGGATGTTCCCCGCTGCAGCATCGACACCTGGAGGACCTCGAGCGGTGCGAACACGGCCAGCGCCGTCGCGGCGCCGGGGATCGCCGGCACGATGTCGGCGACCGCGAACTCGCCGCGACGGCCGGTGCCGGCGTAGCGGAACTCGAACGCATCGCCGACTTCGAGCCCGAGCCGGGTCGCGAGGGCGGAGCCGATGACCGCGCGGACCGCGGCGGGCTCGGCGGCTTCGGGATCGGCATCCGCGAGCCACGCCACCTGTTCACGGGCGTTCTCGTCGAGGGCGACCTCGCCGTCGAGCGGGAGGGGGTCGCCGCCGATCGCCTCGGCCGCGACGATGCCGACCAGCACGCTCGCGGTCGCGAAATTTGCGGGGATGGATGCCGTGACCGCCAGCAGCCGCCACGGCGCGGTCCCGGCGGGAAGGCCCGCTTCCCCGGTGAGCGTCGCCGTCCCGTCGTCCTGCTCGACGACCGGACCTTCGAGCCGGAGCTGGGCCGCCGCTCCAGTCGCGTCGAGCACGGTCGCGACGATCACCACCGAGCTCGCCGCATTCGCACGAGTCGCGTCGATCGATGCCGTGATGCGCAGTCCCGTCGCGTCCGCTCCGAGGGCGAGCGGCTCCGATGCGACGCTGCCGTCAGCGGGCTGCACAGCCGCGCTGAGCGCGTCGAGGTCGACGATCCCGCCCGCCGAGGAGACGACCGTGCCGATCGCGGCCGTCGGCACCGAGACCAGCTGTGCATCCGTGCTGCCGATCTCGACCGGCACGACCAGCGCGGGGGCGGCGGCATCCACTCCCTCGATCGCCGCCGCGTCGGCGATGATCGCGGGCGTCGCCTCAGCGGGCTCGAGGTCGACACGCAGATCTGCGCCGACGCGGAGTGCGGCGGAGTCGGTGGCCATCGCGGTCCAGGTCGAGCTGTAGGCGGAGGCGAACACCGCTTGCGCGACGGTGAGGCCGACCAGCAGCACTGCGACCGCGTACACGGGCAGGCGGCGCGCCACCTGCCGGGCCGGATACGCCGGCACGAACGGGGGGCGGGCGGCGGCCCCAATCGCCCACGCTGCCGATGCCGCGCCGAAGACCGCGAGGACCACGAGCGCGCCGGCCAGGAGGACGACCGTCGGCGCGAGGGCGGCGATCGGATCGAACCCGGTCGGCCGGGCGAGCCGGAGCTGCCAGAGCACGAACGCCGCCGCGAGCAGAACGATCACCACGCCGGCGGCCGTGGTCGCGCGGGCTCCCCGCGGCCGCGTCTCAGCACGCGGTCGCGCCGCGACCACCAGGACGATCGCCAGAACGAGGGCGGTCACCGCCGCCACCCACCACAGCGAAACGAGCGTGAGCGGCCACTGCGGTGCCCCGGTGACGGCGAGCACGATCGCCGCGAGCGCGAGTCCGCCGATCGCGCCGACGGATGACGCCGCGGCCGACTCCACCGCGTTCGCCACGGTCGCCTGCCGACGCGACAGACCGCGAGCGCGCACGTTCGCCGTCTCCTGCTCCCGCGCAGCCGCGAGCAGGCGGCCGAGCAGGGCGGCCGCGGTCCCGGCGAGGATCACGACCAGGAGAATGAGCGCGGGCGCAGCCGAGACGAGGGCGATCACCCCATCGGCGACCTGCGCGGCCACCTCGTCCTCGGGGACTCCTGGAGGCGCCGCATCCCCCGCCCTGCCGACCTCCGCCGTCAGCCAGGCGAGCAGGGCGACCACCGTTGCGACCGCGACCGACACCGTGGCCGTCGCGCTCGCCAGCAGGCCGCGGCGGGCGCTCGCGCGGGCACGCAGCAGGCGTGCCGTCGACAGCGCGCGAGCGTGGGCCATGTGATCGTCCTCCGTGGGTCTTCGGGCGAGAGCGCTCGCATCGCGCTCCCTTCAACCTAATCGACGCCTTGGTCGAAGGCCTCGGCACCTGGCCGCGCCGCCCCGGGCGGTGCGAGACTGGCCGCATGACGCTCAACATCACGGGTGACGATGCCGCCGACCGACTGCTGACCGACGACCCGCTCGCCCTGCTGATCGGAATGCTGCTGGATCAGCAGGTCGCGATGGAGACCGCGTTCTCCGGTCCGCTGAAGATCCAAGAGCGAGTGGGGGCTGTGGATGCCGCGACGCTGGCCGCGTACGACCCGGACGCACTCGTCGAGGTGTTCAAGCGGACGCCGGCCGTGCACCGCTTCCCGGGATCGATGGCGGCTCGCGTGCAGTCGCTGTGCGCGGCGATCGAGCAGGACTGGGGAGGGGATGCCGCCGCCATCTGGACGCAGGGCGACCCGGACGGCGCGACCGTGCTGAAGCGCCTGAAGGCGCTGCCCGGATTCGGAGAGCAGAAGGCGCGGATCTTCCTCGCGCTGCTCGGCAAGCAGTACGGCTACACGGGCGCGGGATGGCGCGAGGCTGCCGGCGGGTACGGCGAGGAGGGGTCGTTCCGCTCGGTCGCCGACATCGTGTCGCCGGAGTCGCTCACCCGGGTGCGCGAGCACAAGCGCGCGATGAAGGCCGCGGCGAAGGAGGCGTGAGCCTCAGGCGAGCACCCGACCGCTGATCGCGAGGGCCATGCGCCGCGGGATCAGACCGACGAGGGCGGCGCTGATCGCGTTCGCCCTCCCCGAGACGATGCTCGGGGGCGTGTCGTGCCGGTCCAGCTCGCGCAGCGCGAGGCGCACGACCTGCTCGGGCGTCTGGAAGCGTCCGACGGCGGCATCCGCAGTGCCGACGACATCGAAGAACTCGGTGCGCGTCGCGCCGGGGCTGAGGGCGAGCACGCCGAGCCCCGAATCCTTCGTCTCGTACGCGAGCGCCTCGGTGAAGCTCAGCACGAAGGCCTTGGTCGCTCCGTAGACGGCCATGTTCGGGCACGGCTGGTAGGCGCCGGTGCTTGCCACACTCACCAGCGCTCCGCGGCCGTCGGCGACGAGGTCGGGCAGGAACTCGCGCGTGATGGCGACGAGCGCCGAGACGTTGAGCTGGACCATCTCGCCGATGCGCGCGGCATCCGCTTCTGCGAAGCCGCCCTTCATGCCGAACCCTGCGTTGTTCACCAGCGTCTGGACGCGGATGCCGCGGGTGTCGAGTTCACGACGCAGCTCGGTGGCGGCATCCGGCCCGGCGAGGTCCATCGCGATCACAGTCGCGGTGATGGCGTACTCGCGCTCGAGACGTTCGGCGAGGGCGACCAGTCGATCCTCGCGCCGCGCGACGAGCACGACATCAGCGCCGCGGGCCGCGAACTGGGAGGCGAACTCCATGCCGAGTCCGGCGCTCGCGCCGGTGATGAGTGCGGTGGTGCCGCGATACGTCCTGGTCATGCATCTAATGTAGACAGTGACAGCATTGTTGTCAATGCCAACACTGCGCTAGCCTGAGCGGGTGACATCCGAGCGCGCATACCACCACGGCAATCTGCGCTCCGCACTGCTCGAGCGCGCGTGGGAGGTCGTCGATGCCGACGGCGCCGACTCGCTGTCGCTCCGACAGCTCGCCCGCGACGTCGGCGTCAGCCACGGCGCCTCGGCTCGCCACTTCCGCGACAAGCAGGCGCTCCTGGACGCGATCGCCATCGAGGGCTTCGTGCGTCTGAACAGCGCGCTTGCGGATGCCGCCGCCGAACCGGGCTCGTTCTCCGAGCGGTTCGGCTCGGCCGGGGGTGCGTATGTCGGCTTCGCGGTCGCCCACCCCGCGATCCTGAGCGTGATGTACACCGCGAAGCATCACCCCGATGCGTCCGCAGAGCTCGTCGGGCTGAGCCACGTCAGCATGGCGGCGCTGGTCGCTCTGGTCGAGACGGGCCAGGAGGCCGGCGAGATCCGGCCGGGATCAGCGGAGGAGCAGGCGCTCGTGGCCTTCGCCGCCGTGCACGGGGTTGCGACGCTCGCGACGGACGATCTGCTGAACGGCGTGCCGTGGCAGGATGCCGCGCACGCGACGATCTCGTTCGTGTGGCGCGGCCTGTCGGCCTGACTGCGAGCCGGTCTGACCCCCGGCTCTCCATCGCGAACCCACACTCCGCCCGCGAGCCCACACGGCCGATGGCCATTCTGCGTGTGGGTTCGCGCTGCGTATGTGGGTTCGCGGGAGTGCTGCCGCTACGCCCCGCGCAGGCGCTCTGCGAGGTGGGCGTGCAGGCGTTCGAGCGGGACGCGCTCCTGCGCCATCGTGTCGCGGTCGCGCACGGTGACGGCGCGATCCTCGAGCGAGTCGAAGTCGATCGTGACGCAGAACGGCGTGCCGATCTCGTCCTGGCGGCGGTAGCGGCGGCCGATCGCGCCGGCGTCGTCGAAGTCGACGTTCCACTCGCCGCGGAGGTCTTCTGCCACCTCGCGCGCGATCGGCGAGAGCTGCTCGTTGCGCGACAGCGGCAGCACCGCGACCTTCACCGGCGCGAGGCGGGGGTCCAGCTTGAGCACCGTGCGGGTGTCGGTGCCGCCCTTGGCGTTGGGCACCTCCTCCTCGCGGTAGGCGTCGACCAGGAACGCCATCATCGCGCGCGTCAGGCCGAACGACGGCTCGATCACATACGGGGTGTACCGCTCACCGCTGGCCTGATCGAAGTACGACAGGCTCTGGCCGGATGCCTCGGCATGGCTGGTCAGGTCGTAGTCGGTGCGGTTCGCGATGCCCATGAGCTCGCCCCACTGCTTGCCCGGGAAGCCGAACTCGTACTCGACATCGATCGTGCCTGCCGAGTAGTGCGCCCGGTCCTCCTTGGGGACGTCGTAGCGACGCATGTGGGCCGGGTCGACGCCGAGATCGACGAACCAGTTCCAGCACGCCTCGACCCAGTGCTCGAACCACTCCTGTGCATCGGCGGGAGGGACGAAGAACTCGATCTCCATCTGCTCGAACTCACGCGTGCGGAAGATGAAGTTGCCGGGCGTGATCTCGTTGCGGAACGCCTTGCCGACCTGGCCGACGCCGAACGGCGGCTTCTTGCGGGCGGCGGTGAGCACGTTCCCGAAGTTCACGAAGATGCCCTGCGCGGTCTCGGGGCGCAGGTAGTGCAGGCCGGACTCGTCGTCGACGACACCGAGGTAGGTCTTCATCAGACCCGAGAAGGCCTTCGGCTCGGTGTACTGGCCCTTGACCCCGCAGTTCGGACACGGCACGTCGGCGAGCCCGTTCTCGGCGGGGCGGCCCTTGCGTGCCTCGAAGTCCTCGATCAGGTTGTCGGCGCGGAACCGGCGGTGGCAGTTCAGGCACTCCACGAGCGGGTCGGTGAAGGTCGCGACGTGGCCCGACGCCTCCCAAACGCGCTTGGGCAGGATGATCGAGGAGTCCAGGCCCACCATGTCGCCGCGCCCGCGCACGAACGTCTGCCACCACTGGCGGCGGATGTTCTCCTTGAGCTCGGTGCCGAGTGGGCCGTAGTCCCACGCAGAGCGGGATCCGCCGTAGATCTCGCCCGCCTGGAAGACGAACCCGCGGTGGCGGGCGAGGGCGATGACTTTGTCGAGGCGGGACTGCTCGGCCACGGTGGCTCCAATGGTCGGGTGGGGGTGTGCGAAGTCGCGGATGCCGCACGCAGCGGCATCCGTCGATTCTAGCCGGGGACGGATGCCGCACCCGGGCGCTGCCGGTCGGCGTTCAGGCCGAGGGGAGCTCGCCGGCGCCGTCCGCCCGCCGGAACTCCCGGTCCCAGTCGCGCAGCTCCTTGCGGCGCCCGCTCAGGGTGTCGAGCGAGACCTGGAAGTGCAGGCCCCGGCGCGCGTTGACCTGCTTGATGTTGTCGACGAGCTGCTCGGAGACCGCATCGACGGCGTCGCGCACCTCGACTACGCGTTCGTCGGGGTCGTCCCACAGGTGCGGGTTGACCAGGATGTCGAGCAGATAGCGGCGGTCCAGCGCGGCGCTGAGCTTTCCGAGCTTGTCGCCGTACTCGATCTCGGCGAGCTGGAACTGGTCCTCGGCGCCCTTCTCGGCCAGTCGCGCGAACAGCTGCGCGGCGTTCGCGGTGATGGCGTCGATCTCGCGCGCGGTCTCGGCGGCGGTCTGATTGCCCGCGCCGCCCAGCGCGGCGTACTCGCCGCTCAGCGCGCGCAGCGCGTCCACCGGCCCCCGTACGCTGTCGGGGAGCTCCTGCCCGGTCTGGCTGCGACGCGTGCGGGCGCGCCGCGCACGGACGGCCGCGATCGCCGCGATGACACCTGCGACCACGACCGCGGCCGCGATCGCGAGTGCGATCACGACCCCGCCCGCGCCGCCCCCGGTTTCGGCGGGCGCCGGCGCCGACTCCTGCACGATCGTCTGCACGGTCTGCGAGAGCGACTCCTCGAGCGTGCCTCCCGCCGACTCGGCCTGATTGGCGATGCGCATCGCCTCGCCGGACTCGAGCACGCGCGACCCTGCGGACAGGTCGTCGCCGACCGCCACGATGATCGTGTCGAAGCCGGTGCGATCCGCGAGCTCGGAGACGATGTCGGGTCCGGACGCCTCGAGTGCCGCGTTGTCGGAGAACACCGCGATGCCGATCGACGCGTCGCCGACCTGGGCCTGCAGCTGATCGGCGAGCGCGGTCGAGCCGTCCACCTCGCGGGAGACGTAGACCGAGCCACTCGAGAGCGCGTCGACGGCGTCATCGACATACCCGGCCGACCCGGCGAGCTGGACGTGCATCCGCGGTCCCGTCGCCTCAGAAGTTGTTGATCACGGACGCGAACACGAGGTCGATCTTCGCCGCATCCGATGCATCGAACCACTGGCCGCCGGTCGCCTCGGCGATCCGCTGCAGGTCGGCGGTGTTGGCGCCCTCGCCGTATGCGATCGGGAAGATCCGCACCGGCGCATCGTCTCCTCCTTCTCGGGTCGCCTGCGAGATCTTGGCGATCAGCGAGTCGAGCGACATCGTCGAGTCGGTGTCCTGACCGTCCGAGAGGACGACGATCGCGTTGATGCGCCCGGGCTCGGCGCGCTCCTTCATGTCGTCGTACGCGATCGCGATCGCGTCGTACAGCGGCGTTCCCTCGCGGGTGGCGTAGCGGAGGTCATCGAGCGAGGAATCGAGCGACTCGCGATCGGATCCGAGCGGCTCGACGTTGCGCAGCACCGCGATGTTCTTGCCCGCCTCCGACTCGATGTCGGTGGTGAAGGCCCAGACGCCGACCTCGTCGGTCGAGCGGAAGTGCGTGAGCGTCGCCTGCGCCCCTTCGATCGCGCCGTCCAGCTTCGAGCGGCCGTCGCCGATCGGGTCGTCCATCGATCCGGAGATGTCGATCAGCTCCAGCACCGAGGAGGGCTTGCGGATCTGGGTCCACTGGTCGATCGCGGCCGAGACGACATCGACCGCCGGGCGGGGCAGCGTGACAGCGGGACCGGCAGGGTCTACGCCGTAATCCTCGGTGAACAGCTTGCCCAGGGCCACCGACTCGTCCAGCGGACGGAAGCCGAACTGGGGCAGGATCTGCTGCGCCGGCTCGGTCTGCAGGAACGCCGCGAACGCCGCGCCGGCCTCGGCCTGCACGGGTGTGACCCATTCGGCGCCCAGGACGGTGATGGGGTTGTCCGACCACATCGATCCGCCCTCGGGGTAGATCGCGACGAGCTTCTCCTTGGGCGGTGTCAGGGTCTCGCCCGGCTGCACGGTGTGCGAATCGGGGTTGCCCTGGTTGTAGTTCAGCAGCGAGGTCTCCTCCACGGCGACGGCCGAGACGTAGCCCGAGCCGGCGGCGCCGTTCTGCGTCTCGTCGTACAGGGTCGTCAGGACCTTGCCGGTCGTATCGCCGTAGTGGATGACGCATTCCTCGAAGACCCTCGAGAAGTCGCTCGCCGCCGCGACATCGTCGGCGGTGAGGTCGGAGGTCTTCCCCGACGCCTCGTACGACTGCATCAGGATCGCCGACAGCCCGGTCGTGGAGGTGTTGGGGTTGGTCTTGGAGATCTTGAACGATCCCCAGATGTCCTTGCCGACACTTCCCCAGCCGTCGGGATTCGAGCAGAGCTGCTCGAGATCGGTGATGCTGATCGGCGACTGCGGGTATCCCAGAGCCTTGGCCATGGCGGCGGGCATGCCGAAGACCACGGGCGTGCGGGTGAACGACTCGGGCTCGCCGACCAGTGCCGGGGATCCCGCCGCGGCGACGCGCTCGGTCCAGACGGTGGATGCCGGCGACCACAGCGTCGGCCACATCTCCTGGTTCTCGCTGGGCCAGACCTCGTCGCTCGCCGTCAGGAAGCGGGTCGCGTCGCCCGATGAGACGTTGATAGGGCGGACCGTCGCGCACGTGTCGAGCGCCTTCATCTCCGGCGAGTCCTTGAACGCCTTCGCGAGGGCGTCCAGCATGTTCACCTTCTCGGACGAGGTGGCCACGACGATGTGCGTGCAGCCGTCGTCGGCGAAATCCCCTCCGTCGCCGCCGTCCTCCGAGCCGCCGCCGAAGCACCCGCTGAGCGCGATCGCGGTGCTGAGGATCACCAGTCCGGCGAGCCCTGAGCGCAGGGAGGCTCGGCGGTACCGCGCCGACGAGGAACCTCGAGAATGAGCGACGACCCGCCCGGATCCGCCTGACATGCGCTCAGCCTACGTCCCGGCGGGGCCTCGCGTATGCACGTATTCCGGACGCATCGAGAAGGGGCACCATCGTGCCGGGCGCATCGGGCCGACAGGCGGGATCCGGTAGGCTGAGCGCGCTCAGACCTCCCGCAGCGCGTCCAGGCCCACGTCGGCGATCGCGGTGTGACCGGACAGGCCGAGGGTGATGTCGAGCTCGGCGAGCATGTTGCGCACGACCTCTCGGACGCCGACCTCGCCGGCGATGCCGAGCCCGTACGCGTAGGGCCGGCCGATCGCGGCAGCCGTCGCCCCGAGTGCCAGCGCGATGAACGCGTCGGCGCCGCCGCGGATGCCGGAGTCGAACACGACCGGGATGCGCCCCTGCACGCGCTCGACGACGCCTGGCAGCGCGTCCAGTGTCGGAACCGACTGGTCGATCTGACGACCGCCGTGGTTGGAGACCCACACCCCGTCCACTCCCTCATCGATCGCCCGCGCCGCGTCATCGGCGTGGACGATCCCCTTGAGGATGATCGGCAGGCCGGTCCATTCGCGGGCCTTCGCGAGGTGGTCCCATGTGAGTGCCGGCGTCGAGAACACGTCGAGGAACGTCTCGACCGCGGCGCGCGGAAGCGGTGAGCGCAGGCTCTCGCGCAGTCCCGCACCGGTCAGCGCCGAGCCCTTCCGCGCGATCTTCACCCCGGCAGCGATCGCCTTCGGGGTGATCCTGACCGCCGGAGCATCGGGAGCGGCATCCGTCGAGGTCGCCGATGCGCGCACGCGCTCGCGGACCAGCTGCTGGAAGACCGGATCGCTCGTGTACTGCGCGATGCCCATGCCGCGCGTGAACGGCAGGTACGCGAGGTCGAGATCGCGCGTGCGCCAGCCGAGCAGATGGGTGTCGAGGGTCACCACGATCGCCTCGCAGCCGGACGCCTCCGCCCGCCGCAGCAGGGAGGCGTTCAGCTCGTCCGAGGCCGACCAGTAGAGCTGGAAGAGCCGCGCACCCGATGGCGCCGCGGAGGCGACCTCCTCCATCGGGAACGATGCCTGATTGCTCAACGTGTAGGGGACGCCGAGGGATGCCGCCGCCCTGGCGACTGCGAGGTCGGCATCGTCGTGCGCCATCTCCATGACCCCGAGCGGGGCGAGCAGGAACGGGGTCGGCCGGCGGCGACCGAGGAACTCGATCGACAGGTCGCGGACGGAGACGTCGCGCAGCGGTCGCGGCCACACCTGCCGGCGCCCGAACGCCGCCCGATTGGCGGCGACGGTGCGCTCGGCGCCCGCGCCACCGGCGATGTACGCGAACGCCTCGGCGCTGAGCGCCCGGCGCGCGGCCGCCTCGAGCGCGTCGGAGTCGATCGGGACGGCGGGCTTGGTGCCGCTGATACCGGCCCGGTAGATCTCGGACTGGGTTCGGCGCGCGATGCCGCGCGCGGCCGCGGGATCCTGAGGAGCGACGGTGCTCATGCGCTCCACCCTACGGGCGCGCCGTCAGCCCGCGCCGAACCCGCACCAGTCTGAGACCCAGGTCAGGATGCTGCCGCGCATGTCTTCGGATGCGGCGAGCTCGATCTCTCCGGGCTCGCCGTCCAGTGCGACCTCGAGGGTGAAGATCGTTCCCCGCTTGTCCTCCTGGACCGCGTGCGGGTCGCATCGCAGCGGAACCAATGGCAGGTGGACTGTGGCGGTCTCGGTGTCGCCCCCTGCGACGGAGACGTCGATCGGGAACGTGTCGGCCGTGTCGCCCGGCGTCATTCCGAACGTCAGCAGATTCGTCGTCTGGATGCCGACGATCTCGACCGCCCCGTCGCCCGTCGGGGCGATCTCGAGCACCAGATCCGCCGGCTCGCCCGGAGGTGACGGCGTGAATGAGGCGAGGCTGACGGCCGCGGCATCCGCCACCGCGGCAGCGCGGCACTCCCGGTCGTGAAGCGGCGCCAGGAAGTCGAGCGGATCATCGATCGGGGCCTCGACCTGTGCCTCGGCTCCGGCATCCGCGAACGTGATGAGGACCGTGCTGTCCGCCTCGTCGGGCACGTCGCAGTCCATCGCGGGGAGCTGGATGCGGATGTCGACCGTGCCGCCCGCCCGCACGAGCGACTCCCGGTCCAGCACGCGGCCCGCCGGCTCGGCGAACCGCGGATCGGCCACGGACAGCGCGCCGATCGTGAGGTCGTCTCCGGTGTCGTTCTGGATCTGCACCTGCGCCTGCCGAGCGGCGACATCGGAGCGCAGCTGCACGAGCTGCACGGTCACGCCGTCCGGAAGCCCGGTCGATTCCGGGATCGGGTCGGCGGTCGGAGCGCAGCCGGCGAGCACGAGTGCCGTCGCCGCGGCCACGGCGAGGACGACTGCCCGGCCGGGTGCAGCGGGTCCTGATGCCGCTCGCTCGATCGGACGAGCGGCGTGGCGTGAAGATCGCCGCGGCGACTGACTGGATCGCGAACGCACGGCGCTTCCCGCTACCGCCGCACGGTCTCGAGCAGGACGGTGAAGTCATCGAGCGCGACGGGGTCGATCTCGACGCCGATCCCCGGTCCGGTCGGTACGCGGACGTGCCCGTCTTCGAGCACCGCGGGCTCGGTCACGATGTCGCGGACGTAGAAGCGGTTCGACCCCGATACGTCGCCCGGCAGCGTGAAGCCCGGCAGCGCCGCCAGCGCCGCGTTCGCGGCCCGGCCGATCCCCGTCTCGACCATGCCGCCGCACCACACCGGAATGCCCTCGCCCTCGCAGAGATCGTGGATGCGGACAGCCTCGAGGTACCCGCCGATGCGGCCCGCCTTGATGTTGATGATGGACGCCGCACCCAGCGCGAGTGCGTCCACGGCCGCCTTCTCCGACACGATCGATTCGTCGAGGCACACCGGCGTCTTCAGGCGTCGCGCAAGTGTCGCGTGGTCGACGAGGTCGTCCTCCTGCAGCGGCTGCTCGATCAGGAGGAGGTCGAACCGGTCCAGCTCCGCGAGGGTGTCGATGTCGGCGAGCGTGTAGGCCGAGTTCGCATCGACCTGCAGCGGGATGCCGCCGAATGCGTGTCTGACCGCAGCAGTGTCGGCGATGTCGCGCCCGGGCTTGATCTTGATCTTGATGCGGACGTATCCCTCGTCGAGGTAGCCGCGGACCGCATCGACCATGGCCGCGGGATCGCGCTGGATGCCGACGCTCACGCCGCTGGGGACGCGGTCGTGCACTGCGCCGAGGTATTCGCCGAGCGGTCGGCCCTGCGCGCGCAGCGCCGCGTCGAGCACGGCGAGCTCGAGTCCGGCCTTCGCCATGCGGTGGCCGACGAACGGGGTGAGCACCTCGGCCACCGCCTCCGGGGCGAGGGTGTGGCGATCGAGCAGTGCCGGCATGAGCCAGCGCATCGCGACATCCCACGCGCCCTGGGTGTACTCGCTCGAGTACAGCGGCGACGCGCCGGTGACGATCTCGCCCCAGCCGTCGCCGTCTGCGGTCAGGGCCCGGGCGATGATCACCTCGCGGACCGTCTCCGTGCCGAACGACGTCGTGAAGGGTGAGACGAGCGGGATCTGCAGCACGCGGAGCTCGAAACCCTCGAGCGTGACGGGTGCCGCCGGGCGGGCGATTGGCATGCGTTCAGGGTAGCCCCGCGCGCAGGGGAGCCCGAGGACGCAGGATGCGGATTCAGGGCGCGAACGCTGCGCGGGTCACTGAGCGAACGCGGCGGCCGGGGTCAATGCGCGAACGCTGCGCGGGTCAGCGCGCGGTCGCTGCCGGTCAGTACGCGAGCGCCGCGTCCCGCCCCACGGGGACGAACGTGGAGCGTGCGCGGCGCGGACGCTGCCGGCGCGGGGTGCTGGTCCGCTGCTGCGGGGCGCGGTGGATCACGGATGCGACCCGGTCGAGGTATGCACGCATGATGATCTCCTGGCTGTCGTGCTCGCGTCCTCCGACGCGACGTCACCTGCAAGGAGTCCGGGATTCCCGCTCAGATACATGCCGTCGCGCTGCGTGCGCGCTCAGCCGTACGGCGAGGAACCCGATTCACCGGGGCGGCGGGGGCGCAGCGTCGGCGGCGAGGGCCAGGGCAGTTCGAACCGTTCCACCGGCGCGTCGATCGCGCCGAAGTCGTCGGTCTGCACGACCACGCGGCCGGCTTCGCCCACGCGGCCGGGAGTGACCTCGACGAGCCGGACGCCAAGCGGGTCGGTGTCGTCGCCCTCCAGCATCCAGATCTCGGCGAGCCAGGACAGGCCCCGCGACTCGAGGGTCTCCTCGGCGTCGAGCCACTCGCCGGGGCCGGATGCCGGATGCCCGAGCAGATCGACCGGCACCCACTGCTCGCCGTCCGGGCGGATCCAGCCCACGAGCTCGCCGTCGTCGCGGCGGTGCGGGGTCCAGTCGGCGGGGATCACGCCGACAAGGCTACCGACCGCCGGATCAGAGCTCGGCGAACGCACGCACCGGGAAGGTTCCGAATCCTTCGACTGCGGGCGGAGCCGCGGTGAAGCGAGCGCCGCGGGGCGGGAGGTCTGCGAGCCGGGTCAGGTGCTCCACGACATGCACACTCGCGGCGAGCAGCAGCGAGTGCGCGGGCCGCTCGCCACCCGACTCCGCGTCGTCGATGTTGAGCGAGTCGATGCCGACGAGCACCGCACCCGCCTCGATGAGCCACTGCGCGCCTTCGCGCGTCAGGAAGGGCGCGCCGTGGCCGTACTCCGGCGCGCCGAACCAGCGGTCCCATCCGGTGTGCAGCAGCACCGCCGCACCGCGCACGTCCCGATCGGCGAGCACATCGGGACGGATGCCGCGGCTGGTGGCGTCCCACGCGTCCTCGAGGTGGAAGACCTCGGCGCGCAGCCCGACGAGGGTGGACAGGTCGAGACCTGCCAGATCCGGTCCTTCGGCGTAGCGGTGGAACGGGCTGTCGAGGTAGGTGCCCGTGTTGCCGATCATGGTGAGGATGTCCATGGCGAACTCGGTGCCGGGGGCGTACTTCGCGCGTGAGTCCTCGCGCGTGAGGTGCGGCGTGATCGTCGGCGCGGGCAGGCCGGGGTAGGTGATCAGTCCGGCGCGGATCGGGTGACTGAGGTCGATCACGCGGCGGTCGCCCGAGGTGGCGGCATCCACCCCCCGACTGCCGCGATGCGGCTCCTCCACGATCTCGAGACCGGTGATCGCGACGGAGCCGACCAGCGTGAGTCCGAGGTGGCCGACGAGCAGCAACTCGAGGTCGCGCTGGGAGATGTCGGCCGATGGCACGTCGAGGCGGAAGGCCTCGCCGGTCAGGCCGCCGCCGTTGGCGAAGCGGATGTCGAAGTCGAAGTGGGCGCGGTAGTCGGGCATGGGCGCCAGCCTAGGAGCCCCGGACCCGCCGGCTCGGCCATCCCTCGGATGATTCCCGCCGAACCCACGCGCTCGCCGCCAGCCCACATGGTCATGTGCCCCGGGGCGCGTGGGTTCGCGGGGAGGATGTGGGTTCGCGAGGAGTGAGTGGTCACGGCCGGACGAACAGGTACCCGCGGTCGTCGTCGAAGCCGCCGACCACGAGTCCTTCGGCGAGCCGGGCGAGGAACTCTTCGCGCACGCGGATGCGCCAGGCTGCGGCATCCGTCGGCGATTCGCGCCTGATGCTCTCGATGTCGTGCGGAATCGCGACCGAGGCGACCACCTCGTCATCAGCCGGAGTCGGAGCCGGCGGGGCGGCGAGCGCCCACGTGACCATGAGTCGGTCGGTCTCGTCGCCGCGGTTGACGCCGTCGTCCATCGGCCCGTAGTGATCGACGAGGTATTCGGTGACCCGAGTTCCGAGCACGCGGAGGTTGAAGTGGGCGTTGCGGGCCACGAGCGGATCGAAGGTCCACGTGATGTGGCCCACGTCGCGGGCGAACGCCCAGTCGCGCTGGTGCCGCTTCAGCACGCGGCCGAGGCCGTGGCTCTGCAGGCCCGGCAGCACCCCGGTGATGTGGGAGTGCATCGAGCGCGCGGCAGGCGGGGCGAAGAAGGCGATGGATGCTCCGACCATGCGGTCGTCCTCGTACAGCCCGACGACGTAGTTGCCGGCATGCGCGAGCGCGCGCATGAGGTTCGGCGGCAGGGCGTCGTTGTCGCCCACCCAGACTTCACGCAGGACGGCGGCCGCTTCGTGGATCTGCTCGATCGTCTCCAGCGGGCGGATCTCGATGCGGCTCTCGGAGGCGGGTGCGGCCATGCGACCACGCTACTCGCGCGAGCCGCGGAAGGGGTTCTGTCAGAGCCACCCTCACCCGCTCTGCGCGCCGATCCATCTGGGGCTCCGCCCCAGACCCCTGCCCCGCTGACGCGGCACTAGCCTCGAAGGATGGGATCACGGGACGAGGACGCACGAAAACGCCTCACCCGGATGCCGAGCCAGGGCGCGATCATCGCCGTGCTGGCGACCGCCGGCCTGTGCTCGTCGTTCATGTTCACGCTCATGGTGCCGATCCAGTCGAAGCTGCCCGAGCTGCTGAACGCGAGCCGCGAAGACACCGCGTGGGTGGTCACCTCCACGCTGCTCGCAGCGGCGGTGATCACGCCGATCTCGGGCCGGCTAGGCGACATGTACGGCAAACGCCGCATCGTGCTGGTGCTGGTCGCAGTCATGGTCGTCGGCTCGGTCATCGCGGCGCTCTCGCCCGGGATCATCGGGATCATCGTGGGGCGCACGCTGCAGGGGGCGATCGTGGGCGTCGTGCCGCTCGGCATCTCGATCATGCGCGACGTGCTGCACGAGGACCGTGTGGATTCGGCGATCGCCTTCATGAGCGCGACGCTCGGCGTGGGCGGCGCACTCGGGCTGCCTATCAGCGCGCTGGTCACGGAGCGCAGCGACTGGCATGTGCTGTTCTGGATGGCCGCGGCGCTTGGCGTCGTGGTGTTCGGTCTCGTGCTCTGGATCGTCCCGGTGAGCGTCCTTCGCACGGCCGGTCGCTTCGACTACGTCGGCGCGATCGGGCTGGCGATCGGGTTGATCGGCATCCTGCTCGCGATCTCCCGTGGCAACGAGTGGGGCTGGGGATCACCTCCGGTGCTCGCATTCGGGCTCGGCGGACTCGTCGTGCTGCTGCTGTGGGGCTGGTTCGAGCTGCGCATCCCCGAGCCCCTCCTGGATCTCCGGGTCGCCGCGCGGCCCGCGGTGCTGCTGACCAACATCGCCTCGATCGCGATGGGGTTCTCGCTGTTCGCGTCGAACGTCGTCTATCCGCAGATGCTCGAACTGCCGGTCGCGACCGGTGCCGGCTTCGGCCTGTCACTGCTGGCCGCGAGCCTGATCGTCATGCCGTCGGGGCTGGTCATGATGGTGCTCTCCCCCGTCGCCGGGCGCATCGCGAGCCGCACCGGCCCCAAGCTCCTGCTGCTGCTCGGTGCGATCTCGCTGATCGCCGCGTACGGGTTCACGCTGCTGTTCTCATCCGAGGTGTGGCACATCCTCGTCGCGAACATCCTCATCGGAGCCGGCATCGGCTTCGGCTACGCCTCGATGCCGATGCTCATCATGCGGTCGGTTCCGCAGAGCGAGACGGGTGCGTCGAACGGGCTGAACGCGCTGTTCCGCTCGCTCGGCACCAGCACCGCGGCCGCCGTGATCGGCGCAGTGCTGGCGACCTACTCGGTGACGTACGAGGGCCTCCAGGTGCCGACCACGACCGGCTTCACGCTCTCGCTGATCCTCGGTGGGGCTGCCGCGCTCATCGCGCTCGTCGTGGCGCTGTTCATTCCGGCGAAGCGGGCACCGCAGGAGCTGCATCCGTCGCTGCCGGAGTAGACCGACAGCGGGGAGGGTCGCCGCAGTAGGGTTCGTGTGGGCCGTCGGACGTGGCGAAACGGGGTCGGATGCCGCTGATCATCGTGTGCGTCGTCCTGCTCGCCCTTGCCATGACCGCGGTCGTGCTCTGGGGAGGCGAGCGTCTGGTCGCGCCCGAGTCGCCGGCCTCGGCATCCGGCGGCCGACGCCATCTGGAGGGGCTCAGGTACTACCTCTGGTGGGCGACGGTGTTCGTCGTGATCGGGACCGCGACGGGCGTGTTCGTGACCGGGGCGGGCGGGCGGCTCGTGATGCGACTGCTCGCCGTCACATCGCCCGACGCGACCGGCCGACTCACCGAGGCGCAGGCGATCGTCGGCGACATCACGCCGATGGGCACGCTGGCGTACCTGATCTTCGGAGCGCTGCCGTTCGCGTTCGCGTCGGCTGCGCTCTATCTGCTGGTCGCACCGTGGCTCCCGCGTGGGCGGCTCGGGGGTCCGACATTCGGTGTGGTCCTCCTGGTCACGGTGTCGCCGTTCATCGACCCGCTCCGAGTCGACAACATCGACTTCGACCGCGTCGGGCCGGGCTGGCTGTCGGTCCTTCTGTTCTCCGCGCTGGCCGTGCTTCAGGGCGCCGCTCTCGCCGCTCTCGCGGCGCGGCTGAGCCGGAGCCTGCCGCTCATGAGTCGCCGGAACTGGCCGGCCACCGGTGCGCTGCTGCTGCCCGCGGTGGTGCTGTTCCCGATCGGCGTCGTGGTCGCGTTCGGGGCGCTGGTGACGGCGGTCTTCCCGCGCCTGCTTCCATGGTTCCTGGCGCTTGTGGGCTTCCGCGGCGGAGTCATCGTCGGGCGGGTTCTGCTCATCGTGGCGGTGCTGGCCGCGCTGCCGGCCTTCGTGGTCGCGGTGGTGTCGATCTGGAACCGGTGAGACGGCAGCGAGAACCGGCGGGTTCGCGTTGCGCCAGGCTAGCCCTCGACCTGCATGAGACCTAGGACCGCGTCGGGTCACGTTCGGAGCACCATCGCATCGCGTCTGCGCGTCGGCGACTTCGTCGCCGGTCGCCACCTCGCGCTCGCGTCCCACCAGGAGGGGCCTCGCACATACGGGATGCCGTCGACCATCCGTATCCGCCACCCGCCTGAGTCGATCGTGCGGTGATGGAACCAGCAGAGGAGGACGCCGTTGCTCACACGTTCGTAATATGACCGTATGAACACACCCCGCTCAGCGGCGATCTATGCGCGGATCTCTTCGGACCCTACCGGCCAGGCTCTTGGTGTGCAGCGGCAGCTGGAGGACTGTCGGAAGCTTGCCGCGGAGCGCGGCTGGCAGGTAGGCGCGGAGTACGTCGATAACGACGTGTCCGCCTACTCAGGCAAGAAGCGACCCGAGTACACGCGCATGATGGCCGATATCCGGGACGGATTGAGGGATGCCGTTGTCGTGTACAACATGGACCGGCTCACGCGCCGTCCGATTGAGCTCGAGGAGTTCGCGGCGACATGCGAGGCGGCGGGTGTGCGCCAGGTTGCGACCGTGACGGCGGACGTAGACCTAGGAAACGATGACGGATTGTTCATGGCGCGGATCTTCGCAGCGTTCGCGGCGAAGGAGTCGGGCCGGAAGTCCGAGCGGCTGCGGCGGAAAGCACGTCAGAACGCGGAGCTTGGCCAGCCGGGCGGCGGCGCGAACCGACCGTTCGGGTACGAGGCAGACAAGATCACGGTGAACCCGGTGGAGGCGGAGATCATCCGCGAGATCGCGGGCCGATACATCGCCGGTGAATCGGCGCGCTCGATCGCCGCCAAGCTTGCGGAGCGCGAGATCCCGACCTCGAGCGGGTCCGCGTGGCGTTCGACGACTGTTCGCGGGATCTTGCGCGCGCCCAGGATCGCGGGGCTACGGTCTCACCACGGTGTGGCGGTCGCGACCGCCGTGTGGAAGCCGATCATCACGCTCGAGCAGCATCAGCAGATCTTGAGTGTGTCCGCGACCAAGCAGGCAGCGGGGCGGAGAGCGCCGCGCCGCTACCTCTTGTCGGGGATGCTGCGGTGCGGCAAATGCCAAGGACGCCTGTACTCATCGGCGCGCGGTGCGGAGCGCCGGTACGTTTGCATGTCGGGAGCCGACCACCGCGGATGCGGCGGAGTAACCGTCACGGCCCCGCCGGTCGAGGAGTTGCTTACTGCCGCCGTGCTGTTCCGACTTGATACACCCGACATGGAGGCGGTGCTCACGGATCAGCGTGACGACGATGCGGAGCACGGCGAGTTGTCCAGCAAGCGCGACAAGCTGCAAGCGCGCATGAAGGATCTCAGCGAGATGTTCGCCGCGGGTGAGATCTCGCGGATGGAGTGGAAGGCCGCACGCGACCCCCTCGAGCACCAGATCACCGCGACCGAACAGCAGCTCGCCCGAGTGTCGGGCTCGAGCACGCTTGAGCAGATCGTCGGCCAGGGTGCGGCGCTGCGAGACGCGTGGGCGGGTATGAATCTGGAACGTCAGCACGCGATCATGAGGGCGGTCGTGGACTACGCGACGATCATGCCCGCGACGCGACTGGGTCGATTCGATCCCGACCGGGTTATCCCGGAGTGGGTGCTGTAGGGGCCGCCGCCCGGCGGACGCCCCGGCGGGGCCCCGCCGCCGGCTCGCCGGCCCCTATCAGCGCCCGCACCTGCGATAAGAGGTTCGGATCCGACACGAACACAGGCACGCCCTGAGCCTCACACGACCGCACCACCCACGCGGCGAGAGCCGAAGGATCCAGAGCGCCCATCACCGCCCCCACTGCGCCCAGACCGTCTGCGGTCCCTGCCAATCCGCGGACTCGGACGAGTCCCAGATCACGGCAGGCGCAGCGTGCAGGTGTTCCGACGCTTGATTTAGCACGTCACCGCGACTGGTGCCGGTGAAGCGGATCTCGGCGGGTTGGAACCCCTCGGCGACGTCGTACCGGTGCGCCCCGAGTTCCCGGACGACAGAGTCACCGAAAGACTTCGAGACGTACTTCGCAAGGTAGCCACCCGCGATACGAGCCTCAGTGAGCGAGGTCGAGCCCACCGGCAGGTTGCTCAGCAGCTTGATCGACACGAACCCGTGCGGCCACGCCGCCTCGATCGTGCCGCGCTTAATGAAGCGACCGACAGCGAAATGCGCGTGCAGCCCGTGGTCGGTGTTGTGCCACTCGGGAACCCACGCATACGGGAGAGGGTTGCCGCCGAGCCGACCCCGGAGATCCCGGAAGAACTGCCCAAGGTGCTCACGGATCAGCGCCTCGTCACGGTTGCCGTCGCCACGGTAGGTGAGCGTCCCCAGACGATTCAGGACGTTCGCGGCGCAATACCGCCGCAGGCGCGTGCGCGCACGACGAGCCGCCTCTGATGCGGCGCGGTCCGGGTCCGCCGCCTCACCCCGCGCAACGTACTCGGGAACACGCCGAACGGATGCGCGGAAGGAGCCGCCACCCTCTGCTGCAGCGGGGACGAGTGTGAATGACCACCCCGCGTCCAGCCGGGTGAGCGGTGCGAGATACGAAGGATCCTGAGGAGCCACGTTTGACCTGTTCTGAGGGCATGCCGACAAGGGCGGCCCAACAGGTCATGTAGTTTCGCGCGATTGTTTCCAGACACCGGCCGATGGTGCCGCGCAGCCCTCCCAAGCAAGGGCTTCCTCAGATTTTGTTCGCACTCGCTAGGACTTGGGTACGGTTTCCATCAAACGCGAGTTCTCGATCAGTAAAGCAGAATGATCAGCAGTCAGTCAACAGATGCGGCGTATTGCTCAGCGCCAACCTTCGATGCTGCCGCGGAATCGCTCCGCGATTCCTTGCCACCGCCAGGCGTGGGGAGTCCCGAGTTATGTTGCAGATTCAAGTCAAGCAGCGGCTACGCCGCCAGGTCCTTAAGGAACTGCTGGAAGCTGGAGAATACTTCGTGCTCTCGGGGGATCACGGTTTGCTTTTGCACGGCGACCGGTATCGACTTCACATGGTCGCGCTGCCCCGCGAAATATGCTTGCACAACGCCCTTAACACGATTCTTCGGCGGTTCATACTGATCGGCCACATCACCGATGTAGCTCTGTGCGAGTGCGAGCCGCCCCTCGTCAAAACTGCCTATCAGCAACTCCTCGAGCGCCCCGGTTGCAGTACCATCGGGCATTACAAAGAACCCCGATTTCACGCCGGAGCCAACTATCTCGCCGTGCTTGGCGGGGGCTGATAACCCGGCCCTCTTGAGCATGGAAGATGCCTTCGTGGCCACCGACGCCGCACTGGTGTCGGCGTCGAGCACGATGCCGATGGCACGGCCGACATCGTCGAATTGATCGCTGTCTAGGGCAAGCGTGATGAAGTCGACCCAATCCGTGCTGTTCCCAGTCATGAAGTGGACATGCCATTCCAGGCCGTCCGAGAACCTCATGATCTGCTGCACCGCGAACGCTTGGTCGTCGGGGCCCTCAACGAGGAGCAGTAATGCGCGATCAAAGACGATCGTCGGCTCCAGGATCGACGGCGTCTGTTTTACCGTCATCGAAGGTCCACATTCACGTCGAGGGCCGTGCTCAGCTTGCTGCCTCTATACGTCGCGACGCGGGTTTCGCCCATCACTTCTTCGGAACGGCGAAGACGGTAGACCACCAAGTCACTCTCGCTCGCGATGGAGTCTTGCGCTGCCGTGAGGAGTTCCTGGCTGTGCGTCGTCGCGATGATCTGCACATTTTGAGTACGTGCTGCTCGGCTGAGCGTCTTCCACATCGGGCCCAGCACAGTGTGGTGCACGCCATTGCCAATTTCGTCAATGAGGAGCACGCCATCGCGCGCATTTGACATCGCAACGAGATACTGCGCAACTGTGTTTGGCCCGTCGCCAAGAAGCTCGAATGGCACGAGCGTGCCACCGACTCGTGCGTGCAACTTTGGCCGCCCATTGGAAACGAGAATCTCCAGCGCTGCGATCCTCGGGTCGAGATCGTTGAGTGCCTCTACCAAGAAGGCCTCCACACCTCGTTTCCTCATATCGGAGAAGCCAGTGGCGAGGTCGGCCCCTGTGGTTCCAGGTTTGATCAATGCCGCAGCGAACAACGGCTCGTTGACTGGAGGATCGATGGTCAATTGCACGCCAACCTCGCCAGATTGCGGACCCGCTGACGGAGTTTGGAGAATGGCTTCCTGGTGATAGCGGACGGCATCTTTCGCCGGGCTCCGAACAGTTATCTCGATCGAACTACTTGGCGGTCGGTTACCGCCTCCGAGCCTTCGACCGAAAGAGCTGTGCCGGAGCTCGTTGACGTTCTCGCTGAGTTCGACCCCGAAGGAGCCACGAGCGGTCACTGCCCGGAGCTCGATGGCCTGGGCCATGTTGAACTGATAGAACAACCCGACCCAAGGGTTCTCGCCGTCCGCACCAAAGGAGAAGTCTTCCTGATGGCGCATCGCCCGAATCGTCTGTATCGAGAACAGTCCCGCTAGCGGGCCGCACGCATGCATAAAGATTGCTTCGAGGACACTGGTCTTCCCGGCATCGTTCAGCCCGGTGAGAAGGTTTATGTCCCCAAACTTCTCAAGCGATAGCTTGCGATGGCCACGGAAGTTCCGAATTTCGATCGATCGGTACACAACCACAGACTATGGGGGTAACGCGGCGGCGAGGCTGCGTATTCTTAGGGTCGTATTGCCAACTTGCCCCGTTGTCCGTATGGGTTTGCCCTCCACGTGAATGCTCTTGGACGTGATGGATCTCGCACCACTGCGGCGGCACGTCGCATCCAGGGATGATGCATCCGCCGTCCCGGATGGTGATGCCGCGGCGCTGATGGTGATTGAACACACGGTCGAGCGTCGTGATCGACACCATGCGACCATTCGCGCTCGAAACGACCCGTTGCACCGCACCCGCGCACGCGATCTGACGGGCGGCTGCGAGCGAAATGGGCTCGGCATCGCCCGGGAGGTGAGCGTGCCCGCGGCCCGTCGCGAGATCCTCCTCGCGCACCGACACAACGAGAGTGGGCGGCGCACCGCCGAGGGTCGGCAGAGCGCCGGATGCCGCAGCGGCCGCGAGCAGCGCGGCGAGTGCGTCGTGCTGCTTCTGTCCGTACGTGCGCGGATCCGCCACGTGCTCGACCGGTTCGTCACGATCGACGCGCTCGATTTCTGTGAAGCAGGGACCCACGACGTCGTCGACCTTCGGATTGAGAACGCTGTCGAACCCGAGCCGCAGCTGGGCGGCCACCTCCGGCAGCAGATTGCCGCGCAGCGGGACGAGCCCGTCCGCGCCGCGACGTCCGATCGTCACGCCCCGCTTGCGCAGCGCTCGCGCCTCGGCGGGCTCTGCGCCGTCCTGGTCAAGATAGGCCGCCCACACCTGCGCGATTGCCCGAAGCTCGTCGGCCGAGGCGGGTGGCGCGGCGTCCTGCCCGTCTCCCCGCGCGGCCGCCGCCAGCTCCTCATCGGCCGCAAGGAGTCCGGCGCGCCCTGCCATGCATCCGCGAAATGCGCCGGTCACCGCGGTCATCCCGTCGATGCCGACGTCACCGCCGCGAAGGGCCTCCCGCATGCGCGGGAACTCCGCCGGCAGCACCTCACCCGATGAGATCGCCATGCGCCGCCCAATGGCCTCGGCCGTCGCGACCACATCCGATGCTGTGCGACTCGAGACCCGCGTCGCGCGCTGAACGAGCTCCACGTGACTGCGGCATCCGTGCCGAGTTGTGAGCCGGTCTGGATGCGCAAGATGGTCATCTCGGTCCAGCATG
Organism: Microbacterium sp. cf046; assembly: GCF_900114345.1. Lineage (GTDB taxonomy): Bacteria > Actinomycetota > Actinomycetes > Actinomycetales > Microbacteriaceae > Microbacterium. The sequence continues at coordinate 96,304 of NZ_FOZJ01000003.1, read as the reverse complement.
TGCGCGACCACTTCGCCCAAGATCGCTTCCGCGTGACGCCGGACCCGCCCAGCCTCCGCGAGGGCCGCGAGCAGCTCGTCATCGTCGCAGGATCTCAGCCCATCGTCGTCGAATGCTGCTGCGACCGCGCGAGCAAGCGCGTCACCGAGGTTCTCGAGGGAGTCGGTGAGGTTCGCCATGCCGCCATTCTGGCGAGGGCCTCCGACATTCAAAGGCCCAGATCAGAAGCCTTTTATAGCTGTGCACAACCGACTCTCACGGCCACGTGGGGAGGAATCGACGTGCAAGCGGAGGCGTGTCCGACGCCCGCTCTACCGTGTCGCCATGCGGATGGTCCGAGGGGTGCTCACGCCGATGATGTCGATGCCGTCGCGGAACGCCCGAGCACCACGTCGTGCACGCTCCGACCCACCTCCAGCACGATCTCTCGATCACCCGCGACCAGCGTCGCGGCAATCCCGAAGGGCACATCGACGACGACGGATGCCGCATCCCCGGCCCTGGTCCACTCCACACCCAGCCGGCCGTACGGTGTGCCCACGTGCGCCGCCGCGTGTTCGATGCCGATCTCGAAGTCCGGCTCGATCGCTGCAGTGCGATAGCCAGGCGATGTCGAACGGATGCCCGCGACCCGCCGGTACAGCCAGTCGTCGACGCTTCCGGGCGCGTAGTGGTTGAAGGACATCGGGCGGATCGCGCCGTCGGGCGAGATCGCATCCCAGGTCTCCCAGAACGTCGTCGCGCCGTGGTCGACCTCGTAGAGCCAGGACGGCATCTCCGACTGCCACAGCAGGGTGCGTGCAACCTGCGGATACCCGTGGTCGCACAGCACGTCGAGCAGATACGGCGTCGAGAGGAATCCGGTGTCGAGCCGGTCGCCGCGCGCGTGCACGAGCTCGACCAGCTGCGCGGCAGTCGCAGGGCGAAGCGCGACCGGCACCATGTCGAACGCGAGCGCGAGCACGTACACGCCCTGCAGCCGCACCGGCAGGTCACCGTTCGCGTCGACGTACTCCGACGCGAAGGCGTCGCGTACGGCCGAAGCCCGCACGGCGAAGTCGTCGGCATCCGACTCCCGACCGAGCACGGACGCGATGCGCGACGCGAGCGTCAGGGTCTGCGCCTGGAACATCGGCGCGAGGTACTCGCCGGTGAGCGTGGGGGCGATCATGATCGCCTCGTGCAGTGGTCCCGACTCCATCGTGCTCGGGGTGAGCCAGTCGCCGAAGTGCAGACCGCTGTTGTACAGCAGCGATTGGGCGGCGGCGCAGTCGGCTGACAGTGATGCCTCCCGCAGCCTGTCAGGCACCTCAGCGGCCGCGCTCGCCCGCTGGAACTCGATCCACCGCACCATCGCGTCGTAGTTCTCCTCGAGCACGCGCCGATCGCCGGTGCGCTCGTAGAGCGTCCACGGAACGGTCGCGATCGCATCGCTCCAGCCGGCCGCGGCCACGATCGACCCGACGCCCTGCGCGATCGCGGCGGCGTCGGCATCGAACGGCGAGCGCGGCGAGAAGATCGGGATCCGGCCGTCGGGCAGCTGATCGGCGCGCAGGTTGTCGAGCCACCGCGACAGGAACGGCACGACCTGCGCGTTGTTGCTCGCCGCGCCGACGAACGCCTGGATGTCGCCGGTCCACCCTGCTCGCTCACGCTGGGGGCAGTCGGTGGGGACGGAGAGGAAGTTGCCGCGCTGACTCCACACGACGTTCTGATGCAGCCGGTCGAGGCGGGCGTCGGATGCGGCGAACGAGCCGGTCTGCTCGAGGTCGCTCGCGATCACAACGGCGACGATGTCGTCCGGTGACAGCGCCGATCCGAGCCCGCGGACCCGTGCGTAGCGAAACCCGTGGAACGTGAACTCGGGCTCCCACTCGTCGTCGCCGCCTGCCGCCACGAAGACGTCGGTCTGCTCCTTGTTGATGCCGACGATGTTGTCGAACCACGTCCCGTCGGCGGCGAGCGTCTCGGTGTGCTCGATCACGACGCGCTGCCCGGGCGTGGTGTCGCGCAGCCGCAGTCGAACGCGACCGGCGATCACCTGACCGAAGTCGACGATCGAGCCGTCCGGGGTCTCGACGACCTCGACCGCCCGAAGTTCGAGCACGCGCCGGATCGGCTCGCCGGTGAACGGACGCAGCACCCCGTGGTCGCGACCCACATCGGCCACCGGCATCCACTCGCCGTCGTCGAACCGCGCCAGGTTCCATCCCGCAGGCACCGCGCGCCGGTCGAAGTGCTCGCCGACGAACAGGTCGGCGTAGGCCCATGGTCCTGGGGCGCTGCGCACGTCGGCACCCGAGCCGACGACCTCGGTGCCGCCGTCGGCGTACTCGAGGTGCAGCTGCCAGATCGCCGAGGTGCGGGTGCCGTACTGGGCGCTCGAGCCGGTGAGGCCGAGCCGACCCGCCCACCACCCGTCCGCGAGGGCGATGCCCAGCACGTTCTCGCCCTCGACCAGTGCGTCGGCGACGTCGTAGGACTGCACGGAGATGCGGTGCTCGTATGCGTCGGAGCCCGGCGCGAGCACCTGATCGTCGGCGCGACCGCCGTTCACGAAGGCCGAGTACACCCCGCGGGCACTCGCGTAGAGCCGTGCTCGGGTGATCCCCCCACCCACGACGAACCGCTGCCGAAGCAGCTGCGGCGGACGCAGCCGATCCTCGGGAGGGGTCTCGGGGCCGAGTCCGCGGATCCAGTCGAAGATGCTCCAGCGCTCGACGACCGCGTCCTGCTGCACCGGCTCGACCCACGCGGCGACCCAGTCGGCGGCATCCAGCAGGGACGTGCCGAACCCGGATGCCGCCCACTCGGTCCACGCGTCTCCCGAGCGGCTGCGCACACGCCACCGGTAGTCGGTATCGGAGGCGAGGGGCGCGCCGGCGTACTCGATCAGCGACGTCTCGATGCTCTCGACGATGCCAGTGGCCCAGACCACGCGATCGTCGGCGGACACCTCCAGCTCGTACGCGTCTTGGGCGTGGTCGACGATCCACGAGAACCGCGGCACACGTGTGCCGATGCCGATCGGGGCGTGCAGGTACTCGACGCGGAGATCGCGGGGACCGCTCACGCCCGGCCCCGGTAGGTCACATCCGCGAAGGTCACCACGCCGTCGATCGCATACAACCCCAGCACGCGGCCGGTGAAGGACTCGGTCGTCTCGTATGCCCAGTAGCGCCCGTCGAGCTCGGCGAGCACGACCTCTGCGTGGTCAGCGCCCGTCAGCGAGCCAGGGGTCTGGGGCGGAGCCCCGGTGGGAATCGCCCCGGCAGCTACGAGCTGTATCCGATCGCCGCCGACCTCGAGCTTGCCGAGGTCGCCGCTGGTGCCACGCGATCGGATGCTGAGCTTCACCCCGCCCGATGGCAGCTTGGCGCGCCACTCGTGCGTGAAGCCGGCCAGCGCGGCGCGGGCGGTCACCGTGGTCACGGCTCCGTCGTCGTGCGCATCGACACCGAACCAGTGCTGCTCGGAGTGCCGTGCGGCGATTCCGCCCACGCCGGCCACGGCATCCACCACCGCCGAGAAGCTCATGTCGATGTGCGACTGGCGGCGGCCGACGAAGCTCGGCAGCGGATCGGCCAGATCCGTGCCGTGCCCGGTGAGGACGAGGCGGCCTTCACCGTCGACGGTCGCGATCTCGGCCGGCGTCTGCCGCACGGCGATCCATCCCGACTGCTCGAGCGGCACGGCGGTGTCGAGCACCTCGACCTCCTCGCCCGCACGGGGTTCGACCACGATCGGCTCGGCCTGCGGCCAGCCGTCGACCCAATCGACGCGAGTGAGGAAGGTCTCCCGGCCGAGCGGCGAGAACGAGCGGGTGAACCCGCAGGGGCGCACGCCCAGGGCGACGAGGGCGGTGCCGCCGCCGGGTGCATCGACGAGATCGGCGTGGCCGACGTTCTGCACGGGGCTCGACGTGCTGCGCGCGGTCAGGATCGGGTTGCCCGCGAATCCTTCGAAGGGGCCCTCCGGTGAAGTGCCACGGGCGATGGCGACGGTGTGCCCGCGCTCGGTGCCGCCCTCGGCGATCAACAGGTACCAGTCGTCACCGCGGCGGTAGAGGTGCGGGCCTTCTGGGGCGTGGCTCGCAGAGCCGGGGGTTTGGGGCGGAGCCCCATCGGCGTGCGTCAGCGAGCCGGGGGTGTGGGGCGGAGCCCCACTGGGCGCCGCGTGTCCGGTGCCCGACCACAGCGCGCGGGGCTCCGTGAGCGCCTCGCCGGTCTCGAGGTCGACGCGCAGCTGGCGGATGCCCTGGCCCATCACCGCGTAGGTCACATATGCGTTTCCCTCGTCGTCCCAGGCGAGATCGGGGTCGATCCCGTCGACCGCGGGGATCTGGACGCCGTCCGACCACGGACCCTCGGGGCGATCCGCAGTGAAGACCACGCAGCCGCGCGCGTTGAACATCACGCTGACGATCACGTGGAATCGTCCGTCGTGGAAACGGATGGTCGGCGCGAACACTCCGCCAGGGGTGGGCGAGTGACGGATCCCGATCTGCTCCTCGCGGGTCGCGACATGGCCGATCAGGGTCCAGTCCTCGAGGTCGTCGCTGCGGTAGACCGGCATCCCGGGCAGGTACTCGAACGTCGAGGTGACGAGGTAGTACACGTCGTCCACGAGCACGACGCTCGGGTCGGGGTTGAAGCCGGGCAGGATCGGGTTCACCGAGGTCATGGCGTGTCCGTCTCGTCGTGGTGGATGCGAGCGTCAGCCGCCGGCGACGAACCGGGTCGTCAGCGTGCCGATGCCCTCGATTTCGCTGACCAGCACGTCGTCGGGGCCGATGAACCGCTGCGGCGTGCGACGGTTGCCGATGCCGGACGGCGTGCCCGAGAAGATGATGTCACCCGGCAGCAATGGGCAGACCGCCGAGAGCCGCACCAGCAGCTCGGGGACGTCGTAGAGCATCATCGACGTGCGCGAGGACTGCATCCCTTCGCCCGACAGAGCGCAGGAGATCGCGAGGTCGTCCTTGTCGGCGAACTCATCGGGGGTGACGAGCCAGGGGCCGGTCGGGCCGAACCCGGGAAACGACTTGCCGAGGCTGAACTGCGGGGCAGAGCCCTGCATCTGCGTAATGCGCTCCGAGAGGTCCTGGCCGATCGTGAGGCCGGCGACGTGATCCCAGGCGCTTTCCCGGTCGACCTTGTGCGCCTCGCGGCCGATCACCACGACGAGCTCGACCTCCCAGTCGACATGACCCTCAGGCAGTGCGACGACGGCATCCGGCCCGACGATCGACGACGGGAACTTCGTGAACGTCACGGGCATCGAGTCGGGCGGGTAGCCGGCCTCGGCCGCGTGCTCGGCGTAGTTCAGGCCGATCGCGAACACCTGGCGGGGGCGCGGGACGGGCGCGCCCAGGTCGGTGACGTCAATGTCTCGATACGCGGCTTCGCCGCTGCTCGACAACCGGCTCAGCGCGTCGAGTGCGGAGGCCCACTCTGCAAAGGCCGCCCAGTCGTCGAACAGCGCCTGCGGGTCGGGCCCGAAACGGCCGTCCGACGCACCGGCGATGTCGATCGCACCCTCGCCGACGACGAGGACGGCTCGGCCGCCGAGGTTCGCGATCCTCACCAGTCGACCCGCTGCGGGGCGGGCTCGCCGTAGCGGTCCTCCCACGAGATGACCTTGTTGCGGAGCGTGCCGATGCCGGTGATCTCGGCTTCGATCTCGTCGCCCGGCTTCAGGTAGAAGTCGAACGGGTTCGGCTGCACCGCCGCCACGCCTGAGATCGTGCCGGTCGTGATGATGTCTCCCGCGCTGTAGATCTGCGGGGAGTGGTACGCGACCAGGTGCGGGAACTTGATCCGCGTCTGGTTGGTGTTGCCCTGCTGGCGCACCTCGCCGTTGACCCGCAGCTGCATCGGCAGCTCGTGCATGTCGGGCACCTCGTCGCGCGTGACGATCCATGGGCCGATCGGGCAGAACGTGTCGATGCCCTTCGAGAAGGAGAAGACGCCAGACTCCATCTCCTTGCGCTGGATGTCGCGCGCGGTGATGTCGTTGAACACCGTGAAGCCGGCGATGTAGTCGTCGGCCTCGTCGGGTCCGAAGAACTTGCCCGCCTTGCCGATGATGATGCCGAGCTCGAGCTCGTAGTCGAGCTCCTTCGTGAGGCCCTCGGGATAGACGATCTCGTCATCCGGGCCGATGATCGCGTCGACGTTCTGGAAGAACACGATGCCCTTGTGCACCGGGTGCGACCAGTCCACCGCCGTGAGCTCGTTGTGGTGATCGGCGAAGTTGCCGGCGGTGTGGAAGAACTTCTTCGGGCGGATCGGCGCCTCGAGCTTCACGTCGGCGTACGCCAGGCGCTCGCCGGTCTCGCGGACGTCGCCGCCGCGCTCGAAGAACTCGCGGGTCGAGGGCACGTCGAGCTCGATGACGGTGCCTTCTTCGAGCTCGAGGCGGCCGACCCGGCCGCCGTCGAAGGTGATGAGCTTCATGGGTTTCTCCTTGGTAGAGGCGTTTCGTCTCGCGGCTGCGCCGCTCGCTCAACGACCGGGGTAGTGGGACGCGCTACGCGCCGACCATGTTGAAGCCGCCGTCGGCGAGCATGTAGCCGCCGGTCAGGTGCGCGGCCTCGTCGGTGGCGAGCCAGAGGCACGCGCCGGTGACGAACTCCGGCGGCGGGATGACGCCCATCGGCGTCTGAGAGATGAGCACCTCACGGCGACCGCTCTTCCAGTCCTCGCGGTTCAGCAGCCGCTCGGTCTCCATGAAGCCGGGCGCGAACGTGTTCACGCGCACTGCCGGGGCGAACGCCTTGGCGTACGACTTGGTGATGCCGAGGATCGCATACTTCGCCGCGGCATACTGCGGGGCGCGCGCGGAGCCGCGCACGATCACCGTGGAGCCGACCTGCACGATGCTGCCGTGCCCCTGCTTCAGCATCCGCTCGCCGAATTCGTGGGTCATCAGCAGCGTGCCCTTCACGTCGATGTCGATCACCGCGTCGAGCGCCTCCTGGGTCAGTTCGTCCCAGTTCATCTGCTCGCTCGAGACGTCGCCGACGTTGTTGATCAGCACGTCGAGCGTGCCGAACGCCGCCCAGACCTCGTCGGCCATCCGCTTGATCTGGTCCCACGAGCCGATATCGGCCTGCACCAGGATGCCGTCGCTGCCGGCCTCGCGGATGCGCTCGAGCGTCGCCTCGGCGCCGGCCTTCGACGAGCGGTAGTGGACGGCGACCTTGGCGCCCTCCTGCGCGGCGCGCACCGCGATCTCGGCGCCGAAGCCGGTGCCTGCGCCCGTGACGAGCACGGTCTTTCCGGCGAACCGGGGGAAGATCTGGGTCATTTCGCTCTCCTGTCGTCTCTGCAAGTCTCAGACCAGCGTGCGTCCGCCGTCGATGTACATCACGTGACCGGTGATGAAGCCGGCGTGACGCGACGACAGGAACAGCGCGGGGCCCGTCAGTTCGTCGGGGGTGCCGAGGCGTCCGGCCGGAACCAGGCTCTCGAGATCGGCGCGCTTGCCGGGCTTGGCGAGCTCGCCCGCGGTGAGCGGTGTCTCGATGTACCCCGGGGCCAGCGCGTTGACTGTGACTCCGGATGCCGCCCATTCGCGCGCCATCACCCGCAGGAGCTGGTTGATGCCGCCCTTCGACGCGGCGTAAGGGCCGTGCGAGTGGTGCGCCAGCAGACCCGAGACGCTCGAGAGCGCCAGCACCCGGCCATGGCCCTGGTCGACCATGTGGCGTCCGGCGGCCTGCGCGAGCCCGAAGACCGACGACAGGTTCACGCGGAGGATGTGGTCCCACTCGTCTTCGGTGAACTCGAGGATCGGGCGGCGGTCGTTGATGCCGACCGCGTGCAGCAGGACATCGAGCCCCCCGAGACGATCGAGCACGTCTGCGACCACGCGCTGTCCGGCGCCGTGCTCGGTCAGGTCTGCCTGGATCAGTTCGTGCTTCGCACCCAGGGCGGCCAGCTCAGCGCCGAGCGCGTCGAGCGAGCGCTGGTCGCGATCCACGACGGCGACGGATGCTCCGGCTCGGGCGTATGCGAGCGCACAGGCTCCGCCGATTCCGCCTGCGCCGGCGATCAGCACCCGCGCACCGTGGAGCCCGAGCCAGTCGGCGTTCACGCCGACTTCGGGAGAGGTTGCCATCACAGGCGTGACCGACATCGACGCCTCCTTGCCATTCGATCAAAGTTCATCCAGCAAAAGTTGCTTTCGCTGTATGAATGTATCCGACCTGCCGTCGACTGTCAATCCGAGAGGACGTCGGCCATCAGCGCAAGGGTGTGCTCGGCCGCGTCGTCACCGACTTCGTTGAGGTACCCGTGCAATGCGCCGCGCTCCTTGAACAGGGCCACATCCACACCGCCGAGCGCCAGATCGGCCGCGAACGCCTCGGCGGACGTACGGAGCTGGTCGCGTTCGGCCGTCACGATCAGCGTGCGCGGCATCCCCCGCATGTCGTGACCGCCCGGGAAGGCGTACACGTCGTCGGGCGACGCACCGCCGAGGTAGCTCGCGTTGATCGCCCGCATCGCCTTGGGCGGGAAGGTCAGCGCGGCGGGCAGCTCGTTCAGGAACCCGACCAGTTCGGGGTCGGCCGCGGGCAGTTCGGAGTGCAGCACGGGGTATACGAGGAGGAGGGATGCCGGAGCGTCACCGCCGGCATCCCGCAGGCGCACGGCGGCGCCCGCCGAGAGATTGCCACCCGCGCTCGCGCCGCCGAGTGACACCCGCGTCGGGTCCGCGCCCCACGTGTGCGCGTTCGCTCGCGCCCACTCGAATGCCGCGACGGTCTGCAGCGAGGCGGTCGGATACGGCGAACGCGGGCCCGCCGCGGCGAGCTCGGCGGCGAACTGCTCCGGGCTCGGGCCGGGTGCGCCCTCCTCGGGCCCCGGGAGGCCGGCGAGCGCGTCGAGGGGACCGAGCGTGTAGTCGACCGAGACCACGGTCGTGCCCGCCTCGCTCAGCCGTCGGCCTACCTGGTCGGCTTCGGGCATGTCCAGCGTGCCGAACATGAACGCTCCGCCGTGCAGCCAGACGAGCACCGAGCCGTTCGGGTCGGGCGCGGGATACACCCGCACCCTGAAGTCGAAGCCGCCTGCGTGCAGGGTGTGATCGGTGGTGTCCGGCATGAACTCTCCTTCGAACTCAGTCATTTACTAAACGAAAGTGACTTTTGCTGGTTGAATATACCGTGGCTGTCCATCCGTTGCACCACACCGGAGAGGAATCGCATGGCACCACGAATCCGCCCGCTCGCACCGGGCGAACTCACCGCCGAGCAGCGCGCGCTCTACGCGGCGATCACCGGCGGCCCTCGCGCTCAGGGGCCCCAGCATTTCGCCCTCACCGCCGCCGACGGTTCGCTGCGGGGCCCGTTCGACGTGATGCTCCGCTCTCCCGCCGTCGGCACCGCGCAGCAGGAGCTCGGCGCGGCGATCCGCTACCGCACGGTGTTCACCGACCGGATGCGGGAACTCGCGATCCTGCTCGTGGCCGCCCGCTGGGAGAGTGCCTTCGAGCGCGAGTCGCACGAGGCCATCGCGCGGGCGATCGGGTTCGGCGAGCCCGAGCTCGAGGCGATCCGCGCGCTGGAGGTCTCCGGCTTCGACGGCGACGAAGGCGTGATCGGCCGCGTGACCGTGGCGCTCCTGGACGGCGACCTGCCTGAGGAGCTGTGGGAAGCGGCATCCGCAGTTCTCGGCGTCGGCGCGGTCTTCGAACTCACCGCGCTGGTCGGCTACTACTCGACCCTCGCTCTGCAGCTGCGGGTGTTCCGTGTGGAGTGAGATTGCACGCGCAGGTACGAGCAGATACGGTTTCACTCTATGAAAGCTGATGAGTCGTCCGAGGCGGAGAAGGCGCCGAGTCGCTACCGCATCGAGGCCCTCGCGAAGGGGCTCGACGTGCTGCGGCTGTTCGACGAGTCGGTGACCTCGCTCAAGCTGCGCGAGATCTGCGACCGCACCGGCATCCCGATGCCGACCGCCTTCCGGGTCGTCGCGACCCTGGAGGAGGGCGGCTATCTCGAGCGGCTGCCCGACGGCGGCATCCGGCCCGGCGTTGCGGTGCTGCTGCTCGGATCGGCCGCGCTGCGCGGCTCGAGCCTCGTGCAGCTGAGCGAGCAGCCGTTGCGTCACCTCGCCGAGGAGTCGGGCGAGACCGTCAACCTCGGCGTGCTGGTCGGCGACCAGGTGCTGTACCTTGCACGGCTGCGCAACTCCGACCTCGTCACCGCGAACATCCAGGTCGGCTCCACGCTTCCCGCGGCGTACACCTCGATGGGCAAGCTCCTGCTCGCATACCTCAGCGATGCGGAGCTCGCCGCGACCCTCGCCAACCACGACTTCGGGGCGGACGCCGGCCCCAACGCCGCGAAATCCCTCGACGAGCTGCGAGAGCGGCTGGCCGTCATCCGCGAGCAGGGCTACTCGCTGCAGGACCAGGAGGTCGCCGCGGGTCTGCGATCGGTGTCGGTGCCGGTCTTCGGGCGCGACACGACGAAGCCGGCCGCCGCGATCAACATCGCCGTGGCCTCTTCGCGGCACGATGTCGCCTCGCTCCGGGGTCCGCTGCTGACCCGCCTTCGCGCGACGGCGGATGACATCTCCCGCCTGCTGCGATCGACCTGAGGGTCGGGCGCGCGCCAGGACGGCCGTCCGCTCTGTCCACTTGCCCTGTATGCGGGCGACACGCCGTGGTCGCTCTGCATACAGGGCAAGTCGAGAGGAGGCGGTCAGCGTACGTGAGTGCCGGCGCCGACCGTCTCGTCGGCACGGCCGGGCAGCCGCAGCACCGCCTCCGTGCCCTCGGGCACAGTGACCTCGACCCGCAGCGCGGAACCGTCGAGCTCCCACCTGACGGCGGCGCTGCCGTGGGGCGTCTCCAGACTCGCCTCCGCCCACGTCAGGCCGCCGCCGAGCTGCGGGGCGACCAGGATGCGGCGATAGCCGGGTTCGAGTGGCGCGAGGCCCCCGATGGTGCGGTGCATCCAGTCGGCGACCGCGCCGAACGCGTAGTGATTGAACGACGTCATCTCCCCGGGGTTGATCGACCCGTCGGGCAGCATCGAGTCCCACCGCTCCCAGATCGTCGTGGCGCCCATCGTGACCGCGTAGAGCCAGGACGGGGCCTCGCGCTGCAGGAGCAGGGCATACGCGTCGTCGAGGTGGCCGGTCGCGGTGAGCGCGTCGCTCACGAACGGAGTGCCGGCGAATCCGGTGCTGATGCGGTGGTCTGCCGCGCGCACGAGCTCGGCGAGCCGATCTCCGGCCGCCTGCCGGTCGGCCCCGTCCAGCAGCCCGAACTCGATGGCGAGCGCGTAGCCGGTCGCGCTGTCGCCGTGCACCCGTCCGCCCTCGACGTAGTGCGCGCGGAAGCTCGCGCCGATGCGGTCGCGCAGTCCGGCGAATTCCCCGGCGTCCGCGTGCTCGCCGAGCACGCCCGCTGCCTGCACCATGAGCGCCGCGGTGCGATACGCGCTGGCCGTGGCGACGACCTCGGCGGGCGCCTTCGACTTGCCCGGGTCTTCGGCAGGCGCGTCCGGATCGAGCCAGTCACCGAACTGGAACCCGGTGTCCCACAGCCCGTCGGTTGACAGCTGTGCGGCGACCGAGCGGGTGTGGGCCGTCATGAGCGGATACGCGTCGCGCAGCGTCTGCTCGTGGCCGTAGGCGGTCCACAGCGCCCACGGCACCCAGACCGCCGCATCCCCCCACACCGCCGTGGCACCGGGCTCGGGAAAGCCGGTGTTCAGGTACTTCATGACGTTCGGAACGACGACCGGTACCGACCCCTCCGAGGTGGCCCGACGCTCGAGCTCGGTGTCGACCAGCCAGTCGTCCAAGAAGGACTCGACGTCGCCGAGGAAGGCGGCAGTCGGAGCGAAGACGGCGAGGTCGCCGGTCCAACCGAGCCGCTCGTCGCGCTGCGGGCAGTCGGTCGGCACACTCAGGAAGTTGCCGCGCATGCCCCACACGACATTGCTGTGCAGCTGGTTCAGGAGCGGATCGGAGCAGGCGAACGAGCCGATCTGCCGGATGTCGGTGCCGACCACGACGGCGGTGAGCGCAGCGGGGTCGAACTCTCCCGGCCAGCCGGTGACCTCGACGAAGCGGAACCCGTGAAAGGTCAAGGTCGGCTCGAACACGTCGTCCGAGCCGCTGAGGAGGAAGCGGTCGGTCGCCTCGGCTCGGCGCAGCGGGCGCACACCGAGCTCTCCGTCCTCGATGACCTCGGCGTGCCGCAGTACGACCTCGGTGCCGGCCGGGCCGCTGACGCGCACCCGCACGAAGCCGACCAGGTTCTGCCCGAAATCGACGAGCATCCTGCCCGCCGGCGACGTCCAGACGCGCTCCACCGCGCGTTCCCCGAGCCGGCGCACCGGCGGTGACGTCCTGGGAGTGAGCAGACTTTCGTCGAAGTCGACCGCGGTCACGGCATCCCACCCCGAGTCGTCGAATCCCGGATGCAGCCACGCATCATCGTGGAGCCGGGCGTCGATCGTCTCGCCGTTGTAGAGGTCATCGGCGCGCACCGCCCCTGAGCCAGCGCGCCACGACTCGTCGGTGCCGACCGTCTGGACGTGCCCGTCCGCGAACTGCACCTCGAGCTCCGCGTATCCCGCGCGCTCGTCGCCGTACACCGCGCGCTGCCCGGTGAACCCGAGCCAGCCGCGGTACCAGCCGTTGCCCAGCCGCAGGCCGATGACAGTGCGCTCGGCGACGGCATCCAACACGTCGTGCTCGACCAGACGCACACGCCATTCGTAGCTGGTCCAGCCCGGCGCGAGCAGCTCATCCGAGCTCGGGATGCCGCCCACCCAGGCCTCGACCACGCCCAGGGCGCTCGTGCGCAGGGTCGCGCGCACGACCGCACCATGGCCCTGCGCGAGGGCGAACTCACGTCGCAGCAGCGGGGCAGCGTCGGTCGGGTTCGCAGGCGCGATCATCTTTGCGTCGGACATGGCTTCCTCGTATCAGTTCGTCACGCGGACCGTGAAGTCGTATCAGTTCGTCACACGGAGCGTGAAGTCGTATCAGTTCGTCACGCGGACCGTGAAGTCGATCGCCCGGTCGAAGACCGGCGCCGTGTCGGCGAGCCCCTGCCAGAAGTGCCTGCCGCCCTCCACGGGGTGGAACTCCACCTCGGCGCCGGCCGCGGACAGGGCCGCGGCGAGCGCCTCGCTCTGCGCGAAGGGCACGTGCTGGTCGTCGGTGCCGTGCGAGATGTGGAACGGAGGGGCGCCGGCGTGCACCTGCAGTGCAGCACTCGCCAGGCGCGCCGCATCCGGCAGCTCGATCGCGGGCGCGCCGAGCCAGCGCGCCTCGCGGGTCTCGGCGGGCGGGTCACCCATGTCGTGCTCGGCCATCGTGAACAGATCGGCCGGGCCGAACCAGTCCACGACGCCACGGATGTCGCTTCGCCGCAGCGCGGTGAGCGCGGCGAGCGTCGCGCCGGCAGACACCCCCCAGACCACGATCCGCGAGGCATCCACCCCGTGCTCGGCCCCGTGAGTCTGCAGCCACGCGAGCGCGGCGTCCACGTCGTCGAGCTGCGCCGGGAATCGCGCCTCGCCGCTCAGCCGGTACTCGCACGACGCGATCGCGATGCCGGCGGCCACGATGCGGTCGAACGAATCGGCGTCGGAGATCCCCGGCGTGAACACCTTGCGGCTGCCGCGCAGCCAGCCTCCGCCGTGCAGGAACACCACGAGCGGTGCGTCCGCGTTTTCAGGGGTGCGCAGGTCGAGCGACAGCGGACGGAATCCGGCCGGCTGGGCGAAGTCGATCTCGCGGATCGAGGGCACGGCTCAGTCGCGGAACTGGAACTCGGGCATGAACTGCGTCCAGTACTTCTCGCCGGCGGCACGCATCGTCGGGTAGTCGGGGACGTAGACGCCCTGCGGCTCGGTGAGGTCGGTCTTCTGGCCCATCGCGTGGAAGAACCGCTCGAAGCCGGCGGTGCCGACGCCGAACACCTTCGTGGTGTTGTGGATCTGGAATGCGTGCACGACGTTCGCCGGGATGAACGCGAAGTCGCCCGTCGTCAGCGTGGTCTTTGTGTGGTAGTCGGCCTGGTCATCCATCCAGATGCTGATCTCGCCGTCCACGACGTAGAAGATCTCGTGGGTCTTGAAATGCTTGTGAGCGGGGATGCGGTCGCCCTTGGGCCCCACCATCGTGAACGCGCCGTACTGGTCGTCGGTCTCGTCGGCCGACAGCAGGATCGAGAACAGCTGGTCGAAGACGAGAGACTTCTCGCCCTCGCCGTTGCCGAGCACGAACGGCTTGGCCGCAGCCGGAAGGATGCCGGCGAAGGGGACCTTGTCGGGGTCGTCTGCGGGGAAAGTGGTCATGCTTACCTCCTTGTAAGTGCACGGTGCCGTTAGGCAGTGGGGCATCGGGTCATTCCGATGGCTCGCTCCGGGTGTCCCTCAAGTCTCGCCAGGATCCGCGGGGGAAGGAAGTTCGAGCTTCCTACTCGGCGTTAGCCTGCGGCTAAGATCCGACCATGGATGTTCCTATCCACGTGATCCGCTATTTCTGCGTGCTCGCCGAAGAGCTGCACTTCGGCCGCGCTGCGGAGCGGCTGAGCATCACGCCGCCCTCGCTGAGCCAGCAGATCAGCAGGCTCGAGCAGCAGCTCGACGTCAAGCTGTTCGATCGGAGCCCCCGGAAGGTCGAGCTCACGACCTACGGTCGCGAGTTGCTTCCCCTTGCCCGTCGCGTACAGGACGACCACGACCAGCTGCTGAGCTGGGGCCGGTCCATCAAGCGCGACCGCGATGCGCCCGTTCTGCGGGTCGGGGTGGTGGCTGCGGGCGCGGGCACACTCACGACGGCTGCGATCGCCGCCACGATGCAGGCGATCCCGCAGGCGCGCATCGAGATGCGGAGGCTGGGCTTCTTCGACGTCGCCGACGACCTCGAGTCAGGGCGCGTCGACGTGGTCTTCGCTCCGTGGCCCATGCGTCTGCCTCCCAGGGTGCGGGCGGAGCCGCTCTGGCGCGAAGCGAGGGTGCTCGTCGTGCGAGCGGACCATCTGCTCGCAGAGCGCGATTCGGTCTCGATCCTGGAGACGAACGACGAGGTGTTCGTCGCCGTGGCCAAGGGCGTGCCCGAGGTCGTGGACTGGTGGATCGTGGATCCGCGTCCCGACGGATCGCGCCCCAAGCGCGGTCCGACCGCGGACAGCGTCGAGGGACTGCTTGAACTGGTCGCCGCCGGCGCGGGCGTGAACATCGCCGGGCAGTCGGCGAGCAAGCACTACCGCCGCGAGGAGCTGGCGTTCATCCCGATCGCAGACATCGAACCTGCGACGATCGTGCTGTGCAGCCTGACCGACAGCCGCAATCCGATGGTGAACACATTCCGCGAGACAGCGCAGGCCCTCTCACCGCTCGTCGACGCGACCTTCCACTGATACTCAGTCGGCGGCAGCGGCCTTCGCCTCGGCTCGCAGCCGCTTCCACTCCTCGCGGCGACGCGCCTGCTCATCAGGGTCCGGAACGGGCGAGGCCGCCATCAGCGTGCGGGTGTAGTGGTGCTGGGGGTTGCGGATCACGTCCACCGTCCGCCCCTCCTCCACGAGCCGGCCGCGGTTGAGCACGATGACGCGCTGCGCCAGGAATTCCACGACGGCCATGTCGTGCGCGATGAAGAGGTACCCGAGGTCCTTCCCCGCACGGAGGTCTGACAGCAGGTTCAGCACCTGAGCCTGCGTCGACAGGTCGAGCGCGCTCACCGCTTCGTCGCACACGACCAGTCGCGGGTCGGTGACCAGTGCGCGTGCGATCGCGATGCGCTGGCGCTGCCCGCCCGAGAACTGGCGCGGGTAGCGCGCCTCGGATCCGGGGGCGAGCCCGACGGCATCCAGCACGTCCTTCGCCCGCTTGTCGCGTTCTTCACGCGGCACGCTGGCCACCCGCAACGGCTCGGTGATCGCATCACCGATCGGACGACGGGGGTTCAGCGAGGAGAACGGATCCTGGAACACCGCGCGGAGGTCGCCCTGCAGCGAGCGGCGCTGCGAGGCGCTGGTCTTCGTGATGTCGCGGCCCTCGAAGAGGATCTGGCCGCTCGTCACCGGCTGCAGGCCGAGGATCGCGCGTCCGATCGTCGTCTTGCCCGAGCCGGACTCGCCGACGAGTCCGAGCGTCTCTCCGCGCGCGATGGTGAACGACACGTCGTCGACTGCAGGCGCACCCTTCTTGTTGAAGCGCACGGTGAGGTTGCGCACCTCCAGCAGCGGCGTCGCGGCGGCATCCGCGTGGTCGCCTGCGGACTGCACGATGGTCACAGGTCCACACCTCCGATGGTGACGGGCTGTCGCCACTCCTCTTGACGTCCGCGCACCTCGTCGCGGCGGATGCAGCGCACACCGCCGACGCCCTCGGCACGGGGGGCCAGCGGGATCGCAGTGAGGCACTCGTCCTGCGCGAAGCGGCAGCGCTGGGCGAAGCGGCATCCGGTCGTCCACGATCCGGGCAGTGGCACCTGGCCGGGAATCGAGGCGAGTCTGGTCGTGCCTTCGAAGTCGATGATCGCGTGCGGATCCGCGGCGAGCAGGGCCATCGTGTACGGGTGCTCCGGCCGGACCAGCACGTCGCGCACCGAGCCGGTTTCGACGATCTGACCGGCGTACATGACCGACACGTCGTCGCACAGATCGGCGACGACACCGAGGTCGTGCGTCACGAGGATGATCGACATTCCGCGATCGGCGATCAGGCCGCGCAGCAGCCCGAGGATCTCGGCCTGGATGGTGACGTCAAGAGCGGTGGTCGGCTCATCGGCGACAAGCAGGCGTGGCGACCCCGACAGGGCAAGGGCGATCGCTACGCGCTGGGCCATGCCGCCGGAGATCTGGTGCGGGTAGCTCTTGAGCACGCGGGGCGCATCGACGATTCCGACATCGACGAGCAGCTGGGCGGCGATGCGCTTGGCCTCGCCCGAGCCCACTCCGCGCAGGCGCTTGACGGTCGCGGCAAGCTGCCATCCGATCGTGAACATCGGGTCGAGGGCACGGCTCGGCTCTTGCGAGATGAACGCGATGTCGTGCCCGCGCACCTTCGACAGCGTCTGCTCATCGGCCTGCGCCAGGTCGGTGGCACCCCATTGGATGCGTCCGGAGCGCACCGACAGGCCGGGCGAGAGCAGGCCGAGGATCGCGTACGACGTGACACTCTTGCCGCAGCCCGACTCGCCGACCAGGCCCATGACCCTCCCGGGCGGCACGCGCAATGACACACCGGTCACCAGGGCGGGGCCTCCGTCCACCCCGAGGACGAGATCTTCGACGATGAGTTCACCGTCGGCAGCCGGTCCGCCATGCGGAGTGAGATCCGGCGCGCTCGTGTCCGGCGTGTCGGAGGGGATCCTCGCGATGACCTCGTCGAAGTCCGCGGTGGTCTCGACCGGGAAGAGTGCGGTGGCCTCACGGGGAAGGGATGCGCCGCCCGATGCCGGCGCGAGGGCCACGACGTACTCGGCATCCGTCGTCGACTTCTTCGCGCGCTTGCGTCGCAGCGCGACCAGCGGCGGAGGTGTCGCGGCACCGCCGGAGAGGACATCGGCGAGCGAGTTGGCCGCGATGATCGTGAGGGCGAGGACTGCGCCGGTGGGCACCATCATCCAGGGCTGCTGGAAGATGAAGCGAGAGGCCGTCTGGATCATCCCACCCCACGTCGGCTCCGGAGGCTGCGGCCCCAGGCCGATGAATGCGAGACCGGCCTGCATCATGATGCCGACACCGAAGAAGAGCACGAACTGCACGATCACCGTGGTGGACATGTTGGGGAGCACGTGCCGGAAGCTTGCGACGGTCGGGCGCACGCCGTCGACGGCGGCCGCCTCGACGTACAGCTGCTTCTGCAGGTTCTTCGCCTGGCCGAAGAGGATGCGGTACAGCGCGCCGAACAGCAGGACACCGAACAGAGCCATCACCAGCGGCATGTTCGTCCCCACCGCGGCGATGAAGGCCAGGATGATCACGGTGCCGGGCAGAGACATGACGATCTCGCTCACGCGGTTCATCACGCCCTCGGCGCGCAGGCTCCGGACGGCCCACAGTGTGACGGGCACGGTGATCGCGACCGCGACGATCGGCGGAATCGTGGCGATCGCGAGCGTCGACGCCGCGGCGGTCACGATGCGCGAGAGCAGGTCACGACCCAGCTCATCGGTGCCGAGCAGGTGCGCCGCCGACGGACCTTGCAGTACCGCGGTGAGGTCCTGTTCGAGCGGACCGTATCGCAGCCAGAGGGGCGAGGTCAGCGAAGCGATGACGAGGCCGATGATCCAGATCAGCGAGATCACGGCGATCGGCGAACGGAGCAGGCGGTTGCCGCGCCTCTTCTCGGAGCGGCGGATCGTCAGGATCGAGGTGGTCGAGACGGTCATGATGTACGCAGTTTCGGGTCGAGGGTGCGGTTGAGGGTCTCGAGCAGCACGTTGACGACCACGACCACGAGGGTCGCAACGAGCACGAGCGCCTGGACGAAGGGCAGGTCGGCCGACCCGACAGCGGACTGCATCGCCTGACCGATTCCCGGAAGGGCGAACAGGAGCTCGATCATGACCGAGCCGCCGAACAGGACGATGAACTGGATGGCGACGGTGGCGAGGATCGGAAGGCTCGCACCGCGCAGTGCGTGCACGTAGACGACGCGCCACGTCGGTGTGCCGACGGCGCGGAGGGTGCGGATGTGCTCCTGAGCGAGTGCCTCGGCCATCGACGCGCGAGTCTGTCGCGCGATGAAACCGGCAGAGGTCAGCGCGATCGTGAGCACCGGGAGAACAAGGGATTTGAACCACTTGTCGGGGCTCACCTCGAACGGGACGAAGCCGGTGGCGGGCAGCAGACGCATCTGCACGGCGAAGACGTAGACCAGCAGGATGCCGACCCAGAATGCCGGCAGCGACAGCATGATGCCGGTGAGGATCGTGATGAAGCGGTCGACAGCGCCGCCTCGGACGGCTGCGATGACGCCGAGCGTGATGCCGATGACGGCGCTCAGGATGGTACCGCCGAGGGCGAGGGCTGCCGTGACAGGCAGCCGCTTCGCGATGTCGGGGCCGATGGGACGGCCGTCGATGAGGGAGACTCCGAGGTTGCCCTGGAGCACCTGCCAGACCCAGGCGAAGTACTGCTGGATCCAGGGGTTGTACCAGCCGACCGACTCGTTGTAGGCGATGACCTGCTCGGGCGTGGCCGATTGGCCGAGGGCGACGCCGCCCGGCGTCGAGCCGGACAGGTGGACCAGTACGAATGCGATCCACGACGCGATCAGCAGCGTCAGGATCGCCCAGGCGACCCGTTTGAGTACGAAGAAGAGCATCATCACTCCCTGCGACGTCGGTGCCGGCGGCGAGTGGCCGCCGGCACCGACATCAGGTTAGGACGCGGGCTGGATGGTGGCGAGGATCGGGAACGCCTCGGCGCCCGGGAACGTCAGCTCGGCGACCTTCTCCGTGTTGTATGCCCACGGTGCGAGCTGCTCGTAGAGCGGGATGAGCCATCCCGAGTCGACGATCGCCGTGTTCAGGTCCTGCAGCGCTGTGGCCTGCGCGTCTGCGTCGCCCGCACCCTGAGCGGCACCGAACGCGCCGGCGGCCGCCTGGATCTGGTCATTCGTGGCGCCGTGGAAGTTCGCGAAGCCGAACAGCACGCCGAAGACGTTGCCGAGGGGGTTCGTCCACGTCAGCGGGATCGGTCCGCCGAGCGGCTCCGTCTGCACGACCGCGAACAGCTCCTCCGTCGATGCGGCGTTCTTCAGGTTCACAGTGACCCCGATCGCCGCCCAGTACGGCTGAAGCGCCTCGAGGTCGCGCTGGCTGCCCTGGTTGATCGTGAAGTCGAACGTGAAGCCGTTCGGGTACCCGGCGTCGGCCAGCAGCGCCTTGGCGCCCTCGGGGTCGTAGGCGTACTGCTCGTCGAGCTCGGGCAGGAACCCGGGGCTGTCGGCGGGCATGGCGTTGGCCGTCGGGATCTCTCCCGGGTGCACCGCGTTGACGTAGGTCTCACGATCGATGGCCATCGAGAGCGCCTGGTATACCCGCGGGTCCGCCCACTGCGGACCGAGCGCCCCGACCTTGTCGAACGCGATGATGTTCTGCACGGTGCCGCCGTTGGCGACGAGGCCCGTGCCGGCCGACTCGACCTGCGCCTGCGTGTCAGCCGTGATGTTGGCGATGTCCACCTCACCCGAGATGGCTGCGTTGACACGAGCCTGCGGGTCGAGGATCGGCTTGAACTCGTACGAGTCGAAGGGATAGTCGGCCGCGGCGGGGTTGTCGTCCTTCTTGACCAGAAGGTAGGAGTTGCCCTTGACCGTCGCGTCAGCGTCGAGTGCGAGCGGGCCGGAACCATCCGGCGTCGAGTCGAGCGTCGAGCGGTCCGCGGCGCCGGTGGGTCCGACGATCGCACCGGCTGGAAGCACGAGGTTCGACTCGAATCCAGGCTGCGGCGCCGCGAAGGTGAGCGTGACCGTGTCTTCGTCGACCACGGCGACATCGGTGATCTCGTTCTGACCACCGGTGGCGAATCCGCTGTACGCAGAAAGGTCGGGGTTGCCGCGCGCGTCGAGGTTCTCCTTGACGAGATCGGCGGTGAGCGTGGATCCGTCGTCGAAAGTCGCGCTGGTGTCCAGGTCGAGCGTCAGCTGCGTCTGGTCGGCGTTGTACTCGAAGTTGGTCACGAGGTCGGGAACGACGGCACCGTCCTCGTCCAGGACGAACAGGGAGTCGTAGATGCCCTCGAAGAAGAACCGCTGTCCGGCGGCATAGCGAACGGGGTCGTAACCCAGGGCGGCCTGGTCGGAATCGAGGCCGATGACCAGCTTCGACGTGTCGGCCGCTCCGCCGCTGGCGGAGCCTCCCCCGGAGCCGGTGCACGCGCTGAGCGCCAGGGCTGTTGCGGCGACGGCCGCAAGGACGGCGGCGCCGCGGGCTGTGGTGATTCGAGACATCCTGATCTCCTGTGATCGATGGGCTGTGTTGGACTTCGGTGTCGCGGATCGCAATCGGGCGGCGATCCTTGGGTACAGGTTGACCCGCTGCGGCCGCTTTGGCCATTCGGATTCACTCTGCGGTGCGTTAGCGACGGCCTAACATGGCGTTGCTATTCAGTGTTCCTAGTGAAACATGCTTTCACAGAATGAACAAGTGTGCGACGATGGGAGCGAGTTCAGAGAGGACCACTCATGCCCGCAGCATCCTTCCCCGCCGACTTCCTCTGGGGCGTCGCCACCGCCGGACATCAGAACGAGGGGGACAACGTCGACAGCGACACGTGGTTCCTGGAGAACGTCACCCCGACGGTCTTCCAAGAGCGTTCCGGCAAGGCCGCGAACGGCTGGGAGCTGTGGGAGTCCGACCTCGACCTGGTCGCCGGCATGAACCTCAACGCATACCGCTTCTCGGTCGAGTGGGCCCGCATCGAGCCGGTCGAGGGCGAGTTCTCCGAGGAGGCGCTCGCGCATTACGAAGCGCTCGTCGACGGATGCATCGCCCGTGGTCTCGCGCCGCTCGTGACCTTCAATCACTTCACCTCGCCGCACTGGTTCGCCGCGCGGGGCGCCTGGCTCGACCCCGAAGCGCCCGAGCTGTTCGCCCGGTACTGCGGTGTCGTGATGGACCGCTTCGGTGACCGCATCCGTCTGGCGGTCACGTTCAACGAGCCCGACCTGCCCGAGATGCTGACGTGGGCGGGCCTGCCCGACTTCATCGTGGACCTCGAGCGGGCGACGCTGGAGGCCGCACAGCGGAGTGCGGGCGTCGAGCGCTACCGCGCCGGCAACGTCATGCTGCGTGAGGACTTCGCCGGGATGCGGGCGGGCATGACGGCCGCGCACCTCGCCGGCAAGGCTGCGATCAAGGCGCGCCGCGCGGATCTGCCCGTCGGCCTCTCGCTCGCCATGTGCGACGACGTGGCGGCGCCCGGGGGCGAAGAGCTCGTGGCGCGCAAGCGCGCGGAGGTCTACGACTACTGGCTGCGCCTCGCCGCGGACGACGACTTCGTCGGCGTGCAGAACTACGAGCGCCTGCACTACGGACCCGACGGACTGTTGCCGGCGGACGGGGGCGCCGTGCTCAACGGAATGGGCACGCCCGTCGATCCCGACTCGCTGCGCGGCGCCGTCGAGTACGCCTACGCGGTGAGCGGTGTGTCGATCCTGGTGAGCGAGCACGGCGTCAGCACCCCGGATGACGGCATCCGGGCCGGGTTCATCGAGCCGTCGCTCGAGGGCCTCGCCCAGGCGATCGCCGATGGTGTGCCCGTGCTCGGGTACTGCCACTGGACCCTGATGGACAACTTCGAGTGGATCTTCGGCTACGGCCCGAAGCTCGGCCTGCATTCCGTCGATCGGGAGACCTTCGAACGCACGGCCAAGCCGAGCGCCGGAGCGTACGCCCAGCTGGTGCGGCAGGCGCGCGGACTCTCGGACTGAGCGGCCTGAGCGTGACGAACGTGGACGCCGCCGCCGAGGTCGGTCCCCCGCCGCCGTACGACGAAGAATGTGCGGCCGTGCTCGCGGGGATGCCCGTGTTCCCGCCGCTGACACCGGAGTCGATCCCGCACATGCGGGCGGCGGCCGATCAGTTCATGCCCCGCCCCACGGATGCCGATCTCGAGAGAGACGGCCAGTACGTCGTGGATGAGCGCGTCGTCGCCGGACCGGAAGGTGCGCCGGACATCCGGCTGCTCATCTGCCGCCCCGCGGCGGTCGTTCTGCCGACGGCCGCGCTGTTCTCCATCCATGGCGGCGGCATGATCTCAGGATCACCGCGCGATGCCCTGGGCGAGATCCTCGCTCTGGCTGCGCGGGTGGGCGCCGCGGTCGTCTCGGTCGAGTATCGGCTCGCTCCGGAGACGCCACACCCCGGCCCGGTCGAGGACTGCTTCGCGGGACTGCAGTGGGTCTTCGCGCACGCGACCGAGCTCGACATCGATCCCACTCGAGTCGTGATCATCGGCGGCAGCGCCGGAGCAGGACTCGCCGCCGGCGTGACGCTGCTCACCCGCGATCGGGGCGGGCCCGCGCTGCGCGGCCAGCTGCTGATGTGCCCCATGCTCGACGATCGAAACGACACCGTGTCTGCGCGTCAGATGGCCTCGCTGCGCATGTGGAACCGATCCGACAACGAGCTGGGTTGGTCGGCGCTGCTCGGCGCGGACCGGAGCGGGAGCATCTCGCCGTACGCGGCACCCGCTCGCGCCACCGATCTGTCGGGTCTTCCCCCCACCTTCATCGACGTCGGCTCGGCCGACACCTTCCGTGACGAGGATGTGGCGTACGCCAGTCGCATCTGGGCCGCGGGGGGCGTGGCGGAGCTGCACGTCTGGCCGGGCGGCTATCACGGATTCGACGGGATCGCACCGCAGGCCGCGCTCTCCCAGGCCGCGGTGCGCGCACGGGAGGACTGGCTGGAACGGCTGCTGGGTGCTCGCGACGTCTAGCCGTGTCCCCTCGGAATGCGGCCGCGACCTGGTCGTGTGCCCGACATGGTCGGGAGGGCACCACCCGCGGTGGGTAGGCCTCAGAGGAACTCGGTGAGCGCGTCGAGGAGTCGGTCCACGTCGCTGCCGTCGTTGTACGGCGCGAGACCGACGCGCATCCCGCTCTCGACCGGCAGGTTCAGTGCGCGGAATGGCTCGTACGCGTAGAACGTGCCGGCCGGAGCGAGGATCCCGCGCTGAGCGAGGTGTCGGGACGCATCGGCCGCGTCGTGCGAAGGGAACGTGAAGAACAGCGTGGGGGTGCGATCGACGGCACGGGAGTGTACGACCACGCGGTCGCCGAGCGCCTCGAGACCGGCTTCGATCCGCCGACGCAGCCCGAGCTCGTATTCGTCGATGAGCTCGTTGGCGGCGACGAGTCGATCACGCCTCGAGCCGCCGTCAGGTGCGAGCGCGGCGATGAAGTCGACGGCCGCCGTGACGCCCGCCATGATCTCGTAGGGCAGGGTGCCGAGCTCGAACCTCTCGGGGACCTCGTCGGTCGACGGCAGGAGCTTGTCGGGCGCCATCGATTCCAGCAGCGCCGGTGCCGCGACGAGCGCGGCGCAGTGCGGTCCGAAGAATTTGTAGGGCGAGCACACGAAGAAGTCGGCGCCCAGCGCTCCGACGTCGACGGCCGCGTGTGCGGTGCAGTGGACCCCGTCGACGTAGACCAGCGCACCCACCTCGTGGGCTCGCCGTGCGATCTCGGCGACGGGTGGCTTCGTGCCGAGCAGGTTGGATGCGCCAGTCACCGCGACGAGTCGGGTGCGGTGGTTGACGACCTCGTCGAGCCCGCTGAGGTCGAGCTCTGCCGTGTCCGGGTTCAGGCGGAGCCAGCGCACCACGGCGCCCGTGGCCCGCGCCGCCTGGACCCATGGCCGCACGTTGCAGTCGTGATCGAGCTGCGTGACCACGATCTCGTCGCCCTCGGACCAGGTCTTGGCGAGGGTGCGCGAGAAGTCGTAGGTGAGCTGCGTCGCGCTGCGGCCGTAGACGACGCCTCGGGGATCGGCGCCGAGCAGATCGGCGATCGCATCGCGGAACTCGGCGACCGCCTGCTCGGCGTTCCGCTCGCTCGCGATCGAGGTGCCGCGATTCGACAGTGGTCCCGTCAGGGTGCGGGCGACCGCTTCGCCCACGACGGCGGGGGTCTGGGTGCCGCCCGGTCCGTCGAAATGCGCGATTCCGGATGCGAGCGAGGGGAAGCTCGCTCGCAGGGCTGCGACGTCCAGGCTCACGGGTACCTGCTTTCGGTTGGAGTGCGGCGTTCATCCGTCACCCGGGTACGGGTTCAGGCCGTTCTCGCGTGCGCGGGTGACGGATGAACGCCGGCGTCCGCTCGCCCGTCGCCCCTCAGTCGGAGATGAGCGTACCGCCGTCGATCACGATGTTCTGACCCGTCACGAACGCACCCGCCGGTGACGCCAGCCAGACCACCGCTCCGGCGACCTCGGCGGGGGTTCCGAAGCGGCCGAGCGGAGTCTTCGCGAGTCTCACCGCGGCGGCATCCGGGTCGGCGGTGATCGGTGCGGCGAACTCGGTGGCGATCACGCCCGGCGAGATCGCGTTGGCGCGCACTCCGCGCGCCCCCCACTGCACGGCGATGTTGCGGGCCAGCTGCGCGTTGGCCGCCTTCGTCACGCCGTATCCCGACAGCACTCGGTTGCCGCGCAGGCCCGACAGGCTGGACATGATCAGGAATGCTCCCCCGCCTCCATCCGCGACGATCGGCAGCGCCAGCTCAGCCAGCGCGGCGACGGCCCGAACGTGCAGCGCGTACATCCGGTCCATGCGATCGAGCGCGTCGGCGGCGGCGGGCACATCGAATGCGGCGCCGGCGTTCGCGAGCACGGTGTCGATGCGGCCCCATCGCTGCACGGTCGCGACCACGAGCCGGCTCAGCTGCGCGGCATCCGTCACATCGCACTCCACGCCCACGGCCTCGTAGCCCTGGCCACTCAGCTCGGCGGCCGCGCGCTCCGGCTCGGAGTCGGGCAGCCCGGCGAGCACCACGCGCGCACCGGCTGCGGCGAGCGCCTCGGCGCACGCGCGCCCGATGCCGGTGCCGGCGCCCGTCACGATGGCCACCTGCCCGGCGCACGAGAACAGCGTCGCCGGCGCGAGCGGGGAGCGGTCCATACGCCCATCCTCCCGCGCCCGGCCGGGCTGCGCCCTCGGGAGTTCTGATGCGCGGCATCACCGAACCTCGATTCCCTCGGGCCGGCACCCCGGCTAGCGTCGAAGCGCGGGCGACGCGGCCCGCGCGAACCGCGGGAGCAGCCCATGAGCCACGAAGGACTCGCCGGCCGGACCATCGTCGTCACGGGCGCCGCCGGCGGTCAGGGACTGGCCGCGGCGCTGCTGCTCGACGAGGCCGGCGCCCGCGTGATCGCGACCGACATCGCGGATGCCGCCCCCGCGCTCACCGGCACGCGCATCGCGTATCGGCAGCTCGACGTGTCGGACGAGGCGCACTGGCAGGCGCTCGCCGCCGACCTCGCCACCCGGTTGGACGGCGAACCCCTCCGGGGCCTCGTCAACAACGCAGGCATCACGCACCGCACGCGCCTCGGCGCGACCGACCGCGCGGACTGGGACCGCGTGCTCGCGGTCAACCTGACGGGTCCGATGCTCGGCATCCAGGCCCTCGCCCCGCTCATGGCCGAGGGATCGTCGATCGTCAACATCGGCTCTTCGGCGGCGCTCAACGCGCACTACCCGGTTGCGTACACGTCGAGCAAGTGGGGGCTGCGCGGGCTGACCCACGTCGCCGCGACCGAGCTCGGCTCCCGCGGCATCCGGGTCAACATCGTGCACCCGGGCTTCATCGAGACGCCGATGACCGCGAACGCCCCCTCGGCCATGCGCGATGCGCAGCTCGCCCTCACGCCCCTGGAGCGCTTCGGGAATCCCGACGAGGTCGCGCGGGTGGTGGTGTTCCTGCTTTCGGATGCCGCAGCGTATGTCACCGGGGCGGAGATCCCGGTGGACGGCGGAGCGACCTCGTCAGCGGGCGTGAAGTTCATGTCCGACCGCATCGCCGAAGGCTGATGCCGGCTCCCCCGTGTCCCAGTTGTGCATGCGACGCTCGGCGTGTCGCATGCACAAGTGGGACACCGACGGTCTGCGGGGTGTCAGGAGCCGATCGGGGTGCGACTCTGGGCTGTCTCCTGCGCGAGGTCCTCGACCGCCTTGCGCGCCCCGCGCACTGCGACCGCCACACTCATGAGCGTCGGGTTCATCGCGTTCGCCGTGGGGATGACACCGTTTCCGCCCACGACCAGCCCGTCGACGCCCCACACCCGCGACCACGGGTCGGCGACGGAGGTGCCGTCGTCGGACTCGCCGATGCGGGTCGTGCCCATGTAGTGCAGGCTCGATCCGTTCGGCAGCAGCCGCGGCTCGGCGACGAACTCGCCCAGCGCGTTCCCCGCACGGCGCAGGCGCTCGGTGGCCGCCGCGATCTCCGCATGCTCGGCATCGGTCAGCGCGTACTCGATCGTCATGTTCGGGAAGCCCCGATAGTCCAGCTCGTCATCGGAGAAGGTGACGCCGTCTTCGAAGCGCGGGCGCTTGCGCATCCCGTAGCCCATGTTCACGTAGCCCCAGCGGTTGCCCGCGGCCGGGTGCGACGGATCGAGCTGGAACGGCGGGTTCTCGGCGTACATCACCTGCAGCGAGAACGGGTGGTCGGGCTCCGAGAACGGGATGCGGTTGACCGCGGCGACCGGATCCGCCGGGTTGACCGAGCGGCGCGCGATCTCGGCATCCAGATCGTCCTCGGTCGCGAAGCGGCCGATCCGGGCGGCGTCGACGGCGACCGTCGAGATCACCACAGGGTGCTCGGTCAGATAGTGGCCGAGAGCATGCGGACGGATGCCGGATGCCCATAGCAGCTGCGGTGAGCGGAATGCGTCCGCGGCGACGACCACGAGGTCGGCCGGCACGAACCGCGTCTCGCGCGTGCGCAGGTCTTCGACGGTCACGCCGGTCGCGCGCCCGCCTTCGACCTCGACGCGGCGGACGAGCGACAGGTCGTGCAGCTCGAACCGCTCGCTGAGCGTCGAGGCGGCGTCCACGAGCGGCCCCAGCACGACATCGGCTCCAGCCCAGCGCATCGTGCCGTCCGGTTGCGGGTCGCCGGCAACCGGAAGGGTGCTCGGCCGGAAGCCCTCGGGCAGCTCGCCGGCGAACTCCTCCTCCAGCAGCGAGCGGATGCCCTCGCCGACGGCGGAGTCGGCGAAGGCCGCACTCTGCACGTGCAGGAGGTCCTTCGCCACCGCGAGGAGGTCGTCCCACTCGTCGTCGGCGATGAACGGGATCTTCTCGCTGAACGCCGGCGACGGCGTCGCACAGGTCCAGTGCGCGCCCATCCCTCCGACGTTCGTCGACGCCGCGGCAGCCGGAAAGGTCGGCGCGTGGCCGGAGCCTTCGCCGCCGAAGTCGATCAGGTGCGTCCCCTGCCGTGCGGTGAACATGCCCTCGACCACGACGCTGCCGGGGATGCCGAGCGACTCGCGCAGCGCGCCGGCCTGCGGGCCCTGCGACAGCTCGCGGGCGTGCTCCTTCTCGTCAGGATCGGCGATGTTGCGCACGCTGGCCCCGGGGACCTCGGTCACCTGCGGACCGGCCTCGAACATCACCACCTGCGCGTCCGGGATGCCCTCGACGAGCACGCGGGCGTAGGCGGAGCCGATCGGGCCACTGCCGACGACGACGATCGTGGGGCCGGCTGACTGGGATGGATGCTGTGACATGGCGTCTCCTCTTCGAGTGCGGGGTCGGGTGCTCAGGCGATGGCCGCTTCGGCCGCGTCGCGAGCGGGATGTTCGATCTCGTCGGACAGTCGCCCGTCGGGCAGCAGCAGCGCTGCGACGACGCCGAGCGCGTAGACGATCGCGAGGCCGACGAAGATCGGCGCCAGCACGCTCGAGTACAGCTCGGCCACCTGCAGCTGCACCGCGACCGGGGCCTCGCGCACGGCATGCGGAGTCAGCGTCGCAAGGCCGGCCGGCAGCCCGGCGGCCACTCCGGCGCCGATGAGCCCGCCGACGATCGCGGTGGCCGTGGTCGAGCCGACCTGGCGCACCAGGCTCAGTGTCGCGGTGATGCTGCCGGTGTCGCTGCGCGTCGCGGCACTCTGCGCGACCGCGACGATGATGTTCATGAACGAGCCAGTGCCGATGCCGACCAGGCACATGGCGGCCATCGGCACCCACAGCGGCATGCCTGCAGGCAGCAGGGCCATGATCAGAAGGCCGACGGCGGCCACGGAAGTGCCGAAGATCGGGAACGCGCGGTAGCGCCCGGTCCTGCTCGAGAGCCAGCCGGTCAGGAGCGTGGAGACCAGCATCCCGAACACGGTCGCGATCGGCACGAGTCCCGACACCGTCGCGGACGTGCGATACGCCATCTGGATGTAGGTCGGTACGTATGAGACGACCGAGAAAAGGCCCACGCCGATCACGGTCGACAGGATGATCGTGATGAGCACCGTGCGGTTCGCGAAATGGCGGAGCGGTACGAGCGGCTCGGCGACGCGGAGCTCGATCGCGATGAACGCGGCGAGCCCGAGGATCGCGATCAGCGCCGCGACGATCACTGTCGTGCCTGCGGTGCCAGCGCTCGCCCATCCGGCGGCGAGCACGAGGGCCGTCACGGTGAAACCGAGCGTGACTGCTCCCGCGATGTCGAAGCGGCGGCCCGACCGGCCGGCGATGTGCGGCACGGCGACGACGGCGAGGCCGAGCGCGATGAGGCCGACCGGGATGTTGATCCAGAAGACCCAGCGCCACCCCCACGCGTCGGTGATCAGCCCGCCGGCGAGGGGCCCGACCAGGATCGCGACCGGGAACGCCGTTCCGATGATCGACAGGACCCGGGGCCGCTGGCGCGGCGAGGTGACCTCGCCGATGATCGTCTGCGGCATGAGGTGCAGCCCCGCGGAGCCCACCCCCTGCGCGATGCGGCCGAGGGCGAGCTGCGTCATGTCCTGCGCGAAGCCGCACAGGAGCGACGCGACGATGAACAGCACGAGGCTCGCGAGGAAGATGAAACGGGCTCCGACGAGGTCGGCCAGTTTGCCGAGCACCGGCAGCACGACGGTGCTCGCGAGCGTGTAAGCGACGATCACCCAGCTCATCTGCTGGACGGCGCCGAGGTCGCCGGCGATCGTGGCGAGCGAAGTGGCCACCACCGTGTGGTCGAGCGCACCGAGGAACGAGACGGTGAACAGGGAGATCATGAGGAGACGGAGTCTCCACGGAGAAAGAGGCATACGTGATCTGCCCGAACGATCGGGTCGTCGACGCGACGGGGTGTGCCTCCTGCGCGGCATCACGCGGAGAACGGATCTGAAGGATCCCGGCGCCATGTCCATTCTAGGCGACCTTTAGTCTGAAAGCAACCTAAGTCAGCCGTGCGATCGTGCCCGCGTCCGCGCGCGCGCGGCGTGCACCGCAGGCGCGGCGACAGCCGCACCGACGCGAGCGGTCAGCTCGCCGATGCCCTCGATCACCATGCGCACCTCGTCGCCCTCGGCCAGCGGCGGAGGCGTGAGTCCGCCCGCCCTGCCCCAGAGCTCCCCGAGGCAGCCGCCGTTGCCGACGGTGCCCGAACCGAGCACGTCACCGGGGACCACACGGGAGTTGCGCGCGGCGTAGGCGATCAGCTCGGGAAACGGCCAGCCCATGTTCGAGACCAGGTCTTCGCCGATCAGCTCGCCGTTGACGAACACCTCCGCCCGCACCGAGAGGAAGCCGTCGTCGTCGAGGAACGGCGCGAGCTCGTCGGCCGTGACGATCCACGGCCCGAGGCTCAGGCCGAAGTCCTTGCCCTTCGCCGGCCCCAGGCGCACTTTCATCTCTCTGGCCTGCAGGTCCCGCGCCGACCAGTCGTTCATGATCGTGTAGCCGAAGACATGGGATGCCGCGGCTTCAGGTGTGAGGTTCCTGCCGTCGGACCCCTCGACACCCCCGATCACGACAGCGAGCTCGAGTTCGAAGTCGAGGCGCTGGGTCTCTGGCGGGCTCACCGGCTCGCCGGGCCCGAGCACGGTGTGCGGGTTGGTGAAGTAGAAGGTGGGCGCCTGGTACCACTCGGGCACGACCTCGCTCTTGCCCTCGACACCGGCACTCACGCCCTCGACGTGCTCCTCGAACGTGACGAAGTCCCGAATCGCTGCCGGCACGACTGGGGCGAGCAGCTGGACATCGGCGAGCGGTGTACCCCCTGCATCGACGCGCGCGAGCAGGCCGTGCGCGGCATCCAGCCCCTGAGCCAGCACCTCGGCGACCGTCAGGCCGTCGGGGAACGGCACCACTCGGTCGTCGATCACGAAGCCCTCACCGGTATCGGCGCCGTCACGCCAGCGCGCGACCCTCATGCGCGCACCCGGGTTTCCAGCAGGGAGTCGGCGTTGCCGCCGAGGATGCGCTGTTCGAGTTCGGCGGGCAGACCTGCACCGCGCACGAGCGAGACCGGGTCGTCGAGTCCCATGTCGAAGGGGTAGTCGCTGCCGAGCACCACCTGCGATCCGCCGGCCACCTCGACCAGCGTGCGCAGTGCGTGCGGGTCGTGCACGACTGTGTCGAACCAGATCCTGCGCAGGTAGGTCGACGGTGCGTGCTCGCAGCGGCGCGCTTCGGGTCGCACCTTCCAGGCGCGGTCGGAGCGGCCGATCGCCGTCGGCAGGTACCCACCGCCGTGTGCGGCGACGATCTTCAGATCGGGATGCCGGTCCAGCACGCCCGCGAAGATGAGGTGCGAGAGGGCGACGGCATTCTCGGCGGGCTGACCCACGGTGTTGGCCAGGTAGAAGCGGTCGAGCCGCTCGTCGAGGCTGCAGCCGAACGGGTGCAGGAAGACGACCGCACGCAGCTCGGCGGCCCGCGCCCAGAAGGGCTCGAGGCGCGGGTCGGACAGCTCGACGTCGCCGGCGAACGACGAGATCTCGACCCCCGCCAGACCACGGCCGAGCACGGCGTCGTCGAGGCACTCCACGATGCGCTCGGGATGCTGCAGCGGGACGAGACCGAGTCCGGTCAGGCGATCGGGCTCTTGCGCGACGTGCGCGGCGACCAGACGGTTGGCCTCGTTCGCGGCCCAGACGGCAAGGCCCTCGGGAGCCCAGGGGTAGAAGTGGTTGGGCGATGCGCTGACCCACTGCCGGTCGACGCCCTGCGCATCCATCTCGGCCAGCCGCACCGTCACATCGGTGAGCTTCGGGATGCGCGCGCCGACCATCGCCCCCGACACGGCGAGGCTCTCGGCGCCGTTGCGCTTCAGCTCGAGGGCGGCCGCCTCGCGGACGGCGTCGGGCACCCGGCGCTCGACCTCGGCCTGCAGTGCGGGCAGCAGCACGTGCGCATGGACGTCGGTGACCGTGACACCGTTCATGGCGTGCTGGTCACTCATGCGGGCTCAGCCATCTTCTGGGCGATCCCGAAGATCAGTCCGCCGGCGTCCGCGTCGCGGTTGCCGTCGATCTGCCACTGGCCGAGCTGCACGGAGGCCTCGACGACGGCCTGCGCGCGCGGGAGGCGCCGCCCGTGGAACTCGTCCCAGAGCTCCTGGTCGACGGCATCCCGCTGCACGAGCAGCTCGGTGAGGACGAGGGCGTCTTCGAGACCCTGCGCGGCGCCCTGCGCGATCGTCGGAGGGCAGCTGTGCGCGGCATCCCCGATGATGACGACCCGGCCGCGGTTCCACGGCGCGTCGACGATGTGCTTCGTGAACCAGGTGTAGTTCGCGTGCGCCCCCGCTGCGAGGTCTGCGCGGATCGAGTTCCACGGCCCGTCGTAGGCGCGCGACTCCTCGAGCATGATCCGAGTGGCGTCCTCGTCGGAGGTGCCGAACCGGTCCTCGGCCTTCTCGACGAGGTAGGCGTACATGCTGTCCTCCCCGGTGGGTGTATAGCCGGCGATGTAGACCGGGCCGCCGTAGTACAGCTCGGCCCGCTCGACCTCGGCCGGACGGGAGACGAATGTGCGCCAGATCCCCATGCCGGTGGGCTCGGGCTTGGTCTGGATGCCGATGAGGTCGCGGACGGTCGAGTTGAGGCCGTCGGCGCCGATCAGCAGGTCGTACTCCCCGGCCGACTCGTCGTCGACGAAGACCTCGACGGCGTCGTCGGCGCGGGCGTCGACACCGGTGACCTTCGCACCGAAGCGCACGTTCGCTCCCGCGCGCTGTGCGTGGTCGAGCAGGATGCGGGCGAGGTCCGCTCGCGGCATGCCCATCGCGGCCGGGTAGTCCGGCCCACCCGACTTGACGTCGGGCAGCTGGGCGACAACCGGGGCGCCGGGGCCGGGCGCGCGCAGATTGAGCCCCTCGAAGTGGAAGCCGGCCGCGCGGATGTCGTCCCATGCGCCGAGCGCGTCGAACACGCGCAGCGCGTTGCCCTGCAGCGAGATTCCCGAGCCGGCCGTGCTGAGCTCGGGCTTGGCATCGAACACGTCGACGGCGACGCCCGCCTTGGCGAGCTGGATGGCGGCGGCGAGTCCCGCGACGCCGCTGCCGACGATGGCGACCTTCTGGACTGCGGTCATGTCAGAACCTCTCTGTTCTTCTCGGGTGCTGTTGTGGTGTGGAGAGCCGGATCTACAGGATCGCGACGGGGTTGATGGGAGAGCCGACCGCGCCGGTGATCGGCAGCGGAGCGGCGGAGAGGAGGAAGTCGTATCGACCGGATGCCGCGCAGACCTCGCCGAGCGTCTCGAGGTCCCACATCTCGCCGATCGTCAGGCCGAGGTTCGGGATGACCACCTGGTGCAGCGGTTGGAACGCCGGCGCGTCGAACTCGTTGGGGCGCACCTCGAAGCCCCACGAGTCGGTCGCGATCGCGGCGATCTCGGTGCGATGCAGCCAGCCCGCCGTGGTGAGCGAGAGTCCGGGGGCGGGGCCGCCGGCGTAGTCGCCCCAGCCGTCGCGTCGCGCACGCGCGAGCTGGCCGGTGCGCACCAGGACGATGTCGCCGCGGCCGACCGTCACACCCTGCGCGGCAGCGGCAGAGTCGAGGTCGCCCGCGGTGATGGCGTAGCCGTCGGCGAGTTCGCCCGTCTCGGGTGCGAGATGCCGACCGAGATCGAGCAGCACGCCGCGGGAGACGATCACGGATGCGGCATGCTCGATGCCCGTGATCAGGTCGCCTTCGCTCGTGACCACGTCGCCCGCGCGCCGACCGTTCCACGCGTTGCCGTGGTCGAAGATGTGGCCGAGGCCGTCCCATTGGGTCGAGCACTGGAGGGGCATCGAGATGACGTCGTCAGCCCCGCCGATGCCGTGCGGGAAGCCCTGGTTGCCGCGCTCGGCGTCGACGCCGGTGTCGGTCATGGTGTGCACCGGATTCGTGCGCCTGCGCCAGCCCTTCTGCGGGCCGTTCGTGTCGAACGACTGCGACAGCGACACGACCCTTCCCTCGCGCACGAGGGCGGCCGCTTCGATCCGCTTTGCCGGATCGATGAAGTTCAGGGTGCCGAGCACGTCGTCCTCGCCCCAGCGTCCCCAGTTGCGGTACGCCTCCGCGCGCGCGCCGATCTCGCCTTCGGGGTCGGCGCGGTCGAGGTCGGCGGGGTTCTCGGACGGGGTCGTCATGATGCCGCCACGCACCGCACCACCTGGGTGCCGAGCCCCGAGATCGAGCCGGTCATCACGTCGCCGTCGCGGAGGAACCGCTTCCAGTGCTGACCGTTGCCGGCCGGGCTGCCCGTGAGCAGGATGTCGCCCGGCAGCAGCGGCATGGTCTGCGAGGCGCCGGAGACGAGCGACGGGATGTCGAAGAGCAGATCGTCGGTCGATCCGTCCTGCATGACCTGGCCGTTGAGCTCGAGGCGCACGTTCAGATCGCCGCCGTCGACGAAGGGCGCGGGGACCAGGAACGGGCCGGTGGGCAGGAACCCGGGTGCGTTCTTGGAGCGGTACCAGTCGGTGCCGATCTCCTTCATGTCCTTGCGGAACACCAGATCGCGCGTCGTGATGTCGTTGACGATCGTGTAGCCGGCCACGTGGGTGAGGGCATCCTCGCGCGAGACCTGGAACGCCTCGCGGCCGATCACGATCGCGAGTTCGAGCTCCCAGTCGTGCACCTCGCTGTAGGCGGGCAGCGCGAGCGGAACGTCATCGCCGACGACGCACGCCGGCAGGCCGATGAAGAAGTACGGCTCGCCGTTCGCGGCGCGGTCATCCATCATCTTGGCAGCGAACTCGCGCGCCTCTTCGGGCGTGCGGTCGCTGTTGTTCGTGAGTCCCGCCGCGACGAGCTCGATCACGTGCTGGCGGTAGTTCGCGCCGGCCTGCAGCACCTGGCGCGGCTCGACCGGAGCCGTCAGGGTGACCTCGGCCAGCGGCATCCATCCGTCCTCCGCATCGACCAGAGCGCCGAGGCGATCCCAATCGGGTGCGGCCAGGAACGCGTTCAGGCTCGCGGCGCCGAGCTCGTCCGTGGTGAGGCGCCGGATGCGGTCGCCGGCGACGAGCCCGAGGGTGACGGCATCCCCCTCGCGGAAGCGGGCGAGCGCGAACGGCGCATCGAGTCGGTCGGTCGTCATTGTGCGTTGTTCCGTTCGTCGCTCATCGTCGTGCGAGTGGTGTTCTGGGCGGCCCGGCATTCACGGCGGGCCGCCCAGAGTTCATTCTGGGCCTTCGCCCCAGACCCCTGGCCTGCTGGCGCGCAGCTTGTCAGCCCTGGCCGTGCTTGGCGTAGGGGTTGAGGAGAGCGTCCTTGATCTCGTCGGGCACGCCCTCTTCGGTCGCGCTGGGGCCGTCGGCAGCGGGGAAGGACTCCGTCATCGACATCGGCATCGCGCCGTTGCGGTAGAAGTTGTTCGAGCCCTGCGACGGCTTCCAGGTGTTCGCCACCCAGTCCGGCACGTAGTTGCGGTACCCGCCGGTGTTCAGCTCGATTCGCAGGCCGGAGGGCTCGCGGTAGTAGAGGAAC
The DNA here is from genome assembly GCF_900114345.1 of Microbacterium sp. cf046. Lineage (GTDB taxonomy): Bacteria > Actinomycetota > Actinomycetes > Actinomycetales > Microbacteriaceae > Microbacterium. The sequence continues at coordinate 60,888 of NZ_FOZJ01000003.1, read as the reverse complement.
GTCTGCTCGCCGATGCCGTGGATGTTCGGCCCGTACTCCATCGGGGTGCCGTTCTCCATGAGCGTGTCGGCCGCGATCAGCAGCTCCTCGCGGGTGTCGACCCAGAACGCGTAGTGGTTGATGCGACCGGCGCGGCTCGAGCCGTCGAGCACGACACCGAGGTCGTGCGACTTCTCGTTGGTGGTCAGCACGGAGAAGACCGAGATGGGCGCCTCGTCCAAGACGGTGCGCGCCATGAACCGGAAGCCGAGCACGTCGACGTACCACTGCACGAACTCGTCGACGTTGCTCGCGGCGACGGTGACGTGGTCGAGCTGGCGCGGAGCGCCGGCGATCTTGCTGCGCTTCTCGGGGCGGTCGGGGTAGATGGATGCGACATGCCCGGGTGCGTCGTGGCGGGTGACATCCCAGTGCAGGGTCATCGAGTGACCGAACGGGCCGGTGAAGCGGTACGCGCGACCGATCTTGTGAGCGTCGTCGATCCACTCGCCCTGCACGCCGGCAGCCTCGATGCGCTTGGCGGCCTCCTCGAGCGCCTCGGGGCTCGAGGTGCGCCAGGCCATGGTGGCGAGGCTGGGCTCGTGGCCGGGCAGGATGACGAGCGAGTAGGCGTAGTAGTCGCCCCAGCAGCGCAGGTACACGGCGCCGTCCACGCGATCCACGACGGTGAGTCCGACCTGGTCTTCGTAGAACTTCACGGACGCCTCGACATCCGGCGCGGTGATCGCGACGTAGGAGAGGTGAGAGAGGAGCTTGATCATCTTCGATCCTTTCGACAAGACAAGCGGGTGATCCCAAAACCACTTTCGCCCGACTCAGGCATATCCGGGAATCCCATATCGCCTATGTCGAGAATCAGCCGCGTCTATGTCGGGCGGGTATCGCTCCCCAGGTGTCGCGAGCCCATGCATTCGCCGCGAACCCTCGCGCTCCGCCGTACGCGGGCGCATGGGTTCGCGCGGAAGATATGGGTTCGGCAGCCGATTCTTTAGCGAGCGGGCCGCAAGATCTGCTCGACCAGCTCGGTGTCGGCGACGAGGTCGGACAGATCGGTGGGCGTGGTCTGCGCGGCGAGAGCCTCGACGGCGCGGCGCACCGCGAGTCGCTCCGAGGACTCAAATCGCGGGGGCGAGATGAGGCGTCCAGCCGGACTCGCGGTGGCCAGTCGGGCTGCGCGCCCCTCGACCGCGACGTCGGTGATGACCTCGCCGAGCGCCTGCACCCGGATGCGTCCGGCATGAGATCGCGCCGTGACGACGGCGGTCAATGTCGCCGCGGTACCGGTGCTCGTCTCGAGCAGAGCCAGACCTCCGTCGGCGGCGACGAGCGTGAGTGACTCCCCGGCGAGGACGCGCAGCCATCCGACCGCGTCCCGCGTTGCGGCGCTGAGCCCCGCGCGCGATGCTGCGACGTCGGCCACGAGCACCCGAGGCGGCATGCCGCCGAGCGTCGCCGCTCGCGCGCCGACGGCATCCGCGCTCACATCGGCCCGCAGCAGCACACGTTCGAGGACGATCGGGATGCGGGTCCCCGCGAGGCGGCGCAGGTGGGCTGCGGGGGCGGCAGCGGGGCCGGCGATCACGAGAGCGATCGCGCCAGCCGACACGGCCGCGAGGGCATCGTCGACCCACGCCCCCCGGCCCGGCACGACGACGATCGCTCCTTCCGGCCGCGCAGCATGGCGAGCGCTCAGGGGAAGTTCGGCGAGGGCCTCGCGATAGCGGCCGGCGGGAGCATCGACGTCGATCATCGGGCGCTCCCGATCAGCTCGGATGCGGCATCCGCCAGAGTGATCGCGTAGCGCGCATCGTCGAGCAGCTCGTCGTACTCGACCACACTCGAGCCGTTCAGCACGTCGGCGAGCGCTCGCCACTCGGCAAGGTAGCCGTCGGTGTCGTCGATCGGATAGGTGGTGCGCTTACCGGTCTCGGTGACGACGCGCACCTCGGCGCTGCCGACGTGGACGAAGGCGGGCGGGAACGACACCGTGAGCACATCGGTGTCGGTGATGATCTCGAGGTTCCACAGCGCGTCGGCTCCGTCGGGCAGCATCACGGTGGCCATCCGCACCGGGATCCCCGATGCCCGGTAGCCGAGCACGTAGCCGATCGGGGCGATCGCCCGCGCGAACACCACCCGCTCGATCGTCGGCGCGAGATCGCGCAGCATCGGCAGTTCGTGGACTGCGAGTCCTGTGATCAGTTGGCGGACCACGGATGCCGCGACCTGCGGCAGATGCAAGGGCGCGCCGCCGCGCCCCGGAGCCGCAGCGGGCGCCGACAGTTCGGTGACGACGTCGTGGTATCGAGCGTTGGGCGGGAGCGCCAGAGTGACGCAGATCGCGCGCACCCGGTGCCCACCGGCCAGCAGGTGATGCTTCGCGCGGCCCCAGGCGGGATCGTACAGATGGTTGGTGCCGATCAGCAGCGCGGTGCCCGCCACACGGCATGCGGTGATCACCTCATCGGCATCCTCGAGAGTGGTCGCCAGCGGCTTTTCGCACAGGATCGCGCGCTTGCCGGCGGCGACGGCCGCAAGGATCTGGCGCGCGTGCTCGGCGGGCGGGCTGGCGAGCACGACGACCTCCACCCGGGGATCGGCCAGCAGCTCGGCGATGCCGGATGACCAGCGCGCGCCCATCCGTTCGGCGAGTTCCTGCGCGCGGCCACTCCCCCCGTCGGAGATGTGCATGACGTCGAATTCGCCGCTCAGCCGCGCCAGGGTCGGCAGGTGCAGCGCAGACACGCCGGGGCCTGCGCCGACGATTCCGACACCGTGGGGCATCGTTGCTCCTTCGTTCACGGTTTTGCATGAAGCGTACCTAAGTTTTGAGAAAGTTGACCATAGATGTCATCAGATGCTCCGAAGCAGACCCATCTTGTGTGAAAATCGACCATGGCCAAGGAGTCCACGCTGCGCTTCGGCGCTCAGACCGACGAAGTGACGAGCCTTCTGCGGATCGTCAACATGGTGCGCGCGGGCGAGGCGTCCACCCGCCCCGAGATCGGACGGGTCACGGGCCTCGGACGCGGAGTCGTCACGCAGCGCGTCGACCAGGCGATCGAGATGGGCTACCTCGAGGACGGCGAGTTCGGCCCGTCCTCCGGCGGGCGAGCTCCCCGAACCCTGCGCTTCCGCAGCGGACGCGGCCGCATCATCGTCTGCGCTCTGGGCGCTCTGCACATCCACGTCGGAGTCGCGATGCTCGAGGGCGACATCCTCGAACAGACCCACCGCACGTGGGACATCGCTCGCGGGCCGGCCGAGACACTCGACACGGCGCTCGCGATGATCGACGAAGTGCTCTCGCGGACGCCTGATGTGCCGGTATGGGGCATCTCCGTCGGCATCCCTGGTCCGGTCGACTTCGCATCCGGCCGGCCGGTCGCGCCGCCCATCATGCCGGGATGGAACGGGTTCGACATCCGTCGCCGGTTCGAAGAGCGCTATGACGCGCCCGTCTGGGTCGACAACGATGTGAATCTCCTCGCACTCAACGAACGCTCGCGCCGCCGCGACGAGCACCTCGACTTGATCTACTGCAAGGTCGGCTCCGGCATCGGCGCCGGACTGCTATCGCAGGGCCGCATCCACCGCGGAGCGAACGGTGCCGCCGGCGACATCGGGCACGTCCGGGTCGCCGGGTCGGAAGCCACATGCCGGTGCGGCAAGATCGGATGTCTCGAAGCGGTCGCGGGGGGCTGGGCGCTCGTGCGCGACGCAGAGCTCGCCGTCGCCGAAGGTGCGACCGGCGCGTTGGCCCAGCACACGCGCGATGGGGAGCCACTCACTCCGGAAGCGATCGCCCGGGCCGCCGAGAACGGCGACGCGCTCGCGATCTCGCTCATCCAGCGATGCGCGCGCGTGGTCGGCGAGTCGATTGCGGCGCTGGTCAACATGTTCAATCCCGGCACGATCGTGATCGGCGGGGCTGTCGTCGGGGCGGGCGAGGTCTTCCTGGCCGAGGTGCGTCAGCGGGTCTACGAGCTGTCGCTGCCGCTCGCGACCAGAGACCTGAACATCGTGCAATCGCAGAACGACCTCCGCGAGCCCCTGCGCGGCGGCGCCGAGATGGTGCGCGAGCAGCTGTTCGACGTCACCTTCCCTCGGTGGTTCGCGGACGGGCAGCCGACGATCCATGCGGTGCACGGGACCATCTGACACTTATTTCGCTTTTCTACTAAAGCGTGTAGATTCTCGTCGTAAGCCGCACTGCCCTGCGGTCGACCACACGAGGATGTGCCCATGACGCTGCCGTTGCTGCGCGACGATTCGCTGATCTCGATCACCGGTGGAGCTGCCGTGCGCGTCTCCTTGCCGTGGATCCGCTCGCTGCCCCTGACCTCTCTCCAGGAGCCGATCGTGACGGTCGACGGAGCCCCGATCGAGGACATCACGGTGGTGCTCGGCGACCGGCGGGTGCCACCGACGGAGCTGACCGAGGGCGACGGGTGGTGGTTCCAGCAGGATCGGGTCGCACTCGCCCTGCCGCGCGAGCTCAGTCCCGGAACCCACGACGTCGTGGTCGAGTTCGGGCTCCGCATCCCGTACCTCCAGGTGGGCCCGGACGGCCCGCTCACACTGCCCTTCCGCGCCGAGCGGCCGCTCGTGCTCGACGCGCCGCACGTTCCGGCGGCGACGCTGAGCAATGCCGCGCCGTTCGTGAGCGATGGCTCGCTCCCGGCAGGCTGGGTGCTCAGCGCGTCGGCCTTCAACTGGACTCCCGAGATGATCGACGGCGAGCGGGATGCCGTCGACATCGCGGTCGGGATCGTGCAGGCCGGCCTCACTCGCGAGATCGAAGCGGAGCCGGGACAGCTGTGGCGGTCGTTCCCCGGACGGAGCGAGGCGGATGCCGCGGCGTTCGGCGACCGCTTGGCCGCGGCCGGCGGGCGCATCAGCATCCTCGGCGCGAGCATCGACGACTGGTCGCCGCAGGGCACGCGCCGGTCGGACGACGAGCGGTTCGACTTCCTCCTGCCGCAGATCGAGATCGCGCACCAGCTCGGCGCGCGAGGTCTGCGCCTGCCGATCGGACAGGCCGGACGGCCGCTGCTCGAGCGCGTGCTGCCGATCCTGCACGAGACCGGTCTCACGCTGTTCGAGGAGATCCAGGGCTCGCAGACACCCGGCTCGCCGCAGGCGGGAGCTGCGATCGACCAGATCGTGGGCATCGACGACCCGCACGTGCGACTGCTGGTGGACATCTCGATGTTCATGCCCGCGGTTCCCGAGAGCTATCTTGTGCGGCTCGAGGCGGGGGGCGTGCCGGGAGAACTCATCGACACCCTGCGGCATCAGTGGCGCGACCCGGCGACCGTGGGTGCAATTGTCGGCCTCCTCCGGTCCGGCGGAGTGCCGGCATCCGTGCACACGCTGTACATGGACATGCTCGTGCGGTTCGGGCGATCGGATGCGACGGTGATCGCAGATGTGCTGCCGTGGATCGGCGCGTTCCACCTCAAGTTCTGGGATCTCGACGACGCCGATGACCGCGTGAGCCAGCCGATCCGCGACCTCGGGGCCCTGCTGCTGGGGACGGACTTCGCCGGTACGTTCTGCAGCGAATGGGGCGGCCACGAATGGCTCGACGACGACCCCACCACCATGACCAGAGACCACCTCGCGCTGGCTCGCCGCGCACTGAACGGAGCGAACGCATGACTGTTCTGAACGTCCTTATCCTCTCGGGACACATGACGATTGAGCACGACAACGAGCACCGCAGCTTCCGTCTGCACAACCAGTGGCTGACCACGCTCCTCGAAGACACCGGCCGCTTCAAGGTGCGGGTCGTGGAGGACCCCCGCGGCCTCGGCGCGGAGATCATCGACAAGTACGACGTGCTCATCGTGGTGTTCGAGGGCCGGGACGGCTTCTTCGAAAAGGCGGTCGGGTTCGGAGCGGAGACGGATGCCGCGATCCTGCGCTTCGTGCACGACGACGGCAAGGGCATCGTCTGGTTCCACGGGTCTGCCGCGCAGGAGGACCGCTGGGGGTACCCCGAGGAGTACAACGTCATGCGCGGGGCCAAGCTGAGCGCGTACGAGACGGGCCTGCGCCCCCGGCCCTGGGGCGAGGCGCTTCTGAAGACCGTAGAGCCGCGGCATCCGATCACCGAAGGCATCACCGCGACGTGGACCGTCACGGGTGATGACATCCTCACCGGCGTCGACATGTACGAGGGTGCGCAGGTGCTGCTGACGACGTTCGATGACCTCGAGGCGTACGAGAACGCGCCCGTGTGGCCGATGTCGCACTATCCGGTGGTCATCCCCGAGGGCGGCATCGCAGCACTCAACGGCATGAACACCGATCAGCCGATCGCCTGGATCAACGAGTACGGCAAGGGCCGATCGTTCACGATCACGATCGGGCACGACATCGACACGTTCCGGCGCATTGAGTTCATCCGCATGTTCCCGCGGGGCGTGGAGTGGGCCGCGACCGGCGAGGTGGCCCTCGAGGGACCGGACCGCCGTGGCGAACGCCGCTTCCTCCCCTGGCCGTACTACAACCACGAGGGCTGATTGCTGCGCGCGGCGCGTGTCCGGCAGAGTGCAGGCGCGTGTCCGGCGGGCGGTCGCCGATCCGCAGCAGAACGACATTCTGCCGGACACGCGTTCCGGTCCGGCGGGCCAGCGGCTACGGCTGGGCGCGGGGGTGATTACGCTCGGCCCGTTTCGTTCGTTGATCGGGTGAAACCCCGACCGCGATGTCGGAACCCCTCGACACAATTGGTAGATGAGCACCTCCGCCCTCGCCGCCGCGAAGAGGGCTGACGCGCGGTTGGCGACGCTTCTGCCGGAGCTGGTCGGGACCCGGCGTGAGATGGCCCGCCTGCAGGCTCACGAGGCGCAGCTCCTCGCCGAAGCCCGCGTGATCGCCGACGATTGGGCGGCCGAAGCCGATCCCGACGCGACCAGCACAGCCGAGTTTCCGCATCGATCCGTCGCAGCCGAGATCGCCGCCGCCTGGCGCGTGAGCGACCGCACGGTGCAGCGGCAGATCGACGACGCCGCAGCGCTCGTGGGTGACTTCCCCGAGACGCATGCTGCTCTCGCCGCGGGCCAGATATCGGCGGCGCATGCTCGCGTGATCCTCGCCGCGGGCATCGTGATCGACAGGTCCGAGCTGCGAGCGGAATTCGAGGCCTCCGTCCTGGACTACGCGAGAGCGGAGTCGGCATCTCGGCTCGCCCCGATCGCGAAGAGACGTGCGGAATGGTTCGGCGATACCTCGTTCGATGACCGTCACTCCCGGGCCCGCCACGGCCGCCGTGTCTGGGTGGACGACCTCGACGACGGCATGAGCGAACTGCATCTGGTCGGCCCGACCGTTCTCGTACGCGCCTCGCACGACCGGCTCACCCGGCTCGCCCACGCGGTCGCGAAGCAGAGGCCGACAGATGCCGGGTCCACCGCCGACAGCGCGGAAACCGCCGCCACCTTCGCACCCGTCGACGGTCTTCGCGAAGACTCCCGCACGCTGGATCAGCTGCGCGCCGACGTCACGCTCGACCTGATCCTCACCGCCGATCCCGTCGCCCACGACACTGGGCCAACGGAGATCCACGCCACCGTGAGCGTCACCGTGCCCGTGCTCGCCCTCATCGACGACCGAGTTCGCGACCCGTTCGAGGCGGTCATGCTCGACGGGCACGGTCCGATCGACGCCGACACCGCGCGGATGCTCGCCGCGGACGCACCCGGATGGGATCGGATCCTCACCCATCCGATCACCGGCGCAGTCCTGGCGGTGGATCGCTATCGCCCAAGCGAAGAGATGCGCCGGCACCTCCGTGTGCGCGACCAGCACTGCAGATTCCCCGGGTGCCGCATGCCCACCCGAACATGCGACGCCGACCATACACTCGACTTCGCCCGCGGCGGGAAGACTACGGCCGACAACCTCGCGAACCTCTGCCGACGACACCACACCCTCAAACATCAGACCTCCTGGACCGCCGTGCAGGGCGGAGGAGGAGTGCTCGAATGGACGAGTCCGACGGGGTCGACCTACATCGACCGACCCGTCAGCACCATCGCGTTCGCACCCGACTCGGAGTCCGAGTACGCGACCGCACCCTTCTGAGGCCGCGCGGCGGTCAGCCCGCGAGGAGACCACGGTTCCGCGACCACCAGCGCCTTAGACCGCCACGGGGGTCGCGCAGCACATCAGCAACGGCATCCCCGCCTTACGCACTCGGCGCATCGCTTCAGTGCGGCTGGAGGCCCGCCGCCCGGTACACCTCATCCACGACGCGCATCGTGCCGACGCCGAGTGACGCCTCCAGCGGGCTGGGCGACCCGTCGCGCAGCACAGCGACCAGGTGCTCGAGCTGACGCGAATAGCTGTTCTCGCCCTCCGCCGCCTTCTCCTCGACCAGAAGCTCCTCACCCGCGGAGACGCGCAGCACCGCGCCCCACTGGGGCACGATCACGCTCGTCGCCGCGAGGTCGGCAGCCGATCCTGTGACCCGCAGCGACATGCTGCCCTGATCGTCGCCGATGAACGAGGAGCGCACCAGCGCGGGAATGCCGCCCGGAAGCTCCAGCACGGCATCCGTCTGCATGTCCACACGCGGGTCGGCGTCGTACCGCACTGCCTCCGCCGAAATCACCGACGGCTCTCCCCAGGCGGCTCGCATGAGGTCGACGGCGTAGCAGCCGACATCCATGAACGAGCCTCCGCCCAGGTCGCCGTCGAGGCGGATGTTGCCGGGCTTGGCGACGAAGTGAGGGATGCTGAAATCGAACTCGACGCGCTGGATCTGCCCCAGAACCCCAGAGTCAAGTACCTCCAGCAGCCGACGGGTGAAGCCGTGCAGCCGATAGTGGAAGCCCACGAAGGCACGCCGACCCGCGGCATCCGCGGCATGGACGATCTGCTCTGCGGTGGAGGCGTTCGCCGACAGCGGCTTCTCGCACAGCACGTGCTTGCCGGCCCGCAGCGCCCGCAGCGCCCACTCCGCCTGCACGGTCGAAGGCAGCGGGAGGTAGACGAGATCGATGTCGGGATCGTGCAGAACCGACTCGTAGTCACCCGCCTCCGGGACGCCCAGGCGGTCGCCCAGCGAGCGCGCCCGTTCCGGGTCACGTGCGCCGATCGCGACCACGCGGACGCCCTCGAGCTCGCGCGCCGGCTCGATCATCGCCCGTTCGGCGATTCCGGCTGCCCCGAGGATGCCGATGCCCAGGCGGGGTTCGGTCGTGGGAGTGGTCATCGATGACTCTTTCTCGTGAGCGGGCTACGAGGCGGCTGCGACCAGATCTCGAATGAAGTCGAGCGAATCCTGTGATTCCGACGGGAGCGACTCGAGACCGATGGGTCCGTCATAGCCGGCGCGTCGAAGCGAGGTGAGCACCTGGAACCAATCGATCGTTCCCGTGCCTGGAGCGCCTCTGCCGGGCGCGTCAGCGAACTGCACGTATCGGATGAGAGAGCCTGCATCCGCGATCTCCACGGGTGGATGCTCTCCCTCCACAGAAGAGTGATACACGTCGTAGAGCACCCCGAAAAAGTGGGAATCGACCTGACGTGCCACGTAGACGGCTTCCCGCGTTCGATCGATGAGCATTCCCGGATGATCGACTCGCGTGTTGACCGCCTCGAGCACGAGAGTGACATTCGAACCCTCGATCTGCGTCGTCGCCTTTCGGAACACCTCGGCGAGAAGGTCAAGCTGCGTCTGTCGGGGTGTCTCTGTGTGCGCTGTTCCACAACTGACGACGATTCGGGGACAACCCAGAAGATGGGCGACCTCGACTCCGTCATCCAGACCGGAGTAGAAGGCCGAATGATCCATCGGAGGAATCATGAAGTGGGTCCGAGGTTCGCTGGTCAGCAGCGTCAGGCGTGCGCCGGTGTCGTCGAGCGCTGCCTTCAACGCCGGAAGGTCCTTGGGTCGCGAGGGGTAGTCGTGCCCGCGCGGCCCCCACATCTCGACGGCCGTGAATCCCGCCGCTGCGGCCGCACGCACGCGGTCGCTGTAGTCGTCGGACTCCGCGAAGAGGACCTCGATGTTGGGGGCGAGCTCATACATGCGCGACCCTTGCGGGAGCTTCCCGCAGTGCGAAAGGCATGCGGCCGCTTTTACTTCGTCGAGAACGCGGCGTCGAACGCCGCAGCGGGCTGAGCGATCTCCGCCAGCCTGCGCACGAACGCGAGAGCCTCGGGCGCTCCGATCAGCCTGTCCATCCCGGCGTCCTCCCACTCGACGCTCGTCGGCCCGTCGTAGCCGATCGCGTTCAGCGCGCGGAACAGCGGCTCCCAGCGCACGGCTCCGTGCCCGGTCGAGACGAAGGTCCAGCCGCGCCGCGGGTCGGCCCACGGCCGGTGCGAGCCGAGCACGCCGTTGCGGCCGTCGAGGTTGGTGATCGACTCCTTCACGTGCACGTGGAAGATGTGCTCGGCGAAGTCGAGCACGAACGCCACATAATCCAGCTGCTGCCAGACGAAGTGCGACGGATCGAAGTTGAACCCGAAGCTCTTGCGATGGCCGATCGCCTCGAGGGTGTCCTTCGCGGTCCAGTAGTCGTACGCGATCTCGGACGGGTGCACCTCGAGCGCGAAGCGCACCCCGACCTCTTCGAACACGTCGAGGATCGGGTTCCAGCGGGCGGCGAAGTCCTGGTAGCCGCGCGCGATGAACTCCTCGGACGCCGGCGGGAACATCGCGACGGCCTTCCAGATCGCGGAGCCCGTGAATCCGACAACCGTCTTCACGCCGAGCTTGGCAGCGAACCGTGCGGTGTTCTTCATGTCCTCGGCGGCGCGCTGCCGCACACCCTCGGGGTCACCGTCGCCCCACACGCGATCCGAGAGGATGTCGCGGTGCCGCTCGTCGATCGGGTCGTCGCACACCGCCTGGCCGGTGAGGTGATTGGAGATCGTGTAGACCTTCAGGCCGTTGCGCTCCAGGATGTCCAGCCGTGACTGCACGTACTCGGCGTCGTCCCACCGCGACACGTCGAGGTGGTCGCCCCAGCAGGCGATCTCGAGGCCGTCGTAGCCCCATTCGCCCGCAAGGCGCGCGACCTCTTCGAACGGCAGATCGGCCCACTGGCCGGTGAACAGGGTGATCGGGCGTGGCATCATTGCTCCTTTACTGAGTCCGGTCGTTGAGCGAGCGAAGCGAGACGAAACGCCTCGAGTCTGCGAGCGACGTTTCGTCTCGGTCGCTTCGCTCCCTCGCTCAACGACCGATGGTGGTGGTGACGGGGGCGGCGATGCGGACCCAGGCGGATTCGTTGTCGCTCGAGCGCTCGACCGCGTCGAGTACACGCTGCACCGAAAGACCCTCGGCGAACGAGGGGTGCGGATCGGTTCCCTCGGCGATCGCGGTGACCAGGTCCACCACCTGGTGGCTGAACCCGTGCTCGTAGCCGAGCATGTGGCCGGCGGGCCACCAGGCGCCGACGTAAGGATGCTGCGCCTCGGTGACCAGGATCTTGGTGAAGCCCTGCCGGTCGTCGGGGGCGGTGCGGTCGTAGAACTGGAGGCTGTTGAGGTCTTCGAGATCGAACGCGAGCGCGCCCTTGTCGCCGGACACCTCGATCGTGAGCGCGTTCTTGCGGCCGGTCGCGAAACGGGTCGCCTCGAACGAGACCAGCGCACCGTTGGAGAGGCGGCCGGTGAAGATCGCTACGTCGTCGACGGTGACCTCGCCGAAGCCTTCGGCTGCGATACCTGTCAGGCCCGAACCCGCGCCCAGAAGCGGGCGCTCCTTCACGATCGTGTCGATCGTGCCCGAGATGGCCTCGACGTTCAGGCCGGTCGCGAACTGGGTCATGTCGATGATGTGCGCGCCGATGTCTCCCAGCGCACCCGAGCCGGCGTGCTCCTTCTGCAGGCGCCACGCGAGCGGCATCGCCGGGTCGACGAGCCAGTCCTGCCGGTACGCGGCGCGCACCTGCTGCACCGTGCCTACGACTCCCTGAGCGATCAGGTCGCGCAGGAAGGTGACGGCAGGAACGCGACGGTACGTGAAGCCGACCATCGACCGGATGCCGCGCTCGGCGGCACGGGCGGCGGCATCCGCCATCGCCTCGGCTTCGTCGACCGTGTTCGCAAGCGGTTTCTCGACGAGGACGTGCTTGCCGGCCTCGAGAGCCGCGATGGCGATCTCGGCGTGCGAGTCGCCCGGCGTGACGATGTCGACGATGTCGACGTCGTCGCGCGCGATCACTTCGCGCCAGTCGGTCGCCGACTCGGTCCAGCCCCACTTCTGGGCGGCCGCGGCGACGGCATCCGCGTTCCGGCCGACGACCACGGACATCTCGACGTCCACCGGAAGGTCGAACATGCGGGGAGCCTGCCGCCATCCCACCGAATGGGTGGCACCCATGAACCCATAGCCGATCAGGGCCACCTTGAGCGTCATGCCAGCACGACCTCGCGCTCGACCGGCACGCGGTTCGTGACGTAGCGGCCGGGGCCGCCGTCGACGCCGGGCATGATCTGCATGTACAGCAGGCGCATCGTCAGCACGACCTCGACGGTCAGCTTCTCGCCCGCCGCGGGGGCGTGATCGAGCGGAATCACGACCTCGGGCTTGTCGGCGACGAACCAGAGCGTCTCGGACTGCTCGGGCAGCTCCTCGATGCGGTAGCTCGTGTCATTCAGCACGAAGCGCAGCTCATCCTTGGGCACCTCGACGCCGTTGATGGATGCTGCGACATCGTCGACCGCCGACAGCCAGAGGCTGCGGTACCAGGGAAGCTGCACCGAGACGGCGATGCCGTCCCCGGTCCGGCGGACGTCCTTCTCGGAGAAGAGCGAGTTGTGCGTTGCCATGATCGGTCCCTACTTGAAGGTGTCTTCGAAAGTGTCGTGAGCGACCGGCGGTGCCGGCTCGAGCTTCTGCACCGTCGTGGGGCTGTACGGATGGTTCGTGCTGGGCACGGGTTCGTCGGCGGGGGGCATGAACACGGGCTTGCCGTCGTCGCCGAAGTACATGAGGTCGAGGTCGAAAGCGCCCTGGTTCTTCAGGCCGAAGCTGATCCAGTTCTCCTCGAACGGAGCGCGGGCCAGCTCGTAGCAGCGGAACTTCCAGAACTTCCACTCCCCGTCCTGCTTGAGGAAGTCCACGGCGTACTTGCACCACACCCAATGCGCCCAGACCTTCTTGCCGAGCACCTCGTCGGGCGAGTACATATCGGGGAACGCCTCGGCGACCTTCGGGTCGGTCAGCCCCGACTCGGTTCCTGCCATGAGCCAGACGCCCTTGGCGGTCTTGCCGTCGGCCGCGACTTCGATCACCGGGGTCGTGGTCGCGTGCAGGATGAGCTTGCCCTCGGGAGACGGACGGTCGCGGTGGTACCGGGTCACGCTCTCCCACGTGGTGTACTGCCCGGCGTTGGTGTACCGGGCGCGGATGCCCTCCGTGCCCTCCTTCACCCACAGCGGGATGATCTGCTCGTCCTGGAACGCGTTGTGCAGGAACATGTAGCGGTTGAAGAGGTTCTCGACTTGACCGCGGTCCTCCGCGCGCTGCGCGAGCGCACGCACGGCGACGACCTCCTCGCGGAGGCTCGCGAGCTCGGACTGGAGTTCGGCGATCGACGCAGTGGCGATGGTGTCAGACATTGGCGTTCTCCTTCGCAGCGACGGTGTCTTCGATGGCCTTGCGCATGAGCGCGTGCTGCTTCTTGACGAGGTCGATCGGGTCGGACTCCCCGAGGTCGGAGAACGCGTGGCCCTCCCACTCACTGGACAGGTAGCCCTGGTACCCGCCCTCGACGAACTGGCGGACGATCCGAGGGATGTCCATCGCGGGCTCCTCGCCGTCGGCCCCGATGTCGTAGAACTTCGCGTGCACGTGGAAGATCTGCGGCATGATGTCGAGCCACTCCTCCGGCGGCACCAGACCGTGCATGTTGAACGCGAGGCGCGTGAACGGGCCGAATTGCAGGAAGTCGACACCCTCGCCCGACAGGTAGTCCTCGAACTTCTGGTTGCGCACGTGCATCGGCGTCGGCTCGTGCCAGATCTCGTCCATCACCGCGAAGTGCTTCTCATCCATGCCCATGTTGCCGAGCGTGCGCAGCAGCGTCGGCGAGAGCGAGTGCATCGTCGACGAGAAGTCGGCGGTGAAGCCGAGGCGGTCGGACTGCAGTTCGTCGTACATCTCGCGCATCTGCAGCACCTGCGGGTTGTTCGGCCCCGACGGCGCGTGGATCTCGTAGCCGAGCTTCTGGTCGTACTTCTCCGCGAGCGGAAGGAGGCTGCGCAGCAGCTCCTTACCGTGCGAGCGGATGACGACCTTCTTGAAGCCGAGCGTGTGCGCGGTCTTGAGCTGCCGGGCGAGGAAGTCGTGCTCCTCGTCGGGCGTCATGTCGCGGTCCTTGCGGCGCCCCATATCGAGGTTCGTTCCCACCGCGCTCGCCTCGAGGCCGTACTTCTCGAGCGAGTCGAACCACAGCTTCACGAAGGCGTCGTCGACATCGGGATACGTGCGCAGCAGCTGGGCGATGTTGAACTCGACGCCCGGGCCGATGCCCTCTTCCGCGACGGCGGCGATCAGGGTCTCGGGCGTGTACAGCCCCGCCGCGAACTCACTCGTCATCGAATAGAGGGTCGTCCCCAGCTTGATGCCGGTTCCGGCGATTCCGTCGTTCTCGGCGCCGTCCTGGGCCTGTCCAAGGGTCATGCTCCTGCTCCTTGCGTCGTGGGCAGCCAGGCGCCGAGCTGTGCGCGCGCCTCCGCCAGATCGGTGATCATGCGCGAGCCGGCGTCGGCGGCGGCGGAGCGCTGCACGGCCTGCTCGGCGCGGATGATGTCGAACGGCGACTCCCAGTTGTTCCAGTGCCAGCCCTCGTACTCGCTCGAGATCGCGCCGTTGTAGCCGATCTCGACCAGCAGCCGGATGAGGTCGCGCACGGGAACGGAGGGTTCCTCGCCGTTCTGGTCGATCCCGAAGAACTTGCCGTGCACGTGCTTGATCCACGGCGCGATCGCGAGCCAGTCGTCCACGCGCGCCGGGCCGAACAGGCCGGTGCCGTTGATGCCGAAGTCGATGCCGAGGTCGGGACGCCCATTGCGCGAGGCCAGCCCGATGAACGACCCGAACCGCTGGCCGTGCTCGGCCTGATCGGCCGGCGGCCCCTGCTCGTAGTACGTGTTCCACAGGTCGACGACCTGCCCGAGCAGCTCTTCCGACGCGCCGCGGCGACGGTAGGACTCGATCAGCGACGGGGCGAACCCGCTGACCGTGGCACCCCAGTCCATCGTGAAGCCGAGGAACGGGGATCCGACCTTCTCGTACCGGTCGCGCAGAGCGAGGATGCGCGGATGCGAGGCGAACTGGTCGGCGTGCACCTCGAGTGCGAGCGTGACGCCGTGCGCTTCGGCGATCGGGGCGAGCGCTTCCATCGAGTCCGGCTCGATCGAGATCTGCACGCGTGCGATCGGGAACCCGAGCTTCGCGGCAGCTTTGATCTGCCGCGTCATGTACGCGATGAGCTCGTCCTGGTTCAGCAGGCGATCACGGTGGATGCCGATATCGGCGTTCACGGCGAGCGAGGTCTGCGTGAGCCCGACCTCGTCGACGAGGTCGCGGAACCAGCCCGCGTACTGGTCGTCGATCTCGGGGAACCCGCGGAAGCTCGAGAAGCCGATGATCTCCAGGCCCGGGCCGAAGCCCTCGGCGGCCGTCTTGCGGATCAGCCCTTCGAGGTCGTACTCGCGCCCGTGGAACGCGCGGGTGAAGCTGTAGAGCGTGACGCCCTGGATGGGTGTACCGAGGGCGCTCATGCCGCCACCGCCTTCATGGTCTTGGTGTTGGTCTCGTCGATGTGCAGCGTCTCGGTGTCGGAGATGATGATGTACGGGATGTAGAGGGTCAGCCCGACGGTCACCTCGTGCTCGGCATCCGTATCGATCGGCAGTTCGCCCGACAGAACGGCGGAGTCGGTCGGGAACCACCACTCCGCGGTGTTGGTGCGCAGTTCGTCGAACGAGAACTCGCGGCCGTTCATGCTCCAGCGGAGCGAGTCGGCCGGAGCGTCGACGCCGTCGATGGTGAGCTTCGCGCCGGCGATGCACGAGCCCGGCAGCGCGCGGTACCACGGCAGACGGACCTCGACGGCGCTGCGCGCACCGTGGGTCGTGAGCGTTCCCTGCTCGATGATGCGATCGGGGATCACGAGAACCTCCTGGTTCTGGGCCGACGCGGTCGGCCGGACATCTTTGTCATTGTTTCTACACTCTAATGTCTGAATTAGACAGAAGCAAGCGCGGCGGCGATACGGCGCGCACCGCGCACGGCGAGAGCCACCCCCGTGAGCGTCGGGTTGCACGCGGTCGATGTCGGAATCACTCCGTTGCCCGCGACGAACAGACCCGGCACTCCCCAGACCTGGCTGTCGGGGTCGCAGACGCTCTCACCGTCGTCGGTCTCACCCATGCGCGTGGTGCCCTGATAGTGCAGCGAGGCACCGAGGGGCATCATGAACGGGCGGTCGTCGAGAGGCTCGCCGACCGCCTTCCCGAGTCGGACGATCTCGGCCATCGCCCGCTCGATCACCTCGTGATCGTGCGCGCTGAGGGTGTAGTGCACCGTCATGGCCGGCATCCCGTACCCGTCGACCGCCCGGTCGGAGAACTCCAGCCGGTCCGAGGCCTGCAGGTCCTTCGCGCAGAACAGACCGAGCCCTACGATCGATCCGGGCGCCGCCGGATCGTCCTCGGCGAGCTTCACCGGCGACGCATCGAGCTGCATGACCTGGCCGTGGAACGGGCTCTCGTCGGTGAACGGCACCCACGTGACGCCGCTGTACTCGCTGAGGCCTGTCTGCGGAGCGCCGTCGGCAAGCGCGGCGGGCTCGAAGTCGCGGATGCGCACCGCGAACACGATCTGCGCCTGGTCGTTGAGGTACCGCCCGAGAGCCCCAGGACGGATGCCGGAAGCCCAGAGCACCTGCGGGGTGCGGAGGGCGTCTGCCGCCACGACGACGTGGCGGGCGCGCACCTCGTGACTCTCGCCCGTGCGCTCGTCGGTGACCGCGACTCCGGCCGCGTGACCGTCTTCGATGAGCACCCTGGTCACGAGCGACTCGTCGTACAGCGTGAAGTTCGCGTTGCCGCGTGCCTCATCGCCGAGCACGACGTCCGACCCCGACCACACGAGTGCACCGTCGTCACGACGATGCACGGCGAGCGGCATCCGCTGGACGCGTTCGTACTCATCGCGGCCATCGTCGGCTGCGGCAGCCAGCCGACCGCGAACGAGCGGGGCATGTGGAGACGCCTCGAACGCGTCGGTCGTCACCCCGAGCAGACGCTCCGCCTCGGTCAGCAGCTCGTCGAGCTCACCGCTGTCGTCGAGGAAGCCGATGCGCTCGCTGTCGTTGGGTCGCGGGCACGCGCCGGTCCAGTGCGCCGACATGCCGCCGACATTGCTCGAGAACGCCGCGACCGGCAGGCCGTCCTCGCCCTCGACCTGGTACCCCGATTCGAGCAGGAACGTACCCGGGCGCGCGCGGCGCTGAGCAGTTTTCACGATTCCGCCGACACGATCGCCGTCGTCGTGGGCATTCGGTCCCTCCGACCGCAGCTGTGCGCGAGCGCGTTCATCGGGGTCGGCGATGTTCTTCACGTGTGCGCCTGGCGGATCGGAGACGGTCGGACCGACCTCGAACATGGCGATCGTCGCTGCCGGGGCATTCTCGCTCAGGATGCGCGCGTAGGTCGCACCGGCCGGCCCGCTTCCGACGATGGCGACGTCGACGACCTCCGGGTACTCGCGCGTACTCACGCCTGAGCCGCCAGATCTCGGATGTACTGCACCGACTCGGCCGACGCGGTCTTCGGGTAGTACTCGAGCCCGACGGGTCCGTCGTAACCCGACGAGCGAAGGGTCGCGAGGGTCGCGGGCCAGTCGATTGAACCCGTACCCGGCTCCCCGCGGCCTTCGGTGTCGGCCAGCTGCACGTACTTCACGATCGATCCGGCGTTCGCCAGCTCGGCTGCCATGTCCTCGCCCTCGACGGCCGAGTGGTAGATGTCGTACAGGACGCCGAAGTACGGCGAGTCCACGCCTCGAGCGACGTACACGCCTTCGGCGGTGCGGTCCAGGAGCGAACCGGGGTGGTCGACGCGCACGTTGACCGGCTCGAGGACGAGCGTGATGCCGGAGCCCTCGATCTGCGCGATCGCCTTCTGGTAGATCTCGATGAGCTTGTCCAGCTGCACCTGGCGCTTCCAGCCGCCGAACCCGGTCCCGCTGCCGACCACTATGCGGGGAGTTCCGAGGAAGTGCGCGATCTCGACGCCCTCGTCGAGCTTGCGGTAGAACTCCGAGTGGTCCCAGGGCGGGATCATGAACTGCGTGCGCGGCTCCGAGAGCTGTGCCGTCATCTGGGTGCCGGTCTCGTCGAGCGCGGCCTTGAGCGCGGGCAGATCTTTCGGCGTCGAGGGCGCGTCGACGCCGGTCGGACCCCACATCTCGACCGCGGTGAATCCGGATGCCGCGGCCGCGCGCACGCGGTCGTGATAGTCGCCGGCCTCGGTGAAGAGCAGTTCGATGTTGGGTGCGAGCTGGTACATGGGTTCGTCCTTCGGTGGTCAGAACATCGGATGGTCGTGGGCGGCATGCGCCGGGACTTGCTGAAGCACGTCCCAGTGCTCGACGATCCGGCCGCTCTCGAATCGGTAGATGTCCGCGACCGCGGCGTCGGGTGCGCCGGGACGGGAGGCCTTGACGTGCACCATCGCGAGGTCGCCGTCCACGAGGATCCGCTGGATCTCGAAGACCGCCTCGGGTGAGCCGTCGAATTTGGGGTTCAGCATCTCGATCGCGGCGGCGGGGCCGTCGACGATCGTCGGGTTGTGCTGGCGATAGTCGTCGGCGACGAGGAATGCGAAGGCATCCGCCACCCGCTTCTGGACGTAGAAGAGATCCGCGAACCGCTCGAAAGCGACCCGGTTGTCGTCCGTCATCGGATCAGCCCTTCAGCCCACCGGCGAACCCTTGGATGAAGCGCTTCTGCGCGAACAGGTAGAACGCCAGGATCGGGATCATCGACACGATCACGATCGCGAAGATCTTGTTCCACGCCGAGACCAGCGAGCCGATGTAGTAGTACATCGCGACGGGGAGGGTCTGGTTCGCGGATCCGCCGAGGAAGATCAGCGACGTGAAGAAGTCGTTCCAGACGATCAGTCCGCACAGGATCGCGACGGTTCCGGTCGCGGGCGACATGAGCGGAAGCACGATCCGGAAGAAGATCTGCGTCCGGCTGGCCCCGTCGATCGTGGCGGCTTCCTCGTACTCGGTCCCGAGTCCTCGGAAGAAGCCGGCGTACAGGAAGATCGACAGGGGAAGCAGCATCCCGGTGTAGAGGATGATCATGCCCCAGATCGATCCGGTCAGCCCGACGGTGCGTGCGCCGATGTACAGCGGCACGGTGCCGAGCTGGGTCGGGAGGATGATCGCCACGAGGAAGAGGAAGTAGACACCGCGACTCCACCGTCGCGTGCTGCGGGCGATGACGTAGCCGGTCAACGCGCCGAGCAGCACGAGAAGCAGAATGCTGCCGGTCGTGATCAGGATGCTGTTGATCAGGCCCATGATCACGTTCGAATTGCCGGTCGCGGTCAGCACGTCGATGAAATTACTGAAGTCGATGGACGACGGGGGCGTCAGCGCCGTCGTAGTGAGGGTCTCCTGGTCGGATTTCAGCGACGTCGCCAACAGGAAATAGAACGGGGCCAGGAACACGATGGCGATGATCCAGAAGGCGACCTCGCGGAGTGCCGTGAACTTCGTGTAGCGGAACATGTCAGCTCTCCTCCGGGCGGCCATTGGTGACGCGCTGCTGGACGAGTGCGAAGGCCAGGATGATCAGGGTCAGCAGCAGGGCGAGTGCCGCCCCGTAGCCGAAATTGCCGAGCGAGAAGGACTGCTTGTAGACCTGCGTCGCCAGCGTCTCGGTGGCGCCGGCCGGTCCACCGGCCGTGAGGGCCATGATCTGGTCGAAGACGCGCAGCCCGTTGACGATGCCGAGTGTCGTCGCAATCGCCACTGCGGGGCGGATCGAGGGCAGCGTGACGTGCCAGAAGCGCTGCCAGAGGTTGGCGCCGTCGATCGCGGCTGCTTCTTCGATCTCAACCGGCACGGCCGCGAGACCGGCCATGTAGATGACCATCGCGAATCCGGTGTTCTGCCAGACGATCACGATCAGCACCGTCCAGATCGCCCACGTCGGGTCCGCAACCCAGGGCTTGATGAAGTCCCCGAGACCGACCGCCGTCAGCGCCGCGTTCAGCGGGCCGTTGTAGTCGAAGATGAACTTCCAGATATATGAGACGGCGAGTGGGCTGAGCACGACCGGCATGAAGAACAGCACGCGCAGCACGTACCGGGACTTCAGCCCACGGTTGAGTCCGAGCGCGATGGCCAGACCGGCGATGTTGCTCAGGACGACCGAGGCGAACGCAAGGAAGAGGGTGTTGCCGAGGGCGCCGATCTTGGTCGGATCCTGGAAGATCTTGACGAAGTTCTCGAGGCCGATGAAGTTGAAGTCGCCGATGCCCGACCAGTCCGTGAAGGCGAAGAACCCTCCGACTGCAGTCGCGACGTAGTGGATCGCGATGACGAGGACGATCCCGGGCAGTGCCCACCACCAGTAGCCGAACTTCAGCAGGCCCGGTCGGCGCGGCTGCTGCGCCTCGGCGCGGCGACGGCCACTTTTCTTGGGAAGGACGACGAGCTCCGTCTCCGATTCCACTGTTCCGGTCATGATTCGTCGTGTCCTCACGTCATCGTGCACAAAGTGCGACCGCCCGGGAGATGATCTCCCGGGCGGTCAGATTGTCACTGATCCCAGGCGGTGTCCATGTCGGCGAGCACCTGGTCGATCGTCTTCTGACCGGTCAGGAGGCCTTGAACGCCGACCGAAAGCGCGTCGTAAACCGACGGGTTGGGCCAGACGTTGGACGGCAGGGAGGTGTACGAGCTGGACGCGAGCAGATCGACCACGGGTTCGTAGATCGTGCCGGTGAGGTCCATGTCCTTGTAGGCGGACACGGGCAGCTCGCCCGAGAGCTCGTAGTACTTCTGCTGCTGGGCGTCTTCGGACATCCACTCGAGGAAGGCAGCGGAGGCGTCCTTGGCTTTGGAGGCGGCGTTGATCGACAGCGTGTAGTTCGAGCTGGCCATGATGTACGGCGTTCCGCCATCGCCGGCCGGGAACGGCTCGACCGCGAACGCGGCCTCGGGCGGTGCAGCCTTCGCGATCTCGATCGCGGCGCCCGACGGGATGAATCCGCCGATCGAGGTTCCGCCGGAGAGACCGTTGGTGATGGCGTCGAAGCCACCGCCTTCTGACCCTGCCTGGAAGCATCCGCCGTCGTTCAGATCGATGATCGTCTGAAGTGTGTCCTTCCAGCCATCGCTGTCGGCGAAGGTCGTGTCGCCGTCCGCGCGCTGCTGGTTCCAGTCGGGTTCTTCGGCGTACACGCGCGTGGCAGAGATCGCCTGGGCCATCAGACCCGTGTTCGGCGGGGCCGCGCCGGCGAGGGCGAACAGCGAGCCGCCCGTGGCGGCCGCGGCGTCGCACGCGGCGTAGAGGTCGTCCATCGACTCGGGCCAAACGAAGTCCGCGATACCCATGCGTCCCGCATTTCCGAAGCTCGCAACGACGGATCCGATGGTGAAGTCGAGCGGCTGTCCGTAGACCTTGCCGTCGATCTCGAAGAGCGACTCACTGCCCTCCGGCACCAGGCTCTGGGCGGTGTCGCCGAGGGGCTCGAGGAAGCCGGCGTCGGCGAGGCCGATCAGACCACGGGCGTCACCGCTTCCAGGTGTGGTCTGGATCACGTCTGCACCGTTGCCTGCCTGCAGCTGGGTGCGGATCGTCTCGCCGTACTTGTCGTTGGGCGTCGGGTTGGTCGTGATGGTGACGTCGGGGTTCTCCTCCATGTAGAGGTCGGCCAGCGTCTGGTACGGGCTCTCGAGGTTGTTGGAGGTTGCGAACGTGAACGAGAACGCCTGCGCGCCTCCGGCCGACTCTTCGGGGGTGGCCGAGGAGGAGCAGCCGGCAAGGATGAGGGCACCTGCGGCCGTGACGGCGAAGATGCCGTGACCGAGGACGCGAGAGCGACTGTGCTGTGTCATGTCCAGCCTTTCTGACTTCGTTGTCTGCAGAACACACGGGCTGCGTTCCGCTGTATTGCCATCTTGACCTAGATGTGTCGAAAACACACATTAGTTTGATCGATGGAGGACATAAGCCGCGGTGGGATGCCGACACCTGAGGCCGGGCCGTCTCCGCCCGATCGTTATCGATGTGCGTGATGCAAACCCCGACGGGAATAGGGCCGAACGATACAATCGGACCTGCATCTCGAACGAAGGATCACACCGTCGTGACCGACAACTCGCCGCTCTCCCGCCTCGATCTGAACCTCCTGGTGTCCTTGGACGCACTGCTGACCGAGCGCAGCGTGACGCGCGCCGCGGAGCGCCTGCACCTGAGTCAGCCCGCCCTGAGCGCCTCCCTCTCGCGCCTGCGCACGCATTTCGGCGACCCCATCCTCGCGCGGCGCGGAAACTCGTACGAACTCACGCCCTTCGCGGTGAGACTCACCGAACACACGACAACGGCACTCGAGTCGGCAAGGCGCGTCTTCGAGAGCCAGGCGAACTGGTCTCCGGCCGAGTCGGTCCGGGAGTTCTCGGTTTACGGGTCGGACTACGGGTTCGTCACGATCGGAAAGGTCGTGTCGGAGCTCGCCGCCGAGCGCGCCCCCGGCGTGCGCTTCCGGTTCATGCTGCACAACCCTTCGATCGTCGAAGACGCCGCCACACGACTGCGGTCGGTGGACGGGATGGTGATCCCCCACGGCTATCTGACCGACCTGCCTTACGCGGATCTGTGGCACGACGACTGGCTCGCCGTAGTCTCGGAATCGAACTCGACAGTCGGCGATGCGCTCACAATGGATGACATCGCCACGCTGCCCTGGGTCATGACCTACCAGTCGCGCACCGCCTTCACCTCGGCGACACGGCAAGTGCAGCAGCTCGGGGTGGAACCCCATATCGAGGTGATCGTCGAGAGCTTCCTCTCGATGCCGTACTTCATCGCAGGAACGAACCGCCTCGGAATCATTCAGGCGGCTTTGGCGCCGATTGCCCGGCAAGTCGCGGGCATCCGGGTGGTGGGTCTCCCCTTCGCCGCCACACCGCTGGTCAACGCCCTGTGGTGGCATCCCGTCCACGGCCGCGATCCCGAACACAGCTGGATGCGAGCACTGTTCGAGGAGGCTGGCCGCCTGGTCGAAGAGGGCGCGCACGCCCTCGCCTGACGCGCCGCCCCCACGCTCATGCCGGCTGCAGCTCCCGCATCGATCGGCGGATCAGGTCGTGCTGCTTGCGCACGAGCACGAGCGGGTCGACCTCGCCGAGCTCGGCGAACGCATGGCCCTCCCATTCGCTCGACCAGTAGCCGCGGTAGCCGTTCTCCACGAAGACGCGCACGAGTTCGGGGTAGTCGATCGCCGGCTCGAGTCCGCTCTCGTCGATGTCGTAGAACTTCGCGTGCACGTGCAGGATCTGCGGCATGATGTCGGCCCACTCCTGCGGGGCGACATGGCCGTGCATGTTGAAGGCGAGGTGCGCGAACGATCCGAGCCGGCCCGGATCGAAGTCGCGACCCTTGAGGTAGCCGATGAACTCCTGCTGGCGCTCCTGCATCGTCGCGTCGGTGGCCCAGATCGCCTGCAGCTTCGCGAGCGCCTCGTCATCGAGCCCGGCGCGCTGAACGGCCCTCAGCAGCGTCGGCGACATGCTGTGCATCGTCGAGGAGAAGTCGGCGACGAAGCCGAGAAGCGGCGAGTCGAGCTCGGCATACGTGTCGCGCACCTTGAGCACGGCGTCGGCGTTCGGCCCCATCGGCGCGTGGATCTCATACGCGAGCTTGAGGTTCAGCTTCTCGGCGACCGGCAGCAGGCGTCGCAGCAGCTCGGGCTTCGCGCTCTGGATGCGCACGAGCGGGAACCCGAGCTTCTTCGCGCCCTGGAACATCACCTCGCTGAACTCGAACTCCTCGTCCGGAGTCATGTCGCGATCGCGACGGCGGCCCATGTCGAGGTTCGCGCCGAACGAGCTCGCGTCGAACCCGTGCTTGTCGAACGCGGCCCGCCAGCCGGCGACGAACTCGTCCGAGACGATCGGGTAGGTGGGCAGAACCTGCGAGGCCACGATCTCGATGCCCGGGCCGATGCCGAGCTCGGCGACCCGGTCGAGCAGCCCGTCGAAGTCGAACCAGCCGGCGCGGAACTCCGCGCTGGCCGAGTACAGGGTCAGGCCGAGCTTGAACGGGTCTTCGTCGGTCGCCGCCGGCGGCGGGGGCACGTCCGACACGAGGGCCGGGGGTGCGGCATCCCGATCCGTCGCCGTGAGGGTGAACGACTGCCGCACGAAGTTCGGCACGTACATGCCGGGGCCGCCGTCCTTGCCGGGTGCGATCTGCATGTACGGCAGGCGCAGCTCGCCGAAGATCTCGACCCGGTGCGTCCCGCCGAGTGCGATCGGCGCCTCGCGGCGCACGATCAGCTGCGGGTGCTCCTGCAGGTACCAGAGCACATCGCTCTGGTCGGGCAACTGGTCGAGCGTGTACCGCACTCCCTTGAGCTCGAACGCGATGTCGTCGGCCGGCACCTCGGTGCCGTCGATCGTCACTCTCAAGCTGCCGACCGACGACAGCCAGAGGCTTCTGTACCAGGGCAGGGTCAGCGAGAGCGCGAGACCCTCCGGGTGCACGCGCAGGCTGTCTTCGGCGATGAGTCCGTTGGGCATTTTCGTGTTCCTTCGATTTCGATTCGGGATGCCGCGGCTCAGAGCGCGTCGGTGACCTGGCGCATGAGCGAGTGGTGGCGGCGGACCTGTTCGATCGAGCGCCACGGTTCGCGCTCGCCCTCGTACTCACTGGAGAGGTATCCGGTGTACCCGGCGTCGCGGATGGCGCGCAGCACCGGCTCCCACGGGATCTGCTGGTCCTCGAGGTTCTCGTCGATGTCGTGGAACTTCGCCTGGATGAACACGACGTGCTCGGCGACGTCGGCGAAGTCGGCCGGGTCGACCCCGATGCCATCCAGGAACGCCGGCCGCCGGCCGGGCAGCTCGCCGGGCCGCAGCGGGATCGGGCGGTCCTGGAAGATGCCGGTGTCGATGAGGATGCCGAAGTGCTTGGTCCCGGTTCTCTTGATGAACTCGATGTACTCGTCGACGACCTCGTGCTTGATCGGGGTGGGCGAGTGGATCTCTGGGCAGATGATCACGTCGAGCTCCTCGGCCAGCGGGAGACTCCGCTCGACGACCTCGGTCCAGATCGGGTGTGGAACCAGGTCGCTCGAGACGACGCCGATCTTCGGCCGCACGAACCGGAACCCGAGCCGCTTGGCGAGGCGCAGGTCGCGCTGCAGTGCGGCCGCGCCCTCCTCGACGGTCATGTCCCGGCCGTTCGCTCCGCTGGAGTGCAGGCGGGAGTCGATCCACGAGCCGTAGTTCGTGGGCTCGAGGCCGTACTTCTCGAGCAGGCGGAACCAGTCGTCGACCCACTCCTGCGATGGGTTCGGGTAGTTCGGGATGTGACCTTCGCCCAGGATCTCGATCCCGGTCGCGCCGATGTCGGCGATGCCGGCCATCGCGGTCTCGAGGTCGAGGACCGTGCCGAAATCGGTCATGAAGCTGTAGAGGGAGACGCCGTACTTGAACGGCGCGCCTGCGGCCTCGGGTGCAAGGGTGACGTGCTTGGTGACGTTGTAGGTCGATGGCTGGTGCTCGACGGGGATGTACGACATGCGCAGGCGCAGCTCGATCGAGACCTCGTGCACGCCGTCGGGCAGGCCGCCCTCGAAGGGGACTGTGATGATCGCGGCGTCTTCGAGCGGCCAGCGGACGCCGTCGCCGTCCCACAGCTGCTGAAGTGTGTAGGTCTGGCCCTGCAGGGTCCACAGCGGCACGTCGGCGGGAACGTCGACCAGGTCGCCGACGCGCACCGCGACGCCGTCGATCAGGGATGCCGCCATCCCGCGGTACGACGGCATGCGCAGACGCAGCTGGAATCCGGTGACGCGGCCGTTCTCCCGCACGTTGCGGAATCCGACGGACTGGATGAGGTCTCGCTCGAGGAGCATGGAGGGCGCGCTCTCTGCAGAAGGGCGACCGCCATGGGATGCGGCGGTCAGACGACGCATCGTCACGCCGCACTCCCACGTTATCGCAATTAGTCGCTTTTACGCATAAGTGTGCGTGATGCGCGCTTAAGCAGTTCGGATACGGCGTCTCAATGTGTGGGAGGTGGGCCGCCGGGTGTCGGCGTCGCTTCGCCGGGAGGCGCATTGAACTTCCGGCTCACACGGCCGGTGAGGCTGTGTGAACCGGAAGTTCAATGCGCTCCACCGCGAACTGCGCGCGCGATCGCCGATTGCGAACGACGAAGCGCCCGCGATCAGACGAGTCTCAGCTCGGCATCGATCCCGGCCGCCGTCTTCAGAAGCGGCGCCAGGTACGCGTCGCGGACATGCGCGACCGAGTCGCGCGTCGCGCTGGTCGAGACGTTGAGCGCAGCGACGACCCGGCCGTCGCGCGCGCGCAGTGGAGCCGCGATCGAGCGCAGGCCCGGCTCGAGCTCGCCGTCGACGAGCGACCACCCCTGCGCACGCACGAGGGCGAGCTCGTCGCGCAGCGCCCCGGCGTCCGTGAGCGTTCGATCAGTGAGGTGCGCGAGATCGGATGCCGCGAGCGCAGCATCCGCCGCCTCGTCGGGGAGCCCCGCCAGCAGCACCCGGCCCATGCTCGTGGCGAAGGCAGGGAACCGCGTGCCGATCGTGATGCGCACGCTCATGATCCGCCGTGTCGGAACTCGCGCGATGTAGACGATGTCGGCGCCGTCGAGCACGGCGGCCGACACGCTCTCGTCCACTTCCCGCGAAAGGACCTCGAGATGCGGCTGCACGATCTCGGGCAGGGAGAGCGAGGAGAGGTAGCTGAACCCCAGTTCGAGCACGCGAGGCGTCAGCCGGAACGCGCGGGCATCGGAGGCGACGTACCCGAGCGACTCGAGGGTCAGCAGGAACCGGCGCGCTGCGGCGCGGGTGATGCCCGCGCGGCGGGCCACGTCGCTGAGGGTCAGCTCGGCGTGGTCGGCGTCGAACGCGCGGATGACCGACAGTCCCCGCGCGAGCGACTGCACGAAGTCTCCGGATGCATCGGGGGTGGTCACCGGCCCTCAGCGCTCCAGGACGACCGCGAGGCCCTGGCCGACGCCGATGCAGATCGCGGCGACCGCGACTCCGCCCCCGCGGCGGGCGAGCTCGTGCGCGGCGTGCCCGATGATCCGACCGCCCGACGCGCCGAGCGGATGCCCGATCGCGATCGCGCCGCCGTGGATGTTGACCTTCTCCGGGTCGAGGTCTGGCCACAGCTGCAGGCACGCCAGGCTCTGCGATGCGAACGCCTCGTTGAGCTCGACCACATCGACATCCGCCCACGTCCTGCCCGCACGGGCCAGAGCGCGGTTGGCGGCTTCGACCGGCGCGACACCGAACACGTGCGGGTCGTTGCCGAACGCGGCACGCCCCGCGATGCGGGCCAGCGGCTCGCCCTCGAGCACACCCTCGCCGGCGAGCAGCAGCGCGGCCGCGCCGTCGTTGATCGACGACGAGTTGCCCGCGGTCACGGACCCGTCCGCCGCGAACAGCGACCTCAGACCGCCCAGCTTCTCGATCGTGGTGTCGACGCGGATGCCCTCATCCAGCTCGAGCTCGTGCCCCGGGACCTGGACGATCTCGTCGTCGTACGCGCCCTCGTCCCATCCGAGGGCGGCGAGCACGTGGCTTCGCAGTGCGAACGCGTCCTGAGCATCGCGGGAGATGCCGTAGATCTCGGCGAGCTTCTCGGCGGATGCGCCATTGGAGATCGTCCAATCCTTGCGAAGCGCCGGGTTGGTCATCCGCCAGCCGATCGACGTGTTCCACATCGTCTGGTTGCCGACAGCCGGGAACGGCTTCGGCGACTTCTCCACGACATACGGCGCGCGGCTCATCGACTCGACGCCGCCGGCGAGGATGACGTCGGCGTCCCCGGCCTCGATCGCACGCGATCCCTGGATCACGGCCTCCACGGCCGATCCGCACAGACGGTTCACGGTGACGCCGGGGACCGACGAGGGGAAGCCGGCCAGCAGAGCGCCGAAGCGCGCCACGTTGCGGTTGTCTTCGCCGGCCTGATTCGCGTCTCCGAAGATCACGTCCTCGATACGGGCGGGATCGATGCCCGTGCGATCGACGATCGAGCGCATCACGACGGCCGCCAGGTCGTCGGGTCGCACGCTGGACAGGGCGCCGCCGGCACGCCCGAACGGAGTGCGGACCGCGTCGTACACGAAGCTTGCGGGCATGTCAGTTCTCCTTCGCGGCAGCGAGCGTCAGCCCGGTCAGCTCGGAGAGCGACTCGAGCGTGTTGTCGCCGAAGGCCTCGCGCAGCGCGAAGCCGTCGGGGGTCACATCGAACACGGCGTGATCGGTGTAGACGCGAGTGACGCAGCCGACGCCTGTCAGGGGATAGGAGCACTCGACGACGAGCTTCGACTCCCCCGTCTTGGTCAGCAGGTCGGTCATGACGTAGACGGCCTTCGCCCCGATCGCCAGGTCCATCGCCCCGCCGACGGCGGGGATCGAACCGGGCGCACCGGTGGACCAGTTCGCGAGGTCGCCGGTCTGCGACACCTGGAACGCGCCGAGCACGCAGACGTCGAGGTGCCCGCCGCGCATCATGCCGAACGAGTCGGCGTGATGGAAGTATGCGGCACCCGGCAGCGCGGTGACCGCCTGCTTGCCGGCGTTGATCAGGTCGGGGTCGACATGGTCGGCATCCGGTGCCTGTCCCATGCCGAGCAGCCCGTTCTCGGTGTGCAGGATGATCTCCTGGTCTTCCGGCAGGAAGTTAGCCACGAGGGTCGGAGCGCCGATGCCGAGGTTCACGTACGACCCCTCGCGGATGTCGGCGGCGATCCTGCGGGCGAGTTCGTCACGGCTGATGCGGGTGCTCACCGGGCTGACCCTTCCGAGAGGGCGGATTCGACAGGACGACCCTCGAGATCGACACCGCCGATGAACGTGCCGTCGTCGAGCCAGATGCGCTCGCCCACTGCGACGACCCGATCCACGAAGATGCCGGGCGTCACCACGGTCTCCGGATCGAGGGAACCGAGCGGCACGATCTCGTCGACCTGCACGATCGTGGTGGTGGCGGCAGAAGCCATGATCGGTCCGAAGTTGCGTGCCGTCTCGCGGTAGACCAGGTTGCCCCAGCGGTCGCCCTTGAGCGCGCTGACCAGGGCGAAGTCCGCGCGGATCGGGTACTCGAGCACGTAGTCGCGGCCCTCGATCGTCCGCGCCTCTTTGCCCTCCGCCAGCTCGGTGCCGACCCCGGTCGGCGAGAAGAATGCTCCGATGCCGGCGCCTGCGGCCCGGATCCGCTCGGCGAGGTTGCCCTGCGGGACGATCTCGAGCTCGATCTCTCCCGCCCGGTACAGCCCGTCGAACACCCAGGAGTCGTGCTGGCGCGGGAACGAGCAGATGATCTTCCGCACCCGCTTGGCGGCCAGCAGTGCCGCGAGTCCGGTGTCGCCGTTGCCGGCGTTGTTCGCGACGATCGTGAGGTCGCCGGCACCCTGTGCGATGAGCGCGTCGATCAGCTCGACAGGCTGGCCCGCGCGCCCGAAGCCGCCCATCATCACGGTCGAGCCGTCGGGGATGCCGGAGACCGCGGTCTCGGCATCCGGAACCGTCTTGTCGATCACATTCGCCCCTTCGCGTGTTCGCTATGCGCACACTCATGCGTTATACGCACAGAATAGCAGAGACGGACCACGGGCCGCCAGCGCGCGAGTGGATCTCGGTCCGCGGTCGCGCAGAGACCCTCCCCCGGAACTACGGCTCGAGCGTGAGTGACGCCGCCAGCGGCACGATGGTCTCGCGGAGCCGCACGATCTCGCGGGCGTGCTCGTGCAGGCGAACGTCCTCGGGGAGCGTCGGCTGCCACTGCGGCACAGCCATCGCCACGCCGCCGTCATCGGGCACGACGAACACGCTCAGGCACTGCGTGGTGAGGGTCAGATCGTCAGGACGGCGCGGGTCGGCGGTCGAGACGCGGGTGCTGATGTGCATGCTGTGCGGACTCGTGAGGATGATGCGCGCGTCGACTTCGACCAGTTCGCCGATCCGCACGGGAGCGAGGAAGTGGATGCCGCCCGAATAGACCCCGATCGCGTGGTCGGCGAGGGGGTCGGCGCCCGCCCACCCCACAGCGCACGCGTACGCCGCTTCGTCGATCCAGCGCATCACGGTGCCGCCGTGGGCCTTGCCGCCGAAGTTCACCACGCCCGGCGGCACCAGGAAGCGCAGCGTCGTGCGCGGAGCGGCGGACTCCTCGGAGTACGCCTCGTCGAGCATGAGTCGCTTGATCTGGGCTCGCGAATCCATGCGCTCGATCGCGGCGTCGGCGAGCTTGCGGTCGGAGCGCGTGACCGGGATCCACGGCGGCACGGGCGCCGGCCGGCCATCGGCGTCCTTCGCCACGAAGATCAGCACGCACGTGGTCGCCGGCGTATACCTCCGCGTGCTGACATCGGCCGATGAGACGGTGACCACGACATGCATGCTCGTGCGCCCGGTGTGGATGATGCGCGCCTGCACCTCGATCAGACTGCTCGGCGGGATCGGGCGGCGATGACGCACATTGCCGACGTACGCCGTGACGCAATACGCTCCCGACCACCCGACCGCGCAGGCGTACCCCGCCTTGTCGATCCATTCCATGACGCTGCCGGCGGCGACCGAGCGGCCACCGGCAGCGGTGTCGGCGGGCGTCGCGAGGAACCGCAGGACGACGCGGTCATCGAGCGCGGCTGAGGTGCTCATTCCTCGTTCAAGACCTCGCTCGCGATGCGGAAGGCCGTGTTCGCAGCTGGGACGCCCGAGTAGATCGCGGACTGCAGGATGACCTCGCGGATCTCGTCGACCGTGAGTCCGTTGCGTAGGGCTGCGCGCAGGTGCATCGCGAGCTCCTCATGGTGGCCGTGAGCGATGAGCGACGTGAGCACCGCGACCGAGCGTGACCGCCTGTCCAGACCGGGTCGCGACCAGATGTCGCCCCACGCGTAGCGGGTGATCAGGTCCTGGAAGTCGGCCGTGACCGGCGTCGTGTTCGCGATCGCGCGGTCGACGTGCCCGTCGCTGAGCACCTCGCGTCGGGCCTTCATGCCTTGGGCGTAGCGCTCGGCGTCGGTCAGACCTTCGCCGTCGGGGCGGGGTGGGGACTCAGCCATGCGGGTACTCCTTCGGCGCGGAGATGGATTCGAAGAATGCGATGAGCGACGCTGCGGTCGCGGCCGGCCGCTCGGCGGGTGGCAGGTGTGCGACATCCGCGAGCATCTCCGCGCGCCGATTGCCCACCCCGCCCGCGATCTCGACGGCTTTCGCCTCAGGCGCGACCGCATCATGCTCTCCCCACAGCGCGAGCACCGGCATCCGGAGTTCGCCGAGCCGGGCGCGCACGTCGTACGCGGCGAGCGCTTCGCAACACAGCGAGTAGCTCTCGGAATCCGCGTCGCGCAGTGCGTGCAGCAGACGGCCGGACAGGTCGGGTTCGCGCTCGATGGAGCCGGGCGCGAACCACCGCTGGGCGGACGGGACGATCAGCACCGACGTCGACTGGGCGCGGACCGTCGCTGCGCGCTCGCGCCACCCGCTCGGCTCGCCCAGCTGCGCGCCGGACGCGACGATCGCGAGGGCGGAGACGAGTTCGGGATGCCGCAGCCCGAGCTCGAGGCCCGTCGCGCCGCCGAGCGAGACGCCCGCGTACAGGATGCGGTCGGCGCCGAGGGCGCGGGCGGCTCCCGCAACTGCATCCGCCAGGTCGGCGACCGTGAACGGCTCGGTCGTCGCCGGTGACGCTCCGTGTCCGGGCAGATCCCACGCGACCACCCGGTATCTCTCGGCGAGGG
Source organism: Microbacterium sp. cf046 (assembly GCF_900114345.1). Lineage (GTDB taxonomy): Bacteria > Actinomycetota > Actinomycetes > Actinomycetales > Microbacteriaceae > Microbacterium. The sequence goes on along the minus strand of NZ_FOZJ01000003.1, from coordinate 28,870 downwards.
CGGGGATCGCGTTCTCCCAGAGGATCGTCGAGGTGCCGAGCGACGGGCCGAGCACGAGGAGCGGCGCGTCTTCGGGTCCGACCGGAGCGGTCAGCGTGATCTGCGGGATGCTCAAGACTCGTCCCCCGACACGGCTTCATCGACGAGAGCGCCGGCGAGGCCCGTGTAGCCGGCGGGGTCCAGCAGCGCATCGATGTCGAGTCCGGCCAGCGCCGGCTCGGCATGCAGCAGTGCGGCGAGGTCGCCGCCACGACCGGCGTGGGCGACGATCTGCGAGACCCGTGCCTTGCCGATGATCGGGGTCAGCACGAGCGAGAGCCGTTCGGCCACGATGAGCCCGCGGGTCTGTGCGAGGTTGCGCGCGACCGCGTCGGCGTCGACCTGGAGTCCGGAGACCAGGCGGGCCGCGGTGCCGGTGGCCCCGAGCGCGAGCCGCAGCAGTTCGCGCAGCGTCGGCCACTCGGCGTGCCACGCACCGTCGGGTCGCTCGTCCACTGCCAGCGCGGCCGCCAGATGCAGTGTCGCGCCCAGCTGCGGCGCGCGCAGCGCCGCGGAGCGGATGAGGACGGATGCCGCCGGATTCTGCTTCTGCGGCATCGCGGAGGAGCCGCCCCCTGCGCCCTCCGACAGCTCGGCGATCTCGGTGCGGCTCAGGGTCGCGACATCGGCCGCGATCACGCCGACCGCGTCGATCGCCTGCACGAGCGCATCCCCGAGTTCGGTCACGGGCCAGCGTGTCGTGTGCCACGGGGCATCGGGCGCGGCGAGGGAGAGCTCGGCGGCGTAGGCCGCGGGAAGCTTCGCGGCCTCGGACGGCCCGTGCAGCTCGACGAAGGAGGCGAGCGTTCCGCCCGCGCCGCCCAGCTGCGCCGGGAGCGCCTCGGTCGCGGCATCCACTCGCGCGACCGCGCGCTGCACTCCGCGCAGCCAGTTCGCCGCACGCAGTCCGATCGTCGTGGGCACCGCGTGCTGGGTGAGGGTTCGGGCTGCCGCGACCTCGCCACGGTGTTCGGCGGCGAACCCGCGCAGTGCGCCGGCCGTCGAGGTCAGCGATGCGGAGACCTCACGCCCGGCGTGCGCAGCGACGAACATGAGGGCCGAATCCATGATGTCCTGGCTCGTTGCCCCGCGATGGATCTGCGCGTCGGCTCCGGCAGCGTCGGTCAGCAGCGACAGAAGCGGGATGACCGGGTTCCCCCCGGCGACGGATGCTGCGGCCAGTGCCGCCGCGTCGATCGCGTGGCCTCGGCACGGGCTGCCCGCGCCCGTCCAGCCGAACGCATCGGACACGCGCGCGACGAGGTCGGGCTCGGCGAGCCCGAGCGCTCCGCGTGCCCGCACGAGCGCGACCTCCGCGGTCACGAGCGCGTCGAGGATCGCGGCATCCGATACCGCGTCATCGAACCCCACCGTCACCGGCGAGAGCAGGCCGAGGTCGAACGCGGTCATGGGCGATCCTGCGACGAGCTCAGGAGCCCAAGGTCAGAACACAAGGAAGACGGTCTCCTTCTCGCCCTGCAGTCGGAAGTCGAAGTGGAGTCCGCCGTCGGGCGTGCGCGTTGCGATGAGGCTATCGCGCTCCTCCGGCTCGAGCGAGGAAAGCAGCGGGTCAGCAGCCAGCAGTTCCGCGTTCTCGGGCAGATAGATGCGGGTGTGCAGCTTGTCGGGCAGTCCGCGCGCGAACACGATGGCCGCGAAGAACGGCGCCTCGCCGCCGACGGAGCCCGGATTGCGCGTCCAGAACTCGTAGTGGCCGTCGTCTGTGGTGGATGCCCGGCCGAAGCCGGTGAAGCTGTGGTCGTCGCGACGCAGCGATCCCCGCGCACGCGGAACGCTGCCATCGGAGTCGGCGCCGAAGATCTCGATCACGGCGTCGGGGATCGGCGCTCCGGCGCCGTCGTAGACGGTGCCGCCGAGCACGATCGCGCCGGGGCTGTGCGGGAAGACGACCTCGTGCTTCTTCGCGTAGTCCAATCCGAACGCGAAGAACGGGCCGACGGTCTGCCCCGGGCTGGCCAGGTGGGTCTTCACGGGAACCGACATCAGTGCTCTCCCTCTTCCGGCTCGAACCAGGTGGCATCGGGCCCGTCGACCACGATGTCCCAGCGGTAGCCCATCGAGAACTCGGGAACGGTCAGGTCGTGGTCGTACTGCCCGATCAGCCGGTCGCGGTCGGCCTGGCGGCGGATGGTGTTGTAGATCGGGTCGAGGGGGAACAGCGGGTCGCCGGGGAAGTACATCTGCGTGACGATGCGCTGGGTGAAGCTCGTGCCGAAGACCGAGAAGTGGATGTGCGCGGGCCGCCATGCGTTCACGTGGTTCTTCCACGGGTAGGCGCCGGGCTTGATCGTCGTGAACTTGTACTCGCCGTCGTCGTTCGTGACGATGCGTCCGGCGCCGGTGAAGTTCGGGTCGAGGGGGGCCGGGTGCTGGTCGCGCTGATGGATGTACCGGCCGGCGGCATTCGCCTGCCACAGCTCGATGAGCTGGTTGGCCAGCGGCCGGCCCCACGAGTCGAGCAGCCGGCCCTGCACCGTGATCCGCTCGCCCTGCGGCTCGCCGGTGTGCTGCAGCGTGAGGTCGGCTTCGATCGCGGCGACATCGCGCTGACCGAACGCCGGCGACCAGAGCTCGATCGTCTCCGGATCGACCAGCTTCGGGTTCTTGGTCGGGTGGCGGAGGATGCTGGAGCGATACGGCGGGAAGTCGTGCAGCGTCATCGCGACACGCTCGCCGGCGGCCTCGCGGGCGTCGGCCGCGGCGTGGTAGTCGATGATCTCCTGGGTGATCTCGGCCTGCGAGAGCTGGTCGGGCGAGGCGAGCAGGCTCTCCGGCGCTGCGGCCGCCTGCTCGATGACCACGGAAGACGAGAACGCTTCCTGGTCGGTGTGGTCCGAATCGACGGTGGTCATCGGGCGTCTCCTTCGACACGATCTTGGGCTCATCCATGCTCCCCCGGACGGGATGCCGTGCGCAGGTGCATTCCCATCCAATGAGAGTCGTGTCATTCTTGCTCATGGCCAACTCGACCTCGGGCGACTCCGTCACCGATCGGCTCGTGCGCGTGCTCGAGACCTTCACCCCGACCCGCACGGTGCAGACCGCGGCCGAGATCGGACGACGGGCCGGGCTGCCTGGCTCGAGCGCGCACCGCATCGTGGGTGAACTCGTCGACGCGGGGCTCCTGGAGCGCGACGACGATCGCCGCATCCGCATCGGCATGCGACTGTGGGAGCTCGCGACGCGCTCATCGCAGGCGCTGCGCCTGCGCCAGGCCGCCATGCCGGCGATGGAGCGGGTGCAGGCTCGCGTCCGCGAGCACACGCAGCTCGCGATCCTCGAGCAGGACGAGGCCCTCTTCCTGGAACGGCTCAGCGGCCCGGACTCGGGCTCCAACGTGACGCGTATCGCCGGGCGGCTGCCGCTGCATGCCTCGTCTTCGGGCCTGGTGCTGCTCGCGTTCGGCGACCGCGACCTGCAGGAGCGCATCCTCGCCTCGCCCCTGCCGCCGCTCACGCGGGAGACGATCACGGACCCGGCCGCGCTTCGCAGAAAGCTCGCAGAGGTGCGGGCGCTCGGCCATGCGGTCGCGCGCGGGTTCATCGAGTCGGTCTCCACCGGGGTCGCGGTGCCGGTGCGCGACGAAACCGGCGCGGTCGCCGCGGCCCTCTCGGTCGTGCTCCGCCGAGACGATCCTGTCGAGCCGGCGCTCGTCGAACTCCACGCCGGCAAGCGCGACATCGAGCGGTCGCTGGGCTTCCGCGGGTGAGAGCGGTTTCCCGTTCAATGGGAAGCCGCTGGCCGTTCGTGCTCCGTCGGCCGCACACTGGGCCGAGGCATCCGCACCGCTTCTGAGCCCCGAGCGCACCGTCGAAGGAGACGTCATGACCGCCACCGTCCGCACCAGGGTCGCCATCGTCGGCGCCGGCCCCGCCGGTCTGCTCCTGTCCCACCTGCTGGCCGGAGCGGGGATCGAGTCGGTCGTCGTGGACCAGCGCACGCGGGAGCAGATCGAGAGCACCATCCGCGCCGGCATCCTCGAGCAGGGCACCGTGGAGCTGCTCGACACCCTGGGCGAGTTCAGCCGGGCCCGCACGGTGGGCAGCCGCCACGACGGCATCGAGCTGCGCTTCGCCGGCCACGGGCACCGCATCGACTTCGCGGAGCTCGTCGGGCGCGGAGTGTGGCTGTACCCGCAGCACGAGGCGCTGAAGGACCTCATCGCCGCGCGGCTGGCAGGCGGCCAGGATCTGCGCTTCGGAGTCACCGTCGAACGAGTCGAAGACGCCGACGGCGCACTGCCGAGGGTCGTCGCAGTCGACGCCGACCGAGAAGAGCTCGTCATCGAGGCCGACTTCGTGGTCGGCGCCGACGGGTCTCGCAGCGTCGTCCGCGCGGCGGTCACCGGCTCCTCCACGGGCGGCTACTTCCGCGAGTACCCGTTCGCGTGGTTCGGCATCCTGACCGAGGCGCCGCCGAGCGCGCACGAGCTGATCTACAGCAACTCGCCCGACGGGTTCGCCCTGGTCAGCCAGCGCAGCCCGACGGTGCAGCGCATGTACTTCCAGTGCGATCCCGAGGCCGACCCGAACGCGCTCACAGAAGAAGAGGTGTGGTCCGCGCTGCAGGCACGGGTGCCGGGTACGACCCTCGTGGAGGGACCGATCTTCCAGCGCGACGTGCTGCGCTTCCGCAGCTTCGTCGCCCACGAGCTGCGCAAGGGCCGTGTCGCGATCGTCGGGGATGCCGCGCACACCGTGCCGCCGACCGGTGCCAAGGGCATGAACCTCGCGGTCGCCGACGTGCTGCTGCTGAACCGCGCACTGCAGGCTCTCCTGCTCGAGGACGATGAGCGGCTCATCGACGGATTCGCGGATGCCGCCCTCAAGCGCATCTGGAAGGCGCAGCACTTCTCCTGGTGGATGACGAGCATGCTGCACGTCGCACCCGACGCCTCAGACTTCGACCGGCTGCGCCAGCTCGGCGAGCTGCGCTCTGTCGTGGAGTCCGAGGCCGGCCGCACCTACCTGGCCGAGGCCTACACGGGCTGGCCCTTCCCCGCGCCCTGACCCCGGCCGCCCGGCTCGCCGAACCCACGCCTTCTGCGCGAACCCACGTTCGTGCGCACACACTCCTTCGCGCGAACCCACGCCTTCCGCGCGAACCCGAACTCACCGATTCCACGCGAACCCATGCCTTCCGCGCGGACCCACACGTAAAGCGCATGCGCAACGCGTGGGTTCGCCGAAGACATGTGGGTTCGGGGCGCGGAGGCCGGCGCATGCAAAGAGGCCGGGACGCCCGCTTCGCGGAACGCCCCGGCCTCTGTCGGCTCAGGTCGGCTCAGCCGCCGTACGTCTCGGCGGGGGCGTAGCCCTTGCCGTTGTACTTCTGCACCTGGACTGCCGACACCGCCGGCTTGCCGTCCTGCGTCGTGTCGATCGTCGAGCCCTCGAGCATGAACGGAGCCGCGTAGCCCTCGATGCTCATGAGCGCATCCATGAAGCTCTCGCGCGTGGGCTCCTCCATCTTCATGAAGGCCTGCTCGAGGGTCGCCGCGGCGATCCAGCTCCACACGCAGTGCGGGAACGCGGGCACGCCCTCCTGGTTGGTGTACTCGGCGATCGCGTCGAGGAACGCCTGACCCTCTTCGCTCTCGGCGAAGGTCGGGCTTGCGGCCGACTGCGAGAATGCGACCGTGTAGATGCCGGGGAACACGTCAGCGTGCACGTCGGGCTGCTGCAGGATGCCGCCCGGGCTCGAGGTGTTGGACGGCAGGAACCAGCTGGGCAGCCAGCCGAGCTCCTCGGTCTTCTTGAGCGACGAGATCACGAGCGGCGTGATCGACATGGCGTTGACGAAGACGTCGGCGCCGGTGGCTGCGAGCTCGGTGAGCTGCGCGTCGACGGACGTGTCGGTCGCCTCGTACGTGAGCGCCTTCACGACCTCGATGTTGTCGGCACCCTCGATGGCGTCCATGAAGCCCTCGACATAGCCGTTGCCGTAGTCGTCGTTCTGACTCAGGATCGCGACCTTGTGCTCGTCGGTCGAGCTGGCCAGGAGCTCGCCGAACGCGCCGCCCTCCTGCTGGTAGATCGGCACGAGGCCGATCTGCTCCGGGCTCTCGGCGCGGTCGCTGAAGATCGGGTCGCCCGTCATGACGAGCACCTGCGGAACGCCCTCGTCGATCGCCGCTTCGCGCCAGGCGCGGTTGGTCGGCGTGCCGAGGCCGATGCCGGCCGCGAAGACCCCGTCGGAGACCATCTGCTGGAAGTTCGTCAGCGCCTTCTGCGGGTCGTACGCGTCGTCGTAGGCCTTGATCTCGATCGTACGGGTCTTGCCGTCTCCGAACTCGATGCCGCCCTCGGCGTTCTTGACGCCGAAGTACGCGAGCGCTCCGTCGACGGTGCAGTTGCCCGGTCCGGCCGTGGCGCCCGTGAGCGGGCTCGTGATGCCGAACGTGAGGGTCGTGTCGGTGATGCCGGGACTGGCCTCGACCGGTCCCTCGGTCGCGTCGCCGCCGCTGTCGGCGTCGCCTCCGCGGGCGCATCCGGCGACGAGGACGGCGACGATGCCGATGCCCGCGACGACCGAGGTGATCCGCATTCTCCTGCGCATTGTGCTCATGTGTCCTGCCTCTTCTCTTCTGACTGTGTGGGTGGGTTGGGTTCGGGCGGTGATGTCGATGATGCGGATGCCGCGGCCGGTACGGCGACCCGCGGGGGCGGCATCCCGCGATCCTCGCGCTTGCGACGCCGGAACAGTCGCGGCAGCGAGACGAGACCGCCGGGCAGCACGAACAGGATCGCGAGGAGGATGATGCCCTGCAGCACGGCGGTGAGGCTGGGGTCGATCGCGTTCGTGATCTGCGGGGCCAGGACGTAGTACGCCCCGCCGAGCAGCGAGCCGATGATGCTGCCTGCGCCGCCGATCACCATCGCCGCGAGCAGGGTGATCGAGTGCCCGAAGCTCATGGTCTCGGGCGAGGTGTACTGCACGACCACCATGTAGAGGAATCCGCTGACCCCGCCGATCAGCGACGCGATCGTGAACGCGAGCACCTTGTAGCGATAGGGCGAGATGCCCATCGACGATGCGACGGCCTCGTTGCCTTTGACGATCGCGAATGCGCGGCCGTACTTGCCGCGCACGAGATTGCGGGTCAGCAGGAAGACGATGCCGGCGATGGCGATCACGATGTACAGCTGCCACTGGTCGTTGTACAGGCCGGTCCACTCGGGCGCGGCCGAGAAGCGCGCCGACGAGCCCTGCGATCCGCCGGTGAACTCCGACAGCCGCTTCGCGAGCGGCACGCCGATGATCGGCAGGGCGATCGTCACCATCGCGATCGCGAGCCCGCCCAACCGTGCCGCGGCCAGCGAGACGAGCAGTCCGATGACGCCGGGAATCAGCACCGCGAGGATGAAGACGAGCGCGATGTTCCAGTCGGCGTTCACCCCGTACGCGGTCACGTAGGCGCCGACGCCCACGAAGAAGATCTGCCCGAGCGACACCTGCCCCGTGTAGCCCATGACGACGTTCAGGCCGAGCACGGCGACCGCGAACACGCCGATGCGGGCGAGGGTCTGATTCGCGAATTCGGGCAGGACCAGGGGCAGCACGATCAGCAGCACGACGACGACGCCGACGGCCGCCCACCGCACCCACGGTCGGCTCCAGAATCCTGCTGCCGCGGCCATCACACTCGCACCACTTCTTTCCGGCCGAACAGACCCTGCGGCCGCACGATCAGCACCACGAAGATCAGGATGAACGGCACCGCGATCTTCAGGTCGTAGCCGATGAAGGGCACGTAGACGGCCGCGAGGTTCTCCAGAACGCCGATCATCCACGCCGCGACGACGACGCCGATCGGGCTGGAGAGTCCGCCGAGGATGACGGCGGCGAGCGCGTAGACCAGCGCGGCATCCATCATCCCGGGCGTGAGGGTGAGGGAGGGGGCGATCAGCGCTCCGGCGATCGCGCCCAGGGCGGCGGCGAGGCCCCAGCCCACCATGAGCAGCCGCCCGACCGGCAGCCCCGAGAACGCGGCGGACTGCGGATTGACCGCGACCGCCCGCAGCGCCAGACCGAGCTTGGTTCCGATGAAGAGCAGCTGCAGCAGCACCATGATGCCGACGATCACGAGCGTCGTGCCGATCGAGCGGACGCTCACCACCGCGCCCAGGATGTTGACGCTCTGGAGGGGGAACAGCGACGGGAACTGCAGGTTGTTGAAGCTCCAGATCCAGCCGCACAGGCCGGTGATGAGCGTGAGGAGGCCGATCGTGACCACGACCGCCGTGTCGGGGTCGCCGCGCTCGAACCGTCGCATCAGGAAGCGCTCGATCAGTGCGCCGAGCACGAAGGAGGCGAGCATCGACAGCAGGATCGCGAGGATCAGCGGCACACCCCACTGGATGAACGAGTACGCGAAGTACGCGGCGAGCACGGCCATCCCGCCCTGCGCGAAGTTGATCAGCCCCGTCGCCTGGTTCACGAGCACGATCGCGAGTGCAAGCGCGGCGTAGATCGACCCTGCGGAGAGTCCGTCGATGACGAGCTGGATGAAGGTGCCCATCTCAGCCCCCCAGGTAGGCGCGTCGGATCTCGTCCATGCCCTTGAGCTCGGCCGAGGTGCCGGTAAGCGCATTGCGCCCGGTCTCGAGCACGGTCGCGGTGTCGACGAGGGTGAAGGCGAGATTGGCGTTCTGCTCGACCACGAGCATCGCGATGCCGGACTCCTTCCGCAGGCGGCCGATCGCCTGGTAGACGTTCTTCGCGGTACTCGGGGCGAGCCCGAGGGATGCCTCATCCAGCAGCATCAGCCGGGGCTTCGCCATCACGGCGCGGGCGACCGCGAGCATCTGCTGCTCGCCGCCGGACAGTGCTGAGCCGTGGGACTTGATCCGCTCCTTGAGGTTGGGGAAGAGGTCCAGGCAGTACTCGATGTCGGACTCGATGCCCTTGCGGTCCTTGCGCAGGTACGCGCCGACCCTGAGGTTCTCGCGCACCGTCAGCCCCGCGAGCGTCCCGCGCCCCTCCGGCACGTGCGCGATGCCGAGGGCGGCGACCCTGTCCGGCCGCATCCCTCGGATGTCGGTGCCGTCGAACACGATCTTCCCGCCCGCGCGGACCGTGCCGCTGATGGCACGGAGAGTGGTCGTCTTGCCTGCGCCGTTCGCACCCAGGATGCCGACCGCACCACCGTCGGGAACGGAGAGCGTCACGCCCTCCAGCACCTGCACCGGCCCGTAGAAGGCGGTGACATCGCTGAGCTCAAGCAGCGTCATCGGCGGCCTCCTTGCCGATGTACGCCTCGATCACGCGGGGATCGGACTGCGCCTCGGCGGCTGTGCCCTCCATGAGCTTGCGGCCGTGGTCGAGCACGACGACGCGGTCGGTGAGGGCCGCGATCAGTCCCATGTGGTGCTCGACGATCACGACCGTGATGTCCTCCTCGTCGCGGAGGCGCTTGATCGTGGCGATGAACTGCTCCACCTCCGAGTGCGGGAGGCCGGCCGCGGGCTCGTCGAGCAGCAGCAGCCGAGGCTTGGAGATGAGCGCCCGGCACAGTTCGATGCCCTTGTGCAGGCCGTGCGACAACTCGTCGGCGTGCACATCGGCCGCCCAGCCCAGCCCGTTGCGATCGAGGAGATCGCGGGCCTCGGCGCGCAGGGCCTTCTCAGCGCGGGTCGTGCGCGGCAGTCGGAGCGACCATTCGATCGGTCCGCCGGGCAGTCGGGTGTGCGCCCCGAGCAGGACGTTCTCGAGCACCGTCGAGTGCAGCTGGAGGGCCGGATGCTGGAACGTGCGGGCGAGCCCGTGCCGTGACAGGGCTGAGGGCTGCGACCCCTGGACCTCGGTCTCGTCGATCCTGATCGAGCCGGATGTCGGCTTGTAATGGCCGCTGATGCAGTTGAAGAGGGAGGTCTTGCCTGCGCCGTTGGGGCCCACGAGTCCGAAGATCGCGCCGGGCTCGACCTCGAAGCTCACCTCTTCGAGCACCTTGATGCCTCCGAAGCGCAGCGACACATCGGTCAGATTCAGCCGCGCGGCCATGTGTCACCTTTCCCAGATCGCATCGTTGCTCGGGGGTGCAGCGGCGCCGATCCCTACCGCTCTAGGGAAACGCTAAAGATCGAGGACGAGATTGTCAACGATTTTGGAACGAATTCTGACTTCGTGACGATCACGTGATCCGGAGCACTCACACGCTACGTCCAGGCGCCCTCCGGCCACGACGCCCTTTCCGTTCAACGGAACCGCGCGTATGATCACCGCAGCCGTCGAGGACGGCCCGCCCCGCTCGATGAGGAGACCCGTGGCACGTGCATCCGATGGCGAATCCGTCCTCCACAAGCATCTGCGGGTGCTCGGCGCCTTCGACGCCGACGTCCCCTTCCTGACCCTGAGCGAGATCGCCGACAGGGCTGCGCTGGCTCCGTCCACCGCGCACCGGATCGTCGCGGAGCTCGAGCGCGAGGGACTCCTCGAGCGTCTGCCCGATCGCACGTATCGGCTCGGCGTGCGCCTGTGGGAGCTCGCGTGCCGCACGCCCGGGGCACTGGGACTGCGCGAGCTCGCCCGGCCCCACCTGCAGGCCGTTCAAGCACGGGTGCGCCAGCACGCGCAGCTCGGCGTCCTCAGCGACAACGAGGTGCTGTTCCTCGATCGGCTGTCTGCTCGCGACGCCGTCGTGAACGCGACACTGATCGGCGGCCGCATCCCGCTGCATGCGTCCTCGAGCGGGCTGGTCCTGCTGGCCCACTCCGGTCAATCCGTCGTCGATGCCGTGCTGGCCGGCCCGATGCGGCGGTACACGCCGCACACGATCCACACCGAGGCCGGGCTGCGCTCCACCCTCCGCCGCATCCGCGCGGACGGCTGGGTCGTCTGCGACGGTCACATCCACGAGGAGTCGCGGGGCATCGCCGTTCCCGTCTTCGGCGCGCATCAGGACGTGATCGCGGCGATCGGCGTCGTGGTGCCGAACGACGACGCGCCGACCCTGGGACACGTCGAGCTGCTCACGCACGCGGCCCACGAGATCAGCGCGGCGATGCGGGCCGCGTACCTGCCCACCGGTCACCCCGCGGCGACCCCCGGCGGCCGGTTCCGCCCGCTGGTCAACTCGTCGGTGCGCTCGATGGAGTACCTCGAGGCGACCGGTTCGTGACGCCTCAGGTCACGCACCGCAACGAAGTCCGACGCCCCGGGGTGCTCCCGTAATGTGGTCGGCATGTCTGTCAACCCGCCCTTCCGCGCCGACATCGTCGGCAGTTTCCTGCGTCCCGAGGCGGTGAAGACCGCGCGCGCCGCCCATGCCGCCGGCGAGCTCGACGCCGACGGGCTGCGCCGGGTCGAAGACGAAGCGATCACCGCGCTGGTCGCCCGTGAAGCGGCAGCCGGGCTGAGGGTCGCGACCGACGGCGAGTTCCGACGCTCGTGGTGGCATTTCGACTTCTTCGGGATGCTGGACGGCGTCAACGTCGTCGAGCTCGACCACGGCATCCAGTTCCAGGGCGTGCAGACGCGCCCGCTCGGGCTGCACATCGACGGCCCCGTGGGCTTCCCCGCCGACCATCCGATGCTCGAGCACTTCCGCTTCCTCAAGCCCGTCGCCGAGGCGGCCGGCGTCACCCCGAAGTTCAGCATCCCGGCCCCGACCGTGCTCGACTTCCGTCTCGAGCGCGACGCGCTGGAGGGGTCCGCCTACCGCGGGCACGACGACATCTTCGACGACCTCGCCGCGACCTACCGCGCCGCGGTCCAGGCGTTCTACGACGCCGGATGCCGCTACCTGCAGTTCGACGACACGGCGTGGGCGTACCTGTGCTCGGACGTCGAACTGGCCAAGGCCGCCGAGCGCGGCATCCGCACCGACCACCTCGCGGAGAGGTACGCGGCGCTGATCAACGCGTCGCTGCGCGACAAGCCGGCCGACATGGTGATCACGACGCACGTGTGCCGCGGCAACTTCCGTTCGACTTGGATCTCGTCGGGAGGGTACGAGCCGGTGGCCGAGCAGCTGCTGGGTGAGACCGCGTTCGACGGGTACTTCCTCGAGTACGACAGCGAGCGCGCCGGCGGCTTCGAGCCGCTGCGGTTCCTGCCGAAGGGCGCGAAGGTCGTCGAGCTGGGTCTGGTGACGACGAAGTCGGGAGCACTCGAAGACGTCGACGGCCTCAAGCGCCGCATCGACGAGGCAGCGGCGATCGCCCCGCTCGATCAGCTCGCACTGAGCCCGCAGTGCGGGTTCGCCTCGACCGAGGAGGGGAACGTCCTCACCGAGGCCGAGCAGTGGGCCAAGATCGAGGAGACCGTCGCGGTCGCCGCAGACGTCTGGGCCGACGCCTGAGCCCACGCCGATCACACAAGCGAGGGGGGCCGGAACGGAATCCGGCCCCCCTCGCTCGGGTCATCAGTCAGTCACGCAGGTGAAGCTGGACGCGCTCGCGGGGTCGCCCCCGTCGAATCGCGGCCACGTCGGGTATTCGCAGAGCGGACGCGTCCGCCCCGCGGTGGCGGCGTTCGTGTCGGTGACCGTCAGCTGCCCCGGCTCGACACCATTCTCGACCCATGCCCGGAGCACGCTGAGCGAGTCGAAGCTGGCGCTGAACGGGCCGAATCCGTGGCTGAATCCGGGGACCGTGTAGAACCGCAGGAACTTGTCCACCTTCTTCTGCCCGAGGTCCGCGACGAGCCGGTCGTAGAACTGGATCGTGTTGTACGGCGAGACACCGTCGTCGGCCATGCCGGTGTACATGAGCACCTTGACCTTCTTCGCGTACGCCTGCTGGAAGCTGACGTCGGTCGCGTCCATGATCTGACCGACCTCCTGGATGCGCGGGATCCACCCGTCGAGCTGCCAGTTCGGGGTGTCGAGCGTCGGGTCGCGCGTGATGATGTACTTCGAGACGGCATCCAGCACGGTGTACTGGAAGGCCTCGGTGCCGTTCATCGGGTTGTGCGGCTGGGGCTCGGTGCCCAATCCGAACCGGTCGTACGTGCCGCCGGTGAGGATCGGTCCGGGAGCGGCGTAGCTGTTCCCCGCGATCTCGAACCCGAGGTCCTTGCCCGCCGCGATGAGATCCACTGTCTCGATCTGGGCGTCCGACAGGCAGGTGTCGCCGGTGTCGGCGCCGTCCGCGCAGCGCAGGGCCTGGATGTCGAAGGCATCCAGGCAGCCCTCGGTGTCGGAGATGATGCCGTCGGCGACACCGTCGATCGGGTCGCACGCCGCATACACGCTGCTGACGATCAGCGCCCGCTCGGTCGGATTGATCCAGCCCACCCCTCCATCGCGGTAGAGCGCGTCGCGATACATCGAGCCGATTCCGGCGTGCATCATCGTCACGTTGTACGTCGGGGTTCCCGCGACGACGCCGTCATAGTCCTTCGAGTAGCGACCGGCGGCATCCAATGCCTCATGGCCACCCTGCGAGAAGCCGACGAAGTAGAAGTAGGCGGGATTCTTGCCGTACGCGAGATCGATGAGGACCATCGCCGCGTCGTGGGTCTTCTTGATCGACTGCTGGCCGTAGTTCAGCAGCGCCTCGTCATTGAGTCCGAACGAGGCGTCGAATCCGACGCCCTTGTGCCCGCCATCGGAGCCGAGGGTCACGAATCCCTGCTGCAGGGGCGTGGGCTGGCTGGCCGGCTGCTGCGGGAATCGCCCGAGTCCTGTGACGAGCGAGCCGTCGTATCCGCCGCCGCCGAACTGAAGAGCCCGGGCATTCCAGTTCTGCGGCAGGTTGACCTGGAACTCGATCGCGGGCGCCGTCGGATCGACCGGGTGGATGTCGCCGACCACGCGGCACTGACCACCGCCGGCCTCGGTCGCCCAGGTCGCGGTCTTGATCGTGGCGCCGGTCGTCGGCAGCGCGATCCGGGCGGCGTCCACCTGGGTCCCGACGAGCGCCGCGCAGCGCTCCGCCGTCAGTGGCGGAGCACCCTGCTTCGCCTGGGCCGCCATTGCGGGCGTCGCCGCGAGGGCCGTCGTCGCGAGTGCGAGCCCGAGGATCATGGCCCCGAGCCTCACGTGCATCTTCTTCATCGTCGCTCCTTTGCAATCGATGAGGTGCCTCGCAGAGCTCCCTCCCGTTTTTCCGCGACACGCCTCGGCGACATACGTCGCGGTCCAAGTACACGGGCGAGTGCTCGTCAGATGGAAGACAATTCTGTTTACAGAATTTCATCCTTGACGGGTGAGCGAGCCGGTGGTATTCCTCCGACGGGTCGCGCCTGTCCGCGTGGCGGGTCGAACACGCCGCGACGCACAGGGTGCGGAACGGGCTCTTCCGTGGACTCGCGCATCACGGCACTGATCCGGTTCGCGGTCGAGCGGAGACGGTCTGCGAACTGCCGCGGGTCGGCCGAACCGGTGGTCCAGACGATCGTCACCGCGCCGTAGAGCTCTCCCCGGTGGCCGAAGACGGGCGCGGACGTCGAGCTCGTCGTGGCGATGAGGGCCCCCTCGCTCACGGCGATGCCGGCGTGGCGCACGCGGTCGACGACCGCGCCGAGCGCCGCAGGATCGACCACGGTTCGGGACGTGTAGCGACGCAGCGGGTGCCGTGCGATGGCACGCCTGACGCCGGCAGGACCGTAGGCGAGCAGGATGAGACCGGGCGAGGACGCGTGCAGCGGCAGCCGCTCGCCGAGTCCGGCGGAGTTGTCTCCGTCCCGCCAGCCGAGGTGCTGCTCCACGACCACGCTGCCGTCCGGGTGGAAGGCGGACAAGGCGACGGGCAGTCGCGTGTCCAGGAAGAGCCGCTCCAGGAACGGCAGCACGAGCGCGCGCTGCTCGAACGCCCGCGGCGCGAGTGTTCCGAGCTGCCAGAGCCGCTGCCCGATCACGTAGCGGTTGTGCGGGTCCTTCTCGAGCGCTCCCCAGATCACCAGCGAGCTGATCACTCGATGGACGGTCGACGGAGCCAGGCCGGTCGCTCGCGCGAGCTCGGACAGGGTCATGCTCGGTCGCTCGATGCTGAAGGCGCCGAGGACGACCAGTGTCTTGTCCGGGACGGCCATCGTCCGGGAGACCTCCCTTCTCAGTGGCGCGGAGCGGTGGATTGGTTCGCCGCGATCGCCCGGAGCCATTCGATCGTCGCGTCGGTCATCGGGTGCTCGGCCCCGAGGCTGGCGAGGTAGTCACGCGCCTCGACCATCTCGATCTCACGCCGAACGGCGTGCCGCGTCGTGCCCTGGATGAGATGGTCGACCGCCGATCGGCCCGACGCCCCGAGCTCCGACGCGATCTGCTCGGTCACCCACTCCTCGGCGCCGACCGCCTTCGCGGCCGCGACGCTCTCGACGACCACGGCGGCGAGCCCTTTCATGAACACGCTGCGCAGCAGCTTGAGACGCGCCGATGCGCCGGCATCCGGTCCGACGTCCGTCGACGGGACGCCGAGCCGTTCGAGCATCGGCTGGATTCGCGCGACCCCCGTCCCGCTCAGCAGCAGGGGTGTGTCGATCCGCGCACGAGGCACGGGGGCGAGGATCGCCACATCCACGAACGGGATGCCGCGATCGCGCGCCACCGCCGCGAGACGCATCTTCTCGTCGGGTCCGCTGGTGTTCATGTCGGCGTAGACGGTGGCCGTGCCCATGGCCGGCAGCGCCTCGTCGAGGACGGATGCTGCAGAGCTTCCGCCGACCAGGCTGAGCACCAGATCCGCCCCGTGGACGGTGGATGCGATGTCGACCGCGAGTTCGACATCGGCGGGCTCGGTCGTGACGTGCAGGTCGGTTCCGGCGACCGACGCGCCGCGGGCCGCGAGGTCGGCCGCGTAGATGCTTCCGGCTTCACCCAGGCCCAGTACTGCGACGCGCATGGCCACCTCCCGACGACGACGGTTTCACGTCTATATTGTTGACAATAGTGGTTGAAGGTCGGAGCGGATGCTCCGTTCGCGAGCCGAAGGAGACTCGATGTCGACGATCGTGCAGGATGCGGACACCGCCGCTGAGGAATCCGAGCAGAAGGTGACCGACCTCATCCGCGGCGCGATCGTCCGCGGCGAGTACGCCCCGAATCAGCGGCTGATCGAAGCGGACCTCAGCGACACGTTCGCCGCCAGCCGCGCCACGGTGCGCACGGCCCTGCTCGAGCTCGCGAACGAGGGGCTGGTCGAGCGCCTCCCGAACAAGGGGTCCCGCGTGCGGGCGATCTCCCTCGACGAGGCGATCGAGATCCTCGAGGTGCGCATCGGCGTGGAGGGTCTGTGCGCCGCGAAGACCGCGGCATCCGTCACGGACGAGGACATCGCCGAGTTCATGGACCTGCGGCAGGGCATGATCGACGCCGTCGCCGAAGGAGACCTCGTCGAGTACTCCCGTCTGAACCAGCTCCTTGACCAGCGCGTCCGGACGCTGAGTCACCACACCACCGCGGCAGAGGTGCTCGCGCGGCTGCACGCGCAGAGTGTGCGCCACCAGTTCAAGCTGTCATCGCGACCGCAGCGGGCCAAGGTCTCGGTGCTCGAGCACGTCGCGATCATCGACGCGATCGCTGCGCGCGACCCTGATGCTGCAGAGCTCGCGGTCCGCGAGCATCTGCTCCGAGTGATCGACGCGCTCCGCGACCTGCCCTGAGCTCCTGGCCATCCGAGCGAATTCTGTTCAACGGAATTCGCGACGCCGCCGACCCTGCAGGCTCCTACCGTGGAGGAAACCGCACTGAAAGGTCGACGATGACAACCGAATCCCTCGCGCAGGCGATCGAGCGCGCAGGCAGCCCCGTGGAGCTGCTGCGCAATCAGGACTGGCCCGCGTTCACCTTTCCGGTGGCTCCGGAGTTCACGAACTGGCGCGACGAGCAGCGCGCGTGGAACACGACTGTCGCGCTCATGGACCAGTCGCACCACATGACGCAGCTGTTCCTCGACGGCGAGGACCTCATTCCCGTGCTGCAGGCGATCTCGCCGAACACATTCGCGACGTTCCGCCCCGGCGTCGCGAAGCAGCTCATCTCGGTGAACCAGGACGGGTACCTCATCGGCGACGGCATCCTGTTCTACAACGGCGAGGGCCCGGAGGGGCTCGTGCTGATCGGACACCATCTGCTCATCGACTGGGTGCGCTTCAACGCCGAGAAGGCCGAGGCTGCCGGCAAGGATGTGCACCACCGGCTCGAGGCGAACTCGCACATGCGCCAGGGACCCCCGACCTTCTATCGCTACGAGCTGCAGGGGCCGCACGCCAACGCGGTCATGGAGAAGGTCTTCGGCGGGCCGGTGCCCGAGGTGAAGTTCTTCCACATCGGCGATTTCCGCATCGCAGGCAAGGACGTCAAGGCCCTGCGCCACGGCATGGCCGGCCAGCCCGGCTTCGAGTTCTTCGGGCCGTGGGCCGACAGCGACCACGTGCTCCAGACGCTGCTGGAGGCGGGCGCCGAGTTCGGCATCCGTCGCGTCGGCGCCAAGGCCTACTCGGCCACTCCGCTCGAGGCCGGATGGGTGCCGACGCCCTTCCCCGCGATCTTCGACGACGACTTCGCGGAGTACCGGGCGTGGCTCCCCGCCGCCCGGGCCGGGTCGATCGGGGGGTCGCTGTACTCCGGCGACATCCACGACTACTACATGACCCCGTACGACCTCGGCCTGGGCAAGTCGGTGCGCTTCGATCACGACTTCCACGGACGCGAGGCGCTGGAGCGCCACGCCGCCGACCAGCGGCGCCGCAAAGTGACGCTGCTGTGGAATGCGGATGACGTCGCCGCGGTCGTCCGATCGCAGCTGGAGCCGGGCACCCCCGCGAAGTTCCTGGATTTCCCGAAGGCGCGCTACGGCCTGTTCCAGATGGACGAGGTGCGGCAGGGCGACCGTCTGGTCGGCATCTCGACGGATGCCGGCTACGTCGCATTCGACCAGCTCTACATGTCGCTCGCGACGCTCGAGAACGACGTGCCCGAAGGGGCGGAGGTCGATGTGGTCTGGGGCGAGGATCCGATCTCCCGCAAGCCCCAGGCCGATGCCGCGCACCGGCAGGTGCGCATCCGGGCGACGGTCGCCCCGGCCCCCTTCCACGACTACGCACGCACGGTCTACCGCGCGGACGACTGACCGCTCTCTCGCGCGCTGGCGGGGGCGGATGCTGCGGCATCCGCCCCCGCCCCGCTTACGGCTCAGTTCTTGCGGTAGTTCTCCCGCGCGAACGACGAGTAGGGCGCGGGGTAGACGGTGGCGCGGATGCGCACCTGCCGGTGCGGCTCGACGGCGGGCTTGGTCGAGTTGGGGTCCTCGCCCCAGATGACTTCGACGTCGGTTCCGGGCTCCGCGTGCTCGGCGTCCACGCTGGCGAGCGAGACGAACACCTGCTCGCCCGTGATGTACCCGACATCGTGGGAGATGCCCACGTCGCGCCCGTCGGCGAGGACCCGGTCGACCTGGTACACGCCGTAACGGGCCTTCGGGAACTCGATGTACTTCGCCGGGGTGCCCGGTTCATACAGGGAGCGCTGCGCGGCCGCGACGTCCTCCGGGTTCCACACCAGGGTGACCTTGGTCCGGAGCGGGCCTGCGGCGTGCTCCTCGAGTGCGGCGCGGCCGATGAAGTCGTGGTCGAACGCGACGCTGCGGCCGTAGCCGAGGTCGTACGGGGTCAGGTAGTAGTCCTCGATGTCGTCCGAGACGAACGAGCCGGCGAGCGACCCGGCACGGTTCGCCGGCAGCCACTCGAGATACGCCTCCGAGCCTTCGCCCGTGAAGATCGCCGGCAGCGGCGACGGCACCCATGCCGACTCGAGGTTCGCCGACGAGTACGCCTTGGCCCCGACCAGGGTGAGGCCGAACTCCTCCCCCGCGGCGACGATGGCGCTGCGCACCCTGTCGCCCTCCTCCCACGGCCCGAACAGCTCGAACCCGGGCTGCCCCGCCATGCCGTGACGCAGCGACCGCACCTGCAGCCCGTCGATGGTGAACGTCGCCATATGGAAGAACTTCGTCGGCGGCACGGGTGCCCTTGTGAGCTTCTCCATCAGCGCCAGTGCGTGCGGCCCCTGCAGCTCATAGCGATACAGCTTGGGCGGAACACCCGGTTCGCGCATGAGCGAGTTCGCGTCCCGCTCGAACGTGACGTCGTAGTCACCGGTCTCGCCGATGTACTGCACCCAGTCCAGCACCATGAACCAGCCGACGAGGTCGAACGAGTCCTCGCCGAGATGGAACAGGATCGCGTCGCCGATCAGGTAGCCCTCGTGGTTCACCGCGATGAACTGCTTCGCCTTGTCGACCTCGAAGTTCGCGAAGCTGTTCACGCCGGTGTCGCTGAGCAGCTTCAGCGCGTCAGGGCCCGAGATGAACAGATCCGTCATGTGATGCGACTGATCCAGGAGCGCGACCGAGTTGCGCCACGACAGCTGCTCCGACCGCCAGTTCGTGAACTCCGGTGTCACCGGGAAGATCGTCGGCCGGGACTGCGCGTTGCGCAGCACCTCCACGGCGCCGCCCACGCGGGCGATCGCTTGGGAAACGGACTCTGGCATGGGGAACTCCTTCGTTCGCAGGCAGGATGCCGCGGCATCCCGTCAGGTCGTTGCGTGCGGGTGTCGATCGGGTGTGCGGGTCAGACCGACACTGCGGCGGTGCGCCAGCCTCCGTGATACTCGGTGCGCGCGGTGACGGCGTAGGGAACGGGGCTCACGACCGCACGGACGGCCAGCTGCTCGTGCGGCTCGACCGTGGTCTTCTTCGAGCCGCCGTTCGGCTCGCCCCACACAACGCGCACCTCGGCGCCGATCGGCACCTCGGCGTCGACAGTGGCGAGCGACAGGCCCCGCTTCTCGTTGGCGGTCACGCCGGTGAACAGCGACAGGCCGACCGTGTCGCCGTTCGCGTCGATCACGGCGTCGTAGTTCGACGAGCCGTAGTTCGCGTTGGGCAGGTCGAACACCTGGTAGCCGGTGCCGTCGCGGTCGATCGGCGTGGTCAGCAGCTTCGCGAGGTCTTCGTCGTTCCAGGCCAGCGTCACCTTCTTGCGCTGAGCAGCCGGGTCGATCTGCTCGAGCGCCTCGCGGCCGATGAAGTCGTGGTCGAATTTGACGAACGAGCCGTAGCCGAGCTCCCACGGGTTGAGGTAGTAGTCCTCGATGTCGTCCGAGACGAACGAGCCGGCGAGGGCGTTGATCGCCTCGTAGCTGTTCGCCGGCAGCCATTCACGGTAGGCCCGCTCGGCCTCGCTGGAGTAGATCGCCGGCAGCGGCGAGGGGATCCAGCCCGACTCGAGTGTGTTCGACGAGTAGGCCCGTGACCCGCAGGGCTCGATGCCGAACTCGCTTCCGGCCTCGAGGATCGCGTCGCGGATCCTGCCGTGCTGCTCGTACGGGCCCCACAGCTCGAGGCCGGGGGCACCGGCCATGCCGTGGCGCAGCGTGCGCACGTGCTCGCCGGCGACGTTCATCTCTCCCATGTGGAAGAAGCGCACCTTCTCGAGCTCGCCGCCGTTGAGCTTCTCGATGATCTGCCACGCGTTCGGACCCTGGATCTGGAAGCGGTAGTACTCGCGGTTCACCGCGGCGCCGTACGGGCGCGAAGGCGAACGGTCGTCGTACCGGGTCTCCACGTCGTACCCGCCGGTCTCGGCGTGGAACTGCAGCCAGTTCGCGCCGGGCGCGCGGCCGACGTAGACGTACTCGTCCTCACCCTCGTGGAACAGGATGCCGTCGCCGATGACTCCGCCGTTCGAAGCGGTCGGCACGAACTGCTTCGCGGTGTTCACCGGGAAGTTCGCGAAGCTGTTGATGCCGGTGTCCGACAGCAGCTTCAGCGCGTCGGGTCCGGACATGAAGAAGTTGACCATGTGGTGGGTCTGGTCGAAGAGCACCGCGCTCTCGCGCCACGACTTCTGCTCGCGCCGCCAGTTCGTGAACTCCGCAGGCACCACAGGGTAGATGTACGTTCCGAGCTGCGAATTGCGCAGGT
Organism: Microbacterium sp. cf046; assembly: GCF_900114345.1. Lineage (GTDB taxonomy): Bacteria > Actinomycetota > Actinomycetes > Actinomycetales > Microbacteriaceae > Microbacterium. The sequence goes on along the minus strand of NZ_FOZJ01000003.1, from coordinate 7,943 downwards.
GCTCGACGGTGTTCCCCGCCTGATCGAGCACTTCCTGCAGGTTGCCGGCCATGTCGTTCCCTTCAACATCTTCGTCGTGTGGTCCTGACCGCGATGGTACGTTCGACATTTCCCTATGTCGAGAGTGATTCAGGGTCGCCAGAATTGTAACCAAAATCTTGACCATTGCGCTAGGGGTGTGGTTCGCTGTGATCAACGAGACCGGTCGCGCTCGACGCCGAGCCGCACGTCTCGTACCGCCCCGGCGGCATCGTGGAGACAGGAGTCCCCTTGGCTGAGACAACCCCGTCGCTGCTCGTGGTCAGCGCCCACGCGGGCGACTTCGTGTGGCGCGCAGGAGGGGCGATCGCCGCGGCGACGATGCGCGGCGAGCGGGCCACCGTGGTCTGCGTGAGCTACGGAGAGCGCGGCGAGTCGGCCAGCCAGTGGCTGCAGGGCAAGTCGCTCGAGGAGATCAAGAGCATCCGCCGCGACGAGGCCACCGCCGCCGCATCCGCTCTCGGTGCTGAGATCGAGTTCCTCGACGCCGGCGATTACCCGCTCGTCGAATCGACCGAGACGATCGCGGCGCTGGTCGATGTGTTCCGCCGCGTGCAGCCGACGGTCGTGCTGACCCACCCGCTGGCCGACCCGTACAACGGCGACCACCCCGCCGCCGCGCGGATGGCGCTGCAGGCGCGCGTGCTCGCGCAGGCGATCGGCGTCGCGAACTCCGACGGCACCTACCCGAGCACCGACCAGATCATCGGCGCTCCCCCGGTCTTCTTCTTCGAGCCGCATCAGCCCGAGCAGTCCGACTTCAAGCCCAACGTCCTGCTCGACATCACCGCCGCGTTTCCGCTGAAGCAGCAGGCGATGGAATGTCTCCCCGCCCAGAAGCACATGTGGGAGTACTACACCTCCCTCGCGGTCCGCCGCGGTGTGCAGGTCAAGCGCAACGCCGGACCGAACCTCGGCCTGCCGGTCGACACGATGGGCGAGGCCTACATGCGCTACTACCCGCAGGTCACGGACGTCCTGGCATGACCTCTGGACCGGTGGTCGTCACCGACATCGCGCGGGCGGATCCCGCGACCGTCGACGCTCTTGCGGCTCTGGGCTCGGCAACGGTGCACGAGGCGATGGGTCGGGTCGGGTACGCCGGGGCCCGGATCCGGCCGATCCAGCAGGATGCCGCGATCTCGGGTTCCGCCATCACCGTTCTGGCCGCTCCCGGCGACAACCTCATGGTCCATGCAGCGATCGAACAGGCCCGGGCCGGCGATGTGATCGTCGTCGTGCCGGTCACCGACTCGCCGTACGGGTTCATCGGTGAACTCATGGCGACCCAGATGCAGGTCCGCGGTGTCCGCGGATATGTCACGTCCGGCGGCGTCCGCGACACCGCCGAACTCCGGTCGATGGGGTTCCCCGTTTGGACCGCGTACGTCAGCGCGCAGGGCACGGTGAAAGACACCGCCGGCTCCGTCAACATCCCCGTCGTCCTCGACGGCGTGCTGGTGAACCCGGGCGACATCGTGATCGCCGACGACGACGGCGTCACCATCGTCCCCCGCCACCTCGCCACCGACACCCTCGAAGCCGCACAGGCCCGTGCAGACAGAGAGGCCGCCAACCGGCTCCGCTATCAGGCGGGCGAGATCTCCATGGACCTCAACGACCTCCGGCCCATCCTCTCCGACCTCGGCGTGAACTATATCCCCCAGGCGGAATACAACGGTGGCTGACTCCGAGCGCGACGGCATCCGCTGCATGCTGATGCGCGGCGGCACGTCGAAGGGCGCCTACTTCCTCGCCGGCGACATGCCGGCCGATCCGTCGGAGCGCGACGACCTGCTGCTGCGCGTGATGGGCAGCCCCGACCCGACGCAGATCGACGGGCTCGGCGGCGCGCACCCGCTCACCAGCAAGGTTGCGATCGTGTCGCGTTCCACCGAGGCGGACGTCGACCTGGACTACCTGTTCCTCCAGGTCGTGGTCGATCAGCCGTCGGTGACCGACGCCCAGACCTGCGGCAATCTCCTCGCCGGCATCGGTCCTTTCGCGGTTGAGCGCGAGCTGATCACGCCCGGCGCCGAGACCACGACAGTCCGCATCCGGCTCATCAACACCGGCGACCTGGCCACGCAGACGTTCCCGACCCCCGACGGCATCGTCGAGTACGACGGCGGAACCGCCATCGACGGAGTACCGGGCACCGCTGCGAAGATCGACATCGAGATGGCCCCCGCCGCCGACGCGCTCCTGCTGCCCTCTGGCAACGTCGTCGATGACCTCGACGGGCACCGGGTCACGATGATCGACAACGGGATGCCGGTCGTGCTGCTGCGCGCCGATGAGTTCGGCGTCGCGGGCGATGAGACTCCCGCCGAACTCGAGGAGCGGTCAGACCTGAAGGCAGAGGTCGAGCGCATCCGGCTCCTCGCCGGCCCGCTGATGGGGCTCGGCGATGTAACGCGCGCGACCGTTCCGAAGATGTTCCTGCTGTCCGCTCCGCGCCACGGCGGCGCGATCTCCACGCGCGCGTTCATCCCTGCCCGCGTCCACCCGTCGATCGGCGTGCTGATGGCGGCATCCGTCGCCGCAGGCGTGTGCATCCCCGGTACGGTCGGCGCCGACATCGCGAACCCGACCAGTGACGGACCGGTCGAGATCGAGCACCCGAGCGGCATCTTCGCCTCGCGCGTGAGTGTCGGCCGCAGCGACGACGGCGTCTGGTCGGCCACGTCCACGTCGGTGCGCACCGCCCGAAAGATCTTCGATGGCGTCGTCTTCCCGCGACCCCGCCTCTGACCCACACTCCGCCCGAGAGGACCGCACATGACCGAGTACACCGCTTTCGACGTCGCACACATCGGCAACATCGAGCTGCTGACCCCCAAGTTCGACGAGAGCCTGTGGTTCTTCCGCGATCTGCTCGCGATGCGCGTAGTCGAGGAGGCGGAGGGGTCGGTGTACCTGCGCACCTGGGACGAGTACCAGCGGTACACGATCAAGCTCACCGCGTCGGATGCCGCCGGCGTCGGCCGTACCAACTTCCGCACGACGAGCCAGGATGCGCTCGAACGCCGGGTCGCCGCGATCGAGGCGACCGGGCTCGGTGAGGGCTGGGGCGACGGCGAAGTCGGCACCGGCCCGACGTACCTGTTCCGCGACCCCGACGGACACTCGATGGGCGTCTACTACGAGTCCGAGCGGTACGTCGCCACCGATGACAAGCCGGCGCTGAAGAACCAGGCATCCGCGTTCCCCGGTCGCGGAGTGAACGCGCGACGCCTCGACCACATCAACTACCTCGCCAAGGACGTCGTCGCCAACGGCGAATTCATCGCGACGGCCCTCGGCGGGCGTGAGAGCGAGAGAATCAAACTGGATGCCGGGGGCTACGCGGCCTGGTGGTTCCACTTCAACAACAAGTCCTACGACGTGGTGTACTCCGATGACTGGACCAAGCACGGCAACCGCCTGCACCACATCGCGTTCGCGCCCGACACCCGCGAGGACATCCTCAAGGCGGCCGACATCTTCCTCGAGAACGGCATCTACATCGAGTCCGGCCCGCACAAGCACGCGATCAACCAGACCTTCTTCCTGTACGTGTGGGAGCCCGGCGGCAACCGCATCGAACTGGCCAACGCCGGCGCGCGCCTGCTGCTGGACCCTGACTCCCCTGTCGTGGAGTGGACGCAGGAGGAGCGCAAGAAGGGTCAGGCGTGGGGCATGAAGACGATCGAGAGCTTCCACACGCACGGCACTCCGGTGGTCGATCAGAGCCAGACGCAGCAGGTGTGACTCACACGGAACACGTACCCGCAACCCAACCCGAGCGAACGCAAGAGAGGTGTGACCGATGACGGACACAATGGCAACAACGGCAGAAGTGCGGACCGGCCTGTACATCGGAGGCGAGGAGCGCCAGACCGACGCCACCCTCGATGTCGCCGACCCGGGCAAGCCCGGCCGGATCGTCGGGCGCGCGGCCGCCGCATCCGCACAGGACGTCGACGACGCGGTCGCCGCAGCGAGGGGCGCCTTCCCAGCGTGGTCGGCGCTCAGCGCGACCGAGCGCGCCGAGCAGATGCGCACCGCGCTGGAGGGCATCGCCGAAGCGCGCGATGACGACGCCGCGATCCTCTCCCAGGAGAACGGCAAGATCCGCTTCGAGTCCTGGATCGACTCACTCGTGTTCGAGATCCGATGGAACCTGGCGCTCATGCTGGCCGACGAGGTGGACACCGGAAAGGTGCTGGGCGTGGTGCCCGGCATCCCGGTGGAAACGACAGTGTCGTACCAGCCGCTCGGCGTGGTCACCCTCATCGTGCCGTTCAACTGGCCGATCGCGATCCTTGGTGCCGCCCTGCCGCACGCGCTGCTGGCCGGCAACACGGCGATCGTCAAGCCGCCGCCCTCGACACCGCTCGCCCTCACCCGGGTCGTGCAGCGCATCGCCGAGAAGCTGCCCGCCGGGGTGCTGAACGTGGTCACCGGCAAGGACGAGAACATGTCGGGCCTGATCCAGAACACCGAGATTGCGAAGGTATGCTTCACCGGCAGCGTCAACGGCGGCAAGCGCATCATGGAGATGGCCTCGAAGAGCCTCACGCGGGTCACGCTCGAGCTCGGTGGCAACGACGCGGCGATCTTCCTCGAAGACGCGATCCTCGATGACGCCCACCTCGACCGCGTCTACGCCGCCGTGTTCGACACGACCGGGCAGATCTGCATGAACGCGAAGCGCCTGTACGTGCACCGGTCGCGGATGGACGAGCTCGTCGCCGGCCTGTCCGCACGTCTCGACAAAGCGGTCATCGGCTACGGGCTCGACGAGGGCGTCACGATGGGGCCGCTGCATCAGGGCGCACAGAAGGCGTTCGTGCAGGACATCATCCAAGAGGCGAAGGATGCCGGAGCCGACGTCCGCGAGTTCGGGGAGCTTCCGGGCGGCGAACTCGAGGGCGGCAACTTCCTGCGGCCCGCGATCGTGGTCGACCCCGACCCGTCCCTGCGGGTCGTCACCCAGGAGCAGTTCGGCCCGGTCATCCCGATCCTGCCGTTCGACACCGAAGACGAAGCTGTCGCCGCGGCCAACGACACCTGGGCGGGCCTGTGCGGCTCGGTCTGGACGGCCGACGTCGACGCTGCGAACCGGGTCGGCGGCAAGCTGCAGTGCGGCTACGTCTGGGTCAACGACCACGGCGCGACCCGGCTCGACCTGCGTGCGCCGTTCGGCGGCATGAAGCAGTCCGGCTTCGGACGCGAGCAGGGCATCGAGGGCATCCGGGCGTTCCAGGACACACGCTCGATCGCCCACATCGATGCTGAGGCGCTGGCGGCTCAGGCTCACTGATCATCGAAGAAGCAGGCGCGACGGACACCCGACGTTCGTCGCGCCTGCTTCTGCTCGTCGCCGTCCTGCTGATCGCCGCCAACCTGCGCGCGACGATCACCGGAGTCGGACCCCTCCTCACCCAAATCGCCGACGACCTGGGCACGAGCGAAGCCGCCCTCGGGGCGCTGGCCGCCGTGCCGCTGATCGCGTTCGCCGTCGTCTCGCCGTTCGCGCACGGACTGAGCGCTCGATTCGGGATGCCGCGGGTCGTGCTCTGGTCGCTCGTGCTGATGGCCGTCGGCACGATCTGGCGTTCGGTGCCCGGCTCGTCGGTCAATCTGTGGCTCGGCACCGCATTGATCGGCGCCTCGATCGCGATCGCGAACGTTCTGATGCCTGCCGTCATCAAGCGCGACTTCGGCGAGCGCATCACCACCGTCACCGCGGCCTTCACCGCCCTCCTGGCGGGCATGGGAGCGGTGGCCTCAGGGGTCGTCGTGCCGATCTCGCACGTGCCGACGAGCGGCGGCGACCTCGGCTGGCAGGGCGCGCTGCTGTGGACCGGCATCCTGCTGCCGTTCGCGATCCTCGCGTGGGTGCTGGCGATCCGGCGGATGCCGCGGGCTCCGCTCTCCGCCTCGCGCCGCCGGCGCACGGGCATCTGGGCCGACCCGATCGCCTGGCAGGTACTCCTCTATATGGGGCTGCAGTCGAGCATCTTCTACATGCTGGTCACCTGGTTCGCGCCGATGGCGCACTCGCTCGGCCGTTCCGAGGTCGTCGCGGGCGTCGACGTGATGGTCTACCAGTTGTGCGCGATCGCCGGCTCGCTCACGATCCCGCTGCTGCTGCGCGGACGGATGCAGCGCGTCGGCCCCGCTCTCATCCCGGTTCTGTCGCTGATCGGAGTGGTCGGGCTCATCGTGTGGCCGCCGGCGTTCCTGCTGTGGGTGATCCTGTGCGGTCTCGCCTCCGGGGCTTCGCTCGGCGTCTCGCTGAGTCTGTTCAGCCTGCGCGCGCGCACGCACGAGGGCGCGAGCGCGCTGTCGGGCATGGCACAGTCGGGCGGCTACCTGATCGCCGCCGCTGGCCCGATCGCCTTCGGCGCACTGCTCAGTGTCAGCGGCGGCTGGCTTGCGCCCCTGGTGCTCGTCGCGCTGGTGCTCGTCGGGCAGCTGGTGGTGGGACTGCTCGTCGGGCGGGATCGGTACGTGCTCGAGCGGGGGTGATTCGGCCCGTTCGGATGTGGTGCGGTCAGTGAGAATCGTCACCGGGCGGGTCTTACGAGACGTGTGCCTGATCGGTGTCTTGCAGGCTGGCCGAGCACGGACGAGATTGCGGTCATGGATGCACTACTCATCGGATACGCGCGGGTATCCACATACGAACAAGACCTGACCGCGCAACGGAACGCGCTCGAGAAGCTCGGAGTCGAGCCGAGATACATCTACGTCGATCACGGTCTCACCGGCACCAACCGCGAACGACCGGGTCTCCGCATCGCCTTGGAGGCCTGCCGCGAGGGCGACACCCTCGTTGTCGCCAAACTCGACCGCCTTGCGCGATCGTTGCGCGACGCGAGCGACATCGTCGACGAGCTGACGGCCAAGGGCGTCAAGCTCAACATCGGCGGATCACTCCACGACCCGCTCGACCCCGTCGGACGACTCCTCTTCAACGTTCTCGCGCTGGTGGCAGAGTTCGAGTCCGATCTCATTCGATCGCGAACGCGCGAGGGGATGCAGGTGGCGAAAGCCAAGGGAAGACTCCGCGGCAAGCCGCCCAAGCTGTCCGTTCCGCAACAGCGGCACCTGATGGAGCTTCACCAGGCAGGTCGGCACACGACTGCGGAGCTCGCCGAACTCTTCAACGTCGCGCGGGCGACCGTCTATCGCACGGTCCGACGTCAGGAGGGCCTGATGGGGCCGAAGTACGGGCGTTGAGAGCAGCGCGCCGGGAGGAGTTTCCTGTGAGAAGACGAGCAGAGGAGTAGTCGTGACCGACAGGCATCCGTCTGCACGCGTCTGCGACTGTTCCTCTGGCCCGGCGCGGCAGACATACGGCACAGTCGGCCGTGCGGCGCCGAGCCCGGAACATCCCGCACCCGCAGACGTGTGAGGCAACCGACTCCCGTCGGCACGGCGGGACGAACGCGATCGGAGGAAATGCGCCGGCACCGATCTGACGAATTGGCGTCGAATGCGTGTTTCGGACGGCCGGTGAGGGACCGGTAAGCGAACGCGCTCGGGCCCGGGCGCGACCTGCGCTAAACGCGCACTGCACTGAGGCGGACCGGCGATCGTGCCTTCAGAACGCCTTTGGCTTGTCTCTCTGGATGAGCGGGGCGTGGTCGGTCACGACACTGCTCCCACGTTCCATTCGATGAAGTTCATCACCACGGCAGCCAAAGTGATCACCAGAGCGAGGGAGAAGAGAACCCAGCGCTCCGCGATCACTCCGAGTACGCAGCACACGATGGATGCCACGAGGAGTATCCGCGCAATGGTGACCCACACGGCGACTTCGCTCGGGTAGGGGACTCCGCCGAATGCGCCGTGGAGGAGGAACCCGAATGCATTCATCACCTGCCACCCGGTCGCGAGCAGCAGGATCA